>NZ_CP042171.1:0-2400000 GCF_005938645.2 Pedobacter sp. KBS0701
ATGGAAAAAACTTGTACAGAAGTGTGGAAGAACTGTCTTCAAATTATTAAGGATAACATTCCGAGCCAAAGTTTCAAAACCTGGTTCGAGCCAATAACGGCCCTTAAATTGGAAGGCAAGGTTTTAACCATACAGGTGCCAAGTTTGTTCTTTTACGAATGGCTTGAAGAACATTATGTGGGCTTGCTGCGCAAGACTGTAAAAAAACAACTTGGAGAGGATGGCAGGTTGGAATATAACATCGTTGTAGATAAATCATCAAACAGCGGTAATCCTTATACTACCAATATGCCCTCAAATGGAAATGGAGCGGAGGCAAAGGTACAATCGATGCCGATTCCGGTTTCCATTAATAAGGATATTAAAAACCCATTTATTATCCCAGGATTAAAAAAATTAAATGTTGATCCACAATTAAACGCAAACTATACTTTCGAAAATTATATTGAGGGAGATTGCAATCGCTTGGCGCGCTCTGCAGGTTACGCTGTAGCTGCTAAACCAGGAGGTACATCTTTTAACCCTTTGATGATTTACGGTGGAGTAGGTTTGGGTAAAACGCACCTGGCGCAGGCAATCGGTAATGAGATTAAACGCAGCATGCCAGATAAATTAGTGATCTACGTAAGTTGTGAGAAATTCTGTCAGCAGTTTGTAGATTCCTTGAAAAACAACACCATTAACGATTTCGTTAACTTTTATCAGGCAATGGATGTAATCATCATGGATGATGTGCACAACTTTGCAGGTAAAGAAAAAACACAGGATATTTTCTTCCACATTTTTAATCATCTACATCAGTCGGGCAAACAGGTAATCTTAACATCTGACAAAGCACCGAAAGATTTAGCTGGTTTGGAAGAGCGTTTGTTAAGCCGTTTTAAATGGGGTTTATCTGCAGATCTACAGATTCCTGATCTGGAAACGCGTATCGCTATCTTAAGAAAGAAAATGTATGCTGATGGTATTGAGTTACCGGGCGAGGTGGTAGAATATGTTGCACATAACATTGATAACAATGTACGTGAGTTAGAGGGTGCTATGGTATCTCTTCTGGCGCAGGCTACTTTGAATAAAAAAGAAATCGATTTAGCCCTGGCTAAACAAATGTTGAAGAACTTTATCAAAAATACTTCAAAAGAAATTTCAATGGAATACATCCAGAAATTGGTTTGCGAGTATTTTGAGGTTCCGGTTGATATGGTAAAATCGCAAACACGTAAACGTGAAATTGTTCAGGCCCGTCAAATTTCGATGTACCTATCTAAAAGCCATACTAAATCATCATTGAAAACAATTGGTGCTTTCTTTGGTGGCCGCGATCATAGTACCGTAATTTATGCTTGCCAAACGGTAGAAGATTTAATTGATACTGACAAGAAGTTTAAAGCTTACGTACACGATATCCAAAAGAAATTAAAAATGAGCTAAACTTTAGTGCAAGGGCAGAAAGATAGAAGGGTTTAAATTAAAATCTTTTGTTCGTGTTCAAAAAGTTGAAGCTATAACTATAAAGGCCGATATTTATCGGGCCTTTATAGTTTATCAGGTTTTCTAAACCATTAAAGCTTCTCTATCTCGGCCAAACCATATAACAGTGCAGCAACGTGGAGGGCTTGAGCTATTTTATTATCTTTAATAAACTGTTTTACCTCTTCTACAGTATATTCCTCCACATTTAAAATTTCATGCTCATCTAAATGCTGCTCATCTGTTTTAACACCACCAGTTAAAAAATAAGTAAATGTTCTGTTATTTGAGGTTGCCGGATTGGGATAAAGTTCTGCAATAAATTTGCAGGTTTTAAAACTGTAACCAGTCTCTTCCAAAAGCTCACGTTTAACGGCAAACTCTGGAGCCTCATCACCATCAATCACACCACCCGGAACTTCAAGTGAAATAATATCAGCTGCATGGCGGTACTGGCGTACCATAATTATTTTTCCTTCTTCTGTTAATGCAATCGCATTTACCCAGTTTGGGTATTCTAAAACATAATAATCATCTTTTATCACGCCACCCGGAAGTTTCACTTCATCAACGCGTAAGGTAGCCCACTGTTCGCGTACTAAATATTTAGAGGCTAGTTTCTGCCACTTTTCTATAATCATTTAATTTATATTGTTTATTTTTTTAGCGCCGTGCGCTTGGCGCTTAGCGTACGTATTGCTGTATTGTTTTCTGACGGTGCAAGTTTACCAAATGTACAATCTTGTGCTGATCTGACAAGTATTGATAAACTAAATTAAGTTTTGGTGCAATGCTTTGGTTGCGATCCTGACTTACACCTAACTCATAATACAGAAATTCGCTTAATGAGTCAAGTTTTTCAGGAGGAAGGTTGCCTTCAGTTAACCAATTTTCAAAAACAGAAAGATCTTCATTTTCAAGAATTTCTTTTGGTAATTGAAAGCCGCCTTCCATGGTTTCGTCAAAAAGCTGATTGGCTTCAGCCAGCTTGCCTTCTAACTTTAAGCCCATAATACGGGCCAAAACTTGTGCAAGTTTCTGTATTTCTGCTGTGATTAAATCTCTTCGGTACATTATTGTTGTAATATTAGGTTGTTGAAAAGTTAAAATATTATGTAACGTTCAAAATAAAATCTTTTCCAATCTACGGACTAACCTACCAGCTTCCGCTGCTACCGCCACCGCCAAAGCTTCCTCCGCCAAAGCCACCGAATCCTCCTCCTCCACCAGAAGAACCGCCTCCCCAGCCACCGCTGCTTCGGCCGCCGCCACTTCCAAACAGCATAGCCCAAAATAGGGCGTTAGACGCGCCCCGTCCGCCGATTACTTCGCTTCCGCCTCCGCCACCTTTTCTCATAAAGATGATGATTACGATTACAATAATGATAATAACCACAATACTACCGCCTCCACCACCTTTTTTTGAAGAAGCTTTCGGGTTATCGTTTTTATATTCACCACGGGTATATTTTATAATTGAAGTAGTACCTTCATCCAGACCGGCATAATAGTTTCCTGCTTTAAAATTGGGCTTAATATCGTTATCAATAATGCGTTTGGCATAAATATCAGGTAATGCGCCTTCTAAGCCATAACCCGTTTGAATAGAGATTTTTCGGTCGCCAACTGCCACAACGATCATAATACCATTGTTTTTGCCGCTTTGGCCAACTCCCCATTTCCTGCCCAGTTCTACAGCGTATTCATTAATATCATAATCACCTACAGATTTTAATATCGCTATGGCAATCTGTGTAGAAGAAGAATCGTTAAAAGTTACCAGTTTGCTTTCGAGTGCCTGTTTCTGATCGGCCGATAACACGTTCGCATAATCGTTAACCAGACTGTTGGGCTTTTCTGGAAAATCCTGTGCAAAAGCGAATGTAAATAATAAACTGAGTAATGATAAAAGGAATATTTTCTTCATCTCTTATTTGTTCTCCAGGTTATCCATAAAAACAATATCGTTCGGCAATTCATTAATATCACCTTTTTGCGGTGGGAAGAATAAGGCTAATTTCTCTCCGGCCAATGCTACGCCTGCAATAATGCCATCAGGCAGATTGCCTTTTGTAAAATGCGCTGTCATCGCAATTTTAGTAGTTTCCCAAAAGTTTTCAGGTACCACCTGATGAATCCCGACATCGCCGATAATGGCAAATTTATGATCCGCATGTGCCAGATAAATTAGTACACCATTTCTTTTTGCTGTTTTATCCATGTCCAGTTTAGCAAAATATTCGGTGGCTTTTTCGTATGGATCGCCTGCGCAATGTTTATCAATAGCAATCCTAATTTCTCCGGAAGTTGCTCTTTCTGCATCGGAGATTGCATTTGCTATTTTTTCTTGTTCAATATCTGAAAATAACGACATCTGTTTATTTTTATATGAAGTAAAAAGGGTAATAAATGTTCAGTTAAACATTCACTACCCTTATATATTGTGTTAAAAATAATTAAAACTCTACTTTAGGTGCATTTTTAGCAGATGCGTCAGCCTCGAAATATCCTTTTGGTTTAAAACCGAACATTCCGGCTGTTAAATTGGTTGGAAACGATCTTATTTTGCCATTATATTCCTGTACTGCATCATTAAAATCTTTTCGGGCAACGGTGATCCTGTTTTCGGTACTTTCTAATTGTGCCGATAAATCACTGAATTGTTGTGTAGCCCTTAACTCAGGATAATTCTCTGTAATGGATAATAATTTACCCAATGCCTGACTTAATTCTCCCTGCGCAGCCTGGAATTTTTTGATGTTTTCAGGTGAAAGATCATCCGTGTTAACCGTCATCTGCGTGGCTTTTGCACGTGCCTCAGTTACCGCGGTTAATGTACCCTGTTCAAATTTAGCAGCACCTTTTACGGTTGCTACCAGGTTCGGAATCAAATCTGCTCTTCTCTGATATTGGGTTTGTACTGTTCCCCATTTCGATTTAACGTTCTCATCCAATTTAACCATGCTGTTATATCCGCATGAACTTAAAGTGCTCACTGCAATTACTGCAGCTAAAATTCCAAATATTAATCTTTTCATTTTTATGATTTTGTCTTTTTAATAGAATTGATTTATGGTCAATTTACGAATTAGATATCAAATTGCATGCCTTTGTTACAGTTTCGGTATTTATCTGACAGGTTGACAAGCTACTCATTGAATTTAACAAGGTAAAATCATGAGATTTGATTGAGTAATTTGTGTATATCGAGCCTGGTTCTTTGTTTTGGAGCGCAGGGCCTTTCGCTTTTTTTAATGTTCCTCCCGCTCTCCGCTTTATCCCGATAAAAACCCGTGAAACAATCAAGCACACCAAAATATAACATAAACTTGTGCTTAAATCGGGATGCCCGCTCCGATCGGGGGCTAGAAACTTTAACTGTGCACAGAAAACCGACATAGTAGCAGAAAAATAACCTAATTAAATCTTAAGGATGTCCCCGATCTTTCATCCTACAGTGGGGAGACAAATATTCAAGAATAGTTTAGACATTTTGCTAACCAACTTTAATAGAATACGGATTTTAACGAAGGACGCTGTCAATCCCAGGTGGCAGAAGGATCAAAAAAACAGTTGCAGAATAGAATAAATTGCACCACCAAACCTGAAACGCAGTGGTTTTGTGAAAATACCCCTCAAACTTTCACTTAGCAGAAACAAACAAAACAAAGTGCCGCTGTTTTTTTGATGAGCGTGTGTGGTGAGAAGCCATATTGCTGGATTGACAAAGCGTTTTGGGTACTTTGGCGCTCCAAAGTACCATGCCTCCGCGGCAAAGAGCGGTAGAAAAATTTTGTAATAAAAATCCGTGTTTATCTGTGGTTAAAATCCTTTAACTAACATTGGACAATAGCTAAGGCCTATGAAATAATGCAAATAAATAATTCTGAAAGTACAAGTGAATTTTATTATACAGTTGCCTATCTTTGTACTGTTCGGGATAAAAACCTGACATGATATGCAAAAAGACATCGAAATTACTTTACTCCCTGATCAGGTTGAGCAAACTGAAGTTATTAAACAAAAGCTGGCCGAAGGTCTAAAACTTTCTGAAACTAGAATTAAAGGCTACGAAATTCTAAAAAGATCGATCGATGCCCGTTCCAGAAAGGTGATTTTCCGTTTGCAGGTAAAGGTTTTTGTAGATGAAGAAGCCATTCCTGAAGTTTATACCATTAACTATCCCAATGTGAGCGGAGCCAAACCTGTAATTATTATCGGCGCTGGTCCGGCAGGCTTGTTTGCGGCTTTGCAATGCATTGAAAATGGATTGAAGCCCATTATTATTGAACGTGGTAAAGATGTAAAACAACGCCGGAGAGATTTGGCTGCCATAAACAAGCAGGGATTAGTGAATACCGAATCTAATTATTGTTATGGAGAAGGTGGTGCAGGGACCTATTCTGATGGTAAACTGTATACCCGTTCCAATAAGCGGGGCGATATTAATAAAGTGCTTCAGGTTTTTGTCAACCATGGCGCAGAACCTGATATTGCTATCGATGCCCGTCCACATATCGGTACCAACAAACTTCCACACATCATTACTGCAATAAAAGATACCATTTTGAATGCCGGCGGAGTGGTGCTGTTTGATAGTAAGATGACCGACATTTTAATCGAATTCGGGAAAATAAAAGGAATTGAGATAAATTTTGAAGAAAAACTCCTTGCTGATGATATTATCCTGGCAACTGGTCATTCTGCAAGAGATGTGTATGAATTGTTAAACAGTAAAAATATCCTGATCGAAGCAAAACCATTTGCTTTAGGCGTACGGATTGAACATCCTCAGGAAATTATTGATTCAGCCCAGTACCACTGCGATATCCGCTCGGAATTCTTACCACCAGCTTATTATAGTTTGGTTGAGCAGGTTGGTGCCCGGGGGGTATTTTCATTTTGTATGTGCCCGGGAGGTATTATTGCACCTTGTTCTACTGGCGAAAATGAAATTGTGGTAAATGGCTGGTCGCCATCTAAAAGGAATAATCCTTATGCCAACTCGGGAACAGTAGTTCAGGTTACGTTAAATGATGTTCAGGGTTATGATCCACTTAGAATGTTGCATTTCCAATCGGAGATTGAAAAAATGGCTTTTGAGGCCGGTGGCGGAAATCTGGTAGCGCCTGCGCAGCGTATGGTCGATTTTGTGAATAATAAATTATCGATCGATTTACCAAAGAACTCCTATCTGCCTGGTACCAAAAGTTCGATGCTGGATAATATCCTTCCTGAATTTGTATCTGATAGTTTGCGCGCAGCATTGCCTCTATTTGGTAAAAAAATAAGGGGCTATTACACAAATGAAGCTATTTTGGTAGGAGTAGAAAGCAGAACTTCCTCTCCGGTAAGGATTCCACGAGATAAAGAGACTTATCAGCACCCCCAGGTAAAAGGTTTATATCCCTGTGCAGAAGGCGCAGGTTATGCCGGCGGAATCGTTTCGGCAGCAATTGATGGAATTAACTGTGCAAATGCAATATTGAACGCATCTTAACAAACTTTATAGAGTGCCCGTTGTTATTTCGTTATGTTTAATATCACGAATGAAATAAAAAAAGCTTTCAATGGTGATGCATGGCATGGCAATCATGTAATGCAAACATTGAATAATGTGAATCCGGAAAAAGCATTTAGTCATTTTATTCCCGGTGCACATTCTATTGCAGAAATTGCCTTGCATTTAACTGCCTGGACAGAAGAGGTTAGTTCTAGATTAACCGGTAAGCCAGCTGCAGAACCTGCAAGGGGCGATTGGCCTGAACCTCAATCAGGGACACCACAAGCTTGGGAGCGCATCATCTTTGATTTTAAGATTGCAAATGAAGAACTGATCCGCCTTTGCGAAAGCCTGAAAGACAACCAATGGAATGATGAAGTGAAGAGCGAGCGTAATCCTGCTTTAGGTACAGGAGTAACCAATATTGAATTGGTAAGCGGGCTCACACAACACCATGCCTATCATTCTGGTCAGATTGCTTTATTATCCAAATTTTAATCTGTGTATCTCTCCATCTGTGTAATCAATTTTAAAATGAAAAAGACACTAATTATTGGCGCGTCGCCAGATCCATCCAGGTATGCTTACAAAGCAGCCCACATGCTTAAGCGTTTTAACCATGATATTGTCAATGTTGGCATAAAAAAAGGAGAAGTAGCAGGCACTGAAATTGAAAAGCCTGGAGAAATTCACCAGGATATTGATACCATCACCTTATATATTGGTCCTGCTTTACAGCCACAATACCACGATTATATTCTGGCCACCAAACCAAAGCGGGTAATCTTCAACCCAGGGACTGAAAATTACGAACTGGAGAAACTATTGGATCAGCATGATATAGAACCTGTTGAAGCCTGCACTTTAGTATTGCTAAGTACCGGACAATATTAAAAGCGGTATACTACACCCCAATTTACAAAATCTGCCTGGGCAAAGTGCATATAGGTTTTTGCCTGTAAACCAATATGTGGTGTAATATTAAATGTAGGTCCAAATGTCCAGTACCAGGTAGCTTTGTCCATCAACCTATTGTAGTGGATATATTTTCCAATTTGTGCCGCAACGGTTATTCGCCACAAGTTAATGTCGGCACCAATGCTGATTCCGGTGCGCCAATGGTCGTAAGAAGTACCGTAGTTTTGGAAAGTTTCCCCATAATTATTAGGGTCGAAAACTGTAAAATAATAAACTGCATCAGCACCTGCCTTAAGTGTCATCATATCATTCAGATAGAAATTATAACCTGCATATAATCCACTTTTGTACAAACTTTTATTTCTATTCGCAAATACGCCTCTTGCACCTAAGCCAGCACTAAGCTCAATTGAATTTCGCTGTAAAGTAGTATAAGTGCTTTTCTGCTCCGCAGTTAATGGCTTCTGATTGTTCAACTTCAGACCGATATAAACATTTCCAGTGTTTAAACCTCCGTTTGGAACAGTAGCCCCTCCGTTTGATACATGTAAAAAACCAAAACCCAGTAACAGATCTGCATATTGGCTCATTGGCAGCTCCATTCCTAAATCTGCTTTTATGGTTTCATTAATCGGGCTTCCCAAAAATCTGTTTTTGGTATTATTAAAGTAATACTTGTTTGTGTAACCCAATCCAACGCCAGGCGTAAAATTAAATTTCGCTTTTCCTACTTTGAATAATTGAAAATCCATCTGGGCCACCAAACCATATACCTGCCCAAAGGCATGTTCCGAAGTATCTTTTGTTCCCTTTAATTTGCTTAGGTCTCTGAAAATAAATCCGATCCCATAAGATTTGGCCCCGCTAAACCCGATCCATTTATCACTGTTCCTGCTGATATCCTTAAAATAAGCCGCGTCAAAACCTGTAATCTGGTCTTGGAACAAATGTCCTTGGTCGCTATTTACATGCGTACCGAAAATAGGTTTAAAAATAATCGAATGATTTTCTGATGCAATTTGTGCCTGGGCAAAAGTAGTACAGGTAATCAGGATGATTAGGGATAGGGATAATTTTTTCATTAGTTTTTACTAAAACGGTAAGCAAGACTATAAAAGGCATAACGGTAGCCAGTGGCGCTATTTTTAACTTCATTCGAAGTAAAGCTAGCCGTATAGTTGGCTGTCCAGCGTGCAATAGCAAAAGTTAACCCCACCTGTGTGGTAAAAACAAAAGGTTTTGGTTTAAAGGTAATCGGTCCCTTATCATTCCTAAATAAACCACCCTGCAGGCTCGAATCAAATACCACAGCATGTAATTGTGGACTAACCGAAAGAAAAAGTTCGTATTTGCGCTGAGCTTTATAGTTGTTGTTATTATTCACCAAACTGTTAAAAGCTGCTGAGCCTCCCATATCATTAAATCTTCCCAAACGGAACATGGTACCAAGGTTGGCCTTTGTAATTACGTTGCCAAGCGCAGCCGAAGCCGTTCCCGTAACATCAAATACCTTATTATTGGTGGTTATTAAAAGTTTGTTGTATTCGGCGCCCAGGTTCAGTGCCAGCTCACTATTTAAACCGTATTCCCATCCTTCAATCTGGTTTTGACCAACCAGTTTATGAAATGCTTTTTGAAACTTTTCGCCCAAGGCATCTTTTCCCGTAACGCCAAGCTGTGCCGAAACTTTTAACAGCTGTTTGTTATCATAAAACCGGCTATAATTAGCCTCTCCATATAAGTATGCTGTGAAAGGCCTGTCATGTAAAGCTGGATTAGGTACGAAACTATAATAGGGATTGTAAATTTTTTGACCAAGCTCAAAGCCTATAATCTCTTTGCTTCTCCCGGTTTTCAGGTTTTCACCGTTTAAAGCGTGCCTAAATTTAATAAAAGCACCGTTTGTATAATAGCGGTCGCTGGTAATATCAATATAAGCATCATTCTCTGAGATAATAACAAGCTCATTTTTATAATTTTGCGCGTAACTAATTTCTGCAATGCCGATAAATAGCAGAGAAAAGTATATTTTGAGCATCAACTTCATTTGTTTGGATGGTTTATTAAGGCTATAAAAGTATTAATTATTGTTCAAAATATTGATACTGCAATCCTTTGTTAAGCTTGGTTTATTTATTTAGTACATATTATGCTATTGTTTTTTCAGCAAAGCAGTTGTTGTGCTACTATATCAGCATGTTCCCGCTTTCCTTTTGTAGTGCCAGCGTGAAGCCTGCAGCTACCACTGCAATCGGGTTTAGGTGGGCGGGGGCAGGGGGGTACTTATAAAGTTTCCAGGTGGCGTGTGCGCCAGGAACTCATAAGTCTTCAGATCGCAGATTTCAAAAACCTGATAGGTTTATAAGTGAGGACAAACACCTTTTGCTTCAAAAAGTTTTAACTATAGTAATTTTTTTCTTGCTGAAAACCATTCACTTACGTTAAGCTCTGCACTATTCCACAAGAAACCTTTGGAAGGAACAATATTTTTCCTACTTTTGCATCCCGCTTCGGAGGAAGGGATTGGTTGAAAAGGTGTTATAGAGATAGGAGAGCAGGATTTATTTTAAAATAAATATTGCGGGAGAGAAAAAGATTGCTACCTTTGCAGCCCGGTTCGGAAGAACGGAAAGCCAGTTAAACCTGGCATATTGAAAAGCAAACAAGGAAAGAAGAAGGCTTAAAAAAATAAAATTTATTTTATTTGTGATTTCGGAAAAGATCCTTACCTTTGCACTCCCAACCGAAAGGAAGGGTAAAAAAATCGGAACGGCGGATGCCGGAAAGATAGAAAAAAGATTGAAACAAATGGAAACACGTTTAAGACGAACACGACTTGAACGAACTGAATTTTGAAGATATATAAATGACCGGCCGTGAGGTTTACCAGGTCAATAAGTTCTTAAAAGAGATGTCAATGTAGCGTAGCGAGGTAATGGAGTACCGATCAAAGTACATGATTACGTAGCTTTATTTTAAAGGTGTTGTCTAACAGACAACATAAAAAAAGAAGACTATTTTTAACAATAGTTAAAACTGGTCAGCATCTTACAACACATTTTACAATGGAGAGTTTGATCCTGGCTCAGGATGAACGCTAGCGGCAGGCCTAATACATGCAAGTCGAACGATATTTTCCAGCTTGCTGGAAGAGAAAGTGGCGCACGGGTGCGTAACGCGTATGCAACCTACCTTTATCAGGGGGATAGCCCGGAGAAATCCGGATTAACACCGCATAAAAACACAGGATAGCATTATCCAATGTTCAAATATTTATAGGATAAAGATGGGCATGCGTGTCATTAGCTAGTTGGCGGGGTAACGGCCCACCAAGGCGACGATGACTAGGGGATCTGAGAGGATGACCCCCCACACTGGTACTGAGACACGGACCAGACTCCTACGGGAGGCAGCAGTAAGGAATATTGGTCAATGGAGGCAACTCTGAACCAGCCATGCCGCGTGCAGGAAGACTGCCCTATGGGTTGTAAACTGCTTTTATCCGGGAATAAACCTCTTTACGAGTAGAGAGCTGAATGTACCGGAAGAATAAGGATCGGCTAACTCCGTGCCAGCAGCCGCGGTAATACGGAGGATCCAAGCGTTATCCGGATTTATTGGGTTTAAAGGGTGCGTAGGCGGCCTGTTAAGTCAGGGGTGAAAGACGGTAGCTCAACTATCGCAGTGCCCTTGATACTGATGGGCTTGAATGGACTAGAGGTAGGCGGAATGAGACAAGTAGCGGTGAAATGCATAGATATGTCTCAGAACACCGATTGCGAAGGCAGCTTACTATGGTCTTATTGACGCTGAGGCACGAAAGCGTGGGGATCAAACAGGATTAGATACCCTGGTAGTCCACGCCCTAAACGATGAACACTCGCTGTTGGCGATACACAGTCAGCGGCTAAGCGAAAGCGTTAAGTGTTCCACCTGGGGAGTACGCTCGCAAGAGTGAAACTCAAAGGAATTGACGGGGGCCCGCACAAGCGGAGGAGCATGTGGTTTAATTCGATGATACGCGAGGAACCTTACCCGGGCTTGAAAGTTAGTGAATGATTTAGAGATAGATCAGTCCGCAAGGACACGAAACTAGGTGCTGCATGGCTGTCGTCAGCTCGTGCCGTGAGGTGTTGGGTTAAGTCCCGCAACGAGCGCAACCCCTATGTTTAGTTGCCAGCATGTAATGGTGGGGACTCTAAACAGACTGCCTGTGCAAACAGAGAGGAAGGAGGGGACGACGTCAAGTCATCATGGCCCTTACGTCCGGGGCTACACACGTGCTACAATGGATGGTACAGAGGGCAGCTACATAGCAATATGATGCGAATCTCACAAAGCCATTCACAGTTCGGATTGGGGTCTGCAACTCGACCCCATGAAGTTGGATTCGCTAGTAATCGCGTATCAGCAATGACGCGGTGAATACGTTCCCGGGCCTTGTACACACCGCCCGTCAAGCCATGGAAGTTGGGGGTACCTAAAGTATGTAACCGTAAGGAGCGTCCTAGGGTAAAACCGATAACTGGGGCTAAGTCGTAACAAGGTAGCCGTACCGGAAGGTGCGGCTGGAATACCTCCTTTCTGGAGTAGACTCACCTACTCGCCACGCAACATGATATTTCTAATTAAGGTATATGGTAATAAGGTATAAGGCTTAAGGTCTTGATACTGGATACTAAATACTTTAAAAGCACAAGAGAAAAAAGAAACACCCAGAAGAAAACGGTGGGCTACTATAAAGGTAAGCTTAACGGAGACAAGAAGGGGAAGCCAAAGGAAGCAGTAGCGGTAAGATACTATATACTGCAAACTATTGCTTACCTGAAATCAAGAAGTCCCGTAGCTCAGCCTGGTTAGAGCACTACACTGATAATGTAGGGGTCTCCAGTTCAAATCTGGACGGGACTACCATTGAAGTTGGGAGTAAAGAGAAAAGAGCCTGGGAGTTATGAATACTCCAGACTAATGACTCCAAACTCAAAACTGATACTCTGGGGGATTAGCTCAGCTGGCTAGAGCGCCTGCCTTGCACGCAGGAGGTCAACGGTTCGACTCCGTTATTCTCCACTGAAGAATGGCAACCGTTTAACGGTTCGTCCCGATAGCTATCGGGACCGTTATTCTCCACCATTGAGGTTGAGGGTCAGAAGGTAGAAGGCAAAGAGGTAAACTTTAAGCCGGTACATAGACCACAACAGAATAAATACCTTATTATCGGGATAGATAATATACATTGACATAAAGATTAAGAAAAGAAGAAACGCCAGGGGGGCACATATATAGATATAATAATATCGAAATATGAAACGGTTCGAGACCGCAGTTTTTTACTAACGAAGCTGAAACGAAGCTTAGGTTGGGGACAATGAAACCCTCCGCCTTTATACCTTCGGCCTTCAGCCTCAGTAAAGTTCTTTGACATATTGGAAGAAGTTAAAAAAGAAGAGCAAACAACAATAGGCGACTGTTGTGTTTGTGCTCTCCCGACTTTACGTTGGGAATGAGACATCATAACAAGAGCAAAAAAGCATACCTTGCGGCGCAAAAGGCGCAAGAGTAGAAGAAAGTAATAAAGAGTACACGGGGGATGCCTTGGCTCTCAGAGGCGATGAAGGACGTGATAAGCTGCGATAAGCTTCGGGTATTTGCAAATAGGAATTGATCCGAAGATTTCCGAATGGGGCAACCCGGCATGTTGAAGACATGTCACATATAATGAGCAAACCTGCCGAACTGAAACATCTAAGTAAGCAGAGGAAGAGAAAATAACAATGATTTCCTAAGTAGTGGCGAGCGAAAGGGAAAGAGCCCAAACCTACTTTGTTACGGCAAAGTGGGGGTTGTAGGACTGCAACATGGCATTAGCAAACAGAAGTGGAATGGGATGGGAAGCCCAGCGATACACGGTGATAGCCCGGTACACGTATAGAATGCTAGCCTAGCAGTATCCTGAGTACCGCGAGGTCGGAGACGCCTTGTGGGAATCTGCCGGCACCATCCGGTAAGGCTAAATACTCCTGAGAGACCGATAGTGAACCAGTACCGTGAGGGAAAGGTGAAAAGAACCCCGAACAGGGGAGTGAAATAGAACCTGAAACCGTGTACTTACAAGCGGTCGGAGCGTCCAGGTGGCGTGACGGCGTGCCTTTTGCATAATGAGCCTACGAGTTACTCTTCTCTGGCAAGGTTAAGTGCTTCAGGCACGGATCCGAAGCGAAAGCGAGTCTGAATAGGGCGTATAGTCAGAGGAGGTAGACGCGAAACCTTGTGATCTACCCATGGACAGGTTGAAGGTGCGGTAACACGTACTGGAGGACCGAACCGATAAACGTTGAAAAGTTTCCGGATGATCTGTGGGTAGGGGTGAAAGGCTAATCAAACTGGGAAATAGCTCGTACTCCCCGAAATGTTTTTAGGAACAGCGTCGACGTTGAGTTATATAGAGGTAGAGCTACTGATTGGGTGCGGGGGAGTCAAATCCTACCAAATCCAGACAAACTCCGAATGCTATATAATATAGTCGGCAGTGAGGCGCGGGGTGCTAAGGTCACGCGCCGAGAGGGAAAGAACCCAGACCATCAGCTAAGGTCCCCAAGTTACAGTTAAGTTGAACTAACGAGGTCCGATTGCACAGACAGCTAGGATGTTGGCTTGGAAGCAGCCATTCATTTAAAGAGTGCGTAACAGCTCACTAGTCGAGCGATCGGGCATGGATAATAAACGGGCATTAAACTGTACACCGAAGCTATGGGATTGAAATATATCGGTAGGGGAGCATTCTATCGGCAGCGAAGGTACCTGGTAATGGGTGCTGGAGCTTATAGAAAAGCAAATGTAGGCATAAGTAACGATAAGGCGGGCGAGAAACCCGCCCACCGAAAGGATAAGGTTTCCTGATCAACGCTAATCGGATCAGGGTTAGTCGGGACCTAAGGAGAACCCGAAGGGGAAATTCGATGGACAACGGGTTAATATTCCCGTACTTTTTATAACTGCGATGTGGGGACGGAGTAGTGACACTGCCGCGATCTGACGGAATAGATCGTTAAAGGCTGTAGGTATTAGAACGGTAGGCAAATCCGCCGATCTAGCTGAACGCTGATAGTACCGCAAGCCTTCGGGTGAGTGGATAGTGCAGGTAATCAGACTTCCAAGAAAAACCGCTAAGCTTCAGGTTATAAAAACCCGTACCGCAAACCGACACAGGTATCCGGGAAGAGGATTCTAAGGTGCTCGAGTGAATCATGGCTAAGGAACTCGGCAAAATGGCCCTGTAACTTCGGGAGAAGGGGCGCTGGCAGTAATGTCAGCCGCAGTGAAAAGGCCCAGGCGACTGTTTAACAAAAACACATGGCTTTGCAAAATCGAAAGATGAGGTATAAGGCCTGACACCTGCCCGGTGCTGGAAGGTTAAGAGGGGATGTCATCGTAAGAGAAGCATTGAATCGAAGCCCCAGTAAACGGCGGCCGTAACTATAACGGTCCTAAGGTAGCGAAATTCCTTGTCGGGTAAGTTCCGACCTGCACGAATGGTGTAACGATCTGGGCGCTGTCTCAGCCATGAGCTCGGTGAAATTGTGGTCCCGGTGAAGACGCCGGGTACCCGCAACGGGACGGAAAGACCCCATGCACCTTCACTACAATTTAACATTGACATTGGATACAGGATGTGTAGGATAGGTGGGAGGCTTTGAAGCGGCGTCGCTAGGCGTCGTGGAGCCAACGTTGAAATACCACCCTTTCTGTATTCGGTGTCTAATCCCTCTAAGGGGGAGACATTGTTTGATGGGTAGTTTGACTGGGGTGGTCGCCTCCAAAAAGGTAACGGAGGCTTTCAAAGGTAAGCTCAGTACGCTTGGTAACCGTACGCGGAGTGCAATAGCATAAGCTTGCTTGACTGTGAGACAGACAAGTCGATCAGGGTCGAAAGACGGATATAGTGATCCGGTGGTTCTGCATGGAAGGGCCATCGCTCAAAGGATAAAAGGTACGCTGGGGATAACAGGCTGATCTCCCCCAAGAGCTCATATCGACGGGGAGGTTTGGCACCTCGATGTCGGCTCGTCACATCCTGGGGCTGGAGAAGGTCCCAAGGGTTCGGCTGTTCGCCGATTAAAGTGGCACGCGAGCTGGGTTCAGAACGTCGCGAGACAGTTCGGTCCCTATCTGTTGTGGGCGTAGGAATTTTGAGTGGGGCTGACCTTAGTACGAGAGGACCGGGTTGGACCAGCCTCTAGTGAATCTGTTGTTCCGCCAGGGGCATTGCAGAGTAGCTACGCTGGGAATAGATAAGCGCTGAAAGCATCTAAGTGCGAAACTAGCCACGAGATGAGAATTCCATATAGGACCGTAGCAGACTACTACGTTGATAGGCTACAGATGTAAAGCTGGCGACAGCACAGTCGAGTAGTACTAATCATCCGAAGCTTTCAAAGCAAACAGACTGTTGTTTGTTCTTCAAACTAACTTCTTTCAATAATATGTCATTTAAGGCTGGAAGGCCGAAGGTAGAAAGGCGGAAGGTATATACCCTCCCACCCTAAAACCCTCCTCCCTTTAACCTTAATTAAAAATATTCAGGTGCCTATATCGGTGGTGTCCACCTCTTCCCATTCCGAACAGAGAAGTTAAGCCCACCAGAGCCGATGGTACTGCGGTAACACGTGGGAGAGTAGGTCGGTGCCAGATCTTAAAAAGAAACCCTTTAACAGAAATGTTGAAGGGTTTTCTTGTTATATACAAGGCCTTGTGTTTAAGGTCAGCGAAATTGAAATACTGAAATCGATATACATTATGGCTGGAAGGCCGAAGGTAGAAAAGCGGAAGGTATATACCCTCCCTCCCTAAAACCCTCCTTCCTTCAACCTTAATTAAAAATATTCAGGTGCCTATATCGGTGGTGTCCACCTCTTCCCATTCCGAACAGAGAAGTTAAGCCCACCAGAGCCGATGGTACTGCGGTAACACGTGGGAGAGTAGGTCGGTGCCAGATCTTAAAAAGAAACCCTTCAGCAGAAATGTTGGAGGGTTTTCTTGTTTTAAAGACTTCTTGATACTTATTATTTCCGGGCGTTAAGAGATTAGGGGGTTGTTCCCGCAGATCACGCTGATCTCCGCAGAGCCCTTTCCATTATCCGTTTCCATCTTACCTGTTTTTCCTTCTTCTTTCCCAGGTTAAACAGCCCTGATGGCAGTGAGCACGGAGCCAATTCTTCATTGGCGGAGTAAAACGAATAGCAGGACCGAACCAAACCTAAAAGCACAGGGACTGCGCTTCAAAAACAGATTGACCGCCCTTGTTAAAAGATGTGAAAACTTTCATTCTGAAAGTAATAAAACCGTATTATTGTAGTACTACGTACATATTATGATGATGAATGTAAACCTTAAGAAATTAACTTTTCTTGCTTTTGTTTTGTGTATAAATTTTAGCCTTTTTGCTCAAAGTAAGAATGTACAACTCCCTGCAAATTGGTTTAACCTCGATTTACAGGAGAATGGATATTTTGGTATTAGCACGGAGAAAGCTTATCGTGAACTTCTAAAGGATAAAAAACCTAAACAAAATGTTATTGTGGCGGTAATTGATGGTGGTGTAGATATCAATCATCCAGATTTGCAAAGTGTGTTATGGACGAATAAAAAAGAGATTCCTGGAAATGGAATAGACGATGACGGCAATGGTTATATTGATGATATCCATGGCTGGAATTTTATCGGCTCTAAAAAAGGTAATCTGGAGTTCGATAATTTAGAACTGGTTCGTTTGTTAAGAATTTACACTCCAAAATATCAATCAACAACCAATTTAACTCCTTTAGATAGTACGCAAAAGGAAGAATTTAAACTTTATAAGAAAATGGTTGGCGATTTCGGTAAAAAATACGAAGATGCCAGCAATACTTTTTCTGTTTTAATTGCTATTAACAAAGTTTTAGATTCTGTAGCCAAGATCAGTAAAAAAGAAATCCCAGCGATGGATGATGTTGATCAGTATAAGGCTGATGATGAAACGGAAGAGCAGGTAAAAACAATCATCAGAAAAGGTGCGAGGGAAGATGGTAGTTTCGAGAAATTTTATAAGAACATAAAGGAGGGATACAAGCAATACGATGCGATGCTGAAGTATAACCTGAACCCTAAATATGATATGCGAGCTGAACTGGTTGGCGATGATTATAGCAATGCTTACCAAAAAGATTATGGAAATAACGATGTTAAAGGTCCCGATGCTTTTCATGGTACGCACGTATCGGGAATTATTGGTGCTGATCGTACCAATTCGGCAGGTGTTTTGGGGGTAGCCAATCATGTAAGTATTATGGCGATCAGGGTAGTGCCCACGGGTGATGAACGCGATAAAGATGTGGCTAATGGCATCAGGTATGCAGTTGATAATGGCGCTAAGGTAATTAATATGAGTTTTGGCAAAAGCTACAAATGGGATAAAAAAGCGGTAGATTCTGCGGTTAAATATGCCGAAAGCAAAGGTGTATTATTAGTGCATGCCGCAGGGAACGATAACCAGAACAATGATATAGAAGAAAATTTCCCCAATAAGTTTTTTGACAGTAAAGAGGCAGAAACTTACAGGGAAGCTAATAAAAAACCTGGCAAGCCAGATTTCACACCACCTAAGCCTATGGCACAAAATAACGGAATGGGTATGAGGCCACCTTATAACCGATCTACATTCGTAAAGCCTGTACCAATTGACTCCGCAAAGTTTAATCTGCCGCATGCCAATAATTGGATTGAAGTAGGTGCAAGCGCTTATAAAGATGATGATAATCTGAAAGCCGATTTCTCTAATTATGGCAAGTATAATGTTGATGTTTTCGCCCCAGGGTTTTTAATCAAATCGACAGTGCCAGATAATAAATATGAAGAAGCTGATGGAACAAGTATGGCTTCCCCGGTTGTGGCTGGCCTTGCTGCTTTAATCTTAAGCTATTACCCTGATTTAAAACCAGCGCAGGTAAGAGAGATTATCATGAAATCTGTTTCTAAAGTAGCACATAAGATAAAATACAAGAATGATAGAGGGGAGAATACCCGCGTACTTTTTAGCGAAATCTGTGTGAGCGGAGGGATTGTGAATGCTTATAACGCACTTAAATTGGCAGAGACGTATAAATAAAAAAAGAGGCTTTTGATTTTTTTGAAGCGCAAGGGCTATTACAACTATTTAAGTTTGTTCCCGTGCTCCGCTGTATCCCTTCGCTGCGCTTTCGGGGATGCCGCTTCGCCCGGGGCTAAGCACTCCGGAAAATGCCCTGAATGCCAAACTAAAAAATACATTTATTAAAAAGCTAAGATTCCAGGGTTTTAATAAACTCCTGAAAGGTGCCAAATGGATAATGTTTACGCTTCATCCAGGAAATGAGTATTTCCATACGCTCGATCATTTTTACACCCGTATTTTTTCTTACATAACCAGGGAAACCAAAGCGTTCAAAATCATTTAAATCGGTAAATTCCCAGGGGTGGAAATAGATATTCAGGTATTTATCTTTTTTATAAGTCCAGCTGGTTAAGGTTTTGTAAATGCTTAAAGGCAGATTGTGAAAAGAGAGCCAGAATAGCGGAAAACGGACAATTGGGCTAACAGAAGCAGGGATCTGCAGAACCTTATCTTTAATAAAATGCGTTCGCGAAATATTAAAATTATTATAGCGTCCGGGTAGGTAAGTTGGATTGATAGATGTATTATAGGTGTATCCAGCCTTCTCAATCTCCTTTTCATCAACTGGCATCATTCTCGCCATGCGGTAACCTGTAATTTCTTTACCTGAAAGTTCTTCCAGCTTTAGCTTTGACTGAAGCAAATGTTCGGGTTTAAAATCAGAATGATAATAACCGTGCGAAGCGAGTTCGTGCCCTGTTTCCGTAATCCGCTTAATCAGATCCGGAATATTTTCAGCAAAAGTAACTGTGCAAAAAAAAGTAGCTTTCACACTATATTTATCCAAAATGTCTAAAATAGCGATAGTACCTGCTCTCGAAATGGCAATCTGATCCTCAAAAGAGATTTCTTTCCCATATTCGAAAGGCATGTCAAACTCTTCGATATCAAAACTTAGCAGTACCATTTTATTTTTGCTGAATATTGGTTGAACGGATAATATAATTTGGGCGGTTTTTAGTTTGCATAAACATTTTACCTACGTAAATGCCTATAATACCCAATATAATGAGCTGTAGTCCACCAAAAAAGACGATGGTCATAATTACCGATGCCCAGCCAGAAACTTCTACATGGTTTACAAATGCATAAATAATATAGGGAATGTATAATACAGAGGCAAGCGATAGAATAAAACCTAAATAAACTGCCGAATATAATGGCTTTATACTAAATGAGGTAACGCCATGTAATGCCAGCCTCATCATCTTTTTCAAAGTATATTTGCTGTTTCCCGAAAAGCGTGCTGCAGGATGGTAACGAATGGCAAACTGTTTAAACCCAAGCCATTTCACCAAACCACGTAGAAAAGGCTCATTTTCATGGAAATTCCTGAAAACATTTACAACTTTTTGATCAAGTAAACGGAAATCAGCTGCGCCAGGTTCGAGATCAATATCCGATAGCCAGTTTAAGGTTTTATAAAATAAGTTTGAGGAGCTTCTTTTTCCTTTTGATAAATTTTTATCTTCTTCACGAATGGTATAAACTACCTCATAACCCGTTTCCCATTTTGCAATCATATCGGGAATCAATTCCGGAGGATGTTGCATATCGCAATCCATGGAAATTACACAATCGCCAAAAGCATGGTCCATGCCTGCTTTAACCGCCAATTGGTGGCCAAAGTTCTTAGAAAACTCGAGAAAGAATATGTTGTCTGCCGTTGAAGCGTACTCTTTTATTTTTTCGAGGGTATGATCGGCGCTTCCATCATCCACCAGGATAATTTCATAATCATAATTCATGGTCGAAAAAACTTTTTTAATACCTTCGGTTATTACAAAAATGTTATCGGCTTCGTTGTAGGCAGGTATTACTATAGAAACTAATTTATTCATTTATCGGCAATCAGATAAGACTCAAAATCTTCTTTCATCATTTGATAGATTATGGTTAGCCAAATGATAACGCAAGGTAGGGCTTTAAGTGAATATAGACGAATAAATTCTTTAACCGGCCTGGGGAAAATATCGGTTGGCGATAAGCTGGTTAATATAAACGCAAAAACAAACAAGGCTATTATCCACCCTTTTTTTGGGTTTTGCTGCACCATAAACCAAATGGCGATGCCTGCAAAAGCGATAATATAAGTTGGCGATTCGGAACCGCTGCTAAATATAACGGTAAAAATAAGCGTCGATGCCAATAACATTAACCTAAAGCCAACATGTTTATATTGTTTAATCCGTAAATAGGGCAAAGCAAATAGTATTAGTCCAACTATTAAAAAAGGCGCATTCGGAATATTAACATTACCTGTTGTTCTCCTTACAATACCCATTAAAGAAATATCCTGGAATGAGGTTAATGATGCATTTAAGTCATTTTTATGGGCAAGGGAATGATACCAGTCTGCATAAGACTGGATAACAAAGCCTGGAGATGAAATTACCATTGGCAGGGCGAATAGTACTAAAAATGCAGCAAAACAACCCGCTATAAATTTTAATTTATTTTTGGTAAAGAAAAAAAATGCCAATCCAACAATTCCGTAAAGTTTAACCAATGTGCCGAAGGCGATAAAAAAAGCCGATTTTATTTCTTTTTGTTTAATCAGATAGGAGAAACTTAGTAATATTAATCCTGTTAATGCAATGTTAAACTGAAAACTGAAGAGTGCAGTTAATGCTTCATGTGCGCAGATCCACGCAATTATGGTTCGCTTGTTAGGTGATATGGGTAGGCTGTAAATTCCCCAAAGTAATATGGTAACATTGGCGATGTTCCAAAGTATACAGCCCAATCCATCAGGTAATAAGGCAAAAGGCGCTATGAAAATTGAAAATATGGGGCCGTAGTGGTTGCTGTCCTGGTATTCGGGATAATTATTATATAAATTCTGTAAATCGATGGTATGCCAATATACATATTTAAAAATCAGATAATTGTTGTAGGAATGGTGATGATATTGTTTAAAACCAGCTACAAGCGCCAGTATGAGGTAAACAGCAAATATACATTCCTTTTTTAAGAGCAATGAGGACAGTTTACCGAGATTAGTTTTTGTAAAAGTGTTCATTAATGATTTGGTGCCGCAATATAGCTATTTTAACAGCTCACATGGACATCCATTCTTTTAAAGCTTTGCTTTTGCTCCCGCTTGAAATGCGTATCGAAGATTAATTTTGGGTTATGGTTAAATTTCTTTTATTTAATCCAACAAAAGAGGCTGTCTCATAAATATAGAATTGTCAATCCTGAGGGGTAATTTATTTTATAAAAATCAATATTAGTGACGTGTAATTGATTTCTTTTGCCATACAGCACGGTCTTGCCTCGGCTCGCCGCCGCCGAAGGGCTCTTTCTTTTTGGCATCAAAAAGACCAGCGAAGCTAGCTTGAATGCCATTAAAAACATAAAGACACATGAAAAAACAAAAAATGCCGGCTGAAAATTTTTCTTTTGAAGCCAGTTGTGCGGCCAGAACAGTGCAGCCCGAAAAATTTGTTAGGCCGGATTTAAGTAGAACGGGGATAATGTGCTATGGCCTAGCTGGATGGAAACACGAAAGCATCTAAAGTTTTAACTAATAGTGTTTTATAAAATAACGTCAATGGTAGCTTTTCGAAGGACCTGTTTTAAATGTCTTACAGGGCGTTTCGACAGGCTCAATGTGACAAATCGATTGAATTACAATTTATGATACAGAGTCTCTTTTTAGGCTTTATTACCTGAACCTATTGCGCTTTAAATCTTAAAACGGTAAAAGAGTAAGCCGGTAGCTCAAGTTGTCTGCTTGCATCTGTATTGATTGTTGTCATAACCGGAACAGCTTTTTTATCAGCTGGATTACCTGAGATTACAGTTTTGATGGTGTTTTTTCCAAGTTGTTGTTGATTGAAATCGAGCGAGGTGTTCACGGTAACCGGAAGCAGGTTAACCAGTTTAATTATCAAATCTCCGGTTTTGGCATCTTTAACCATCGAACAGGCCATCCGTTTATTTACATTTTCCTGGTTTGAAGAAAGAACCATAGTTGATGGGATATACTCATCACCAGCATTCTGTCCGTATAATTGTTGTACAAAATAGCCTGTTGTAGGTTTTACCTCCGAATTGTTAAAATAAATCAGATCAGGATTCCATTGTGTATGCCCCTCTTTAGCTATAAGCGGGGCATAAGATGCCATACTCACCACGTCACCATTGCGTTCCAGTGAAATTAGGTACAGTGCTTCAGCGAGTGAAGTTTCCAGGTTTGTTCTATTGCCACCAGGTAAACTAGCCGCATACTCGCCCAGGTACACTTTCGATTTAGACCGATCGTAACTGTCGTAAAAATTTTGATTATTGATAAACCAACCCGGCGATTGGTAATAATGTTCGTCAATAATAGGAACGCTAAGGCTTGATGCAATTTGCCAGCCAGCTTCATAATCAGTTCCTTCGTAAAACGGACCTGCCGTACCAATAATTATAATTTCTGGATGCGATTTTTTCAGTGCTTTATAGATCATCGTAAACCGTTCAGCAAATACTTCTGTAATCTGGTCTTCATTGCCAATGCCTATATACTTCAGGTTAAATGGTTTTGGGTGGCCTGCTTCAGCACGTTTCTTACCCCATTCGGTTTTTACATCACCATTAGCGTATTCTATTAAATCTACTATATCCTGTATATATTGCCCCATTTCACTCATTGGTATACCGCCTTGTTGGCCACCACCACCTGTACCTGAATTCTGGCAGGGTACACCGGCAGCTACTACCGGAACGGGTGCAGCACCAATATCTTCACAGAACTGAAAATATTCGTAATAACCAAGTCCCATGGTTTGATGATAGCCCCAAAGGTTTCGGTCTGGTTTACGCGCAGCTAAGGGGCCTATTGAATTTTTCCATTTGTAAATGTTGGCAATGCCATCACCATGCGCAAGGCAACCTCCCGGAAAACGTACGAAACGAGGGTGTATATCTCCAATGGTTTGAGCCAGATCTGCCCTTAAGCCATTTTTTCGACCTTTAAAAGTACTTTTTGGAAACAATGAAACCATATCAATTGCAATACGCCCCGGATTACCCATCACGATTTCGAGTTTTGCATCGGTCACATCTGCAGAAGATACTAAAGTTAATGCTTCTGTTTTCCAGTTACTTGAAGTGATGTTTAAATTTGATTTAGCCAAAATTCCCTGTTTATCACTTACCAGTCTTACTTCGAGATTCATCTTTTTTATATTCAATAACTTTGATGATAAAGAAAAATCATAAGTTTCGCCTTTTTTCAATGCTATTCCATCAAAACCACTATTAAGAATGGATGCTCCGGCGAGGGGGATATCTAAAACCGCATAGTGCGGATTATTGGGATGAATTGGCGAAATCGAATCTATTTTCATGGTAGCACGATCACCCTTCAATATCCAGGCATAACTGCTGTTCCAGTTTTGGTCATTGTATTCTTTATCACGGGGGTGATATTCAAAATCCCTGTTTTGAATCAGTTCAGCATACAAACCGCCATCGGCTGCATAATTTAAATCTTCGAAAAATACACCTGTTAGCATATTGCTGATCGCTTTTGCTTTATTGGGTTGGAAAGTTATTTTTGCCTCCACATTTTTAAGCCCTGCAAAACGCTGTGCATCATCCTTAGTAGTTTCTCTGTCCTGTTTGTTTTTATAATCTTTTAGTTCGTATGCTTTTTTTAAGCCTAGAATAACTTTCCATGGTAAACGATGCATTTGCCCATTGCCTGCATTGGATAGATTAGCTAATGTACTCCCATTGCGATAAGCTGAAGCAGGCACTTCTTTTACAGGGCTGTAATGGTTTAAATCTTTGGTTTTGGTTTGAAAATATTTTTCGTTAGCATCCGCATAGGTTACGGTATATTCATCAAGGTTACCATCGTATTTAATAATTGGACGTAAAACATTTTTACCTTGCTTGACATAAGGATAGTTTTGCGGACTCCAGCTTACAAGATCTTTCGAACTTGAGGTAGCAAACTGTAGTGTATGGTCGTTCAGGCTCCAGATACATACCCAAAGTCCATCTTTGCCCTGGATAAGAAAAGGTGTTATCATTTTTTTTTCGCTTCCCCACCGGCCATAATCGCTTTTCAGGTAGGTATAATCGTTTCCTATTGGAGTCCAGTTCTGTTTATCTAAACTCCAGGCAAACCGAAGTCCGTTTGCATTATATGCAAATAAATAAGCCGAATCAGGTTCGTTGGTTGTTCTTTTATTTATAGCCAATACATTTACTGCCACTAAGATCAGCGCTATAAGAAGCCAGGATTTTCTTTCCATTTTTTGTTAAAATTTAATTGTTAAATTCCATTTGCCGGCCAATGCCCACCAAATCAGGATCATCGCTTATCATATTATAATCAACAAGATAGGTTGTGATGTCTTTTTCGCTGGTTCATTTTACTTTGTGCTGCGCATCAGCACTTAAGGCGAAAAACACCAGCAACAAAACTATTCCGGTTTTATAAAGAGTGATCATTTTGGCTAGAAATTTTTTCTAATTTAATAATAATCGTCGTTATAACGATTATTATTTATGTTACTTATCCAGAAATAATTTGTTGAGGAGGTGACTGATCCTGATACAAAGAGAAAAACACAGGCCTATAGTCCAAGTTGGCAAATACCAATATGAAAAAAACCTTTCCAAAATGGAAGGGTTTTTTTATGTCTGAATCTGATTATGATAAATTTTATTTATTTAACTATCTGTTTATCAAATTGTTGATTGATTTTTCTGTTTTGTGGTATAAGAGTTGGCTACTGGCCTGTAAAATCATTACAATCATGACAATATTACTTTTTTTAATCCTGGTGCTGCTCTGCTGGGCTACTTACAAATCGATAAACTGGTTCGAAAAAATTTAACACTATGACCGCATTATTTATTATCGCCGTCGCCGTATTTATCTATATGATCTACGTGCTGATTAAACCCGAAAAATTTTAATCCTTACCTCCTTCAACGGAGCAATTAAAAAATTAAGAAATGAATACTGAATTAACAGGCATCATTGCCACATTTCTGCTCACCCTGGTTATTGCCATCCCTTTAGGTAAGTACCTGGCCAAGGTTTTTGCAGGAGAAAAAGTCTGGACAGATTTTTTAAAACCACTGGAAACTGGTATTTACAAGCTTTCCGGAATCAATATTAAAGAACAGATGAACTGGAAACAGCAGTTAAAAGCACTGCTTACCATTAATATACTCTGGTTGTTTTACGGTTTTTTTGTACTCATCTTTCAGGATAAACTTCCATTCAATCCGGATGGAAACCCTGGAATGACACCAGATCTGGCTTTTAATACCATTATCAGCTTTGTTGCTAACTGTAACCTGCAGCATTATTCGGGCGAGAGTGGCGTAAGTTACCTTACCCAGCAATATGTGCTTATGTTTCTTCAGTTTGTGAGCGCCGCAACAGGTATCGCCGCTGCAGTAGTCCTTTTTAAAGCTTTTAGGGATAAAACGACAACCGAGCTTGGTAATTTCTGGGAATTTTTTGTAAAATCAATTACCCGTTTATTATTGCCTTTATCTTTTGTAATGGCCCTAATCTTAACTTTTAGTGGTACACCTGCAAGTTATGAGGGTAAAGATCAATTTATCTCCCTACAGGGAGACACCGTGCATGTTTCGAGGGGACCAGCTGCTCAAATGATTGCCATTAAACATTTAGGTACAAATGGTGGAGGTTATTTTGGTGCCAATTCAGCACATCCATTCGAAAACCCAAGCTACTTTACCAATATGGTTGAGCTGATTGCACAGGTCATCATTCCGATTGCCATGGTAATTGCCTTCGGCTATTTTATCCGCAGAAAAAAACTGGCCTGGACCATCTTTGGTGTAATGACCATTGGTTTGTTTATGCTGCTGCTCCCTATGTTAAGCTCAGAACTAGGTGGAAGTCCGGCTCTGGCGAAAATGGGTATTTCACAGACTACCGGAGCGATGGAAGGAAAAGAGGTTCGTTTTGGCCCCGCAGCCTCCGCTTACTGGGCAACTGTTACAACAATTATTTCTACCGGATCGGTAAACAGCATGCACGATAGCACCATGCCGATGTCGGGTACATGGCAGTTACTCGGTATGATGATTAACTCTTTTTACGGAGGTTGCGGCGTAGGTTTATTGAATTACTTCATTTACCTGATTGTTGCTGTGTTTATTTCGGGTTTGATGGTGGGCAGAACGCCGGAGTTTCTTGGGCATAAGGTTGAGGCCAGAGAAATCAAGATTGCGGCCATTATTACTTTGTTAAGCCCGTTTTTGATCCTTGCCGGAACTGCTGTTGCAAGCTACATCTTTACCAGTCATGGCAATGCAGCCTGGACTGTTCAACCTAAAAGCTGGCTTAATAATCCTGGTTTCCACGGATTCTCTGAGATGCTGTATGAAATGACTTCATCAAATGCCAACAATGGTTCGGGATTTGAAGGACTGGGAGACAACAATATGTTCTGGAATCTATCCACTGGTATTGTGATTTTCTTAGGTCGTTTCTTACCAATTATCGGCCCGGTTGCCATTGCCGGATTACTGGGAGCCAAAAAATTCATCCCTGAATCGGCCGGTACGCTTAAAACAGATACCAAAACTTTTGCACTGATGACTTTTGCGGTAATCATCGTTTTAAATGCACTTTCTTATTTCCCTGCTCTGGCCTTAGGTCCTTTGGCGGAATATTTTACCATGCTTAAATAGATATTAAAAATGAAACCCAATAATAAATTGTTCGAACCTGCCTTAGTGCAGACCGCACTAAAACAATCTTTTATCAAACTTGATCCAAGGGTTATGGTCCGTAACCCGGTGATGTTTACCGTAGAAATCGGAACGCTGGTTATGGCTTATGTTACCGTATATTCTTTCAGCCATAGCGGACAAGGCTCTCCCTTATACAATTTCTTCATCTTTTTGGTTTTATTGCTTACCGTTCTGTTTGCAAACTTCGCTGAAGCCATTGCAGAAGCAAGAGGTAAGGCACAGGCTGACAGCCTTCGTAAAACAAGGGAAGAAACGCCAGCCAAAGTGCTTTTGGCAAACGGAACCATCGAAATCCGTTCATCAAACCAGTTAAAAAAAGGAGATGTGTTTATTTGCGAAACCGGCGATACGATTCCGACTGATGGAGAGATTATTGAAGGTATTGCCACTATCGACGAATCGGCCATTACTGGTGAGTCTGCCCCGGTAATCCGGGAATCAGGAGGTGATAAATCTTCAGTAACAGGCGGAACAAAAGTTTTATCTGATGAAATTAAAGTTCAGGTAAGCACTGCGCCCGGCGAAAGCTTTTTAGATAAAATGATTGCTTTGGTTGAAGGTGCGTCACGTCAGAAAACACCAAACGAGATTGCTTTAACCATTCTGTTAGCCAGTTTTACCCTGGTGTTTATCATTGTATGCGTAACCTTGAAACCTTTTGCTGATTATGCCAATACACCAATAACCATTGCAGCGCTGATCTCCCTTTTTGTATGCTTAATCCCAACCACCATCGGCGGACTTTTATCGGCCATTGGTATCGCAGGGATGGACAGGGCATTAAGGGCAAACGTCATTACCAAATCGGGTAAAGCAGTAGAAACTGCTGGAGATATTGATGTGTTGCTATTAGATAAAACCGGAACCATCACCATTGGTAACCGTAAAGCAACCAATTTTTATCCAACAGCTGGTGTAACTGTTAAAGCTTTTACCGATGCCTGCGTATTAAGCTCATTGGCAGATGAAACCCCGGAAGGAAAATCAATCATTGAATTGGCTGCCGAACAAGGTTTCAAATCTGCCGGAACACCGGAGGGATCAACATTCATCAAGTTTACAGCCGAAACCCGTTCGAGCGGATTGGATACGGTAGATGGAAGACGGATCAGAAAAGGTGCCTTCGATTCGATCAGGAATATGGTACAAAAAAGTGGAAATCACTTCCCTTCTGATATTGAGGACCATGTAAAAGCTATCGCTACGAATGGCGGAACACCTTTAGTGGTAGCTGAGAATGAAAAAGCCCTCGGCGTGATCGAATTGCAGGATATTATTAAGCCGGGTATCAGCGAGCGTTTTGAACGCTTAAGGAAAATGGGCGTAAAAACAGTAATGGTTACCGGTGATAACCCGTTAACAGCTAAATACATTGCAGAAAAAGCAGGTGTTGATGATTTTATCGCAGAGGCTAAACCTGAAGATAAAATGAACTACATCAAAGATGAGCAAGCACTGGGTAAACTGGTAGCCATGATGGGCGACGGTACCAATGATGCTCCTGCTTTGGCACAGGCCGATGTGGGTGTAGCCATGAACAGTGGGACACAGGCGGCGAAAGAAGCAGGTAACATGGTTGATTTGGATAATGACCCTACCAAGCTGATCGAGATCGTAGAAATCGGTAAACAATTGCTGATTACCCGCGGTACATTAACCACTTTTTCCATTGCGAATGATGTGGCCAAGTATTTTGCAATCGTTCCGGCTTTGTTTATCGCATCAATTCCTGCGCTGCAAAGCCTGAATATTATGGGACTGCATTCACCAGAATCAGCGATTATGTCCGCTGTGATTTTCAACGCGATCATCATTCCAATCCTGATCCCACTGGCTTTAAAAGGTGTGGCCTACAAACCTATCGGTGCAACTGCCTTATTACGTAGAAACCTTTTTATATATGGTATCGGCGGTGTAGTAGCTCCATTTATAGGGATTAAAATAATCGATTTATTGGTCGGATTATTTGTATAACGAAAAATGTCATTCTGAGTGCAACGAAGAATCTGCAAGCGATAAAGAGCTACTCAAAACAATCACAGCCAGTAGATTAGAGATGCTTCGTTCCTTAGCATGACAGTAAAGAGAAATTTAAAAAATAAAAATATGAAAAAGTACATCATTCAATCCATCCGCTTAACACTTGTATTATTGGTACTGTTATGCGTAATATATCCTGTTACTGTTGCCTTTATCGGTAAAATGTCTAAAGGAAACGGGGGAGGAGAAAAAGTCACCAAAAATGGTAAAACAGTAGGTTATGCATTATTGGGTCAGTCGTTTACCAAACCTCAATATTTCTGGGGAAGACCATCAGCAGTTGCCTACAATGCAGCGGGTTCTGCAGGTTCTAATAAAGGACCATCCAATCCTGATTACTTAAAAGAAGTGCAATCGCGTATTGATACTTTATTGAAATACAATCCGGGTATCAAAAAATCAGATATCCCTGCTGATATGGTTACTGCATCAGGAAGCGGACTTGATCCAAATATTTCTGAGCAGGGTGCAGCCATTCAGATCGACAGGGTTGCTGCAGCCCGTAAAATCGATGTGAAAAAGGTAAAAGAACTGGTTGCCATGAATACACTTAAACCATTTATGGGTGTATTCGGCCCTTCATCAGTAAATGTGCTGAAATTAAATCTTGCTCTTGATGCACTTTAGTTAGTGACTTTGCAGTCTGTCCAAATGCGTTTGCCAAAACTAAAAGGATAGATAATGACGATGATAGGTTGCGAGGGATCGTCATTCTCAACTTGATTGAGAATCTTAATGCTAATGTATGGTGCATTAAGATTCCCGCCTGCGCGGGAATGCAATGTCATTAAGTTAAGGGTTTTTAACCACAGATGTACACAGATAACCACAGATTTTTATATCTGTGTGCATCCTTTTTATCTGTGGTTAAATTATGCATGCCTGAGTCGAGGGCTTAAATAACGGCTTTGCGCGGGAATGACGAACAATTTAGCAATCTATCAATACGAACAATTTAAATAAACAATTTCCCAAAACAATAACAACGGCAATGCTTTAAGGCCTGGTGACAAACGAGCCTGGGCCTTAGGCTTTACCTAATACAAAACAGTCAGATAAAATGAAAAAAATACTATTACTTGCCGCTACACTCACTACTGGATTCTTCGCTAAAGCACAGGAAGAACCAAAAATTAAAGTAAGTGGTTACCTTGAGGCTTATTACGGATACGATTTTAACAAACCTGCTGACCATAACCGCCCGGGTTTTATTTATTCCCACAACCGCGCAAACGAAGTAAACCTAAACCTTGGTTTTATCAAGGCAGCTTATGATAGCGGAATGATCAGGGCTAATTTAGCGGTAATGGCCGGAACTTATGCCAATGCCAATCTTGCTGCGGAGCCAGGGGTTTTGAAAAATATCTTGGAGGCTAATGCCGGGGTAAAATTATCCAAAACAGAAAATCTTTGGATTGATGCCGGAGTCTTTTCTTCGCATATCGGTTTCGAAAGTGCGGTTTCGAAAGATTGTTGGGTACTTACCAGAAATATTTCTTCAGAAAATACACCTTATTACGAATCGGGTGCCAAAATTACTTATGGTTCCAAAGATGGAAAATTTACGGCTACCGCATTGTACCTGAACGGTTGGCAGCGCATTACCCGCCAGAATGGAAATAATAAACCGGCTGGCGGACTTCAGCTGACCTGGAAACCAACAGATAAAATTACGGTAAACTACAGCAATTATCTTGGTACAGAAGGGGCTGATTCGGTTAGGGTAAACAGGTTTTACCACAATGTTTATGGAATTTTTCAGCTTACCGATAAATTTGGTGTAACCCTTGGGTTGGATTATGGCACACAACAGAAACAAAAAGGCAGCAGCGATAAAAACGAAGTCATTTCTCCGGTAGCCATTGCACAATATAAATTTGCACCAAAATGGGCCGTTGCCGGAAGGTTTGAATATTATGAAGATAAAAGCGGAATTTTTATCGCTACTGGCACACCGCAAGGTTTTAAAACCAAAGGTTACTCTTTAAATCTTGATTACTCGCCAATCGCCAATGCTGTTGTGAGGTTGGAAGGAAAAGCCTACGATAGTAGAGACAAAATATTTGCCAGAGAAGGTGCTGCGGTTAATGCCAATGCAAGTTTAACAGCAAGTATTGCGGTATCGTTTTAAAAAATAAGTGCCGTCATCTCGACCGCAGTGGAGAGATCTGTTGAGTATCTTTTATATAGATCTCTCCATTTCGTTGCACTCCAGTCGAGATGACGACGCTTAGAAATGAATTTTTTGCAAAAACAAAAAACAATGCATCCCTACATAGAAATCATATTCAGCCTGTTTTTAGCGTTCTTAGGAGTATTAATGATGCGAAAATTGAATTCGTTAAAAAGGAATAAAACAGGTGCAAAAAAAAGAAGTTATGCCACAGAAAAATACTTCAAACTGCTTTATAATAAAATCTCTTTTAGGTTTATGATCGTATTATTTACGTTGGTTATGATTGTTGCAATTACTATATTGATCGAAGAAGGAGTAATGAAGGTTTCCTGGTAAAGATGATGGAAGAAGAGCAAAAAGAAGAATCTGTCAGACACTTTTTAGATCTGGTTAAAAAATCCAGGCGCGGAAAGCTCAAAATCTATATTGGCATGAGTGCTGGTGTGGGTAAAACTTACCGTATGCTTCAGGAATCGCATGCATTACTGCGAAATGGCGTAGATATTTGTATCGGTTATGTGGAGACCCATAAAAGGGCAGAAACAGAAGCCCTTGTTGCAGGCCTTCCGTTTATTCCGCTGCGCAAAATTTTTTACCGGGGCAAAGAAATATCGGAAATGGACCTTAAAGGGATCATGAATCGTCATCCGGAGATTGTTATTGTGGATGAACTTGCCCATACCAATGCCGAAGGCAGTAAAAACACCAAACGCTGGCAGGATGTTTTCGATCTGCTTGAGGCAGGGATCAGCGTAATCTCTGCAGTAAATATTCAGCACCTGGAAAGCATCAATGAAGAAATTGAGCAGATTACAGGTATAGCTGTGACGGAACGGATCCCGGATAAGATCTTGGAGATCGCTGATGAAATCGTAAATATCGACCTTACGGCTGATGAACTGGTTACCCGCCTTAAAGAAGGCAAAATTTACGATCAATCAAAAATCGAAAGGGCATTAAGTAATTTTTTTCAAGCTGATAAAATTCTTCAGCTGCGCGAGCTGGCCTTAAAAGAGGTGGTGCACCAGGTAGAACGGAAAATCCAGACCGAAATTCCCAAGTCAATTAAACTTAGGCCCGAACGCTTTTTGGCCTGTATTTCTTCCAACGCCGAAACCGCAGGAGTTGTGATCCGGAAAACAGCAAGACTTGCTTCCTATTACCGGTCGCCATGGATGGTGCTGTACGTGCAAAGCGATAGTGAAAGCATGGAACGCATTAAACTGGATAAACAGCGCCATCTGATTAACCATTTTAAACTGGCTACCGAACTGGGTGGCGAAGTCATTAAAATAAAAAGTAATGCCATTACCAAAACTATCATCGATATCGCTGCCGAAAAGGAAATTACCACAATTTGTATCGGCAAGCCCCACCTTAATATTTTTCAGGTAATTTTACGTACAGCAGTTTTTAATGGGCTGTTGAAAAATCTGGCAATGAAGGATATTGATTTGGTGATTTTATCATAAGATTTCTATCACCCCGCATATCCTGAAAATTAAAAGCTGATTTGCTTGGATATTTGATTTTTTAGACGCTGTGATTCACAGCTTTTTCGTTCTACGCCGTAGTTTTTCAAAGCAAGCTGGTATGATGCTGAAAACTATTCTAAAGGGGTGTATACTTACGACAGGAATTTTTATCGGGACTATAGCGAATGGTACGATTGCTGGCCTCGAAGAACAAAGAGCCACTCACTTCCTTCAATAAATATTATCTTTCCTGGTGTGTAAGGCTATTCAATTTTTCTCAAATTTATCAAAACTATATCCTTTAAGCGGGGTTGAAATAATAGAACCTATGGAAAGTGATATGGAAAAAAAAGAGACTAAAACACGTTTGATTAATGAGATTGCCACTGCAGGATTACAAAATGCTGCTAAAAAACTGGGTACTTCGGCAAGCAAAAAACAGATTAGAAAAGGTGTTTCAAAAAACATCAGTTTAATAGATGAGCTATTGCATATTGCTTTAATCAAAAATAAAGATTCATCGAAAAGGCTGCAACGCAATATTGAGTTTGTTGGCCTGGGTATAATGGCAGCGCATACTTTTTATCGTGGTTTTAAAAGGAAAAAAAGATTATTGATTTTCGAAGGCGTTTTCTTAACTGCGGCACTTGGTGGCGTATTACTGGCTACACAAGTTAAAGCCATAAAGTTGAAAATTAATCAATAATGCCGTTTATGGAGCAGCCAAAGGCTGTTTGTGTTTGCAATTAACAACTTCACAATAATTATATCAATTCTGATCATCTAATCATTAATGAGATGGAGAAAATAACTTTTTTTCTCTGCCTGGCAGTTTATTTTTAGCATATTTATATGAGATTTTTTAGCTGGAAAATTGTTCAGTTTGTATAACGTACATGATAATAGCTATTTTTATTAAAAACTTTATTTTAAAAAGTAAAAATGGATTTACAATTAAAGCATAAAACAGCTTTTATAAGTGGCTCTACTGCTGGGATCGGATTTGCAATTGCCGAAAGTTTATTAAAAGAAGGTGTAAAAGTGATTATCAATGGCCGGTCGCAAAGCAGTGTAGATGCTGCAGTGAAATTGCTGCAAGGTATTGCCGGGAACGAATTTATTTCGGGCATCGCTGCCGATTTTTCGAAAGCTGATGAAGTAAGTAACCTGATTGATAAACTACCGGAGATTGATATACTGATCAATAACGCTGGCATTTTTGAGCCTAAAGCTTTTGAAGACATCAGTGATGAAGATTGGTTTAGGTTTTTTGAAGTCAATGTAATGAGCGGAATCAGGTTGTCGCGGCAGTTATTCCCTAAAATGTTAAAGAAAAATTGGGGCAGGATTATTTTTATCTCCAGCGAATCGGCAGTATTTATTCCGGATGAAATGATCCACTACGGGATGACTAAAACTGCACAGCTGGCGGTTAGCCGTGGCCTGGCAGAATTAACTCAAGGTACAGAAGTAACCGTCAATTCAATTTTGCCCGGCCCAACCAAATCAAAAGGGGTTGGTGGTTTTATTGAAGATTTAGCCAAAAATGGAAACATTACCATTGCTGAGGTAGAAGCCGATTTCTTTAAGAACATGAGACCTACTTCATTACTGCAACGCTTTCTTGATGTTAGTGAGATAGCAAATGCAGTTGCTTTTTATGCAAGTCCATTAGCCTCGGGAACCAATGGTGCTGCCATTAGGGTAGAAGGCGGTTTGGTAAGATCGATATTGTAGTGTGTTATGGATCCTTTTTGCAGGCATAAGTAGGCTAATGAGCTTTAAGTTTATTTTTTTAGCTATTTAAATGCTGGTAATATATAGAGAATACGGCCAGTGTTTATGAAAAAACTGCTTCAGGCTGCGCTTACTGATAAGAATGTCTTCACTTTAATTAAGTCGCTACATTTAGATTACCAATTTATCCAGTAATGAAGGAGAGTTTTATCAAACTGAATAAAAGATGTTTTAATTAAGGTAATAGTTTCTTTAAAACGGATTTAAAATTTAAAAATAAATATTAATGGCGCAACAATTAGAAGTTTGGCAAAGAGGGCCACTGCCTGAAATTATCCCGATGTTACAACCTGTAGCACATGCCTTATTACAAGCAAGAGAAGAGATTAATGAGTATATGGTCGAATTCCCAATCGAACTGCTTTGGCAACGCCCCGCCGGAATGGCATCTACAGGTTTTCATCTTCAGCATTTAAGTGGAGTGCTTGATCGGGTATTTACTTATGCCAGGGCAGAAAGTCTTTCTGAATTTCAGTTTGCCCAGTTGGCTGAAGAGGGTAAAGATTCGGCAGCGGGATATACCGTGGCAGATCTTGTTAACCGTTTCAATAAACAGGTAGATCTTGCATTAGCGCAGATCAAAAGTACAGATGCGATCACATTGCCCGATTATAGAGGCGTAGGTCGCGCCGGACTTCCTTCAACTGTTATCGGTTTGTTGTTCCATGCAGCAGAGCATACTATGCGCCATGTAGGGCAACTGATGGTTACCGTAGCCGTAGTGAAGAATTATAAAGAAGTTTAAAATCGCCACTGCCATAGGGTTGTCACTCTACCTGCTAAATTTGCTGCATAATTTAATAATCGATGTACAATCTGTTCAGAGAAATTATTTTATGGATTGCGAAATAGCGGAAAATAAAGTAAAGGATATAGAAACTTTTCGTCCAGGGAGCATTGAAGAATGGCGGAACTGGCTGATGGAGCATCACGATTTTAAATCGTCGGTTTGGCTTGTTTACAGCAAGAAAGGTTCCGGTTTGCCAAGCATTACCTGGAGCGAAGCTGTAGATGAGGCCCTTTGTTTCGGTTGGATAGACAGTTTAAAAAAGTCAATAGATAGCGATACGTTTATGCAGTTTTTCTGTAAACGGAAAGCCAATAGCGTTTGGTCGAAAATCAATAAGGAAAAGGTAAAGCGCCTGTTGGCACAAAAACTTATCGCAAAAGCAGGTTTAGAAACCATTAAAAAGGCCAAAAAAGATGGGTCATGGGTAGCTTTAGATGTAGTAGAAACACTTAAAATACCTAAAGATTTAGCCTTAGAATTTAAAAACAGTAAAGACGCGAAGATTTTTTTCCTTAGCTTAAGTAAATCTGCTAAGAAAGCCATCTTACAGTGGATCGTAATGGCAAAAAAAAAAGCAGAAACCCGGCAAAACAGAATTCTTGAACTTGTAAAATCCTCATCAGAAAACGTATTGCCAAAGCAATTTCTCCGCTAGGAGGCAAACAATCTAATTTAGCTGTAAACATGGATATTACCAAAAGATTTGACCGGATACTACAGATATTTTTTCTATTGCAATCTAAATCTGTAGTCACTACAGATGAATTACAAAAGCGATTCGAAATCAGTTTAAGAACGATTTACAGGGATTTAAAAGCCCTGGAGATTGCCGGTATTCCGATCGTAAATGAATCAGGATCTGGCTATTCGATTATGGAAGGGTTTAGGCTGCAGCCATCAAGGTTTAGTCAGGAAGAGATTCTCAGTTTAATGGTTGCCGAAAAAGTGATGCAGAAACACGAAACCCAATTTGTTAAAAAACATTTTGAGGCAGCACTTATCAAAATAAAAAGCTCTTTTCAGGTGAATCAAAAAAGAGATTTCCTGCATTTAGAAGACACCATACATCTTAAAAACGACTTAAAATCTAAGGATTATCTGCCCAACATTATTGATGTTTTACTCAACAGCACCTTAAGGAAAAAGATAACCCATATCGATTACCTCAAAAGTGGTGATATTCATACGGTTGGCAGATCTGTTGAACCCATCGGTGTATTCTACGAACATAGTCTTTGGTATCTTTTAGCCTATTGCCATTTGAGGAAAGATTACCGCAATTTTAGATTAGACAGGGTTAAAAAAGTTATGATGCTTGAAGAAAACTTCACCATTGCACACCCGCCAATTAACGAATTCAGGGATAAAGACATATGCGAAAATATAACTAAAATCGAAATCAGGGTAGACCGGAAGTATGCCCATTTTCTATATTGGGAACGACAGATTTTCGGATTTACAAGCGAAGAAATTTCGGATGATTTTGTGGTCATGTATTTCGACTGTTCTCTTTCTGAAGTTTCTTTTGTGCGCTGGTTTGTTAAATTTGTTGATGCGGCCGAAATTATAGCACCAGCCCATTTGAATAATGAACTGGTTGAGATAATGGAATCTGGTTTGAAGAGAATAAAAAACAAAGAGGTTATATCGTAATATAGAATTGTCATCCTGAGGGATAATTTATTTTATAAAAATCAATATAAATGACAGTACTTAATCTACATGTAAAAATTCTCTCGCTTTACCGTCATTTCGAGCGGAGTGCTACCTGTACCGATTTTACATCGGTAACGCAGTTGAGAACCCGAAGGCTCTGCGAGGCAAAATCTGTTTTGATAAATCTCTCCACTTCGCGTTGCTTCGGTCGAGATGACGATCTTTTTTGGGTGTCGGTCAATGGTAGTGAGCTTGTATTGAGCGTAGTCGAAGTGAAGGACCTGTTTTAATGTCTTAAAATGCGTTTCTACAGGCTCAACATGACAGCATCTGAGTTGAAATAACCTTTATGATACAGTCTCTTGCTTTTTAATAACGGTCCCAGAAAAATGGAGGCTCAATGCCTAATGCCCTTAAATATACAAAGCCTTGTCCGCGGTGGTGTATTTCGTTATCAATGAAATACAAAAGGTGGCTAATGATCGAAAACTCGTATTGCCCGAATAATTTAATTGTTTCGTGAAGCTGATCCTCAGAGATTTGGTTAAAGTATTCCACAATTTTTGGGGTATCCTCATCCCATTTTGTTAGTAGTTCTTCTTTACTATTAAGCGGAAGATCATGACTAAAAGGAGCTGTCTCTCTGGTCACCATTTCTTTTAAACCAGGAACATCAATCGATAATAACTCTTTAATTAATGCCGAAAAAGGTCTCATCTCGCCGATTGAAAATTCAAATAATTCTTTTTCAGGAAATTTTTCAATGGTTTTTCGGGTTAGTTTTCTATGGCCTAACCAATGTTGTAGTAATTCGCTTTTAGTAATCATAGTTGCTGACATATTGTTTTATTATTTAATAGAACAAAGCTAAAACTGGCTTATGACAACTGTTTGTCAGTCGAAAAATGATATATTACATTTTTTTAAAATTTCTATTTATATTATGGTTTAAGAATTAGTTAAAAACCTTAAATGATGACCGCAGTTATGCAAACTTTTTTCGCAACCATTTACGCACCGGCTCGTCATACCACTTTAAGGCGGTGTATGCCAAAACAATGCTGCCAGCTAAAATAAGTAAGGCATACGGCCAGGCATGTACAATTGTAGTGCCTTTATGGTTACTGATCCAGGCCACGTAAAAATAAACCAAAGGATAATGTACCAGGTAAAGTGGATAAGATACATCACCTAAAAATTTGCATATCCTGTGCTCTCTTTGCGTTTGCAGCACGCCGCTGGCGCCAAGGTACACGATAAGCGGAAAACAATGATAATGCATACAGACTCATAAATCCCGTTCATCCAAAGATGTTCAGCACCTCCAATACGGGGCATATAAAGTACCAGCGCTACTAAAAGACTGCACCATAAAAAGGCATTTTTAACTCTGGTGGGCTTCGCGATACGCGAAAGTAACAAACCAGCAAAAAAAGGGTAAAGGGTACGGGTAAGTCCAATACGTACGTGTTCTGTATTTAGTGTCCAGCCGCCACTTACATCGCCGTTTGTAATGGCTAGCTGTGCCAATGCGATAGCGGCGATAACCACTAAGATACCTAATGCTGTTTTAGAAAATTTCCTGATCCATACCGCATAAAGAATATTGGCAATGTATTCAAAGAACAACGACCAGCCCACGCTGTTCATGGGGTGCATTTCTTGCCAGCCACGTATATCAAGGGATAATGGTAAAGGCAGGATGGTATAGCCAATTAATAGTACGAGTAACATCTTCCAGAGCGGAATAGTATGAATGAGCGGCCATATAGCAGAATCTGTATAATAGAATCCGATGGCGCCAAGGGTCATACCCAAAATCACCATGGGTTGCAGACGTAAGATGCGGCGTTTGAAAAAACTGCCAACACTCATTTTGTTCCACCTGTCGTCATAAGCGTAGCCCATTACAAAACCCGATAGTAAAAAGAAAAAATCTACAGCCAGATAGCCATGGTTCACCAGGATATCGAGGTGTCCGGTTCCCAAGGGCTCGGTTAAATGAAAGGTGACAACGATTATCGCTGCGACACCGCGAAGGCCATCTAATATAGGGTAATGTGGCTTGGTGGCCAGCTCATTATTTAGGTTAGTGCTCATGTAAGGCTTGTAAAAATAGCAAGCTGTAAAAATAACCAACATTCTTTACCCTATAACTTTGCATCTACAATGATACGTAAGGCATTGGGCCTTGTAGAGCTAGACGTTTTTTAACCATCAAAACTGTGCAGGAATTTTAATAAAAGAGGGCTTTATGAATTAAAAACTTTAATCATTACATTTGCCCTTGGTGAAAAACTTTGTATTCCTTTTTTCTCTTTATTTAATCCTTCTGGGCCTAATGCCCTGCCAGGACAAGGAAGATATGGTTTCCAGGTATCACATCGAAAGCATTGTGCACAGCGATCAATCAAAAGCTGGACATACGCATGGCGAATCCTGTCCGCCATTCTGTAGCTGTGCCTGCTGCTCGGTCGGTCAGCACTTCCCATCTGAAAAATTAACAAACCTTATTGTTCCGGTATTCCGGAAACCATACCCGGTTTTCCAGTGCTCGGCATTGAAAAAACAACCACTCGATATCTGGCAACCGCCTAAACTCATTTAATCAATCTTTCATCTCATGGCGATGTCCATGAAAAGTATGCTACGTACATGCATATTTTGCACCATAAGTGCAATGATGCCTGCTATTTATTGATTTTTGATTTAACTGACAATGCTGAACAGAATAATACAGTTCTCCATCAGGCAGAAACTGCTGGTGGGAATTATGATGCTGGCGCTGATTGCCTGGGGCGTATACTCCCTTAGGCAACTGCCCATAGATGCCCTTCCCGATATTACCAATAACCAGGTCCAGATTATTACCTCCTCGCCAAGTAATGGCGCGGAAGATATTGAACGCTTTGTCACCTACCCGGTAGAGCAAACGATGGCCACTATTCCGGGAATAGAGGAAGTCCGATCCTTTAGCAGGTTTGGCCTTTCAGTTGTTACGGTAGTGTTTAAGGAAAATATAGAGATTTACTGGGCCCGCCAACAGGTAAGTGAAAGGCTTGCCGAGGTAGAAAGGGCCATTCCGAAGGGAATCGGTACCCCTGAGATTGCACCATTAACTACTGGACTTGGAGAAATTTACCAATATGTAATTCACCCTAAAAAAGGATATGAAAAAAAATATGATGCCACAGCGCTCCGCACCATTCAAGACTGGATTGTTCGCCGCCAGCTCCTGGGCGTAGAGGGCATAGCAGATGTGAGCAGTTTTGGAGGGTACCTTAAGCAGTATGAAATTGCCCTTAATCCCGACAAGCTCAGAAGTATGGATATATCCATCAGCGATATTTTTAAGGCGCTTGAAAAAAATAATCAAAACACTGGTGGATCTTACATTGATAAAAAACCCAATGCCTATTTTATCAGGAGCGAGGGACTTATCAACAGTATGGAAGACATTGAGAACATCGTTGTACGGACCAATGAAAATAGTATTCCGGTGCTGATCCGAAATGTAGCTGAAGTGAGGATCGGTGCGGCTACCAGGTACGGTGCCATGACCAGAAATGATCAGGGCGAGGTTGTAGGAGCAGTAGTGATGATGCTAAAAGGCGCCAATTCTTCAAAGGTTATTGCGAACGTAAAAACCCGAATGGATCAGATTGCAAAGAATCTTCCGGAGGGCGTGGTTATAGAGCCGTTTCTTGACCGCACAAAATTAGTTGACAGTGCCATTGGTACGGTGACCAAAAACCTGGCAGAAGGAGCATTGATTGTGATTTTTGTATTGGTGCTGCTTTTGGGGAATTTCCGCGCCGGACTGATTGTGGCCTCGGTTATTCCACTTGCCATGCTTTTCGCAATATGCCTGATGAACCTTTTTGGTGTCAGCGGAAACCTGATGAGCCTTGGTGCCATAGACTTTGGGTTAATCGTAGATGGAGCAGTGATAATAGTGGAGGCATCTCTCCACCATCTGAGTATCCGAAAAAATAAGAGCAGGTTAAGCCAACAGGAGATGGATACAGAGATTTTTGAATCTGCTTCCAAGATTCGTAACAGTGCTGCTTTCGGCGAAATCATTATCCTTATCGTTTACCTCCCGATTCTGGCACTGGTTGGTATAGAAGGCAAGATGTTTAGGCCAATGGCTCAAACGGTGGCTTTTGCTATCTTCGGTGCTTTTATCTTATCATTAACTTATGTGCCGATGATGAGTGCACTGTTTCTAAATAAAACCATCAGCACTAAAAGAAATATCTCAGACAGGATCATGTCTTTTTTTCAAAGGGTATATACTCCAATGCTCAATTTTGCACTTCGGGCAAGGTTGGCTGTTGTTGGCATTGCAATAGGATTGTTTACTATTGGCCTTATTATTTTCAATTACCTGGGTGCAGAATTTATTCCAACACTGGAAGAGGGCGATTTTGCCGTAGAAACCAGGGTGCTTACCGGGAGCAGTCTTTCACAAACCATTGAAGCCGCTACACGGGCTGCAAAGGTGTTAAAAGCAAATTTTCCTGAAGTAAAAGAGGTCATCGGAAAGATCGGTTCCAGCGAGATTCCTACCGATCCTATGCCGGTAGAGGCCTGTGATCTGATGATTATTTTAAAGGATAAGGGGGATTGGACCAGTGCTTCGACCAGGGATGAACTTGCCGGAAAGATGCAGGCCAAACTTGAAAAGTACATTCCGGGCGTGACCTTCGGGTTCCAGCAACCCATCCAGATGCGGTTCAATGAACTGATGACTGGTGCAAGGCAGGATGTGGTGATAAAGATCTACGGAGAGGATTTTTCAAAATTGAGTGCTTATGCAGCAAAGATCGGTGCTATAGCAGGGAAAATCGAAGGTGCCCAGGATGTTTATGTGGAACAGGCTTCTGGACTTCCACAGGTTATCATCAAATTTCATAGGGAAAAGATTGCCCAGTTCGGACTGAACATCGAAGATGTGAATACGGCTATCCGCTCTGGCTTTGCCGGAGAGGTGGCTGGCCTTGTATTCGAAGGCGAAAAACGGTTCGATATGGTTGTTCGCCTGGAAAAAGAAAACAGGCAGTCGCTGGAAGATGTGAAAAACCTGTTCGTAACTGCACCTAACGGCAACCAGATCCCGCTGGAACAACTGGCTGATATCCAGTACAGGGAAGGTCCAAACCAGATCCAGCGGGACGATGCAAAGCGGCGGATCACCGTTGGATTTAACGTGAGAGGCAGGGATGTGGAAAGTATTGTAAAGGAAATCCAGCAGAAGATTGATGCAGAGGTTAAGTTTTCACCGGGATATTACCCAACATTTGGCGGCACTTTTGAGAATCTGCAGGCTGCTACTAAAAGATTGGGTATTGCGGTACCACTGGCTTTATTGCTCATTTTACTATTGCTTTATCTTACTTTTTCATCAATTAAACATGCACTTTTAATTTTTACCGCAATTCCACTGTCGGCCATTGGTGGCATATTTGCTTTGTGGGCTCGGGCCATGCCATTTAGTATCTCCGCAGGCATCGGCTTTATTGCGCTTTTTGGTGTGGCGGTACTAAACGGCATCGTACTGATCAGTGAATTTAACAGGTTAAAAAAAGAAGGAATGAAAGATATTCTCGAAATTATCAGAACTGGAACTTCGGTCAGGCTTCGTCCGGTTATTATGACGGCCCTAGTAGCCTCTCTGGGCTTTCTTCCAATGGCTATCTCGGGCGGAAGCGGGGCTGAAGTGCAGCGCCCATTGGCAACGGTTGTTATCGGTGGACTAATTTCAGCAACATTGTTAACCCTTTTGGTACTTCCGGTGCTTTATATCTGGGTAGAAAAAATGGGCGGAAAAAAAGTAAAAATAGCTCCGGTAGCGGGAATAATTGTAGTTTTTGTTACGCTGCTTGGATTTCAACCTGCTAAAGCCCAGACTGTGTTAACCCTTAAACAGGCGGTATCTTCGGCGCTGGAAAACAACAGGGCGATTAGCGGTGCTAATCTTGGTGTAGGGTTGCAACAGGCACTCAGGAAAAGCGCTTTCGAAATGCCCAAAACTGAAGTCTCTATGCTTTATGGACAGTATAATAGTCTGGTTAAAAACGACAACAACTTTACCGTTTCGCAAACCATTCCTTTCCCAACACTTTTCACCGCAAATGCGGCATTAGGTAATGAACGCATCAAAGCGGGCCAGCATCAGGTCGCTTCAAGTAAAAACGAGCTTATTTTTCAGGTTAAAACAGTTTACACCAATCTTCAGTACCTATATTCGAAGGAGAAACTGTTGCTAGAGCAAGACAGCATTTATAAGGGTTTTGTAAAATCGGCTTCGCTAAAGTACAAAACAGGCGAGGGCAACCTGCTTGAAAAGGTAGCTGCCGAGACACAGCTCAAGGATGTACAGAACCTGCTTGATCAGGACCGGTCTGACATCGAAATTTATAAAGCGCAGCTTGCTACGCTTTTAGGCAGGGGTGGTCTACCCTTAATCGCCGACAAGTTTTTAAAAGAAGCACCCGGGATTTCGATAGGAGATACGGCACTTCTAAATGAAAATCCAGCCATTGCTTATTTCAGGCAGCAGGTTGTGATTGCCGAAAAACAGCGGAAGGTAGAACTTGCCAAATCATTACCCGATTTCACTCTGGGTTATTTCAACCAGTCGCTAACCGGTTTTCAAAACGTTAATGGCAATGATGTTTTCTTTGGCCGCGACAAACGTTTCCAGGGCTTCCAGGTAGGACTTTCCGTTCCGCTATTTTACAGGGCTTATTCAGCAAAGGCTAAGGCTGCATCAATTAACCGCGATATTGCTTCGAACGATCTGGAACTTCAGCAGCGAAAACTAACAGGCCAGTACCAGCAGGCCCTGGGCGAATACCTGAAAAACAGGAAACGTTACGATTATTTTATCACCTCGGCTCTGGCCAATGCGGCGTTGATCTTAAAAAACAGCCGGATTGCCTACCAGAACGGAGAAATAGGCTATTCCGAATACCTGTTAAACCTTAAACAGGCAAACGGTATTTACGAGGGCAGCCTGATGGCCCTGCTCCAGTTAAGCCAGAGCATTAACCAGATTGAATTTTTAACCGGTAATAACCAACCATTTTAAGCATAAATCTCATGAGATCCATATATAAATATCTTATCCTGTTATCCTTCCCGTTTTATTTGGCTGGCTGTGGCCGTCCAGGTGCCGAAAAGGAACCTGGGAAAGAAACCGTTCACGAAAAGAGCGATATCATAACCCTTACTCCGGAGCAGCACAAGCTATCGGAAATTACCCTGGGAGATATTGAGTTGAAGGAATTAAGTGGCACAACAAAAGTAAACGGGATGCTCGACCTTCCACCACAGAGCCTGGTATCAATTTCCACGCCGCTGGAAGGGATTGTAAAAAGCACCAATATGTTGCAGGGAAAACGTGTAGCCAAAGGGGAACTTGTAGCCGTAATGCAGAATCCGGAATTCATTCAGATGCAACAAGACTACCTGGATTATAAAAGCCAGCTGCAGTTTTTAAAGCAGGAACTCGACCGCCAGGAAGAACTAGCAAAAGAAAATGTGAATTCCAAAAAAGCATTACAGAAAGCAAGGAGCGAATACCAGAGTGTAAGTGCAAGATTGCTGGGACAGCGTTCAAAACTTTCCATTATGAATATCAGTTTTTCGGCACTGGAAAAAGGACAGATCCAGAAAACCTTTAACCTCTATACACCAATGGCGGGCTACGTTACTCAGGTTAACACCAATATTGGCGCCTTTGCCAGTACCACCGATGTGCTGTTCAAAATTGCCGATACTGAGCACCTGCATGCAGAGCTTACCGTATTTGAAAAAGATGTACCCAAGCTTAAGCTGGGGCAGAAAGTCCGCTTTGTGCTGGCCAACGAGGAAAAAGAACGTATGGCTACTGTTTATCTCATTGGCAGGGAAATCAGTAAAGAGCGTACCGTACAAATTCACTGCCACCTGGACAAGGAGGATACACAGTTACTTCCGGGCATGTATCTTAAAGCCTATGTAGAAAGTGGAATGAACAAGGTTGAAGCACTACCCGATGCCGCAATTGTTGAATTTGAAGGCAAAAAATTCGTGTTTATAAATCAGCCAGCTGATAAGGGTAATAATACTTACCGCTACAGGATGATGGAAGTAAAAACAGGAATTGCCGAGAATGGTTACACCCAGGTTTCTTCTGCGGAGCAGATTAATAATGCGAAGGTGGTGATAAAGGGCGCCTATGATCTGTTAAGCAAGGTAAAGAATGCCGAAGAGGAAGGAGAAGGGCATTAATCAGCACTGCAGTCGTCAGTCTGAGCGTAGCCGAAGACTTCTTGTAAATCGCCCTTCGACTACGCTATCAATGACATACTTCAAAAGGTCGTCATCTAAAGTCAAATTGATTATAGATAGACATTAACATAAATGCCCATCTTTCGATGTGCTTTTAATTAGTAACAATTAATTTTATTGTTAATTAAGAATCGTTTAATTGATCTGAAACTGCGAATCTTCCGCATCAGTCTAAAGTTGTCTGCTAACCTGTAAAAAATGTCTGAAATGGACGGCATTACGGAGTAATTTAATTCCAAATGCTTCAAAAATACCTAAAAACCGGTATAGATTGCTGTTTGCAAGGATTTTATCTTTGCCTAACCTTTTGGAAGGCTTTATGAGGCTGTCTAAAAGAAGAATTTCATTCTTTAATCAAGTTTAATTTTATCTACATGAAAAAACAATTATTTGTGATGGCTGTCTTTATGGCTACGTGCGTTGTTGCAATGGCCCAGTCAGCATCAAAAGGCAAAGTATTGCCCAAAACTAAAGTTAAACAGGAAAACAAGGTTTCTGCAAAAAATACGACTTCAATTAGGGCATACGGAAAAGGCGATCAATTGCTGAATGTTGGTATCGGTATTGGCAGTCCGTTTTTTGGTTCGGGTTACGCTGCATCGCTGCCGGTAAATCCCAGTGTTTCTTTCGAAAAAGGTATTACCGACGAAATTAGCGTAGGTGGACAATTGGCTTATGCCAGTTCGAAATATGATTTAAATACGGCAGGCGCAAACTATAGCTTCAAACAGAACGCGTTTTACATTGGTGCGCGAGGTTCCTACCATTTTAACGAATTGCTCGAGCTCGCACCTAAATTTGATGTGTATGGCGGGGCGAGTCTGGGCTACGTTATTGCCAGTGTAAGTAACAGCGAGGGTTTTAATGGTGCTACAGGCAGCGGCATTGGCTTTGGTTTGTTTGCGGGCGGTAAGTATTACCTTTCTAACCATACAGCTCTTTTTGCAGAACTCGGCTACCAGAGCCTGGGATTGCTTAACGTGGGTGTGGCTTTTAAACTTTAACGATTAAGAACATTTATACAAATTACTGGCGCTATAACTATAGTCAAACTAGTTTACATCGATATAAACCACAAAAGCCCATCGAAAGATGGGCTTTTGTGGCTATGAAAAAAAAGCCAGGTAAGCAACTTTTCTTCATATTTTTATTGATCATTTTGAGCGTAGCCAATAAGATCACCAATATAATTGTTTAATTCCTTGTTGGTTAACGTAGTTGTTTTAGAAAGATCTTCTATTGCCCAGAGAAAGTTGTTACGGTTCGGATTCGGAGTGTGTAGAATAAGGCATCATGATAACTGTCAAAATCGATCAACGTTGCCCATATCTGATAATTTATCTGTAATAACCACTACTTAAATTGACATTGTACTTTTGCTACACTCAGTTGTTAAATTTCCATGATCTGATTGGTAGCCCGCTCCAATATTTCAAATGCCGCCTCTGCCATTTTGTTGCCTTTTCTGTCCAGTAACGGATTTACTTCTACAACTTCCAGGCAGATAACCTTATTTGATGCCAGGATCCGATCCATTATCTCGAGGATCTCAGATATATCAAAACCTTTAGGCACGGGGGTACCTGTTCCATCAGATATTCTATCGCTGTCCATACTGTCAACATCAAACGAGATATAGATAATTTTGCAATGGCTCAATCTGTTTAGCGCTTCCTGAACACATTGCTTAATGCCGAGATACCTTACCTCTTCAACTGAAAAATTTCTTATACATTTTTGTTTTATCAGTGCTAGTTCTGCCTGCTCCATATCCCTTACACCAAAATAAACCAGGTTATCGGGAGCAATTTTTTTCTCCTTCATCCCAATTTCCTTCATTCGGTTCCATAATTCAATGGTTTCATCTTCGAGGTTGTTGACCTGATTTTCTTTATTATCTATTCCAAGTGCAGCTGCCAATGGCATCCCATGGATATTACCGGATGGGGAGGTAAATGGGGAATGAATATCTGCATGTGCATCAATCCAGACTACGCCTAAATCTTCTTTAGGCTTTGCCATCCGGATGCCACTGATGGTGCCCAGTGCAGAGGAGTGATCGCCTGACAGCACAATCGGAAACTCATCATCCATCAATGTCACTGAAACGGCCTGGGCTACTCTTTCACATTGTTCTAGCACTTGTGCAATCCTTTTCGCAAAAGCGTTTCTGTCTTTATTGTAAATTGACTCGTTATGGGTTTTGACGTCCAAAAATGCATATTGGTTAAAATATTCGCTGCCCTTATTTATTGCTGCAATCTCAATCGCATCAATCCCCAAATCTGAACCACGTGTTCCTGCACCAATATCCGATCTGTTTTTAATCAATTTTATAACTTTTCCCATCTTTATGATTTAAAGTTTTCTAATGCTTCAGCAATAATTTTAAGGCTCGTTTGCACTTCCTCTTTTGAAATAATTAACGGTGGCGCCAATCGTATTTTGTTACCGTGGGTAGGTTTGGCCAGCAATCCGCCCTCCATTAGTTTTACACAAATTTCCCATCCCATCTTCGAATGTTCATCGCAATCTATTTCAATTGCATTTAAAAGTCCTTTGCCCCGAACCTTTTTAATGATGCTGTTGCGTTTCGCGATGTCCTGTAAACCATCCCGAAAGATAACGCCCATTGAAGCCGCATTAGCGGGCATGTTTTCATCTATGATGACCTGCAAAGCAACTTCGGCTACTGCTGCTGCTAAGGGGTTACCGCCAAAGGTCGAGCCATGTTCACCAGCTTTGATGGTCAACATAATTTCATCATCAGCAAGCACTGCAGATACAGGTAAAACTCCTCCGGAAAGGGCTTTGCCAAGGATGATCATATCAGGTCTGTTTTCCAAAGTCTGAACGTCGTAAGATGCCATTAAGCGACCAGTCCTGCCCATACCGGTCTGAATTTCATCCGCAATATACAATACGCCATGGTTTTTGCATATCCTGGAGACATTAGCAAGGTAGTTATCGTCTGGAATGATTACACCAGCTTCACCCTGTATAGGTTCAACCAGGAAACCGGCAATGTAAGGGTCTGACTTTAGCAAACTTTCCAGGGCATCAATATTATTGTAAGGAACCTGCAGTATACCCTCTAAAAATGGACCAAAACCATCCTTCGCACTTCGGTCACTGGATCCTGAAATTATAGATATTGTTCTGCCATGAAAGTTATTGGAGGCAAATGCAATCTTTGCGTTCCCGGCTGGGATTTTCTTTTTTTGATAGGCCCACTTTCTGCACAGTTTAATCGCAGTTTCCACTGCTTCTGCGCCTGAGTTCATTAATAACACTTTATCAAACCCAAACGTTGTCGATAATTGCTCTTCCAGATGGCCAAGTTTATTATTATAAAAAGCCCTGGAGGTCAGGGTTAACCTGCTGGCCTGGTCGATTAATGCGTCGATAATTTTTGGGTGACAATGCCCCTGGTTGACCGCAGAGTATGCGGATAAAAAATCAAAATAACTGTTTCCTTCTACGTCCCATAGCTTTATTCCACTTCCTTTCTCTAAAACAACAGGTAGGGGGTGATAGTTATGCGCCCCGAATAATAATTCTCTATCGATATATGCTTTGCTGATTTCCGACATGATATATTGGTTAGTTTATTGGTCAAAAATATTAGAATTAACTATTTCAGTCAACAATAGCTTATTATTGTTTATTTTTGGTGTATTATAAATTATAATTGACTTCTTTTATTCGTAAATACAATGGTTATAGATAAATTTGACACCGAGCTACTGAAACGCCTGGAGAAAGATGGCCGTATCGCATTCTCGACGGTAGCGTTGTCACTTGGGGTTTCCAATACGATGGTTCATCAACGATTTTCGAGATTGTTGCAACGGGGTGTTTTGAGTGGGGTTAAGCCTGTATTAAATGAGAAGAAAATGGGCTTTGACTGGGGGAGTTTTACTGGCCTTACGCTGGATAAAGATTACGATTCAGCCAGGGTAATTGAAGCTTTGCGCGAGGTAGAGGAAGTAACTGAATGTTATTTTATTACGGGAAGATATACCCTTTTCATAAAAATTGTGGCCCGGAATCATGAGCACATGCGCGAGGTTCTTTATAATAAAATTGATTCAATTCCCGGAATTATAAAAACAGATTCCATTATTGAGCTCGGATGCGCTTTCAAGCGAAATGTTAATATTGCCTAAATGAGCTTTTTGTGTATCCACAGGTGGATTCAATTCGAAAACAAGTGAATAATCTGGAAATAAAAGTTTTAAGTTTTCTTTGGCAAAATGGACCAGCAGTTGAGAAGGAAATTTTTGCAGGAATCTCGGTGGTCTTGATTTCAGTTATCCACCACAGGATTTAAAAGCGAAGAATTCTGCCTTGTTAACCTTGCCTTTTAGCTCATTTCATTTTCCTGTTAATTCCAACCTGTCCATGTTTATATATTTAGATTGGATTCATGTTCTTAGTTGTTATTCCTTATTTAATTATTGAATCGATTAGTGTCCCGATTAAAATAGCGAGCATATAATAGCTCATCATTCCAAGGAGATAGGCAAATAGTGCTTTTAGGTAACTGGCTATTTTTCCAGGATTAAAGAAATGTCCAATAGCCCAGGTGCAATAGCCAATGGCGAGAATGCTTGAGGTGATCTTAAAGTCGACATGGGTTACACCTTCCAGAAAGGCGAACAAGGCGAATATCAGCATGCCAAAGCCCATTACGAAACAAAGCAGTATCAGGATCTCAAAATAGTTATAGGTGTATTTTCTGAAGAAAAGCTTGATAAAGAGCGCAATCAATGCGCCAATTAATATATTTGAATATCCCATGTGTGACTCCGTCCAGTCCATAAATTTTGCGGCGGTAGACTGGGCTGCAAGGTCATGGCTTACCATGCTTTGGATATGGAAAAAATGAGATATTATGCTGTAGATAAGCGAGGTAATAATGATAAAGATTACAGGCTTAACCAATCTGCTCCTGTCTTCTGAGAAAAAATGCTTAATGTTGGTGCCTGGCCTCAGCAGCAGTTCCCTCATGGTATAAAGAATGCCTCTTTCAAAGTGCAGTACATGTTCGATTTCATGTAGGAGATAATGAGCATTAATTCTTTTTAAGCTAACAGGATGTCCGCAGTCCGGACAATATTTTTTTTCTACTTCCGAGTTACAGATTTTGCAATTTATCATTTGAGCTGAAGTTAATTTGAATGGTATGCTGTTTTTTTCTATTGATGAAAATCGGCTGGCAATTTAATAAAAATTATTATGTGATGTTTTGGTTTTTTGAGCAAGCTTTTGTTCCAGTTTTAATACGATTGTCGATAGAACTTCTGTTCTGTTAATTTCTCGATGATCAACTCAAATGTGAACTGTTCATGCATAACCTGACTTGATTTAATGACAAAAATGCTCATTTCTTCTAATGTGGTTTTAATCTTTTTGTTAAATCATTCCATATTTAAGGAATATTGGTCGAAAACATGTTTTTTCCTAAAACATAGTTTAAATAAAAGCTGTTAGATGTTGGATTTATGAAAAAACACCGTAATGCGCTTAGTCCCACGCCGTGGCAGCGGCTTGTCGAGATGCTTCATGTGGAGCGCTCGACCATCAACTATATATTTCTTTACGCCGGCCTTATTGGGGTCATTGGACTTTCCCTTCCGCTTGGCACGGCTGCAGTTTTTAATCTGCTCTCCAACGGCTCGATGTATAGTTCAACTTATATACTCATAGCTGCTATTTTAATTGGGATCGTAGTTGGTGGCATCTTGCTGATGGGGCAGCTCTCACTGGTCGAATATCTTGAGCAGAAGATTTTTATCAAGGCCGCTATCGGATTTGCTTATCGACTGCCCAGGATCAAAAAAAAAGAATTTGAGGGAGAAGACCCAAGAGAACTGGTTAACAGATTTTTTGACGTGCTTACCATTCAAAAAGGCTTGACCAAGTTGCTAATAGATATTGTGGCTTCGGGTGTGCTAATATTTTTCAGCGCCATACTACTTTCTTTTTATCATCCGGTATTTATCGGTTTTGGAATCTTTACTATTGCCTGTATCGCTGTGATAATTACCATTTATTACCGCAGGGGAGTGGATACGAGTATCGAAGAATCTGAGTATAAATATCAGGTTGTTGCTTATCTTGAAAACGTGGCTGCCGATCTTGATACTTATCGGGGCAATGAAGCTGAGATGGAGAATATCACAGTAATGACCGATGAGATTACTTCCAGGTATGTAGAGGCAAGAAATGATCATTTTAGTATTTTGAAAAGGCTGTTTGCAAGTGCAGTTGCGCTTAGGACTATTTTGATGGGTGCTCTTTTGCTATTAGGTTCCTACTTTGTTGTGCAGCGGGAGATGACTTTCGGACAGTTTGTAGCAGCTGAAGTGATTATTGTTCAGATTTCTTATGCCGTAGAAAAACTCATGACCAGTTTGAATACCGTTTTTGATATGGTGACAGGTAGTGAGAAGCTCGCCGTGGTAACGGATATGGAACTGGAGGAAGGAGAAAGGCACCATGGTTAATCAGACAAAGAAACTGGTCGTAAGAAAGGTGAATGAGTATGCTGTACTATCCAAAGCGCAGCTTATTTCTTCAAGGGGGCCGAGACTGCTTGGGAGGGTAATGATTGGGGTATCTATCCTATTCATCATTATTCTGCTCCTTCCATGGCGGCAAACGATATCCGGGCGCGGTACGGTTACTGCTTTAAGACCTGAAGACAGGCCGCAGACCATTCAAAACCAGATTGGCGGACGCATTGAGTATTGGGCAGTACGTGAGGGAGAACAGGTGAAAAAGGGAGATACAATTCTTGTTCTTTCTGAGACCAGCCAATCTTATTTTAATCCAGAACTGCCCGAGCGTCTGGATGAACAGCTGAGCGCCAAAAGGGGTAGCGAAGAGGCTGCGGAGCAGAAAATTTCTGCAAGCAATGCCCAGATCAATGCATTGAGCAATGGGGTAAGGGTGCAGCTCAGCGCTGCAAAAAACAGTGTAATCCAGGCTAGAAATACCGTAAGAATTGATAGCGCTGAACTTGTAGCTGTAAAAAACTTTTATCAGACAAGCAAGGTAAGATTGGAGCGATATGAAGCTGGTTACAAAAATGGCCTTTTCTCGCTGACTGATATTGAAACAAGGAGATTAAAGCTTGCTGAGGACAAAGCTAAAGAGGTCGCTCAGGAGAATAAGCTCAACAGCGCCAGACAGGCTCTTGCCAATGCCGTCATTGAACTTGATAACATTATGGCCAAGTTCAGCCAGTCTTTAGCCTCTGCGCAGGCTGACCGTAGTTCGGCACTCTCCGGAAAAGCTTCAGTCAGAGAAGAGATAGCAAGACTCCGCAATGAGATGAGCAATATCGATATCAGAAGGGGACTTTATGTGGTACGTGCTCCACAGGATGGGTATATCGTCAAAACTTTCAAAGCAGGTATAGGGGAAAATATTAAAGAAGGCGAATCTGTGGCTACGCTACAGCCATTGTCGCCAATTGTTGCCGCTGAAATTTATGTGGATGCAATGGATGTTCCGCTGATCTTAGACAGCAGTAATGTACGGCTTCAGTTTGAAGGCTGGCCATCGGTGCAGTTTTCAGGCTGGCCATCCGTTGCTGTAGGAACTTTTGGAGGTAAGGTATCGGTTATCGATAGGGTAAGCACCGGTGGTAAATACCGGATATTGGTCAGACAACTTGTCAAGGTACCTAAAGGGGATGAGCCATGGCCGATTCAGCTCCGGCAAGGGTCGGGAGTTTATGGCAGGGTCATTCTACAATCGGTGCCGGTCTGGTATGAGATTTGGCGGCAGCTCAATGGCTTTCCACCAAGTCTTGATAAAGCCCCAGGCGAAGAAAATATCAATAACAAGTAATGAAGACTTTTCTTAAAAAGCATGTTCATGGACCGGTAAGTGGCATGGCATCGTTAAAACGTAGTGTCTTTTTTTTCTTTTGGCTGATGATCGGTATGGGTGCTTCGGCTCAGCAAAAGGGAGCTGTGGGGGCTGAAGTATTTTCACTCCGCGACATGCAGGAAATTGTGCTGACCGGACATCCGGTTATCAAGCAGGCTGGCCTGCTCAGTAAGGCCGCTCAGGCAAAAGTGCTTCAGTCTCTTGGCAATTTTGATCCTGAGCTCATGGCTTCCTTTGGAAGAAAGATTTTTGGGGGCACCGAATACTATAATCATTGGGACAGCCAGCTCAAAGTTCCGCTGTGGCTTGCTGGGGCTGATCTGAATGTAGGTTATGATCGTAATGTAGGGGTTTATAACAATCCCGAAACCAGGACGAGTAATACCGGACTTTCAGGTATAGGACTTAATATCCCCCTGGGGCAGGGCCTGCTGATCGATTCCCGCAGAAGCACCTTGCGGCAGGCTAAAATTATGGTTGGCTATGCGGAAGCCGAGCAGATCGCACAGATCAATTCAGTATGGATTTCTTCTCTTAAGGATTACTGGAACTGGTATTTTGCTTTCGAGCAGCAGCGTTTTACTTCTGAGGGAGTCTCGCTTGCAGAAAAAAGATTCTTAGCTTTAAAAGCACAGGTGCTTATTGGAGATAAACCTCCGATAGATTCAGTTGAAGCATCCATCACCCTTCAGGATAGGAGGGTTCAGCTCCAGGAGAGCAATGTAAAGCTCAATAATGCAAGGCTCCTGCTTTCTAATAATCTTTGGTCTGCCAGTGGCATTCCTCAGGAACTTCCCGCTCAGGCCATTCCGGAAAGTGATGTGAGTACTCAAGGGGTTATGGACGGATTTCGCCTGGACTCACTTGTGAGAGAGGCTGCCCGGCAACACCCTGAAGTGTTGAAGCTAAAGAATCAGCAGGCGCAGCTAGGGGTAGAGGAACAGTATAGGAGGGAAATGCTTAAACCAAAACTGAACATCAAAGGTTCTTTTTTAGCTGGTAGAAGGGATTTTTCCTATGTTGCCGATAACTATGATTTCCGTCTGGCCAACTATAAGGTTGGTATTGATCTCTCTTTTCCCTTGTTTTTAAGGGAGCAGCGGGGCAAGCTCCGCGAGGTGCGGATCAAACAGGCCGAAGTGACTTATGGACTGCAGCAGACAGGCCGTGAGATTCAGACTGAAGTGTTTTCTGCATTTAACGAGTATAAAGGGTATCAGGCGCAACTGGAAATGCAAACCAGGAATGTGGGCAGTCAAATGGCTCTTGTGCGTGGTGAGCTGCAGAAATTTGACCTTGGTGAGAGTAACCTTTTTTTAATCAATTCAAGGGAAACCAAACTGATAGAGATGCAGGTTAAGCGGGCAGAAATCATATCCAGTCTTCGCAAAGCAATGGCAGAAATTTATTACAGGGCCGGAAAACGTCTGGAGTTTTAAACCGCCGGCTAAGTTTCACTGCTTTTATTAAGATGCAGGATCCGGCGGTTTTTTAAGTTTTTAACCAGTATCAAATTTAAAATAAATAAATATGGCCTCAGGTTTTTTTGCAATTCTGGACGATATTGCAGCTTTAATGGATGATGTTGCCGTTAGCGCCAAACTGGCAACCAGGAAAACTGCAGGGATTTTGGGTGATGATCTGGCTGTCAACGCAGAGAAGGCAACTGGCTTCCTCTCTTCAAGAGAACTCCCTGTACTATGGTCCATTACCAAGGGTTCTTTTATCAATAAGCTTATTATTGTGCCCATCGCTTTAGTGCTCAATTCTTTTTTTCCGTTAGCCATTACCATTATCCTTTTACTTGGCGGATTTTATTTAGCATACGAAGGGGTTGAAAAAATAATGGGATATCTCTTTCCTTCTTCGACCGTTGGGGAGATAAAGGAAAAAGATGAAATTGAGGATAATGTTTTGCTGGAGCGGGCCAAGGTAAGGTCTGCTATCACTACGGATTTTATACTTTCTGTTGAAATTGTGATCATCGCCCTTGGAACGGTTTTGGGCGAGCGTTTAATGCTGCAGATATTAACTGTCTCTGTAGTTGCCCTTATAGCAACAGTTGGGGTGTATGGGCTCGTTGCCCTTATCGTTAGAATGGATGATGGAGGACAGGCACTAATCAAAAAATCAACAGGTAAAGGCTTTATGTTTTTCATTGGAAAACTGCTGGTTAATTCCTTGCCGGTCATAATCCGTATGCTGAGTATTGGCGGTACCATAGCGCTAATTTTGGTTGCGGGTGGAATTTTTTCGCATAACCTTCATTTTTTGGCCGGGGCCTCTCCGAATATTCCATCCATTATCTATGAATTTCTACTTGGATTGCTGGCAGGCTTCATCGCTTTTGGACTTTTTAGCCTGGTTAAGCGTATCGTTAAATATTTTCGCTAATATTTATGCAGCAGCACCTTGAACACTTGTTTAAGGAGTTAACAACGAAAAACAGCCTGTAATAGCCAGGTTATCTGAAAATTTTACCTTTGCAGCTGTAGCGTATAATTAAAACGTACTATATCAATCAATATGGTGTTATTGCGTATTAATAATGGAGTGGTGGCATTCGAATATCAGACAGCTTTCCCATTGTCTTTTGATAACAAAAATCGTAACTTGCAGTAGACCAAATATACTAGCATGCAGTTGTTATTGCCATACGCTGACCCAACGAAATATCTGCAGGAACTGACGATGAAGTACGGTTTCTCCTCTAGAGATACCTGGTCGTCTAAGAGCATTATCCTACCAGAGCACATGGGGACTGGATTTGTCCAGGTTTTTATCAAAAACGATATCCACTTTTTCCGTGGCATCTGGGATTTTAATGAACCTACTGAATTTTATTCTCCTGACCCGGTTGGTCAGCGAGGATTGATCGATTTCCGGATCAGCAATGAAGACCAGCTTTTACATTCCGCCGTGCTGGAAGGCGCTAAGAAATTTGGCTGGGAAATTACCCGTGTTGATGGAATCCGGTTTTTTATCCCGGAGGTATACTTTACAGGAAGTATGACGGAATTAAGCAGAAGGTTTCAAAGTTGCGCACATCATCCCCAGGTCAAACAGCTCATCAAGCAACTCTTTGAAATTTCCGCCCGCGATTTTTCCAATACCATGCTCCTGGACGCCAAGTTGACTGAATTTATATATTACCTGATCCGCCATTTAAGTCAAAAGGGAATAGACCCTGCTAGTGGCGATGGTCTTACCCAAAGACGCCTGGATAGTATAAAAGAAGCACATACCCGGATCATGTCTAACATGGGCACAGAAATAAGCGTTTTACAGTTGAGCCGTTGGGTTGGGCTGAATGAGTGTGATCTTAAAAGGGATTTTAAAAAAGTATACGGACTCCCGATTCGTCAATATATCATTCAACAAAAAATCCAGATGGCAAACCTGCTGGTTACCGAAAACCATCTTGATCTTGTTGAGGCAGCAAGGAGTTTGGGTTACACCAACACCAGGTATTTCGAAATGCTTTTTAAACGTTATTACGGTAAAATATAGAAATTCCCGTTTCGACTGATTTAATTCCTGTTTCGATTTTTATAATGCATGCATAATAATTAGTTTCATGTCAGCAAGTAAAACCTGCCGCTAACCAAATATTATTATGCTGAATTTATCTGTGCTTTTGGAGGATAGTGCCTCAAGATTCGGAACCCGTCCGGCTTTCAGCTCCGGCAATACTGATTTTACTTTTCACCAGGTAAATGTTATGGCCAACCAGCTGGCCAACGTACTTAAAAAACTAGGTATACGGGAAGGTGAAAAGGTGGCCATGACTTGCCCAAACTGCATCTGGTTTCCTGTTATTTATTATGCAGTGCTAAAAACAGGGGCTGTGGTGGTTCCATTGAATATCTTACTTAAGTCTGATGAAATAAAATACCACCTTCAAGACTCCCAGGCAGCATTTTATTTTTGTTTTGAAGGAACTCCTGAAATGCCAGTTGGGAAATTAGGCAGGAATGCATTTGATCAGGTAACTGGCTGCAGGGATTTTATTTTGATTAGTACTGAAAAGCCTGCTTGGGAAGGAAGTTATACCTTGGCCGAGCTGATGGCGGGGGAAGATGAAGACTTTGATAGCTGTCTTACCCATGCAGAAGATACCGCTGTGATTATTTACACATCGGGAACTACAGGAAGGCCAAAAGGCGCAGAACTTACCCATATCAATCTTTATTGCAATGCCGTTCTCTCGGCTGAATTGTTTGCGCTTTCCCGGATAGATGTTCAATTGATTGTTCTTCCGTTATTCCATATATTCGGAATGACTGTATTGATGAATGCGGGCCTTTACAGGGCAGCTCGTGGTATCCTTTTGCCACGGTTTGATGCGAAAGATGTTATCGAAAATATCAATAAACATCAGGTAAGCATCTTTGCAGGCGTACCCACAATGTACTGGGTAATGGCCAGCTATATCCATCCCGAAATTACTGACCAGCAGGTGAGCAATACTTTACGGATCTGCATTTCTGGCGGAGCTTCTCTGCCACTGGCTGTACTTGAGGGTTTTGAACAAAGGTTCGGCGTTCAGGTACAGGAAGGATATGGGATGAGCGAAGGCTCCCCGGTAGTCACCTTCAACGATCCAAAGATCGGGCGCAAACCTGGATCCATTGGTACCCCGGTTTGGGGTGTCTGTGTGAAAATAATAGATCCGGAAGGTCGTGAGGTTGCAAACGGTGAAAAAGGAGAACTGATCTACAAAGGGCATAATGTGATGAAAGGCTATTTCCGAAGGCCATTTGAAACACGTGAGGTACTGCGCAACGGCTGGCTGCATTCTGGTGATATTGCCATAAAAGATGACGATGGCTTTTATTTCATCGTTGACAGACTAAAGGATATGATGATCAGGGGTGGGATGAATATTTATCCCAGAGAAGTAGAAGAGGTGATGATGAAGCATCCTGCAGTATCGCTTGCCGCTGTTGTGGGTGTACCGGACGATAAACTTGGTGAAGAAGTAAAAGCATTCATTGTATTAAAAGAAAACCAGCAGATCTCTGAAAGCGAGATCATTGATTGGTGCAGGACGATGCTGGCCTCTTATAAATGTCCACGCTATGTGGAATTCAGAAATGTGTTGCCCTTAACCGCTACCGGAAAACTGTTTAAAAAAGAACTTAAAAATAGTTGATCATAATGACAAAGACCACCCTGATAAAAGTGCTTGTTTTTTTTATGCTCGGATCAATAGATGCCATGGCACAGCAAGATACCGTAAAGCTCAATGATGTAAAATATGGAGGTTTTGAACGTAACCTCATGGATGTTTACCTTCCGCCAGGCCGCGCACCCCAAACTCCTTTTGTGATCCTGATCCATGGCGGTGCATGGGTGCAGGCCGGCAAGGAATATGTGAGGGATTTTCAGCAGTATCTGCTTAGCCAGGGTATTGCTTCAGTTAATATAAACCATAGGTATGCTAATGATTCCACTGTTCATTATAAACAGATAATGGAGGATGTAGACAGCGCGGTAAAGTATTGCGCAGATCATGCCGGTCAATGGAATACCCGTGCAGATGGTTTTAGTACAGCAGGTTTTAGCTCGGGGGCACATCTGGCACTTTTGTATGGGTATACCGCACAAGGAAAAATAAATGCTATAGTAGATTTCAGTGGCCCCAATAACTTTACCGATACCGCTACGCTGAATTATTGTGTAAAGACGGGGCTGATAGGATTGGTAGAAAAAATTACTGGCGTCCGCTTTACAGGTGTAAGCCATGTACCAGTAAGTTTTTCGCTGGCAAGTCCATATACCCATGTTAAAAACATCCCAACCTTTATTGCACATGGAACCATCGATCCGGTAGTACAGGTTATCCAGTCACGGCAACTGGCCCAAAAACTTCAGCGGATGCATATTCCTGTAAAATTTATTGAAGTGGAAGGCCTGGCGCATGATCTGGACAAAAAACCTCAGGAAAAGCTAAAACTATACCATGCAGCAGCTGCATGGCTCAAAAAATACGGACAAAAAAGATAAAATATGAACAGACTAAGCACAATGTCCCTGGTCATGCTTATGGCGTGTACGGCTGTTTTCGCGCAGCAGGCAAAAAAGCAGAAAAACACAGTTAATCCACTTACTGCAGCAGAAGTAAGTACCCGCTTATCGCCGGAAATCAAATTACTTGCCTTCGGGCCGGTCTCAAAACTTGATAGTAACTTTATTACCAATGCAAGAAAAGCGGATAAGGCACGTCCAACACCTAAGCTGAAAAACGCAGATAGTGTAGAAATTTCCGACCTGAATATACCAGGGCTGGAAAAAGGCGATCCGCTGGTACCCATACGGGTTTACCGGCCAAAGTACGCCAATGGGAATGTTCCACTACTGGTTTGGTTTCATGGCGGCGGTTTTATAGCGGGAAATCTTACCAGTGATCACCAGGCCTGCGCTACAATGAGTATCCGCTCCCAGGTAGTGGTCATATCGGTCGATTACAGGCTTGCCCCGGAACATGTCTTTCCGGCCGGGGTGAACGATGGTTATTCCACCCTGCTCTGGGGTATTTCCAATGCAAAAACTTATGGGATAGACACCGCTAAAGTTGGTGTGGGCGGCGGAAGTGCCGGAGCAGCAATTGCAGGGAGCATCGTACTTAAGGCCAGGGCAGAAAAAGGCCCTAAATAAAAGCCCAACTGCTGGTTTTTCCTCCCGCAGATATGGATACAACCCATGTATCGGTAGTGGAGTTATGGAATATTCCCGGTGTTAAGGGAGCCGACATGACCCGCTACCTAAAATATTATCTTGGCGAAAAGCAGTATAAAAATGTTCCTGAACATGCTCTGCCTGGGCTGACCAAAAACTTAAAGGGCCTGCCGCCAACCTATATTTTAACCTGTGGCGTCGATCCTTTGAGGGATGGGGCACTCCTATATGCGCAAAGACTTATCGATGCGGGAATATTTACAGAACTGCATAATTACGCCGGGTATCCCCATGGCTTTGTTCCTGAACGGGCAAATACAGAACTCTACTACATGGCAAAAAAACTACTGAACCAATAATATAAGCTATCGGTTATGAAAAGAAAATTACACAACAATCTAAATTACGGTAAGCTTTTTATGCTTTTGGCCATGTTGCTGTTTGCTGGTATATGCAACGCTCAAAACAGCACTTTTTCAGGTAAAGTTACCGACGAACAGGGAAATGCTGTTCCCGGTGCAAGTATTAAACTGAAAATAACCGGACGAAGTACGACTACCGACCAGAACGGTGAATTTGTTTTTACCAATCTCAGTGCCCCGAAGGAAATGGCAACTGTTTCTTTTTTAGGTTTTATCACCCGGGAAATAGCTTTGTTCGCCAATCTTAAAGCGGAGATCAGGATGAAAACAGCAGTGAATACGATGGATGAAGTGGTGGTTACCGGGATGTTCGATAAGCGAAAACGTATTGATGCCTCGGTCGCCATTACCACCTTAAACAGTGCACAGATTGAACGCACTGTACCGGCAAGTGCTGCCGATCTTTTAAAAAATGCACCAGGTGTATTTGTCAATTCATCAAATGGAGAGATCAGGAACAGTGTTGCTTCACGAGGGATCACTGCAGGTTCGCAGGACGGCAGTTTCGGGTATGAATACGTTTCGATGCAGGAAGATGGAATCCCGGTAACCAATATTACCTATTTCAGTTACGGGCCCGATTTCTTCCTCAGGCCAGATGCAACCCTGGCCCGTTTGGAAGCCGTACGGGGCGGAACTGCCTCTGTTACGGCGGCCAATGCGCCTGGGGGAATCTTTAATTATGTTTCTAAAACCGGAGGGAAAACCTTTGAGGGCGAGCTCAGAACCAAATATGGCTTTCAGGGAAGTGATGGCGGTAATCCACTCGCACGTGTTGATCTGGATCTGGGCGGGCCGATCAAAGATAACTGGTTTTACAATATCGGTGGTTTTTACCGGTATGATCAAACCGGCCGCTACCCGGGCTATCCGATTAATAAGGGTGGACAGATCAAGGCAAACCTTTTAAAGAAATATAAAACCGGTTCCCTAAAAATAATCGGTAAATACCTTCATGATAAAAACGGATATGCCCAGTTACTGCCTACCAACAGTTTCTCAGACCCAAGGCCAAGTGAAGGATTCGATATATTTTCAACGATCCTGATGCCTAAATTTGATTTCACCTCCCCACGGTATATCGGAGCGGGTGATATCTCTTTAAATCCAGCTAATGTGGTGGAAAGCAAATATAAATCGATTGGAGCCTTATGGGAACAGCAACTTGGCAAAGGCTGGTCGCTCAGCAACGCTTTCCGCTACTCCCGGAATGATATTAATTACAGTACCACAAACGGCTCAATTATGAGTGGTACCGATTTTAGCAGTTATTACCTGCTATCAGGAATGACCGGGCTTGGATTTGGGAACTATTCGTTCAAGGATGCTAAAACCGGAGCTGAGCTCATGAGCATCAATGCAGCACCCGGACCAGGCGGTTTGCCGGCATACACGATCGTTAAAGATGTATTGCCAGGACAAAGCGTAAGTCCGCATTCCCTGTATTTTTCTGTGTTGGGCAGTTATGAGAACCAGGTGAATGAGGTTATCAACCAGTTCGCAGTTAACAAAAAGCTTAAAAATATGAGTTTTAACGCAGGGATGTATTTTGGAAGATCGAAAGCCCACCGTTTCTCCGGAATCAACGGAGTTGCGCTGGGGACCATCGAAAACCGGCCAAAACTAGTGAACCTTACCTTTACTGGCAGCACCCTGGGCGGTACAACAGGGGTGCATCAGGTGACCAATGCTGATGGAATTGCACAGGCTAACGGCGACACGGGTGGCTTTCTCGATTTTAATGTAACGCAGGCACAATATGCCTTTTTCTTCAGCCAAACCTGGAGCCTTAACGATAAACTGACCTTTGATTGGGGAGGAAGGTATGAAACCGCCAAAGTGGAGGCACATAACCAGCGCACGTACTTTAAGACGGGTTTACAGGGAGGAACAGATAATGATCCGAAAACATTTTACAATAACAATACCCTTGATCATGTCAGCTCAGTAGAATTTGAAAAAAGATTAAATACTTTTTCTTTTTCAGGCGCACTCAATTATAAGTTCGATGACAATACAGCCGTGTACACCCGTTACTCAAGAGGTAAAAAATCGCCGGATATGGATGTGTATTTTGCAGCCAACAGGCCCGAAACAGTAGCCTTACTAAATCCTGAAGTACGCACCACCGAACAGGTAGAGCTTGGCCTGAAAGCCCGCAGGAAAAATCTGGATTTATTTATTACGCCTTTTTACAGCATGTTAAGCGGAGTGCCAAACGGCTCGATTTTTACCAACGCAGATGCAACACTGTATACCACGCCCTCCCTGTATAGCAAGTACCGCACGTTTGGGATAGAGATAGAAGGCGATTATAACTTAACCAAAACCTTAAGCCTGAGGGCTGTTGCAACCTTTCAGCGTTCCAAAATTGTGGAGGCAGAATATTGGGTAGCCAATGGTCCCGGAATGGCAGACGACAATAAAATATCTTATTCAGGAAACGAAACAGATAACAATGCGAGGATCATATCACGGATTACGCCCACCTATCACAATGACAAACTCTATCTTTTTCTCACCTGGTCTTATCTTGGTAAAAGACAGGCCAACGCTCCCAACGTGTTTTACCTGCCTTCCTTCTCTAATTTTGATATCGGCGCAGGGTACAACTTTACGCGTAAAATAAGTTTGAGCGCAAACATCAATAACCTGTTCAATAATTATCAGGTAATGAGCTGGGCCAGGCCCGGCAACCTGTTAACGCAATTAAGTGGAGCGGGAAGTTTTAACAAAGCACAGTTTGATGCTGCGATAGCCAATAATACACCTTATTTTACCATTTCCAACCCACCAAGGGCCTATTACTTAACTGCTTCCTATAAATTTTAATTAGTTCCCTATATTTGATATTAACAATATCGGTCTTATGAAACGTATATTCCTGTTCCTCTTCATTACCACCACGTGTTTGTCAATATACGCACAGCAGGCGGTCCATTCCGGTGCCTTTCATCCTGAACGTTTAGCCCGGATAGACCGGGCGGTTCAAAGTTACATCGATAGCAACTGGATTGTCGGGGCAGTATGCCTGGTCATGAAGGATGGGAAGCCTGCCTATTTTAAAGCATTTGGTATGGACGATAAAGAAAAAGGAAGGCCAATGCATAAAGATGCCATTTTCCGTATTGCATCCCAAACCAAAGCCATTACCAGCACAGCGGTGATGATGTTATGGGAAGAGGGAAAGTTTCTGCTTGATGATCCGGTCTCTAAATATATTCCCTCATTTGCCAGGCCCAAAGTGCTTGATAAGTTTAACGAAAAGGACAGTAGTTATACTACCCTGCCTGCTAAACGCGAAATTACCATCAGGGATCTGCTTACGCACACTTCCGGATTAGGTTATGCACAGATCGGTTCGGCCAAAATGCAGGCTATCTATGCCAAAGCTGGTATACAGGCCGGATTTTCAGACCATAAGCAGCTTTTGGCTGATGCTGTTAATAAACTAGGTGCTTTGCCCCTGGAATATAACCCTGGCGAACGTTTTAATTATAGTTTAAGTATTGATGTTCTGGGAAGGCTGGTGGAGGTCGTATCCGGTATGACTTTAGACAGGTTCTTTGCCGAAAGAATATTTGCACCCCTGGGCATGAACGATACCTATTTTCATCTGCCTGAAACCAAAAAGAGTAGATTGGTAAACGCATATACCGAAGATGCAAAGACCCGTAAGCCAATTAAATGGGTTGATGGTACATTTCCGGGTAGTTCGATAAATTACCCGTTGAATAATAATGGTTATTTCGCAGGTGGAGCCGGATTGGTGTCCACCATAACTGACTATGCTGCTTTCCTTCAGCTGTTTATCAATAAAGGGAATTATCAAGGTAAGCAATTGCTGGCCAGGCACACTGTTGATGTAATGACCAGGAACCAGATCGGAGATATTTCATTGGGTGATGATAAGTTCGGAATTGGTTTTCAGCTTACAACAGTTAAGGGAAGTGGCAAATTAGGCTTATCTGAAGGAAGTATCTCCTGGGGAGGGTTTTTCGCCACCTCATACTGGGCCGATCCGAAAGAAAAACTTTCAGGACTTTTATTTCTTCAGCAGTGGCCCTTTAAACACAATGAGCTCAGCGACAAATATAAAGTGCTGGTCTATCAGGCACTGAATTAATAATCTGCCCAATAAAACTGTTTCCCGTTCAATAACCAACAAAACTGTTAGCCATGACTATGCTGAATATTAGAAAAAAAACAATCTTTAAAGGAGCGAATCGTTAGCGAAATGCCATTGCCAGCTTTAATGATAAAGCCTTTAGAACATTTTTGGCGTAACAAACCAGGCTGCAATAAGAGCAGTTAAACCTATTATGAGTAGTCTGAGGTGTAGCTTTTTGTCTATTGCTGTTTTGCTGAGGGAATAACTGATCAACATCCATATCAGCCATACAACAATTACGGCAAAAAGCATTGAACCATAAACCAGTCCGGATAAATCGTAGCCTCCGCCACCAATGCTACCGCCTGAAGCACCATCATATAAGACAAGGCTGAAGATGATGAAGGGAACAACAAGAAAAGATAACTTTAAAATGAATTTGTTGGTGCTGGTCATTGCTATGCAGTGATTGATTTAAATGTTGCTTGTTCAACAAGGTAATAATTTTTTTCAACTGTGGCGCTTTCGCCATGCCTATCCGGTCTGCCCTGCATATTTGATCTTCATCCTTCTTGCAATTTAGGAAGATGTACCAGGCCAGACCTTATTTATTTTTACAGATTAGCACCGTTCAAAGGTTACTAAACGATTAATTTCGTATTAATAAAAAAACAACCTCAGGAAGCATGTATGACCGTTTAAAAAATCTCTTGTCGCTGCCTTTTATTTTTTGCCTCGTGCTCTTGATCCTTAACGACTTCCTGCTAAAGGCTACTTTTCATAATGTGCTTACTGGCAAGCTGTCCGATTTCTGTGGACTGTTTATTTTCCCGGTTTTTTGGTCGGCACTCTTTCCCAAATTTAAATCCTGGATTTTTATCCTTAGCGGCATACTGTTCGTTGTCTGGAAAAGCGAATATTCTTCCGGACTGATTGAATTGGTGAGTACTTTCTTTCCCATTGAGCGGACTGTTGATCCTACCGATCTGCTGGCCTTACCGGTGTTGTTGCTGGCCTGGCTGCATCTCAAAGGCAGGCCTCAGCTCGCGTTGAGCAACGCTCTATTGCCTCGCCTGGGCATTGCGTTTATCGCCCTCGTTACCATTTTCTCTTTCTGCGCCACCAGCCAAAGGCCGTATATCCAATCTTTTGACCATCCCCAGTATGTGCTTTTACGATCGGCTGTAACTCCGGATGTGAAGCTTTATGATGAATTTGAATTTTACAGGAAAGATTCGTTACTCGTTGTTAAGGTCAACCACCAGTACATTAGCCGGCCTGTTATGGACGATGATTACAATAAGAACCGTTCCCTCAAAGACCTGGATGTTAGCGCCCTAGCGCGGATAGGAGATAGCACGAGCCTGATGCCTCCGGGAGAAATCACTGCTTTGACCGTTGAGACCCCACAGGGTAAAGATGCTTTAAGGTTTAAGGGCGGGCGGCTGGATGGCAGGTTCAGCAGGACAAAAAATGGTAGAATGATTATTGAAGGCTTCTACAAGATGGGCATTGAAGACTCCATTTGGACCTTTAAGGATAGCACCAGCAATGCGGTGATTAAGCAGACCATTGTGAATGGGGAGCGAACCAGGCTTGAGCAGTTCCGGGATGGTAAGCTGGTTTCCTCAACCGGTATCAACACCCGGGCAGACAGTATTAGGAATATCTACATCAAAATCGGAATGCTGATACTGTGCATGCTTGGTATTATCCTCGTGTTACGCCAGAACTACAGAAAGACTTTTCCCGAGCAACTTGTGCTCAAACAATATTGGAAATGGCTGTTATGCCTGGTCTCGCCAATTTTTGTCTGGCTATTCTACCTTGGTTTGAGCACATTGCTCATAAATTACAGCCCTGATATCTTTGAAACCCTTGCCGCCATTATTTTCATCTTTATGGCAACTTGCCCGCTGATGTTTGTTGCCGTTTTTGGGATCAGGCTGAGAAAGGAAATCGATATTGTATTGTACTGCTTATTGCTTGGGGTTGCATGCAGTATCTGGACTATATGCGGGATTCTTATTGAACTTACGATTTAGCTTAATTTTGCCTTGCAATTTATTCAGTCAGAAATGCAGACTCCCACTTATTTATCAGATGCCTTACAGGAATTTCACGATGGAAAGCAACTATTCTTTCTTAGAGGATAGTTTATTGCTGATCAATAAAATCTTCAGGTGTGTAGGTAACTCTTGCAAAGTTTTTGGTTATGAGTGCTGTTTCTACAACTGCTCCGCTTTTAAACTTTAGAATTTTGTCTCGCCAGATTTCATTTTTTCTATAAAACGCGCCATCTATCTTTAAAAATTGATGGTCTTTTTCAATGATGTGATAAGCATAATCCAGTTCATTGTTAATGCGGAGTTCTCCTTCTAAACATTTGTCTGTAAACCACAGGTTGATTTGAAAAGTGTGTTCTGTATGATTTGTAAACTGGTAGTCAAGGTAATTGTAAAAAACCGTCGCCCCACTTCCGAATGGCAAAACCCGTCCATCGTCTGGAAACGGATCAAACGAATGATGATGGCGTTCCGTAACCGTCAGCGGACTGTGAATGACCAACCAATGGATTAAATTGGAGATTTGGCAAATGCCGCCACCAATTCCTGCTCTTGCCTCGCCAAATGTCAGTTCCATTCCCGCTAAATACCCCTTTCGCTTTGTCGGTAAACCAACTAATTTACAAAAAGAAAATGTCTCACCTGGTCGAACGAGTATACCGCTAATTCTCTTCGCTGCAATATTTAAGTTGGTTACTTTGTTAACCTGCAATTGCATATCGCTTTCACCTAGTTTTTTAAGCAGTACAGATTGGTGTTTTTTTATTCTAAAAGCGAGTTTGCTGGTTGTTAGCTGGTACGCATATTTTTTATTGCCGAAATACCAGTCGACATAACGGCTGAATCGTCTTGCCCAAACGGCTAAAAAGTATAAAATCGGGTGTCGTTGACTTAGTAATTTTCTCTTTTTCAATGCTTCATTATGTTTACTCATTGAATCTATCTGATTACAAACGATAACTCAATGTAATTCCAGGTTTTGCGTCTCCAATAAGTCTTGTGTTTTTCTATAAATTATTTTATTGCTGTTTACCTGAACTTACCCAAATAAGCTTGCTGCTATTGGAATAGCGGTAAACATCCGTCCACCAGGTTGCGCCACCCCGGCATGAGGACATTAGAAGCTTGTTCTTTTTATCCAATGTCACATCACAAAGGCCCGAGCATTTTCCCTGCGTTGCATTGGGTTCTGTCAGGAGGTGAAAACGCTTCGATTTAGGATTGAACAGATAGATAGTGAAATTCCGGTAAACGCCCATGCCCTCGTCCGGTATGGAAAATGCGACATCATCAAAACCATCGAAATTGTAATCTGCAATCGTACCAAGCCGCCGGGGATCGGGATGGTCAAACCCTGGAAGCTGGCTGGTTTTAGTGCTGCCATCGCCATAGCTGAAGATGAGCAGGTTGTCTGAAGTATGCCGGAAAGAGATCAGTATATCATGAAGAAGATACTTATCAATTCTTGCCTCATCTCCCGGCGCTATGATCTGCTCCAACTGAAACTGCTTGCCATCTTTACTTCGTTTGTACCATATTCCTGATAATTTTCCAGCTTCCTGTGTAAGTCCGTAACTGCCGGTTACCTTTCCTTCGATCACTTCATCCCATACGTAAGTCACTTTTGGTGCCGCTAAACTTCCATGGCTGCTGCGGGTCTCTAATCGGAGTGAGATGATGCCCTGCTGGCCCCGGTACTGGACAAATGCTCCCTTGCCTTCAGTGCCAAAGTAAATGTCAAGACGGAAAGGCTTGGGCCCGTTTGTTGACTGAAGTGAAAATGGTTGGGCCGCTGCCTGGTAAAATAATAATACCGGCACCATTAGGGAGAGCAATTTCTTAAGCATCGTTTTTTAGTTTTTATATTGCTCTTTTGCATTTATTGTGCCATTAATTTTTCTAAAATAAAGGAAAAATGTGAAAGGTCTTCCAATCCTCCTTTAAGATAAACTGCTACAGGCTTTTTCCGCTTACCGGATGCTACCCTAAAAGCATCGTTACAAAAGGAATCGGGAGGTTTTTTAGATGATCATGCAATTATTTTGTAAGTCAGGCCAGGCAGCGAATCATATTATGAAAACTAAATGTAACAGGTCGGTGTTAGATATCATGAAGTAAATCAGTTAATTAAGCGGAAAAAAAATAAATGATTGCATATATTGCATAATGTTTTTGCTGCATAGGTAAATAGCCAAACGATAAATATGAATACCAGAAGAGATTTTCTACAAAAAATGGGTGCATCCGCATTGATGCTGCAATTGAGTTCAATATCGGTATTTGCGAACGCCCCTGATCTGATCGAACAGCCCTACGACGGTAAAGTACTCCGGGTAGCCATTATGGGTTTAGGTGGATATGGCACCCGGGTGGCGGAGGCTATGAAGGCTTGTACCAGGGCGAAGCTGGTAGGTGTAATTAGCGGTACGCCTTCAAAAATTAAAGAATGGCAAACTAAGTACAATATCCCTGAAAAGAATTGCTATAACTATGACAATTTCGATCAGGTAAAAGATAATCCGGATATCGATGCAATTTATGTGATTACGCCAAATGCACTGCATCATAGTCAGGTTATCCGGGTAGCAAAAGCAGGAAAACATGCTATATGCGAGAAACCGATGGCGTTGAATGCCAAAGAAGGACAAGAGATGGTTGATGCTTGTAAAAAAGCAAATGTAAAGTTACTGGTTGGCTATAGGTTGCATTTTGAACCCCGTACGCTGGAGGTGATCCGAATGAGAAATGCAGGCGACTTTGGCAAGATCATGTTTTTTCAGGGACAATGTGGTTTTAAAGCTGGCGATCCTATGCAATGGCGATTAAACAAAGCGCTTGCTGGCGGGGGATCAATGATGGATATTGGAATCTATGCCATTAACGGAGCCAGGTATATGGTGGGCGAAGAGCCGGTTTGGGTGACTGCCCAGGAAACCAAGACCGACCCGGTAAAGTTTAAAGAAGGTGTAGATGAAACCATACAATTTCAATTAGGTTTTCCGGGTGGCGCGGTAGCCTCCTGCTTGTCGAGTTATAACATCAATTACCTCGATAGATTTTTTATGAGTGGCGACAAAGGATTTGCAGAAATGCAACCTTCTACTGGTTATGGTCCGATTAAGGGTAGAACACATAAGGGTGAACTCACGCAACCCATCACTACCCATCAAACTGTACAGATGGATGAAATGGCAACTATTATTTTTGAAGATAAGAAGCCGGTAGTTCCTGTAAACGGTGAGGAAGGTTTGAAAGATCTTAAAATTATTGATGCCGTCTACCAGGCTGTAAAAACAGGAAAAAAGATTAAAATAACTGTTTAAAACAAACTTTAGATTAATGAACCAATTCACTATACTGATTTTACTGATGCTGTTTTTTTCTACAGCTTATGGGCAAAAGACAGCTACAAATAAATTAGAAGATCTGTCAATTGCAGTAAAAAACGGTGCTTATCCTAACCTTGATGGGCTGATGATAACCAAAGACGGCAAGCGGATATATGAAAATTATTTTCACGGATTTAGTAAAGATAGTCTGCACGATACCCGTTCTGCTTTTAAGTCAGTAGCAGGAATATTAGTTGGTATTGCTATTGACAGAGGATTTATTAAAAATGTCGACGAAAAAGTATATTCTTTTTTTCCTGAATATAGGCCTTATGGAAACTGGGATACGCTGAAAGACAGTATGACTATTGAAAATTTGCTTGAGATGAAATCTGGCTTTGATTGCGAAGAATGGAATGGGAGCAAGGATTGTGAAGATGATATGCAGACTAGGCAGGACTGGATAAAATTTTGTCTTGACCTGCCATTAAAAAACAAGCCAGGAACCCAATGGGATTACACCTCAATAAATGCAATGCTTTTAGGTGGTATAATTGCTCATGCCTCCCAGATGACTGTTTCGGATTTTGCAGATAGGTACCTTTTCAAACCATTGGGTATCACGAAATATAAATGGACTAAAGATTCCATGGGCCATGAAACAACAGCAGGTTCCTTCTATATTTCTTCCGGAGACCTGAATAAAATAGGTCAATTAGTCTTAAACGATGGCATTTTCAATGGTAAAAGACTAGTATCTAAAAAATGGATAAAAGTTATGACGAAAAAACGTCATAAAATTGAGGACTTTTCCAATGTGAAAATTTCCAAAAACAGTGCAGCTATTCCTCAGCCAACTTACTATGCTTATACATGGTATAATGAAGAAGTAAAAACTGAAAATTTTATGTACAATATTGTTTTTGCTTCAGGAAATGGAGGACAGTATATCATGGTGGTAAGAGAATTAAACCTGGTGGTATCCTTTAATGGAAACAGCTATAACTCTTCAAAGTCAAAGTTGCCTTTTGATATCATGATTAAATACATTTTGCCTTTTTTTGACCAAAAATAGTTGCCTTGAAAACTCAGTTTGAAAATTCAGGTAAAGTACTGTTACCAAATATAAAAAAATGGCGTGTAATGCGAGTTCCCGTCATTGGGGCAATTTTCAGGTCATTCGTTTGATAATTGCCATAATAAGTTTATGTATCAAAATTTTTGCTGTCAGGGAACTTTCAAGCGGTCAACATAAAAACAAGACCATTAGTCTTTATATCAATATTTCATATTGTTTTATCTTTGGTTTTTACTTAATATTTAATGATGTCACGAATCAAGGCGTCATTGAAAATTGCCGAACAATTAGTATCTTTCCACAATAATCCTGTTGGGTGTAAAGTTTAAAACCTTAACTATTCTTCAAAAAAAAAATGTCATCTAATACACTAAAATTGCTACAAAAACAAAAAAAAAACATCCTTGAGATCTGGATGAAAAATCAATTATCTGACGATGGTCTTCGTGAAGACCTGATCAGTAACGAAGATCTCAGGGAACAATCAGAAGAATTGGTTGCTGCTTTAGTTAATAATTTATCTGGAAACGATCTGGAAGACCTTGATGGTGACAGCTGGAATTCTGTGATAGAGATTCTGGGTGGCATTGCCATAACCAGGGCCCGTCAGGGCTTCTCTCCGCGTGAGACCGGTCGTTTTGTTCATAGTTTAAAAGAAGCTGTTCTTGAGGTTTTACAAACCCAGATCAAGGATCCAAAGCAGCTTTTTGACGAAAGCATGAAGATCATCAGGGTAATGGACAATTTGAGCATCGTGACTTTCGAAACCTTCATCAAAGGCCGTGAAGAGGTTATTCTGAGACAGACAGATGAGATTGCTGAGATTTCAACTCCGGTAATCAGGGTTTGGGACGGTATCCTGGCTTTACCAATTATAGGCACGCTCGATAGTTCGCGGACCCAAATAGTAATGGAAAATTTATTACAGGAAATCGTAGAAACTGGTTCAAGCATTGCTATTTTGGATATTTCAGGTGTGCCGGCGGTAGATTCTTTGGTCGCCCAGCACCTAATCAAAACCGTTAGCGCCACCCGTCTTATGGGAGCAGAATGCATAATCAGTGGTATACGCCCCGAAATTGCTCAAACAGTTGTACACCTGGGAATAGACCTTTCCAATATTATCACAAAGGCGAGCTTGGCCAGTGCATTGGCTTATGCGTTCAAGGTTTTGCGATTAGAAGTGCGCAAAGCAAATCCAGTTAATAAAATTAATAATATATAGAATGGATAAAATTCCTATTCTCCGGATGGGAAGTTTTCTTCTCGTAACCATTCAGGTAGATTTGTATGACCGTCTGGCGCTGGATCTTGAAGCAGATTTGGTTCAGATGGTTAACAAGACCAGTTCGAGAGGAGTACTGATTGATATATCGGCAGTATCCATTGTCGATTCATTTATGGGACGCATTATTGGTAATATTGCCAGTATGTCTAAAATATTGGATGCAGAAACTGTTGTGGTAGGCATGCAGCCGGCAGTAGCCATAACCCTCATAGAGCTTGGGCTACCGCTTAAGGGCGTACATACTGCACTCGATGTCGAGAAAGGTATGAATTTATTAAAGTCTATGATTGGTTCCGATGTCGGAGACGAAGAAGAAACCGATGATGATGATAACTTCGCTCAGTAAAGATAATATTCAGGTTCAAAAGGAACAGGATGTGGTTTTATTAAGAAACCGCATCCGCGAGGTCGCAGTTAAAATTAAAATGGGTTTAGTGAATCAGACTAAGCTTATTACTGCTGCAAGTGAACTTCTGCGCAACATGTTGCGATACGGTGGTGGAGGCGAATGTCTTGTCGAAATTGTGACGCGTGGCCGGGACACAGGGGTAAGACTGACCTTTTCAGATAGGGGGCCTGGCATACCCGACATTAGCGCGGCCATGAGGGATGGTTTTTCAACAGGAAAAAGCCTTGGACTTGGATTGCCGGGTGCAAAAAGGCTCAGCAACGAATTTGATTTAAAAAGCAAGCCCGGAGAAGGCACAGTAGTGATGATTATTAAATGGGCAAATGGTTGATGCAACACACATAAGCCTTCAGGCGGGCGATAGAAGTTACTTTTCACTTATAAAAAAAGAAATTCACCAACGACTGGTTAAAGTTGGTATGGATAATGTAAGGATTGCAGAGGTTGATATTGTTGCCGCAGAAATGACCAGCAATCTTTTTAAGTATGCTGACGGCGGAGAAATTCTGTTCGGAGTTTTCAACGAAAATGGAACGCCTTATGTAGAGCTCATCTGTATAGATAAGGGACCTGGAATGAAAAACCCTGCCAGGATGATTCAGGATGGAATGTCCACCAGCAATACTCTTGGCGCAGGTTTGGGCAGTATTAAGCGTTTATCTGATACCTTCGATATATATTCCATCCCGGAATGGGGCACCATCCTTCTAAGTAGAATCTATGTGGGGAAAAAGCCTGTGGCTAAAAAAGGAATGATAATCAGACCTCTGGTTCTGAGTAAACCAGGAGAACTGGTAAGCGGGGACGGTTTTTCATACCGCATATCAGGAAAAACCTTCAAGCTATTTTTAGGAGACGGTTTGGGTCATGGTCCGGATGCAAACTTTGCCGTGAATGAAGCAGCTAAGGCGTTCAAGGTTTTTCCAGATGCCAGCCCTGTTGAAACACTCCGGTTTATGCACACATCAATAAGAAAAACACGCGGCCTTGTAGCTAATGTAACTACCTTTAATAGTGAGAGGGGAGAATGGTCATCAGCTGGAATTGGTAATATTGCTGCTAAATGGATCGGACCGGTTAATTCAAAAAACCACATGTCTTATAATGGAATAGTCGGACACAATATTCCCACAACTATGAATGACCAGGTTTTCAATTTTTCCGATTTTAATCAGCTCGTTTTGTGTTCTGATGGTATCAAGACCAGATGGGAGACAGGGAAGTACCCCGGCATCCTCAAGCACGACCCTTCCATCCTGGCATCGGCATTATATAAAGATCATGCAAGACAAACGGATGATATGTCCGTAGTTGTCATCAAAATCGTTTAAGATGAGAGAAATTATCGGTATCACGCTTGAAAATGAGATGGATCTGATTTTGGCACATAAGCGGTCCATGCAGATTGGTGAGCAGCTCGGACTGACCGTTGCCACGAGAACAACACTTGCCACAGCGGTCTCTGAGGTGGCAAGAACAGTTATCGATTTTACAAACGAGGGCAGATTAAGTTTATGTATATCTGGAAAGTTCCCCCGTTTTTCAATAAATGCAGGCATTACATTTGACTCTGACCATGTTTTTAAAGAAACGGATGAAGGCTTTTTTTATGCCAAAAAGCTGATGCCTGATTTCAACTTTGAGGTAACCGGGCAGGAATACTCGATAACCATGGCACTCAGCCTGCCGCGCTCCGCAAAGGTCGACGAAGCTAAAATATCAATCCTCCGGGATTATTTTATCAATGCTGTTCCGCTAAATGCATACGAGGAAATCAAAAACAAGAATAGCAAGCTTAGTCAATTAACCCAGGCGCAGGAACAGGAGATCAAATTGGGGCGTGAACTTGATGAGAAAAAAAACGAATTCATTTCCGTTGCAAGTCATGAACTTAAAACACCAATAACGGTAATTAAAGCCTATACCCAGATGTTGAGGCTTTTAAAGGGGCAATATTCAGACAAAGTAGGTGAGGTGGTTGAGAAACTGGAAATTCAAACCGGCAAGCTGGTCCGGTTGACCTACCAGTTAATGGATGTTTCTAAGATTGAAAACGGCAGTCTTCAATACGACCTGATAAAGATAGAGCTTAACTCATTTCTTGAAGAGACCGTAACCATGCTGACCAATGTTCACGCTAATAACAAGATCAATCTTCAGCTTGGCGATGGGTGTTCTGTCATGGCAGATCCATTGCGGCTCGAGCAGGTATTAAGCAATTTAATAGGCAATGCCGCAAAATATTCAGATAAGAATTCAGCTATCGGTGTTGCCACGTTCTTATCAGAAGAAGGTGGTAGCATCACGATCCAGATCTCAGATCATGGGATGGGGATGTCGAAAGACAGTATAGCAAGGATATTTGAAAAATTCTACCGGGTTGAAGACATCGTTTCCTCACATCCGGGATTGGGGATGGGTTTGTATATTTCCTCTAAAATAGTAGCAGATCACGGCGGCAAAATCTGGGTGCAAAGCGAAATAGGAAACGGGTCAATATTTTACTTCACACTACCTCTCGCAGTTCCATTCAAACAATAACCTTGATCATAAAAACGGAACCGGTTCAATGTAAGGTTAAGATTCAATTAACTCTTGTCATGCAAAATAACTAGCTATTTGAGGAATCAAAAACTTAATCGCAAATTTAAGGTTATCTAAATAACCATAAACATAACCAATGCCCAAACATATTTATTTACTGGAAGACAATGATGACATTAGAGAAATCGTTGAACTGTTATTAGAAGGAAAAGTTTTGAAAGTTTCCTCTTTCGCAGATATCGCTTCTTTAAATAAAGCCCTGGAACAACATGTTCCAGACGCCTTTTTATTAGATGTAATGCTACCCGATGGTAATGGTATCGACGTATGTTGCAAACTAAAGGCAGATAAATCTACAGGAGATATTCCTATTGTAATGATGTCCGCAAATTACAATGCTTCGCAAATGTCAGCACTATGTTCGGCAGATGATTTTATAAGCAAGCCCTTCGATATTACTGATTTTACACGGAGGGTCGCAATTCAGCTAGGGCTGGACGAACTGTAGAACACAATTTTGTAGATGACAATTTGGGCTAATCGTTCTCATAAATCAGCGACCTAATTTTAATCTGTTAAATAGTCTTAAAGTCGAATGCGGAGATTAATGTTCTTTATATCCGCAACTTTTGCAGCGAATAGCTTTGGCAATGCTGAAAATATAGCTATGTATACCTATCGCACATTTATGGTTCGTTAACCTTCATCCGTTCGATGATGGAACCGTGGTATTGCACGCGCCATTGCAGATATGCAATTAACCCGGGCAGACCAGACCGCACAATCTACAGTATGTCTGCGCAAATACCGTTAGTACGCAGCCGCTATTACGACATATTAGCCCAAATCCAACAAGGAATGTTGGATATAACCGAATGGCTGAATTGGTTCCTCAGATGTTATGAACACGCATTATCCAATACCGCCCGGACGCCGGGAAAAGTTTTGAGTGAAGCGAAGTTTGGGGAAAATCCTCAGCTTCTATTCGATGGCAAGCTGACCTCTTCTAAATGGGCGAAGATTGCAAATGCTCTCAGGACACCGCAATACGGGATATACAAAATCTTATTGAGCGGGGATTAATGATGAAAGAAGATGGTGGTGGGCGCAGCACCAGTTACATTTTAGTCTGGTATATTGGATGACATTTAGCATTCGTATTAGTGCCGCTAAATGTAAAATTAAATGCAGTGTTTTAAAACAAAAAAACATCCGTCTTTTGGACGGATGTTCTTAACAATGTATGAAGGTTATTATCTTATCCTATCTTAACGTTGATTGCGTTCAGGCCTTTTCTGCCCTCTTCTACATCATAGCTTACTGTATCATTCTCGCGAATGTTATCTATTAAGCCTGATACATGTACAAAAAGCTCTGCATCGCCATTAGCTGGCACGATAAATCCAAAACCTTTTGTCTCATTGAAAAATTTTACTGTTCCTTGTTGCATTATATTTTATTTTAATTATTTTCAAATATAAATAAATTTATTGAAAATCAAAACGTTATGTTTTAAGGCTCGGGTATTGGGTATTGGCCAACCCCTCCAATCTATATTATCTATGATAGGGATGGATATCTTTATCCACCATTTTCCGTCAAGTGATATTCACCTGGTAAGCTAGGATATACTGCATGCGACCAATAAAATTTGTTGGGTAGCTGCCTTGACACTTTTGCGGTTACGATAACGTTATCCATCCTTTAAAGCAAATTGCAGGTGTCTCTGTTAACACCTTAAATAACAAAGGGGTTTAAATAGTTTGCAGTACCATAAAATGAACCTCCTTCATATTAACTTAAATTTTCACGATACTCGCCCGCAAGAATAAGAATACTTCAGGATCATACCTGATGTAGGTAATAAACTTAAAATCTATTGCTGATAATATTGGTATCTAAAATAATTTTTAGGGTAAAAAAGCCTGGGATGAGTCAATTTACCGATGCTATTCATAAGTAATCTGCTGATCACAATTGCTGTTGTTCCGCATCGATTAAACTGCGTATCTTCTCGTCTTTAAAGTTCTTTAATAATATTTTAATCAGTCTATTGGTTGGACTCGACGGGTATTTGTGCATAAATCTGTTGAATTCTTCTATATTCGCGGCGTTTATGAACGCTTTTTCAGAACTTTGATATTCTATTGTTGACGTATTATCCAAACCGAACAGATAATCGCATTGATAAGATTGATATTGCTCCCTTATTTTATTCCTGAGTTTAGATGCCGGATATTTTGCCAATAGTTTTTCCCAAACAATTACCCTTTCCCCAATTTTTTCAAAAGATAGAAGTAAGGATGCGTCTGCACTATAAGAAACTTTATCTTCCTCACATTTGATGGCTATATATTCTTTATAATCATCCGAAACATAGTTTTCGAAAATGTTATGGTAAAAATCATTTTTAGTTTTTATTTCAACTATGCCTTCTCCAATTTCATCGTAATCCAGATCATATTTTTTCAAAAGCACTCCTAATTTTTTTACCCTGCTTTGGGTTTGGGCATCCTCCTCATAAAATTTTTCGAGTAACTGGCTTTCAGATCCCATAATTTTTCCAACCAGCATCTCATTTGCGCTTAAATAAGCGTCATAAATTTCATTAGCTTCGGTTTTTGAGGCGACTAAAAGCTTTTCTTTAACTTTTTTCCGATCGCTGCCAACCAATGACAGCAGCTGTTCCGTGTTCATCTTATGATTTAATGAAGTGGTCGTTACAGGACCATCTAATTCGCTGGTATCGGGATTTTCAGGAGCAATTTTTTTACTGCCTGTTTTCAATTTAGTATTACCTGCTGTCCGGGTATTATCCCGGCAGGAGACCGTGATGAGGGCAATGAACAGACAACAATAAAATGCAGGTTTCATGGGAACGATCTTCAAATTTATAACGTAAGTTTAGCTAAAATACAGAACTAAGTGGTAAAATAGGTTATTGAATTTAATATTGGATAACCATTGACTCCTTTATAAAAGTAAATTAAAAGAATCAATTCTTTAAAATTTGAGGGAAGTAATCAAAAAAGATCTTTTATTACCTCCTGAAGGGTACCATGTTTTCTTGCCATTCATTAACTTAAGCATTTTTTTAGATTTTTGTTCTTAAAAAGTCTGAAATTAGTTGAACGCAGGTATTTAAAAAAAGCTTTCCTATTAATGCGATTAAGTATTTCGCTTTACATTGCCTTCTTTGGGCTTTCTTTTAGAAAATAATCTCAATATCTTAGTTGCTCCCTGTGTATATTGTTGACATTACATGAAATTTTATACCTTAGAAAATAAATTCATGTCATGATTCCCTATTCTAAATTTCCGGATGAAAAACTGGCTTCCCTTTTAAAGGAGGGAGATAAGCAGGCTTTTGCTGAAATTTACCATCGCTACTGGAAGCTAATCTATGCACATGTGTATAAAATGCTTAGGGATGAAGAAGACTCCAAAGATGTTGTGCAGGAGGTTTTTGGGAATTTGTGGATTAAGGCAGAATCTATTAAACACAATACCAATATATCTGGCCTGCTATATACTTCGGCCAGGAACCGGGTATTTGATCTGATCGAAAAAAATAAAGTGAGAAGTGATTATATTGGAGAGATTGCAAGCTTTATGTCGGATCCTGTAAACCATCAGGTTGATGCGATTGATGAAAAGCGGATATTGGAAATACTGGAAAGGGAAATTCAGAAACTGCCTCCAAAAATGCGTGAAATCTTCGAGCTGAGTAGAAAAGAGAATCTTTCACATAAAGAAATTGCTTCGAAATTGAATATTTCAGAACAAACTGTTAAAAAACAGGTTCAAAATGCCTTAAAAGCTATCAAGCCAAAACTCAATGATATAGGAATTGGAATAGGGATTTTACTGCTTTTACGCTAATTTTTAAATTATTTCAAAATTCTTCTACCCCCAACTTTGCGTTCACCCGTTTACCTGTAACTTAACCCTCAAAAAGATATGGATAAGCAGCAGGCAAAAGAATTGGTTCAAAGATATAATCAGGGACTGGTATCGGCTGAAGAAAAGGCGAAGCTGGAAAACTGGTATATGCAAAAATCCGATAGTCTTTACCTTAAAGATGATGAAATAGATTTCGATAGCATAGCGGAGGAACTTAGCCTGCGCACTTTTCAGTATGCTGGCATCCTCTCCGTCAAAGTTCCGGCAAAACGATTTAAACTTTGGCAGCGTATTGCTGCGGCTGCAGCAATAATTTTGGTAATCGGGGGGGGCATCTTTTATTGTGCTAACCAATCCACACGCGGCAACGATAGCCTGGCTGAATTAAAAGCTCATGATATTGCTCCGGGTTCTAATAAAGCCGTATTAACCCTTGCAAACGGTCAACAGATTAGTTTAACAGATGCCAAAAATGGAAAACTGGCAAATGAAGCAAATACAGTTATTAAAAAAACTGCCGATGGCCAGTTGGTCTATATGGAAGCTGATGAAACACAACAACAACAACTAATTTACAATACCATTAGTACCCCGGTTGGAGGGCAGTATACCTTAATCTTATCCGAAGGAACAAAAGTAATCCTCAATGCGGCTTCTTCCCTAAAATATCCTGCTCAGTTTAAGGGGAAAGACAGGGTGGTGGAGCTAAGTGGTGAAGGCTATTTTGAGGTGGCTCATGATCAATCAAAACCATTTAAAGTGATCAGCAGAGGCCAGACGGTGGAGGTATTGGGAACCCATTTCAATATCAATTCTTATTTAGACGAACCCAACATCAAAACCACCTTGTTAGAGGGAAGCGTGAATGTAAATGGTACCACCATTAAGCCTAAGCAGCAAGCCATTTTCAACAATCGCAGCATTCTGGTTAGGGAAGTAGAACCTGAAGAAGTGGTGGCCTGGAAGAACGGACTTTTTAAATTTGACCATACCGATATTCATACCCTGATGAGGCAGATTGCCCGCTGGTACGATGTAGAGGTAGTTTATGAAGGTACTGTTAAAGGCGGACAGTTTTACGGTAAAATTGAAAGAAGCTATACCCTCTCTGAAGTGCTCAAAGTACTGGAACTTGGCAACCTGCACTTTAGGGTAGAGGGTAGAAAAATTATTGTGCTACAGTAAACCAGTGGCGCTCTGATAAATAAAATCAACTAAATAATAAACCACCTAAACCAAACAACCAACATGAAAAGATCTATACAACAAAGCGGCTAGGCTTAATTACAGGTTAACCAGGCGAAACAAAAGCCCGGAGAAGGCTTCGACACTTTTCCCCGGACTTTGCGTTTGGGTCAACCTGATCCGATCAATCGGAATAGTGAAATAATTCTTGACAATTAATCCAAACCCAAACAATACAAACGTATGAATTTATCCTCATATGCAGAAACCGCCTGGCCGTCGGGGCGGCTGATGCGTAAAACCATTTTGGTTATGAAACTGATTTTTTTCATCATCACCGTCACCTGTGTGCAAGTGGCGGCTGTTGGATATTCCCAAACCGTTAATATCCAGCAAAATAATGCACCACTTACCACTGTTTTTTCAACCATAGAAAAGCAAACCGGATATAATTTCTTTTGGAAAGATGCCGATCTGAGTTTGATAAAGATTAATGTAAAACTTCAGAACGCTTCTCTGGAAACTGCCTTAAATGAAATCTTTAAAGGCCTGTCCCTAACTTATTCCATCACCAAAAAATCTATCGTTGTCCGGCAAAAAGAAACCTCCATTTTAGAAAAAATAGCGAATGTTTTTAAGGATACCGGTGTTCGCGGATATGTACTTGGTGCAGATGGACTGCAGCTGGCCGGGGCAACTGTTTCAGTGAAAAACGGAAAAGGCCGTACCATAACAAATGCCAGGGGTGAGTTTAGTTTAAAAGATGTTCCCGATGATGCCATTTTGCAGGTATCTTTTATGGGGTATACCACTAAGGAAGTCGGAGTTGGTAATCGCTTGCTTGAAATCAGATTACAACTGAGTAATTCTAAATTAGATGAAGTACAGGTGATGGCTTATGGTAAAACCAGTCGCCGTTTTTCAACGGGTAATATTGCCTCGGTAACCGCAGAAGAAATTGAAAAACAGCCGGTTATGAATCCTCTTCTGGCCTTGGTTGGAAAAGTGCCGGGAATGAATGTAACTCCGGCTACAGGCTATGCAAATGGAACTGTAAAAGTTGAAATCCGTGGACGCAGTACCATCAGCCCCGATTATCCTTCTGAACCCTTGTACATCATTGATGGTGTACCCTTAATCTATCTCAATGTTGGGGGCAATGCCAGTTATGAAAGTGGATCTCCGGGGATTATACAGAATGGAAGTTATACTGCAGGACAAGGCCAAAGTCCGTTATTTAACCTCAATCCGCTAGACATTGAGAGCATTGATGTGCTAAAAGATGCCGATGCTACTGCCATTTATGGATCGAAGGGTGCCAATGGTGTAATCCTGATTACAACTAAAAAAGGAAAAGCTGGACCAACGCAGATTAGTGCGGGTATTGCTCATGGGATTTCTCAGGTTACCCGTTACTGGGATATGTTGAACACTCAGGATTATGTGAAAATGAGAAAAGAGGCATTTAAAAATGACGGACTTCCATTGACACTTCAAAATGCCCCTGATATTGTAGGATGGGATACCACAAGATATACCAATTGGCAAAAGGAATTATGGGGAAATACTGGTCAGATGACAAGAACCTACCTGTCCATTTCCGGCGGAGATGAAAATACACAATTTAGCATCAGCCCAAGTTATACACGTTCAACATCTATTTTAACAGTAAGCGGATCAGATCAGGTTGCCGGAACAGCAATCAGTGTCAATAATTCGGCCTTTAACAAGCGGCTAAAAACAGCGCTGGCAGTTAATTACACCTATTCTAACAGTAACATCAATTCTACATCCTCAGTTGCCACGCTTCCTCCAAATGCGCCTCCGATTTATGATAGTAATGGAGAATTGAATTATAAAGAGTGGAATGAGGTGGGGCTTCAGAACAGTTATCCGTTTGGAACGCTTAAAGCTTTATCAACTTCAACCGCAACTATAGTAATGGGCAAGTTAAATCTTGCTTACGAAGTGTTTAACGGATTCCAAATTTCCAGCCTTTTTGGTTTTAATACCACCAACCAGAAGAGCGAAGGCAGATCGCCCATTTCAGCCCAAAATCCGGTTAATAATCCAACCGGAGCTTTAAATGTCGGGACAAATAATAATCAGACCTGGAGTATTGAACCACAAGTAAGTTATAATACCACCATAAGTAAGGGCGATTTTTCAGCCTTTCTGGGTACTGCCCTTAGCAAGACGGTCACTTCGGGACAGAATACTTATGGATTGGGCTACACGGACGATAATCTTTTAGGTTCCCTGCAACTTGCACCAACCATTATGATTATGGGTGATACCTACGGACAGCTTAAATACGCAGCATTATTTGGCCGGATTAACTATAACTGGGACAGGAAATACATCATTAATCTAAGCGGGAGAAGGGATGGATCTTCACGTTTTGGACCTGGAAAACGGTATGGGAATTTTGGATCTTTAGGCTTTGCGTGGATTGCCTCCGAAGAATCCTGGATTAAAAGAAACCTCCCATCCTTTATTGATTTTGTGAAATTTAAAGGAAGTTATGGTCTTACGGGAAGTGATGGTGTGGGCGATTACCAATACATCAGTCAATGGTCTAATGTGAATAATGGCGTTCCGGTTTATACCTATGGCGGGATTACCCCATTAATTAGTTTACATGCCGTGAATCCGAATTTTCAGTGGCAGGTGAATAAAAAACTGGATTTATCCTTTGAAATAAATCTCTTACAGGATCTTAATTTCAATGTAGATTATTACCGAAACAGGTGTGGTAATCAGCTAACCAACTATCCAACGCCACTATTTACAGGTTTTGGCGCGGTAACGGCTAATTGGCCGGCAGTGGTTCAAAACAGCGGTTGGGAATTTACGCTCAGCGCAATGCCATTCAAGAATAAGAATTTTAGCTGGAATTTAAATTTAAACACCTCGTTTAACAAGAACATTTTGTTGAGTTACCCGGACCTTGAGCTCTCCAGTTACGCAACGCAGTATGTGGTTGGCAAATCTGTAAATGATGTTTACCTGCTGCACTATATTGGTCTTGATCCGATGACCGGTCAATACGTTTATGAGGATCATAACCGCGATGGGTCTGTTTCTACGAATCCTTCAGGCCGTCCTGGCATGGGATACGATGACCGTTATATCGTCAGGAACAGAGATCCGAAGTTCACCGTGGGTATGAACAACAGATTGCAGTATAAAAATCTGTCTTTGATGGTCAATGTATATTATAAAAATCAAATGGGGCTTAGCGCGTTCTACTCAGGTGTGCCTGCAGGTAATATGGCAAATATACCAACCGAGGTTTTTAACAATCGTTGGCAACAGCCCGGACAAGGGAGTAATTATGCCATTCTTACATCCACTACAGGTTCGCCGTCAAATGGATATATACTAACTTCTGACCTGGCCTATACAGATGCTTCTTTTTTGAGGTTGCAGACGGTGAGTTTAGGTTATATGCTGCCACAAAAATTGCTTAAAGGGAAGCGTCTCAGCTTTTCCATAGATGCCCAAAACTTATGGGTATTGACTAAATACAAAGGAATAGACCCGGATACGCAAAATTTTGGATCACTGCCACAGGCTAAAACCATTGTTGCAAACCTTTCTCTTACCTTATAAACCATGACTATGCTTAACCATCATTCAAACAAAATTCTACTGCTGTTATCAGCATTCCTATTGTTTTCTTGTAATAAACTGGTGGAGATTCCAGATCCTAAAAACAGTCTTACTACAGATAAGGTTTTTAATAACGATACACAGGCAATAGGTGCCATGGCAGGTATATTAACTCAAATGATCAATGCTGGTGCCAGTTCCTCTTTTGCCAATGGGCTGGTAAATCAAATTGCAATGGCTTCTGCAGATGAACTGAGTATCGTGGGCTCCGTTTTTGCAGTTAATAACTCCAGGGGTGAAGTAGCCAGGAATGCACTGACTGCAGAGAGCACCTCTACTAATAATATCTGGTCATCAGCATATCAGGCCATTTATGGTGCCAATGGGGTAATTGAAGGAATTGAGGCGTCAAAATCTGTTTTACTTCATGCACAAACCAGAACCCAGCTTACTGCTGAGGCTAAATTTATTCGTGCTTTTAGCTATTTCTACCTGGTAAATTGTTTTGGAGATGTACCATTAGTGTTGACGACCAACCTTGCTGAAAACTCCAACAAACCCAGAACAGCAGTCAACATCGTTTACCAGCAGATGGTTAAAGACCTTCTCGAGGCAATAAATGGATTGCCGGCAGATTATGCTACGGGTGGGGGAGAACGCATCCGGGCAAATAAATGGGCGGCTAAAGCATTATTGGCCAGGGTTTACCTGTACACGGGAGACCATGCGAATGCCATTCAGCAGGCTACGGATGTAATCGGACAAACTGGTCTTTACCAATTGGAAACGGCTGATCTGAACAATGTTTTCCTTAAAAACAGCCCGGAAACCATCTGGCAGCTTCAGCAAAATGTAAACAAAGATTTTACGGGCAATGCGGTGCCGGAAGCCATTTCCTTACTTCCTTCTCCGTTACATACCGGGCCAGCCGGAGATCTTTCTTCCAGTTTGCTTAAGGCATTTGAGCCAGGAGATCGCCGTAAAGCGGCCTGGGTAGACAGCACGGATTTCGCTCAAGGCGGACAGACCTATCATTCGCGATTTGTATATAAATATAAAACAGGATTTCATAACCTGGCAATAGGTAGTGCTGCGGCCGAATATTACATGGTTTTAAGGCTTGCAGAGATGTACCTTATCCGCGGAGAAGCCTTTGCGCTAAGCGGACAACTCTCTGCCGGTATTAATGATCTCAATATTTTACGCCTGCGGGCCGGAATACTACCCTTGTCAAAAAGCTTAACCAGAGATCAAACCCTTGCAGCTATTGCAAAGGAAAGGCAAACAGAGCTTTTTGGAGAATGGGGCCACCGATGGTTTGACTTAAAGCGAACTGGAAAAGCAGAGCAGGTACTTTCGGCCATTTCAGCTAAGCAACCCTGGCGTGGCAATTACCAGTTGTTATATCCAATTCCGAAAACGGAGCTGCAAAGAGATCATTTTCTGACTCAAAACCCTAATTATTAGATCCAGACCTACTATTAAATATTGAACATGATGAAGAACCTGATTTTCCTGTATATTTTTGCCGGGCTTTTTTTCTCCGCAATTATTTCCTGTAAAAAGGATGTTCAGCCACAAACGTTAACAGCCCTTACAATTATCAATGCCCTGCAGGGTGGTGATTTTCTGGCTGCTAACTTTAATGAACAACGCCCGGCCGCCGGATTGGGAGTTCCAATGTGGATTAAATACCGTATTTACTCACCTAATAACCATCTATCGCTTCCTTCTAAAGAGCAGCCTGTTCTGATTTATAAGATTCCAGACACTAACGCAAATGATAAGCCCATTTATAAAATGTCGCTTAACCTCAGCCCCAATGAGGCCTCCACCTTGTTTTTATTTGGAACACTTTCGCAGCCTGAAATGCTTTTAGTGAATAAAAAGCCCCCTTTCCATGCGCTAACGGATAGTGTTATGGGTTTGCGCCTGATTAATCTTTCTCCGGATAAAAGGCCCGTGAGCGTAAAAATCTCAGGTAACGGAACAGATAAAACCATAAATAACCTGGGCTACAAGCAAGTTACCGATTACCTGAGTGTAAATGCAACCTCGGCAACTACTGATGTGTTAATCGAATTTTATGATCAGGCATCAGGCTCCCTGTTAACCAGATATACTTTAAAAGATGTTGGTAGTACAAATGCAGAGGTAAATAAATGGCGATACCGAAACTATACAATGGTGTGGTTGCCCAACGATGCTCAGGGAAACCTCGCCGATGACCCATTTATGGTCTATGATTTTTAATTCTTAAAAGCTGTTACAGCTGTTTCTCGAATAAATACCTAACACACATTTAAAATATGGAACCAATTGTTCGTATTACCGGACTATCGCATCGCTATAGTACCAGCTGGGCTATCCGCGACATTAATATTGAAATCCCCAGGATCGGGATACTGGGTTTGCTGGGCTCTAACGGCGCCGGCAAATCTACAACGATGAACATTCTGTGCGGGGTATTGAGCCCAACAATGGGGGAGGTAACCATTAATGGGATCGACCTGAGAAAGGAGCCTGAACGTGCCAAACAGGAGATCGGCTTTTTACCGCAAACTCCGCCCTTATATATGGATCTTACGGTGGATGAATATTTGATGCATTGCGCCATCCTGCGTTCGGTAGAACACTCGAAGCTAAAACCGGCTTTGGAAGAGGTTAAAGAGCGTTGCGGATTGAGCCATATTAATAAACGCCTGATCAAAAATTTATCAGGAGGCTATAAGCAGCGTGTGGGAATTGCCCAGGCCATTATCCATAAACCCAAACTGGTCGTTTTTGATGAACCGACTAATGGTTTGGATCCTAACCAGATCCTGGAAGTACGTGCATTAATCAAAGATATTGCTACCGACCGGGCCGTGATACTTTCTACCCATATCTTAACCGAAGTGCAGTACTTGTGCCGGGACATTGTGATGATTGAAAGCGGAAGGATCGTTTTTGCAGATACCATGGAAGCCTTTGACAATTATATTGCGCCGCACAGCATGTTGGTTGTAATGGAGAATGCGCCCCCGGCAGAAGCCTTTCAGGCCATTGAGGGCATTACCAGAGTGGAATACCTGACTGAAAAACAGCTGAGAATCTATTTCAACGGAGACAAAGGAATTGCTGAAACCCTCGTATTGGAAAGTGCAAGACGAAACTGGCGATTACGTGAATTGAATATGGAAAAGAATTCATTAGATGAAACCTTCGCCCAGTTATCCAGGATCTCTAACTAAGCATCACTTTATAGAATGAAAAAAATCATACAAATAGCAAGGCTGGAACTTAGCCTGCTATTTTATTCGCCTATTGCCTGGCTGCTGATCATTGTATTCTTTATTCAAATGACACATGCATTTATACCTGGAATAGCATCAATGCAGTATCTGCAGCAACTTATTGGAGATAATGGCTTTTTAACGAGCCGGCTGTTTACCACTGCTACAGGAACAACCCTGGGCATCCTTTACACCATCCTTGGCAGTTTATATTTATATACGCCATTAATCACCATGGGACTCATCAGCAGGGAGATCAGTAGTGGGAGCATTAAACTTTTATATTCTTCTCCGGTAAAAATCCGGGAGATCATTTATGGAAAGTTTTTGGCCATGCTTATCTACAATCTGGTGATCATACTGTTGGTATCAGGGCTTTTCTTCATCGTGGGGGCCACGGTGGTCGATCATTTCGACTATCCGCATGTATTGGTAGCCATGTTATCCTGCTTTTTGCTTTTAAGTGCCTACACAGCGGTTGGGATTTTTATGTCCAGTCTCACCAGTTATCAGATCGTTGCAGCTCTGGGCACTTTTGGTGTACTGGCCTTTATGAGCTACATCGGAGGTTTCGGGCAAGGCATAGACTTTGTCCGCGATTTGACCAATAGCCTTTCCATGCCCAGCCGGGCCGAGCGTATGGTATCGGGATTGCTGAACAGCAGAGATGTAATTTATTATGTCGTGATCTCCGGAATTTTTTTATCATTTACCATTGCAAGATTAGAACTACTGCGCGCTTCAAGGTCTGTTTTTTACCAGACCAGCAGATACTTTGCGATTATTGTAATAGGGCTTGCGGTTGCTTATTTAAGTTCACGCCAGGCGGTAATCGTGTATTATGATGCCACTGAAACTAAGGTTAATACCATTGTAAAGCCCGTGCAGGATGTTTTAAAGAAAATGGGAGATGAGCCGGTAGAAGTGACAGCCTATATTAACGGACTGCACCAAAGTTATCATATCGGTGCTCCGGTTCAACGGCTTTATGGCATTGCCAAATGGGAGCCTTATCTGCGTTTTAAAGGAAATATCAATCTGCACTGGGTCTACTATTATGATGTTCTCGACCCACAGTTTTACGCTGCTAATCCCGGAAAAAGTATAAAAGCCCTCTTTAAAGAAGTAGCGAAATCAGGAGATATGGATACCAGCCGCTTTTTAAGCCCCGCGCAAATCCGTAAGCAGGTTGACCTTCGCGGGGAAGGCGACCGGATGGTGATGCAATTGAAATACAAAGGTAAATCAACCTTTTTACGAACTTTTGATGATGGTGACGGCTGGCCAGAGGAGGCAGGAATTGCAGCTGCTTTGAAACGCCTGGTGGTAACACCACCTAAGGTTGTTTTTGCAACGGATGTCTACCAGCGTAGGGTGGATAAAATTGGCGACCGCGATTATCAATTGCTTTTTAATAATAAGCTCGCCAAAACCTCACTCATTAATATGGGTTTCGATATTGACAGTGTTTCTTTGGAGCATGGCATAATCCCGAAAGATATCGCTGTATTGGTAATTGGTGATCCACGGGCTGCATTAAGTCCGGCAGCGCTCACCAATCTGCGTAGTTATATTCAAATGGGTGGTAATGTATTCATTGCCGGTGAACCCGGCAAACAGGCCGTTGTAGCCCCGTTGTTGGATTCGCTGGGCGTTGAAATGCTCAGTGGAACCCTGGTACAGCGTAGCAGGGATTATTCTTATGGCCTGGTTACCCCACGGCTAACCTCCGCAGCAGTTCTAATGTCGCCAGCCCTTAAAAAACCTTTTGAAGAAAAAGCAGCGGTTTCTATGTCCGGTGCTGCAGCTTTAAAGGATAAACATGAGGGTGTTTTTAAGGTTGAGCCAATTTTAATGACCGATGCCAACACAAGCTGGATCAAAAGAGGATCATTTGTACTGGATTCTGCTGCACTGGTCTTTGATAAAAAGACGGGCGATGAGCAGGGTGCTTTTGCAACTGCACTGCTGCTAAGCCGCAAAATTAATCACAAAGAACAGCGGATCATGGTTTCAGGCGATGCCGATTTTTTTAGTAATAGGGAACTAACCAGGGGAAATCTGGAAACGGCAAATTCCTCCGTTGCGATCAGCATATTCAGCTGGTTTTCCAATGCAGAATTTCCGATAGATATGAGCCGCCCCGCTCCTAAGGATACACATCTGAAACTGAACAAAGCGGGGGTGAAAACTTTAAAAGTCATGTATTATGCGGTCATCCCCGGTGCAATCATTTTGCTTGGCATGGTGCTTTTGATCCGCAGAAAACGAAAATAATTATGAGCTTTATAACCGATAAACAAACAATCGATGATCTGAACGTTTTCTCCAAATCGGGGAGTGATTCAATCTACCATATTTTCAACAAGACCTTCACGCAGGGTGGTGCGGCCCTGCTGGAGGAAATGTTCCGCAACCCAATTTCTGATCATCAGGTCATTAATGAGCGTGTTGCGATATTGCGGTATTTTCAGGAAAGTCAAACGGCCTTCCCCTTACAGGGTAACCGTTTTGAAGAAGCTGAAAGATATCTTTCAAATACCGACCCGAGAAGCCGCCTTTCTAACCAGGGTTTTAGTATGGCTGATTTTAATGCAGCCGGACAAAGTGTAACGGCGCTGATGGAAATCCTTCAGGGATTGAAAAAGTTTATGCTGGAAATCGGGTCTAAAGTGAAGGATAATCCTTATGGCACACAGGTTTCTGCTGTTTTAGGCCTGTTAAATGCCAAAGAACTGGAGCTGATTTTTAAGGATCATGGCAAAGGAAAAATTTCATCCGGCAGGATTGTGGAGTATGATAATATCCTGCGTTTCCAGCAGCGTGGCTTACTCGAGAAGATTTTGCAGCAGATTTATTTTCTGGATGTATGTATTTCTATTGCCCGCGTGTCCACTGAACGCGGATTTATTTTCGCCAAAGCGCTACCGCGTGATGAGAATCGTCTTCGATTGAAGGGCGTTTATCACCCGCTCCTTAGCCATGCAATTCCTAATACTTTAGAGATGAATCCTGACGGAAATATTGTATTCCTCACGGGAGCAAATATGGCGGGTAAATCTACCTTTATGAAGTCGCTCGGAATCTCGGTTTACCTCGCCCATCTTGGTTTTCCTATCGCCGCTGAAGAAATGGAATTCTCGGTATGCGATGGCATGTACACTACAATTAACCTTCCAGATAACCTGGCCATGGGTGCCAGTCACTTTTATGCCGAAGTATTGCGGGTAAAAAAAGTTGCCATAGAACTTGGTGCAGGAAAAAACTTGTTTGTCATCTTCGATGAATTATTCCGTGGTACCAATGTCAAGGATGCTTACGAAGGTACGATTGCCATTATGGAAGCTTTTTCGGCTAAACCACACTCCTTATTTGTGGTTTCTACGCATATCATGGAAGCTGGAAAGGTTTTAAAGGAACGGTGCCCGAATATGAGTTTTCGGTATCTCCCAACACGTATGGAGCAGGGCAAACCTGTATACACCTATACATTGAGCGAAGGGATTACCGATGACCGCCATGGGATGATCATTGTGAATAATGAAGGGGTACTGGAACTAATTAACGATAAAACTGGGGTAAAGCCTCAATATCAGCATTTTAAGGCCGATAAGCAAACTATAGAAGACCTGAACCTGCAAGGCAAGTTTAAGCAACAATCCATTTACAGCCTGTTTAACCATTTGCAAACCCGCGGCGGAGAGAAAGTATTGGATGGCATGTTTCGCGAACCATTAAATGACGCTAATCAAATAAACAACAGGAGTGCTTTATTTGCTTTTTTTCAGCAAAATAGCCTGATTTTTCCCGTAATCCGCTCACAGGTAGAATCGATGGAAGATTACCTGGCTGGTGGTGCCGGTGCAGCCTTACCGAGGGTGGCCTGGGGCATCTTTACCAAAAAATTCAGGCAGGTGCTTTTTCACAATGCCGAACTGCTCCAGTTACAGGCAGGACAATCGGTAACCATTGAAGTGTTGCAGGCTTTTCGCGACTTCTTTTCAGCATTAAAGGATAAACCTGATGTAGGCATTTATCAAAAAGATCTTGATGTTGCATGGGGAATATTGCAGGACTCCAGGCTTCAAAGTGTTCTGGATATGCCTGAAGGGCAGCCTTCGCTGAGCCAGTTGATTCATAATGATTACACTATCCGGCATGCGATGATGCGGGAGATGGAAATGCTGTTGAAGCTCATTTATGAGTTGGATGTATATATGGGCGTGGCAGCGATAGCCCGCGAAGAAGCCTTTGTGTATGCCAGGGCATTGCCCGCTGAACAGATGCTCCTGGATATGGAAGGTTTTCGCCACCCTGGATTAAGAAAAGGGATAAGCAATAACCTGCACCTTACCAGTGAGCGTAACGTACTGTTTTTAACCGGCGCTAATATGGCCGGAAAATCGACTTTTATGAAATCAATGGGGATTGCGGTTTACCTGGCACACATGGGCTTTCCGGTGGCGGCGAAACGGATGGAGTTTTCGGTTAAGGATGGTTTATTCTCCTCTATCAATGTTTCAGATAATCTGGATATGGGCTACAGTCATTTTTATGCAGAGGTACTCCGCACTAAAACAGTAGCCAAAGCGGTTAGCGAATCTCTGGACCTGTATGTTCTGTTTGATGAATTGTTTAAAGGAACAAATGTAAAAGATGCCTATGATGCTACCCTTGCAGTAACGCAGGCCTTTGCAGAAAACAGGAATAGTTTCTTTGTGGTTTCTACACATATTATTGAAGTGGGTGAAGCTTTAAGAAAAGCCTGCAACAACCTGCAGTTCTCTTACCTTCCTACTGTGATGAGAGATGGTGTACCAACATATCCGTATACACTGACTACGGGAATTACCACCGATCGCCAGGGAATGATCATTATTGAAAATGAAAAGATTATAGAGATCATTAAAAATCAGCAACATGTTAGTTAAAAATAATTTTTTCAGGTTTCTGTTTATAGCTGCGCTTTGCATTCCTTTGGCGTGCAAAACCCAAATGGTTACGCAGCCTTTGCTGGTCGATCCGCAAGTTAGAACAGGTAAACTGGCCAATGGATTTACATATTATATCCGTAAAAATAAAACGCCTGAAAACCGGGTAACCATGTACCTCGCTGTAAAGGCAGGATCCATCCTGGAGACTGATCAGCAGAGGGGAGTGGCACATTTTGTAGAGCACATGAGCTTTAACGGAACCAAACACTTTCCTAAAAAGGAATTGACCAATTACCTGGAGAAATCCGGTGTACGTTTTGGTGCAGACATTAACGCCAATACAGGCTTTGATGAAACGGTTTATCAGCTTCCCTTACCTTCCGACAACCCTGAATTGCTAGCCAATGGTTTACAGATTATGCGCGACTGGGCACAGGAAGCCAATATTGGTGCTGCAGATGTAGAACGTGAACGTCATGTAATTCTCGAAGAGAAACGCTATCGCGATGGACTTGCACAGCGCTACCAGCAAAAGGCTATCCCTTTTTATACCAACGGATCCCGTTATGGTAACCGTTTGCCAATCGGTACCGAAGAGGTATTACTAAAAGTCTCTCCTGAAGAGATCCGTAGTTTTTATAAAGATTGGTACCGTCCTGATTTGCAGGCTATTCTGGTGGTCGGAGACATCGACCCTGATCAGATGGAAAAAAATATTAAAGCAAAGTTTTCTGATTTGAAAAAACCTGCAAATGAGAAAGTAAGGACGGTTTACCAGTCTAAACTGACAGGCAAAGGCCAATATATGCAATTTCTTGACCCGGAAATGGCGGGTATAGCTGTGGAGATTATGATGAAAGAGTATCCTGATAAGCTTACTACAACTACCGACTTCCGGACCGTTCTTTTAAAAAGTCTATTTGGTCAGCTCGTAAACAACCGGTTTAGAGGACTGCCACTTGCAGGTTTTTCACCACTATCAGGTGGATTGAGTTCTTTTTCAGTGGCTGTAACCACTAAGCCAGCCGAAACTGAACAAGCATTAAAAAGCGTTTGGCTGGAACTACGGAAAATGCAGGAACAGGGCTTTACGATTAAAGAACTGGACAGGGTGAAAAAGAGCTATCTCCAAAAGATGACAGATGCGCTGCGGGAGAAAGATAAAACAGCATCAGAGGTGCTTATTAAATCTTACCTGCAGCATTTTCTGACGGGTAATATCCCACAGGGGATCAAAGAAGAATACCGGTTAACGACAGAATTGCTTCCTGACATTACCCTGGAAGAGATCAATGGTTTGCCGGATACCTACCTTAAGTCTAAAGACCGTGATATTATAGTGAAGGGGTCAGAACACAATAAAGGATTTTTACCCGATGCTGCTACTGTGAATCGCTGGATAGAAAGCGTTTATACGCAAAGTTTGCCTGATGCTGAAGAAGATGTACAAGATTTGCCTTTATTGAAGGTTGAGCCTTCTCCGGGAAAGATCACATCTAGTGAAGAAATTAAGGCTGTGGGTATTCAAAGGCTAACCCTGAGCAACGGAATGACTATTCTATTGAAAAAGACGGGATTTCAAAATGATCAGATTCTGTTTAAAGGTATTTCTGCTGGTGGGGCCAGTTTATATGCTGATGCAGATTACCTGAGCGCCATCAATGCGGCGAAGCTAACGGCAGCTGCAGGGGCAGGGAATTATGATGCGCAACAACTTAACAAGTTCCTTGCGGGCAAAAAAGTGCAAGTCAGCCCTTTTATTGTTGATGAATATCAGGGGTTTAACGGTAGTACGACCCCGCAGGATCTGCAAACCAGTTTAGAACTTCTTCATGCTTATTTTACCGAACCCCGAAAAGATGTAGAAGCTTTTACCACATTGATAGAAAGGACCAGGGAGGAGATGGCTACCACCGGAAATAATCGCACTAAAGTGTTTATGGATACGGTAAACCTGGTTTTAGGAAACTCCCATATCCGTAAAAGGCCACAGCATGCTGATCAGCTGAGCCAGATTAAACCAGACCGGACCTTTGAAATCTATCAGGAGCGTTTTGCTGATGCCTCCGGTTTCACTTTCCTTTTTGTCGGTAATCTTGATGAGTTGACTATCAGGCCATTGCTTGAAAAATACCTGGGCGCTTTACCAGCTAAAAACCTGCATGAAACTGCACGTGATGTTGGTATTCATATTCCGGCAGGTCAGATTTCTAAAACAGTGTACTTAGGCAATGAACAAAAATCAACTGTGTTTTTGACCTATTCAGGTGATTTTGATTATAATTTTCAGAATACCATTAACATGAATGCGGTGGCTGATGCCTTAAATATCAGCCTGACACAGCGGCTGAGGGATCAGCAGGGCGGAACTTATACGCCAAATGTGCAGATCAATATGTCTAAATATCTAAAAAGCAGGTTCAGCCTGATTATTAGTTTTGACTGTGCCCCGGAAAATGTAGAAAAACTAATTTCCTCCGCAAGAGAAGAGGTGAAAGCGATGAGGACTTCAGGGCCTTCAGCAGAAAACCTGCAAAAGTTTAAGGCTGCCCGAAGGGTTGGTTTGCAGACTGGCTCAACTAATAATGATTTCTGGCTGGATTACCTGGCCTCACAGGTCATGAATAAAGAGCCTTTAGATCAGCTCTATAATTACAATGCTGCCCTAAATGAGGTTACCATAAAAACGGTTCAGCAGGCGGCAGTAAAATATATTCGGGAAAAGAACTATGTGAGACTTGTGCTGATGCCGGAAAAAAAATAACTTTTTAATAGATATGAAGAAAATTATACAAATAGCCAGGCTGGAGCTTAGCCTGCTATTTTATTCACCAATTGCCTGGCTGCTACTAATCATCCTGTTTGTACAGGTCAGTTTGAGTTTTACAGGTGCTATGCCCAATTTGGAACGCGCTAAAAGTATACCTTTTTTAACAAGCATATTGTTTACTGATGATCAAAAAATTGGTGTCATTGCCCGTATTCTCGATAGCTTATATTTGTATATCCCATTGATTACCATGGGAATTATCAGTAGGGAAATCAGCAGCGGAAGCATCAAGTTGCTCTATTCTTCTCCGGTCAAACTCAGTTATGTAGTCTATGGTAAATTTGCCGCCATGTTAATCTACAATCTGATCATCATCGGTGTTTTATCCCTCTTTGTTCTTGGTGTAGCTTTCATGATTCCACACTTTGATTATCCCCATATTCTGGTGGCATTATTGGCGACCTATCTGCTGATTAATGCCTATGCGGCGATTGGGATTTTTGTGTCCGCTTTAACCTCCTACCAGGCGGTGGCCGCCATCAGTACTTTCGTAGTGCTCGCGTTTATGAACTATATCGGTACAGTTGGTCAGGATATGGATTTTATACGCGACCTGACTTTTAGTTTGTCTATGCCGAGCCGTGCAGAACGGATTATGTCTGGCCTGTTAAATACCCGCGATGTTATTTATTATCTGGCCATTACTGCGATGTTTCTGGCTTTTACCATCACCAAATTGGAAATGGAAAGGGTTTTAAAATCCACTTTACAGCAGATAGCACGTTATGCGCTGATTGTGGTGATTTGTTTAAGTGTAACTTATATCACATCCCGGCAACCAATGATTGGTTACTATGATGCAACCGCTACTAAAGTGAATACGCTGACTAAAACCAGTCAGGAACTCCTGAAACGAATGGGCGATGAACCCATTGAAATGACCGAATATGTTAATGGAATAGAAGATTCTTACAACAGGGCAACACCCAGCGAGCGTATTGCAGACATCGCCCGCTGGGAACCATATTTAAGGTTTAAACCCAATATCAATCTGAAATGGGTTTATTATTACGACAGTGTTCCTGGCCTAACTAAAAACTTAATTGAATATAAAAGCACCTTTAATAAGTATGTGGTGTTCATGTCGGGGGTTAACCAATTGGACCTTAGTAATTTTCTGAGTCCTAAGGAAATTCACAAGCAAATCAACCTGTATGACGAAGGTTCACGCACGGTGATGCAGTTGAAATATAAAGGCAAGGCAACCTTTTTACGTACCTTTCCTTTTGAACAAAATATGTGGCCTAAAGAAGCGGAGACCGGAGCGGCTTTAAAACGATTGATGATGACACCTCCAAAAATCATTTTTGCTACGGACGGTTATCAGCGGAGCATGGACAAACTTGGGGACCGTGATTATAAAAAGCTGCTCAACGAGAAAACGACCAGGGGTTCACTGATCAATCATGGTTTTGATCTGGACAGCGTTTCTATAGAAAAGGGAGAAATCCCCAAAAACATATCAGCCCTGGTAATTGCCGATCCAAAGGTTGCTTTCAGCGCAAATGCACTAAGCAAACTTCGTAAGTATATTGCTGAAGGCGGTAACCTGATGGTTGCCGGAGAACCGGGTAAGCAAAATGTGGTTAATCCTTTGCTGGAAGTATTAGGCGTAAAAATGCTTAACGGGACCTTACTTCAGCGTAGCCGGGATTATTCTTATGGCCTGGTTACTCCATTAGTATCCGCCGGGGCGGTTGCAATGTCACCTTTTTTACAACCTTTTTATGCTTACCAATCCGTTGTTTCCATGCCTGATGCAGCAGCTTTGGATTACGATCCCAAAGGTACTTTCGATGTTCATCCCATCTTAATGACAGATCCCAAAACAAGCTGGTTAAAAAAAGGTAAGTTTACGTTAGATTCTGTAGCGTTGACTGTAGAGCCGCGGAACGGGGATCAACAAGGGGCGTTTCCAACGGCATTGATGTTAACCCGGAAACAGAACAATAAAGATCAACGGATTCTGGTATCTGGCGATGCTGACTTTTTCAGTAATATGGAATTGGCCAGAGCAAATATGCGTACCGCCAATTCAAGCCTTGCAGTAAATATTTTTAGCTGGTTTGCCTACGGAGAATTTCCCATAGATGTAACACGCCCGGAACCTAAAGACAACACCATCAAACTCAGTAAAACACGTGTTAAAGTTATACAGGTTGTATATTACGGTCTGATACCGGGACTCATGTTTCTTACGGGGGCCATATTATTAATCCGTAGAAAGCGCAAATAATCTCTTTCTTACTGCCTGCCTTCACATAAAAATCAGGGCAGGCTGGCAAGTAAAAGAGTTTTTTTAAATTTAACCGCTTTTACAAAATTTGCCGTTAACCATAATATGAAAGATGACTTTATCAATTCGCTGGCTGAATTATTAACAGATTCTGATGGGAAGCTGCTTTACGATATAAAACCTTTGTATGCTATATCAAGGCTGATCACCCTAGAGGCAAATGAAATATATATATCCAAAGGAGATTTGGGGAAGCGGCTGGCTTTTATTGAAAAAGGAGTGATGCGTGCCTATACCCACAAGGAAAATGCAGATGAGGTGACTTTGTTTCTTAGATGGGAAGGACAGTTTATTGCCTCACATGATACCATCCTTCATCACAGGCCTTCACGCTTTATCTATCGGGCACTTGAGCCATCGATATTAATGGAAATTGATTATGATCAATTAGAAGGTATGCTCAAATTATATCCCGATCTGGAGCCACTTAGAAATTTTTTCCTGATGCGCATGTTGTCCGAAACCTTGCAGGTCATGGAGTCTTTTGTTTTGCAATCTCCGGAGGAACGTTACCGGGAGCTGGTTACGGAGCGTGCTCAGCTGGTAAACCGGGTAGCAGATAAATACATCGCTTCCATGCTTGGCATCACACCCGTATCGCTAAGCCGCATCCGTAAACGCATGCATCAAAAGGGTAGAAGCTGATGGAAATTATCTTTTGTTAAGATTCGAAATTATCTTTTGTTAACTTCCTGAACCATCCGGCTTAGTTAGCTTTGTTCTATAATTTAAAATTTATGGAAACGATTATAGTAACTTTTTTCAGAATATTCAGTCTGTCAGCCGTTCGATATTTTCTAATTGCAGGGATTCCCTTTTTCCTCTTTTACCGGTTGCTGGCTCCGAGGCTATCCCAATCTAAAATTCAGGCACGCCTGGCCTCAAAGAAAGATTTTGTCCGTGAAATTTGGCACTCCATGCAAAGCACGCTTGTTTTTACGGTTATTGTTGTCGTAATTCTTTTAACCCCTTTGCGTAAATACACGCTTCTATATGATAACCTTAGCGATTATCCCCTTTGGTACATCCCGGTAAGCCTGGTAATCAGTTTGGTCATCCACGACACCTATTTTTACTGGATGCACCGTTTACTGCATCATAAAATACTGTTTAAAACGGTACATCTTGTTCATCACAAGAGTACAAATCCATCTCCTTGGGCTTCGTACAGTTTTCACCTTTTGGAAGCTATTCCTGAAGGCCTGGTGCTATTGCTGATTGTTTTTTTAATTCCTATGCATCAGATCAGCATCTTTCTTTTCGTTGTTACTGGTTTCACGATCAATGTGTACGGCCATCTTGGATATGAGTTGGCTCCAAGATGGTTTCGCGGCACTGTACTGTTTCAGGTCTTCAACACTTCCGTACATCATAACTTACACCATAGCAAGTTTAAAGGGAATTATGGTTTGTATTTTAGAATCTGGGACAGAATAATGGGCACGGAACATCCTGATTATGTAGGTGATTATGATCGTATACAGCATCAGCGTTTTGGAATTCATTCCGCAGCAGAACAAAGTAAGGCTCAGCAGATTTTTACCAAATAAAAATTTTTGATCATCTTCGGGTTAATTTTATATGTTTTAGATTTTTATTTCTTAATGTGTTGTATACCCTGCGCTGGCTTCAAAACGGCTATAGTTATGTTTTTTCTAATGGGATATCCTTCATACTTAACAAAAGGTTGCAATGCAAAAGATCCAGGCAACAGAAATTGCCTGGACTGTGGTTACTCAATCATTAGGATCAGGTCCCTGAGCGATGTCCTGATGATTAATATTAAAATCCCCTCTTATCATTTTTGACACTATGCCCGGCTCACCGCCGATATCAGCAAGAAGAACACCACCGATATGCAGAACGATGAAGGAAAGCATATAATAAAGAGATTTTACATGGATGGCCTCCATGATTTCCTTTGCTTCCTTCGGACCATTTACCACCATAAAACCGGTAAAGAGTGAAGTAGCAAAAAGAGCATAAAAAATGATGTAAAGCCAGGACTTGAACTTATCTTTGGGCGATGTCTGTTTTAAAAAAGGATTTTTGAAAGCAATTCCCTGAATAAAAGTAATGCCCATCCGAATCAAATATAAGCCTATAAGAACATATCCTGCAAGGATATGATAGCTCCACATCGGCCCGCGGATTTCTTTCCCGATCGCAGCGGCATCAGCTTTTGAAAGCTGAATTCCTTTTTTCTGGAGCGTCTCCTTCAATATCTCTCCCATAGCATCCTTGTTCATCCACCCAAGCCTTAAAAAAACAGTTAAAAGTAGGAAAATTATGGCAAAGGCAATGGCCCAGTGTATTACACGGCTGGCCAGATTAAATCTTTTTTCTATCATAACAGGTTATAAATCATAAGGTTCAACGTGAATGAGTGCGTCTTTGATATGCAGTTCTGATGCCAGAAGCTCATCTTTGACCTGATGGGCGACCGAATGGGCGTGGAACACATTAATATTGCCATCCACCTCGATATGCATATCTACGTAATAATCAAGGCCCATTTTTCTTACAAAACACTTCTCCACTCTTTTTACTTCCACATGCAGAGAAGCAATATGACTGATTGCTGAAACGAGTTCATCAGAAGGCGCCTTATCCATGATCTCTTCAAAGGCCGGGCGGATGATCTTAAAAGCATTATAGATGATAAAAAGGCAGGCGATCAGTGCTGCCCAGTCATCAAGACCTTCATAACCCTTTCCCAGGAAAATGGCTAAAGAAATTCCTATGAATGCAGCAATTGAAGTGATCGCATCACTCCTATGGTGATAGGCATCTGCAATCACCGCCTGGCTGCCTAATCTTTTGCCAATAGAATATACGTAGCGAAAGAGGATCTCTTTTGTCAAAACAACAATTGCAAGTACAATAAGGGTATATTTCCTGGGAATATCATGCGGCGTGCGAATGAATTCGACCGAATGGTAGCCGATCCAGCCTGCAGCTGCAAGCAGAAAAAATCCGATAAGGATGGCTGCCACCGGTTCAGCCTTACCATGTCCGTATGGATGGCCCTTATCAGCTGGCCGCTGTGCATATTTAAGTGCAATCCAGAGCAGCCCTGAACTGATTACATCTGCACCAGACTCTGTGGCATCGGCAATAAGTGCATAGGACTGGCCCAGGTGGCCAGAGATACCTTTGACAAAAATCAGGACAATACTGATGATAATGCCCAACTGGGTGGTGCGGATAGCCTCCGCAGATGAGCTTCTTTTTAAAGGCTCCATAGAAATTTAAGATAAATTACAAAACAGAAATACACGCAAATGTATATCTGAGCTTAGTACCAGATTGATAAACGATTAACTGAATAGCGTGTAGCCAGGTTTCGGTGGCCTGAACAGTTTGATCGATGTGGCAAAAGCGAGAGCATCATCATAGAGAAAACTTAATACAGGATGTACACCTGATGCTGCCAAAGGCAGAGTTACTTTAACAATATGCTGGAAAAGCGTTTGATGATGGCCTTGAAAAATCTTTTTGAATGGCAGTTTCATATCCCTGTCGGCATCATTATCCCTGATATCCTTCCCAAGATAGTGCATGGAAATAAAGTCTGCAAAGCTAATCTTATTGTTCAGGGCACGGTGTTCGAGAAAATGGATAGCGATATATGGTGCCTTTAGTAATTCCATCGTTCCCGGATTACTAAAAGAATAAAGAAAGACCATCAGGTATATCCAAACATTTCTCACCTGGCAAAAATAACCATTTTTATCCGGAGATAAACTACCAAAAATTCGATCAGGTAATTCCTCTTAAATAAAAAACATTTAGCGGTCTTGCCTGAGCTCCTGAATTTACCTGGTAAATGCCTTGTCGGTTAAAAAAGAGAAGCGTTTAAGCGTTGATAAAATAATCCTACGTTACCCGGTTTGGGATCCCATTTCTGAATTTTTAATTGCCAAGTTTATAGGTTAAACCTAAAAAACGGTTGCTATCGTTACTAACTAATATTTGATCATCCGGACAGGCTTCCAAAATAAGTGGAGATCAGTTTTCTGTTCACATTGGCCGTATTGATGCCTGAAAATTCATCTTTTTCAAAGATCTTACTCACCGCTTTTATCAGATTCTCCCTGATACGCCATCTTACTTTCAGATGTTTTTATTAATGATTTATATTACCATGATGTCTATTGTTTACTATATAATATCCACTGCAGGGTACTCCTAATTTACCTTTTCAATATGAAAATTTATAGTGAATATGATGAATAAAATTTAATTAGTTATGCACGATAGCTATGCAAAATTATGCTAAGCAAAGCCTTCAAGTGGTAAACATATGTGCTATAAAATTGGCTAAATTAACCATTTACAAAAAAATGCAATGGTTAATTTTATATGACTTAAATGTTTATCTAACCAAAAAATCACATGAAAAAAAAACTATTTAGTGTATTTGCATTGGCGCTTGTAATGGCAAGTTGCTCAAAAAATGAGACAGATATGTCGGATAAAAATGTCAATTTGAACGCGGACTCTTCAAAAAAGGCAACAGTAGAAGGCACCGCATCTATTGATGCATCAACCGTACAACAAACTATTAAAGGCTTTGGCGGGGCAAATATTGTTGCCTGGACGGGAGATTTAACCAGCGCACAAAGAACCACTGCTTTCTCGCCAACAAATGGTATAGGTTTAAGTATCGTGCGGGTAAGGGTGCCCAATTCCAGTTCAGAATTCGCCGCTGAAAAAGCAACTATTGATGCCTGTAAATCATTCGGCGGATCGGCTATTGCATCGGCATGGTCTGCACCCGCTTCTATGAAAACAAATAACAGCATTGTAGGTGGTAAAATTAATACCGCCTCTTATGGTGCTTATGCCGCACATTTAAGTGCTTTTAATAGTGCCGTTGGAGGTCTCGCAGCGATCAGTCCTACCAATGAGCCAGATTACAAGGTAAATTATGAATCAATGGAACTGACGGCGTCAGAAGTGGCTGATTTTGTAGCCGCACAAGGTAACAATTGTGGTGCCCCCATTATGGCACCAGAACCTTTTCAGATGAATCAGACCTACATCAATACCTACCTCAGTAATGCCACAGCAAAATCTAAAACCAGTTTTGTTTGCGGGCACATCTATGGCAAAACGCCTTACAACTTAGGGAATGTGGGTAAACCGGTTTGGATGACAGAACATTATACCAATTCCAGCATCAGCGGTGATGACTGGGCAAATGCCATGAATGCTGCCAAAGAAATCCACGATTGTATGAATGCCGGCTGGAGTGCTTATGTGTGGTGGTACATCAGAAGAAGCTACGGTCCGATGAGTGAAAGTGGCAATATCCAGAAAGTAGGTTATGTGATGGCGCATTATGCCCGCTATGTACGCCCTGGGTACAGCAAAATATCCTGTACTTCCAATCCTACCCCTGGGGTTTACGTAACCGCATACAAAAGCGGATCTAAACTGGTTATTGTAATCGTAAACCAAAATAACGCCGTAACCTATCAGGCATTTGGTTACAGTGGCATCAGCGTAAGTGGATTTAACCGTTACTTCACCACCAGTACAACCAATCTGGGCACCAACAGCTTGGCTGTTGCAGGGGGAAGCTTCGGGATTAACCTCGCAGCTTCAAGCGTAACCACCCTGGTATCTTATTAATGTAAATTCGATACTGGTTCTATTACATTTTGCAGCCCTCACTGGCGCAAGTTTTGGTGCATAAGGCAACGGGCCGGATGAATGTGCATTTACGATAGTTAAATAGTAAATTTTCTATTTAAGGTAATTTGTTAATTTAACGAAAGCACATCCCGGCTCTTTTGAGGCTTGACGCTAAGACTTGCGTTAGGTGAGGTTAGCTTTGCGAAATTTGTACGAACGATACCCGTGTGTTCCATGTCATTAGGTTAAGCCATTGGCACAAGGGAAATAATTTAACCACAGATAAGAAGGATGCACACAGATATAAAATCCGTGTTTATATGCGCGCATCTGTGGTTAAAAACCTTAACTTAATGATACTGGGCCTTTGCGAGGCAGCGGGGGGTAATATAACGGCTCAAATGCTACAGCAGCTCAATAGGTATGAAAGCATTATTGAAAACAGCGTAGGATTGACTGACCAGGCAATATAACGGTAACTCATCCTAAAGCTGCAACGATATCCGGGGCTGTAATTCCTGCCACTATACCACCAAATATACAAAAACCAGCCAGGATAAACATTGGAATGGCGGCAACCATATCGTACATTGGCCTGCTTTCTCTAACCTGGATAAAGTATTCGTTGTAATTAAACAGCTCTGCTGGAAATAACCCCGCAACTACTTTTTCAAAGGAAGAAACACTTGATCCTCCTACAATATTTAAACAATAGCTGCCGATATCCGCTCGGAAACGGTTCATTTCCATTCGCCCGGTGTCGAAGCCATTGAGACGTGGACTGAAAATGGATCTTGGTAAAGAGATATTTTCACCTGAGGATACCTTGCTTAATTTCAATTGAAACTTATCTACCGGGGTGCGCCTAAATAATTTCCCTTTTTGCCATATCGCATAGATTCCCGGCCTGCTGATCTCAAAAGTGACTTCCTTTTGGGTAAAAGGAATCTCAACGATCATTTCTCCATTAAAAATACCTTTGAGCATTAGGATCGCTTTAACAAGGATAAATACCCCAATGGGTACCAGACAAAAAAATAAAACCCTGATTATGGTTAAGCTCATTTTATTAAATTATTTAAGGCATGCTGGACTTCTTGCTATCCTGCAAATATATCGCCAATAAAATCATGAATTTGAAAGAGGTATCATTGAGGCTGAAGCCCGGCAAAACTAATGGTTACCACAGGTTTTAAGTAGAACGTATTTTCCATTTCAAAATATTATGATACTATCATCAGGATATATTCTAAATAACTGATATGGGCAAAGGTAAAGCATTCGAAAAGCATTGTCAACGAGGTGCCTATATGTAAGTGAGTTACCAAAAAGTCAGTTTTCTGGAAATAAGTAGGTCTATTTTAATATAACCTTTATTTTCCGCAATTGACTGGTCTATCCAATAATTCGCCATGTGCAAGTTTAAATTCAATGGAGCGATTGAGTTTTTCTTCATCTTTACCGCTCCGGGGATTGAACTCGTTACCATAAACAGAGAGCGTTAGTTTATGCGCTTTTTTTAATGCGGCTTTAAATACTGTCAATTTATCATCGCCTTTTGCAAATGGATCACCAAAATTTTTGCCATCCAGAAGAAATTGAATTCTATTGCCATTTTTAGCGTTTGAGCTAATGTAATCTATACCGCCGTAATTACCATCTCCATAGCTATCACTATATTCGATAAGAAAACCGGGCTTCCCCTTTTCTGTACAATTAAGCCACAAGCTCATCTCATAGTCTTTATTAGAATAGTTGAATAGGCGGTCGGCATCTTTTTTAAAACGCAAAATAAACCAGCCATCCTTAGGTAATGATTTTTTCCAGGATGAAAGTTGCTTTTCTGACAATGTTTCGGGTACCTGTAAAATATGGTCGTTTGTTTGGGCTTGTAAAGCATACATGCTGATCGTTAGCAGTAATGTTAAAATTCCTTTGCTAAATCTGGTTAAAATCATAAGGTCAATTTTTGTAAAAGTAAACTAATCAAATAGGTTAGGACTATTATAAACAAAAAACAATTTCCTTTGCAGACTTTGCTTTTTCTACGAGTAGGTCAAACTGCCCAAATAGTTGGTCGGGATGAGCTTCAAGTTTTTTAAAACTATGATCGCAATAACCACGCCAGTCAAAATGTGTGTGCCATAAATCAAATCAGGCATATTCAGGGTCATTCGAAGTTAGATCCTGAACAGTTCCTGTTTTTTACCCAAAGGCTTTTATAATAAAGTCTAAGTTCCTAAGGTTTTAGCCTGCTCATATTGCTGGATCTCAGCTTTATTTGTGAAATAGTTTTTCCAGCCCATACACATCGTTTTTTGTCAATAAGTCAAGTATTTCATTCTGCATATTAATGATTTCTGTTGTAGCGTTGTTTTGCTCAATGAAATGGTCAAGTACGCTAAATCTGTTTTTCAGTGTTTCCATTAAATGGTTATCACTAAAATTAGTGTTCAATAGTTTACGTTTAGCTTCCTGGAAAATTACCCTCCCTTCTTTTAAGGTCATATCATTTGGCCCACTGTCTTCATTTTCTTCAAGGTCATCAATGCCATCGTCTTCCCAAAAACATATCCCACAAATATCAAATGAATCTCTTTCTTCCAATGTTAAATAACCACAAACAGGGCAGGAGTTTTTTAAAATGTCTGCACTATTTACATCCACTCTCTGCTTACCAATTTTCAGTGGGAAGTTCTTTTGAAAAAAGTTTCTCCGTTCTTTAAAATTGTCGGTATAATTTTCCTGTTCTTCCATTTGTGGGGTGTCTTTTAAGCTGATTGTTAATGTTTTTTGGTTTGGCGATGTGACGGATTTAAGGTAATAATTAATTAAGATTTTTTCAAAGAGATTAGATATTCATTTTAATGAAAGTACATTATGATGGTTGCAGCAGGCCTTGGATGCTAAAAGAATTACCTTGGTAGGTGAGCCGTACAGACAAAATATTTGAGCTGTAGGAGAAAGTTTTGGACGTTTCGAATGTTGATCTTTGTTTCATGAACAACATCGAAAAAATTCAGTTGGGTCAAAATGGCCCGCTCGTGTCTAAACTTGGTTTAGGCTGTATGCGCATGTCTTCAATTTGGGGCGGTTCTACACCCGATGAAACAGAAAGCATTGCTACGATCCATGAAGCCTTAGATCGTGGCATTAATTTTTTGAATACAGGAGATTTCTATGGCGCTGGTCATAACGAAATGTTAATTGGAAAAGCCATTAAAGATAGGCGTGATGATGCCTTTATCAGTGTGAAATTCGGAGCCATTTTTCACAATGGTGAGTGGCTGGGATTGGATTTAAGGCCCATCGCAATCAAAAATTTTATCAATTATTCGCTCACCCGTTTGGGGATTGAAACCATCGACCTGTACCAGCCTAGCCGAATGGATGGGAGTGTACCGGTAGAAGACATCATCGGAACCGTTGCCGACCTGGTTAAAGAGGGGAAAGTGCGCCACATTGGTGTTTCTGAAATTACGGCTGAGCAGCTTCGCAAGGCAAACGATGTTTATCCCATCAGTGCGCTCGAAATCGGTTATTCATTGGCCGACCGTCAAATAGAAAATGATTTGTTGCCTGCAGCAAAAGAATTGGGCATTGCCGTAGTGGCCTTTGCCAATACCGCTGAAGGCTTATTAACCGGTGAAATGAAAGCACCACTTGCAGAAAATGATTATCATAATCATTTCTCCCGTTTTCAGGGTGAAAACCTGGTTTATAACCTCGAAAAAGTAGAAGTATTGAAACAATTGGCCGACAACAAAGGCTGTACACCTACACAGCTTGCTATTGCCTGGGTAAAGGAGCAGGGCGACAATATTATGCCTTTAGTTAGCATGAGCCGCAGATCGCGCCTGCCCGAAAATATTAAAGCGCTCGATATTGTATTTACACCGCAGGAAATGAATACTTTAAATACTACATTTGCAGTAGGTGCCATACGTGGCGGAACTTATTTACAACGTTAAATGACGAGTCCAGCAGAAATTCTCCCCGGTGTAATTTTTTATTCTTACCTCTCTGCCGAGCGGAAAGAGAAAGTGTGCTTTTGGAACCACCATACCCTGGTATTACAGGTTTCGGGGCAGTTCACCTTACAAACCGTTGGACAAAGTATTTCGATGACCGGAGGAGAACTGATGTTGATTGGCAAAAACCAGCTGGGAACGCTCACCAAAACACCGCTGCCCGGAGGAAACTATGAAACCGTCGTCATATCCCTGCAGGAAGACCTTTTACGAAAGATCGTGTTAGAGGAAAAACTCGAAGCAGACCGTAAATATACTGGTCCGCCAAACATTTTAATTCCGTCGAACGAATTCTTGCAGGGCTATTTTCAGTCTATTATCCCTTATGCCCGAAGCTCGGGTGCCACCATGACCGATGAAATGGGTATTTTGAAAGTGAAAGAAGGAATTAAACTGCTATTACTTGCCCTGCCGGCACTGCGTAACTTTTTATTCGACTTTTCAGAACCGCATAAAATAGACCTGGAAAAGTTTATGCTGAGCAACTTTCATTTTAATGTGCCGATCGAAAAATTCGCTCAGCTTACCGGTCGCAGCCTGGCTGGTTTCAAACGCGATTTTATGAAGACATTCGGTGCGCCACCCCGCCAATGGCTGCAGGATAAACGCCTAAGGGAAGCCAAACACCTCATCGAAAGCAAACATCAGAAACCTTCTGCCATTTACCTCGACCTGGGCTTTGAAAGTCTGTCGCACTTCTCGCATTCTTTTAAAAAGAAGTTCGGCATGGCACCTACTGCATTAAATTCGTAAGGTATAATTATGAAGACATGCTGCGGCTGTTATTTTATGATAAATTAACGAGAGTTATGGGGCATAATTAAAATATACCAGACTTTCTGGCCAACCAGGAATATGCGCAAAGGCCAGCATAAAGATTTACTAAAGTACTGATTGGACTGTCTTGTTATTCAATATCGCATACCGTTTTTAGAATATCATTTACCGATTCTATGAGTCTTCTTTTGTTAAGGAGCATTTTATGTTCCATTTTCAAGAGTTTATTTTTCATGTTCTTTTTCAGCTTGTTATTAGTAATAATCCCTTATTCATCAAACTTTCTGATGCTTTTGCATTAATAAACCCTTTGTCTGCAAAAGCGTAGCCTTTGAGTTTTCCAAAGAATTTAACCATGGTATCAAGGTTGTTGTCGGCAACATTCCCAGGGGTAAAAAAAGCATTCATGATCTCTCCAAAGGCATTGATAATCAGGAACAATTTAAGCCCATAGGAAAATAAATCATGTTTTCCTTTAAACACGAAATAAAGATCATGCAAACCCGTCAACGATTTAACTGGTGTTTTTATACTTCTCCAAATGTCACCCTCACCTTCTTATAATATTCACTACGCCTAATAATGGGCCATTTATAGCATCTCTACGTACTTCGATCTGACCTCCATAAAGCGCAGCTACTAAAACCTCCAAAGCATTTGCCCCTTTTGAAAAATCCACATTTCTTACTTTGATATAATCTCTGTTATTATCATTTGGTAGGAAATTCTCATTTAAAACCGCCTACAACAGCTTAAAACCCTGCTTAGGAAGACTTCTTCACTTCTGGTCATTCTTTCTTTTTTCAGGCTCAAGGTATGTAAAACCTGTACATGGAGAAGCTAAATCAGTATGATATATCGTGATTATTTCCATGTTTATATAAATCGATTTATTAAAATCATCTTTCTTATAAAGCCAAATCAAAATAAAAAAAAGTCGGTTTTGTACAAAATAATGTCTTATTTGGTTAGTTTTTTTAGGATAAGGTCACTTATTTTTGAAAGAACAAGTTATTTGTATACTATAAATAAATTGAACACCAAATGAACCGAGCCAAGCCATGATGAAGTATATGCATCATTGTGTCTTTGCTAAAGACTAACCCAATATGAAAAGAAGAACCTTAATTAAAGGCATAGCGTTAAGTTTACCATCGCTATACCTATCCAAAAGTTATGCAGGCCAACTGATTAATGTACCCTATGCGGCAGGTCCATTTAAGCCCACCTGGGATTCGCTCTCTAATTATCAAGTGCCCGAATGGTTTCGTGATGCCAAATTTGGGATGTGGGCACATTGGGGGCCACAGTGCCAGCCAGAATTTGGCGATTGGTATGCCCGGGAAATGTACATGGAAGGCGGGCACAAATATAAATATCACTTAGAAAAATATGGACACCCCTCTAAATTCGGTTTTAAAGACGTAATTAACGAATGGAAAGCGGATAGGTGGGATCCTGAAGAATTGGTTGGATTATATAAAAAAGCAGGTGCAAAGTATTTTATGGCTATGGCCAACCATCATGACAATTTTGATATGTTCGATAGCACCCATCAGAAATGGAATTCAACCCGGATAGGTCCTAAAAAAGATATCATCGGCGGTTGGGCGAAGGCGGCTAAAAATAATGACCTCCGCTTTGGGGTGAGTGTTCATGCTGCGCATGCCTGGAGCTGGATGGAAACGGCACAACGAGCAGATAAACATGGGCCAATGGCCGGCATTCCTTATGATGGAAATGTAACCAAAGCTGATGGTGCAGGAAAATGGTGGAATGGTGAAGATCCACAGGAACTTTATGCACAAACTCACCCACTTAGCAAAAACAGTGAAGATAATGGCATGATCCATAGCCAGTGGGCCTGGGGCAATGGCGTTTCGGTACCTTCAAAAGCTTATTGCGAAAAATTCTACAAACGTACCATTGAACTTTTAGATAAATATGAACCAGATGTGATCTATTTTGATGATACCATATTGCCATTATATCCGATCAACGATGCCGGGTTAAGGATTGCTGCCCACATGTACAACCAGAGCATCAAAAAATATGGTAAGCTGGAAGCGGTGTTGTTCGGTAAAGTATTGAACGAACAGCAACGTAAATGTATGGTATGGGATATCGAAAGAGGACAAACCAGTGGAATTGAAAATGAACCTTTTCAAACCGATACCTGTATCGGTGCATGGCATTATGATCGCCCTATTTATGATCATAATGGCTATAAAGATGCTAAAACGGTGATCCATATGTTACTGGATATTGTGAGTAAGAATGGTAACCTGATGCTGAATGTTCCGGTGAGGGGCAATGGCACAATCGATGAAAAGGAGCGGGCAGTAGTGGAAGGCATAACCGCCTGGATGCAGCAAAACAGTGAATGTATCTATAGTAGCCGCCCATGGAATTTCTTTGGTGAAGGTCCCGCGATGGCATCGGCTAAACCACTAAGCGCGCAAGGGTTTAATGAAGGTAGCGGAGTGCCGTTTGGTCCGAACGATTTCCGCTTTACCACTAAAGGCAAAGATTTGTATGCTGCAATGCTGGGCTGGCCATCAGATCGAGCGGCACTTATACAAAGCTTATCATCAAACAAAGTAAATAAAATACAAAAGGTAAGTTTGTTAGGTTATCCAGGATTAATTGAGTTTGAACAGAGTGGAGAAGGTTTAAAAATTAAGCTTCCTGAACAGGCACCAGGTGCTATTGCCTATGTATTTAAAATTCATGGAGCTATTGTGTAAATAATATCAGGCTGCTGAAATGAGTAGGTTATCTCTCAATCCTGAAATCAAGGGAACCAGATATTAAATTGTTAAAACACATCATTCAGGCGCTATATTGCTGCATGAATGACTTATTCAAGTCGATATATGATTGTTAATAAAGTGATACGAAAGCATCTGCTTATGCTGCTTTTCGTGAAGCTATGTTTATACACCTTTACTTTCGCACAATCTCCGGTTGCTGCACCCACCTGGGGCAATTGGACACATTGGGGAGATCAGGGTGATGGTACTTATCGTAATCCCGTTTTACCTGGCGATTACAGCGATGTAGATTGCATCCGCGTGGGTGATTATTACTATGCTGTCTCCTCTACTTTTCAATATTCACCCGGATTTGTGATCCTGAAATCTAAAGATCTGGTAAACTGGCAAATACTGGGCCATGCCGTTAAAGATATTACTACCATTTCTCCAGCTATGAACTATAACCAGATGAACCTGTACGGAAAGGGAATATGGGCCGGCGCCATCCGTTATCACAACAATCGTTTCTGGATTTATTTCGGAGATCCGGATGAAGGCTATTTTATGAGTTCTGCAGCTAGGCCTGAAGGGCCATGGTCACCCTTACACCGGGTGTGGGCTGAAAAGGGTTGGGATGATTGCTGTCCTTTCTGGGATGAAGATGGGCAGGGTTATCTCATCGGAACCCACTTTGCAGATGGCTATAAAATTCATCTTTTTAAAATGACGGACGATGGCAAGTCGCTGATCAAAGATTCAGATCAGGTAATTTATCAATCCCATGGGAGCGAAGCCAATAAACTGTACAAAATCAAAGGCTATTATTATCATCTTTTTAGCGAGGTGCGCAACAACGTTCGCGTTTTAATGATGGAGCGGTCTAAAAATATTTATGGGCCTTATGAAGGGCCACGACAGCTGAGCGAAGGTCAACCTGAGTTTAATGAACCCAATCAGGGCGGATTGGTACAAACCCAAACCGGAGGTTGGTACTTCTTAACCCATCATGGTTCGGGCGATTGGTCCGGACGGGTTTTAAGCCTGCTGCCTGTAACCTGGCTGGAGGGCTGGCCGATAATCGGAAAACCTAATGACAAAGGCATCGGCGAGATGGTATGGTCGGCGCCTATGCCCGTAAAATCAACCCGTAAAACCCAACCGCAAAGCAGTGACGACTTTAATGCCCGTATCATTCAGCCGCAATGGGAATGGAACTACCAGCCGAAAAAAGATAAATGGTCTTTATCTGAAAGAAAAGGCTGGTTGCGGTTGCATGCCTTTAAACCTTTAAAAGATCATATTTTTTCTGCCGGCAATACCTTAACCCAAAGGGTTTACCGCACATCGAAAAATACAGTTACCGTAAAGTTTGATCTCCGCGGAATGGCCAATGGGCAAAAAGCCGGTTTATCGCATTTCGGTGTGCCTGATTATGCTATGCTGGGGTTTGAATGTAGCGGCGGGACTAAAAAGTTATCCTTTACTACGAAAGATAAAGCTTTATCAGGTCCTGAATTTCAGGGAAATGAAGTTTGGATCCGCTCAGCCTGGGGACTCGATGGTCAGAGTACCTTTAGTTACAGTACAGATGGCCAAACATTTAAATCATTTGGTGAGCCTTACCAACTTCGCTGGGGATCTTACCGGGGTGATCGGATTGCCATTTACAATTACAATCCTCTTGACAAAGGCGGTTATATTGATGTAGATTACCTTCATTATGATTATGATAAATAAAATATTAAGACACATAAAATTCCCTACACTTTTTATCCGGCAGTATTTTAAACGGTCATTAAAACTAACATGCTGTGCTTTGCTATTCATTTTAAGTGCATCAAAGCTTTATGCCCAAAGCTCCTGGACGGCAGATAATGGAAATGGTACTTATACCAATCCGCTATTTTATGATGAATTCTCCGATCCGGATCTTATTCGCGTAGGTGATGATTTTTACCTCACGGGTACCACCATGCATAGCGTACCCGGATTACCGGTGCTGCATTCTAAGGATCTGGTTAACTGGAAGGTGATCGGCTATGCAATGGACCGTTTTCAGCAGGGAGCAGAATTTAATCTTAAAGATGGTAAAGAAGCCTATGGACAAGGTATATGGGCACCCTGTATCCGGTACCATAACGGGGTTTTCTATATTTTTTCCAATATAAACAAATATGGTTTGCAGATTTTTACGGCCTCCAATCCTGCCGGGCCGTGGAAACAGCACCAACTGAAAGGTCACATTTATGATTTGTCGGTATTGTTTGAGAACGGAAAAATCTATGTTGTTTATGGTGTCGGAGAAATTAAACTGATTGAATTAAAACCTGACCTCAGCGGTTTTATAGAAGGTAGCGACCGCGTGATCATCCCCAGGGGAAATGCCATGGGCGAAGGTAATCACCTTTACAAAATCAACGGAAAATATTACATTACCAATGCCGATAACGGCCGCCTGCAATGTGCCCGGGCCGCTAATATTGAAGGGCCTTACGAAACTACCGTAGTAAGTGCTAAAGAAACAATGGGTACAACCCTGGGTTGGTTTACCCAAGATATGGGGCAGGATTCTGCCTTACCTGCTGCGGATGCCAAATTATCGATGACAAAGCAAAGCGATCAGTTGTTGGGATCGGTTCCCATGCACCAGGGTGGTATTGTAGACCTGCCCAATGGGGAATGGTGGGGCTTTTCAATGATGGATTTCAGGGCAGTGGGTAGAACAACCTTTCTATCACCTGTTACCTGGAAAGAAGGCTGGCCTTTCTTTGGCCTTGAAGGTAACCTGGGCAGATCTCCACGAACGTGGTTTAAACCCAATGTGGCCCAACCCGATCGTCCGCAGGTACCTTACCAACGCAATGACAACTTTAATGCGCCACAGTTGGCCTCTGCATGGCAATGGAACCACAATCCTGTTGATGGCAAATGGCAATTGAAGGGAGGAAGCCTGCGCCTGCATACCTTACCGGCAAAGGATTTCCTTTGGGCAAGAAATACCCTGACCCAACGGGGTGTTGGCCCTGAATCCGAAGCTACTGTAGAATTAAACGCTCAAAAACTGAAAGACGGCGATATTGCCGGTTTGGGTTTAATGAATATCCCTTATGCCTGGATGGGCATCCTTCGGGAAGGAAATCATTTTGTTTTCCGCATATTTGACCAGTACCGGCAAAAAACAATCAACAAACCCTTAAAATCGCCACGTATTTATTTACGTGCCTTCGGGAATTTCGACGAGGATATTGCCCGGTTGAGTTACAGTACCGATGGCAAAACATTTGAGAACGTAGCCGACAGCATCAGGCTTCCCTATCAGTTGAAAACTTTTCAGGGAACCCGGTATGCCTTATTTGCTTATAATACCAAAGGAAAGGAGGGTGGCTATGCTGAGTTTGATCACTTTCAGTTAAATGAACCCTTAGCCGACCGTACTAAAAATCTTCCGCTGGGAAAAATAATTACATTAACCAATCTGGCCGACAGTCGTCAGCTTTGGGCAAATCCTCATGGTATGCTTTGCCCGAGACGTAGTTTTACCGTGAATAGCGATTCTGCCTATCAGTTTCGCGTGTTAGACCGTGAGCAGGGTAAAGTAGCCCTGCAGGCACTTAACGGAACTGGCTTTTTAACTATTACCAGCCAGGGTTTATCTGCAGATGTACGGCTGATCAAGGAGGAAACACCGGGCAGCCTGTTCGTATGGCAGGATATGTTGAAGGGGCAGTGTATGCTGCTATCTTTAAAAACTAAACGTTTTGTCGGCTTAGATCCGCATACCGGAGAATTATACGGTGCAGATTGGCCAGGCACTTTACCTAACCGGAAAGACGGAACCGTTTTCAGCTGGCAGGTGGTGAATGAATAAACATTAAGCTGAATAATTAAAATATTAAAAACACAAATCACAAATGACACTTCGAAAATCTTTTATCTTTTATACCTTGTTAACTTCGCTTTGCTGCAGCGTCACTTACGCGCAAAAAGGCCAGTCATACCCTATAATATCGCCCAATGGCAAAATCAAGCTGGTAATGGAATATCATCAGCTGGCAACTGCTGACAGTACCACATCCGCGCAGTTTGATGTCTATTATCAGACCAATGGAAAATGGGAGCCAATTCTTTCCGACACCGAAATCGGTATTGCAACCAAACAGGAGCAATTTAAAAATCTTACCTTGAAAAGTGCCGGATCAGTTAAGCGCCTGAACACCCAATATGAAATGGTAAGCGGTAAAAGAAAGCTTTGCAGCAACCAGGCAAATGAAAGCACATATACCTTTGTCAATGCGAACGGAAAGTCGCTCAATGTTGTTTTTCGTGTCTATAATGATGGTATTGCTTTCAGGTATGAATTTCCGAAATGGTCAGACCAACCGGTTCATATCGAAGATGAATATACCACCTTTAACATTCCCGTACAGACGGATCGATGGGCACAGGCTTATGATCCGGGATATGAAGATTTTTATCCCTACAACAATAATGGTAAAGGAGAAAAAAGCCAGGAATGGTCTTATCCTGCATTGTTCAAAACCAAACAATTGCAAGTGTGGTATCTCATTTCTGAAGCCGGAAACAGCGAATTTAATGCAGCTTCCAGGTTGGTGAATAATAAAGATATTAACCGGTACAAAATCAGCTACTCGGCAGGACGGAAAAGTTTTCCGCAACAAGGTGACATGAGCACTTTACCATGGAAGTCACAGTGGCATACCGTCATGATTGGAAGCCTGGCAACTGTTGTAGAATCTACCCTGATTACGGACGTGAGTGAACCTAGCCGCATTGCACAAAAAGAATGGATTAAGCCTGGTGCGGTGGCCTGGATTTATTGGGCCTACAACCATGGATCTAAAGATTACCAAAAGGCAGTGGCATACACCGATCTGGCCAAAAATATGAACTGGCCTTATGTACTAATCGATTGGGAATGGGACGTGATGGGCAATGGTGGCAAACTGGAAGATGCCGTTAATTATGCCAAGTCGAAAGGTATTAAACCCATGATCTGGTACAATTCAGGCACGACCGACTGGTCTGATGCTACACCTGTGGACCGCATGAGAACCCGCGAAAAACGCATCAAAGAGTTTGAATGGTTAAATAAGATCGGGGTTTACGGAATTAAGGTAGATTTTTTTGCCGGCGACCAGCAGGACATGATGAAATTATACCTGGATATCCTCAAAGATGCTGCCGATCATCACCTCATGGTAAACTTTCATGGTGCTACTATTCCGCGTGGGTGGTCAAGAACCTACCCGAATTTAATGTCTGTAGAAGCGGTTTACGGTGCAGAATGGTATAATAACCGTGATATTTTGACTAATAAGGCGGCCGTACATAATACCACTTTACCTTTTACCAGGAATGTAATTGGTCCTATGGATTATACACCGGTTACCTTTTCTAACAGTCAACACCCGCACATTACTTCTTATGGACATGAACTGGCACTCTCCGTGGTATTCGAATCGGCCTTGCAGCATTTTGCAGACCGTCCGGAAGCATACTATGCACTACCGGATGCCCCAAAAAACTTTTTAAAGGCCTTACCAACCGCCTGGGCTGAAACACGTTTGTTGAGCGGTTATCCGGGTAGTCATGTGGTTATGGCGAGAAGAAAGGGTACAAAATGGTATATTGGTGGATTGAATGGACTGGAGGATGCTAAAGTTTTACAATTTAGTTTAGATTTCCTGAAAAATAAGGAAGCCAGGATCAGCATCATCCAGGATGGTGAATACGATAAATCTTTTAAAACAAAAATGCTGGTATGGCGCAAAGGACAGCCGGTGAAAATTAACTGTTTGCCTCGTGGCGGTTTCGTAGCGGTGGTTGAATAAAGGTTTTGCATCAGGCCCTGAGCCGTGATGATTCCGAAAACAATAAAAAAGCAAAATGGAAAACCATAAAAGAAGGAAATTTTCAGGTATCGATCACAACTGGGCAATATTTCAGAGAAGGTCCTGATCTTTTGGTAGTTTGTTAATTTAACTGAAGCGCATTCTGGCTGTTTTTCCACGTAGGGCACTAAGACTTGTGTTACTAGATATGGGATTTCATATATTTTATTCCTTACTACAATATTTGCCCAAATTTAAAACGCAAAAAGCCGATCTTTTGGTGAGCTTTTGATCAGTAGCCCGCGTTAGACAATTCTCGAACTGTTTTTTGGATGATTTACGTGAATTAGCTTTCTTAAACTATGATCTGAATGTTTGAAATCAATTTGTTCTGTTGCAACCGCGTTATGCAAAATCCACAAGGTTATTTATATTCACAAGATATTTACTAACCTTTTCGCCATTAATGAAAAAACTGTTAACATTGATTACCCTGTTTATCGTAGCGCAAAATGCAATAGCACAAAAAAATGCGCTGAGAAAGATTGCTGACAGCATTAATACAGAGGGGGAAACACTTTATCGTTCTGAATGGGCTTCAGGTCATAGTACACAGATTTTTACCTCCGGTTTCGGCGGGAAGAAGCGTTTATCCGGGGGATATTTTTCTTATGAGAAAGAAAAAAAAATGACCACTATCTTTTTTTCTAAAAATAACGATCCGGTAGTGTTGGCGACAGTTAAGTTTGGCCATAGTTTAGACTCGTCTAAATATAGTATAGACACTGCAACAAGAAAATTTACCGAATTTGAAAAAGACTTGTATGCTATCCGGTCGAAAGCTGCACAGGCTGTTTTAAACGACACGCTTTTTAAATTTTATGAAAATACCAGTTTAAATCTTATCCCCATTATAAAAAATGGGGCAAAAAAAGTATATGTCATCACTGCGCAAACAGCACCGGATGAAGTGTTATTAGGAAATGATTACCTGATTAATTTTGACAGAGACAATAATATCATTAAAAAGACAAAGCTTCATAACAACCTTATTCCCCTGGGAACCGGTGGTATAGACGCGATAGAAGCATCCTCACATCAACACTTAGGTGAAACAAGTCCTTATATTACCGCGACAGATATTTGTGCATTTAAATTATGGAAGGCAAAGACCACTTGGGTGATCAGTTTCACTGTCTCAGCTGGATATGTATCTGCATGGCACTTTCGCGATGAATTTTTAGAAATTCTAACCCAAGCCGAATGGGAAAAAATAATGAAAAACAAATAGTATAGGCATTCAAGCTTTATAAATTCGAAATAGAAAATCTACCTATGTCTTACCGGCACCTTTTAGATCAGATGTTAACACAAAAAAGCCCCGAATAAATCAGATCCGGAGCTTTGTGTTTATATCTCTGCGAGCAGTTTTTCTGCTGATTTGGAGGGGATTACGTCAGGTTGCTTCGCCAAACTTTTCCCCGGCTTCTTACTCTTTTTCTTAAACTTCCGGCCATACCATACCAGGAATCCTGTAATCGGTAAGCTGGCACCAATAAGTGAAGCCAGGAAGGCCATTACCTTACCCGGAAATCCCAGGATACTGCCTACATGGATATCGTAATTCATTTTTCGCAGTTTCTGACCAAACGAGGCTTGCGCATATTCTACCGAATAGGCATCCTGTCGCTTTAACTCCTTCAGGCTATGTTGGTCAAAAGTGTAGCCCTGGCTATTATAAAACTGCCCTTTATTTGGATAGACGGTGATGTTGATGGCAGCCTTAGCTTCTGCCGTATCCGCAAAACTGTAATAAAAACCCATCGATTTAGGATGGCGCGAAATGACCTGATCCCAGGCCATATCCATTGCTTTTTCCGGTGCATAACCCTTTCCTTTTAATGTCGAGTCTGAGTCTAAACGCTTGTATTCTGCAAGCTTATCGCCACCTGATGTAACCCAATACATCCCCTCACTATACCATTTAATACCATATACCATTCCTGTAAGGGCTATAGCTGCCAGGAACAATAAGGCATAAAAGCCAGGTACGTTGTGCAAGTCGAGGTTTACCCGTTTAAAAGATGCACCCCATTTAATCTTAAAACTTTTATCGCGGGTTGATTTATTCCATTTCTTCGGGTACCACCAGATCAGTCCGGTGATCAGCAGAACTACAAAGATCATGGTACCGTAATTAACAATTGGTCGCCCTATTTCAGAAGGCATCCAGAGAAAACGGTGCCCGTTTAAAATAAACCTGAAGAAATCTGATTCACCTGGTTTATGTTCCTCGATACTAATCACCCCGCCTGTATAAGGATTTATTTTTAGTATGGTATTTCCCGTACGGCGATCCCGCGGACCGGCATTAGCCGCCCGCAAATTTAAGTTGATGGCCCTGCCTTGCTGGTAATTGGCGTACGATGGCACTTTCTCCGGGTACAGCTTCGCAGCTATCCGCATTAACTCGGAGGGTTTAACCACAGGCTTATCTTGCCAGGCTACTTTTGTTTCAGGCTCCAGCAAACCGGTAATTTCTTCATTAAATACCCAAATGCAACCGGTAAGGCATACAATCAGGACAATGATACCAGATATCAAACCTAACCACAAGTGCAGCCAGTTGTTAATGCGCTTAAAAAGCGTGTCCTTTTGCTTCTTCTTTCCCGGATTTTGATTCTTCGTCATTGTGCCTGTGTTTATTGATCAGATATGCTTATTTAAACCTGTAGGTAATGCTCAATCGTGCGTTGCGCGGAACCTCATAGATATAGGTATAGTAAGAAACAGATGTTGCAGTTTCAGTTGCCAGCTTGGTATATGATCCCTGTGTCAGCAACCTGCGATCCAAAAGGTTATTCACTACCGCAGCGATAGTTATTTTACCTTTTTCATAAGAAACACCTGCGTCAAAACGGTAATAAGCAGGTAACATCAATGGAACAGAAGTTGATCCCGCGTAACGATCCAGTTGAATCTGGTAACCCGCGCTCAATCCAAAGCCGTTTAACAAAGCACCTTGTTTCTGATAGCGGTAAGATAACCAGCCATTGGTAATGTGCTTAGCAGAATTAGGGGTGTGCCTGCCTACCAATTCTGGTTTAGCATCTTCACTTACCTTGGCATCAGTGAGCGCATAATTTAATACAAGGTTCAATCCAGGGGTAATTTCCCCGTTTATATCCAGTTCAATACCTTTTGAGATAACACCCCCCAATTGGATCTGGGCATTTGGGTTTGCAGCCAGATGTGCCGGATCCAGGTCGGCGGTTAATACATTTTTCTTCTTAATGCGGAAAGCGGCAGCCGTTACGTTCCATCTACCGTCAAAGAAATCCTTTTTCAAACCCAGTTCGATGTTATTACCGCGGATAGGCTTGAAAGGGTTTCCGGCATAGTCCTGGCCGGCAACAGGCAGAAAGCTCTGATCATAGAGTGTATAGGCACTGAAATCTTTTGCCAGGGTTACACTCAAACCAGCCCTGGGGCTGAAAACATTATCAGATATCTGTGTAAGGTTTGTTTTTCCCACCGTTACCGCATGTGTGAAACGGCCGGCTAATGTTAAACGCACACGTCCATCCAGCATGCGAATTTCGTCCTGTAAATAAGCGCCGGTATAGGTCAGGTTGGTGGCATATACATTTGATCCCGAACGGTTCTGAATGCTTCGCGAACGATCAAAGACAGGAATATTGGCAAAAGGAATCCCGTAAACCGGGTTGTAAATGTTGAATTTAGTGCCGTTTGCCAACTGAAGATCAGACTGCGTTACGCTGGAAAAATCACCCCAGGTTTTCAGGTTGCCCATATCTAGTCCGCCTAAAATACGGTGTACAACAGATCCCGTAGCAACATCGCCCATCAGGCTAACCTGTATGTTTTTGTTAATGGCCAGCTCCTCACTGATATTGAGGTAACGTTTCATATCGCCATTTGGTGCAATGGTTGAAGGCCACGGGGTACCTCCATCTAAACCATAACGGAGATAAGCAGCCTGTGCATTAATCTTCCAGTTATTATTTAAACGGTGGCTCACATAAAGCGTGGCATTGTGGTCATAAAGCTTTGCCGGGTCCAGTGCCGGGTCGCCCAGGAAGAAACTGGGATCTGTATCGGCGAAGCCTTTCGGCGAAAAACCATAAGAGCCCAATGCCTGTGCCTCTACATGCTGGGTAGTATATTCAGCTGTGATTAAAGTATTGCTGTCTACCTGATAGCTAATTACGGGCGCGATAACGTACTTATCCGTGTAATTGTATTTGTTGTAGCTGTCTTTACTTTGTGCTGCCACATTCAGGCGAAACAACAATTTACCGTCGCGACTTAACTTACCATCCAGGTCAACAGCGGCGCGTCCCAGGTTATAACCTCCGCCTGCTACACTTACCGAACTGTGGTTTTGACCGGTAGGCTTCTTAGTTACCACATTGTAAATACCGCCGGGTTCACCGTTGGCCATCATAAAGCCAGAAGGACCTTTTACGAATTCGATGCGATCAATAGTTGCCGCATCGTCAGCTAACGGGCCCCATGGCATTTTTTGGTTCATCCCGTTCCGGAAAGCAGGAATACTCGTGCCGCGCATGAAAATATTGGCATATTGAGCGTCCCAATGGCCTACGCGCATGGTACCGCTCACATTCCTGGTTACGCCATCTACAATATCAAACACCTGCTGATCAGCCAGTACCTTGCTGGTTACCACCTGAATGTTCTGCGGTACTTCGATCAGAGGAGATTGTAACCGCAATGAGGAGGACACTTTATCCACCTTATATTTTTTCTTATTCGTGCTTACCTGTACCTCGTCTAACTCCGAACGATTTTCTTTTAAAGAAAAATCAGCAATTACGGTACCACGGAATGAAACATGTATCTGTTTTTCTTTTGGATAAAGGCCAACCGCAGAAACTACAAGTGTATAATCGCCAACCGGAACACGCCGGATTTGGTATAAGCCATCCTCGTCGGTAACCGAGCCAAAGCGGGTGCCTTTCAGCACTACCGTTACATTAGCAGCTACGCTACCATCAGAAGTGGTGATCCTGCCTCTCACTATCCCGGTTTGTTCATCATTCCGGCTTTGAACAAGACTATCTGTAGGATTTGTGTAACTTCCTGTCAGAACATGAGCAGAACTGGCATGAGCTGCAAATATTCCGGTACAGCACACACCTAAGCGTAAAATTTTCTTAAATTGCATTTACTTTTAATTTGATGTTAAAGGTGTCAGGGCTTAGCGCCCGTATCGCCACACGGGGTCGGACCCGTGTGGCATTTTTTTTTTGCAAAGTTAAGTTTATTAAGAATAAATCCAAATAGATGCGCAAATTTGAAAATTACACCTTGAAAATGAGGCGTGTAACCAACTCATAATTTCGTACTGTATCCGATGGCATATATAGAGATCAGTATAAATTACAAAGATATTTTTTTACCAGCGCTCCAAAATTTTTGGTACTGCTCCGAAAATGTCGAACCGGTAATGGGAGAGGTACAGCTAATTGTTGTGTAGTGATTTATGGGTGTAAAAAATGGAAACAACTCAGAGGTGTTGTTTCCTTATGGTAGAGTCAAGCTTCAATATGTCTAACTTTTACGAACATTGTGAGGCAGTGGTTAATTTTGAGAAAGTTGTAACAAACAAAGTAGAGGGCCAGTATAGGCAGAAGAAACATTATAAAATTAAATAATATTAGAGAACGCATTGCCAGTATTACCACCTAGAAAATGTCTTGTACTGTTATTGGTTGAGACTTTTTGAAATGACTATTTCAAAAAATGAATGAACATATTCAAATTGTACTCGCGCAAAGAACATATAGTGATGCAGCTTCTTTTACCCATACGCAAGGGTGATAAGTATTTTAATAATATGAAATGCGAATAAATATAATAACCCGGCGGCATATCATCCACCGGGTCAGCACTATTCATTAGCGTAACGGACAGCTTTGGCCGCCATTGCCATTACTTTGGAAATTGCCGGAATTACTTAAATCTACCATAGATGCCTGTAAAAGAATATATTCAATTTCTTCAAGCAGCCCACTTATTGGTGTATCGCTGGTATTGGTTAAGCCAAGAGATCCGTTGGTGCTCACTGCGCCTATCGTTTGCTCCATTCCTTTTCCGGATCTCACCATTGGACCATAAAGTGCATGGAGCTTCAGTGACCCAAAGTCTGTATCGTATTTCACGTTAACAAGATTGGTCACCATAATCTGATGGTTAAATGCATCCTTTAAGATCTCCAGCATTTTTTGGATATCGTTATGACCAAAGGTTAGTTCCCGGAAAAACCCCAGGTAGTTGCGCACGTGCGCTACTGTTGCGGTTCCCTCAAGGCCTGTTTTTGCGAGTCTTGCCAGCTCCCAGAAAGATAGCTCCTGTTCGTTTTCAAAGAATACGGGGTGTGTGGTGATATTAAGGCCAAAATTGTCATCCAGATTTAATACGCCCCTGGTGCAGATGGGCGAAATCAGTTCCATTTTAACCTCTGACCATTCCGTCCGCATCTTTCTGGATGCCATGATAGCCGCTGCGCAAATGGCGCCATGTACAGTGGTGTTTTCTTCCCTGGCTCTGTTTCTAAGGCGGTCAGTTACCGCCGAGGAAAGGCGCAGCGATGATACTTTAGGACTAACCACCCTTTGACTTATTCCCACTTCATTTTTAGGTAAGGTTTGGACTGGCTCGTCATCGGGCAAACCCAAAGTTTCGTCGTTGGACAGTTGGTTTTCAAATTTCTCCAGTTCTGTTCCGTTTACTGCTTTCAGCAGATCCCGGATCAAATAACTTACTGAAGTGCCGTCGGCGAGCGTATGGTTTGCAGCAATGATCAGCACGGTAGAAACCGGCTTTTGTACTAAAACCAACCTGATAAGCGGCCCTTCTGCGGTGTTAAATCTTTGCGCCAACTCCTTTTCTATTTCCTGTTCCCAGCGGTAGTCAGCATCAACATGGATCACCCTAAATGGAATGGGCAGCTTGTCTGCGTGCTGTCTTACGGGTCTTGAAAATTCATCCATTACGATCCTGACCGAAAGGTTGGGATGCCTGCGCTGTACTGCGGAGATGGCGAGATTCCATTTCTCAACTGTTGCTGTACCTGCTATTTCTGCGGCAAGCGCAAAGTCTTTGGAATCGATCTGGTCAAGTAGCCAGAAGGTTTTTTCGAATGCACCCAAGGTGCGGTCTTGTTTTGTTTTCATTAGGTCACAAATTATGTTTCAACTGCAAATAGAAATCTGGTTAGAAACGAGCTTCTGATTATGTTCCTATTTGTCCCTACAAAATTCGTTTTTCAGCTACCTTGGTGGAATGGATAAATGGAAGGATGTATTGTACTTTTTCCCCTGAAGAAACTATTGATGTATCAAAACAAAGGTTATTTACAAGTGTCGTAGGAATACACCCATTTGGTTAAAGAGCGAAAAAGACAGTAGAAATTTCAAGGTATCGGTAGACAGGCGAATGCAGCGCCCAGCACAGGAAGTAACCCGTTTGACTGGGTTCTAAATATGAAGAACCGGCCTGCCTGGTTTGTTTGATAGCAATGCCGAAGAAGACCAGCGCTGAAAAAAGTGCACATCCGCTGAGAACCCTTCGATCACGGGTTGATTGCTTCTGATCGGTGGCGCTACGATCATCCCAGCAACAATGGAAAATTGCCAAGATTACTGGCTGCCTGAGCTTAGGTCACCATAGCGGCGAGGAACGAGCCTGGCATATATGATGAAAACCTTCATTTTATTCCGGCGATCTGAGCAAGGCAGAAGGAACGGATAAGGTGGTAGCTGAAGTACTATCAAAATACGGTAAACTTGATATCCTGGTTAATAGCTTAGGAGGCAGCGAAACTCCCGCTGGGGGTTTTAATGCCTTGACCGATGAACACTGGGAAGAGACTTTGCAGATCAACTTACTTGCCCCGGTTAGACTGGACAGGGGTTTTTTGCCGCAGATGATCCAACATAAAACAGTACACTTCCTTATGCCGCAGCAAAGGCAAGGCTGATCAACTACAGCAAGGGGCTTTCCAATGAGGTGGCTTCGAAAGGTGTCAGGGTGTTAACGGTATCTCCGGGTTGGATCATGACTGATGGTGCCAAGAGAATGATGAAGCGAATATCGCAAAGCTCAGTAGTTTCAATTAAACAGGCTACCCAAGGTGTGATGGATGCTTTGGGCGGAATTTCGTATGGCAGACCCGCCGAGCTGAAAGAGGCAGCGGAACTGGTTGGCTTCCTTGTTTCTTCAAGGGCGGGTTATCTAACGGGTACAGAATTCGTAATCGACGGCGGCACCATCCCTACGACCTAGTACACCATTCCCGTAACCAGTTCGTGATTACTTTATACCCTGGATGATTTTATTCCTGTGCTGGAATCCCCATTTTTCCATCGCTGTCAATACATCATCCAGGGTTTGGCTATAAGGCGTAAGTTCATACTGGACAGTAACGGGTTTAGTGTTGCATACCTTTCGGCTTACCAATCCGTTCATTTCCATTTCCTGCAATTCCTTGGACAGGATGCGCGGGGATATGGCCGCTTCCCTGGATAACTCATTGAATCCTTTTTTGCCGCTCTGAAGCACTGAAATCAAGATTAATTTCCATTTTCCGCCCACTATGTCCAGCGTATCGCGTATTGCCATTTTGGCTTTTGCACAACTTTCGATCGTATGATTTGCCATATACTATTCTTTTTGTAAGTACTATCCTTTTTGTAACAGATAACAAATGTATAGTATTTGTTCGGAAATTTGTGGCTTAATCAACAATTGATAGTCATCCATGAGAAACAGAAGCATATCAATAATCACTGAAAACCATTGGCACAATGGATTTTTGGGCGATGGGCACAAGGCGATGGCTGTCCTTGATGGTGTCAGCTACAAAGACAGCGATCCTTTTATCCTGTTTATGGATGACATATTGGACCTGCCCGGCGGAGCGCCAGTTGGGGGAGCACATCCCCACGCTGGATTTGAGACCCTGACTTTGGTGCTGGAAGGTAATGACAGGGAATGGAAAACGGGAAGTTTTGAGCTGATGACGGCGGGAAAGGGAATCGTCCACACCGAGGAGATCACTTCAAAGCAAAAACTGCGTATCTTACAGGTGTGGCTGGCATTACCACCTGAACAGCGGTATGCCCAGCCTTTTTTGCAAAAAATATTACTCGAAGATGTGCCAACAATTAAGACCGGCGAATATGAAATCCGTGTTTACGGTGGCAGCAGCAACGGTTTGGTCTCTCCCCTGAAAACCCATACACCATTTATCCTGATTGAATTCAGGCTGAAAAAGCTTGCGGTGGTAAATCAGGAAATTCCATTGCAGTATCATGGCTTGGTCTATGTGCTTCAAGGCCGGGTAAAGGTGGGTGACAAAATTATTAGTTCCGGGCAAGCTGGCTGGCTGGAAAGAACAAACGAAAAAGGCAGTGGCCGGCTTACCCTGGAGGCATTGGATGAGGATACGCATTTTATGCTGTATGCTGGACAGCCACATCATGTTCCGGTTGTCCAACACGGACCTTTCGTAGCCGATTCGGTGGAAGAAATCGCTCCGCTGTACCGGAAGTTTAAAGATGGACAGTTCCCGCATTTGAACGACCTGTCAGATGAGCAGAAGGTTACATATCATTCAGATGGGCGCATCGATTCAAAGGCTACCTGACAGAGATGGAATCAGCAATTGATTAGCTGCTGCCAGGAATAATCGATGCCGGTTAACCTCATGTCATAGCGATTTAAATCTCCATTGATTGATCATAGTCCGGATATCCCTTCAGTATGGCCCGCTTTAACCTTTGCTGATTTTCATCTCCCCAGCGTCCGATAACAGCAAGTACAGGTATCAGCGTCCTGCCGAAATCGGTAAGTGTATACTCAACTTTTGGAGGCATTACCGGGTAGATTGTCCTGGTCGCCAGTTCATGTTCCTCCAGTTCTTTTAGCTGGATGTTGATGACACGGCGGCTTGCATCGGGTATTTTACGTTGCAGTTCGCTCGGACGCAGAAAGCCTTCGCTGATGAACCACAATAGCCTGATCTTCCACTTGCCATAAAGCACTTCCGCTACCAGGTCTAGTCCGCAGTTGAGGTTCGGAAAAGTCTTTTTTTCATACATGTATCAAAGATATGCGTAGACCAGCTAACAATCAATAGGGATAAATTATTCCCTATCTGAATCGTAGTTCCCTTATTGCAGGTTATACAGGTACTATCGAAATTTGTACATCAATATGTTAATTTAAAAATAAATATTATGAATCTACCAAAATTAATATCAGACTTAGTGGAAGCACAGAACATCCACGACGGAGCAGCTTATGCTTCCCTTTTTTCAGACGATGCAGTAGTATTCGACGAAGGAAAGACACATAACGGAAAACAGGAAATCCAGAACTGGATAGAAAAGTCGAACCAGGAGTATCAGAGCGTGCTAAAACCGATCAGCTATAATGATAGCGCAAATGGCTCGGTGCTTGAGGCGGAGGTTTCGGGAACATTTCCCGGTAGCCCGGCAGTCCTGCGCTTTAATTTTACGTTTCAGAACGGGCTGGTCGGATCACTAAAAATCACCGGGTAGCTGGTGTTAAAGCGCGTCCGCCTGAACACAATTGCCAATCACCTGACCATAGCAATGCAGCAATGGAAATTGTTCTTCTCTGGCAGCATTGCTATTTTTTTACCATAATCCAAATGTCAATCAAAACAAATACCTGCACCACAATACTGATACTATTCAGCATACTTTTCATTTCTCCCCTGATCATCAAGGGGCAATCGACAAACCTTGATCTAAGTGAGCATAAAACAGTTGTTCAAAAAAAGTACGGGCTTGATCCATCTAAGCCACTGACCGCAAGGATCGGGAATACACCGCCCGAAGTAATCCAGAAATTCCGGGATGCTGGGATGTCCCCGACACTCCACAGACTTAGCAAAGCCGACAGTGTTAAGGTGGTCAGGGCCTTTAAAATGCTTCCTCCGCTACATGCCCGTGTCCTGAGGGACCACCTGCTGGGCATCAGTTTTCTGGACAACATGCCCAATACAGCGCTGACTGCAACGATGAACCCGGAGAGCCCATTTCCGGTTTTTACCATCACTTTTAGGGCCGAGATTTTAAAACAGGATGTCTCCCAGTGGCTAACCTGGAAAGAAATGGGCTATTATGAAAAAGATAACCCAGATTTGCAGGTTTCCATCGATGCAGGCAGGCTTGACGCAATACTTTATGTACTCCTGCACGAGGCGACCCATGTTGTAGATGGCTCCCTTGACCTGCTGGGAATGAATAAAACCAGGGGGACTTTTGACAGGGAGGCAGACCTGAAAAAAAACTTTACACAAGGCATCTGGACCGACCGGACTGAGCTAAATGCAAACCTCGCTGACACCCTCACTTTGCACAGCCGCTTTCGTGGCGGGGCCAGGCTATTACCTATACATCTTGCAAGGGAGATCTATGAATCAGCTGCCAAAAAGCCTTTTGTCTCACTATACGCTACCTCCAGCTGGCACGAAGACCTGGCTGAATACCTCACCATCACCCATTTTACCAAAAAACTTAAACAGCCTTTCAGGATCACGATTAAGGATAGGGGCAAAGAGATCTTCAGCTACGAACCGATCAAATCTGCCGCTGTCAGTTGGCGGATTCCCCTTATGCAATATTTTTACGCAAAGGCTGAATAGTTTATGTTTTAACAACACCCATCATATGAATAAGCAAAAAATCCGCATAGGATTCATCGGGCTTAATCCCGACAGCCACTGGGCAGCAGCAGCCCACTTACCCGCATTAAGGTCATTGTCTGATGACTTCGAGATCATTGGAGTGGCCAACCGAAGTTACGAGAGCTCAAAAAAAACAGCACAGTCCTTAAATCTTCCCCTTGCCTTTAAGGATGCGCAATCACTGGTTAGCTCAAGCGAGATTGACCTGGTTGTGGTAACCGTAAAAGTCCCCTATCACTTTGAACTGGTCAGCGCAGCACTGAATGCCGGCAAACATGTTTTTTGCGAATGGCCTTTGGGAAACGGACTAGGGGAAGGCAGGAAACTGGCAGCGTTGGCCAGGCAGAAAGGTGTTATCGCTGCAATAGGAACACAAATGCGCTACGCGCCGGAGGTGGCCTACTTAAAGCAGCTTATAGCAGATGGCTATGTAGGTAAGGTATTATCTACTACGCTGATCGGTGCAGGTGGTAGCTGGGGAAATGAAACAGAAGCGGATCACTACTACCTCTATGATCAGGCTAATGGAGCCACAATGCAAGCCATACCTTTAGCCCATACGCTGGTGGGCCTAACGGAGGTATTGGGTAACATTGAAGAGTTGTCGGCCCGGATGCTGACCCAGTTTGACCAGGTCAGGTTGACCGATACAGGAGCGTTAAAGCCTAAAAATACCCAGGATCAGATATTGATACATGGTACACTCAAAAGCGGTGCTGCCTTATCTGTGCATTATCGTGGTGGCATAACAAGGGGAACTAACTTACTATGGGAGATTAACGGTACAGACGGTGACTTGCAGGTAACCGGTGAAAATGGTCATGGCCAAATTGTTCAGCTGGCTATTAAAGGCGCGAGAGGAGAAGAAAAAAAATTGAAAACACTTACCCCGCCTGCCGGTGTCTACAGCGGATGGCCGTCTTTTTCAGGCGCTCGGAATGTTGGCCATCTGTATGCCTTGATCGCTGAAGATATCCGTAAGGGTTCAAGAAAAACGCCGGATTTCGAAGATGGTGTTGCGCTTCATGAATTGGTTGACCGTATCGAGAAATCCTCGCAAGAGAAAAAAGAAGCGTGGGTGAGGAGTGATAGGGATAAAAAAGTCGAACCTTAATTAATTGATAATCATATATACATGAGCCAATGTTGCAGGTTGGGTTAACTCAAGCAGGATCGAACTCTTAATTGCCTTATTTTCAATGAATAACAGGTTTATGTCTGTTTTTTTCTTTTCATAAGAAAATTTCATAAAAAGAAAAAGCCTTGAAATTGAGCTCCTTTCAAAGAAAAGGTTCGACTTTCAAGGCTTTTTGCCGTTTTGGTAGCGGGGAGCAGGATCGAACTGCCGACCTCAGGGTTATGAATCCTGCGCTCTAACCATCTGAGCTACCCCGCCGGGCTTAATATTTACTACATAACGTAAATATCGATGTGGTTATTTTTAAGAGTTGCAAATATAGAATAAATATACATTCTATTAAAAAGAAATGTGAAAAATACTTTAAAGCCTTAATGTTCAGTAAATTTTATTGTTTTTAAGCGATTGTAATCGTTATTTTAGCCCTTAAGGGAGCCTGTTTTTAGAAATTAATAACGCAACGAAGCGCAACATTCCGGTATGTGCCGCAAAAGTAACCGCATTTCTGACCTTATCCTATCTCAAGTTATTGCTTACAGTCAATGCCATTATTTAAACCGTTGATACAGGTGAAAATAATTAACCACAGATAAGAAGGATTAACACAGATATAAAAATCCCAGTTTATCTATGTAAATCTGTGGTTAAAATCATAACTTAATGATATTGTGCTTAGGGTAGGTATGGGAAGATAATCAGCTGACCGTTTGTGCTGATAAAATTTAGTGGTTTCAAAAAGATTGCTTAACCCCCTGGTGGTACCAGGTCATCCCTAAGGTAACCTTATCTATAGCTGATATTCGCCAATCCTTTACCCTTTAGGTAATAAAAGAGGTAACGCCAGGGTAAAGAATAGGTAAGCAAAGGGTAACCCTGGGGTTAACCTGGTATAGAGAAAGGGTAAACAAATGGTACAGGATGGGTAAAGGAATTGGCGCTGATTTTTTAAAAAAGAAGATGTTTTTTGGCTGGAGTCAATTAATGGGTATGAACAATTAACAACCCCGTTTCTTAACCATATAAGACATATAAAAACCATATAAGCGCAATCAAAACTTAACTGACCTTAAATTCTTGATAGGATGAAAATAGTTAACTGAATACAACAATTAACCGATTATCCAATAACCATTCCGGAGCATAGCGTAGGAAGTCTTGAGTCGATTACCTGCTTAACCAATTAGCCACAAAAATCAGTAAACCAACAGCAAATGGACCAATGCACCAACGCCTTTAACCAATAAAAATTATATTGTTGCAGATATAGAATAAATTACCTTTCTTTAGAAAAATAATATTAAAAAATTGTCCGGAAATTATCCTGGTAGTGTACTAACATGGCAGAAAAGAAAAAATTTACACTAGAGTACGAAGTTAGATCGTCACCAAGAATTTTATATAGTTTTATCAGTGAACCAAACGGTTTATCGCAATGGTTCGCGGACGATGTGAATTTCCGTGATCAGGTATACACTTTTACCTGGGATGATGAGCAGCAAAAAGCAAAACTGGTTTCAATCAAAGAAAATAAGCTGGTTAAATTTAAGTGGCTGGATGATGAACCTCAATGTTATTTTGAGATGGAAATTGTACAGGACGAACTCACCAATGATGTTGCCCTCTCGATTACTGATTTTACGACCGATGAACTTCTGGCAGAGAAAAAATTAATCTGGGATAACCAGATCGATTACCTGATTAGCGTTTTGGGTGCCTAAATTACCTTCGCATTGTTTACCTTTGTAGGGTGAAAAAAATACATCTTCTATTAATAAAAGCATTTGTGAAGCCATTCATAGCAACATTTTTTGTTATGATGTTTATTCTATTGATGTTTTTTCTGTTTAAATGGATTGATGATTTAATCGGAAAAGGTTTCGAATGGTACACCATTCTGGAGCTGATGTATTACGCCTCGGCTGCCAATGTATCAATGGCGCTGCCATTATCAGTACTGCTTTCTTCCATCATGACTTTTGGTACACTGGGCGAAAATTACGAGCTCGTGGCCATTAAATCGGCAGGTATTTCTTTACAAAAAGCCATGCGCCCCCTTTTTGTGGTGATTTTAATGCTCACTGTAGCCTCTTTCTTTTTTGCAAATTATATGTTGCCTAAAGCCAATCTCAAATTTGGCTCACTATTGTATGATATCAGGAATAAAAAACTTTCATTTTTAATTAAACCAGGAGTTTTTAATAATGCCATTCCGGGTTATGCCATCCGTGTCGATTCGAAAGAGGAAGACGGTACGCTGCACAATATCATGATTTACGATCACCGTGAAAATAATGGCATTCCGAAAGTAATTCTGGCAAAAGAGGGGAAAATGAATAAAACCGCCGATGGTAAGTTTTTGGTGCTTTCACTTAAAAATGGTGTACAATACGAAGAGCAATCTTCGAAAAACGGCATGTACAACCCACGGCAGATTTTTACGCGGAACCGTTTTAAAGAAACCTCACCGCGTTTCGATATGTCTTCTTTCGATGGAAATAAGACCGATCCTAATGCTTTCGGAAACAGCACGCCCATGTTAAACCTGAAAGGGATTGTAAAAAAACGCGATTCGCTGACGAAGCAATTGGATACGATGAAAATGCGTACTATTGCTAACCTCAGCAGTAACTTTAAGCAGTTTAATGTGACCAGAGGTTACACCAGGATAAAAGCCGTTCCGAAAGAGATTGATGATGTAATATTAAAGAGTATCCCTAACGGATCTCGGAAACTGGCCCTCGATAATGCAAATAGTACCGTTGCAAATATTATGCAGCACGTACCCAACTGGGGTCCACGCCAAACCGATTTAACCGGCGAAATTATTTTTGCCACCGTAGAGTACCAGCGTAAATTTACCCTGGCAGCATCTTGTATCCTGTTGTTTTTTATTGGTGCTCCATTGGGTGCCATTATTAGAAAAGGGGGTATGGGTTTGCCTGTAGTGGTGGCCATTTGTTTCTTCCTGGTGTACCACATCATTACCACAGTGGCCGAAAAATCGGCACGTGAAGGGAATTTGAATCCTATATTCGGGATGTGGATTGCGGTAATCGTATTGTCGCCCCTGGCTGCTTTTTTAACTTATAAAGCTACCGTCGATTCAGCCTTGTTTGATGTAAATTACTACAAGCAGCTCTTGTTTAAGTTGTTTAAAAAGAAGGAAAAATAGGCCTCTTTTCCTTTACTTACAGATGATATTTTAATCCAAATATTGCTCAATAAGGTTGTACATTTGTATGGGTTATTGTTTGTGGTATAAATTCATTTAAATACGCCTTACACACCATTTGCCCCATAATGTTTATAAAATGCAAACAAAATTAAACACAATAGAAGAGGCCATCGCAGACATAAAAGCTGGTAAAGTGATTATTGTTGTAGATGATGAGAATAGAGAGAACGAAGGTGATTTTTTAACTGCTGCTGAAAATGCAACGCCCGAGATTATTAATTTTATGGCCACTTATGGCCGTGGTTTAATCTGTGCACCTTTAACAGAAGAACGTTGTAAGGAGTTAAATCTTAATCTGATGGTTGGCAAAAATACGGCAGCTTACGAAACTAATTTTACGGTTTCGGTAGATTTGGTTGGCCATGGCTGTACCACGGGGATTTCGGCGAGCGACCGTTCTAAAACGATGCTGGCTTTGGTTAATCCTAAAACCGACCCTGAAGAGTTAGGCAGGCCGGGACATATTTTTCCGCTGATAGCTAAAGATGGTGGTGTAATCCGCCGTGCAGGTCATACAGAAGCGGCAGTAGATTTAGCGCGTTTAGCCGGCATGAAACCTGCAGGTTTATTGGTAGAGATTTTGAAAGAGGATGGCGAAATGGCCAGGCTTCCTGATTTATTTAAAATTGCCGAGCAGCATCAGTTAAAAATTATATCAATTGAAGATTTAATCGCCTACCGTTTAACCATGGATAGTTTGATTAAGCAGGAGGTTAGCATCGATTTACCTACCGCCTGGGGCGATTTTAAAATGACGGCTTATACACAGCTGGATAATAATGCGACACATTTAGCCATTTCTAAAGGCGAATGGAATACCGACGAACCTATTTTAGCACGTGTACACAGCTCTTGTGTAACGGGCGATATCTTTGGGTCTTGCCGTTGCGATTGCGGTCCGCAGTTGCACAAAGCATTAGAAATGATCGAAAAAGAAGGTAAAGGTATTGTGGTGTATATGAACCAGGAGGGTAGAGGTATCGGGCTGATTAATAAATTACGTTCGTATAATTTACAGGATGCCGGTTTTGATACGGTTGAAGCGAATATTAAGTTAGGCTTTAAAGGTGATGAACGTGATTATGGCGTGGGAGCGCAGATTCTGCGATCGGAAGGGGTGACTAAAATGCGTTTAATGAGTAATAACCCAACCAAAAGGGCAGGTTTAATCGGGTATGGCCTGGAAGTGGTCGAAAACATTCCGATCGAAATTGCCAGTAATGTACATAACGAACGTTATTTAACCACCAAAAGAGATAAAATGGGCCATTCGATTATGAAAGGATAGTCCAGTTTGCAGTTAACAGTTTGGAGTTGACAGTTTGGAGTCAGTCCCATAGTCTTAATAACAAGCAAAAGCCAGTATTGAACTTACGTTTGGTACTGGCTTTTTTTGTTTAATGTAGAATCAAAAACGCTGATTACCCCAGTATAATTTGTCATCCTGAATGCAGTGAAGGATCTGTCTAGTATGGATCAATGAACCCCAATCAGTCTGCGCTAACTTATCAGTTGTACATAATAAAAGCAAGTGGTTCTTAGGTTAGAGATTCTTCATTTCATTCAGAATGACAGACTTTTCTAGTTCATTCTCCCTGGAATAGATTTTTTTCTAAACGCTGCCTGCAATCGTCCTTTAGATTTGTTTTGATATTTTATTTAAAGATACCAAGTACTTACTTTGCTTAAATTATAAATCAGATTACCTAAAACGGTAGCGGCACATTAAAATTCGTCAAGGTTTTTATGCCTATGAAATGATTCAATCCGTTACCGTTTTTTCCCTTAGTGCTTTAGATTTGTTTTGATATTTTATTTAAAGATACCAAGTACTTACTTTGCTTAAATTATAAATCAGATTACCTAAAACGGTAGCGGCACATTAAAATTCGTCAAGGTTTTTATGCCTATGAAATGATTCAATCCGTTACCGTTTTTTCCCTTAGTGACCAGATAACAATTAGGGTAATACCCATTATTAAGGACTAGGATCGATGGGGTAAAACTTAGGTAACCATTACAAACATAAAAAATAGCAGGATGATTGCCACTACAAAATTTTTTATCGGTATTGATATTTCCAAACCGCACTTCGATGTTGCATTAATGGCCGTTGTGAACCATGTAAAACAGGAAATAGCCACCGCACGGTTTGATAACACCGCTCCAGGTATAAAGCTATTTGAGAAGTGGTTGAAATCTCAGAAAACCACATTCAATGGGGACTCCCTGGTTGTCATGGAAAATACGGGGATCTATCATCGTTTAATATGGACTTTCTGCAGCAACAGAAATCTGCCCATCCATATTGGCAATGCCGCCCATATCAAATGGAGTTTTGGGATAGCAAGGGGCAAAAATGATAAAATAGACAGTATCCGTTTATGCAACTATGCCTTTAAGGAAGCGGATGACCTAAAGGCTACAGCTGCCCTGGATCCCGAACTGATGCTCCTGAAAGATCTGATATCAGCGAGGACAAAGCTGCTCAAACAAAGGTCCGGCATTAGCGTTTCGGTAAAAGAACTTGGCAATGTCAATGGTAAAGAACATCAGAAACTGATTGAAAAAGCACTTAAAAATGCAATTGAGGGTATCGCAAAGTCAATCAGGAACCTCGAAGATCAGATCAAAAAAATTATCACAGGAAACCAGGGTTTCAAGCAGAACTACAAACTATTGCTCAGTATCCCTGGGATAGGACATGTTACCGCAGTATACCTGATTGGCTGCACTGGAAATTTTGCAGGGCGCCCCAGCGGAAAAGAACTGGCCTGTTATGCAGGGGTTGTACCATTTGAACACAGCAGTGGTATAAGTATCAAAGGTAAAACAAGAGTACACCGGATGGCCAATAAAGAGCTTAAAAGATTGCTGCATATGTGTGCATTATCTTTGATTCAACATAATCAGGAATTCAAAACATATTACAATAGAAAAAAGGATGAAGGGAAGCACAGCATGAGCATAATTAATGCCGTTAGAAACAAGATAGCATTAAGAGTTGCTGCTGTTATAAAAAATCAAGCCAGCTATAAAAATAACTATAAAATAGCTGCTTAAAATTTGTTTTTATCATAACAATCATTTCGACCGGAGTGCAACGGAGTGGAGAAATCTATTTTGCTCGTTTCTGAGTCGGTTAATCCGAAAGCAAATTTTGTCATTCTGCAAGCAGTGAAGGATCTTTATACTTAACCTAAATAGCCACCGATTTTTAACCATATAAGAAATATAAGATCATGTAAGCCCCCTGGTGTCGATTAATCATCATGCGGTTCGTCCTCCTGAACTTGTTTTATTAGTTGCATTGATTGTTTTCAATGGTCTAATAGCTAATCGTGGTCAGAATCTATGTTGCACGGTTGTTTATTAATTCAAAACCAGGATGCAATAGGCATTAAGTTCCGGCCTGTGCGCAAATGACGCTCTCGCCCATACCAATGAACTATTGACCAATGAACAAATGAACAATCGGTCTACCTCCTTTGGTTCCCTTTACTCTGGTTGATAATCGCTTCTTTATTAATAGATTTATTCGTTTTAACCGGTGTATCCCCCTGTTTCCTTTTCAGGTTCCGGCGATAAGCACCAGAAATTTTCTGAATAAACTCCTTAAAAGTATCAAACTGCTGGGTATATACCAGACCGAAAGAGGTTACGTTTGCGGTTGAACTAATCCCGCTGTTTAAGAATATACTCTGTTGCGTGGGTGGTTTATTTGCCGCTTTTACCGTCAGGCTTCCATCTTTTTTAATCAGGAAAAGTCCCTCAACCTCTCTGCCTACATTATCTTTAGAGAAATCGATAACGGTAAAATCGTTGGCACTATTCCGGTCTACAATACCGGCATTAATAATTAAACGATCGTTAAAGAATTTAAACGATGCGTTGGCCTCGCTTAACGAACGTACGTTCAAATCGACAAAGTTTAAGTTTAACGAAGAAAGTACGTTGTTAAACTGATTAAAAACCAATTCCGTAGCTGTACTGGTAGCAGTTGAGCTCAACTGGTTCCCAATCGACTGCCCTCCATTTCCGGGAGCGAAACTTCTTCTGATAATTAAACTGAATGCCTGAAGGTTCAGGTTGTTCTGATCGCTAAAATAGGTTTGCAATTCTTCTTTAATTGAAGGTTGTGCAGGGAAATTGATATCGAGCTTAATATCCGGTTTTAGCAGTAAACCTGTTAAGCCCATCTCTACCTCGGTATTTACCCTTTGGTTGGCATTGCTGCTGGCATCGCGGTTTGCCGCCTTGTAAAGGTCGTTCAAACTTGCCCTTAACGCGTATACCGCTTTTAAGTTAATCTGTGCCGCAGTAGGATTACCTGTCCAGCGGATGGTTCCACCTTGCCTGATCTCGAATTTTTTGTTGATCACCTCCTGGGCTGTAAAATCAAAACTTCCGGTCTCAATAATATAATCGCCAGACATTTCGAAATCACCGACACTATTGATGTTTAAGGCCAGCTCGGCATTACCCTTGCCACTTAAATTGCCCAGGGTGGTATATATGTTCGCTGTGGTATTCGGATCAATGGTTAATTTGAAACTCAAGGTTAAACCATCAAAGTTTGTTCTTTTCTTAACCAGCACAGTCGAATCGCGGCTCACGAAATTAATGAAATCTTTATCCGATATGGTTTCAGAGCTGTTTAGCGGTAGGTTAAATATAGTTCCTTTTTCCGTTTTCGCCTTAATGTCGATCTTCATTTTATTGGTCGGGCCCGTAAACGTAAATACACCTGTGCCATAGGCCCGGCCATAGTAGATGGAATTGTCTTTCGCGGTAGTGTTTAAGGCCATTAGGCTGTTGGCATTCACCTTTACATTCAGTGTCGGGTAGTTAATATCATTTAAATCTACGGTTCCGCTTGCTGTGGCTTCGTGGCCCTCCAGGTCGTTAAGTACAAAATCTTCGAGGTTAATTACACTATTGTTTACTTCAACCTTATCGGTAATCACGTAGGTGGTTTTAAGGTAGTTTACCATCAGCTGTCCCTTATCTAACGATAAAGTTCCGTTAATTTCTGGTTTGTCTAACTTACCTTTTACGGTTAAATCAGCTGAGATATTTCCTTTTAAATTGGATACCAGTTGTTTAACAAAAGGCTCCAGTACGGTGAGCTTGCTGTCATCCATTTTAACGCTGAGGTCGATTACTTTTTCTTTTAGATCGAGATTTCCGGTCAGTTTAAAATTCTCCGAATTGTCGGCCACAATGCGGGTAAATACATTAAGCTTTTGGCTTTCATTGCTGTATGATGAGGTATCGGTTAAGGTACCGATATAGATATCGTTAAAGTTTAACGAATCGATTTTTAAGTCGTCTGTTACCCTGAGTGTTTTTAATACGCCATACATATCAGTCTTCCCGTTAACGTTTCCACCCAATTTAACACCAAAACCTTTGGTAAAAGGGTTCAGGGTTTTTAAGCTAAAATCTTTAAAGCCAACGCTGATCAAATCTTTAGGGTCTTCAGAAATTAATCCATCAATAACAACCTGTTGCTTTCCGTTGGTTAAATCGAAATTACTGATCTCGGTTTTACCATTGTTCAGCACAATTCGTACTTTCTCCTGGATGCGCCATTCTTCGTTATTGATTTTTAAGATAGAAGGCAATACGCTTAACCTTGCCGTAGTATCCTGGTTTTTGGTAAACTCTACCAGTCCGTTTAAATCGAGCTGATTATCTTCGTCGGCGTTCGACATTTTTACGTTGAAGGCCAGACTGTCGTTCCGAAGGATGTTGGAAATGTTTACATCTTTAATAAATAAACTGTCGTTAAGCTGCACCCGGTCAGAAGTTACAATCAGTTGAAGCTGTTGTGTGGTGGTATTTTCATCGAGGATGATATTGTTTACGATAATGCCATTGTATTTTAGTTTCTTTACAAAACCATTCAGCGTGGCGGTATTATTCCGCGAATCGAAATCTCCGGTTAATGTAGCGCCCTCTTCTAATTCCAGGCCTGGTACAAATATCTGCGCCAGCGGTTCGAATTTTTTAACCTTCAGGTTAAACTGAAAAATCTGGTTTTTGTATTTTATAATATCAGCCTTTAATGAAGGGATATAGGTTTTTGCGATGGCTTTATAGTAAGAAACAATAGAATTTAAATCATATTCTCCTTTAATACTGGCATCTAAAATATCCGACCGGATATCCAGTACGCGGCTGGCACCTGTGCCATTGGCCATTAATTGTACCGAATCTACAGTATAAATGCCTTTGGGATTTTGCAGCCTGATCTCTTCAATCAATAACTTACCGGATATGTTATTCAGGTTGGTGCCCGAAAAATTAGTGGTAAATTTGGCATCCACCATCAACGAATCTTTCAGGAGTTTTAAGGCTTTTAAACGGGCCTTGGAAATGGTTGCGTTAAAATTGAATACCGGCAGTTTAGGGTTCAGGTTAACACCGCCATCAAATACCAGTTTAATGTTTCGGTCGTTAATGCTCAGCTTGCCATCAAAATATTTTTTATCAAAGGTGCCATCAATCTTTACGTTACGGTACCTGTATTTGTTAAAGTCGATATAATCTACATCGCCGTTTATTTTTTCGGTTAAATCTTTTAATTCCGTTCCGCGGCCTTTTACATATAAAGAAGAGCTGATCCGGCCCAGGCTTTTTTCATCAAGCAGGTTACCCAGGTTAAAATCGTAGGTTTTTACGTTCCCGGTATACGACGGAATATCGTTTTTATCGATTTTCATATTCACATCCGAAACGATGCGGCCCAGTTTGGTTTTAAATTCGCCGTAGGCAATAAAGTCGTTTTGGAAACCCGTAAAACTTCCGTTGAAGTTAATGTTGCCAAATTTGTTTACAATTACCGGAACAATTTTCTTTTTGCTGTTGGTAATGCCCGCCAGCACTTCCTCAAGATCGGTTTTATTTGTTCCTGCCATTTCGATGTTCAGGTCCATAAAAGTTTCTTTCCATTTCGGAAGCCCTTTTAAAATAAAGTCACCTTTAATGTGTGTAGCCTTCCCAGTCCTTAATGATAATTTTTTGGCTTTAAGGTTATTCACTAAACCTGTAATCTGACCATCAACATCGAGGTCGAGTTTCATGGTATTCATTTCAGGTGCAAAAAACGCAACATCTCTGGAGGTGATATGACTATCTTTAAAAATAGCCTTCATCCGTACATTGTCTACGTAATGGTTAAAATCTTTATAGCTTTTAAATCGCATCTGGTAGTAGTTGGTTAAACGGCTCTGATTGGTTTCGAGCAGCAGGTTTTTCAGCTCTATGGCATTACTGTCTATCGTGGTTTGGGCCGTTAAGTTTTTCAGGTAAAATCCGCTACGCTCTTTAAAAGTGAGGTTTTTGATATTGGTTTTAATCAAATGGTTTTTTGTGTCCAATCCTTCAAAAATTCCACTCAGCTGTTTAACGTTTACGTTATCGAAGTTTACACTTTTGCCCTGCACGGTATCTTTTGCACTGTAGTTGATGTACCTGAACGCAAACTTATTTAAAATAAGGCGGCCTAGATTTACATCAAAAGGCTTACTTTTCTTTTTCTTTACCTTAGGTTTACCAGAATCGAAGTAGTTAATGATAAAATCGAGATTAGAAGACTTATCTTTGAAATCCTTTAGGAAAAACTGGCCATCGTTAATTTGAACGGTACTGATATCAATGATCTTTTTATCGATAGATAATTGATTAATATCGACCATAAACTGAGGCGTGCTCAATAAAGTGTCTTTTTGTAAATCTAAAACCAATAAATCTTCGAGTACAATAGATTTAAAAGGCTTGATATAGAGACTCTTGATTGATATAGTGGTTTTAAGCTCTTTAGATAAGTATGCGGCAGCTTTCTGCGCAAAATAAGTTTGAACAGGCTTAAATTGTAGCGAAAAAATAAGAAGCGCAAGCAGCAAGATGATTGATGCGATTACCCAAAGGAGTATTTTAAATAGTTTTTTAATAATTTTGCAGCTTAAATATTAATAATTTGTCTGTTATACTTGCTATCGAGTCTTCTTGCGATGATACATCCGTTGCTATTTGTAACAATGGCAAAATTACTGCCAATGTTATTGCAAACCAAACAATTCATCAAAATTATGGTGGTGTTATACCTGAATTAGCTTCAAGGGTACATCAACAAAATATTGTGCCTGCCGTGCAACAAGCTTTAATTAATGCTAAAGTTACAAAACAGGACATTAATGCCGTAGCTTTTACACGGGGCCCTGGTCTTTTAGGATCATTATTGGTCGGTGTTTCTTTTGCTAAATCTTTTGCATTAGCTTTAAATATACCTTTAATTTCTGTCAATCACATGCATGCGCATATCTTAGCGCACTTTATTGATGATCCTAAGCCAAGTTTCCCCTTTATCTGTTTAACCGTTTCGGGCGGACACACACAAATTGTGTTGGTAAAAGATTACTTTGATATGGAAATTGTTGGCGAAACATTGGATGATGCTGCTGGCGAAGCTTTTGATAAAACCGCTAAATTACTGGCTTTACCTTATCCGGGAGGACCACTGATTGATAAACATGCACAGCATGGAAATCCTTTGGCGTTTAAATTTGCAGAACCACAAATCGCTGATCTGAACTTTAGTTTTAGTGGTTTTAAAACTTCTATTCTGTATTTTATCAGGAAGCAGGAAAAAGAAAACCCTAATTTTATTGCTGAAAATTTAGATGATATTTGTGCATCGGTTCAATATAGTATTGTGCAGATTCTACTGAACAAATTAAAGAAATCAGCAAAACAGTACGGGATTAAGGAAGTAGCTATTGCAGGAGGTGTTTCGGCAAACTCTGGTTTACGGAACGGGCTGCAACAAGCTGCCAATGAACTGGGCTGGAATGTTTATATACCGGCGTTTCAGTACTGTACGGATAATGCAGGCATGATTGCTATTGCAGGTTACCAGAAGTACCTGAAACAGGATTTTGCAGGGCAGGATGTTTCACCAATGGCGCGGATGGAGTTTTAGTTTTGGTTCATTGGTCATTGGGTCATTGGTCATTGGTTCATTAGTCAATAGTTAGTTGCCTAGAGTAGTTAACTTTTAATGGTAAACTGGTAACTGAAAACTGATTAATTCCCTTGTTCGTCATTATCAGGAACGAAGCAATCGTACTATGGTTGTTAACGCAATGTATCTCCGTGTTTCTGTGCTTCCGTGGCAAAAAACTGTAAACCGCCAACAGAAAATTGGCAACTGGAACGGATGGATTATCAAGAGAAATTCATCTGCTCTTTAAACTTCCGACTTCGGACACCCGACCTCGGACCAATAAAAACTATTAAATTAAATACAAATATGAGCGGAGCATCTTTAATATTTTGGATTGTTTGTGCGGTACCTTTAATCGGCCTGTTATACTGGTTGATCAGAAAAGATAAAAACAAGCTTAAAGGAAGCTGGGGTGTAATTATTCTGGGTGTCCTGGTTATTGCTGCACTTTTGGTTATTGTATATGTAACCAAAGATTTCAGCGCCATTTTTAGCCAGAATTAAAGAAGAAATTCTAATTCTTATTTAGACCTATTCTTATTAGTGTATATTTTCTATCTTTGCCGAAAATTAAAGATAGATGAAAAAAACTATACTCATCGTTACCATCTTCGTATGTAATCTTCTTTTGGTACATGCCCAAAACGTGAAGATTGAAGGACACATAAAGGATAAAAGAAATGAAGTTCCATACACCACCATTTCTTTGCCGGGCCAGAAAATCCAGGCTGATAGCAAAGGTTATTATACCTTGTATATCAAAAGCGGTGTTCCGTTTACTATTCAGGTAAATGCTGTTGGATATAAGTTATTTACACAGCAAATTGCGGCGGTAAGGGCCGATACAATTATTAATTTTGTATTGGAACCGGTAGCCAATGCGCTGGATGATGTGATAATTTCTACTTCAAGAAAGCCGGAAAACATTAAAAATATTACCACTTCAGTTAGTATTGTAAATAAGAAAAAACTGGAAAAAGAAATGGCTATCACGCCAGATTTAAGCACAATACTGGCCAACCAGGTGCCAGGTTTTGCGCCTACAGCACAAACCGGGAATAATGTAGGACAAAATCTAAGGGGCCGCCCAATGCTGGTGATGATAGATGGTGTTTCTCAATCTTCGCCATTAAGAAATGCAGAAGTAGATTTGAGGTCGATAGACCCTTCAGTACTTGAGCGTATAGAAGTGGTAAAAGGTGCCACAGCCATTTATGGTAATGGTGCTGCCGGAGGTTTAGTGAATTACATTACCATGGTTCCGGATACAGCAGCCAGGTTTGGTGGTAAAACCCAGCTTAATTTAAACGGATCGTTGGTTAAAGTCAAAAACTCCGAAGGTGGCCGGATCAACCAAATGTTCTATGGAAAACTGGGTAAATTTGATTACGTGGTAAGTGGAATGTATGAGCAAACCGGCGAATATAAAGATGCAAAAGGTGATGTGGTAGGGCCAAACTACAGTTTGGGCGAAACCGATAGCTATAATGCTTTTGCCAAGTTAGGTTATGTACCTGCAAAAAATCAGCGTATTCAGCTTACCTATAATACATACAGCAGTTTGCAGAACAGTAATTTTACTTTGGTAAACGGTAATCTGGTAACAGGTCAGAAAGCAACAGGTGTACTTGGAAAACCACTTGGGATTCCGACCGGGGTTGACTATAATCACAATTTAAATCTATCGTATAAGATAGATAGCACCTTTCTGCATTCGAGTTTAAATGCAGATGTTTATTATGAAACCAGAAAGGATGTATTTTATGTTTCGTTAGGGCGTTTTGATGGAGGCGATGGGCAGTCGCTTGCTAAAAATGATAAAAGGGGGGCACGTTTGTTTTTGGAAACACCAATATTGAACCTCGACTTTTTGAAAATGAATCTGGCTTATGGTGCAGATTTCATGAAAGATAAAACCGCACAGCCGCTGGTTGATGGGAGGGTATGGGTACCAACGATGAATATGACCAACATAGCACCTTTTGCACAGGCAGATTTTAATATTTTAAGCAAGCTTGTATTTAAAACCGGTTTGCGCTACGAAAATGTAAATATAGCAGTTGATGATTACCGGACATTAAGAACTACCGGAGCAAACAATGCTACCATTACGCCATCTTTTGATGTAGCCGGAGGCAATTTAAAATACAGTACTTATCTTTTTAATGCGGGTTTACGGTATAATCAATTTAATGTTTTTAGTCCCTTTGTAAGTTTCTCTCAGGGTTTTTCCGTAATGGATATTGGCCTGGCATTACGCGATGCCAAAGTAAACAGTATTGATAAGATCAATACGGATGCGGTAAAGGTTAATAATTATGAGGCTGGTTTTGAAAGTAAAATTGCCGGATTAACATTTTCTGCAGCGGGTTATATCAGTACGTCTAAGTTAGGTATTGAAGTGGTTTATGACCCTGCTACAGGTTTATTTAATACCGCAAGGAACCCTGAAAAAATTTATGGTTTTGAATTGGCAGCCGATTACCATTTGTTTGATCAGCTGGGTTTAGCTGCAAGTTACAGTTATACAGAAGGCAAGCGTGATATTGACAAAAATGGAAAGTTTAACGATGCTGGCGACTTGTATCTCAATGGCCGCCGTATTTCCGCGCCAAAAGTTACAGCTTCAGTAACCTATAGTCCGTTAAAGGTGTTGGATTTAACACTAAACTATACCGGTATCAACTCACGTAACAGATTTGAAAAAAATGCTAACGGCATATATAATGGAAATGAAGGAGCTGTAAAAGCGTATCATTTATTCAGTTTTGCGGGAATTTATCAGGTGAAAAAGAATACTAAACTTACCTTAGGTATAGATAATATATTTAACCAGGATTATTTCCCGGCAAGGGCACAATGGTTTATGCAACCGGGCTTTTATTCAAAGGGGAGGGGTACTTCGGTAAACTTTGGTATCTCGGTTAGTTATTAATCACATCTAAGATAGAAAAAGCGCCCGGATTTTTAATTGGGGCGCTTTTTTATGTTTAACGGAATTGATCTGGCTTATTTTTCAGCTAATTTATCGCCGGTTACTTCGGCTTTGATTTTAATTTCCAGTTCTTCTGCAAGTTCAGGATTGTCGCTTAACAATTGTTTTACAGCATCTCTACCCTGACCTAGTTTGGTATCTCCGTAAGAGAACCATGATCCTGCTTTCTTGATGATACCAAAATCAACACCTAAGTCGATGATTTCACCATTTTTAGAAATACCTTCACCAAACATCACATCAAATTCTGCGATACGGAAAGGCGGAGCCACTTTATTTTTAACAATTTTTACTTTAACACGGTTACCGGAAACTTCGTCAGAATCCTTGATTTGTGAAATACGACGGATATCTAAACGAACCGATGCATAAAATTTCAAAGCATTACCACCGGTTGTGGTTTCAGGGTTACCAAACATTACCCCAATTTTATCACGTAACTGGTTAATGAAAATACAGCAACACCCGGTTTTAGAAATTGTTCCGGTTAATTTACGTAAGGCCTGACTCATTAAACGGGCATGTAAACCCATTTTACTGTCGCCCATTTCGCCTTCAATTTCACTTTTAGGAACCAAAGCGGCGACAGAGTCAATTACAATTACATCGATAGCGCCCGAACGGATTAAGTTATCGGCAATTTCTAATGCCTGCTCACCATTATCTGGTTGAGAGATTAAAAGGTTATCCGTATCTACACCCAGTTTCTTCGCATAAAACTGATCAAAAGCATGTTCTGCATCGATAAAAGCAGCAATACCGCCTTTTTTCTGTGCTTCGGCAATAATGTGTGTAGCTAAAGTTGTTTTACCAGAAGATTCCGGACCATAGATTTCAATTACACGGCCTTTTGGAATACCACCAATACCCAAAGCAATATCTAAACTGATTGATCCGGTAGAAATAAAATCTATTGGTTCAATGGCAGAATCGCCAAGTTTCATGATGGTGCCTTTACCGTATGATTTCTCTAGCTTATCTAAAGTAAGTTGAAGGGCTTTTAATTTATCTGGATTTGCAGTGCTCATTTCTTTTTTCATTGATTGCGTAAATATAATTGATTATCGGCTAATATACTTAAATGTTGATATTTATAATGCTAAAATATTTAGCTAAGTTAAATGTTTTTTAGCTAATGTCAATAGTAAATTAAAAATAATTTTAAGCTTTTAATTTATCTCTTTCGTTTTGGGCAGTTAAACGTTCGAAATACCTGCACATATAGGTAATTTCGCAAACATCGCATTTAGGGCTTCTGGCTACACAAACGTAACGTCCGTGCAGAATAAGCCAGTGGTGTGCAATGTGGATATCGTGTTCCGGAAGGTTTTTTACTAAATCTTTTTCAACCGCCAACGGAGTTTTGCCATTGGTTAAACCCAGGCGGTTGGCTACGCGGAAAACATGGGTGTCAACCGCCATTGCCGGTGCATTGTAGATTACAGAGGCAATTACATTGGCTGTTTTGCGGCCAACACCTGGCATTTTCTGTAGATCGTCAATCCCCGAAGGCACCACGTCGTTAAATTCGTTAAGCAGGATATTAGCCATGCCCACCAGGTGTTTTGCCTTATTGTTTGGGTAACTGATGCTTCTGATATAATCGAAAACAATATCGGGAGTAGCTTCGGCCAGGGCTTTAGCATTAGGAAAGCGCTGAAAAAGTGCAGGGGTTACCATATTCACCCTTTTGTCGGTACATTGTGCAGACAGGATTACGGCCACTAAAAGCTGGTAAGGGTTATTATAATGTAACTCGGTTTCTGCATCAGGCTGCTTGGCCGAAAAATGTTCTACAAAAAGTTTGTAGCGTTCTTTTTTAAGCATTTGCAAATATAGGTTAAAGATGGAAAATGTAACTGCTAAATTGGAAGAAGAGCATGTAGAACGGAAGAACCGGAAGATAAACTGTAATTTGTCATGCTTAGTGATAATTTATTTGTCGCTATGAATTATATAGGAAGCTTTCAGTCCTGACCAGATTTGACGGGTAAGGTAAAGGCATGAATCAGTTCAGGATTGGGAGCGCAATTTGGTGCTAAGATTAAGGTTTTTTCCTGTTTTCCGCTTTTACGCTTCGCTGCCTCGTACCTCGTTGCTGCAGGGTAACGCTGCAACCAGGGCTAGGTGGGCAATACAGTATTTCATTTTTTAGGGTTTGCAGGCCGCATAATCCCCTGTTTCTAGACCTAAGGGATCAGATAGATATTGGATGAACGTGGGATATTACTAAGGAGTTTCGCCGTTTTTGCAGTAACCTTTGTTAATAAACCCGGTAGGAGCGTGCATCCCGATTTAAGCACCGGTTTATGTTACATTTTGGTGTGCTTGCTTGTTTACCAGGTTTCTATCGGGATAAAGCGGATAACGGGACTGCTGCTCCCGAAGAATTACTGGACATCCGTTTCCAAAAATAAAAAAAGATATCGTAAGTAACTGCTAGTGTAGAAATACCTTTATAATTGTTTTAATCCATTTAACTGCTAATGGCTTAATGCCCAGCCTTTGACCCGATCACGAAACACATAATTATATAAACATTTTCGGTAAAAGTATAACATCATGAAAAGCCATACCGCTAGGTTTGTTTAAAATTAAACACACAATGAAAACCTTATTAAAATTATGTGCGATCCAGGTTATTGTACTAATTATGGCTGGCAGTGTATTGGCTCAGGAAAAAGCAGCATCGGTTAGCCCTTTACAAGCTTATTACGAAGTTAAAGACGCCTTAATTAGCAGCAACGCAAGCGTGGCTGGCACCAAGGCTACTGCATTAATTAATGCGATAAAAGCCAATGAAAAAACCAACGCTTCGAAAGTATTACGTGATAAAATATTATTTGATGCCGAACACGTCGCCGAAAGTAAAGATATCGAACATCAAAGAGATCATTTTACGTCTTTATCAACCGATTTTTATGCCTTGGTAAAAGCGGTAAAACTAAACGATAAGCCTGTTTATTATGCTTATTGTCCGATGAAGAAAAGCTATTGGCTAAGCGAAGACGAGGCGATAAAAAATCCATATTATGGTAATAAAATGTTAAGCTGTGGTAAAGTTGCCGAAGTACTTAAATAAAATACACGCTACAAAATGAAATTTATTTTAGCTTGTTGCCTTAGTATTTTGCTCCATAGTTTTGCTTTTGGCCAGCATCAGCATAACGACGTAAAAGCAGCTGAGCCCAAAAAAGCTCCCCGGAAAGCAAGTGATGTGGAAACTTTAGGCAACAATAAGCCGCCGAGGCTTGTGCGCTATGATTTATATGTTGCTGATACAACCGTAACTTTTGGCGGGAAAGCTAAAAGAGCCATTTCGGTGAACGGGCAAATACCCATGCCAACGCTCACCTTTACCGAGGGCGATACCGCAGAAATACATGTGCACAACAGGCTAAAAGAGTCAACTTCATTGCATTGGCACGGGCTATTTCTCCCCAATCAATATGATGGGGTTCCTTATTTAACCCAGATGCCCATTGAGCCCAATAAAACCCATGTTTACCGTTTTCCTATTGTACAGAACGGTACCCATTGGTATCATAGCCACTCAGGTCTGCAGGAGCAGATTGGGATGTACGGAGCGATGATCTTAAATAAAAGAAAAGAGCCTGTTATCCCTACGATACCTGTTGTTTTAAGTGAGTGGACCAATATGAAACCTCACGAAGTTGACAGGCGATTACACAATGCTAATGATTGGTTTGCGATAAAAAAAGGTACAACACAAAGTTATGCCGAAGCCATAAAGGGTGGACACTTTAAAACAAAGCTCACCAACGAACTGAAAAGGATGACTGCCATGGATGTGAGTGACGTATATTACGAAGCATTTTTAGTAAACGGAAAAAATCATTACCAGGTACCAAACAAGCTCAAAGCAGGCGATAAGGTAAGGTTGCGCATTGCTAACGGAGGAGCATCTACTTATTTTTGGCTCACTTATGCTGGCGGTAAAATAACAGTAGTTGCCAATGATGGTAACGATGTAGTGCCGGTAGAAGTAGACCGGCTGATTATTGCCGTATCTGAAACATACGATGTTATTGTAACCGTCCCTGAAAATAAAAGCTACGAGTTTTTGGTCACACCCGAAGACCGTACTCAATCGGCCTCTTTATGGCTGGGTAGTGGACCAAAAATAGCTGCTCAAAAATTACCCAAATTGAAATATTTCGAAGGTATGAAAATGATGAACGAAATGATGGATATGAATGGTAATCTGGTGCAGATGGGAGGCATGAAAATGCAGAACCAGGTGATGGATATGAATGCCGTAATGTATGCTGAACTGGATGATACGGGGACTGATGCTGTTGTTGCTGATGCGCACAAGGCCCATAATATGGGGAGCGACAAAGGCGCAAAAGGCCCTATGATAACATTGAATTATGATATGTTGCGCTCGCCGGAAAAAACGGTTTTATCTAAAGCCCCAACCCGTGAAATGGAGTTTCAGTTAACGGGCAACATGAACCGTTATGTTTGGACTTTGGATCATAAAACCATCTCTGAAGAAGATAAAATCCTCATCAAAAAAGGCGAAAACCTGCGGATCATTTTATACAATAACAGTATGATGCGGCACCCTATGCACCTGCATGGGCACGATTTTAGGGTAATTAATGGCCAGGGCGATTATGCTCCTTTAAAAAATGTACTTGATATTATACCAATGGAACGCGATACCATTGAGTTTAGCGCTTCAGAAAGTGGTGACTGGTTTTTTCACTGCCATATTTTGTATCACATGATGAGTGGAATGGGTAAGATTTTTAGTTATGAAAACTCACCGTTAAACCCCGAAATCCCAAACCCTAAATTGGCACAGCGAAAACTTTTTGCCGATGACAGGATGTTTCATTTTATGGCCGAAAACGATTTTGCCAGCAACGGAAACGACGGTATGGCTATGTTGGGAAATACGCGCTGGAGCATTGGAGCCGAATGGCGATTGGGCTATAATAAAATGCACGGCTTTGAAACCGAAACCCATATTGGCCGGTACGTAGATAGGATGCAGTGGTTAATGCCTTTTGTGGGTTTTGATTGGCGTTACCGGAAGATGGAAGCTGGTGAACCCGAAACCAATATTTTTGGCCAGAAAAGCACAAAAGATAAAAGAAGCATGTTTAGTTTGGGGCTTGCCTACACCTTACCCATGTTGGTAGTAGCGCAGGCAGAAGTGTACCATAATGGTAACGTGCGTTTACAGTTGATGCGTGAAGATATACCGGTTTCTAAGCGATTAAGGGCAAGCTTCATGGTAAATAGTGATAAAGAATTTATGGGTGGACTTAAATTTATTACCACTAAATACATGGGTATTTCTGCCCACTATGATAGCGATATGGGGTTTGGTGCAGGCTTAACGCTTAATTATTGAGCTAACCATTAGTCATCTCCCTTAACAACTTGTCGCATTCGGCAAAGGCATTATACAGATATTTATTGCGGTGTTTTTCGCCCTGACCGCTAACAGAAACCGATTTCATAATCAGGCCCTGCATCCATTGTTTGGTTTGTTTGCAATAGGCCTGGTCTTCGGTTCTTAAATAATTAAAAGTATTAAACCTGTTGTAGCAGGCCATGCGTTCTTTAAAATCAACCAGATAAGCAATGCTTCCCAATACATCGCAGTTATACCAGTTAAAGGTATGGTTAGGATCGATGGTTTTTTTGCTGCTAATGGCATACATATTCATATCGGTAAGGCAATATCTTACCTGCTCTACAATTTTTATAGCCAGTTCAGTATCCGTAAGATGGCCGGCTTCGAATGCATACCTGATCTGTTCGAGTGTACCTGTTACCGTATCTTTAGACCATATTTCGGTGCTTGGTATTTCCAGATAAGTGGCATGCAGCTCTTGCGAAATTTTAATAATTTCATCAGATAAGAAGGAAGAGCTAAACTGTGTTTCGACGTTATTGGCGCTATTTGCCCAGAAGAAGAGTTTAAAACTGGTGAGTTCGGGATACTTGAAAAAATGAAATAAAGGAATATCATCGGTGGTAATGGTGATGTGTTTCTTATTGCTGTTTTTGATGGCTTTTATATTGTCCAATAAATTTCGGAGATAGCCAATCATATCTAAATCTTCATTTACACTTAAATAACTAAAAGTAACCGATAATGATTGTTTCGGGCTATACAGAAAAGGGACGTCGAAAGAATCAGAAAGCTTAATGATCTGTTGGAAAGTAAGGTTGCTGTCGCCCCTGATTTTCTTATAGGCCTCATTGGTGCTTATTCCTAACTCTTCGGCTACGCTCAGTGCCAGGTTCTGGTATTCAGGCAACGCAGCTTTAATGGCTTCAAAAAATAGTGTTTGCTGATTATCCATAAAGATTAATTTTTTAATCAAATATGGTATTTTTTAATAACCAAATGGATTATTACATCAGATTAAATTAACAAAATATAATTTATAATCAATTATATGAGTTCTATTGTTTTCTTTAAAGGTAATTATTTACATCGCAGTAATCTTTAAGATTTATTACAGTTTGTTTCACGCTTTAGATTTGGTTAGAAATTAAACAGCACTACAATGAACAAATTAAGATTTATAAAAGATGAAGGCTCCGAATTCTATAAAGAATTGAACGAGCGAATCGAACAGTATTTTATTGATAATGGGCTACAGAAAACCGGGGATGCAAAAATGTTCTTCAAGATTTTCCTTTACTTCGGTTTGGACATCCTGTTTTACACCTTAATGATTACCAGCCATTCGCTATTTGCGTTTTTCGCTTTTTACCTGCTGATGGGACTTTCTGTTTTGTTAACCGCTTTTAATGTTTCGCACGATGCTACACATGGAGTAGCAGTAAAAAGTAAATTCTGGAACCGGATACTCTTTTCGCTCAGTTTTAACCTACAGGGGAACAACGCTTATGTGTGGGGCAAGAACCATAACGAATCGCACCATTTATATACCAATATAGCGGGCAGTGACATTGATGTGCTGAATAATCCATTATTCAGGATGACCGAATCTCAGCCTTTGTTATGGTTCCATCGGTATCAGTTTATTTATGCGCCCTTTCTTTATCTCTTCTATTCCATTAACTGGTGCTTTTTCAGGGAAATCCTGATGTTGTTCAAACTTTCAAGCCGCACAATTAAAGTGGAGATCCCCCGCATTGAAGTGGTAAAGCTGGTCGTATATAAACTCTTGTATATCGGTTACATGGTCATTTTGCCTGTTTATCTGTTGCCTTTTAGTTGGGCAGTAGTTTTGATGGCTTTCCTGTTGAATCATTTTATCATATCCCTGTTGTTTGTATCGGTGTTAGGTGTTGCACACTTATCAGATTATGTAGCTCATCCGGTGCCTGATCAGGATCATAAATTGAATATGAGCTGGCCAAAGCTGCAATTACTTACCTCAATAGACTATCATGCAGAAAGCAGGTTTTTAAACTGGACACTGGGCGGCTTTAATGCGCATGCGGTACATCACCTGCTTCCTAACGTGTGCCATGTGCACTACCTTAATATTATGCCAATTTTTAAAGCGCTGGCTAAAAAACACAGGCTCACTTATATGGAAATGTCTTACGGCGAATCGCTGGCTTCACATTTCAGGTTTTTGAAAATGATGGGCAGAAGTGAACACTTAATCCCGATGCGATATGAAGGATAAACATATTTATGTAGCGGCTGATAGTCAGTTGCTAAAGGCGATATACAAACGTGTGGAACAGGAATTGGTAATCGATAAATCTACTTTTATGAAGATGGTTGTCGCTAAGTTTATAGTATATTTTTCCCTCACGATATTTGCTTATCTGATCTTGTATAAAATTGCTGACCCGATTGGTTTTATAGGCTGTTTTGCGATATATGGCTTTATCTCGCTGCTCTTTGCTTTTAACTTTTCACACGACTTTTCGCACAATACCATTTTTAAAAGTAAGCAGCTTAACCACATTTGCTTTGTAGCTATTTATACATTGGTTGGGGCACATGCTGAAGCTTGGAAACTGCGTCATGTTAATTCACATCATTATGCGCCAAATGTAGAAGATTATGATTCAGACCTTAAAATATCTAGATTAATCCGCGTGGTGCCGGGTAGCAGATATTATTGGTTTCATGCGTACCAACACCTGTATGCACCATTAGCTTATACAATCTATTCGCTGTTCTGGATTTTTATTAAAGATTTCGTAATTCTGTTTAGTGACGATGGTTATGGCGCCAAAAAGAACATGAGCTATTACCTGTCATTTGTATTCCAAAAATTTATCTATATCAGTTTGTTGCTTGTTTTGCCTATGATTTTTGCAATCCAACCCTGGTATGTGGTGCTAATTGGTTTTTTAATGATGCATCTAAGTCAGTCGTTATTCTTGTTGTTTACCTTTTTTATGACCCACCATGTAGAGGAAACACAATATCCGAAAGCCGATGCGCAGGGTTATATTAATGCCTCCTGGTTAATGAACCAGATCAGGAGTTCAAACGACATGCATCCTTTCAGTAAAACGGCAAACTTTATTTTAGGCGGTTTTAACAATCATATTGCGCATCATTTATTTCCGCACTATCACCATCTGTATTATCCGCAAATCAGTAAAATATTATACGAAATGTTGAATGATAATGGCATAACGCCTAATTGCACCAGTTATTTCGGTGGAATAAAATCTCATTTAAGGCTGCTTAAAAAAATGGGGGTGGCAGCGTAATTCTCATTTATTCAAAAATTGCCGCAGGTTTTTAATTAATGGCACAGCCCCTTGATTTTAAACTGATGGGAACGGTCCTGATTTTCCATTCTACCCTTAGGACACAAATATTCAAGAATAGTTTAGGCATTTTGCTAACCAACTTTAATAAAAAACGGAATTTACCGAAGGACGCCGTCAATCCCAAGTGGCAGAACGATCAAAAAAACAGTTGCAGAATAGGACAAATGGCAATACCAAACCTGAAACGCAGTGGTTTTGTGAAAATACCCCTCAATTTTTCACTTAGCAGAAACGAGCAAAACAAAGTGCCGCTGTTTTTTTGATGAGCGTGAGTCGGTGAGAAGCCACATTGCTGGATTGACAAAGCGCTTTGGGTACTTTGGCGCTCCAAAGTACCATGCCTCCGCGGCATAGAGCGGCAGAAGAATCTTATAACTAATTGTGTCCACGCGGTAGGATTTTCCATCGGGATGAGTGTATCGCGGGGCTGACTATTTTTAGCTGCACTTACTTTCATTTCTAAAAAGTTAGCTTGCAACTAAATTTGAATAATTGAGTTTTTGAATGAGGGAATGACTTATATTTCTCACTCAATCATTCTGTCATTCGAAATTAGTGAAAAGAAGTAACGGGGACTTTAACCTTTTCGGTTACTCCCTGGTTGCTTTTAATCAACCAAAATGCAAAAAACGCACCAACCAATGCCATAGCGGCGCCTACATAAGCGGGCGAAGTATAATCGAAACCATACACTAACGGGAGCCCACCGAAGAAGGCGCCTAAAGCATTACCAATATTAAAACTCGCCTGACTGGCAGAGGCGGCCAGCATTTCGGAGCCTTTGGCACTCTGGATCATCAGCATCTGGATAGGGGCTGCCAATGAGAAAGCGACCGCGCCGGTAACAAAAGTCATAATTAAAGCTAATGGCTGACTTGCAGACACAAAATGCACAATGGTTAAGGTAACCACCATGGTGAGCAACAAAGCTGCAGATGCTTTTGCCGGTGAAAATTTATCAGCCAAACGTCCGCCAATGTAATTGCCGAACATCATGCCTAAACCAGCCAGCATTAATATATAGGTTACAGCATTTGACGAAAAGCCCGCAACATCTGTCATTAACGGAGCGATATAACTGTACCAGGTAAATAGGCCGCCTGTTCCGATAGAGATCATGAAAATGATGATCCATGCTTCTCTTTTTTTGAAAAAACTTAATTCTGCTTTTAAATCGCGGTTTTTTGTCGCTTCTAAAGCGGGCAACCATAATTTTAAACTTAATAGGGTTACCAAACCTACAAATACCACCACGGCAAAAGATATGCGCCAGGAGAAATTGTGTCCAATATAGGTACCCAATGGTACGCCCACAATATTGGCAATGGTTAAACCCATAAACATGAGTGATACGGCCTGTGCAGCTTTCCCTTTCTCTGCAATTCTACTGGCTACTACCGATCCTACACCGAAAAATGCACCATGAGGTAAGCCCGAAAGTAACCGAGCAATAAATAAAGTATTAAAAGTTGGGGCAAAAGCAGAGAAAGCGTTAAAAACGGTGAACATGATCATCAAAGCGATCAATATCATTTTTGGTGGATATTTGCCTGCAATCATAATTAATAACGGGGCACCGATTACTACACCCAATGCATAAGCGGAGATTAAATGCCCGGCTTGTGGAATGGTTACTGCTAAATCTTTTGAGATATCAGGCAATAGGCCCATCATCACAAATTCTGTGATCCCGATGCCTAAACCGCCTAAAGTGAGTGGAAGTAAGTTCTTGTTCATTGTGCCCTTAGTGTTAAAATTACACTATGCAAAGGTAGGGCTTTTTATGGAAGGAGATTGTAAAAATTAGGACATTTATAGGGGGATGGAAGAATGGTTGATAGCCAATAGTTCATTGCTAGATTGGTTCATGGTTGAATTGTTGAGGGCTTATAGTCAGATGGTTCATAGTTGATAGCCAAATAGTTTATGTCCTTATCGCTTAGGCCGTTTGCCAATAAACTATTAAACCCTAAGCCAGTTTACAGTTGCCAGTGACAAATGAACCAATGGCCAGTGAACTAATGAATCATCACCCATCTCACCTTTTACATTTTACATAAAAAAGGTTGCCCCACCCTGTGGAACAACCTTTTTAACCAGTGTAAATTTTATAATGACTTGCTGTAAGCTAAAATCCTGTTGATGGTTTCATCTTGAGGATCTTGAGCCAGTCTATCTAACTTACCTTTTATTTGATCATAAAATAAGTCGATTTCTGCGTCCGATTCGATATCAGTTCCAGGCTGAAACATGTTGGGTGTAGGTAAATTTACATTGTTTTGTGATGTAGAGGTTTTTGTCATAAGCAACTAAATGTGATAAGTTTTATAAACTTAACGATAGTTAAGATGCTTTATTTCAAGCCCTCAAAAAAAATATGTAACATTTTTACTACCCTTTATAGGTCATTTCTTTTGTTTTAAGCATTTTACGCAAATTGCTAAGCGCATAACGCATACGGCCCAAGGCTGTATTAATGCTGACATCAGTTAAATCTGCTATTTCTTTGAAGCTCAAATCTGCATAATGACGCATAAGGAGCACTTCTTTTTGCTCATCAGGCAATAAATGGATCATCGCTTTTAAATCTTTATGGGTTTGATCGCGAAGCATTTTGTCTTCTGCGCTCTCATCATAAAAGTGTAGCATATTGAATACATCCATTCCATCAGCACTGGTGATAATGGGTGTTCTTTTTTCTTTTCTGAAATAATCTATAACCAGGTTATGTGCAATACGCATTACCCAAGGTAAAAACTTACCTTCTTCATTATATCTTCCCGATCGCAGGGTATTGATTACCTTTATAAAAGCATCCTGAAAAATATCCTCTGCCAGATATTGGTCTTTCACCAATAAGTAGATAGAGGTATAAATTTTACTTTTGTGTCTTCTTAAAAGTTCCTGCAATCCATTCTCGTTCCCGGTAATATATACCTTTACCAGGTCCTGATCATTATATGATTGTAAATTCATAGGTTTACCTACACTAAATCCCGTACTATTTGCTAAAAATTAATTTGTAGATGTTTAATTTCTATAGCTTATCTCCTATGTTTTTTGAAATGTGTTAGTTTGGTTTTGAGGTTGTTAATGTTCAAAGAAAGTTATTTTTTTATCAAAAAACAAAAAATAAAATGTTAAAAAATAAATTAACCGTCTCAGTACCCTATTTTTGTATCTTCTTAAAACCCTAACCACATTCTGGGGTTATACATTTATATTCGTTACCATACATGAGCAAAAAAGAGGCCGAAAAAGATCCGCATAAAAATATTATCATAAAAGGTGCCCGGGTGCACAACCTAAAAAATATCGATGTTGCCATTCCAAAAAATAAACTTGTGGTGGTAACGGGCATGTCTGGTTCGGGGAAATCTTCACTAGCATTTGATACTTTATATGCAGAGGGACAGCGCCGGTATGTAGAAAGTTTATCATCGTATGCCCGTCAGTTTATGGGCAGGATGAATAAACCCGATGTTGATTATATTAAAGGTATTGCTCCGGCAATTGCCATCGAACAAAAGGTTATTACTTCCAACCCACGTTCTACCGTTGGTACCTCAACTGAAATTTACGATTACCTGAAACTGCTTTTCTCACGCATAGGGAAAACCATTTCGCCTGTTTCAGGCAAAGAAGTGAAAAAGGATTCGGTAAGTACGGTGGTAGATTATGTAAATGCCATGCCTGAAGATACAACGGTAACCATTTTTTGTCCGTTATATCCGCATAACAACCGTACGATTAAGGAAGAACTGGCTATTTTATTACAAAAGGGATTTTTACGTGTGCTGATCAATGATAAAATAGAAAAGATAGAAGCTGTTTTAGACGATGCTGATTTTAAAGATGAAGAACTCACAGATGATAAAACCGTTCAGATCCTGATCGATCGTATTGTAACCAATCAGGAAGAAGAAACATTAAGCAGACTGGCCGATTCGGCACAGACCGCTTTTTTTGAAGGTAAAGGCGATTGTTATGTAGAAGCCCAGGGTCAAACGAAACATTTTAGCGATCGTTTTGAACTGGATGGAATAAAATTTGAAGAACCTACGCCCAACTTTTTCTCTTTTAACAATCCTTACGGCGCCTGTAAACGCTGCGAAGGTTATGGAAACGTAATCGGCATTGATGAAGATCTGGTAATTCCTGATAAAAGCAAGAGTGTTTATGATAATGCCATTGCCCCATGGCGTGGCGAAAAAATGAACGTCTGGTTGCAAAACTTTATTAAAGCTGCTCCGAAATTCGATTTTCCTATTCACCGTTCCTATAGTGCGCTTACTGAAAAAGAACAGCAATTACTTTGGACCGGCAATAAATATTTTGCTGGATTGAATGCTTTTTTCAAGGAACTGGAAGAGCAGACTTATAAAATCCAGTACCGCGTGATGTTATCACGCTACCGTGGAAAAACCACTTGTCCGGATTGTAAAGGCTCGCGTTTGCGTAAAGATGCCTCGTACGTTAAAATAGCAGAAAAATCAATTATCGATGTGGTTTTAATGCCATTATCGAAAGCTTTAGTTTTCTTTAATGAACTGAAATTAAATGCGAACGATACCAAAATTGCCAAACGTTTGCTGGCAGAAATTGATAACCGTTTCCTGTATTTAAACAATGTTGGTTTGGGTTACCTTACCTTAAACCGTTTGTCCAATACTTTATCAGGAGGAGAATCGCAGAGGATCAATTTGGCGACTTCATTGGGAAGTAGTTTAGTGGGTTCTATTTACGTTTTGGACGAACCAAGTATCGGTTTGCATCCACGTGATACCAATAAACTGATTGAAGTATTGATTTCGCTTCGTAATGTTGGTAATACCGTTATAGTGGTAGAGCACGAAGAAGAAATGATGCGTGCAGCCGATCATATTATCGATATAGGTCCGGAGGCAGGTACTCATGGGGGTAATCTGGTTTTCAGTGGTAACTACGAGGAGATTTTAAAAGATAAAAATAGCTTAACAGGCCGCTACCTGTCTGGCGTAGAAAAAATTGCCATTCCGGATAAACGCCGTAAATGGAAAGACCACATCCTGATTAAAGGTGCCAGGGAAAACAACCTGCAGCATATTGATGTGAAATTTCCGCTAGGTGTTTTTACTGCCGTAAGTGGTGTTTCGGGATCGGGTAAAACCAGTTTGGTTAAAAAGATTTTATATCCGGCATTACAGAAAGCTATCGGAAATTATGCTGGTGAACAAACCGGTGCTTACGATGGTATTTTCGGTAACTACGATCTGGTAAGTGCTGTAGAAATGGTTGATCAGAACCCGATTGGCCGTTCCAGCCGTTCAAATCCGGTTACTTATGTCAAAGCCTGGGATGATATCCGAGCACTTTTTTCAGGCTTGCCAGCTGCAAAGGCGGCTGGACTGAAACCTGCTGCTTTCTCGTTTAACGTTGAAGGTGGCCGTTGCGATGTTTGCCAGGGTGAAGGTGAGGTAAAGATCGAAATGCAGTTTATGGCAGATATTTATCTGCCTTGCGAAGCTTGCAACGGCAAACGCTTTAAGCAACAGGTGTTAGATATCACTTATAAAGAAAAAAATGTTTCCGAGATTTTGGATATGACCATTGATGAAGCGGTTGATTTCTTTAAGGATGAACAGAAAATCCTGAATAAGCTAAATCCCCTGGTTGATGTGGGTTTGGGATATGTGCATCTGGGGCAATCATCAAATACTTTATCGGGCGGTGAGGCGCAGCGGATCAAGCTGGCTTCGTTTCTGATTAAGGGCAATAATGCCAATAAAACGGTATTTATTTTTGATGAGCCAACCACTGGTTTGCACTTCCATGATATCAAAAAACTCTTAAAAGCATTAAATACACTTATTGAACAAGGGAATACCATTTTGGTTATCGAACACAATATGGATATGATTAAATGTGCCGATTGGGTTATCGATATTGGCCCTGAAGGAGGTGATGCCGGTGGTAATGTGGTATTTGAAGGAGTGCCTGAAGAATTGGTTAAAGTAAAAAATTCGTACACCGGAAAATATTTAGCATCGCATTTAAATTTAAATCCATAATTTCGGCAATGCTTTTTCTAACGTTTTTCATCGGCATCGCTCTCAATGCCATGGGTTATATTCCCCCGGGCAACATCAATCTTACTGTTGCGCAGCTAGCCATTAACAAGGGTATGCGCCAGGTTTGGTATTTTATTCTATCATTCTCCTGCGTAGAAGTGTTTTTTACTTTCGGGATGATGCGTTTTGCGAGATGGGCCATGAGCGACATCAATCCGAATGAGGCGGTAAGCGAAGTGCGATTGAGTACCCTGGTTGATTGCTTTATGATTGTAATGTTTCTGGTAATGGGCACCATTACCTGGAGAAACCGAAAGAAAGTACCTAAAACGAGCAATAAAAAAGAAGATAAACGCAGCGGAAGTGTTTTGTACGGATTAATTCTGGGCGTTTTAAACCCTGTTCAGATTCCATTCTGGTTGTTTTTTGGAAATTACGTAATTTTACATCAATGGATCCAGACCGATTACCTCTCACTAGTGATATTTAGTTTGGGTTCGGGTGTAGGCTCGTCTCTGGCCCTTTATATATATGCCCATTTTGCAACGTATATTCAGGAAAAATTTGCACTAAGCAGTTTGATTATCAATAAATCTATAGCGATATTTTTGTTCGCACTAGCAGCCTATCTGGTTGTCAAACAGGTAATTGTTATTCTATAAATCTAATTCAAGGTCTGTGTTTCCACAGGCCTTTTGTTTTGCCATTTTAACGAATTTTTTTCTCACGGACGATTTGTTCGTAGTTCTTTTTTTGCCACGGAGGCACGGAAAGCACGGAATTAGTATGATTGGTTTATGGTGTCGAATAAGGTTGTCAGTTTGAGCTCATCGAAGACTAATCCAAGGTTTTTGTTTCCATAGGTTTTTTGTTTTTAGTCTAGTCTTTATAATGAATTTTTTCATTATAAAGCTGTTTTTTTCATTCTGTGAGGGCACAGACCGGTGAATAAACAGTTGATTGTTATTTTATAATCCAGCCGGTTTCTGTACCAGCGCTGCCGATGAGTTGATAATTGCCAAAAGTACCTAAAAGGCTTACCGTTTGCCCTTCGTTTAAAGTCGTTTTAATCGCCGCTAAACTATCGGGTTTATCGTAAACTTTTTGCTGAAGTAAATTTATTTTAAGCTTTTTTATTGGCTCAGTTACTTGTACAAGTTTGTTGCTTTGAATAAAACCTGTGCTTCCATCTGGCAGTTCTGCCTTATAATAATTTCCTGTTGCAGCATTTGCCTCTACAATTGTACCCGCGTTAAGTGTAGCCAACACAGTTGCTTTACTTTGCGGCGAAGAAAACATTTTAACGGCAGATGTGGTCCTTAAGGTTTTATTTAATTTAGTGCCCGAAGCGGTAACGGCAGCCGGAGTTTTGGTTACAGGATCAATAAAAGGAAGTGGATTTACCGCACCATTAAAAGTATAAATACCAAAGTGTAAATGGGTAGGGGTAGTACGGGCATTGCCGGTATTTCCCATAAGTCCTAAAGTATCGCCAATTTTTACTTCCTGTCCTTCAATAGCAATCTGTTCATCCAAATGGGCATAATATAAGGTGTAATCTTTGTCTTTTGGGCGCATCCATACTACTTTTCCACCCAGGTTATTTTCATTTACCCTTGTTACCTTTCCTTCCGAAATCGCCAGAACAGGTGTTCTGAAATTACCGAAAATGTCTACACCTTCATGTTTCCTTGCATCATTATCCCTGCCATCTCCCCAATAACTTTTTATACTGTTGGTGTTTTTTGATTTTATGGGGAAAGCAAGCGATGGACCAGTGGTAATTTCTAATTCGTAAGCCACATTCTGCAGCAGTTCTGGTTGTAACCTGATCAAATAGGTGCCCGTTTGATCAATATCGAAAACAATTGGATTATTTAAAGTATCGGCCGAGGCAATAAGTTTTTGGGTCTGATCCTTGCTATACCAAACATCCATATAAATCAAAGCACCACCCGAAGGTGTTTTGTTCAGCTTCATGTTTAATTTTTGCCCTTTGGTTGCATTGAATTTATAAGCAGTCGCCGGAACTTTATCCGCGGCAAAATAACCGTTCTCCCTGTATGGGATATTAATATTCAGTGCTTTTTGCGTACTCATAACAGCGGCATTTAACCATGCCGAACCCATTGCCGTTTTATCCAGACCTACATTTATCAGCTTTTTTTGATATTGCTCATGTGGACTAGCGGCCTTAAATAGGTTAACAGATCCTGTTTTGCAGGAAAGTATGGCCATTATAAAAGCAATAGAAAAAAGCCACAGCATGGATCGGAAAGTTTTCATTACGTTAAGCTTTTTTTAAGCGGTTAAAAACGGCTGCCGTTACCAGCCCGCCGATTACATACCACGCTACCGTTAATATCTTTGTTTTACCTGTTTTAGTGACAGGAGTATCATCCAATCCAACTTTATCAGGGATGTTTATTGCGCCCAAGCCAGCGGTAATGCCTGCAATTGCACCTTTCACATAGATGTTTTTTTTGTCTCCTAAACCAATTGCACTATAATATAAGCCATTGCTTATGATGTCACCGGCTAGGGTGGCCAGATAGAGATTATTTCCATCAGGAGCTTCCAGGTTTAAAAGGTTCATCGATTTTGACAGCGCCTGTTCGCCCAAAAGATCAATTCTGGGTGCATCAGGATCAAGCCGCTTAACACTTTCATGCAATATATTCAAGGCTGCAGCACCTGCAAAGCCGGCGATTAACGATTTAAGTAGTTTCATAATAGCATAATCCCTGCAAGTGGTAAATTGTTTTATTGGTTTAAATTTTATGCTTTGCATAGCTGTTTCCGATCTTTTTTTGTTATAAAATTGATACACAGATAAGGTTCTGTTAACCTAATGATAACATGAAATTTATGTTTAAGAAGTTTGGTCACGCTAATATTGGGCTTTAATACAAAACATATTTTATCCTTATGTCTAACAGACGGTTTTTTCTAAAAAATAGTCTGGCTGCTGCGGTTGTGGCCAGTATTTCGCCGGTGCTATCCTCATTTGCCGATGAACAACATCCTGTTTCTGCTAAATCTGGTAAAGCGCCCAAATTACGTTTCGCCATCGCATCCGATGGTCACTATGGCCAGCCGGGTACGGAATATAAACTCCATCACGAAAATATTGTAAGATGGCTGAACGAATTGCATGATAAAAACCCGCTGAACTTTGTCATCATCAATGGCGATCTGGTTCATGATCGTCCTGATTTGTTACCTGAAGTGAAAAAAGATTATTACGATAAACTCAAGGTTCCTTTTTACGCTATTCCAGGTAATCACGATCACGCGGACACCAGGATTTGGAAATCGGTTTTTGGTTACGGGGATAATTTTTCTTTCGAAAAAAATGGGGTGGGTTTTGTTTTGGCCAATACTTCTGATACCAAAGGAACTTATTTATGCCCTGACAACGATTTTTTAAAACAGGAACTAGACAAATTTAAAAACCTGAAAACTGTTTTTGTGGTATTGCATATTCCACCACATTTCTGGGTGCCGGAAAGTCCGTTTGTCGATTGTCCGGATACGATTAAACTTTTGCACAGTTATGCAAATGTAAAAGCTGTTTTTCATGGGCACGACCATAGTCTTGATGCTGTTTTTTATACCGATAAATTGCCTCATTTTTTTGATGCACACATTGGTGGCAACTGGGGCACGGCTTATAAAGGTTACCGGATTGTTGAGGTTGATGAAAATGATAAGATCCAGACTTATCAGGTAAATGCCAGTAGCTCGCCATTGTTAAACGAAACAAAGTTCTAAAATATCCATTAGATGAAAAAGACATTTTTGATGCTCATCTTTGCCGGTGCCGTATTAAACTGTGCTGCCCAAAAGCTAAGCGAAACCAAAACAGATGTTAAAGTGGGAACGAATGCGGCTCAGCCTTTTCTGTTTTCTTTAAATACCTTAACTGCAGAGAACCCACGTTGGAATATCCATTATTCAGGTAGTTACGGAGAAAGAACCAGCGGGCAGTTTGGTTATGATGGCCTAGGACAACAATTTGGTGTTAAAGGGTATTTAGGCAGCAGGTTTACCTTGTATGCCACTGCAGCCATCGGTTTTGCCAATTCAGGAGGCATTACCTCTGCCGAACAGGCTGAAGTAATCAGAGATTTGCTGGGAGGTAAGGATATTGCCGGCTTCAGGCTTGGCGCAGGTTTAGGTTTGAGCAGAGACTGGTCTAACACAGGTTCGGCGATAAGCCGGATTACAGCTTCATTTGACCAGACAAACTGGAGAATGGCGGGTAACCTTCGTTTCGAAAAAGCTTTTGATAAAACAAGGGACAAGCTTGATTTTATTACCAGTTTTGGGTATCAGCACCGTGTTTCCAACGTATTGTATCTTGGATTCGAAGCCTTAGGGCAGGATTTAGAAGGATTTTGGGAAAAAGACGAGGCAGAAGGTGGTGCAAAGGTAATGATCGGACCATCAATCAATCTGGAGCCAAACCATTCAAAACTTTCATTCTCTATTTCCGGAGGACCTGTTTTTTACGCCACCCGCAGTCAGGCTATTCCATCAGAGGCCATCCGCGAAATCGGTTCGGTAGCATCGGGCAATGGCTATACCATCAGGGCCCTTGTAAACTTTAATCTTCACCGGTAATTTCAAGATCAACACAATGAAAAAATCACATATCCTTATTCTTCTTACGTTTTTGCTTGTACAGCGGGGCTTTGCACAATGGCCTGGTAAAAATGAAAGCACCCAACAGATTTTATTGCCAAATGGATGGAAACTGAGTCCTGCGGGGCACTCCTTACAATTGGGCGATCTGCCTTTAAATATGCAGTTAAGCGCATCGGGCAAGTACCTGGCCATTACTAATAACGGGCAAAGTACGCAGTCGCTTCAATTGATTGATGCCAAAACCGAAAAGATTATCGATGAAAAAGTTTTGAGCAAATCATGGTATGGCATTGCCTTTAGTAAAGATGAAAAACATCTTTATGCCTCCGGCGGCAACGATAACTGGATTCTGGATTTTAATATCCAGAACAATAAACTGGGCAAAAGCGATACCATTAAACTGGGGCCGGTTTGGCCAAAAGGAAAAATCAGTCCGGCAGGCATTGTGGTAAACAAAAACAACAGTAAATTATATACGGTAACCAAAGAAGACAGCAGTTTATACATCATCAACCCTGCTGAAAAGCAGATACTAAAGAAAATTCAGTTGCCTGCAATTGCCTATAGCTGTGTTTTAGCTGCAGATGAAAGTAAGCTATATGTATCACTTTGGGGCGGGAAATCGGTCGCGGTTATCGATCTGGCCGCTGAAAACATCGAAAGGCTTATCCCTGTAGGTGATCATCCAAACGAACTTTTACTCAATAAAAAAGGGAATACTTTGTTTGTGGCCAATGCAAATGATAATACCGTTTCAGTAATTAATACCTTAAACAATAAGGTGATCGAAACCATTGCCACAACACTTTATGCCACACAGTTAACAGGCTCTACCACCAACGGTTTGGCTTTAAGCGCCAATGAGAAAACCTTGTACATTGCCAATGCCGATAACAACTGTTTAGCCGTTTTTGATGTAAGCAAGCCCGGGGTGAGCCAGAGCCAGGGTTTTATCCCGGTAGGCTGGTACCCAACAAGTGTCAAAGTATTGTGCTCGAAAATTTTGGTTACCAATGGCAAAGGCAATACCTCTATGGCCAATCCTAAGGGGCCGCAACCCATTTCTCAGGTAGATAATAGCGGTTACCAGATGGGAAGTACCGCTAATAGCAGGCTGCAATATATAGCAGGATTGTTTAAAGGAACCTTATCTTTTATAGATGCGCCAAAACCTGAACAATTAAAAATATACACCAAACAAGTTTATGCCAATACCCCATTTACCGATAAGCGAACAGTTACTGCCGATGGTGAAGCGGGAAATCCAATTCCACGTAAACAGGGAGAAAAATCGCCTATTAAACATGTTTTTTATATCATTAAAGAAAACAGAACCTACGATCAGGTACTTGGCGATTTACCAAAAGGAAACGGCGATTCTACGTTAACCCTATTTGGAAGAAAAATTACCCCTAACCAGCATGCTTTTGCTGAGAATTATGTGCTGCTTGATAATTTTTATGTGGATGCCGAAGTAAGTGCAGATGGACACAACTGGAGCATGGCCGCTTACGCCACAGATGTAGTGGAAAAAACCTGGCCAACCAGTTATGGCGCACGCGGTGGCAGCACAACTTTTGAAGGAGGTCGTCCGGTTACCTACCCAAAAGGAGGTTTTATCTGGGATTACTGTCAGCGGGCAGGCGTAAGTTACCGCAGTTATGGCGAGTTTGGCGATTATGGCAAAGCGAATATTAAATCGCTGCAAGGCCACATGTGTGCTGCGTCGCCAGGTTTTGATATGGACATTAAAGATCAGGTACGGGTAGATGCCTGGCAGCACGATTTCGATTCTCTATTGGTTGCAGGTATGGTACCGCAGTTTAATACCTTAAGAATATCTAACGACCATACCAGCGGACAAAAGAAAGGGAAGTACTCACCGCAGGCAGCAGTTGCCGATAATGATTTAGCCGTGGGACGTATTTTGGAACATTTATCGCACAGTAAAATCTGGAAAGAGTCAGTTGTTTTTATCTTGGAAGATGACGCACAGAATGGCCCGGATCATGTTGATGCACATCGTTCGCCAGCTTACGTAGTTGGACCTTATGTAAAGAGAAATACACCTGTGCATACCATGTATTCTACTTCTGGTTTTTTGAGAACGATGGAACTTATTTTAGGCCTGCCGCCAATGAGCCAGTACGATGCTGCAGCCATGCCACTATATGAATGTTTTACGGCTACGCCTGATTTTACACCTTACAATGTAATTCAGCCGCTTATCGATTTAGATACCAGAAATGTTGCCCTGAACGAAAGCAGCAAACGCTCTGAACTGTTCAACCTTGCCAAGGAAGATTCTGCACCGGATTTAGATTTAAACGAAGTGGTGTGGAAATCAGTTAAAGGCGAGCAATCGGTAATGCCAGCGCCAAAGCGGAGTGCTTTCGTGATTTTGGAGAAGAAGAAAAAAGATGATGATGATTAGGGCTTAACTATAATCTCATTTTAAACAAAAAGGCAATTTTCAATTAAGAAAATTGCTTTTTTGTTTATGTTTTTCCTTTCGCTACACGCCAAACTCCCCGCGCTAAACTGATTTATAATTTCCAGTCCGGTCTTTCGAAATGACAGGTATAACCGTAAGGGTTTTTCTGTAAATAATCCTGATGTTCTTCCTCTGCATTCCAAAAATCAGTTTCCGGTACCACTTCAGTTACAATTTTGCCCGGCCATTTGCCTGAAGCATCCAACTCTGCAATTAATGCATCGGCCGTATTTTTTTGTTCTTCACTATTATAAAATATGGCTGATCGGTACGATGTACCTACATCATTTCCCTGTCTGTTGCGTGTGCTCGGATCATGGATCTGGAAAAAATATTCCAATAACTTACGGTAGCTTAAAACATTGGGATCAAAGGTAACTTCAATGGCTTCGGCATGTGTACCATGGTTCCGGTAGGTGGCATTGGGCACATCGCCACCAGTATAACCTACAACCGTAGAAATTACACCTGGGTAATGACGGATGAGTTCTTCTACTCCCCAAAAGCAGCCGCCTGCAAGAATGGCTTTTTCAGTATTCATATATCTTTCCTCTTTTTTAATTAATTAAAGATACGGCGAAGATGTGTAAAAGGAAAGTAAAGAAGGGTTACTGTTTAGTTGTATGGTTCAGTAGATGATGACAAATGATAAGATAAGCTGTTTTTGTCAATCCTGAGGTATAATTTATAGGATAAAAATCAATTTAGTTGACAGCAATTAATCTATGTGTAAAAATCCCCCGAGTTACCGTCATTTCGAGCGGACCCGATAGCCATCGGGTGCAACGCAGTCGAGAACCCGAAGGCTCTGCGAAGCAAAATCTAACTAAACAGATCTCTCCACTTCGCGTTGCTCTGGTCGAGATGACGACCGAACTAGTAGATTCTGTCAATGGTAGTGTAGTAGAAGGATCTTTTACACGTCAAATTTCATAATCATATATTCCTCAGGTGGTTAAATACATCCAGGGTCTTCGACTACGCTGAGACTAACAAATTTAGGCGACCGCAAGCTTATGTTTTGGAGCGCAAGGCCTGTACATAACACTGAATTTCTTCCCGTCTTCCGCTTTTACGCTTCGCTTCCTCGTACCTCGTTGCTGCAGGGTAACGCTTCAGCCGGGGCTAATGAAGTACTGCAGCTTTTCATTTGTGAGTTTGCAGGGCGCATAAGCCCTTATTCCTAAACCCGACAGCAGCGGTTCCGGTCCTTCATCGGAATTAGCGAATGGCGGGACTGGTAGCCGCCAAGAACTACAGATCGCTCATTTCCTAATTCTAACAAATGTTCTATTTCGGTTGGTGAGATACCAACCGATAGGCTAATGAAGTACTGCAGCTTTTCATTTGTGAGTTTGCAGGGCGCATAAGCCCTTATTCCTAAACCCGACAGCAGCGGTTCCGGTCCTTCATCGGAATTAGCGAATGGCGGGACTGGTAGCCGCCAAGAACTACAGATCGCTCATTTTCTAATTCTAACAAATGTTCTATTTCGGTTGGTGAGACACCAACCGATAGGATAAAGAAGGATCTTTTACACGTCAAATTACATAATCATATATTCCTCAGGTGGTTAAACACATCCAGCGTCTTCGACAACGCTCAAACTGATAAATTTAGGCAACTGCAAGCTTATGTTTTGGAGCGCAAGGCCTGTACATAACACTGAATTTCTTCCCGTCTTCCGCTTTTACGCTTCGCTTCCTCGTACCTCGTTGCTGCAGGGTAACGCTTCAGCCGGGGCTAATGAGGTACTGCAGCTTTTCATTTGTGAGTTTGCGGGAGCACCAACCTTTGTTTATAAACCCGACAGCAGCGGCAGCCTCCGATTAAGCACCGGTTTATATTATATTTTGGTGTGCTTGCTTGTTTCACAGGTCTTCTATCGGAGCTATAGCGAATGGCGGGACTGGTAGCCGGCAAGAACCACAGGTCGCACATTTTCTAATTCTAATAAATGTTCTATTTCGGTCGGTGAGACACCAACCGATAGGATAAAGACACTAAATTTCTTCCCGTTTTACGCTTACACGCTTCGCTTCCTCGTACCTCGTCGCTGCAGGGTAACGCTTCAACCGGGGCTAATGAGGTACTGCAGTTTTTCATTTGTAAGGTTGCAGGGTGCACAATCCGTAGCTTATAAACCCGATTGCAATGCAAAGCCCGTAAGCGAGGTACGAGTGCGGACTTGAAATGGAAAGCGGGACCACAATACCCCAAGAACCACAAGTCATTCGTTTCCTAATTTGAAGAATCCGTTTTGCTGTACCTGGCTACAAAAAACATTACTATAAAGACTAAAATGGGATTTAATGTTTTCATAAACTAAGGATCTAGCGGTTCATCAAAATCAATTTGTAATGATGCTGTATTTAAGTAGAATTCTGATTCGGTATCACTTAAACGTTTTCCCTTTTTATAAGGATAGTAACCGAGTTCCTTTTTGCAGCGTTCTAGCAGAACATCGGTGATGTAGTAGCTCTGCGATTTCATGGTACAAACCATTCCAGCTTTATTTACCGGCATACCGTACCTGAACATCAGTCTGGAACAATTGCGCAGGTTGGTGGTGGTGTGGCGGGCATGCGGTTCCATAATAATGGCACTTTCGGGTACCTGAAGGGTTTCCATTAAAAATTTCTTCATTTCATAAGCTTCACTAAACCTGGTTTTGTAAGGATGTACCCGTCCGCCCGAAACCACGATGAACGGTGCCGCACCTTTCTGGTATTGCAAAGCGGCTAAACGGCAACGGATCATTCCACCAGGGCTGAGCGCAACATCTTTTTCTTCCGGGCCAGCACCCGGAACCAGGATTACGCTGTAAGGATATTTTTTCCAGTCTGTTTTTTTGATCCGGTTAACCGCGGCAAGGTTTACGCCTTTAGCCATCGGTTCGTAATCTGCGGCATCATTACGTTCGTTCAATTCTAAAGCTTCCAGTGTAAATAAAATAGCCGGTTCAAAAAAGAGCTTATTATTGTCATGCAGGGATAACAATGCGCTGGCTGCGGTTAGTTCTGTATATTCTTTATCCCTTAAACTGAAGCTGATGGAATCTATTTTCGGGTAATTGGGTTTGTTTCCTTCAACATATACGCCAATGGTGTAATTTATCGCCTTGGCATCCTGCTCCCAGGCTTTAACTAAAAGCGTTTTGTGCTGTTCTTTGGCAAACATGGAATAACAACCTGAGGGGATCAGATGATTTTTTACCAAATCTCCCAATGGATTATTTTCTGTATAAAGCAGCGCCAAACGGTTTCCAATATGGGCTATTTCCTCATTGTTGAATTTTAAAGCTTTTGCGTAACAGCTAATATCTGTTTTGCAGGTTTTCACCGCTTCATTTACCTGCGTGGTTTTTGTTTTGTAGATGTTATTCAGTACCGGATCTGTATTTAGCATTTTGCGCAACCCGGGCAATTGCTGAAAGAGGCTAAGCAGGTAATAATTTTTGTATTGCACTTCGTTCCTGGTCTTAATTAATTGATAAGATTGTTGTGGTACATCCTGTGCAGCTAAACCTGTGCAGAACAGGCAGAGCATAAGGAAAGGATAGAGGGATTTCATTGAAAAGTTTTGGTGACAAAATTAAAGACCTGCCATTAAAGAAACATTAAGAGGGTGTTATGCTTTGATTCCATAGTAAACCGATTTAGATGTTATTTAATTTGGCTTAATGTTAATTTAAAGTACGTGTTCAGATTGGTGTGAAGAGTTAACGTGGGGGATACATAGTGTTAAAAATACACTTATACTTTTGCCGCTGTAGAACGCTCTGTAATTAACCCTGTTAACTTAAAAGGATAAGCCTATGTATATGTGAAATCTACACTTCTACTTAAAACACAAAACCCAATTATATTTCAGAACCATTACTAAGAACAAAAAGATGACATCATTTTTTTTAACCGCAGGTATAAAAAATACCTGCCGGAAATTGCTTTTGCCTTTAGGCTTACTGGCCATCTGTAATTCAGAAGCAATAGCAGTAAACCACGGTATGCTTGCTCCAGGAGTACACCATAAAATATTTGCTTCGGTAAGTGGAACGGTTACCGACCAAAACAACCAACCTTTACCAGGTGTAAGCGTATTTGAAAAAAAGACCAAAAAAACAACGGTTACCGATGCTAATGGTAAATACTCTATTCCGGTTGAGGATGGGGCAATTTTAGTATTCTCTTATATCGGTTACGATAACCAGGAAGTTGCGGTTAACGGACGCCAAAATATTAATGTTATTTTAAAAGAAAGCAGCAATACCCTAAATGAGGTTGTGGCTATTGGTTACCAGAAGATCAGAAAATCGGATGTAACCGGTGCTATTAGCAGTGTGAAGGCCAGCGAAATGAATTTAACTTCTCCTACTGTTGGCCAGGCATTGGTTGGTAAGGTTGCAGGGGTGCAGGTATCGCAAACCAGTGGTGCACCATATTCGGGTACCAAAATCAGGGTGAGGGGAATCGGTTCCATTAACGCTAGTTCAGATCCCTTATATGTAATTGACGGTTATCCCGCAGGAAACAACGTATCCATCAATCCGGAGGATATCGAAACCATCGACATTTTAAAAGATGCGGCTTCTGCTACCATTTATGGCTCAAGGGCATCGGGTGGGGTTGTGTTGATTACCACCAAAAGGGGTACGGATGGAAAAGGAAAGTTTGAATATGATGTTCAGGGTGGTATTTCTCAGTTGGCCAAAAAAGTAAAATTATTAGATGCCAACCAGTTTATCCAGCTTTTAATCGACGGACGTAACAATGCCTATAAAGATCTATGGGTAAACTCAGGGAAAACCTGGAACGATGCCATGTTCGGTGATAACAATGCTACCCGTATCGCCAACATGGGTAATGGAAGTAGTGTAAGTATTCCGGCTGATCTTTATAATTTCAGCACACAACAGGCTATCCCTGCGGCTTATAATACCGACTGGCAGGATGAACTGTACCGCAATGCGGCTTTCCAACGCCATAACCTTTCATTTTCTGGCGGTACCAAAGATGTAAAATATTTTTTAAGTGGTGGTTACCAGAACAATGATGGTATTGTAACCAACACCAACCAAAAAGTAACGAACTTTAGGGGGAATATTGATGGCAAGGTGAGCGAACGTTTACATGTAGGTGCAAATATTTCCTATACCCAGAATGATAACCGCGAGGTGAGGGAAGGTCGTTACGATTTAAGTCCGATGATGTCGGCTCTGATCTACCTGCCTTATCTGCCGGCAAAGGATGCTAATGGAAATCCCATCCAGTTTGGCATGGGGGCTTTATCCTCTCAGTACGGTATCCAAAACCCAGAGAATCCTTTGGCTACTGTTGAACAAGTAAAAATTACCAGAAAAGGGGCTAGAAGTACCTATAATGCCAACGCTACTTATAAAATATTGGAAGGATTAGCTTTTAAAGCCAATTTAGGTACACAGACCTATAATGAGAAATATGATTTTTACCTGCCAACCAGTTTAAGTAATGGTAATAATCCGCCTTATTCTACTGCTGCAATAACGGCGGCGAATGCCATAGCACAAACCCTTAGCCAGGTCGATCAGCTTGGTGAGTTTACCTTAAACTACAATAAAACCTTTGGTAAACATAAACTGGATGTTTTAGCAGGATATTCTGCGCAAAAAACAACGAGCGATCTGATCCGTATTTCTGCCAGTGGTTTTCAGAATGATAATATTGGTGAAATTACAGATAAAGGTGCTGATGCAGGATTTTTAACTTTAATAACGGATGGATCGAATAAAACAGGTAAAGCCACCAATACCTTACTTTCTTATTTCGGCCGTTTCAGTTATAACTATGCGGGCAAATATTTTTTAACCGGTTCATTTCGCCGCGATGGTTCATCAAGGTTTGGTCCGTTTAATAAATACGGTAATTTCCCTTCGGTAGCTGCAGGATGGAACCTATCGGAAGAAGATTTCTACAACAGTTTTCTTGGTGAACAATCTACTGTTAAGTTAAGGGCGAGCTGGGGATTAAGCGGGAATAACAATATTCCGAATTACAGAACCGAGCAGGAAATGAGTGCAACGGGTGGGGTGGTTTTTGGAAACGCGATTTCTACCGCCATCTGGCCAAATTCCATCCAGGATCCAAAATTGGGGTGGGAATCTACTTCGCAATATAATTTTGGTACTGATATCAGTTTGTTCCGCAACCGTGTATCCATTATCGCCAATTATTACCTGAGTTATTCTTACAACCTGTTGTTCAATCAGCCGGTTTCCGGAATTTCAGGTACCTCATCTATCCTAACCAATCTGACTGATAGCAAAATCCGAAATAAGGGTTTTGACATTCAGGTAGATGGCAGGATTATTCAGCAAGAGGACTTCAATCTTGGTTTTAGCGGTAATATTGCGGTTAACCGTAATAAGGTTTTAAATATGGGTGGCGCAAGTAGCATCTTTACCAATGGTGCGGAGCGTTCATACATTACACACACTACCCAGGAAGGGTATCCGGTAGGCATGTTTTACGGATTTAAGGTTTTAGGTCGTTTGACTGCAGATAATGTTGGGAAGGTTTCGTCTTCTGCTTCAGCAACCAATCCTGCAAAAATCGGAGATTTATATTTCCAGGATACCAATGGTGATGGAATCGTAAACGATGCAGATAAAACGGTAATCGGCACACCATACCCGAAATTTACCTACGGATTTGCCTTAAATACTTCTTATAAAACTTTCGATTTAAGGGCATCTTTCAATGGGTCGTATGGAAACCAGGTGTTGGATGGCCAGGATTATTACCTATATAACTTTGAAGGTTCTGGAAACCAATATGTAGAGGTTGCCGATCGTTATAGAAACGAGTCAAATCCCGGTAGCGGCTTAAATTACCGCGCATCGAGGGCGGGTACGCAGAGCAATAGCACACGTTTATCATCTTTTTACATTCAGGATGGTTCTTATTTCAGGTGTACCAACATCACCATGGGTTACACTTTCCCAAAATCGCTTGCCAGTACGCTTAAAGTGAATAATATCCGCGTTTATGCTAGTGTAGATAATGCATTTACCATTACTAAATACAAAGGTTATAACCCTGAAGTGGATTATAGCGGAGGTGCCAATTTAACGCCTGGTGTGGATTATGGTAACTATCCGCTAGCCAGAACCTATAATCTTGGCATTAAATTAACTTTTTAAAATTCAGAACATGAGAAAAAATATTTATATCGTTTTAGCCCTGGCTGTTGTGGTTGGCCTTGGTGCTTGTAAAAAGGATTTTCTGGATCAAAAGAATCCAAATGCTGTAGCGCCTGAAAATTATTTTAAAACAGAAAATGATGTTTTACTGGCCGTAAATGGTGCTTATCAATCGTTGAGAAGCAGTAACACTATGGGTGAGAACAGTGGTTTATTTACCGATGAACGCTCTGACGATGCCGGAAGAAATGATAACCAGAGTAATGCGGGTGAACCTTTTCAGTTTAACGATTTTTCCCTGCTGCCAAGTAACTCCTATCTGAAAGCCCATTGGTTAGCCCTTTACAATGCGATAACCAGAACTAATTTTATTTTATCCAACATTGATAAAGCGAATTTTACCACTCAGGCTAATAAGGCAAATTACGCTGCAGAAGCTAAATTCATAAGGGCCATTATGTATTTCGAACTGGTACGGAAGTGGGGCGCGGTACCGTTGGTAACAAAACAATTATCAACTAATGAAGAGGTGACACCCTTTGTTTTCCGCGCACCTGAAGCGGATGTTTACAATCAAATTGTAGCCGATTTAAAAGATGGGTTAAACAGTACGTTACCCAACTTTCCGGCAACAGCGAATATCGGAAGAACATCTAAAGCCGCCATTAATGCCTATCTGGGTAAGGTTTATTTAACCATGGCAGCCACTCTGCCAAACAATAAGGCCGAAAACCTAAGCAATGCAAACACTTACCTGTTGGCAGCCTACAATATGAAAGCTTTTGGTAACCTTTCTGAAATTCCCTATACTGATGTTTTCGACGTAACGAAAAAAACGACCTGTAAAGAATTGATTTTCCAGATTTCTTACAAACAGGGTGATATTAATTATAGCTCAAGCATCGCCGCCAACAACCAGGCGAAAGGCGAAACCATTAATTCGTTAAAGGTTTCTACCGGTATCGGTGGTAATGTGAAGCTAGACCTTATTAACGAATATGAATCAAGTGATTTAAGGAAAGATTTTTCTGTAAAGTTTGCAAATGATGCTACGGTAAAAGATTGGTTTATTACCAAATTCCGTGATGCGAGTGAATTGGCTACGAAAAACGGTTATGGAGGCAACGACTGGATTTTAATGCGTTATGCTGATGTAATTTTAATGCTTGCGGAAGTTAATATGTTGCAGGGCAATGATGCTGTGGCTATTCAGTATTTAGATATGGTTAGGGCAAGAGCGGGTATGCCACTTTATGCAGTAACTAAAACGGATGCCACTTATGCCGCTAAATTCCCGACTTTAAAACTGGCTATTTTACACGAGCGTAGGGTAGAGTTTGCTTTCGAACACCAAAGATGGTTTGATTTAATCAGGAATTTTACTGCTGCAGAGTTGGTTACTTACCTAAAAGCGAAACCACAGTCGGCGTATGGAATTGCTAAGCTGGCTAACGTAACCACAAAAGACAGGTATTATCCTATTCCTTTTGATGAGGTGAAATTAGATCCGGTTAAAATGTATCAGAATCCGGGTTACTAAAAGAGTTGTAATGTATAAGAAAAGCGGTTCTGATCAATGATTGGGCCGCTTTTTTAGTTTTCATTGACAGATTCTAAAGAAAGTTTTCATTGCAATAAATTATCCCTCAGAATGACAATTTATAACAGACTCATGGCTTTCTAAGATCCGCGAAAATCTGCTGATCTGCGGGAGCTCTCTTATTCGTTCCCGCCGATTAAAGATGATAAACGCAGATCCAGTTTGCGAATCTCGCTCGTATTTGTAATTCCGTCCGAATTTGTCACTTTGAGCTTAGCCTGTACTCAGCTTAGCGAAGTATCGAAACGCCTTGTAAGATATTTAAACCAGGTCCTTCGACAAGCTTAGGATTGACATTTTTATCATACAGACTCCTGCATGGCTTTCTAAGATTCGCGAAAATCTGCTGATCTGCAGGAGCTCTCTTATTTATTCCCGCTGATTAAAGATGATAAACGCAGATCCGGTTTGCGAATCTCGCTCGTATTTGTAATTCCGTCCGAATTTGTCACAGCCCGTCGAAACGCCTTATGATATTTAAATCAGGTCCTTCGACAAGCTACCATAGACAGAATCTACCAGTACGGTAGTCATTCTCGCGCAGGCGGGAATCTTAATGCAGCATACAAAAAACTGCTAAGGCATTACTTTTACTTTATTCAACGGCATTCATGAGCACTCCGTGGTTCCAAATCAAGTTGGGAATGACGATTCCTCGCAGCTTATATTCCCTAAAAAATCTGTCACTCATATTGATTTTAAACAATTAATTAACCATCAGGATTGACATTTTTTAATACAAACTTGAAATGAAAACCGTGAACTGAAAATTGCTTTACCTAAATAATATTCCTGGTAATTTTGCCTTTTACAAGGTAAAGGGCCTGGATGTTTTTTTTACTAATTACGGTATCGCCTTTAAAATTTGGATTTGAAGAACGGAGGATTAGTTTATTATCATCAGTGTGCTGAAAGATTAGTTTTATAGTACGCAGACTGTTACTATCTTCATCTGTCATTACCACATAAGCTTCTCCCCACTGTAGAATTTCGTAATTGGTAATTTCTTTTATCGCTATAATTTCGCCTGCGGCATATTTAGGATACATGCTATCGCCATAAACAGGTAAGTAGGCTGTGCAATCGTTAAAAGGCAGGTAATTTACCAGGTATTCTGCGCGTTGTTCTTCTACGATGAGCTCTTTCGCGTCAGACAGGCTCATATCAAAGTAAGGAACGCCCTCTTTGCTTACGCCAACGGCTGGTTTCTTTTTGAAAAACGGTTCGCCAGTTCCATCCTCCAGCCAGGTTAAATTTACATCGAATTTCATCTCTAACTTATCTTTAATGGCGTTAGAAACATTAATCCTTTCTCTTAAAATGTCGGATAAAGAGCCCTGTTTAATATTCAATGCAGTAGCAAAATCTTTTTGAGTTTTAAAATACAATAAATCCATTAATGACTTTAAGCGCTGATTCTCGTTCATAGGTAATATGTTAATAAGTTATATGTATAAAATGTAGTTAAACTTATTTTATTTTGCTAAATTCGTTAGCTAATATAATCATTTAAAAATATACACCATGGAAGGGAACTTAAATTTTAAAAAAGAAACTGTGGCATTTATTGATGCGATTGAAAGCTTTTTTTCATCAAATGGCGTAAGCTACCATTTAAATTTTTTAAAAAACTGGTTAATCCCTCCACGGAACGAATTCGATTTTTCGCCACAAAAGCACCCGGCACAGCTGTTGGTTTTTTACGAAAAATTAGTGCCGCTTTTCGATTATTCGGATTTAATTTTTAACCACATTGAAACCGATACCGCATTTGTGAAAGCGATTGGGGCTGATGAATGTGGTGTGGAACGCGAAACGGTACTGCTTGATTACTGTCCGAAACTGTTAAGCAGCGGTGAAATGAAAAATCCAAAACTTACCTTTCTTGATATTTTCCTGTTTTTTCAATCAGATACCTATAAGCTGATTTACAAAGAATGGTTGTTGGCCGCACTAGAAAATAACCTTGATCTGGATTGGGATCAGTATGTTGCCGCGTTTTACGAGAATACCAAAAAAATGCTGGAGGCTTGCTGGCTCATCCACGAAAGGATTATTACCAGAAATAGCTTTAAAAATACCGATCGCTACTATCATACGGCTATATTCGAAAGCACATCGCCTTTGGCTTTTGAACAGGAATTATTTGATAATCCATTTAGTGTAATTGAATTTTTCTTTAGTCTGGATAACCTTACCGGGCATAAAGCTTATTTAAAGAGCTGGTATAAAGCTGCTTTAGCTGAAGAGCAATGTGTGAGTGATGTGGCCGATTATTTTTTCTTCTATAACCAATTTACAAAGCTGCTTAACGCGGGTTATTTAATCACAGCTAAAAAACTAACTTATCAAGGCGCCCCTTCCGGGGGTTTGCCCGCCGTTAAAGATCAATTTGTAAACAGCGATACCTATCGCAAAGAACTGTGCGAGGTAAATACGCTGACTGCGGTACACATAGAAAATCCTTACCTGTTTGTGGAGTCCTTTTTTATTCCCGAAAAAATTAAACAGCTGCGTCTAGGTCTTTTAGAGTGGTTGTATGCGGCTTTCAGTACCAGGAGCAGCATTAAACTAATGGATAAGGAATTTTTGTTTGAACAGTATGAAAGCATGATGATGATTATGGAAGCTTTTTTTGTAATGATTACCAACCCTGTGTTAGATGAAATTGATGAAAGGGATTATGATGTGGAGTAAGTTTTTGAACCCAGAACATGCTGCGTTAAAGGATGAAAAAACCTTGCATTTGTTAAAAGATATTATAGCTGCGGTACCAGTCCAGTATATTTATCTCCATCACAGCTTTTTGGCCGATAAGACTGCGCAGGAAATGTTAATTATGGTTTCGTTTAAACATGTACATATTTTAAATGAATTAACGCCAGTATTAAATATTATATTTAACGGGCAAATGGAATGGAGTTACCGCGTTTTCCATGTACACGAGGTGGAGCAGGCATTACTGCAGGGGAGTTTGTTTTTTTACTATGCCACCACCGCTCAAAATTGTTTATTCAGTATATCCGGAAATTTTCTAAACGGGGGCGCACCGAAGCTTGTGGCCGATCAGGTTAGCACTATGTATCGTCAGGGAATAGATAAGGCTAATAAATTTTTGGTAGGGGCAACCTTCTATTTTAAACAACAAAATCTCGAATACAGTGCCTTTATGCTGCACCAGGTTTTTGATCTGATGTACCGGGCCATTGAAGTTTTGGTAATGGGAAAGGATAAAAAAACACACCGCATTAAAGTTCATCAATTGTATATTAAACCTTATGTAAAGCCACTTTCAGAGCTGTTTAATGATAACGAGGAAGAGGTTAGTCTGTTGCATTTGCTTGATGAGGCTTACCTGGCTGTGAGGTACGAAAACTGCTACACTATCGGTGAGCCAGATGTGTTACGCCTGTTTGAGAAGGCAGATTTATTGTATGTACTCGCAGAACAGGTTTATCAGGGCATTATGAATAAGCATTTCGATCGGCAGGAGAGCAAAATAAGTATGGGTTAAGTGTTGCTGATACGTCCTCTGGGCGATAGTATTGTCTTTTTTTGCTTATTATAACTATTTATTTGTATTATTTATTTGTATTTCTATATTTGTCTTGAATCATCTCTCACATAATTATTAATCTAAATTAACGCATGAAAAAAGACTTTGTTTTGTTGAAGCAGTGTGCATTGGCTTTAACACTTTTAATTACCCTGTCCATTATTCTCCATTCCTGTAAAAAAGATAACCACAGTCAACCAAAAATAACTACATTCGATCTGCAGGAGGCTAAAAACTGGGTTAGATCGAATCTCAAAACAACAGAAAATAATCCATTTAAAGCGATGAGCCCTAATTAGGATAATCTTTATACCAGTATTGTAGATAACCAAACCATTATCGAGGTAGGATTAAATAATCCCGATAAAATTTTTGTGGGGGATAGTCCAAATGATGCTACTGAACCAAATTTAGGTTTGTCCAAATGTAACATTAGATTGGTCTTATTCAAAAACGCAGATAACAATACAATTGTTTCTGGTTGTTACATGGCGGTGGTAAACAATATACAATTAAAAAAATCAGAAATTCATTATAAAAACGTTGGTGATTTAACGGGCAAACTTTACTATTTTAATACTGATGGTAGTTTTAGTAATGGTTCACTTTATGCCAACGGTCAAATTGCCAGGCGTACAGCTAATTTAAATTTGTTAAATGAATCCTTAAGAAATATAAAACTGCAGTACTCGGATATAAAAACATTAAGCCTAAGCATAAAAGATAAAATAATTGCTGTAAAATCGCCCTGTGCTGATGGGATTGACATACCAATTTGGGGCCAATCTTGTGTGGGTGTAGAAGGATATGAGGTTTGTTCTCCTTATATATCTGGTTTTGCTCATTTGCCAGGAAGTTGCGATGGTGATTACGGCGATAATGAAGGATATGCCGGTACGCATGGGGGTTATTCAGGCAGTGGGAGTAACGGAGGAAACCCCATATCCAATAAAGAGATAATAGATAGCTTACAGGGATATCCATGTGCCCAAGCTTTGATAAAGGAAATGAAAACAAATATATGTACTGATATAGCCACATTGATCAAAAATACTTTTGCCAAAAACGACCTAGTTAATATAAAATTTAAGGCGGACAATAGTTTGAAAGGAACAACGGTAGATGGTAAAGAAAAAGGTGGTGGGTTTTCAATATATACTGCTGACATCACTATTGGTTTAAATCCTGATGTATTAAATAATTCAACGCAGGAGTATATCTTAGTTACAATGTATCACGAAGCACTTCATGCATTTTTCGATAGACAGCTTCAATATTGGGACCAACTGAATTTCAAAGAAAATATGAAGGTGTTCAAGTCAATGGCGGTCGATTATTGGGAGTAGTCAATGATAGCCATCTGCCTATGTCATATCATAACTACGTGAAAGGTCTTAAGGATGTGATCATGAAATTCAATACGAGTTTCAGTGAAGACCGTGTTTGGGCGCTTGCTAAGGCTGGTATAATTCTGTCCTTATCAGAAGAGAAGGCAATCAATGATCAGGAGAGAGATACAACTAAATCAGGATTCACAGGAACTAAATGTCCTTAATAACAAAAATATGAAGAATAGCTTTAAAATAATCATTCTTTTATGTACCTGGTATATAATTAATACTGGTGCTATCCATGCTCAAAGTTCTAAAACGATTGCTACCAATACAGAAACACCCAAAATGACGGCTTTAGAAAAGTCTTTTATCAAAATTTTTTCTAAGAGTGATCCAAGCAGAATTCTAAAAGACAGTGTTTCAATGTACGCCATAAATTTCACAATTGATGTTGTAAAAGATAAAAACAATAAAACACTGGTATCAAAAATTACTGCAAACGATAGTCTTGGCTATATTTTATGCCCTCATTATTCAGAATTGAAAAAGCTTGATTACAGAGAGCTGTTTTTATTGGGAGAAAAAAAAATCAGTATAATTATGCCGATACTGATTTATGGACATACTGAAAAAGAAATAAAATATAAAGATGCAGATGGAAACCCACTGATTAGTTTAAGATCGGCTGTAAATACAGCGTTCCATCTTTATACAGATTTACCCTATAATAATTTAAAAGATGGACCAACTACTTATCCCCGATACCCACCTGAATATAATGAGAGGCATAAAAGCACATTTATTAGAAGAATTATGCTCGAACCATATGTTTTCAATTTAACTACGATTTCTAATTGATTACCGGTTCTATAAGCTTTAGAGGCGCCGCAAACAAACAAGCCCTAGACATGGCTAGGGTTTGTTTGTTTTTAAAATTCTAATACCGCATCCAGAGCCTCGTCTGCTTTTTCATGGGAGAAATTACTTTGGTAATTCATCTGAATTCACTGTTGGACTAAATCCTGATGTTTTAAATAATGGAACTCAGGAATATATCTTGGTTACAATGTATTACGAAGCACTTCACGCATTTTTTGATAGGCAGCGCCAGTTATTGGGAGCTACTGAATTTCAAAGAAGATATGAGGGAGTTAACGTCAACGGCGGACGATTGTTAGGGGTTCCCAATGACAGTCACATACCTATGGGCTATCAAAATTTTGTGAAGGGCCTGAAAGATGTAATCATGAAATTCAATACAAGTTTCAATGAAGACCGTGCTTGGGCACTCGCTAGGTGCGGTATAATTCAGCTATTACCTGCTGAAAAAACGCTCAATGACCAAGAGAGAGATACGACAAAACCGGGATTTACAGGTACAAAATGCCCTTAAAATGAAAGATATGAAAAGCAAATACAAAATAATCATTTTCTTATGCATATGGTTTATGACCTTTGCCATGCCAATTTATGCTCAACAGTTAAAAACGACCCCTGAAAATACTGTTCCCCCAAAAATGACGCCATTGGAAAAGGCTTTTATCAAGATTTTTTTAAAAAGTCGTCCAAGCAAAATTTTAAAAGATAGTGTTTCAATGTATGCCATAAATTTTACAATTGATGTTGTAAAAGATAAAAAGAATAAAACGTCGGTCACAAAAATTACTGCAAATGATAGTTTAGGTTACGTTTTATTCCCGCAATATTTAGAATTAAAAACACTTGACTATAAAGAGCTGTTTTTACTTGGAGAAAAGCAGATCAGCATAATTATGCCGATTTTGATCTATGGGCACACCGAAAAAGAAATAAAATATAGAGATGCAGACAGAAATCCACTGATTAGTTTAAGATCGGCTGCAAATACAGCGTTTCATCTTTATACAGACTTACCGTATAACAATTTGAAAGAGGGTACAACCGATTACCCGAGATATCCGCCTGAATATAATACACGGCATAAAAGTACGTTCATTAGAAGAATTATGCTAGAGCCAATGATTTCTGATTTAACTAAAGTATTTTAGTAAGCGTTAAGGAAATTACCAGCAAATTGTCCCTAATTAAATAGCTATGAAGAAGATTGTTTTATTCAGCTTGTTTTTCCTTTAATTAATAATGTCTACTCTCAAGATTTTAATAAAAAAAAATATTTCCTTGCAGATACGGTATCTACCTCCAAAGGAAGTAAGTTTTTGCAAATAAAATGGGTTGATGTTTTTGAACAATATTTTATTTTCTTTTGTAAGTGCGCACCTCCATATAAAAGCTATGTTACTTTTTCGTATATAAACAAAAAGGGAGATAAGAAAGCCGAGATTGTTTCTACTAAGCCTGATTATAATTATATCAGCTTTAAGGAGTTGGTGGATATGTCGGGCGAATGGTACAATAATTTTGATAACAAATATGATCTATATATTACGGAGATATTGCCTGGCAATAAGTATCGCACAAATAAAGTGAAGTTTGTGCCTTACAGGCCACCTGTTAATGATGGGGTTATTTTGAACGACAAACAGTAAATGATTAATGGAATTGGAATGAAGACTTTTTAATCACTAACCATAAACTCACCAGGTGTTTTTCCGAAATGTTTTTTAATTCTAAACTAAAATATTTACGATTTACAATAAAGATAAATCCATTGTTTTATTTGAAAATGAAAGTTTATTATTTCATCGGCAACAGCAGCCCCGTTATTCGCTTTATCCCGATAGAAAAAATCGGGATGCACGCTACTACCGGGTTTATGAACAGGGGTTTGTGCAAAAATATAGCTCGCCCAATTGGGGAAAATAGAAGCAGTTCACTGGCCATCTAGACCCGATTGGAGTGAGCACGAGCCCGATATTTCATCGGGTGAAGTAAAACGGAAAGCGGGACGAAACCTGAATAATTGTACAGAATTTGCGCTCTAAATAATTGGAAAAAAACTCGCCTTAGCTATTATTAGCTATTAAACGTGCATATTAAAGAAAATAAAATATAAACTTTTTTTCTGCCTTCATGATCTGTTCGCAGTTCATTTCGCTTTTTAACCCTAGGACTGCCTGCCGATCATAAATTCTGAACAGATGCACCCGCACCCTGAACCAGTTTAAAAGCCTGGAGCGGACAAACCATAAAAAAGGATTATAAAGTTGAGTATTCATACCAATAATAAATATCGTATAAATATATTTGCGATAGGATCTGATCTTAGTTCAGGTCCTGATCTCAAAACTCAATTTTTAACCAATGAATAAATTTGAAAGCCGTTACGCTCAAAGCCCTAAAGAAGTTAAACAAATGGATACCGCAGCTTTGCGGGAAAATTTCTTAATTGAAAATGTATTTGAGGCCGACCAGGTAAACCTGACCTTATCTCATTTTGACAGGTATATTGTTGGTGGTGCAATGCCTGTTGATCAGAAAATAGCACTTCCAAACCCTGATGATTTAAAAGCGACCTACTTTTTAGAACGCAGGGAACTGGGGATTATCAATGTTGGCGGAAAAGCCATTGTTACTGCTGATGGCGAAAAATACGAACTGGATTATAAAGAAGCTTTATACATTGGAAAGGGTACAAAAGAAGTTTTTTTTGAATCTGCCACACCAGGTGAGGCGGCTAAATTATACATCAATTCTGCCCCTGCGCACCATACTTATCCTACTAAAAAGGTAAGCAAAGCCGAAGCGGAGATTGTAGAGTTGGGTACACCTGAAACAGCCAATCATAGAATAATCAATAAGTTGTTGGTGAACAGTGTTTTGCCAACCTGCCAGTTACAAATGGGTATGACTGAGTTAAAATCGGGTAGTGTCTGGAATACCATGCCTGCGCATACACATGATAGAAGGATGGAAGCCTATTTCTATTTCGAAGTTCCGGAAGGGCAGAGTGTTTGTCACTTTATGGGCCAGCCACAAGAAACCCGTCATATCTGGATGCAGAGCGATCAGGCGGTAATTTCGCCAAACTGGTCTATCCATTCCGGAGCGGGTACAAGCAACTATACTTTTATTTGGGGGATGGCCGGCGAAAACTTAGATTATGGCGATATGGATCACTGTGCCATTAACGAACTGAAATAATAATTTCTTACCGTCATCTCGATCCGATAGCTATCGGATGAAGCTTAGCGAAATGGAGCAATCTTTAAATAGAACTTTAGAAAAAACATGTCTGACATATTTAATTTAGCAGGTAAAACTGCATTAGTTACGGGTTGTAAACGAGGAATAGGGAAAGCTATGGCTTTAGCTTTGGCCGAAGCAGGTGCTGATATTATCGGTGTTTCTGCAAGTCTCGAACTTCAGGGCAGTACCGTTGAGAAAGAAATTTTAGCGCTGGGTAGAAAATTTTATGCTTACCAATGCGATTTTGGTAAACGCGAAAATACCCTGGCTTTTGCGGCCCAGGTAAAAGCAGACCATCCTGTTATTGATATTTTGGTAAATAACGCCGGAACGATTTTACGGCAACCAATTGCTGAGCATTCAGATGAATACTGGGATGAAGTAATTGCCGTAAACCAAACGGCACCGTTTATTTTAACACGCGAAATTGGCAGAGAAATGATTGCCAGAGGTAGCGGAAAAGTAATTTTCACGGCATCATTGCTGTCATTCCAGGGCGGTATTACCGTTCCTGGTTATGCCGCCAGTAAAGGTGCAATTGCCTCTTTAACCAAGGCTTTTGCAAATGAGTGGGCCTCAAAGGGTGTAAATGTAAATGCGATTGCACCAGGATATATTGCAACCGATAATACTTCTGCTTTACGAGAAGATCAGGATAGAAGCACTTCTATATTATCCCGTATACCTGCCGGAAGATGGGGAACACCAGAAGATTTTAAAGGACCTACATTATTCCTGGCCTCACCGGCCAGCGATTATGTTCACGGCACAATTTTGACCGTTGATGGCGGTTGGATGGGACGTTAGTCAGTCAAGAGTCTTGAGTCCTTAGTCTTGAGTCGACAGTTCGGGATTTATATTTAAAGAAGTCAAGTTTTTTAAAACTTGACTTCTTTTCTTATTTCGAAAGCCTGGATGGTTTCTATGCGTTTCGAACGCCAAACGCTCAACGCCCAAACGCAAACTAATAAAGATTATAAATCTCCTTAATATCCTTCAAAATGGCTTCGAAATCAATTTTAAGGTCGATTAATTTACCTGTATGGATATCGAAAACCCAGCCATGTACCGTTATTCCCCGGTTGGTAATTGCTTCCTGCACTGCTGCGGTTTTTAATAAGTTAACGCATTGTTCCTGAACATTCAGTTCCACCAGTCTGTTGTAACGTGCGCCTTCATCCTCAATGGCATTTAACTCATCTCTATGGATGCGGTAAACGTCACGGATATTTCTTAACCATGGATTGAGTATGCCCATATCTGCAGGTTGCATTGCTGCTTTAACACCCCCGCAGTTGTAGTGGCCGCAAACCACAATATGGTTCACTTTCAAATGACGCACGGCATAGTTTAGCACCGTCATCACGTTTAAATCCACGTTGTTTACCAGGTTGGCCACATTCCGGTGTACAAAAGCCTGACCTGGTTGTATGCCCATTAAATCTTCTGCCGTAACACGGCTATCTGAACATCCGATATATAAAAACTCCGGACTCTGTCCTTTTGATAGTTCAGTAAAGTAATCAGGATTGATAGCCAATTTATCGGCGATCCATTTTTCGTTGTTCTTAAAAACGTCTTCTACATTCATATTTGTGCTTTAAATAGCCTTTTTTTGATATATAAATTATATTAAGCTGTTGTTTATGCGGATATAAAATTAACAAAGATTTTCTGATTCCGGCAGCATTCTTCGTCTGTAATTGTTTATTCAGATTGAAATAAATATGTGCCATGCAGATTTTCTTTTATAGACTGTTTTAACAAATTTTATCCTGAAATGTTTGCTGATTTGTGAGCCATTGAGGAAGGAAATTCAATGTAGGAATTATTGAGTGGTGTGGTTGAGGTTTAATGTTAGCGCCATCACGCTGACCTGTAGCGATAGGAAAGCTGGAATTGAATTAATTTCAGGTTTTATATTGCAGGCAAGAATTATTTCCGGCAAACAGGCCTATTGTGTTTAGCCCCTCTCTAAGGCGATCGTCCTGCTGAATTTATTTTAGCATATTTCCTGGCTAACTCTAACGCAAATATTGAAATTTTCCGCTCTATGCCGCGGTGGCATGGTACTTTGGAGCGCCAAAGTACCCAAAGCTCTTTGTCAATCCAGCAATGGGCCTTTTACACAACCCTATACGCATCAAAAAAACGGTGGCACTTCGTTTTGTGTTCAATATTTTTTAAAATTAAATCATCGTTATGAACACAAAACCACTACGTTTTAGGTTTGGCAATGCTATTTGTTCTTTCCTGCAACCGTTTTTTTGATTTCTCCGGCCCTTGGGATTGACGGCGTTCTTCGGTAAAACCTGTGTTGTATTAAAGTTGCTTAGCAAAAGGAATAAAAAGCCCAAACCAGAAGATGTGTGTACACGATAGGCAAAAAGTTGGAAAATTTCAATGACTTAAACGGATCATGAAAACACACGGTTGATTTTAAAATAACTTTTGAGCCATAATAATAGATTATCTTAATCTTTCCAGCAGTTTTTTCATACTTGTTAGCTGCAGGATGTTTTTAAATTCAGGGGTATCAAAACCACCTTTAGCGATTACCTGCTTCAGGCTTCTGTTAAAGCTTCTTACAGAGATACCCAGATAGGCCGCCATGTCTTCTTTAGAGATGGAAATATGTTCATCAGCCTGCAATTTAAGCAATTTTAAAAGTGCATATTCTAAAGTGTATAGCTGTTGAAATGATGCCCGCGTGCTGGTTTGGATAATTCTGGTAGACAATTCCTGGAGTAAGATGGTAGTGAACTCAGTACTTTTATTAATCAACGAAAGGAAAAGATGATCAGGTATAACATAGGCGGTAACCTCACTTATTGCGGCTACATTACACAAACAATTGATCTTTTTTATAGCTTCTAATTCGCCAACGACTTCGCCCTTACCTAAAAATTCTATAATAAAATCTTTACCGTTTTCTTCAGAAATAAAACATTTGCTAATCCCATCTTTAATGATGTAAATGTTGCTGATTTTTTCGCCCTGCTCAATAAATCTATACCCTGCTTTAAAGTTTTTAAGCGTAATGGCCTCTTCTTTATTTTCGGCACAAAAACGTTCAATAAATGACAAGAAAGTAAGGTTGGTACGTAGCATATTTATTTAGTCGAGACAAATGTCCTTTTTTAAAGGTAATGGTTGCTTTACTTTTGTGGTGCTAAAGTAAGCATAACCATGAAAAATCAAATTACTGTAATTGCTTTTGATGCCGACGACACCCTTTGGGTAAATGAACCCTATTTCCGCGAAACCGAAGAGCAGTTTGCAGGCCTTTTAGAAGACTTTATGCCGCGGCACAGCATCCTGGCAGAGCTTTACAAAACAGAAATGGCCAATTTGCCACTTTATGGTTATGGAATTAAAGGTTTTGTATTGAGTATGATCGAAACTGTTTTAAGGATAACAGCAGGTAAAATAGATCCTGTTGTGATTAGCAGAGCAATAGCACTCGGGCAGGAAATGCTCAATAAACCGGTAGAACTGCTTGATGGGGTAGAAGAAGTACTGAAAGCCTTACATGGAAAATATAAACTGGTAGTGGCTACCAAAGGCGATTTGCTTGATCAGCAACGAAAATTGACCAAATCAGGACTGGATCATTATTTTCACCATATCGAAATTATGAGTGATAAACAGGAAAGCGATTATCAAAAACTGCTCAAACACCTGGATTGTAAACCTGAAGCGTTTTTAATGCTGGGTAATTCCTTAAAATCGGATGTTTTACCTGTCCTGAATATTGGCGGACATGCTGTTCACATCCCTTTTCACACTACATGGGTGCATGAGCACATTGACCATACCATTGAGCATGTGAATTTTTACCAGATGGAAAGTCTATCTGAAGTTTTACCAAAATTAATTGAATGAAAGAAAAAATAGATATCAATACCTGGATCAGAAAAGATCATTTTAAATTTTTTAGCGCCTTTGAAGAACCTTTTTTCGGCGTAACCGTAGAGGTAGATTGTACTGCTACCTACGAAGAAGCAAAAGAAAATCATGTTTCTTTTTTCCTGCTTTACCTGCACAAATCGCTGGTAGCCGCCAATCAGATAGAGCCTTTTAGCTACCGCATTATAGATGGCGAAGTTTGGAAATACGATACCGTAAATGCTGCGGCTACCATTAACCGGCCAAACGGCACTTTTGGGTTTGGTTATATGGATTTCTATGAGGATTTTGAAGATTTTAGAACATCAGCCAACCAAGAGATTGAAAAAGTACAGGCCAGCACAGGTTTAATCCCTTCCTTATCAGGCGAAAATGTAATTCATTATTCGGCACTGCCCTGGTTAAATTTCACTTCTTTATCACATGCCCGAAATTATGCTTATCAAGATAGCTGTCCTAAAATATCTTTTGGCAAGCTTAGGGATGAAAACGGCAAAAAAATAATGTCGGTTTCTATACATGTAAACCATGCTTTGATGGATGGATTTAATGTTGCGCAGTTTGTAGACCGCTATCAGGCGCTATTAAACAGGAAAGAAGTCAATGCATATAGCTAATCTAGACCTTGAAGAAATAAAATCTAAGAGCGATATAATATTCGGTTAATATTAGAAATTTATTTTCGGTAATGTTTATAATTGCCGTTACTGTTCCGTTTTATCTTTTGGCTATCGTAGCCATCTGTTATATGGATACTGCTTTTAAGGCCGTTATGTTTTTTGTAATGTTACTAATTGCCACATTTGTACTCTTTCTATTCATCAATTATCCTATGCAATCGGCTTTTACGGTAATCTGTTTAATGTCATTGTTTGCAGTTAAAATTAAAGATTAATTAAAAAGATGAATTATCATTTGCATTCGGGAAAGTATTTGCTATTTTTGCTGCTCAAGCCGGAAGCTTGTTTTCAATAATTGATTTGGTCATTCTCATTTTGGTTATTGAATATTCAAATTTTGGGGGATTAGCTCATTTGGCTAGAGCGCTTCGCTGGCAGTGAAGAGGTGATCGGTTCGAATCCGATATTCTCCACCATTAAAAGCCGATTTATTAACTTAGATCGGCTTTTTTGTTTCTAAAAAACGAGCTTTATTGTATAAACTCACAATCTTGTTTTACAAATGTTTTTTCAATAGCAACTGTTAGAGACTAATTTTCGATCATCATAAGAAAAACCATACCTGGAATTTTAAATCAAGGCTATCCACAATAGGATAGTAGGCCGAATAAAAGGCATTTAGGTAACCGTTTTGTAGGATAAGTGACAGTGTTTTTAGTATAATGCAATAAGTAACAAATATTTATTCCTCATTCGGCACATCGTTTGAGGTCTTATTATAAGTCTGGATAAATCACAATTTGAACAATATGAAAAAAAGCATAACTCTTTGTATACTTTTTGCACTGTTTATTTTCTCTTCTTGTCGCTCTCAAAGCGATAAGCTTGTAGATTTAGGTCAAATCTCAAAAGACTTTGATGTGTCAGAGTTTTATCGTAGCCGGATAGAAAAAACGAAGGAAATCATCTCCAAAGATCCTAAAAGTATGGATAAAAAATCTGCCTTGAAGTTGTTAGATAATCCGTTTTTCGTAAAAGATACGCTGGGCTATTACAAGACGGATGGAAGGTTTCCAACCGAATTATCCTTAGAGTCAACTAGTGACTGGATGGTAAGGGCCAAAAAGCCGACAGATATTTTTGGCTATGGCTATAAAACGGTAGCCTACAATTCCGACAAAGATACCCTCGCCATTCTTAATAGAGTGCCTTTCCCAAAAATGGATATGGTTGAAGATCTCAACGGAAACCTGATGTATCTTAAGGTAGATAAAACTTCAAAAAATGAGAGCGATTTGAATAAGATTAAAGATTACATCACTAAGAATTGCAAGAAGCTTACTGTGGAAGACGACGATGGGCAGGCTTCTTATTGGGAAGGTAAATTTTTCTATTATTATCTGTCAGCGAATGAACATAAAGAGGAGGAGATATTATCCTATGATGCAGAGGGGAATAAAAAAACACGGTCTATAAACGTGACTGAAATTAGCCTGGCCATGTTCGAGAAATCTTACATCAAGAAGATGGAAGAACTGCATATCTACTCGCCTGGAAGGAAATTTTGGAAAAAGTCAGGTTAGAATAATACTTTTGGCGATTAGCTAATCTGTTCGATATAGAATTCCCCAGTATCCGCGCTTGAAAGATCCGTTAAAGAAAGTTCCAGCCTTGTATAATTTTTCGACCTTCAAATCGGTTTTTTTACCTCGTTTATCTTCCAGAACTACGTAAAAGGACCCATGTGTCCGTGATAAACACTTCTATAAGACCAGGTGACCCTTGCGTTCAGAAAAACAGTTTTTGAGCCGAGGTATTCATTACTAATCAGTATCAGTGAATTAAGAAAGAAAGTCAGAAAAATACAGCTGGATAAACTATACATCAAAGTACGACGAATGACTTTCATTGTTTTTTTAATCCAGGTTCAATATAATCTAAATCAGGTAGTACTATAGCACGGTAAAAAATATAACAAATAGGCGTAATGATAACAAAAAGTGGAATAAGACCATATTTTGCTGAATAAATAATCACCTTAGTATCCTCAAATATCTTGTATCTTGAATAGGTGTGATTCATGATGCAGATGCATAAAACTACAAAAACCACAAGTGCGATTTTGATCTTCATTGTTATCCGTTTTAAATTCGCATCACTTTTTTGATTTAACAAAAAAAAATAAAAGATTTGTGCTCATAGTGGAAAATTGATTTTATTAGCGCCATCGAATCTAAACTTTGGATATGGAAGGTATAAATAAACCCGAAAAACCCTAAAACGTCGTATAAATAATACGGATATAATGAATATCTGTATTTTTGTTACAATTCTAAAAATGCCAACCAGCCATTTCAGAGCACTTTGTTGATAATTATCAAAGTCTCATTTATCATTAAGTAAACGTTAAGAAATAATTAATCATACCTTCGGTCCCCATGAACAACGCTCTAAAAACCATGGTGTTATCATTGTTAATGATTAGCGCTAAAGCTCAATCTGTTAAGCCATTGTCCGCCGATGTGTTATCAGCTGCCCGTGCAGATTTTAACAAAAAATTATTGAAATTGGATTCGGTTGATATTGATAATCTACCTGCTTCTGTTTATTTGTTCTCCAGAGATGGTAAACACGAAATAAACGTTGACGGAGTTACGGTACTGACTGATCAAAAAGTCATTACTGGTATTAAAGACATGGATCTGTCGGCAGAGTCATTGAAAAATATCAGTGACAGGCTAAAAGTTCTCGATAAACTTCAGAAAGCCTATAGCGAGGCATCCAATGATGAATATAGGTCTAACAAAAGAAATAAGAATAACATCGTTTTCTATGATCGTAGATTTTTTGTAATTCTACGCGCAATGAAAGCAACTTTAAAAGACTTTAAAAAGATGTATGCTGCAAATCAGAATGATAAGACTAAAACGATATCATTGGCAACAATGAGAAGCCCCAATATTGATAGGAGGTTTTACCATCATTTGATAGAAGTTGAGCAAGAAAAGATAATAACACTAACCAAATAATTGTTGTCCAAGTTAAAACCAGCCATCTGTAGCGAAAGTTGTAGGTGGTTTTTGGTTTTACGGGGATGTGTGGCTATGTAATTTATTAGAGTATAGTAACACAATTCGCTCGTTTAATTTTTGTTTTTATAATCGAACCAACTAAAATTAAACCATTTATTTGCTTATTTTAACCTTGTTCTTTCCTGATGTTGGTAAGCACTGTTTTAACATTTAGATTTGAGGATGAGTGCAATTAAAACATCATTATATCGTGGTTTATCCATTTTATTGTTAGCTGTGCTATTTTGTGGAGCAGTACATGGTCAGGGCAGGACAGAATATCTGTTAGAAAAAAACTGGAAGTTTAGCAAAGGTGATTTTCCTGAATCTAAAAACCCTGCTTTTGATGATACAAAATGGGAAACGGTAAGTATACCTCATGATTGGGCAATAAAAGGACCTTTTGACGGGAATAACGATAGCCAAAATGTACAGATTGTACAGAATGGTGAGAAAACAGCATCATTAAAAACAGGAAGAACAGGCGGCTTGCCTTTTGTTGGCAAAGCTTGGTACCGGAATACTTTTGTAGCGCCTGCCTTTACAAAAGGAAAAAAAGCCGTCATATTAATTGATGGCGCCATGAGCTATCCCAAAGTGTTCCTAAATGGAGAGGCTGTTGGCCAATGGGCCTACGGCTACAATGCTTTCTCTATTGACGTAACCGACAAAATGAACGTAGGCAAAAATACACTCGCCATCGGCCTGGAAAATTTACCTGAAGCCTCACGCTGGTATCCTGGAGCTGGTTTGTACAGGAACGTGCATATTATTATTACGGATGAGGTAAGTATTCCGGTTTGGGGCACTTATATTACCACTCCTGTAATCAACAAAGATTTTGCACGGGTAAAGATAAGAACTCAGGTAAACTCACTGAGTGGAAATTATACTTCTTTGAGCCTGCAGACGACCATTGTAAATGCAAAAGGTGAAACGGTAGCTTCAGCAACCAAGACTTTGAATGAGGGTGATTTGAACGAGTTTGAGCAGGATTTATTGGTCAGAAGTCCTGAGCTGTGGTCTCCTGAAACACCAAATTTGTATTCAGCCGTAACAAAGTTATATGCAGGGAACACCTTAAAAGATGAATATACCACTACTTTTGGAATCCGTTCCATTAAATATGAGGCCCAAAAGGGTTTTTCACTAAACGGGGTTTACCGCAAGTTTAAAGGGGTTTGCAACCACCATGATCTGGGACCGCTTGGAGCCGCCATAAATGTTGCCGCCCTGCGCAGGCAACTAACATTATTGAAAGATATGGGTTGTGATGCCATCAGAACCTCGCACAATATGCCTGCACCCGAGCTGGTAAAGCTATGCGATGAAATGGGATTTATGCTCATGGTCGAATCTTTTGATGAATGGAAGGCACCTAAAGTTTCAAACGGCTATAGCCACCTTTTTGATGAGTGGGCAGAAAAAGATATTGTAAATATGATCCGTGCCAACAGGAACAATCCTTCTGTGGTAATGTGGAGTATTGGAAACGAAGTGCCCGATCAATCTACTAAAGAAGGTGGTAAGATCGTAAAGTTTTTGCAGGATATATGCCACCGGGAAGATCCAACCAGGCCGGTAACTGCTGGTATGGACAGGATCAAAGATGCCCTGGACAATAACTTTGCTTCGGTATTGGATATCCCCGGGTTTAATTATAAACCATTTTGGTACGGAAATGCATATAGCCGCCTACCTCAAGGTATGATCCTGGGCTCGGAAACGGCTTCTACCGTTAGCTCAAGAGGTGTGTATAAGTTCCCTGTTGTGCCTCAGAAGATGAAAATGTACGATGACAATCAAAGTTCATCATACGATCTTGAATATTGTAACTGGTCGCAAATTCCGGATGATGAATTTGTAATGCAGGATTCACTGAAATATGTGATCGGGGAATTTGTTTGGACAGGTTTTGATTATCTGGGCGAACCTACACCTTACGATGAAAAATGGCCGTCACATAGCTCTTATTTTGGGATTATTGATCTTGCAGGCATCCCTAAAGATCGTTTTTACCTCTACCGAAGCAAATGGAATTCCGAAAAACCCACCCTGCATATTGTTCCCCACTGGACTTTTCCTGGTCGTGAGGGACAGGTTACGCCAGTATTTGTGTACACCAATTACGCATCGGCTGAGTTGTTTATCAATAACAAAAGCCAGGGCAGACAAAGCAAAAATATAACTGCTAATACAAGCAGGTACCGGCTGATGTGGAACGATGTAAAATACGAACCCGGAGAAATAAAGGTAGTTGCCTATGATGAGAACGGTAAGCCTGTTGCCGAACAAACGGTTAAAACGGCAGGCAAACCTCACCATATCCTGTTAGAATCAGATCGTAAAACATTAATGGCCGACGGGAAAGATCTTGCCTACGTTACTGCGAGCGTGGTAGATGCTAACGGTACCTTATGTCCTGATGCAGAGAATAGCTTATCTTTTAAAGTTACCGGAAATGGAACCTATAAAGTAGTGGCCAATGGTGATGCGACCAGTCTTGAATTGTTTCACCTGCCAAAGATGAAGGCCTTTAATGGCAAACTGGTTATTACTGTGCAATCAACAGAACGGGCAGGTAACTTAAATCTGAGTGTTTCTTCTAAAGGTTTAAAAACCGCTATACTGCCAATTCAGACCCAATAACAATAAGATCGGAAGGTATTATTAGGAATGCTTTATTTTATAAAAATCAATGTGAATGACAGATATGCAAAGAAGGTGAATGATCTCGAAGTATCGAAGATCCCTCCATTTCGCTGCGCTAATGTCGAGATGACGATCATTCTATGGAGTCCGTCATTGATAGCGTAGTCAAAGGGCATTTATTTGCGATTTGTCAATCTCAAGAAGTCTTCGATTACGTTCATACTGACGACTGTGGTACTTAACTTAATGACATTGCTTGCCGGGACTTTTATGCTACATCCATAATTACTAAAGAAAAATTAATCCTTAACTTTCTCGTACTTATAAATTTGTGTTCTTCCACTGGCATTATAGATACTATCTTGTTGTATATTTTTGCGGTGTTCAGTTAAATTAACGTAGCTTGAACTTAAAAAGATGGCATCTTTATTCATTGAAACATTTGGATCTTTTGAATAGAAGACTGCAGGACCTTCGCTTTGAACCCTCGCTCTGTAAAGATCTCTCTTCCAACGGTAAGTGGTAATATCATCATCACCATTTTTTTTACAGCCCAATGTGATAACTAGTAGCATTACAGCCAAAAAGTTTTTTGCCATATTTTTTTTTATTGAAAATGAAGAAAAAAAAGGATTTTACAAAATTTTCAGGGTGGTATTCTAGTGAAATCATCAAGTAGGTATGATTATCCTTCATACACTTCCTGTAGCGCCAGCGATTTGTGAAAATATACTGAAAAGTGATCACGTGATTTACCCTGTAAACCATTGAAACGTGATTTTAAAACAATAATTAGGAAATCGTTTTATAAAGTGTATAAACTGCCCCTAACTCTGCTCAATGTTTCATTACGCATTCCTAAGTAGCTGGCGAGATAGTGAAGAGGCATCCGGTTAAAAATCTTTGGATAATTTTTCATGAGTATTTCGTAACGGTCTGAAGCTTTTGGGATTCTGGCCAGATTTGCCCTTTCTGATGCTTTAAAGGATTCTATTGCCATTAATTTCCGCCCAATGATGTTGCTTTCAGGGAATCTATCGTAAAGGCTGTCTAGCAACACATAGGGAATGGCAATCAGGATACAGTTTTCCATAGCCTGAATATATTCTACCGAATATTTTTCCTGTTTAGCCGGATTGCTTATTGCACAAACAAACTCATCCTCAAGACTGATCCGCGTGGTGATATCCTTTCCTCTGTGCCTGATAAAGCTCCTTAATAAGCCTTTAACGATAAAATACATACATTCATTGGCATGAAGAGGTGACAGTACAAACTTAGTTTTTTTGATGGTTAACTCATGCGCTGATCCGATGTAAGCATCCATATATTCTTGTGATATTGGATAGTATTGTTGGAAGTAATTAAAGAGGGGAGTGAGATCTGACTGAGGTTGTATGATGGACATTGACTATTGTTTATTCGACAGAATTATCTGTAGTTCTTATTATCGTCAGCTAACAACATTTTTTTTACAAAAAAATCTATGTCTTTTCTTGATACGCATATCTCCAAAAACCTATAACATTGTGTCGCTGAAAAAATGATGCGTTATAAAAAATAAAAAAATCAACATAAACAAGTACCATTTTTCCCCGTTGGTTTTATAGGAATTGTTACCATATTTTGTAAATTATTTTTGTTTCTTATCTGTAAGAAATTCCGACAAAATTTGTCGATGTTGTATACGAGCACTTACTTATAGAGACTGAATCTAATTTCTGCGAAAGTAACGGGTTATTTACGTTGGCTGAAGTGTTTTTGATAAATATCAAAGCTTTTTGTTTCGAAACGATATAATCTACTAATATTATACGTGAAAGGTAGGGTAAGGTTTTACAAATCTTGATTAAAATATCAAATACAGGTTTTGAAATTGCTTTTTAGCTTCAAAAGATGTTTTACAGTAGCCTGTTACTATTTTTAATAGTGGTATTTTTCAGGTAAGTAGGTAAAGAGCGGAGATGACCAGGTTAATTGTATGCTAAGACAATGTAAATAATAAGGTCATACAGGAAATGTAGTTGAAACCATCAGAATCTCCTGGCTAAGGATGGTCGTCGAAAATTTCTTTCATTAGGGCTTAGACACAATTAATTGCTGTTGAGGTAGTGGTGGAGAAGGGATATTATACAAGCCTGGCCAGATCGCCAGGCTTGTATATTCAAAAGCAATTTTATCAGTGCGTTGGTTGCCTATCTAGATTTTATGAGCGCATTAACAAAGGATAGGCCGCTGTCATATAAATGCTATCTACCATGCAAATTTGAGTCTATAGTTTTAAAGTTTAATGGAGCCTGTACCGAGTCTGTCGAAGTATCTAAAGACTTACATGTTATTACGTTGCATACTCCGAGAGGCTCAGAATGAAATTCTCTACGCTATAGCTTCAATTCTTACTGGATTAGCCTGCTCTCCTGGGCTGAATATAAGGTGTCAATAACGGTAGGTACCGGCAAATAAATTGTCTTGTAGCTAAAGGTAGTGTTTGGCTTGTAATTTGAAAGCATTGCAGCGCTTTCGCCAATTGCCGAAAATACAGTCGTACGCTTTTCAGTAGTTGTGGTATACGTAATCCATGTTCCCTTTGCGCCTGTTGATGTATCAAAAGTATCCCAATCAATTTTCGCACTGCCATTATCTAATATTTCGGCATTGAGAATTGGGCGATTGAAAAGGTTGCTTTCATATTTTGGCCCATACACCATGCCCGTAGCAGTTACGATTAGTGAAGCATTACCACTCGCATCAAACGTCTGCACATTAAAATTCTTCACACCTTCATCTACGCTGAAAATTTTGTTGATAGTTTCAGGTCTTCCTGTTTTCGATATACCGAAAATTAAAGAGTCTTTTTTATCATTCCAGGTGATCTTGATCTTTTCAATTTTGGCATCTGCTGAGAGCAGGCCTTTTAATTGCACGCGAAGTCTTCCTGGCATTATTTTTAAAGAATCAACCTTGCCACTATAAATCGTTTCTCCATCAGCGGTATATTTTTTAAAATCGTCCCATTTGGAGCAGGAAACCATAGCAAGCATTAACGTTGCCATGGTTGTAATCATTATTAATTTTCTGTGTTCCATTTTATAATATTTTTATTCCCTTTTTACATTCAGCACATGGTTCGGCATGAGTGAGATTTGTTGCTTATTTTTATCGGGTATCACCATATACGGTTAGCTCATCAATATTCAAACCTGTTCCACCTACCCAATTCTCGAGGCAACGCACCCGTAGATACCTTACTTTTGGTGCCGAAAGATCACATGGTAAATCATAACCGGCCTCAGCGGTTTGTTTATCCAGTTCATTTTCTACTCCATAAGGTAAGCCTGATGGCTTGGTAATGGTATAAGAGCCTAAAAGAATCCAACTCTTGTCTAGTGCGCCATTGGGGTTAGGATTATCTGAACCATAAATTTCAAAGCGGCGCATAGCCTGAAGGTAGAAATACCTTAGTGGATTGGACTCGGGATAAGGACGCATCCAAATCCGGCTTAGTTTTGCCGACGTACCCAAACTAAAGGTTACCGTATGAGGCCCGTTACCGCCTGCTATCTGTTGTGTAAAACAGGCTTCCCAGCCATATCTGCCATCCCAGGCTTTACTAACCGCTCCCCACATAGGGGGGTCACCAGGGAGTTTATATTCCTGAAATCTGGATTTTTGCAGTTGCACTTCGAAGATTGGCTTGATATCCTGATAGATTGTATCGGTCTTATTGCCCCACCTGTCTTGCACAAAGAAACCAAACCGATGCGTGTTAGTATCTAACCCCCTAACTTTAGAGAAGATACTGTCTATATTGGTAAAAACACTTTTATCATAATCTGCAACATATTCGTTATATACATTTTTGCCGATTACAATAATATTTACATTACCTTTTGAGGGATTAAGTGCGCTCAGGTTATAGCCGCCAAAAGCATTTTGTAATTTTAAACTTTTAAATGTTTGCCAGATAGGGGCAATAAGCGGCTTTACCTTTACTATTATTGGTTCTGATAACACTCCAGAACGGCTGACAGAGTAGACTTTTACTTCATGTTCCTCCGTATCGGCAAAGCCAATAACTTCCAGCGAGTTGTTGTAGTAGGACGTCTGCGCTTCATATTGTTTGCCCGATGACAAATTATATACTGCTTTTACAATCAGTAACCGCGGATCTTTAGGTACTGTATAGGTAATTGTCGCTTTTCCATTTTGATTAACCACACTTATATTACTCACCTGAGCGGGAGCGCTTGGATCATTGTCGACAGGTTCATTGGTGCTTATTTCTTCACCTTTTTTGCATGAAGCCAAAAGAATGATGGAATAAGCTATTATCGCCAGTATTTTTAGTTTACTTTTCATAAAAATATATTTACATATTTATTTTTTATTCTACCATCCCGGGTTCTCTACCAGATTGGTGTTGCGTCGGGTATCATAATTACCAATTGGCCAGAAATAGTCTCTGGGAGCGATAAAACGCTGGCTGAAGATGAAGCGTTCCTGATAATATGTAGCATCGGTTTTACCAATAATGTTCCAGCCGGTGATGTCTTTTTGAAGTTCCTCTGATGCTTCTTTCCAACGGCGCAGATCCCAGAAACGTTGTCCTTCAAACATCATCTCTATAGCACGTTCCCGGTGGATGATGGCGCGCAGGCCTTCTTTTGTTGTATACTTTGTCGGATTATTGGAGTATGCGCTCCAGGATTCTACAATGCCTTTAAGTCCCGCACGCGATCTTATTTTGTCGAGATATTGAATGGCCAGGGTTGAACCGCCATTAACTTCATTTTCCGCTTCTGCGTAGAGTAAGTAGAGATCAGCTGTTCTTACTTCAGGCCAGGGGAATTGGCGCCAAACAACTGAATTGTTATTGGTGGTAGATTCCCAGTTAACCAGTTTTTTGATAAAATATCCGGTTTCACTCCAATTCCTGAAATCGTTACCAAAACCTGCTTTGTCTCCATTTTTTGCTTTTACATAAAAGTTATCTTCGTCACTTCCTCTGTTATTACCGTCTTTCATGTACCAGATGGATCCGTCAAATCCCAGATCAGCATAGAAACGTGGTTCTCTGTCGAAATTGAGCCTGGCGGTTGTAAAACCATTTTTAATGTAGAAACGTTCCTTGTCTGTGGCCGTTCTTAATTGATTATATCTACTGAAATCTAATGTTTTGTCTTCTTCTATGGGTATGCCGTTTGAAGTGTAGAATAGTTTTACCACCTTGATTGGTGGCGCCCATACACCCGCTCCCGGTCCCCGGCCGTTTACACCATTATCTTCAGTAGGTGGCATACATAAATTTTCATTCACAAAATACGATTGTGCATTTCCCCAGATACACTCTACACCATATTTTTTGGTAATGGCATTGCGGATGCTAAGTTGTGTTCTCGTGGTATCGCTTAGTCCCAACCCATCATTGGTATAGTTATAAAGTCCAAAGCCGTTATTGGTTGCAGCATCAATAGCGGCTTTTACCGCATCGCGTGCTATTATCCATTTCTGGGGATTATAACTTGGATTAAATAAACTAGTGCCCTCTTTATCTCTGAAGTTTGCAAAGTCACTGTTTCCGTTAAACAGCGGACTCGCAGCCATCATTAATAACTTTGCTTTCATCGCCAATGCTATAGGTTTGGTAACCCTTCCCATTTGTGTATTTTCATCCTGTATACGTTCTGGCAACAGCTTTGCAGCCTCATCAAACCAGTTAGATATGGTGCTTACACATTCATCAATAGGTTTGCGCTTTACATAAGCCCCGGCAAGGTCGGCATCTACAGGTACATTCGTGTTTATTAGCGGTATAGGGCCATACATGCGTAACATGTAATAATGATAAAAAGCTTTGAGGAACAATGCTTCTCCAATCCAGCGTGAACGCTCGGCTGCAGTAATGTCTGGCACTTTACTTTGATCTGAAAGGTTCTCCAGAAAAACGTTGCAGTTTCTTATTCCACCCCAAATTGGCTTGGTTGTTATATTCTGACCTTTATTAGCGCCAGTCCAATCGTTAAAATAAGGTTCTGCTTTGTTTTGCTGCCCTTCCGCAATTCTAAAAGCAGCATGCCATTGTGCCTGGTCATCCTGAGGATACCAGATCTCATCCGCAGCCGTCATGCCAGGATTGTACCAGCCGTCTCCACTTTTAGGCAGATAGGAATAAAGTGTAAATAAATATTTCTCTGCCTCTAATCTTAGTTTAAAAGCATTATCGATAGTAGAAACATTATCAGGTACTACATCCAGATACTTTTTGCATGATGTAATGCCAATGGTAATGCTCATGAGCAATGTAGCCCAGCAGATTTTGCTGATATACCTGTTTTGGTTTAACGGTTTCTTCATTTTATACATATGAAAGTGTCTTGTTATTACTTAAAAGTTGAATTGTGCGCCGATGCTATAGACAGACTGAACAGGATAGCCAAGTCCATTGCCACCCATTTCCACGTCCCACATTTTAAAGTTGCTGAACACGAACAGGTTGGTTGCAGAAAAGTACAATCTCGTACTCCTTAACCTTAGTGCCTTTATTTCGGGGATATTATATCCAATGTCAACACTTTTCAGACGCAGAAAATTACCGTTACGCATCCACCATGTTGAGGGCCTGTTATTGGAATAAATTCGATTGGTACTTAGTCTTGGCCAAAAAGCATACATATTTTGTTTATCTTCCGACCAATGGTTATCTGCTATAGCTTGTAACAAATTGTTTTGAAAACCACCATTCATAAAAAATGGCTGTGTACTATCCGGACTGATAAAAAATGAAGACCTGGCCGACCCCTGGAAAAAGAAACTCAGATCAAACCGTTTGAATCCGCTGGATATTCCAAATCCATAAATGATTTCTGGCTGTTGCGGGTAACCGATAGGTACCATGTCATCATCGTTTATGATACCATCTTTATTCACATCCTTATATTTGATATCTCCTCCACGTAGTGTATTATCACCATATTGTACCGGAGAATTGGATACCTCTTTCTCGTCTGCAAACAATCTTTCCGCAATTAAACCCCAGCTTTGAGAAAGCGAGTGGTTAACTCTTGATAAGTAAGCAATGTCTGGAGAATACTGGATTTCATCACTTACTTTTAATTTACTGGTTGCGTAAGTAAAGTTTCCACGTACATTTAACCAGGCACCACCGCTAAAAGAGCGCTGATAGGCCAATGTGAAGTCTACACCCTGGGTTTCGGCCTTCCCAAAATTGGCAAAAGGTAAAGCTTCAAAGCCAGCGGCAGATTCTACACTGGATTTTGGTTGCAATATTTGTGAGCGAAACTGTTTGTACACTTCTACGGTAAGGTTGAGATCTTTAAATGCGGTTAAATCCATACCAATATTTAAAGATCTGCTTACCTCCCAGGTAATGTTGTTATTGGCATATCTGGAAATCGAAATACCCGGACGATTATAAAACGGAATTCCATCTCCTGTTCCAAATGATGCGCCATAGCCGCCATCATTTAGGTTAACATTAGAGAGGTAGAAAAAACGGTCACCAATATTACCGATCTGATCATTTCCTACTAATCCGTAGGTTGCCCTGAACTTAAGCTGATCGATCACACTTTTTAATGGCTTAAAAAACTTTTCATTAGAAATGCGGTAACCTATGCCCGCAGAAGGGAAAAAGCCAAACCGGTTATTTTTTGCAAAACGTTCTGAGCCATTATAGCCAAAGTTAAATTCAGCCAGATACCGGTCATCAAAGCCGTAAGAGAAGCGGCCAGAAATACCTTGATTACGTTGCGGTAAAGATGCCGTTAGGTCATTGGCGTCAGCTGCTTCATAGTTGGACATAAAAGATATTAAAGAACCACTTACCGCATGTTTTTTAAAGGTTCGATTGTAAGTTAGTGCACCTTCAAGCCAAAAACGCGAATCGAGCTTTTTCCCCGTCTGCTGAAAGCCAAGATACTCTGTACCCGGTGTTCCTGCAGTTACGCCAGTTCCGCTGTTCAGTACATTTAAACTGTAATCAAGCGTTGTCGGGTCAACAATTGCTTCATAGTAAAAAGGATTATAACTCCGGTCTGCCGAATAGAATGAATATCTTCTTAAATAAGCCATTGTTCGGAAATTTAACCCCGGAGTGATGGCGTTTAAATTTTGCTGAAGTTCAAGCTGTGGTTGTATATTAGATGTTTTGTATACGCTATAACCCTTCACCATTTCTGCGTATGGATTTACATAAAGTGATGTAGTCATTCCTCCCGCATCTACAATACGGCCGGATCCAAATAAGGGGTGATCGGAATAGGGTAACTTTGATTTGGGATAAACAGCAGGGAACATCACCGGATTAGCCCAAAGAACATTATTAAATGATAATCCGCCACCGCCTATTGGCCCGTTATAGTCGTCAAATTGTCCATACATCCGGATATTAAACTGTGTGGTGCTGGTAAGGTTGAGGCTGATGTTGGAACGAATGGAGTAGTTGGCCAGTTTAATATTACTGTTGAAGTTATTTATAGGGTCTACCTTTAAAACTCCATTGTCCTGATTATAAGTACCCGAGATATAATATTTTGTACGTGCATTACCGCCACTGATATTAAGATTATAGCTTTGATTTAGCGTTCGCTTTTTAATCATTTGATCCATCCAATTGTTATTAGGGTAGAGGTTAGGATCATCTCCCGCAATGGTATGGTTGATTTTGCTTTCACTATACGTAGGTTTAGCCAGTGGCGACCGGGTAAGCAATGCCTCGTTAGCCAAACGCATATAATTAATATTATCTGCCAGCTTGAAGTTTTCTGTATTGCTGGACATGCGGTTTTCAGCACGGAAAAAAAATTGTGTCGCACCTTCTTTTCCCATTTTTGTATTTACGAGTACAACTCCGTTTGCGCCCCGTGCCCCGTATACTGCTGCCGCAGCTGCGTCTTTTAATACCGAAAAGTCTGAAATATCATCAGGTTGCAGACGGGCAAGGTCGGTAGTTGATGATTCAACTCCATCAATCAAAATCAATGGATCCTGTTTACCTGAACCAAATGTAGAAAGGCCACGGATAAAAAATGAAGAGTTGTCTGTTCCCAAGCCGGGCTCGCCACTGCGTTGAAAGGAAATCATTCCTGGTATTCTGCCAGCAAGGGTATTCGTTAGGTTTCCGGTCGGACCTTTTAGATCTTTCACATTCACTGTTGTGATCGAACTAATGGCACTTGCCTTTTTTTGTGAACCACCAAAACCTGTAATTACGACCTGGTTTAATGTATTTTCACTCGATTTTAGCATGACGTTAACAACAGGACGGCCGTTGATGGCAACTTCCTGCTTTTCAAATCCGGTATAACTAAATACCAGAATACCATCAGAGGGTACTTTTATGGCGTATTTTCCTTCGGCATCTGTAGAAACTGTTGTTTTTGAGTTTTTTAATTGTACCGTAACGCCTACAATTGTTGTGGTATCAGAACTGACCTTGCCTTTAACCATAATTTCGTTGTTTTGCGCGAGGCTGATGCCTGGAGCAATTAGTAGAAATAGTAAAAGGATTTTAGGAATAATTTTTTTTTGTAAAATTTGGTTAGTCATATATTGTGTTGTTTGGAGTTTTAATAATTATGATTGGAGATCATTTAAGACTAAGGATATATTATCTTTTCATACATAAGCTTTAAAGGGTTCATAATCGGTTTATAGAATTCAAAACCGGTTTCTCTTAATACCCGGTTTGTTTGGTTAGTGTTGTTACATTTTATATCTGATAAGGGCTAGCTTGTATAAAGATTTTATGTACAGAGTACCGCCTTTTGATACAACAATAGGTAAGGCATTACTATATTTCCTGTTGTTGTATCTGCTCATAAAGGATTCAGTTAAGTTTGGTTGATGATCATTTTATGAGCCCTAATCTAGCGCGAGATGATGTTAGCCGGGGGAATAAATCGGTCAAATAAGAGGGGATAAATCGCCAATTTTCGCGCCTGCGCCTATTTAAAGTGGTTTTAATCATCACTTTTATAATAAACTACATTTTTGGTGCAGATTTTAATTATTTATGGTTTTTTGAGTCCCTGAAATAATGATAATTGTGAGTGTAAATACATCATGAAAAAATGTACTTTAATCTTGTAAGTTTTTAAAATTGGTTGTTAAAATGAAACGCTTATGGCGCATGAGTGAAATTAAAATCAAGCTGATTTGCAGCATCACTTATTCATGTATGAGGGGGGAAGTCCTAAATGCTTTCGCATATCTGCAATGATTGAGATCAGTTAAGATGTGGGATAGATAAGGGGGAAGGAATAGATATGGTAGTCACCCAGGTGAAGTGTCACGGTCGTCAGTCTGAGCCTAGTCTTAGATTTCTTGAAATTGATAAAATGCAAATAAATGCCTTCAGACTCCACTGCCATTAACGGAATCCACTGGTGTAGTTATCATGACGAGGGAAAGAAGCAGTTTTACGGGGAGATAAATTTATTTGTTAGGTGTATTTCTATAGTTTTTTATATAGTCAGATGGGTTCATGCCGAATAATGTACTGAATTGTTTACGGAAATATTTGATGTCATTGATACCAACTTCCCAGGCGATTTCTTTAATACTATAGTTGGTTTCAACCATGAGTTCAGCAGATTTTCTAAGTCGGATAAAGCGAATGAAGCCGGCAATTGATTGACCGGAAATAGATTTTACCTTTCGGTACAGGCCTGAATGGCTCATGCCAATCTCCTGCGAAAACTTCTTAATATTAAAAGATTCATCTGCAATATTTCGCTCTATAATATTGATGCAGTTTGATAAAAACTCACGGTACTCTGGGGAGATTTTGAAGTTTTGTTTTTTGAATGTGATTTCATTGTAGAAATATTGCTGGAGTTTGGTTCGGTTTTCAATCAGTGCTTTAACCCTTGCCATTAACAGTTCCTTTTCAAAAGGTTTGGTAATATAATCATCTGCACCACATTGGGTACCTTTTAACCTGTTTTCGGCATCGGATAATGCCGTTAATAAAATTACAGGAATGTGTCCAAGTGAGGGGTTATTTTTGATGGCTGTACATAATTCTAACCCAGTTCCATCTTCCATAAGAACATCGCTGATGATGATATCGGGCAAATGTTGCATGGCCTGCTCTAGCCCCTCTTTTCCACTTGAAGCGGTAATAACCAGGTGATCATCCTTAAATATGTGCTGGATATATTCCCGGATACTTTGGTTATCCTCTACAATTAAGATGAGGTCCTGTGCATTCAGGAGGAGATTTGGATCCGTTTTTAATGTTGGTGGGATCAGTTTGTCTGGATTTTCGGCTTGGTAGATCTCTGATGGCAGATCTTCGGAAATAGGGAAGTTTCCAAAATGGCTTTTCCCTTTTTTGAAAGATAGAAAAAATGTAGTTCCATTTCCAGTCAGGCTTTCATAAAAAATCTGTCCGCAATGCTGATCCATAAATTGCTTTACCAGGTATAGGCCAATCCCGAATCCCGAAGCAGCGCTGTTTTCCCGGACCTGATAAAACCGATCGAACAATTTTTCTTTAACATCGCCATCAATGCCAATTCCATTGTCTTTTAAGCTTAATTCTACTATATGTTCCTTTTCCCATAGCTGCATTATAATTTGGCCATCAGGTTTAGTAAATTTTATTGCATTAGAAATTAAGTTGTAAAGGATTGCCTGGATCTTTTCCCTGTCGCCATATAACTCAACGGTAGTATCTGGGCAAATAAATTGATAGTCTAAGTTTTTTAAAGCTGCCTGTCCCGCAAAACTATTGTGAACCTCTTTGCAGATTTCAGAAAAAGGGAGTTTCGAAATTCTTAAATCTTCGCTCTCACCTCCAACCTTTCGAAAGAGGAGTAGTTGATCGACCAGCTTTAACAATCGTTTTGCATTTTGGTAAACAAGATCAAGGCCTCCTTTACTGCCAGAACCGGGATGATGACGCATATAATCTTTTAACGGATTAATGATCAGGGTTAATGGTGTGCGAAACTCGTGTGAAACATTGGTGAAGAAAGCAAATTTTTTCTCGTTTAGCTCTTTTTCTTTCTGTGCATTTAGGTGGGCCGTTTTGATTTCGTAATTTAGATTGGCCTGACGTACTCTGTAACCATTGTAGGCATATATCAAAGCAGAACCTACAATAACGTAGCTAAGGTAAGCCAGCCAGCTGCGGTACCAGGGTGGAAGTACATTTATAATAAGCAAGCGGTTATCTGTTCCCCATTCACCAATATAATTATTGCGTTTAACGTGTAGGATATATTTACCATCTGTTAACCGAAGAAAGGTGACCGGGTTAGCCGCCTTAGTTTCCATCCATCCATTATTGCCTCCTTCCAGGTGGTATGCAAATTTTATTGTTCCTCTGTCTGCAAAATCTATAGCAGAAAAAGCAAATGAGAATACTGCATCATTATAGGGTACGGTTATTTCGGAAATCCTTTCTTGACTGGTATGGTTTACAAATTCATCAGTTGCGCTAATCATTCGATTGTTCACATACACAGATGACAGATAGGGGGCGGGGAGTTTTGTCGTATTTGCCTGAAAGTTTTTTGGATTAAAAAGCGTAAAACCTTTAACGCTACCGAATGCCATTTCTCCGGATTTTAGTCGCAAAGCGGCATTGTAAGAAAATTGATTGCTAGACAAACCATTCTCATTATAATAATTGTTAAAGGTTTTACGCACCGGATCGAACCGGGATAAACCATTGTAAGTACTGAGCCAAAGATACCCCTTGTCATCCTGAAGAATGTTAAGTACCGAATTATTACACAGACCTTCTGCATCAGAAAACTGTGCCTTTATTTTTCCATTTACCTTGTCAAAAAGTATCAAGCCACCGCCTTCAGTGCCGAGCCAGAGGTTTTTGTCCCTATCTTCGAATATTGCCCTAACCGGTTTGCCCACGGGATAATAAATATGTTTTTTTGCCCGGGTATCGATCTTTATCAAATAGTATGAAGTGCCCGCCCAGAGCTGATGGAAAGAATCCTCTTTAATTGCATTAAGGTCAGAAAGGCTGGCATCAAAGAGTTCGAACTGATCATTTTGAGCATTTAATCTGTATATTCCGCCATCAACAACTGCAGTTGCCCAAATCATACCTTTATGATCCTGGTAAATAAGCCAGATATAATTACTCTCCGGGCCTTCGTTGTTCATACAATGATATCTCTTAAAGGATCGGGTCTTTTCATTGTACCTGTTAATGCCGCCACCAAAAGTACTTATCCAGGTATTTCCTTTTCTGTCTGTTAATATGCTTGTAACCAGGTTGCTGCTTAACGAATTTGATTTGGCTGGATCATGACTGAAATGGGTAAAGCTATTTGTTTTTGTGGAGTACAAGCTCATGCCGCCTCCATCAGTTCCAACCCAAATGTCGCCGCTAACTTTCTCATCCAGGCAGGATACATAATCGTGGATCAGGCTGTTTTGGATAAGTGGGTTGTTACTGAATGTTTGAAAATACTTTTTTGTACTATCAATAATAACAACACCTCCATTTAATCTGGCTATCCATTTACGGTTATCTTTATCACTATACATATACGGTATGGTTTCTCCGCCGGTATAGGTAGCGCTATGTGGTGTAAGTTTAGTTTGGCTGATGCGTAATGTCTTTAAATCCAAAATGGACAAACCACGGCCTTCAGTTCCTATCCAGAGCTTATATCCCGGATCTGATAGGAGTGACAATATGTTTCCATTGGAAAGCTTTTTCCCTGACGAGACCTTTGGCCTTTTGTTGCCGTACATAACCGAAAATTGGTATAGGCCATCTCTGGTTCCAGCCCATAAATAATTTTCCTTCGCCAGCATACAATTGGTAAGTTTCGGCTCGGCATTTACCAAAACCAGTTTTTTTCGCTGAAGATCAAAATAATATAGTCCCATCCCGCCTACGGTAATCCAGATGTGGGTTTGATTCCCTTCTGCTATACTGGTGATATTCGCATTGGTAAGTGGCTGGTTTTTATCACTATTGTATATCTGGTAAGGATATTTGTCTTGTTTGCCTTTGTAAAACATACCGGCCCCATTTGTCCCAATAAATAAATTATCCTTTGAGTCGCGCACTATGGTATTCACTGCAACCGTTAATTTGAAAGGTTTGTCTCCTCGCTGAGATGAGTAATATGCCGGCGAAAATTTTCCACTCAACGCATTATATATGGCCACACCTTGCCCCGTGCCAACCCAGATGTTATTTTCTGCATCTTCGGCAATACAATAAATATAATTATGAGGAAGTGAATAATCATCTTTAAGGCGATTACGAAACACCTTAACAACACTCCCGTCATAGCGGTTCAGTCCATCGTAAGTACCAAACCACATGTAACCATAATGATCCTGAAACATGTACCTTACCGAATTATTGGATAGTCCTTCATTTATGCTAAACAGGCGCTCATCATATTGATCGGCTTTAATACCCGCAGTGATAAATAATAAAGAGCATAATAACGACAGGTATTTTGGCATAATTTGTCAGTTTTTTTGAAAGCGGATCTGACTTTTAGTATTCAGTAAGATTTCATGCATATTAAACATAAATGCAGTTATTAAACTTTAGCATCAATGAAGAATTCCATGATTCTTTATTAGTTTTAAATTTGGTTAGCAACAATGATTAACTTTAGCCGCACATTGTTTACTCCTAAGTTAGTTATTTTAAATTAAATGTTACGATAACGTTTAATTTTTTAATGATTAGTTTTGAAAAGCTCATATGCTTTGATTACGGGTTATCTTTTTCAGGAAATGTATTAAAATTTTTTTTTAACGCACAGTGTTTAATTGAATATTTCCCTTCCAATTTAACTAAGCAGGAGCTCAGGGGAGTGCAAGGGGCTTAAAACAATCTAGAAGCTAAAACGGGCAATCAATTATATTTTCCAGTGTTGTAAACCTGATGGGAGGATAGAAAATTGCTTATGCCGGTAATTTTGTTGGATGCATATCGGAAAAGTGAGCTGACGATTTGGTATTAGGTTATATTAAATGATGGGGCAAAAGGAAAATGAGGACCTATTATGTGATAGTATTCCTCCGGCAGGCTACTATTGACACATATCAACGTAAAATCGTCATTACGACGAGGAATCCCGAAGTTTCTGGAAAGCAATCTTGTTTCTACCAATCCTTAATATGAAAATTGTGCCAGAAAAAGTTTGGGGCACGCCAACGGCTTAAAAAAGCCTTCCTAGATTCGATGGCTATAGGATGAAGATTTTATAAAGATAGAATTCTTAATGAAAATAGCCTGGGAGCATCAATCGACAACAGAAGTCAATCAATTAACACTCCCGTAAGCTAACTAACTATCTAACTAACTAATAAACGCCGTCTAAATCCATGGCACGTACAACTTTTACGTGTCTGAATGCATTTGTTTCGGACCATTCTGAATCATAATTCAGACCGTAAGGCCAAAAGTGGCCACCTCCGCCACTGATATTACTGGTAGGGGTTTCTAACGCCCTGATAGTAGCAATACCATTCGTACCAGAGTATGTTCCTCCGTTGGTTAGGTCATACCAACCCCCGGTTTGCCCTACACCATAGCAATGCCCCATTTCATGCATAGCCGTACGTACATTCTGATAACTTGTATTTGCACCGAAACTGATACTGCCATTTACATTTGCTTCAGCGGTTGGCACACCAGTATTGTACGAAACACTAAGGGTTCTTGCAGCCCAATCGGCACCGGCATTATAGCGTGCACAGGCGTCATTCATGGCATTTGTTATTCTGGTAATCACATCAGCAGGAACGCCATTAGTTGAGGTCCATGTCCAGCCAACCTGTCCGTTATATTTTATTTTCACCAAAACCCATTGCTGGTTCTCGCCACCGTGTGAATCGTACTGGTTTATATCGCCGCCATCATCCAGTGAAGAACCCCATAAATCCAATACCTTTCCGCTTGCCCTGTTTACAATACGGTAGTAGTTGCTTCCTAATGCTACAAACTGCCATTGCTGGTTATTGGCACCGGTATAGTCATTTATCTGGATATTGCCACCGTTTGTATTATCGGCAGCAGTTAACGCCCTATTGCTTTCTACTCCAATTATGCTATAGTATCCACCCGATAGGGCTGTCAGTTTCCACTGTTGGTTAGTACCACCTGTTCCGCCCCACTGCCATACACTTGTATTATTCCCAGTTTGGCCTCCGGGCACATCTATAACCTTGCTGCTGGTTTTACTCATGATATAAAAGGTTCCATTTGCAAGTGCCTGTGGGATTTCAATAGCCTGTATAGCCTGGATTTTCTTTTTGGTTATTGCCGAATTAAATGTTTCTGGATCATTAGGAGTTACCTCGGCAGCTTTCTTACAGCTGATAGTGCAAACGGCAGCTATTAAAATCGCACCCGCGTACTTTAAAAAAAGCATTTTGTTTTTCATATTTAAGTTAAGGTTTTTGAATGGCAGTTTACGCAACAACCAAGGTTTTATATTTCCCAAAGGCGTAAAATTTTTGAATTATAAAAATCTCCGGGCGTTAGCAATGAAATTTTAATTTTTGTTGAGATTGATTAGGTTAGTTTTAACAACAGGAAATTTTTAGTCGGAATACCCTTTGCTACTCATACTGGACTTTTTCGGTTTTACTGCTGATCTTGGTAGACATTTTCGATTCATATCATATTTGGTTAGGTGATTACAGGGAAGTATTAGTAATTACGTCTGTAGTTCAAAAATAATATACAATCAGCCACGGGTGGGGTTGTAAATCAATCGATTTTGGGGGGTAAATCAATCATTTTATGTTATTTTAAATAACAAAGTATGCAAAGTGATTATATTCACATCGGCATTGGCCAGCTCCGAATTCATAATATTTATTTATTATTAAGAAATCAGCTTTTGTATCATTAGCTATTTGATACATAACGGGAGTTTAATTAACCAACATATTATAAATCTTCAGCGATATATTAAAATATTTGAGTGTGTTTATTTAAATTTGAAGATAAATGTTATTTGTACGTTTATTTGTTTTTGATATAAATTATTAATATTCAATTAGATATATTAATATTTTTCTAGCCAATTATTATTAGTCTATTAAAAAATCAGAATATAAATCATAGGGTAATTTTGTAAAAGCCTTATTGATCACACTCCAATTTAATTATGAATTATTATATGAGATCTATTGTATTAATTATCGCTTTGATATTTGTTTTTTTTAAAGCTTTTTCACAAAAGGTAAAAAATCCAAATAAATTTGAAGGGTATCTTTTTGCCTATTTTGAAGGATCGGGGCCAGGCAATGGGCAGGAGCAACTTCGGTTTGCAGCCAGTGCCGATGGCTTAAACTGGTCTGCACTGAACCAAAATGATCCGGTAATAAAATCTGATACCATTTCTCATTCTGGTGGCATCCGCGATCCGCACATCGTGAGAAAAGAAGATGCAAGTGGATTTTATATCACGGCAACGGATATGAACACCCATAAAAATGGCTGGGCCAGGAATACAGGAATAGTTATGTTGAAATCTTCAGATTTAGGTCGCTGGACCCATAGTGCTGTTGACCTGGCAAAGGAATATCCTGCAACTTTTGCGAAAGTGAAATGGGTGTGGGCTCCTCAAACGATTTATGATCCGATAGCAAAAAAATACCTGGTGTATTTTACCATCAGGTTTGAGGATGATGAAAAGCTTGATTTTTATTGCGCTTATGCTAACAAAGACTTTACAGGTTTTGAAAACAAGCCAACTTTAATGTTTAGCCCAAAATTTGGTGGCATTGATGGTGACATTATTTTTAAAGATGGGATATACCACTTTTTTTATAAAGGAAATACTAAGGTAGGCGGAAAGGAAGTGAAAAATGGAATCCAGCAGGCCACTTCCCGATCATTAAAAGGGCCATGGTTAGAAGATTTTAAATACCTGGATGTTTATGCCGGAACAAGTACTCCAGTAGAAGGATCAAGTATTTTTAAACTAAATGATTCTCCGGATTATGTACTGATGTATGACCTGTATACAAAAGGCAGATATGAATACCAGAAGAGTACCGATCTGTTTAATTTTAGCGATGCTCCATTGTCATTTACCAAGAATTTTTTTCCTAGACATGGAAGTGTGATTGGGTTAACCGCCCAGGAAGCCTGCCAGTTGAATAGTATTTGGAAAGGTATTCCTGGTGAATTGCTTATTCCTAAACTTCCTGGCGATCGGTTTCAATTCGTTGCTGATGGAAACCCGATTATCACGCACCAATATACAGCAGATCCGGCAGCGATTGTAGATGAAGGAAAATTATGGCTATTTACCGGGCATGATGCAGGTGGAAAACAAAAAACTTTTAAAATGGAAGATTGGTCGGTTTTTTCAACAACTGATCTGAAAAACTGGACACAATACGCTGTTCCGCTTAAGCTCTCCGACTTTACGTGGGCAAAGGGCGGAGATGCTTATGCGGGACAGGTGATTAAGCGCAATGGCAAATACTATTGGTATATCAGCACCAATGCGCTAGGCATAGGTGTTGCGGTTTCAGATCAAGCTGAAGGTCCGTATATAGATGCGCTTGGAAAGCCTTTGCTAACCAATAAGGATTGTTATGACTCCAAAAACTATTGGGCGTGTATTGATCCAACAGTTTTTGTGGATAAGAAAGGGCAGGGCTGGATATTTTGGGGAAATAGTGAGTGTTACTATGCAAAATTAAAGGAAAATATGATCGAAATTGATGGTGCTGTAAAAAGGATCAATTTTGAAGGTTTTAATTTTACCGAAGCGCCATGGATACATGAGGAAAAGGGACTTTATTATCTGTCTTATGCTACTGGTTTCCCTGAAAAAATAGCCTATGCAACGAGTAAGTCTCTTGAAGGTCCATGGAAATATCAGGGTATTTTGAATGAAATTGCCGGAAATAGCGATACCAATCATCAAGCTATCGTTGAGTTTAAAAACAAATGGTATTTCTTTTATCACAATGGGGCCATACAGCCGGGGGGTGGAAGCAATAACAGATCGGTTTGTGTAGATGAAATTTTTTACAATAAAGATGGAACGCTTAAAAGAATAATGATGACGAGTGAGGGAGTAGGGGAGAGATAGTTTAAAAATTAACGCAGAATATCACTTTAATGGCACTTGTAGCCAGTGTGACATCACTAGGAAAAGAGTAATTTATTAGTGGTCTGTGTTACACCAACTCCTGGGAAGAAGTGATGGTGCGGGTCAGACTAAGGTACTTCGAAATAAATATCAAAACGATATAAGAAATGCCTGGATTATGAAGACGATCCAGGCACTTTTTTGTTAGGTCGAAACCACTATTTTATGGTCAAATTAACAGTGAAGGTAGCGGTCACTTTACTGCCGGAAGCTAACGTGTATACCAATGCCTGTTTCATGATATACTTATCGCTTATATTGACACGGTTGGGATACTGACCAGCGCTCAGCTTAAAATTTTGTGCATCAAATTCGCAAAACACACGTGAATTAGCTGAACTGTAGCCAACTACATAACCATTGGCATCAAACCACTGGCCGTAGCCATTAGCTGTTAGGGTAGCGTTCAGGTTGTTATTAGGTTCAAGTGCATAAAATTTAATGTCGGTGCCTATTTTGTTGATAATATCTTGCTTAGGTAATTGAAAGGCAGAAACCAGTTTAGTAATATCAATTTCGGCTGTGGCATAATCGTAAGAAGTGGTACTCCGGTTTACTTCAAGATCGTAAGCAAAGGCAATATCTTTAGGTGCCTGATTATTGTACCCTGGTAAACTGGTGTTCTGAAATTTTACTTTGTATGGCCATTGTTCATCATTGGTATTGTTATCATCCCAGGCATGCGGATTGTATTGAGTAGGGGCACCAGTAACTACAAACCAAAGTCGGCTGCAATTGACCGGAATAGTAAAGGTTGCATTTCCAGAGGCACTTGTGAACATGGTGCTGTAGCTTCGGGTACCATTTGTTGACAAGGCAACGAAACCATACCTCCATCCGGCTTTGCTGGCATCTACCTGGTTATAGCCCGAAGCATTTGGTAAGCCTTGAAACGCAGCTGTAACAATTGTGCCTGCAGCAGGCACCTCTAGGGGCACAACATTGTAACCGGTTGTTTGCGGGCAAAAGCTTGGGTCAGGCTGAAAAGAACCATCGTTCATCAGGTTCATTTTATAATGATGCGCACCAATTTTGCTTGCCCCCAGCGTGCGGATGTTATCAATATCCCAGGTTACAAATTTAGTTGCAGCATCATATAATTCATCGTTTAGCTGGCTCACTGAAAGACCGTATAAACGTTGATAAACCTGAATAGGGTCTTCGTAGCTCTGCGCCGCCCGCCATATTTTGCCGATAACGGTAATGCCTCTTTTTTGCGCCCAGTATTGATGGATCATATAGTTGGAGTACCGGTAATCTTCGTGGATAAGGTGTTTTTGGTAATTATCCAGGTAAGCATCAAACCAGCCACCAAAAATTTCATTAGGGTAAGAGGTAAAAGCTTGCCATTGTGCCGTTTGTTCCCAAAAGGCATTTCCCCCTGCTCCATTGCCTCCAAAACCCCACCTGAAGCCATGAGACGTACCTAAATCACCGGATACCTGGTATTGAAAACTGTGGCCAATCTCATGCGCTATTGTACCACCTACCGGCTGGCAGGTTTGCGGACTTATCCATAATGCACCAATGGTATCGTCGTATCCTGAACCAGTTGCACGCCAGCCATCCTCATAATATAAAAAGATGATCAATTTGTATTTGTCCAATTTTGAAGTTCCGTTTCCAACAGTGACAAATTTCAACGTATTCACATTCAGGTTGTAAAATGATTCGGCCTTGGCCAGCAGATCATCAATATCTACGCGGTATTTTGAATCTACATTTGAGGCGGATGGATTGTTACTGCCATATCCTTTTCCCCAGAACAGTATAAAGTGATCGGATTGCTTAGAACGGGCATAACACCATTCGCTTTCGGTAGCGTTCCAATCCATATTCTGCATGGATTGTGGTTTATAAATCTGCAGGTTGGTTGCCGTTAGCGTACTTGTTTCGTTTGATAGCGGATCCTGTGCTATCTCAGCCTTCTTACAGGCGGTAAAGTTTAATAATAAGAGTAAAGAAAATACGGCACTGATTCGCCAATGCAGCATTAATTTTGATAAGTAGTTCATTGTTTTAGGATTAGTTGATGTATTCAGCAAATTAACCAGAAAACCAACATTATAAATTCCAGGTTTTTATCCGGAAACAACTGATATTTAACCTGATATCATCAGCATGATGACTTATTTATGTTTGTCCGGTCAGATCACTTGAGGGCAGTAAATTTGAAATACGGTTTATTTGCACGGCAGAATGCCTCAAAAGGAATAAGTAAAATGTTTAAGCAAAGCCGGATTAATAAGAAAATCCCCGGAATCTTCGAAAAACATCATTTACTCGCATTGCCCCCCGGCTTTCCTACAGATTCTATTAAAAACAGAAAGGACTATAACAGGAAGCATACATCTTATTTTTTGGTTTACCGTGTTGTGGACGGGTTATGCAGCGAACTAAAGATCGAATAAAGATGGCTTAAAGAAAATGGGCCACATCATTTATGCTAATCTATTTTCATATTTGAGTTTTCTATGCTTTCTGAGTTTTAGCATAGCTATTAATAAAAGCCAAGTATTGCTTAACTCATTAAAGCCCAATCTTTTTTTTATCGATCAGTAAACCTTCGATTGCCAGAATATCAATTTCTGTATTTAAAAAGCAGCATATTGCATCTTCAGGACTAGAGGCTATGGGTTCGTTCATTACATTTAAGGAGGTGTTAATCACTGCAGGGCATCCCGTAAGGTTGTAAAAAGCGGTGATTACCTGATGAAAATCAGGATGATGCACCTGGTTGACAATCTGAACCCGGGCCGTTCCATCAACATGTACCGCTCCTGGAATTAAAACTGCATGGGATGCCTGATGGCCATTGCTATTATCTGAATAGTTTTCTGTAAATAGCATATAGCGGTTTTTTGAGCCTTCACCAAAATATAAATCTGCGAATTCATCCAAAATAGCCGGGGCAAACGGACGGAAGGACTCCCTTAACTTAATTTTTGCATTAAGTATGGCTTTCATCTCACTGTTTCTAGGGTCTGCGAGAATGCTGCGGCAACCCAGTGCTCTTGGCCCAAACTCTGTTCTTCCTCTGAAATAGGCGATTACTTTGCCTTCGGCTAAGTAACCTGCTATTTTACGATAATAAAGTTCATGCTCAACTTTTTCATAATTCAGGCCATAGGCAGAGAGTGCTTTGATCACTTCGTTCAGGGTATAGCTTGGACCTAAAAGTGATTGTTTCATTCCATCTGCCTGCGGATCAACATTTCTAACTCCAGATAAATGCGTATAGTATACGCTGTAAGCGGCACCTATCGCGCCACCAGCATCTCCTGCTGCAGGTTGTACCCAAACCTGTTTGAAACCAGAATGTTGTCTGATGGCTGAATTTACGATGCAGTTCAGCGCAACTCCTCCTGCAATACAAAGATTATCTATTGCAAATTCCCTGTAAAGACTTTGAGTCAGTTTAATCATGATCTCTTCAGTCACTTTTTGTATGGAGCTTGCAATATCTTTATGAAATGCCAAAAGTGCTTCGCCTTTCGCTCTGGGTGGATGGCCAAAAAGTTTGTTGAATTTTTTATTGGTCATTTTCAGTCCCGTACAGTAATCAAAATAATCCATGTTAAGGCGGAAAGAACCATCTGCTTTAATATCAATCAAATGATCATAAATCAGTTGTTTATATACCGGTGTACCGTAAGAAGCTAAACCCATTACTTTATATTCGTCAGAATTGACTTTGAAACCTAAATAATAGGTGAAGGCAGAATATAACAGTCCGATGGAGTTAGGAAAATTTATTTCTTTTTTTAAAGTCAGTTGTGCTGAACTTCCTAATGAAACGGTTGTTGTAGCCCATTCGCCAACACCATCTACAGTTAATACCACGGCCTGTTCAAATGGACTGGGGTAAAAGGCGGAGGCCGCATGGGCATGGTGGTGATCGGCAAACAGGATGGTGCGCGATTTTTCCCAGTTGGGATCTATAGTATTAAGCGCCCTGGCTATATTTTTTTTGATGAATAGTTTATCCTTTAACCATATTGGCATCGATTTTAGGAAAGATTTTAATCCCCGGGGTGCAAAATTGACATAAGTTTCGAGCAAACGCTCAAATTTCAAAAATGGCTTTTCGTAAAATACAACATGATCTACTTCTGCCAGAGAGATGTTGGCAAATTTAAGGCAGAATTTTATCGCTTCTGCAGGGAATGACTCATCATTTTTAATCCTGGAGAAACGTTCCTCCTGCGCCGCAGCAATAATTTCTGCATTCTTCAAGAGGCATGCTGCGCTGTCATGATAATAAGCAGAAATACCAAGAATATAGCCCATGCTGCTTACCTGATTAGAATAAACTGTAAATAAATGGGGCCAATACTGAGCCATGCGCTGCTACCAGAACTAAACCCAATGCAATCAGGATGATAAATAAGGGCCATAACCAGTATTTTTTGCGCTGGGTTAAGAAATGGAAAAATTCGAGCAGTGTATTCATGTATTTATAATTTAGAACTGTTGATTAAATGAGCCCATTGCCCGGCCTGATACTTCTTCCCAATAAGAAGCTAACTGCTTATTCTTTTTTGTTTTTAAACTGTGCTTTTTAAACAGGCGTAGTAAAAAGGCAATAGGGGTTAGGATAAAGATAAATACCAGGGATAATAAAATTGTGCCATTAACCATTCCCAGAAAATTACCAACTTTTAACCATATTGTTCTTATGGGGTCAAGGCATCGAGGAGCGAAGATAGCCGTTATGATTAACCCTACAGATAGTAACAGTATGATGTACTGTGGGTAGGTTTCTTTCCAAAAAATAAGGCAAAGTAAAATACCTGTGGCGCCTACAATAAATCCGAATTTCCTGTTTTCTAATTTTTTGTTGCTCATGTTACCTGTTTTTTTTCTTCCTATATTTTGCTGCTGCTTCATCGGCCCTGAGTTGATGATAATAGCTTGCAATCAATTCATTGATGTTATCAGATGGCTTATCTTTTTTGAGTTTGATGATGTTTTTCACTATTTCTGCTTTTTGTGCATCCAGGTAGGATTGCTGACCGGAGTGCTTTAGTATATCATCATATTGCAATGCTTTCTCAGGGAGATCTGATTTAAAATAAAACAAGAAAAGATTATTTGCATTCCCGCTTGTTGGTTCAAGGTCATAAGCTTTTTTGAAATAAAATTCAGCGGTTTCCAGGTCTGCCAGTTCAAAACCTAAACGGCCTGCGTAAGTGTAATAACTGGTTTGGTAAGGATTTTCCAGCAGCACAGCTTCGGTAACCTTTAAGGCTTTTTGTTTGTCGCCATTGGCCATAGCAGCTTTATACAGTTCGTCCATTGCTGTTCTCCAGGTAATCCTGTCTACAGCCAGTGCTCCTGCAAGTTGTTCATCTATCGAATTTCCACGGTTGTAAGTAGCTGTTATGGGCTCATTAAAGGGCCAACCCGAACGGAGCATCATAATCTGATATGCACCATATAACGAATCTACTTTGGTAACGGGCATATTAACCAACAATTGTGCGAACGACATTTCACCCTGTTTTTTTGCCGGTATTAAATTTCTGTTGTTAATCTGTTGATAAAAAGCTTCGCTCATGATTGCGTAACCCAATAAATTTGGATGAACGTGCTCTAAAATGGTTTCTTTACCAATTATTCCATCAACCTCATTTTTCTCAAACAAGGCACGGGTATCTGCCAGATAAATACCAGGGTACTGCTTGCACAGCTTTCTAATGATTTGGTTGAAGACTTCCGGCGCCCTGAAGCGCAGCTGATCATACTCTTTAGCCAAAACAAAATTTATTTTTGCGGCTTTAAAATCACCATTTACATATAGTTTTTTGCCATTCGTGTATTGCTTTTGAGCTGAAAATTTGCCTGCACTTATAAATGGTTTAAGATCTTTTTCGTTACTTACCAGCGTACTGATTACTGTTGTGATATGTTTTTTTGATAATAACTGGCACAATTCGTTCATATTACTGTTAAACTGAGCTATACCACGGTTAAAATCGGCAGATTGATAAGGTATCTGCTGGTTGGTTACCATACGTTTCATCAGGTTTTCCCGCTTATCAATTCTTTTTCCAAAAAGTTTTGCAATAGCCTCAATAATGCGGTCTGACAACTGTACCAACTTCAGTTCACGCAGTTTAATCACCAGTTTTATCCAGGTGCTATTGCCCTTGATCTGGCTGGTAGAGCCAATACCCAGAGCGCCGTAATACTCATTATGCCCGGTATATACCAACACCAGATCTGGTTCATAACTAACAATTTGTTTTGCAAAATCTAATACCGTGTACGAATTTACCGCGGTAAGTGAAACATTAATCACTTCAAAGTTCAGGCTGGGATATTGGTGCATCAGCCGGTATTGCAACCACCTGTGAAATGATCCATTATGCATGTATGGGTAGCCGGCAGTAGTCGATTCGCCTATCACAAATATTCTAAAGGTATTTTTGGATTTTACGATGCCAAATCGTTCGCGGTTACCCTGGGTTGCATTGGCACTGGTAGAAAAAAACTTATAAGAGGCGGTAGGGTTCATCATCATGTACCCCTCCTGATCTGGATCTTTAATAAACAATGATGGATCAAAACCATAATTGAAAAATCTCAAAAGGATTTCGATGAAGCATAAAAATACCAATGGCAGCGACAATGCCGCTGCCTTAAAGTATATTTCTTTTCCCTTGCTCATGTTTTATTTAGCGGACAAGTGTTTTTACAACATTCATTGCATCAATTTCTGGCTTAGAATTTAACGGAAAGTCTACGGCCATTATAATTAACTGATTTGTTAATGGTTTGATTATCAATGCTTATTCCATTCTGTTTGCTTACCATCACAATGTTAAATTTACGTTTGGCTAACATGCCTTTAAACTGTCCTTTTCTATCCTCAACGGTAAGTGTTTTTGAGGCATCGTTCCAATTGAAGTGTATTTCTGAAAATTCTCCCTTCTCGTAGTTATAACTGTCATTTTCATCCTCATATAAAACGAAATCACCGTTATCGCCAGGATATATGCGGATATCCAGATCATTCCATCTCTTTTCAGTTGCATATTGCACTTTTGGCCCCCAAGGCACAATTGAGCCTGCTTTTACGTAAAGTGGTATAATCTCCATCGGCGTTTCACGTTTAACCGTTTGGCCGCCTTTAAATACTTCACCCGTCCAGAAATCGAACCATTTGCTGGCTGCCGGGAGGTATATTTCCTGATCTGTAACACCTTTAGCGGTAACTGGTGCTACGAGAAACGAGCTTCCGAACATATATTCTGAACTGTTTTCAAAACCGGCAGGATCGTTGGGAAATTGTGAATATAATGGTCGCATGATGGATCCTGCATGATGAGTTACCGCCCAGGCAGTTGCATAAGTGTATGGAAGTAACCGATAGCGCAGGTTGATAAACTTCTCCTGGATATCAAATACCTGATCTCCTTTTTTACCGAACTGGTATATTTCTCTGGGTATATCGGTGCCGTGGGAGCGCATCATAGGCGTAAAGGTTGCAAACTGCATCCACCGGTTATATAATTCCTGAAAGTCGGGATTTTTTGCGCCACCACCTTTCACAAAGTCACCCGCGAAAAAACCACCAATATCTCCATTCCAGTAAGGTAAACCAGTTAAGGAGAAATTTAGTGCTGCTGGTATCTGTTTTTTTAACGTAGACCAATTCGACCCAACATCTCCGCTCCAGGTGTTTGTTCCGTATCTTTGCTGACCTGCAAATGCTGAACGGGTTAAAAGCAGTACGCGTTTAGTATTACTTACTGCTCTCTGGTGATCATAAACACCGCCGGTGTGTTGAAGCGGGAAAGCATTCTCTACGCTTCGGTAACTCCCCAAAAAAGTAGGCTGATCGAAATCTTTTTCCTTAATGTTAATGTGGTCTGGTTCTGTCGAATCGAGCCACCAGGCATCTATACCCAATGAGAATATGCCTTTGTTTAGGTAATCCCAGTAAATGTTGCGGGCAGTAGGGTTATAAACATCATAAGGTTTGGTATTTGCACCCGGCGGCCAGGTATCAAAGTTAATAAGCATATTTTTTGACTTAAATTCCTGGTATTGTGGAGTTTTTGGTGCAAAACCTGGCCACGAAACAATAAAAAGATGGGCGTTAAGCTGGTGCACACTATCTACCATGGCCTGTGGTTTTGGAAAAGTGCTAGGCTCAAAACTCATGGCATTCCAGTTATCGTCTTTTCCCCAATATTGCCAGTCTTGTACAATACCATCAAGCGGTATTTTTAAAGCTCTGTATTTTTTCACCACCTCAACAAGTTCAAACTGGGTTTTGTAGCGCTCGCGCGATTGACTGAAACCAAATGACCATAAAGGCATCATAGGAGATTGTCCGGTAAGTTCACGCATTTGTGCAACCACACCGTCGCCACCTCCGCCAAACATAAAATAATAATCAGCGCAGTTTCCAACTTCTGAATCAAATGAAGTTTCCTGAACATTATCTGTAAAAGTAGTTGGTGAATAGTTGTCCCAGAAAATTCCATAACCTTTTACCGATTGGAAAAAAGGAATACACACCCTTGTGTTCTCCTGTTTAAGCAGTAATTTTTGCCCCCTTTGGTTTAATTTTCCATTCTGCTGCTGGCCAAGCCCATAAATAATTTCATCCTTGTCTAATAAATAGGCTTGTCTGACTGCATAAGTTGAATTTCCGGCATCGTTTATCGCGGTAAACTGGGTGCCATAATCTTTTTCAGTAAATAACTTCCTGCCGTTCGGAGCCTCAAATAAAACTTTTCCGGTTTGTAGGTTAACCGTTGCAGATATGAGTTTACTGCTGATGGTTACACTTTGCCCGTCGGTTTTAATATCAGGCGTTAATTGTTCAGGAAGTTTTATAACAGAAAGGCTTTCTTTTTTTGGCTGGCTTCCTTCCGGCTTTTTAAAAACCCGGACAATAGATGGTGAATAAAAACTTACCTCTACATCCATTGATTGGATAACGGCATGGATACCCTGTGGAGTTTTTTGAAAAGACTGGGCCCGTACGGAAATGTGGTAGCCTAAAAATAATGTAATTACGGCAATAAAGTTTCTTTTCATATTTAATACAATTTGAGGCTGTATCATAAGGTAGTTTTTCTGAATTTGTCATGCTGAGCTTGTCGAAACGCCTTACACAGGCCTATTAAAGATCCTTCGACAGGCTCAGGATGACAGTTCTCTATGTTACAATACAGCCTCAGTAATGAGGACTAGTATCCCTGGTTTTGTTTTATGTTCGGGTTTTTAGCAAGTTCGGCACGTGGAATGGGTAATAATGTACGGTAATCTCCATTTGGCGAATGTGATAACCACGATTTTTTGGTGAAAACACCAAATCTGATCATATCCTGTCTACGTCGTCCTTCGGTATTGAATTCCCAGCCCAGTTCATCAAGAAACCTTCCATATTGAATGTCACTTCCACCTTCTACAGTAGAAGTTAAGTGATTGCGGAGGCCATAGTTATACACGCTGCCTAACAGAAGCTGGCTACCGGTTACGGTTGCTTTTGAAGGATTGCTTAAGAATGACCGTTGACGAACCTGTGTTACCAATGCAGCGGCACCGGCAGCATCGCCTGTTCTTAACAGGCATTCGGCCTTCATCATTAAAACATCAGCATACCTAAGCAAGGGGAAATCGTTGTTCATCCCAACCAGGGCACCTGGTTTGAATTCAAATTTTCCTAACCTGAAACCATGTACTTCATCCGATTGATCAACACCGGGAAGCTCATTGATATAAATCAGCGGTTTACCATTACTTGCGCCAATGGTTCCCAATAAAACAGCACCTGCAGCGGTATATTGCTGCCCCTGTACATAATTGTCCTTTAGGCGGTTGTCCTCAGGATCGAAAGTGCTTACAAACTGTGGTGTGGCACAGATTCCGCCCCATGGCGAGTTTTTAAAGTTATAAGTAGCCTGGTTTTCTGGCTGAAGTGTTTCCATGTGCAGGGTAAAAGCATCACCACCGTCTGTAGTAAACTTTTCATCAAAGGGTATAGCAAAAATGGTTTCTCTGCTTCCTTCATTTGCATCAAGAAAAATGGTTTTCTGATTGGCTTCAAGCGTATATACGTTCGATGCAATGATCTCATTACATGCTACAATGCATTGAGCATAGGCTGGAGTGCCAGTATATACGTTAGCATTCAGGTAAACTTTAGCCAGCAGGGCAGAGGCAGCCCAGTAATTAAATTTGCCATAAGTAGCCTGGGTATTGGCCTTGCTCAGGTTTGGAAGGCTTTCGGTAAGTTCTTTAACAATAAAAGCATAAACCTGGGCACGGGTGCTCTGTTGTGGAAGAAATCCGGAGGGCACGTCAAATTTATCGACTATAGGTACCCCGCCAAAGAAGTCGCAGAGTGCATAATAGTAAGATGCTCTTAAGGCACGCAACTCGGCTATGGTAGCATCTTTACCTGTAGGAATTGGAATCAGGTTGGATTGAATTTGATAGAGTACGCGGTTACAGGAGGTAATACCTCCATAAGCATTGTTCCAGATCTGGTAGCTGTTGTCCTCATCGGATGTCCATCTATGTTCATGCATCCGGCGATAGATCCCATTGTCAACCCAGCCGTTCGGGCGGGCAGGTATTACGGCTTCATCACTGGAAATCTCATTGGTACGAAAGATCGAGTTGTTACTTCGTCCGAGCATTAAGGGCCTCCAATAGGTGTAACCTGCGCCAACCAGGGCCGCCACATCAGAGGTATTAGGGGTAAACTTATTTTGAATAAATGCAGCATAGTTTTCGTCCTTTAACTTCGTGCAGGATGCTAAACTAATAACCAGGACCACAAGTGCCATGATGCCGGTGCTCAATATAAATCTTGTTTTCATGATGTAAAGGATTAAAGATTAAGAGAAAAACCTAATGTAAAAGTACGGGCGGTAGGGTATTTATCCCTGTTATCATTACCAGGTGCCAAACCGCTCCAGTCTACTTCGGGGTCTAATCCTTTATAGCCTGTGATGGTAAAAGTGTTTAACGAAGAAACATAAACTCTTGCGCCCTTAAGGTATTTGGTTTTTAGCTTGTTAAAGGTATAACCCAATACAATGTTGTCAATTTTCCAGAAATCGCCGTTTTCTACATAATAGCTGTTAAATTCTACCGGCATATTCTTATTAAGAACAGCTGTGCCAAAAACAGGGTCATAAGCTGATACCAGGCGGTTATAGTTCTGAATGCCCGTGTTCTCATAATACATTCTTTGGAAATTGAGAATCTGAAAACCAAATGCGCCACGCATCGTAATGCTTAAATCAAGGTCTTTATACCTGAAGTTGTTGTTCCATCCGCCTGTAAATTTAGGAATACCGTTTCCAAGCACTTTTTTATCTTCAAAAGCATGATTAAACTGGCTGTAGGAAACATCTTCACCATTTTTACCTTCATAAATCCACTGACCATCAGCCGTTACACCTTTAACTTTAAAGCCATAAAAATCTCCAATGTTATCACCAACACGCACAATATTGGTAAAGGTGGTTGCTGGCGGGCCTGTTCCCCCTGTAGTGAAAAAGTCGTTTGTGGCCTGGTATAAATCGTTAGATAAACTAACCAGTTTATTTCTGTTGGTTGAAAAGTTGAAGCTTGTTGTCCATTCAAAAACTTTGCTCTGTATCGGTACAATGTTTAATAAAACCTCAATACCTTTATTTTGCATGGTACCCACATTTGCTCTTGTACTTGGATAAAGGTTTGGTGGGCTGGGCACCTGATAATCAAATAATAATCCATTGTAATTTCTGTTGTAAACATCAACAGTACCCGTAACTCTTCCTTTATACATGCTGAAATCAAGACCAATATTAGTCTCTCTTTTTTCTTCCCAGCGCAAAGCCGGATTAGGGTTCTGCGTAGGAACGAGTGTCTGGATCCAGTTGCCATTAGATAGCACGTTAGCGCCATAGCCTAATAATGCAACAGCGCGGAAACCATCGCTAGGCTGGTTACCGGTTACACCATATCCTGCACGAAGCTTTAAGTCATCAAAAATTGTTTGATCTTTCATAAATGCTTCGTTGGTGATTTTCCATCCAACAGATACGGACGGAAAATTACCATAAGGTTTTGCAGCACCATAAAGCTGGCTGGCACCTTCTCTTCTTAAAGAGGCCATCAACAGGTATCTGTCTTTGTAGCTATAGGTTAACCTGCTAAAAAATCCAATCAGGTTGGTTTCTGAATAGCCACTTCCCAATAGTGCATCTAAAGCGCGGTTTGCACCACGACCCTGCTGAATGTTATAATAACCAAAAGCATCTGTAGGGAAATCATAATTTCGCTCATAGAAATTCAGGTACGAATTATCCTGATAACTGTATCCGCCCAATAATGTGAAACTATGGTCGCCCAGTTTTTTTGAGTATTGAGCTGTAAGCTCAAGCAATCGGTCTATACTTTGAGTAGAACCCAGGGAGGCATAGCCATTAAGTTTATCTCTGATGTTGGAAATGTGGAACTTTGATTCTGAATAACCACCATTTGACACATATTTGGTGTATGAACCTAAGGCACTTAACTTAAGATCAGCGATGGGGTTATAAGTAATCTGCGAATTTAAACGCTGAGTGGTGTTCTGGTTAAGTCCTGTGCTTTCGAAAAGGCGCGCAACAGGGTTATCATATTCAAAATTATTCGGCTCTTCGAAGTAATGTCCGTCACTACCGAAAAGGGGAGAGGTTGGATTACGGATCAGGGCCTGACGGTAAACCACGCCATTGAAACTGCCACCATCCTGTGTTTGGGTATATTTATTGTTCTGTACCAAAACGCCCATGTTAACTTTTACCTTATTATCAAACATGGAGTGGTTAATGTCTGCCCTGGCAGTAAGCGTAGCGTTGTCAGATTTTTTAAATATCCCGTTAAAATAGCGGTAGTTTACGGTAGCCAGGTAATTGGTTTGTCCGTTACCTCCACGGAAAGTAATATTGTGGATGTTGGTAATAGGTGTTTTATTAGAAATCTCTTTTAGCCAATCCGTGCTCGCACCAAGATCGTATGAGGCAAGACGTGTTCCCTCGGCAATCTGCCTGCGGTAATCATCGGCAGTGAGCATATTGAGTTTTCGGGCAATAGTTTGGGTACTCACAGAACCATTGTATTCCACTACATTATTATTCTTTCCCGAAGATCTTTTAGTGGTAACGATAATTACACCATTGGTACCGCGTACACCGTAAATGGCAGCGGCTGAACCATCTTTTAATACATCTATTGATTCAATATCTTCTGGTGCAACCAGCTTAAGGCTACTTGGTACACCATCTACAATAACAAGCGGATCGGCATTGGCACCAAAGAGTGTGTTGTTTCCACGAAGCCTGATTTTACTACCTGAGGTAGGGTCGCCACTTGGCGTGCTAACGGTTAGTCCGGCTACTTTACCCTGAATTAACTGGCCTGCATCTAATACTGGCGATTTTACAAAATTCTCGGCTTTAACACTCGCTACAGAACTTGTTACATCACCCTTACGTTGCAATCCATATCCGATTACAACTACATCGGTTAAATTATTAAGTTCGGCCTTTAGCTGAACATTGATTTCAGTTCTGTTATTGACTGCGATTTCCTGGGAAGCGAAGCCTACCGAGCTAAAAATCAGAGTTTCGGTACCAGTGGCAACCTTAAGGCTGTAGGTTCCGTTCGGTGCGGTTTGAACACCTGTATTGGTGCCTTTAATTTTAATGCTAACAGACGGAATCGGAAGACCTGCCTCATCAGTAACTCTACCTGTAATGCCAATTTCAGCTACTTTATTTATTGTGGGTTCAGTTATTGCTCTCCGCTGGATAATGATAATATGATCTTCGAGCTTGTAGCTGATGGGTTGTGATCTCAGCGAGAGATCCAATGCCTCTGCCAAACTCATTTTGTTAATTTCGATACTCACCGGGTGAGTTCCGCTAAGCATTTGCCTGGTGTACAAAAACTGATAACCGGTTTGGCGCTCAATTTCCTTGAAAATTTTTTCAACAGCAGCATTCTTTTTTGAAAGCGTTACCGTTTGTCCGCTGCTGGCTAACGAGAGCTGTAACATTAAGGAAACTAAAAGTAAGCATGTTAATTTCATAACCAGTAGCGGTTTACGCAGATAGGCCAGAAGCCTATTTACGCGTGATGCATAATAATTCATATATTTGAATGTTTGGGTTTATACTTGGTTGTCTATTGTCTGGAATACTTGGTGGCGATCCAAACATCAGGTCAGAGTGTTACAGCACTCTGGCTTTTGTTTCATGGATGGGCCAACCTATTTCTGTAAGGTTATGGCATAATGGTCACGCTCCTTCCTCTGATTTTAAAATGCAACAATCCGGTCAACTCCAGCCTGTGGAGTACTTCTTCCAAGTTTTTGGATTTTGGAATCGAACCGACAAATTCTTCCTGCGTTATTTCACGCTGATATTTTACATCAACATCATACCATCGGGATATTTTCCCCATCACCGTGCCGATGCGTTCATGTTCAAATGAAAAATTTCCGTTTTTCCATCCCATCACGTGGTTCGTATCAACATTAACAATACCGATGTTATGACCTGAAATGGCCTGCTGACCAGGCAAAATTATTTTTTTTCTATCACCTTTACTTACCTCTACCGAACCCTGAAGTAAGGTTGTTCTAGGAATTTCACCATCTCCGTATGCGCAGATATTAAAATGAGTGCCCAGCACTTTTACATTTGAGCCATCAAAATCAACTATGAAAGGTTTGTTCGGATTATGGACCACCTCAAAATAAGCTTCGCCTTGCAGGGCAATTTTCCTGGTATTGCCCGAAAAAGCTACCGGGTAAGTTATTTTGCTCTCTGCATTCAGCCAAACCTTACTTCCATCAGGAAGATTAACGCAGTATTGTCCGCCGCGTGGCGTTACAATGGTGTTCGAATTACCTGTTGCTAAAGCGGCAGCTGTATTGATTTTTCTGTATTTTAAAAGGCCGTTGCTTTGTTTTTCGATAGAATAGCCATTTTCTACGGCGAGCTGTCCATTTGTAAAATTATTTACTTCAATGCGCTTACCGTTTGAGAGAATAAGCAGTACTTTGTCACTTCCTCCATAAATAGCTTTTGCATGTGGGATGCTTGTGTTTTTGGACAATGCGGTGTGTTTGTTCCCATCTACACTAGCATAATAGAAAAATATAGATGAGCAGGCCAGAACCAATACTGCAGCGGCAGCCATGAATTTGAAAGCTGAACGTTTCCAGGATGGTGTGTCGGCAGCCTCCAAATCATCTAGGCGCATTTCAATTTTTTTCGCTAAATCTCCGTTCTGTTCTGCTGCTAAGCTGTCTGTTTGCTGTTCGAATGATGCGCTGTATTCTTGCATGAATGCGTTTAGCTCAGGCTGATCTAATTGCTTTAACCAATTAAAAAAGTCCTGCTGTTCAGGCTCAGTCAATTCACCCTGAATCAATTTTTGCTTGAGTTGCTCAACATCCTTTTGTTCCATATCTGCTAAGACGGATGTGGAAAGAAAAAGGCCCCCTCGTTAAAGAAAAAAATATAGAAAAGAAATAAAAGGTGCAATCCTGTAAAAATGTTTCAGGTGATTTCTCAGAAAAGCCATTCCGGTATAGAGCTGTTTTTTGACTACCGATTTGGATATTTTTAACTGTAGTGCAATTTCATCAAGAGAAAGGTCATCGTTTATTTTGAGCTCAACAATTTTTTTTCTCTTTTCAGGAAGCAGGTTAAGACCACTGTATAGCTGGCTCAGGGTCTGTGAATAAATTAAATTATCGTCAGTACTGGCAGAACAGTTCTCTTCAAGGGTTTTTGAAACCTCTTTTATCCTGATCTGCGTTTTCGATTTTCGTATATAATCGATTAAAAGGTTGCGTGCACAACGATAAAGGTAAGGTTTGAAAGATCCGATAAGGGGCAGGTTTTTTCTGTTAAGCCATATTTTAACAAAGATGTCCTGCACAAGCTCATCTGCCAGATCGGTATTGCCAGAAATCGAAGCGACAAATTTCCGTAAATTTTGGAGATATTTTTTATACAACAAATTAAACGCGAGACGATCACCATCAGCTATGCGCAACAAAAGTTCTATTTCCTCTGAAACATCTTTCATCTGTTTAAAAATTTGGTTAGAATAAAACCCCTTAATTGCTAAATTGAGGCAGTTATCGCTCAAAGAAGTTACGCTAAAAGTTAGGTTTAATTAACTTACCAGCGTCTGATTTCATAAGACGTCTGCACGAATGTAGTAACACTTATTAAATAAAAAAATAAAGTAGCTGTATTTTTAGCGTATTTATAACGTTTATTTTTTGTAAGCTTTTCAGGAACTTGTAAAATTGGCTTTTACACCGGTTAACAAGGCCTTTTTTTGCCAGCATGGATATTGTAGATTTACTGGTGTTTAATGATTTGTCAATAAGTTTTTCGATACAAGAGGATGGCGGCATTGTAACCCGATCGGATTGTATGCTTGGACTTTTGTCAAGGGCGTCATTTCGACCGTAGTGGAGAAATCTTTTCATATCGTTCAAAGATTTCTCCATTTCGCTGCGCTTCATCCGATAGTTATCGGATCGAAATGACGGCGATTTTTTAAATCTGTCATTGATAACCTAGTGTATTGCTTTTATTAATGCGTTGAAATGGTCTTCAACTACGCTACCATTGACATTATTTGCAAATCATTATTAATCAGCACTTTATTTGCTTTAGTATTTCCGTCCAGCTAGACCATAGCACGATATCCCCGTTCTGCTTAAATCCGGCCTAACAAATTTTTCGGGCTGCACTGTCCAAGCCAACCTACTAGCTTCGAAAGAAAACGGCGAAGCCCTCATGAATGCAGCTGAAAGCTATAATACAAATGGATAAATTTTCAGCCGGCAGTTTTTGTTTTTTCATTTGTCTTTATGTTTTCAATGGCATTCAAGCTAGCTTCGCTGGTCTTTTTGATGCCAAAAAGAAAGAGCCCTTCGGCGGCGGAGAGCCGAGGCAAGACCGAGCAGTAGGAAAAGGGAAACGATTGTAAGTCACTCATATTGATTTTTATACAATAAATTACCCCTCAGACTGACGTACGAATTAATTTTTAAACAAGTTTTTATCACTTCAATTTGAGCATTTCCCCAATTGCTTATTTTAAGGTCACATCCAGGTAAACAGAATGCCTTCCGTAGCTATCATAAAATGGTTTAAACAAAACTCCGTCTATAGTAAATTCCAGTTTGGCTGGATTGCCTTTGATGGTTTTCCCCAAATCATCAGCATTAAGGACAACATTACGCCATTCTTTTCTTGCCTCTGGTTCCTGTGCGGCAAGCAGTATGGGGCCATAAAATAAACTTGCAATATTCTGCTGATCCATTACCGGATCTAAATGAAACTGAAAAGGCATTGTTAAATCAACCTGATCTCCAGATTTCCAGTTTCTCGAAATTTTAAGGTAAGTTCCCGGTACTGCATTTAACTTTTGTTGCTGGCCATTAATTTTGACAAAGAAACCCTTTGTTGCCCATCCTGGGATCCGTACGTACAGGTCAAATTGACCATTACCGTTGATGGTTAAACTGGTTTGATCTGATTTTGGATAGCTGGTAGTTTGTTCAATCTTAATTTTTCGCTCGGACCAGTTTAATACAGATGGAATGAAAAGGTTAACATATAAAGATTGATTATTCTGATCTTTAAAATAAATAGAATTCTGTAACTTGGTGCTACTTTCCAATGCGGTACCATTGCAACAGGTAAAACCGGTCATGTCATCATTGCTGAATTGTTTTGCAGAACCTGGTCTAAGCGATATATGGTAAGTATTTCCGGGATTATCTTTTGCTACGGAAGCTAAGATGTCATTATATAAAGCCCGTTCGTAGTAGTCCATTAATTCTGCTTTTTGTTCGAAGAGAAACAGATCTCCTGTAAGTTTAAGCATATTGTAGGTGGCGCAGGTTTCATTTTGCCCACCTTCAGAAAATCCATTTTCGTATAAGGTTCCCGGCTGTGCAATAAAACATTCTGCATTGGCCGGATTTCTTGCACCAGCAACGCCGCCTATACTATACATATAATTATTTACGACTTTATGCCAGAAGTTATCAGCAATTTTAAAGTAATCTGACTGGTTTGATACACGATAAAGTTCCATACTACCAACAATCTGAGGAATATGCTGATTAGCGTGAAGGCCACGCAAAAGATCCACATTTTTAACTAAGCCACTGCTATGTGCGGCATCGCCATAAAACAAACGGATGTTGTCAAAAAGCTGTGCTGTTTTCAGATAATTTTCTTTTCCGGTGATTCTGTAGAGATGCGCCATTGATTCATTCATGCCACCAAACTCACCAGCAATATAGGTACTCCACATTTTGGTTAAGGTTTGTTGTGGTAAATGGCTTAATCGGGTATATACCCAGTCACTCATATTGGTTGCAATTTCAAGTGCTTTTTTATTACCGCTAACCTCGTAAATATCAATCAGTCCGGCTAAGATTTTATGTAAAGTATAATAAGGTGCCCAAATCTGATTGTTTTGTCCACCATATTTAGCGCCATTTTCAAGCATGATAAACTGATCTGGCGGATAGGCACTGATGAATCCTTTTCCCCAATTCCAGTAATCCCTTCTGATTCCCTTTTCGCTAATATCAGAATTATAGGCTGTTTTTCCAGGACCAAAAGGAATAGCTAACGGATCTGCAACAGCAGCGCCGCCCGCTTTTTGAGGTTTTCCGGATAATTGAGATATCGTATAGAGTGTATTAACCATATACTCCATTTTATCGGCGAAAATTTTCTGCAATGCTTTATCATTACCTGCGCCTGCATAAGCTTGTGCAATAGCACTTAAATAATGTCCGGTAGCATGACCTCGTAATTTAGTATCTTCGCTATCCCATACTCCAAGTGGTTTCGCACTGGCCGGCTGTTTCTGGCCAAAAGCGTGACGAAACATATACAGGAACGAATTAGGATCTGTTTTAGCCAATGTTCGGATAAATTTATCCCTGTTTTCAATAAATTTCGTATCATGCCCTTCATGATCAGCCTTTAGCATCACCTGGTTCAAGGCAAAAGGTTGTAGCTTAATAGCAGGTGTCGCCTCGTTGTCGGTCGGAGTCACCTTTACCTGTGCTTTCGGCTTAAAGTTTGTTCCTGGTACATAACCGGTAATGGTATAATTTCCCGGTTGGGCAACTGTCAAATTATCTGTTGGGTTTGGCCAGATTACCTTTACCATTGGGCCAGTTTTACCTGCTTGATAAGTTCCGGCAACAGCACCTGGTAATCGGGGAAGATTACCTACACTCGTTGTTACGTCAATATCATTTACCTGAGTTAGATATTTGGTATATAATTGGGATGCATCTGCGGGAAAATGTTGCAGGTTATCATCTGTTTTAGCCGAAGTGTTTACTGTCGTTTCGTTGGCCTCATATTGTTCGTGGCGATAAATGGAAACAATTTGCTTTGCATTTAAAGGTACCCGATAAATTCTGAAATCATGGATTAAAGCATTCAGTTCAGTGTTTTTAACTGATATGGCTTTGCCAAGGTTTAGCAATTTCTTATCCGATTTGTTCTGACCGAAAATAGCAGTAAGATCAAAGTTGATATCTTTTGCTTCAGCAACTTTTTTTCCATTAAGGTAACTTGTCAGAGATTTTGAGGGAATGTCAACAACAATAGCCAGATGCGCCCATTGGTTGAGAGCAGGAGTCGGCCCCTTTGTGATTATACTTGATTGCTTTCCATTTTGGATCATAGCAAGAAAACCCTGATCATTCTGTTTACTGTTGAGTTGTGAGGAAAAATGTTTATCGTCGCTTTGACCAAAGTCAAAAAAACTTTGTTCCGATCGTTCGCTTTTAAGTAAAACCCAACTGGTTATGCTGATGGATTCAATATCTGTTAATGCTCCCGCAGGGATGCTTACATAAGTTCCGGTAGTTCCCGGCAAAGAAAGTACTTTTCCGAAGCGACTGTCTTGTGCAAATTGCGGTTGACCTCCAATAAAATTTGCATTAAATCGATTTCTGGACCAGTCCTTTAAATCACCTTTAAGTTCATATCTGGCACTCATGGCCGTTTCGCCAATGCCATCGAGGATTTGATCACCATTTTGTGCCAGAACCGTGTTGCCTGTTACTATAAAAACAGCAAGGTATGACATGGAGCGGAAGACTTTGTAAATTTTCATAATTGATAAAATTAAACAAAAAGAGCAATAGACGAAGCCCTGGAAATTGCAGGTATTGTGCATATTTTAACCTTATTTTATGTTGACAATGCAAAGTAATGCCCAATTGTGGTGTGAATTGATTCTCTTGAGTCGTTTTTGTTTTCCCTCCGGGTAAGGGAATATTTTAAAGATTGGAGTATTAAAAATGGGAAAGGTTAAAATATTGATACTATGGATTAATATACAACGGTAATCTGGATTATACTTCGTTTATATTTACGTGCTGACCTATAACAGCTGTTTCCAAAATTCCTGACGTAACACTTAACCATGAAGAAAAAATATCTAAAGCCATTCATTTTATTTCTACTGTGTTCTACTTTTCAAATGGTACTGGCGCAATCTGTAAAGGAGGCTGTGGTACACGGAAATCCAATTATACCGGGTTATTTTGCAGATCCAACGGTAAAGAAGTTTGGAGATACTTATTACATATATGCTACAACAGATGGTAACGGTGGTGGTTTCGGTCCTTCCCAGGTATGGACATCTAAAGATTTTGTGAATTGGGTCATGCAGGATATGAACTGGCCAACCACGCACTACTACTGGGCGCCAGATGTAACCCAGGGTGCCGATAGTAAGTATTATCTGTATTACTGCCAGCCTGTTGAGATTTTTGGAGCTTCATCTGATACCCCTGTTGGTCCCTGGACATCGCTATTACCTAAAGGTAAACCGATTGTTTCTAATTTTATGGTGCCAAATGTAATTACGCTTGATGGACAGACTTTTAAGGATGATGATGGCAAATATTATATGTACTGGGGCACCTGGGGCATTTATCCCAACCATGGCTGTGGTGTTGGTCTTTTAAATAAAGATATGAAATCCTTTTCCAGGCTGGCACAGATTCCCAATACTGATGCAAAAGAGTTTTTCGAAGCACCCTTTGTATTTAAAAGAAAAGGAATTTACTATTTGACCTATTCTTCAGGTTATTGTGAGGATGGCACTTACAGGGTTCAATATGCAACTGCAACCAACCCGATGGGACCTTTTAAATATGCCGCTAATAATCCCATTTTATCTACAAATAAAGACGGAACGGTGCACGGGCCGGGACATCAATCTGTATTGCAACAGGGTGATGATTTTTACCTGGTTTATCACCGGCATAATAATCCGCATAATGATGGCGGTTACCACAGGCAGGTTGCTGTAGATAAAATGCAGTTTGATGATGAAGGGAATATCCTTAAGATTTTACCTACCCATACCGGAATCGGTTATCTGGCGAAAAATGCCAACCCACATCCAAATTTAGCACAGGGTAAAAAAGTGTCCGCATCCTCCAGCTATGATGAAAATTTTAAAGCGGAATTTGCCTTTGATGATAATAATGGAACATTATGGAAAAGCAAAAGCAATATAGGGCCTGCCTGGGTGCAGGTAGATTTGGGAAAAATATATCCTATTAAAAGTATCCATACGCAGTTTGAATACGCCACCTGGTACTATCAATATAAGATCATGTATTCGGTTGACGGGAAAACATGGAAAATATATGCCGATCGCAGTAAAAATACACAACATGGAAGCCCGATGATTGATTTCGGAAATATTAAGACGAGGTACCTCCGTACTATGGTTTTACAGACTGAATATCCGGGATTGAATAAAGCGATATGGAATATTAAAGTTTTCGATAATGCAGAATATCATCCGGTAATGAATACCAAAATTAAAAAATGGCAACCTTTAAAAGCTTTTGAACCAAAAGGTTTATTGGTAGACCTGGCATTAGATAATCTCCGGACAGGCACCGTTGTAGCAAACGTTCAAAATAAAGGTAAGTTGGGTGGGCATTTTTTGGCTAGTGGAACAACTAGACCCATTACCTCAATGATCGCAGGCAAAAAAGCATTGGTTTTTACTGGTCAGGAGCGCTTATCTTCATCAGTTCCTGCGCCACAGTCTCTGCTTGGAAACAGCAGCTATAGCGTAAGTATGTGGGTTTTAAATCCAGAGATTGATAAAGAAGAAACCATTATTTCGTGGACAGGGCGGGGAGGGGTTAATTTAAGTAACGCTGCAGTCGGTTATGGGAATAGTAAAACTGCAGGCGCAATAACCCATCTGGGATGGGCAGATTTAGGATACAAGCATTTACCAAAAGCAAATGAATGGCATCTGATCAGCATTGTTTTTGATGGTACAATGGAACATATTTATGTTGATGGAGAATTGGACAGGAGAGAAAGAAGAATGCTCTTTATCAATAACCTCAGGCATTTTCTCATCGGCGGAAATGAAGATGGAAGTGCAGGGTTTTCCGGTGCATTGGCTTCATTAAAAATTTATGATGTGCCACTAAGCCATGAAGAAATTAAAGCAGCTTATAAAAAAGGGCTGCCTAATAATACCGTGCTACATGTAGAGGCAAAAAATCTCGACTATGGCAATTTGAATAAGTGGACTAACAACGGTGCTGCTTTGGGGGTACTTGGAAGTAAGGGAAAAGCAGAAGTTGCCGATGTAAATGGGAAAATAGCAGTGGTATTGTACAATAAGGGTAAATTGCTTCTTAGCAATGAAATGACCGAAGCACCAGATTTTTCAAAACCTTTTAGCGCCATTTTTTCATTGTATTCGCAAGCCGGATCAAAAACAGATTTATTTTTTGGCAAAGGAAATAAAACGGCCAGGATAGCAGGAACCGGAAAGTGGCAAGAGGTGATCTGTACTTATTACAGAGGTAGATTCAAGATTTTTGTAAATGGTAAATTAGCTGGAAATGATAATCCCCCTAACAGACAAAAAGATCAGCGTATTTTAATTGGATCTGCAACGGAAGGGACTTCAGTAGCCATATCATCAATTTATGTGTTTAATTATGGTCTTGATGATAGCCGTTGTATGTTGGAATTTAATTTTTGGAAACAGACACTAAATAACAACCTCTCACACGCGTCATTCGCCTTAAAACCATCAGCTGTTACGCCAAATATGGTTTCTATGGCTGCGGATAAACCAGTGTTGCCTGGTACCAATTTTGAATACCTTTTTAAAAGTGATGGAGATAAAAGCACCCTAAAATGGTTAAAATCTCCAGATTATACTGACTTTTCAGTTGCGCCAGAAAAGCGCTATACTTACACTGTAAAGGTTAGAGATAACTTTGGCAATGTTACCCCAACCTCGTTACCCTGTGCCGTTACAACAGATTCTATACTTTTTGTAATCAGAAAGCAAAATGGAGCAGCGTTATCGGTTCCGGCAAGAGCAGATGGTTTGAAAGGTACTTCCTGGGACGGTTTGATAGGAAATGCGGACACCGTTGCCCAGCATTCCGGTGTATTGAAGTTGGTGTCGCACAATACATTCTGGGATGGATCAATGGCAACAGGACCATTTGCTTACAACCAGGTAGAAGGTAATTTTACTGCCGAGGTGTTGCTATCCGATATGTTAGGGCTGAACCAAAAGAAAGCTTATGGTGCAAATGAGGCAGGTATAATGGTTAAAGAACCATCAAGTGGGGCAAAGCTCATACAAAATGGTGTGATGCCAGGCTGGGGTGTCGGAAACATCATAACTGATTTTAACCAGGGGGAACGCAAACAGTTGAACAACCTATCGGGATGGGCTTTTTATCGTCATTTACAAATACAAAGGCAGGGAAATCTATTTTTTATGCGTGGCAGCCATGATGGAAAGGATTGGGTAAATCTTCCCGGCAGTCCTGTAAAAAGAGATAATATGAGTAGCGGAGTTTTAGAGGTGGGCGTATATCATGCTACTTATGGTGATATTTCTGGTTATGCATCGTTTAGTGATTTTAAGATCATCCAGAAGAAATAAAAGAGAAAAATTAATAATTTGTTATTGAGATTGACTGACCAAATTTGTCATTAAGTTAAGCGCCGCGGTTGGTCAGTCTGAACGTAGTCGAAGACTTCCTGAGATTTGATAAATTGCAAATAAATGCCCTTAGGCTATGCTACCATTGACGTTGTTTTGCAATTATTTATTAATGAGCGACTTGCGGAGTCTACGGATTTCCTTATAGCTAGGCCGTAGCACGGTATCTCCGTTCTGCTTAAATCCGGCCTAACAAATTTTTCGGGCTCCACTGACAAAGCCATCCCACTGGCTTCGAAAGAAAACGGCGAAGCCCTCATGAATGCAGCTGAAAGTTATAAACAACAAATGAATAAATTTTCAGCCGGTGTTTTTTGTTTTTTCATGTGTTTTTATGTTTTCAATGGCATTCAAGCTAGCTTCGCTGGTCTTTTTGACACCAAAAAGAAAGAGCCCTTCGGCGGCGGCGAGCCGAGGCAAGATCGTGGCGTATGGCAAAAGACATTAATTGTACATCACTCATATTGATTTATAAACCATAAATTACCCCTCAAGGCGGCATCTTTTGAGATTTATCCCTTAACTTAATGAGATTGCCTGAAGGCTCTGCGAAGCAAATCTTTTAATATAGTCCAAAGATCTCTCCGCTCCGCGTTGCTCCGGTCGAGATGACGACCATTCTATTGGAGGTTGACATCCGAAATTTTATTTAATTTTAAACAGGTTCGAAGATAATTGTCCTTTCGGCTGTAATGGAGAACCCGAAGGCTCTGCGAAGCAAAATTTTTTAAATTTGATTTCAATAACTTAGTTCAAAGATCTCTCCATTCCCCTGCGCTTCAGTCAAGATGACGACCACTCTATTGGAATCTGTCAATGAGGCCTTAAGATGGCCATGTTGCAAACAAAAAACCCAGGACCGCTTTTACACGACCTGGGCATCATCATCATTATTAACTAACTAAGGTTTTTTCGTAATTGTAGGTATTTGAATAGATACGGTATAGCTGCCTGCTGACAAAGCCTTGAAGCCAAAAAAAACAGGGTTAGCATTTCTATTTTCTACAGTAAATCTTGCGGGGATACGGTAATAATTTCCGGTTCCGTTGGCGCCATCTTTAATGGGGAAGCCGTTAGGAAGATCAATAAACTCCCATTCTAGTGCTGAGGATGTTTTTACAAGTGGAAAATAGGGGTTCATCTGAGAAAAGTTACCTCTATCGCCTCTGGTGATTACCTGTCCGGCAGAAGGATCAAAAGCTGCACCATTTTTATCCAAAAATACAAACCTGATCTTATTAGGACCTTTATTGTCGTACGTAACGGTAATGGGTAGGTTTATCCTGTCACTGAAGCCTGTTTCAGCATCCGGATCAGAGGTAGTCACAAACGGTCCAGCGTCGAGAGCAAAATAAGTCTTTGGCAATAGCTGTATCCTGCATGCATTTAAAATCTGGCGGGTACCTTTAACGTTGCTTACCTCTACATCTATTACATAATTGCCGGTAGCAACAAATGCTGTAGCCTGGGAGAGAGATATTCTTCCTCCAATCTCACTCACCTCCAGGGGTAAAGCCGGTTTAAGTACAATTTTTTTGTTTACTAAAGCAACGGTTGAATCGGCACTGGTAATCTGACCAAGAAACTGTTTAATCGTAAACTCTTTTGTCATTTCGGGCGCCGGCTGCCCGGTGTCTGCATTTCTAACGGCAAGAAGTTTAACCTTTACTGGTCCGGTGGTTCCATCTAATTCAATCGCGTTTGAATTTGTTACATTTCCCTGGGTAGCAATTAAAGGGTTTGGACTGTAAAACATATAGTCACTGATGAAACCCTTTTCTACCTTTTTACAGCCGAAAAAAATGCCGGTCAAAGCTAGCGCAGATATGGATGAAATTAATAATATTTTCTTCATGATTTTTACCTGTTATGATTCCACGTTAGAATCTGATGAATGTATGGTTGTTGCTCAGCACATGCAGCATTCCGCCAGATGATGGTTCTATATCGGTGGTCTGGCATTGTGCTTTAAGGTCTACGTTTGGATCATTGGGTTGTGCAGTTACATTAGGAGGATCCAGACCACCCCTAACTTTTATATAATAGAGATAATATATCGGTGCAGATGACCAGGATTCGGCTGGCTTGGGCTGCAAAATCCTTTGGATTGCTGTTTGCGTATTTGCTGCGTTACCCACAATGGTCGCCTGTAAGGGTGTTGTCATCAATGCAATCCTTGATTTGGAGATGTACATCCTGAGCGAATCTGCGCTGATATCCTTATACATATCGGCAAGGCCATAGTTATTGTTTTCATTAATAAGTCTGACCGAATCTCTTTTTATTTTCAGGTAGCTGTTAATGGAATAGTTGGTGGGGGCAAAAAAAGTTGCTGCACCATTTACTTCCTGCTTCATGTTGTAATGATCAATCACCATAATCAGCGTATCAAACAAGTGGTACTTGTGCTGTTTAAGGTAATCGTATGTTGTTAATGGGGTTTTGGCGGTACTTAATCCGCCATCTGTCAGGTATTCACTTTTCTTGCAGCTTGTAAAATAGGCAAGCCCCATACAGCATATTATGGAATAGAATATTTTATTTTTCATTATTTTACATCTTTGAGCTCCAGAACGGAGTTTGGGTTAACTTTTTGTTTATAATCATTAACGCCGGGTCTATCGGCCAATAATATTTGCCTGCATCGAAGTCGCCTTTGTTCATCTTGTCATCGCCGAATTTAATAGTGCCGGTTTTTCTGCCAAGCCTAACCAAGTCGTAAAAACGATGTCCTTCCAGAAATAGTTCTCTTCCACGCTCGTTTATAATGGCCTCAAACAAGTTGGCATTATCGCCATTCCAGGCACCCGCACCTGCTATGCCCCTTACTTCATTGAGTATGGCCCTGGATTGATCAAACTGGTTTAATGCTGCAAGTGCTTCTGCCTTTAAAAGCTTTATATCTGCAAGCCTGAAAATGATGATGTTATTATGGGCTACCGGAATAATTACGTTTTGTCCGTTAACATAGGTGATATTCGAATACTTGATACAGATCGGGTCTGTTGAATTGGTCAGCGCAAAGGCTTTGGAATACCGTTTATCGTTAAGATCATCGAAAAGATTCTTTAACGTAGTGGTATTGAGTGAAAAAACAGCATTTCCGGTATTAGTTGTTAAATAAGGGCTTTTTAACGTGTAATTTGCTATGTTAGCTACATTGCCTTCATTTTCACCACTTTGGGCAATCTCAAAAATGCCCTCATTAGATTTACCTTTGTATATGTCAAGGTAACTATCCCTGTTTACATACTGATAAAAGTTTTGGTCGATAATCTTGCTGGTTGTCAAATTACAGTTTTGGTAATCGCCCTGCCAGGCATAAATATGTGCCAGAAGGGCGTAAGCTGAACCTTTATTTGCTCTTACGGCTCTATTTGCAGGGTTCGCATAATCCCAGTTCAAAAGGCTTATTGCCATGTTAACATCACTTAAGCATTGTGCTAAAACTTCAGCTGCCTTATTGCGTGGAATATCTACAGCATCTGCAATCGCTCCGGTTTGTATAACCAGGGGAACATCTCCCCAAATTCTGGTCATGTAGAAATAATTGAATGCCCTTAAAAAATAGGCTTCGCCCAAGAGATTATTTTTTGATGTAGGAGAAGAAAATTTATCATCTGGTATTGTCGGGATAAATTTGAGACATCTATTGGCTTGATCTATGGCGCTATAGAAGCTGTCATATCTTCTCATTTGCATCATTGGATCTCCTGTTTCTGCAGTAGCAACAGGTATGGACCAATTGATCGCAGCAATGTTGTCGAAACGATAAGAATTCGCAGAAGAGAATTCATCAGTAGGCAGGTCTCCGTAGGCATAAAAAGCAAGTCCATTTGCCTTATTCAAGGTTTTTCTCAATAGTGCGTAACCTCCTGCTATACCCTTGTCTGCATCGTTCTCATTTTTCCAAAAGGTAATATCTGTAGAGGTGCTAATGGGTTTTTCATCAAGAAACTTTTTGCATGAAGTGGCCATGCTCAATCCGATTGCACAGCATATATATATTGCTAATCTTTTCATCGTAGTAATGTTTAAAATGTTAAATCAATGCCAAATGTGTACTTTTTGGGAATGGGGTAGTCGTTTCCGCCAGAATACCCATCTACTCCAACCGCTTCCGGATCAGGTACAGTGGATTTGGACCATACTTTTACATTATCCATTACACCGTAAAATCTAATCATGCTCATGCCTAGTTTTTTGGTGAGTTTTTGAGGCAAGGCATAGCCCAAGCGGATATTTTTGATGCGTAAGAAACTTGCGTCCTCTACGTACATGCTCTGGCCTATATGCCATTTGTCTACTGTATTGGTAATCAGTCCTGGGTATTTGGCAATATCTCCCGGTTTGGACCAGAAATCCGAAACATTAAAGTTTGATGCAGGTCCTGATCTTGGCCCCCAGTAGAAGTATGGATTAGAAGTTCCTGCATCCTGAAACTTATCTGAGAGGTAGCCATTACGCAGGCTGCGGCCAGAAATGAAAGTAACCAGCACATCAAGAGAAAAGCCTTTGTATGAAAATGAATTGTTCATACCGCCTGTAATGTCTGGATTTGGATTTCCATAAGATACATAATCATTATAATCGATATTGTAATCCCCGTTCTGATCTGCCCTTGCCGGATCACCTGCACTGTATTGTGCTCCCCCAAAGTGCGTAATCCTTTTGCCTGTTTTTGGGTCTACAGGAACATCTGCGTCCGTTGAATAGATTCCTTTCACGTCCCAGACCTTATAGGTGAACAATGGTTCGCCAACGCTCAGGGTCTGTTGTAGCCAAGGCGGCCCGAAAGTAAAATCTCTTCCCCCGTTTGGCAGTTTGGTAATATAATTATCGTTATAAGCGATATTGAAATTGGTTGTCCACTGAAATTTTGACTTAGGCCCAAAATTTCTCGTGGTTAAAGTTAACTCAATACCGGAATTACGCAGATCAACAAAATTGTTTGAGATCTGAGAATAACCAGTAGTAAGTGGTACGGCAACCTGAAATACCTTACTTTTAGAATCCCGTACATAGTAATCGGCTGTTAAGGTTATTCTGTCCTTAAGCAGTCCCATGTCGATTCCCGCGTTGAACTGCGGACTTCTTTCCCAGCTGATCGAACTTGCTGATGCTGCTCCATAATAATCCGGGTATAATACTGATGTCCCATTATAGGTATTCTGAAAGCCACCTACACCATTTGCCAATACTGATGTTGGATAACCTGCATCTCCTATTAACGATTGGTACTGGGCATAATAAGCGCCGGGATCATTTCCGGTTACGCCATAACTCGCCCTAAACTTTAAGTAGGAAACAATATTCTTCAGTGGTGAGAAGAAATGCTCTTCAGATGCATTCCAGCCTGCTGAAACTGAAGGGAAGGAGCCCCAACGGCTGTCAGCACTATACCTTGAAGAGGCATCGGCACGGTATACTGCCTGAAAAAGATATTTTCCTTTGTAATCATAAACAAAACTTCCCATCCAAGATAAGCGCGAGCGCTCCTGGATATCGTTACTTACATACAAATTTGGACCAGCAGCAATTCCCGTAACGGTTTTTACCGCATCCGAATTTCCTATACTTGAGCTATAAGTATTGTTGAGTATGTTTTTTTCCATTCCCTGTAGCAGGACGATGTTAAAATTATGTCCGCTTTTCAATGACTTATAGTAGTTTAATGTGTTCTCCAATTCCCAACGGTTGGTTTGGTAGATATATCCGTAAGCTTCATTCTGGCCGCTGGAACTTAAAAGATTTGGTTTAAAATAGCTTCTGGTATTATTGTTTATATTGTACGATATCGTGCTTTTTAAGTTTAAACCAGGTATAATAGTATATTGGGCCATTGTGTTACCATTCAAACTGGTGGTTTTGTCATCGTCTCTAAGTTCATCATATCTGCCAGTATATAACGCCTGTTCAGTTGGGCCAATGCTCCAAAAAGATGATGGGAAACCCCAGGTTGTGAAGGGGTATTTGTTTTGGTCGCCTTGACCGTGCTTGGCTTTGGTCAGGCCGACAAATAGATTGGTCTGGATCAGCAATTTTTCAGTAGGAGATACCTGGAAGAACAGGCTAGGGGTAATCCTGTTGATATCATAACCTTTCATTACCCCTTCCTCAAAGTAACGGTTGAAAGAGAATCTATAAGAATATTTATCCGTTGCCCCCGATATGCTTGCATCAATATTGCTGATATTTCCCGTTTGGAGAAATAACCCCTGCCAGTCTGTATTGTTGTTGAAAGCAGTATTTAAACTGTCGGTTAACATCATATTCAGATTTTTGAGCAGGTCGTATGATGCATTGCCCCCATAGAGTAAATCCATTTTCAGTCTTCTCTCCGCAGTACCGGTTTGGATTGGTTTCAGTGCCGGTTTGTTCGCAATACCGAAATAGCTTGATATCCTGATCTGTGGTGGAGCGCCAATAACTGCACGCTTTGTTTTTACAATAATAACGCCGTTTGCCGCCCTGGCACCATAAACTGCTGAAGCAGATGCATCCTTAAGTACATCGACAGATTCGATGTCGTTGGGGTTTATTGCCTGTAATGGACTGCTTCCATAGGCCGACCCAATATCATTGACATCATAAATCACACCATCGATAACGTATAAGGGCGAACTGCTTTGGCCTAAGTTTACATTACTTGCACCACGGATGTTGACGATGTTGTTCCCTCCGGGTTCGCCCGAAGTACTCAAGACTGTCAGTCCTGCAACCCTTCCCTGCAGCATGGCATCAAATGTAGAGTAAGGCGTATTTTCAAAATCTTTTCCTTTTACAGAAGATATAGCACCAGCTGTTTTTTTTCTCTGGATATTCTGATAGCCTATGGCAACCACCTCATCCAAAGAGTTGTTATCTTCCGCAAGCTCAATATTAATGCTTGTCTGGCCTGCAGCAGAAACTTCTTTTGACTTATAGCCAACAATGCTTACCGTCAACATTGATGAGCCTTCTTTTAAGGTCAGCGAGAAGTTTCCCTTTGTATCCGAAGAGGTACCGTTTGTTGTGCCCTTTTGTTTAATAGATGCCCCGGGTAAAGGCTGGTTTTTTCCATCAGTTACTGTTCCGGTAACTTTGGTTTGTGCGAAGCTAAGAAAGGGTACCATGAGGAATATGATGATGCCCAGGAACTTACTCCGCCCTAAAGTAAGGTTTGATTTCATTAGTTTATTGGTTAGTTTAAACGTTGTGGTAACGTTTATAAATTTACCCATTAATGATTTGATTGTAATGAATATTTTACCCTATTCGAATCATTTTTTAACCAGTTTAAAGTAGAATAAATCTTCTCTCGTTGTTACCTTATCATCTGATTTAAGCTTTTCTATTATTTATGGATACCAGATATTATTGAATGTATTTCTAATAAAAAAACTCCTTATTTCTTTAAAGGAATAAGGAGTTTTTTGTCTTTAGTGATTATTCTACCGTCCATTCATGTACGCCAGTTGCTTGTTCTGGCGGAAGCCTTATTTCCATCCTTAAAGCAGAGGTACTTACCTGTTTGAATTTTACAACATTCCATTTATCCTTACTGATCTCATAAGGAGATATTGATTCTACAGGGATCCACAGTTCGCCTTTCTTGTAAAGTAACCTGTAAGAGGCTGGAATTCGACAGCCACCCCAGGGACCATCATCATACCAGTAAACTTTAGATTCGCTGACAGTCTGCTCCGATTCAAAATTATATTGCAGAAATTCGTCGGTGTTTTTTGCGGGCCACCAGTGCAGGTAGGGGAAATTTGTATCTTTTGAATTGGCAGGTTCGTACTGATCTTTGATTGCCGAGAACATTCTCTTGTTTTTTAACGAGCCTGATACCTGACTTCTGCTTGCTATGGTTGGTGCAGGCTTTGGCATGGCCGCTGATTGCTCATAAGGTATCCATACTGTCATTTCGCTTGGCCCCCTGTTTGCCCAGGCATAATACGGTATGGCCTTAACATCCTGAGCGGTTACCAAAAGGCTGTCGCTCTTTATTTGCCGTTTTGTGCTTTGGCCTTTAATATCGATTACTCCTACACCATCAAGAAGGTTTTGCTCATAATGAGAAGAGGCAATTGCATTCTTACCGATCATAATATTCTGTACCAGGCTGTCTTTATTGTCTGGGCCTTCAAGGCAGTAAACAACAGGTCCGCGTTGTAATACAAAACGTGAAGCATCGTCTTTAACGTTTTTGTTAGCGATCACTTTGTCGGTTTCCATGGGTAGGTTTAAGAAAATTTTATCGCCTTTTTCCCATTTTCTGGTTAAAACAGCATAGCCTTTTTCTGTAATAAATGATGTGACCTCCCCATTGATTGAAATCTTTACAGGAGTTGTTTTTTTATCCATAAATGAATAAAGATTTCCTGGCGAGGCCTCTTGGGCTGCCCAGCCCGGAATCCGGATTCTTAGGGTAAAAACAGCAGTTTTTTCCGGGTTGATATTGATGGTTACCTCTCCTTTCCAGGGATAGTCTGTAGTCTGTGTGATTTCTACCCCCGTGGTGGCAAGGGAAATTTTACTGGTGTTGCTCATAAACAGGTTTATATACAGGTCGTTTTTATCCTGTGCATACACATAACCTGGCAGAGAAGGTAAAAAGCGGGCCATATTACTAATGCAACATGCGCAACTGATCCACGCGCTCCGCTGATGTTGAAACATGGATGCCAATGGGTTTGGATAAAAGAAACGATCGCCACTTAACGAAACGCCAGATAATAATCCATTATATAATGTTCTTTCCAATACGTCAACGTATTTAGAATCCCCATGCAGCAGGAACATTCTTTCATTCCAGTAAACATTTCCAATAGCGGCACAGGTTTCGGCATAAGCAGACATATTTGGTAATTGGTAAGCTTCTCCGAAAGCTTCACCAGCTCCTGTAGCACCAATACCTCCGGTAACATATAATTTTTTATTTACTACGTCTCCCCAAATATCATCAATAGCAGACAGGTATTTTGTATCTCCGGTAAGCGCAGCAATATCTGCCATTCCTGTATACATATAGGCTGCCCTCACGGCATGGCCAACAGCTGTATGCTGATCGGTAACTTTTTCATGTGCCTGATTATATTCATCTCCTTTCGGACCCCTCACGTCCAGGAAGAACTTTGCGAGGTCCAGATATTTTTGATTACCGGTAACACGGTACATTTTGGATAGCCCGATCTCTACAATCTGGTGGCCCGGGTATTCTTCTGTTTTTCCGGGACCAAAGGTTTTTACCAAAAGGTTTGCATTTCTAATGGCAATGTTTAATAGTGTCTTTTTACCGGTTGCCTGATAATGGGCCACTGCGGCCTCATAAAGATGTCCAGCATTATAAAGCTCATGACTTAATATCTCTTCCTTCTCCCAACGTTTAGCGCCGATCCATTCATGCGGTTTTTTTGCATTCACCGTCCTGAAAGTGAATAAATATCCATCGGGTTCTTGTGCCCCGCCGATTATGCTGATAAGCGTATCAATATAAGCTTCAAGTTTTGGATTTGCTTTATTCTGAATGGAATAAGATGCGCCCTCAATTGCTTTATATACATCGGTATCATCAAACGGAAATTCACTCATCTTATCTCCACTCATTTTTTTTCCTGCCCTCAGAAAATTATCCATTCTGCCATTTGCTTTACATTGTGCAATTACATAGGGGATAGTTACTTTTGCATTGATCTCCATTTTTGGCTGCCAAAAGTTATCCTCTACATGAACCTTTGTAAACGCTACGGGCTTGATCGGATAATCTTTCTTTTGCGCAAACGTATTGAATGCCAATGAGATTAATAATGTGCAAAATAGGATTAGCTGATTTATTTTATTCTTCATACTTATCTGGTTATTTAAGGATTTTGTGTTCATTATATAAACCTGACTATTCAAAATAGTATATAAGCTGATTAGCTTTTCGGTTATATTTAGAATCACACGAAGCTAGCGCATTTGAAAATAAAAGTCTAAGTGTTTTTTTGCAGGTCGTAGCAAGATTTTACCTCAATCTTGGGTGTATGAGAACATTCTATTGCTCTGATATACCAATATATGACCCTGAATCTTTGTGGTAATAAGAGCTAGTTTCTGTATAGAATAATTTGAAATTTTTTGTTTATTACAGGCCTGCCAGATTCCAAGATCTCTCCATTTAGCTGTGCTACAGTCGAGATGACAACCATTCTATTACATACTCTCCTGTGGAGCTATTTTATTTTGCCACGATTACATTCGCTCCGCCTGGTAAAAGTTTTAGTTTTAATTGTTTTGTCTTATTTAATTTCAGCTGTTTTATTTGAGGTGAACGGTCGCCGGCATCTGAGTATAAGGTAACTTCAGTACCTGATAACATTGGAAGCGAAATGTCGATTGTTTTCTCCGTAGTTTCAGCATTTATAGCGGCAATATACCAGGCATCGCCATGGCGACGTGCCAATACACAATATTTTCCAGGATATCCATCAAGGAAAACAGTATTGTCCCAGGTTGTTGGCACATTTTTCATAAAATCGATCACGTGAGGCGCAACATCGCTGAGGTTATTTGGGGTGATGCCAAAATTCTGCACTGGATTCTGGAAAAGAATAGCGGTTGCCAATTGGAAAGTTTCTGTTGTTTTTCTGATTGTTCCTCCGTCATTTTTCTTGTTATGGCGCTTATTTAAAAGAACGGGGCCGAAATCCATTGAGCCGATAGCATTTCGGATAAAGGGGTGAAGGCTGGCATTGAAAGCTTCGTTATCATTGGCATGTTGCCCAAATATCAGGTTCTCGGATGCCAATACCGCCTCGCTTCCAGCATAATTAGGGTACATTCTTTCCCAACCTCTGGGTATTGTACAGCCATGGAAGATTACCGTTAAACCAAAAGTGTTGGCATCAGCTAAAATATCTTCATACAGTTTCATGGTTTCCTGTTTGTCGCCACCAAAGAAATCTACCTTAATTCCTTTCACCCCAATCTGCTGCATCCACGCCATTTCCTGTTTTCTTGCAGAGGCGGTATTCATTTTATATTTAGGACTTTGTGGCGCATCGTTCCAAAAACCATTGGAGTTATACCACAAGGCAATGCCAACCTTTTTGTCTTTGCCATAGGCAACCAGTTCCTCGATTTTTTTCCGTCCGATCTTTGTGTCCCACCAGTTATCAATCAGTACAAACTCATAACCCATGGCCGCAGAAAGATCAATAAACTTTTTCTGATCCTCGAAATTAATACTTTCATCTTGCCATAACAGCCAGCTCCAGGTAGACCGGCCAAAGGTATAGTTTTTCGATGCGGCATACTGCGGCGCTACAACATCGAATGGAACAGTAGTTTCAACAATCGGTTTAAGTGTACGTCCGACAGTAATGGTACGCCAGGGTGTATTGCCTGGTAATGATATCGTTGGATTTGCACTACCGATGCCATTGTTTTCTCCCTTCTCCGGGAAAGCAATTTTGTAATGACCATCTTTAGTGCCTTCGCTTAGCCTGGAACCACAGTATAGCGAATTTACGCCCGTTTCTGAAAGTAATACCCAGCCTTCATTCCCTAAATGGAAAAGGGCGGGAAAAGTATAACCTATGCCATATTTTGAAGGGACGCCCATGGCCTGATCAGGATTATATTCTTCTTCGTAGCTAGGCTTGGTTTTCATCCAGCCTATCATGGGGGTAGCCTGCGGGGTTAAAAACGTAGTGGTATTTGCCGGGAATTTGTATCCGCTCAATTCTTCTTCAATTACAAAGGTTGCGGCTTCACCGGTCTGAGGAACCTGATATCTAAAGGCAATATCGTTATTGCTCACGCGAAATACTACTTCAATCTGGTTCTTTTTGGTATTCTCAAATTTGCAGATGAGCTCATTTGCCTGGTAGCTTACACTACTGATCTTGATTTTTGGTTCATTGTAACGCTCATCGATTCGTCGTAATTGCTTACCGGTTAGCTTGAGACCGGAAGATAAGTCCATCTGGCTTCCGCGAAGTCCCAGAGGAGATCGCTCAATCATTTCTTTTCCCCGTAGTACTACATTGTAATAAAGTTTACCCTCGTTTAAATATAATTTAACCATTAATTTCTGATCTGGACTTGTAACGTTCAGGTCTTGGGCAAAAGATAAAACGTGGCTGGTAACCAATGCCATTACCAGTAAAATGCCTTTAAAATAATTCATAGCTAAAGATTTGTGGAGTAATTTTGGGATATTCATCACAACGGAATAAGCTTATTTGGTATAGATTTATCTGATCAGTTTCGAAAGCGAAAATTAGGCAATATTTTTAAATGTTATGGTAACGTTTATTATTTTTTTCCCATTTTCTTTTTCTTCTGTACCAGTAGTTGAACAAAACTGTTGCTGCCACTAAGCTCCGGTAGTTTTTTATTCTCAAAATCCTCAAAGTTATTTTGCTTAACTAAGATCCTGTTTAAATTTTTACAGCAAATATTACCTAGCCTTTGGCTATCATCCTGAACGATAATTTATATATAAAATACAGATGGATAAAGAAGGTGAATGGTCTAGAAGTATCATTCGACCGCAGTGGAGAACCCGAAGGTTCTGCGAAGCAAAATCTTTTAAATTTGATTTCAATAAATAGTACAAAGATCTCTCCACTTCGCGTTGCTCCGGTCGAGATGACGACCATCCTATTGGTGTCTGTTGATGGTAGCGTAATGGATTGCTTTCATTAATTTGTTGAAATGGTCTTCGACTACGCTCAGACTGACATGCGAATTAATTTTATTTAATTTTTAAACACGTTCTAAAATAAATAACTGAATAGGATTAGATTAACCAATTTTCCGTTTTATAACTTTAAAACAATTTTTGTAGTCAATCCTTAGAACGATTAAAAATAGAATAAAACAATTCGAAATTAGCAATTAACTCAAAGGCCCCACGACCAACAGTTTTATCAATCCGGATTTACTTTTTTATCATCTTCCACCAGTCTAAACTGAATATTCCCTCTTTAAATACCAGGAATAGGTCGTGCTTGCCCTTTACCTCATTAAGCGTACAGGAGATTGTTTCCCATTTGGTATCTTTACTTTTTATGGGAAGTGTTCCGATTAACCTGCCATTTTGATCATCAATTCTGATTTCCAGCTTTCCTCCGCCAGTAATGGAAGTTAAACTGGCTTCAAACTTTTTAGCACCACTTTTAAAGTCCACACCTTTAATTTTGATGAAAGCACCTGGCTGTTTATTGGTGGTGAAAATACGCCCGTTTACAGCGTCTTTTTCTGCTTTAATACCTTCAGACCAGCTTATGGTTTCAGCTTCGGTACGTTTGAAAGGACTTAAATTACCGATTTGTTTCACTCCGGTTTCCGACCACCATGGCATCTCCTGGATTGTACCATCCTGGTTGTAGCTGAGTTCTTCCACACAAACCGAGCGTCTTTCATGATGTTTATCGGTGATCATAAAATTTAACCGGAAATTAAAACCAAACAAATATGATTTACCCTTGTAATCAATAATTCCAGGGTGATTTCCTGAAGATTTTTCATTTGGTTTCATCAGGTAATCCTTATAGTCCCAGGGACCGGTTGCATTTTTGCTCATTGCGTAAGCAATCCCTTCCGGGCAACAAGTAGAGGCATAGGCGAGATAGTAGTGGTCGTGACGTTTATAAGTCCACGGACCTTCCTGGTAGTGGTAAGCATCAGCTTTGGTTTGCCCTTTTTCTTTACCTACATCTTTTACTTTAACGATTTCCCCTGAATAGGAGATCATGTCTTTATTTAACTTTACATACCAGAGGTTTGGATTACCCCAATACAGATAGGCTTGTCCGTCATCATCAATAAACACAGAGGGATCAATGTCATTCCACAGATGGTCATCATCAATAAGCCTTTTTCCTATAGGATCTTTGAATGGGCCATAAGGACTGTCTGCTACCAAGACCCCAATGCCACTTCCCTGTACCGGACAATACAGGTAGAATTTTCCATTACGCTCAATACATTGAGGTGCCCAGGCTCCGTTATCCTGCTTCCCCCAGGTGAAGTTTTTCAGAGATGCAATAGCGCCGTGGTCTGTCCAGTTTACCATATCTGTTGAAGTATAAAGAAGCCAATCCTTCATCAGGAATTTACCCATTCCAGGACCCGCATTATCTTCATCATGGGAGGTGTACAGGTATACGGTATCTTTATATACCATTGGTGCCGGATCGGCCGTAAATTTAGTCTGTATGATAGGATTTTGGGCTAAAGTGCCCAGCGTTACGAAACTTAAAAGTAAGCTTGCGCCTATTCTGAATTTCTTTACCATTTTTATATGTGTTATTTTCATTTAGTTTTATTTTAAGGGCTGATGTGGATTTTCCTAGCCATAATTCCATTTAATTTGCTTAGTTCCTGATAAAGAAACCGCAGTTAAACATCTTAATGTGAGCGCCACAGCGCTGGAACCTGAGGTGATTAATAACCTGCCATTAGCGGATCAAGCGCCAGGAGTCAAAATTAAAAAGCTCACTGCCCTCACCTTTGAATACCAAATACAGGTCATGTACACCAGTGATCCGGTCTGTTTTACACAGCTGGGCTTTCCAATCCTGAGTATTTTTGGTTGATTTTGCTTCCAGTTTTCCCAGTAGCTTACCGCTTAAGCTATCTGCCCGAAGTTCTATATTTCCTTTTGAGGATAGGGAGGCTACTGTTGCTTCAAACTTCGTAGCGCCTTTGCCAAAATCTACACTGCGGATTTTGATGTAATCCCCATTGTCAATATTGGATACATAAATAGCCCCTGTTAAGCTATCTTTGGCGGTTTTTATACCTTCTGACCATGCTATGGTTTCGGCTTCAACACGGGTAAAAGGATCTAAGTTTGAGGCGCTTTTCAGTACGCCTGTTTTTGTGCGGTTAATTCTCGGAATAGATCCATCAGGGTTAAAGCTGAATGGTTCAATACAAACCGAACGTTTGAAGCCCCCACCCCCAGGTAAAGCCCCGTCATGATAAAATAAATAAGACTGGCCTTTGAAATCGATATAGCCGGGGTGATTGGTGAATGCACCACGATCTTCGATCACTTTCATAATCGTATCCCCATATATCCAAGGGCCTGTTGGACCTTTGCTGGTAGAATAAGCCAAATGTTCAGGAACGCCTCCAGCCGGATAAATCAGGTAATATTTGCTTTTCCGCTTAAAGAACCATGGTCCTTCCTCATATTCCGATGGTCTTTTTTCCAAATCTTTTTTCCTCGTACTAAAGCCCTGCTTGTTTAGCGGCACTTTCACGATTCCGACTTTTTCATCATAAGAGACCATATCTTTATTCAGTTTTACATAATATAATTGAGGATTGCCCCAATAGAGATAAGCCTGCCCGTCATCATCGATAAAAACAGTTGGATCAATGTAGCCAAAGCCTGAAAGCAATGGCTTGCCTATTGCATCTTTAAAGCCTGCTGTAGGCGTGTCTGAAATGGCAACACCAATAGCGTTCCCGCCATTTTTTTGGTTAACGGGTAAGTAATAGTAAAATTTCTCATCCCTGAATATGCACTGGCCTGCCCATGCATCACCGCGCGACCAGCTAAAATCTTTATAGGATAAAATTGCTCCATGATCAGTCCAGTTAACCATATCCTTTGAAGAATAACACCGCCAATCGTTCATGGTGAAAAAGTTTTTCACCGTAACATCTTCATCATGCGAAGTATATAGATAAACGGTTCCATTGTGTACCATTGGTGCCGGGTCAGCTGTATAATAGGTCTGAACGATTGGGTTCTGGGCAAAACTTGCCAATACTGACAGCAGGCCCGTAAAAAGTGATATCCCAAATATTTTTTTCTGCATTTTTTGATGTTATTTTAATAGTGAAAGCATTGTTTTAGCATAACGCTCGCCAAGCATGCGGTAGCCTTGTGCATTGAAATGTAGATTATCCGCAGCATCGGTACAGCCAGCTGATGATATGATGTATGCATTAGGAATTGTTTCTGGCAAGCTTGCAATAATTTTATTCATCGAAGCGCATATCCCTCCCTGATCTGCATTAACTACCTCGCCGGCGAGGAGGGGTGTGGATGCCGGATTTAAATTCAAATCCCTGATTAGGTTCTCATAAACTGCCTTCACTTTTTTTGGCCATTCCTGATCGCCGGTGTTGGATTCACCTTGGTGCATCAGAATACCTTTGATAACGCCGGATTGCTGGGCAACTTTGGCTAACTCCACTAAACGGCCATACGGATTTCCGTCGTATTCGTTTAAGGCTGTCTTCATCCATTCTGGCGCAGTGGCCGTATAGGTTTGATAATTATCTTTATCAAATAACTCAATTTTGCAACCTCCAACTGCTACATTGATGATACCAATTCTTACATCTTTGGGAAGTGAATCCAGAAGGGTTCTTCCGAAATAGTCCATTGGCGTTAAGCCGGTTTTGCATCGGCACAAAGGTGGTTTAGCCGTGTACCAATTCCCTTTCTTTCTGCCTAACTCCGGGCAGTCAACTGCCTGCAGAACGCTGAATCTGTTATTTACTGTTGTATCCTGAGGTTCGAAAGGAGCATTTCCTTCCATATTAGATTGACCGAAGCTCAGGAAAACATATAATTTAGGTTTCTGAGCGTATGATTTTTCGCTATTGCACAACAAGGATGCAAGCAACAAGGCAATTCCGAAGCATTTGCTGTAGGTTTTAGGTTTGGTAAATTTTAGCGCAACGTTATTCAGGTTGGTGCCTATCGTTTTCATCGAATATGCTATCGAATGTTTTAGTCCTTTTGTAATGATTTGTTTCATATTAATTTCCATCGTTTAACCTGAAGCTAAAATATTAAATGCTTCAGATTGGAACTAGCATTTTTCATCATAAAAAAAGCTCATTTGGGCAAAATTTATCGGCCAGCCTGATACCTGCGATAAACTAATTTTGGCAATTGAATAACAGATTATAAGCAGAAGCATTAAAAAAAGCGGGCGTTATACCTGTTTTATAATTTTATAATCAACATTTCTGCTATCATATTATTCAAAGTTTCTATCCTAAATTCTTCTTTTAACATAGTTTTATCTTTTGCCTCACCTATATTTTTCGAATCTGTTTATCCGAAAAATTGCGGCAAAATTTTAACCAAATAAATCTATGCTTGGAGCACTCTTCTTATGTAACTGGTGTTGTATTGCCTGTAGATGGAGGCAATTCGATAGGATTTTAAACCTATCTAAATCATGGTGCTTCCTGAATAGGATAAATTTTTCTGTAATCGTATTTAACTAAAAATGAATAATAATGAATCCAAAAATTAAAAGCCAATCTATTTTGGCCGTTGCGCTAATTGCTGCTTTAGGTAGCTCGTGTCAGGAAAGAAGCAAGAACTCAGAAAAAACTGAAGCTGCAAAAACTGAAGCAAAACACTACCTTTCTGAACCGCTGGTGAAGGAAATTTATACTGCAGACCCTTCTGCACATGTGTTTAACGGGAAAATTTACATCTATCCATCTCATGATATTGAATCGGGTATAAAGGAAAATGATAACGGTGATCATTTTGATATGAAGGATTATCGGATTCTTAGTATGGACAGTATAGGAGGTAAGGTTACTATTCATGATACCGCACTCTCTGTAAGTGACATTCCATGGGCGGGCAGGCAATTATGGGCACCGGATGCGGCCTATAAAAATGGCACCTACTATCTCTATTTTCCTGTGAAGGATAAAAATGATGTCTTCAGGATTGGAGTGGCAACATCTAAAGATCCAGCCGGACCATTCAAAGCAGCTAAAGAGCCAATTGAAGGTAGCTTTAGTATTGATCCTGCGGTTTTTACCGATACTGACGGCAGCAGCTACATGTATTTTGGTGGAATCTGGGGCGGACAGCTTCAACGCTGGAAAGACGGAAAATATGATCCGAATGGTTCTAAAACTGATTCTGAAAAAGAAAACGAACCTGCTTTGAATGCTAAAGTAGTAAAACTTAGCAAGGATATGACTGCTTTTGACGGGAAAGTAAAAGATGTTGTAATCTTAGATCAGCAAGGCAAACCGCTTCTTACCAAGGATCATGACCGTAGATTCTTTGAAGGCGCCTGGATGCACAAATATAACGGGAAGTATTATTTTACTTATTCAACAGGCGACACTCATTTTCTCGCATCTGCAATATCGGATAATCCATGGGGACCCTTTAAATATCAGGGCACTTTCATGACTCCTGTTGAGGGCTGGACTACTCATCATTCCATTGTTGAAATCAAAGGTAAGTGGTATATCTTTTATCATGATACACAACTCTCGGGAAAAACACATTTAAGAAACGTGAAAGTAACTGAACTTAATCACCTTAAAGATGGCACAATTGAATTGATAAAACCCAATAAAGATTAAGTTAGCAAGTAAGAATTAAGTTAAACCTTTCTAAAAAAGAAAGCACTGGTATTACAAAACCAGGTTTTTTTGAATTTTTATCTTCAGAGGCTGTATCATAACTTGTAATTCATTTTGAATTTGTCACGTTGAGCCTGTCGAAACGCCTTGCAAGGCATTTAAAACAGGTCCTTCGACAGGCTCAGGATGACAATTCTATGTTTATGAGACAGTCTCTAAAGATTATCAAAATGTTCATTGTATTATCAAAGGTATTTCAACAGACTATCTTAAAAGATTCCAATAAAAAAATCGTCATTGCTGAGAAACGAAGCAATCTTAATGCTCACGCTAGTAGCGATCGTTGTAAGATTGCTTCGTCGGCTGAAAAAGCCTTTTCGCAATGACGATTTATTGGGGGGATCTACAATATTAAATTCTCCTGTTTCTCCTATTAATTTTATTCCATAAATTACCTCTATCATTGATGTTATTTTACAAATAATTATTAATCAGCATTTTAACTGCTTTCGCATTTCCATCCAGCTAGGCCATAGCACGATATCCCCGTTCTACTTAAATCCGGCCTAACAAATTTTTCGGCCTGTACTGTCCAAGCCAACCTACCAGCTTCGAAAGAAAAATTTTCAGCCGGCAGTTTTTGTTTCTTTTTGATGCCAAAAAGAAAGAGCCCTTCGGCGGCGGCGAGCCGAGGCAAGACCGCGCCCTTGGACAAGAGAAGACAATTATACGTCACATATTGATTTTAAACAATAAGTTAACCCGCAGGATGACAATTAGAAAGGCCCTCCTCTCGATCCGATAACTACCGGATGGAGAGGAGGACCTTAAACTGATTATACGACTTAGTGTCGTCTGTTATTTTGAGTGATAGATTTTATCATTACCACTATAATCCAGCCACTTAAAACTAGCTGTATTATCGCTCTGCTGGCCGGAAGACGTTGCGTACAATGCGAACAGCGATCCGATAAATCCGCCTGCAGCCTGTGTGCTTAAATATTTACCGTCAACATCGTTTTTTAAAGTAAGCCAGCCTTCGTTCCCTTGTTTATATTTAAAATCGTATAAACCTCCCTTAGCTTCAATTTCCAGCTGTATCGCTGCCGATGGATTTGAAAGTGGTAATTCAGTAATCAATACCATATTTCCGGCCTTTTTATCACCTTTAAAAAGCTGAATAACTGTTTTGTTTTCTTTGATGGATTTGCACATAAAGTAAAAATTAAATTCTCCCTGGAAAATCATTAACCCTGCTTTCTCATTTTCGGATTTCGGGGTGAATTGAAGTGCTGTGCTGGCTGTACAGAATGTATGCTGCTGACGTTTTCCAAGAAATGCCGGATTGGTTTTCTCCATACAGGTTTCAGGCTTAAGTTTCATCGTGAACCCATTTTTCTTGCTTAAGCTATACCATGAACTGTCTTTTTTCCTTAAGAAAAGTAAAGATTGGTCTAGTTTGTTATCAAATGTAGTCCTGTACGAAAAGTTCCCGTTTTGTGGTGGCGCGCCTGCTTGCTTGATTTCCTTGTAATCCGCTGCATAATGATATTGAACTTCCTTAAAATCAGGATTTATTACAGGCCATCCATTTGTCCATTTAACCGGAGCAATAAATGTTTCTCTTCCGGTGTTATAAAAATTTCCTTCGTATGGACGCACGGCAAGAAAAATAGCGTAAGTTTTTCCATCAGGTCCTTCCACCAGTTCTGCGTGACCAGTTGAGGTTATCGGATTCGGACGGTTTGGATCCAGATCCCGTTGGGTTAGGATTGGATTGTTTTCATAAGGAACATAAGGGCCCGTAGCTGACCGGCTTCTAAGGATAACCTGGGAATGATTTACACTTGTTCCACCCTCAGCAGCACATATATAATACCAATCTTCGCGTTTAAAAATGTGCGGTCCCTCAATCCATACTGGTTTTTTAGAAATATCCACTCCGCCATTTACAAGCAAATGTTCTTCTCCGCTAACTTTGAGTGTTGCAGGGTCGAATTCATACGTCCGGATGGTACGGTGGCCACTGTAAAGTGGTTTATTGTCCGGGGCATCACTATTGTAAACGATATAGGCTTTATCCTTATCGAAAAATAAAGATGGATCGATTCCTTTTACTTCGCGAAGCCATACAGGGTCGCTCCATGGGCCTGCAGGATTTTTAGCAGTCATGACAAAATTTCCACCCTTGTCTATATTGGTACAAGTCATATAAAAGGTTCCCTTATAATAATTAATAGAAGGTGCGAATAAACCACGTGAGGTTCCATCTCCCAGAAAAGTCATCTGCGTATTTCGCTCAATTACATTTCCAATCTGTTTCCAGTTTTTTAAATCCTTGCTGTGAAAGACAGGGATGCCCGGAAAATAGGAAAAAGTAGAATTAACCAGGTAATAGTCAGTACCTACTTTAGTGATACTTGGATCTGGATAAAAACCTGCAAGAATTGGATTTGTAAATTTTATTTGTGCAAATGCTTGAGAGGTGAGGCATAGCAAGAATAAATAAAGGATTTTTTTCATAATTGTATATTTGGCTATTGAAGAAAATATGCTCAGGCTTTTTGTTGATTTTTTATGCTTAATATCAAACTAAGAGTTGCGGCATGTATTTAATGATGTAAGTTTTCTGTTTTTAAAGTTTCGCTGATCCCCAATTCGAGTCCCCGCAGTTCGGCAAGTCCTTTCAGTCTTCCTATAGCAGAATAGCCAGGGTAAGGGCTTTTATCCAGATCATCAAGCATTTGGTGGCCATGATCAGGGCGCATATAGATAGATCTGTCCCCGGCGCGCATAAGTTTTACGATTGCAGTAACCAAAACACTCATATCTGCATTTCCTTCCAGGTGGTTGGCCTCATAAAAATTGCCATTATCCTCCCGTTGAACGCTTCGCAGATGTAGAAAATATATTTTGTTTCCCAACCGTTCAATCATTCCCTTTAAGTCATTATCTGGCCGGGCACCAAAAGAACCACTACAAAAACAGATTCCGTTGGAGGGCGCAGGTACAGCTTTTAATATTTTATGCGCATGCTCTTCTGTACTCATAATTCTTGGCAAACCTAAAATCGGGTAGGGAGGATCATCCGGATGAATGGCCAACTGTAGCCTGCTTTGATCAGCTGTGGGGGTGATTTCCTGCAAAAAACTGATTAAATTATTGCTCAGTATCTCTGCAGAAATGTTTTTATATCCTTCCAGTAAAGTAAGTACTTGATCTTTAGTGAAATGATCTTTACTTCCCGGCAGGCCCTGCAGGCAATTACTCATTAAAGTGCGCTGTTCTTGTGAACTGAGTTTAATAAAGTAGCTTTTGGCATCTTCCAATTCCTGTGGCGTATAGTCATTGGCTGCTCCGGGTCGGTTTAATAAATAAAGGTCAAAAGCAATGAATGCAGTTTTTTCAAATCTTAAAGCAAGTGCGCCGGTGTGGGTTTTAAATTTCAAATCGGTGCGCATCCAGTCTAACACCGGCATGAAATTATAGGTAATTACTTTGATTCCGCAATTTGCCAGATTTTTCAGACTGATTTTATAATTTTCAATCCATAGCTGATAACTGCCCTGCCTCTTTTTTATATCTTCATGTACGGGCAGACTTTCGACCACTTCCCAGGTCAGTCCACTGGATTCAATAATCGCCTTACGGGCCAATATTTCTTCCTCCGGCCATATTTCTCCGACGGCGATGTGGTGTAAAGCAGTTACCACTCCTGTACAGCCTGCCTGCAGAATATGGGCTAGTGTAACAATATCATCGGGCCCGTACCAGCGCATTGTTTGGGTCATTTTCATAGCAGATGGGTATTGTTTTGAAGTATCTTTTGATCGCTTATCGTCATATTTTTAATTTGCTTTTGTAATTTGAGCGGCAATATTTTTCCACTTCTCTAATGGTGTGTTTCATATTTTGTTTTTAGGCTTGGTTCCATAATAAAATTACCTGCATCAATCTAAACTTTTTAATGCAATCGATTGCTAAAAATGCTGCATAACTTTAATTTTTTCTTAGCTTAGTGAAGTTTAAGGTCAATTATTTTTTGAAATATGCTCTGGTTAGGTTTCTTTTTAAAAAGAATCTATAACCTAAGTTCATTAAAGATTTTTAAATAAATGATGATTTGTTCCGCTCAATGGTATTTTTGAACATTTTTTGCATCAATATAATCAATGGTTCCATCATCTTGCGGTGCGATGCACTTAAGTTTGTAATGATAATTAATTCTGGCGGGTAATCAATTAATCCTGTCAATCAACTCTAACCAACTAAAATGAAACGATTAATCTCCATCCTGGCAACACTGATTTTTATTCAAACTGCAGTTTTCGCGCAAAAACAGATTCCTGCGGCTCCTGCAGGTTTCGATCTTAGTCAGGCAGAAATCCCCCACGGAAAAATAGATACGATACAATATGCGTCAAAAACGGTCGGAACAACCAGAAAAGCCACCATTTATTTTCCGCCAGGTTATCTGAAAACTAAAAAATACCCTGTTTTATATCTGCTGCATGGCATTGGTGGGGATGAAAAGGAATGGCTGAATGGTGGGAAACCTCAGGTCATCTTCGACAACCTCTATGCTTCGGGCAAGCTTGAACCCATGTTGGTTGTGATGCCAAACGGCAGGGCGATGAAAGATGACCGTGCCACGGGAAATATTATGGCTCCGGAAAAAGTTGCTGCCTTTGCAAATTTTGAAAAGGACTTGCTTCTTGATCTGATTCCATACGTGGAAAAAAATTATCATGTTTTTAAAGACCGGGAGCATCGCGCCCTTGCCGGACTGTCTATGGGTGGGGGACAGTCCTTGAATTTTGGATTGGGTAATCTGGATACATTTGCCTGGGTTGGTGGCTTTTCTTCTGCTCCAAATACCAAGGTGCCTGCAGAATTGTTACCAGATCCGGCAAAAGCTAAAGCTACGCTTAAATTGCTTTGGATTTCTTGCGGTGATAATGATAGATTGCTTAACTTCTCTCAGCGTACCCACGAGTATCTCGCAGATAAAAATGTGCCACATATTTATTATATCGAACCAGGTGTGCATGATTTTAAAGTATGGAAGAATGATCTGTACCTGTTTAGTCAGCTGTTGTTTAAACCCGTTGATCAGGCTTCCTTCCAAAATTATAGTCTCAACCCTTAACACCTGATTATTATTCTTCTCCATGAAAAATTTTGCGATACTGCTGCTATTAATCCATGTTGTTTTCTCAGGTGTTGCCCGGCAAAAACCAAAATTAAAATTATGGTATAATAGCCCGTCTGGACAAATTTGGGAGAATGCATTACCTGTTGGTAATGGGCGGCTTGGTGCAATGGTTTATGGAAATGTTGTTAATGAAATTATTCAGTTAAATGAGCATAGCCTATGGAGCGGTAGCCCTAACAGGAATGATAATCCTTTAGCATTAGATTCTCTGGCCCGCATTAGGACGCTTATTTTTCAGGGTAAACAAAAGCAGGCAGAATTGCTCTCCAATAAAGTTATTATCAGCAAAAAGTCTCAGGGGCAGATTTTTCAACCCGTTGCAGATTTACACCTGGATTTTGTCGGCCATGAAGCCTATACAAACTTTTATCGCGAGTTAGACATCAGTAATGCGGTAACCACCACCAGTTATAAGGTAAAAGACGTGGTTTATACCAGGCGTGTTCTGGCCTCACTGGCCGATGGTGTGATTGCCATAGAGCTTCGCTCAAGTAAGCCAGGTGCGTTAAGTTTTACATCTTCATTATCTTCCCTGCATCCTGGTGCGAAAATCAACACGCAAGTGCCAGGGCAAATTGAAATTACCGGAACCTCAAGCGCACATGAAGGCGTACCGGGCCTTGTCCGTTTCAATGGGATCGCTGCATTTAAAAACGTTGGTGGTAAAATTTCCAGCACGGAGGGTACAATTGTTGTCGAAAATGCCGACGCGGTAACTATCTATTTATCTATTGCCACAAACTTTATCAGTTACAAAGATATTAGTGGGAACGAAAAGTTAAAGGCCAGGGAAATGTTAAACCGTGCATTTCCGAAAAAATTTGAGGCAATTTTAAAAGCTCATCAATTACAATATCACAAATATTTTAATCGGGTAGATTTATCCCTGGGCGCTGCGAATTTTGAAAATGTCCCTACTGATGTCAGACTTAAGAATTTCAATTCCGTTAACGACCCGCAGTTTGCAGCCCTGTATTTTCAATATGGACGCTACCTGCTCATTTCAAGCTCTCAGCCTGGTGGTCAGCCTGCTAACCTGCAGGGGATCTGGAATAATAAATTATATCCTGCCTGGGACAGCAAATACACCATCAATATTAACGCGGAAATGAATTACTGGCCTGCGGAGAAAACAAATCTGGCCGAATTGCATGAGCCTTTTTTGAAAATGGTTCAGGAAATGGGAGAAACCGGAAAGCAGACAGCCCACGATATGTATGGTGCCAGGGGATGGATGGCGCATCATAATACCGACATCTGGAGAACTACCGGCGCTGTTGATGGTGCGTTCTGGGGAGCATGGAGCCATGGCGGAGGTTGGGCCAGTCAGCATCTGTGGGAGCATTATCTTTACAGCGGAGATCAGGCATTTCTTAAATTAGCCTATCCAACCTTAAAAGGAGCGGCAATGTTTTATGTTGATTTCCTGGTTAAAGACCCTAAAAGAGGCTATCTGGTCATTAATCCCGATATGTCTCCTGAAAATGCTCCTGCAGCACATCAGGGCTCCTCGCTTGATGCAGGTACCACAATGAGTAATCAAATCGTTTATGATGTTTTTAGCACTGTCATCCGTGCGGGAGAAATTCTCGGTGAAGATAAAGCGTTTGCAGATACTCTGAAAAAGATGCGCAGCCAGCTCCCGCCAATGCAAATTGGGCAATATGGCCAGTTGCAGGAATGGATTGATGATATTGACGATCCAAAAGATAACCATCGGCATGTATCTCATTTATATGGTTTATTCCCATCTGCTCAAATATCGCCGTACCAAACACCTGAATTATATTTGGCAGCCAAAAAGACACTAATCCAGCGTGGCGATGTTTCTACAGGTTGGAGTATGGGATGGAAAGTGAACTGGTGGGCAAGACTATTGGATGGAAATCATGCCTACAAACTTATTCAGAACCAGTTAACGCCGGTGGGTGGAAACCGGGGGGGTGGCGGCACTTACAATAATCTTTTTGATGCGCATCCGCCTTTTCAGATTGATGGCAATTTCGGATGCACTTCTGGTATCGCAGAGATGCTTATGCAATCAGATAATGGCGCCATTCAACTTTTGCCTGCACTTCCTGATGTCTGGAAATCAAATGGACATGTTAGTGGTTTACGGGCAAAGGGAGGATTTGAGATTGTTAAACTGGAATGGGTAAATGGCATGATCACTAAACTGGTGATTAAATCGAACCTGGGCGGAAATTTACGGATCAGAGTGCCTAATGAATTAAATTTATCGAAACTTGAAGCCAGAAATGCAAATGGTGAGAATCAAAATACTTTTTTCTTCATAACAAAAACGCCAAAACCAATAGTGTCCAAACTGGCACCTGGCGGATCTGTTGATTTGCCTGAAACTCAATTATATGATATTAAAACAGATGTAGGAAAAGTCTACACCCTGTATAAAAAATAAATGATGATGACACAATTTATGATTCGTAAACCAAAACTGAGCGCCGTAACGAGAAAGCATATTTTTTATCTTTTGGGTTTTATGATCAGCTGGACTGCCAATGCAAACGGCCAGGATAGATTATATGCCAATGAATTCCCACTTCAGTCAGTTCGGCTTTTAGATGGACCCTTTAAACATGCCCAGGACCTGAATTTAAAAACACTGCTCGAATATGATGTCGACAGATTGTTGGCGCCTTACCTGAAGCAGGCTGGTCTGAAACCTAAAAAAAGTTCCTATGAAAACTGGGATGGTTTGGATGGCCATGTAGGAGGTCATTACCTTTCTGCACTTTCAACAACATATGCTGCAACAGGAGATGGGGAGTGTAAAAAAAGATTGGATTATATAATTAAAGAGCTCAAAGCTTGTCAGCTTGCAAATGCCGTAAATCATCCCGGTTGGGCGATTGGATATGTTGGAGGCGTGCCTAACAGTGCTGAAATCTGGTCAACTTTCAAAACAGGTGATTTTAAAGCATTCGGTAAAGCCTGGGTTCCCTGGTATAACGTTCATAAAATGTTTGCAGGCCTGCGCGACGCCTGGCTGTATTCAGCTAATGAGGATGCTAAAAAAATGTTTATTGGTTTCTGTGACTGGAGTATTGAGATCACGTCTAAATTATCTGACAAGCAAATGCAAAGCATGCTGGGTACCGAACAAGGTGGGATGAATGAGGTTCTTGCAGATGCTTACCAGATTACCGGAAATAAAAAGTATTTGAATGCTGCTATGCGTTTTTCTCATCATCAGTTACTTGATCCAATGTCACACAGGGAAGATAACCTGAACAATAAACACGCAAATACCCAGGTGCCCAAAGCGATCGGTTTTCAGCGTATAGGCGAATTAAGTCATGCGGATAATTACAGGCAGGCCGGTCTCTTTTTTTGGGAAACCGTTTCCCATAATCGCACACTTGCTTTAGGAGGAAACAGCAGGAGAGAGTTTTTTCCAAGCCCGGCTTCTGCGTCTGATTTCATCAATGATGTAGAAGGGCCGGAAAGCTGTAATACCTACAATATGCTAAAGCTTTCTGAAGGACTTTTCCGTGATCAGCCGTTTGGAAAATACATGGACTTTTATGAAAAAGCTTTGTTTAACCACATTTTGTCTGCCCAACATCCTGTTCACGGTGGCTATGTTTATTTTACGCCCGCCCGCCCAAGGCACTATCGGGTATATTCTGCGCCAAATAAAGCCATGTGGTGTTGTGTAGGGAGTGGAATGGAAAATTATGGTAAGCTTGGGCAGGTAATTTATACCCACAGTAAAGATTCGCTTTTTTTAAACTTGTTTATAGCCTCGCAGCTTGACTGGCAGAAAAAAGGTATTAAAATTGTACAAAAAACTAATTTTCCTGATGCTGAAAAAACCAGAATCGAGATTGAAAAGGGGAATGCAGACTTTACCCTTATGGTAAGATATCCGGTATGGGTAAAACCAGGTGAGCTAAAAATACGCGTTAATAATAAAGAAGTAAAAAGCGATGCAGATGCCTCATCTTATGTTGGAATAAAAAGAAGCTGGAAGAAAGGAGATGTTGTGGAAATCGAACTGCCTATGCATACCAGCCTGGAGCAATTGCCAAACCTTCCGATTTATAGCGCAATCCTTCACGGGCCGATATTGCTTGCTGCGAAAACCGATACACAGGATTTGAAAGGTCTTGTAGCGGATCAGAGTAGATGGGGGCATATTGCCAGTGGCGAAAAACTGCCCGTTGATCAGGCACCTATATTGATCGCAAACGGCGCTGAACAGGTTATCTCCAGTGTAGTACCTGAAAAAGGCAAGCCAATGGAATTCAGCTTTGCAAACCTCAAAATCATTAATTCCGCTAAATTAGCGCTTGAGCCCTTTTATAAAATCCACGATTCCAGGTATATGATGTATTGGATGACCCTGAACGAGGACCAATACAAGAATTATTTAGATTCCCTGCAAACTTTGGAAAAACGAAAACTTTTACTTGAAAAAAGAACGGTTGATTTTGTGGCACCAGGTGAACAACAACCAGAGGTCGATCACCAGTTGCTTCAAAGCACTTCCCAAACCGGAACTTTTTCTGACCAGTTCTGGCGTTCAGCCAATAATGGTGGATATTTTAGCTATCTCCTTGAAACTACAGGGGAAACCGATCTTAAAATTTCGCTTAAGTATTGGGGCGCCGAATGGGGAAAGAAAGTTTTTGATATTTACATTGACGATAAAAAACTGCTGACCGTAGATAATTCAGAAAAATGGAATACTTCTGAATTCAAGACTGAGGAATATGCAATACCTCGCGAGTTGCTTTCGGGAAAGAAAAATATCAGGCTTCGGATTCAGACTTCGCAGGGAAATACATCGAGTGCAATTTATTATATACGCCTGCTTAAGAGTGTTGATAATAAATAACGAACTCTAAATAGAACATTTAATCAAAATTAAAACATGAAAATATTAATTGGGCTCATCGGCCTGGTTATGTGCTGCAAAGCCGGCATAGCACAAACCGAAAATTATAAATTGCTTAGCCCCAACAAAAACCTGGAGCTGGTGTGTAGCCCGAAAAAATTAAATTACACTATTTCATATAAGGGCAAGCTGGTGCTTGCTGATTCAAAGCTGGGCCTCGTGCGTGAGGATGAGGATTTCTCTAAAGGACTTGTATTAACCAAAGTATCTAAGCCCACCACGGTGAGCCAAAATTATACGATGGTGAATGCAAAGAAAAGTTCCATCATTTATAAAGCCACCCAGACAACTTTTGAATTTAAAACCCTTAAAGGGAGCCGGATGAACATTATTTTCAATATTTCTGATGACGGGATAGCATTCAGGTACGAGTTTCCTGAAAAGAATAAAGACTTAAAACGAATAACAAAAGAGTCGACCAGTTTCCGTTTTTTAGATGGAACCAGGGCCTGGATGCAACCTAAAGCCGATGCACAAACGGGGTTTGAACACACTAATCCATCTTATGAGGCTCATTATAATATGGATATACCGGTGGGAACGCCATCAAGCAGTTCAAATGGCTGGGTGTATCCGGCTTTATTTAAATCAGGTCAGTTTTGGATGCTCCTTACCGAAGCAGATCTGGGACGGGGCTACTGCGGAACCTCGCTTGCCCAAAAATCGGTTAATAATGAGTATTTGGTTAACTTCCCTCAGCCAGCCGAAGGTATTCCTGATGCTGCTATACTTCCTGAATCGGTTTTGCCCTGGAAAACGCCATGGAGAATTATGGCCATTGGTGATTTAAAGACAATTTCGGAATCTACCCTGGGAACTGATCTTGCCCAGCCAGCTATAGCAATGGATAAAGCATTTATTCAGCCTGGAAAGGCCGCATGGAGTTGGGTGCTGGAAAAAGATGCCGCAACGATCTATCCCGTGCAGAAAAAATATGTTGATTATGCGGCCAGCATGAACTGGCAATACAGTTTAATCGATGCTAACTGGGATAAAACCATTGGGTATGATTCTATTGCTGTGCTTGCCAAATATGCAAAAGAAAAGCATGTTGGCCTGCTCCTTTGGTACAATTCTGCCGGAAACTGGAATACCGTAAAATTTACGCCCAGAGATCAACTGTTAACTCATCAAAGCAGGGTTCAGGAATTTGCCCGTTTAAAAGAAATGGGGATAAAAGGCGTAAAAATAGATTTTTTTGCGGGAGATGGACAGTCGATGATAAATTATTATCGGGATATTTTGGAAGACGCCGCCAGTTATCAATTACTGGTCAATTTTCACGGCGCCACCCTGCCAAGGGGACTACAGAGGACCTATCCTAATTTGATGACCACCGAAGCAGTATTTGGATACGAAATGATTTCCTTCAGCCAGGATGCAGCAAATAAAGCCCCTTCTCATGCTGTGATGAGTGCGATGGTGCGTAATGTATTCGATCCGATGGATTTTACGCCAATGGTGTTGTATAAAATCCCAGGGATAAAAAGGATAACTACGCCGGCTTTTGAACTGGCTACCTCCGTTATTTTTCTCTCAGGTATACAGCATTTTGCAGAAACACCTTCCGGTATGTCTCATGTTCCTGATTTTGTTAAAACCTTCCTTATGGAATTGCCAACCAACTGGGATGATACCCGGTTTATTGACGGTTACCCAGGACAATTTTATATCGTAGCCAGAAGAAGCGGCAAAAAATGGTATGTCTCTGGTATTAATGGCGAAAATAAACAAAGAGACTTATCGCTTAATTTAGCCTTCCTGGCAAATAAAAAAGCGAAGTTGATTTTTTCAGAAGGATCTGCTGAAGTTAATTTAAAATCTAAGGAAATAACAGTGGGCTCTGATGGGAAATTGGGTTTAAGCTTAAAAGGGAATGATGGTTTTACACTGGTTTTTGAAGATTAATTAGCGACTGGAAACTTATTGTCGTCCTATGGAGATTGCTTCGTTTATTATAATATCATTCCTGTAAATAATTGATTATCAGTGCTCTTTAAGGCCTCATTCATATTTTTTTAGGAATAAGGCCTGATGGTTACTCGCAAAGACGATGCAGTGGAGAAAAGATTAAGCACCAAGACACAAAGAGCAACAAAATATTAGGCGCAATGCCTTATATGCTCTTACATTTCTTATATGGTGAAAAACTATAATAAAAGTAAGACCCTGAAACAAGTTCAGGGTGACGGACCGAAAGAATAATCGTCCTGGCGAGAAGGCTTTTTCAGCCGACAGCCTGTCCCGATTTTCGGAAAAGCAATCTTTATCGTAAAGATCGCTGGCATAAAAGATTGCTTCATCGTTCCTCCTCGCAATGACGACTTTTCTATTTGAATCTGTTAATGGGAGGTTAGAATTTTTCAAATACGTCGGAGGGGTGATGACAGATATACAAGGGTCGTCATCTCAACCGGAGCATCGCGAAGTGGAGAGATCTATCAAAACAGATTTTGCTTCGCAGAGCCTTCGGGTTCTCGACTGCGTTACCGATGTAAAATCGGTACAAGGTAGCACTCCGCTCGAAATGACGGTAATACGAGAGAATTTTTACTTGTAGATTAATTACTGTCATTTATATTGATTTATACCATAAATTATCCTTCAGGATTATATGCTTTATTATGATACAGACGCTATATTCTCTAATTGTAATCCTTGCTTTTAGTTAATTCTTTCAGCGATTGAAGATCATGGACCGGGCGCTCAATTTCAAATGGGATTTCCCTTTTACTAAACTGCTGAAAATATAACAGACAAGCATCTTTCCAAATTTGAGCATCTCTACATTGCGTTCGGAGTTTAGATTGTACCGCTGAGAAACGTTCGCTGTCTATTGCGCCTTCCATTCTATCCCAGTCTTTTTGAAAGGACCTTACCTTATTAACACCCCGGTCATAACGCATACAGAGTTCAGTCCACAAATCATTTCCACTTTTTAATCGGTAAGACCATGGCACGTGATGAAACCAGAGCAGATATATTTCCGGGCAGCTGGAGAGGTTATTGAAGGTTGAACTCAATGGCTCATGATATTGGTCAACCGCATCACTTCCGTTGCGGGTTCTGTCAAAACCTATCCCCCCGGCGTCTGCCTTATGGTAATAAACAGATGTCCAGTCTGCACGGATTTTATCATTAGAAAACCATGGCGCAGGGCCATAATGATGGCCTTCAGCAAAAATATGGTGTAAACCTAGTGGCATCATATAATCAACGGCTGCATCTCTGCTCTCCATCATCATCCCCTGAACAGTTTTAACAAATTTAGCATCGGTTTTTTTTTCTTTTGAATCAAGAAAGGTCTGTTTAATCCATTCTGCAGCAATTACTTTACTTTCAAGTTTATTATTCCATGCAAGCCTCCCAAATGCGTACCAGTTGGCTTGCGCAAAGGTGTGTCCGGTCCAGTTTACATCATTACCGATGTTAGCCACTCCTGCAATGGCAGTAAAATCAGTTTTGCTTAATGAGCCATCGGTACAGGCGGCAACGGTGCTGCCCTTCCCATTCTTATAAGTGTCACTATTTAAACACTCTTCCCATAAGGTAGAGAGGAAAACAAGTTGCTTTGAGCCACCCAGGTACTCCTGGGTAATTTGAAATTCAGGCATAACGGGCGTTTTTGTCATTCCTCCAAGTAAGGGACTGAAAGGTTCTCTCGGCTGAAAATCAAGCGGACCATTTTTTACCTGTAAAATTACATTTTTCCTGAAAGTTCCATCTAGCGGTAAAAATTCTTTATAAGCTTGTTTGGTTCTGTCCTCGGGTGATGGATTGTAAACAAAAGCGCGCCACATCACGATTCCATCGAAAGGAGCCAAGGCATCGGCCAGCATATTTGCACCATCAACATGGGTTCTGCCATAATCCTGTGGTCCGGGTTGTCCTTCACTGTTTGCCTTTACCAGAAATCCTCCGAAGTCAGGGATGAGTTTATAAATTTCTTTCACTTTATCCTTCCACCATTGCTGAACCTGCGGATCTAATGGATCGGCTTTTTTTAATCCTCCAATAAGTACAGGCGAAGAAAAATTGACTGATAAATAAGTTTTTATACCGTAAGGGCGTAAACGCTCAGCGATCGCCATTACTTTCTCCAAATAAGGTTTAGATAGAATTTTGGCAGATGCATTGACATTATTTAACACCGAACCATTGATGCCGATAGACGCATTTGCTCTTGCATAGGCTGTCCATTTCGCTTTATCCTGCTCCGTAATACCCAGTCCATTTTCTTTTTCTCCCCAGAATATTGAATGACCAGCATAACCTCTTTCAACGCTGCCATCCAGGTTATCCCAATGATTGAGGATTCTTCTGGAGTAGGATGGGTTTGAAATAAAATTGCGCTGCGGGAGGTTTAGGTATTGTCGCCTCAGTAATTCGTAGGCACCGTATAATAAACCCAGTTCTGTACGGGCATTGATTGCTGATTCTTCCAGTTGGAATCCATCGCCCTTGATAGCCGGATTTTTGCTTAGGTTAAGTTTCAAAACCATATTCTCCTTGCCAAGCCAGCCTTTTCTGAGTTCATCTGTTGCAAGGTCTACAATAGAAGAGTGGACCGGGCTGGAAATACTAACTTTGATTCCAGAACCATTTCTAAGCCATAGTGCGTGGCCATCTTCAGCTTTTAATATTGTTGCTTGTGTTAGCATCAGCAATGCAACAATAATTATCCTTTTAATATATGCCATTTTTCTTTCTATATTTGCTTTAAAGTATTTGATCCAATGTTCCGGGTTGTTCCCTCCAAGCCTTCATGTGATCATATCAGGCTTAAAATGCCTGGATGTTTAACGCTGCTGAAAACGCCACCAGTCTACATCAATTGCAGTAGAGGTGTCACCGCCGGATACCAAAAGATACAAATCTTGTTTACCTTGGATAAGTTCGGCTTTTCCAGAGCGTAGTTGTAAGCTGGTTGACTTATTGCCGGAAGAAACCAGTTTTGCAATTTGTTTTCCATCTAAACTGCCTACGCGAACTTCCAGGCTCGTACCGGGCAAGAGACCACTCACCATGGCGCTAAAATCTTTTGGACCTTTTTTTCCAAAGTCTACACCTTGAATTTTGATCCAGTTGTTATTTTTCATGGCCGAAATCTGCATCCCACCATCATCTGTATTTTTGGTCATAACCCCGTTTTGATCCTGCATGGTTTCCGCCTCGTTTCGTTGATAAGGATTTACTACGCCAATTTGTGTTACGCCGTTTTCGGTATAAATCACCTGGGCGATTGTACCGTCAGCATTATAATTCAATTCTTCTATGGCCAGGTTTCGTTTATAAACCGGAGGAATACCTTTTTTAATAGCGACAACTCTGTTATGATAGGCATGGTACCACTTTCCTTTAAATTCAAATATGCCATGGTGATTATTGTTGTTGTTATTGGGTGGTTGTGCGCCTATAACGCCTTTGTAAACAAATCCAGTGGTTGGACTTTTACTCATCATATAATCGATCCTCATTTCTGCTTTCGGATTTGAGGAATAGGAGAAATAATAGTTTCCATTTCGTTTATGCATCCATGAAGCTTCAAAAAAGGAAGGTACATGAAAAGAAGTTGCCTGGCCGTTTACGCTGATCATATCTTCATTAAGTTTAATTACCCGCATATTATCTTCACCATTCCCCCCAAAATATAAATAGGCCTGTCCGTCATCATCTAAAAAGGTCATGGGATCGAATAACCACATATTTTTTGCAGGTTGTACGCCAGGGGTTTCATTGTCAATTAACTTTTTGCCCAATGGATCTTTGAATGGACCAATTGGAGAGGAGGATGTAGCTACACCAATCCCAGATCCGCCATTACCAAAATAAAGATAAATTTTACCATTTCTGGCGATAACTGAGGGCGCCCAGGTTCTGTTGGCCCAGGTTGCGTCTCTTGGCGCCTCAAACACCACACCATGATCCGTCCAGTTTTTCATATCACTGCTTGAAATACAAACAATCGATTTCATTTTATATCCACTATCCTTATCATCTGAATTGTCATCATCGTTGGATGCATATAAATAAACTCTTCCGTTGTAGACCAGTGTAGCCGGATCTGCCAGGTGCCGGTGGCTGGCAATATGATCATCGGCAAAGGAATTTTTTGCCAACGTGAATAACAAACAAAACAGGAGTGCGAGTTTAAAGTATTTTTGGTTTAATTCTTTCATTATAGTTGTTTTAAAGTGTTGTCAATTATTTTATCGCGGCAATTAGGTTTAGTTTACCCGGATAACTTTTTTCATAATATTTCCGCTTTTTGGAGAAAGCTCATCGGGCTGACTACCGCCAACAGCTAATGTAATACTGCCTTTGTAAAATTGTCTTGAGCCATCCTGACCGATGTAAGACAGGTCATTAGCTTTTAAGCTGAATTTAACCAGTTTACTTTCTCCCGGTTCAAGGCTAATGCGTTTGAATCCTTTCAGGGCCTTTGCCGCTGATTTGATGGATTTTTGGTTGTTAAGTTGATACAACTGAACCACTTCATCACTTCTAAACGTTCCTTTATTGCTCACCCTGACCGATACTTCTGTGCCTTTGCCTGCTTTTAATGCCGCAGGAGCAACAAATTTTTCATATAAAAAAGAAGAATAGCTAAGCCCGTAACCAAATCCATAAAGCGGTTTGCCTTTAAAATACCGGTAAGTCCTGTTTTTCATGCTATAATCACTAAAATCCCCAAGGTCCTTATCACTTGCATAAAAGGTTACAGGCAATCTTCCCGAAGGACTGTAGTCTCCAAAAAGAATATCCGCTACTGCTTCACCAGTAGCCTGTCCGCCATACCATGCATTCAGAATAGCCGGAATGTTTTCGGCTTCCCATGGTATCGCAATAGCGCTACCGGTCATCATGACAAAAACAACTGGCTTACCACTATCTTTCAGGGATTTCATTAATGTGGTCTGAACCGCAGGGAGCATAATTGAAGTCCTGTCCCCACCGCTGAATCCCGGATAATCGACCCTCATTTCCTCGCCTTCCAGCTGCGGAGAAATCCCACCGACAAATACGAAGGCGTCAGCATCTGCATGGGTTTTAACAAGCGCTTTAAAATCAGTTCTCACATAGGAGCCCGCCCTTAAACGGACGTTTGCACTTCCCTCGCCCTGCCAGTATTCTATAACCAGATTGTAAACCGAATCTTTTGATGTTTCTAATTTATAGGTTTTAGCGCCCCAACGGTTTCTCGACCATGCGTCAATTACATTTTTGCCGTTAATGATAAAACGGTACCCATCATCAGCATTCAATTCGAAGGTGATGGAGCCAGTGGTTGTGGGCTTGAATGTGGTGCTGTATCTGGCAGAAAAATTATTAGCGATTAATTTATCGGCAATTTTTTCGCCTTCCTGCCAGCTGTTTTCAAGTCTGGGCTCTGTCCTGGTTAACACCGGGCTCCCTTCCAGTGAAATGTTGCTAAAATATTCTGACTTAAACCCCTGAGCACCGTCAATTTTGTATTCGCTGTTTAAATCCAGGTAACTTAACAGCGTATCATTGGTGAAAGAAACAGCCTGTTGGTAAACAACTTCGGTCTGCTGACCAACTTTATCCCTAATGCCTTGTAAAACAGTGGTGATCTTGGAAGGAATGCCATTATAGTTTCCCAGTACAGAAATTGAGTTATCTGCATTAGGACCCAATACAACGATTTTTTTGAGATTCTTTTTTAAAGGCAGCGTATGTGATTCATTTCTGAGTAATACCATCGATTCTCGTGCCATTTTAAGTGCATGTGCCTTATGCTCGCTATTTTCCAGCACACTACTCGGGGTATTGGCATATTTAACCATCGAGGATGGATCGAACATACCCAGTCTGAAACGGATCATGAACAATCTTTTCACCGAAACATCGATGTCTTTTTCTTTAATTATTCCTGTCTTCACCGCTGTAATCAAAGCCTTATAGGCCTCTGTACCACAGTCCAGGTCAGTTCCGTGAAAAACTGCATCCGCGGCAGCCGATGCCGCATTTGGATGTGTTTTATGGTTTTTGTAAAAGTCATCTATGGCCCAGCAGTCGGAGGTTACATAGCCCTTAAAGTTCCATTTCCTGCGCAGAATGTCAGTCATTAAAAGATCATTTGCGCAACAAGGCTGGCCTTGAAAAGCGTTATATGCACACATTACACCCGCAACTTTAGATTGTGTAACCAGCTTTTCAAATGCCGGTAAATAGGTATCCCAGAGATCAAAATCGCTTACCGTAGTATTAAACACGTGTCGAAGTGGTTCCGGACCGCTATGTACCGCATAATGCTTCGCACAAGCGGCAGCCTTAAGGTACTTTGGGTCATCACCCTGCAAACCCCTTACAAAAGCATCTCCCAGGGTACCTGTCAGATAAGGGTCTTCACCGTAGGTTTCCTGACCTCTTCCCCAGCGTGGATCCCGAAAGATATTGATGTTTGGCGTCCAGTAGGTTAAGCCCAGATAGCGTTCATTTGTTCTTCCCTGCGCTAGTGCCTTATTGTAAATAGCCCTTCCTTCTAAAGCCGAATAATCTGCCATTTTATAAAGCGCAGAAGGATCGAAGGTTGCAGCCATGGCAATTGCCTGAGGATAAACGGTCACTTTAAAAGGTGTTCTCGCCACTCCGTGTAACGTTTCATTCCACCAATCGTAGGCAGGAATCTTAAAGCGCGGAATCGCCGGTGCAGCATTAAGCATTTGCATCACCTTTTCTTCCAGGCTAAGCCTTGAAACCAAATCATCTACTCTTTTTTCAAATGGAAGTTTGTAGTCTTGAAAAGGATACTCCTGAGCCTTAACCAAGCTGCATAAATTGCATAAAAGGATAGCAAGAAATAATTTTTTAAAGTAGTTGTGTTTTCTCATAATTTGGCTTCTAAAAATTCATTGATAAGAATTTTCTTTATATCTGTTCGCTTTACAGATAAGGAAGATTTCAATGATTTGGATAGATTTATTTGGTTAATATTATTGTGAATAGACTGGGGGCCTGTTTAAAATTAAATAAAATTTATTTCGTATGTCAGTCTGAGCGTAGTAGAAGACCATTTCGACGCATAAATAAAGGCGCTAAAAGCTTTTTAACGGGTTCGATGCTAATTTTAAAACGAGGTTTTAGTGAATACTTATTCTGTGAATGTAAGGTAAATGTATTCATTAGAATTTTATCACCTCAAAAAATGCTTTTTTAGGCATTAGATTTTTATCAAATAACAGGGGGTAGTTCTTAGGTCCGCGATTGTCCAGCCAGCTGTACCGATCTGATAAATTCCAGAAAGTGACCCCCGTAATGTTGGCTTTGTATTTGCGCAACACTTCAAAAATCATTTTATACTGGCTAAGTTGCTTTTCTTCCATTTCCGGAGTGAATGGTTCAACCTCGCTGCTTGCGTTGCCCTTGATTAACCGTCCGCCCTGGTTACCACTATAAACCGATACATCAAGCTCGGTGATTTGAACTTTAAGTCCAAGCGACGAAAATAGTGCAATGGATTTTTCAAGTTCAGAACGACTTGGATTATTTACAGACCAGTGTCCCTGGAGGCCAACGCCATGTATTGGCACACCCTTAGCCAGCAGGCCTTTAAGCATCCTGTAAATTTTATCCCGTTTTAATGGTTGTTCGGTATTGTAATCGTTGTAAAAAAGTTGTGCCTTCGGATCTGCCTGGTGGGCATACCTGAAAGACATTTCTACAAAATCTTCACCTGCGATCTGGTATAGCGGTGACTTTCTGAAGTAAGCGGAATCATCTGCAATGACTTCATTTACTACGTCCCAGGCGTAAATATCTTTCTTATACCGGTTTACTACTGTATTGATATGCTCCTGGAGCCTTTTTAATAAAATTTCCTTCGAAACCATATTTCCATCTTCGCCTTTAAATAACCAGTTTGGTGTTTGCTTGTGCCACACCAGGCAATGGCCACGTAACTTTAAACCATTAATCCTGGCGAAAGCGGCCACAGAATCTGCAATTTTCCAGTTATAGGTATTTTCCATGGGATGAATAGGACCCATTTTCATTGCATTTTCAGATGTGATGCTGTTGAACTGGTTGAGAATCAAATTCCGTTTATCTCCACTAAGATCCCATGGCGTAACGGCTACACCTATAGGAAAATATTTTCGGTAGTGGTCTTTCAATCCTTTGGCATTAGTTTCCTGGCTTTTATAGGCGCTAAAAACTATTCCGCTAATAAGAAGTAACACGGCCAGGCGGGGGATGATATTCGGTTTTCTCATATTTGATCAGGCAAGACTATAAGGTTGCAAAATCGTATGTTTTTTATGCTGATCAGGCTTCTTATCGTCAATTTTATGAAACAAATGTCATGTAATGGATTTATGACAAACCTTTGCAAGGCTTTGTTGGCCATTTATGCAGATGTTCTTTGTCGCTATGTTGCTTTTTTGAACATCTGTAGTTATTGTTTTAACAAATATGACAGCTGGTCTATATACTTAGGTCTAAATTTACCCGGTTTTTTTCTGCAACGTTGCAGGGACGAAATCGATTTGCCATTCAACCAAATATAAATGCATACAACTAAATTTCATATTGCCATCTTTACTACTGCTGTTTTAGCAGCTTTTTCCAGTTGTGGAAGTTACAACAAGGCTAAGAGAAATAACCCCGGCTTGAAAGATTATTATCAGTCTTACTTCAATATTGGAGTTGCGGTTTCGGCCCAAACCATAAAAGGAGAGCAGGGGGCGCTGCTTTTAAAAGAATTTAACAGTGTAACGCCCGAGAACGCGATGAAAATGCAACCCATTCATCCTCGCGAGGATGTTTATAATTGGGCCGAGGCCGATGCACTGGTTAATTTTGCGCTTAGTAACCGGCTCAAAATAAGGGGACATACTTTGTGCTGGCATGAGCAGGCGCCAGCCTGGATTTTTAAGAATAGTTCAGGAGGACGGGTTGATAAAGCATTGTTGCTTAAACGGCTTAAAGACCATATCACAAACGTTGTGGGAAGGTACAAGGGACGGGTGTACGCCTGGGATGTGGTTAATGAAGTTATTGGTGATGAAGATGATCAATATTTGAGACCTTCATTATGGACAGAGATCTGTGGGGATGAGTTTATAGCCAAGGCGTTCGAATATGCACATGAGGCTGATCCTGATGCATTGCTTTTTTATAATGACTATAACTCGGAACGACCTGCAAAAAGAGCAAAAATCTATAAAATGCTAAAAAAACTGGTTGATAATAAGGTGCCTATTGATGGGGTAGGCTTACAGGGGCATTGGTCTATTTTTGAGCCTAGCGACACCGAGTTAAGGGAATCTTTAAAATTATATGCTTCTCTTGGCTTGCAAATTCAGATTACAGAACTGGATATGTCTATCTATAAATGGGAGAAAAATTTAAGAGCAAAGAAACCCGGTGAGTCCGACAGCCTGACAGCAGCGCTTGAAAAAAAGCAAAGTGATAGGTACGCAAAGGTTTTTTCTATTTTCAGGGAATTTAAAAAGGAGATCAGCAGTGTAACTTTCTGGAATCTTTCAGATCGCTCTACATGGCTTGATCAATATCCGGTACCCGGAAGGAAAAACTATCCACTGCTCTTTGATAAAAATCTGCAAAGAAAAAAAGCTTACCGGGGTGTCGTTAATTTTAGTAAATAATCGGTTTTATCTAAAAAATGAAGAAAATACGCCGTTCAAGCAGTTAGGTTGCACTGAACTAGATTAGTTTTTTTATCTTACCACCATTAAACCAAATAGACCATGTATCCAAACAATTTTGAATCTTCCTCAGATTGTAGCTCATTTTGTGGCCAGCCGGCGCCTTTGAAGTTAAAATTTTATTAATACAGCAAAATATTAAGTGATGCTCAAAGGGTCTGCATATCTGTCGTTGGTTCTATTCATTTACGTGCTTTTTAGTGCTGTAAATGCTGTGGCACAACCGAAACCGCAACAGCCTGAATTGCGTTTCACCGCGCTCACCTCTAAAAATGGATTATCTTCTAATAATGTAACCGTAATTTTCAAAGACAGATATGGCTTGATGTGGTTTGGCACTGAAGACGGATTAAATAAATTTGATGGCACTAACTTCACAACCTACAAACGCCAGGCAAACGATTCTGCGAGTATACAGGCAAATGAGGTTAAGGCAATTTACGAAGATCGACGGGGAAATCTTTGGATTGGTACAAGCGGAGGTTCGCTTGCACTTTTTGATAGGAGAAAAAATGCGTTCATCAACTATCCTGCTTCAAATACCCCAACAGGATTCAGTCACAGCCTGATCAGATATATCACCAGTGATTATTTAGGTAAGATATGGGTGGCAACCTTTACCGGGCTTGATGTTTTTGATCCGGATACCAAAAAGGTTTCCAAGTTTCCAATAGCCGCCGGTCAGTTCGGTAAACTTCCGCCGGCAATGATCAACATCCTGATGGAAGACAGCAAACACAGGATGTGGGTAGGAACGGACGATGGATTATTTCTTTTTAACCGAAAAAAAACTTCTTTTACCAGAATAGGGTCTGCAGCAGATAAACCCGTGCACCTGGCAGGAACTATGGTGAAGTCTTTAGCTGAAGATGATAACGGAAATATCTGGATCGGCACCACTTCTGGACTGAGTATGCTCAAACCGGATGGTATGGGTTTTGAGAATTATAAGCATATTCCGGGTGATCCCAACTCACTCAGCAACAATATTGTTCAAAGCATCGCCTTATCAAAAAATGGTCAATTATGGCTCGGCACCGAAGATGGTCTTAATGTTTTTGATCTCCGTACCAAAAAAGTAATGGTATACCGGCCAAATCCCCGAAACCCTTACAGCCTGCGGGGAACCAGTGTAAAATATGTGTATATAGACAGACAGGGAATATATTGGCTGGGGTTATACCGTGAGGGCATTAATAAGTTTGATAGTAACCTCAACCTTTTCAATCTGATCCGAAGTAATATTTTCGATGTATATGGTTTAAATGCACCTGTGGTTACTGCATTTGCACATAAAGACAACACCAATATATATGTAGCTACTGAAGGGGGCGGATTGAGTATCTTCAACAGAAATACTGCCCTTTTTCATAAAGTAGACCTGAAAAAACTTGGTTTACAATCACCTGTACCCCTGATGTCGCTATTTGTCAGTTCAGCTAATAAACTTTATGTGGGTACCTTTGGCTATGGCCTGATTGTAATGGATTCAACTTTGACAAAAGCGACATCTTTTAGAAAAACAAACAACGATTCCGGCCTTAATTCAGATGAGATTTTTTGCACAACCCAGGATAAAAACGGCTTGATATGGGTGGGTACCAATGGAGGCGGGATCAATGTGATGGATTCAAATCACAAGGTAGTTTTTAGGTATACAAGCAAAGTTCAGTCACCCATAGACCGCAAACTGCCGCTTAATAATTACATCCGTTTTATTAAAGAAGACCGGTTCGCAAATATATGGGTTGGTTCTCATGGCTCAGGAGTGGCCATGATTAGTGCCAATAAGACCATTATCAAACATTATAACGAACTTAATTCCGGCCTCCAGGGTGATGTTACGCAGGCTTTTCTTGAGGATTCCAAGGGGCGGATCTGGATCGGAACGGCAGGTGGGGGCTTAAATTTGCTGGACCAAAAGTCAGGTAAATTTATAAATTTTAGTGAACGGAATGGCCTGGCTAATGCTGTTGTCGACGCCATCGTGGAAGATGACAACCATAATCTTTGGTTAAGTACCAATAAAGGGATTAGCCGTTTTGATCCTAAAATTCAAAAATTCAGCAACTATGGCATATACAATGGGGTTCAGAACAATAACTTTATCAGGGGAGCAGCCCTGAAGTGTAAAGACGGTGAAATATTCTTTGGTGGAGCAGAAGGGATGAATTATTTCAATCCTGCCGGATTCAGAAAAAATAAAAATGTTCCTTCAGTGCTTTTTACCGAGCTAAAGATTTCCAATAATTTAATTGAGGCGAGTGAAGACGGACCTATAACCGACCATATTTCTGTTGCAAAAAGAATTGATCTGGACTATAAGCAAAATTTTTCCCTGAGTTTTGTGAGTGTAAACTACACTGCGCCCGAACAAAACCGTTATAGTTATAAACTCGAAGGTTTTAATAAAGAATGGATTGATGCAGGTACGGCTAAAACCGTTTCCTATACCAATCTCGATCCCGGGGAATATGTTTTCCATGTGCGGGCGAGCAACAATGACGGTATCGGAAACACGGCAGAGTCTTCGATAAAAATAATTGTTCATCCACCGTGGTGGAGAACAATATATGCTTATGCTTTTTACCTGCTCGCTATTGCCGGTACTTTGCTTTACATTCGTCACCGGGGAATCAAAAACCTGGAGAGAAAGTTTGCGCTGGTTCAGGAGAAAACAAAAATTGAGCAGCAAATTTTGCAGGATAGAAAAGAGGCAGAGCGGCTGCATGAACTGGATTCATTAAAGATTAAATTTCTGACCAACCTTAGCCATGAGTTTCGTACGCCGCTTTCACTAATCCTGGGGCCGGTGGAGAAGCTACTTTCACAAGAGGAAGGAGATGGTAAAAATGCTTCTCTTAAAATAGTGAAGCGAAATGCCCGGCGCTTACTTAACCTGGTAAACCAAATCCTTGATTTTCGTAAAATTGAAGAAAATGAGCTCAAGATCAATAATGCGAAAGGTGAACTGGTTGCCTTTATAGCTGATGTAATAGAATCTTTCAATGATTTAAGCGAACGTAAATCCATAAGTCTTTCTTTTCAAACCCAGTTTGATAGCTATCCGACTGAATTTGACCACGACAAACTGGAACGCGTTTTATTTAACCTGCTTTCTAATGCCTTCAAATTTACCCCGTCAGGCGGTACTATTACCGTTGATTTGAAAAAAAATCAGCACAATGAGCAGAAAGAAGCTGTTTTAATAAGCGTTAGCGATACCGGGATTGGCATTAGCGAGGAAGAACAGCAAAAAGTATTTGAAAGATTTTTTCAGGCAGACACCGAAGTTTCTATTCTCAACCAGGGAAGTGGGATTGGACTCTCCATCATTAAAGAATTTGTCAAAATCCAGGGAGGTACTATTGATTTACAAAGCGAGGTTGGGAAAGGTACACGTTTCACGATCGCCCTGCCTTTGCCGCTACTGGACCATATTGAAAAGCTTAATCTGGATTTTTCCAGTCCGGAAATACCATTTGAAGCTCAGGAGGAGGCTTTAGAGAAATCACTGAGCGAAACAGATGCGGAAATCCATACCATCCTTCTGGTAGAAGATAACCAGGACCTCAGAGAATATCTTCGGGATAATTTGAAGTCCAATTATCGTATTGTGGAAGCAGCTGACGGTAAGGAGGGTTGGCAAAAAACATTGGCAAACCACCCGGAAATCATCGTAAGCGATATTAGTATGCCAAATATGACGGGTATTGAATTGTGCAAAAAAATAAAAGAAGATAAAAGGACAAAACATATTCCGGTTATTTTACTAACCGCGCTCACCGGCGAACAGGAACAATTAACGGGGCTCGAAATCGGGGCTAATGACTACCTCACCAAGCCATTTAATATTGATATCCTCAATGTTAAAATCAAAAACCTTTTAGTTCTCAACCGGACCCTTAAAAATACTTATACCAAACAGATCAAGATGGAGGCAGCAGAAATTTTAGTTGAATCCCACGGTGATAAGTTACTCAAGAATATTCTGAAGTATATTGAAGACAATATCAATAATTCACAATTATCTGTTGAGGATTTAAGTAAAAATGTAGGGATGAGCCGGGGCTCGCTTTATCACAAAGTGCTGGAATTAACAGGGCTTTCGCCTGTTGAATATATACGCTCGGTAAAACTCGATAAAGCAGCTGCCTTATTGGTTAAAAGTGATTTAAATATTTCTCAGATTGCCTATCTGGTAGGTTTTGCGACACCAAACTATTTTGCCAAATCATTTAAGTTAAAATTCGGAATGCAACCTTCAGAATATTTAAATCTGCACCGTAAGCCGGACAATTCTGCTTGAAGGTAAATCCCGGAACACATTATAGGGAAACTAAAGATTTCTTATACCTTACCGCATTTTATTGGGTATCGTTTCAGTCTTTTTAATTTGCTACATATCTATTGGTGGCTAATTGAACATTAATCGCAGCATTATATTCAAACGATAAGGTAAAGTTCAGCGCTGTTGGATAGTTTTGATAATTGATAAGAATATGAGAACAAAATTAATTTTATGCTGCTTCACCTGGCTACTGGTTTTCAGTTTTTCAGTTTCTGGCAAGGTTACCTTACCCCAGCTGGTATCCAGCCACATGGTGCTTCAGCGGGAAACTCCTCTGACAATATGGGGATGGGCAGCAGCAAAAGAAAAAATAACGATCAGTTTTAACGGAAAAACGTATAAGGCAACCACTGATGAACAAGGCTCATGGTCAGTAAAAATGAAAAAGATGAAAGCCGGCGGCCCTTTTAAGATGATTGTTAAGGGTGAGAATACGATTACGCTTGATGATATTATGCTGGGAGATGTATGGTTTTGTTCAGGGCAATCCAATATGGCCCTGCCAATGGAGCGGTTAAAAGAAGCTTATCCGCAGGTGATTGAAAAGGATCATTTTCCTTTGATCAGAAACTTTTTTGTTCCAACCAAATCAAACCTGTCTGGAGAATCGATCGATCTTCCTCCCGGCAAATGGGTTCCGGCTACTGGTGCAGGGATATTAAGTTTCGGAGGAACAAGTTATTTTTTCGCAAAAACACTCTTTCAAAAATATAACATTCCAATAGGCATCATCAATTCAAGCGTTGGAGGTACCCCGATTGAGGCCTGGATGAGTCGCGATGCATTTTTGACGAATCCCGGGCAGACGAAAAAAATAAACAATTTCAGAGATTCGGCATTTATGGCCAATTATCAAAAAAGGCTTAAAGAGAAGAACTTAGCAATGCCTACAACAGTTCCTGTAGTTGATGAAGGACTTTCAGGTCCGGTAAAGTGGATCGACCCGGATTTTAATGCCAGCGGCTGGCGAAAATTTTGGATGCCGGGCTACTGGGCTGATCAGGGGCTCCGAAACTTCAACGGGATATTTTATTTCAGAAAAGAATTACAAATCCCCGCAGAAATGAGCGGACAGCAGGCTAAGCTTTACCTTGGCCGCATCATCGATGCAGATTCCGTGTTCCTTAATGGTAAATTTATTGGCAACACTACCTATCAATATCCTCCACGCAGGTATGTTATTCCTGCCGGGCTGTTGAAAAGCGGAAAAAACATCCTGATCGTTAAAGTTGTGAGCAGCAGTGGTAAAGGCGGCTTTGTTCCAGATAAAAACTATTCCTTGCTCACTCCGGAAAAAAAGATAGACTTACGTGGGGAATGGAGTTTCGAAGTAGGTTATGCTCAGCCAAGGCAAAACCAGGGTTTCCGTGCCGGGGCAGAAATGCCATTAGTTGCGCAGAATGAACCAACCGGATTATTCAATACCATGGTTTCGCCCGCGGTACGGTTTGCAATAAAAGGTTTTCTCTGGTACCAGGGTGAATCGAATACCGGAGATCCGAAAGCATACGGACAATTGTTGCCGGCGCTTATAAAAGACTGGCGCAATAAATGGAAGCAGGGAGATTTACCGTTTATCTATGCACAGTTGCCTAATTTTATGGAAGCCAGCTATCTGCCCGAAGAAAGTAGCTGGGCAGAGTTCAGGCAAAGCCAGCTGCAGGCGCTTTCAGTACCAAACACAGGAATGGCTGTGGCCATTGATGCTGGCGAATGGAATGATATTCATCCGCTGGATAAAAAAGACGTCGGTGAACGTTTGGCACTATGGGCCGCACATTTAGCTTACCATGACCAGGAGATTATTTATTCGGGACCTATTTATAAATCAAATCATCCAAAAGGATCTGAACTGACTATAAACTTTGACCATGTAGAACCTGGGTTGATGATTAAAGGATCAGATAAACTGACCGGTTTCGCACTTGCAGGTGAGGATAAGGTTTTCTATTGGGGCCAGGCCAGGATAGTGGGAGATGCTGTTGTGCTCTCAAGTCCTTTGGTTGTAAAACCGGCCTTTGTCCGTTATGCATGGGCAGATAATCCCGATCGGGCTAATTTATACAACAAGGCAAATTTACCGGCTTCCCCTTTTGAAGCAGAAGTTGATCATTCGAGATAATCAAATGTGTACCTGAAAACTTATGCATCGAAACCTTGGACAAGCTTGCCTTTGATTGTAAATTACTGCTCTTTTAGCCATAAAAGAACAGTAAAATTAGAGACTTCTCCCTATTTTTTTGTTTAACTGGATCTACAATATGGACAGCTTGTGTTAAATAAAATAAAAAAAATTCAACCGATTGCATAAATTGAAATTATGGCTCTTTTTTACATATTTACTACCTCTTAATAAGTAATTTCACAGGTCTTATTTGCAAAAATTTGGCGAAGTATAACTGTTCTTGTAATATCGGTTTTTTCATTCGAATGGCTTTTGATTGGTATTTAAAGGCCTTTTTTTGTTTGCTTTTTAAATTTTAAGCTCAGTAATTTTTTATTTTTTACCGCACGGTTGGTCACTTAATTGCCTTGTTTTTTAGGCTGGGTTTTCCTGTCTCCGAAGAGCAACCTAAACATTCTGATTTGAACATTTATACTACTAATATGCACAATTAAATCAGGAGGCGTTTATCAATGTAAATACCTTTATCACAACAATAATGAATTGGATTTGAAATTTACAGTCAGTTTTTTATAGCTTGTGATTTAACTATTCGCTGGCTGATTTTTCAATTAACACTGTAAGTTTTTTTCTATTCATTTTTAACCATTTATAAACCATTTTATATGAGAAGTGAAATTTTACAAACTTATGTAACATCGCGCTTGAAATTTTTCAGGTGCTTACCCAAAGTTATGCTGCTAACGGCGTTGGTATTTTCAGCGTTTATTGCACAGGCACAAACTGTGGTAAAAGGTAAAGTTGTTGATGAACAAGGTAAGGCAATGCCTGGAGTGGGTGTCCTTTTAAAAGGAACCAATACCAGTACCTCATCCCAGGATAATGGAAGTTTTTCTATTACCACGACTGGGGCAAACCCGGTTTTAGTATTCTCTTACGTTGGTTATACCAGCAAAGAGATTCCGGTGAAAGATCAAAGCACGATAAATGTTACCCTTCAACCAAGCGCAGCAGAGCTTGCTCAGGTTGTGGTTGTAGGTTATGGTACTCAACGTAAAGAAGCTGTAACAGGTTCTGTGGCGTCAATTGCCGGAGAAAAAATTCGTGAAGTACCGGCACCTAACATCGCGCAGGCTATTCAGGGCAGGTTAGCGGGGGTTAACATTTCGCAGACTTCAACGAAACCAGGTGCAACCATGCAAATCCTCATCCGCGGTCAGCGTTCACTTTCGGCGAGTAACGAGCCGCTTGTGGTATTGGATGGAATTCCATTTCCCGGCTCTATTGGCGATATCAATCCTAACGATATTAAAAGTATTGATATCTTAAAAGATGCTTCTGCAACTGCTATTTATGGTTCAAGGGGTGCCAATGGCGTAATCCTATTGACCACCAACAGGGGCCAGGTTGGAGCGCCCGCTAAAGTTTCATACAATACCTATACAGGTTTGCAAACCTTGTTTGCAAAATACCCGATGATGGACGGACCGGAATTAGTTGCGCTGAGAAAAGCATCAGGAAAATTCACCACCCTTGGTGTAGATGAAGCCAATGATGTAAATACCGACTGGCAAGACTTGTTTTATAACAAAAGTGCTATTATGACCAGTCATGATTTGGGTGTAACTGGAGGTTCAGCAACCAGTAACTATAGTTTTGGTGGTGGTTATTACAAAAACCAGAGTTTAATTCCTACTCAGCAGTATACGAGGTATTCGATGAAAGCGTCTCTTGATCAGCAAATAGGAAAGCTTTTCCGCCTTGGATTTACGACAAATAACAATTACAATATTAGTGAAGGCAATCAGGTTGGAATTTACGGCAACCTGGCTAATACCCCTATTTCAAATCCTTATAATACTGATGGAAGTTTAAAAAGGACTGTCAGAAGTCCGCAGGATGAAGCCTATGTTTTTACCAATGGAATTGTTAAGAATTTACGTGACCAGTGGTTGAATGATACCCGTGGTTTTGCCACCTACAATTCATTTTATGGAGAGGTGAAAATTCCCGGAGTTGAAGGATTAAAATACCGTGCAAATCTTGGTCTGGATTTTATCCAAAGTAACAATGGTAACTTCACTGGTGTTGGAGTGGGCAGTACCACAGCCACTACGCCTTCAACAGCAGGGGTAAGTAATTCACAAACCTATCACTGGACGCTTGAGAATTTAATTACCTATGACCGCAGTTTTGGAAAACACAGTTTCAATGCTGTTGCTTTATATTCAGCAGAACAAAATAAATTCAATTCTTCTTCTATGACTGCCAGAGATATTCCTTCTGATGCCTTCCAGTTTTATAATCTTGGACAGGCAAATGGAGAGTTAACGATTGGCAATGGACAATATAGCCTTACAGGTCTTGTTTCCTACATGGGAAGGATTATGTATTCTTATGATAACAGGTTCTTATTGAGTGCAACACTTCGCTCGGATGGATCCTCGCGTTTGGCGCCAGGATATAAATGGCATACCTATCCAGCCGTTTCTGTGGGATGGAATATGATGAATGAATCTTTCATGAAAGGTATAACGGCCATCGATAAATTAAAAATCCGTGTAGGTTACGGTCAGACTTCCAATCAGGCGGTTAATCCATATCAAACACTTGGTTTGTTAAGTCCCCGTCCATATAATTTTGGTAACAACGCCTACTCAACCGGTTATTATTTATCTCAGCTTCCAAGCCCGGGTTTGGGATGGGAATACTCTGAAACCTGGAATTATGGCTTAGATTTTTCAATTTTGAAAAACCGGATTTCAGGTACTTTTGAATATTATGATACCAAAACCAAAGATATCTTACTTAATCTTGGACTACCTTCTACAGCGGGAGTAGGCGGCTATACTGCTAATATTGGCCAAACCCAGAATAAAGGATGGGAATTAAGTCTTAATGGTGTGATTCTTGAAAATCAGGGTGGCTGGACCTGGGATTTAGGATTCAATATTTCTGCAAACAGAAACAAACTTACGGCATTAGCTTCCGGACAAACACGTGATGAAGGAAATGCATGGTTTGTGGGCCATAATATTAATGCGATATATGACTACGAAAAAGTTGGATTGTGGCAGGCAGGAGACCCATATTTAAATGTGTTGGAACCAGGCGGTAATGTGGGTATGATCAAAGTTAAATATACCGGAGACTACGATGCAAATGGCGTTCCGACCAGGCCTATCGGAGCTGCAGACAGGCAAATTATTGATATTGATCCTAAATTTACCGGTGGATTCAATACCAGGGTTGCTTACAAAGGATTTGATCTGAATGTTGTTGGTCTTTTCAAAAGCGGCGGAACTTTAGTAAGTACATTATATAGTTCGGCGGGTTACCTTAATTTGTTAACAGGTCGTAGAAATAATGTTAAGGTAGATTACTGGACACCTGAAAATACAGGAGCAAAGTATCCTAAACCAGGTGGTATTGCCAGCGGTGATAACCCTAAGTACGGAAGCACACTGGGCTTTTTTGACGCTTCATTCCTGAAAATAAGGACCATATCGCTTGGTTATGATTTTAACAGGGATTTAATTAAAAATTCCAATGTAAAGCTCCGCATGTATGTAACGGTGCAAAATCCGTTTGTCATGTTCTCACCTTACCATGACGAGTCAGGTATGGATCCGGAAACCAATTCATTTGGTGATGAAAACCAGGCGGTAAGCTCTTACCAGAGACGAATCTTAACTATTGGAACAAACACACCTTCGACGCGGAATTATGTTGCAGGTCTAAACTTAACATTTTAACATCATTTGAATATGAAAAATATACAAATAAAAGCCATTCTGGGTATTTGGTTACTGATGGTCATCTCTTCAGGCTGTTCTAAAATCCTGGATGAAGAACCGAGGAGCATCTTTACACCTGACTATTTAAAGACCGCGACAGGGGTAAACGGAGCATTAACCGGCATGTATGCACATTTACGAAACATGTATGGTCAGTCGTATTTCTATAATTCTTTGATCACCGGTACCGATGAAGCCACCTGGGGCAAAGACGCTGATGGAAACTTCAAAGACATGGACTGCTCTGGAGTAGGTTCAATTTTATCGACTAGTTATCCGAGCAGTGTATTGTGGAGCGAAGCATTTCCGAACATTAACAATGCCAGTGGCATCATCGAAAATGCTGCTGCTGCCGGTGTTTCAAATTCGCTGGTGGCTGAAGCAAGATTTTTCCGTGCTTTTGATTATTTTCTTTTGGTACAGACTTTCGGCGGTGTTCCGCTTGATTTAGGCGCCGGGGAATTGAAATTCAATACCAGTCCATCAAGAACTTCTGTAAGAAATACAGTGCCTGCGGTTTATACAAAGGCAGTTTTTCCGGATCTTATTAAAGCAATAGCCGACCTTCCTGCAACAGGAAGAGTTACCGGCGGAGTAACCAAAGTAGTTGCGCAGCTATTTTTATCAAAAGCCTATTTAACGTATGGCTGGTGGTTACAAAATCCTAACAATATTCCAACTTATCCGGCGTCTGCAAGAACCGATCCGGACGGGCACGATGCGAACTGGTATTTCCAGCAGGCTTACGATGTTGCAACTGCTGCCATTGAAAACCCAGGTGCATTTGGACTAATGGATACCTATTATGATGTGAATTGGGCGGTGAATGACCGTAATAAAGAAATGTTATTGTATGCTGATCATACGCAGACAAGCGAGAAATTTAATGGTGGAAGTTTGACAAATGGAAGTGGTGGTGCACCTGATAATTTCGCTGGCTGGATGATGACCTGGAACTATACGAATATCCGTAGTGGAGGCATCAGTTCCGTTCAGCGAGAAGCCGAGCAGCATTTAGGTCGTCCGTGGAACCGTATGGCGCCAACAGTTGAAGTATTAAAAAATACTTTTGCCGATAAAACATTGGATTCGAGATATGACGGTACTTTCACCACGGTTTACAGAGGTAACTGGCCTAAAGGCTACAATCCACCATCAAGTGCGCCGGCATCATTGGTGAATGCAAACGGGCTATCTGTAGTTCCCGGAGATGCAGTATTGACCTTTTTAAATACAGATGACCCTGCAATTGCTTACCCAACGGACGCTGGAATCAGTGGTATAGGAGCAGGTATTCTACCTGGAAGAGCTGATTATGTGGTGGCTCCGGGAGGAATCAGCAGAATCGTTTATCCCGGACTTTGGAAACTAGGTCCTTACCGCACTGACAATGGTACAGGACTTGGACAGCCAAATGCGGGTAGCACACGCCCGTTCCCGGTAGCTAAATTTTCTGAGCTTTACTTCGTTGCAGCAGAAGCAGCCGTAAAAGGAGCGACAACTAAAGCTGGTAAAAGTGCACGCGAATTAATTAATGTAATTCGTGCAAGAGCTGGTAAATGGCGTTTTGATAACAATGGAAATGTTGTTAAAGTTCAAGATAACAGTGCAGCGATGGTTGCGGCTACTCCGGCTACCATAGATATTAATTATATTTTAGCAGAACGCTCAAGAGAATATTATGCTGAAGGTTACCGCAGGTATGACCTGATCAGGACTCAAAAATGGGCTGAGCTTTCTTCTACCTATACTATTGCAGGAGTCAACTATGGCGATCACACGCCACAGACAGTAACCCGTACCATCACACCAGCATTATATCTACGCCCGATCCCTCAGGCACAAATAGATGGCATGCAGATGAGTGCAGATGAAAAAAAGGCTTACCAGAATCCTGGTTATTAAAAAATATTTTGGTTTAGTTAGTTGGGCGGCGTCAATTGATGCCGCTCATTCTTTTTTATAAAAGCCTGGCTTTTCTGGCAGCCAAAAGATTTTTGGGTAAATGAAATCATCGTAATTTGATTCCTGTTCTTAACTCATCTTTTCATTTTAGCATTCTAACCTACAGGGTTGCGCTATCCGGAAATAAAAAATCCCAATAACGGGCATTGCTTCAATATCTATAATACCTCTCCGAAACAAATAGCTATACATCAAAACCTAATTATTCCCTAATGCAAGTTAATTCTTTAAAAAAAAGCCAGATTTTCTTTGCGCTCCTTATCCTTTTCACTTTTTGGATTGATTACACTAAAGCGCAGACAAGTTTGGGTTTGGAAAAACAATTTATTCATGATACCAGAAGTAATAAAGAAGATGTTGCACTGATAGAAAAAGGAAGAGCGGCGGATATTTTTTATGATACGAATGATTATAAAGGCGTTATAAGGGCAATTGGCGATTTAGGTCATGACTTTTTCAGTGTGTCGGGTATAAAGCCTGAATTGAAAAGCGTTGAGCCTTCGGAGAAAGATGTTATTCTCATCGGAACCCTGGGTAAAAACAAACTTATCGATCAGCTCATCAACACAGGAAAGCTGAGTAAATCCACCATTTCCGGCAAGTGGGAGAGTTTTATCATATCAACAGTTAAAAAACCGTTTCCTGGCGTTGATCAGGCCCTGGTTATTGCAGGGAGCGATAAACGCGGAACCATATATGGTATCTATGAATTGTCTGAACAGTTAGGCGTATCTCCATGGTACTGGTGGGCTGATGTGCCACCAAAAACCCGTAAAAGTGCTTATGCTGTTTCCGGAAGTTACAGCTCAGGTGAACCGGCAGTGAAATACCGCGGAATATTTATTAATGATGAAGCCCCTGCAATGACAGGATGGGCCAAAGAAAAGTTTGGTGGGATGAACAGTAAGATGTACACCCGTATGTTTGAGTTGCTGCTCCGCCTGAGGGGCAATTACCTTTGGCCAGCCATGTGGGGTAATGCATTTAATGAAGATGATTCCGAAAATCCACGTCTCGCTGATGAATATGGCATTGTAATGGGCACTTCTCATCATGAACCAATGATCCGAGCGCAACAGGAATGGAAAAAGCACGGGGTTGGCGCCTGGAATTATGCCACAAACCCTCAGGGCTTAAATGCTTTCTGGCAAGAAGGGATTAAAAGAAATAAAAACTATGAAAGCCTGGTCACCATGGGGATGCGGGGAGATGGAGATGAACCAATGGTTGAAGGAGGTGATATGGCATCCAATGTTAAACTGCTGGAAAATATCATAACCGAGCAGCGCAAAATTCTTTCTGAAAATATGGAAAAGTCCGTAGAAAAGATACCACAGCTCTGGGCTTTATACAAAGAAGTAAAAGATTATTACGATTTCGGAATGAAAGTTCCGGATGACATTACCCTGTTGTGGGCTGATGATAACTGGGGTAACTTAAGGCATTTGCCCACGGCCCGGGAGCGCAGTCGGACCGGGGGATCCGGAATATATTATCATTTTGATTATGTTGGTGCGCCCAGAAATTATAAATGGCTTAATACCACCTCCCTGCCAAAAGTTTGGGAGCAGATGAATTTGGCCTACAATTATGGCGCCGACCGTATTTGGGTAGTCAATGTGGGTGATCTGAAACCAATGGAGATTCCGATAGAGTTCTTTTTACGGATGGCATGGAACCCCAAAGCGATGAGCCGGGAAAAGCTGTCAGGTTTTCTGCTGCACTGGGCAACACGTGAATTTGGATCTGACCAGGCGAAAGAAATTGCAGGTTTGGTGCGCTTGTACTCTAAATATACAACCAGGCGCAAACCTGAGCTGCTGGGGCCAGAAACTTTTAGTCTGGTAAACTTCAGTGAAGCGCAGCGCGTGGCCATGGAATGGAGCGCATTAAGCGACAGGGCAGAGCAGGTGAATAATAAGTTGCCACAGCAATACAAAGATGCGTTCTATCAATTGGTGAGTTATCCAATCCAGGCGATGAAAGCGGTGACGGATTTATATATTGCTGTGGGAAAAAACAGGCTGTATTTTAAGCAGGGAAGGGCTGCCACAAACCTTCAGCGTAACCTTGCTCTCGATCTTTTTAAACAGGATCAGCAGCTTAGTGATGAATATAATCTTAAAATGGCAGGGGGTAAGTGGAATCACATGATGGATCAGGTCAGGATTGGTTATACGAGCTGGAATGATCCAAAGAAAAATATCATGCCCAAAACAGAAGAAATCGAGGTGCCTTCAAAATCAGGCTTCGGGGTAGCTGTTGATGGTTCATCCGCTAGCTGGCCATCAAATGCTCCGGCGCCTACGCTTCCGCGATTCGAATCTTTAAATAAATTTCAGTCCTACTTTGAAGTTTTTGCAAAAGGATCCGCTCCAGTCAATTTCGAGCTGAAATCCGATAACTGGATTCGTTTGAAAAAGGAAAGTGTTCCCGGAACAAATGACTACAGGGTACTGGTGGATATTGACTGGGCGAAACTCAGCGGTGGAAAGCATCAGGGTAAAATCCAAGTATCAGACGACTCGACCCTGGTGGTAATTAAAGTTGAGGCCTGCAAGGCAACACCTAAGCAATTGGCTGAAGCAAAAGGAAGCTTTGCAAGTTTAGGTGCACCAATTGCATTTGAGGCTTTTGAGGCAAGTAAAAAGGTAAGCAGAAATGGTGTAAGCTGGGAAGCTATACCCGGTTATGGAAGAGGAGATGCAGGGATGTCGATTTTTCCTGTCACTTCAGCTTCGTTGGGTAAGCCTGGTAACCCAACATTAGCATATCCTGTTTTCTTTTCTGAAAGCGGGGAGGTTAAAATTGATCTTGTGGTGGGGCCAACTGTAAATTTCTCCCCGGAAGGATTAAGGGTAGGGATTTCGGTAGATGGTGCGGCCCCTCAAATCCTGACCATTATAGCCAAACCCAGCGCCTCGGGGTCTGATGCAAGTTGGGCAAATGCGGTCAGGGATAATGCAAGAACACTTACATCTTCACATTTCTTTAAAGTTCCTGGCAGGCATACCGTAAAAATATGGATGGTTGATCCGGCAGTAGTGCTGGAAAAAATAATAATATACAAGGGTAAACTTCCAGCTAGTTATTTGGGCCCGCAAGAAAATAAGCTTGTTCAATAGCAAGTACAACCATGCAATTATATCAGTTAAACATTTGTATCAATCTTTTAATGAATTGAGAAATATGAAACTTAAATTCCTGAGCCTATTCACTTTTACTTTATTTCTACTCCAGCATACACTGGCCCGGCAGCTCACGGCGCCCCCTTTGGCGGGTCTGCCTCAATATATTACTACGGTTGCAGCAAAAAAATCTTTTAAAATCGCAGCCAACAAAGTAACGGCCAGAATATATGTGGATCCTCAGGACTGGGAAGGCGTAATTAGGGGGGCAAATGATCTCTCTGCAGATATTGACCGGGTAACAGGCCTAAAGGCTGCTGTTTATTCACAGGTAAATCCAGTAATAAAAAGCATCCTTATTGGCACGATTGGAAAAAGTAGAATCATAGATAAATTAATTGCACAGAAAAAGCTTAATGTATCAGCCGTAAAAGGGAAGTGGGAGTCTTTTGTCATTCAGACCATTGGTGGTGATCTCGTCATTGCAGGCAGCGATAAAAGAGGTACACTGTACGGAATTTACGATATTTCTGAGAAGATTGGAGTTTCTCCATGGTATTGGTGGGCAGACGTACCGGTAAAAAAGAGTTCTGCACTTTTTCTGAAAGCTGGACGATATGTTCAGCAATCGCCAAAAGTCAAGTATAGAGGGATTTTTATAAATGATGAATGGCCTTCAATGGGTGGGTGGACAAGCACCAAATTTGGGGGATTTAATAGCAAAATGTATGAAAACATGTTTGAACTCCTGCTTCGCCTGAAAGCAAACTATCTCTGGCCGGCGATGTGGAGTGCTGCCTTTCATTCCGATGATCCTGATAATTTTATTCTTGCCGATAAGATGGGAATTGTTATTGGAACATCTCATCATGAACCTATGGCCCGCCCACATCAGGAATGGGTCAAAAACAAAAGCAAATATGGCAATGGAGAATGGAATTTTGAAACCAATAAAGCAGGTATTGAGCAGTTTTTTGAAGAAGGCATTGAGCGCATCAAAACCAAGGAAGAAATCATCACCATTGGAATGCGGGGTGATGGTGATGTCGCCATGGGTAGTGGTGATGACCAGGCTAATATCAAAACGCTAAGACATGTGGTATCTGCCCAGCGGAATATAATTGGACAGGTGTATGGTAAGAACCCTGCTGAAGTACCTCAATTATGGGCTGTTTTTACTGAGGTGCAGCGCTATTATGATGCAGGTTTAAATGTTCCTGAAGATGTGATTCTGCTTTTATGTGACAATAACTGGGGGTATATCCGTAGAACCGGACCGGAGCAGGAAAAAAAACGGAGTGGCGGACTTGGGCTGTATTATCATATTGATATGAATGGGGGACCCTGGAACGACCGGTGGGTAAATACCACAACAATTCCCAAATTAAGAGAGCAGTTTAATCTGGCCTACCAAACCGGAATCGACAAGCTATGGGTGGTAAATGTAGGGGACTTAAAACCAAAAGAATTGCCAATCGATTTTATTATGCGCTATGCATGGAATCCAGAGGCGCTGCCAGCGGATAAAGTGATGGATTATACAACCAGCTGGGCTGCTCAGAATTTTGGCCCCAGCTATGCTACAGAGATTGGAGGTATTGTATCAGACTATTCTAAATATAATTTATACCGTAAGCCCGAAGTTCAGTCTACAAAAATATTTAGTGTCGTAAATTATCATGAGGCAGATTTGGAGGTGAAGAAATGGAGGGCTTTAACAAGAAAAGCAGAAGAATTGGCTTTGAAAATTTCTCCCCAATATCAGGATGCCTATGATCAGCTTGTGCGCTATCCCACTAAAGCATCGGCAGGGGTGGCAGAGATTTACCTGGCTGCTGCTAAAAATAATTTATATGCAAAACAGGGAAGAGTAACGGCCAATGATTATGCACTCCGGGTTCGCGAACTTTTTGCCCTCGACAGTCTTCTGAGTGAAAATTATAATAAGCGCATTTCAAAAGGTAAATGGGATAAGATGATGTCAGATAAACATATAGGTTATTCGATGTGGTCGATGCCAAAGGAAAATAAGTATCCTGAGCTGGTCATGGTGAAACCGCTCAGTAAGGCTTCCATGGGGATTGCAATTGAAGGTTGTGAAAACGCCTGGCCTGGGAATGAAAGGGCAGTCTTGCCTGTTTTCGATCGCCTGCTTAAGCAATCCTATTATATTGATATTTTCAATAAAGGAACAGGGGTTTTCAGTTTTACAGCAACCCCTGACATGGACTGGATTAAACTCAGCGAGACTAAAGGATCTGTAGCGACTGAAAGACGAATTCAAGTTGAACTTGACTGGGATAGCATGAGCATCGGAACAGCCAAAGGGAAAATAACCATTAAGTCCGGTCAGGATTCCGTTACCGTCGGTGTTGAAGCGATCAATGCCAGGTTGCCTGTTATAACAGAACCTTATTTCGGAAACTTTAGTGGCTCAGAGTTTTCAATACCTGCCCCTCTGTTCAATCGCAACGTTCCGGGCAGTAAGGCTAGGTGGGTCCTTTTACCAGACCTTGGGCGTGCTGAGGGAAATATGGGTATCTATCCGGTTACTGCTCCAAGCGTGAAAGCGTCTGAAGCACCATACCTGGAATACAAAGTGTTCATCAACAATACCGGCAAAGTCAGGATATGTCTGGGCATACTGCCTACACAGGATATCAATCCTGCCAGGGGCCTGCGCATCGCAGCTGGACTAAATGATCAGCAGGCTATTGTTCTTGATGCAAGAAAAGGTTTTGCAGATACTTTTAGTGAATATACGCCTGAGAATTTATCCAGATCGAAAACGCTGAAAGCCATTCAGCCTGCAAATCCTGGTATCAAATTAATTTCCAATGGCCCGCGAAGAAATGAAATTTTTGATAATTTAAGGTGGTTGGATTTCGAACTTAATGTGGAGCGGGCAGGCCTCCAAAATCTTCGTATTTACATGGTGGACCCGGAAATTGTATTAGAGCAGATTGTTGTTAATCCTGACAACAGGTTTCCAAGTTATTTTGGAGCACCTGTTATGCAGCATATCCCGAAAAAAAAGAAATAGATTAAGGAATATAAACCTCAATAAACCTAATATCAATATATCCACAGGAGGATAGTCAAGCATTAATTTACTTAATAAGTAGTGCAAAAAACAGCGTACACTGATCTTCCGTATTTGTCATTGTGTTCATAACCTGGCAATGGGAGATCATCAGTACGGCTTATCTGGCTGGATTTACCTGTGTTTGAAAGGAATTGTCGCACAGCCCTGCAAAACATAATTTCTGGCTTTCAAAAAGACCAGCATAACCTATCTAAATAACAATGGCGCAAAATTTTGCAGGCTGCGCCTCCAGGTAAGCCATTCATGAGCTGTTTTTGGAGATTCGTAATAAGTGTACCTGATTCCCTGCTGGTCCAACATGGCCCTGAACGCCCCTACAGATTTAGGGAAAGGGGCAGGTTCTTTGGTGCCTAGTCCCAGCCATAATAACTTGAGTCTCTTGTTCACCTCAGTTCCACTCTTAAACTTTCCTTCCATAAATACATCCGGATCGATTACATCTGAACTGGGATAATTTGAGGTGCCGCTGAAACCGCCATAATAAGCGAACTTATCCAGGTTTTTCATCACGATGCGCATCGTTTGATTTGCACCCATTGAAAGCCCCGCAATAGCCCGGTGTTCGCGGTCGGCCAGGGTGCGGAAGCGTTTATCGATCATTGGAATCACTTCTTCAATCAGTACATCTTCAAAAATCGAAATCCCCTGTCCTTTTCCCGGTGTCTCAGTTGCTTCTGGTTTAAGTGCGTAACCATTGTCTGTAACAATGATCATCGGTTTTGCCTTATTTTGCGCAATTAAATTATCCAGGATTAAATTCGCTTTTCCCTGATTAACCCAGCCCGTTTCATCTTCGAAGCTTCCGTGTTGAAGATAAAGCACGGGGAAACGGGAATTTTTATCCTCGTAATAACTTGCCGGTGTATAGATGAAACATCTTCTCCAGGTTTGAGTTAAATTAGAATAGTAAATATTTTCACTAACCAGGCCATGGGGCACCTTTTGCAACGCATAAAATGCTTCATCATAAGCCGGAACTTCGATGCCACTGCCCAGCCTCCCTGCACCGTAGAAATAACGGCTGTTTGGATCCGGAATTGAGGCACCATCCACGTTGAGCTGGTAATAATGAAAACCTTCGTCCTGTGGTTCGGATTCGCCTGTCCAGAGGCCTTCCTCGCTTTTTATCATCTCGTATTTTTTCCCAGCCAGATCCAGCTGGACTTTAGCCGCCTGAGGTGCATATAGGCTTACCCTAACTTTGCCTTCATCGTTTACCTGGGGGAATAATTTGCCGGGCTGATTGCTTTCAGCCGGTCTGAATACTTTTAAATCAGACTTCATTTCAGTCTGGGCTAAACAAACCTGGCTAAATAAACAGCCGGCAAAGAGGATAATAATATTTTTAGCTTTCATGTTTAATAATTTGCGCCTGTTTAAAAATTAAATAAAATTCATTTCGTATGTCAGTCTGAGCATAGTCTAAGGCCATTTCAACCTATCAATAAAGCAATCGACTACCCCACCACAATTGACAGATTAAAAAATCGCCGTCATTTCGACTGAAGCGCAGCGAAATGGAGAAATCTTTGAACTGGAATTGCAATAAATCTTTAAACTATGTTAAAAGATTTCTCCACTGCGGTCGAAATCACGCCCCTTGTATATCTGTCATCAACCATCCGATGTATTTGAAAAATTCTAACCTCTACCACTGACAGACCATTCCAAGAAAGGTCGTCATTGCGAGGAGGAACGGCGAAGCATTCTATCATGCAAGTAATTACTATAATTCGTTAAAACCCCTGCCATTCATATTGACTTTGTACAGGTTGCCAGCGTAATCTATTTAAATAATAGCGGAGCAAGTTCATGCAGGCTCCGGCGCCAGGTCTGAAATTCGTGGCCGGTATTTTCCGAAACATAAGCAACTGCATTATAGCCTGCTTCTTTTAATGCCGAAACAGCATTTTTTACGCCTTCAGGACGTTCCTTGCTTCCACAGCTAATAAAAATTAATCGCGGTTTTGCTTTGTCTTTCAGCTCAGAAGAGTTGTATATTCCGCCACTAAGCAGCGCATAATAGCCAAAAAGTTCCGGTTTGTTTAGTGTAATGGTGTGCGTCTCCATGCCACCCATCGATAGTCCTGCCATGGCACGACCATTTGCGGTGGCCGTAGTTGAAAAATTGCTGTCTATATACGGAATGAGTTCCTCGGTTAATACCGTTTGAAAACCATCAATTTTAAAGTCTTTCATGTGCCCCCATTTGGTTTCATTGGTCATTCCGTAGGTCATCACGATGATAAATGGCTTAATTTTTCCTTCTGCAATCAGGTTATCCATAATCAGGTTCGCACGGCCCTGATTACTCCAGGCAGTTTCATCTTCGCCCCATCCATGCTGTAAATACAGCACCGGAAAACGTCGTTTATCTTTGCCATAACCTGGCGGTGTGTAAACGTATGCCCTGCGCGAGGAATTTGTACTCTTTGAAGGAAAAAGGATTTGCTGCACATGTCCATGGGCTACATTTTTATCTGCGTAGAAATCTTCATCCTTTGCAGGAATTTCAATTCCACTTTCCCAACGCGAAGAGCCAAAATAGTTCATAGCACCTGGGTCATTAAATACTCCGCCATCAATGGTCAGGTGATAATAGTGGAAACCCTCATCCATGGCACCCGCAGTGGTACCCGTAAAAAATCCGTCAGCAGTTTTGGTGAGCTTAGTTCCTCCCTGACCCCCAAGACCAAGACTTACCCTGATACTGTCTGATTGAGGCGCTTTGATTCGGAACCTGGCGTAGCCTTGTGAATTGACCTGCGGGAATTGCTGGCCGGGCTGGTTCGTTACAGCAGGTTTAAAGTCTTCTTTAATTGCCTCCGGATTGTTTTGAGCCTGGCACATTCCATAGCTAAGGCTTGCTCCTAAAGCAATTATAATAAATTTGAATTTCATAATATTTGGTTATTTAAGTTGTTACGGACTTCCTTGTCTTCGATCTTCAGAATTAAAACAGATTTCCTAAAGATAATAGATGTATGCATTGAGGCATGCTTAACTTGTTTAGTTTTCTAGCAGAAATGTTTAACAGGGTCAATTACCAGTATCTTTATTTTGATTAGGGAACCATTTTGTGTTGAAAATTAACGAATTAGGTGATTTTTAACGCATAATTCAGTATGTAACCTTGAAGATACGTTTAACAAGTTCTAATAGAATGGTCGTCATCTCGACTGTAGCGCAGCGAAATGGAGAGATCTTTGTGCCAAATTATTGAACAAATTTAAAAGATTTTGCTTCGCAAAGCCCTCGGGTTCTCTAATATAGTCGAAATGATTGTTATGCTTTGAAAGTATTTCCTAGTTTCAGTTAATAAAGAATAAACTGTGTATCTGCTTTAACGCTATTTGCCTAAATAACTGGAAGTTAAATTTTGTTATTACTATGAAAATTACATATTATTTCCTAAGTTTATTACAAATCTAGTGCTTGATGGACGCGGGTGAGTCTAGAGCATTCGTTATTATTAAAGTAAATTTTATGTGGGGGAAAATTTTCGAACAAGTCGCGAAAGGCATTGCTACGGCAGGTGTTAAGGAATACCAAAAGCATCAACTCAACAAGGAAGCTGAAAAACATGGAGACATACTTGCGTCCATTGATTGTACCATCACAGAAAGTGGAATTGTTGGATGGCAAGGTGGTCGTTTAGTTATTACTAAAGACGCAATGCTTTTTAGCCAGTTGGGGAAAACAACTCAAATAGGATTCAAATTATCTCTTTCTTGGAGAAAAACTTTTTTGATAAGAGGACTTGAATATATCTTGACAGATGATCCTGTTTTATTTGGTGCAATCACTTATAAATTAATTACATTTATGGATGATGGAACTACTTATAGAATAAGAATTAAGGAATCGGATGGAGATACTTTTATAAAGGCAATCGCAGACGCGAAATGCAATCCCTAATGATCTTATGATATAACCAAGATGTCTTTGAATTTAGGTTTGTTAAGAAGCTACCAGAAGTGAAACCCCACCCTAATTTTATTGCCAAGATCGTAAACGTTTGGAAGGTGATTAATGACCCGAAGTCCGATTTTCCTATTATATCAATTTCTTTAAAATCAACTATCTTACCTGAAATTTGCCTAAATTGTGTTGCATCTAGGTAATTCGATTATAAGGCTTTTCCCGTACTCGATAGAACTTATTGGCAGGCTCTATTATCGCCTTTATCTGGCTCAGTTCTTGTATCGATGTAGGTGCAAGGATAGCCCCAAGACTCGAATTTTATAGTGAGAAGTTTTCCTCTGTCCAAAATATCTAAAGTTAGTTCCAAGAGTATCAATTTTCACTAGCAACTCTTGTGGATAAATTTTTATTAATAAATCTTTGGTTATCAGGGACTCGAATATAGATAACATTAAGGTCGTGTATAATTAGTTTGTCCTCCTGATGATGATTAGGAGTTGTGTAATTATACTAAGTCAGTAGTGCTGTATCGTGCCATTCAAATTTCGGCTCTGGATATTTTATAGTGTTAGATGTTGTTCTAGGCAAGATGAACAAAGTTATAGGTAATTAAAATGTCTTTAATACTAAACCTTTTTTTCTTTTTGTCTCGACAACGACATTTATTTTTGCACTTATGATACTCATAAGAGACCTTTCGTCAACCAAAAGTATTAAAATCAAAAGAAAGTGCATCGATTGGTATGGAGATATCTCATTAAGATATTAAATATTTTAATGCGTTAGTCCTACAGGTTCAAGAGAAAAACACCCGTTTACTATGCCAAATGTTTAGCTTTCGAAACGAACAAAAAAGGCGGTCTGTTTACAGACCGCCTGAACCAAAATATAATTCTTTTTATTTGCTAAGAGAAGCTAATGCATTTTCAGTGTTAGGGCTGGTTTTTGTATTAGCGGCAACAAATTTGTCCATAGTCAGCTTTTGTCCTTTGCCCATTACCAGCGTATGGTCGCCGGTTGAACCGCTTAAGGTTAAATCAGCGTGATCTTCAATCACTGTATACAATCCTTCGGTTTGTGAGTTTAAGTCTAGTGATGCATTTCCGCTTAGAAAAACCTGCAGGTATTGCGTATTAATTTTACCCTGTGTTTTTACTTTGGCATTATCCATTGCATGGATGCGGTAGATCTCATTTACATAAATGGTCAGTTTCGCGGGGCTGTTATCCAAAGCGCTAATTTCTAAACCATCTCCGTTCTGTGTCACCTTAACTTCCCCGGTATTCTCATCTGCATATCTGATGCCGGTACGTTTTCCCTGTATAATGGTCAGTTCTACATTTCCTTTTACTTTGATGCGTTTGAAGCTCAATACTTTTGAAGCGTGAACAGGTTTGATGGTTTCAGTTGCGTTAGCTGATAATACTGCTGAAGTAGATAATACCAATGCTAAAGATGAGGCGAATAATGTTTTGAATAAAGTTTTCATATACTTTGAGTTATTTTTATAAATGTTTTTATTGTTGTTTTGATATTAAGACGTGCAGCCACCGGAAACGTTTCAGCACAAATTACAGCATTATACCAGCCTGGGAAGCTAATCGACCAACGCCCGGAATTTAAAGACAAAAAGAGGCTTGTCGCTATACATTTTCCAGGTTTTCTTTCCCGGATTGCTGATTAAATATCTTTTTTGCCTGGAGAAATCAGTCTTGTCCTTGTCTGTCTGCTGATGCTCTTGCGGTTTGGGCAACAATCAAATCTATATTGATCCGGAGCAAGTCTTTCTACTGGCAGATAAAGCGAATTGTTATTTAACACAGTTTTTTGTATATTTGTGGTCTGGCATTTTTACCAGGAAAACTTTCTCTGGGGCCGTTCTTGGATTTGACGGGGTGGCGAAAGTTATGTTAGCATGCAGTGCGTTGTTCGGAGAGCACTTAAAGTGAACGATCACATTTTAGTTGGCGAAAATACTTACGCCTTAGCTGCCTAGTTTAGAACTAGCTTAGCTTTTGCCCCTCTAACTGCTGCATTGTTGGGTTAGAATCCGGGGCATCGAAACAACAAAGCTGGCTTTAAGGAGATACGACTTAAAGTGAGATCAAGTATCTAAGGATTTAAATAAGGTCGGTTTTCAGCCCGTTTATTTCCCGAAAATCAATTGAAAAATAAGCATGTAGAAGGTATAATTTATCTCACAACTGGACAAGGGTTCGACTCCCTTCGGCTCCACTAAAAAAAACCGAACCCTAAAAGTTCGGTTTTTTTATGCTTAATAATGTGTTTTAACTATTTGATAATCAAACATTTGATTTTTTAATTCCAAAGTAATAAATACTCTCACCACTTATTCCATAAAGCTTCTCATCAACAATTTTTACTGAAAAATCTGAAGGCTTAACTCTGTGTAATTTTCGCAAACCCTTACTCAAAGTATTTATAAAATAGACGTTGTTTTGATCGAAAGCATAATACGTATGGCTTTGATCTAAATGAAAATTATCAAAACACCCTGGTACCATTTTAAAGGTGGCTATATCCACCTCCGCTTCTCTCTTACCCTTAAAAAATAAGCTGTTGTTATCTTTTCCGATATTTTGCCATACAATACTGAAAGAATCAACATCTGCCAATTCCACATACTCGGTAATAAAAAATACTTTCTGACCTTCCCGAACATAATATTCATTATACCATTCTCCCTTACTGTAGTCATAAGGCAGTATTTTATTATACCAGTAATAACTAGCCCCATCATAGGCAATTCCCTTTGCTGCATTAACTACTTCAAAATTTTCGGGTTTTGCATTCTTAATAAAAGACGGTGTACACATATAACTGGTAACATAAACATTATTTTTATCCTTAAAATAAAATGTTTTATCCTCAAAAGCTTCTATTAATTCAAATGAATTGTAATCAATTATTTTTTTTAGGCTGGTAAATGTTTCTGAATCATAATACAAAACACTCTTGTCAATAAGCCTGAACCCATATCCTAAATCTTTCATGATATTGATGTTTAAAACCTTTTATAAACTTTAAGGTTAGATATGTAAATACAAACTCCTTAAAAAAATAACAACAAAAAGGTGTTTTTGAGAAATTCAAAAACCGATTTTTAACAAATTGTAAATTTACTAAAGTATCAAAGAAATAATAAGACTATCAAAAAATGTCATAATAGGTATGAGGTTGTTCAACTGTGATCCCTCCCAGGCCACCCGAAAATCTCTATTTATGGATTAACAAATAGTTAAACAATTAGAATAGAGATTTTTCTGACAACCTGTTTGCAGGCTTCTGATGATGATCTTTTTAATTCTAAGATGGCTTTTTTTATTAAAAACATATTTAATTTAATAACTTATAAATTGAACAATTATTTTTATATTTAATTTCAATATTTATAAAATGAGCGAAAAAGACATATTGTTACTAATTGAGCTTGCAGAGAAAAAACTTGCTGAAGTAAAAAATATGTCAAAGACAGAAGCTATTTTATCTTTGAACGACGCTGGTATTTTGACAAAAAAAGGCAAGCTGATGAGTGCCTATTCTGAATTAGAGGAAGAACCAGCTTAAGCATTATCATTAATGTACGATCAAAGGCATAATATGATTATTGGCTTTCATGGCTGTGATGAAAGTAAAGCAAATCCATTAGTAAACGATCCAGATACGATTTCATTTAGTAAAGAAAATTACGATTGGCTTGGTCATGGGTTATACTTTTGGGAAAATAATTGCGACAGAGCTTTAGAATTGGCTAAACATCACTTTACCTAAAATAGCCCACTTAAATACAAGGGAAACAAATTTCAATTTTGCACTATAAAAAGGGGCTATTATGCATGAGGCTGAAAAACCTCATGCCAACAAGCTTAATCCTTTGGTTTGTGGATGTGCGGCTTCAGATCAGGATGTTTCGGTTTGGTCTCCGGCAGAACTCTCCTTCTCTTATCGTCATTCCCCTCCTCTGTTTTGGGCTTAGGCCCAGGTTTGATTGCTTCCATAATAAATTTTAAATTAATAATTAGTTCTCGGACCAATATAAGCCCTATACAAAGCTAATCTAACCCGGATCAATTAATTTACGGTTTCCCATAAATGGTAGATATATTGGAATAAGGATACCGCCTTAAGCAAAGGAAAGATGTTGAGGACTTTATGAGATAATGCAATAGATAATTGCAAAAAGAAATTGCTGATATACCATAGTAATAGATGTTAACTATTCCGTTATAGAATTAAATGATTGTGATTAGTTATTTCAATTCTCTAAATTTATCATTATCCTGATCGACCTGTTAAAAAGGATGAGTATTTCACTAACAAAATAATATACAGATGGAAAAAGAATCAAACGATATCAGCAAGTGTCCGTTTCATAATGGCAGCATGAAAAGTAATGTAGGTGGTGGTGGCACCAGAAATGGCGACTGGTGGCCGAAGCAGTTAAAGCTGAATATTTTGCGTCAGCATTCTAACTTATCCAACCCAATGGATGGCGAATTTAATTATGCTGAGGCTTTTAAAAGTTTAGACCTGGCTGCGTTAAAAGCAGACCTTTATGCACTGATGACCGATTCGCAGGATTGGTGGCCGGCAGATTTCGGTCATTACGGAGGTTTATTTATTCGCATGGCCTGGCACAGTGCCGGAACATACCGGGTGGGCGATGGCCGTGGTGGTGCTGGTGCCGGATTGCAACGTTTTGCGCCGCTGAACAGCTGGCCAGATAATGTGAGCCTTGATAAAGCGCGTAGATTACTTTGGCCGATTAAACAAAAATACGGTCGCAAAATTTCATGGGCAGATTTAATGATTTTGACCGGTAATATTGCCTTAGAATCGATGGGTTTTAAAACCTTTGGATTTGCTGGCGGTCGCGAGGATGTTTGGGAGGCTGACGAATCGGTATATTGGGGTTCGGAAACTACCTGGCTGGGTGGCGATCTTCGCTATGGACATGGCTCTGATGGTGCAGATAAAGCACACGGTGTGGTGGTTACAGATGATGACGCCGATGGTGATGTACACTCCCGAGATTTAGAAAAACCACTTGCAGCCGTGCAGATGGGATTAATATATGTAAACCCTGAAGGACCTGATGGAAACCCGGACCCGATTCTTGCCGCTAAAGATATCCGCGATACTTTTGGCCGTATGGCGATGGATGATGAAGAAACGGTGGCCTTAATTGCAGGTGGACATACTTTTGGCAAAACCCATGGTGCCGCTTCAGCAGATCATGTAGGCAAAGAGCCTGAAGCCGCTGGTATAGAAAGCCAGGGTTTGGGATGGAAAAACAGTTATGCTTCTGGCAAAGGTGCTGATGCGATTACGAGCGGACTAGAAGTAATCTGGACCACCACACCAACGCAATGGAGTAATAATTTCTTCGAAAACCTTTTTGGATTTGAATGGGAGTTGACTAAAAGCCCTGCCGGTGCACACCAATGGAAAGCTGTAAATGCTGAAGCGATTATTCCTGATGCATTTGATGGATCGAAAAAACACATGCCAACGATGCTGACCACCGATCTTTCTTTAAGATTCGACCCGGCTTATGAAAAAATATCAAGACGTTTCTTAGAAAACCCTGAACAGTTTGCTGATGCATTTGCAAGGGCATGGTTTAAGTTGACCCACCGCGATATGGGACCTGTGACACGTTACCTGGGACCGGATGTACCACAGGAAGAATTGCTTTGGCAGGATCCGATACCTGCTGTTGATCATATATTAATTACCGAAAGTGATATTGCCACATTAAAGGCAAAAGTACTGGCTTCAGGATTGAGTGTGGCCGAACTGGTTGCTACCGCCTGGGCTTCGGCTTCTACTTTCCGCGGTTCTGATAAACGTGGTGGCGCTAATGGTGCGAGGATCCGTTTGGCACCACAAAAAGATTGGGCGGTTAACAATCCTCCGCAATTGCAAAAAGTATTGGGCGTATTGGCGGGTATTCAAAATGAATTTAATGCAGCACAAATGGACGGTAAAAAAGTTTCTTTAGCTGATTTAATTGTACTGGCAGGTACTGCTGCTGTTGAAAAAGCCGCCGCCGATGCCGGACATGCTGTTACTGTTCCTTTTACGCCAGGCCGGATGGATGCATCGCAGGCACAAACCGACGTGGAATCTTTCGGTTATTTAGAACCAGCGGCAGACGGTTTCCGTAACTACCGTAAAGCTAAATCACCGGTTGCTACGGAAGAATTCCTGATTGATAAAGCCCAGTTGCTTACTTTAACCGCACCAGAATTAACGGTATTGATAGGTGGTTTGCGTGTATTGGATACCAATTACGACGGTTCTAAAAATGGCGTCCTGACTACAAAACCAGGTCAGCTTACCAACGATTTCTTTGTGAACTTATTAGATATGGAAACCGCCTGGAAAGCCGTTGCAGAAGACAAAGAACTTTATATCGGAAGCAGCCGTTCTACTGGTCAGCCAAAATGGACGGCAACCCGCGCCGATCTGGTATTTGGTTCTAATGCCGAATTAAGGGCAATAGCAGAGGTGTATGCAAGTTCAGATGCACAAGATAAATTCGTGAAAGATTTTGTCGCCACCTGGAATAAAGTAATGAATTTAGATCGTTTTGATTTAAATTAATTAGAAATACAAGGCAAAATTTAAGAGCCTGTTTAAAAATTAAATAAAATTAATCCGTTTGTCAGTCTGAGCGTAGTCGAAGACCCTTTCATCGCATTAATAAAGGCAATCCATTACGCTTAACGTTACAGCAAAGTGCTTTGTCATATTCGCTATAAAAATTTGAACAGGCTCTAAAGACACCAATTTTGCAATGCCCCTAAAAAGTTACACACTTTCTGGGGGCATTTTTATGATAAAGAAAAAAACAGTTTAGAATTTCTTCTTTTCTTTAAAATCCCGAAAATTTATTACCTTTGCCGCATTCCTGATGAACAATCTTTTAATGTTTAGGAATTATGACAGCATATATCTACATATAGTCCCCTTCATAAATTGCCTTATCGGCGATAATTTACTATAATTTGTTTTTTATTTGATTGATTGCCTCAAGGGCTGTTCAATTTGTATTGTACAACATTTTATTTTCCAAAGAAGGGGTATATCCTTGCTCAAGGACGAATGGAGACCCACATTCAAGTTAAAGGAAATTAAATGAAAGTCCGATGGACACACATGAATTGCCATGCAGGATTAGAAGCGCACGGCAGAAAAAGCGGTCGGTAAAAACAGACCGCGACAAACAATTAATCAGGCTGAGTAAAAGAAGATCGGAGCTTTGGATACAAAGACGGGCACTGCCGATGGTACCACTTGACAAGCCCTATCAAAGAGGCTGGAAAAGATATTTTGTACTCCGTGCAGATATTGCATTTAGTGTAAGAGCTGAATTTTATACCACATTGCTGGCTAAGATCAACACAGTTGAATACCACCACGATAAAACATTTAAACGAAAAAAACGCCGTAAAGGAAGGTATGGATATGAAATCAAAAAGCAATCGCTGCGCGAACTCACCCCATATTTATGGGAAAGCAGTAGTTTAGGCCTTACCGAACAGGAGAAGGCGTGTTTTAGCCAGGTTGAAATGTACAATGTTCGCACACGCCAGCAGGAAATCAGGTATGTTTTTAACGAACCGTGGCGGTATAGGTTAAAAATTGCACCCAATATGGTTACACACAAAAAATTACTGGATACCGACCTGGTAAGGGAGCTGGATCTTATTAACAACCACATTAGAGGCAATAATTTTTGGGGACGCATGCATTCGTTAACCAATGGACGAAAGTATAACTCTTGGCGGTATTACCAGAGGTTGGCAAAATACAGTACGGTAAAGAAAATCCCGAAGTATAGATCGAAAGAAACGTATTTGGAGTTAGATTTTTAAAATTTTATCAATAACTAAAACAATTCTCAAACTTATTTGTCTTTTAATTTCATTAGTTTGTTTGGTTTAGTTTTATTGGTGGATGCGAATAAAACAAAATAATTAGCCTCATAGAAATATGGGGCTTTCTCATTTATATACGGCATTAACACATACGCCATATTGGTAAAAGCAATACAGATGACTGTTGCTGATAAGAAACCAGTTGCGCTTTCTTTTGATAAAAAAAACTGATTTTTTATCAAATTCTTAAAAATATACTTAAGTAGGTGAGGCTTAATGAATTCAGATCGCGCCATTTTTTGATTTACCGGCAATATTTATTCAAAAATTTTATTGCCTGTAAAAGTAATCATACTGTATTCGGACTGATACGAAAATGTAATGCTAATGATTGAAATAATATTCTTGATTTTGTGATAAAATAGTTAATATTGAGTTGATAAATCGATTTATCAATAACCAAATATGACGATGAGCTTAAGAATATTTATGCACTGTAGTGCAGTACATGTCTGTGTAGTTTATTTGTGTGTAGTTTTAACCCGTTTAAAATATGATTTCCCAATCATACACAATTGCTTTTAACCTAAAGCCTTCTGATTAAAAATGATGATTTGCCGTCAATTGTTTTTTATTGAATAATTCATAAAACGTTTTATCTGCTGGCAGTTTGAACGATATATTATTAACTAACCATTTACTAAACCTAAACCAATGAAAATTAATCTACTAAAGATTTCAGGGCTTTCTGTGCTTTTTTTGCTCAATAGCCCTGCTTTTTCGATGAATCCGGTTGCTAAAAAATCCGAGGGATTTTCCGGACCAAATGTACCTTTAGTGCACATCCAGAACCGAAAAGTAATTACCGGAACCGTATCAGACGAAAAAAACCTTCCTATTCCCGGGGTAGGCATCAAAAACATTTCTTCAGGTAAAACTGCTGTAACAGACGAAGGCGGTAAATTCAGCATTGAGGCCAACCCCAACGAAGTAATCCGTTTTTCTTATGTGGGTTATCAAAATAAAGATATCACCGTTGGCAATGAAGCGAATATCAGTGTTAAAATGCTACCTGCTGAAGCCAATAAGTTAGATGAAGTGGTGGTAATTGGTTACGGATCGGTGAAAAAAACAGACCTTACAGGTTCCGTTGGTGTGGTAAAGGCCAGCGAACTTCAGGAACGTCCATCTTCATCGCTAAACCAGGCACTCGCTGGCCGTATCTCGGGCGTACAGGTAAACACCAACTCGGGTAGACCCGGCGGTCAGACGAATATCAAAATCCGTGGCTTTAGTTCAATCAATACGAGCAACAACCCACTTTATGTAGTAGATGGTGTGGCTTTGCCGGTGGGATCGCAAACACAGAACAGTAACGCTATTGATTACATTAACCCAAGCGATATCGCTTCTGTAGAGGTGTTAAAAGATGCATCCTCAACGGCTATTTACGGGGCAAGGGGTGCAAATGGGGTAATTTTAATTACGACCAAAAAAGGAACAGCAAATGCCCAGCGCATTACCTATGATGCAGATTTTGGTGTAAATACACTGGCCGCACACCATGTGAAAATGCTTGATGCTTTTGAGTATGTTAAGGTGCAGGACCTGGCTTATGATAACATTAAGGTTTACGATCCGGTAGGTTGGGCAGCGGGAAGTTACGCATCTACACCGGTTCCAAAAGCAGCCAGAATTGCCTTACCTCAGTTTTTCGATAGTAATGGCAATCCAATATATAATACCGATTGGTTAAAGGAGTCTACACAGAATAAACTTTCGCAAAATCACCAGCTGGGTTTTACAGGTGGAAACGAAAATAGCACTTACGGTGTTTTTGCAGGCTATCGCGATGACCAGGGGCTTTTGCTGAACTCTTATTTAAAACGTTATTCGGGCAGATTTAATTTCGACAGTAAAATTAAACCCTGGTTAAAGGTAGGCGGTAATTTGAGCTACAATAACCAGAACGAAAACATTGTTGATCAGGGAACGGGCGGCTTAAATTCAGTCCGCATGATTACGGAAGCATTCCCTTTTCTACCCATTAAACTGGCAGATGGCAAGTGGGGCGACAATAAATTGATTCCATGGGCAGAAGGAGGCTCCAATCCGGTACACATCTTAACCGATCAAACATACGGAATGGTTACCCAAACGGCTTTGGGGAGTATTTATTCTACCGTTAGCTTTAGCAAAGATTTAGAATTCCGTACCCAGTTAGGTGCCAATATTGTGAGCCGTAACATTAACGAGTACAATGCTAAACAATTATACGGGATCTCTGATGGACAGAATGGAACGGCGAATGTAACCAATGATCGGGAAACCTTCTGGTCACTGGAAAACTATTTAACCTATAACAAACGTTTTGCCGAATCGCATGCCATTAATGCCTTATTGGGGATCTCCTGGCAGGCTACCAACTTCTTTAGCAATACCAGCCATGCTGAGAATTTTGTAACCGATTTTTATGGAAACAATAACATGGGCTCCGGAAGTAAATCGATTACGGTGGGCTCCAGCCGGAACCGGTCGGCTTTTAACTCTTATTTTGGCAGGTTAAACTATGCCTTTAAAGATAAATACCTGGTTACTTTTACAGGCAGGGTAGATGGCTCATCCAAATTCGGAGAGAACCATAAATTCGCCTTTTTTCCTTCGGCAGCACTGGCCTGGAAAGCCTCAGACGAAGATTTTCTTAAAGGAAACAAGACCATCTCTAACTTGAAATTGAGAACCAGTTATGGTTTAAGTGGTAATTCAGAGCTCCCTGCTTATCAGTCGCTTGCTACATTGGTTAATAACTCAGCCATTATTAATGATAGCAGGGTAACAGGTATTGGTATTGGCAGGTTGGCCAATCCGGACCTGGTTTGGGAAAAAACAGCACAGGTTGATGCAGGTTTAGAGCTTGGCTTATTGAACAACCGTATTAATTTAGAGGCCGATCTTTATTACAGAAAAACAACCGATATGTTATTGGATGCCCCGGTTCCACGTACCACAGGATACTCGGTGATCAGGAAAAATATCGGATCTATGCAGAACAAAGGTTTAGATTTAGGGATTAATACGGTAAACGTACAAACTGACAATTTTACCTGGAAAACCAGTTTTAATATCTCCCTTAACCGCAACAAGGTACTTTCTCTGGCCACTCCAGATGATATTTTTGGTGTGGGTAACCCAAATTTCACCAATCAAACCGGTATTATCAGGGTAGGTGAGCCTGTGGGCTCATTCTGGGGGCTGGTACGTTTAGGCACCTGGAGCGAAGCCGAAAGGGCAGAAGCAGCCAAATTTGTGAGTTACCGCGGAGGTAAAACCTTGCTTCCAGGCGATATTAAATATTTGGATGTAAACGGCGATCATGCCATTACGGATGCCGACCGCCAGATTATTGGTAACGGAACGCCAAAAGGCTGGGGATCGTTTGGTAATGCATTCCGCTATAAAAACCTGGAGCTGATTGTAGAGCTTCAATATTCTTATGGCAATGATGTGCTGAATATGACCCATCACTCAGGTGAAGACAGACAGGTGCAGGCCAATAGTTTTGCCAGCGTATTAAATGCCTGGACTCCCCAGAATCAAAATACACCGATTGCTGCAATCAGGGACCAATCTGCCGGATATGTAACCAACGTTGATACCCATTGGTTAGAAGACGGTTCTTTCATCCGTGGAAAAAACCTTTTACTGGGTTATACTTTTGATAAAACACTTGTCGAAAAATTACGCTTAAGCAAACTCCGTGTTTATGCATCTGTTCAAAATTTCTTCCTGGCCACCAGGTACACTGGTAACGATCCTGAGGTTACTACCTATGGAAATGCATTTGCTCAAGGTCAGACATTTTTCGATTATCCAAAGCCAACTACTTTTATGGTAGGCTTAAACATTGGATTATAAACATTAACTAAAGAAAGGATATCAACATGAAAATAAACATAAAAAATATCGCTGCTTTGTTGTTGCTCAGCTGCGCTATAATCGGGAACGCGGGATGTAAGAAGTTTTTAGATGAAACAGATCCCACCAATCTTTCGCCCGATAATTTTTATACTTTACCAGAACATGCAGAAGCAGGCATTGCTGCCGTTTATGCAGAGCTTCGGTTTATTGGCAACGGGGCCGGTATTTATTCCAACAACTGGCAGATGCTGGATGCGCCAACCGGCATACAATCTACCGAAACCGCACAAAACTCCGATCTGAACAATTTGTATTCACTCATTTATGATGGCACAAACTTGCATGTTAACCAAAACTGGAACGGATTTTATAAAGTAATTGCACAAGCCAACCTGGTGTTGGATAAAGTTCCGGGCATTAACCCGATGGACAATGCACAGAAAAAAAGGATTTTGGGAGAGGCTGCTTTCATCAGGGCCTGGGCCTATTTTTACCTGGTGCGTTTATGGGGCGATGTGCCTTTAATCACTAAACCGATTACCAGCCCTAATGACCCTAATTTTTCTCCTTCACGTACACCACAGGAACAGGTTTACAAACTCATTGTTGATGACCTGGTGGCTGCAGAAGCGGCCGGTTTGCCTTTTATGGATGCCAGCGGGCGTGTTTCTACAGCAGCAATTAAATCTGAACTGGCAAAGGTATATTTAACCATGGCCGGACAACCCCTTAACAAAGGAGCGACTTATTATAAATTAGCAGCAGATAAGGCCAAAGAGGTAATCGATTATTCAGCAGGTAATCAGGCATCACTTGGTTTGTTCGCTAATTATGGAGCCCTGCATGACGCAAAGAATGACAATAAAGTAGAACATTTATTCGGAATCCAGTACAATGATGCTGCCGGATCTGGTAACCCCCTGCAGTCATCTTATTTACCTTTGCACCAGCCATTGGTTTCTAAAATTGATGGAATTGGAACGGCTATTCCAACGGCCAGTTTTTATGGCTCGTATGAGGCAGGAGATTTAAGGGCTAAAAACAGAGAAGGTTATTTCTTTACCGACTATTATACCGATGGATTTAAAATGCCGCTGGTTAACCGTGGTAAACCTTATATTTTTAAACACTTCGATCTGGTTGCAAATGGAACACTAGGCGTAGAGGGAACAAGCAGGAGCGATCTGAATATTCCACAGATCCGTTATGCCGAAACCTTATTAATTTATGCCGAAGCACAGAACAGGGCAGATGGTAGTCCGAATGTTGCTGCTTATGCTGCGGTAAATACGGTGCGAAAAAGGGCACAACTGGCTGATCTTGCGGGCTTGAGTCAGACACAGTTTGAAGAAGCTGTTTGGAGAGAGCGCTGGCATGAGCTGTGTTACGAGGGCATTACCTGGTTTGATATGGTCCGCCTGCGTAAAGTGTACAATGAAAGCACCAATAGTTTTGATAATTTTGTTGGCCACATTAATAAAAGTGTAAACCAACCTTTGCAAACCAAACATTTATTGTTTCCGATTCCTACTCCGGAAATCAAGAATAACCCTAACCTGACTCCAAACCCAGGTTATTAAAAAACAGTATTTTATTGTTTCTAATGGTGGGTTCACACCTACCATTAATAATTTTTTAACAAAAACGGGTGCCCGATATTCGGATACCCGTTTTTAATTAGGTGAGAGAAACATTAATCAAAGTCTTCATCTCCTGACTAAAGCGCAGTCAAATCGAGATCTAAATAATCAATAATTACCATCTCTAATCAGTGTATAAATGGATTTTGAGGCGATTCATGAATTGCGCTTAAAAAATTAAAGGCGGGAAAGAGATTTTTTAATTTATTAGGCTTATTTTTGCGGGAAATTATGGAACCGCACAGGAGATGAGTGAATCCCTGTTAACCTCAACAATCATTAGAAAAACTAATATTTTATCAATGACAAACGACAAAAAAGAAATATTCGAAAGCGTAGCGCAACGTTTAAAAATTGAAGGTTTTAATGTAGTAAACCGCGATGAAACCCGTCCTTGGGGTGGTTTCTTTGTAATAGACGAAGCGCAGGCGCAACAATTTGCAGATACTTATTTTGATGGATTAAATGTTGAAGACCTTAAAATTGGCGGTAAGTTAAGCCCGAAAATTTTAATCGTTGCACCAAATACACGTCTTTCTTGGCAATATCACCACCGCAGAGCTGAGATTTGGCAAGTAGTAACTGGTACTGTTGGCATCAAAACCAGCCAAACTGACGAAGAAGGTGAAGTGAAAAAATACGCGCCAAAAGACCAGATTAAATTACAACAAGGCGAACGCCACCGTTTAATCGGTTTAGAAGACTGGGGTGTTGTTGCAGAAATATGGCAACATACCGATGCTTCAAACCCATCAGATGAAAGCGATATTGTACGTGTTCAAGACGATTTCGGTAGATAATAATTAATAAAATAATAGAATCCTGTTCTATATAGTCGAGCAGGATTCTTTTTATCTAAACGTTTAATTTGGAGCATTTTTCTACTCGATTAAAACTAAACGCTTTCAAAATACGTTTATATAGCATACCCCCCATACATGATCATCCTTATTTTTTTTCTTTGCCATTGGTTTTTATCCCTGTTTAGCCAAACCTTTTTCCTTCACCGTTACTCTTCTCACAAGATGTTTAAAATGGAACTTTTTTGGGAACGGTTTTTCTACCTGGTATTGCTGATTTCGCAAGGTTCATCATTTCTAAATCCAAGAGCTTATGCCATCCTCCACCGGATGCACCATGCTTATAGCGATACGGAGAAAGATCCGCACTCACCACATTTTTTTAAGGATGTTTTCGGGATGATGATTGCAACGAAGAACATGTATATGAATTATCTGCAATATAAAATACAACCTGAACCAGCTTTTCAGGGGAATTATCCCGAATGGCCGATGGTTGATAGGATTGGAAATTCATGGGCCTGGAGAATAGCATGTGGTTTATTTTATATTGGCTTTTATATTGCTTTCGCCAACCATTGGTGGATGTACATTTTATTGCCGGTACACTTTTTAATGGGGCCGTTACACGGCGCAATTGTAAACTGGTGTGGCCATAAATACGGTTATTCAAACCATGATAATGATGATCATAGTAAAAACTCTTTACCCTGGGACTTTTTGTTGATGGGTGAGCTTTTTCAGAACAACCACCACAAAAAACCGAATAGCCCAAATTTCGCGACCAAATGGTGGGAATTTGATCCAACCTACCCGGTAATGAAGGTATTGCACTGGATGAAGATTATTAAAATTAGAAAGGTTTAGCCGTCTCTAATTTCTCATTCCATGGTCTGTGTCCCCACAGAACATCATTTAATTCTTCCAGAGTAACCTCAATAAACAGGTTTTTTGCCACAGAAACACGGATTTAATAGATTTCCTTTCCTGCACTGTTTTGTGTTAGCTAAACCTGACAGTAGCGAAAATCCTTTTTGTTCGCAGTAACCTTACCTATACTGTCATGCTGAGGCACGAAGCATCTGCAGCCTATGAAACGGATACCTGAGTCTCAGCATAACAGCACCTCAAAAAAGATTGAAGCGAATGGCAGGGCTATCGCAACCGATAAAAACAGGACCCTGCTTTTCAGATAATAACGCATTTGTTTTTGCCACGAAAACACGGAATATATCCCGCGCTCTGTCAACCCTGAGCGGAGTCGAAGGGCAATATAGGAGTCCTGGGTTTTGCCATAAGATACTGTTCCACAGGCCATTATTTAATTTCTTTCCGGGTAACCTAAGTAAGTTTTTTTTGCCACTGAACCACGGATTAATAGATTTCCTTTCTTGCACTGTTTTGTGTTAGCTAAACCTGACAGCAGCGAAAATCCTTTTTGTTTGCAGTAACCTTACCTATACTGTCATGCTGAGGTACGAAGCATCTGCCACATTCTAAACGGATACCTGAGTTTCAGCACAACAGCACCTCAAAAAGATTGAAGCGATTGGCAGGGCTATCGCAACCGATAAAAACAGGACCCTGCTTTTCAGATAAAAAAGCATTTATTTTTAGCCACGGAAACACGGAAAACACGGAGTATATCCCGCATTTTGTCACCCCGAGCGGAGTCGAAGGGCAATATAGGAGTCCTGGGTTTTGCCATAAAATGCTGTTTCACAGGTCATTATTTAATTTCTTTCCGGGTAACCTAAGTAAGCTTTTTTTGCCACTGAAGCACGGATTAATAGATTTCCTTTCTTGCACTGTTTTGTGTTAGCTAAGCCTGACAGCAGCGAAAATCCTTTTTGTTTACAGTAACCTTACCTATACTGTCATGCTGAGGTACGAAGAATCTGCCACCTACTAAACGGATACCTGAGTTTCAGCACAACAGCACCTCAAAAAGATTGAAGTGTATGGCAGGGCTATCGCAACCGATAGAAACAGGCCCTTGCTTTTCAGATTAAAAAGCATTTATTTTTAGCCACGGAAACATGTAACACACGGAGTATATCCCGCGCTTGTCACCCTGAGCGGAGTCGAAGGGCAATGTAGAAAATCCTGGGCTTTTACCATAAATCCTTTTTGCCTATCTTACCGTATATACTCCAATCTGTTTTAAAATTTAAACCACCGCATGATCAACTTACTCAAAATCATTTTCTCTGCCCTTTTAGTTTTTATGTGTTATAAAGTAATCAGCACTTCGCTGGAAAGTAACCTGTTAGAGCAATGGGATTTCCTGGGCGGCATACCCTGGATGTGCGCTACCCTCTGGGATTTTTATGCTAACATCTTCATTATCACTTTGTGGATGTTTTATAAAGAAAAAAGCATTATTCTTAAAATCTCTATTACCATTTTGTTCGTATGTTTAGGAAGCATAGCAACCTTAGCTTATGTTTTGGTGTATTTATTCAAACTAAAAGATGACGAAGGTGTTAAAGAATTACTTTTAAGGCGTGAGGTGTAGGGTTTAAGGTGTAGGGGTCTTACAAGAAGTTTATTTATAGCAATGCTGATTTTGCCTTTTAGGCCTTAAACCTTTTACCTTGACCTTATGCCGCTCCAGACAGGACATCTACTATTCATCGCACTCATTTCGCTTTTTGCCTGTTGTTTTATTATGGCCATGGTTTGGTTTTGGGCAAAGAAAATTAAAAACGCAGGTGTGGTCGATGTTTTCTGGGCACTAAACTTCCCTGTAATTACAATCATCACATTTTTTTTATCTGATGGTTACGATCCCCGAAAAATTTTAATCTGTGGAATGTTTTTACTGGCAGAGTTACGCCTGGGCATTCACCTTTGGCAACGTGTTATCGGTCATTTAAAGGAAGAAGAGGGGAGGTACGAGCAACTCAGAAAGGAATGGGGCAACAAAGCCGACCGTAATTTCTTTGTTTTTTTTCAGTTTCAGGCCATATCCAATGTAATCCTGGCTATTCCATTTTTTATCATTACGGCAAATCAATCGCAGGGTATCTCTATTTTAGAGTTTACAGGTGCGCTGGTTTGGGTAATTGCTTTTTTCGGAGAAATGATTGCCGACAGGCAGCTTGCAGCGTTTAAAAAAGATCCCCTCAATAAAGGCAAAGTATGCGATACCGGATTATGGTACTACAGCCGTCATCCCAACTATTTTTTTGAGTGGCTAACCTGGATGGGCTATTTCATTTTTGCATTGGCTTCGCCATGGGGCATTCTCGCCATCATTAGTCCGGCAGTTATATTGTATTTATTAACCAGGGTTACCGGTGTGCCTAACAACGAAGAGCAAAACCTGAGGAGCAAACCTGTAGCCTATAGGAAATACCAGGAAACAACGAGTGCTTTTTTTCCGTGGTTTAAGAAAAAGTAGTCAGAAGTTAGAGGTCCGAAAGACCGGGGTCTGGCTGCCAATATAAAACTGTAAATCAAAAATAAACAATCTGCTATTAGGCATTTTGCATATAAAATAACAACACCGGACCTCCGACTTCGGACTTCCGACCATCAAACTCCAAATTACATGTGGTACGATAAACTTTTAGAAAACGACAAACTTCCTGATACGGCCTTGCGTATCGGCATCAGAAAATTATGCAAACAGCGCCTGGATGATGAAACGCTTGGCGATGAGGAACTACAGCAGGAAAAATTTATGGACCTGGTTGCTGAACTGAAGCAATTGCCGATTGCGGTAAATACAGCTGATGCCAATGAACAGCATTACGAACTGCCAACCGAATTCTTTCAATATTGTTTGGGTAAAAATTTAAAATACAGCAGTGGTTATTGGAAACCGGGCGTTAAAGATATTGATACTTCAGAAGATGATATGCTGGCTTTAACCTGTAAAAGAGCCGATTTACAAAATGGACAGAATGTTTTAGAACTGGGCTGTGGCTGGGGATCGCTCTCATTGTATATGTCGGCTAAATTTCCGGAGAGCACTTTTACGGTGGTTTCGAATTCTGCAACCCAAAAAATCTTTATCGATGAAACTGCAAAACAGCGTGGAATACAAAACTTAACGGTTTTAACTGCCGATATGAATACGTTTACCATTGCCGATACATTTGACAGGGTAGTATCAGTAGAAATGTTTGAGCACATGCGCAACTATAAATCTTTGCTTAACAAGGTTGCTTCATTTATGAAACCAGATGGGAAATTATTCGTGCACATATTTACACACAAAAGCCTGGCATACAAGTTTGAGGTGATTGACGAAACCGACTGGATGAGTAAATACTTTTTTACAGGTGGGATTATGCCCTCTAATCACTTGTTTTTCTACTTTAACGACGACCTCAAAATCGATAAACACTGGGTGGTAAACGGAACCAATTACGGTAAAACCTCAGAGGCCTGGCTAAGCAATATGGATAGGCATAAAAAGGAAATCATGCCGATTTTAGAACGGACTTATGGTAAAGATCAGGCGGTGAAATGGTGGGTATACTGGAGGTTATTTTACATGTCGTGCGCCGAACTGTTCAATTATAATAAAGGAAACGAATGGATGGTGTGCCATTATTTGTTTGAAAAGAATAAATAATGTAAGAGGTAAGGATGTAGGATGGATAATGGAGTTAGCAATATGCCCATCATCTATTTTACATCATCCATATCACATCTTCCGTCATCCATATCACATTATCCATCTTCCATATTACATTATGAATAAACTCGCCATTATCGGCTCCGGAATAGCAGGCATGGGTTGTGCCCATAAACTGCAGCATAAATACGATATTACCCTTTTCGAAGAGCTCGATTATATCGGTGGTCATACCAATACCATTACGCTCGAAGAAGATGGACACCCCATTTACCTGGATAGTGGCTTTATGGTTTTTAACTATCAGACCTATCCAAACCTGACAGAAATGTTTGCCGAGATTAATGCGCCGGTCATTAAAACTGATATGTCTTTCAGTGTGCAATTTCTGCCTAAAAATTTAGAATATAGTGGCTCAAGTTTGAACCATCTTTTTGCGCAACGGAAAAACCTGTTTAATATTTCTTATTTAAAAATGTTGATGCAGATTAACCGCTTTAACAAACAAAGTGTAGAAATTTTGGATAAACCCGAGTATCAGGATTATTCGATCGGGCAGTTTTTTAAAGCTTTTGGTTATAGTGAGGATATGCTTTGGCAATATCTTATTCCGATGAGTGCTGCGGTTTGGAGTGCCCCGATGGAACAGATTTTGGATTTCCCGGCGGTTACGTTGATCCGTTTTTTCAAAAATCACGGGTTTTTAGGATTAGATACCCAGCATCAGTGGTACACGCTGCAAAATGGCAGTCAGGCTTACCGCGAAAAACTGATAGCGCCATTCCGCGACAGGATCAAAATCAATACTAAAATTGTTGCGGTAAAACGTTTAGAGAATGGTAAAGTTGAAGTGGAAAATCAAAAGGGCGAGAAATTAGAATTCGATAAAGTGATAATGGCCAGTCATGCAGACCAGACTTTTGAAATCGTAAAAGATAAAACAGCTTTAGAAACTGAACTCCTTTCTAAATTTAAATACCAGCTAAACAAAGCCGTTGTACATACCGATGAAAAGCAGATGCCCGAAACCAGACTGGCCTGGAGCAGCTGGAATTACCGGGTTGAAAAACAGGGCGATAAATTATTGCCCAGTACCATTTACTGGATGAATAATTTACAGGGAGTTTCTAAAAAGCAGAATTACTTTGTATCCATTAACCCAACAGGAACACTAAATCCTGAAAAAATTGTTAAAGAAATCGATTATCATCACCCTTTGTTTGATGTTCCTGCCATGCAGGCTCAGGAGCAATTGCACAAACTAAACGAAACCGGGCCGATATATTATTGCGGAAGTTATTTTAAATATGGTTTTCATGAAGATGCTTATAAAAGTGCTGTTGACCTGTGTAGGGAGCTGTTAGTTTAGTTAGTTCATTACCAGTAAGATAAGTATTATTTTGATTAGGGGTTTAATTCAGTTTGTCATCATGAATGCAATGAAAGATCTTTTCTAATGAAGATATCTTTAATTAAAAGATTCTTCGCGGCGCTCAGAATGACAGGATACTCAGAATGAAAATCAATCATAAATTTCGTAAATTGTAATATTAATGCAAATCAACTCATCCATCTATACCGCTAAAGTCATGCACCACCGCCTGGCACCCAAAAAACATTCTTTTTGGTACAGCGTGTATATGTTTTATATCGATCTGGACGAGCTGGAAATGCTCGCGCAAAAGCTTCGTTGGTTTAGCCTGAATAAATTTAATCTTTTTTCTTTTCGCGATGCCGAACATCTTCAGTTGCCAAAAGAAAATCCTGATCAAACCAAAAATACACGACAGCATTTAGAAGATTATTTAAAAGAGCATGGCGTTGATGGCAGCAGGCTTAAAATAAAACTCCTTACCAACCTCAATGTGCTGGGGTACAATTTTAATCCCGTTTCCTTTTATTATTGCTTCGATGAGGAAGGAAATCCGGTATGTTGTGTGGCCGAAATCAGCAATACTTACCGCGAAATGAAACTTTTTTTCTTCGGAAAAGATGAATTGCATGGCGATACCTTTAAAAAAATCACTACCAAATATTTTTATGTTTCACCATTTATCGACCATGACGATTCCTTCGATTTTAACTTAAAAGTGCCGGCTGATAAGCTCGATATTAAAATTAACGACCTGGATAAAAATGGTAAATTGTTTTTTATCAGTACCTTAATTGGTGAGAAAAAGCCATTAACGAATGCCGCTTTGCTACGATATTTTTTTTCTATGCCCTTAATACCGTTACAGGTTATGGGCATGATCCACTGGCAGGCACTTAAACTTTGGATAAAAAAAATACCTTTTCATCCAAAAGCTGAAAACCCTGAGTTGCAACGCAACGTATATAAACCCTATAAACCACAAATAAAATAGATCAAAGTTATGAATACGCTTACCGCTGCCAGAACATCAAGAGGTTTTTTCGAAAGAGTAGTGCTTAATGCGCTTTCTAAAATGACATTAGGCAAATTGGAACTTTCATTGCCAAATGGCGAAACACTGATTTTTGGAAACGGTGAACATAAAATAGAAGCACATATACAGGTTAACCATCCCGATTTCTTTAAATCGATTGCGCTTTATGGCGATATCGGTTTTGGCGAAGGTTATACCTCGGGCCTTTGGGATACCACAAACATTACCAATGTAATTAAATGGGTAATCCTGAACATTGAAAATGCACCTTCGGTTACCGGGAGCAAGGCAAACTCCATTGCGCTGAATATTTTTAAATGGGTTAACAAAATCTATCATATACGCAGGGAAAATACTTTGGCGGGATCGCAGAAAAATATTTCGGAGCACTACGATCTGAACAATGATTTCTTTGCGACTTTTCTGGATAAAACCATGACTTATTCGAGCGGTTATTTTAATCCTGAAGATTTAAGTTTAGAAGAATCGCAATATGCTAAATACGACCGCCTGGCCAGGCAATTAAAAATTAAGGCAACCGACCATGTATTGGAAATTGGAAGTGGTTGGGGCGGTAATGCAATTTTTTTAGCCAAAAATTACGGCTGTAAAGTTACTTCGGTTACCATTTCTAAAGAACAGCAAAAACTGGCAATGGAGCGTGTTCATGCAGAAGGACTGGCCGGTCAGGTTTCGGTCATTATTCAGGACTATCGCAAAATTGAGGGTGCTTTTGATAAAATCGTATCCATTGAAATGCTCGAAGCCGTGGGTCACCAATATTTAGAAACCTATTTCGAAAAATGCCAGAAGTTATTAAAACCCGAGGGGATTTTTGCCTTTCAGGTAATTACCTCACCCGATTGTAGATATGATAAATTGAGAAACGGTGTAGATTGGATTCAGAAGCACATTTTTCCAGGCTCACTTTTACCTTCAGTAGCCGCCATAAACAAAGCAATAAATGAAACCGGCGATTTAACCATGGTCGATTTAAAAGATATGGGTTTGGATTATGCCCATACACTTCATTTATGGTATATCGCATTCAATAAAAACCTGAATAAAGTAAAAGCCCTGGGCTTTGATGAAACCTTTATCCGCAAGTGGAATTATTACCTGAACTATTGCGAAGCAGCTTTTGCCATGCGGAATATTAATGTGATGCAAATGGTTTATTCAAGACCAAACAATATTTCGAGGTAATCATATAATGTAAGAAATTAGGCGGATGACGGGAAAATTCCATCTTATATTATCGGTTTTATATTTTTCATGATTTCTTTTACCGGTAAAAGTGTAGTGTTTGCCGAACAATTAATGGAGTTGGTGTAAAAAGTATAGCGTATCATTGTAACAAAATGCAATTTGCGTAGACTAATTACAAAAGACCTACTCTTAAAATGAAAAAACTTTTACTATTAAGCTTTATCCTTGGAATATTTTTTAGCGCACATGCCCAGTTTCCCAGCGGCGGATTTGGTGGAGGACCCAAAAAATCTACAGTTACCGGACGTATTACTGCAACCATACTAGATTCATTAACTAAAAAGCCAATTGATTATGCAACGGTTTCTTTAATTAATGTAAAAGACAACAAATCTGTAAATGGTGGCGTAACCGACGAAAAAGGAAAACTAAGTTTACAGAACGTTTCTCCTGATTCATACAAATTGATGATTGGTTTTATGGGCTACAAAACAAAATCTGTTTTAGTTACCACCACGCCATCAAAACCTGATAATAATATGGGTACAATTTATATTTCATCAAGCGAAAATACACTGGCCGATGTTCAGGTTCAGGGAACCAAAGCCATTATTGAAAATAAAATCGACAGAATGGTGTATAACGCTGAGGCTGATGGAACAAATGCCGGCGGCGACGCTACTGATGTAATGCGTAAAGTACCAATGCTTTCAGTTGACCCTACAGGAAATATTCAACTTCGTGGTGGTGCTGTTCGTGTTTTAATTAATGGCAAACCTTCAGGAACAATGGCCAGTAGTGTTGCTGATGCATTAAAAATGATTCCGGCAGAGCAAATTAAAACGGTTGAAGTAATTACCAGTCCTTCTGCAAAATATGATGCCGAAGGCTCAGGAGGTATTATTAACATCATCACCAAAAAATCGAATGCTCAGGGAGTGAGCGGTTCAGTTAATGCTGCAGCAGGAACTCGCCAGAATAATGGTTCTTTTAATTTAACGGCAAAAACAGGCCGCCTAAGTGTGAATACAAGTTTGGGTACAAATTTAGCTTATGCTCAAAAATCACAAACTGAATTTATCACCAATACAACTTACCTGGACGGTACAACAAATAATATTTCGCAAAGTGGATTTTCTAAATGGAGCCGTAACGGATATAATGGCAGTGTAGGTTTGGATTACGATTTTAATGCTTATAACAATATTAGTACAACCGCAAAGTTTAATAGTTTTTCTAACGGTGGTCCAAGTGAAACAAATTATTTAATTAATAATGTGGCAGCATCTAATGTTGGAGATATGGACATGACTTTCAGAAACTTAGACTGGAATGTTGATTACCGTAAAACCAGTAAAAAAGAAGGAGAAGAATTTTCTATATCGGCACAATTTTCAAATGGCAGAACACCTACAAGTTTCAGTAATTTACTTACTTCGGCTGCTTTCCCATCTGGTTTGCAAACGATAAGTAATAATAACGGTAAAAATAATGAGTATACCTTTCAAACAGATTATACTTACCCATTCAACAAAAGAACAACTTTAGAAGTTGGTGCAAAAGCAATTTTACGCGATATACAAAGTCAGTTTGATAATACTGCTCAAGATTTTGAATATAACCAAAATGTAGGTGCAGCTTATGGTGTAATCAGTTTTGATTTAACTAAAAAATTAAAATTTAAAGGTGGAGTTAGAGCTGAGTATACCCGGATAGATTTTAATACGCAAAGCAGTGGTATTCAGAAAAATGATTATTTGAACTTATTTCCAAGTGCAATTATTTCGCAAAATTTAAAAGGTGGTGCTACGATAAAACTAAGCTACAACCGTCGCGTACAAAGACCGTCGCAATCTTATTTAAATCCTTTCCGTAACGAAAGCGACCAGTTTAATATTATGCAAGGTAATCCTCAATTAAACCCTGAGTTAAGTGATAATTTAGAGTTAGGATATAATACTTTTATCAAAGGGTCGATAATTAATGCCTCAATTTTTTACCGTCGCACAGTTGGCGTAATTGAGAATTCGATTTCACCAATTACCGAAAATGGTGTAAACAAGACATTAACTTCTTACATAAATGTTGGTACTGCTCCCGTTTACGGATTTAATGTTTTTGCATCGTACAATCTTAAACCAAAATGGACTTTAATGACCAACTTTTCAGGAAACACCTATTCTGTAACTAATAACGAAACCAATGTTAATACAGGTGCTTTCTTTAACTTCAACTGGTTCGTACGCTCAGCATATGGGTTTGGTAAAGGTTATAACTTTGAGTTGTTTAACGTAATAACTTCAAAAAGACGTACCTATCAAGGTGTTACAGACCCATTTTATATCTATGGTGGGTCATTCAAAAAAGAAATACTTAAGAAAAAAGGAAGTATTGGATTAGGGGTTTTAAATCCTTTTACAAAAGACCTTCACATCAAAACTGTTAATAATGCTGTTAATCAAAGAGGCACAATTTATCAAAGTCAAAACATTTATTACCCATTGCGTAACTACACAGTAAACTTTAGTTATACTTTTGGTAAACTTAAATTTACAGAGAAGAAAAAAATCAAAAACGACGATGTGAAGCAAGATCAGCAACCAGGACAAGGAAGTGGAATGGGCGGTGGTGTTCAGCAGTAAAAATTCAATCTGAATATATAATATAAGTCTTTCCGGTAATTCGGGAAGACTTTTTTGCTTTAAGGGTAGTTGCTATTTGTATATAGTGTGAAATGTACAATAAGTAGGATTGTGGGTTTCTTGTTTTTGTTGTTTGGTTAATTTTGTTGAGTGTTTTGCGTTTTTAATCTCGGATTTTTGCCTGTTTTTGCAGGTAAAGGCTTTTTGTATCAAAAATTGTACGGAATTTAGCTTAGTTGATCGTGTTTTGTGCGTGTTTGTGTTTGTAAAAACCATATATTGCAATAACTAACAAATCCTTAACCTAAATAATTGTGATATGAGAAAAATCTTTACCTCACTTTTTTTTCTGTGCATTTTACTGACAAGCCTATCCACAATGGCGCAGGTAAAAACCATAACAGGAAAAATAACTGCTGTTGACGATGGAGGTCCATTACCCGGAGCAAGTGTAAAAATCAAGGGCAGTACAACAGGTACTTCTACCGATTCCAATGGTAGCTTTACCATTCAGGTGCCCTCAACTAATGCTGTACTGGTCATCAGCCTTATTGGGTATAAAACACAGGAAATTACGGTTGGCAGTAAAACCACAGTTAATGTAGGGCTGGCTTCTGATGCGCAGGATCTACAGGAAGTAAATATTTCAACTGCATTAGGAATTACCCGACAGGCTAAATCTTTAGGTTATGCTGCACAATCTGTAAAATCTGAAGACCTGAATTATAATCACCAGCCTAACTTGCTCAATGCATTACAGGGTAAAATTGCAGGTGCTACAATATCCAGCACAGGTGGTGGTCCCGGCCAGGGAGCAAGTATCCGGATCAGGGGAGTTAACTCAATTGATCCTAACATTTCCGGCGATCCTTTATATGTAATAGATGGGGTGCAGATTGATAACTCTACCTCTACTGTTGGGGCTAATCCCGATGGAACCGCTTATGGTTCAAGAGGGGTAACCAATAGGGCTTCAGATATTAATCCGGAGGATATTGAAACCATCAATATTTTAAAAGGAGGTGCCGCTACCGCGCTTTATGGATTAAGAGGTGCAAATGGCGTTGTGGTAATTACTACTAAAAGAGGCAAGCAGAATGGGGTAAGCGTTAATTTCAACAGTAGTTATGGTTTTGATGAAGTATTGAAATCGCCGGATGTACAAACAGAATATACTCAAGGTGTTTTAGGTGTTTATACCAATCCTCCAGGCGGAATCGGACCAGCATGGGGCCCAACCATTGCCGAAGCGAAACTGATCGATCCTACTCACCCTGATCAATTGTTCAATAACTACGACCGTGCTTTTGGTACAGGTCAGCAGGTTAAAAATTCAATTTCGGTTGCCGGAGGAAGTGAAGCGATTAAGTTTTTCTCTTCTGTTTCGCAGTTGTATCAAAAAGGGATGATGCCAAATACCGATAATAAAAACTTCTCTGGACGTTTGAATACAGACTTTACCATCAGTCCAAAATTTAAGGCCGCTGTAAATATGAATTTTACCAATTCTGGCGGATATACATACAGTGCAGACCGTTTTGGCGAAAGTTTGGCTTATTGGTCGCCGCGTTATGATGTAGCAGATTATCAGAATGCAGACGGTTCGCAAAAATACTTCGGTACCAATAATCCAATCTGGGGTACAGCAAACAACAGGTTTAAAGGTGATGTTAACCGGTTTATTGGTGGGGCAAGCCTGAGTTATGATCCTGCCAAATGGCTTAACTTTTCTTATCGCTTAGGTGTAGATACCTATAATGATAACCGTGTGCGCACTGCCCGCGGACCAATGTATGCTACTGAAGCTATGTATGATAATGCCCAGGGTTTTTATGGTGAATACAATACTAAGTTTAGAACCATTAACAGCACTGTCGTTGCCACACTTACTTCTAAACTAACGGATGATATTACCGGGACTTTAAGGCTTGGACAAGAGCTTTACGACCGTAAATCGAAAGAGGTCGGTACTTTAGGAAGTATTCTTGGTGTGTACGATTTCTTTAATTTAGCAAATGCGGGTGTACTTACACCAACGCAGACCTTGAAACAAAAAAGACTGATCGGTTATTTTGGAGAAGCGACTTTTGATTACAAAAATTATCTTTTCCTAACCGTAACCGGAAGAAATGACATCACTTCTACGTTGCCAAAAGCGAACAGATCGTTTTTCTATCCTTCAGCAAGTTTAAGTTATGTATTTTCCGATCAGTTTAAGTTACCAACTGTCATTAATCAGGCCAAGTTACGTTTGTCTTATGCAAGGATAGGAAAGGATGCGTCCGAGTATTCTACATTTACCGGATATTCGCCTTATACCCAGTTGCCAACCGGAACAGGTGGTTTAACCATTGCGCCAAATCTTGGCAATCCCGATCTTCGTCCTGAGTTTACCAATACCTATGAGGCTGGTTTAGAGATGTCATTCTTTAAAAATCGTTTAGGTTTCGATTTTACATACTATTATTCATTAAGCAGAGATCAGATCATCCAAACGCAGGTTTCTTCGGCAGTAGGTTATGTAACCAAATCCATCAATGCCGGCGATATCAGGAACAGGGGAGTTGAGCTGGTATTGAATGGTAAACCAATTGTATCAAAAGATTTCAGGTGGGATGTAAATGTTAATTTTTCGGCCAACAGAAACATGGTATTGAGTATGCCTAATGGCATATCTGAAATTGTTTACGGTGCCGCTAGAGGTTATGGCAATGCCGGAGTAACGATGAAACTGATCCAGGGGCAGCCTTATGGCAATATTTATGGCAGTTATTTTAACCGTTATTATGGCAGTACGCCGGAAGATCCGATTGTACTGGATAAAAATCTTCCATTACTAATTGGAGCAAACGGATTCCCGAGCATTTCAGGTGGCAAGCAAAAATTACTGGGTAATTCGCAGCCAAACTATATCATCGGTATGGGCAATACTTTCAAATACAAAAAATTCAGTTTAAATGTATTGTTTGATGCGCGTTTAGGATTTGAAAAATACAACTGGTTAGAGGATTTTTATTCGGCCTTCGGATTGCCTGATTATACTGCTGACAGAAGGTCGTATAAGGTATTTGATGGTGTATTAGCCAATGGAACACCAAACACCAAACCAGTATGGCTGGGGCAGAATACAGTAGATGGTGTTAATTATGGAGAAGGTTATTACCGCATCTATTACCGGAACGTTTCTGAGCCTTTTGTAAGCGATGCCTCATGGGTACGTTTACGTTCTGCAAGTTTAACGTATAATTTGCCGGAGAACTGGTTGCCGGCTAAATCAATCAAAAATGCTTCACTGTCCGTTACCGGAAATAATTTATGGTTATGGACGAAATATTATGGTGTAGATCCGGAATCGAGTTCTTTCGATTCGGGTAGTAATAATGATGGCTCTGCCGGATTTACGTATCCATCTGCCCGTACAATTATGTTTACTCTTAATGTTGGTTTTTAAATAGAATTACGATGCAAAAAATTATAAAATATACATGGTGCGCAGCTATAATTGCAACACTAGGTTTGCAGAGTTGTAAAGACGATTATTTAGATAAATTGTCTGATAATCCGAATCAGGTTCCCGTGCCAACACTCAATGCACTGTTGGCTACATCAACTTACAAAATCGGAAATAACAATTACCTTATCGGAAGTATTGTCGCTCCTTATGTGCAATATACCGCCAGTCCTTCAGCTAACGCCGCTGGTGATACCTATCAGGCCATTGATTTTAGCACTACCTGGGATGCACTTTATTTTGCCATGGCCGATGCTAACGAAATGAAAAAACTGGCAGTTGCTCAAGGCTCCAGCGAATATAAAGGTGTGGCTGATGTAATTATTGCCTATAACCTTACCCTGATAAATGATTTATGGGGAGATGCTCCGTTTTCGCAGGCTTTCGATATCAACAACCTTAAGCCAAAATACGACAAACAACAGCAGGTATATAACCAGGCTATCGTACTATTGGATGAAGCCATTACTGAACTTGCCAAAACCAATGCAACAGTTAAACTGGCCCCTACAAGCGATTTAATTTATGGAAAAACTCCCGCCACAGAAAGGGCAAACTGGTTAAAAATGGCTTATGCTTTAAAAGCCAGATTATTGAACAAAATTAGTAAAACCAGTTCTTATAATCCTACAGCAGTATTGGCAGCGCTAAGTAGTTCCTTTACCACTAATGCAGATGATGCCGGCATGGCTACTTTTAAAGAGCGTAATCCATGGGCGAATGTGGCACTATCCAATTCGCAACAATCGCTGGGTGGATGGCTTTCTGAGCAATTTATTGATGCCTTAAACGGTAAAACTTTTACCGTTTTTGACCCGCGCATCGAAAAAATTACCGATAAAACCGTTAATAATACTTACATCGGAACCGTAAATGGTGCCGGTAACCGATTACCTGGTGCAAACACCACGAAAGATGAATGTTATATTTCTAGTAACTCTCCATGGACCAGCAACACATCACCAATACTTATTGTTACCTATGCCGAGTTGAAATTTATCGAAGCTGAAGCTTATTTCGATACCGATAAAACGAAAGCCTACGCAGCTTATCTGGCTGGTATTGGTGCTAATATGGATAAATTAACGGTTTCAACAACTGCTAGAGATGCTTATCTGGCCAATCCTGTTGTTAGTGTTGGTGCTGCGGACTTAACAAAAGACCTGATTTTTAAAGAAAAATACATTGCAACCTATTTAAATCCTGAAGCATGGAACGATGCCCGTCGTTTCGATTACAAGTACAAGGATTTTACCCTGCCAGTTAATTTTGCGCTTCCAACCTTTATCCGTCGTTTGGATTATCCACAGGGTGAACGTAGTAAAAACGGGGCAAATGTTCCGGCAGATGTGGCAAGAACAACCAAACTGTGGTGGGATCAGTAACATGCTTATAAAAAACAATAATCAGAGTCCTAACTGCACATCGGTTAGGGCTTTTTTAATTTATCTGCCCCATATTAAGTAATGAAAAAATCGCTGCTTATCCTGCTCCTGCTAATATCTGCCGCTAAAATTTTTGCGCAAAACTTTACACTGAAATCAGTTTTAAGTTATCCTTTTCCGACACAACTGGTAGCCTCGCCTGTTGGCGCTAAAATCGCTTGGGCCACAAACGAGCAAGGAAAAAGAAATATTTATACTGCTGAAGCGCCTGATTACAAAGCAATAAAAAATACCGGTTATCATGATGATGACGGGCAGGAATTAACCAGTTTATCTATTTCTGCAAATGGCAAATGGATTGTATTTGTACGTGGAGGAGATCATGGTGGAAGAGATGGCGGACCGGTTAACGCAAATTCATTTCCAATTGCACCAAAAATACAGGTGTTTGCTGTGCCTTTTGGTGGTGGAAAAGTTATTGCAATTGGTGAAGGAGATAATCCCGTTATTTCACCAAATAGCGAACAGGTGCTGTTTAGCAAAACAGGTCAGGTGATGGTTGCCCCCATTGATGGATCGTTTCCGGCCAAAAACCTGTTTTATGCAAAAGGCATTAACACAGGTTACAGATGGTCGCCGGATGGGAAGAAGATTGTGTTTGTATCCAACCGGACCGATCATTCTTTTATAGGTATTTATACCGATCAGCAAACCGCGATACAGTGGCTGTTACCATCTTTTTCTAAAGATAATGCACCAGTTTGGTCGCCAGATGGCCATGCGATTGCTTTTATCCGCACGGCAGGAACAGGCATTGAAACGGATTCGATTTTAACCCGAAAACATCAACCCTGGGCTATATGGACGTTTAACGTAAATACCGGAGAAGGAACACAGATTTGGAAAGCTCCCGAAACGATCAGGGGCTCTTATCCTTCGATTGATGGTGGTACCAATTTGCAATGGGCCGACGGTAAGATAATATTCACTTCGTATGAAGATGGTTGGCCGCACCTATATGCTGTTAATCCTGATGGATCAGGCCGTTTATTGCTTACCCCCGGTAATTTTGCCATTGAAAATGTTAAACTGAGCAATGATAAAAAAACATTGGTTTTTGCAGCAAACACAGGTAAAGAAGCCGATGATTTAGACAGGAGACATATTTACAAAGTATCCGTAAATAAGGCAAACATGGAGGCATTGAGTTTTGGTAAAGGTATTGAAGCCTATCCGGTAATTTCGGGAGATAACCGTACTTTTTTCTGTCTAAGTTCTACAGCAGAACGCCCGCTTTTACCTGCTGTATTAAATGATAAAAAGGCAGTTAAACTCATCGGCGAATCACTTATCCCTAACAATTTCCCCATCAAAGAAATGGTAATTCCAAAGCACGTAAATTTCAAGGCAGCCGACGGCAATATTGTATACGGACAATTGTTTTCTCCCAAAAAAGGAACTAAAAACAAGCCAGCAATCGTATATGTTCATGGTGGTCCTCAACGGCAAATGCTTTTGGGCTGGAACCCGATGGATTATTACTCCATTGATTATGCTTTAAACCAGTACCTGGTGAATATCGGTTTTACGGTTTTATCTGTAAATTATCGTTTGGGTATTGGTTATGGTTTTGATTTTCATAAACCATTAAATGCCGGGGCGCAGGGAGCCGCAGAATATCAGGATATAAAGGCAGCAGGCGAATGGTTAGCGAATCAGAAAAACATCAATAAAAATAAAATTGGCATTTATGGTGGCTCATATGGCGGCTACTTAACTGCGCTGGCGCTTGGAAAAGATGCTAAGTTGTTTGCAGCAGGCGTAGATATCCATGGCGTAAATTATCGGTTTAGCAATCCGGGAGCCGAAGGAAAGGAACCTGCCCCAGATGCTGCACTAGCCGCAAGTATTGCCAAATTATCATCTCCGGTGAGTTATATTAACACCTGGACATCGCCAACATTGATTATCCATGCAGATGACGACCGCAATGTTGCTTTTAATCAGAGTGTAGACCTGGCCAAAAGGTTTGAGGATAAAAAAATGGTATTCGAATTTTTAGTTATTCCGGATGATACCCACCACTGGATGAAGTTTTCTAACGGTTTAAAGGTGAGTGAGGCAACTGCCGATTTTCTTAAAAGGAAGTTAATGGAGATGAAATAGATTTTACTGTTACTTTTTTTGACGCGATCATCATGCTGAATTTATTTCAGCATCTTTCCTGTTAAACCGCCTTGCTATAAAGACCCTGAAACAAGTTCAGGGTGACAACCCTTCATGCAAGGCGCCAAATAACCTAATTAAGCACATTATTAATCGAACTCAGGTTAAAAGATCTCTCCATTTCGCTGCGCTACATCCGATAGCTATCGGATCTAGATGACGATCTTTCTATAAGGATCTGTCAATGGTTTTTTATATTAAGGACAATATTTATTGAAGAACTGTTAAAGGTCTTCGACAGGCTCAGACTGACAACGTTTAAGTTGACGATTCTTCTATTTCTTTTTAATTCTTTTCAAAATCATCAGGCTCAGCGGATTGAAGGAATACCCGCTAATATTGTTTTGCAGCATCACTACAGATTGGTCGTAGAAAAGCGGAACAACAGGGGCATAATCCATTACGATCTGATCCATTTTACGGTACAGCTCAAACCTTTTTTCATTATCGGCTTCGTAATAGCTTTTTTCGAACAGCTCATCGAACTCTTTGTTGTAAAAAGCGGTGTAATTTGGTCCATAGGGAACTTTGTTTTTTGAGTAGAACATGGAAAGGAAATTCTCTCCATCGCCATAATCGGCTAGCCAGGAACCTCGGAAAAAGTTCACACTGTTTTTAGACATTAAATCCCTAAGGCTGGCACTTGGACTTACATCAATTTTAACTTTAATACCTACTGCAGTAAGCTGCCCCTGAATAAATTCGATCAGATCTTTATAAGTTGTAGTGGTGTTTAAGGTGACTTCTCCCATGCCTTTTCCTTCCGGGAAACCAGCTTCCGCTAAAAGTTTGGCAGCAAGTTTTGGGTTGTAGGAATATCCCCGGACAGCAAGGCTATCAAAACCAGGCATACCTTTAGGAATAAAACCAGATGTTGCCGCAACACCAATTCCATTTCTCAGGTATTTAATCAATCGGTCACGGTCTATAGCATAATTGATGGCCTGTCTGATTTTTTTTAAGCGCAACGGCGAATTCTTCACAATCGAAAGACTGGTATCAACCAAAATACCAACATACTCGGTACACAGATACGGGCTTTTGGTCAATGTAAATTTTCCTTTGTATTTCGAGGTCATCTTTCCGCTTTTGGTCAGGATATCATCGCGATAACTGCCATCTACATTATAGTAAAAATCCAGGTCCTTTTTCAGGAAACTCATAAATCCACTTTGTTTATCGGTAATAAAACTGGCTTTCAACGCATCAAGATAGGGTAATGCCTTTCCTTTTTCATCTTTTTCAAAATAACGTTCGTTTTTTAAAAGCACCAATATTTCCCCTTCTTTCCAGTACTTAAATCTGAAAGGGCCGGTACCAACGGGATGACTCCTGAAATCTTTAGCATAGTGTTCTACAATTTCTTTAGGTACAACAGAGCAATATTGTGTAGTGAGCAAACTCATAAAGGGTGGGAAAGGGCGTACCAGTTTAATCTGGAAAGTAGAGTCGTTCAGCGCAATAAAATTGCTTTTATCCTTTACCTTGTCGCTAAAAATCCACCCACCCGATGAGGCCACTTTTGGATCAATTAACCGGTAAAAACTGTATGCAAAATCGCTTGCAACTACTTTTCGGCCTTTTCCATTTTTAAATATCGGATCGTCGTGAAAATATACATCATTGCGCAGATTAAATGTGTAAGTAAGTGCATCTTCCGAAACCTGCCAGCTTTTGGCTATGCAGGGAAGGGTTTGCAAGGATGAATCGATCTGTACCAAACCATTAAAAATCTGGTTAGTCATCCAGATGGCATTCTGGTTGCGTGCAAAAGCCGGATCAATAGAGGTTAAACCCTGATCGAGGTTGATGTTGAATACTTTTTTGTCATGATGATCAGCATTCTCCTTACATGAAAAGAATAAGATTACACAAAAAAACCAAAATATATACTTAAATGAGCCTCTCATGCGATCAGGAATGTTATTTTTGCACAAATTAATAAATTTAATGCAGATGTCTTTTTTAAACGATTTATTTATTGGCCTCGATGAAGCTAAACAGGAAGAATTGCAGGAACGTTTAGATTTAGTGGAACACAAGATTAAATTTATGGATAAAATGCCTGTAGCCTGTATAGATACCGGTAATTATCCAGGCTATCTGTTGTCAGAAGAAATTGCATTGGCAGGAGGCATGTTAGAAACCGATATTTTAAGCGCCGTTTTCATCATTTATTATCAGCCGGGCAAAACGCTTACTGATTTAATGCGGGAAGTTCCTTCTGTATTAGATGCCGATTGGCCAGCCGTAAAAAATAACCGGATAATCCTATTGAACGATGATGTAGAACGCGAGAGAACTGCAGAAAACGCCGTTTCTCTAATAGAAGATATTGCTGAGATGTTGCATCCGGGGTCCTTTATTTTCGGCCATGAAGGCGACAAGTGGATCAGGTTTGAAGTTTAAAAAGATGTAAGATTTGAGACAGATGAGAAAAGTAATCCTGATGTTCTCGGATTCAAAACATTCCAACCTTTAAACATTCCAACTTTGACCTTCATCCTTCCTGCCTTTAAACCTCTCTAATCTGATATTCCTCTATTTTTCGGTAAAGTGTAGTTAAACCGATTCCCAATAACCTCGAAGTTTCGGTTTTGTTCCCTTTGGTGTGGATAAGCACCTTTTGAATGTGCTGTTTTTCTATCTGTTGCAGGTTATAATCGTTTTCTATTGGTATAAACTCAAAGAATTCGGGTGGGAGAGCTGCAGTACTTAAGACATCGCCATCTGATAAAATAACCAAACGCTCGATTACGTTTTTTAATTCACGAATATTTCCTTTCCAACTGTGTACGCTCAATATGGATAAGATTTTATCATCCATTTTTGGTGCCGATCGATTTACCTTATTGGCAAATTCTTTCAGGTAATGTATGGCCAGTGCAGGGATGTCGGCTTTACGCTCACGTAGTGGAGGCAAGGTGATGGTGAAAACTGAAAGCCGGTAGTAGAGATCAGACCGGAATTTTCCTGATAGTGCATCAGCTTTTAAATCTTTATTGGTAGCTGCTAAAATCCGAACATTTACCTGTTGGGTTTGGGTATCGCCTACTTTGATAAAAGTCTGACTTTCCAGAACACGCAACAATTTTGCCTGTAAATCGAGGTTCATCTCGCCGATTTCATCTAGCAGCAAAGTACCCCCATTAGCTTCTTCCAATAACCCTTTCTTATCTTTATTGGCACCCGTGAAGGCCCCGGCTTTATATCCGAATAATTCGCTCTCCAATAAATCCGGACTAAAACCGCTGCAGTTTAAGGCAACAAATGGTTTTGCCGACCTAAGACTTTCGTAATGGATAGACTGTGCAAAAACTTCTTTTCCTGTTCCGGTTTCACCGAGCAATAAAACGGTAGTATCTGTTGTGCTTACTTTTTTTGCCAGATCAATGGCTTCCTTTAATGTTTTTGACTGACCGATAATTGTATCGAAGCTATGTTTCCTCGTGATTTTGTTTTCGAGATCGGAAACCCTGCGCTGCAGATTTGATTTATCCATCGCTTTGTATAAAAGCGGAATAATTTTCTCGTTATCGTCGCCTTTTACGAGATAATCAAATGCCCCATTTTTGATAGCCAAAACACCATCGGCAATGGTACCATAAGCGGTAAGGTTAATAATTTCTACGTAGGGTTTTATGGTTTTGATATCTTTAACCAGCGCAACACCATTTACATCGGGAAGCTTTACATCACTGATGACAATGCTAACGTCATTACTTTTTAAAAGCTTTAGCCCTTCTTTTCCGGTATTGGCCTGTAAGGTTTTAAAACCTTCGAGCTCTATAATCCTGGAAAGTAAACTGCAAATTTTCTTTTCATCATCAATGATGAGGACCATCCCATTCATAGGTTAAATTTATGCTGCAATATTAAGGATAAAAACACCGAGGCAGATAAAATTTGGATAAAAAACTAGTAAAGGTTAAACTTGTTTTGAAATTCCCTGGTTCTGTATCTTCACAGAATGAAAGGGTACTAAAAATAATGGTCTGTGGGTTCTAGGCAATGGATGGCGCTTAAGACTGTAGGCTATGGACTCAGGACGTCAGACTAAACTAATTTGTACCTTTTTCGTTTCGGAGGCACTAAAGTAAAAGCTTTTTGAGCATATTTGAATTTCGCAAAACAAATAATATGTTTAAAAGATTAACTGCCATATTCACCCTATGTTTACCGGTAATGTTCTGTGCGGCGCAACAAGTTCGCCCGGCAAAATCTTCAGAGATTTATAGAGAACTCAAAACCTTAAAACACCTGCCTAAAGTTTTATATTTAGCAGCCCATCCGGATGATGAAAATACAGGCTTACTTTCGTGGTTAATTAACGATCAAAATGTAGAAACGGCCTATTTATCACTTACCAGGGGAGATGGCGGGCAAAACCTTTTGGGTACCGAACAAGGCGCAGCCCTGGGCCTGATCAGAACGCACGAACTTTTGGAAGCACGGAGGTTAGATGGTGCACAACAGTTTTTCACCCGGGCCATTGATTTTGGTTTTTCAAAAAATACCAACGATACTTTTAAACAGTGGGATGCCGATAGCATTACGGCTGATGTGGTTTGGGTAATCAGAAAATTCAGACCTGATGTGATCATCTGCCGTTTCCCGCCTACCGTTGCTGCAGGACATGGACAGCATGCTGCTTCTGCAGTTGTTGCAGAAAAGGCTTTCAAAGCTGCCGCCGATAAAAATATGTTTCCCAACCAGCTGAAATACGTTTCAGTTTGGCAACCAAAAAGATTGTTGTGGAATACCTTCAGGTTCGGATCTGTAAACACTACAGCCGAGAATCAGTTAAAAGTAACCGTTGGTCAGTACGATGCACAGTTGGGCATGGGGTATGGCGAGTTGGCCGGTTTAAGCCGAAGTCTGCATAAAAGCCAGGGCGCAGGAACACAATCCGTGGCTGGTGTACGCACTGAGTATTTTACCAATATTTTGGGCGACCCTGCAAAGCGGACAATATTTGATGGATTAAACCTTAACTGGTCGGAAAAAGGAATTGGTGATATTGATGAACTGATTGATATTGTGTTGTTATCTTTCAATTACAACCAGCCAGATAAAAGCCTGCATGGACTGTTGATGCTGAGAAAGAAAATTGCCGAATTACAGGATCCGGGTTTAAGAAAAGATAAACTGGCGGCTATCGATCAGATTATTTTAAGTTGTGCAGGTTTTATGGGCGAAGTGGTTACAAACCAGCCCGAAGCCATAGCAGGCAATGGATATAATTTCCGTTTAAATTTAATTTCGAGATCAGCCACTCCGGTAACGTTAGTAAGTGTAAACTGGTTAAACCAAACAGATAACCTGAACAGGACTCTATCTAACGATTCGCTGATTACCATTGAACGTAAAATTCAGGTTCCAGCTGATGCGGCAATTACCGAACCTTATTGGCTGGCCAAACCAGCAAAAGATGCTGCGACTTTCAGTGTTGCCAACGATACCTTAATCGGATTACCAGAAATGCAGTCGCCACTTAATGTGTTATTGTCGCTAAAGATTGAAAATGAAAAATTTGAGATTAAACTGCCCTTATCTTATAAAAAATTAGATCCTGTTAAAGGTGACGTTGTAGAAACCCTGCGGATTATTCCACCGCTTGATTTGAGTTTTGCCGAGCCTGTTTATTTTGCTAAAGAAAAAGAAGCGTTAAGTGTTACACTCCGTTTAAGAGCAAATAAAAACATCAATTATGGTAAAGTGAGTTTTAAGATTGGCAATCAGGTGATAAAAACCTTTCAGGGAATCAATTTGCCAGAGAATACCATCACCACCAAAGATTTTCTGATCCCGGTTGAAGATCTGGCCAAAATAAAAACCAGTCAGAATAAGCTTGAAGCTGTTTTCTCGTCAGAAGCGAATGAATATTCCAAAGGTCAGGTATTGATCCAATACCCGCATTTACCAACCTTGCAGTATTTTGTGCCCGCTACCACCTGGTTGATCAAAGGCGATGTGAAGGTATTGGCCAAAAAAATTGGATACATTGAAGGAGCAGGCGACTTAATCCCTGAATTTTTAAGACAGGCTGGTTTGCAAGTAGATGTACTTAATGAAGCCGACATCCTAAATGCTTCAAAACTGGCCACTTATGATGCCGTGGTAACTGGCGTAAGGATGATCAATACTGAGAAAAGGATTAAAAACTGGCAAACTGCATTGCGTAATTATGTAGAAAATGGCGGAACCATTGTAATGCAGTACAATACCACACAGGACATGGCCTTACAGGATTTCGGGATTTATCCATTCTCGATTAGTGGCAAAAGGGTTACCGAAGAAAATGCGGAGGTTAAATTCTTGAACCCTGGCCATAAACTCTTAAATTATCCGAATAAAATTACTGCCGAGGATTTTAAAGGCTGGGTGCAGGAGCGTGGAGCTTATTTCCCTGATCAATGGGATGCCAAATACGAACCCCTTTTCGAAATGAACGATACCGGTGAAGAGCCGCTTCGAGGCTCAACCCTGTATGCTAAATATGGCAAGGGAAATTTCATTTATACGCCTCTGGCATTTTTTAGACAATTGCCCGCCGGAAATGTTGGCGCAGCCAGGTTGTTCTTTAACTTTTTATCAGCCGGGAAGTGATGAAAAACCGACTTAAAAACTGGAACACCTGGTACATCCTTTTGGCACTTGCACTGGTATTTCAGATTGTATTTTATTACCTGTTTACTAAATTCTGGGCATGAGTAATATCGATTGGTCCGTACTGATATTTACTTTACTTGCTGTGGTAACCTATGGCGTTTTTATTGGTCGCGGGCAAAAAAGTAATGCATCCTATTTAAAGGCCGATAATAAAATGCCCTGGTACATTGTGCTATTGGGTATTATGGCTACACAGGCAAGTGCGATTACTTTTTTATCAGCACCAGGGCAGGCCTATACTGATGGCATGCGCTTCGTGCAGTATTATTTTGGTCTGCCCCTGGCAATGATTGTGATCTGCATTACTTTCATCCCGATTTTTCAACGGTTAAATGTATATACAGCCTACGAATATTTGGAGAATCGTTTTGATAAAAAAACAAGGGTTTTAACTTCATTGCTATTTCTGTTCTCGCGTGGATTATCAACGGGGATCAGTATTTACGCACCCAGTATTATCCTATCCAGTGTTTTAAACTGGAATATTTATTTAACCAATATCCTTACCGGCGGCATTTTATTGATTTATACTTATGTAGGCGGAGCTAAGGCAATTGCACATACACAAAAACTACAGTTTTTGATTATCCTGGGTACCATGGCATTCGCCGGATACCTTTTGGTGCAGCACATGCCTGATGGAATCGGATTTAAAGATGCGCTTTACCTGGCCGGGAAATCGGGTAAATTAAATGTAATTACCACCGATTTCGACTGGAAGGATAAATACAATATCTGGAGTGGTTTAATTGGAGGTTTTTTTCTCGCACTTTCTTACTTCGGCACAGATCAGAGCCAGGTTGGAAGATATATTACCGCAAAAGACAATACCAATGCTAAAATGGGATTATTATTAAATGGATTGGTTAAAATACCGATGCAGTTTGCTATCCTCTTAATCGGTGCATTATTATTTGCTTTTTTCTCTTTAAAACCGGCACCAATTTATTTCAATGAAAGGTCCTATCAGTATTTAAAAGAAACCCAACCTCAGCAAGCCGCAGCTTTCGAAAAGGAACACGATGTTTTAGCGCAGAAATTTAACCAGCAATCAAAAAATATCCTTGTAGAAAAGGAAAAGCAATCACCATCTTTAAATTCTTCAATAGCGAATTTTAAATCGACCCAAAAACAGGTAAAAGAACTGCACGGCAGAGTGGAAGAGGCCATCAACAAATCGAATTACAATGCAGAAAAAACCGATACCAATTATATCTTTTTATACTTTGTAAAGAATACGCTTCCCGTTGGGATGATCGGACTGCTTTTCGCTGTCATATTTTTGGCCAGTTGGGGCTCTATTTCAGCAGCATTAAATTCGCTGGCCGCCTGTTCCTTAAAAGATGTACACCTCATTTTCGGTAAAAAAGAAGTAGATGATGAAACTGAATTAAAATATAGCCGTTTACATACTTTAGCCTGGGGTATTTTTTCAATAGCTGTTGCCATGTTTGCTACACAAATGGGTTCGCTGATTGAAGCCGTTAATGTACTGGGCTCGCTATTTTATGGGCCAATTTTAGGTATTTTCCTGGTGGCATTTTATTTTAAAAAGATAAACGGCTCCCTGGTTTTTATTGCAGCCATCCTTTCCGAAGTTACCGTTGTCGCTGTATATGAGTTCAATATTGTTTCATTCCTCTGGCTCAATGTAATCGGTGCAGCAGCAGTAATTATGTTCTCAGTAATCGGCCTCTTGTTTGCTAACCCCAAAACCGTATCCGACAAATAACGTTAATTTTTACGTGCAGCAGATATTCATTCGCCGTGCACAAGCCTAAAATGTAATACCTTTATTTTCGGTAAAATAGATAACGCTAAATATGAACGACGCTTGGGTTGATAGATGGAATGACCGATACAGTACTGATGAGTTTGCTTATGGTGAACAACCGAATAACTATTTAAAAGAGCAGTTGGTGCAACTCAAGACCGGAACAATACTTTTTCCGGCAGAAGGCGAAGGCCGAAATGCTGTTTTTGCAGCTAAACTCGGTTGGAAGGTTTCAGCCTTTGATATTAGTATTGAAGGAAAAAACAAAGCACTACAAGTTGCAGAAAACAATAACGTTAGCATTGATTATCAGTTGGGCGAACTTCAGGAGCTGGACTATAAAGCTGAACAGTTTGATGCCATTGCCTTAATTTATGCTCACTTTCCATCAGCAATTAAATCAACCTACCACAAAACACTAAGCAATTATTTGCGCAAGGGCGGTTTGCTTATTTTCGAAGCTTTTAGCAAGAAACATCTTGATTATCTTGCCAAAAATGAAAAAGTTGGTGGACCAAAAGAAATCGATATGCTATTTTCTGTCGAAGAAATAAGAGCCGATTTCGAAAATTATGAGATTATTGTATTGGAAGAAAAAGAAATTGAACTGAGCGAAGGTTTGTTCCATAACGGGCAAGGTTCTGTAATTAGGTTTGTGGGTCGGAAAAAATAGAAAATCAGAAGTGAAATAATAAAGCATTTCCAGCGTTTTTAGACACTGGGATTATAGTTTTATTCAACCGAAAGCCATAAATTCGTAAAATCAAAAAAACAACAAAAACAAATAAATATAATTCTATGAAAACGATGATTAAATCAATCGCGTTGCTCTTTACAGCAATTACCGTTTCTGTAAGTGCAATGGCTCAAGATGCTCAGCCTAAGCCAAGTCCCGCGGCTACAGCAACCGGAAAAGTTAAAGGTGCAACCATCACCATCAATTACAGCAGCCCAGCCGTAAAAGGACGTAAAATCTGGGGAGGCCTGGAAGCATTCGACAAAGTATGGCGTGCTGGTGCAAACGAGGCTACAACTTTCGAAACCGATAAAGATATCGTGGTAGAAGGTAAACCTTTGGCTGCAGGAAAATACAGCTTCTTTTTAATTCCTAAAGAAAGCGGAACGTGGACAGCCATTTTTAACAAAGAACCTAAACAATGGGGTGCTTACAAATACGAAGAAGCAAAAGATGCTTTACGCGTAGAAGTTAAAACCAAAGCATTAAAAGCAACACAAGAACGTTTGGTTTACAAAATTACCAAAAGTGGTTTCTCTTTAGATTGGGATAAAATTTCTGTTCCGGTTAATATTAAATAATTAGATAAAATTTTAAGAGCCGTCCCAGTTTAAAAATTGGGACGGCTTTTTTATGTATCTCCTCGAAGAATCGTCATTTCGAGCAGACCCGATAGCAATCGGGTGTAACGCAGTCGAGAACCCGAAGGCTCTGCGAAGCAAAATCTGCCTGGATAAGATCTAAGCAGGTAGAGTCAGTACCATAATACCTCTCAATAGGAAATCGTCATTGCGATGAGGCTTTTTCAGCCGACAGTTTGGACCGATTTTCGGGGAAGCAATTTTAATTTGAAATCTATTTTTCAATAAACTAATATCGAAAATGGCTTTAGGAAAGGAAGGGCTTGTGGTTCCTGGCGGTTTGCAGTCCCGCCATTCGCTATAGCTCCGATAGAAAAAATCGGAGGCTGTCACTGTTGTCGGGTTTAAGAACTGTGGGCTATGCGTCCTAACCTCAAAAATGAAAACTATTGTGGCCTAATAGCCGCGGTTAAAGCGTTACCCCGCAGCAACGAGGCCGCGAACCGTAAAAGCAGAAAACGGGAACAAACTTGTTATTTTATAAAACTGTTTTTTAATAAAACCTCTCTAATGTTCCTACTTGGGAAGTTCTTTGATTGCATAGCAGCCATGCTCTTTTCCTGAATATTCTTTAATGCGATTAATGCATTCGTAAATTTTTCCTGTAGTGTACCCCTTTCTTTTATTGTGATATCCTTGCCTTGGGACTATATTAAATAGTGATGTGGTTATTCTATAAAAAGTGTTGTGTTTTTTCTTATTATCCTATGGGTTGGTGTCTCACAGACCGAAATAGAATATGTTTGACTAGGAAATGAGCAGTTCAGGTGGTCTTGGCATCTTCAGTCCCGCTTTCCATTATAAGTCCATCGCTGTGGGCTTTTCATTGCAATCGGGTTTAGAAACAAGAGTTTGTACACCCTGCAGCCAAACAAATGAAATACTGCTGTAGCCACCTAGCCCCGGTTGAAGCGTTTACCCTGCAGCAACGAGGTACGAGGCAGCGAAGCGTAAAAACGAAAAACGGGAGGAAACTTCTTGTTTAGTAAAGGCATTGCGCTTCAAAATAAACAAACATATTTGTTAAAGCATTTTCTCCCATTTTGTAAAGAACCTAACACATAATATCAACTTCATGTTAAAATGTTATTTTAGGCCGAATTACAAACCAGCACCCTATAATGAAGTTTCCCTTTAAATTATTGGCCTTATTGCCGCTTCTTTCATTAAACGTTTTAGCACAACAAAAAGCACAACATTTTTCTATTAGAACTGCTAAACCTGTTGATCAGGTGAATGTTTTTCTAGGCTCTTCTGCCGATCATGGGCAGATGTCGCCAGCTGCATCGGCACCTTTTAGTATGTTGAGCATTGGTCCGCAGACTTACCCTAAAACACATACGGGGTACGAATACCTGGCCAGGAAATTCGAAGGTTTTACACACAACCGGTTTGAAGGTGTAGGCTGTCAGGGCTCGGGCGGTAATATTTTCATCAAACCATTTTTAGGTAACGATCCGGCACAGTCAGAGCTGATTAAGGTTTCTGAAAAAGCCAGTCCGGGATATTATGAAGTTGGTTTTGAAAATAACATTAAAGCCAGTTTTACCGTATTAGGCAAGGCTGGAAAGCATGCTTATCAATTTCCGAAAGGCCCTAAAGGTTTTTACCTCGATTTAGGTTATGCTTTTAACGGTGCTTTTGTAGCTGAATCTCACGATGTGAACGGTAATACGGTAAGCGGATGGATTACCTCAAGAACAACCTGTGGTGCAGGTAAATACAAGATGTTCTACTATATGGAAATCGGCGATAATGTGTCATGGAAAGTAATCGGCGATCATAAAATGATTGCCATGCTCAAAGGAGCGGTAACTTCGGCAGGAATCAATATCGCCCTTTCTTCTGTCAGTGTCGAAGCCGCAAAAGCAGCTATCAATAAAAATCCGTTCAATACCGTAAAAGAACAAAGCAACGCCGATTGGAATTCAAATCTTTCTAAAATTACCGTAAATGGCGATCTGGAAAGTGCAAAGTTGTTCTACTCGCTTTTATACCGTACCATGCAGTCGCCTTATGTGATTTCTGAAACCGACGGAACATATCGCAATACAAAGGGTGAAATTCAGAAAGATAAAGAAATCCGTTACAACGGCTGGGCGATATGGGACAATTACCGTACACAGTTACCCTTGCTTTCGCTAATTGAACAAGACAGGTATGCCGGAATGGTGAGTTCTATTGCTGATCTGTATAACTCAGGTAAAAAAGATTATGCGGGGCAGAATGAACCCTCAAATACTGTACGCTCAGAACATGCCATTGTGGTTTTGCTTGATGCCTACCGTAAGGGCTATCCGGTAGATTTTAATAAAATTGCAGATTCACTAGAGAAAGAAGCAAATGGTCTGGATTATAAATCTCCGGATAAAGCTTTAGAATCGAGTTACGATAACTGGGCATTGGCAGAAATCTTCAGGATTTTAAAGAATAAAGAAAAATCTGATTTTTATCTCAATAAAGCACTTGAATACAAGAAATATTGGAACAAAGACTTTAAAGATATGACCAAAAATGATGTTGACCGCATGCAGGCCCGCGGTTTATACCAGGGAACCATTTGGCAATACCGGTGGTTTGTGCCTTATGATTTTAAAGGATTAATTGAATTGGACGGAGGAGAAGAATCTTATCTGGCAAAACTGGATGAATTTTTTGCCCGTGACTTATACAACCATGCCAATGAACCAGATTTGCAGGTGCCATTGATGTATAATATTACCAGGTCTGGTTATAAATCGCAGTACTGGATGCATCAATTGGCGGCTGATACGGTAATCCAGAATTACTTTAACGATAACAGCCGCGGAATCGGCAGTTACATCGGTAAAATTTACAGAAACCAGCCAGATGCTTATCTGCGTACGATGGACGATGATGCCGGAGCGATGAGTGCCTGGTATGTTTTTGCGGCAAGCGGTTTTTCTCCTGCCTGCGTAGGGTGGCCGATTTATTATTTAAACGTGCCTTTATTTCCATCGTTAAGCTATAACCTGCCGAATGGAAAGACTTTTACGATCGAAACTGAAAATTTTAGCTTGAAAAATAAATATATCAAGGTTGTTTTTCTCAACGGAAAGCCTTTTAAAAAGAACTTTATCACCCAGGAAGAGATTAATTCCGGAGGAATATTGAAAATGGTTGCTTCGGCTGTTCCGGTTAAAATTTCGGATACCGAAAACTGGGTTTCGGATCTTGAAAAACAATTTTAAAAAATTAATAAAAAAGGGCAAACTAATTCCTGATATTTCTGTTGTTCTAGTATAAATTCAAGATCATGGCACCTTTAAAATTAAGCGAAGAACAAAATGCAACACTAGGCAACAAAAACACCTTAGAACAAGTTAATGAACAGCCTTTAGAACTTCATCCCGAAGCGTATAAAGTAAAGGGCCCATCACCTGACAAGATGAAGACGGTATCGTCATCATTAAGGAACTATGCTCACGGTTTGTACGGATTGTTGTAAAAAACGTCTCCCAAAAATCTCATCATACCAGATTATATAAAGCAGCCAAATTTTTCAAAATTTGGCTGCTTTTTTTATTGATTTGAAAGAAGTCAAGTTTTTTAAAACTTGACTTCTTTGGATACAATTCCTACCTTACCCTTATGAAACAAAGCGCCGGAATATTACTCTTCAGAAGAAAAGATCAGCAGGTCGAATTTTTTCTGGTTCATCCCGGTGGGCCATTCTTTGCCAAAAAGGATCTTGGTTTTTGGACTGTGCCAAAAGGAGAATTAAATGAAGACGAAGAATCTTTAACGGCTGCCATCCGCGAATTTAAAGAGGAAACAGGCCAAAGCTTAACCGGGAATTTCATTGAATTAACCTCTATTATACAAAAGGGAGGTAAAAAAGTATTATGCTGGGCAGTGGAAGGAGATCTCGATCCTTCAACAATTGTTAGCAATACCTTCGAAATAGAATGGCCGCCACGATCTGGTAAAAAGCAAAGTTTTGCAGAAATAGACAAAGCCAATTGGTTTGCTTATGCTGATGCCGTTACGCACATTAACGAAAAACAAATCGCTTTACTTGATGAATTAAAATTAAAGTTAAGCCGTTAATTCAAAATGCGAGATTTCCTTTTCGGCACCATTGATAATCATCGAAATCTGGTGGTCGCCTAAATGAAATTTACGTGTGGTAATCAGTACAAATTTTTGTTTTCTGATGACGTTTATTGTTGCACCCGCAGGATAAATCCTTTCTGAAATTTTATATACTTTTTTGGTGTTCTGCCCATTTTGTTTTTTATAATAAATGGCGTATTCCAATCTTACTTTTTGTTTGGAGGTGTTTTCATTGAGGATAGCAAACGAAAACTCCAGGCTTTCGCCAATCCTGATCTTGGGCGTTAAGATTTTGAAATCTTTTAATAAAATCCCTGCATCATCTAAACCATAATGTTTAAGGATATCGGCATGGCCCTGTTTAAGTAATGTACGACTGCCATGTTTAATAATAGCATCTGTTTCGGCACCCAAACCCGACCATTTTTTGGCCATATTTAAAACAACCTGGGGATGATCTTTTGCAATATCATTTAAGCTGTTGGCAACACTCCGTCTTACATATTCTGATGGATCTGTTTTAAGATTTTCCAGTATCGGTAAAATGGATATCGGGTCTTTTTTCAGAAACGGAATACCCATGGCCCATGGTAATCTCGGACGGCTGCCTTCGCTGGCGAGCCTTCTCACTCTATGGCTTTCGTGCAGCGACCATTGCTGCATCCTTAAAATCATTTGATTTTCGTACTTTAATATAAAAGGACGCACTGCAAATTCACAGCTTACGAACTGGGTGACAAACTCAAGTGCCTCAACTGAGTTTTCAAAATCGTTTATGCCATAAGTTTCAATATAATCTGGCAGGAACATATAAGCCAGTCCATCTTCCCCGATTCCCTGTGTTCTTAATTGTGTAATTATTTTTTTGATCAGTTCAATACTTTGTGGGTAATCATCCGGTAAAAAACCATGCAAAACCTTCGAGGTATGTTTCATCCGCTCTTTAAGTTCCTTTGATTCAAATTCAGGAATAAAAACCGCTTTAATAAATTTCCCTTTATCAAATTTTGGAATGCAAATCGCTAAGGCATTGCTTAAACGATCATAAAAAGCAGGAGAGTATAAATCTTTCAGTAGGCTGGCCATATTTGGAATTGCTTTTGTGCTATCAAATTTTATTAGCTACTAATTTACTGATTTTTCATTTTGCGGTAGTATTTTTACCAACTGCTAAATAATTTCAGCTTTTTCTTTACCACATTTGTTTATCATAAAAACAACGACATGAACACAATAAAAATAGGTTGGATTGGCTTGGGCAATATGGGGATTCCAATGGCAGAACAATTGATAAAAGCTGATTACGCAGTTACCGTTTATAACAGGAGTAAGGATAAAGAAACCGCTTTGAAAGAAATGGGTGCATTGATTGCCGAAACGCCCAAAAATCTGATTAGCCAAACAGAGGTAGTAATATTAATGGTATCTGATGATGCTGCAATTGAGCAGATTTTTAACGGACCAGAAGGCCTTTTCAGCGCAGGAATTTCAGGTAAAATCATAATTAATATGAGTACCGTTTCTCCTGCTATTTCAAAAAAAATGGACACGCTGTGTAAAGAAAAAGGAGCACAATATTTAGATTCACCGGTTTCTGGAAGTGTAAAACAGGCAGAAACAGGACAATTGGTGATTATGGTGGGTGGCGATGAAACTGCTTTCGAACAGGTGAAACCCATACTAGAAAAAATAGGTAAAATGGCAGTACGCCTGGGTAATACAGGTGCTGGTAATGTGGCTAAACTGGCCATTAATTCATTACTGGCCCTATATACCCAAGGTTTGGCTGAAACAGTAGTATTTGCCAATCAACAGGGAATTGAAACTGAAGACCTGCTTAATCTGCTCAATAATGGAGCTATAGCTAACACCTTCACCAAAATTAAAGGCGATGCCATTATAGCCGATAACTATAAGCCTGCTTTTGCCCTTAAACATATTGTAAAAGATTTAAACCTGGCCAAAGCAATCGGACTTGATTCACCTTTGGCCAAAACCGCATTAAATACTTTTGAGGCAGCAACCGCCAAATATGGAGAGGAAGATCTGATTGCCGTAATTAAACATGTTAAAGAATAAAGAGATCTTTTTAATACTAAAGGAATAACCATAGGAGGTTTTGATGCTTTCTTATGGTTATTTGTTTATGGGATATTTAAAGTTTCATGTATATCGTATAAAAAAAATGAGCGATTATATTTTTAATCCGCCAAGAGTGCTGCCTAAAATTATGGCTAGTACAATTAAGGTGATTACAATATATAGTTTATCCTTTTCAAGTATAAAAGCAAACAAAGAGAATACAATGCGCATGATAGGGGTAATGATCAATAGCAATACGCCGAACTGGATAATGGCCATTGGCTTAAAAGTAAAAAGCCCGATAAAAATCCCATCGAAAGTGATGAATTCATTTTCTTCACCTTTAAAGATATGGTAATCGGGCCGCACTTGTGTACCATTTTGTACTAAAAAAAGTATGCCGCCTAACAAAACAACCAGGCTTGCCGTAATTACACCAAACCTCAATAATTTGCCCACAATTTTTTCTACATCGCGGTCTTGTATAGGGTGAGTTGAGATGATATTTTTCATTTTCATTTAAATTAAAATTTGTGGTGATAACCATTGTAAATCATTTCGAGTGCAACGAAAGTGATGGCGATACAGAAAATAATCCTCAAGGTTGAAGGATTAATTTTGGTCAATAATTTGGCTCCTGTAAATGCTCCTCCCAATACACCTAGCACTACGGGTAAAGCGATTCCCGGATCCATATAACCGCGTTGCAGGTAAACTACAGCACTGGCGGCCGCGGTTACACCGATCATGAAATTGCTGGTGGTTGTACTTACCTTAAAAGGAATTTTCATTGCAGTATCCATCGCCAGCACCTTTAATGCACCCGAACCAATCCCCAATAAACCCGACATTACGCCGGCTACCGTCATGATAGAAAAGCCAGCGCCTACATTTTTAAGCTTATACTCAACCGGTCCGGTTGGTGTTGGGTAGCTGCTATTGAGTTTCAATACCGCTGAAAGTTTACTGCCCTCTGTTAACGCTTCCTGGTTCTTTTTTCTTAAAGTCATAGCTGCTGAGAAAAGCAAAACGCAGCCAAAAAGAATGGCTATAGTATTTGTAGGGGTATAAATGGCGATTAATGCACCAACTACTGCGCCTACGGTTGTTGCAATTTCCAAAAACATACCTAATCGGATATTGGTAATACCTTCTTTTATATACGCGCTTGCAGCACCTGATGAATTGGCAATAGAAGCAAGTAATGCTGCACCGATGGCATAGCGAATATCAACATGAAAAACAAGTGTAAGCAGGGGAATTACAACTACTCCACCGCCGAGCCCGGTTAAGGAGCCCACAAGACCTGCAAGGTATGCCCCGAGGAGTAAGATCAGGGTAAAAGTTAAAATTGACATGATTTTATAATTTAATGATTGTTGTTCAATATGGTCGTGATGATTTCGCGGGCAGCATTAGCATTCCTGTTATTGATGGCCTCAAATAACGCCTGGTGTAAATAATGGCTCATTGCAAAATGTGCAATACCAGAAGGTGCACGTTTGGCAAAAAAATCGCGGATAATTACGGTGAAACTTCCATAAAGATCGGCCAGTACACGGTTCCCGGATGCACTGGCAATAGCCAGGTGAAATTCGATATCGGCATTGGCACATTCAGTTCTTGATTCACTTTCAATGGCTAATTTTCTTTTTTCAAGTGCCTTACTAATTGTCTCTAAGTCTGATTCTGTACGGTTTTTAGTGGCTAAACGAACAATTTCCTGCTCGAGCAAAGCCCGTACCTGGTTAATTTCTTCAAAGTCAGAACTGCGTAAACGTTGCTCAATAGGCTCGTTAGGGGTGGCATTAACTTTTGTTCCAAAACCTTGCTGCACAGTGAGGATTCCTGATAAGGTTAGCGATTTTATTGCCTCCCGAATGGTAGAGCGGCCAACACCATATAATTCCATCAAGGCTGGCTCTGAAGGAATTTTCTCTCCGACTTTAAATTTACCTTTATTAATATCATTCCTGATTTTGATGGATATCTGTTCGAAAAGTCTGCTTTCTTTTTTCATGGTTTTGAATCAACAGTACAAACATACGATGTTTATTTATAACATCAGATGTTTTGTGTCTCATCAATATCATTTTGTTTTGAATGGGATCTCCGCTGATCTGAATAAAATAGTTTGATGATTGTGATAAAAAAATGTTTCTTTTCAGCCTTTTGTATCAAACTGGATTAGTAAATGGCATGCTTTTGAAGATACAAGGAATAATGCAGTGTTTTAAAGAAGAATACTAAATTGTTTTAATTGACTTAAAATCAGTGTTTTAATAATGTTTATAAAAAATAAATAACCTAATATTTGTATCGTACGAAAAATATCGTACCTTTAAAATATGAAAAGTAATCAAACTGAAAATAATCTGCCTGAACCTACCAAAGCTGAATTAGAAATTCTTCAGGTGTTATGGGAGTTCGGTCCATCTACAGTTCGGTTTGTAAATGATAAATTGAACGAACAGCGCGAGGTAAATTATACCTCAACCTTAAAGCAAATGCAGATTTTAACCGAAAAAGGGATATTAAAACGTGATGAAAGCCAAATGAAACACATTTATATTCCTGTTGAGGCTGAGGAGAAAACTAAAGTTCAATTGTTGGACCGTTTCGTAAATACCTTATACAAAGGTTCTGCATCTCAGTTGATGATGCAGCTTTTGGGGAATGAGAAAACATCAAAAAAGGAAATCGAAGAGATTAAGCGGCTATTGGATGGCATGGACTAATCAACCAGAACAGATGCTAAAGAACTATAATAATGGAATTTAAATTAATCAACCTCCTGCCTGAAAACTGGCTTCATGCCCTTGGCGCTACCTTGTTCCATTCTTTGTGGCTTGGTGTAATTTTAGCTCTGCTGGCCGGTTTGGTCATGTTTACTACCCGTAAGGCAAGTGCTACATGGCGTTATAACCTGCTTACGGTATGTTTAGCTTTATTTGTTATTGCAATAGGTATCACTTTTTGTCAGGAGCTTCAACAACAGGCTAACCATGGGCAGTCGCAGACTGTTCATCAAATCGGAATTAACCTGCCAAAGGCTATTGGAGAACAGCAAGCAGTTACAAATGTACAGCAAGATATGTATTCCGGACTGAACAGAATCCTTTCCTTATGGAATGCTTATGCCTATCAGATTGTATTGGTGTGGTTCCTGATCATCTGTGGGAAAAGTATCCAATTAATGGTTGGTTTAAATGGCGTGTATCACTTGCGTAATCATAAAACTTATGCAGCAGGTAAAAAATGGGACGAGAAATTAAATGAACTGGCTCAAAAACTGGGTTTAAGCCAACAGGTTAAGGTGATGCAATCGGGTATTGCCCGGGTACCCATGGTAGTGGGACATTTTAAGCCTTTAATCCTCATCCCTTTGGGTTTACTCAATGGTTTATCAAATGCAGAAGTAGAAGCCATCTTCTCTCATGAACTGGCACACATTAAACGCAAAGATTACCTGGTAAACTTATTGCAGAGCTTTATCGAAATTGTATTCTTTTTTAACCCAGCGGTACTTTGGGTATCGCAATTAATAAAAACAGAGCGTGAGCACTGCTGCGATGATTTGGCCATCGCCTGTGTAAACGATCGTAAAAACTACGTTCAGGCCCTTATTGTGTGCCAGGAATTTAAGCAGCGTGCACCTGCTTATGCCATGGCCATGAGCGGGAACAAAGGTAGCCTGCTGCACAGAGCAAGCAGGATGTTATTCAACACCAATTCAACTTTAAACAAAATGGAAAAAACAATATTAACCATCGCTTTGGTATCGGTTGTGGTTTGTACTGCCGCTTTTAAAAGCGTTGGTAATGCAAAAACAGTTGCCAAAAATGAAATAAGCACTTCAATTATAGCTTTACAGGATACGACAAAGAAAAAAGCCAGGTCTGCTGAAGGAAAATCTGCAGATCAACTGGAACGGGAGATCAATGCAAAATTGGACAGTCAGCTGAAAAAACTGAATGAAAAGCAACAACAAACGAAAGAAGACATAAAGGCAATACAAGCAGATGAAAAAGCAAGGCTGGACGATGTAAAACAGGCCAAGGAAGACGCTAAGCAAGCTGTTATTGATGCTAAGCAAGCCGAACTGGACCGTAGGCAGGCTATTGCCGATGCTAAAATTGCCGAAAATGATTCGAAACAAGCCATTGCTGATGCTAAACAAGCTGCTGAAGATGCAAAAGAATACAGGAAATGGGCAAAAGAATATAAATCGAAAGGTTATGGAATAATACAAACGGCACCTCGTCCACCAAAGGCGCCAAAAGCACCGAAAGCTGCAGTTGCTGTGCCGGCAGTTTCTGCTGTACCTGCTACACCAGCAAGCGCTCCAACTCCACCAACTCCTCCGACGCCGCCTACTCCACCTGTTTATGGCGAAAACGGCAGTACGAGGACCGGTTCACAGCGTATAGTGACCTCAAAAACCGTAACCAATGGTGATGGACATGATTATACCAACGATATCAATCGGGAATTAATGAAAGACGGCATCATCAGCAGCACCAATAAACTATCATACAAACTCAATAAAGATGAGCTGATTGTAAACGGTGTGAAACAAAATACCGACATTCAGAAAAAATACAAAAAGAGGTTTTTGAAAAATGACAGTCACTCGCTGATGTATAATTTCCTGATCGAAAACAATAAAAACTAAATTCTCAAAGCGCTAATCCAATCCCACATCATGAAATTTACACTCATGGCTTTTTTAGCCGTATGGATGAATATTGCCCTTACTTTTGCTCAAGCTCAACCACCTACATCCAGAATTTATGGACGTGTATTAGATGCTGAAGGAAAAAATATCGACTTTGCTACTGTAGCCTTGCTAAAAGATTCGGTATTGCTCAAAACCACTTTCACTGAAAAGGATGGCCTGTTCAGTTTTGATCAACTGGCTTATGGGAAATACCTGATTAAAATATCGGTGGTTGGTGCGCCGATTTATAAAACCGATACATTGGTTTTAGATGCGAACCATCAGGTTGTAGCCTTGCAGGATATTAAAATGAGCACGGGCGCCAATAATTTAAAGGAGGTCAATATCTCGGGGCAAAAAGCTTTTGTTGAACGGAAAATAGATCGGACTGTGGTAAATGTTGATGCGCTGATTTCTAATGCGGGAACAACGGCCCTGGATGTGCTGAGCAAATCGCCCGGTGTAAATGTGGATCAGAACGGAGTAATTTCGCTTAAAGGGAAAAACGGGGTAGCCATCTTTATTGATGATAAACCAACTTACCTTTCGGGTGCAGACCTGGAGAGTTACTTGCGTTCTTTGCCTTCCTCATCGCTTGATCAGATTGAACTGATGACGAATCCGCCTGCCAAATATGATGCTGCAGGGAATGGGGGGGTAATCAATATCAAGACTAAAAAAACCAAAACTGCTGGGTTTAACGGAGGCATTAATCTGAGTTTAAACCAGGGCGAATTAAGCCGTTCGAACAACAGTTTTAACTTTAATTACCGTAAGGATAAAATCAATGTTTTTGGGAATTTAAGTTATAACCTCAACAACAGTTTTACCGATCTGGACCTGAACCGAAAATATAAAAATGAGGATGGTAGTGCCAAATCCTACTTTAATCAGAATTCTTATTTTCGCAGGCATGGCAATATGCTAAACCTGAAAACAGGACTTGATTATTATGCTTCAGATAATACGACCTGGGGTGTGGTGTTGACAGGTATGAACCGGATTTCTAAACAGGTAAACAACAATACCAGTAATTTATCCAATGCATCAATGCAGCTCGATTCGGTAATCAGGGCCGAAAATATTGACCAGATTAAATACCAGAATGCGGGGATAAACTTAAATTACAGGCATAAGTTTAAACAGGCCGGCAGGGAACTTACATTTGATGCGGATTACCTGCTTTACAGCAACCAAACAGATCAGACCTATTACAATTTCAGTTACCTGCCGAATGGCGCATTAAAATATCAGGACGTATTAACGGGTAACCTGCCTTCTAATATTGATATCTATACGGCTAAAATGGATTATTCGCATCCTTTGGAAAATAAGTGGAAGCTGGATGCGGGTGTTAAAACAGCTTATACCAAAACGGATAATATAGCCGATTACTTTAATACCTCAAATGGAAAAACCAGTGCCGATTACGAAAAGAGCAATCACTTTTTATATGAGGAGAATATCAATGCGGTTTACCTGAATATGAGCCGGGAAGGGAAGCGGTTTTCACTCCAGGCTGGCCTAAGGTATGAAAATACGGTTTCTAACGGGCGTCAATTAGGCAATCTGATCAAACCTGATTCGAGTTTTAAAAGAACCTATAACAGTTTGTTCCCGACGGTTTATTTTTCTTATAAACTGGATACTGCCGGAAATAATGAGTTGGGCTTAAATTATGGACGTAGGATCGATCGTCCGTATTACCAGGATCTGAACCCATTTTTCTCTCCATTGGATAAATTTACTTATTATGTTGGAAATCCATTCTTAAAGCCATCATTTACACAAAGTTTAGAGCTTTCGCACACCTATAAAAATAAAATCACCACCACTTTAGGTTACGGCTGGGTGAGGGATGAGGTGAACGAAACCATAGAGATTGTAGATGGTACGTATTACAGCAGGCCAGCTAACGTGGGCAAAACCACGGTAGCCAATATTTCGGTAAATGCAGAGATCGACCTTACCAAATGGGTTAAACTGAATGCCTATGTGGAGTATGCAAAAATAGTTTCGAAAACAGATTTTTATACGGGCTTTCTGGTTACCTATGGAAGTTACTTAAAGGCAAATCCAAATCTGCAGTTCAAAATCAGTCCAACATGGAATGCTGAGGTCAATATGCGTTATCAAAGTAAGCTATCTAACGTACAGTTCTTTTTGGGAGAAGTGCATGAGTTTGGCGCAGCGGTGCAGAAAAAACTCTCATCAAAAAGCACATTGAAGTTAACCGCGAACGATATATTCAGGACCAGGGTTTACAATGGGGTAATTAATAACCTGGCAAATACAGAAGCAAACTGGGTTAACCGTCAGGATTCGAGATTGGTTGTGGTGAGTTATAGTTACCGTTTTGGTAAGGCTTTTTCTTCGCCGGCAAAACACGAATCTTCTGGTGCAGATGCAGAAAAGAACAGGGTAAAGAATTAACTAAATAGATCGTCATCCCGATGCGATAGCTATTGCATGGAGCGTAGCGTTATGGATCTGCTGCGATTTGTACCAGTTTCTTGTTGTTTTGACCACCTAAGCCACTTGAGGGAAGCTAAGTTTAACTCGAAAATAGGACAAATCAAGAACAATCAATTTCCATATTCTCCGGGGCCCCGTGGTAAAAAATAAGAATGGTTCGTGGGGATACGAACCATGGCTGCAGACGAAAAATTGTGATTGTAAAGCCAATTTTTCATTGGCTTTTTTTGGAAAGCAATGTCTGTGGTGCTTAGGTTATGCTAGTCCCGCCCTTTTCTTAATTCCGTGAAGGACGGAATAACGCTGTCGGTCGGGTTTATTTCACCCTAGACAGTAGTACTGTTTAAGCCCTTTAAACCCGATCGGAGCGGGATGCCGATTTCTTCAATCGGCAGAAGCGGGAGCGGGACTGTTTTAGCCAAAGAATTTCTGTAATTGCTTTTCCAAAAAGATTAAAATATTAGCTTGCATCGAGCAATGGTGGGTACATGCTTCTCTAAATACCAGATCCAATTTTCTAAACAAACTGATTCAATACCAATACCCCAACAAGGCCCAAAACAGAAACCAAACTTTCCATCATGCTCCAGGTGCTAAAAGTTTCTTTCAGGTTCAGGTTAAAATATTCTTTAAACATCCAGAAACCGGTATCGTTTACGTGAGAAAACATTAAACTTCCGGCACCGACTGATAATACCATTAACTCCGGCGGTGCTCCGGGGCCAATTAACGGGAGTACCATTCCTGAAGCAGTTAAGGCGGCTACTGTTGCCGAACCTAATGTTACCCTCAGTGATGCGGTAATTAACCATGCCAGTAATAATGGAGATAAATTTAGGCTGCCAGTAAGTTGTTTAACCGTTTCGCCCATACCACTATCGATCAAAATCTGTTTAAAGGCACCGCCAGCTCCAATAATAAGGATAATCATCGCAATACTTTTAACGCCTTCGGCACAAGATTCCATGGCTTTTGCAATAGAAGTTTTTTGGAGTGCCAATGCAATAATAACCGAAATTAATAGGGCTGCGGTAGGATCGGCTAAAAATATAAATAATGGTTTACCGATATAATCTATCCTGATGCTGTTCCCAATGGTTCCGGCGATGATTAAGAATACTGGCAGCAATGCCGTAATAAAACTCCTTGAAGCCGAAGGAAGGTTTTCTTCTGCTTCAATGTTAAAGTTGTTAACTGTTCCCGACTGATTTCGTTTGAGAATCAATCGTGGAAAATAGATTCCGGCAATAACCGCAATAGGTACGCTTAAAGTTAAGCCGTAAATTAATGTTTTACCAATATCGGCATGAAAAATTCCGGCTAAAGCAACAGGTCCGGGGTGAGGGGGTAAAAAACCATGTGTGACCGAAAGGGCAGTAGCCATTGGGATACCAATGTATAATTTTGATAGCCCTGTTGTGGCTGAAATGGCAAAAACCAACGGGATTAACACCACGAAACCGGCATTGTAAAATAAAGGAATCCCCACTAATAAGCCGGTTAACAGCACAGCCCATTGAATGTTCTTTTTGCCAAAGGCCCCAATTAATATGAAAACGATTTTTTTTGCCGATCCGCTGTCTTCAATCAATTTGCCCATCATTGCGCCTAGTGCCAAAACCATTACCATGCTGCCCAGTGTGGAACCTATACCATTGCTAATGGAGTTCATTACCTTTGTAGCAGGCATCCCCAATAAAAGCCCTGTAATAATCGCCACAGCAATCAGGGCAATCATTGGGTTAATCTTTTTCAAGATCATCACGAAAAGCAACAGGATGCCGAAGAGTAGGATAAGTAATGACATTTGGTTAGGGTTTAGGTAAATGTGATTAAATGTAGGTTTTACCACAGATAAACATAGATTTTTGATATATTTTATCTGTGTCTATCCTTTTATCTGTTGTTAATTTTTCATTTTAGGGTAATTTACTTTTTTACAGTAATGGTCCTTCCGGTAACAAGATGAAACTCGTAAACCCTGTAGAGGCCATCATCACTAATCTCTATATTTTCTACCAGGCCGGTTTTGCTGAATGTATCGGTTACCATATCACCAATTTTTACATCCTGAAGAATATCGTTTGGCGTATCGTTGTTTAATCTGATCATGATGTAAAATACCAATTATTAATAAAACTGTAAGATAGCTTAAATGAATTGAAAAGCGGATAGCTTTTGGCGGATGGTGTGTTTGCGATTCATCACGCGTATCTTCATTAAAACTTAAATCCTTCGCGCTTTTCGCGTAGCGCTAAACGCAATTCGTTTAACTTTCAGTCCTTAAAATCTTCAAAGGAGGTTGGTTCAGGATACTTCTTGTACTTAACACGCCCGTAATCACCACAAGCAATACAATTGAACCAAACAACAATAAGGTTGGCAGAAACGGAGGTACAAAAGCCGCATCGAAAGTGAATTTAGCCAATGCCCAGCTTCCGCTTATGGCTAAAATTAATCCCGCACCTGCTGCAAAAGCTCCTAAAAAGAAATACTCGATCGCGTTTATCGCTAAAATCTGCTTTCTGCTCGCACCCATGGTCCGCAATAAAATGCTTTCTTTTATACGCTGATTTTTACTGGTTAGCACTGAAGATATTAAGACAATCCATCCGGTTACCATACTAAAGCCTGCCATGAACTGGATTACGAAACCGATTTTGCTCAGTAATTCATCCAGTAATTTTAACACAAGGTCTAGATCAATCAACGAAACATTGGGGAATTTTTGGACTACCTCTCCCTGGAAATGTGCTGAAACTTCGCCCGATGGTACCCTGGTCATCAATACATGGAACTGTGGTGCTTCTTCCAATACTCCAGCCGGAAAAACTACCCTGAAATTAGTTTGCATCCGGCTCCAGTTTACTTCCCTTAAACTTCCCACAACCGTCGGGATCATCATGCCCTGAACATTAAAAAGGATTTTATCATTCAGACCAACATTAATGGATTGGGCATAACGCTGATCAAGAGAAATATAAACCGTTTCATTCGGTTTTATTTTTCCGGTCCATTTGCCTGCTGTAATTTTCTCTGCTGCCGTTAAAGTATCCTGGTAAGTAGCCCTGATCTCATTGCGGTAAGCTCTTCTGTTATTGGTATCGGCACTGGCTTTCTTTCCATTGATTTCTTCTATCCTCATGGTAATTACCGGTACCTGGTTCATTAACGGTAGCTTGAAAGCTTTGGTTAAACTGTCCAATCCTTCTTTTTGGGTATTTTGGATATCAAACATCACCATATTGGGCTGGTTAGCACCTGATGAAAGCGTAACGCGACTCATCAATATGCCCTGAACAAAAAACAGGGTGCAGATAAATGCTGTTGATAAACCTATGGAAACCGTAAGCATTAAGGTTTGGTTATTCGGACGGTAAAGGTTAGCAAATCCCTGTCGCCATAAATAACTGGATGAATCAGGTAAGAGTTTTCTCACCAGGAACATCAATAATTTAGACAGCACAATTAACAGCACAAAAGCAATGGCTATGCTCAACGTAAAAGCCAGTGTTTGTATCCAGGTTTTCATCTGCAAATGGGTAAAGCCGGTAATAAAGGCCGCCATTAGCAGGTACACCAACCAGGTGAGCGGATCTCTTTTGCCCCCTGCTTTTTCGAAAGATATCCTGATGGCATTTAATGGAGAAATTTTTCTGACAGATAGGAGTGAGGGGAGCGCAAATAGGATCGAAATAATCAATCCCAGTAAAATTCCCTGACCAACGGCTGGCCAAGAAACTTGCATGGTAATTTCTACCGGCAGAAAATCTTTCAGCACCAGGGGCAATAAAAATTGAATGCCTGTACCCAAAATGGCGCCCAAAACCGAGGCGATTAACCCGATGAAAAACACCTGGATGAGGTAGATTAAAAAGGCATGCCTTGATTTTAAACCTAAACACCGTAATGTGGCAATGGCGCTTAATTTCTCCTGAATGTAAACATGGATAGCACTGCCAACACCAACGCAGCCTAACAGCAAAGCAATAAATCCTGACAAGGCAAGAAATCGGTTTACATCTTTAAACGATCTTCCGGTCTGTTCTTTTCTCGACTCAACTGTATCGGCATCAAAACCCTCTTTTTCCAGCTGCGCATCCTGTTTTTTTACCCAGGCATCAACGCCAGACGGATCGTTATACCTGAAATAAAATTTATTATTGATGCGGCTTCCGGTTTTAATCAGGTTGGTTTTATCGAGCAGTTGCAGTGGAATATATACTGTTGGGGCAATGCTGGCGCCGATCCCGGTTTGTCCCGGTGCCTTGGTGAGTGTACCCAGTATTTTAAAATTTAGATCGCCGACTTTGACTGAATCGCCTACTTTGGCATTAAACTGTAACATCAAAGTTTGATCAACCAGGGCGTTTCTTCCGGTTTGAAAGTTTTTTGCAGCTGCCAGCGGAATGGTTTCAATCGTGCCATAATATGGGTAATTGCCTTCAAGGGCTTTCATCTGTACCAAACGGCTACCTCCACTTTTCTGGAAATAGATCATGGAGGCAAATGTTTTCTCCTGCGAGCGCTCATCACCAAGGGTATCGAGCATTTTTTGCATCGCTTTGCTTATCCCTTTGCGGCTATCCAATACCAGATCAGCACCCGTAAGTTCTTTGGCTTGTGCATCGATATCCTTTTGCAGGTTATCTTTAAATGAGTAAACGGCAACAAGGGCGGCAATGCCCAAAACGATGGACGAGATAAAGAGCAATAAACGCGCACGGTTTTTCCTGCTATCCCGCCAGGCCATTTTGAACAGCCACAAAAATTTAATGCTTTGTTTCGGGAGGCTATTAAGCATAAGTAGGATTTTCGTCTGAAATGATTACTCCACCTTTAATTTTGATGCTTCTTGAGGTTCTGGCTGCCAGTTCAAGGTCGTGCGTTACGATGATCAAAGTGGTTCCGGCATCTTTATTTAAATCAAAAAGCAGTTTGATTACTTTTTCGCTGGTTTCGGCATCAAGGTTTCCAGTAGGTTCATCTGCAAAGAGAATGGCAGGTTGGTTGGAAAATGCCCTTGCTAACGAAACGCGCTGCTGCTCTCCACCCGATAATTGGATCGGATAATGATGCGAACGGTCTGCCAGGCCAACTTTATCCAGCAGTTCCAGAGCATGAGCTTTAATATTTTTTGCGCCTCTTAATTCTAAAGGAACCATTACATTTTCTAATGCGGTTAAAGTAGGCAGCAGCTGAAAATTCTGGAAAATAAAACCAACATATTGATTCCTCACAGCAGCGCGCTGATCTTCATTAAGTTTTTCCAAAGCAATTCCATTGAGTTCAACAGTTCCGCTACTGGCCCGGTCTAAACCCGCACATAAACCGAGCAAGGTGGTTTTACCACTTCCCGAGGGGCCTGTAATAGCCACGGTTGATCCTGCCGTGATAGAAAAATTGATGTTATCCAAAACGGTGAGTTCCCGCCCGGCACTTTGGTAAATTTTGCTTACATTTCGGATGTTCAGTATGCTTTCCAATAGCTGATTTTTTTAGGGTTTGCGTATAGATTTTGGCCAAACATAACAGGGAGCTACCTGTTAGATAATGGTTAACGATAATTAGATATAGATTTATTAGATATGTTACGAAAACGATTAATGGGCCTATTTGTTTTGAGCCTGATCCTCTTAAGCTGTGGAAACCAACAAAGTAAAAGCAATACAGATAAAACTTTAGATTCGGCTGACCAAAAAACATCGGTTGCAGTTGCTAAAAGGAAAAATATCCTCTTTTTTGGCACGAGCTTAACAGCAGGTTATGGACTCGATCCAACGGAAGCTTACCCGGCATTGATCCAGAATAGGATTGATTCTTTAAAAATGCCATACAACGTAATTAACGGCGGTTTAAGTGGCGAAACTTCTGCAGGTGGCAAAGGAAGGATAGATTGGCTGCTTAAACAACCTGTTGATATTTTTGTACTCGAACTGGGTGCTAATGATGGGTTACGGGGTTTGCCAGTGGCACAAACCATCAAAAATTTACAGGATATCATCGATCGCGTAAAAGCCAAATACCCAAATGTAAAACTGGTAATAGCGGGTATGCAGGTGCCACCTAATATGGGCGCTAAATATGCTTCTGACTTTAAAAACATATTTCCTGATTTGGCCAAGAAAAACCAAATGGCTTTGATTCCATTTTTACTGGATAAAGTTGGCGGTGTGCCGAAATTAAACCAGGCAGATGGTATACACCCAACAGCAGAAGGGGATAAGATTTTGGCAGAGAATGTTTGGGTAGTATTGAAAGGGTTGTTGTAGTTTTCTTGTTTTTTTAACCACAGGAGGCCGCGGAGAAAGGGCGCAAAGTACGCTGAGTTGGGTGCAATAATTTAGACTGAGCGTCATGCTGAATTTATTTCAGCATCTTTCCTGCCATAAAGACCCTGAAATAAATTCAGGGTGACGACCGATAATGGCTACAATTAGCTTATTCATATTCTCACTCCTGTCTAAAACTTTTTAACGTGCCATTATTATTAAACTGGATATCATATCGCTCACGGGTGCCGTTTATTGTTCTTGGTGCCCAGCGCATGCGATTATCCCAAATGGTGATATAAGCATTTGATTTTGGCTTTGCACCTTCAATCTGATCAGTTTTAGCATTATAAATCTGTATGACTTTACGTGCGTCTGCAAAATGAATTTCGCTTAAAGGAAATATCCGCCGTTCGATATCTGTGGCCAACACGGGTTTAGGCGCAGACCATGCTCCCTTCCGATATTCGTAAGCATCAATATATTTAGGGTTTATGGGATGTTGCAACATCAGGTTTATGGATCCATCCTCATAAAAGTGAATGGATTGATATACCAAAATTCCTTTATTTCGGTACTGGGGCAATTTTTTCAGTTGATCTTCTGCCTTTTCTAGTGCTGCAGCACCTAATATTCCCTTTTTAACCTTTACCAGCGGTTTATCTGTATCAATACTTTTGAGGCCGCCTTGTGGCATCTTCATTTCTTTTAGAAACTTGTTTACCCTTTTTTGTATTTCTTTGGCTGCCGAGGGATCATTCTTTTGCTTGAGTAATTCAATGTCCTGGAACATCTCTTTTGCTTTGAGCTCCATTTCGGGTGTATTAACGGTGTTGCCGTTTATCACTATCGTTTTTTCCTGCCGGCGCTGTACAGAAGTGGTTGTACTGGTTTTAGTAGTTCCTGTATACTCGCCATTTGTACCAAAGTGATTTTCTTTATTATATTTTTTGGCTAAAGAATCGTTAGGATGAAAGGTCTCATCTACACTTTTGGTGATCTGTCTGCAGCTCAAAGTAAGCAAGCTGAAGAGTACAATCAGGCTATAAAATTGCTTTATGTTTTTCATCAGAATTCTCCTTCAACTTGATTTAAATCTTTCTCGAAAGCAGCTTGCTGTGGATCCTCTTTGAGGTAAAAAATAGAAACATATTCCTGCCTGGTGATATCCAGATCGAGCAGATTTACAATCCTTCTGATATTTACCCTGTGTTTTTGGTAAAACTGATCTGTAAATTCGAGCTCAAAATTGATCATGGGCTGCTCGTTGATGTAGGTTCCATTTTGGCTGGCTTTTAACAATCTGGCGTTAGTTTGTGTACCTCTAAATTTAATCTGGAAAAATTTATCAGGTTTGCCGTTAAACTTTCTGAGGATAAAAGTTCCGAAACCACGGTAAAGAAGAAGCGTAAATGCACAGGTTAATAAAGGATGGCCAATACACATAAAACGCCAGCCCATACCCTCACTTTCCGAATCATAAGAATAAACATAATAAGCAACAACAATGACAGCAAAGCTTAGCCAAGCCAGGTTAGTAAGAACAATAATCACCTTCCTCATGCTTACCTCTGTAGAGGCAAAAATAAAATAAGGAGCATTTTTTACCTCTTTATCTAACAAAATACCGACGGTTTTGCCAACTTCGTAACGGCGTTCGTAGGGGTTTGCATCTTTTACCGAAGTTTTTACAGTAATAGTACTGCCCACCAGATTTTTAAACTGCAGCGTAAGTTCATAGTTATCGTAAGCTGCTCCCGGTTTCGAAATTTTTGCCGATTTTAATATTTTGGCCTCACGTGGTTCGCCGGTGGTTTTAAGTTTTTCTATGTTCCGTTTGATCAAAAAGTTGCGGACTACCCATTTCCGGTAATAACCAATTAACAATACAGTCCAGAACAGGATAGATATGGCAAGCAAAGCAAGCGAATACCATGGATTGCTGTCCATCAGGTTGGGCATGTTTTCGCTTTTGATCATGTAATATAAAAACATGGGGAATGGGAAAGCGAAAAAAAACATGTAAATGATCGAGAATATCGAAAGTCCTTTACTGATGTTGTAGTTCATTACTGCTTATTTAATTTTAATATTTTGTATTGTTCAAAACTTGGTCCATAGAAGAAATCGATGATTTTTGGATCTGTTACGTGTATACCGAGTATTGATAGGAGCTTTTTTGTGTCATGGAATGGATGTTAGGTTTCTTAGTTTATCATACGCTATGGTGGATTATTTTTTCTATTTCCGTTAAAATCTCTGTTTCAAATGTCTCTTGTCTTATCTGGCTTTTTCGGTTACTGCCAAAGGGTTGACTAATAGCGAAGCTTTTGCCATATTTATTCTGTTTATGCGATAAGGCATAATGTAGAAGGCCATCTTCTTGTACCTGAAGGATATGCACGTCTTCAAAAGCCATAATTTTACGGGTAAATAATCCAGGGATTTTTTTAGATACCTGTCTTGTGTATTGATCAAAAATATAGGTAACATTAAAATGGAATATGAAGTCATAAAGTGCTGTTAGCGCCGATACTAAACCAATGGCCATTACAGCCCAGTGAGTATCATGGTAGAGATGAAGCATTGGGGTTACCACAAATATTCCTACCGCAAGGAAAGTAAAAAACAAAATTTTGCCTTTGTAATCTCGTTCAGGCTGAAAACTTAGACGGCCACTTTCTATTTTTTGGTTATATCCTGTCATAATTAGTGTTGCAATTTTAATTTTGTGACGAGCCCATTATCGTACTTACTTCTTCACTAAGTTTTTGCAGGGGTTTTGCGGTAAATAAAGTTTGTGCCAGTAAAATATGTCTGATTTTATTGCCCTTTCTCATTACCATAATGGCCTGAATACTTACGGTAATGAAATAGCTTTTTTGTTTTGAGATGAGGAAATGGTCAAAATCATCAAAACTATAACTGACCGGGGCGCTAAAGAAAAAACACTTACGTTGTATCTCACGGTTGTGCTGATCAAAAGCAATAACGCCTGTTGTACGTAATATACCCAATAGGCCTATAAGGGCGAAGAAAGTAACATATAAAAATGTTGCCCTGCTGGCGCTGTATATCAATATGGCTATTATGGCCGCAACACAACCAAAAGTAATGGTGTAAAAAAGTCCTTTTTGTACTTTTAGTTTATAAGTATTACCTTCTTGTTCGAAATATTTAAATGTTTGCATGTTGGTTTAATTGCTTGAAAATGAATTTGATATTCTGTAATATCGATCGTTCTTTTTAGTCTACATTAAAATACTGTCCAAACCATTTATCAAATTTTTCTTTGTATTTTTCCTGGGCTGTTTTAATCAGACTGTCAGGTTCTTCAACCTGCCCGAGGTTATAATCGCCTTTCATCCATTTTAAATATTCGCCTAAATCTTCAGGCTCTTCATAGCTGTTGTCATCTTTATAGAAATAAGTTTGATCATATTCCACCCAGATTTCGGTACCGTAGGTGAGCAGGTGCAAAAGCTGTAAAATGTTTTCCGCAACAACATGAACACCACCTTCATCGCCAAAAACTACGATAGGCATCTGGTTTAAGGGGTTGTTCGTTCCATCGTTCCAAATGGCATAAAATGAGCCTGTACCATTGGCCTGGGCAAAAGGGAATAATCGGTTTAAAAAATCTGCATCTTCGCTCCAGCTACGTAGTCCTGATTTATCGTCGATAAAAACACCAAAACCATTCGAATAATTTTCAAAAGAGGAGATATTATTCTGGAAATAAATCAGTTTTTCAAGTTCGACAGGGATTTCTGTTAATCCTAAATTTTGTTTGAAATCGGTGATGTTGATCATGGTAGGTTAGTTAATGATAGAGTTATTGAATGAAAGAATGAGTGAAGCATTAACAACTAAAAAGGCATCTTTTTTACCTCAATGCCATTATCCTTTGCATAAGCTTCTGCAATGTCCCAAAGCGTATTGTATTTTTGTACAAAGGCATCATAACTTTTGTTATCCATTTCGGTTATGGCCACACTAATATCGTTTTCCGGTGCATGGCTATCGATCATTTTTGCAACCATCAGGTGGTCGGTTTCATAGCTTCTTAACACAAAGGCATAAAGATCAAGCGCCGCATCAATCATTGGTTTTGTTTTTTTAGTGGGCTGTAGATCTTTTATCTTTTTAACATTAGCCACTACTGTTGCGATTGAGTTATTTCGAAGATATTTCTCACAGGTGTTAAAATCTGGCGTGTTTGCGCCTCCCTTAACATATCTTAGATAAGTATTGAAATATTGCCCGCCAAAACGCGATATGGAATTGGTATTCAATGCTACCCGGTCAAAATATTCTTCGGGTGTGTTTAATGAAAATTCGCATGCGGTGATGGTTAAAACCATCACCATTAGCATGACATTTTTGAATTTGAGGCGCATAAACTTCTTATTAATATTTACTAACGAATGAAGACTTGTCTTCAAACCATTTACCAATAAGTGGAATAGGTTTTAATGCACCATTGGCGGCATTGATAATCCCTATGATCCAAAGAATGATAAATGCATAACCCACAAATCCTAAAAAAGATAAGGCAGGTACGATACTGGCAACTATGGTAAAGGCTATATTGAAAATAATGCTGACAATAGCAAGGCCTAATGACTGTCTTAAGTGGTATTTAAGCAAAGTGTCAGCTTTATCTTTTCCAATAAAATAAGCTACTAACCAACCAATAATGGTAATGTAAGAAACGATTGAAAGGGTTTTGTTGTCCATGATTTCTGTTTTTTAGATTGAAAATTATTTGATTCAAAGTTGAGGCTAATCCTTAGGTTTTTAAAGCTTTTGCCGCCTACAGAGCATCTACTGCATTTTATAAAAACGTCTACAATACATCTACAGGTTTGCTTAATATCTTGTTTTACAGTGTTTTGTTGATTTGTTTTATTTTTGTTTTTCGTCTACAACTATATTCTGCCTTCAATCTTTATGCTAATTTTACGATATGAAATACCTGGCGCTGAAAAACATAATATTCTTAACAGGCATATTTTTTTGCTGTTTTAAAGCTGGTGCGCAGACTATATTGGATAGTACAGCGCTCGGTAACCTTAGTGAAAAGGATAAACCTGCCCTGCTCTCCCAGCTGGCAGAGCGGAGCAGGATCAATGGCGATTATATGGGTGCTATCGCAAAGGCGCAACAAGGAGTTGCTATAGCTTTAAAGTTTAAAAACTTCACCGAAGCCACAAAGGCTTATACCGTTAAGGTGAGTGTGTACGCCACTACTAAACAATTTATATTGTCAAAAAAAGCAAGTGATAGTACTTTGTCCCTCGCACAACAATCGCGCAAGCCCATTGCACTAGCCTACGCTTACTATGCGCAGGCCTTATTCTATAATGCCATTGATAATAGCGAGCAGATTACCAAATACTGTCAGCTGGCACTGAAATCATTGGGAAAAGAACCTGATCCTTACCTTAGTGCCAAGATATACTATCAGTTATATATGCTCAACTCACGTCGGGATGACGTTAAAAATGTGAACAAATATGCACAGGCTGCAACTGATAATGCCTTACAAACTACCGATTACAACCTGTTGAGCAACTGTTATATCGCTTTATCAGTTGCTGCCGATTATAATTATGCCGGTACTAAAAAAGAAGTTGTCCGGGATAGCGTCCTCTATTATTTAAATAAAGCACAAAGCCTTTATGAGCAGTATCCTAAATACGTTGCCAGAAAAACGTATGGCATTGCCTGTATCAACGTTGCCGATTATTATTTAAGATATTTCTCTGATACAGATCAGCAGGCAAAAAACAATGCCATCCGTTATGCCGGTATGGCGAATGAAGTAATGAAAGGGGCAATAAATGGTGAGGAGATCAGAGCAAGCAGTTTGGGGATTTTAAGCGAATATGCCAAGAGAGATAAAAACTTTGTAATGGCGGAAGCTTATTTGCAAGAGGCTTACAGCGTAATGATCAGTAAAAAGGTACCTTATTATTATACTTTAATTAATATAGTAACTGCGCTCTCCAGTTTTTATGAGCAAAGGGGGAACTATGAAAAAGCGCTCGAATTCCAGAAAAAAACAACAGAATACAGTAATAAACTATTTGATGAAAAAAAGACCTTAAATGCCCAGAAACTGGAGGTACAGTACGAAACTGAAAAAAAAAACAATGAGGTTAAGCTATTAAAGCAGAGTGAGCAATATGCGAGGCAGCAAAAGTACCTTTATATCGGTATTGCAGTTGCTTCGGTACTGGGTCTGATATTTATGTTCCGTTCTTACCACTTTAGGTTAAGGTATTCATTACAGCGCGAAAAGCAATTGCATTTGGAAAAACAGGACGCTGAACTGCAGATGAAATTCGAAAAAGAAGAGCAGGCGAGGCTAAAGGCAGAACAGCTGTTATTGGAAAGCCAGCAGCAACAATTGCAGAAAGAAGTTATGGCCAACCAGTTACAGCTGGAACATAAAAAGGAAATGCTTTTTCAAATCAAGGAAAAACTGAGCGATAACCATCAGCTCAACATCAATAAAATCTGGAACGAAGAACTGCTTTTGGATAACGACTTCGAAGAAGCTAAATTTCAGATCCAGCAGGTACACCCCGAATTTTTCTCTTTGTTGAACCAAAGGGCGCAACAAAAACTTACCGCGCTTGATCTAAAACTTTGTGCTTACCTCCATTTAAAAATGGACACCAAAAAAATTGCCCAGCTCATGCATATCGAAGCCAAAAGCGTGCGTATGAGCCGCTACCGGATAAAGCAAAAGTTGGGTTTGGGTAAGGATGAAGACCTGAAGCTGTTCTTGCAGGATATGGGCTAGCATGCACTTTAGGGCATTAATCCAAGTGGTTGACCGAATTAAACCGTTTTTGTATTTCGGATAATTGCTTTTCTCTTTTATTAATTAGTTTATGCATTTCCGATTTGTACTTTAATAATTGCCCCTGTTTTGCTATCGCATTATCCCTCAACTGCACCGTATTTGCTTTATTCTGACTTAACTGCTGTATGGCGATTTCATGGCGATCAAAAATTTCCAGCTGTTTAACCGCTTCGTAATAGCTGATTGCTGCTTTTTTTAAAGCATTGCCATATTTGATATCATTTGTTTCTACAGCATTTATTTTATTGATAATCTGATTAAAAGCCCGTTCCTCTTCGTCAACCACCTGAAGGGCGCATTTAAAATCGCCATCAATTACACATTTGAGTTTTTTTTCGTTAAGGCCGTTTTTGCCCGCCATCATATTAAATTCAGCCCTTTCGGCTGATCCAAGGACTGTATTTAGATGTTTTGCTTTTTTTGACTGACAAGAGATTAAACTTAAAATCAGCAGCGCTAAAAGGATATTTCTTCTTATCATAGCTTTTAAATGATTAAGTATTCAAAAATTCCGGATATGATTTACCAATCCTAAATTTTGAATATTATTTCCGGTTCAGGTCGGTAATTAGCAGGGGATTATCCTTTTTCAGGTTTTCGATCAGTTCCTCCACAGCCCCAATGGTGGGATTTTTTTTTAGTTCTTCTACCTCAGCATCGGTAACGCCAACCAATTGGAGAAAACTGAGTTCGCCATGAGGGGTTTCAATTTTTCCCAGTTCCGGATCCAATGCAAAAACAAAGCCCGTTATTTGGGTATCAGTATTTAATCTTATTGGTCCATTGGCAGGGATGAAATGGTTCTCCTCGAACCATTTACCACTCGAAAACACATACCTGGCTAAATTATTCATCACCTGTATGGCCCAGATGGGATCGTTTTCATCATCTTTAAATGGCGCTAACCTAAAGGTAAATTCAAAACCCCACTTGCTAAATTCACCACCTGCCTTTTCTTCATTATAATACAATTCGCTCATGCCATAGCTGATGATATGGCGGTGAAAGCTTTGGTGGTTGCTATCGTAAATACTGGCCCCATCTATCGGGTCGGTTCCGCCAGCCACATAATGGATTCCACACAAAGGCGGGTAGTGGCGTGCTTCGGAAGTGCCATAAATTTTTTCAAGTTGATCATCTATTGCCTGCCATCCAGGGGTATCATCGGTTGTAAACTGTTGTCTGTATTTTTCAATGGTCATCATAAGGTTGATTAAATTTTAAAATGCTTTCAAAGATTTTGCCATTTTAATTTTATATGGGGCTGCTGCAGTTTTAAATCTGCACACCGATAACAAAAAAGCTACTGTCTGAAATACCATTTTCTTTTTAAAGATGTTTAAGTTCAGGCAGTAAAGTTGAATTTCCTTTCAAATACTTTTCCAATTAATGGAACAGGCTTCTCTAAACCATTATTGGCGGTTACTATGCCTAATAACATTAAGATAAAAGGGACCAATAAAATAAGGTAAAATACAAAACCTAAGGAAGGGATTATGGCCAGAATTATACTGCTCAGGACACTCAAGAGGATGGAGGTAATAATAATCCCAAGCGACTGACCCAAATGATAACTGGCCAGGGAGCTTTTTTCGGTCGATTTTTTAAATTCCAGGTAAGAAATGATCCATCCGATGAGCGTAATGTAGGCAACTACTGCAATTGTTTTCTGTTTCATAGGTTTAAATTTTAATGAATTGAACAATACAAAATTACTGGAGCCTTTGTGCTCCACCAAGAAAAGGGACCCTACACTGCGACTACCAATTTTTGAAATGGTGTCTACAAGGAGACTACAAAATCCTTTAAAACGGTTTAATTTTAATTATTTGTTGTAATTCTGTTCCTGTAAAATGTTTCTTTTTTATTTTTGATTATGCAGCTACCACTGAAAAAAATATTAAATCTCCTACTTTGTCTTTTACTTTTTTTTAAAAGTGCTGAAGCACAAAAGATCTATATCGATTCCTTAAATCATTTGCTGGCGCAGAACAGCATTTCTAAAGAAGAAAAGGTTAATCTGCTCTGCAAACTGGCTAAGGCAAATTTTGAAAAAAACCTTCAGCTTTCTTTTCAACAAGCCAATGAGGCCCTTAAGGTTGGAGAAGGGTTAAGGGACGGAAAAAGTAAAGCCATGGCCTATGCGACACGGGTTCATTTGTATGTGTGGAAAAAGGACTTGAAAAGTGCCTATGCAAGTTTAGATAGCGCCATGTACTACGCTCATAAAACAAAAGATCGCGTTGCACTTGGTTTTGTATGGTTCAGAAGTGGTTGGTTAGACCTGGTGAACGATGATAATGATAAATCAATAGCAAAGCTGCTTAAAGCCCTGGATTTTTTAAAGGGCCAGCATGCAGATGAATATGAAAGTACGATATACCATTATCTGGCCAGTTTTTATGGCTATGGCAATGATCCGTCAAAACAACAGAAATATGCCCGTTTATGTTATTTAAGTGCAATTGAAAGTAAACAGATTGACCTGTTGAACAACGCTTATCTTACTATCGGGCAAACTTATTTTGACCGATTTAAGCTTGATACGCTGAAACGCAATTTGCTCGACTCGGCATTGTTTACCTATAAAAAATCACTCCAGCTTTCAAAAAAGCAGGAGGGCCGCATGCTCATTTACAGTAATACTGCTGCGGCAGCTTTAAATACTGCCAATGTATATTTTCAATACTTTCCGCCTTCATACCGCGATAGTGCCGAAAAATATGTCGATATCGCAATGGGTATTGCTACAAAAACAAATTTACTGGAAGTTTTATTAAACTGCTACGGCTTAAGGAGCGAATATGCACTGCGCGACGGAAACTATGATGAAGCAGAAAAACTATTACTCACCGGATTGGCTAAAATTTCTGGTGGCGTAGTAAAAATGCCGCTAACTCAGGCCAGGATATATCAGGGGCTCGCAAGTATTGCCGAAAAAAAAGGTAATCAGCAGGCTGCCTTAAACTATTTGAAGCAGTATTTTAATTATTATAAAAAGGCTTTTGATGAAGAAAAAATTAACAGCACCATTAGGATAGAAGCACAGTATCAGTCCGAAAAAAAGGCTCAGGAGATTGCCTACTTACACCAACAGACCAAGTATACTAAAAAACTGAATGTTTATTACATTATTTCAGGTTTGACGGGGATTGCCGCATTGCTTTTACTGCTCATGTCTTATAATTATAAGCTCAAAGCATCGATTAGAAAACAAGAGCTGATCGACCAGGAAAAGAAGGCTGCAGAATTAAGGGCACAGCTAAAAGAGGCGGAAGCTATGCATCTTCAAACTGAGCAGGTTTTGCTTAAAGAGCGTCAGGAGCGATTGGAGAAAGAGGTATTGGCCAGTAATTTACAAATTGAAGAAAAAAATGAACTACTGGAGCTTATACCAGAGAAGGTAAATATTGAAAGCCATCTTTCGCTTGATGAACAGATTAAACGGATTGTGAATCAGCAGAAAAGGATGGATAAAGAATTTGAGGAACATAAGACAGATTTTTTTGATACTAATCCTGCTTTTTTTGAACGCCTGCAAGAGAAAGCAAACCAGACACTTACGCGGCTTGATTTAAAATATTGTTCTTATATGTTGATGGGTTTAACCAATAAAGAGGTTTCCATCCGTTTAGGTATCGAACCGAAAAGTGTGCGTATGAGCCGTTACCGGATTAAACAAAAATTGGGTTTGGGAAAAGAAGAGGATTTGAACCTGTTTCTGCAGCAGTTAGGATAAGTGCCAGGTAGATTCAATAAAAGAAGGGCGAAACAATATTTTGAAAAAAGCCTTTCCCGAAAACAAAACCTCGGGATAATAAATATTGATTGCATGATTTTTAAACACGATTAACAACCTCTAAAATACGTCTTAACCGTTCCGATACCGTTGTATCGCCAACAATTTTTATTACAGGGCAGTTCAGGCTTTCCAGCCAACGTTCGTGGATCCTGATATTTCGGCCTGTAAAAGAACGGTCGTCGTATTTTGATGCCCAATCTATAAATTCCAGGAATAATTTGTGCCGTTGCGCATCTTCATAAATCTGATTTCCATAACGTTCTATTTCCCTTTGCACCAGGCGTTCCATCCTGATTTCTTTTGGCAGGTAAAGGAAAACCGCAAGGTCGAACATTTGTTTCCATTCCTCTCCCCAGCTTACCAGCGAGCCGCCCACAATATAGTTTTCTGATTTTCTTAATTCGTCCTTAAGCAACCTGCTCCGTAATTCGGCTTCTCTCTTTACGGTATATGGAACAGCAGATTTTTCCCAGAAAAAACTATCCGTATCAAAATAAGGGATATTTAACCGGGCAGATAAAGTTTCGCCCAAAGTGGTAGAGCCTGCACAGGATGCACCAAGGATGTGGATTTTCATGGCATAAAGATATTGCAAATTGTTTTATCGTTTTGTTAAAACTTGTAAATGTGGTGAGGTTAAAGGCATCTTCTTTTGGATAACTTCTCATTAAAAAGGGTATATTTAAGGAATTGTGGATCATTGAGAGCACCTGTTCGCGAACCGCTTATGAGTATAAGTTTATCCTCACTGCTTTCCATAATTCTCAACGTGTTAATATGCGATCCTGCTTCGGTTTTAACAATAAGCCTATTGGTAGACGCTGGGCCTACTATCAAATTAAGGAACAGCCACATTCACTGAAATACACAATAAATCACCAAAAGCAGGAAACAAACATTTTTAGTGACATTCCCAATAATTATACTGCGCCAGAGTGTTGTTTATTTAAGAGTGCTGTAAATCCTGTTCTGAAATGGATTTATCTTTTTATCTGAATAATAAGTGGCAGAGACAACATGCCCAAGTACGGCATGCAATTCAAGTAAAATAGAGTTTTTCATTTTCGGATTAAAATAGATTACATAATAAAATTCCGGTGGCTGTTCAGGATCCAGATAAATTCCTTTTAAGCTAAAACCCGAAATCTTTTTATCAAGTTTTTGTAGATCTTTGGAGCTAAAATTGGTTTCCTTTAAGTACTTGGTTGGAGCCTCATTTCTATTGTATGAAACAAGAATGTCACCAGACTTTAACCATTCCAAAGTGAAATTGCCAGCCGGCATTTTATGCATAGGCTGCCAATAGGCTCTATTGTCCTTAGCTTCCAAACTCATAGAGAGATATGGTGCCGAAACCTGTCCATATGTTCCCTGCCAAATCACAAAAAGAACGAATGTTGATAAGATATGTTTTATCATTTTAATTGGATTGAAGACCTGTACATGTGGCTCTACCGTTTAAACGGGTTCTTGGATCAGCAGCATTGTTATTCTGCCAATAATCTATGTTAAAAGTAAGGTCAAAACGATATAAAGAGATTTGATTACGTGCCCACTCTACAGAAATACCAAGTGATATTTCGGTGCCTGCTTCATAAAGTTCAGACTTTAAGCCGCCTTTAACTAAGGTTTTGCCATCTGTTGTTCTGATTATAGTTCTTTTTTACAAAATATCACCTGCAGCATTGCCCCGGATCTCTGAATATATAGCAAAGACATTTGCGTAAGGCTAAGCAGGTCTTTCCATTTCACCTACCGCTGGGCCGCTTAATTAGGCTGTAACAGGACCACTCACCGTTGGGTCAAGATGGCTCACATTTGGACCCCAGCTAAGGGGTATTTTTACGGTAAGTCTATTTTTCCGTTTAACAAAATAAAAGTCTGCAGTCACATCATATCTCGCTCCATACCATTCGTTTGCAAAAATAATATTACCTGGATTATCGAAAAGATAATAAACATCGTCATCACTATCATCATAAAATCCGGAGTCATCATCTGCATTGGCTACCGATGAAGTACTGGCAATTTTAGGGATTTTTAATTTGTTAGCTTGCAATAAACTATCAAATAGTTTATTGTTTTCAGGATTAGATTTGAGCAATTCATAATCTTTCTTAGAAATTTTTGTAGAGCTTTTGGAAGATACATTAGCTGATTTTGACATCAGATCATCTTTAGTAATCTCCTTCTTACAAGATGTAATGATTGAGAATGTTAAAAACATTGAGCTTAGAATTAAAATAGATTTTTTCATTTAATTGATTTTATTGTACGTTTATGTACTCTGGCGGAATACTTTGATAGCACTACTTACTATGACAAGTTCGTCAACCCAATGTTGTATGTCGGCTACAAATAAATACTTAACAACTGAGGATTGTAAGTCTTATTACTTAGCCCCGGCAGGGCCTGACTTGTACTTTCTTTAAACTCATTAATCGTTCAAATTAAAAAACTAAAACATCTGTAGTCCTTTTGATCAGGCAAAGGAAATGACGATCCAACTATATCTTTCATTGTAATAAATGCTTTTTTTATTAAAAGCGAGTGTTGGTAATCACTATTCCTCGCTACATTTAGTTGAAAATCATTTAAATAGCTGATGCTGCTCACATTTTTAACATGGGTTTTTTATAAACTTTATGCTTAATAAACAGAGCGCAATATGAAAAAGATCCTGGTACCTGTTGATTTCTCTCCAGCAGCAGAGAACGCAGCTAATTATGCAACTGATCTGGCCTACAACATTGGGGCAAGGATAGAACTATTCCATGTTTTTCAGGATCCTGTGGTGTCTCCCGCTGCAGCATCAATGGTATGGCCTTATGAAGCGTATAGCCAGATGGAAGATGATGCTAAAACAGCATTGGAGAAATTGCTTCATAAGGTCGAAAAGAAATATGAAGCAGCCTATCATGACTATAGCCTTAAGCCAGAATTATATGCGAGATCTGTTCGCGGAGAAGTGGATGATGAGGTTTATAAATATTTTACCGAATGTAAAATGAACCTTGTGGTAATGGGATTAAACAGTGCAGGCAAGTTCTCCAAAATTTTGATTGGAAGTAATGTCAGAAAAATGATTGAGCGCGAAATACCGCTTTTATTGATCCCCACAGGCTACCCGTTCAGGAGGCCTAAAAAAATTGCTTTCGCCACCGATTTTAGCCATAGTGATATCCCTGTTTTATGTGCGCTTGCCGAGTTTGCAAAACCTTTTAATGCTGATATACTCATTATGCATACAGGTAATTCAAGATCAGATGAGGTAGTTTACAAAGAAACAATGGAAGGTTTTTTAAACCGGGTTGCCGATAGGGTCAACTATAGAAATATCTACCACAGGCACGTAAACAGTGAGCGGATTAAGGATGGCCTTGACTGGATCGTAGAAAATGGTCAGATCGATATGCTGGCAATGGTACACCGGAAACACGGATTTTTTTATCGCTTGTTTAATGGCAGCTATACACTGAACATATCTGATCATATTCAGATCCCGCTTCTGGTTTTGCCGCCTGAACATCGCATTCCGATGTAAAGCCAGGCGATCATTGCATAAAACTTAATTGTACAATCTATCCCTAAACAAAAAAAATGTATCCTAAAACAATGAAAGCCGCTGTTATCCATCAATATGGAGGACCTCTGGCCATAGAAGAACTTAAGGTCAGACCGCTCAACCCATACGAGATCCTGGTGAAAGTAATTTCATGTGGAGTATGCCATACCGACCTGCACGCCTGTAATGGAGACTGGCCGGTAAAATCAAAAATGCCATTGGTGCCTGGTCACGAAGCCATCGGTTTGGTAGCCGCCATGGGGCATGATGTTAAAAGTGTTAAAGAAAGCGATGTAGTTGGCGTTCCATGGTTGTACAGTGCCTGTGGATGTTGCGAATTTTGTTTAACAGGCTGGGAGACGTTATGCTATGAACAGCAAAATGGTGGTTATAGCGTTGATGGCGGTTTTGCAGAATATGTAATTGCAGATTCCAGGTATGTTGCACATTTTCCTTCACACGTAAATTTTGCAGAAATGGCACCAATTATCTGTGCCGGGGTTACCGTTTACAAAGGTTTAAAAGAAACCGAGGTAAAAGCAGGCGAATGGGTTGCCATATCGGGTATTGGCGGATTAGGCCATCTAGGGGTTCAATATGCAAAGGCCATGGGTTTTCAGGTTGCTGCAATTGATGTTTCTAACGATAAATTGGAAATGGCCAGAAAACTGGGTGCCGACATTGTGGTCAATGCGCTTGAACAGGATCCTGGCGAATTTCTTAAAAAACAAACCGGGGGAATGCACGGTGTATTGGTAACTGCAGTATCGCCTATCGCTTTTAGTCAGGGGCTTTCCGCATTGCGCAGAAGAGGCACTTTATCGCTAAATGGATTACCTCCTGGTAGTTTCGACCTTCCCATATTTGATACCGTGTTGAACAGGATAACCATCAGGGGTTCTATTGTAGGTACGAGAAAAGACATGCAGGAGGCTATCGAATTCGCCGTAGATGGCAAGGTGAAGGCGCAGATTAAGTCTGCAAAACTGGAAGACATTAACGAAGTATTTGAACAAATGAAAATGGGAGAGATTGAGGGAAGGGTTGTTTTAGATATTTCGGGAACAGCTTAGTAATAAATATTCAACATTAATTTTTGAAAAATGTTAGGAAAACTAGAAGAAGAGGAAGTTGAAAAGCTCCTTAAAGAGCAATATATAGGTCGTTTAGGCTGCCACGCCCATGGAGTTAGTTACATTGTGCCCATTAATTACGTGTACCGCAACGGTACGGTTTATGCCCATTCTGCTCCCGGACAAAAAATCAGGATGATGAAAAGCAACCCACAGGTTTGCTTCCAGATTGACCAAATCCGTGACACCTTCAACTGGAAAAGTGTGGTGTGCTGGGGCAAATTTGAAGAAATCACCGATACTTCAGAAAAACAAAATGTTTTGCAGGGAATTATCCACCGGATGATGCCCTTAACAAATACACCATCAGAGCAGCCATCGCATGGCACGGGCAAAACAGATGCGCATGATGAAGAAATTATCGTGTTCAAAATTGTACTGCACCTAAAAACGGGTAGATTTGAGGTTAATGACAAGAGTAATTGATTCATTTAGTTTAAAAGAATATGTTCAGTATTCGAATTTAGGACAAGATGTTTAAATGAAAAAAGCCTGAAATCATGCGATTTCAGGCTTTAGTTTTTTCAGGCGGAGAGCGAGGGATTCGAACCCCCGGACCTGTTACAGTCAACAGTTTTCAAGACTGCCGCATTCGACCACTCTGCCAGCTCTCCGCTGCAAAAGTAGGAATTTGAAGCAAATCTGCAAACGATTTCTGATCAAATATTTTAATTAATATTTTAAGTCTTGCTAATCATTTAGTTAGCGGGTATAAAAAAATCAAAAAGCATCAATATACAGCTAATTTAAGCTGTTTATACCGGGATTTTGTGTTTGTATTTTGAATTAAGCGGCCTGTTTTGGCAAGATTTTCTCGTGTTCGACAGATAAAATTCCATTTCCTTCGATAGCAAAACAGATTAATCCAACCAATACGGAAACTGAAAACCAAAATTCTGAGTAGGGTTTAAAAATGCCTCCCGAAATATTGATAAAGAATACTGCCCCGATCAGTATTGGTAAATTAATCAGGCAGAATGTACGCGTATAGGTGCCCAGGGTAATGGCTAAACCACCAATTAGGTGTAATACGATAATGAAATGTGCCAGTAAGCTGATGCTTATTGCTGTACCTAAGAAAGCACCTCTCATTAAATTGCTAAAGGTCTGCATATTGATGTAAAAATCAATGCCCTTCCAGATTAAAACGAGGCCTAATAAAATTCTAAAATAGTCTAACCATTTTGGGTGGTGGTGATCGCCCCAGTTTTCGATTTTCTTAAGCATATTCATGACTTATATATTTTGGTTAATACAATTTACGCATAATAAAGGATAATAACAATGGCTGGCTAAATGTTTGATTTTGAGATGGAAAATAGAAGGAATTGATGCGCGAAAAGAAAGATCGTCATTGGGAGTAACCATCAGTTCAGTGGCCAGAAAAAAATAGGAATGACGTCCTATATGCGCTTTCTAACGTATTGGGTTTAATATTTTGCGTCCTGCAAAACTCATTGAGCTAAGATGTCTAAGGTGGTCGTAAAAATTAAAGACTACGCTGTTTAATGAACCACCTTAGACACCTAAGAACATCTAATTCATTAAATAATCCTTTAGGCTTTTACACCATATAAGAAAACGTAAGCTTATATGGTCCTTAAATGTCTTATATAGTCAAAAAAAATAACAATGAATATCAGTTTTTTACATAGACGTCATTATAAGGTACGAAGCAGTCTTACAACGATCGCTGCTAGCGTGTGCATTAAGATTGCTTCGTCGGCTGAAAAAGCCTCCTCAATTAAGATTCTTCGCGCTTTTAAACCTTTAAAATTACCCCTTCTTCTTTTCTGTTATCCTGCTGTTCAAATAATCAGTAGGCGACATGCCAAACTGTTTGGCAAAATTCCGCCCGAAATGCGATTGGGAGCTATAACCCACCAATTCTGAAATTTCGTAAATTTTCAATAGCCCTTCGTTTAAAAGTTCAGCAGCTTTTTTTAACCTCGCTAAATTAATCAGTTCATTGGGGCTGAGGTTAGAAATAGATTTAATTTTCCGGTATAAGGTTGGCCGGCTCATGTTCATCTTTTCTGCAAGGTGCTCTACATCCAGATCCTGATTGCTGATGTTTTTGTTAATGGTGTCCTGTAATTTTTCCAAAAATAGCTCATCTGCTTTAGAATAGGCAATACTTTTCAGGTGGAGGAGGGGAGAATTGGAGAAATATTCTTTGATCTTGTTTCTGTTTTTAAGCAGACTGGAAATCTGCACCTGCAAAAACTCGGGCGAAAAGGGCTTTTCAACATAGGCGTCGGCGCCAAGCTCTAAACCTTCAATTTTAGATTGTAATGAATTTTTTGCGGTAAGCAGTATCACTGGGATATGGCTGAGCTCCAGGGTCGATTTTACTTTTGCACAAAATTCAAAGCCGTCCATCTCAGGCATCATCACATCGCTGATAATGAGCTGAACGATTTCACGCTGTAAGATTTCCAAAGCTTCAATCCCATTCCTGGCCTGTAGTACATGATATTTTTCATCCAGATCATCCGAAATGAAATCAAGAATATCTTCATTGTCATCAACCAATAACACAACAGATCTGTCCATATCTTCAGTATCTTTTATGATCAACGTGCCTATAATTTCTTCCATTTTCCGTTCAGGTTAAATTCTATAAGTTGGTGGATAGGCAGTTCTAATACAAATATATTAAAATCACCATCATTAAAATCTAAATAAAGTTCACCGCGATGCAGTTGCGCAAGTGATTTCGAAATCGATAAACCTATTCCCGTTCCCGCCTTTATTTCGGTTTCCTTACCCCTAAAAAAAGGTTCAAATATCTTATCCTTAATCTCTTTAGAGATTCTATTCCCATCGTTTTTAACCATCACCACAAACTTATCGTAATCCTGTAATGATAAGTGAATTTGTACACTAGCTTTCCCATATTTTAGGGCATTGTCTACCAAATTGCTGATGATTTTGTAAAAAGCTTCCACATCAATATAGGCATGGATTTTTTTTTCAGGTAAATGAAGATTGTAGCTAATATCCTGCTGTTCTGCGGCAGGTTGGAACTGCAAAAATATATCTTTTAAGATTTCAGAAATATCGGCTTTTACAAAGTTTAATGAAAATTCGCTGGTTTCGGTTTTTCTGAAATCCAATAATTGGTTGGTTAATTTGAGCAACCTATCCGTATTTCGACCCATAATGCGTAAATTCTTTTCTATTGCGGGTACGGCATCGGCCTGTTTAATCAGTTTTTCCATCGGTCCGATAATCAAGGTGAGCGGTGTCCTGATCTCATGGGCGACGTTGGTGAAAAATTCGATCTTCGCCTGATAAACTTCTTTTTGTTTTTCATGTTCAAAAACTTCCATCCGCCTGCTGTTCTTTAATGCAATTTTTCGATGGTACCTTCGCACCAGGGAGAAAATTATTCCGCTTATAGCGATCAAATAAAGCAGATATGCCAGGGGGCTGAGGTAAAAAGGAGGACTTATTTTGATCAGAAGTTTAACATTTTTGGTGCTCCAGATGCTGCTTCCTTCAACCAAAGCTTTCACTTCAAAAATGTAATTGCCCGGGGCAAGTTTGGTAAAATAAACCTTCCTGTTGGTTTTTAAATACTCCCAGTTTTTATAAAGCCCTGTCATTTTGTAGGCATACTCCGTCATTTCAGGAGATAAATAACTTAATGCAGCAAAATCGATACTAAAAGATGATTGGTTATGGTTAAGTTCGATGGTATCGGCATAAACAATCGATGTATTAGCAACAGAATCTTTCCCATTTAAACCTATTTCCAAACTGTTGATCTGAAACCCGGTTAAAAATACCGGGGGCTCATAGTTTGTTGCCTTTAAATTGGCCGGATTAAAGCTTATCAGCCCTTTTACGCTTCCAAAATAGGTTCGGCCTTCTTCATCCTGATAGGCAGAACTGTAGTTGAACTGATCGGTAAGCAATCCGTTGGCTTTAGAATAGGTCTTACTTAACCCCGTAACGGGATCAAAATGGATGAGACCCCTGGTACTACTAATCCAGAATTTATTCACTGCATCCTCTTCGATGCGGAACAGGTAATTGCTGGGGAAACCATTTTTTATTCCGTAACGCTTAAATTGATGTATTTTTTGATCAAACCTGCAAAGTCCGCCACCATCGGTAGTTACCCAAATGTGCTGTTTACTATCTTCAAAAATACTGTTTACGCTGTTATGGCTTAAACTTTTCGCATCGGTTGGGTTATTTCGATAATTCACATGGCCTGGTCTGGATAAATTAAACTTAAATATACCGTCGTTAAAGCTGCCCGCCCAGATATTACCTTTACTGTCTTCCATAACCGAATCGTAAAAGATAAAAGGGAGGCCTGCAATAGGTTCAAAATCATCTCTTTTGCGGTTATAAAGATAAATCCCATTAATGGTTCCAACTAAAATTTCACCCGACCGCGTTTTACAAAAAGTAACAATAAAATTGGTACGTAAGGCATTTCCAACACCTGCCTGGTAATGTTTAATCACCTTTTCTGTTTTCAGGTCTAAAACATCCAATCCATGTTCAAAAGTGCCAATCCAGAGCTTGTCTCCGTCAACCAATAAACCGTGGATATTGGAATAGGCAATGCTTCCGGGTTTTCCGTCGGGTAAAAAGTGTTTAAACACCCCTGTTTTTACGTCGAGTTTGTTCAGTCCGGCATCTTCAGTACCAATCCATAAATTACCATCCTGATCCTTTGTAATTTCCCTCACATCGCTTCCGCTGATGGAATTTGTACCTTTTTGCGGAAAGTATTTAGTGAACAGCGAAGTATGGCTCGAATAGTAATTTACTCCTCCAAAGTAGGTGCCGGTCCAAACCCCTCCTTCGCGATCGAGGCAAATGCTATAAACGGCATTATCGCTTAAAGAATAATCGTTATTATATTGTTTTTTAAGGTGGATAATTGCTCCACTTTTATCATTATAGATGTAAATGCCCGATTCTGTAGCAATCCAAAACTCATGCGGGCCTGTTTTTTTAATGTCCCGAACAAAAATTGGCGTTTGGTCGTCGTTTAATTTGAGTATATTTTTTGATGTTAAGGTAACAGGGTTGAAAAGTTTAACACCCTGATTGGTCGTGCCGACCAATAAATTTCCATCTTCAGTTTCTGCAATTCTGGATACCCAGCCATATTCGGTTTTGGCATTTTTTCCATTAATATTAAACTGCTGAAAACTATTCGTTTTGGGATTGTATTTTTCTAATGTTCCCTTTCCGGTACTGATCCATACACTGCCATCTTTTAAAATGGTTACCAGTGAGGCATCGAACCGTGCATTATGGCCAAAAACCTGTATTTTCCTGGTACGCTTTTGATATAAATATATCTTAAATGAAGATAAAATCCATAAATTTCCACGCAGATCGCTTGCCAGATCTGTAATCCGCATCCCTTTAGTTGCTGCAATAATGGCGAAGCTTTCTTTTTTTGGATTGTATTGATACACACCGTTATTTGTACCAACCCAAAGTGTTTGTTCGTGATCATGGTGAAGTGCAGAAATCAGATCGTTGCCCAAACTGCCAGCTTTTTCGGTATCGTGGCGATAGGTTTTAAAAGAATAACCATCAAACCGGTTCAGCCCATCTTTAGTGCCAAACCACATAAAGCCATTTCCATCTTGCACACTGCAAAAGGCCGTATTATTAGAAAGCCCGTTTTCTACCTGGTAATGCCTGAAATAGTAAGGCTGGGCCAAAAGCAGGCTGGCCGAAAGTAACAGACATACAAGGATGATGAGTTTTTTCAAGATATATTGGTCAGTAGCTTCAAATATATTAAAGAAATGCTTTGCTTTCAGGCTAAATTGAATTTGAGCCGATACGTAGAAAGATGGAGACAGATCGGTTTAATGCGCTAATGCTTCTTCCAGTTGTTTAATCAGGATTTCTCTGTTCATGGGGTAACCTGCTTTTGATAGCTCATAGGTTCCATCCTTTTTAATGATTACATAAGTTGGGAAACCATTGCCCTTCACTTTTTGCATAATATCTTTCGTTAATTTTAGATTTGCAAGGATATGAAAGCCCTCCATATTAAAATAAGGGATAAGTTTTTTCCAGTCACTTTCATTATTTTGATCATGGTTGGCAATGTACAGGTAATCAACACCTTTATCTTTAAAATGGTATTTTATGGCCTGTCCGTTGGTTTCGAGTTCAGATCTGCATGGGCCGCACCAGGTTCCCCACATATCCAGTAACATTGTTTTGCCTTTATGGATGGCTAAAACCTCTTCGAAGGTATTCAGGTCTGATCCATTGTTTTTCTCAATGATCATTTTGTCATTCAAAGGCTTCTGTTCTCTTATCAAATAAGCCTCAACATAAGGTTTAATCCAGTTAATATATTTGCTTTTTGGGAAGTGGGATTTAAAACGGTCGAAAATCTGTGGGACATTTTTATAATAGGATTCATCGATTGCGTCATTAAACAATGTAATGTAGAGTATTTCTGCCGATTGTCCTGAAAAGTATTTATTGATTATTTTTTCCTCAAGAAGGTTAGTGGCATCATCAGAATAGGCAATCATACCCTCTTTCTGATCCATATTGTACCATTCGCGAAAAAAGTTTTCAGGTTCATCGGACGCCATCATCCATAGTTTTTCTTTTTTGCGCAATAAAAATTCTTGGATCAGGCTCAGGTAATTCGGGGTATAAACAGCCAGTTCATTATTGATTGATTTTTCATTGATGAGACTATCCTGGATTTTTTCCCAGCTTAACATGGTACTGCTATGGCTACCCTGAATTTTGAATTTATTATTCTCTTTAAATGAAAAATAGGTTTCCGCTGCGAAATACCTTTGGTTTAATCGCCAGTCTGCAATAAATTTTTTGGTCGGCTTATACTTTTTAACATAATTATCGAAATTTTGCTGCAGTCTAATTTCTTCTTTTTTGATGGCGCTAATTACCCGAGTAGGCGTAGTATCGCCATAAAACTCTTGAACACTAAATGTTTTTTTGATTAGTGCAATTGATGGTTGGTTATTTTCGGCACCTTTTCCAATAACGGTGATTCCGAAATCTGGCCGCTTAAAATCTATTTTTATGTTTAACTGGTTTCCAGGTTCAATATATAAGTTATAAAATAAATATTCCCTGTCGGTCCTGCCCATACACCGGAGACCGAAAAAACCTGCTCTTTTTAGCTCAAGGTTTAAACTGGCTAATTTTTTCTTATTCAAGTTTACCACCATCTCCTTGGGTTCGGGGAATTCGGCTTGAAAAATTTGCTTGGTATCCAGCAACGAAAATTCTTCTGCTTTCGAATTTGCAATGCTTACAGTAATGCTGGTTTTTTGTGCAAAGCCAATAATTGTCCACAATATCAACAAGGATGTAAATAAAGACTTTTTCATCTAAGAGGTGTTATATAGATTATTCAAATCTATATAAAAACTGTTCACGAACAATGAAATAAATTATTTTGTATAATGTTTCTTAACGAAACCTTTCGATTTTTATTTGTGAAAGCCTTAAAGATCGAAACTCAGTTTTATAGACCTGAAACTGCCAACGCCAACTGTCAACTGCAAACTGATATGGGCGTTACCTAAGCTGCGCAAAGGTCGGGCTTTTTCAGGGCTGCGCTTCTCTCCGGTACCGATGAAGGATCGGTACTGAACCCTTACAATCCCTAACGCAAAACCCACTGTTTTATAAACCTCGCAGGTTTTTAAACGGCGCAGCCCTCAATGAGGGCATTAAAATAAATATACAGCGCCGAATTAAACCTGCGAGGTCTGACCTAAATTAGGACTACCGACCTGTGTTAAATAAACCTGATAAAACGGATAGCCCGGAGCGAAGCATGAGTGAGGACTAGGAGGGATAGCAGGGATTCCCTAACCGAAATGTGCCAGCCCCATCATTTCCAGAAAACTGTCACTATAAAGATCCTGAGCTGAACTCAGGATGACGCATTAAGCGGCATTTTCCGTGTTTCTGAGCCTCCGTGGCTAACAGACTCCTTAAACACAAATCGAGACAAAATGGAGAAAGATTGATACAAATACGTATTCCGTGCTAATGCTAAAAACCGAATCTTTGACAAGAATTAAATTGAACTAAAACCATTTACTTCTAGTATTTAACCAAATCACTAACCAAATATGAAAAGAAGTTTATTCTCCTATGGCGGCTTTGTACGTACGGATTGGTACTTGCTTCAAAAGATGTTTTTGAAAAGCAAAATTCTCTCTGTTATTTTTACCTCAATCACCTTACTCTTACTTTCATTTCAGCTCATTGCACAGGAACAAAGTACCGTTACTGGTACCGTTATTGACGAGAAGGGCGAAACAGTTGTAGGTGCCAGCATTAAAATCAAGGGAACCAGCACGGGGGCAACCACTGATGCTGACGGAAAATTTAAAATCCAGGTGGCCGATAAAAATGCAACCCTGATTTTTATTTATGTAGGTTATGTTAATCAGGAAGTCGCCCTGGCAGGACGTTTTCAGGTTAATGTTAAACTTAAACCTTCCAACAACGATCTTAGCGAAGTGGTGGTAGTGGGTTACAACACACAGAAAAAAGAAGCCATTACCGGTGCCATTTCCTCCATCAGCAGCAAAGACCTCGAAAAAGTACATGGCGGTTCAACTGTAAGTACGGGCCTTGCTGGCAAACTGCCCGGCGTTTCGTTCAGGATGCCTGACGGTAGACCGGGATCGAGTGCCAACATCCAGATCCGTAACATGGGTAATCCATTGTACGTAATTGATGGTATCCAGCAGGATGCAGGGCAGTTTAATAATATTTCGCCCAATGATATTGAAACGATTAGCGTACTTAAAGACGCTTCGGCCGCTATTTATGGTAGCAGGGCCGCTAATGGGGTAGTTTTGGTAACGACCAAAAGAGGTAAAAACAGTACGCGTAATACTTTTAGTGTTGATGCTTATACCGGATGGCAGAACTGGGTACGTTTCCCTGAAACGACTGATGCTTACCAATGGATGTTAGGAAAAGCTACTGCAGAACTAAACCAGAATGGCAAAACAGATATTACTCCGGCAGAACTTGAAAAATGGAAAGCAGGAACAGAATATGGCTATCAGAGCCAGAACTGGAGAGATATCATCATCGCGCCCAATGCGCCACAATCTTCAATTAATTTAAGTGCTTCCGGTGGTAGCGACAAGGTAAATTATTACTTTTCGGGTACGCACCTGGATCAGAAAGGGGTGTATGGAACGGCACGTGAGTTCGATTTCAACAGGACCAATATTCAGAGCAATATTGAAGCTAAAATAACCGACCGTTTTAAAGTTGGGATGTTGATCAACGGCCGTATCGAAAGCCGCGATCAGCCAGGGGTACCGGGCGGAGATGATTACTGGGCTGCCCGTTTTGCACTTTTGAGAAACAGGCCGACTGAACAGGCTTATGCCAATGGCAATCCAAATTATCCGAACGATATCGGACACAATACTGAACAGTTTGCCGTACAGAGCAAGGCCTTAACCGGTTACTGGAAATCTGACTGGAGGGTTTTACAGACCAATTTATCAGCAAGTTATGATACGCCTATTAAAGGTTTGGAGATAAAAGGTTTATACTCTTATTACATCGCCGATAATGTAATCAACGGTCATGAGTATACCTACAACGTGTATACTTATCATCCTGAAACCGGTGTTTACGAAGAAAAAGTAGGAAGTTCTAACCCATACAGGGAACGTAGAAACGAAAAGATTTACACCAATACCTACCAGTTACAGGCCAACTACAACCGCACTTTTGGTAAACATACCGTTGGTGGTGTCTTGGTAGCAGAGCGTTTAGACCGTTTTAGAACCTATACTTTCCAGCATGCCGTACCACAGACCAATATTCTGCCTGTTTTGCAGTTTGCAGATATGGATGGACAGGATTTCGCCGATATCCAGGAAGAAGAAGCCCGTATTGGTTACGTTGCAAGGATAAATTATAACTATGATAACAAATATTACCTGGAACTTTCTGGCCGTAGAGATGCCTCATGGAAGTTTGCACCAGATAGGCGTGTAGGTTATTTCCCTTCTGCATCCATTGGTTGGAGAATTACTCAGGAGAAATTTATGAAATCGCTTTTAGGTGAAAGCACGGTCTTAAATGATTTGAAACTCCGTGCTTCCTACGGTGTACTTGGAGATGATGATCTGGGTATTGACCCTTTCGCTTACATCCCGGGGTACCGTTATAACCAAGGCACTGTGATTCTGGATGGGAAGAATATTACCACTTCAAGGGATAAAGGACCGATCATCAATAACCTGAGCTGGCTGAAAAGCAAAATAACAGATATCGGTTTAGATTTTTCATTGTTTAACAGTAAACTTAGCGGAACTGCAGATTATTTCTACAGAAAACGTACTGGTTTAAAGCAGGTTAAAAATGATGTGGTGGTGCCAATTGAACTGGGATACCCACTGGCAGCAGAAAACCTGGAAAGTGACGCTCAGTTCGGAGCCGAATTCGCCTTAAATTACAGGGATAAGATCGGAGAATTCAACTACAATGTAGGAGGAAACATTTCCATTAGCCGAAGAAAGTTTTTAGATCAGTATAAACCGCGTTACGGCAACTCGTGGGACAATTACAGAAATAGCTATAACCAGCGTTATACAGATATTTTTTGGGGCTATGAGGTAACCGGACAGTTCCAGAATATTGACGAGATCAATAACTACAAAGTAAACATCGATGGGCAGGGAAACCGCTCTTTATTGCCGGGCGATTTAATTTATAAGGATCAAAACGGTGACGGTGTGATCAACGACCTGGATCAAAGACCGATCGGATATACCACAACAGGACAGCCAAACATCGGCTTTGGTTTTACCATTGGTGGTTCTTACAAAAGCTTTGATTTTACAGCCGATTTTTCTGGCGGTGCGATGTACTCCTGGAACCAGAACTGGGAACAGCGCTGGGCATTTCAGAATACAGGTGCTTTGTTGCAGAGTTTTGCTGATGACAGCTGGCACCGTACTAACCCATACGACCTGAACAGCGCATGGATCCCTGGGAAATACCCTGCATTACGCTTCAATGATGGCGGACACAGCAATTATAATAAAAACTCCACTTTTTGGCTACACAATGTAAGGTATCTGCGTGCCCGTACGCTTGAGATTGGTTATACCATACCCAAAAGATGGGCTGAGAAAATCAAGATCCAGAATGCCAGGGTATATGTAAACGGATATAACCTCTTTTCTATCGATAACCTGAGCGATTATGGCGTGGATCCGGAAATTGCAGACGATAACGGCCTACAATATCCACAGAACAAGTTCTTTAATATCGGTCTTAAACTAACGCTGTAACATGAAAAAGACTAATCAGATGAAAAAAATTATATATGCATTTGCTGCCATTGCCTTTTTGAGTTTTGCGCAGTCTTGTAAAAAAGATTCAGAATTTTTAGATAAACAACCAACCAGTACCTTGCCCATTGATGCGGTATGGAAAGATCCTAATTTGGTACTAACCGTTGTTGGCGATCTTTACGATCGTTACCCGGATTACCAGACCATCGAGGGGTGGTGGGCTTTTACAGATTTTGATGAAGGTTTTGCCTCTGCTAGTGGTGACTATTTTCGCCACCAGAATTTAGAGTATGGTTATGATGCCTGGAGATACTGGGATATGGGTGTTTATGGTTATGTCCGCGACTTGAATATGTTTATTAAACGTGGGCAGGAATCTACCGCTTTGAAAGCAGAAGACCGCGATCGTTTCCTGGCTGAAGCGCGCTTTATCAGGGCGGGGGTATATTTCGAAATGGTAAAAAGAATGGGCGGTGTACCGTTAATCACAACCGTTTTAGATTATAATTACAGCGGCGATCCAAGTTACCTTCAGTTTCCAAGGGCAAAAGAAACCGAAATTTATGATTTTGTAATTTCAGAACTTGAAGCTGTAAAAACCATACTGCCCGATAATCCGACTGTACAGAGCAGGGCTACAAAAGCTGCGGCACTAGCCATGGAATCGAGAGCAGCATTATATGCGGGTTCAATCGCCAAATACAGCAACTCACAGTTAAGCCTGCCAGGTGGAGAAGTGGGTATATCATCGGGTCTGGCCAATGCTTATTTTACCAAATCCTTAGCTGCCGCAAAAGAGATTATCGATGGCGGCAAATATTCGCTTTACAAAAAGAACCCTAATCTATCTGAAAATTTCGCCGCGCTTTTTACTGATAAAGGCAGTAATCCGGAAGTGATTTTTGCAAAAGATTTTAAATTGAAAACCAATAAAGCTCATGGTTTTACCATCGATAACCAGCCACGTTCTTCTGCAGAGGAAGCGCAGGGCGGGCGGTTAAACCCATCTTTAAACCTGGTGCAGTCTTTCGAAAAACTGGATAACACTTATGCATCGCTGGCTTCGGTTGATGGAAGTGGTAACCCAGTTTATTACAGTGGTATTACTGATATTTTTGTAGGTCGTGATGCACGTTTGGCTGGAACCGTGATTCTTCCGGGAACGCAGTTTAAAGGTAAAACCGTTGATATCTGGGCTGGCTATCAATTAGCCGATGGCTCTATCGTAACAGGTGATAATTTTGGACAGACCAAAACAAATGTACTTCCGGGCAATGCAGGTTCGGTACAGGTGGTTGGTGCCGATGGTCCTGTAGATGGACTCGAATTCAGTGCACAATCAGGTTTTTATGTACGCAAATATTTAGATCCGGCAACAGGTTCAGGCCAGATCGGTACCCGGAGTGATGTTTGGTGGATCCGCTACCGTTATGCCGAGGTATTGCTAAATGCAGCCGAAGCAGCTTTTGAACTGGGCGATCCCACTACAGCAGCTAACTACATTAAACAAGTGAGAGACCGTGCAGGATTAACTGTTGCTTTAACCCCGGCGCAGATCACTTTCGACCGTATTGTACACGAGCGTAAAGTAGAATTAGCTTTTGAAGGACATGAACTTTGGGATATGAAACGCTGGAGACTGGCTGATAAAGTTTGGAACGGCAATAATATGTCAGCAGCCGATTTCATTAATGCAAACAATATTGGCAGCGCAACACGCACCAGTACACAGGTATTTGGTTTGTGGCCGTACAAATATTATAACCCTGGCAACGCAAACCATTTGAAATATGTTTTTAAGGTGATTAAACCAAGCCGTGTAACCGCTGCACACCGTTTCCGTATCGGAAATTACTATTCTTCAATCGGGCAGGATGTACTTAACGGAAACCCTAAAATTGTAAGAAACCCTAACCAATAAGCAGATATAGATATGAAAATTAGATTTTATTTCATGATAGGGGCAATTATTGCAGTGCTTTTTGCTTCATGTAAAAAAGACAACTACGATGCACCTGAAGCCGATTTTACCGGACGGATTGTTTATAAAGGAGAACCCATCAGTGTCCAGTATGGTCAGGTTAATTTCGAACTCTGGCAGTCGGGTTTTGGTAACTATTCTGCACTGAACGTTAATGTGAGCCAGGATGGAGCCTATTCTGCCAAATTATTCAGTGGAGATTATAAATTGGTTTTTTCGCCGAATCAGGGACCTTTTTTATGGAAAAAGAATGCTGCCGGAAGACAGGATACCATTGCGGTAAACATTAGCGGCAGTAAAATCATGGATATCGAGGTAATGCCTTACTACATGATCCGCGGAGCCGCAATTACCGCTGCAGCAGGCAAAATAAATGCTTTTTGCAAGCTCGAAAAAATCATTACCAATGCCGATGGGAAGGATATAGAAAACGTATCGTTGTATATTAATAAAACACAATTTGTTGATGGCAGCAATAATATTGCTACCCAGCAGATCAGTGGTGCAGCCATCGCCGACCTCAATAACCTGAACATGAGTGTTACGATCCCAGACATTACACCCAGTCAAAATTATGTTTTTGCCCGGATAGGCGTTAAAATTGCCGGTGTTGACGATTTGATTTTTACACCTGTAAGTAAAATAGGTTTTTAGTTAAAAGAGTAAGCGTATTGTAAATGTAGAATTGTCATCCTGAGCCTGGCGAAGGACCTTCCTTATAGGCGAGGCATTTCGACGGGCTCAACGTGACCTATTTGCGAGGTCGGTCGTCATTCCCAATCAGGTTGGGAATGACGAACTATCGAAATACTATTCTATCCTAAAATTGGATATAATACTTTTTGAATATCATATATGTCTTAATAATCAGTATCTTACCCTTAGCAGATCATATTAAATGAAATATATTTACGCCCTTTTTTTATGCTTCTCACTCTGTTCCATTAGCAAAGAAATACTTGCAAAACCGCTAAATGATACCCTTTATCTAGCCGATCCGACCATTTTTGTTGATAAAGGCAATTATTATCTATATGGTACCAGTAGTGATCAGGGTTTTTTGGTTTATTTTTCAAAAGACCTTAAAACCTGGAGTAAAAAGGCAGAAAATAATGGATTTGCTTTAAAAAAGGGCGATGCATTTGGGAGCAAAGATTTTTGGGCACCACAGGTATTTAAAAGAGGAAATACTTATTATATGGCCTACACCGCCGATGAACAGATTGCTATTGCCTGGAGCAAAAGTCCTTTAGGTCCATTTAAACAGGAAACGTTAAAAGCCATTTCTGGCACGGGAAAACAGATCGATCCCTTTGTATTTACCGATGCTGATGGGAAAAATTATCTTTATCATGTAAAACTGGCAAATGGTAACCGGATTTATGTATCCGAACTGAAGGCCGATTTTTCGGATGTCATCCCAAACACCGCAAAAGAATGTTTATCAGGAACCGAATTTTGGGAAAATACCCCAAAAACCGATTGGCCGGTAACTGAAGGTCCAACGGTACTCAAAAAAGATCAGCTTTATTACCTTTTTTATTCAGCAAACGATTTTAGAAATCCCGATTATGCTGTAGGTTATGCCACTTCAAGTTCGCCCACAGGGCCTTGGATAAAATATGCAGGTAACCCGATCATCAGTAAAAAATTATTGAAAATAAACGGTACTGGTCATGGCGATTTTTTTACCGATAAAAATGGGGCTATGCAGTATGTATTTCACACTCATCATAACAATCAAAAAGTATCGCCGAGGGCTACAGCTATTATAAAGGCTGCTTTTGCGAAAGATAAAAATGGTACTGAACAGATGCAGGTCGACCCTAAAAGTTTTCGCTTTTTAATGCAGGGCGTAAATTGATTGCTTTTGTAGAAATATTGAAACAAAAGAATGCGGGTTTCAGAAAAGAAATCACTTTTTTTAAAGATTGAGAAAATACAGTAGTCTGAAAAAAAAACAGCAGGTGTAAAGCGTTAAAAATGAATAAATTGAAAATAAAATTACTGTTCGTACTGTGCCTGTTGGTAATGGAAGGGTTAAATGCACAAACATTTACCAATCCCCTGTTGCCATCCGGTGCCGATCCTTATAGCTATTATAAAGATGGTTATTACTATTATACCCATACCACTGGTAACCGCGTAGACCTTTGGAAAACCAAAACCCTTGATGGCCTTAAAAATGCCGAGCGGAAAACCATCTGGAAAGCACCTGCCGGCACGATGTACAGTAAAGAAATATGGGCACCTGAAGTGATGTTTTTGAGGGGAAAATGGTATGCTTATTTTGCTGCAGATGATGGCAAAAATGAAAACCACCGCATGTACGTATTGGAAAACGCTTCCATCGATCCGATGAAGGGGGAGTGGGTATTTAAAGGCAAGATTGCCGATCCTACCAATAAATGGGCCATAGATGGCGATGTAATCGATTTTAAAGGCCAGTTATACATGATCTGGTCCGGATGGGAAGGAGACCAGAACGGTAAGCAGGAAATTTTTATCGCCAAACTTAAAAATCCATGGACGGTTGATGGGAACCGCGTAAAAATTTCTACCCCAAAATTTGACTGGGAAAAAATAGGCGACCTGGGCGGTGGTGCCCACGTTGATGTAAACGAGGGGCCACAGTTTCTGGTACATGACAGTAAAATTTTTATCGTCTATTCAGCCAGCGGCTGCTGGACTGATTTTTATGCACTGGGCATGCTTTCAGCTTCAGGAAAAAGCAACCTGCTCGACCCAAAATCCTGGACGAAAGCCGATCAGCCTGTTTTTCAACAATCACCAAAAGATGGTGTTTACGCTCCGGGGCACAATTCGTTTTTTAAATCTCCTGATGGGAAAGAAGACTGGATCCTTTACCATGCAAACGATAAACCAGGGCAGGGCTGTGGTGGCTTCCGTTCTCCAAGGGCACAAAAATTTACCTGGAATGCTGATGGTACACCAAATTTTGGAACTCCGGTAAAACCGGGCGAAAGTTTAACCTCACCATCAAACCACCATAATAACTAATCAGATATAACCGATATGAACCTAAAAAACTATGTTGTCCTTGCTGTAATGAGCCTAAGCATCAGCACGGGCTTTGCACAAAAAACAAAAAAAAGCACCGAACCTGCAAAGGTTTGGTCAGTAGAAAAAGCCAATGCCTGGTATAGCGAGCACAAATGGTTAACCGGCGCAAATTACATTCCATCTAATGCCATCAACCAGTTGGAGATGTGGCAGGCAGATACTTTTTCCCCCGATCTGATCGACAAAGAGCTGGGCTGGGCAGAAAGTATCGGCTTTAATACGCTTCGTGTGTTTTTATACAGTAAAGCCTGGAGCCAGGATCCGACAGGTTTCAAAAAACGCATAGACCAGTTTGTAGCCATTACCCAAAAACATGGCATCAAGCCCATGTTTGTGTTCTTTGATGATTGCTGGAACAAAACTTCGGCCATTGGCAAACAACCTGAACCAAAAACAGGCATCCATAATTCGGGCTGGTTACAGGATCCTGGCGATCCGGCTTTCAAAGAAGAAGCTAACTTCCCCGAACTGGAAAAATATGTAAAAGACGTGCTTACCCATTTTGCACACGACAAAAGAATTTTACTTTGGGATTTATATAACGAACCCGGAAACAGCGGAAAATTGGAAGCAACTATTCCTTTGTTAAATAAAACCATCAGCTGGGCACGCGCAGTTAATCCCGATCAGCCTATTTCCATTGGGTTGTGGAGCTGGGGTTTCGAAAAACTGAATGCCATACAACTCGCCAATTCGGATATCATCACCTACCATAATTACGAGGCACCAGAATGGCACCAACGTACCATCGACCTGCTGAAGGCCAATGGAAGACCATTGATCTGTACCGAATATATGGCGCGATCACGTAACAGCCGTTTTTCCAATATCCTCCCAATGCTTAAAAACGAGAATGTTGGCGCTATCAACTGGGGTTTTGCCGCAGGTAAAACCAATACCAAATATGCCTGGGATACCCCACTTGCCGATGGATCTGATCCGATTGAATGGTTCCACGAAATTTTTCAGCCTGATGGTACGCCTTACCGCCAGGAAGAAGTTAATCTGATCAAAAAACTCAATAACAAATAAATATTATCAGTAGGGTGATCAGAAGAAGAACTTTATAAAAATTATTGTCAGTCTGAGCGGAGTCGAAGACCCTTAGTTGAAAAAAAAGTCCTTCTACAGGCTGCCATTGACAGGTTTCACTATAGGGTTCGTCATTCTCGCGTAGGCGGGAATCTTAAAGCTTATTGCATTAAGATTCCCAATCGGGTTGGGAATGACGACTCCTCGCAGCCTATCAATTCAAAAAATGTGATTTATATTGGTTTTTACGAAATAAGTAAACCCTCAGGAAACTATTCTCTGCTCAAATTAGCAACATTACCCAACCTCAACACTCAAATTTTAAACCAATGAATAAAAAAGTATCTATTTTCTTATCGCTGATGGGGCTTTCGCTTTCCCTGTCCGCACAGCAGCAAGACAAATCGTGGTCGATGGTGAAAGGAAAAATCTCTTCACCATGGGCACAGGAAGTTAACCCTAAGGATGTATTACCAGAATATCCCCGCCCTCAGCTTGAGCGCACTGGTAACTGGAAAAACCTGAACGGCCTTTGGGATTATGCCATTTCTGAAAAATCGCAGCGTCTGGCCATTAATCAGGGTAAAATACTTGTTCCATTTGCGGTAGAATCAGCACTTTCGGGGGTGGGTAAAACTGTCGGGAAAGACAGTTTGTTATGGTACAAAACCACATTTACGGTTCCTTCAAATATGAAAGGCAAAGAAATTTTACTTCATTTCGGTGCTGTTGACTGGAGAACAACTGTAAGCCTTAACGGCAAAGAGGTGGGGAAACATGAAGGTGGTTTTGATCCTTTTAGTTTTAATATTACGCCATTTTTAAATAAAAGTGGTAGCCAAACCTTAACTGTAGAAGTTTGGGATCCGACAGATGAAGGACCTCAACCGAGGGGCAAACAGGTTAAAAGACCTGAAGGCATCTGGTACACTCCGGTAACCGGTATCTGGCAAACGGTATGGATCGAAGCGGTAAACAAATCACATATCGATCACATTAAAATAACCCCTGACATTGATCATCAATCATTGGCTGTTACATCAGTTTTAACGGGGGCTGCTTCAGGTGACCAGGTAAAAGTTTCGGCCTGGGATGGCACAACAAAGGTTGCCGAACAAACCGGTGATGGCAATGCCGCAATTACCTTAAAAATTGCTAATCCAAAGTTATGGAGTCCCAGGAGCCCGTTTTTATACGATTTAAAAGTAGAGCTACTGGCTAAAAACAAAAAAGTTGATGAGGTGAAAAGCTATTTCGCCATGCGTAAAAGCTCGATCGGGAAAGACAAGAATGGCATACAGCGAATGTTATTGAACAACGAATTTGTTTTTCAGTACGGTCCGCTTGATCAGGGATGGTGGCCGGACGGTCTGTACACCGCACCGACCGATGCTGCTTTGAAATTCGATGTGGATAAAACCAAAGAAATGGGCTTCAATATGATTAGGAAACACATTAAGGTAGAACCAGCCCGTTGGTACTATTATTGCGATAAAGCCGGAATGCTGGTTTGGCAGGATATGCCGAGCGGCGATCTGGGTAATGGCTGGGAAAACCGTCCGGGTATTTTAGACCATGGCTCGGATCAAAACAGGACTGCTGAATCAGAAGGTTATTACAAAAAAGAATGGAACGCCATTATTGATGCACTTTATAATGTGCCTTCTATCGTAGTGTGGACACCTTTTAATGAAGCCTGGGGGCAGTTTAAAACCGTAGAAATTGCCAAATGGACCAAGGAGAAAGATCCTACCAGATTGGTAAATACGGCCAGTGGGGGTAATTTCCATCCAATAGGCGACATTATCGATCTGCATAACTACCCACATCCTGCAATGCCAAGTCCTGATTATTTTGGAAAAGAATATGCGTTGGTGTTAGGTGAGTTTGGAGGTCTTGGTCTTCCTATCGACGGGCATGTGTGGCAACAGAAAAATAACTGGGGTTATCAAAGTTTCAAAAATAAGACTGATTTATTTAACAAATACGCAGAGTTTGCCAAACGTTTGGAGCAATTGATCCCGCTAGGACTTTCGGCCGGAGTTTACACCCAGACTACTGATGTGGAGGTAGAAACCAACGGATTAATGACCTACGATAGGAAAGACATCAAATTTTCAGAAGCACAGATGAAAGCTTTGCATGATAAATTATATCAGATTAACGTACCGGTGCAGAAATAAAATGCTATAAAATCGTCATATCAACTGTGCTGCTCTTCGCTCTATTGACAGCATCCACTAGTGTGGTCGTCATTCTCGCGCATGCGGGAATCTTAAAGCGCTTGCATTACGATTATTTATCAGTTTTCCTTTTTACTCAGAGGCATTCATGAGCACTCCGTGGTCCCAATCGACCCGATAGCTAGGCTATCGGGTTGCAAATGACGATCTCTTGCAGTCTAAAATTCTGAGTAAAAAAGCTGTCACTCATATTGATTTTTATACAATAAATTACCACTCTGAATGACGATTTTTTTTGAATAGATTTATTAATGATATTGATGAGAAAAAAAATAAACCTTTCGTGGTATGCTGCCTTGGCGGTAATCGCTAAACTGCTCTTGATTACGAATATTTTATCGGCACAAACTATAATAGAGTCTGTAATTGCCGGAGACTTTGCCGATCCATCTATTATCCGGGCCAATAATCAATATTATGCTGTGGGCACCTCTTCGGAGTGGGCACCTCATTTTCCTATCTATAGTTCAAAAGATCTGCTGAACTGGAAACAGACAGGTTATGTTTTTGCCAAGGCACCAGCATGGACTTCGGGTTCTTTCTGGGCGCCTGAGTTTGATTATCATGATAAAACCTATTTCATTTATTACACCGCGAGAAGAAAAAAAGACAATGTTTCTTGCATTGGGGTGGCTACCTCGAAATATCCAGATAGAGGTTTTGTTGATCAGGGTATTATTATCGATTATGGAAAAGAAGCAATTGATGCTTTTGTTTACCTTGAGGGTAATACGCGTTACATTACTTTTAAAGCTTATGGTTTGGACAAACGACCAATTGAAATTTTAGCCTATAAGCTAGCCAGAAACGGACTTACAATTAAGGGAAAGCCTTTCCCTTTGCTTAAAGACAATCAAAAGATAGGCTTAGAAGGACAGAGTATTCTAAAAAAAGATGGCTATTATTATCTTTTTTATTCTGCCGGAAACTGCTGTGGAACGCAATGCGATTATAATGTAAGGGTGGCCAGATCAAAATCTTTTGCCGGACCTTACGAGCTTTATGCTGCCAACCCCCTGTTAATGGAAAATGAATACTGGAAATGTTCAGGGCACGGCACGTTTGTAAAAGCCACAGATGGAAAAGATTATTACCTCTACCATGCCTACAACAAAAAGACCAATGTTTTCTCGGGCAGACAGGGCATGTTGGCCCAATTGAGCTGGCCAGCGAAAGGTGGATGGCCGGTTTTAAAAGAACAATCCGGACCAACCCTTAACCGGGATTTGAAATTGAACTTCACCAGGCCTGAAATCAATAAAAGATGGCAGTGGGATTTTAGAAATTCAACTCCCAAAATTCTGCAGCAAAACGGTCAGCTTCATTTATCTGGGCGTATCAATAAAGATAACCTTTCAGGTATTGCATTAACCCTAAGGCCCGTATCCGGGATTTTTGAAGCAACTACTGCCGTAACAAATACCAATAACGCTTTAAAAGGTTTAGTGTATTATGGCGATGCAGGCTCGGCTATAGGCATTGGCATATCCGGGAATGAAATAGAATTTTGGAAAGTTGAAAATAAAGCCAGAACAGTGCTTTCAAAGCTACAAGTATCAACAAAAGTTCCGGTTGAGCTTAAAATGAAAACCGCAGAAGATTTAAGCTTAATGGTGTTTTTTAAGCAGGGAAACCAGGAATGGAAAAATATGCCGGCCAAGGAAAAAATTACAGTTAACTTTTTACCACAATGGGATAGATGCCCGCGTATTGGTCTTCATTTTAATGGAAGTGTTAATCAATATGCTGATTTTTCCTCTTTTGGATTAAAGTATTGATTGCTGTAAAAGCTGGCGACAAGCTAATTTAAAATCCTTTCTATTCTTTTTAGAAATGAGTGTTTAGTAGTACTTCGGGAACAGCGGCCCCGTTATTCGCTTTATCCCGATAGAAATAATCGGGATGCCCGCTACTACCGGGTTTATTGAACAAGCGTTGTTGCACAAAACCCTAAACCCTCCTTCATGCTTTAAATGCCAGCCCATAATCTTCGTATAGGCTGCCCCACATAGATCCGATCGTTATCTGATGAAGCGTACAAGAAGCAAAATAAGCGAGAATGAAGAATCCGATGAAAAATGAAATCCCCGATTTAAAAATAAACAAATGATCTCTTATTGATTATGAGGAGATAAATTATTCCAGCAAAACTATGCCCTCGCCAGCCTAAACTCATTATAACACATTATAATATTAAATCCGAGGAGAATGATCGTCTCCGAACTCACTTTCAATCTATTGATATCAACTCCTAAAATAGAAGAAATAAACAGCGTAGAGAAAACCAGTATTGCGCTCAAAAATATACTGATAAAGGCCGAGCGTAGTAACATTGTGATCCTGAATAGGTTAGCCTGAAAGAAATATTCGGGGTTGCGGATCATCTGTGCCAGATTGACCATAATGAAAAAGCCGATAAGCAGCACGTAAACGTTCATATAGGGCGTGGCATTATCCCATTTCAATAGGTTGAAATATCCTTTGGATCCAAAATAAGCAATGATTCCGAGGCAGATCAGGGTTTTAAAAACTATCCAGAATTTTTCGCCTGAAAGTAGCAGGTATAATTTAGGGTATTTAACGCTGTCAACATGGTTAGCGATTCCCAATAATTTAGCAGATGGAGGTACAAAGGGATTGAACATGCCTAAAAGTATAAGCATAATCGTACTCATAAATTGAAAAATGGCATCATTGATCAGCCGCTCCATTTTTTCCTGATTAAGTAAGGTATCGTTCGAATAGGTAAATATCGATAACGAGATAAGTATAATAACCACAAGGTGAAATATGAAGCCAGCATAATTACTTAAACCGGGTTTGTTTAGTTGCTGGACTTCGGTAGTCTGCTGTTTGTTACCTGATGAGAATTTAGCAGATAGTGATTTAAGCGAATCGGCGGTACCCCTTGCTATAAGCGCAATGGCAAGCACAAAAATTCCGATACCGATGATAAAACAGGCAATACCTGCGGCCTCAAAGCTGTATAGCCCCAGTAGAAAAATAACTGCCCCAATGCTAAGCGCTACATGTTTATATTTGATTTTGGTAAATCCATGCATGTTGAGCAGTTGGGTGTAAAATAATCCAAATGCAGCACCTATTGCTATGGCCATTAACAGTTTTCCTGTGATATTTTCGAGCATAATTTAGATAAAAGCTGCTTGTTAGCGATTATTGAATTTTACATCTGTAAAGCCATCGAAAGTATAGGAAAAGGTTTTCCTGCCCCATCCCGCTCACTTCGTTCGATGGTTGCAAAACCAAGTTTTTCATAAAAACCTACCGCCTGGTCATTCTGCTCATTTACATCAACCGTGTTGGCACCATGTGCCTTTTTGGCAAAATCAATCAGCGTTTTGCCGAGTCCTTTCCCCCTGGCATCGGGATGGATAAAAAGCATCTGGATAAATTTACCATTTAAACCTATAAAACCCATGATCTCTTCTTCAACTTTAATACCGTACAGTTGTACCTGATCAAAATATTCAGTTAAAATCAACGAGCGGTAGGTAATAATATCACTTTCAGAGAGAAAATGATGTGTTGCCCTAACCGAACTTTCCCACAATGTAATCAGTTTTTCGTACTGTTTTTTGCCCGCCGGTTCAATTAACACTTCTTTCATGGTTTTTCATTCTATCTAATATATATTCAGTTTCAGCAATAAAATTTTCTATCGGATTGGTCTTGCCAAAGTCGGCTAAAGTGAGTTCGGAAGTGCCTGATGGTTTTTTAAACTTTAAGCGCACATCAGTACCGTTATAAAGCCCGTTATAAGTTTTGCGTACAATACTGAATCCTGCGAACTTATCGAAAGTATAGCTTTTAAACAATAATCCAATCCGGTATACCTTAATCTTTTGCGTATCTACATCGAAAACAATTCTTTTGGTGATGGTGAGCACGAAGAGCATAATAGGAATTAACACAATAACAGACAGTTGCCGGTCGCTGTCAGTTAGTTGCATTTTGGTAAAGAGGTTATACCAAAAATAACAGGCAAAAAAGCCGAAAAATATAAGCGCAGGCAAATATTTTACACTGCCACCATGCTTTAAACGAAAATTATTATGATCAGCAATGTAATAAGTCAATATGCCCAAATCAATCGGATTAGGTTGCACAATTACCTGTTTTACAGCTTTTAAACTGATCATGTTTTTTATGGCGCTTAGTATCAGGCTATCGTAATGCTTTTTATCCTTATCGCCTTCATTGCTGAATGATGGGGAAATGCGGTAACCCTTACCAAAGCGGTCATCTTTACTTTTGAGGTAATAAGCCAGTCCGAAACGGACTTGTGGATCAATTGAGGCCACCTGATCAAAGCTCATCAACTGCTTTTTGCTATAAATGGTTTTAAGATAAACAGCTTGGTTAAAAGCATCGAAAATCACTTTTCTTTTACCATAGGTAAAAAATGGGATACATGCCAGGATCAGTGGTAGCATAATAATGTAGCCTGCAAAATATTGAGTCTCGATGTCCCCAATATTACCTTTAACCATAATTAGGATTATAGTTAAGGGCATTGCCAGTAACAGCGCAACAACGGACAGGCCAACAGGAATTAAAAATGCAAATGGCTTAACCGTAATGGATTGTTTATCGATATGATAATACTTTGCCATAACTTATAAGCGCTGTTGCTTTGCCCTTTTTCTTTTAACAACACCAATAATGTACATCAGGATAAAGAACGGTATAAGCAGTATCCACGGATTATCGCTTAATCTCCCCAACAGTGTGATTTTGGCATCGTCCCAATCGTGGATGTCTTTTTCGACCAAAAGTTCATTTTTTAAAGTCAGTTTAAAAATGGTTACTTCTCGTTTGTCGCCCATTATAAAACGGGATATGGCTTTGCCTACACCACCCTCACGTGCCGCTGAAAGTTGCGATTTTAATACTTTTACCTCTACCGTATCTCCTTGCTTAATTTTCTCAGCCAATGCTTTTTCATCATCAGTATTGCCCTGCCATGGTAAGCGGAGGCTAATTTCTTCTTTTTCGGGTTTAATAAACAGATAGGAAATCAAAACGCGGTCGTTCTGTTTTTTTTCCATTACCCAAAGTTCTTTCACCAAAAATTTTTTCGTGGTAAAATCAGCTTCTGTACGTGTATTTGCTTCGTTGGTGGTTTGATCGAAAGTGTTGAAAATCCAAAAGGTTACGCCGGATAAAATAATAAAGACTGCGAGAACTGCAATGATGATTTTTTTTGTCATAGAACAATAATTAAGTATACGTTAAATTATTTTGCCCCTGTAATGATGGAGAGCGCAGCTAGTAAACGCATGGTTCACTAAAAAGTTTGTAACCTTAGATTGTTTTATTTCTTTAAAGCGTTAAGGATAAAACATTAAGCGTAATCGGGAATCTTATTGATCTTCGATCCTCCAATCAACAATCTTTAGTTCATCGCCAACACTAATAATTCCTGAAGACTGGTGCAACAAATTTTGCCCGAACAGGATTTTTTTATTAATGGTGCGGTAGCCGGCCAAAGTTCTCAGCGGCTCCTGTCCTTTTTCGCCTGTTTGCTGATCAATGGTAATGAGTACACATCTGGAACAGGGTTTCACAGCAGAAAATAAGGTTTCGCCAATATAAAAAGTATTAAAACGGTCTTCAATATGTGGTGTGCCGCCAGTAAATACAAAATTAGGGCGGAAACGGTCCATCTTGATGGAGCTTTGAAGCTTTTCATTCAATCCATCTAAAGAAGACTGACCAATCAGCAGACAAGGATAACCATCAGCAAAACTTACTACTTCATTATTCGATGCATATCTTGGGTCTACCATTCTTTTTTCTGCCACTGGCATTTTTACCAGTTTTACTTTAAATTTCAGGAAATCAGAAAACCAGCTGCTTACCTCGGTATTTACTTCAATACCAACAGTGGTATCATTCCAGATCACAACCGGAATTTGTATACCGTTATCTTCCTGCAGATCAAAAGATATGGTTTGGTTGCTGTTTATTTTATGTGATATGATCAGCCTGTTGTCATTGATATTCACCGCTAGCAGGGCCAGTTCAAAATATTTCCTTTGTGTGATAAACATGCCTTCCTCGTCAACAAGCATCCATCTCCTGTCGTACTGCAGGCCTTTTTCTTCCAATTGGGCTTTTTCAAGACTGATACCGCCTAATGATTTAATAGGGTAGATATATAATTCGGAAAGGAAAAAATTGTTCATGTAATCTATTATTATAAAATTTCAATTCCTTTTTGTTCGAAGGCTTCAAAAATCTGCGCATTGATCATACTTTTGGTCAGATCAGCCTTTGAAATATCCTTACACCAGAAATAGATATTGATACTGCTATTCAGCTTACTTACCGGGCTGATCATAATAATGGGCTCTTTGCTGATAAAAACATTACTGTTCTCTCCAATAATTTCTCTGATCAGGCTTACCACTTCAGTAGAATTAAAGGGTTTTGCAATCGATAAAGAAATATCTACCCGCATCTGGTTATTGCTTAGCGTCCAGTTGATGATGTTGTTAGAAAGAATAGAACCGTTGGGGATAATAATTTCAGCGCCTTCATCGCTAAGCAGGGTGCTGGAGCGTACACCGATTTCCTTTACCCTTCCTTTTTTATTGCTCAGTTCTACAATGTCGCCTATTCGGATGGTTTTATCAAAAATAAGGATAATCCCCGATACAAAATTGCTTACAATATTCTGTAAGCCCAATCCAATTCCAACGCCCAACGCACCCAGGATAACCGTTATTTTATCTATTGGTAGCCCGGAAGCTGCAACAGCGATTAAAAAGCCTCCAATCAATAACAACAAACGGGTTACCAGTAATTTAGAACGCTCCCCTTTATTATCCTCAAAACTATCATCGCCCGTATCGCCAAAGAAATAAGCAATGTATTTCTGCAAAAAATTGGCAATCCAGATAATACCCAAAAACAATACAATGCCCCCAAAGGTAAAAGAGAAACTGCCTATAGTTCTTTTTTCAGTGAGGATTTCCATTATCGATTCGTATAGTCCGTTAAAAATATTCAGGTTGGTGGTAAAAATTACAAACCAGATTAGGGTAGCACCAATACCTGTAAGCCTTTTAAGCCCCGCAATTACAGGTTGCCAATCAAAATATTCCGGAAATCCCTTACGTATCCTGCTGCTTTTCATCTGTAGTAAAAAGGCTTCTACCAATACTTTAGCCAGGATGGTTAGCGATATGGCATTTAAAAGTGAGCTTACCCCGGTTGAATAAAAGATCTGCGTGAGGGTAAAGCGACCAAATAGATTACAAAACGTGGCAATAATGGCAAAGCCAACATAAATAAAACCCGTGGTCAGAATCATTTTGTATCTTTTGGTTTTTTCATCTAGTATTTTCCATACCATAACCCCATAGGCAACTGAACTGGTAGTGAGGAACAGCAGGAGCCAGCGCTGATATCTGGGTGGCATACCTAAAAGACGTAAGAAAACCGGTGCAAGAAGCAGTATCACAAATATGCACCAATAGTAAAATAACTTTGGGTTTAACTTTTTGCGGAAATATATCGTGAGCAGGATAGCGAGAATAATCTCTACGGTTTCTATGTAGAGTGCGGGCGCCCTCAGATCGAAAATAGGCGCCAGTGCAAAGAGCATGATGAAGGTGATTAAATAAGGCTGCGGACTAATCAGCGAAAAACCATCAAGGGTTTCTAAACGGCCCAGCTTTTTTACGCTTCTAAAGTTGAAGAATACCCACAAGAAAAATATGGTACAGGTAAAAAGTAATAACAACCGGCTGCTTCTGGTGTATACAAAATAATAGCCGGATATTTCTTGCTCTCCCTGAATAAACCTACGGAAGCCCATGCTTTTATTGGCCGGTTTATTTACCGATTCCCATAAATAACGGCGCTCTTTACCAAAAGCTTTAATGCTCACCGCATCAAGCTGGCTATCAGTAAGATACATTAACTCTTTTATATTAATGAGGTTAGAAGAGGTTCTGGCCTGTAGATTATTGATTGATAAGGTAGTTGTTTTCAGCAGGCTATCCATCACTATACGTTTCTTCTTTAGCTCTGCAAATTCACTTTTAAACATAACCTGTATAGCAGGTACTGTAAACACTTTAATCAGTACAGTATCCTTACGCAGGTTAAGAATTTCGGTTTTTAAAGCCCTTAATTCCTTTTCATATTCATCAAGGTCTGATAAACAATCTTTGTTATTGCTTTGTAATTCTGCCAATAAGGTTTGGTCCATCTGCAGGTTTTGCAGATTTGGAGACCGGTCACGCTGTGTTAAGCGGCTTTTTAGCAATGCCAGCGCGGCTTCATCCTGTGTTAAGTGTGCCGCTATAGGCTTGAGTTTCTTAAATGAACCAACGGTTACCGGAACTTTATTAACGGTTTCAAATACTTTTTCCAGGTGAGCAAGATAATCGCCCTTCGTCAATATTGCAGAATCGGAAAGAATAGATACATTCTGCCCCTTACCAGGTAACCTGTCTTTTTGTGCAAATGCATTACCCATAATAAGAAAGGTAAAAAGCAGGGGTATCAGATTTCGGAACAGTATAGGGAAATTATTTATTGTTATCATTGGATTTAAAGAAGTATTGGGAAATATCCTTTATTAAGGATATAGGTTGCCAAAAATAAGGATTAGAATTGATTTTACGGCCGGTGGTTTTGGCTATTTCATTTGCACTGAACCTTGAAAAATGCGATAGCATTAATGCCAGAGAGAATTTGATGAAACTTTATACTGTTGTTTAGTAAAAATTAAATAATTTCAATTTAGCATTTGCTATTTATAAGCTTAAAAGCATACAAATGAGACCTCTCGTGATAATTTTTAATGAAATACATTTTGTTTTATCCGGCTTTTCCATTACAGTAACTGCACAGGCCACACGGCAGATTGTTAAGGATTTTTGATTTAGACCTGAAAAAAGATACCATTTCTATTAATAGCGATATGCGCGCACTGGAGTACAGCTTGTCTACAGAGCAGTGTAAGAGATAGTAAGCAAGACCATCAGTCTCCTTAATTTTGGAAATACCCTTGTGGATACCAAAAAAGGTTTCGAGTTTTGGAATGGACGGTAGGGCTTTATAAGCGTGTTTGAGTATAATAAAAACAAATAAAAAAATGCAGCTGATAAAAATGAAAAGAACAGAATCCGGCAACGGTTTTCTCTGAGTAATCAACCAAATAGTGCTGTTTGTTTAACTTGACTGGAGATAATCAGATTTATTCCTTTGTGAGGTAGATATTCATCACGCCCCTTGCAGCAGTTTGGTTGGTTCCATAAATAAGCGATTGTTTATCTGTTACCTCCGAGCTAATCCGCATGTACTGATCAGTTTGAGCTACAATGCTCCAAGTGGTCTGTACAGCAAAATTAGGATTGCTGAAAGTGAGGATACGATTATCTGCATTTCGCCTCAAAATATAGTCTGAAAACTTTACTGATGTATTAATATCAGTAGAAACTTTTACCTGTTTATCATCAAATGTCCAGTAAGATTTTACGGCATCAGCTATGATATGGCTAACTTTGATTCCCGAAGAGTTGTAAAGCTCGAGGTCATACCCTCCGGTCGACCATTTGCCACTCAAGCTTTCACTTGTGGTGTTATCGGTGTCTTTCTTGCAAGCTGATACATTGATTAAGATAAATAACAGAAATAAAATACGTTTCATGCCTGGGCTTTAAGTAGTTGAAGTTAAATAAATCAAAATGAATTCGCAAATCTTATTAAGTGAGCTTTTTTAAATTTATTTACCTCAGTTTGTAGCATGTAACGCTATATCCACGTTTATACCTTAAATTAACACTAAGCCTTAATGAAAAAAATCTTACCAATTTTGCTCGCATTATTTTGTATCGCTGGATGTAAAAAGGAAAAACAGGGAAATTATTCTGAAACCATAACAAAGGGAGAAAAATGGGGAATAAAGATAGGCAGCTCGCATGCTGAGGTATACACCCAGCTCCAAAAGGCAGGCCCAACCCTCGACTTTCAGCATGTGGCAATTTTTGGCCACAAGCCTTATAGTTCGCCAGAAAGCCTGGGTCATCTCCTTCCTTATTATTATGCGCTCACTATTTATAACAATGCCGGAACCTTAGATCGTGTAGTGCTGCTTTTTAGCGGAGATAAAGTGCAGCAGATTGCTACAGGCGGCGGTCTCACCACACCAGTAAATAAATGGCCTGAAAATGCGGCTGATGATACCGCGATAAAAGTTGATGATCCGGTTTCAGGTTTAACAGCAAAGCTGATCAAAATCCATCAGTTACCAGCCTATGCAGCTTACGGATTTGTACTTTCTGATAAACCATTAAACAAACCGTACGATCCGGATATGAATAATCACGACGAATGGCAGTTTGGCTTTTCAGACTTTGTAAGTGCGAGCATCAGCGGATCTTCAACAGTAACCCTTCATTTCAAAGCAGGTAAGCTGGAGAGTATAGCGCATGATTATCGCGAAGGGCAAATATTTAATTGATCCAATTTACTGAAATTAAAAGGAAAGTATCAAAAAAATGAGGTGGCCCCGTAAGTGTTTTATCAAATTTAGGGAATCACCTCAAAGAAATACTTTTTTAATGATAGAGGTTTCTTAATCAGTTTACATATTGTCCATTAACAACACATTGAATTTATGCCCGTCAGGATCGGTAAAGGCAAAACCGTAATAATTGGATTCATCCCGCTCAACCTGCTTAATGATATTGCCGCCGGCCTTTTCTACTTTATTAGCAAATTCGTTAACTTCTTGTTCTGTTTCTGCCGAAATCGTAAAAATAATTTCATTATTATCATTTGCCCCCGGTTTTAAAAACTCGTCTATTTGTGATCCTTGCTCAAAAAAATGAATCACAAAGCCGTCTTCACCAAAAAGAAAACTCGCCAGTGTGGTAACTTTAAATTGTCCATTTGCAGTAAAGCCCAGGTCTGAATAAAATTGATGGGTTCGCTTTGCGTCTTTTACGCTAAAGTTAGCCCAGATTTTTTGTTTCGAATTCATATACAAAGTTTTTTTAGTAGTTGTAGTTCAAAATTATCATTCGGAAATCATAAATCTAGGGTGCATGCGCGACATTTGAAGGTGTTATTTATGCCACAAGTTTCCTTTTATTTGCAAAAAAAAAGCTGCATCATCCCGCCAATGATACAGCTCCTTTAAAGCAATGAATAATGGAACTATTTTGCTAATGAAGCAGTTTGTGTTGTTTCGGCTATTGGTAAACTCATTTGTGTTTTCATAGCTGCAAATCTGTCCAGATTCAATTTTGGTGTGCTTCCCATTACTAAGATATGTTCTGCAGTAGCTCCGCTCAATTTTAAATCTGCACGACCTTCAATTACGGTATATAAACTTTCTGTATCTGAATCTATCTCGGCAACAGCATCTCCTTTTAAGAATAATTGAAGATATTTTGAATCCAATCTGCCAGCCGTTTTTACCACCGCATTTTCAGAAGCCTGTATTCTATAGATATCTTTTACATAAACGGTAATCTTAGCTGTATTCCTATCAGTTGAAGTGATTTTTAATGTATGTCCATACTGGATTACTTTTACGCTACCGGTATTATCGTCATTATAGCTCACACTTTCTTTTTGTCCTTGTACCAAGGTAATCTCCACATTTCCGCTTACAATAACCTGGCTGATGTTTTTAGGTGCCGACATTTTGACTGGCTGTTTCTCGCCTGCCATTACACTTGTTGAGAAAATAGCAGAAGTTAAAACGATAGCTGCTAATACTGATTTTGTTAGGGTTTTGATAGAGGTTTTCATAATGCTGTTGTTTATATTTTAATTATATTTTGTTTCTGTTTTAAAGATAAGACGCAGGTAATACAGAAACGTTGCAGCATCAATCAGGGTATTATACCAACACAGGTAAACAATCGACGAACAGCTATAAAAATCGGGTAAACAATATTTTTTTTGAAAGATTTTTAGATCGCTTTTGGCTCCAGTTGGATAATCCAATTTTTTGTAGCCTTTATTTTAACACCAGGAGGTTAGTGAATCAGCTTAAAAATAAAATGGGAACTTCCTGATGGAAAGCTCCCGTTTTTCTTTTGATAAACTATGCTAAGGCTGTATTGTAACTATAGAACTGCCATCCTTGAACTTGTCGAAGGACCCTGTTTTAGATATCTTAGAAAGTGTTTCAACAGGCTCAACATGACAAATTCAATTGGATTACAATTTATGATACAGCATCTAATAAATTGAGGTATCCATTAAATTAATGGGTCAGAACCCTGACTGCGGGGATTGTGCTCCGGAAAGTTCTTATCAAAATGATGGTGACGATAAAAATTTGCACGGTCAATCTCTACAATTTCATCTTCCATCCGCAATGCCGCCGGACTTCCAATTATATTGCGGATTTGGTTCTCCAACTCAGGCGTAACTTCACCAATAATATATCTCGGCATTGCCCTGAACTGGTCATGATGAACGTTGGGCAAAATAACTTCTTTTTTACCTTCGCCTAAATTTACGAGGCCGATTGGGATCAGCACAGCTTTTTCCTCTAAATCTTCGCCCATATCGGCAAGTTCCACAATAACGTACCGAATTGCTTTTTGCTCGGGATCAAATAAGAGATCGCGCACTTTTCCAACCGAATCGCCGACTTCATTTCTTACAGGCCAGCCTTTAATGTCAGCCTCGCCATCTGTTAATTGATAAATACTATTTGAGAGCTCTTCTAAATTGCTGTATACGATAGTTCCTGAATTCATAATTGCTTTTTTTAAAGGGCCATTAATTAACGATGCCCATTTTTACAACAACTTTTTCGGGAGATGGTTTTTATGCTAATGCACCGGGTTAAAAAGATTGGGCAGCTTGAATAAATATTTTAAAGTGGTAAATTATTGATATTTAGTGTTTTATGTTGGTGTTACGGGATGTGAAAAGCTACAAGATATAAATTAAAATAATTTTTATCAGGTGGCTATCATACCGTTTTACGATTATTTTGTATAATCGTTAAAATAGAATCAGAAGTTAATGAAGAATATAGCTGAATTTAAGATTTCATTAGAAAAGAATGAGCCAGATCGCAATATGTCGGTTCAGCTGCTGGCACTCTGGTACGATGCAAAGGGAGATTGGCATACGGCCCATAACCAGGTCGACCATTTAGGCGATGTTGCCTCAGCCCGCATCCACGCCTATCTGCACCGCAAAGAAGGCGATATATGGAATGCCGATTATTGGTATGCTAAAGCTGGCGAAAAAAGGCCACAATTATCATTAGATCAGGAATGGGAAGAATTGGTAAAGCGTTTTTTATCATGACAGGCATAAATCATTTACCATTCAACTCATCCAATAGTAAATGATATTGGGTAGCAGGGGGAGATAATAACAGAAAATGATCTGCTCTCCCCGCGATCTCCAAATCCTTTTATTTGGCAGGCATTTTAAATGAAGGTGGAATTGAAGCTTCATCCGCTGCCCAGCGTTTATTCGGACGTTTGCCCATTACCAGCTCCAATTTGCCCCCTCGCATTAAATCCTCGTGAGCAAACCACGATTTGTTCCATACCTGCCCGTTCAGTTTAGCCGATTGAATGTATTTATTTTCAGGAGAATAGTTTATACAGTTCAGCTCAAACTTTTTGCCATTTCCCAGATCCAGTTTTACGTTGGCAAAAGTGGGACTGCCAATTACATACATAGGCAAGCCCGGGGTTATCGGGTAAAAGCCCATCTGCGAAAATACCACAAAAGAAGTAAGGCCACCGCCATCTTCATCGCCTGGAATACCCATCAAATCGTTACGGAACCACTGGCTTAATAAACTCCGTACCCTTTTCTGCGTACGCCAGGGTTGTCCGGCATAATTGTACAAATAAGGAATATGCATAGCAGGCTCATTTCCCATAGAGAACTGCCCAACATTACCTGTATGATCGGGCAACTGCGAATAAAAATCAAACCTGCTTTTCCCAAGCGGCGTATTATACATTTTCTCCAGTTCATCAACAAAGGCCTGTTTGCCACCAATCATATTTACCAAATCGCCCAGGTTGTGCAATACATCCCAGCGGTAAAGCCAGCCATTATTTTCATCGTAAGTTTCTCTGGCACCAAGTCCGCCTGAAAAGCGGTAATCCAGTGGTTTAATAAATTTACCTTCTGCATCCTTCGGATGAAAAAATCTGGTTTCCGGATTAAACACTGTATGGTAGCTGGTACTATTATCTAAAAAGTATTTTGCCTCATCGGTTTTACCCAATTGTTGAGCAATATTGCCGAGGCACCATTCATCATAAACCGTGCCCAGGGTTACCGCTATAGGTTGGCGTTTTTCAAAACCATGAACTTCTGCTGCGGTTTCTTTTTCGCCTTCAGGTAAAGCAGGAAAATAGCCCTTATCTTTAAAAAACTGATCTAAAACACCTGCTTTTTTTGACGACCATGGCGCCAGGGTTTTTTCGGTAATAGCTGCTTTACAATACTGATAAGCTTCATCAAGATCAAAACTCCTCAAGCCCTTGTTATAAGCATCAATTATAGTAGCCACACCATGGTTGCTGTTCATTCTCCGGCTATCACCAGTTACCTCCGGAAAAGTTGGCATCCAGTGGTTGTTCATCTGTTGCGCCATTCGCAAATAAGAATTAATCATATTGCCTTCCATTTTGGGCTCAATAATCACACGGAGTGGATGTGTTGCCCGGTAGGTATCCCAAATCCAGTCGTCAGTAAAAAATGGTACGCCATGATCATTGTGCACTTTTCCGTCGAAGGCGCTAAAATAATTTCCATCTTCAGATAGGCTGATCATCCTTTCATAAGTGCGGTAGAGGGAAGTGTAAAATATGGTTTTGGCTGTTTCATCTGTGCCTGTTACTACGATTTTTCCAAGCGTGGCATTCCAGATGTTTTTTCCTGTCTGCGCCACCTGGTTTAGGTTATAGTCCTTAATTTCGCGACGAAGATTCTGCTTTGCCTGTTCTTCACTGATAAATGAGATGCCGTAACGTGCCTTAATTTGTCTGGTTTGCGCGGGAAACTTTAAAATAAGATAAGCATCATGTCCGGAAACAGATTGTTCACCGGATTCAATTTTAGTCTCCTTGTGCCTGCCCGATTCAACAGGTATTAAATCAGTTTCGAAGTAGAGGTAAACCTTGGTGTTATTGTCTAGTTTCTGAAAACCACTTACCACATTGCGGCTCACCTTCAGCGCGCCGTTTCTGGTGTTTAAGATCAGATAAGGCGGAACATTTGTCTGCGAAAAGTTGAGCGCATAGATCCCTGATTGGTGCGATGGCGCAAATTGTACATTTATCCCATAATCATCAAGGTCAACCTCGTAATAATAAGGTTTGATCACTTCATTGTCGTAACCATAAGAAATTATATTGCCTGCGTTTTTGAGATCGCCCTGAAAAGGACTCAAATTAAAGGCCGAGCTGCCCCGGTGGCTGGTAATCACAACAGGCAAGCCATCTATCGTATTACTGGTAAAATTATCACGCTCCGGATAAACCCGCAATAAGCTGTTAGGTAAATGAACAGTAGGGTAAGTGGGCACAAGTAAGTGGCTAATGTTGCCAATGTATGGGTTAACATAGTCTATGGGTTGTTTTTGGGTTTGTGCATGTGCAAAATTGATACCGGCCGTTAACAAAAATATTGTGCTCAATAAAGGATATGTATATTTTTTCATGTCAGGGATTTCGATTAGATGCGGCAAATTCAATATCTTTTAAACGATATTTAGCTGATGATGAGTTGCCAGTTTAAAAAGCTAAAACGATTTATCAAATCTAACAGAAAGGATCAGTTTATCAAAAAAAATCAACAGCAGAAAAGTACGTCCCTGTTTGGCCTATTTGCAACTACTCTGGTAAAATTTAATGCTTTTGCCAAAAAAATACGCTACAGCTTATGGCTAAGCACAGTATGAACAAAAAAAAGAGCGATGAATAGATTGCATCGCTCTAAGGTTCTGTCTAAAAATTAAATTAATTCGTTATGTCAGTCTGAGCCTAGTCGAAGACCATTTCAATGCGTTAGTAAAAGCGATCCTGTTATTCAATTGCAGTAATAATTAAAATTTAATCGATAATTTTTCAGAAATAAGCGCATTATTTTTATAGTACTCGAAAAACCAACTTCCATTTTTTTTTAAAACTATGCCATTTGCGCTCCCGTTGTTCGAAATATAACAATCCTCAACTGAGGTTTTTAGTAAGGTCATTACAATTTTAGGTGTTGCATCTATCAGTTGGTAGCCATTGCTTGTGGGTTGTGCATATAACAGCGCACCCTGTTGTTCTGTTTTGGTAGCCATGGGCTGATCAGCAGGTAAAGGCGCCGTTTTGATCTCCGTGTTTGTATTGGCTGGCACTGTGCTGGTCGCCACAGTAGGGCTACCCGCTACATATTTAAGATCGTTAAAAGATGTAAAAGCATCTTTCAGGGCCAAATTATAAGAAGTTTCATATTCTTTCTCTCTGCTTTTTCCTTCCTTGCTCTTTATTACTACAGCACCCTTACAATCTTTAAGTAAAAGGGTAAGGTTGGTAACAAACATGCTGTTTTTTTCCTGCAGTTCTACTACCAAAGCCTTGCATCTGTCGGTTGCAATTTCTTCCGGTATTTCGGCATTGTCAAAGTAGACCGTAAAACCTTTTTTCTCAAAAAAAGCCTTGGTAAGGGTATTTAAGCCATATTGGTTAACCTGCTTGAGAAAATTGAATTTCTCGGGTACTATGATGTATTTGGAATTTACAATATTAGACTGTGCATTTACAGAAAAAGAGATTGCTAAAAGGATAATAAAAAGATATCTTTTCATATTGTTAAATGGAGTTTGGATAAGATTCCGCCTCAATTTATAGAATGAAACGGAGAAAATCAAATTTATCGTTTCCATACTACATTCCATATTAATCAATCAGATATTCGATCAGATCTCACCAGTAAAAGAACAAAGTTTACCATCATCCATTGCATTAATCGATTCAATTGTTTATTATTATGGCGATTAATGATCATAATCTAATCATCACATTGCGCTTGTCGCGTGTAATAAAAACCAAATATTCCAGAAAAATGGAGGAGCGCCAACTCATTAAATTAGAAGGCTGGTTTAAATCCAGGCATATTTCCTGCCTGAAGATTGTAGCCGGAAACCTAAATAAACTACGTACCTGGATTCCTGTCAAAGAACAACTAGCCTGTTTTTTTTAAAAAATCTTTTTCTTCTGTCAAATTAAAACCAATTATAACCTAAATCTGAGCACATGCTTAACATTCAAACCACAAAACTATTCTGGGCAAGTTGTCTTGCATTACTAGTCACCTCCCTTTCCTTCGGCATCCGCGCTGGTATAATGAACCAGCTTGGGGTCGATTTTCAATTAAGTACCGCCCAATTAGGCACCATTACGGCTGCTGCTTTCTGGGGGTTTCCACTGGCCATTGTAGTTGGAGGATTTGTAGTGGATATCATCGGTATGAAACGTTTGCTGGTCATGGCCTTTATCTTTCACCTGGCCGGCATTATCCTTACCGTTTTTGCGCAGGGCTATTGGAGCCTGTTTTTATCTACCCTGCTGATTGGCATTGCCAACGGTACTGTAGAGGCGGCCTGTAATCCATTAGTTGCCTCTCTGTACCCTGGGAATAAAACAACCAAATTAAATCATTTTCACTTATGGTTTCCCGGAGGTATTGTAATTGGTACATTGCTGGTTACCCTGTTTGTTCACCTTGGATTGGGCTGGAAGGTGCAGGTTGCCATGATGATTATTCCTACTTTAATTTATGGATACCTGTTTTCAAAATTAGATTTCCCAGTTACCGAGAGGGTATCATCCGGTTATTCCAGTTCAGATATGTACAAAGCAGTACTTTCTCCATTGTTTATCTTTATGTTCATTTGCATGTTCGGTACAGCCATCACCGAGTTGTTTACAGGGCAATGGATAGGCTTACTGCTGAAAAATGTAACAGATAATGCCATTTTGTTGCTGACCCTTACAACTGGGATCATGGTAATTGGCCGGGGTTTTGCCGAACCTGTAGTACACCGTCTTGCTCCTCAGGGCGTCTTGCTCTTATCTGCAATATTTGCTGCAGCCGGACTTTACATGCTGAGCACTTTTACCGGAAATTCAGTTTTCTTCGCTGCCATTGTTTTCGGCATAGGTGTTTGTTATTTCTGGCCAACGATGATCGGTTTTGTCGCTGAAAATGTTCCTAAATCAGGAGCGCTTGGCTTAAACCTAATGGGAGGTGCCGGAATGTTTGCCGTTTCTATTTATACCATGTTTATGGGGAGTTTTTACGATAACCTGATCGTTAAACATTTACCCGCTGGCGCCTCTTATGATGCGTATTTAAAAGCTCCTGAAAATTCTGAATTTGCGCAGGTGCTTGCCAGTGCCAAAAATCTGGCTGGTCCTGAAATTCTGCGTGCTACATTGATCATTCCAGTAATATTAATTGTGGCTTTTGGCGGATTGGTGATCTATCTGCGTTCGAGAAAAAAGGCCAGCGCTTTAGCATCATAATTAACAGATGATGACTTTATAGACTATCCGTTTAATAAATAAGAAGAACAATAGCTGCAAGTTTATGATGCTAAATTTATCATAACTTGTAGCTATTTGAGTTTTTAGTTTTGCTGCCGTTATACCGTTCTTCAATAAATTAATTATAAGAGGGAACTACCCGGTGGGCATTCGTATGGGGCTTTGCCTGGTTCAAAGATCCTGGTGTTTTCACTGCCCTCTGTAGTGATTTTATTAGCTGTTATCCTGATCCAATTGCCTTCACGTAAGCCTATTACTTTGATGTCGTTCTGTGTTAGAAATTCCATAATCCTCGTTTCCCTTGTCTCTCCATTATGTTTTAACTCCGGATTTGGGTCAAGATAATGAGGATTAAGGTTAAAAGGAACCAAGCCCATACATTCAAAAGAGCCTGGGTACACGATAGGCATGTCATTGGTGGTTTTCATATTCAAGCCGCCGATATTGCTTCCGGCACTACAGCCCAAATAAGGTTTGCCCAGTTTGATGTTTTCGCTGAGATGCTTCATCAATCCCAGCTCATGGAGTGTTTTTACCAGAAGAAAGGTATTTCCGCCACCGGTAAAAAAACCTTTGGCTGCATAGATGGCGCGAATGGGATCATTAAATTCATGCAGACCTTTAACACTGATATTTAGCTGAGAAAAAAAATCGCGGACTTTGCCCGTATATTCATCATGAGAAATGCCTCCAGGTCTTGCGAAAGGGATAAATACAATTTCATCTATTCCGGCAAACAGCTTAATAAGCTCATCTTTCAGGTATTCGAGGTAATTGCTGCCGAAGAGGGTCGAAGTAGAAGCAAGGATGACATTCATTTTGTTGTACTTTAACGGCAATTATAATGTTTTTCATTGAAATAATTGTCCTTTGATCATTAGGTTTTCTGAAAATAACAGGATCAAAAAAATCAGTACCGACATTACCAGTTGCAACACAAGGTTTATTTTGTTACCGGGATGGGATCTACATCTGCAAACGGTTACAGAAACCTGCATTTAAAGCATCTAATTATACTTTCATCATCGCATCTCCATCTTCCGTCATCCTTAATCTATTATGTTCTATTATAGCAAATAAATACTAATTTTGCGCTCTAATTTTTATAACATGAGGCTGGCAATAAATGGTTTTGGTAGAATAGGAAGAACATTTTTACGCTTGGCACTGGCTGAAGGCTTTGACGTGGTGGCCATTAACGATCTGGCAGATGCTAAAACAATGGCACATTTGTTTAAGTATGATAGTGTTCATGGTGTTTTTGCAGGGAACGTTTCGGCAGAGCCTGACGCACTTGTGATTGATGTCCTTTCGATTCCGGTTTTTGCCATTGCAGCAGCTGATAAGCTACCCTGGTCTGCATTGCGTGTTGATTTGGTTATTGATTGTACGGGCAGGAACCTCACAAAATCATCAGCTGAAAAACATATTGCATCAGGCGCAAAACAAGTATTAATTTCCGCTCCGGCAGCCGATGATATCCCCATGGTGGTATTAGGGGTAAATGACGATCATGTTGATTTAACAAGTGCTGTACTATCAAATGCGAGTTGTACAACTAATAATATTGCTCCCATGATTAAGATTTTGAACGATAACTGGGGCGTTGAAGAAGGTTATATTACCACTATCCATTCCATGACGGGCGATCAGAATTTGCATGATGCAAACCACAAAGATCTGCGTAGGGCAAGGGCAGCATCATCCTCCATCATCCCAACTACAACTGGTGCAGCAAAAGCCATTACGCATATTTTTCCCGAATTGGATGGCCGTCTGGGAGGTGCAGGTATCAGGGTTCCGGTTTTAAACGGATCCTTAACTGATTTTACCTGTCTGTTAAAGAAGAAAACGACCATTGAAGAAATCAATTCAGCTTTCAAGTATGCTGCCGAAAATGAATTGAAAGGTCTTATTGAGTACACCGAAGATCCGATTGTTTCAATCGATATTATTAATAATCCACATTCGTGCATATTCGATTCGCTGCTAACCTCAATCGTTGGCGACCTTGTTAAAGTAGTGGGTTGGTACGATAACGAATATGGCTACAGCAGCCGTTTAATCGATGTGATCAGGAAAATCGAAACGCTTTCTAAAGGCTGATTTTAGTCTTTTGCGTAGATTTTAATGCCCAATAAACCAATACCGGTTGAAAAAACAGACGTAAAAAACGTTTACCATCAGTATTAAGTCCAAAGGCACTGCGTTTATGGGTATACTGTGAAATATTTCCCGGAAAAACACTGACAAATAGGCCGGCTGCAATTTTCCCGATTAAAGGTTCGTGTTTTTTCGGAGTAAGCACTAATGCGGTACCCAATGCAATTTCAACAAAACCAGAATAAACGACGGTATCGTCTTTTTTCAAAGGCACCCAATCTGGTACCTGCGCCTGGAAAGGTTTGCGGGCAAAGGTTAAATGTCCGATTCCGGCAGTAATTAAACCTGCGCCGAGTAAAATTCTTGCTGCTGTTTTGATGTTTTCTTCTTTCACTTTACCTGCTTTAAATTCACAATGCTATAATTATCAACAAGTAAATTGGAGGTCTGTTTGCTAATGTGTACATTTTACCTTTATTATAGATAATAACTGTTTGATCAGATTGGTTCTATATCCAAATTGTTAGCACTTTATAACCATTTATATTATCGGGTTTCAATTGCTTTATTAACTTTGCAAACGTTTGCGATGCATCCTATAACAATGTCCTTAGATATAAGCTAATGATAAATATATGGTCAAATTTATTCTTCCGGAAGAAGTTCTACCTTTAAGAAGCCTGGTTTTACGCAATGGCAAGCCATTCGAAGCATGCGTTTTTGAAGGCGACCTGGCTTACGATACCTTTCACCTGGGGTTTTTAAAAGATGGTGAAATAAAATCTATAGCCACATTTATGCGTAACGATTTTTTCCCCGAAGAAGGGGAGGGCTATCAGCTCCGTGGCATGGCTACACATCCCGATGCCATCGGAAAAGGTTATGGTGCTGCACTCGTTACTTTTGCCATCGATTACCTGAAAGAATACAATACCGATTATTTATGGTGCAACGCCCGCTCAACAGCAGCAGCTTTTTATAAAAAAATAGGTTTTACAACCGAATCGCCGGAATTCGATATCCCAGGTATCGGTTTCCATTACGAAATGAAATTAAACTTAAATCAAAAATAATTAAACATGAACACCATTGACCAGTTTGACTTTAAAGATAAAAAAGCATTAATCAGGGTAGATTTTAACGTGCCTTTGGATGATGAATTTAAAATTACCGACGATAAAAGAATCAGGGCTGCATTACCAACCATCAGCAAAATTTTAAAAGATGGCGGCGCGGTTATTTTAATGTCGCACTTAGGGCGCCCAAAAGATGGCCCTACAGATAAATATTCTTTAAAACACATCTTAACTGATTTATCTGCTCTTGTTGGTGTCGAAGTTAAGTTTGCTGACGATTGTATTGGCGAAAGTGCAGTAAAACAGGCCGCTGATTTAAAATCAGGTGAAGTTTTATTATTAGAAAACCTTCGTTTTTACAAAGAGGAAGAAAAAGGTGATGTAGCCTTCGCAGAGAAATTATCAAAATTAGGCGATGTTTATGTAAACGATGCCTTTGGTACTGCTCACCGTGCACATGCCTCAACTTCAATTATTGCCCGGTTTTTCCCGGATGCAAAATACTTTGGTTATTTAATGGCGTCGGAAGTAGAAAATGCAGAGAAAATTCTGAACCATGCGGAAAGACCTTTCACAGCAATTATGGGTGGTGCTAAAGTATCTGATAAAATTCTTTTGATTGAAAAATTATTAGATAAGGTAGATAACCTGATTATTGGTGGTGGTATGGCTTACACTTTTGCTAAAGCACAAGGTGGAGAAATCGGTACTTCATTATTAGAAGCTGATAAACAAGAACTTTCTTTAGAACTGATCGAAAAGGCAAAAACAAAAGGTGTAAACCTGATTTTACCTGTGGATACGGTAATTGCAGATAAATTTGCAAATGATGCCAATAAAAAAGATGTAGCCTCGGGGCAAATTCCTGCAGACTGGATGGGATTGGATATCGGTCCGAAATCGGTTGAGTTATTCCAGGAGGTAATCAAAAACTCTAAAACTTTATTATGGAATGGTCCGATGGGCGTTTTCGAGATGGAAAGCTTCCAGGTAGGTACTAAAGCTGTAGCAGAAGCAGTTGTGGCGGCTACTAAAGATAACGGTGCTTTCTCATTAATCGGTGGTGGCGATTCGGCTGCAGCGATTGCAAAATTTGGTATGGAAGATGAGGTAAGTTATGTTTCTACCGGTGGTGGTGCTTTACTCGAATATATGGAAGGTAAAGAATTGCCGGGAGTAAAAGCTATCAATGGATAAACGACAAAAATCAATAAAAAGGCCTTGCAAATGTCATTGTAAGGCCTTTTTTGTTTAAATCAGGTAAAAATATTATCACCTGTGATTTGAGATGTAGTAATTACCCGTAATCCGTACTTTCGGCGAATTCCGGCTAATTTTACATCTCGGAACTAAATGAATCGAAAGAGGCAGCGTTTAGAGAAACTTGTTTATAAGACAGCCGGCGCGCCTAAAAAACTTCTAATCCAGTATTCAGCAGTAACATATAAACAGCCAAATAACACACCAAAAATGCTATAGATAAAGCAAAATACCGTGTTACCTTATGGCTGCCTTTTTTAAATGGAAGTAGAAACAGGATATTGAATACTTCAGATAGCAAAGCACAGATGAAATTTAAACAGACCATTACGCAGCTAAACGCTACAACGAAAATGGCCGGCTGGATGATTATTCCTGACGGAAGGCCATAGAGTCCTCCCATAATAAAACTGATCAGCAGGATAATCATAGCATATTTTAAACCCGATTTAAACTGGATCAGGAAATAGCTGCCCAATTTTGGCAGTGGTGTCCCGATTTTTGCAGGCTTTGGTTCTTTTTCAACTTTAGGGATTTCTAAAGCTTTATTTAAAGCTGCTTCATTTGTTTTTTGTTTTTTACCCTTCTTTTGTTTTTGATAACGTGGCCACCAGATGATAAATCCGGTAATAAAAAGCGCCAAAGGCATTAAGCCGGCAATAAGCGCAATAACCTGTGTTGGCCGCCCGCCGAAACTGCCATAATGAATAGGTGTTAACCAGCTTAGATAAGCATTACCAACATTGGGGAAATCCTTGCGGCTATTCAGCAGTACCTTGCCCGTATATTGGTCAACAATAATCATTTCTCTTTTTCCAGCTCTAGGTAGGTTTCCGCTTAGCATATCTAAACGGTAAGTACCGGTTTTATCGGCCGGAAAAGCAATGCCGCCAATATAGGCATCAGGCATTTTTTGTTTGGCAGCTGCTGTAATGGCTTCGAGCGGGAGTGGAGTGGCCTGCGCATGCCAGGACGATTTAGCGCCTAATAATTGAGCTACGCCCTGCGGCGATTTTCCGCTAAGCACAAATAACAGCGGAATAACAAGCGTAGAAAAAGTAATAGAAAAACCGGTAAGGCTCAATATCGCCACAATGGGAGAGGAATAAAAACCTAGCGAGTTATGCCAATCGTAATTTTGTCGCTTAAATGATCCGCTAAACCTTACCGTAAGTACCGATTTTAATTGTTTCCATTTTTTAGGGATCCATAATCGCAGACCCGAGATCGTCAGGATTAAAAGGCAGAGCGAGGCAAGGCCGCAAATGTAACGCCCTGCAACAGGAATCAGCAGTGTTCGGTGCAGTTCAGTAACCACGTGGATGAAAGAACTGGTATGTATTCTTTTACCACCTGTTTTTCCGGTATAGGGATTAATAAAAGTTTCCTCATTACTTTTTAAATTCATCACGCTATAAGCTTCATTGGGGTTTTTGAAGTTATTTAGCATCAGGTAATCTACTTTTAGCCTGGGGTAATTCTTTTTTATGAGTGGCACAATTTCTTCCACCGGCATCTTTTGCTTTTGCGCAATCACCTCAAACAGATCTGGATTCAAGGCCCGGTCAATCTCGTCCTGAAAAACAAGAATGCTCCCTGTAACGCCTACAAAGGCTACAATTGCCCCGGCAATAATGCCTGTATAAAGATGCCATTTACCAAACCACCTTTTTTGATGTTTTGCCCAGCTTAATTTTTTAGAATTCTGTTCTGATTTCATTTTGAGCGTAGTTACGCTTATATAATAGTTAATCCGTTTATATCCACAAAGAAATCATTTTAATTGTTATTGTACAAATTATATTTAATAAGTCTAAATAAGATATTTATGGGTGAGATAAATATGAAGAGGTAGCTCAAACGACGGCTTATTTTTTCGGCTGGTTTATTTTTTAGGATGGCTATTCTTATTGGCATTTAGTCTTAGTCTTTAGGAAGCGATAATTGAGGTATATTATACCATGATATAAGGTATTAAGGCACTCATTTTTAACGCTATTTAAATTTTATGATGAAAATTGGGTGAACGTGACACTTTCGGATAATATATTTTTAACCTGCTTATTATCAGTTATTAATGCTTTTGTAATAGCGGAATTAGGCTTATTCTAACTATATTGGCTGACCATTATTGTAACAAAAAAGATGTGGAAAACTTTTTTGTGGTAAAAAGTGGTAAAAAGTGGTAGAACTATTTACTTTTACACTAGATAAAAAGTGTAGATACCACTATGACCCAACTTTTAGGAGAATTCGATTGTAAACTTGACGCAAAGGGACGCCTTATGGTGCCTGCTGCGCTTAAGAAACAATTGCCTGAATCTGAGAAAGAAGGGCTGATCATTAACCGTGGTTTTGAGAAAAACCTGGTGATTTATCCAAAGAAAGTTTGGGATGCTATCGTTACTGATTTAAGCAAACTGAATATCTACGAAAAAAACAACAGAGAATTTATCAGGTCCTTTACCAGGGGTGCAACCGAACTTTCGCTTGATGCGGCGGGTCGTGTGCTTTTGCCAAAATCGCTGGTTGATTATGCAGGTATTGGAAGTGATCTTGTGCTGGCTTGTCAGTTAGATCGTATCGAGGTTTGGGATAAAAAATCTTACGAAGATATTTTTGATGATGTGCCGGAGAATTTTGCAAACCTTGCTGAGCAGGTAATGGGTGGAAAGAAAGGAGTGGCTGATGGAGAATAATTATCATGTGCCCGTAATGTTGCAGCCGTGTATTGATGGTTTGAATATTAAGCCTGATGGGGTTTATGTTGACGTAACCTTTGGCGGCGGTGGTCATTCGAAAGAGATTTTGAAGCATCTTGGTCCAAAAGGAAGATTAATTGCTTTTGATCAGGATCCTGATGCTCAGGCAAATGTTCATGCTGATGATCGTTTTATTTTTATCGATCAGAATTTCGGTTTTCTGAAAAATAACCTCCGTTTAAAAGGTTTTAAGCAGGTTGATGGTATCCTGGCAGATCTTGGTGTTTCCTCTCATCAGTTTGATGTGCCGCAACGTGGTTTTTCGATCCGTCATAATGCAGATCTGGATATGCGTATGGATCAGCACCGCGATTTAACGGCTGCTGAAATATTGAATACCTATACGGAAGATAAACTGCATAAGATATTTGGAATTTATGGAGAAGTTAAAAATGCGAAATCTTTAGCGCGCGCTATTGTGACTTCGCGTTTAGAACAGCCTTTTACTGATATCGACAGTTTGAAATCAGCTATTGCTGGTTATATCCCGAAAGGAAAAGAAAATAAATATCTGGCGCAGGTGTTTCAGGCATTACGAATAGAAGTGAATGCGGAAATTCAGGTGCTCGAAGATTTTTTGATGCAGGCTGCTGATGTATTGAAGCCGGGTGGTCATTTAGTAGTGATGTCTTATCATTCTTTAGAAGACAGGCCGGTTAAAAACTTTATGGCGAAAGGCAAATTTCAGGGTGAGGTAGAAAAAGATTTCTTCGGAAATCAGCAAAAGCCATTTAATGTAATTACGAGGAAAGCGATCATTGCCACAGAAGAGGAGATTGCTCAAAACAATAGGGCCCGCAGTGCGAAACTTAGAATTGCAGAGAAGATATGAACAGGTTTAGGGAGGAGATAGAAGAGGAAGAGGTAGGGCCCGAACCAGAGCTAAAAGCTGCGCCCAAAAGGCCAAAAACTGCTGAAGAAAAAATGGATAGCAATTCATTTATCAGCAAGCTTTTTAATGATGGCTTAGTAAGTAAAGAGGCGGCAACTGATGCTTTGCCTTATTTATGCTTTCTGGCTCTTTTAGGGATGATTTATATCGCCAATAGCCATTTTGCGGTAAACAATGTGCGCCGTATTGATAAATTAAATAAAGAAGTAAAAGAATTAAGATGGGAGTATAAATCCCTTAAGGCCGACCTGATGTTCAAGAGTAAACTGACGGAGGTTGCTAAAAAGGTAGATACCCTTGGTATAAAAGAACTGATTGAACCACCAAAAAAAATAATTGTTAAAAGCGATGAATATTAGAGCAAACATCTTGCTTCGCGTATATCTGGCATTTGGCTTAATTGTGCTTTTTGCTTTCGCGGTGTTTTTACGCCTCGGTCAGGTGCAGTATGTGCAGGGAAAAAAATGGAGGGCTATGGCAGACAGCCTCTCTACTAGATATGTAAATGTGGAGGCTACCCGTGGAAATATTTATTCTAACGATGGCAGTTTGCTCGCGACTTCGATACCGGAATACGAGCTGCGTATGGATATGTTTGCAGGCGGCATAGCTGATGATAAAGTATTTAATGAAAAGGTAGATTCCTTAGGTTATAAATTAGCGCAGCTTTTTCAGGATAAAACCGCCAAAGAATATGCCCGGTACCTGCGCAAAGGTCGCCAGGATAGTGCACGTTATTTGTTGATTCACCGTAAAGTAGGTTATGCTGATCTTAAAACCATCAGAACTTTTCCGCTTTATAATATTGGTAAGTTCAGTGGTGGTTTAATTGCTGTACAGCAAAATAAACGTATTCTTCCTTTTCAGGCTTTAGCTGCCCGTACCATTGGTTATAAAAACGAAAATGTGGCTAATGGTGTAGGCTTAGAGGGCGCGTATAAAGAATATATCAATGGTGAAACGGGAAAAAGATTAATGCAGCGTATTGCGGGCGGTGTTTACATCCCGGTGAACGAAGAGGCTGAAGTAGCGCCAAAAGATGGTGCTGATATTATCTCGACCATTGATGTAAACATGCAGGATCTGGCACAAAGTGCTTTAGAAAAACAGCTGATTAAATCGCAGGCCGATCATGGTACTGTGATATTGATGGAAGTGGCCACGGGCGAAATCCGTGCGGTAGCCAATTTTTCTAAAGTAGAAGAAGGGGTGTATAAAGAGAAGTTTAATTATGCTATTGCGGGTAACCAGGATCCGGGATCGACTTTCAAACTAGCCTCTTATATGGCTTTGTTGGAAGATAAGCTAATAGATACCAATACGATGATCGGGACAGGTTACTATCAGATCCCCGGAAAACTGATCACAGATTCGCACCCAAAAATTGAAACGGTTACCGCAAAAAAAGCCTTTGAAACGTCTTCCAATGCTGCAATTGCAAAGCTGATCAATATGCATTATGGCAACGATCCGATAAAATTTACCAATCACTTATATGATTGGCATCTGAATCAAAAAATGGATTTACAGATCCCTGGCGAAGCAATGCCTGTGGTTAAAAATCCTAAAACAAACAAAAGCTGGAACAAAAACATGACCCTTCCTCAAATGGCTTATGGTTATGAAATGCAGCTAACACCGTTAAAGATGCTTATCATGTATAATGCGGTAGCCAATAACGGAAAAATGGTGGCACCAATTTTTGTAAAAGAGATCAGAAGATTGGGCAATCCGATCGAACAGTTTAAAGCAAGGGTGATCAATGATAAAATCTGTTCGGATGTTACCCTTAGCAAAATTAAAAAAATGCTAGAAGGGGTAGTGACTGAAGGCAGTGGAAAGCAGGTTGTTTACAATCCATTATATCCGATTGCAGGTAAAACAGGTACTGCCCAGGTGGCTGATGCGAATAAGGGATATAAAGCCAATAAACAATATCAGGCTTCTTTTGTGGGGTATTTTCCTGCAGATAAACCGAAATATTCTTTGATCGTCGTAATCAACGATCCAAAAGGGGCTTATTATGGTGCTACGGTTTCGGGTCCGGTGTTCAGGGAGATAGCTGACCGTATTTACGCCAGCGACATGCAAATGTATAACGATGTGCCCACACGTTTGGTGGGGAATACCGGTACACCGCCTACTAAAGCCGGACAAAGTAAAGCGACTCAAAAAGTATATAAAGCATTTGGATTTAAGCCGCTTTTTGCTTCAAAATCTGAGTATTACAATATTATAGATACCAGTGCTGGAACAATTTTTCAGGAAAATAACGAGCGTAAAGGCGTAATGCCTAACGTGGCAGGAATGGGACTAAAAGATGCATTGTACCTTTTAGGTAACGCTGGTTTAAAAACAAAAGTTTTTGGATCGGGCAAAGTGATCAGTCAGTCTATAGCTGCTGGTACAAAAGTGGGCAAGGGATTAGGCGTACAGATTGAGTTGAATTAAGGTTAGGGTAGAAGGTATAGGATTTAAGGCCTTGCTACTCGATACTAAACAAAGGTAGAAGGTTGAGGGTAGAAAGGTTTAAGGTCTTGCTACTCGATACTAAACAAAGGTAGAAGGTTGAGGGTAGAAAGGTTTAAGGCCTTGCTACTCGATACTAAACAAAGGTAGAAGGTTGAGGGTAGAAAGGTTTAAGGCCTTGCTACTCGATACTAAACAAAGGTAGAAGGTTGAGGGTAGAAAGGTTTAAGGTCTTGCTACTCGATACTAAATACCTGATACTAAAAGAATAAAAAATGCAATTACAAGATTTACTTTATGGCGTAACGATTAAAGAATTGGTTGGTAAAACCGATAGGGAAATCAGTGCACTGAATTTCGATTCGCGTAAAGTAGGTAAAGATGATATCTTTTTTGCAATAGTAGGTACTTTGGCTGATGGGCACCAATTTATTGAGCAAACCATTCAACAAGGCGCAGCTGTAATTATCTGTGAAAATTTGCCAGAAATCAATGATTTTACGGTTACCTATATTAAGGTGGAAAACACATCGGTTGCTTTAGGGATCATTGCCGGTAATTATTTTGGAAATCCGTCAGCAGATTTAAAACTGATTGGTATTACAGGAACAAACGGAAAAACTACCATTGCTACCCTTCTTTTTAAATTATTTAAAGATCTGGGTTATAAAACCGGGCTTTTATCAACAGTAGAGAATTATATCAACGATACTGTAGTAACTGCTACGCACACTACACCGAATCCTATTGCCTTAAACCAACTTTTAAGGGATATGGTAAATGCGGGCTGCGATTTTTGCTTTATGGAAGTGAGTTCGCATGCAGTATCACAACACCGGATCGAAGGCTTGACTTTCTCGGGCGGGGTGTTTTCGAATCTAACACATGATCATTTAGATTTTCATAAAACTTTTGATGCTTATCTGAAAGCTAAAAAGGCATTTTTTGATATGCTACCTAAATCGGCATTTGCATTAACCAATATCGACGATAAAAACGGTACGGTGATGCTGCAGAATACCAAAGCACATAAAAAGACTTATGCCCTTAAACAACTGGCCGATTTCAAAGCAAAAATAATTGAAAATCAGTTCAGTGGCTTGCATTTAGATATCGATAATGAAGACGTTTACTTCAAACTGGTAGGCTCTTTTAATGCGTATAACCTACTGGCTGTTTACGGGACTGCAATTTTGCTGGAACAGGATAAATTAAAAGTGTTGACCTTATTGAGCCGTTTATCAGGTGCTGAAGGGAGATTTGATTATATCACTTCCGCCGATAAAATTATTGGTATTGTGGATTATGCGCATACGCCTGATGCTGTTCAGAATGTGTTGAGTACCATTGCCAATATCCGCAAAGGAACCGAACAGGTAATTACTGTAATCGGTTGCGGTGGAGATCGTGACAAAACCAAACGCCCGATTATGGCCCAGGTGGCCTGCGATTGGAGTGACAAGGTGATCTTAACTTCTGATAATCCACGTACAGAAGATGCACAAGCTATAATTAACGATATGGAAACTGGGGTTTCGCCAACCAATCAGCGTAAAACCTTATCCATTTTAGATAGGAGAGAAGCCATAAAAACAGCCTGTCATTTGGCACAACCGGGAGATATTATTCTTGTTGCGGGTAAAGGACATGAGAAATACCAGGAGATTAATGGAGTAAGGAACCATTTTGATGATAAAGAAATTTTACTTGAACAATTAAAACCAATCAGCTAATGTTATATTTATTATTCGAATACCTGCATAAGCATTATGATATACCTGGGTTAAGGTTGTTTCAGTACATCACTTTCCGTGCTTCTATTTCTATAATTTTATCATTGATCATTACCACCGTTTACGGACGTAGGTTGATTGATTACCTGCATAAAAAACAGGTTGGAGAAACGGTAAGGAATTTGGGTTTAGAAGGCCAGATGCAAAAACAGGGTACGCCTACCATGGGTGGTATCATTATCCTGCTGGGTATTTTGATCCCTACCTTATTATTTGCAAATATTTCCAATATCTATGTGATTTTAATGATTATCACCACGATCTGGATGGGTGCAATTGGATTTTTAGACGATTACATCAAGGTTTTCAAAAAAAATAAAGAAGGTTTAGCTGGCCGTTTTAAAGTGGTTGGCCAAGTAGGACTCGGACTGATAGTAGGCATTACGATGTATTTTCATCCAAATATTGTGGTGAGGGAAACCGTTCAGGATAATGTTAAAAGCACTTCTACGGTTCCAATGGTATTGCGTCAGAAAGGCGAAACTTTTTATTATACGCAAGATGTAAAATCGACCAAAACCAATATGCCCTTTTATAAGAACAATGAGTTCGATTATGCCAAGGTATTGAAGTTTTTAGGTGGCGATTATCAGAAATATGCATTTATCATATTCCTCATCTTTACGGTGTTTATTATTACGGCAGTTTCAAATGGGGCCAATATTACCGATGGTATTGATGGGCTGGCTACCGGAACCTCAGCGGTAATTGGGATCACCCTGGGTATTTTGGCTTATGTATCTGGTAATACAATCATGGCCGATTACCTGAACATCATGTATATCCCAAACTCAGCAGAGCTGATGATTTTTGCCGGAGCCTTTGTTGGAGCATGCGTAGGTTTTCTTTGGTACAACTCTTACCCTGCCCAGATTTTTATGGGTGATACCGGAAGTTTGGCCATTGGAGGTATTATAGCCGCATTCGCCTTAATGATCCGTAAAGAACTGTTGATCCCGATTTTATGTGGAATCTTCCTGATAGAACTGGTGTCGGTAATTATGCAGGTATCTTATTTTAAGTATACCAAAAAGAAATTTGGCGAAGGACGGAGGATTTTCCTGATGTCGCCGCTACACCACCATTATCAAAAGAAAGGTTATCACGAGGCCAAAATTGTAACCCGCTTCTGGATTATCGGAATCATGCTTGCGATTATGACTATTGTAACATTGAAGTTAAGGTAGAGGGTTAGAAGGTTTAGGGTTTAGCGGTTTAATGCCGAAAGACTAAAGCTGAAAAGTAAAAGAGAGAATAATAAATAAATTAAAAAATTAAAATGTGATGGTATTAATGTCTTGATACTTGATACTCACCACTTGATACTAAAATAAAAATGAGCACAAATAATACTACATCAGGCAATACTACGTCAGCAATGGCAGGGCATGGTCGTGTAGTTATTTTAGGTGCTGGTGAAAGTGGTGTTGGCGCCGCAAAATTGGCACAGGCAAAAGGCTTCGGTGTTTTTGTTTCCGATTATGGGGTAATCGCCGATAAATACAAAGCCGCATTGGAAAAGCTTGGCGTACCATTCGAATCTGAAAAGCATACTGAAGAATTGATTTTAAATGCTACGGAAGTAATTAAAAGTCCGGGTATTCCGCCGACAGCGCCAATTATTAAAAAACTTGTAGCTCAAGGTATTCCGGTGATTTCAGAAATCGAGTTCGCCGGAAGATATACCAATGCAAAAACAATTTGCATTACCGGTTCAAATGGTAAATCAACTACGAGCCTGTTAACCTATCACATCTTAAAAAATGCCGGGTTAAATGTAGGCTTGGCCGGTAATATCGGACAGAGTTTTGCTGCGCAGGTGGCTACAGAAGATTATGAATATTATGTGCTGGAAATCTCAAGTTTTATGCTCGATGATATGTTCAAGTTTAAAGCCGATATCGCAGTTTTACTGAACATCACACCAGATCATTTAGATCGCTACGATTATAAACTGGAAAATTATGCCGCATCCAAAATGCGCATTGTCCAAAACCAAACGGCAGATGATGTTTTCATCTATTGCGCTGATGACGAAGAAAGTTTAAAAGCAATCGCTCTAACAAAACCTTTGGCGAAAACCTATCCATTTTCAATTGTTAAAAAGGTTGAAACTGGTGCTTACTTAGAAGAAAATACGATACATATCCTTACAGAACCTAATAACCAACTAACCATGTCTATTTCAGATTTAGCCTTACAGGGCAAGCACAACATTTATAATTCTATGGCCTCAGGCATTGTGTCTAAAGTTTTAGAATTAAGAAATGAAACCATCCGCGAAAGCATGGGTAATTTCAAGAATATTGAGCACAGGTTAGAACATGTGGCCAAAATTTCGGGGATCGATTTTATCAACGATAGTAAAGCCACAAATGTGAACTCCACTTGGTACGCTTTAGAAAGTATGACCAGTGATGTAGTGCTGATTATGGGTGGTGTGGATAAAGGTAACGATTATAACATGCTTAAGGATTTGGTTAAAAGTAAGGTAAAAGCCATTGTTTGTTTAGGTAAAGATAATAGACGTATTCACGATGCTTTTGAGGATGATGTAGAAATAATCGTAAATACTTTTTCGGCTGAAGAAGCTGCGCAGATTGCTTTCCACTTGGCTAAACGTGGCGATGTAGTATTGTTATCGCCTGCATGTGCAAGTTTTGATTTATTTAAAAATTATGAAGACCGCGGTAACCAGTTTAAAGCGGCAGTTAGAGAATTATAATAGGAGGCTTAAATATGTTTCAGGCATTGCTTAATAAAACAAAAGGAGACAGGTGGATCTGGTTGATCATCATCCTGCTTTCGCTTATATCAGTAATGGCTGTGTATAGTGCAACAGGTACTTTGGCGTATAAAAAAGGGGAAGCTGTAGAAAAGCTTTTGCTTACTAAACACTTAATTTTTGTGTTGATGGGTATTGGGATGATTTATATCGCTCACCTGCTCGATTACCGCTATTACGCTGGTATTTCGAAGGTGCTGATGATTGTAACCATTCCTTTGCTGTTTTATACATTAATATTCGGTACCAACTTAAACGATGCTTCGAGGTGGGTTAAAATACCGGTAATCGGATTAACCTTTCAAACTTCCGATTTGGCCAAGCTGGCATTGATTACCTTTTTGGCACGTATGCTAACCAAAAAGCAGGAAAATATTAAAAACGTAAAAGAATCATTTATACCAATTATGGGTTCGGTTTGTGTGGTGTTTGTTTTAATCGCACTGGCCAACTTGTCCACAGCATTAATGCTGTTCGGTGTAAGTATATTGCTGTTGATTATCGGTAGGATCAGTATTAAACAGATTGCGATTGTTTGTGCGGGCGGCTTTGTGCTGCTGTTGTTCGTTTTCTTTTTGGGTCCAAGGAGAAAAACATACATGTCGCGTATCAATACGTTTATGCATCCCGAAATGCAGCATTCAGACAAAACTTTCCAGGCAGATCAGGCAAAAATTGCCTTGGCTACTGGTGGTGTTTTTGGTAAAGGACCAGGTAATAGTACACAACGCAATTTCCTGCCACACCCGTATTCCGATTTTATTTTCGCCATTATTATTGAAGAATGGGGAACGGTGGGAGGAATTGTAATCATGATACTATACCTGGTGCTTTTATACCGGTGTATCAAGATCGTAACCCGGGCGCCCAAGGCATTCGGGGCTTTACTGGCTGCAGGACTAAGTTTTAGTCTCACCATCCAAGCTTTCGCTAACATGGCCGTAGCGGTAGGTTTAGGCCCGGTAACAGGGGTGCCACTTCCATTGGTGAGTATGGGTGGTACATCAATGATTTTTACCAGTGTGGCCTTCGGAATTATTTTGAGCGTAAGCCGCGATGTGGAAGAAAACGCAAAACTGACACCGAAAGATGAAAAAATAAATAATAAAATAATTGTTGGAGAGATTCCATCATTTGGATAAATAAAAATAACCACAAAGAAACAAAAGAACACAATAGCTAAAATGAAACCTAGTAAAGCATACCTAACGGATTTAACTTATCAGGTCAATGGGGCTGCTATTGAAGTGCATAAGGCTCTTGGGGCTGGATTGTTAGAAAGTGCGTATCATAAATGCATGAAACATGAGCTAGTGTTATGAGGGATTTCTTTTATGACTGAAATGCTTGTGCCAGTGAATTATAAAGGAATGGCTATAGATGCAAATTTGAGGTGTGATTTATTTATTGAAAATATATTAACCGTTGAATTAAAATCTGTGGATAGATTAATGCCTATTCATGAAGCTCAAATCATTACTTATATGAAGCTATTAGGTTCTCCAAAAGGAATAATTTATAATTTCAATACAGTTAATTTATATAGTGAAGGACAAAAAACATACGTAAACGATTTATTCAGACTATTACCTGAATAATCGAATATTAACTATTGTTCTATTGATGGGCAATACTTACAATAAATAAAAAACAACTTTTGTTCACTATTGTGTCTTTTGTGGTGAAATGGTTAACATTAAAAACAGTTTAAAATGAATAATTCCCCAAAAATTATCATATCAGGTGGTGGCACCGGCGGGCACATTTTTCCCGCCGTAGCCATAGCCAATGCGCTAAAACGCTTGGTGCCAGCCTGTGAAATCTTATTTGTGGGTGCAATAGGTCGAATGGAAATGGAAAAAGTTCCTGCAGCCGGATATAAAATTATAGGATTAAACATTAGCGGGATGCAACGCGGCTCGATTATTAAAAATCTGGCACTCCCGCTCAAAGTAATCGGTAGTGTGCGTAAAGCCATGCAGATTATCAATGATTTTAAACCAGATGCTGTAGTAGGCGTTGGTGGTTATGCTTCAGGACCGTTATTGTACGCAGCTTCTTTGAAGAGAATTCCTTACCTCATCCAGGAACAGAATTCTTATGCAGGAATAACCAATAAGTGGTTAGGCAAAAAGGCTTCGAAAATCTGTGTCGCCTTTGATGACATGGATCAGTTTTTTCCAGCTGACAGGATTTTGAAAACAGGAAATCCGGTTCGCCAGGAAGTGGTTGATATTAAAGGTAAACACCATGCAGGAGCCGAACTATTAAAACTCGATCCATTGAAAAGAACCATTATGGTAACCGGTGGAAGTTTAGGTGCAGGAACACTGAATAAAGCAATTGAAAAACATTTGCCCGAGATTATTGCACAAGATGTGCAGGTAATCTGGCAAACAGGTAAGTATTACTACAAAGGGATTATAGAAAGATTGGGTTTAGCCTATCATCCCAATGTGCGTATCCTAGAGTTTTTAAATAAAATGGATCTGGCTTATGCCGCTGCAGATGTGATCATCAGCCGTGCTGGAGCAGGAACCATAGCAGAGCTTTGTTTGATTAAAAAGCCGGTGATTTTGGTGCCTTCGCCAAATGTAGCAGAAGATCATCAAACTAAAAATGCCATGGCCCTGGTTAAAAATGGAGCAGCAATATTAATTAACGATCGCTCCGCGGAAGATACCCTGGTTAAGGAAGCACTGACATTGCTAACAAATAAAGAACAGTGTGAAACGCTGGCTCAAAACCTGGCTAAGATGGCATTGCCAAAGGCAGATGAAATTATTGCGAATGAAGTGTTGAAATTGATTAATAGAGATATGAGAAACTAGATGTGTAATTTGAGATTAGACTATTTGTATAGTGTCTCAAATCTCCCATCTCAAATCTAAAAAAATGGAACTAAGTAAAATAAATAGGGTTTTCTTTGTAGGTATCGGTGGTATCGGCATGAGTGCGCTTGCCCGTTATTTTGCTAAACGCGGACAGGTGGTTTGTGGTTACGATAAAACATGTACCAAGCTGACCGAAACTTTGGAACAGGAAGGAATTTTGATTACCTATCTTGATGAAACCACTTCATTGCCTGAGGAATTTTCGGATAATCAGGATGACACCCTTGTAGTTTATACACCCGCAATTCCGAAAGATTCGAAAATTTTAAACCATTTTATTAATAAAGGTTTTGCACTTAAAAAGCGTTCAGAGGTTTTGGGTATCATCAGCAAGGGCATGTTCTGTATTGCGGTTGCGGGTACGCATGGTAAAACCACCACATCGTCTATTGTAGCGCATATTCTAAAGGATACTGGTTACGATTGTACGGCATTTTTGGGTGGTATAACCAGTAATTACAACAGCAATGTACTTTTTGGCGATAACAATGTGGTGGTAGTAGAAGCCGATGAATATGACCGTTCTTTCCTGACATTGCATCCTGATGTAGCCGTGGTGACCTCGATGGATGCTGATCATTTGGACATCTACGGAGATAAAAGTCAACTCGAAGAATCTTTCAGGTTATTTGCCGGGCAGCTGAAGGCCGAAGGTACACTTTATGCACATGAAGGATTGCCTTTGGAAAATAGCATCAGTTATGCTGCAAGTCCAACTGCTACGGCAAAAGCAGAAAATTTAAGGGTAGAAGGCTCGAAATTTGTTTTCGATTATGCAGATACCACGCAACGCATAAAAGATATCAGCTTGATGATTCCCGGTAAACATAATGTAGAAAATACAACCGTTGCCATTGCCATTGCTTTGCAATTGGGTATTGATGTGGAAAAGGTGAAACAGGCTGTTGCAAACTTTAAAGGGGTGAAACGCCGTTTCGAATATATTGTAAACAGTGGGACTCAGATTTATATTGATGACTATGCACATCACCCTGAAGAACTGAAAGCCTGTTTTGATGCGGTGAGACAATTGTATCCCGATAAAAAACTAACAGTAATTTTTCAACCGCACCTGTTTACCCGTACGAGGGATTTTGCAGATGAATTTGCAAAAGTTTTAAGCACCGCTGACGAACTGCTGCTGTTGGAAATTTATCCGGCAAGAGAATTGCCCCTTGAAGGCATTAACGCACAGTTTTTATTGGATAAAATCACTTTGGCAGATAAAAGAGTATGTGGAAAAGATTTTGTGGTTCAGCATGTTAAGGACACAAAACCGGAATTAATTTTAACAGTAGGAGCGGGCGATATCGATACCATTATAGAACCCTTAAAAAAAAATATATTGAACAATGCTTAAACGGATAAACTGGAGCGCAATTTTTACTGGCTTTGCCTGGCTGATCAGTCTGGCAGGGGTGGTTGTGCTTTTGAGTTTTATCAATGTGAAAAAGCAAACTGTTAAATGTACAGATATTAAAATCCTGATTCCTGGAGCAGATAATTTTATTGAGCGCGAAGAGATCGATGCTATTTTAAAAGAAGATCAAGGTGTGCTTTTAGGGCGTAACCTCGAAAATATCAATATTCATAAAATTGAGAAAAAACTGCAGTCTAACCCTTATATCGGTTTTGCTAAAGTGTATATAGATATGGATGGGGTGCTGCACATCGAAGTAAAACAGCGTCAGCCTATCCTTCGCATATTTAACGAGAATGGACAGGATTTTTACATTGATAATGATGGATTGAAAATGCCTATTTCATCAAATTTCACTGCCAATGTGCTGGTGGCAACGGGACATATTACCGAGGTTTTTGGCAGTAGAATCGATACCCTGCATACACAATTGGCGAGAGATTTATATAAAACTGCACAGTACATTAAAAAAGATACGCTTTGGGATTCTCAGATCGAACAGATTGTGGTTGATCAGAAAAACGATATCGAACTGATCCCGAGAGTAGGTAATCAGCGGATTATTTTAGGTAATGCTGATTCTCTTGAAAAGAAAATGAAAAACCTGTTGTTGTTTTATAAAAAAGCAATGCCGCAGGTAGGATGGGATACTTATAAAACGATCAACATTAAATATACCAACCAGATTGTTTGCGAAAAAAGAGATTCGACAGCATTAGGAAAAAAAGCGAAAACAATTTCGGCGGCAGATAGTTTGAGGATACAGCGGAACGTAACCGATTCACTGATCAGAAATACCATCAGCACGGTAATGGACGATCGACCTGAAGCCGATCAGCCAGAAGAGGTAGCGCCTAAAAAGCCTGAACCTAAAAAGGTGGAAGCCAGGAAAGAAGAGCCAAAGAAAACAGAAATAAAAAAGGTAACGCCTAGAAAGGTTGAACCAGTAAAAACAGAAGTAAAAAAGCCGGTAGTTGTAGCGGCTGTTAAACCAAAGGAAACAAAACCAGCGGATAAAAAAGAGAAACCGAAGCAAACCGGAGCAACGCAGCCAAAGACGGCAAAATCTGAGGCTCAGTTGAAAAAAGAAAAAGAAGCAAGAGAAAAAGAAATCAGAGCCCTAGAAAAACAGTATAAAACTCAGCAAAATTAACGAATATGGACAAGGCAAAATTTACCAGTCAGTCGCCCATTGTAGTAGGATTGGATATCGGTACTACAAAAATTTGTGTTATCGTTGGTCGTAGAACACAGCACGGTAAGATAGAAATCTTAGGAATAGGCAAGGCAGAATCGGCGGGTGTGACACGTGGAGTGGTTTCTAACATTCAAAAAACCGTACAGGGCATTGCTCAAGCAGTTGAAGTAGCAAGCGGACAATCCAATGTAGAAATACAGGTGGTAAATGTGGGTATTGCTGGTCAGCACATTAAGAGCTTACAGCACAGAGGAATTTTAACAAGAAGAGAATTAAATAACGAAATCGGTAAAAAAGACATCGATAAGTTGATCGATGATATGTTTAAACTGGTAATGCCACCGGGTGAGGAGATCATCCATGTTTTGCCGCAGGAATTTACTATCGATAACGAGCCTGGAATCAAAGATCCAATTGGTATGGCAGGGGTTCGCCTTGAAGCTAACTTCCATATCATCTCTGGTCAGGTTACAGCCGTCAAAAACATTATCAAATGTGTCAACAATGCAGGACTTCAAACTCAGGATTTGATTCTTGAGCCGTTGGCTTCTTCTGAATCGGTGTTGAGCGAGGAAGAAAAAGAAGCTGGTATTGCATTGGTTGATATTGGTGGTGGTACTACAGATATAGCCATTTTCCATGAAGGTATTATCCGTCATACTGCAGTTATCCCTTTTGGCGGCAATAGTGTTACTGAAGATATCAGAGAGGGTTGCTCAGTAATGCGCAATCAGGCTGAATTGTTAAAAACACGCTTTGGTTCGGCATTGGCTGAGGAGAATAAAGAAAACGAAATTATTTGTGTTCCCGGATTACGCGGCCGCGAACCAAAAGAAATTTCGGTTAAAAACCTGGCCTACGTCATTCAGGCACGTATGGAAGAGATTATTGAGCACGTATATTACGAGATCAAATCTTCCGGATATGAGAAAAAACTTATCGGTGGTATTGTAATTACCGGTGGCGGAGCATTATTAAAACACTTATCTCAGGCGGTTGAATATGTAACCGGTTTAGATTGCCGTATTGGTTATCCGAATGAGCATTTATCTAAGTATGAAGATATGCCTAAAGCCATTTACGACGATCTGAAAAGCCCAATGTATGCAACCAGTGTAGGTTTACTGATCAAAGGAATCCAAAAAGCAGAAGAGTTAATTGAAGAAATGAAACAGCCTGGTGTTTTTGTAGAAAAACCAAAAACAGCAAAAGAAAAAGAGAAACGCGGACCGGGTTTGTTTGATAAATTACTGGCAAAAACAAGAACTTTCATTCAGGACGACATGAATGTAAGTGATGAGGATTACTTGAAAAGTTAATTATTTTTCCACAAAAGATGAGTTTTCCACATTATTAACAGTTGTGGAAAACGTCTGTTGAAAAAGTGTTAATATTACATTGAGTAATGAACAGAATTTAAAAATTTTTAAACAACTGATTCATAAAGATATGCAGTTCGAAATGTTAAAAGATAAGTCTTCAATCATCAAGGTAATTGGTGTTGGGGGCGGTGGCGGCAACGCAGTGAACCATATGTACCTGTCTGGTATTACTGGTGTAGATTTTATTATTTGTAATACAGATGCCCAGGCATTGGAATCTAGCCCTATACCTAACAAGGTACAATTAGGCGCTAGCTTAACCGAAGGAATGGGAGCTGGCTCTATTCCTGAGGTTGGTAAAAACTCAGCTATAGAAAATATAGATGATATTAAAGCCATGTTAGGTAGTACAACCAAAATGCTTTTTATTACAGCAGGAATGGGTGGTGGTACCGGAACAGGGGCTTCTCCAATCATTGCGAAAGCAGCTAAAGAGCTTGACATTTTAACTGTGGCCATCATTACTACACCATTTTCTTTCGAAGGAAAAAGACGTAAACTGCAGGCTGATGAGGGAATGGAAGAGTTGAAAAAGTACGTAGATTCTTACCTTGTGATCTCTAACGATCGCCTGCGCGAAATCTTCGGAAACTTAACTTTGGGTTCTGCCTTTGGTCAGGCCGACGATATTTTAACCACCGCTGCAAAAGGTATTGCAGAAATCATTACAGTTCCCGGTTATATCAACGTGGATTTTAAGGATGTGCGTACTGTAATGAAAGATAGTGGCGTAGCCATTATGGGTAGTTTTGCCGCTGAGGGCGAAGACCGTGCATTACAGGCGGTTGAAGGTGCTTTGGCTTCTCCGTTGTTAAAAGATAATGAAATTGAAGGTGCCCGTTATATCTTATTGAATATCAGCTCTGGTTTGCGTGAGGTAACCATGGATGAGGTTTCTATTATTACGGACTATATTCAGGAGAAAGCTGGTTTATCAGCAGACTTAATTTGGGGTAACTGTACCGACGAATCTTTAAGCGATAAACTTTCTGTAACCATTATTGCAACAGGCTTCCAAACCTCAGAAGAACGTGTGCATGAAGAAAAAAATAAAAAGAAAATATCACTTTTAACACCAGAAGAAGCGCCGCTCGTTCGCCCTGTTGAACCAGTAAACTCTTTTATTCAGCCCAAAACAACGCCATCTTATGAGCCTGTTTTAAAAACGAAGGAAGAAGTTTCACAAGCAGATCTTTTTGGTGGTATGTTCAATAAACCGGAACCTCAAAAAGTTCAGGAACCAGAAAGTAATGTGGTTCGTCATACTTTAATTGAAGAAGAGCCTCAGGTAGAAGAAGTCAAAGAAACCGGATTCGAGTTTGAAGTTAAATTGGCAGAAACCAACTTTGTATTCGAAACACCAGTAGCTCAGTCAGCACCTATGCCACAACCTGAGCCAGAAATCGAAATGCCGGTTGTTGGATTAGACGACGACAAAAGTGACGAATCAATGGAAGAACAATTGAAAAAATCTAAAGAGCGTATTTTACGCTTGAAAGATCTGAGCATGAAATTGCGTACAACCAATGGTTTACAGGAATTGGAAAACGAACCTGCATACAAACGCAAGCAAATGCAGTTGCAACAAGTTCAGCATTCTTCTGAATCGCAGGTAAGCAGGTTTACTTTAAGTAACGACCAGGACGGTGGTACTGAAATCAGACCTAATAATTCTTTTCTGCACGATAACGTTGATTAAAACAAACCAAATATAATTATAGAGCCCCGTTGTAAAATCGGGGCTTTTTTGGCATAAAATTGGAGCACTAAAAAGCTTAATTGGAGCCTGAAAGATCATTAGGTTGATTTTAAGCCGAATAAAGCGTAAATTCGCAAAATTTCATTATAAAAAATACATAATACATTGGATATATTTGATAAGATAGCAAAGCACATGGGGCCACTTGGCCAACACCAGAAATGGTCTCATGGGTATTTCTCATTTCCAAAATTAGAGGGAGAAATTGCACCTCACATGCAATTTCGTGGAAAAGAGCATTTGGTTTGGAGTTTAAACAACTACTTAGGCTTAGCCAATCACCCGGAAGTTAGAAAGGCAGATGAAGAAGCTGCTGCAAAATTCGGCATGGCTTATCCTATGGGAGCCCGCATGATGAGCGGTAACTCGAACTATCACGAACAGCTGGAGCAAGAGCTTGCAGAATTTGTAGGCAAACCTGATGCATTTTTATTAAACTATGGCTACCAGGGCATGGTGTCTATTATCGATACCTTGGTTGATAGGAATGATGTGGTGGTATATGATGCAGAATCACACGCCTGTATTGTAGATGGATTACGTTTGCACATGGGTAAACGTTTTGTCTACAAACATAATGATATTGAGAGTGCCCGTAAGCAGTTAGAACGTGCAACTAAACTTGTTGAAGAAACTGGCGGCGGTATTCTTCTAATTACAGAAGGTGTTTTCGGAATGAGCGGCGCTCAGGGGAAATTAAGGGAAATCGTTGATCTTAAAAAAGATTTCAATTTCCGTATCCTGGTTGATGATGCACATGGTTTCGGTACCATGGGTAAAACCGGTGCCGGTACGCATGAAGCACAAGACTGTATTGAAGGAATTGATGTTTACTTTGGGACCTTTGCCAAATCAATGGCAGGTATTGGTGCGTTCGTTGCTTCAACAGAACAAATTACCAATTTCTTGAGGTATAATATGCGTTCTCAGACTTTTGCTAAAGCATTACCTATGCCAATGGTAATTGGTTTATTAAAGCGCTTAGAATTGCTAAAAAGCAAGCCTGAGTTAAAAGATAAACTTTGGGAAATCGCAATGACCCTTCAAAAAGGATTACGTGAGCGCGGATTCGATTTAGGTGTTACCGATTCAGTAGTTACTCCGGTTTTCTTAAAAGGTGAACTTTCTGATGCCACAGCAATTACTTACGATTTACGCGAGAATTATAGCATCTTCTGCTCAATTGTAGTTTATCCGGTAATTCCAAAGGGCATGATCGAACTTCGTTTAATTCCTACAGCTGTTCACACGCTTGAAGATGTACAACGTACGCTGGATGCTTTTAGCGAAGTTGCTGAAAAATTGGAAAATGGATATTATAAAGAAAATCTTTTCGCTACCGTTTAAGATCAATGAAAATTTTATAAAGCCCTTTAAATATGTTTAAAGGGCTTTTTTGTGTAATTTTATTTTTTAAAAATCTGTATTTCAGTTAGTTAATCAGGTTTCTTGTTGCATAATATGTTTATAAATCCATTCATGTGGAAAAAAACGTTTTAGAAGGCTGTTTTTTATTATTCTAAAAATTTTTTTATTTCGTTAAACCTTTTAAATTAGATAATTAAAACCAAAAACCTTAAAGAACCATAGGAGCAATTAAAAATGAAAAAATTCGAAGAAGTAAAAAGTTTAGTGGCAGCTTTAGAAGCTGATGCAGACAAATTTTATAACAAAGGTAACAGCGCAGCTGGAACCCGTATACGTAAAGGCATGCAAGATTTGAAAAACTTAGCTCAGGCCATTCGTTTAGAAGTTCAGGAAACCAAAAATAAAGCTTAAACAAATAAAATATTATAGTGAAGAGCCTCAGAATTTTCTGGGGCTTTTTTGTAACCTATATTTTCTTATTCGTCAGTAAATATTATCTTTGCTGTAAAATATATAAGACAAATTAACATTCAATGCGTAAGTTTTCTTATTATTTATTATTTGCTCCAGGTAGTCTTTCAGATATAGACATTTGCGGAAGTTTTGATTTTACGATGTGTCGCAAGCTTTGTGTAAGGCAAAGTAAGTAGAATACTGAAGTGCGCGAATGATTTGGTTTGAAGTGATAATATTATTAGCAGGATACGGTGTCAAAACATTTGCAATACAACAAGGCAGAAAGTAAGGATGTAGGTTATATATTGAATGTGCTCAGTAGCGTACATACAGTAGATCAAAAATTGAAAGAAGAATTTGAGAAACATCTTTTAAGGCTCAGGATTAAAAAGGATCAGATACTCTTCAATGAGAACGAGGTATGCGAATACATATACTTTATTGTTAGAGGCGCTTTAATGGGATGCACCACGCATAATAAACAAAAAATAACTACCTATATTTCAATTGAAAATGATTTTGTAAGTTCTATATCGGGGCTTCATGGATCTGATCATTCTCAGGAATACGTAATCGCTGTTGAAGATACAGATTTGCTGGCCATCCACAATAATGAACTCAATCGTCTTTTTACATACCATTTCGGGCTCAATTATATCTTTAGAGTTGTTTTAGAGAAATATTATAAAGCTGCTCAACAAAGGTCACATATTATCCGTGTTGGAAACGCAAAGGAAAGATACCTGTATTTTGCAAAAACCAATCCGGGTTATTTAAACCGACTGCCCTTAGATCTGGTAGCTTCATTGTTAAATGTTAAAACTTCAACACTATTGTCCATCAGGAAAAATTCTTCTAAACCCAAAGAAGGCAATGTTGATCTTGCTGAATTTGGGCAAAAACTGGAGCGTTATGTTAACGATCATCAGCTATTCAGGCAAAAGAATATCAGGCTCCATTCTCTCGCTCAAAAGGTCGGTATAGGCAGTCATAAGCTTTCTGTTGTGTTAAACAGTTATTTCAATAAAAGTTTTATTGATTATATTAATCAGTATAGGGTAAACTGGATAAAGGATAGTATCCGTAATCCAGAGATTATGCAAAATTTCACGCTGGAGGCATTGGCTTATAGTGCAGGTTTTTCATCCAGGAGTGCCTTCTATAATTCTTTTAAAAAATTAGTGGGAATGAGCCCTCTTGAGTATTCAAGAAATATTGGAGAAGAAATACTTTAGCTTAACGTTTTTGTTACTGATATGCTGCTTGAGGTTACTTTTAGCCGGGCTTTTGTATTGATTTATAATACAGGACAAACTTGATCCTGTTCTCTTCGACAAATGAGGCCTGGTTGGCTAAATTAGTTTAATTGACAATTTAATATATAGCTTTTACTGGCTTTGAGCCGCAATTGATTAAACTATGATAAGGATGATGCGCGCTGCAGATTGGAGTGAGATAAATGACATTTATCAGGAAGGAATCGATACAGGTACCGCAAGTTTTAGAACCCCGGATATTTCATGGAAGGACTGGGATTCATCACACCTCAAGACCTGCAGATTTGTGAGTTTACAGGGTAAGGAAATTGTTGGGTGGTGTGCACTTTTGCCGGTAATCGCCAATTATGACGTTGGTGGTGTTGGAGAAATTGAAGTTTATGTTAAACAGGGCTACAAAGGCCAGGGGATAGGCTCTGCTCTATTAAATGCCCTGATTATCGAAAGTGAAAAAAAAGGAATCTGGATGCTTCAGGCAGGAATTTTCCTTCAGAATTCAGCCTCATTAAAAATTTATGAAAAAGCTGGATTCAGGGTGGTAGGCTATCGGGAAAAAATAGGTAAAGCAAAAGGTGTTTGGCAGGATAATCTCCTGATGGAAAGAAGAAATAAATTGATCGCCTAATATTTTAAGACTAAGAACGTGTTTAAAATAAAATAGAAGTTATTTCGTATGTCAGTCTGAGCGTAGTCGAAGACCATTTCTGCTTTTGGGAATTTCTGAATTTTTTAAAATGACCTGGAGCAAAAGGTTTCTTTAAATTGTTACCAAGTGTAAATATTTTAAATAAAATAAGCACACATGTCTAATTTTATTATCTGAATTAGCTAAATTTAGTGCATGTTTAAGCACGTTTTTTTAGGTCTCCTGTTGTTTTTTTCTCATGTAGCTGCACATGCTCAGTTTCGTTATGCTAAAATAGCCGACAGTTTATATGCTGTTAAAATTTATGATCAGGCAGCGCATTATTACCTGCTTTCTGGAGAGGCCAGTGAATTTTCCCGTGCAAAACAAGGGGCCTTTTATAATGCTGCCTGTTGTTTTGCCCTATATGGCAAGGCCGATAGCGCAATGCTATTGCTGAAACAATCCATTCAACTTGGGAACGATAATGTGGCGCATATCAGTAAGGATACCGATCTTAACTCGTTGCACCAACGCGCCGACTGGCAGAAACTCATTGCAGGTTTGCATCCACGTATTAAAAGCACTAACGATCCGACAAAAGCACGGTTAATTACTACCGACGTACGCAATTTCTGGGATGCTTATGACCGTGCTCAGAAAGATACGGCCAACCGTTTAAACATTTACCGCAAATATTACATCCAACCCGGAACGCCCGGTTTACAGGATTATTTTACTTACAAGGTATTTGACCTGAAATACTTTGTTATGGGGCATGATAAGCGCCCTAATTTTTATGCCGCCATCCGCAAAAATACTTATGCTGTAGAGCAACAGAAGCCACAGATGATAAGCAGCTTTGTAAAGCTTAAAGCACTATATGCCAAAGCTTCGTTTCCTGATGTTTATTTTGTTATCGGTGATTTCTCTTCAGGTGGTACCTCTTCAGATAATGGCTTGCTCATAGGTCTAGATCAAGGTGTGCGTACACCCGATATCCCTACCAACGAACTAAACTTATGGCAACGCAACAATTTCAACAACCTGGTTGATTTGCCGCATCTTATTGCGCACGAGCTGATCCATTTTAATCAGGGCGGCATGGCTGGCGATACAACCTTATTACGTGCTGTTTTAGCTGAAGGCATGGCCGATTTCCTGGGCGAACTGATCTCTGGTAAAACGGCTAACGAACGACTGCATGTTTGGGCCAGGGGTAAGGAAAAACAGATTTGGAGCGATTTTGAAAAAGAAATGTATCTGAACAGGGCCAAAAACTGGATAGCCAACTCTGATCAGGAAACTGCCGACAAACCTGCTGATCTGGGGTATTGGGTAGGTTACCAGATCTGCAAAGCTTATTATAACCAGGCTGCAGATAAAAAACAGGCCGTGGCGGATATGCTTAACGTTAAAGATTACAAGGCATTTTATGATAATAGTGGCGCAAGCCGGATGTTTAAATGACAGGGCGATAAATAGAAGGCGGTTAATTTATTTGAGTAATTTTTTATTTGCACAAAAAAACAGATTGTTTTCATTTACTTTTCAGCAAAATCAAACAATCTGTTCCTGAAAATATTCTTGTAAGCGAATTTAAGCAACTTCGCTTAGCTTTTCTATTTCTGCAATTATTGATTTTTCTAAAAATGCAGATGCTTTAACCAATGGCAACCTTACGGTATCGCCGCAAACACCTAAATGTTTTAATGCAGCTTTTATGCCTGCCGGATTACCTTCTGCAAATGCCAGGCGAGTAAATTCTATTAAGCCTAAATGAGCAGGCAAAGCGGCCTTGTAATCGCCGGCTAAACAAAGTTTTACCATGTCAGAAAATTGCTTAGGTACAGCGTTTCCGATTACCGAGATAATGCCTGCAGCACCCAAAGCGATCATTGGCAAAGTAACCGGATCATCTCCGGAGATTAAAAGAAAATCTGCAGGCTTATCTCTCATAATCTGGTTAAACTGATCGAAGCTTCCTGATGCTTCTTTAGTAGCAATAATATTTTTAAAATCATGAGCCAGCCTGCAAGTTGTTTCCGGACTCATATTGCTTCCTGTACGACCTGGTACGTTGTATAAAATCAAATCTAAAGGAGAAATTTCAGCTAAATATTTATAGTGTTGATAAATTCCTTCCTGAGTAGGTTTGTTGTAATAAGGACTAACAGATAAAATTGCACTATAACCGGAAGCATCGAAAGATTTAATGTCTTCAGCTACAGCTAAAGTGTTATTGCCACCTATGCCGGCAACCAATGGTAATCTATTGTTATTAATTTCAGCAGTATAGGCCCACACTTTCTTCTTCTCGTCCTTGGTCATTGTAGCAGTTTCGCCGGTTGTACCTAAAGAAACGAGGTAATCGATCCCTCCTTCTACCAAATGATTAATCAGGTTTTTTAAACCATCATAGTCAACTGATCCATCTGTGTTGAAAGGTGTAACCAACGCTACACCAGTACCCTGAAATTTGTTCATTTTAATTTATAATTATTGAATTTTGAATGAGAGATTGACCAAATGCTTTTACATGCTATCATTCACCAATTCCGTCATTCTCTCATTTTATCATTTCCAAAAGCTCAGCATCGCTGATGATCGGAACGTTTAGTTTATTTGCCTTTTCCAGTTTCGATGGACCCATATTATCGCCTGCTACGAGGTAATTCAATTTGCCCGAAATGCTGCTCAGCATCTTTCCTCCATTGGCCTCAATCATATCTTTGAGCTCATCGCGGCTAAAGTTTTCAAAAACGCCCGAAATTACGAATGTTTTTCCAATAAGTCTATCACTATCCAGCGTAATTACCTTTTCTTCAATTTCAAACTGTAATCCTGCTAATTTTAATAATTCTACCTGCTTTAAATGCTCAGATTTTCCAAAATACTCAACAATACTCTCCGCAATGCGCTGTCCGATCTCATCAATGGCGATTAATTCCTCTACGGTAGCCTTAGCAAGATTGTCGATATTTTTTACACCAGCGGCAGTTTTTCTTGCTACTGTTTCGCCTACATAACGGATGCCCAGGCCGAAAAGCACTTTTTCGAAAGGCATTTCCTTCGATTTTTCGATTCCGGTAAGCATGTTTTCTATCGAACGTTCTCCAAAACGGTCTAAGTTTTTGAGCTGATCCGATTTTTGATACAAAGTATATAAATCACTAATATGATTTACAAGCCCATGTTTGTAAAAGGTTTCGATGGTTTCATCGCCGAGTCCATCAATATTCATGGCCTTGCGCGAGATAAAGTGCTGAATTTTTCCAACAATCTGCGGCGGACAACCTTCATCATTAGGACAGTAGTGCACTGCTTCTCCTTCTCTCCTGATCAATTCTGTTCCACATTCGGGACAATTGTGTAAATATTGAACCTTTGTAGCGCCGGGCAATCGCTTATCTAAATTTACTATGATAATTTTTGGAATAATCTCACCACCTTTTTCTACATAAACGGTATCACCTTCATGTAAATCTAAACGATCTATTTCGTTCGCATTGTGCAATGTAGCACGTTTAACCGTAGTACCGGCCAATAAAACAGGTTTTAAGTTGGCAACCGGCGTAACTGCACCGGTTCTGCCTACCTGATAGGTTACTTTTTCTAAAACAGTTTCAACCTCTGCTGCTTTGTATTTATATGAAATGGCCCAGCGTGGTGATTTAGACGTAAACCCCAATTCCTGTTGTTGTGCATAACTGTTTACCTTAATCACAATACCATCAATATCGTAACTTAATTTAAAACGTTCGTTTTCCCAATGGTGGATAAATTCCAGAACTGCATCGATATCAGAAACCAGTCGGTTATGTTCACAAACATGGAAACCCCAATCTTTTACAGCATTTAAACTTTCCCAATGAGTTTTGAATTCGTTTTTATCGGTGTACAGGAAATAAATAAAACCATCCAAAGGCCGTTTTGCAACTTCCTTGCTATCCTGCATTTTTATGGTGCCCGAAGCAAAATTTCTGGGATTTGCATAAGGGATCTCACCAAGTTCTTCACGAGCAGCATTTAAGCGTAAAAATGCCGCTTTGTGCATAAAAATCTCCCCACGGATTTCGAAATGGTCAGGGGCAACGGTCGATTTGATCTGGTGTGGAATGGTATGGATGGTTTTTATATTATTGGTTACATCGTCGCCTTTGGTGCCATCACCACGGGTAACCGCACGTAAAAGCTTGCCATTTTCGTAAGTAAGACTGATAGAAAGGCCATCAAATTTTAGCTCACAAACATATTGGAAATTATCGCCAATGGCTTTACGGATGCGTTCGTCAAAATCACGGAGATCTTGCTCATTATAGGTATTCCCCAATGATAACATGGGGTATTTATGGTTTACGGTAATAAAGTTTTTGGTAATATCGCCACCAACACGCTGTGTAGGCGAATTCGGATCGGCAAAATCAGGATTTGCTTTTTCTAGCCCGGCGAGGTGTTTTAATTTTTTATCAAACTCATAATCTCCAATGGTGGGCATAGCCAGCACATAATAGTTATAATTGTGCTGGTTTAATTCGGCCACCAGGGCATCCATTTCTTCTTTTATTGCAGTTAAAGGCATCTACAAATATAAAAAAAGGATGAATCGGTTTTTAAAATGAGTTGAAATAAATATACATAATACTCTGGTTAATTTAGCGATTTGAACTATTAAAATCTATCAAAGAAAGCTATCGATTTTAATGATTATTAACTACTGTTTGTATAACGCGTTTGGCCTTTTTAAAGATTTCTCCTTTTGAATTGTGGCATTGAATTTGTATTTTTACATTAGATTAAAGTATTGCAATTATGGAGTTGACTAATCTAGAAACAGAAACTAAGCAAGAGAAATATCTTGATGTTTTACGTAATCTGCGTGCAAAGAACTTCAGTCGTAATCTGCCTTTTCTTATCCTCTCTAATAAGCTTCCGAAAGGTCAGGTTTATAAAGAATATAATGATGGTCGCATAGAGATTCAGGAAGTTTCTTCAGCCGGAAAAAAAATTAATGTTAAAGTATTGAAGACTTTGGCAGTAAAAGAAGCAGATCTGGTTCGTATTGACTATGGATTATTCTAATCCAACACTCTTGGTTATTTCGGGTCCAAATGGAGCAGGTAAATCTACCTATATTCAAAGTATGCTTCCTGTAGAATTTGAAGGAATATGGTCTTTTAACAGAGATGAAGTTCGCGTTCAGTTCGAAACCCAACTTATAGAAGAAGGAATTCCTAAAACAGATAGATTAAAAAAAGCCACAGCAATGATGGAGGCGAAACTGGTTAGTGAAATGAAAAGTGCAATCGTTGGGCAACAACATTTTGTGCTGGAAACTCCTCTGTCTGATCCATACTACTGGACTTATTTAAATTTATTTGAGGATTCCGGTTATCATATTCAAATTAATTATTTATGCCTGAATACAATCGAGCATTGTAAGGCAAGAGTTCAGCAAAGGGTTTCAGAAGGTGGACATGCCGTTTCTCCTGAAACAATAAAGGGAGTTTATAATATGAATCTAGTTCATATAGATAGTCAAATGGCTAGTTTTAAGAGGTTAGAATTTTACGATGGGACTATTATTCCAATCATGCTATGTGCCATTGAAGATAACCAGGTAGAATATTTCTCTCCCGAAGCTTTAAAAAAGAAATGGATAAAAAATGGGCTTCCATCGCTTTATAAAATGTTAAGGGATGCAAAGGCCTAACTATTTTCGCTAAAATATTTAAGCCAACTTCCCCTCAATCTCCTCAAAAATATGCATGTAATCTTTTTCTAGGACGGTTTTATAAATCCCAAGTTCAAAAGTAAGTGACTGAAGTTGATTTTCGTTCAATGTTTCGGGCCATAAACGCATGCAGATTCTGTTCAGCGCATAGCTGATATTTTCGAGTTTTTGATAACTCAGCAGGTACTTGCTGCTGATAAACTTTTCCAAAAAAATAAAAAATACCTCAGGGTTTTTAAGGTTACAGTGTTCAAGGAAATCACTTAATGATTCTTTTTTTACCGAACTCAGCTTGTCATAAAAATGGTTTACCTGGATTAAGTTATGTTCAACCAATAAATGATCTAACAAAAGTTCCAGGCCGATGTGGGCAAGAAAAGAAGGACGCACAGCGGTATTTTCTACAATGGGCTTAATGAGTTGTTTAAGTTCGGTGGTTTTCTCCAGGAAGAAATTCGAGGAATGAAAAAGCAGGTCGACCGCTAAATGTCTTTTCCAGCCAAGCAACAGATTTTCTTCATCTGGGTTTCCTTTAAACAGGAATTCATTCTTCTGGGGGTATAAATTCGCCTCTTTTGCTGCATTTTTAATCAGATCTGGCAAAACCGTTCCCATTACCACATGGGCATCATTATTTGTCCGGTCGAAATAATAATGGGATAAAAAGTTCATCTTGCAAGGTAATGTTTTCTGGTATGGTTGTAAAGGCCGAGTTCAATTATGATAACTCATTTACAAAACCAACTAATTTGCTTTAAACTAAGCTAAAATTTTATCTTTGCACGCACATTATTAAAGTGTTTGTACAATGACGAATTTTGTTGAAGAGTTAAGATGGCGTGGCATGCTGCATGATATTATGCCGAATACTGAAGAAAAGTTAAACGAGGGTATGACTTCCGGTTATATCGGTTTCGACCCTACTGCAGATTCGTTGCACGTTGGTCACTTAACGCAGATCATGACCCTGATTCATTTTCAAAATGCTGGTCACAAGCCGTTTGCTTTGGTTGGCGGAGCTACGGGTATGGTGGGCGATCCGTCAGGAAAATCTGATGAACGTAACCTTCAGACACCTGAAATGATTGAGCACAACCTGAAAGGAATGAAGAAGCAATTGGCTAAATTCTTAAAATTTGAGGAAGGCGGAAACGGTGCAGTAATGGTTAATAATGCCGATTGGTTTAAGGATATGAATCTTTTTACCTTTATCAGGGATGTTGGTAAACACATTACTGTGAACTACATGATGGCAAAGGATAGTGTTAAAAGACGTTTGGAAGGTGATTCTGGTCTGTCTTTTACTGAGTTCTGTTACCAGTTGATTCAGGGTTACGATTTCTATCATTTATGGAAAAATGAAAACTGTTTGGTGCAGATGGGCGGATCTGATCAATGGGGCAATATTGTTACCGGCACCGAACTGATCAGAAGGAAAGACGCTGGTACAGCTTATGCCATTACTACACAGCTGATTAAAAAGGCAGACGGAACCAAATTCGGCAAAACCGAAAGTGGTGCAGTTTGGCTGGATCCGGAAAAAACTTCTCCATATAAATTCTACCAGTTTTGGTTAAATGCATCAGATGATGATGTGAAAAAATGGATCCGTATTTTTACGCTTAAAAATAAAGAAGAAATTGAGGCTTTGGAAAAGGAACATGATGCCGCACCGCATTTGCGTATCCTTCAAAAAGCTTTAGCTGAAGATATCACCATAAAAACCCACTCAGTAGAAGCTTTGGAAGCTGCCATTAAAACATCTGAGTTTTTATTTGGAAACGGTACACTTGAATTCTTGAAAAGCCTAACAGAAAAGCAAGTATCAGAGATGTTCGAAGGTATTCCTCAGTTTAACATTTCGAAATCAGAACTAAATATTGGAATTGATGCTGCAACTTTACTGGCAGAAAAATCGACCATTTTTCCATCAAAGGGAGAGGCTAAGAAAACCATTCAGGGAGGCGGAGTTTCTGTAAACAAAGAAAAGGTAGCTGAAATGGCCCAAATATTCAATACAGATCATTTAATAAACGATAAGTTTATCGTAGTACAAAAAGGAAGAAGAAATTACTTCCTTTTAATTGCAGAATAACATTTTCAAGCCCAATGAAATTAAAGATAAGAGATCTATTCATTGGGCTCGAATTTAAAATTGAACGGGAAGTTGAAATCCCGGAAGAAATTCTAATAAAACGTATCATCCAGGAATTAAGAAAACTGGATTATGAAGTTGTTGACCGAACGGAGAAAAAAATCTTGTTCGGAGAAAGATGGCATGGCGGTCCATATATTACCAAACAATCCGATTGGGATAGGGTAAATAATGGAAGTTTCGAAATTATCGGGGCTGGCGAAAAACAAAGTTTAAAATTTCAATTTTCGGTATCCATATTTGGTATCATGCTAGGCATTTTAATGCTCGTTGGATTGTCTTTTGTTGCGCACTACTTCATTTTGCCTTTTGTACTTTGTTTTGTTGTCTTGAACATACAAAGAGCTATTGATCTAAAAAATAAAGTTCACCAAATCTTTAATGCAGTTACCCGACCAGAAGTAAATTGATTAATAGTGTTCTAATAAATTTGAGATCAATTGGTTTTTAAAAATTTTCTTCAATTTTAAGATTTTCGATCAGTAGATCGGCAGCGTATTACCTTCAATCTTTTTTGAGTTATAAGTAAGTCGATCTTGATCTTTTCAATAAAGTCATGGTCCCAATCTTTACCTATATTAAAGGTATCCAGTTTTTTAAGCGATCAATCTTTTTTAAATACCATTCTTAATATTGGCGTCTGTTTAAAATTAAATAAAATTTATTTCCTATATGTCAGTCTGAGCGTAGTCTGAGACTGTTTCAACACATTAATAAAGCAATCGACTACGTTACTATTAACAGACTCCAATAGAATGGTCGTCATCTCGACCGGAGCAACACGAAGTGGATAGATCTTACTATTTATTGAAATCAAATTTAAAAGATTTTGCTTCTCAGAGCGTTCGGGTTCTCTACTGCGGTCGAAATGACTGTCCTTTAAGATCATCCACCTTCTTTATCCATCTGTCCACTCATAAGATTTTTATACCATAAATTATCTCTCAGTGTAATAGCAAATGGTCATTTATATTTGTTGTAAAAATTTAAACAGGCTCTTACTTTCAGTAAATTAAACCAATCTTTACACCTGTACATTTGCCGCTGTGCATACCAGCGCTTGCCTAAAATGTAAGATTATATCAGGGCAGGTCAATGAAATGATCGAATAATTTTGGAGTCGTTGTTATGACTTTTATGCTTTTTTTGAAGTAAAAAGGCACTTTTAGCGCTACTTAAACAAACTGGGTATAAATTTAAACAATTGTGGTATCCTTAAAATGGTAGTTGTCTTAGCTTCGAATATTCAATACAGGTAGAACCATTACCTTTCCGTTCGAACATGATGCTGAAGTAAGTAAGACCAAATACTTACCCTAAGAGCCTTAACGCTGATCTCAAATCTCAATGAGATGCCAAAGGCAGATTGTTCAAAATCAGGAAAGCTAAAATTGGTTTTTTATTGTAAGGAGCTAACCAAATAAATATGAACCAAACTGAACAAATGCTCATGGAAGCACCCGGTTAAATCTAAATCGATCTCATACCGATACAGATGAATTCGTTCAACGGTATCGAATACAACTCTAACCAAAATAAACCAAAATTTATGACCAAAAACTACTACTACTACAAAGAGGGATTAATCCACTCTTCGCTTCCTGAAACAGTCGAAAAATCTGTTTTGATGACCCTAATTGATTAGGCCTGACATACAATTATCCAATTCTATTTCTCTTTAAATGATTTTAAATAATGGAAAAAATAACCAATATGGGTAATGGTGCGCGCTCCGGATATAAGGGGGCAAAGCAGTTATTACTCGTGATGTATTTAACACTGATTACTTCCGCTCTGTTCGTTAATCCAGCTGTAGCCCAACAACGACGAAGGATAACCGGGACGGTAGCTGATGAACAAAAGCAGCTGCTAATAGGAGCCACTATTACTGTAAAAGGCACTAATTCTAAAGTACAAACCGGTACGAATGGCGAATTTGCCATAGAGATACCCGCCGACAGGCAGATACTTATCATTGCATATATAGGTATGAAGACGCAGGAGGTGAGTGTTGCCGGCAAAAACACCGTAAACGTAACAATGAAATCTAATTCCGATCAATTGGGTGATGTAGTGATTGTGGGATACGGCGTTCAGAAGAAACAAAGTGTAGTTGGTGCGATTTCTCAAACAACCAGCGAAGTGTTGGAAAGAACAGGTGGTGTATCTAGTTTAGGTGCCGCATTAACTGGAAATTTGCCAGGTGTGATTACTACTGCCAGCACCGGAATGCCTGGAGATGAAGATCCTCAGATTCTTATTCGCGGGCGCAGCACCTGGAACAATGCCAGTCCGCTTATTTTAGTTGATGGAGTTGAGAGATCGATCAATAATATAGATATCAGCTCTGTGGCTTCTGTTTCAGTACTTAAAGATGCATCAGCAACTGCGGTATTTGGGGTAAAAGGAGCAAACGGAGTAATCTTAATCACAACTAAAAGAGGGCGCGATGGGAAGGCAGAAATCAGGGCAGCTGCTAATACTGTTGTTAAGTCTGCATCTAAACTGCCTGGTAAGCTCGATTCTTATGATATGTTCCAGGCACGTAACCGAACAATCGAATATGAACTGGCACTCGCTCCGGGGGCCTGGAGTTCCTATCTTCCCGAAGCTGTGATGCAAAAATACCGCTCGCCAGCCAATCTTGAAGAAGCCGAGCGTTACCCCAATGTAGATTGGGTAAATACCCTGTTCAGGGATAATGCAATGTCTTATAATGCCAATCTTAACATCAGCGGTGGAACACCATTCGTAAAGTATTTTTCTTCTGTTGATTACCTTGACGAAGGAGATTTGTTTAGAAGGTTTAGTAACGATCGTGGCTATAGCGGTGGCTACAGTTTCAAAAGATTGAATGTAAGAAGTAACTTAGATTTTCAAATAACGCCATCAACGGTCTTCAGAACAAATATCTCAGGTTCACGAGGCGTATCTGAGCGTCCATGGATTGATGTTAACCCTTACAATACCTGGACTGCTGCTTACTCTGCAGCGCCAAATCTCTATCTTCCTGTTTATTCTGATGGTACATGGGGGTATTATAAACCTAATGAACAACAAAGTTTAAACTCTGTACGAATTTTATCTACCAGTGGTATGCAGACCACCACAACTTCACGTATTACAACAGATTTTACCTTAGATCAAAGCTTAAATTCTCTTGTTAAAGGACTGAGCCTGAAAGGAACATTATCTATCGATAATACATTTATCGAAGCTGGCCGCGGAATCGATGACCGTAATAACGGAACACTGAGTAAATACATTGATCCTGAAACAGGAGTAGTAAGTTATTCACAAACTAAGGATGCGGCAACGGAGCTTGAATGGAGAGAAAGTGTAAGATGGGCAAGCCGTGCGGGTGATGTTAATGATGGCGCAACTTACCGCCGGATGTTTTCCCAAATGCAAATCAATTATGCCCGAACCATTGCTCAAAATCATAATGTAACGGCTATGGGGCTTTGGAGCAGAGATAATACGGCTACCGGAAGTATTATTCCTTCTTACCGTGAAGACTGGGTTTTCCGTACCACTTATAATTATGCTGGTAAATACAGTTTCGAATATAACGGAGCTTATAACGGTTCTGAGCGATTTGCACCTGCCTATCGTTTTGATTTCTTTTCTTCCGGAGGGCTTGGATGGATGATCTCTGAAGAAAAATTTATGAAACCGATCAAATTCATCAATTCATTGAAATTACGTGGATCGTATGGTGGAATTGGTGATGATGGTGGTTCTCCCAGGTTTGCCTTCCTGACAAACTGGGCATTTGGAGGTACTACACCACTGGGTACTACTGGTGAAGCTGCAGAGAATAGTCCTTACAACTGGTATAGGGAAACTTCGGTAGGTAATCCAAACGTACGTTGGGAAAAGGTTGTAAAAAAGAATATTGCACTTGATTTCGGATTTTTTGGAAACATGATCTCTGGAAGCGTAGATTTCTTCCAGGACGACAGGAGCGATATCCTTACCAGCAATCGTGCTGTTCCAAGTTACTATGGTGCCACACCACCTACGTTTAACGTTGGGAAAGTGAAATCAAGAGGATTTGAAATAGATCTGCGTTTTAACAAGAAAATCAACAATAACCTTACATTATGGAGCAACATTAATTATACTCATGCCAGGAACAAAGTTACCTATGCTGATGTTGCCGGATTGTTACCGTTATACGCTAAGCCTATTGATAAACAGATTGGACAGGCTTATTCTTATGTAAGCGCTGGTTATTACAATACCTGGGATCAGCTGTATGGAAGTACCATGCACAATGCCAATGACCAATTGAAAATACCGGGAAACTATCATCTGGTAGATTACAATGCGGATGGGGTAATTGATGCAAATGATAACATTCCTTATGGTTACTCCGGTGCTCCTGAAAACACCTACAATGCCACTATAGGTTTTGAATGGAAAGGATTTAGTGCATTTGCTCAGTTTTACGGAGTGAACAATGTTACCCGCCAGGTTGTATTCGGAACATTTTCTGGAAAAAATACGGTTGCCTATGATGAAGGAAGTTATTGGTCAAAAGACAACATAAACCCTGATGGCCCGATGCCACGTTGGGAAACAACACCTGCGGGTTTTTACACGGCAGACAGGTACTTCTACGATGCTTCTTATCTGCGTTTAAAAAATGCTGAGATTGCTTATACGTTTAGACAGGACTGGGTTAAAAAAGCCGGAATATCAAGTATACGTGTATTCCTAAACGGGAACAATTTATACGTGTGGACTAAGATGCCTGATGACCGTGAAGCAAATTACCAAAGTGCGGGCGGGCAGGGCTGGGCATCGCAAGGTGCATACCCAACTGTAAAGCGGTATAATCTGGGTGCTAATTTCATCTTTTAAACATGATCGTTATGAAAAAATATATAAAACGCCTATTATTAATAGGAATGATTTGGGCGGGAACCGGCATGGTATCTTGTAAAAAATATTTAGACAGGGATCCCGAAGCAACTGTGACGGCAGAATCTGCCTTTAAAGACTTTCGTAGTTTTCAGGGTTTTACCGAAGAGCTCTATAACTGTATTCCAGATTTTACCAATCGTTATTGGACCAACAGTTTCAACTGGGGTGAAGATGAAATCCAGTCTACAGTTCAAAATTTCCACTTTGTTAATAAAATTGATAATGGTGATTTCTGGGGATGGCAGCGTGAGTTTGACGGATGGGGTGCAGGATTTTTAGATAATGCCAACGCCAATACAAATAACGATCGTTTTACCAAGGGCCTCTATCCATTAGCCTGGTATGGCATTCGTAAAGCAAATTTAGGTCTTGAGAACCTGAACCTTATGGTAAATGCAACTGATGAAGAACGTAATCTGATCAGGGGTCAACTGCTGTTTTTTAGAGGCTGGTTCCATTTTCAGCTCATGCAATATTTTGGAGGGCTTCCTTATATTGACAAGGTATTGCCAGCCGATGAAGAATTGAGATTGCCGAGGCTAAAGTATCAGGAATGTGCAGCAAAGGCCGCGCTGGATTTAAGAGCAGCCGCCGATCTTTTGCCAATCAATTGGGATAATACAACAGCCGGGATCCAAACCCTGGGTAAAAACCAGTTGCGCATTAATAAAATCATGGCGCTAGGTTATTTAGGTAAAAACTACCTGTGGGCTGCTAGTCCATTAATGAACTTAGAATCTACTGGTAGCAAAACCTACAATGCAGAACTGAGTAAAAAAGCGGCTGCTGCATTTGCCGAGTTATTGAAACTAACAGAAAGCGGAGTTGCTCCTCATAAATTATTGCCTTTTGCACAATACAGTACCAATTTTTACACAACCGGTCAAAATTTCTTAATCCCGGGAGGTACTGAAGTCATATTTACAGGGCCATATTGGGGCGCACATGGTTCAACCTATGGTACGGCAAAACAGTATACACCAGCAATTGTAGGTGCCGATGCACTGGTATTTGCGCCTACCGCAAATTATGTTAATTATTATGGAATGAAGAATGGCTTGCCCATTTCGAATTCTGCCCAGGCTGATCCCAGTGGCTCAGGATATGATCCGCAATTTCCCTGGCGTGATCGGGATCCCAGGTTTTATAATGACATTATATACGATGGGGTTAAAGTGGTACAGGGAACTTTGGCCGCAAATATGGAACCACACCGATATGCAAACCTGTATACAAACGGCAGTTACAGAGATGAACGTTCTGGTAGCCGTACCGGATATATGATGTTCAAATTTGTGCCCAGAACTGCCAATAACTTTGATCAGGGCTGGAATTATGGACAGAATCTGAACATTAAGGTTTCATATATGCGTTTGGCCGATATATACCTGATGTATGCAGAATCGGTTGCTGCAGGGTACGACTCCCCAGGCGCAACCGCAGAGGGATTTAGCAAAACTGCCGTAGATGCCATCAACGTAATTCGGGATCGTGCCGGTGTTGGTCACGTTGCCACACAGTTCTTAGCATCAACAGCAGAATTTATGAAAGAAGTAAGACGCGAACGCGCTGTTGAACTTGCCTTTGAAGGACATCGGTTTAATGACCTTCGTCGCTGGCATTTGCTTGCCGAAGTACCATATACTTTAAAAACAGCCGCAGAATTTGATCGTGCTGCTCCTTTAAATACCACAACCGATACCAAATTAAACAAGGTTGTAAACTATCGCGAGCGGTTAATATTACAACGCCCATTTAGTGAAAAGCATTATTGGCTGCCACTTAAGCGAGCAGATGTAAATATGTATAAGGAGTTTGCGCAAAACCCCGGATGGTAAGGTAGTTCATGATCATAAATAATTAAAGACAAGAATGATGAAATTTTTAAGAAATGCATTGGCGCTGTGTGTCTTTTTTACACTGTTTGTCGGTGTAATCAAAGGTCAGGACGCCGTTAAGATACCTATAAAAGCTGTTGTTCGTGATATTAATGGAAATCCGGTAAAAGGGGCATCCATAACTGTTGAAGGAAACGACGTGCTCACTATAGCAAACCAGGCAGGTGAATTCTCTTTATCCGTAAATGAGAACAGCACATTTTCGGTAAGTGCCAAAGGCTACAAGACCTCACTGGTAACCGCATTAGCCAACCTAAAGCAAGTTACTTTAACTAAAGAGGATAGACTGATAAACGTGGGCTTTAAAAACGCCGCCGAAAGTAATCTTCCTGCCGGCGTTTCAAGTGTTAACCTGGCACAGCTATTTGAGAAAAACTTTATAACCTATGGTTTGGACGGGATAGAAGCTTTTGCTCCTGGCTTTAATGGCAACAACCTTTGGGGTATGAATACCTCGTTTATATTGGTTGATGGAGTTCCGAGAGATGTGAATAGTGTTACACCAAATGAAATTGAGGAGATCACTTTTCTCAAGAGTGCCTCGGCCGTTGCCCTATATGGCAGCCGCGGTGCAAAAGGGGTAATCTTGATCACCACAAAGAGAGGTACACCAACTAAGCAAAAAATAAATGTTCGTTCCAATATCGGAATAAATACGCCAAAAAGATTTGCTCAATACCTGGGCTCTTCTGAGTACATGACCTTGTACAATGAGGCTTTATCAAATGATGGTTTGGCGGCGGCTTATACTCCGGAAACTATTTATAATCACTCTGGTGTTAACCCATATCGTTATCCAAGTGTAGATTACTACTCATCAGAATACCTCAAAAACAGTTTTTCACGTTATGATGGCGTGGCAGAAATTTCTGGAGGGAACGACCGTGCCCGTTATTACACTAATGTTGGGTTCGTATCTACAGGTTCGCTGCTTAATTTCGGCGAAGCAAAAGAAAATAATACATCAGAACGCTTTAACATCCGCGGAAATGTTGATATGCAGCTCACCAGAGCACTAAAAGCCCGTGTAGATGCAAGCGCTGTGTTTTCCAGCAGTGGCGGAGTAAATACGAATTACTGGGCTAACGCTGCAACACTGCGGCCTCATTTATTTACTCCATTAATCCCAATTAATTTATTGGAACAGAGTGATGAGGTGAGCAAAGCGATGATCAAAAATGCCACAATTATTGATGGGCAATACATTCTTGGTGGTACGCAATTAGATCAAACCAATCCATTTGCCGCCATTTATGCAGGTGGTAACAATAAATTTGTACAACGCCAGTTTCAGTTTACCACTGGTATTGATGCTGATTTGAAAGGAATTTTGAACGGACTTACCTTTAGTACCACTATGGGGGTTGATTATCTGAACAGCTACAATCAGGGTTATCGAAACGGATATGCAACTTACCAGCCCAATTGGACAACCTACTCTGGTACAACGCTAATCGGAAGTTTAACGCGCTGGGGAGAAGATACTAAAACCGGAGTTCAGAACATTGCAGATAGTTATTACAGACAAACTATTTCGTTATCTGGCCAATTTAATTACAATACTACATTCCGTAATAACCATCATATCTCAGCAGTATTGCTGGCTGCGGCATATCGTCAATCTCAATCTGAAATCTATCAGCCAATAACAAATTCTAATTTAGGGTTGCAGTTAAATTATGATTTCAGCCGTAAATATTTTGCCGAAATTACCGGAGCTGTTGTACGCTCGCCAAAAATGCCGCCAGGAAACAGGACTGCACTTTCTCCTGCAGCTTCTATCGGATGGCACCTTAGCGAAGAGCCGTTTTTGAAAAAAGTTTCATTCATTAACGACTTAACGCTAACCGCATCAGCAGGTGTTTTAAATACTGATCTCGATTTTGATGAGTATTTTGCTTATGAAAGTATTTATACAGCCACAGGCGGTAACTGGTATGGCTGGAACGACGGTACAGGCACACAGTCTACAGATTCGCGCCGTGGTTCCAACATGGACTTAACTTTCGCTAAAAGAAAAGAAATCAGCATCGGGATAAAAGGTGGAATGTTCAAAAATCAACTTAATTTCGGAGCAAATGTTTTCAGAAATAACATCACCGGAATTATCGGTCAGATTAATATTCTTTATCCAAATTATTTCACTACCGCATTTCCTAGTTCTTCTTTTGTTCCTTACAGTAATTATAATAGCGATCAGCGTACCGGTTTGGATTTTTACTTAAATTTCAATAAGCGCATTGGTGCTGTCGACTGGATATTGGGAGTTTCAGGAACGTATTATACGACCAAAGCAACTAAACGTGCTGACATGTTAACTTACGAAAACAGTTATCAGTACCGTGCCGGAAAACCACTCGACGCGATCTGGGGATTAAAAAGCAATGGTTTTTACATGGATGCCAGCGAAGTGGCAGCAGCAGATGGAATTAACAGCGCAAAACCTGCATTTGGTTCGGCATTGGCTCCTGGTGATATCAAGTACATCGATCAGAATGGGGATAAAATTATCGATGATAAGGATCAGGTATATCTTGGACGCGGTGGATGGTTCGGTGCTCCTTTTACAGCAGGATTAAATTTAACTGCTAAGTGGAAAAACCTTACCTTGTTTGTTTTGGGTACAGGCCGCTTCGGTGCAAGCGCCATGAAAAGCGATAACTATTTTTGGGTTAACGGAAGCGATAAGTATTCGGCAGTTGTGCGCGACAGATGGACGCCTCAAACAAAAAATACGGCAACCTTTCCGCGACTTACCACTTTAAATGGAGATAATAATTTCAGAGCGTCTGATTTCTGGTTATACAGCACAGATCGGTTTGATTTATCTAAAGTTCAAATCTCCTATACAGTATCCGATAAATTGTTCAAAAGTAAAGTATTAAAAGAACTGGGGCTGTATGTGGCAGGATTTAATCTTTTAACAATAGCAAAAGAAAGAGAGATACTGGAGCTGAATTTAGGAGGTGCCCCACAAACAAGGTTATATAACCTGGGCGTAAAGGCAATGTTTTAATTGAATATTAGATTAGAAAAGATGAACAGAATATTAATACGATTTGTAGTTGTCGTTGTGATGCTCTCGGGCTGTAAAAAGTTTACCGACCCCGCTCCACAAAATAATGGAGATTTTGATAACATCTATACTGAACCCGCACTTGCCCATGGGTTATTGCTAAATGGTTATACAAGGCTTCCATCAAATGGCTGGTCCTTTAACGATGTAGCTACAGATGACGCGGTAAGTAATGATATCAATAATAATTTTAGGAAAATTGCCACCGGGCAGTGGTCGGCTGCAGTTAATCCATTAGATCAATGGACCAATGCCAGAGCTGGTATCCAGTATATCAACTTATTTTTGGCAGAGACAGACAAGGTGCTATGGGATTCTAAAGACCCGGTGTTGAGTAAAATGTTTAACGACAGGCAAAAAGGTGAAGCCTATGCTTTAAGGGCCTACTTAATGTCGTATATGCTACAGGCACATGCCGGAAAAGTAGGGGGTAATTTATATGGTTTTCCTATTGTCCTCGAACCCGAAACACCGACTTCTAATTTTAACCAGCCAAGGGCTACATTTGATGCCTGTATTAAACAGATTTATAGTGATTTGGATAAGGCCGAACAATTGCTTCCCTTAGATTATGCCGATATCAATAGCACCAGTCAGATCCCGGCAAAATATGCCGGAATTAATGTAGAAACCTATAACCGGGTTTTCGGTAAGTTCTTTAATCAGCGAATGACTGGTCGTATTTCTAAAGCCATTCGGGCCAGAGTAGCACTAATGGCCGCAAGTCCGGCTTTCAGTACAGGAAACTCTACCACATGGGCCGATGCGGCCGCTTACGCAGCACAGGTACTTACACTTAATAACTGGTTGGCTAACTTAGATCCTAACGGTGTTACCTGGTATGATAACAAGTCAGAAATTGATGCATTGGCTTCTGGTGCCAGTCCCAGAGAAGTGCTTTGGCGCACAAATGTTGGATCAAACAGTGATTTAGAAGCGGCTAACTACCCACCAACCTTGTCCGGACAGGGCCGTATAAACCCAACTCAAAATCTGGTTAATGCTTTCCCGATGCAAAATGGTTATCCAATTGCCAATACGCCGCAGAGCGGATATAATCCTGCCACTCCATTTACAGGTAGAGATCCGCGTTTAGCAAAATTTATAGTGTACAATGGAAATACGATCGGGCCAACAAACAAGGTAATTAATACCACTACAGATGTGGCAACCAATGATGATGGACTGAATAGAAAGGAAGTTTCTACACGAACTGGCTATTACATGAAAAAATTGTTGAGGCAGGATGTTAGCCGTACACCAACCGTGAATAATCAGAAACACTACAGGCCACATATCCGCTATACGGAAATATTCCTGATCTATGCAGAGGCAGCAAATGAGGCATGGGGCCCTACAGCAAATGGTGGCAATCCCTATTCTGCTTATGATATTATTAAAGCTATTCGCGCCAGGGCTGGTGTTGGAACTGCAAACGGTGATGCTTACCTCGAATCGATTAAAACAGATAAAGATGCCATGCGGACATTGATTAGGAATGAACGTAGGTTAGAGTTGGCTTTTGAAGGATTCCGTTTCTGGGATCTTCGCAGATGGAATGCAGCATTAACTGAACCGGTGAAAGGAGTAAGTATCTCACAGGGTAACTATCAGGAAATCAATGTGGAGGCAAGAAACTATCAGGAGTATATGAGATTTGGACCAATTCCTTATAGTGAAACGCTAAAGTATAATGCTTTACAACAGAACACAGGGTGGTAATATTCAATCGCTATAAAAAATAACATCATGAAAAATAAAATATATATTTTACTTGCGCTTGTCTTAGCACTTAGCGCCTGCAAAAACGAAGAATGGGCATTTCCAGATAACGATGTACAAACGGTATATTTTGCGTACCAGGGACCTATTCGGACCATCACCATGGGCGAAGATATTTTTGATACTTCATTGGATAACCAGCATAGATTTCAGATTATGGGTACAGTCGGCGGAGTTTACTCAAATAAAGAAGATATTACGATTGGTATCAGTGTGGATAATGCGCTGACTCAGGGATTATCCTTTCCATCGCCCTACAGCGGTATTGTAAGGCCTATGCCAGCTAACTATTATACACTTGCGGCTAACAAAATTGTTATCCCGAAAGGAAGTTTGGTAGGTGGTGTAGATGTTCAGCTAACCGATGCTTTTTTCGCAGACCCATTGGCTGTTAATACCACTTATGTGATTCCTTTAACAATGACCAGTGTTGACCAGAATAAAACGATCTTGCCCGAAAAAAAATATACATTGTATGCTGTAAAGTATATCAATACATGGCAGGGTTTTTATCTCCGCAGAGGAAAGGATGTGATTACCGGGAAAAATGGCAATACCTCACTCAATCAATCGACCGTTCGCCACATGAAATATGTGGAGAATGATGAAATCAATAAGTTAAACACACGTTCACTAAACCAGGCCGAGTTTCCTGTTACATTTAAAGTAACAGGGGGAACCAGCATCAGCCGGACCTTATTGTTAACTTTCGATAATACGGGCAACTGTGCAATTACAGCTGGTGATGCCAGTTTTACAGCGAGTGGCACCGGAAAATTTGTTAAACGGGGTGAGAAAAACAGCTGGGGCAACCAGGATCGCGATGCCCTTTATCTGAACTATCAGATCGATTTGAATGATAGAACGGTGAATAGCTTAGATACCTTGGTAATGCGCGACCGTGGCGTGAAGGCCGAAACATTTACACCGGTCAAATAATTAATATTTAATCAAACAATTGAGAAAATGAAACGATTATACAAAATAGCATTTGGTCTGGCAGTGGCAATGTTGCTTGCTTCCTGTCACAAATACGAGGCACTGGATTATCAGGTGGCTAAACCCACCAGTTTCGCAGCCCAAGAGATGATTGATGCCTATCAGCCATTAAAAACCTATATTGATAGGGCAGCAAATCCTAAATTTAAATTTGGTGCCGGAGCAAGTCTGCAACCTTATCTCTCCAAGGGCGTAATTTACAGGCTCATCAACAGCAATTTTGATGAAATTACACTAGGTTATGAAATGAAGCATGGTGCCGTTGTACAGGCTGATGGAAGCCTGGCCTTAACTAATGTGAAAAACCTGCTGGAAACAGCATCTAAAGCCGGTATTACAGTTTTTGGGCATACACTGGCCTGGCATGCCAATCAAAATGCAACATATTTAAAAGGACTGATTGCTCCGGTGGTAACCGCTTCAAGTAGTGGCCCTACCTGGGACCTGGTAATTGGAGCGGATTTTGAAACAGACAACGCTTCGGTTTATCAATCCAACACCAATGCTGTTGCCTCTTTCACTGCAGCTGGCGAAGGCTTTAACGGTACAGGGCGGGCTTTGAAAATTAGTAACTCGGCGGTACGAACCAATGATTATGATGCGCAATTATTTCTTAAGTTTCCGGCGGTAGCAGTAGGAGAGAAGTATGAACTTAAAATGAATGTACGTTCTGATGTAGCGGCATCGTATCCTACACAGGCTCATACTACGCCTGGCGCCTATAAATTTTATGATTTTTTTGGTGCAATTTCTTCAACACCAACCTGGACAACCTATACCAAAGAAATTACAGTTACCGCAGAAATTGCAACAAGTGGTTCTGTGGCTTTTAATCTGGGTAAAACAGCAACAAATTTTTATTTCGATAATATCACGCTTAAAAAATACAATCCGCTTGGTGGCACTACCATTGTAGAAAAAACTGCCGAGCAGAAAAAGGCCATTTTAACTACTGCATTAGAGACCTGGATTAAAGGGATGGTTACTGCTTCAAAAGATTATGTTAAAGCCTGGGATGTGGTAAACGAGCCAATGGATGATGCAAAGCCAACTGAGCTTAAAACTGCTGCGGGCAGAACTACCATTGCAGCTGATGAATTCTTTTGGCAAGATTACCTGGGTAAGGATTATGCGCTAAAGGCATTTCAATTGGCCAGGCAGTACGGCAATGCAAATGATATCCATTTTATTAATGATTATAACCTGGAATATAGCATCGATAAATGCAAAGGATTAATAGAATACGTAAAGTATTTAGAAGACAAGGGCGCAAAAATAGATGGTATTGGTACGCAAATGCATATTGTAGCTACTTCTGATAAAGCCAAGATAGAGGAAATGTTCAAATTATTGGCCGCAACCGGCAAACTGATCAAAATATCAGAATTGGATATGGGTTTTACAGGAAATGTAAAAACTGCACAGGCAACAGCCGAGCAATATGCCGCTCAATCAGAGATGTACAAATATGTAATCAAGAAATACTTTGAACTTATTCCGGCCGCTCAGCGATATGGAATTACGATATGGGCCCCTCAGGATAGCCCGGCCACCTCAAGTTGGAGAGCAGGGGAGCCAATAGGCTTGTGGACAGAAGGTTTTGTGCGAAAACCAGCCTATGTTGGCACAGCCGAAGGCTTAAAGAATAAATAAAAAAATACGCTCTTAAAGCCAGAGACTTCGGTTAACGTTGTTTCTGGCTTTTTTATTAGAAAACTACTAATAAGCTTTGCCAGGATCTGTTTTTAATTTATGCTATCGCTCCTGTTACCATAAATGATCACCTCATTTCCCCTTGTCTCCCGATACCCCTGATTATAAAAATTCGATGTAGCAATGCAATCGATTGTTTTTTTCGAAATTAAGTGATATATTCGGTTAGGAATTACTCAGATATTGAGTATACCTTCTTAAAAGGATAACCAAATATTAATACCTTAATGATGCATTGCTGTAATAAAACCAAACGAGGGATTGGTAAGCACCCATATTTTGCCGGAAATTATATATTGTCATATTTTATAAATATGATCATAAAAACTTATCTTCCGCTTTATGCTTTGCTCTTTACTATTTTGTTCAGCAGCCGGAGCACTATTCTAACAAACCTTAAAAGGTTTATTAGTAAGCCTGCAGTTCCGTTCTAGATTTGAGTAAAATAGTTTAAGACAGAGCTGTTATCTATATTTAAGCGCAAACCAAATACAAACTATTGTGTACCAACCTCAGTTAAGCGGGCCTGCACAAATACAATCACAATCCAGATCGCTAAAGCTTGAATCTATTGTTATGATGTTAAAACAAGTATCGAGTATCGGCGCAATGTCATTCCTAATGATGTTGTTATTAAGCTATACTATTGTAAGGGGACAAAATAATCCCAACTTCATTACCCTTAATACTAAAAATGGTCTTTCTTCAAATACTGTAAATACTATACTTCAGGATCATAATGGTCTGGTGTGGTTTGGTACCAGCGATGGATTGAATAAGTTCGATGGTACCAATTTTACCGTTTATACCACTAAAAGCGGTGATAGTACAAGCATTCCGTCTAATAATATCTCAGCTCTTTTAGAAGACCGGAGGGGAAGACTTTGGGTAGGTACAAACGGAGCTGGCTTAGCTTATTACGATGCTAAGCAAAATACATTTAAATCATTTGTAGGTGAGGGTATCCCGAATCGTAACACCCCCTTCAATGTATTAACACTCTACGAAGATAAAAGCGGAAATATATGGGTGGGTACCTTTGGTGGGTACCGGGTGATCAATCCAAAAACGCTTAAGGTAAAAAACGTGGGAATAAATGCCCTGATGGGCAATGGTTCTAGCGTAATTTCTTTTCTTCAGGCTAACGACAACAAGCTATGGATTGGCACCAATGTTGGGCTTTTGGCACTTAACTTAACCAGCGGTGGCACTGAGAAATTTATCCATCATCCCAATGACCCTTCAAGCCTAACTGATAATTTCATCAAAACTATTGTAAAGGATGAAAAGGGACGGATATTTTTTGGCACCAACAATGGCCTCAATATGTTGCTGGATGATGAAAAGCATTTCAAATCTTTTTTGCAATTGGATAATAAGCTATTTTCAGACGACATTATTTATGCCGCCAGCTTAGAAAAGGGAGGTAAATTGTGGTTAGGGACTGAGGACGGGGTAACAATTTTTGATACCGCCACCGAGGTTTTCTCTAATATTCGTCCCAACAAACGTGAATCCTTTGGTCTTAGCCATAAGTCGGTTAGGAGCATCTGTATGGCTGATAATGGCATTATCTGGCTGGGTACCTATCAGGGTGGCGTTAGTAAGTTCGATCCAAATTTAGCATTGTTTAACCTAAAGCATAGCAGCCCGTTTGATCCCAAAGGACTTTCATCACCCATTGTTACCTCCTTTGCCGAATTCTCAAAACGAAAAATATTTGTAGGCACGGATGGAGGAGGATTACACTTTTTCGATCGTGATCAGGGCGTTTTCGAGCATATTGACATGAAGAGCAAAATTGATTTTTCCCGAAATCCATTGGCGATACTTACTTTAATGCTTGATTCGAGGGGTATGCTTTGGGTGGGGACGTACCAACATGGCTTATTTGCCTATAATTCCAAAACTAAAACCTACAAACAATACCTGGCCGGCCCATCGGCAACCGATCTTAGCCAGAATGAAATTTTCGCTATAAAGGAAGATAGCAAGGGTTTAATATGGATTGGTACAAACGGAACCGGTGTTAATGTATTTGATTATAAAACGAATTCATTTACGAAATCTGGCACTCAATCCCTGCCACCTATGCTGCTCCCCAGCAATGGCTTTATACGGGCAATTGTAGAAGATCCTTATGGCGATATGTGGCTATCATCCAGCGGAACGGGAATAGCTGTATTTCAGCGTAGTAATGGGAAATATAAAGTATATCGAAAAGCAAATAGCGGACTTTCCAACGATGTGGTATTAAGCTTGTTATGCGATAGTAAAGGGAATATATGGGCCGGAACTGATGGTGCCGGGCTTGATCTTTTCAACCGCCGTACTGGAAAATTTACCAATTTTAACGAAACAAACGGATTGTCTAACGCTATTGTTTACAAAATACTGGAGGGTAAAGACGGATTGATTTGGCTGAGTACCGATAATGGCATCAGTTGTCTTAATCCTGAAACAAAAAAAATAAAAAACTTCGGGCGTCCAAATGGGGTACAAGACAGTCCTTTTATATTGGGTTCTGGAATAAGCACTTCAGATGGCGAGTTTTATTTTGGCGGGCAAGATGGTTTCAACTACTTTAATCCGCTCGAATTGCCCACCAACACTGTGGTTCCTAATGTGCTGCTTACCGAACTAAAGGTCTCTAATACCGTTGTGCTTCCTGGCGAAAAATCACCCATTCAGGAACAAATTGGCTTCGCAAAAGAAATTAAACTGAGTTATGGACAAAATTTCTCAATTAGTTATGTAGCGCTTAATTACACAGCGCCCCAGCAAAACCATTATTCCTATCGCCTGGTTGGTCTGGATGATGATTGGAACGAGGTTGGCAAAGAGAAGACAGCATATTATACGAATTTAGATCCTGGAGATTATATTTTTCAGGTAAGGGCAAGTAATAACGACGGCGTTTGGAGTAACAAAATCACTTCAATTTCTGTTCATGTACAGCCACCCTTATGGAGAACCACTTACGCTTATATTTTTTACGTAGTTTTAACTAGTACAATCCTATTTGCCATCCGGCGAAGGGGAATTCAGCGCATCAAACAGCAACTTGCCATTGAACAGGCCCAGATCAATGCTGAACAAAGGATATTACAACAGCGAAGGGATGCCGAACGTGCCCATGCGTTAGATATACAAAAGATTAAATTTCTTACCAATCTAAGTCATGAGTTTAGAACACCAATCTCGTTGATTTTAGCACCTGCTGATAAGTTGCTTGCTGTTAAACAGGAATCTTCTGTAGCCGGCCAGGTAAAGATGATACGTAGAAATGCACGAAGACTGTTAAATCTGGTAAATCAACTGCTCGATTTTAGAAAAATGGAAGAACAGGAACTGAAATTAAACCTGAATGAGGCCGATCTCATTACTTTTATCAGGGAAGCCGCAGAAGCATTTCAGGATCTTTCAGAGCGCAAGAAAATTTCACTTCATATTAACAGCGATATCAAAAGTCTGAAAACACATTTTGATCAGGATAAAATGGAAAGAATTATATTTAACCTCCTTTCCAATGCATTTAAATTTACAAAAGAAGGTGGTGAAGTATCTCTTAACATGTTCATCAGAGCCGCAGTCCATGAGACTAAACCTTTATTTTGTATTGAGGTTTCAGATACTGGGATAGGGATTGCACATCAAAGTAAAGATAGGGTGTTCGATCGTTTTTTTATGGATAACAATGTAACCGAGATTTTAAATCAGGGAAGTGGAATAGGGTTATCAATTGTAAAGGAGTTTGTAGAACTGCACGGTGGGCAGATTACCGTGGAAAGCGAACCTGGAAAAGGAACTACGTTTCTGGTTTCGCTGCCGGTTGATGTGATAAATGAAGATAATAATCAGCAAATTGACGATGCAGAATACAGTTTAACGAACGAAGAAACAGGTGAAACTGCTGTAGAAATGGTACCTGCCGAGAGCAAGATGGCTACGATCCTGCTGGTAGAAGATAATGAAGAATTTAGATTTCACCTGAAAGATAGCTTACAGCCTTTTTATCATATCATAGAGGCGGCAAACGGAAAGGAGGGTTGGCAAAAAACACTTTCCGGACACCCAAAATTAGTTGTTACCGACATCAGCATGCCCGAAATGAATGGTATTGAGCTTAGCCAGAAAATAAAGGCAGACAAGAGAACAAGTCATATCCCGGTTATTCTGCTTACCGCAATTAGTGGAGAAGAAGACCAGATTAAAGGTTTAAAATCCGGAGCTAACGATTACCTGACCAAGCCTTTTAATTTTGACATTCTTCACGCAAAGATTGACAACTTATTGTCCTTTAATCGTTCCGTTAAAAATGCGTATTCTAAACAAGTGCAGGTACAGGCTAAAGAAATCGAAATTGAGTCTGGCGAAGTTAAATTGTTGAATAAAATTGTTCAATACATTGATGAAAAACTCAACAACCCGGAACTTTCAGTAGAAGAACTAAGCAGGCATGTGGGGATGAGCAGGGGGTCTCTTTATCATAAACTACTTGAAATTACCGGTCTAACGCCAATCGAATACATTAGATCTGTAAAACTGGAAAGGGCAGTGGAGTTGCTGGAGAAAAGTGATTATAATGTTGCACAAATTGCATACATGACAGGTTTTGGTACACCAAGCTATTTTTCTAAGCTTTTTAAAAATCAGTTTAATATGCTTCCCTCTGAATATATTAATGCAAAACGAAAAGATAAACGCGAGAAGATTTAAAAATCTATTTAATTACATTTTCTAATCTAAAAACAAACATCATGGACTTTCTTTAAATAAATGGTTCATGGAGGTATGAGCCTGTTTAAAATTAAATTAATTCGTATGTCAGTCTGAACGTAGTCGAAAACCATTTCAACGCATTAAGAAAAGCAATCCATTATGTTGTCAATGACAGATTTAAAATCACTGGCATTTCGACTGAAGCGCGGCGAAATGGAGAAATCTTTGAACTATGTTAATGGAGTTACTACCTTTAAAGAAAACGGTTTCTTGGTAATTTACTACTACTTTTGGTTAGTTTGATTGTTTTCTGTAACGGGATTGATTCAATTAAAAACATTCGTCACATAGATTTGAACAAAGCCGTTCATTGATCTGTATATTTGTGAATAGCTTTGAAAACCGAATATAAACGCAGTGCAAATTGAAAAGCTGACTAACCTGTATGAAGAATCTTAAATTATTTACATTATCGCTCTTTTTTGTGTTAATTACAGTTGGTGTTAATGCCCAAAAAGCTACCAATCCGATCATTTTTGCTGATGTTCCCGATCTTTCGATGATCAGAGTAGGAAAAGTGTATTACATGAGCAGCACCACAATGCACATGAATCCAGGTGTGCCGATCATGAAATCAACCGATTTGGTAAACTGGAAAATTGTAAATTATGCTTATGATATTCTAGGAAATACTGATGAATTAACTTTATCTAATGGAAAGTGGGATTATGGACGGGGATCCTGGGCAAGTAGTCTTCGTTTTTATAAAGGCATTTATTATGTGAGCACTTTTTCCGGTACTACAGGCAAAACGTATATCTACAGTACAAAAGATATCGAAAAAGGCCCATGGAAGCTCGCATCATCATTTAAACCTTCATTGCACGACCATTCCCTGTTTTTTGAGGAAGATGGAAAACCCTATATGTTATATGGGACTGGAAAAATTACCTTGGTGGAGTTAAAGGAAGATTTATCTGGAATAAAACCCAATACGGAACCTGTAACGATCATCGAAAACGCAAGTCTTCCGGCAGGTACGGGTGCCGGATTACCAGCTGAGGGTTCCCAACTGTTTAAAATTAAGGGTAAGTATTATCTTTTCAACATCACCTGGCCGCGAAATGGGATGCGTACGGTTGTTGTACACCGTTCCGACAAACTTACAGGACCGTATGAAGGTAGGGTAGCGCTTAAAGATCAGGGTGTTGCACAAGGTGGTTTAATTAATACCCCAGAGGGGAAATGGTTTTCTTATCTTTTTAGAGATTTTGGATCCGTTGGCCGCATTCCGTATTTAGTTCCGGTTAGCTGGGAAGATGGGTGGCCGGTACTGGGCATTAACGGTAAAGTTCCGGAAACACTCGAACTTCCGGTTAACAAAGGTTTAATCCCAGGCATTGTAGCATCAGATGAATTTACCCGCAAAAAGGGCGACCCCGCGCTTCCACTGGTATGGCAATGGAACCACAATCCAGATGATGCATTCTGGTCGCTAACTAAACGCCCTGGATTTTTACGGATTACCACTTCAAGAGTGGATACTAATATTCTTCTGGCCCGTAATACACTAACCCAGCGTACCATTGGGCCGGTATCAACCGGAACCACTTTAATTGATGTTTCCGGTATGAAGGCTGGAGACCAGGCAGGACTGATGCTGCTGCAGCGCAAATTTGGTTGGGTTGGCGTAAAACAAACAGGATCAAAGAAAACGGTGGTAGTGGTAAGTGCCCAAAATGGTACTGTAAATGGTGAAGATGTTCCGGCTGGACAGCAAACCATTTATCTCAAAGCAAGATGCGATTTTGAGAACCGGACAGATAAAGGTTATTTTTTTTACAGCTTTGATGGCAAAACCTGGAAACCTATTGGTGGGCCGCTGCAAATGTCGTATACGCTTCCCCATTTTATAGGATACCGTTTTGGACTGTTTAATTACGCAAGTGAAAATGCCGGAGGATATGTTGACTTTGACTATTTTAGAATTGAAGCAAAATAATATTTACCACTAAGATAACGGCTACTCTTAAATCTCATCTATTTTCTTAACATCGTATTGAGCGGCCTGGCCGCAACCGCTTAATACGGTTACTGGTAATTCCTTTATCATTTTAATGCAATTATGTTGCAAATATTAATTTTGTTGTTTTAAATGCAACTAAATTGCTTTTATATTTGTGCACTAAATTTATTTTAATGAAACAACGGAGCTACAAAATTAACCTCGACCGCATAGGCATTACGGCTTCAATGCTTTGTGCCATACATTGCGCAGTATTGCCATTTATAATTACTGTTTTACCTATATGGGGAATGGGTTTCCTGGCCAATGAAGCGGTTGAAATCACGATGATTGCAGTTTCGTTGATTATTGGCATCTGGAGTTTAAGTTCGGCATATCGCAAACAGCACCGCCGTATGATGCCAATTCTGGTACTCATTGCGGGATTTGCCTGCATTGCATTGGGGCATTTTTCAGGCATTGAACCATTAGAACCAATCTTAATTCCTATTGGTGGCTTCACCATTGCTGCGGCTCATTATATCAATTTAAAAATGCTTAAATCCTGTCCATTGGGTCATCAATAGTCAATTAATCATGTCAACGAGCCGTAAGATCTTATTTATTCCTGCATTGCTGTTTATGATGATGTTAAATCCTGCCTGTAAACATAGTACAAACGATGGGATAGAACTTTACAGGCGTTATGCCATCAAAAATCTAAACCTCAAAAAAGTACAGAAGGCGGTACACCATGATTAAGATCAGTTCTTTAGCACACGTTTATGAAAAGGGGAGAAGATTGAAATTTCCTTCATGGGAAATTGCCGATATGGAACAATGGCTTTTGTTAGGTGCATCCGGCAGTGGCAAGAGTACCCTTCTAAATATTATTTCAGGTCTTTTAAAGCCAGCCCAGGGGGAAGTTTTAATTAACGGAACCGATTTGTATACTTTGTCTGCAAGAGGGCGGGACAGGTTCAGGGGGCAGCACATCGGCATCATTTTTCAAAGACCACACCTTATCCGATCTCTTGACGTGCTCGATAACTTAGAACTTGCTGCGGTAATGGCGGGTTTGCCAATAGATTATGAACGAAACCTTTCGCTTTTAGCAGATTTAGATATAGCCGGGCTGGCTAAAAATTATCCTGATGAATTAAGTCAGGGGCAGTTGCAAAGGGTTTCAGTAGCACGTGCCTTGGTAAACAGGCCCGATCTGTTGATTGCAGATGAACCTACCTCTAGCTTAGATGATAAAAATGCCAATCAGGTAATTCAGATGCTGACTAGCCAGGCTAAAGATAATGGTGCTGCACTGATTATTGCTACGCACGACGGGAGGGTTCAGGACTACATTACTAAAACGTATCTACTCTAATGAATATCTTTAAAATCAGTAGCAAGAACCTCGTCAGAAATAAGCTTACAACAATTTTGAATATCATTTTAGTTGCCTTTGGTGTGGGCATCCTGTCTATTCTCTTTTTGGCTTCCACACAGATTAACAATAAACTGGAAAAAAATGCGAAGGATATAGACCTGGTTGTGGGGGCAAAAGGAAGTCCATTGCAATTGATATTAAGTAGCATTTACCACATCGATTACCCAACGGGAAATATCCCGGCAAAAGATGCCTACAAGTTGATGCGCAACCCAATGGTTAAAAGGGCCGTTCCATTGGCGTTGGGCGATAATTATAATGGTTACCGGATCGTTGGTACTGATAGTACTTTCTCCAAGCTTTATGGTTTATCTATCCAAAAGGGCAGTTTTTGGCATAAAGATTTGGAAGTAACCATTGGTAGCACTGTTGCCATAACATCAGGACTGAAGATTGGCGATACTTTTTTCGGTGCACATGGTTTAACCGGTAACGGAGATGTTCATAAACAACATGCTTACCTGGTAAAGGGGATTTTGAAATCAGAGGGGAATATAACCGATAATCTGATTCTTACCAATATTGGGAGTGTCTACAAAATGCACGAAGAGAAGCATGCTGAGGGCCATAGCCACTCGGCGGCAGAAGAAGCCAAAGAAATTAATGATAAGCAGATTACAGCTTTACTGATTCAGTATAAATCACCAATGTCGGTTATCCTTTTTCCGAGGATGGTTAACCAGAGTACAAACATGCAGGCTGCATCTCCGGCGATGGAAAGTGCAAGGCTGTTTTCGCTCATCGGTGTTGGAATAGATACCCTGCAATGGTTTGCCATATTTATTATGGCAATTGCAGCCCTGAGTATTTTTATCAGCCTCTACAACGCGATGAAAGAGCGGAAATACGATCTGGCTATTATGCGTTGCCTGGGCGCATCAAAATCGAAACTATTTTTCCTGGTTATGTTTGAAGGGGTTTTAGTTACGTTTATCGGTGCCTGTTTGGGACTAATAATCGGGCATACTGCCCTGGAGTTAATCGGCAGCTACCAGGAATCCTCGCAGGCAAAATTAACGGGACTTACTGCAGTTCCGCAAGAGATCTATTTAATCTGCATCGGACTGGTTATAGGTACTTTGGCTTCGCTTATTCCTACTATGCAGATTTACAAAGTTGATATTGCTCAAACCTTAACCAAAGACAGGTAAATCTGAAGGTTTATACAATGAAGAAATTGATTTTATTGGTTGTTTCTTGTTTAGTTATCCACGTAGTAGCGGCGCAGGTTAAGGTACATACCGACATGCGCACGCCTACCTGGAACCTGCTCGGTTTAAGGTATGACACCGAAATTGCTCCAAAGAAGTGGGGAAGCGTTTTTCCTCCGGCATTAAAGGCATTAAATAATAAGGTTATAGAACTGCCTGGTTACATCATCCCAACAAAAGTGGGATCGAAATTTAGCGAATTTATGCTCTCTATCGTGCCCATCGCCTCCTGTCCTTATTGTGGCTCAGGCGATATTCCATCAATGGTACAGGTAAAGATGTTAAAAGCTATACCCATTACAGAAAACCCCGTCAAACTTAGGGGCATCTTCATCATTAACGATTCTGGCGATGATAGGAGTGAATTTTTTCTTTTAAATGCAAAACAGCTATAGTCTTATGGGATCATGAAAAAATATATTCCGATACTTTTGGTTTTAATCTCCATTACTGCATCTGCCCAGGTAGCTGTTCATACCGAGATGCGGACCGCCACCTGGAGCCTGATCGGTTTAAAATATGATAAACAGGTAAAGCCTTTGGTTTGGCAGGCTGTTTTTCCACCCGAGTTAAAGGCCATCAATAATAAGGTAATTGAACTTCCTGGCTATATTATTCCCACAAAAGTTGGCAATAGCTTCAGCGAGTTTATGTTTTCTATGGTACCTGTTGCCTCGTGCCCATATTGCGGTACGGGCGATATTCCTTCGATGATAGAAGTGAAGACTCTGAAACCCATTAACTGGACCGAAGAGCCCATTATTCTTCGGGGGAAATTTATAATCAACAATTCTGGCGATAGCCGGTCTGCCTTTTTTCTTTTAGATGCGGTAAAACGATGAAAAAGCTATATGTTCTGCTCCTTTTGCTATGGGGAAGTGCTGCTTTAGCGCAGACACAAAAACATAACCCAAACGATCAGCTGCGATCTTTAAACTGGGATGTAATCGGATCGGTGAAGTTTGAATTAACCGAAAAGAATGAGCTCTTGCCTCTTTTTACAGAATCGATCAGGCGTTTTGAAAATAGGGAATTTGATCTCACTGGCTACCTCATCCCGATAAAAAGCGGACAGAAACAGCAGAAGTTCTTACTGGCAACTTTGCCCATAAACCAATGTTTTTTTTGCGGACAAAATGGTGTTCCGGTAATGATTATGATCGAAATGGAAAGTGCCACAGTTTACAGCCAAAAACCGATTCATCTGAAAGGGATTTTGAAACTGGAGCAGAAGGATGCGAGTTATGCCCCGCCAATCACCATCAAAAATGCAAAACTCATTAATTAATTGCTTATTTTTGTATTGCTATGGAAAACAAAACAGAGCGTTTCGAAAAACTTTTGGTTAAAAACGGTTTAAAAAGGACCGCGCCGCGTTTGCAGGTGCTGGAAATTTTGAGTGGGAGAGATTCTGCAACTTCACAGCCGTATTTAGAACAGGTAATGGGCAAGGATGCAGACCGTGTTACTTTGTACCGCGTTTTGCAGGCTTTTGAAGAGAAGGGCATTATCCATAAAGTTTTAGATCAACAGGGAACCGCCAATTATGCCATTTGTTTGGATGGTTGCAGTGCGCATGAGCATCATGATGAACATGTGCATTTTAACTGCGATAACTGCCATAAAATTTACTGTTTGGATACTGTTAAAATTCCGGCATTAAAAGTTCCGGCAGGGTTTAAAGTGGATCACCTTAATCTGATTGCTACCGGTTTATGCGCCAGCTGCTCAGATAAGGTAAATTAAGAATTATTGTACTAAAAGGTTACATCCCCTGATATCCGCATTATCAAACCGGCCCAGTACTTCAAAACTTTGATCAGGATTAATCCTGCCCAGATCCTGTGTGGCTATAAACGAACACGAATTGAGATTGGCCAGGTCAATTACATTGATGCCGCCAGTCCTGCCATTTGCTATCAAACTTAAAGGATCGTTGGTATCACGAATCAAAACCTGCATCCAGCCAGGACAATTGAAGATACCTTCACCCAAAGAATAGGCTTGAGATAGTAGCTCGGTCATTCCATATTCGCTATGAATAGCTTTTACGCCAAATCCTTTAGTTAACTGTTCATGAAGCTCCTCGCGCACCATTTCTCTACGTTTCCCTTTCATTCCTCCGGTTTCCATCACAATGAGTTCAGGAAAATCGATATCGAAATTTTCAATGAAATCAAGCAGGGCATAGGTAACACCGATTAAAACGGTTTTCTGTTTTTTTGATTTAAGATCTAGAAGGGTTTTCAGCAATTCATCATGGTTGTTTAAAAAGTAACCACTTTGTGGATGCCTGCTTTTTTCGATTAGATCGTTAACCATGTAGATTAGCGATGATCCAGCTCGCTGTTGGTAGGAAGGAAGCAGGGCCAAAAAGCAATATTCGGTAATGTCTCCGTAAAATTGTGCAAAAGCCTGCAAATAGCTCTGCTCATACAATTTAACGTTAGTTACATGATGGCTGCTCTGTACCATGCCCGTAGTGCCAGAACTGCTGAAAGTAATCTCTACGGGGTCATTATTGCTCAGAATAGAATGGCTTTTAAAAAAGCTGATGGGCAAAAAAGGGATTTTTGCTATTTCGGTTACCGCATCGGCAACAACACCCAGATGAAAGATATATTCGCGGTAAACATTGCAGTTTTGGGCCTGTAATTTAAAAATGCTCAAGGCAAGGGCGTTAAACGCATCGGTACTTTTTACAGAAAATATATCGTTAGCTGTTAAATTCACAGGGCAAAAGTACGAAGCATTATGCTATTTTCTCGTCAGTTTTTTTCGCCAGCATCGCCATGCGGAACTGATAGCCACAATAACCGCTAATTCCAGCCACCAAACCACTTAAAATACCGGTAACCAATAACAACGCCCACCACAGTTTTATACCTGTCATGATCGCTACACGGCCAGCGAGTACATTATCGTTAGGCAAGCTTTTAAATAAAGCATACCCTATCCAAAGCAAGAAGATGGCAAGAAAAGATTGCCAGAAGGCTATTTTTCCTGTTTTGCCGATAATGCCACAGGTGGCAAAAGATATGACGATGATGATCCACCAGGGGGCAATCATTTGTAGAAGGAAACAGATTATTAATATAACAATGAAAACCATTTTAGCCTATTTAGAAATTTTTAAACGAGAAATAACCGTGCCTGATTGATCATCAGGACTTTGCATATAAAATAAATCGTACAATTTACCATTTGCCCAGGTATCGATCATATTATCATAAAATTTGCTTCCGGGATTACCCGATTGACCGCCCGGATAAACGCCGTGCCCTTTTGGCGTCTTACCCAGTTCAATTACCATCCGCCACGAAGGTCCATTGGTTTCGCTCAAAGCATTAATAGTGGTTTTGGCGCCACCTATTTGTAAAACCTTCGAACCGAATCCAGGTATTTTGGCCAGGTGCGGTACATTGGTCTGTTTTACATTTGCCCAGTTCCAGTCTTTATTTATTGGTCCGAAGCGCCTTTCCAGACTATCACAGCTATATTTAAAAGCTTCATTAACCAGGTCAGATAATGTTTCTTTTTTGCTGGTATTGATATTATCATACCAGGTTGCATTGGGTTCTTTCAGGATCATTTCTACCGTACGGTCTCTTGAGGGATAACGCATCGGAATGCCTTTCACTTCAAATTCATCTGCCCAGATATCATACGATAAGCGTTTTGTCCATATTTCGAATACGCTGGCTGCAATTTCATCTGCATCATAACGTTTGTTCCATTTTTTCAGGTAAGCCAATGCTTCTTTTTGTGTAGCATTTAACTGTTCATTGTTCAATAAAGGTAATAATGCAGGAACCAGGTTTTGCGCCATAATGCTATAGTTGTCGGTCTGCATCAGGCGGATACTGTCTAAAGTGGCTTTGTTCATCGCCGATAAACGGTCGTTGATGCGCTTGCCCCGCTCGTACGGAGCAAATTCCCAGTTAATGTAATATGGATAAGTAGTATCGGTGGAAGACTGGTTGGCCGAACTCACAAAACCGCGTGGTGGATTTTTAACCGTTGGATTCTGTGCATTTGGGATCCATCCCTGCCAATCGTAAGCCGGGTCTGTTCCATCCAGTATAAATTTGCCCTGATCTTTCCATTTTAAAGGGAATTTTCCGTTTGGCGTAATGGCAATATCATTATCCACACTGGCAAAGACGAAGTTCTGCGCAGGTGCGGTGTAAAAAGTTAATGCCTTGCGATAGTCATTATAGTTTTTACCACGGTTGAGGTAATAAAAAGTCATGAGTTCATTCGATTCATCATGTGCTATCCACCTTAAGGCATCGCCAACAGGCACATTGTCTGCCCTGCCATATTTCGGTTTCTGGAAATAGACTACCGGCCCATGATGGGTGTAGTAAACGGTATCTATTTCATCTTTTCCACCACGGATTTTAATCGTTTCCAATCTCTTTGTTGTGGCTTTCCATTTATTATTGTACCAATATTCATTATGGGTCGAATCCTTAAATTTGATCTGATAAAAATCGAGCACATCAGCAGCAACATTGGTTACACCCCAGGCTATTTTCTGGTTAAAACCAATAATTACCCCAGGGGCACCAGGTAAAGAAACACCATAGGTATTTACACCCGGCGCATGTAGCTGAATCTGGTACCAGATAGACGGAAGTGTTAAATCTAAATGGGGGTCATTTGCTAAGATCGGATATCCTGAGGCGGTTTTAGCGCCAGATAGTGCCCAGTTATTACTACCGATACCTTCTACTTTTTCAGTTGTTTTAACCTCACCGGTTTGAGCCTGAGTGAAGCTTTCTGGTGTTTTAGGTATTGTTAATGGAGAGAAATCCCATTTTGTGCCCACAGGTATAATCGGGTCTTCGCGGAAAGGGTAATCCGGGAAAAGATTTTTGGTCACCTCCGGACCGAATTTTTTCAGGATATTGGTCATGTAAAATTCATCTGAACCCATGGCCAACACTGCCGACATCTGTTTTAACAATAAAGCACATTTTACAGGTGTCCAGTTTTCAGGTTTAAAATCGAGTATTTTATATTCTAAGGGGTAATTGGCTTTAGAAAGTGTTTTGATGTAGGCATTGATCCCTTCAGTATAAGCTAAAATCATTTCTTTTGCTTTGGGATCAGCCATCATGCCTTTTAATGAGTTTTCTGCGCCGTAAACCATGCCCATTCTGCGTTGGTACCGGTCTACCTCTATCGCTTTGTCGCCCACAACTTCACTAATTCTTCCAGCGGCAAAACGGGTCTGGAAATCCATTTGCCAAAGGCGGTGCATGGCGGTTACGTAACCTTGTGCCAGATACAGATCGTGATCATTCTGTGCAAAAATATGCGGGATCATGCGGTCGTCAAAAACGATTTCGATTTTATCTATTGCACCTTTAATCTTCGCTTTATGGTTAAACATAAAATGATTGTTTTCTGCATTTTGCCAGAAACCCATAAAAGGATTTAGAAATTTTAACAATGGAGGCGTATTGCCTAATTTGGTATTAAATAAAAAAGCTAATGCTATCGGAATGACGATGCAGAAAATGGCTTTAATTTTATTCATAATGGCTAGCTAACAAGTCTTTTGCTAAGATAGGGCAAAATGACGGTTTATGTTTAATGCAAAATACAACAAACTGTATATCAATCAAAATTATAATTGAATTGGAATTATTATGCTTACATAATTTGTTTAATTCAAAAAAAGAATTTATGTTTATATAACTAATAATACAAATAACCAAATTAAATCGCGTATGAGCAGAATTTTTACACAGATCTTCTATGTGTTAATATTTGTGTTTGCTGGTAATATGGCAGCACAGGCACAGAGTATTACGGTAAGTGGAACCGTAAAGGATAAGCAATCTAAAGAAGGACTGGCAGGGGTTAGTTTAACCATCAAAGGCCAATCCGGCGGTACAGCATCAACAGCCAATGGAAGTTTCAGCTTTAGTACAACAGCAAAAGTGCCCTTTACATTAGTCGCATCTTATGTAGGATATGGTACAGTAGAACAGCAGATTACCGGAAGTACTTCAGGTATTAACCTGGAACTGGAAACAGCGGTTGTACTGGGAGGTGATGTAGTTGTTTCTGCTTCGCGTACACCAGAGCGTATTTTAGAATCTCCTGTTTCCATCGAGCGGATGAGTGCAGCTACCATCAGGGAAATCGCTGCGCCATCGTTTTACGATGCTTTAAACAATATGAAAGGCGTAGAAAGCAGTACGCAGAGTTTAACTTTTAAATCAATAAACACCCGTGGATTCAACTCTAACGGAAACACGCGCTTTAACCAATATATTGATGGAATGGATAACCAGGCACCTGGCCTGAATTTCTCAGTAGGTAATATTGTGGGCATTACCGAACTCGATGTAGATAATGTAGAGTTATTGCCAGGTGCTTCCTCAGCGCTTTATGGTGCGGGTGGTATTAATGGTACTTTGTTAATGACTTCAAAAGATCCGTTCAAATATCCTGGCGCGAGTTTTCAGTTTAAAACTGGTATGAATCATGTGAACGATGGCGACAGTAAAGTGCAGCCTTTTAAACAACTGGATGTACGCATGGCAAAATCGTGGAACAATAAATTTGGGGTAAAAGCAGCATTCTCGTTTTTACAGGCCAAAGATTGGTTCGGTAATAACTATTCAAACTTCGATAGGGTTGCAAGAACCGCGAAATCGGGTGACAGAAGCAGCGATCCCAACTATGATGGTATCAATGTGTATGGTGATGAAGTGAGCCAGAATATGCGTAATGTTGCACTAAGCGTTCAAAACGGAACTATAGCTGGGATCAATGCCGCCACCGGTGGTTTAATTCCTAATATAAAATCAACTTTGGATGGTGCTTTTGGAGCAGCCATTCCAAATGCAGCCCAACAGGCAGGCTTCTTAGCCACCTTACCAGCGGCTTTACGTTCTACCGTACAAAATTATCTGCCTTTTTATGTTGGTTTAAAAGCAGGTTTAATTCCTGATCAAAATATTTCGAGAACAGGTTACAATGAAGAAAATCTGGTTGATTATGACACCAAATCCTTAAAAGCATCAGGTGCTTTATATTACAACATCAGTAATACAGTTCAGGTAGTGGGTCAGGCCAATTGGGGTACGGGAACTTCTGTTTACACCGGTTCTGACCGTTATTCACTCCGTAATTTTAATATCGGCCAGTACAAGTTGGAGCTAAAAGGAGAAGACTTTTTCTTAAAAGCTTATACCACCCAGGAACGTTCAGGTGATTCTTATATCTCTTCTATTTTGGGAAGTTACATCAATGAGGTTTCTAAACCATCAACTACTTGGTTTCCGCAGTATATCGGTAATTATGTAGGTGCAAGGGCTGCAGGACAAACAGATGCACAGGCACAGGCTTTTGCCCGGAGTGTTGCAGATCAGGGACGTTTTGTGCCAGGTAGTGCGCAGTATGAGGTAGCAAAAGATAAAATTTTAAACACGACCATTAGTGCAACTAATATAAACTCGGCTGACCCTTCTAAAAGTGTTTACGGAGCAAAATTCGATGATAAATCGAATCTTTACCATTATGAAGGCATGTACAACTTCACCAACCTTTTTAATAAGGTAGTGGAGTTTCAGGTAGGTGCATCTTATCGTTTATATGATTTAAATTCGGCAGGTACTATTTTTAACGATTTAAACGAATCTATCGATATTAAAGAATACGGCGCTTTTGCACAAATCGGTAAAAAACTCTTTAACGATAAAGTTAAATTTACTTTTGCCGGCCGTTATGATAAAAGCCAGAATTTTGAAGGCAGGTTTACCCCTAGGATAACTGGTGTATTCACCGTTGCCAAAAACAATAACATCAGGGTTTCTTATCAAACCGGTTACCGTAATCCAACCACCCAGAACCAGTACATCGATCTTTCGGTAGGTGGCGGATCTCAAAGACTGATCGGTGGTTTACCTGAAATCATGTTCAATAAATACCATCTTGATAGCAATAAACCTTTTACAGATGTAAGTTACCGTGCGTTTTTAGCTTCAGCAGCAACAGGAGCACCTAATCAGGCACTTTTACAACAATATACTTTTGATTCAAAAGGTGTTCGTCCGGAAAGTGTTCAGTCTTACGAATTGGGTTACAAAGGTCTGATTCTTCCTAATTTATTGATTGATGCTTATGGTTACTACAACATTTACAAAGATTTTATCACCGCTGTTGATGTATACCAGAATGTAAACGGCAGTTTTGTGAAATTCGGTGTTCCCGTAAATGCGGCAGGTAAAGTAACCTCCTATGGTGCTGCATTAGGTCTGGATTACCTGGTGGGTAAATATGCCATTAGTGGTAATGTTTCCTATAATCAGATCGGCGATCTTCCTGAAAACTACATAAACGATTTCAATACGCCAAAAATCCGTTACAACCTTGGTTTGGGTAATAAAGAAATCATCAAAAACTTTGGTTTCAACGTTTCTTACCGTTGGCAGGATCAGTTCTACTGGAATTCTTCTTTTGCCTCAGGTCAGGTACCTGCATACAGCTCGCTTGATGCACAGGTTAGTTTAAGAATCCCTTCGGTACAATCGGTAATTAAACTGGGCGGCTCGAATGTATTAAATAAATATTATTTCACTTCTTACGGAAACCCATCAGCCGGGGCGATTTATTATATAGCTTATAGCTTTAACCCATAGGGTTTTAATGACGTTTAGAAGCCCTTCATGCTTGAGGTATGAAGGGCTTTTTTGTGAAATTATTGATTTGTTTTTACTGTTGAATCTTTAGGTTGTTAGCCAGACATGGAAATACTGTGGAGACCATATTTCCAGTTTTTTAGGATCCTTAATAAAACGCGAGATATCGGCCTTAACAAAATCTAATTTTACTTTATCAATCTTTTCGCTTAATAAGGTCCTGAATTCTGCTTCACTGATTTTATCCTTTTTCCAGTCGCCACTATCAATTGCCCGCAGGAGAAAATGATCCAAATTGAGCTCATAACCTTTTTTAATATACCATTCCATGTCATACCAATCACGCCCTTTAACATTGGTACCCCATTTACGGAATAAAAGCGCGTGCATTTTTCCAGCGAAAAGATCTGGAAGTGAAAGACACTTTACATAAAAAGAAAAGGGTTGTAATAGTAGTTTTTCTTCTGTTACAAAACCTAGTGGAGGTTCTACGTCTACCTCGATTTTGATATTTGCCACTTCCTTAAGTCCGTTTTGAGGGATAATTTCTTCCAAAACGAGTTCTTTCCAGATGGTTTCCGATTTTAAAAATGCTGAATTTATATTATTCTTTATTGTTTTCTTTTTTTCAGTAATGGATACCTGCATGCCTAGCGCCGCAAATTCACCTACAATGGCATCTTGGTATTTTTTCTAATTAAAAATCAGGATTTTGGGCGAGCAGGGAAAAATCCAGGTCTTCTGAAAAACGGTCTAAACCATAAAATATCCTTAGCGCTGTTTCACCATAAAATGCTGCCTTTTCAAAAAAGCCAGCCCGATTAAGTCCAGCAAGTGCAATTTCCTGCATAATTTCCCTTAATGCACCTTTTGCCTCTTCTCTGTTAGCTGGATGATAGCTATCTAGCCAGTCTTTTATCATATTGTTTCGATCATTTTAGTTAGCATTTCCAAACTTGTACTTTTAGGGGCATGTTCAAGCCAGCTATTTATAGCTAATATGTCAAATTTTGCAAGGTCAATTTCTTCCATCCGCAGATTCCTGAATACATAATCTTTTGCTGAGGAAACGCTCCTTAAATTAATACCTGCTGCTGTGACAATTTTATCACATAAGGCTTTTTCAGGGGTCGCGACTATTGCTATCTGGTCTTTTGAAAAGTTTATCATGGCCAAGCCAAAAGCATAATATGGCAAAGGAAGGTTTGTATAGGTGAATAGCCCTATTTGGGTTTCGAATTTTCTTGATGCCTTCGTCGTCATTGAGGTAACTGCATAAACTTTTTCCGGGATGAGCCCATAATGTGACAATGCACTCTCCATCGAAAGATAACTCGGCCCGAGTATATGGTTGACCAATAATGCATTTTCAGGCCGCTCCGTTCCGACAGATCTACCCACAATATATAGCCCTTTTTTTATGGGTTCGATCAATCCATCAGCCTTTAATGCCAATATTTTATCATTTGGTCTTTTATAATCTTTTAATAAATCGACCAAAAGCTGATGGGTTATCGGTTGATGCGATTTGTCTGTAAGAGCTGTTTGGATATTCTATATATGTTAAAATTACATATAACCTTTAACTGCCAAAGTAAAGTAGGATAAACGATTATTTTTCGTTTATCTTATGCTAAAGTTACAGTTTTGTCACCGTTGGCTATAATGAATTTACCATTCAGCCCTGCCGTTCCCTTATTAAATACCTTTGGTTAGTGTAAAACTTACACTATTAAAACCATCTTTTCAAAAAAAGCTACATCCCTTTTATAAAATATTTGTATTATAGTACTTTCTTAAGCACATCCCGGTTTAAGAGTTATGAATTTAAAATTTGAATAAATAAGGATGGAAGCGCAAAACGACAAACCGAATGAAACAAATGACCTGATCGAAAAGGAGCAGGAAATACAGCATTTAAACAATCCGGTTGATATATCGGTTAAACCAATCGTTAAACAATACCTCGGAGAAGTTAAAAAAGTAAAGAAAGAAGGTAACCGTTTTTATTTTTCTGATGGAGATGCAAGAGTAGAAATTCGGGTGGTAAGCGATGACATCATCAGGGTACGCCTGGCACCACACGGCGTTTTTCTTGATGATTTTTCTTACGCAGTACCTGAAGTAGACCAGAAAGTTTCTGTTTTTAAGATGCAGGAGCATGATGATCATTATACCGTTTCTACCCATGCAGTAACCTGTAAAATAGAAAAGGCAAATTTCCACATTTCGTTCCACGATAATATTACCAATGTGATGATGGTTGATGAAGCCAACTCTATGCACTGGGAAGAAAATGTAGATTTTGGTGGTTATTATATCTACGCAACCAAAAAATGTCACCCTGAAGAGAATTTCTTCGGTCTGGGTGATAAATCTGGCAATTTTAACCTGCGTGGCAGGCGGTTCGAAAACTGGAATACCGATGCTTATTCTTTCGGTTGGAACCAGGACCCGCTTTACCGAACTATACCTTTTTATATCGGTCTGCATAATCAGGCTGCCTACGGTATTTTTTTCGATAATACCTTTAAATCGTATTTCGATTTCGGTTCGGAAGATGTAAATAAAACGAGTTTCTGGGCTGATGGAGGAGAACTGCAATACTATTATATCCACGGGCCACATATTATGGACGTGGTTAAACGTTATGCAACTTTAACCGGCACGCACCCGATGCCTCCAAAATGGACTTTGGGTTATCAGCAGTGTCGTTGGAGTTATTATCCTGAAACAAAAGTTAAAGAAATAGCCAGGCAGTTCAGGGAGCGTAAAATTCCTTGCGACGCCATTTATCTGGATATCGATTACATGGATGGCTACCGCTGTTTTACCTGGAATAAAAAGTATTTTCCAGATCCACGGAGAATGATTAAAGAACTTTCTGATGATGGCTTTAAAACGGTGGTCATGATCGATCCGGGAATTAAGGTAGATGATGATTACTGGGTTTTTAAAGAAGGTAAAGAGAAAAGATTTTTCTGCCGCCGCAGCGACGATTATTATATGGAGGGACATGTTTGGCCGGGCCGTTGTCAGTTTCCCGATTTTACCAATCCAAAAGTAAGGAGCTGGTGGGGTAATTTATACAAAGAGTTGGTTGATATGGGCGTGGCAGGCTTCTGGAACGATATGAATGAACCAGCTGTGTTTGGCTCAGGAACTTTTCCTAACGATGTTCGTCATAATTATGATGGTTACCGCGGCTCACACCGTAAGGCACATAACGTTTATGGCATGCAGATGGTACGTTCTACCTACGAGGGTTTAAAGAAATTGATGCGCAATAAACGCCCCTTTACCATTACAAGAGCTGGTTATTCGGGAATGCAACGTTATGCAAGTGTCTGGACAGGCGATAATATTGCAACCTGGGAGCATTTAAAGATTGGAAATATTCAGTGTCAGCGTTTATCGGTTTCCGGCGTGCCTTTCTGTGGAACAGATATTGGTGGATTTAGCGGAGAGCCGGATGGCGAATTATTTACCCGTTGGATCCAGCTGGGTACATTTTCTCCTTTCATGCGGGCACACTCTGCCGGCGACACTGCTGAACGGGAACCCTGGAGCTTTGGCCAGTTTTTCGAAGATATTAACCGTAAGTTTATCGAATTAAGATACCGTTTAATGCCATATCTGTATTCGGTATTTTGGGAGCATCACCGTTATGGTTTTCCTATCTTAAGGCCGCTGGTCATGCTTGAACAGGAAAATATCAGCAACAGTTTTCGCCAGGATGAATTTTGCTATGGTGATAAACTATTAATCTGCCCGGTTTTAGAACAAGGTGCAATTTCCAGAAAAGTTTATCTTCCAAAAGGCACCTGGTACAACTTCTGGACCAATGAAATTCTTGATGGCGGTAACGAATATACCGTTGATGCCAAGATAGACAGTATGCCGATGTTTGTGCGTGCTGGTACGGTTTTGCCAGAATATCCGGTAATGCAATATGTAGATGAAAAATCGATCACCGAGGTAATCCTGAATATTTATCATAGCGATTACGAAGTGAACTCATACATGTATGAAGATCATGGCGATACATTTGCCTACGAACAGGATATTTACTTGGAAAAGAAATTTACCGTAAAAGGAGATAACCAGGCTATCAGGATAAACCAACGCAGTGAAGGTTTATATACACCTAATTACGAATTTTATGTTTGCAATATTATGGGTGTAAAATTCCAGGTTAAAAAGATCATTATCGATAATAAAGAGGTAAAAGATTTTTATACCAACGATCAGAATATTCTACATTTTAAATGCAATAAGAACTTTTTAGAAATACAGATCTTAAGTCTGTAACAATGAGCCCCAAATGCTGTTTAGTATTTGGGGTTTCATTTAATAACCAAAATACCTATGCCAGCAGCAAAAAAAGTTCCAGTAAAAAAAGTATTCGAACCAGAAATTGATAAACAGAAATCCGTTTGGATCCACAGTTTATTTACCGATTACGATATAGATCTTTTTCTTGTAGGAAAGCATTTTAGGCTTTACGAGAAAATGGGCTCACACTTAATTACCGTTGACGGGGCGGCCGGAACTTATTTTTCAGTTTGGGCCCCAAATGCCATTCGTGTGAGCGTAGTGGGTGATTTTAATAATTGGGACAACAATTCTCATCCGTTGAGTGTAAGGTGGGATAAATCTGGTATTTGGGAAGGTTTTATCCCTGGCATTGCAAAGGGCGAAGTTTATAAATATTTTGTCAAAGGCTTTGATGAATCGGAGCATTTAAAAGGCGATCCTTATGCCAGAAGATGGGAACATCCTCCACAAACAGCCTGCATTGTTTGGGATACCGATTACACCTGGAAAGATAAAGCCTGGCTTAAAAAAAGAGCAAAAATAAATGCTTTGGATCAACCCATCTCGGTATATGAAATACATTTGGGTTCGTGGGAGCGTGATCCAGATAATCCGGAACGTGTTTTAACCGCGAGGGAAGTGGCTGGCAGGTTAGTGCCTTATGTTAAGGAAATGGGTTTTACGCACGTAGAACTGATGCCTGTAATGGAGTTTCCATATTTTCCGAGCTGGGGTTATCAGATAACCGGTTATTTTGGGGCAAGTTCACGCTATGGTTCTCCGCAGGATTTAATGTATCTGATTGATGAACTCCATAAAGCAGATATTGCGGTGATATTAGATTGGGTCCCTTCTCATTTTCCCGGTGACAGGCATGGTTTATATGAGTTCGACGGAACACACTTGTACGAACACGCCGATATGCGGAAAGGCTTTCATCCCGATTGGAAATCATATATATTCAATTACGACAGAAATGAGGTGCGTTCCTTCCTCATCAGTAATGCTTTATTTTGGTTGGATCAATATCATGCCGACGGATTGAGGGTAGATGCAGTGGCATCAATGTTGTATTTCAACTTCTCCAGAGAAGATGGAGATGCCGCAACAAACGAATATGGAGGAAGTGAAAACCTCGGAGCCATACAGTTTTTGCAGGACCTGAATGTCTCCGTTTATGGAAATTTTGATGGTGTACAAACCATTGCTGAGGAAAGCAGTACTTACCCTGGTGTAACTCATCCGGTACATGCCGGAGGACTAGGCTTTGGTATGAAATGGATGATGGGCTGGATGAATGATACATTAAAGTACTTTAAAGTTGAAACTATCGGACGGAAACACCACCACCATCAGTTGAGTTTTAGCATGACTTATGCTTTTACCGAAAACTTCATGTTACCTTTCTCTCATGATGAAGTGGTGCATGGTAAATCGCCAATGCTTTATAAAATGCCTGGCGACGATTGGCAGAAATTCGCCAACCTAAGAGCGCTATACGGTTACATGTTTACTCATCCGGGAGCGAAACTACTGTTTATGGGCAATGAATTTGGCGAAACCAATGAGTGGAACTTTACACAATCATTGGATTGGCATTTATTGCAATATGCGCCGCATAAAGGTATGCAGGAAACCGTTAAAGCTCTAAATTTTCTTTATCGCAAGGAACCAGCATTGTATCATTTCAACTTTAGTTATGAAGGCTTTCAATGGATTGATGCCGATAATGCAAACGAATCCGTATTTGTGTATATGCGAAAAGGACCAAAGGCTAAAGACACTTTGGTTATTGCCATAAACTTAACTCCGGTGGTTCGGGAGAATTATAGAATTGGAGTGCCGTTTAAAACCAAATGGAAAGAGATTTTTAATACTGATGATATTGTTTATTATGGCGGCGGCATAAACAACAGAGGTGATATTGTTCCCGCTCTGGAAGAATATAATGAACAGGAGTATTCAATAATTGTTGATTTGCCACCTTTGGCCGTAACAATTTTTAAAAGCAAGTAGAATATTATTGGTTCCTATATCGCGCCAAAACCACATATAAAAACATAGTTTGGTGTGATATGGGTTTTTGTATTGCGCCAAAACTAAATTTTGTGTTATGTTTTTTCTTGTAAATTAGATGTTTACAGAACAGGTGTAGGAAGGGCTGAAGAAAAATTGCTGCTAAAAAGATTGAAAAATCTGGCGGAAGCAAATTGAGCGTTTTTCTTAACTATGATCACAACTTATCGAAACGCAAATAGTGAACGTTACCCAGGTTTAGTACAAAAAGAGATTACGATGCATGCGCTATTTAATGATTCGCGGGAAAAGCGCCTATCAATTTAAATAAGAAAAGCTTCCCATTGCTGGAAAGCTTTCTTAAACTCTGGAGTGGAAGCTTCCAGAGAGGGTGCAAAGATACAATAACCATTGTATCTTGCAAATATTATTTTTTGAATAATATTTATACTAACAATAGCTGTTTGAAATTTTAATATAAAGTGTTGATAATTAGTGATTAATATTTCTTTTGGCGTTAATACTTCTTCTTTCGAATGGGCCGAATATTATCGGATTTAGATTCACGCTCTTAACCACAATTTGTACCTGTTCTGGCAGGTATCAGTAAGTTTTGCATCAATAAACCAATATCCTAACAAATCATGGTAATTAATCCGGAAGTGACGCAAGCGTTCGGCCAATGTCGGATAAATCTAAAAAAGATGTCACCCTGAAGGGTAATTTATTGTGTAAACTCAATATGAATGACAGAAGGTTTTGGTGCTAAGTTCCGGCGAGGAATCGTTATTGCGAGTAAACATCAGGTCTGTAGCCTGAAAAAATAGGGATGACGTCCTATATGCGTTTTCTAACGTATTAGGTTTAAGATTTTGCATCCTGCAAAACTCATTGAGCTAAGATGTCTAAGGTGGTCGTAAAAATTAAAGACTAGGCAGTTAATTAACCACCTTAGACACCTAAGAACATCTAATTCATTAAATAATTATAGGACATATAAGCTTATATAGTCCTTAAATGTCTTATATGGTCAAAAAAATAACACTAAATATCAGTTGTTTACATCAACGTTATTATAAGTAAACATCATGTCTGTGGCCTGAAAAAAATAGGAATGACGTCCTATATGCGCTTTCTAACGTATTGGGTTTAATATTTTGCGTCCTGCAAAACTCATTGAGCTAAGATGTCTGAGGTGGTCGTAAAATTAAAGACTAGCCAGTTTAATTAACCACCTTATGCGTCTAAGAACATCTAATTCATTAAATAATCCTTTAGGCTTTCATACTATAAAGAATATATAAGCTTATATGGCCGTTAGTGCCTTATATAGCCAAAAAATAACGATAATATCAGTTGTTTACATAAACGTCATTATAAGTAAACATCAGGTCTGTGGCCTGAAAAAATAGGAATGACGTCCTATATGCGTTTTCTAACGTATTAGGTTTAAGATTTTGCATCCTGCAAAACTCAAATGAGCTAAGATGTTTAAGGTGGTCGTAAAAATTAAAGACTAGGCATTTTAATTAACCACCTTGGGCGCCTAAGAACATCCAATTCATTAAATAATTCTTTAGGCTTTCATATCATAAATAACATATAAGCTTATATGGTTCTTAAATGTCTTATATGGTCAAAAAAATAACACTAAATATCAGTTGTTTACATAAACGTCATGATAAGGAGGCCTTTTTAGTCGACAAAGCAATCTTACAACTATCGCAACTAATAACATTGAGTAATCGGCAGGGTTCGAATGTTTAATAGTTGGGCTGAAATTTTCATCCCGAAGTAGGCACCAATTACCTCGACGTGATTTAGTCTGGTTGATGAGTAGTAATAAAACAGGTGTTCATGTCTTGATTGAAAGACTTTAATGAATAAACTGAACGGATAATGTAGCGTCGGCTCGCAGTACTTTTGTATTGCTAGTAAACAAACAAACTTAATTTTACTTTATCCCAAACTTACATTGAAAAGGCGCCCTGGTCCATTTTTCTTGGTATTTGTGTTGTTTTTTATACCTGCGTATTTATATGCACAGTGTGAAAATACAGCACGTACATACGCAAACTTTCAGGGGGCGTATCTTGATGGATTGGGTGTTATAGGGGCAAATTTATACGGTAGTATAGCTAATGCGCCGAATGCTGTAAACGGACAGGTTAAAGATGCATCAACCTTGTCAGTTCCTATTGGCGCTGTTGGGCTTACAGGTTCGGCTACACAATTTCTGGAATTTACTACTGATGGTACCAACGCTGGTAAACGTACAATTGCTGCAAATACTACTGTAATAGTTAAACTGGCGTTACCAAAGGAACTTCTTGGGCTTTTGAGCAGTTTTGAGATCGGAAGTTTTACTGACCTACATGCTGTTGCAGCAAATAAGCCCTTAATTGGTTCTGGAAATGAAGCTGGTTATGATGCAACGAGGAATCCGATTTATACTTCTGCCAACATTGCCGGCGTGATAGGCGGGGGAGGAGAGATGGAGATCAGGGTAACACCTACACAGGCTTTTAACGGCGTATATATCAAGATTGTGGGTGCGGTATTATCTACAGCTTTATCAATAAAAGTTTTCCATGCTTATATGATGGAGCTGAGTACAGGATCAATCAACTGCAACGAGGCGATTGATGTGCTCTCAGGTGTAAAGCCAACTCCTTTAGGTGGTATTGCAAACCTAACTGGTACGGTTACCAATCCCTTTAATGCCATTGATACAGATCCAAATAGCTTCGCACTGATTGATGTGGGCACTTCCGTGCTAAATCAGGTATATCTTACATCTATTTTTAATAAACCTTCGCAACCTGCCGATTCAGTTAGTATCATACTCGAAAATCCAGGTGGCGGACTATTAGATCTGAGCCTTTTAACAGGTTTTACCATACAACCTTATTTGAATGAAGTAGCGGCCGGACCAGCATTTAAAAACACAAGTACGTTTTTGAACCTTAAATTACTACCCGGATCAACAAGTAAATATATCTTAACGTTTTTGGTAACCGATGTATACGATCGTTTGGAGATCACAATGGGCGGACTTACTGGTGCATTTAGTCGTTTAAGGATTTACGACATTAAACGTAAACTGGCAAAACCACGTACATTGGTTAATCCCTCAACTACTGATGAAAAAATAGTTTGCCAGGGACAGACTGCAACTTTTTCTGTTCAGAATGCGCAGGCCTGCACCGAATACAAATGGTACGATGCCGAAACAGGCGGTAATTTGTTGTATACCGGTTTAACCTTCACTCCCCCAAATACGCTCGCAGCAGGTGATTACAATTATTATGTTCAGGCGAGCAGGACGTATTGTGTTACCGCGGTTTCTGAAATGTTGAGGGTGAAACTTAAGGTTAATCCCTTACCTACGCTTACAGTACCCGGAGTAATAATCTGCAGCGGCTCTTCAACAGTGCTCTCGGTTACTGCGCCTGATGCAGGTTTTACCTATAACTGGTATTCATCATCTTCTGGCGGAACCCCACTTAATATCGGTAGCACTTATAGTACTCCTGCCTTAATGGCTACTACTATTTATTATGTTGAAGCAGTTAACACGGCAACAGGATGTAAAAATGCTGGCGGTGCTCTGGCCGTAGAAGTTAAAGTAAAACAGTATGCTCCTGTACCTATAATAAACGGCGCAGCTACCATCTGTGCAGGTACAAGTGCAACATTTACAAATATTTATCCAAACGGAACATGGAGCACGAGTGATGCTGCCATTGCAACAATAGATGCAACAGGTAAAGTTACCGCAATGGCTGCCGGTAATACCGTTATTAGTTATACAGTTGCTGATGATGCTACTTATTGTGGTAAAAAAGTAGATTTCCCTTTAACCGTAAATCCACAGCCCAATTTAATATTGGGGCCAGATGCGAGTATTTGTGAAGGATTAACCACAACCAAAATTACTTACAGCAATCCTGTTTTTAACCCAATAACCTATAGTATTTCCTGGACAGGGAATTTACTCCCCGCTGTGCTAAATCAGGCTTTACCAGCAAATGAAATCACCATTACTATACCCTCAACAACTCCTGTAGCAGTTTACCAGGGAGTCTTGACTATTAAAAATGCAAATGGCTGCGTACGGGCTATCCCTTTTAGTTTTAGGGTAAAGCTTGTGCCACACAAACCAATAGTATCTATTAACTAAAAACAAAATAAATTATTCACTCAAACAAATTAAAATCATGACAACAAAAACTAAAAAACGTAATCTAAGAATCTTTGTATTCTTAATGCTCTTATTGCCACTGGGTGCCTTTGCGCAAACGCCAAATGCATACCTGTGCGGAACCAGTACAGTGAAATTGACTCCAACTTTTAACGGGTATACGCCTGCAAATGGTGATAAAATTGTATGGACCGTCGACGGAACTGCGGAAGCTCCGGTAGTATATAATGGATCAAATGCTTTTTACCAGATCGCTGCAGGATTAGCTGTTGGAAACCATACTTATTCAGTTGTGGTAATACCGGCTGATGCAAATCTTTGTCCTAGTGATGCCTCTGATAATACGGTTATAGAAAAATTACCTACTCCTGTTATCGCTGTTGCAGCTCCGGGAAGTACTTATTGTACCGATCAAACAGCGGCTACTGTAATTACGGCGAGTAAGGATGCTTCAATAACATTACCAACTGGGGTAACTATGACTTATGTCTGGTCAGCAACACTAGGTGGCACTGCGGTAACTGATATTTCAACTTTGGGTACAGCATCTGGTTCAGGAGATACTTTTACACTTAAAGCTGGCGTGGCTCCAGGTGATTACGTTTTTGCTGCTGTTGGAAGTTATGCTACTGGTGCTGTTCAGATCGTGAATGCAGCAAGTTGTACTGCAACTGCAAGTAAAGCCATAACGGTTACTGCTAAACCAGGTAAAGCAACTATCTCTGTAGCGCCATAGGTATTACTGTTGAGCAGGTTTAATCATTGTGATGTTTAACAGATTTGGGATAATTGCGTTCAGCGTGCTGCTGCTTGATGCAGTGGCATGCTTTGCGCAATCTTCTAATCCGAACACGCTGAACCTTAAACCAGGCGTTGCCGTTAAACTTCGGGCTAACGGTACAGGTGCTACATCGTATCAATGGTTCAAAAATGGCGAGGCCATTCTGGGTGCTACCTTGCAAGATTATGTGGTAAATGCTGCCGGAAAATATACGGTGATTACTTTTAGTTTAGGTGGCTGTAGTTCCGATCCTTCTGAAGAGATGGAAGTGATTGTGGAGTCACAGATCTCAGCAGATGTTTCCATTGTTAAAAGGTCAGAAAGCAGGCAGGTAATAAATACAGAGACATTTAAATACAATTTATTGGTTCGTAACAATGGTCTGGGCACGGCTACCAATTTAAAGGTGAAAGACGATCTTCCGGAAAATCTAACCTTTGTAAGTGTTGATCCTGCGGTTGTTGGTACTGCAAGTTATAACGATCAAACCAAAACAGTTTCATGGACTATACCATCACTTGCTTACGGTAGTTTTGTTGAACTGATCATTAACGTAAGGTCGATGAAACCTGGTAATGTGGTTAATAGTGCCACTGTTTCCATTGATGAGCCAGATCCCGATCCATCAAATAACATTTCTGTGGATACCAAGGAAATTACTGGGCTTAAAATCCCAAATGTGTTTACTCCAAATGGTGATGGAAAGAATGAAACCTTTTTTATTGAGCGGTTGGACCTTTACAGCGAAAATCAGCTTACCATTATTAACCGCTGGGGAAGTACAGTTTATGAAAAGAAAGGCTATTTAAATGACTGGACAGCGAGTGGTCTGGTAGATGGAACTTATTTCTATGTGATTAAGGTGAAAACGGCAAGTGCTCAATGGCAGGAATTTAAAGGTTATGTAACCGTAATGAGATAAATGAAAGTTAAAATGTGAGGATATGAAAAAGATAGTTTTAACGACATTGTTTAATTTATTCTGCCTCTGTCTGTTTGCCCAGCAGAATGCACAGTTTGGACAATATATGTTTAATGGTTTGTATATCAATCCAGCTTATGCAGGCTACAAGGAAGAACTCTATATGCAGGCTTTCGTCCGGGCCCAATGGACGGGTATTCAGGGTGCTCCCCAAACGCTTTCCATATCGGTAGATGAAGCAGTTAAAGAAGAAAGTATGGGTTTGGGTTTATTGGTATCTAAAGATAAAATTGGTGCACAAAACTCGTTAAACCTATCCGGAAATTTTGCTTATCGTATTAAATTGAACCGTACTGAAACCAATGTACTTGCATTTGGTCTTGGAATTGGTGTAATGCAGATGGGACTGAATGGAAGTTTACTAGATCCGACCGAAACTGGCGATAACAGGATTCCGACCGGATATGAAAGTAGGACTGTGCCCGATGTTAGGGCAGGGGTACATTACTCGAACGAGAAATTCTTTATCGGTTTCTCTGCCAATAACTTGCTTGCGCAGTATCTTCCGGTTTTCAGAGATAATAATCTTCTTAGTATTACTTCCAAGCCGCATTTTTATTTAACTGCCGGTATGTTATTTCCAATGGATAATGATTTTAAGTTCAAGCCTACTTTTTTGATTAAAGATGATTTGAATGGGCCAACTTCATTAGATCTCAATGCTTTTTTAATGATCAAGGAAAAGCTTTGGTTAGGTGTAGCGTATAGAACCTCTGTAAAACTTTATCCTAAGCCAGCACTGCAAAACGATTTAAGGGCAAGAAGTGCCATCGGACTCGTAACCGAATTTTTTGTCCGCGAAAACCTCCGGATTGGCTATGGTTACGACTACAGTTTAAATAAATTGGGTAGCTATGATTATGGCTCACACGAAATTTCTATCGGTTATTATTTGCAAACCGCAAAAAGCAGAAGGCCAAAGTGTTACTTCTGATAATCAGATACCTCTAAGCCAAATTTCTGGTTTTAGCTTTTCATCGGCTAGCCTAAATTTCTTTGAACATATACTATTTTGCTATTCACTTTTTCTGTAAAAAATTAACAAAATAAATATTGTAAAGTGCTTCGCCGGAAATTTTCGTGTTTTATTTGTCACGTTATGTTGCTTATACTCCATTCGGTTGTTTGATTTTTGACCAATGTATAAACAAACAAATATTCAGTCTGTTAAAGAATAATGTCAAATCATTCAGGCAATCTTTATGTAAAAAAGTTACCCTTCCAAATAAGTGTTGGTCAGGGATCTGGTTTATCCGGCGATAAGCTCTTTTTTACTACAGCAATAGCGGATGATCGTGGTGCATTTAAGGCCCTCTACAAGAGGTATTCGGCAGCAATTTATGGTAATATTATTCGGCGTGTAGGCGATGAAGAAAAAGCTAAATTAATCTTAGAGGAAACATTCTGTGAAGCATGGCATTCTTTCCCACAATTTGATGAGACTAAATTCAGAATTTTTACCTGGATAAATCAGTTTGCGATTCAAAACATTAAGAAATCTACATTTCAAAGCTTGGAAACAGCATAATGGGTTCATTAATTTAGCTTATTTTTATATTTCATTCTTAATTACTATTCTTAATGATTTAAAGTTTATCTCTATTGGTGTATGCCTGAATCCTGAAAGGTATTTTGGTAAACGATGTATTAAATAATTTCAGCTGGTTATGTCATATAACTTCCGGATTTATCCAGGAAATAAAAATGTGTGGGTCTTTAATCGTGAAGAATAAATACACATTATCTTCTATTGATAATAATGTTATGCTTTTTTTGTGGTATCAGGTTTGGCGAGGGGGTGAAGATTGCGGTGGCTGTGGGGGCGACTAATAATTTTTTTTGCAATAACTTAAAATCTTCATCAAATCTTAATCTTTCTGCCGTAATATTGTAGGCATAAGGGGTGAGAGCCTTATACCAACTTCATAAGTTGAGAGCGTTAATTTAGATAGGGGATGTAGCCAGTGGCTACATCCTTTTTTTGTTCTGGGTTTGGATATGATTGTTATGACCAAAGTTTGCAGTTGGTTTTCTTCCGGTTTTTAATAATCAGTTACTTTGTTCCAATGGTTTATTCTCTGGTGATCTTTCTCTGCCTTATAGAATGTGGTAAACATTAAAGACCATCCTTCGGAGAAAGGAAGGTTCTGCAATGATCGTCAATTAAATAGTCGGTATCGATAATACTTTTGTTGCCCGCGAAGTAGATTTATTGCAAGGTATTTTGAAATAAGTGATGAAATAATTTTGGAATTAATTTATGCTAGTCGGTTATCGGCATGCTTTCTAATTTAGGTAACGAAATAAAAAAAGAGCTACCTAAATCTTTACCTGCGCTATTTGCCCAAACCTTGCCACCATGCAGTTGCACGAGTGTTTTAACAATATAAAGTCCAATGCCATTAGAGCGTTCTTTTGCAGTTGGTACTGACGATAGTTTGGCGAACTTGGTAAACAATTTGGCGATATCGTCGGTGGTCATGCCTAAACCATAGTCTTTAAATTCAAACACAATATTGCTGTCCTCTGCGGTACAAATTATCTCTATGGTTGCACACATGTGCGAATATTTAATCGCATTGCTGAGCAGGTTATTGAAAACATCATTGATGCGTTCCTGATCTACCTGGATATAACCATCTGTTTGGCAATTTATTTTGAGCGTTTGTTGTTTTTGTTTTAAGGTAAAATCAAAAGTTGTGACCACTGCCTGTAGTAAATCCATTACTTTAACGGTTTTAAATTCGAGGTCAATAGCGGCATTCTCGTTTTTGGCCTCGTTGAGCAGATTATTCATTGTTAGCTCAATTTTGCGACCAGTGTGCTCAATTTTGTTGCCTAATGATGCAAGTTTTTCCTGGGAAAGCAAATTTTTGTCCAATAGTTGCCCATAAGCAATCAAAGAAGTAGCTGGGTTTTTCATGTCGTGGGCCAAGCGATGCAAACGGTCATCGTAAGCGCGTACAGAAATACGGTTAATTAGTCGCGATTCGAGTTTTTCGAGGGTAATCCGGGCTAACCACTTCAATACGCTTAGCTGGTCTTGTTTAATATCGTACCTGGGTTTATCGTCCATTACGCTAACCGTTCCAATTACAAAACCTTCCATAGTGGTAATTGGTGCGGCTGCATAAAATCGGATTCCGTTATTTATTTTAACGTAGGCGTTATCTTTTACCTCTATACAAGTTTCGGTATTCTCGATCAGGGTGATGTCTGCCGATTTTGAAGCAATGGTGCATAAGCTATCTTCTTTATTGATTATTGAAACCTGTATCGGGCTGGTATTGGCTTTAAGATATACCTGAGTTTTGTCAATAAATGAAACAAATGATCCTGCTGCTTTAAAGGTGATCTTCGCTATCTCGGCAATCAGATCGAAAAGAAGTTCGGGCGGTGTATCAATAATGTCATAACGCTTAAGCTTATTAAGGCGCTGTGATTCATATTCAGATGTGGTATTTGAGGGCTTGCTAAACTTACTCATGAATGAGGACTGTTTTAAAATTCACGATGATCATGATTTCTAACAAATATAAAGCAAAGAAGTTTTATTCCGGAATTTAGCTTATTCTGATGGGGAATGTTTCAGAATAATGAATCTTAATCGTAAAAGTCCACAGTTGGGTTGAAAGGAATCTGTGTTCTTAATTTACTGCATTGCAGTTTTGGTTCTGTATTACTTTACTTTTTTAAATTAATAAAATCCCCATATAAAAGAAAAGAGATACTCCATCCAGACGTATCTCTTTTTTCTAACCAAATATAAACCTGTTATGAGCCAGGCTTTGTCTTTAACTTTCTTTCTAAACCGGGGTCTATCCAGAAGGTGATTTATCTTTTTTTATTGTTAACAAACATCGTTCCGTTTATTACTCTACAAATATAGTAAAAAAAATGATAGTGTAAAAAATACACTAAGAAAATTTTAAGTATTTTTTTTGTCATTTTTTATTTCTTGTCCTTTTTTCATGAGCTTTTGGGATTTAAAATGATGGTATTGCAAATATAGGGTTAAAATATGTTAACAAATTGTTAAATATTATCAATTTATGGTATTATTTAGTCAAATATTGGTTGGTTGTTGGTTAAAAATTAATTTAGCATGATTTTTTTTAAATTATTCTGTTTTTTATGCTTTCTAAATGAATTTTTAATGTAAGAATTTAATAAAATTATTTTTTTATGTGATTTTAAAAAGTGGTTTTACAGGTGAAAATCATATTTAAGACAAAAAGGCAACATTAATTGAATAATGTTGCCCTTTATATGATTTAAAATATCGCTTAAAGCATTTTTCCGTTACAAACTTGCGTAATATTCTACGAATTTAGCTAGTGCAGAAGAATATCCCCATTCGTTATCATACCAGGATACCACTTTAACGAAATTATCATTTAATGAAATACCAGCTTTGGCATCAAAAATAGAAGCGTGGTCATCACCGATGAAGTCAGAAGAAACAACTTCATCCTCAGTATAAGCCAACACGCCTTTCAATTCGCCTTCAGAAGCTGCTTTCATAGCAGCTTTAATTTGCTCATAAGTAGCTGGTTTTTCTAAACGTGCAGTTAAATCTACTACTGACACGTCAGCAACAGGAACACGGAAAGACATACCTGTTAATTTACCTTTTAATTCAGGTAAAACCATACCTACAGCTTTAGCAGCACCAGTAGAAGAAGGAATGATGTTAGAAAAACCACCGCGGCCACCTCTCCAGTCTTTAGCCGAAGGACCATCAACTGTTTTTTGAGTTGCAGTTACTGCGTGAATTGTGCTCATTAAACCTTCTACAATACCGAAGTTATCGTTTAAAACTTTAGCAATTGGTGCTAAACAGTTTGTAGTACAAGATGCATTAGAAACAATAGTTTGATCTGCAGTTAATTTATGGTGGTTAACACCCATTACATAAGTAGGGATGTCGCTATCTTTAGCAGGAGCTGAGAAAACTACTTTTTTGGCACCAGCAGCGATATGTTTCTCTGCATCAGCACGGGTTAAGAATAAACCTGTTGATTCGATTACTACTTCAACACCTACAGCATCCCATTTTAAATCAGCTGGATTTCTTTCTGCAGTTACGCGGATTGTTTTGCCATTAACAACTAAATTACCATCAACAACTTCAATAGTGCCATCAAATTTGCCATGTGTAGTATCATATTTTAGCATGTAAGCCATATAATCAGGCTCGATCAAATCGTTAATCGCTACAATATCTAATCCTCTTTTTAATGCGGCTCTGAAAACCAGTCTGCCAATACGGCCAAAGCCGTTTATTCCAATTTTGCTCATTGTTTTGTTAATTAGTGTAATGTTTTAATAAATTTTGTATTGGTTCTTTAATGATGCTTTTAATTTTTAAATCGTATTTACCGGCCACAAACCTTAAGCGGTCTTCCAGTTCGGCGGCCACTTTGCCTACAATATGCAGGTCACTATGTTTATGTTTCTGCGATGTAGGCAGGATATAGGTTTCGAAATATTTTTCGAATCCCTCATCAATCAGTTTACGGATATATTCATGTTTGCTGTTCTGGGTAATGAAATCGAAAAACGAAGTTAGAAAAATATTCGCCTGTGGCTTATTGTAAATACGTTCTAATATTTGAGGGCGGTCCAGATTGTGTGTTAATATAAATTTAGCCTCGATATCCTTTGGCATTTTTTGGCTTAAATATTCTTTCAGGAGTATTTTCCCAAAATAATTTGAAGAGCCTTCATCCCCAAGAATATAACCTAATCCGAAGTTATTATTCAGTGGTTTTTTTCCGTCGAAATAGGCGCAATGTGCACCGCTGCCCAGCATGCCAACTATACCGGGCTGATCGTAACAAGCGGCTTTAGCTGCCCCGAATAAATCATTTTCGACTACAATTTTGCTGTATTTGAAAAATGACGCCAGGGTTTTGGCTAATTCTACTTTTCTATCTGATGATGATGCGCCGGCAGCAAAAAAATAAATCTTTTTAATATTTTCTGCATTATTAACCAACACAACTTTTTTGTTTAATATCTGTAAAATTGTTTTTGGATCAACAAAGCAGGGATTTAAGCCGGTAGTATTACAATGTGCTACTACCTGTCCATTTTGTGTTATTTTCCAAAACGCTGTTTTCGATCCGCTATAAACAACTGCTACCATATTATATTGAAAGTACCTCTGTCATTTCCATTAAATCGGGTTCGAGTTTAAAAGAATGAGCCGTTAAAGCCTCTCTTATGCTGGTTAATTTTATTTCATTTCCTTTTAAACCTACCATTTGCTCCGTTTCGCCTGCAATTAACGCATTTACTGCGGCAAAACCTAAACGACTGCCCAAAATTCTGTCAAAACTGCTTGGACTACCGCCTCTTTGGAGGTGGCCAAGAATGGTTACTTTGGTATCGTAATGATCAAAAGTTTCCTTTACTTTTTTGGCAATATCGTAAGCACCACCTTGTTTATGGCCTTCGGCCACGATAACGATACTTGATGATTTTTTGGTTGCTGCGCCTAAGGCCAGTTTATCAATCAATTCATTAACACTGGTTTCCTTTTCCGGTAACAATACCGCTTCTGCACCGCAGGCAATCGAACTTCTTAAGGCAATACAGCCAGAATCGCGGCCCATTACCTCTATAAAGAATAACCGGTCGTGTGCATCAGCAGTATCCCTGATTTTATCAATCGCTTCGATTACAGTGTTAATAGCTGTATCGTAACCTAAAGTAAAATCAGATCCAACTAAATCGTTATCAATAGTTCCGGGTATACCGATTACCTTAACGCCAAAAGTTTCCGAAAAACGTTTAGCTCCGGTGAATGTTCCGTCGCCACCGATTACCACTAATCCATCGATGTCGTTTTTCTTTAAGTTATTGTAGGCAATCTGCTGACCTTCGTCTGTCTTAAATTCTAAACAGCGTGCCGTTTTTAATATGGTACCGCCCAAGTGTAAAATATTACTTACAGAACGGGCGTCCATTGGTTTTATGTTGTCGGTTATTAAACCCTGGTAACCTTGCATTACACCAAACATGTTAATGCCATGGTAAATTCCGGTACGAACAACAGCTCTGATTGCTGCATTCATTCCAGGGGCATCGCCTCCGGAAGTTAGTACAGCTATATTTTTTATATTTGGTTCCATCTTTATAATACGAATATAGTGTGTATTTTTTACACTAAGTAATTTATTTTATTTTTTTTACTTAATATTGAAAGTCATACCTTTATCTGCTTAAAATAACTAAATTTTACTTTGGAACAAATTTTACCTCATTTAGATTCTGTATTCTCGATAGATTGCGTTTTGTTTGGATTTGATGGTAAGGAATTAAAAATCCTGCTAATTGAAAGGAATGAAGAACCATTTAAAGATTGGTGGGCATTGCCTGGTAACATTGTTGGCCCTGATGAAAGTTTAGATCAATCAGCCTCCCGGATTTTATACGAACTTACCGGTTTGCGCGGTATTTACATGGAGCAGTATTACGCTTTTGGCGATCCGCACAGGCACCCGCAAGGTAGGGTAATTACTTTGGCATACTATGCTTTAATCCGTTTGGGGGGAGATAAAGAACTCCGCCCGATCAGTACCTATGCCAAGCGGGCCAATTGGTTACCGATTACGGATCTGCCCAAACTGGCTTTTGATCACCAGAAAATTTATGATAAAGGATTAGAAAAAATAAAACGCCGGATTAAACACCAGCCTATTGCTTTCGAACTCCTGCCGGAGAAATTTACCTTAACACAATTGCAACATGTGTATGAGTTGGTTTTGGGTAAAAAACTGGATAAACGCAACTTTAGAAAGAAGATTGTAAGTTTCGGGGTATTAAAAGAACTCGACGAAAAACAAAAAGGTGTATCGTACCGTGCAGCTACTTTGTACCGCTTTGATAAACGTAAATACGCGAAACTTTTTGGCAAGGAGATTTCGTTCTAGCGTTGAGCGGAGGGAGTTTGGCGTTGAGCTGGAACTAAAGACCAAAAGCAATATGGCTTTTTATAAATAAAAAAACCCGGTTTGAAATTTCAAACCGGGTTTTTTTTGCTTGTTTATTATATACGACTCCGGACTAAAGACTCCAGACTTAGGACTGAAGACTAAGCCTTAGGCGCTAACTCCAGGTGATAATGTACCAGGTCATCTATAGGTGAGCGGATAATTTTACCCACCCCCATTTCGTAACGGTCGGCTACAATACTTAAAATATCACGGAAACTATAACCTACTGAACCTACACAGTTCAATTTGTGGTCTTTGTAGTTGGGATAGTGAATGACCAAAGCTTCGAAAAATGCAGTAAAAGCATAATCGATGGTAGCAAAAGCATAATCTTCGTAATTATCTTTAAAATCGTATAAGAATTTACTAAAGCTTGCGCAGAAACGGTTTGGCAATGGCTTATTGTAAATGTTATCGAAAATATCTTCGTTGGTTAAAGCATAATTATCGTAAAAAGCTTCGCGTAGTCCTTTTGGCATGTAACCTTTCATGTAATCGCTTAAAATACGTTTACCAATATACGAACCGCTACCTTCATCACCCAGGAAATAACCCAATGAATCGATGTTCATGGTAATTTCAGATCCATCATACAGGCATGAGTTTGTTCCTGTGCCTAAAATAGCAGCAAATCCTGGTTCGTTTCCAAGGAGCGCTCTGGATGAAGCAAGTAAATCATGGCCTACAAAGATTTTTGCATTAATGAAGATCTCTTGCATGGCATCAGCCACAATCTTAACATTTGCAGGTGTAGAACAGCCGGCACCGTAGTAATAAACTGCTGTCAATTTCTCTCTTTCCAAGTGGTCTGGAAGAGTCTCATTCAAAGACTTTACAATGTACTCTCCTTTTGAAAAATATGGATTGTAACCTTCGGTGTTAAAGTAAATTTTTCTGCCGGCCTCGTTAATCAAACACCAATTTGTTTTGGTAGATCCGCCGTCTGCAATTACTATCATTTTATTTATTTTTGGTTTTAGCACGATAAAAGTATAAAAAGTCTTATATTTTGTATCCTTTTTTTTAATAATTTTTTAACAATTTGTTGTTGTCGAAAATTAAGTGTGTAAAAAATACACTATATAGGGCATTTAATGGCCGAAAAACCTTAAAATTATACCAGAAAGGGCAATGGTATTTTTTTTATTGTCAACAATATTTTACAACAAAATAGCGAAATGAACAACAGATTTTTAGATTTCAGGAGTGATACGGTAACCAGACCAACTGCGGGAATGTTGGATGCGATGATGAATGCAAAAGTTGGCGATGATGTTTTTGGCGAAGATGAAACGGTGCATGCATTAGAGACAAAATTGGCCTCGACCTTTAATATGGAAGCGGGATTGTTCTGCCCATCCGGAACGATGACCAACCAGATTGCGATCAAGTGTTTTACCCAGCCCATGGACGAGGTAATCTGCGATCAGACGGCACATGTTTATCGTTATGAAATTGGGGGCATTGCTTTCCATTCCGGCGCATCGGTAAGGCTGTTGCATGGCGAACGTGGAATTTTGACTCCAGAGCTAATCGAACCTGAAATTAACGAAGATAATATCCACTATCCCAACACCAGCTTGGTTGTTTTGGAAAATACAGTAAATAAAGGTGGCGGGAGCTGTTATACCTTATCACAGATTGCGCCTATTCATCACCTTTGTAATATAAAAGGATTAAAACTGCATTTAGATGGTGCACGTATTTTTAATGCACTAACAGCCACAGGCGATAAGGCAGGAGAATATGGTAAATATTTTGATGGCATTTCAGTTTGTTTATCTAAAGGACTCGGCGCACCCGTTGGTTCGGTATTATTAGGCAGTAAACAGATGATCCGCAAAGCGCGTAAAATCAGGAAAGCTTTTGGTGGAGGCATGCGACAGGCCGGGTTTTTAGCCGCTGCTGGTATTTATGCGCTTGATAACCATGTAACACGTTTAAAGGATGATCATGCCCATGCACAGGTTTTAGCCGATGCACTGGCGAGGGCAAAGTATGTAAAATCGGTAATGCCGGTTGAAACTAACATCGTTATTTTCGAAGTAGAAAAAGGTTCGGCAGAGAAAATTGTGCATAATTTGAAAGAAAAAGGCTTGCATTGCAATACCACCAGTGCCAGCACCATTCGTTTGGTAACACATTTGGATCTGAGTGCTGAAATGATCGATCAGGCAATCGAAATAATATTACATTTGTATTAGCCGGAGGTCCGAAGTCGGGAGTCCGAAATCAAATAGTTTTATAGTTCATGGTCAATAGTCAGGTAGTTCATTTACGATCTGCATATACATAAAGTCTAACCAACATGCCCAATAACTCCAAACCCCTAACTCCCATCTCCAAACTCTTAATCGCTAACCGTGGCGAAATTGCTTTGCGTATCATGCGCTCAGCAAAGGAAATGGGGATTAAAACCGTTGCTGTTTTTTCTGAAGCAGACCGGAATGCACTGCATGTGCGTTACGCCGATGAGGCAGTTTGTATTGGTCCGGCTCCCTCTAATCAGAGTTATTTGGTCGGTGAGAAAATTATCGATGCCTGTAAACTAATGGGTGCTGAAGCCATCCATCCGGGATATGGGTTTTTATCAGAAAATGCAAATTTTGCACAAATGGTTGCCGATGCCGGACTCATTCTGGTTGGTCCTTCACCACAAGCGATGGAAACCATGGGTAACAAATTATCTGCAAAGGCAGCAGCACTACAATATAACATTCCGATGGTTCCTGGAACGGAAGAAGCCATTCAGGATGTAAACGAGGCAAAACAACGTGCAATCGAAGTTGGTTTCCCGATATTAATCAAAGCAGCTGCAGGTGGCGGAGGTAAAGGGATGCGTATTGTAGAGCGGGCTGAAGATTTTGAAGAACAGATGCAGCTTGCCGTAAGTGAAGCTACTTCGGCATTTGGAGATGGGGCCGTTTTTATTGAACGATATGTTACTTCGCCAAGGCATATCGAAATACAGGTTTTGGGTGATACGCATGGCAATATCGTGCATCTTTTTGAACGGGAATGTTCTGTGCAGCGCCGTCACCAGAAAGTGGTAGAAGAAGCCCCCTCATCTGTTTTAACTGAAGAAATCAGACAACGGATGGGTAAATGTGCGGTAGATGTAGCCCGTTCGGTTAATTATACGGGTGCTGGTACGGTAGAGTTTATTTTAGATGAGCATCTCGATTTCTTTTTCCTGGAAATGAATACCCGCTTGCAGGTAGAGCATCCCGTAACCGAACTTATCACCGGCATAGACCTGGTGAAAGAACAGCTAAAAATTGCTTCTGGCGAAAAATTGAGCTTTACTCAGGAAGATTTAAAAATCAGTGGACACGCCATCGAACTTAGGGTTTATGCCGAAGATCCGGCCAATAATTTCCTGCCTGATATTGGTACTTTACACACCTACAATACCCCTAAAGGAAACGGCGTAAGGGTTGATGATGGCTTTGAGCAGGGTATGGAAATCCCGATTTATTATGATCCGATGATCGCTAAACTGATCACTTACGGTAAAGATAGGGAGGAGGCTATTGAGCGTATGGTCAGGGCAATTGAAGAATATGATATTACTGGGATAGAAACTACTTTGGGTTTTGGTAAATTTGTCATGCAACATGAGGCTTTTAAAACAGGTGATTTCGACACACATTTTGTAGGTAACTACTTTAAGCCAGAAAGTTTAAAGGTACAGGATGAAACGGAAGCCTTAATTGCTGCGGTTATTGCTGCAAAACTGTTTGAAAAGAAAGAGGGGAAGTTGAGTGATAGCTTTGTTAAAAATAGCTCTGATTGGAGAAAGAACAGATTGAAGTATTAAAATAAATTATTCATTGCAGGGATCGTCATTCCCAACTTGATTGGGAATCTTGATGCCATAGTCGAGTTTGTATATAGCATTAAGGTTCCCGCCTGCGCGGGAATGACGTGTAGAAAAAAGAGAAACACAAAATGTTCACAGGAATTATAGAAACACTTGGCGAGGTTACTGCCATTAAAAACGACCATACCAATATTCACTTTACCATCTCTTCTGCAATCAGCCATGAGTTGAAAATTGATCAGAGTGTAGCCCATAACGGCGTATGTTTGACGGTGGTGGCGCTGAATGATGGAACACATACCGTTACCGCTATAGATGAAACGCTAAACAAAACCAATCTCAATGGTTTAAAAGTGGGTAGTAAAGTTAACCTTGAGCGCTGCATGCAGATGAATGCCCGTTTAGATGGACATATAGTACAGGGCCACGTAGACCAGACGGCAGTTTGCATTAAACGCGAAGAACTGGATGGCAGCTGGGAATATCGCTTTAAATATGATGCCAGTGCCGGAAATGTAACTGTAGAAAAGGGTTCTGCCTGTGTAAACGGTATCAGCTTAACTGTCGTAAATTCTGCAGACGACGAGTTTTCGGTATTTATCATCCCTTATACTTTTGAACATACCAATTTACAGGAAGTTGAAGTTGGTGATACCGTAAATTTAGAATTCGATATAATCGGGAAATATGTAGCCCGACTAATGAATAGGTAATTCTATCTCCCTTTTTAGTTAAATATCTGTTTTTGTAGCTGGGTGTGGTAACAGGCGTTACTTTAACGCTTAATTTTTCATGACAGTACAGGATGGTTGGTTGAATTATATTGCTGAATATAGTAGTGTTAAAACTAAAAAATTTAACGCTAACCATTTATGAACAGAATCTCCTGCAAGTTAAGCGCAATGTTTGCCATTGCTTTACTATTTTTATTTACAACTAATGCCTCAGCACAGAAAATCTCTTTAAAAGATTTAACTGTTGAGCATTTAGTAAATCCTTTTAGTATTGATAATCCGAAACCCAGATTTAGTTGGAAAATTGTCTCTGTCATCAAAAACACCAAACAAAGTAATTATGAAATTAGACTGGGAACTACTGCAAAAATTGATAAAGTTTTGTGGAAGACTAGGGTAAATAACGATCAATCGGTATTGATTGCTTATGATGGTCCTCAATTATCATCAAAAACTAAATATTACTGGCAGGTTAGGGTAAAAGATAATCATGGAAATGCATCTGCATGGTCGCCCGTTCAGTTTTTTCAAACAGGTTTAAAACCTGAAGACTGGAGCGCAAAGTGGATTTCGGTATCAGGAAAGGATACTTCCCTGGCCAGCCCTTTGTTCAGAAAAGAATTTAACCTTAAAAAAGAAGTAAAATCTGCAATGGCTTACATTACCGCTAAGGGCTTGTATGAAGCCAGTATCAATGGCGGGCGCGTTAGTGATGCTTATTTTGCACCAGGCTGGACAAGTTATAAAGATCATATTCAATACCAGGTTTATGATGTTAAGCAATCGCTAAAAAAAGGTGCCAACGTAATTGGCGTTTCACTAGGCGATGGCTGGTATAAAGGGCGTATCGGATTTAGTAATCAAAAACAATTTTATGGCGATACCAGGGCATTGTTAATGCAACTGGAAGTTGAATATACCGACGGAAGCAAAGAAACCATCGTAACGGATAATAGCTGGAAAACAGGTTATGGGCCGATACTGGCTTCCAATATTTACGATGGAGAAACCTACGATGCCCGGTTAGAACGCAGTGGCTGGAACAATATTGGATTTAAAGACGCTGGCTGGAAACCTGTACAGGAGCTGACCAAGGGGTCGGAAAAACTGGTTGGGATGAGCGGACCGCAGGTAACCAAACACGAAACGTTTAAAGCCTTAAAAATATTTAGAACCCCAAAAGGTGAAACCGTGGTTGATTTCGGGCAGAACTTAGTGGGCTGGGTAATGTTAAAAGCTAAAGGTGCAGCAGGTAACAAAATTACCATTAGCCATGCTGAAGTACTAACCAAAGAAGGCAATTTTTATACCACTAACCTCCGGTCGGCCAGGCAACAGAACAATTATATTTTAAATGGCAGAACCGAACAGGTATTCGAACCACATTTTTCTTTTCAGGGCTTTAGGTACGTCAAAATAGACGGATACCCGGGTGAACTGAAGTTGGAAAACCTGACCGCAGTAGCTGTTTATTCGGACATGAAAACCAGTGGTAAATTCAGCACCTCTAATCCTTTACTAAATCAATTGCAGCATAATATTAGCTGGGGACAGAAAGGGAATTTTGTTGATGTGCCAACAGATTGTCCACAAAGAGATGAACGTTTAGGCTGGACAGGGGATGCCCAGGCATTCGCCCTAACTGCGGCATATAATATGGATGTATCGGGCTTTTTTACCAAATGGCTAAAAGATGTTTCTGCAGATCAGCTTCCGAATGGTAGTGTTCCATTTGTAATACCAAATGTGCTGAACCAAAATGATGCAGGTTCTGCAGGTTGGGCCGATGTGGCTACCATTGTGCCATGGGACATGTATGTATCCTATGGAGACAAAGGCATTTTGGAAACGCAGTATGAAAGTATGAAAAAGTGGGTTGATTATATTTCATCAGTGGCAAAAAATAACCTTTGGAATACGGGTTTCCACTTTGGCGATTGGCTGTTTTACCGGCCCAATGATGACAACGATGGACGTGCCGCAGTGACAGATAAGTATATGATTGCCCAAACATTTTACGCACACTCAACCCAGTTGCTGATAAATGCCGCAAAGGTATTGGGTAAAACAGACGACGTAAAGAAGTACAATGCGCTTTTGGAACAGATTAAAACAGCTTACATCAAAGAAAATATGACGCCAGGCGGCAAATTGGTCTCTAATACCCAAACGGCTTACGTACTGGCTTTACAGTTTGATATGCTGCCTGAAAACTTACGTGCGAAGGCTGCGCAAAGACTGGTAGATAATGTAAGGGATTATGGAAACCACCTGACTACAGGTTTTTTGGGTACACCATATCTTTGTCATGTATTGAGCCGTTTTGGACACGAAGATGTTGCTTATGACCTGTTATTGCAGGAAAGTTATCCTTCATGGCTGTATCCGGTTAAGATGGGGGCAACCACCATTTGGGAGCGCTGGGATGGCATTAAACAGGATGGATCTTTTCAAACAGCAGATATGAATTCTTTTAACCACTACGCTTATGGTGCCATTGGCGATTGGATGTATAAAAATATTGGCGGTATTAATCCCGTATCAGCGCAACCAGGTTACAAAAACATTTTAATTGCACCCAGACCAGGTGGGAAATTAACCAATGCTTCAGCAGAACTGGAAACGGTTTACGGTACGGTTAAATCATCATGGGCTATTGCAGATGGCATTTTTAAGCTGGATGTAACCGTGCCAGCCAATGCAAGTGCTACAGTTGTATTGCCAAAAGCAGATAAAAAAGAAGAAATAGGATCAGGTAACTATCATTTTGAATACAAATATTAATCGCTTATAATTGCAGCGTTGCTAAAAGTAGGCGAATGGTCGTCATTCCCAACTTGATTGGGAATCGTAATGCGGTGAGTAGTAAGATTCCCGCCTGCGCGGGAATGACGATTTTAGTTTAATAATGATAAGCCTCTATTAGATGCTAAAAAAATAATGTATAGTAAAGAAGAAGCAGCCCATTTGCGGCAACAGTTTTGGATCAGTTTTGGGCAATATATGAAACCTGTTCCTTCAGCAAGTGGTTCAACCGTAAACTGGACGAACTACAAAACTGGAGTGAAGAACATCTTCTTTAAAATGGATGTTGATGGTAAGAAGGCATTTATCAGCATTCAACTGTCGCATCCTGATGCTGAAATCAGGCACCTCATCTTCGAGCAGTTTGAAGAATTTAAACTCCTGTTTAGCAATACTGTTAACGAAAAGTGGGACTGGATTAAAGATGCAACTGATGATTTCGGAAAAACGGTATCTCAGATTTCCATCAGCATAACCGAAGTAAGTATTTTTAATCAACAGCACTGGCCGACGTTAATTTCCTTTTTTAAACCTAGAATAATTGCCCTGGATGAATTTTGGGATAATGTAAAACCTGTTTTCGAAGATCTGGTTTAATCCGTCAGGTTCAGTTGTGCAATCCTATCTCTTGAAAATTTGATTTCTTCTTTATCATCAGTCAAGCTGGGCTTGCTTTTTAAGTAAAGGTTATAATATTTAAGTGCATTTTTCCCTTGTTTTAATCTGGTATCGTAAAATACTGCTAAACGGTAATACAGGGTAGGCATTGCTTTAAACTGCAGTCCTTTCTTGTAGGCGGCGTTAGTAATAATTAGAGGTATTTGGCGAAATGGCTTCATCTATGGTTTTCTTAGTATAAAGAGCCGCCTGTGGATAATTTTTTAATGCCCGGTAACTGAGTGAGGTATAATATAAAGTAGCCTCATTCTGCATGGCTGCAACTCCTAACAATTTAAAAAGATCAATCGCTTTCTGATATTTTTTGGTGTAATAATAAGCTTTTGCTACATCTTTTATTACTCCAGCATCGGCACCATCCTTCAATAATTTTTCTCCGGAGGAAATTACCTCTGCATATTTTTTAAGCTGATTGGTTATCGGGAGTTTTGCTCTTTGCAGCACCAGGTTGTCACTATCTCCCTTAATGGCAATGTCAAGTACATCATAAGCCTTTTCGTATTGCTGATATGCAGCATGAACCTCAGCCAGATCCGCAGCAACATCACCCTCCAAGGGATTAATCTGATTAGCCTTTAACAGGTAAACGAGTTTCATTGAATCTGTTGGCAATGGATAAAGATTGGCTAACAGTTTGTAAACATTAAAATTATTACGGTCTATCTGCACAATTTCCCCATTATACTTTTTGGCCTTTTCGGTATTCCCCCTTTTGTTATTGATGCTGCCCAAACTAAAGAGAATAGGGAGGTTTTGTGGCTGCAGTGTATAGGCTTTGCTGTAAAATTTTTCGGCTTCTACATTATTGCCAGCCATTAAAAAACAATAGCCAATCTGGCTAAGGGTTTTAAAATCGTTTACTTCTTCTCCATAAATGCTTTTTAAATATTGAGCAGCATCGGCATAACGCTGGGTCTGATAGAAGTCGAAAAGTTTTTCCTTATCTACAGCGCTTGCATTTTGTGCGTAACCGGCTAAATTTAAATTAAATAAGAACAATAGTGTAAGGAAATTTTTCATAAAAGTTCATAAAAGATAATTTTAACTAATTTATTAGTTGTTTTAGATAATTCCAAATCTGTTTATTAAAAGATTGAGAAATAAAACAAAATACTGGCTAAGGGGTTTATAAGGAATAGTTTAACTAAAAATAAGAACCTATGAATACTTTAAAGAAGTTTGAATTGATGGAAAAGATCGTGCGTGAATTGGAAGATTTGCAAAACTCTCAGCAGGCACTTATTCAAAAAATTGGTAAAATTGAAGTAGATAACATCGAATTGGGCGATAGCCGCCTTGAAAAAGATTTACCAGATATTCATCAAAATTTAGCCGATAACTTAGATACTATATCAGGAATTTTAGATTACTTTGCGGGTAAAACACAAAACTTTGGTGATAAAAACAATGTTGATGCTTTAAAAGAACAAGAAGCCATCAACAATGCCACCAGCTAAATTTAATCGCATATGAAATTTTTATCTTTAACCGTTGCCTTTTTGCTTGTTGGCTTATTCGCCGGCGCACAGGTACTACCGTCTTTCCAGCTGGGCATTAAAGCTGGTGCAAATTTTTCGAAATTTGATAGTGAAAACACTTTTAACAGCAATAACCGCACGGGTTTTTACGGAGGCCTTTGGGCTAGAGTAGGTGCCGCAGGCGTTTATTTTCAGCCAGAGCTTTATGTATCAGGGAAAAAAGCGGATTTAGTAAGTGATGCAACTGGAGAGGTAAATAAAGTGCGTTTTACAAGTCTTGATGTGCCACTATTGGTGGGTACAAAATTTGGTGCCGCCGGTGTCGGACTCCGTTTAAACACTGGACCAATGTTTTCATTGATATTAGATGAAAACCAAAGTTTTGGTCAGGCTGCAGGAAATGTTTTCCGTGCCGATTTTAAAAACCAGGCTTTAGCCTGGCAGTTTGGTGCAGGTTTAGACCTTAAAAAACTAAGCTTTGATGCACGTTACGAACTGGGCTTATCAAAGATCAATAAAGCAGGCTATCCTGGTACTAAGCTAAATTTATTTACCGTTGGTTTAGGTTATAGGATTCTGTAATAGACAATTAATAAAATCGAAAGGTGTTCATTAAAAATGGACACCTTTTTTTATGCCTTAGATTTCCTGTTTGTAATATTCCAACTGTAGAGAAGCCATATCTGGATTTTTAACAGATAAAATTTGCTTTTATAAAATAGTTGATTACATTTGTATCGCAAACGATATAATCGTTTGCGATACAAATAAAAGAATATAATATGAAAACGTTGTATGAAACAAGCGCCACAGTAACTGGCGGACGTAATGGAAAAATAACAAGTGAAAATGGTGTTTTAGAACTTGAAGTGAGAATGCCGAAGGAATTGGGTGGTAGCGGTGATGGCTACACCAATCCTGAACAGCTTTTTGCTGCAGGTTATGCAGCTTGCTTTGATAGCGCACTAAACTTAATTATGCATCAGGATAAGGTGAAGTCCGAAGAGCCTTCTACCGTTAAAGCAAATGTTTCGCTGCATCCAGATGAAAAAAGAGGCTTTAAGTTAGGCGTTTCGTTACAGGTGCATATCCCAGGCATTGAAGCCACACAGGCTCAGCAATTGGTAGAGAAAGCGCATACAATATGTCCATATTCAAATGCAACTCGTGGAAACATCGATGTTAAATTGGAAGTAATTTAATTATTGAATTAAGTAGGGGGGATGACAGATGGAGATGGGGCGTCATTTCGATAGTAGTGGAGAAATCTTTAAAATAGCTTAAAGATTTCCGTGCTCCATCTAATTAACAATAACCGATCTTTTGTATTCAACAGCAAATTCGGAGAAAATGATTTACTTAGTTGTATATTTTAATGTTGATTATTGTTAAAGAAAAACAGAGTGATGGAAATAGATGAGTCTTTAAAACTGGAAAATCAATTGTGTTTTCCACTTTATGCTGCTTCGAGGTTAGTAACCAAGTGTTATCAGCCTGTGCTTGATACCCTGGGCATAACCTATCCCCAATATCTGGTATTAATGGTGTTATGGGAAAACGATTCAGTTAGCCTAAGCCTGCTTTCACAGAAATTGATGCTGCAATCGAATACCTTAACCCCTTTGCTTAAACGTATGCAGGAAACCGGACTTGTGGAACGCGTGAGGTCATTAAAAGATGAAAGAAGCATCGTGATATCGCTTACAGAAAAAGGATTGGCATTGAAAGAAAAAGCACCAGCTTTACGGGCTCAGCTTGGCGATCATCTGGGTATAAACCTTGAAGAAATTATCCAATTGAAAGCCCTGCTTGATAAACTGATCAAAAACCTCGCGGTATAAATTAAGTTTACCAATTAAAAGGCTGCATTTAGTCTTAATTTTCCGGTTCAACTTCGGTTAGTTCATAAGCGAAAGACCCATTTTTGGGTATAATGGGGGTGGCCCTTCCCACGCTCAATGCTTTAATAAATGAAGCGCCGAAATAGAATATCAATGAAGAGTAGAATACAAAAAGCATAATTACGATAATCGATCCAGCTGATCCATAGATGTTGCTGATGTTACTCAGTGGCAATAAAATCCGTAAGATATATTTTCCGGCAGTAAATAAGCATCCGGTGAGTAAGCCTCCTGAAATTGCTGCCCGCCAGGTAGGACGACCATTGGTTAAATACCTGAAAAGTATAGTAAACCAGGTGGTTACAATGATTACAAAAACCAATTGATTGATTATTGAAGTTAAGACCAATCCAAAAGAAGGGGCTCCGTTTTTTAGAAATGCACCAATATAGGCCTGCACACTATCTGCAAGCAAACCTATAAAGAATAATATCCCGGCCAATAAAATAATGGTAACAGATATAGCTCTTGATTTAAGGGTGTTGATGATACCTTTTTTATCTTTCTGGCCTATATTCCAGATCTGTTCTAAAGAGTTTTTAATCACATTGAATAGCGTGGTAGCTACAAAAAGGAAAAATATAAAACTGAACAGCGTAACATACCAGGCTTGATCAATCCCCCGGATGTTTCTTAATGTAGTTCTTATTTGTGTAATACTTTCATTATCAAGAATACTGGCCAATCGTTCGAACAGGTGTGTAGCCAATAGCCTTCTATCAGTAAACATACCAAAAAGTCTGATCAGGATAATTAATATTGGAGGTAAAGCGAAATTGGTGAAAAAAGCGGTAGCACCGGCCAAACGTAAGGGATCATTCTGTTGAAATAAATTAAATGCTTTTCTTATGGTCGAGAAAAAAAACTTCAGATCTGGTATTATCGATGGCATTACTTCTGCGTTAAACTCAAAAGGCCGAAAATAGTAAAAAATACTTTGTTCAGCCTTTTTATACATGTAAAGATTCTAGTTGGTTTTGCTGAAAACCATCAAGGTTTTATCGCCATTTAACAGATATAGTTTATTATCAGTCATTTTAGCACTATTAACCTGATTAAGGGCGTGTAAGTATGCGCGTTCGGCAGCATCTGTTTCCTGACAGAACATTTTTGTGCTAAAAACATTTTTAACGGTAATTTTATGATCAGCAATTTCTCCCTGTCCGCCATAACTGTTACAGAATGATTTTCCGCTGATTTTAAGGCTGTCAGCAAAGTTTAGTGTTGCTTTTGCTGTTGAGGGTAAAGTTAATCCTGGCAGCTCCGTTAATTCCCATTTGGTATTGGTAAAACTTGCCGGATTTAATTTTTCTTTACAAGAACTCAATAATAAGATCAACATTCCACAGTAAATAAGGTGTTTCATAACAAAAGTTTTATGTGATTTTCCTTTTTAACATCAAAAACTAAACCATAAAAAGATAAAATTGTCTTTTGATTAAAATCGTGCTTATTTTTCAATCTTCATCCAATGGTGTTTTATGCTATTGTAATCGAAAATAGAGATCCGTTTTAAACCTGCTTTTTCCAGAACATTGATAGATCCCAGGTTATTGATATCTGCAATACCAATAATCTCATTCAATTTGAGTTCATTAAAACCATAGTCGCGTGCGGCAATTGCAGTTTCTGTAGCATAACCCTTTCCCCAAAACTGTTTACTAAACCGATAGCCCAAATCGTAATAATTAATATGGTTATTTGTAGCTTCTTTGATGAGTTTTAAGCCAGACCAACCTACGAAATTACCTGTTGCTTTTTCGACAACAGCCCATCTCCCTATACCATTTTCGGTATATTGTTTTCTGATAAATTCGATCTCTGCGATACTTTGTTCAATTGATTTTACAGGCCTGTTGCCAAGATAAAGATGAACATCGGGGTCACTGTCCATTACAAACATACCCTCAGCATCGTCAGGCATTAGTTCGCGTAAAATTAAGCGTTCGGTTTCGGCAAAAATCTTCATTTCTATAGTCTTTTGATCAAAATTAGTATAAATATATATCATGGAATGGATTCCGCACAGCAATGCGGAATCAGCAGAAACCACCAGTTTTTGTTCCCGCATATTTAAGGAGATTTGTGGAGACGGTAGAGAATATAAATTTAATACGGATGATGGAATTAACTTACATTCAACTCTGCGAACTGTGCGTCATCGTCGTGTTTTTTATGGTTAACAAACTTGTACTTAAACTGCTTTTTCAACTATTGGTGTGCCTGGTTTTCTTTTTAAGATCAGTGCGGCAACGAATGATATCAAAATACCTACTGGTAAAATTTCCATATAGGTAAACAATACCACCATTATGGGGTTTTTATATAACTCCTGACCTGAAGCCAACTCCTTAGCTTTGTTAGCAAGTTCTGTTGCAGATGCACCACTTTCTTTGGCTTCTCTTAATGCCTGAGCAATATACCTATCCATAAAATCAGGAATAAATATATAAAAATCGATCAGCCATACCACAACGTATATACTTGAAGCAATCAAACTGATTAATAGCCCGATTTTTAAGGCTTTACCGAAGGTAATCAATCCATCGTTGTACTTATCACGGTAATTTTTAATTCCTACAAAAATAAAAGAGAATGCCAATACCATCGAAGCATAGCCAATAAGCATGCTGTGTTCAAGGTTCGGGTCGTTATAACATCTTGATATTGAAATTATCATTAATACCGATACGATTAAGCCGGCAATTAATCCGAATACAATTACGTTCTTTTTCATGTCTGATTTTTTTATTGGTTTACACCACAAAATTGCTCTGATTAATCTTTTTTAGCTTCATACTTTAGGGTGATTTTTCTGAAATCAGCTTATTTAATACTAAAGTACCAATGCGATCAAGCGATGAGGTTAAGTTTTTTAGCGGTTTCTATGGCCTGTATCCGGCGTTTTACTTCCAGTTTTTCGAAAAGCCTGGCATTATGTGTTTTAATGGTATTCAATGAAACAAATAACCGCTCTGCCATTTCTTGGTTGCTCAAACCTTCCGACATCAATTGTAAAACTTCCAGTTCTCTTTTGCTGATGTTTAACCTGGCCAATGCTGTTTTGTTAAGAATGAAATTTTCAGGCTGCTCAATAAAAACCTGTTTTTCGATCAGTATGGTTTTGGGGCTGGTTAATTTTAAGGCCAGCCAAATACCTAAAGCAGTAAAAATTATAGCGATTGAACCTGCATAAATTTCGAAGGCATGGTTAATGATAAGAAAACGAAGCTCTAACCACTTCAATAAAAAAAGTAATGCCGCGAGGAACACCCCATATAAGATTATACTTTTATTTCTAGTGAGAAAGTTTGTTGAGCCCGGCATTGGATGATCGTTTAATCAAAAATAGGAAATTTAGTTTTAAGTGTGGAGGGTAAAATTGGAGAGGTTAGGTAAGGAGGAAGAATGGAAGATGGGAAATGTAAGGCGAATGATGGAATGAGTTCTGCGGTGATCTGTGGAAACCTTTTGATTTTTGTTCCCGCAGATTTAAGAAGATTTGCGCAGACGTTAGAACATGTAATATGGATGATGGAATGGGGTCTGCGGTGATCTGCGAAATCAGCGGGAGACTATTGGGTTATTGCTCCTGCCGATTTACGTAAAAGGTAAAAAATGGAAGATGGGAAATGTAAGGCGAATGATGGAATGGGTTCTGCGGTGATCTGCGAAATCAGCGGGAGACTATCAGGTTATTGCTCCTGCAGATTTACGCAAAAGGTAAAAAATGAAAGATGGATAATGTAAAACGGATGATGGAATTCCAATGCTGTGCCTTTTCCTTGTGATCTCTATGGTAAAAATGAGAGATTGCATCGAGAGCTATTGTCTGCCTCGCGGTTAAAACTCTTCTAATATCCCATAAATCAAATTTTTAACCAAAAGCGGTAATTTTCTGGTGACTTTAATAACAGAAAAGCAATAAAGGTTATAAATTAGCAAAAAAAATAAATAGCTAAACCCATGAAAATTACGCTTTATGCACTCTTACTTTCCGTTGTTTTATCTGGCTGCGGAGGCAATTCTGAAAAAACTTTTAAAGCACGCGCATTTGCGACGACTGATGATTTTAATGTATTTCCAAAATCAACAAAAGATATATTAACCATTGTAAAAACCGATTCAGGAAAACTAGCCGCTGCCGATCGCTTTGCCATTAAATATAAGGATACTGTCATTACGATTGATGATGCGCCAAATGCTGAAACAAAGAAATTTAAGGTTGCTTCTTTCATCAATACGCAAAAAACAGCCGTATTGGTGCAGAGTGCAAATGAAAAAGAGAAAATGGATCCTTTTTATATTATTTATGTAAATGGAGGAAAAGCAGATGTGGTGAGCTTAAACAAGTCATCAAAAGGTGCTGAAGATAAAAAATATACAAATGGATTAGAGGAGTTAACGAGGAGCAATCTGTTGGTGAACAACGATTTCTTTATCACAACGATCAACTCAAGGGTTTACCCGATTAAGCGTCAAAATGAAGATGAGCGTATCCAGGGGAAATTCTTTATGTATTCCAGCGATAAAACTACATTGGCATTTTTGACGGCAAATGCTTTATACCAGGTAAATACTAAAACAGGAGAAACTTTTAATCTACCTCTGCCTGCATCATTAACCAGTCAGCCTGAAACCTTGGTAGCAAATATCCAAAGAGACTACACGTGGGTACCAAATGAGCACGGAACCTCTTTCTTAAAGAAAAATGCCGACGACGACCGCATTGTAGATATTAAGGAATTTAAGCATTAAAAAAAATAAAATGCTTTGGTTCGTAGTGGCAGAAACCAAAGCAAATTAAAGCAATTTTTAATCAGTCAGGATTAAACCACCATTGTTCTAAAGGTGAGGTTTACCCTTGGCTGATTTACTTTTTTAGTAGGGGGAAGGCGATGAAGCCAATTCGTTTGCGTTTCATCTTTCATCACCAGCAAACTGCCATGCTCTAAAAATAAAGTAACCGTTTCTTTGCTCTGCTTGTGTTTGAAAAGAAATCTCCTTTCGGCGCCAAAACTTAAAGATGCAATGGCAGAATCTTTTGCCAAAGCTTTTTCATCATCACTGTGGTAAGCCATGCCTTCATCTCCGTTATGATATAAATTGAGCAGACAAGAGTTATAAGTTTGGCCTGTTTGTTCTTCCGAAATTCTTTTGAGTTCAAGAAGTTCTTTTGTCCATGGTAAAGCCGTTTTGGATTTATTAGAATAGGTGTACGAATAGGATTCATCTCCATACCAGGCTACTTTTCTTTTGGTAATAATGTGTTTGCCCATAATAAAAGCTTCATCATTTTTCCACTCAATCGTATTCATCAATGCATCGAAATAATGATCAGCTTCTGGTATCGGGAATAATTTGCCATAATAATTTACTGTTCCGCCATGAGGAAGCAGATTTTGGTTAATAGCTATTGTGGTGTTGAATAAATCCATTTTTTATATGCCGTTTTTAAGCAATGCCCGCAAGGGCGGTAGCCATGTTGAAGCACTTCATCTACAGAACGGAAAAATACACGGTTTTCTTTCTTCATCCGCTTTCCCGACTTACATTTAAGTAGTCCGTAAATTTTCAACCGGGCATTTCCGCCGAAGCAAATATCTTTGTTTTTAAAATGCTTTTTTAATTCTTCAGTTGAAATATCAATATGTTTGATCATGCGGAACTAAACATTGGTTTTTGCTGCTTCCCAACCAATCATGGCTGTTTTTCGGTTTACTCCCCAATGGTAGCCGCCCAAAGCACCGCTTGATTGTATTACCCGGTGGCAGGGAATGAGGAAGGCTACCGGATTATCGCCAATGGCTGTACCTACCGCTCTGGATGCGTTGGGGTTTTGTAGTTGTTTTGCAATGTTTCCATAAGTGGCTAATTTGCCCATAGGGATTTTTAACAGCGCTTCCCAAACTTTTAACTGGAAATCCGTCCCTTTTAAATGCAGTTTAATCTGGTGCAGTTTGCTCCAATCGTGACTGAAAATGTATAAAGCATTTTGCTGTTCTTTATCCAATATCTGCTGGTATTGAGCCGCTGGAAACTGGCATTGCAGATTTGCAAAAGCAGTATTTTCATCGTCGAAAAAAGCGATATGGCAGATTCCTTTTGAGGTGCTGGCTACAATAACATTACCAAATGGACTTTCTGCAAAACTATAATTGATACAAAGGTTTTCGCCGCGATTTTTGTATTCGCCAGGTGTCATACCTTCAATATTTACAAAAAGATCGTGAAGTCTGCTGGTTCCCGATAAGCCGGTTTCTAATGCAGTATCGAATAAACTTTGGTTTTCTTTCAGCATTTCTTTAGCATAACCAATGCTAATGTATTGCAAAAAACGTTTAGGAGTAGTGCCTGCCCACTCGCTAAATAATCTTTGGAAATGAAAAGGGCTTAGGTTTACTTTTTCTGCAATTTGTTCTAAACCAGGCTGTGTTTTGAAATTCGCCTTGATATAGCTTATGGCTTCGGCTATCCGGTTAAAATTGATTTCTCCTTGTGCTTTCATGGTCTTGAATAATTTAATATCCAAAAATAGTTTGGAAAGAAACGGTAAACTACCCGAAACTTGCTAAGTTTAACCGGATTTTAAAATCCCGTTTATTTAATTCCGTTGTCAATTAATTTCTTCGCCCTTGTAAGATCGGTATTTCCATTGATGTCAATATGAAGAAAATAAGGCGTTTGCCACTGTTGGGTTTTCTCTGCCTGTTTATTTGTTACTATATCCCAGGGTGGATAAACCCTAATCCCTCTTTTACCTTCTATTCCATTTGCCGTGATAATTTTATATTTTGCCAATATGGCTTTTGGAAAAATGAACTGGCCTGATTGGCCGGCATCATTAGCAGATATAATCAATAGGTCAAATTCATCCTGATCTGTAAACGGAGTCGTAATTCCGGCTTCATCCCGCTTCCATATAGTTACAAATTGCCCTGTCTTGGTTGGGGTGATTTTAGAAAGGCGGTGTTTAATTTTTAGCCTGTTTAACTCAAAAGTACAAGCTACATATTCCTGACTTTCATTTTCAATTTGCAGATTGTTTATTTGATAATCAAGCGGGCTGTAAACTAAATCGGATGCGGTTAGTAATATAGATGATAACCGGTTTGTGAGATTTTCTTTGATAAGCATAACAATTGTAAAGAGGTCTATTTGTAATTATGCTTATTGCTCTTCAATGATAGATTGTCCTTTCGATTGATCTCTCGATGTCTACTGCCAGGTTTCATGGAGTCTGATTTTGACATTGGCTAATTGTTCTGGCTTTGAATTGCAGATTCCGGTCATTAATTCACCTTGCTTATTTACATGGTGATAGCACATTTCGATGTTGCCATTTTCATCCACTAAGCCAATCAAATGCCCAGAAATAATCTTTCCACCCTCATATTCAGCAGTTAGGATATTTCCTGATTGTTTATATTTAAAAACGGTTTCATTTGATGTTTCGCCGTTTTCTGTATGATTTACGGGTTTAAAAAGCTTATCATTATAGTTTATCATAGTTGATAAAACTAATCATCTCCTCTTGAATAAAAAAATCACGCGCCTGGCTTCCGCAAATTTTAGGTGTTTAAATAGCGGCAAACCGAAGCATTTTAATGAGGCTAACCTAAGCTTTCTTCTTTTTTTACCAGCAGATAGCTATCATCATTTAGAATTAAGTAACCGTATTCGTAGCAAAAAATATAGGTGTTCCCATTGTGGGTTTCATAACTATAGGTGTGATATTCAAAATTAAAGCCTGCTGACACCAGCTTTTTACTGGTAACCTTGGTTTTACCATTTGGATTAAGCGCAGCCAGGATAGCACGATTCTTTTTTAGTATGTTATTTACCCTTTTAATCACGAGGTTATCTTCAATCTTTAAACGATTGTTGTAATTGCTGCGGCAAGAATCATCGCAGTATTTTTTATCGGCCCTTCCTCTAATCAGGGTTCCGCAGTCTAAACATAAACGTTCCATAATAATTTCTTTTTTTATTATGGGATGATGTTCTAATTTATAAAATAAAATGGTGGAATAAAAAAAATAAAAACATCATATTGAAGGTTCAAAAGTATATTATCCGTGTATAAACGTTTATAAACGACTATAAATGTTTACAATCCGACTAATTTTTGATGCTGTTTGCAATTTTGTCCTGTCGGTTATCGAGGTGATGACTGTTCGTTAAACATTTAGAAACTTAAAATTTAAAGATCATGGAAAGTGCAATTAACAAAGTAGTATTGAGCGGATTTGCAGGAGCAGATGCAGAGATTAAAACTTTCGGAACTCAAAAATTGGCAAAGGTTAACCTGGCCATAAACGAAACCTATAGAAATTCTGGGGGTGAGGAAGTAAAAAGAGTACAATGGTTTAATTTAACTTTCTGGAATGCAAAAGCCGAGCTTGCCGAAGCTCAGGTTAAAAAGGGTACAGGCTTAACTGTAGAAGGCAGGTTACAAACAAATGTTTATGATGGTACAGACGGTAAAAAGCGCTATGCCATAGAGATAGTAGTGAGCGATGTGACCATCAGGGAAAGAGAAAAACAAGAAGCCTTTTAGTTTATAGCATAATCGCATCATATAGATGTTCAATTTATATGATGCGATTTAAAGATTACAATTGAATAGAGAGGCCGGTATAAAAATTAATTCCTGGGGCTGGGTTAAAATACCTTCCATTGGTTGCGTTTAAGTCATTGCCTAAACTGTATTTCATGTTGAGCAGGTTATTTACCCCCGCAAATAGATCTAAATGAATTTTGTTGACGCTTAAATTTCTGATGCCTAATTTGCTTTCAACCAAATGATATCTTTTTGCAAAAACGGTATTGTTATCGTTTAAAGGGATTGAAGCGGTATAATTGTGTTGCACAAAAAGGTAAAATGCTTTCGGAAAATTAAACTCCAAACTATTAACTAAAATGCTTTCCGGAACTCCGGTAAGTTTGTTGCCGCTAAAAGTAATGGTGCCGTTTACAAAATTTTCAAATCTAAAATGGCTAAAAGTATAATTACTTCTCCATTGTAAACCTGTTAAAAAGGAGTCATCATTTCTGATGATCCAAAGGGTAGTTTCCAGTTCAATTCCCTGTTGTTTGGTTCCCCCGGCGTTGATAAAATACTCGGCATCGTTTTGATTTAACCTTCTAACTATAGCATCCTTCAAACGGTAAGTGAATAAGTTTCCTGTGGCATAAAAACGTTTATTTTTGGTTTTATAACGCAGCCCTAATTCATAATTCCAACCGAGTTCTGCCTGCAGGTTGTTATTGATATTGTTATCAGATGACCTTACTTCTGCAATCGTTGGTGGCGAATAACCTTTACTGATTGAAGCCCTGGCCGAAAAATCAGAAGTGATGAGATAAGATACTGCTGCCTTTGGCATAAACCGGGCATCGAATTTTCTTTGTTTTGAGGCAATAACAATTGGGAAATAACTCTCATAATTGTACCTGTAGAAATTTAAACTCGAAGCAAGTTCGATCAGGAATTTATTGCTGATATCGAAATTTAGCATGAAATAAGCAAAATCCTGACTGGCTTTTAAGCGGTCTGAGGCCTGCATTTTAGTCGCTTCACCACCATTATTATCGAAATTTTTAATCTGGCTTTTTGTGGCTGAACTTTCTAACCCGATCTGAGCGTTAAATTTGAAATCTTCTTTTGTCTGCGCATATTCTAAAAATGTTCTTAATCCGAATGTACTTTCATAGCGCTGTTCGTAATTGGTAATAAAAGGGTTCTTGAAATCGGTATAAGAGGTGAATAAAGCAATAACGTGTTTAAACCGCCGGCTGATCTGGTAGGAGTTAGCTATTCCCCCGAAAATGGTTTTATTATAAATGGCAGCTTGCTGTGAAATGGCGCCGGGTAATGTTGCTGTCGCGGGGCGGGCCAGCTTAGGATCTTGATCTAATTGTGCAGCTGTTAAACCACCTGGTGTTTCGTATTTTAAATCGCTATAAAAAGCAAAAGCCTTTAAATTACCGGCATTGCTATAATTCCATTGCTGCAAAGTTTGAAAATATTTTCTACCCATTGCACTGTTTTGTCGATACCCATCACTTCTCTCGTATCCTTCGTTAAAACTGAAACTATACTTTTTATATTGCTGTGTGATTGATGCCGTTTGATGGAAGAGGCCGTAGGAACCGCCATTAGCTGAAATATCAATTTCATTGCGGTTTATTGCAGGAGGATTGATTAAGATAGCACCACCTGTATTTGCACCAAAAATACTGGCTTCCGGCCCCTTATAAATTTCCATCATACCTACCGCAGAAACATCTAAAGCGTTTAGGTAGGTATTTCCACCTGCATCAGTTAAGGGGAAATCATCGATGTAAATTTTAATATTTCGTATGCCAAAAGGAGACCGGAGTAAACTGCCACGGAGCGATAAACGATAGCTGCCAGGCGAACGTTCTTCCATCCGTACCCCGGGCACAGTATTTAACACGCTCACAAATGAACTGTTGGATTGGTTTTTTATTAAGCTACTATCTACCACGCTTACAGCCGATACCGATCTTAGTAAGGTTTGGTGATTATAGTAACCTTTTACGGTAACTTCTTCGAGTTTTTTGGTCGAATCTGGCTTAAGAGTCTGCGCTAAGCTGGTAAAAAAAAATAAGGTAAAAAGTAAAGTAAAATTCGATTTCAAGTGAAAAGAGATTAGTAGTTTAGCCACAAACAGGCAGATAAATTTACTGCATATTCTGCTAATCTGTGGCTAATTATAAATTATTTTACAGCTACTTTCCAGATTATACCGCTAACATCGTCTGCAATCAGTAAAGCACCATCGGGTGTTAAAGTAACGCCTACCGGGCGTCCATATACCTCTGCCTTATCTGCATCTGCGATAAAACCAGTTAAAAAATCTTCAGGTTTTCCAGTTGGTTTGCCATCTTTAAAAGGCACAAAAGCTACTTTATACCCAGAAATTGCAGACCGGTTCCATGAGCCATGCTGACCAATAAATGCACCTCCGTGGTATTTTTGAGGATATTTTGTTGCTTTATAAAATGCGAGGCCCAAAGAAGCCGTATGCGCACCAACAGGAACATCCGGAGCGATGGCTTTTTTTACCATTTCGGGGTTTTGGCCTTTTAGGCGAGGATCTTCATTCTGGCCATAATAGGAGTACGGCCAACCATAAAAAGCGCCTTGTTTAACACTCGTAATGTAATCTGGAACCAGATCGTCGCCTAATCCATCCCGCTCGTTAACAGCTGTCCAAAGCATATTTGTAGATGGTGCCCAATCTATTCCCACTGGATTTCGCAAACCACTGGCATAAATCTTTTCGCCGGTTCCATCTGGATTAATTTCTAAGATATTGGCTCTTCTTACCTCATTTTCCATTCCGTTTTCGCCAACATTACTACCCGATCCAACAGTGATATAAATCTTACTTTTATCGGCATTGGTAATCAGGTTTCTTGTCCAGTGGTTATTGTATCCACCTGCCGGAAGGCTCAGGATCTTTTTACCTGTTGCAGTAATTTTGGTGTCGCCGGTTTTGTAAGGATATTGCCACAAACCATCGGTATTGGCTACATAAAATGAATTGCCAATAATCAGCATACCGAAAGGTTGGTTCAGGCCATTTAAAAAGGTGGTAACCATTTCGGGTTTACCATCTTTATTCTCATCGCGATACAGTAGAATGGCATTGGCACTTTTTCCTGGTACTTCTGATTTTGCCTTACCTGTTACCGCATTGGCGACTGCTTCTACTGTACTTCTTTCTGAATTGGAAAGTGCTACCAATACATCACCATTGGGTGCTATATACGTATTGCGCGGACTTTTAATGTTGGCTGCAAATTTGGTTACCGTAAAGCCTTCTGGTGCAACAGGTGTTTTTCCGTCTGGCCAGCCAATTACCTTACTGAATTTATTTTTAGCGGCATTGGTATCCGGAGCGGGCAAATTTACTGTCCCGTTTTTAGTTGTTATGGTGGTATCTTCTCCCTGTTTTTGTGAATTGGAATCAGATTGACATCCAAAAAGGACGGCAGTAGAAAGCATTGATGCGTAAAAAATCTTGTTTTTCATGTTAACCGGTTTTTTGATTAAGAATTTATCTTAAAAAATATAACATCGAAAACGGAGAGAAGTTTTTAGCGCTGGCATAATTGCTGCAAGGCTGAAATCATAAAAGGAAAGCACCCGAGAGCACCTTCCTGGAGAGCGCATATTATTTTCCCTGATTTAATGCTATAACGATAACAGGGAAGTACTTTTATATTCCTTTAAATTAAGTTCTTGATTGTTTATAAAAATCAGTTCATCAAAAGATGATATAATTTTAGCTTGGAGGAGTGGAGTAAAGAAATTTGATCATAAATTTTCCGGCGTTAAATTTGAAGGCGATTAATTAGAACTAAATTACAGTATTACACCTAATTTTTTAGTTAAATTTTGTTAAATTGTTTTTAATTTAGACCTGGATTTTCTGGCCTTTATTTCACCAAATTTTCCTGTAATTTTTTCTCGATGTCTTTAGCACTTAGCAACAGTGCAGAGAATTGCGGATCGGATTTCACCAATAAGAATTTCCCATCAGGAAGCACAATGGCTGAAGTACCGCAGGTGGTTGCCTCGTTAAATAGTAGCTTTTTTAAAAATCCCGGATCAGTTTCTATTTCCAATCCTTCTGATTTAATCTGACTAAAGCTTTCGCCTACTTCGCGGTATTGATAAATGGCAACTTTTGGTCGGGCCTCGGCTTTTTCCTGAATGTTTTTTTGAAAGGCCCATCTTACATTATTCAGGAATTCTGCGTTCTGGTAGCTAAGGTCTTTCCAACAGTTGTCTTTATTGAAATCATATTTAATAATGATGGTGTCTTTTAAAGCAAGCCTGTTGTTTTGTTGTAAGAAAGTATGCAGCGAATCGATCTTTGTCTCGGTTAATGTACCCGCCTGATAACGTTTGTTTTCGTCTACATACAATTTGGGAGAACAGGCATAGAGAAAAAGGGAAAGAAAGAGAGAAGTAAATAACTGGATTTTGATTTTAGGGATACATTTCATTTGTGTGAGCATTAATATTGACTAATAAATTTAGGACTAAAAATTTATTAGTCAATATTTTTCAGTAGAAATTTCGTCCTTTCGGCTGAAGCGCAGCAAAAAAGAGAAATCTGCTTCTATAGATCTCCCGAATATATTGCACTCCCTGCCATCGAGATTCCATTAGCTTATTCGTCATTCTCGCGCAGGCGTGAACCTTAAAGCTTATTGCATTAAGATTATTCACAAGTTTCCCTTGTTTCAAAGGCATTCATGAGCACTTCGTGGTTCCCAATCGTGTTGGGAATGACGACTCCCAGCAGTATATCAATTCTCTAAAATCCAGCCGTTATCTATGTTACTTTATGAAATAAATTGAAACACAGCATTGAAGTACCTTAAAGCTAATCAGCTACATTGGAGTTTCAACTCAACCTTTTAAAATCTTCGCTTTCTCCGCATCGAATTCTTCCTGCGATAAAATCCCGGCATCCAGTAGCTCTTTTAAATCTAATAAAGCCTGTTTTTTTGCAGCCATATCATTTTTTGGAGCTTCGGCAGTATGACCTGTTGATGCTGTACTGGTAGCCTGTACATTAGAATTAGCCGCGGGACCGTATTTCAACAAGAGTTCAGTAATTTCATTAAAGCCTTTAATATTGGAATAATCAATTGCCTTTTGCTCTTTCACATTCACAATGGACGGATCGGCAGACTTTTCGAGTAAAAACTTAACTACATCTTTTTTACCGTTTGCAGCGGCATAATGTAAAGCTGTGTTGCCGCTTTCATCCTGAATATTCACATTGGCACCTTTTTCCAATAATAATTTCAACATGCTTAAATGGCCGCTTTTGGCTGCAACATGCAACATGCTTTCGCCGCCGTAATTGTAATTGTTATCGAAAGAGAAACTTGCCGAAATGGAAATGTTATTGGCGGTTTCTACCCACTCAAGATACGAATACATTGAATCATCATTACCTGAAAGTGGTTTGGCATAATTTACATCCACACCATTTTCCAAAAATAAATCGACAATCTCTTTCTGGTTATTGGCGCAGGCATACCAGATTGGCGACAAACCATTTTTTGAAGATACAAATACATCTGCACCCTTTTCTACCAGGATTTTGGTGAGCATCCGGTTGGCATCGTAACAGGCAAGCAATAGTGCCGATTCGCCTCCATGGTTAACATGGTTAATGTTGGCACCTTTATCAAGGATCAATTCAACCATTGGTGTATTTTTAGATTTAACTGCAAAAATCAGTGGTGAATCGCCATTTTTATTGGTGGTATTGATATTGGCGCCAAATTCCAGTAGTTTCTGAACTACTTCTTTATTTCTCCAGGCAGATGCGAAAAGCAGGGGCGTTTCTGCTTCGTTATTTTCAACGTCCACACCCAGGCCTTTATCAAGCAATTTTTCTAAAACTTCAATCTGGCCGTTTTGGGCAGTTAAATGCAATAGACTATTGCCTTTAAGGTCTTTAATGTCAACCCTTGCACCTTTATCTAGAAGGTATAGCGCTGTTTGTTTCTGTTTTTGCAGGCAGGCAAAATAAAAAGGTGTTTCGCCGTCATGGTCCTCATAGTCTAAATCTGCACCACGCTCGATTAAAATTTTTACCAGGTCTAAATATCCATGATGCGCGGCATAATGCAGTGCAGTTCGGCCTTTTTCATCTGTATAGCCCACTTCTACTTCATTATTGGCCAATAAAAGTTCGGCTATTTTCCGTTTGCCGCTTTCGCAGGCAATTATAAATGACATCGACATATTTTAAGATTGTTTCATGAGCAGTTCAACAGTTTTTATTTTCAGGTTATCGTCGGAGGCCAGCATTAAAGCCGTTTGGTCCTTATCGTTGCTTAACGTAATATCTGCACCGTTTTCGATCAGGAGCTTCACTTTACGATAGGTTTCTTTCGCTTTTTCGGCTTCATAATTGACATTGTAAGCACAAACTTTATGTAGCAAAGTATTTCCCTGATCATCAGTTCTGTTGATATCTACCTGTCCGCTTTTTAACACTGCTTCTAAAATATTGGCCTGTTTTTCTGCAATTACGTCCAATGGAGTTTTATCAGCACTGTACCAGGTGCTGTTTTGGTATAAATCGGCCCCATCGCCAAGCAATTTTTTAAGGAAGTTGATGCTGCTTTCACTGTTCGACATCATGCGTACGTATTCAAATAACAATGTTTCTTCTTTTTTGCTAACCTGATCAAATTCTGGTGTGGCAAAATTGCGCATTGTATCGTATATGTTTTCGCTTTGCGAATGTGCCACTGCATAAAAGAAGGCCGAATTTCCATCGCGGTCTGCTTGATTTGGATCTGCACCGTTTTCGAGCAGATGTGAAATTAGACTTTTCTTGTTAAATTTTATCGCAGTAATTAAAGGTGTTTCCTGTACTATATTGCCTTCATTAATGTCGATACCTTCGTTAATGAGGATATCGATATAACCCTTAAGCAGATCAGTAGTTTGTTCATCGTTTAAGTTGTAACGGCGAAAATTGCTTTTTACCACCTGATGAATATAATTTTCTTCCGCATTGTTTTTAAAATTGATGGTGCAGCCTGCGTCGATACAGGCTTTGATTACGCCTAGACTTACACCATTTTCGAAGAGGTAACCCAATAAGGTTTTTGCATTTACTTCGTCGTTCAGGTTATCGAAGTGGCCAATAAATTCGTTGAAGAAAGCAATGTCTTCATCTTCGTTGCCCAGGTTGTAGATGATACTATGAAAAATACTTTTGTCAAAATTGTCGAATTCATAAATATCGGTTTCGATGGTTTTATCCTTTATCATCATGTTTAGGATTTCATACTGTTTTTCTTTGATGAGGTTGTCGAAAATTGATGATTTCTGATGATCCTGTAGGTTTTTGGAGAGTTTTTCACCGTTTTGCATCAAGCTTTTGGCTTCGTCAAATTTTCGGGCATTTAACTGTTGATCTAAGGTAGTTTCGGTCATTTCAATTAAAATTTTTAAAATAGATATATATGCTTCCCACTACAAAAGTTTAGCCAAAGAATTTGCGTAATCTAAAACTATCGGGAATGTTGCAGTGAATCAGAATGATAAAGAATGTCTTGTTAGCCGCTTATTTTTTGGAAAGCAATTGAAGTGTTCTATAGGTTAATTACTTCCTGCTCTACCTGCTGCCATGAAAAATGGCATTCGTTCGATCAGGTTTAACTTGGTCATTTTTCTGCTGCTATGCAGGTTGTCCGTGCCACAGGCCTGAGTTCATAGCCCTGATCGGAGCGGGCATCACCGATATTTCATCGGGATAAAGCGCAGAGCAGGACTAATTTAAAAAAAAGCGAATGACAATGCGCTCCACTATCTTAATATTTATTATTTGATGGGTTTTTATTTTTAGGAATTTTAGGAAAGCAATTGAAGTGTTCTATAGGTTAATCACTTTCTGCTCTACCTGCTGCCATGAAAAATGGCATTCGTTCGATCAGGTTTAACCTGGTCATTTTTCTGCTGCTATGCAGGTAGTCCGTGCCACAGGCCTGAGTTCATAGCCCTGATCGGAGCGGCATCCCCGATATTTCATCGGGATAAAGCGCAGAGCAGGACTAATTTTAAATATAGTAAATGACCCTGCGCTTCCTAAAAACAATAGTATGTTGTATTATTATTTCACTATGATGAAGATTATCGGTTTTTAATAAATGAATGGTTCATCCAAACCAGAAATAACATTGCGATGTTCCTTAATTCATTCGATTATTTTATCTTTAGGCGATTTTAAAAAGATCGGTCTACAAAGCCATAAACTGATCGGATCATTAAATAAATAAGCAAAATCAATATAATATGTCAAATACATCAAAAATTATCTACACCAAAACCGATGAGGCGCCAATGTTGGCAACCTACTCACTTTTACCTATCGTACAAGCTTTTACCGCATCAGCAGGTATTGATGTAGAAACCAGAGATATTTCTTTAGCAGGAAGAATTTTGGCCAACTTTCCGGAGTATTTAAAAGACGATCAAAAAATTGGTGATGCGCTAGGAGAGCTTGGTACTTTGGCTACCACCCCGGAAGCAAACATTATCAAATTACCAAATATTTCTGCTTCTATCCCACAATTGATAGGCGCAATTACTGAGCTTCAGGCGCAGGGCTTTGCTATTCCAAATTACCCTGATAATGCACAGAGCGACGAAGAAAAGGCAATTAAAGCTAAATATGCAAAAGTTTTAGGTTCGGCTGTAAACCCGGTTTTACGTGAAGGTAACTCTGACCGTAGGGCACCTAAAGCCGTTAAAAACTACGCTAAACAAAACCCGCACTCCATGGGTAAATGGTCAGCAGATTCAAAAACCAAAGTAGTCAGCATGACTGAAGGCGATTTTTATGGTTCGGAGAAATCTACCACTGTTGCTGAAGCAAGCCAGTTTAAAATAGAATTTGTAGCTACTGATGGTACGGTAACCGAATTAAAAGGTTTATCGCCACTAAAAGCAGGAGAGGTGATTGATAGTTCTGCATTGAGTTTATCGGCATTGAAAACTTTTGTGGCCAAAGAAATTGCTGAAACTAAAGCTGAAGGCGTTTTATTATCAGCGCACTTAAAAGCAACGATGATGAAGGTTTCCGATCCGATTATTTTCGGTGCTATTGTAGAAGTTTATTTCGCAGCTGTTTTTACCAAATATGCAGACCTTTTCAAAGAACTAAATATCGATACCCGCAACGGTTTAGGTGATGTTTACGCAAAAATTGCTGGCAACCCTAAACAGGCAGAAGTTGAAGCCGCTTTGGCACAAGCCATTGAAAACGGACCAGCTTTAGCCATGGTAAACTCTGATAAAGGGATTACCAATCTACACGTACCATCTGATGTGATTGTTGATGCTTCTATGCCGGCAATGATCCGTACATCAGGCCAGATGTGGAATAAAGAGGGTAAACCTCAAGATACAATCGCTTTAATTCCAGACCGTTCTTATGCTGGTGTTTACACTGCAACCATTGATGACTGTAAAGCACATGGTGCTTTTGATGTAACCACCATTGGTTCGGTACCGAATGTTGGTTTAATGGCTCAAAAAGCTGAAGAATACGGTTCACACGATAAAACTTTCCAGGCTACAGGTTCGGGAATAATTCGCGTGACCGATGCTGATAGAAAAGTATTTTTTGATCAGAAAGTAGAAAAAGGCGATATCTTCCGCATGTGCCAAACTAAAGATGCACCAATTCAGGATTGGGTAAAATTAGCGGTAAACAGGGCGCGTTTATCAGAAACCCCTGCGGTTTTCTGGTTAGATGAAAAAAGAGCACATGATAGAGAAATCATTACTAAAGTAAATACTTATTTAAAAGATCACGATACTACAGGTTTAGATATCCGTATTTTAGCTCCAATAGAAGCGACTAAGTTTACTTTAGAGCGTATTCGTAAAGGTTTAGATACCATTTCGGTTACCGGTAACGTACTGCGCGATTATTTAACCGATTTATTCCCGATTTTAGAGTTAGGAACTTCAGCGAAAATGCTTTCTATTGTTCCGTTAATGAACGGTGGTGGTTTATTCGAAACCGGTGCTGGTGGTTCTGCTCCAAAACATATTGAGCAGTTTATCGAAGAAGGTTATTTGCGCTGGGATTCGCTTGGTGAGTTTTTAGCGCTTCAAGCTTCCTTAGAGCATTTAGCTCAAACTCAAAACAATGCAAAAGCACAGGTATTGGCTGATGCTTTGGATGAAGCAAATGCTAAGTTTTTGGCAACTGATAAATCACCGGGTAGAAAATTAGGAACAATCGATAACCGTGGTTCTCACTTCTATTTAGCTTTATATTGGGCTGAGGCATTAGCGGCTCAGAGCAAAGATGCTGATCTGAAAGCCAGATTTGCACCATTGACTAAAACTTTGTTAGAAAATGAAGCCAAAATTAACGAGGAGTTGATCGGTTCGCAAGGAAAACCTCAAAACATTGGTGGTTACTACAACCCTAACGATGAATTGGCAAGCAAAGCGATGCGCCCAAGTGAAACATTAAATACCTCTTTGGCTAGTTTATAAGCTGAGTTGTCAACTTTAATATGCTTCTGGCATAGGAGTTAGCAAATGTTGAAATATTTAGCGTCCTGATGTGAAAATCGGGACGCTTTTTTTATGATGTATAATTCTCAACTTTTATTCATTTTGCCAGGATTTGAAGATTCTTATACATTTGGAAAGCAGATGCAGAAGCTTTTGGGTTACAACAGTCCCGCTTCCGCTTCTGCTCCCGATGAAGGATCGGGAGCATCCCGCTTGATCGGGTTTAGGTGGATTGGCCAGCGATACTATTTGCGTAGATGTATCTATCGGTCTGTGTCCCCACAGACCGAAACGGAAACCCAATTAAGTTATAACAATCTACATGTCATATTTAATCTATAGCTTACAATTCGATGATTACCGGCGCTTTGCCAGCGTGAGGGATAGTAACGGAAAGTCCACAGCCATTAGGAACGAATGGCAAGGACTTGGAGTGTATAGCCCGACCCTTGCGCAGCTTGGGGCACGCCCAAATAATAACAAAATTCTTTAGCTAAAGAAAAACCTTATCTACACCGCTTTGTTATATCCATATAAATTAAAGGAGACCTATACCATGGCAATTAACGAAAATAAAGGATCGCAGGATAAAATACACAGCACTACAGAAAATAGCGAAATCAATAAAGAGAACTTGGCTTACGATGAAAATAAGCAAAGTTATGAGCTGGATGTAAAAGGAACGGACAGCGAATACGATCATCCGATGGGATATGAAACGGTGGCTGCAGGTGCAAAGGATGATGATTCTACCTATGATGAGGCAAACCCTTATGTTGGTGATGAGTATGCCAGGAATGAAGAAATTGCTGAAGATAACTTAGAAGAACTAGGTATGCATGTAGACAACGGTGAAAGTGTAAAACTTAGTCCGGAGGATGAAATCCTTGCCCGTACACCAGAAGATAACCGTGATGATCTGGATGAAGAAGGTTATCCGATTAATGATGCGCCGAAAGACTAATCAGCAGTTTCCAGTTGGCAGTTTTTAACTATAGTTTAGTGGAAAGCTGCGAGCTGGAAAGTGACTAAGGATTAATATCTAAATTAAACCTTCTCCGCAGGTCATCTAATTTTGGATTTTTGTTTACCAGGTAATCGTACTTCTCGCGGTTGCCGTAAAGCCTGTTTTCTATTTTACGCTCCATTAACTTATAAGTAACCTCAACACCAAAGTTTCTAAGCTCATTCCGTAAAAAATTTAAAAGTTCAACAGATTCTTGTTGTACAAGATGTTCCTGCGTTTTACTCTCTACCGAAATCTCGATCAGTTCAGGATTTAAAAGTGTCGGGGCAAAGTTGTTCAAGATGGTAAAAAGATTAATCCGATCGGTGGCCTTCATCTTTTGGGTAAAGGCATTCCATACTTCCAGTAAGCGGTCGTAACTGAAAGGTTCTCTGGCATCGCCGGTAACTTTCTTTGGCCCCTTATCATCATCTCCCTGGGCTACACGTTCTAAATCATTCAATGAAGGGATGAGTGTACTGATTGCGTTTGCTTTCGGAATATTGATGCTGATAGAAGTTGCAGATGGTGGAGGACCAACCCGCGGACTTTCTTTTGGCTTTTCTGCTACTGGTAGGCTAGGCGAAACAGGAGTATTAACAACAGGTGCTGCAGCTTGATTGGTATTTTCAACCTCAACTTTAGGCTTTGGGCTTTCAGCTGGCTCAGCTACGACATTAGTTTTTTTTTTATCCTGATCTGCGTCAGTTGCTGTGTTATTAGGGCTTAAAGGCTGTTGTGCTAGATTGACGACTGACCTGATGTGGCACATTTTAATCAGTGCCAGCTCTACCTGTAAACGCTGATTTTTAGAGTTTTTATAGTTTAAATCGCAGGTATTAGCTAAATTCAGGGCTGTTAACAAGAACGATAATTCTGTTTGCCTGCACTGATCGAGATACTTTTGTTTGATGTTCTCACTCACCTCCAACAATTTAATGGTAGCAGCATCTTTACCTACTAATAGGTTCCGGAAGTGAGTAGCTAAACCATTGATAAAATTATTGCCGTCGAAACCATTGTTTAAAATTTCGTCGAAGAGGAGCAGTGTCTGACTAACTTCTGCTGCGGTTAAATAGGAAGTAAGCTTGAAAAAATAGTCGTAATCTAAAATGTTAAGGTTGTCGATTACCGCTTTATAAGTGATGTTTTTATTGGCATAACTGGCAATCTGATCGAACATCGAAAGCGCATCACGCAAACCACCATCAGCTTTTTGCGCAATAATATGCAAACCATCACTTTCGAAAGCAATATTTTCGCGCCGGGCAATGGTTGACAGGTGACTGGCAATATCCTCTACCTGGATACGGTTGAAATCAAAAATCTGACAACGTGATAAAATGGTCGGCAGGATTTTATGTTTCTCGGTAGTGGCCAGGATAAAAATGGCATAAGAAGGTGGCTCTTCCAATGTTTTCAGAAAGGCATTAAATGCACTCTGCGACAACATGTGAACCTCATCAATAATATAAATCTTATACTTTCCGGCTTGCGGTGGTATTCGAACCTGTTCAATTAAACTACGGATATCGTCAACAGAGTTGTTCGAGGCCGCATCTAACTCGTGCACATTAAAAGAATGTCCGTTCTGGAAGGAAAGACAATTGTCGCATTGACCACAAGCTTCCATATCGGCTGTAGGGTTGGTACAGTTAATGGTTTTGGCAAGGATACGAGCACAGGTAGTTTTACCCACCCCACGCGGGCCGCAGAATAAAAATGCCTGCGCAAGCTGGTTGTTTTTGATGGCGTTTTTTAACGTACCGGTAATATGCTGCTGGCCAACAACGGTTTCGAAGGTGGCTGGGCGGTATTTACGGGCAGAAACGATAAAATTTTCCATCGGCACGAAAATAGGAAAAATTTAGGTGTTGTAAGATTGAAAAGTTGGAATGTGGAAAAGTTGAAATACTGAAATGATTTGTAAAAGATTGCGTAACATTTAATGATAAAATTAATCTAATCGTAAAACTTTATAAATGAGGATTTTAATTTTTATTAGCGCGATATTGTTGTCTTTTACGGGCACTTCGATGGCACAGGTTGATACCATAAATGCACAAAATCATAAATTGGTGATGAGCAATCTGAAAGAGGGGAAAAACAGCTATCTGGTTTATATGACTGATTCTCTTGAAACGAAACGGACTATTGGAGATATATGGGAAAGAACAACTGCTTTTAAAAAAAGAGATAAAAATGAAATTGTAGAATTTGCTTGGAAATGGTTCCATAACGATTCACTTTTCGCCACAATAACAAACATTTGTGACCGAAAAACGATGTCTCCAATTTATCATTATGCCAGTTATAAACGCAGAGGTATTTTTGCCTACGATTATAAAAATGGCTTGATGCAGCCGTCCGATACCGTAAAAAATAATGATGCAATCAAAAAAGGTCCGGTTAAATTGGATATTCCGATCATTTCGTGGGAGCAGGATTTAGAAACTTACCCATTATTGCCAATTAAAAAAGTTGGCCAGCAGTTTGATATTTCCTTTTTTGATCCAAACGAAAAATCAGCAACCTATCATCGTTATGAAGTGGTTGGCAAAGATAATTTGAAATTGAATGCAGATATGACAGCTAATTGCTGGCTGCTTAAAATTAATTACAGCAAAGACAGTTATGCCATTTTCTGGTTAGCCGAGAAATCAAAAGAGGTGGTTAAAATGAAAGAATATTATAAAGGTAACTACCGTATAAAAGTGAAGCAATATTGATGTATTAATGATGCAGGTTGTAAAACTGTTTATATCTTTCTTCAAACTTGTCAAAACTGCCAAAAGTTAGTTCAATTGATTTTTCGGTATCGTAGCCTTGAGTGTTTAGTTTTATTATATTTTTAAGCAGGTCTGTTCTTTTCGATTTTATAAAAAAGTAGATCACACTGTAAGCCGTATTGTAGTTGTCATCTACATCATGCCGGTAAAACGAACCGCTATATATTTTAAAGAAATTTTTTAACCTTTCGCTGTCTTTCGAATCTATTCCCGCTTTTATGCTCTTAATTCTGCCACTTTGCGGGTAAGCATATAAATTCCCCTCGCTGTCAAAATCCAGTGTTTCAAAAAATTCTGCTAATCCTTCGTTTAACCATTTGGGAGAATTTTTAAAATTGAACTGAAAAATACTATGACTGGCCTCATGGAGTGCTACCGAAATGAAATCGCTGCTCTTGTATACAAAGGCTTCATTAATTGCGGCAATATAAAATCCGGCACTATTTATTGGTGCGTTATATGTTTTTTGCGCTAACCTGTAATCTTTATTTTTTCCATAGAGGTTTATTTTTACCGGGGCAGTAATGTTTTCTCTTGTCTCAAAAATTTCGTTGCAGAACATGCGCTCATAAGCAATTAGTTTTTCTATTTTCTTTTGCTCGTTGTCGTTTATTTTACAGTTAATCAAATTAAGGTCAACGTATTGGGCGTAAAGAGATATACTGATCATATTTGCTATTACAAGCAAGATAAATTTGTTCATGTTTACTTTCTTAAATCTCTTTGTTACAAGTGTTCTTCTAAAAGTTTTTTAATTTGTCTGTTATCCATAAATCCCATAGACGGGTTTACCACTTTGCCTTCTTTATTAATCAGCACCTGATGCGGAATGCCTGTAATTTTAAATTTGTCAGCTAAATAACGCCATTCATCACTTTTTAACCTATAGTGCTGTCCTTTTATAGTGGGTATTAAATTCTGGTAAGTAGCTAAAGGTGAGCTTTCATCAGTAATGTAAACGAATATAACATTGCTATCTTTCATTTCTTCTTTCAAAGGCCTGATTTCTGCAATTCCGTTAAGGCAGGGACCACACCATGTTGCCCAAAAATCAACTAAAATAACCTTGCCTGCATGTTTGCTGATAATGTTATCTAAAATTTTATCAGCTTCTACTTTTGGTGTTTGGTTTACAAAATATCCCCCGTTTTTTTTATTGGCGATGATCTGTTTTTCGGTATCGTTGTTTCTGAGTTTAATATAATCTTTTACAAACTGATTCTTAATATCTGATAGGGCATAAGGCAAATTGTTCTGGCTGATTGGAGAGAGTTCGCTAACAATTGGTCTTAAAATATCTTGTGCGTTCATAATATCAACTAAAATCCCTTGGTTAATATTAAATGCCGAATCGATTAATTTGATATAATAATTTGAGAAATTTTTTTCGTTAAAGATTTTGATAAAATCATCATGATCTTGCAACCATGCATCTTGTATGGGTTTATCAGCACTATCTATTTTTAATGAAAGTCCATCTGATGATATCAATTTTTCGAAAGATTTGTCTAAATCAGTAAGTGTGATATTACTGGCTTTAAGCGCATGTAACATATCAGCATAATTATGGGTATAGCTATATCTTTCAGGTCTTACTCCCGGTAAGAATTTAAATCTGTTAATAAAGGTGTTATAATTTCCACTGATTACTGAAAGTTCATCATTGATGATTTTTTGGTCTAAAAAATTATAGTAATCGCTTGGATATTTTTCAGCCTTTTTTTTAGTCTCCTTGTTTGCAGATTCATAATTCCAGTTATACTCGATAACATGGTTGGCATAACCGCATACAACATCTAACCTTTTAACTTGATAGGCTTTCTCTGAAAGGTTTCCTAGCTGGTGGATGGAGTCTAACCTGGAAAGTTCTGTTTTTTGAAGGTTCAGTAAATAAGTTTTATAGTCGTTTGGCTTCATATCAACTATTCTTTTTTGGATGTCTTCATAGTCGAATAAGTCAAATTTATTTAAAAGAGAAAGATCCTCATTTAATTGTGCCAGCTCACCTGTATATCTGGTATTTTCATCACCAATAACGACAAAAAGTTCTTTGCCAGGCTCCAGGTAGATGTCGTTTTCATTGCATATATCCGACCTCAGGAAAACCCTTTCGGGGTGATAAATCCCTACCTTGGTTGAAAAATAACCGTTTTTCTGAATTGCTATGATCTGGTTTTCCTGTCCCCCCGATATAATATTGTCTATGTACAACATCAGGGTTTTAGTAGCCAATTTAGGACTGTAGTTTTTAATATAACCACTAAAAGTAGCACTGTCGTTTTTGAAGATGGGAAGCTGATAGTTTTCCTTGTTAAGAATTCGTTTACAATCTGCCTGGTTTTTACTTAACTGAACTGTTTTATTATCTATGGTAAGTTTGATCGTGTTGTTTTTTAACCCGCTAATTGAAAGCTGTTTGGTTTCTTTCCCGTTGGTAATAAATATAGTGGTATTAGCGCTGTTGGTTTTTTTAACGATATTTTTATACGACCAAATTTTATTTTTGTAAACTATTTCTTTATCAAAAAAAGCAACTTCAAGATTACTATTGTTTTTGTTATACCAGCTCGTATAAATAGAGTTTGGAAGTAAGTTTTTATTTTCTTCCAGTGCAATATCATAGATTTTCCAGCCATTATCATCCTCTTCTCCATAATCAATACTTGTGGCTTTTGTATTAATTTTTGGAAAAATAAGCTGATAAGATACGCTACCACTTGGCGGCATATAGTACTGCTTATCTAATGGAATGCCTATTGTTTTCCTGATGTAGTATTTGGCGATACCGGTATTGTCTTGAAGATAAGTGTTCTTAGGTATCCTGATCCATTGACCCGCAGGATGGGTGGTGGTGAAGCATAACACAGTAGCGGTATCTGATGTTACTATTTTTGTGATTTTCAGCGTTGATGAGGCGCTGTTAAAACCAACAACGGGATTGGTTATTGTTTTTTGAGCATGCAGGCCAACTGTAACTATCGACAGAAAAAAGGCCAGAGCGATTTTTTGGTGTAGAGAACTGGTTTTCATTGTTTTAGATTGAAAAACAATGATAACTAAAAAACGGGTTATTGCCTGTTAAATTCTGTTAAATAAGCAATGTAAGTTATTTAATCACCGATTTCAATTCATTTCTATATTCTGAAGCGCTTTTGCCCGTAAACTCCTTAAATAATTTATTGAAATGGCTAAAATTGTTAAACCCACTTTCATAAGAAATATTGGCAATGCTGGTTGGTTTTTCGGCTAAAAGCTTTGACGCGTGTACTACACGATATTCGTTTACGAAATGCGTAAATGTTTTCTTGGTGATTTTTTTGAAATAACGGCAAAAAGAAGGGACAGTCATGCTCGACATTTCTGCAACATACTGCAAACTGATCTGTTCCTGAAAATGGTCTTTCACATAGTTGAAGATCATATTGATGCGGTCATTATCCTGTACCTGCATTTCCATCGAAAAACCATCGGCATTTAAGATTTTATAATCTTTCGCATGTTCAAGTTCCTTTAGTACGCTCAATAAAGTTAAAAGCCTTTCAAAGGGCTGCTGGTCGTCCATCATTTCTATTCTGTCGCCAACAATACGCATGGTTTCACTACCGAAGGCAATTCCGGCCTTTGCTTTGTCGAACAATTCTTGTATCCCTTTTATTTCCTGCAGGCCTAAAAAAATGCTGCCCAAAAAATTGGGTTTCATCTGGATAACAGTTTCGTTTTTGTTTCCGGTATTGGTATCGGTAAAGCCACAATGGGGAAGATTGCTGCCAATGAGAATCAGGTCACCTTCGGTGTAATAGGACACGTGACTGCCGATCTGCCTTTTGCCGGCCCCGCCGTTAACAAATACCATTTCAATTTCAGGGTGGTAATGCCAAAGGTGCGCCATATTATTGGCGTTCTCTACATATTTTGAATAATAAAATGAACTTCCAAAAGAGGGCTCAACAACTTCAAAACTTGGTTTCATGTTTTGCTGAATTATAGTTCTAAAATACATAAAAAATATGCTTTATTATATATTCTGTTAAAATAACAGTTAGTTGAAGGTAATATAGCATAGATATTGGCAAATATGCAATCAACTATCTTTCAGATGTGTCCGTACCTTAGTGGTATCATATAGTTATTAATTATTTAAAATATTGGTTATGAAAAAGTTCTTAAAAATCGGTTTAATAGCAGCGTTATTTTTTACTGCTACGGGTGTACACGCTAACGATGATGATTTTACTTTAAAAGTAAAAGGTGAAAAGGAAAAATTTATCCGTTTCTCTGTAGATAAAGCAGAAAACGTTAATTTGTCGCTCATTGATGCATACGATGAAGTTTTATTTGAAGAAAACATCCATGCTTCAGCCTCTTCCAGCAAAATTTATGATCTGAATGAACTTCCTGATGGAAAATATACGCTTAAAGTAGAGTCGGATGTAAAAGTTGCAAAATATAATGTGGTCATTAAAAACGGCGAGGCCCTTGTTTCTGAGCCGAAAGTTTCTAACATATTTAAACCTGTTTATACTAAAAAAGATCAGGTAATTACGCTTAATCTTGAAAACCTGGAGAATAGTCCGGTGGAAGTTAAAGTGTATAACGAATACAATGATGTGGTTTATAGTGAGGCATTCAAAGATAAATCGCAACTGGTAAAGAAATTCAATATTGGTAAAACAGATTCTAAAGAATTAACTTTTGTAGTGAAGTTCAAAGAAGAGAGTTTTGTTAAAACGATAGAAACATATTAAAAATTTTACAGCTAATTGATGGGGGAGATTGTCGGATAGATAGTCTCCCTTTTTTATACGTAAGACGGACGATGTGAGATGGATGATGTAGTGCGCATTGTTCCCATTCTCCATCTTCCATATTCCATCTTTCGTTTACCTTATTACATTATGTCTCATAAATTCTCATTAATCATTTGATTTTAAGAAATATATTGTTACTTTTGCATCCCCGTAATATACCTCGGGATTAAAAAATTAAAAACATAATTTATAACAATGAATCAGTACGAAACTGTTATCGTTCTAACCCCGTTGTTATCTGAAGAGGCTGCGAAAGAAGCATTAGCTAAATTCAAAGCAGTTCTAACTGATAACGGAGCCGAAATTATCCAGGAAGATAATTGGGGTTTGAGAAAATTAGCGTATCCAATTGAAAAAAAATCAAACGGATTCTTCAACTTAACTGAATACAAAGCTTCAGGTGATTTGATCGCAAAATTAGAGCTTCAATTAAAACGCGATGAGCGTGTGTTACGTTTCTTAACTATCCGTTTAGACAAACACGCTGTTGCTTACAATGAGAAAAAGCGTAGTGGTGCTTTTAACAAAAAAACTAAGGAGGTTGCAGCGTAATGGCAAGAGAACAAATACAATACGTAACAGCCCCTAAAGTAGAGGATAACCGTAAAAAATATTGCCGTTTCAAGAAAAACGGAATTAAATACATCGATTACAAGGATGCAAACTTCTTGTTGAAATTTATTAACGATCAGGGTAAATTATTACCACGCCGTTTAACCGGTACTTCGTTAAAATTCCAACGTAAAGTGGCTCAGGCCGTTAAACGTGCCCGTCATATCGGTTTGTTACCTTTCGTTGCTGATCAATTAAAATAGGAGGCTAGAGATATGGAAATTATTTTAAAACAAGATATTAAAGGCCTTGGTGAGAAAGATGATGTAGTTACAGTAAAGCCAGGTTATGGCCGTAACTATTTAATCCCTCAAGGATTTGGAGCATTAGCTACATCTTCTGCTAAAAAAGTTTTAGCTGAAAATTTAAAGCAAGCTGCTTTTAAACAAGATAAAATTAAGAAAGATGCTGAAGGTGTTGCTGAGCGTTTAACTGATGTTAAACTTTCAATCGGTGCTAAAGCTGGCGAAAGCGGAAAAATCTTTGGAGCGGTTAACACCATCCAGATTGCTGAAGCATTAAAAGCTCAAGGCTTTGATGTTGACCGTCGTCGTATCACTTTCGAAACTGAACCTAAATTTGTTGGCGAATATGTAGCTAACTTAAACTTACACAAAGAAGTTAAAGTTCAGGTTCCTTTCGAAGTAATCGCTGAATAAGCATTCTTTAAAGAATCAATAAAAAAAGTCCCGATTTTCATCGGGACTTTTTTTATGGAAAACAGATAAGGTAAGAGAGATGATGGAGACGATTGAGTGAACAATTTTCTATATTGATTTTTCAATTGATTTAAATTTTCCTTAATAGATTGTTTAAACTCTATTTTTATTGATTTTGTAACAAAGTCAACCCAAATAATTGCATTTTTTGTAACAAAGTCAGGGCAATTTATATTGTCAAATAATAATTACTAGTATAAAACAGGCTAAAATGACGTTAAATTAGCAAAGTCTACGGGAAACAATTAATGCTTCCCGCAGTAAAAAATAAGAATAATTTATTCATGTCGTAGAATTAACTACATCTTCCACTCTTACTATCCTTTTGGTGTTGTTGGTCTGATTTCCACTTTGCTTGGTAGTGTTCTTGCTGGCATGGCTAATAAATCAACAATCAATTTGCCCATATCCTCTGGCTGGATTTTCCAGGCATCATCTTCAGCATTCGGCTGATGATCGTTAAAATGGCTCGCTACCGATCCTGGCATAATGGTACTTACCTTTACGCCATATTTTCTTAAATCGAGCATAATCGATTGAGTAAAACCGGTCAAGCCAAATTTACTGGCATTATAAGCCGATCCTCCGGCGAAAAAATTCGTGCCTGCCAAACTGGAAATGGTGAAGATATGTCCCTTTGTTTTTTTAATCTCCTCTACCGAGGCTTTAATGCTGTAAAAAACACCTGTTAAATTGGTGTCAATGGTTTCTTTCCATAAATCTATATCCAATTCATCAACCGGTGCAAAATGACCAACACCTGCATTGGCAATCAGTACATCCAATTGTCCCCATTTTTCGAGTATCAGATTTACAGCATCCTGCTGAGATTTAAAATCCACAACATCTGCTTCAATGGCCAATACGTCACCGTATGCTACCAGATGAGATGCGGCCTGGTTTGCGCTGGCCATTGTCCTGCTGGTAATGGCTACTTTATAGCCTTCTTTTAAAAGTGATTCGGCAATGCCGAAACCAATTCCTTTGCTTCCGCCTGTAATTAATGCAACTTTCATGTTGTTGTAACGTATGATATCGAAAAATGTTTAATTAGATTTTTTCTTATTGTAGTGAGGAAGCTCCATAATCTGAATATCTTTAAAATCTACCGGCTGTCCTTCACTTTGTAAGGCAATAAAACCCTGAGTAAGGGCTTTTCCGTCAATTTTAATTTTCGGGTCGTAACGGTTAGCTACCCCGCCACCAATCTGTGGTTTGCTATATTGTAAAACGGTATCGCCGTTTATAATATGCGTTACAAGCGAATCGCCGAGAACAATCAATTCGGCAGATACCCATTGGTCACCATCGTAAGTTTTTGATTTGGAGTCCAGGCAATGCCCATCATATAAGTTGCCGTGATAAAAAATATCTGTACCAGGAGAACACATATTTCCTGTTGGGCGTGGACGGCCATCACTCAAGCCGCCTAAAAACTGCATCTCAATGGAAATTGGCCAGTCTTGTTCCTTAGGCATCGTTTTCGGGTCCTGAGAATGGAACATCACACCGCTATTCCGCAGGGTATAACTGGGTGCCCCTTTTTGCAGTTCGCCAACAAAGCGATACTTTAGTTTTAAGTGATAATAAGAAAATGGTGTTTTATAGTAAAGATGACCGAACTGATCATTGAAATCGCCATATTGGTCATATCGCACCTGAATAACTCCATTTTCGACTCTAAAAGTATTTCCGACATTTACATTGTAATCGTGGTGATGGATTTTAACATTCCAGTCCTTAATGTCTTTCCCGTTAAAAAGTGTCATCCACTTTTCAGAACTGTTATTGACGTTTTTGGTTATACTGCAGCCCCATAGTGTAACAGCAAGAAAGAGATAGCCTAGCTTTTTCATTTAGTTAATTTTGTTTGCATTCTGTTTAAAATGTGAATCCCAAAATACATAAACAAACTGATTTTAATGTACAATAAAGGTTTACCACAAGAATTTTGCATTTTGGTTTTGTTATTTTGATGGCAAAAACTTTTCACGTTATTCCAGGCCTCTGCATTTCCCATCTTCCGTCCCTTTAATTACCTTTGCGTCATGGCGAAAACGCAGACAAGCAGAACCAAAAGTAAGGCAAAATACCCTCTTCTGAAGAAGATTACCAATATGGCTACGAAAGTATTTTTATATTTTTTGTTGGTTTCTGTGTTTTGGGTAATCGCGCTGCGTTTTATTAATCCACCTATTACCCTTTTAATGGTACTACGGAACATTGAGCGTAAAGCGGATGGGAAACCTTTTAAAACGGAAAAAAAATGGGTTAAGTTTGATGATATCTCTGATAATATGAAAAGGGCCGCTGTATCTGCTGAAGATCAGCTCTTTTTAACACATATCGGTTTTGATATGAAAGCTATTGAGAAAGCTTTTGCCAGTAATGCCAAAGGAAAAAGGGTGAAGGGCGGGAGTACCATTTCGCAACAAACAGCTAAAAATGTTTTCCTGTGGCCTGGCCGATCGTGGATAAGAAAAGGTTTTGAAGCTTATTTTACTTTACTTATAGAGCTGTTTTGGAACAAAGAAAGAATATTAGAAGTCTACCTGAACGTAATCGAAATGGGTGATGGAATTTATGGTGCCGAGGCTGCTGCCCAGGAGTATTATGGTAAATCCTGTACAAAATTAACTAAGAAACAAGCCGCTTTAATTGCTTCCTGTTTTCCAAACCCCAGAAGGTGGACACCCAAAAATGCAACCCCATACATCAGGCACCGTCAATACCTGATTTTAAGAAATATGAACAGATTAGGGCCGCTGGATTTTTAATGTAAAATGGTCGATGTAAGATGGATTAGGGTAATTTAAATTCCATCATCCATCTTACATTTTTCTTCTATTAATCATGATCCTTATTCCACCTGATCTTTATTCCGCCTTTTTCGTCATCAATAGCTTTTAAGTGCAATACGATTCCACGCATACGGGCTTCTCTTTTTTCTGATTTGGTTAAGTTTTCATCTCCTTTTGGATTTCTCAGTGGAATGTCCATCTCTACATTTGTACCACTTCCTAAAGCGTAAGTGCCTTTTACGTTAAAGTTTAAAGCGCTGGAGTTTATCTGCATTGGACTGATTTCTACCTTATCACCATGGATGTTAAGGGTTCCATCAAGGTTTTTGATTTCTACGTTTGATAGGTTCCTGTTGGCAAAAGCAAATTTTCCAACCTTAACCATCGGATCGAAATTAACCAGTGCGGCATTGTTCAGATTGAACACCACTTTACCATTTATCGATCGTGGAAGAATTTTTCCTGTATGCGATATCCTGCCAGAAATGTTAACCAACGACGACAAATAACCTTTTAAATTTTTGTTGGTAATGGTATTCTGTCCAAAATTATCGAAAGAGTAGAAGAAATCTTTAACACTTACATGGCTAATTTTCGAATTGATTTTAAAACTGTTAGAGGCGGCCTCCTGCATAATATTCCCATCAAGCGATAATTGTCCGCCAGCATGAGCCACACTGATTTTATTGAAAAAAATGCCGCCTCCGCGCAATGAAATATCAGCATCAAGGTTTTCGGCCAGAAAATTATCGTAAATGGCTTTATCAACCGTTAAACGGATATTCATTTTCGAAAGTTCCAATACATTGCTCAGCTCTTTCGAAACCACTTGTTTGTTTCCACTCGATTTTTTCTTCGCTGTTCTCGGCCCTAAGAAGGGTAAGAACTCTTTTAGGTAGAGTTGAGGGCTCGACATTTTTAAGTTCACCAATATTTTTTCGGGAGCCGTATAATACAGGTTGGCAAAATTGGCGATGCTACAGCTTACATTGAGCTCGCTTTTGCCCAATTGGAAATGCCCGTTCTGTATCGATAAATCATTCTGGTTAAAATTGATGTTTAAAGCACTTTTTACCAGGTGCAACTTCCTGGGGATATAAAGGATGTCTGCATCGGCAATCTGTATTTTACCCGAAACAACCGGTTTTGTGAACCTGAAATTATCAATATCGGCTTTGCAATATAACCTTAAGTTCGCTGTACCGTTTTTAAATTCAAAATCGTTTGTACCTAACGAATTGTTTAAGTTGGTTAGGGGAAATTGTGAGGTGACTAATCCGGTGGCAATCGGGCGAGCTAAATTATTTACCGTGAAGGTGTCGATTTTAAGCGGCGCATTAAAATATTTTGCCGTGAGCCTGTGGAACTTGATGGACGAGTTTTCGTCGCCAATAATGCCGCCAACGGTATCACGATTAGTAAAGGAGCCATCAAAATTACATGCTGTTAATTTGCCTGCCGGAATAGAAACCACATTATCTCTTACTGTTATGCCGACCTTAATTAAGGGGTCTCCGTATTTTCCTGACCCGTCATCAACGATATTTCCCCGGATATTGATCGGTTTTTCAATGCCAAATTTTAAAAGTTTTGAGGAAATGTTAGGTGATAAGAGCAGGGCAACATCTCTGAACAAAATATCATCAACAGCAATGCTAATGGCAAAAGCAGATTTATCCAATTCTATTTTAGCACCAATTTTAAAAGGGTGACCGCCAATGTTAAGGATTTCGGGGTTCAGCAGTATCGCATCAAGATCACGGCTATAATGCGCTTTTAAGGTTCCTTCCAGGGTTTTATCTTTCAAAAAGCTGCCTTTTCTCGTATTAAATGCGAAACTATTTACCTTGGTTATTAATCTGATTTTACCGGTCCAGCCGCTATCGGGGTATTCCATTCTACCCTGGATCTGATCGATGTTAAAATTGAATAGCTTAAACCTTTTTTTATTGTCCAATATCAAACTTACCTTGTTAAAATCAATCTTTTTAACTTCCAGCGCGGAGGATTTTGGCGAAGATTTTTTATCAGTTTTCGGTTTACTTTTAAAAATACTGGTGTTGCTATAGCCTGTAGAATCGGTATAGATATAAATGGAAGCATTATTAATCGCAATTTGTTTAATATTGATATTGCCTACAATAAGTGAGAGCACATTTAAAGAGACGTCTATATCCTGCGCTTTTAAAAGATCGTGTTTATGTTGGTTCCATAAACTATCTCTCAGTAGAACACCGTTTAGTGATACCGAAACTCCCGGAAAGCTTTTCAGAAGCGTTGGCTCCATACTGGTGGCAGTAATCTGTCCATTTAAATTTTTATTCAGTTGCGAAAGGATAGAAGCCAGCACTTCTTTCTTATTGCGGCTAATGTAAAACGCACCTGCCAGCCAGGTTAATATAATCAGTACAACTAAAACCGATACAATTTTTAAAGAGATTTTTAGCCAGCGCTTCATACACATTATTTGATTTAACCAATATAATGTTTTTTGTTAGCTAATTGTTTGGCTGACAGTAAAAAATAGCTGCAATAGCAACAGGTCTTCTGAACCAGTTAGCCTAAAAGAGATTCCAGATCAGGGTGGTACTGTGAGGTTAGGAAATGTGTAATCGTGAAATCGGCCAAACGGTGTTTATAAAAGGGGTCTTCCATCAGGATTTTTTTCAATTCAGCCTCATCTTTAGCAAGGGCCAGAATAATTCCACCGGTTCGGGGCACCTTTCTGCCTGAAGCCACGAAAATATTTTTTTTATAGTATTTCTTTAAATATTGTACATGCGCTTCCATATGTGCATCTAACTCGGTTAGCGGAACAATGTATTTAAGATCTACGATGAACACAGGCTTAAAGTAAATGTGCAAAAACGCTAGAATGCCAGCTGTTTTGAAAAGGGACTTCCCACTTAGATTCAAGTTCAGCCAGATTTTGAACCATATTGTTAAATACAATCGTTTCTGGCGTTACCTGCTTTATATTTACCAAAGTTTCAAAATCTTCCTTGCTGTTTACCACAACTTCTCCATTTACTTTATAGGCAATGTTGAAACGGTTAAAAAGGTCTACATGATACTCCTGTTCAATTTCTTTAATTAGACGAACAGAGCTATCAATGGAGCAACCGGTAACACCAGTCTGACTTTCATCTACTGTTAGGATAATAAAAAAGCCATAGCGTACTTCTGCTTTTGCAAGCAATTCATTTCCATGTGCTTTCCACTGGTTAGTAAAAGCTGCCAATTTGTTTAAGATCTCAGTTTCTTCCGTAGAAGTAAATTTGCGATCGCTTTGGTATATCCAAACTCTTGATTGTGGAGAAAAACTCATATACAAATTTATGATTTTAATTAAATTGGTATGATTAAAACGCTAACCCGATGAAAAAGTTTACACTCTGCTTGAAAATATCTGTTCTTTCGGCTTTTTGTATGTTTTTATGTGCTTTTTCCGACCCCGAATCCATAGAGCAATATGCCCTTTATCTTCATAAAACGCTTACTGATCATTATGATAGTAGCCAGGAAAGTGATCAGGTAAAACGTTATGAGCTAAATGTTACCAACAATGGTTTTTGCCGTTACAAGCGGTATTTTAATAACGGTAAAACGGAGTATTTCGCATTTAAGTTATCGAAATTTAAAGATATGGACTATTATGGTACAACTACTTCAGGTAAATTATATATCCATACCAAAGGTGATGACGTAATTGTACAGACTTATAAAGACAGGGGAGGCGATGTAGATTCGATGGCCACACAGCTGGTTATTCCATTAAAAAATATGGAGGCCGAAGATTTAAATCTTATCCGTGATAACCTGAATAAAATTAATGCGGAAGTTTCAATTTCTCAGAAGCTATAGTTAGGGAAATTGACCTATGGAATACTCCAATTGCTTTCCTGGCGTAAGAAACCATCAGATCTTAATGTTAATCATGATGCAGGTTGCGCCATTAGTATATGATATGAAGTAAAATATAAGCGATTTTTTTTGGAGCGCATTGTCATTCGCTTTTTTTTAAGTTAGTCCTGCTCTCCGCTTTATCCCGATGAAAAAATCGGGGATGCCGCTTCGATCAGGGCTATAAACCTGGGCCTGTGGCACGGAAAACCGACATGGGAGCAGAAAACTACCTAGCTAAACCTGATCGAACGAATGCCATTTTTCATGGCAGAAGGTAGAGCAGGAAGAAATTGCGCTATGGAATACTCCAATTGCTTTCCTGAAAAAAGAAAACATCAAATCTTAATGTTAATCATGATGCAGGTTGCGCCATTAGTATATGATATGAAGTAAAATATAAGCGATTTTTTTTGGAGCGCATTGTCATTCGCTTTTTTTTAAGTTAGTCCTGCTCTCCGCTTTATCCCGATGAAAAAATCGGGGATGCCGCTTCAATCAGGGCTATAAACCTGGCCTGTGGCACGGAAAACCGACATAGGAGCAGAAAACTACCCTAGCTAAACCTGATCGAACGAATGCCATTTTTCATGGCAGCAGGTAGAGCAGGAAGAAATTGCGCTATGGAATACTCCAATTGCTTTCCAAAAATAAGAAAACATTAAATCTTAATATTATTTAAGATGTAGGTTGATATTACATTAAAGATTAAGCTTGCCGGTTGTTTTTTGGAGCGCATTGTCATTCGCTTTTTTAAAGTTAGTCCTGCACTCCGCTTTGTCCCGATGAAAAATCCTACCGTGTGGACACAATTAATTATAATATTTTTCAGCCGCTCTATGCCGCGGTGGCATGGTACTTTGGAGCGCCAAAGTACCCAAAGCGCTTCGTCAATCCAGCAATGAGCCTTTTGCACAATCCTATACGCATCAAAAAAACAGTGGCACTTCGTTTTGTGTTCAATATTTTTTTAAAATTTAAATCATCGTCTATGAACACAAAACCACTGCGTTTCAGGTTTGTTAGTGCCAATTTACCTGAAATGCAACTGTTTTTTTGATTTCCCTGGCTCTTGGGATTGACAGCGTACTTGGTTAAAATCCATGCTTGATTAAAGTTGCTTAGCAAAATACCTAAACTATTCTTAAAAAGATGTGTCCACATGGTAAGATGAAAAATCGGGGATACCGCTTCGATCAGGGCTATAAACCTGAGCCTTTGGCACGGAAAACCGACATAGGAGCAGAAAACTACTCTAGCTAAACCTGATCGAACGAATGCCATTTTTCATGGCAGCAGGTAGAGCAGGAAGAAATTGAGCTATGGAATACTACAATTGCTTTCCTGGCATAAGAAACCATCAAATCTTAATGTTAATCATGATGCAGGTTGCGCCATTAGTATATGATATGAAGTAAAATATAAGCGATTTTTTTTGGAGCGCATTGTCATTCGCTTTTTTTTAAGTTAGTCCTGCTCTCCGCTTTATCCCGATGAAAAAATCGGGGATGCCGCTTCGATCAGGGCTATAAACCTGTCCTGTGGCACGGAAAACCAACATAGGAGCAGAAAAATACCCTAGCTAAACCTGATCGAAAGAATGCCCATTTTTCATGGCAGCAGGTAGAGCAGGAAGAAATTGGCCTATAGAATACTACAATTGCTTTCCTAAAAATAAGGAAATTATAACATTGTAATTTCATTGGTGTACAGTTGGCTTAACCAGCATATCATATTTACTAATGCTGGTATAAAAACATTTCTTAGCATTATTTTACATTTACTCATCTGTTAAAATCGAAATAGAAATTTCGGGAAATAAGTTAAAAAACTTATATTCAGACATATTTAAACCATCTCATCTTGAAACGTAGAAACTTTATTTATTTAACTGGTGTGGGGGCTGCTGCGGCTATGCTTCCTGCCATTCCGGTTTTTGGGAAAGAGATTTCCCCCGAGCAGGCCTTAGAATATATTGATCCTGCAGCTAAAAAAATCATGTCGGATGTGGCTTTGAATGCGGCAAGATCAAAAGGTGCAACTTATACTGATGTGCGTGTAGGCAGATACCTTAACCAATATGTTGTTACACGTGAGGATAAAGTAGAGAATATTGTAAATACCGAATCGTATGGCATCGGTATCAGGGTAATTTCGAATGGAAGCTGGGGATTTGCAGCAACCGATAAATTGGATAAGGATAGCATCGCCAAAGCAGCTGAACTGGCGGTAACTATTGCCAAAGAAAATGCCCGTTTGTTAAGAGAACCTGTAATGCTAGCCCCACAAAAAGGATATGGCGAAGTAAGCTGGAAAGCGCCGATTGAGAAAAATACTTTTGAAGTACCCGTAAAAGAAAAGGTAGATTTATTGTTGGCGGTGAATGATGCGGCGATGAAGGGTGGTGCAGATTATATTAACTCCGTATTATTTGCGGTAAATGAACAAAAATATTTCGCTTCAACTGATGGTTCTTATATCGATCAGGATATTCACCGCATCTGGCCAACTTTCTATATCACTAAAATAGATAAGGTAAGCGGTAAGTTCGAAACCAGAAATGCATTGAGTGCCCCGACAGGTAAAGGCTACGAATATCTAAATGCCAGGCCAGAGGATAAAATACAAACAGCTTCTGGTACGCTTTACAAAGGCAGGTACGATATGCTTGAAGATGCTACACAGGCGGCCAGACAGGTAGGCGAAAAGATGAAGGCAAAATCGGTAGAGCCAGGCAAGTATGATCTGGTATTAGATCCTTCACATTTATGGTTAACGATTCATGAATCGTGTGGACACCCGACCGAGCTCGACCGTGTATTGGGCTATGAAGCCAATTATGCGGGAACAAGTTTCCTAACCTTAGACAAATGGGAATCTAAAAAATTTAATTACGGTAGTAAGGAAGTTAATATTACTGCCGATAAAACCGAAGTTGGATCGTTAGGGGCTGTTGGTTATGACGATGAAGGTGTGAAATGCGGAAAATGGGATGTAATTAAAGATGGCATATTGGTAAATTATCAGGCCATCAGAGATCAGGCACATATAGTAGGTTTAAATGCATCGCAAGGATGTTGTTATGCCGATAACTGGAGCAGTGTTCAGTTTCAGCGCATGGCAAATATTTCTTTGCAACCGGGTAAGGCCAAATTGAGTATAGCAGATCAGATCAAAAATGTAGAAAAAGGCATTTACATTGTAGGCGACGGATCTTTTTCTATCGATCAGCAACGTTATAATTTCCAGTTCGGTGGTCAGCTGTATTACGAAATTAAAGCCGGGAAAATAGTTGGTATGCTAAAAGATGTGGCTTATCAGGCAAATACCCAGGAGTTCTGGAATTCGTGTGTGGCCATTTGCGATCAGAGCGATTACCGTTTAGGAGGCTCGTTCTTTGATGGTAAAGGCCAGCCTGGTCAGGTAAGTGCTGTATCTCACGGATCGGCAACCGCACGTTTTAATAAAGTTAATGTGATCAACACCGCTAGAAAAATCTGATAGAAATTATGCCAATCTTAACAAAAGCAGAAGCAAAGGCACTTTTAACTAAGGTACTTTCTTACTCTAAAGCAGAACAATGTGAAGTCAATCTAAACTGCTCAGATAGCGGGAACCTAAGGTATGCCAGAAACGCAGTTTCTACCAGTGGTGGAATTAGTGCTAACAGTTTGGTGGTGAGTTCAGCCTTCGGGAAAAAACTGGGTACGGCCACTATAAATGAATTTGATGATGCCTCGCTGGAAAAAGTAGTGCGCAGAGCAGAAGAACTTGCGCAGCTTGCCCCGGAAAATCCTGAATTTATGCCTTTTCTAGGGCCTCAGGAATATGGTCCCGATTCACCCACATTTTCTCCTGCTACAGCAGCTGTTACGCCAAAAGATAGAGCTGATGCAGTACAGGCCAGTTTAAAACAGGCTATGGATAATAAACTGAATGCCGCAGGATTTTTGTCGAACAGCGTGGGTTGCGCTGCATTGATGAATAGTAAGGGGTTATTTGCTTATAATACTTCAACCGATGTTGCTTTTAACATTACGGTAAGAACTGATGATGGCAAGGGCTCAGGTTATGCCACCAGAGGATACAACGATTTTAGCAAGCTTAATGCAAAGGCCGATACAGCTATAGCAGCAAAAAAAGCAATGTCGTCAGTAACTGCAAAAGCGATAGAGCCGGGTAAATATACTGTTATTTTAGAGCCAACCGCCGTAGCAGTAATGTTAGAAAACTTATTCTTCTCGCTGGACGCCAGACAAGCGGATGAAGGAAGAAGCTTCATGAGTAAAACCGGAGGAAAGACCAAATTAGGGGAACAGCTGGTAGATGAACGGGTAAATATTTATTCCGATCCATGGAATCCTGAGCTTCCAACTTCAACATGGTCTGGAGATGGAAGGCCTCAGGAGAAGATAAACTGGATAGAAAAAGGAGTAGTGAAAAATTTATACAGTTCGAGATATTGGGCACAGAAAACCGGAATTAAGGCAATACCAACTCCTGGCGGTGCCATTATGCAAGGTGGAACCAAGACATTGGAAGAACTGATTAAGGGGACAGAAAAAGGTATATTGGTTACGCGTTTATGGTATATCCGTACGGTAGATCCACAAACCTTATTGCTAACCGGGTTGACCAGGGATGGTACTTTTTACATCGAAAACGGAGAAATCAAATTCCCGGTCAAAAATTTTCGTTTCAATGAAAGTCCGGTTATCATGCTGAATAACCTGGATGAGATTGGAATAGCCGAAAGAACAGTCAGTGCCGAATCAGAAGCCAACTATCTATTGCCGCCATTAAGAATAAGGGATTTTACTTTTACTTCTTTGTCTGATGCAGTATAGGAGATTTAGGTCGTCAATACTATAATAAAGGCTGTATCATTAATGTTAATTTGTCAATCCTGAGGGGTGATCTATGGTATAAAAATCAAGAAGTTCAAGGAGATAGCTCCTCCCTTAAGCTTTCGTCATTTCGAGCGGAGTGCAACCTGTGCCGATTTTACATCGGTAACGCAGTCTAGAACCCGAAGGCTCTGCGAAGCGAAATCGGCCTGGATAGATCTCTCCACTTAGCGCTGCTCCGGTCGAGATGACGATCTTTCTATTGAAATTTTGCCATTAATAGAGGTTAGAATTTTTCAAATACATCGGAGGGTTGATGACAGATATACAAGGGGCGTCATTTCGACCGCAGTGGAGAAATCTTTGAACTATATTAAAAGATTTCTCCATTTCGCTACGCTTCATTCGAGTTGACAATCTTTCTATTGGAGTCCGTGATTGATAGCTTTTCGAAGGATCTGTTTAATTACAGATTTACGCGTTTCGGGAGGCTCCACGTGAGACAGATCGAATAGAGATTAACGCTTATATGATACCGCTTTTTATTAAGTGAATCTAACACGATCGTTACAAGCCGTTTGCCCTTGCCGTAATTTCGGCAATATCCAATACCTTGACTTCCTGTTCTTTATCTTTTAATTTAATACCATCGCTCAGCATTGTCATACAAAATGGACAGCCCGCTGCAATAAATTGTGGATTGGTTTCAAGCGCTTCGTCAATACGTTCAACATTGATGTCTTTATTTCCTTTTTCGGGTTCTTTAAACATTTGTGCACCACCGGCACCGCAGCATAAACCATTGCTTTTGCAGCGTTTCATTTCTACCAATTGCGCATCTAAAACTTCTAATGCTTTTCTTGGCGCTTCGTAAATTCCGTTTCCACGGCCCAAATAACAAGGATCGTGATAAGTGATTTTTTTGCCTTTAAAGCTTTCTCCACCTTCGGCTTTTAACTTACCCTCGTTAATTAAGTCTTGGATAAGTTGCGTATGGTGGATCACCTCGTAAGTGCCGCCCAGGCCAGGATATTCATTTTTAATGGTGTTGAAGCAATGCGGACAGCCGGTTACGATTTTTTTAATGTTATAAGCATTCAAAACTTCGATATTGGTCATGGCCTGCATCTGGAAAAGGAACTCGTTCCCAGCTCTTTTAGCCGGATCTCCGGTGCAGCTTTCTTCGGTCCCCAATACCGCATATTTTATACCTACATGATGTAAGATCTTGCAGATGGCGTGGGTGATTTTCTGTGCCCTTTCATCGTAACTTCCGGCACAACCCACCCAAAATAATATTTCTGGTTCTTCACCTGCGGCCATTAACTCGGCCATCGTAGGGACTTTAAATTCCATTTGTCTATTATCTAGTGTCTATTTTCTAGTATCGAATACCAGGTATCGAGACCTGATGTAATTATATTTAATTCAATGTCAACTTAAAACTGTTAACGGAAGACTGTCAATTGCTAACTTTCTTGTGCCCAGTTAAAACGATCGGCTGGCGAGTATTTCCAGGGTGCCTGGTTGTTCTCGATATTTCCCAGCATTGCATTAATGCTTCCTGGTGCCTGCGATTCTTCCATTACCGCAAAACGGCGGAGCTCCATAATAATCTGTAATGGATCGATGTTTACCGGACAGGCCTCTACACAGGCGTTACAACTGGTACAGGCCCAGATCTCTTCTCTGCTGATATAATCGTCTAATAATGATTTTCCATCCTGATGTTCTGCACCATGTTTATCAATGTTCTGACCCACTTCGGTAATACGGTCGCGGGTATCCATCATAATTTTCCTTGGCGATAAAAGTTTACCTGTAATATTTGCCGGGCATACCGAAGTGCATCTTCCGCATTCGGTACAGGTATAGGCATTCATCAGGTTTACCCAGCTTAAGTCGGTTACATCTTTTGCTCCAAATTTACCAGGTTCGGTTTCTGCCGGAACAAAAGAAGGATCGAGCATTGCTTTTACCTCATTGGTAACTGAGGCCATATTAGTGAATTCACCTTTAGGCTCCAGATTTGAAAAGTACGTGTTTGGAAAGGCGAAAAGAATATGGAAATGTTTCGAATAAGGCAGATAATTTAAGAAAGCCAGAATCCCGATAATGTGGAACCACCAGCAGCTGCGCTCAATAATAACCAATGCATGCGCTGTTGAAGGAAGAATGTTCATTAAATACTGACTTACCGGAAAAGCACCTGCATTTACATAGTGTTTTGCACCTAAAAGCTGGAGTTTTGCATCAGCAGCATTCATGAGCAGGAAAGCACTCATTAATAAAATCTCTGTGATGAGAATATAGTTCGCATCAGATTTTGGCCAGCTTTTCATCTCGACACCACTAAAGCGTTTAAGTTTTAGTACATTCCTGCGAATAAGAAAAATAGCACAGGAAACCCAAACCGTAAAGGCCAGGATTTCGAAAGAACCGATCAGAAAGTTATAAAGCCCACCCAAACCATTAAAAATACGGTGAGTGCCGAATAATCCATCGATCATAATTTCGAGTACTTCGATATTAATGATCACAAAACCGATGTAAACAAAAAAGTGGAGAAATGCAGGAATAGGGCGGACAACCATTTTGGATTGACCAAAGGCTACCCGTAACATGGTCATTAACCTTTTTTGCGGTTGATCTTTTCGATCTACTGCTTTGCCTAAGCGGATATTGCGAATTATTTTACGCAGGTTAACTGTAAACAGCGCAATTGCTGCAAGTGTAAGTACTAGAAAAAGGATCTGTGCCACCATGCAATATTAGATTGTTTACGCTAAATTAGGATATTAATCTCAAAAAAATACTATGCATGCATAAAAAAAATGATAAAATTGTTTGTTTGTACTCATTCTAAGCAAGAATTATGGCCTGCTTTAAGAATTGTGAAAAATTAATTAATTGATAATCAGAGCGCCAATGAAATAATCGAAAAAAAGTTTTGCTTTTGAAAAAAGAACACTACATTTGCAATCCCAAACGGATGGTGCCATAGCTCAGTCGGTAGAGCAAAGGACTGAAAATCCTTGTGTCCCTGGTTCGAATCCAGGTGGCACCACTTCCAAAAGCCTTTCAGAAATGAAAGGCTTTTTTGGTTTCATAACTTTAGCTATTAAGGATCATTCGTAAAAGGCGGGAGGGCTGAGTTTAAATTTTTAACTTAGTAGTTTTAGCACCAAGCCATGGAGATCGAACTACCTAAACCATTACTCCCACCAGATTTTGCAGATCAAATTGATCTTATCCGTATTAAAACGATGAATGATTGTAATCATTTATTTTTGGACAAACGGAACCAGCCAACGCAAGCACTTCATGCTCACCGGATGGAGTGAAGAGGTATTTTGGATCAAGTCATTCTACGCGACTTTCATTTACGTGTCATAGCCTAATTTCTGCATTTTCGCTGTCGCATGGCATGACCATATTACAGGGAGAACTACTATATAGTTCCTGGGATTCGGTAGTAGGTGGCATACGTTAACAAATAACCTAAAACAAAAAATGAACAAAAATATCATCAAGCTTATCAGGATAACTGCAGTCATTGCTTTCCTGATTTTAATAACGTTTACTGTGTCTTTTCTCTTGCCAGGAAGGGAGGCGGATACTAATACTATTGATAATGAAGGACAGCAAATAGGTGGGATATTTGTCCGTTATCAAGACCATGTATATGCGGCTGTGCCAAGTAATGGTAACTATATGATTAAAGAGGCTGATGCCAAAAGCTTCAGACTAGTTGATAATAGCTACCAAAACCGCCAGTTTGGGATAGATAAGAATAACGCTTACTGTGGTAACCTTGTTGTAAAAGATTTCAATCCAGCTACAGCCAAAGCAATTGGTAATAGTTATTTCACCGATGGTAAGCAAACCTGCTACTGTTCTTCAATGAGTGTAGAAAATGAAGACTTATCAATTTTCTCCTGGTTGAGCCAACAGAGTTTATATGGTCTTGGAATAGGGGATAAGCCACAGACCTATATTTACCCGCTCGCTAAACTTGAAGCCGGACCAGTTCCTTATCGGGTTATCCTTAAAGCTGAGGCGGTAACTAATGGAACCTTGTGTTACTATCAAGGTAAAATTCTTCCGCTGGCCCATGGTGCGAGCCTCAGGCAGATCTCTGAGTTATATAATGATGGCGATATCCGTGAAAGTCAAAACTATCTGGCGGATGGACAATCTGTATACTATAAAAATGCCCTGTTGCCACTTCAGGATCACCCGAACCTGCAAGCCATTGTTATTGATGGTCAAAATCAGGAAAATTATCTCTTAGATCCTAAGCAAGGTATGGTCTACGTCAATGACCTGCCTTTTGATAAGCAATATAGTCCTTATAACATATTGTCTCTAAATGGGGCACATGTCTATCATGCTTTATTTTTAAGTAAGCATGGAATCTTTTATTTTGATAAGAAGAAAAGGAAAGTTTTAAGGTTCAAAGATAACCCATTTGATGGTGGCAATTTCAGAGAAATTGCACCACTTATTTTTTCAGATGGTCATCAAATTTTATACACTGAGGCCAGTCAGATTTGGGGTGGAAATAAAAATCCGGGGCTTAAATCCGAGTCAACACATATTTATAGATTAGATGAGCCTACAACAGGAAACTGGCAGAAAATAGGTATGGTTGGAGGCAGTTATGGCTCAGTATGGAAAAATGGAAATGCTTATTATTACTTTGACGAGCTTGGCGATTCTCAACTAATCCCACAAACCATTTATCGCATTACTGATCAGCATGCAGTAGCCGCTTTATTTGCTCCTCAAATCCGTACAGATGACATTCGCAAACTTGTTGATACGGGTGGCCTGTTAAAAGTTAAACGCACAGAATTGATTGAAGTGGAGACAGGATTTTCAAAGGGTTTTGGAGAGGTGATATTGATCGTATTAGCTGTCCTCACAGGTGTTCTATTATTTTTATGGATACTGAGAAAATTAGGTATCAATCTCAAACCTTCTATCATCAAAGATTAGTGCCTGGAAGATTTATATTGTCTATTTTGAATATATGCTGAAAAAACTGGCAGAATGGATAAATATTTTTTTAATAGCATCTTATTGATAGTCAGAAAAATGAATGCATTTGGTTAAACAGGTCTTCATTCTTTTTGAATAAATTTTAAATCCTTTTTTGGATTTGAGAAAAAGAATACTACATTTGCAATCCCAAAAGGGGGTGCCATAGCTCAGTCGGTAGAGCAAAGGACTGAAAATCCTTGTGTCCCTGGTTCGAATCCAGGTGGCACCACTTCCAAAAGCCTTTCAGAAATGAGAGGCTTTTTTGGTTTATAAGTATTTCTAATTTTGATTAATTTTTTATACCCTTTCGGGTAAATTTTATTGATTTTAATGTGCTTTTACACCCTTTCAGGTATAAATGTTACATGCATCGGGGGAAAGCTAGTTATCTCAGGAAGATCTTGCATTTAAGGCTGGGGTTGGGCTACGCTTTCTCCGTGAGCTGGAAAGAGAACCAGATCATGATTAATAAGGCAAAAATTTTTTATGGTGACCAATTAGCCAGTTAAAAGGCCCATAGCCGTTTGAAGAAATCACAAAAAAGCCTCCGTTTTACAAGAGGCTCATTCGCTTTTATGTTTCTGCATGATCATTTTATTTCTCGGCTATCTCCTTAACCTTATCCAGTGCTTTTGGCCAGGTCTTTTCGAAATAGTCAAGCCATTCTTTTATAATTTCCATGTCGATTATAATTTCCGTTTTACCGTCTTTTTCGGTTAGCGTATAATTTTCGAAAGATTCGCCCCAATTATGAAGGGTTTCCTTCCCATCCTTTATTTCACCAATATGTTTGATAGACATGTATTGATTGGGTATGTTTTCTTCAATAATAGCAAGCATTCCATCTCCCTTCCCATCGTGAAACAGGGCCTTGCTTCCTTTTCTCCAATCGGTTTCCACACGCGATCCTTCCATAAAAACAGCTGTCCATTTGGGGTATGTTTCTATGCCAAACAGCGCATTCCAAACTTTTTCTGCTGAGGCGTTAATTGTGGTTTTAAATTCGATCTTTTCCATGGTTTTTAATCAGATAAGTTATATAACAAATTTGCCCAGAATTTTGTTGAATGAACCGGGGCAAAGGCGACAATTTACGGGGGGATAAGGACTATGGTAAAAACACCGGTTTAGTTTACCTTGTTAAAATTTGCTAAATATCTCAGTGAAAAGTAATTTAATAAGTAGATTTACGTAGTTCATTAATATACAGGCGCGAGCGCATAATATTTTGAATTAAATTGAGTTGTTGGTAAAAGTTTATTTCTGAACAACCTAACTATTGCCTGATACGTATATAGAGATAATATTACTATAATTTCCATGAGAAATAAGAAATTCTTTTACCTGGTAACACTAGGTTTTTTAAGCTTCGGTGCCATTAGTGGCTGCAAAAAGAGCAGTTCTGCGTCTGATGAGCTTGTAACCCCACCAGTTGTTACCACGCCTTCCGGAACGCGGGATGAATTGACTAAAGATTCTATCTTTTTATATGGAAAAGAACTTTATTACTGGAATACTTCGCTACCCACTTATGCCGTGTTTAACCCGCGTGGATTTAGTTCAAATGAAGCTGAACTATATGCCATGACACAATATTCTTTAGACCCGGCAACAGGAAAGCCATACGAATATGTAAGCACTTCCAGTGAACCTAAATATTCGTTTTTCGACTATACGGCAGCTACGACAGGTAAAACAGGAGCGCTTAAGGCAGATGTAAACGGATCAGCCAATGATTTTGGTTTTTCCGTTCAGTATAATTATAACAGCACGACCGATCTGAGGGTAAAATATGTTTATCCAAACTCGCCGGCTGCATTACAGGGTTTAACACGTGGCTGTAGGATAACCGGTGTGAATGGAAGAACAGACCTGACCTATCCTGGTGCAGTTAGTTTTTTAAATAACGCTATTTTTGGAACCAATGCAACGGTGACTTTGGCTTTTACTGATATTGGCGGAAACTCTAAAACAGCAGTTATATCCAGTGGCTTGTATACTGTCAATCCGATATTGTTTACCAATATTTATACGGTTGGAACAAAGAAAGTGGGGTATATGGTATTTAATAGTTTCACCAATAATGCCTCTTCAGCCATAAATGCAGTTTTTGCTAATTTTGCTACCCAGGGAGTAAGTGAATTAATTATTGATTTACGCTATAATGGTGGAGGCTATGTTTCAACAGCTACTGACATCATTAATTTAGTAGCCCCGGCAGGCGAAACCGGTAATACGATGTTTACTTCTTATTATAATAACTATTTACAGTCGATCACTACTGCCCAGCGCAAAGCCTCTGTTTTGGCACACCAGCCACTGTTAGATGATGAGGGGAAATTACAGACCTTTACCTCTGGCGTAAACGGAAAGTACGCCACTTATGCTGATTTAAATTATTTGCCTACAGCTGCTGACAATATAGAGAAATTTGCAAAGTCCGGTTCATTATCTTTAAACAGGGTTTATTTTATAGTAACCGGATCAACAGCCTCGGCAAGTGAGTTAACCATTAACAGTTTAAAACCAGTTATGGATGTAAAATTAATTGGTAGAACAACTTATGGTAAACCTGTAGGTTTCTTTCCGATCAGAATAGATAAGGTAGATATGTATATCCCTGAATTTGAAACCAAAAACAAACTTGGCGTTGGTGGCTATTATTCTGGCCTAACGGTTGATAAAGAATCAGCAGAGGATTTAAGTAAGGCATGGGGTGATGAAACAGAGACATTATTGGCCTATGCTTTGTTATATGCTAAGAATGGGAATTTTGTAACTACAGCGGCAAAAACAGCTAGCTTAAGTACAACCACAACAGCAATGCCATCAAAACTATCAGTAGCAGAACTAAGGGCATTAGATGAAAAGTTGGATCCAAAAGGATTTAAGGGGATGGTGATGACACCGGATAAGAAATTTTAATAAAGCTTATAACGAAAATGCCCGCTTAACATATTTAGTTAAGCGGGCATTTTTTATTTGTGGCGGTATTTTACAATAATATTTTACTGCTGATATCTTTGTTAATGGTAATGTAACCCGGATATTTAACAGGTGTGTTGCCCAACATAAAGGTTGGCTTTATTTTAATGGTTAATAAGCCTAGTTTTTCATCTTTTGAAGATGAACCTTTTTGAGCTGCCTTGATGATATCGTTAAACACATTGCCATTAGATATTAATCCGTAAATATTGCTCACCAACTGTACCGGAACAGTAACTGTTTGGCCTTGCGCAATGCTTACATTTTGATTAACAATGCCTTGTGCCAAATCTGTATTGTTGACCAGTATTTTATATTCGAACTGGTTTATCGCAGCTAAATTGCTTGATGGATTAGTTATTTCTAAATTTAGATTGGCTTTTAAAGGAATGTCTTTTCTTAATAAACCCAATGCAACCCCAGGCAAACTGGTTAAACTAAAGCGCTGCTGATCCATTAACGTTTTAACATCTGTACCTGCAATCGATACCTGTTGTACACTTGTAATTTTATAGGTGCAGTCTTCCAGGGCTTTTATCTGCTGTGCCTGCCTGTTTATTCCGCAACCAAAAATGCTTATGGTAAACAGGAAAAGCAATATTTTTTCTTTCATATTATTCATAACGCCAAAATACTAAAACTATTTCAGCTGCAATGTGAGTTAACCAAAATTAACTCAGGCGCCTGGTGTAGCGGTTTCGATATCATCACGTTTATCGTCGGTATCAGTTTTGTTTTCTTCGGAAGGTTTCTCCGTAGTATCTGCTGCTTCATCCTGATCATTCAATTTTTCCCCATCCTTAACTTCCTCCGTTTTTAATGCAGGCTCACCTGGTTTATCGGTTTCCTTTTCTGTTGAAGGCGTTACGGTTTCTATTTCCAGCTGTACATCATCTGTTGGTTTTGGATGACTGTTGCCTTTAAGTGCTCCTGTTTTATTTTCTTCGTTTTCCATGGTATAATCTGTTTTAATATTTTATAAATAAAATTCAATAGCATTTTGTTTGCTTTTATTAAAAAGCAGTTACTCATTTTTTAACTTTGCAACAAATTATAGTAATATGGCCATTACCCTTAGAAAGATCACTCCAACAGATAATATTGCTACTGCTTCCATGATCAGATCGGTTTTAAAAGAATTTAAAGTAGACAAGCCTGGTACTGTTTATACCGATCCTACAACCGACGATTTGTCAACTCTTTTCGAACATCCTAAATCTGCTTATTGGTTAGCCGAAGAGGGTGGAGTTATTATTGGTGGCTGTGGTATTTATCCAACAGCTGGCTTGCCAGAGGGTTGTGTTGAACTCGTTAAATTTTATGCTCTGCCAGCTTCGCGCGGTAAAGGTATCGGTAAAGTGCTAATGGAAAAAAGTATAGCATCTGCTCAGCAATTTGGTTATAATGAAATTTACCTGGAGTCTTTTCCGGAACTTGCCAAAGCCATTACCATTTATGAAAAGGCTGGATTTAAAAAACTCGCAGGTCCGCTGGGCAATTCTGGTCATTATGCCTGTAATATTTGGATGCTATTGGTTTTATAGCTCGTTTAATTGTTGAAACGGATTAATCGGCTAACTGTAGAAATCCAGCTTAGTTAACCGATTTTATCTTGCCCTCATTTTTTAATTTTTGCCAACCCTGTTTTCTTCATCGCTTGTTCCGGTTTGTCTTTTACGCGCAGTTTTGATTTTCATGTTCCCGAATTTATAGGTGAAACTTAAGTTTATCCTGCGGCTTTCCCATTCGTTCTGCCAATAGGTTTTAATATTATTGTACTCCAGGTTGGCCCTAAATTTACTCGTATTAAAAACGTCGTTTACTTTTAAGGCTAATGTGGCATTTTTGTTCCAGAATAATTTTTTAGCACCGATATTGAGCTGGTAACTGCCTAAACTTCGGAAAAGGCCGGAAACAGAAGGGGAATCGTAAAAAGCATAAGCCGATAAGCTATAGTTTTTAGGTAAGGTGATGGTGTTATCTGACATTATAGACCAGTTCCAGGAGAAAGCATCATAACCATTGCCCTGTACAGCTGATTCGGTGCGGTTAAATCCAGCCGAAACTTCAGTACTGTTGTTCCACCATTTGGTTACATCAAAAGGACTTCCGGTTGCCATGTAAAAGTTGGTGGTACGGTTTAAGTTTTCTGGTCGGGAGATACTTTCTTTGGTCGCATCATTTTGATAAACTACTTCCCATATCGAGCCATTGTTAACCGAATAGCTCAACGTTAATATCCTGAAATTTTTAAATGAGTAGTTAAATTCAAAGCTGTTGGCGTAAGAGGGCTGTAAAAACGGGTTCCCCTGCAAGGCGGTGTAAGGATCGCTATAAAAAGTAAAGGGATTCAAACTGCTGTACGATGGGCGATTAATACTTTTGCGGTAGGCAGCCGTAATCAGGTTGTTCGAATCGAGTTTTAAGGAAATAAAGAGCGTTGGAAAAAGCTTCCAGTATTTTCTGTCGATCAGGGTATTCGTTCCCGATGAACTGCCATTGCCCAATGTCTGCTCTGCACGTAAACCTGCTTTGATCTGTAAATTTTTAAAGCTTTGATCTAATGAAAGATAACCTGCATTAATGTTCTCATTATATAAAAATAGATTTGTCCTTCCCGGATCGGTGATCCAGCCAGCGGTTTTCAGCGAATCGAAACGCACATCGCTCAGCGATTTTACCCAACTACTTTTCCAGCCGGTTTCCATTTTTAATGTTTTGTTAAAGTTCATGGTGTAATCAGCCTTGATCGAATAGATTGATACTTTGCCCATCCCATTATTACGCAGATCAATCGGAGTACCAATAAGCTGATCGTTTGCATCAAGGTAATTGTTGGTGAAAGTTTCGTTTCGGCTGTTATCGTAACGCACATAATCGGCATCAAATCCCAGCTCGCCTCCCAATGTATCGGTTTTTAAACGGTAATTTAAATTAATGGCGTGGTTTTTCTCTGTATTGCTTTGAGGGTTAAACATACTTGTGCCACCTATTTTTGCCCCTGCAGCATTGTAGTTTATAGAATTACTATTTACCTTGGTTTCTTCCGGAGCGGTATAACCTTTTACCATAATGCCCAGGGTATTTTTATCATCAATAAAATAATCTGCACCTGTTGAATAATTTAAGCTATTCGTAACCGGGTGCCAAAAGTTAAGCTGGTTATATTGTTCTTCCTCTATGGTTCTGTTTAAAGTTAACCTGTTGTATGAGTTATAGTGTCCGGCGTCTAAACGCAGATAAGTACTCACTTTACCTATATTGTAATTCAGGTTGGTGCCCGCATAAACTTTTTCATAACGACCGTAACCACCACCCGTATTCATGTTTCCGTTAAATCCCTGCATTTTATTTCTTTTGAGTTTGATGTTGATGATCCCTGCCGTGCCTGCCGCATCAAAAGAAGAAGGTGGATTGGAAATCAACTCTATTTTACTTAATACAGATCCGGGTAGCGATTTTAAATAAGTGGTTAATTCCAAACCCGTCATGTAACTCATTTTACCATCAATCATCACATTGATTCCTTTTTTTCCTTTCAGTACAATGTGATCATCCTTATCCAGTTTTACACCTGGCGACCTACTGATTACTTCCAATGCATTATCACCTGCGGTATTCATCTGTTCTACGTTTACAATTACCCGGTCTGCTTTTTGATCAATTACGGGCATTTTTGATATAATGTTTACATCTTTCAGATTTTGAGTGTGCTCTGCCAGTGTAATTGATGGAACCTTAACAGCTATATCTTTCACTTCAAATGGTGCGGATTGGTTTTTTCCATAACCCATCATTAAGGCTTTAATTAAATACCTGCCAGATTTTACGTTACTAAATTCATACAAACCCTGTTGGTTAGAGGCCTGTAATGCCACCGAAGCAGAATCTGGTAGGTGGATCAGGGCTACAGAAGCATAATCAAGTGCTTGATTGTTTTTATTGGTAACTGTTCCTGATATTTTGATGTTTTGAGCAAAAACGGTTTTAATGCTAAAAAGGAAGAAGAAAATAAGGATGGTTTTAAGTAAGCGGTTCATTTTAAGTTTGTTTAATATTGACGATTCAAAGATGAAGAGCTTGCGGAAGGCTAAAAATTATATAATCCCAACCCTTTAAAATATTATCCCAATCCATTTTTATGCAATAAAAGGTGTTCATACTTAAATTGTACAGGTTAGGATAATTATTTGGATGTTTGGAATAAGAAAATAGGCGGTTAAAAAAGCTTTGTATAGTTTTAGGCCATGAAAACAATAAAAATCATTTCCATTCACATACTTTGCTGGTTACTTGTATTGGGCTATTTTTATGGTGGCTATTTAATTGATGGTACAACTTTTAGCAAGGCTGCTTTAAGTATCTCTATGAATTTTATTCAATTGATAGAGTTCTACATCTGTTACTTATGGGTATATCCAAGATTTTTGAAAAAAAATAAAGTACCTCAGTTAATCGGAGGGATTTTGTTTACCATTGGGGTATTTATTGCACTTAGGTATTTAATAGAAGAAGTACTTTATTTAAAATGGCTTGGTTTTCACAACTATAACGATGGTATAGCTGCCTGGGATTACATTTCGGATAATATTTATTGGAGCATTGGTTTTATTGTTACACCGGCTGCAGTTTATGGTATCGAACAGAGCTTCAAGTCAGAACAGGTTAACCGAAAACTGAAGGAAGAAGTGGTTAAAGCGGAACTTTCATTTTTGAAATCGCAGATCAATCCGCACTTTCTGTACAATACCTTGAATTATGTTTATTCCCTGGCTATTCCTGTTTCCGATCAACTGGCCAATGCCATTTTGCGTTTATCAGATCTGATGCGTTATACATTGAACGATAGTCCGGATGGTAAAGTAAGTTTAAGCAAGGAAGTGGAGTATTTAGAGAGTTATGTAGCGCTTTTTAAAATGCGTTTTGAACCAAAGTTTTATGTCGATTTTATAACAGACGGAATTGCTGATCAAAAAATAGCTTCGCTTATATTAATCCCTTTTGTTGAAAATGCTTTTAAACATGGTGTGGTAAATGATGAAGCCCAGCCCGTGCGTATTAAGCTGAAAGTGCAGAACAAACGATTAAGTTTCGAAGTAAGCAATAAGATCAGTCACGCACAAAAGGACCACTCAAGCGGTGTAGGTATGGTAAATATTCACCGTAGGTTAGATTTGATCTATCCCGAAAAACATGAGTTATTGATTTCTAATAACGGCAATACCTATAAAAGTACTTTGATCTTAAATCTCTAATGTATAATTTGTATCATTGAAAACTATGATAACGTTAATTCAAGCTAATCGCCAACCCCTAATCGCTAAACCCTAACCATGATCCGTTGCCTTGCTGTTGATGATGAATCTTATGCTTCAGATATTATTGCTGTTTTTATCAATAAAACCCCTTTTTTAGAATTGGTTGGGACCACTACAAATGCTTTTGAAGCCCTTAATCTGGTGCAGGAAGGTAAGGTAGACCTTGTTTTTTTGGATATACAGATGCCTGAATTAACCGGGATCCAGTTCTTGAAGATCTGTGGAGGTAAATGTAAAGTAATCTTAACCACGGCCTATTCTGAATACGCTTTAGAAGGCTTTGATCTTGATGTGGTAGATTATTTGCTTAAACCGATCTCCTATGAGCGTTTTTATAAAGCGGCTACGAAAGCGCGACAGATTTTAATGCCAGTGGCGCCTGTTCGGCAGGAAGTTGTTATACAACAAACCGCACAAGGAAACGATTTTATTTTCATCAAGGGTGATACCAAAAACAAATTTATCAAGGTTAATTACGAAGATATCCTGTACATAGAGGGGTTGAAAAATTATGTTTCAGTGTATACTGCTACCCAAAGGATTGTAACCTATCAGGCATTGCGTGAGCTGGAAATCGAACTACCTCAGCCACCTTTTTACCGTATCCATAAATCGTATATTATCTCTATCGAAAAAATCAAGATGATAGATGGGAATACCGTTTATATCAACGATCAGGCCATCCCCATTGGCGAAACGTATAAAGAAGAGTTTTTTAAAGTGGTGAGGGAGGGGAAAAAGAATGGTTAATTAAGGAAGAATTAAATATTGTTAGATTGTTCAATTGTTGGGGTTCATCTTTCAATTAACCAGTTTCAACAATTAACGGATTAACCATTCTCAGCAGTTTTCAGTTGGCCATTTGCAGATAACAATTTTGTAATTACCATGGGGGCATTTAACCAGTTCGATAATAACTAATAACCATTCTCAACAGTTTTCAGTTGGCAATTTGCAGTTAACAATTTAGCAATGCAAGATTTAAACAATCCAGTTAGCAACTCTACTTACAATTAACCATTTTCAACAATTAACCGATTAACCTTACAGTGTGTGCATAAATTCTCCCCAATATTTCTCCTGATTTTTTTAAGTTTGCTGCGTAAAGATTAAATCAAACATTACCATGCAAGAAACCAATTCGCTAAACCAGGTAGCGGAATTTCACACTACCTTTAAACATCCTATACTTGAAAATCCGGTTATTCCATCAAAACAGAGAGCTAATCTGCGTATTTCGCTTTTAGCTGAAGAATTAAAAGAATTACAGGAAGCAGTAGAAAATGATGATCTGATAGAAGTGGCCGACGCCCTTTGCGATCTGCAGTATGTGTTGGCCGGAGCCATTCACGAGTTTGGTCTAGGTGGAAAATTTAAAACTTTATTTGATGAGGTTCACCGCTCTAACATGAGTAAAGCCTGTAAAACAGTAGAAGAAGCTGAACAAACGATTCAGTTTTATTTAGATAAAGATCAAACTGAATCTTATTATAAAGAAATTGACGGATTGTTTTTAGTGTTCAGGAAATCTGACGATAAAACTTTAAAATCGATCAATTATTCTCCTGCAGATTTAAAATCGCATTTGGTTTAACCCGTAAATAAGCTCGAATTGAAAAGACTAAAACAAATTGCAAACGAGCTGAAATTAACGCAGGCAAATCCTGATGCAGCTTTAATGCGTGAGTTTATTTTTTACTCCCCAAAAATGCCATTGCGCCTGCATCAGGAACAGCTTATTGCCACTTCAAAACAATTTAGCCTTCAGGTTTTTGATACCTATTTTACCAATGCCAACGTAACCTTTAACTGTTTTAGCTGGGGAAATGGAAAAAGAAAAGTGTTGCTTACGCATGGATGGGCCTCAAAAGCTTTAGATTTTTATGAGCTGATTATTGAACTCCAGAAAATAGAAGACCTGGAGATTATTGCTTTTGATGCGCCTGGTAACGGAAGTTCAATCTCCGAATTTTCTAACCTGATGTTATATGCCGATTCGGTAAAGTCTATTGCATTAAACTACGTACAGCCAGATATATTAATTGGACATTCGCTAGGCGGAATGGCCAATGTAATTGCGTTGCAAGAATTAGGAGTAACTCCCGATCTGCTCATCAGCATTGCTCCATTAATCCGGCTCAAAGAAAACTTCGAACAGAGCCTTGATTCAGTAAGCATCGGAGCAAAAGATCAGGATATATTTTTCGCGAATTTTGCAAAAGAGTTCCCCGTTTCTGCTGGCCACTTTAACCTGACTGAACTTTATCAGTTAAGTCCGGATTTAGATCATTTTCTGGCTTATGATCCCGCCGATCATATTTCACCTTTCCCATTTCTGAAAGACTTTTTAGATAAAAATCCTGCCATCAGTTCAAAATCTTTTGAAGATGTGGGGCATTATAAAATCCTGAAATCTGCTGATGTTATTGAAGATATTGTGAGGAGGATTTCCTTATAAAAACCGTCATCTCAACTGGAACGCAGTGAAATGGAGAGATCTGTCTTGATAGATCTCTCGACTATGTTACTCTCCGCTCAAGATGACGACTTTTTTCGCGCAAATATCCAACCCCCTCTCCTGACTTATCTAATTCCATCATCCATTATACATCTTCCATCCACCATATTATTTCTCATCCATAACAGTGCATAACAGTTAAAGTTACTGCAAATTCTATTTTAGGGCAACCAAATATTAAATTAGAGCATGCAAGCAATTTTAGGTGTAATTTTTCATTTCTTCGGTGGTTTCGCCTCCGGAAGTTTTTATATTCCGTACAAAAAAGTTAAAGGCTGGGCCTGGGAAAGTTACTGGATCGTTGGGGGAATCTTCTCCTGGCTAATCGTTCCGCCACTTGCTGCATTTTTAACCATCCCTAATTTTACAACAATTATCACCAGTACCAATGGTAGTATTTTATGGTTGACCTATTTTTTTGGCGTGCTTTGGGGCATTGGAGGCTTAACCTATGGTCTAGGCGTTCGTTATCTGGGTGTATCATTAGGAAGTAGTATCATTTTAGGTCTTTGTATGGTTCTAGGTTCAATCCTTCCATCCATTTACTTCGATTTTTTCCCGCAGGCAGGTAAAGATACTTTTACTATGTTTTTGCATACCGATTGGGGACGTATGGTATTACTGGGGCTTTTGGTGTGTGTGGTTGGAATTATTATCTGCGGTAAAGCAGGTATGATGAAAGAAAAGGAAATGAAATCTGGTATTACCGATCCGCATGGCATGGAGGTGAAAACCGAATATAAATTCGGTCTTGGTTTATTCGTAGGCATTGTTTCAGGTGTTTTAAGTGCCTGTTTCAATTTCGGTATTGAAGCCGGAAAACCAATGGCCGAGGCTGCAAACACCATCTGGAAAGCAGCAAATCCTGCTGAAACCGGTAATTTTTTGTTTCAGAATAATGTTACTTATGTAATTGTACTTTGGGGAGGTTTAACCACCAATTTTATATGGTGTATGGTGCTGAATGCCCGAAACAAAACATTTGGCGACTATACAAATTCAAAAACGCCGCTGTTAAAAAACTATATTTTTTCTGCACTGGCAGGTACCACCTGGTTTTTACAGTTCTTTTTCTATGGAATGGGCGAGAGCAAAATGGGTAACGGTGCCAGTTCGTGGATCTTGCACATGGCTTTTATCATTTTGATCGCCAACGTATGGGGACTCGTGTTGAAAGAATGGAAAGGGGTATCCAAAAAGACCTTGTTTACTGTTTTGGCGGGTATTTTAACCATCATTGTTTCGGTACTCATTGTTGGTTATGGTAATTCAATAAAAGGTTAATAAATAAAAATTTAAATAGAATATAAGAATGTCAATCAATACGAAAAGTTATAAGCACGTAAGCTATCTATGGGATGAAGAGGAAGCCGCAAAACTGGCTGGAGATGAAGTTGCCCTCTTAATTTATCGCTCTAATTTATTGGGGGCTGATTTACGCTTAACCAATTATGGTGGGGGAAATACCTCGTGTAAAGTATTGGAAAAAGATCCGCTTACCGGTCTGAAAACCGAAGTAATGTGGGTAAAAGGTTCAGGTGGCGATTTAGGTACTTTAAAGAAAAGTGGTCTTGCAGCATTATATGTTGATCGTTTGCGAAGTCTGAAAAATATTTATCGGGGAGTAGAACATGAGGATGAAATGGTTGAACTGTTTAATCACTGTATTTTCGATTTAAGCTCTAAAGCACCCTCAATTGATACGCCTTTGCATGGTTTCCTGCCATTTGCGCATATCGATCACTTGCACCCTGATGCGGCCATTGCCATCGCTGCGGCTAAAGACGGTAAAAAAATTACGGAAGAATTATTCGGAGGAACCATTGGCTGGGTGGAATGGAAAAAACCGGGTTTCGAACTGGGACTACAACTAAAACAGTGTTTAGATGAAAATCCGGGCATTCGGGGCATCATGTTAGGCTCACATGGTTTATTTACCTGGGGAGATACCGCTTACGAAAGTTACCTGAATACTTTAGAAGTAATCGAAATCTGCTCTGACTACCTGAGCCAAAATTATGGTAAAAAAGGTCCGGTTTTTGGTGGACAAAAGATTGAAAGTGCAGCAGCAGATCAGCGTAAAAAACAAGCGGCTGCTTTAGCGCCTGTTTTACGTGGTTTGTGCTCTTCCAAACAACAGATGATCGGTCATTTTACTGATGACAGTCGTGTATTGGAATTTATCAATTCTAACGATCTCGATCGCCTTGCGCCAATGGGAACCAGTTGTCCCGATCATTTTTTAAGAACTAAAATCAGTCCGCTTGTTTTATCATTAGCAAGCGATGCCGATTTATCAGATGTTAAAGCACTAAAAGAACAATTAAAACCTGCTTTCGAAGCTTATAGGGAGATGTACACGGCTTATTATGAAGCTTGTAAACATCCAAACAGTCCCGCAATCCGCAATACCAACCCTGTGGTGATTTTGTACCCTGGCATCGGTATGTTTACTTTCTCTAAAGATAAACAAACAGCGAGGGTTGCTGCAGAATTCTACATCAATGCTATTAATGTAATGAAAGGCGCCGAAGCGGTTTCTGAATATACTTCATTACCACATCAGGAAGCTTTTAATATCGAATATTGGTTGTTGGAAGAGGCAAAATTACAGCGTATGCCAAAACCAAAACCTTTAACAGGTAAAATTGCCCTGATTACAGGCAGTGCCGGTGGAATTGGTAAGGCGATTGCTAAAAAGTTTGTTGCCGAAGGTGGTGTGGTGATCTTAAATGATATGAATGCTGAGCGTTTGGAAGAAGCAGGTAAAGAATTTGCGAGCCTTTATGGTAAAGATTCTTATAGTACCGCAATTTTGAATGTGACCAGTGAAGCAGATATTAAAGCCGCTTTTGATTCGGCAGCGCTGGCTTTTGGCGGTGTAGATATCGTGGTAAACAACGCAGGTTTATCAATCTCTAAAACCATTGCCGACCATACCGAAAAGGATTGGGACTTGTTATATGATGTTTTGGTAAAAGGCCAGTTTTTTATTACCCAGGCTGCAACAAATACGATGCAAAAGCAGGATATTGGTGGAGATATCATTAATATTGTAAGTAAGAATGCTTTGGTAAGCGGACCAAATAATGCCGGTTATGGCAGTGCGAAAGCTGCACAGTTACATTTGAGCAGATTAAATGCTGCTGAACTCGGAGCAGATAATATCCGTGTAAATGTGGTTAACCCTGATGCTGTAATCAGCGATAGCAATATCTGGGCTGGCGGTTGGGCCGAAGGCCGTGCAAAAGCTTATGGCATTACTGTTGCAGAGTTGCCCGCTTATTACGCAAAACGTACTTTGTTAAACCAGATTATATTACCAGATGATATTGCCAATGCCTGTTTCGCCTTTGTGGGAGGCTTGTTGCACAAATCAACCGGGAATGTTTTAAATGTTGATGGCGGAGTAGCCATGGCATTTGTAAGATAATACAAGCATATATTTTCGGCCTTTGTCCCCACAGAACGAAACGAATAATTGGATCAGTTGTCTGCGGGTACACAGATCATGGCGATAGATTTTAAATTCAGTTTTTTAAGTTGTTCAATCGGTCTGTGTTCAATCACAGACCGAAAATGACTTTAATTTTTATAATCGTCCTCGTTTGAAACGAGGATGAGTGAGAACGGCGATTGTATCGCCACAACGATTAGCAATAAAACCAAATATCCTCATGAATATCGATCAGAACCAAATAGAAAAACATAACGACTCCCTTTTAACTTCACATCAACGCAAACTTGCTTTTTTGAAAGAAGATTGGTCACACGCTGATCTCGAAAGCGTAATCCAAAAATTGGTCGATTTTCAAATTGCCATTCCAAGCTGGGCATTGGGTACTGGTGGAACACGTTTTGGCCGTTTTGCCATTACCGGTGGTGAGCCACGTAACATTGAAGAAAAAATTGAAGATGTAGGCTTACTTCATGCCCTTAATGGTGCAAGTGGCGCCATTTCGCTACACATTCCGTGGGATATCCCTCAAAATGCAGAAGCGTTAAAATCCTTAGCATCTGGCTATGGTTTAAAGTTCGATGCCATGAACTCCAATACCTTTCAGGATCAGAGAGGATCAGCACATAGCTATAAATTCGGTTCGCTTCAAAATGTGAATAAAGACATCCGCAAACAGGCAATTGAACATAATATTGAGGTAATTAAACACGGTATTGCATTGGGATCTGATGCGCTAACTGTTTGGCTTGCCGATGGTTCTTGTTTTCCTGGTCAGCTTAATTTTCGTAAAGCATTCGAAAATACTTTAGAAAGCCTTCAGGAAATCTATTCATCCTTGCCGGAAGATTGGAAAATGTTTGTGGAGTATAAAGCCTTCGAGCCTAACTTTTATTCAACAACAGTTGGCGATTGGGGTCAATCACTGTTATACGCCAGTAAACTGGGTAAAAAAGCCTATACCTTGGTGGATTTAGGTCATCATTTGCCAAATGCTAACATTGAGCAAATTGTGGCTTTATTGTTAATGGAAGGGAAATTGGGTGGTTTCCACTTCAACGATTCTAAATACGGCGATGATGATTTAACTGCCGGAAGTATTAAACCTTATCAATTGTTCCTGATCTTTAACGAACTGGTAGAAGGTATGGATGCAAAAGGCATGAACCATACAAAAGATTTAGGATGGATGATCGATGCTTCTCACAATGTGAAAGATCCTTTAGAGGATTTATTACAGTCAGTGGAAGCCATTATGATTGCCTATGCACAAGCCTTATTAGTTGATAGAAAAGCAGTAAACGAAGCGCAGAACAACAACGACGTAGCCAAAGCACAGGAAATTTTGCAGCATACTTTCCGTAGCGATTTAAGGGCTTTAGTAGCCGAAGCCAGATTAAGAGCTGGAGCAGCTTTATCACCGATTGTACTTTACCGTGGTTTAGAAGTTAGAAATCAATTAGTTAATCACCGCGGAAATACTGTTGCCACAGGTTTGTAAGTAGAGAATAAAATGACTAAACCTGTAATCGCCATATTTGATGTTGGGAAAACAAATAAAAAACTGTTCTTGATCGACGAAAGCTATAGTATTGTTTACGAGCGGTCAGCACGTTTTGTAGAAACTGTTGATGAGGACGGCGAACCGTGCGAAAATCTCGAAAGCCTGCGTTTATCCGTTTACGATTCCCTGCATCAGGTTTTGCAGTTAAAAGAGTTCGATGTTAAGGCCATAAACTTTTCTACTTATGGGGCTAGTTTTGTTTATCTTGATAAAAACGGCGATCCCCTGACACCACTTTATAACTATTTAAAAGAGTATCCTGAAGCGCTTAAAAATGCCTTTTATGCAAAGTACGGTGGCGAGGAGAAGATTTCATTAGAAACGGCCTCACCAATTTTAGGCAGCTTAAATTCAGGGATGCAAGTGTACCGCATGAAAAATGAAAAGCCCGAAATATTTAAAAAAGTAAAGTGGGCGTTACATCTGCCTCAATATTTAAGCTATCTGATTACGGGTAAGGCTGTGGCAGATATTACCAGCATTGGTTGTCATACCCAACTCTGGGATTTCAATAAAAACCAGTACCATAACTGGGTATCGGCAGAAAAGCTCGACGATAAGTTTGGAACCTTTACTCCGGGCGATTCCAGCCTGAAAATCAATTTTGAAGGTAAAAGTATTCAGGTTGGAGTAGGTCTTCACGATAGCTCCGCAGCGCTGATTCCTTACCTGGCTAATTTTAACACACCATTTGTGCTCATTTCAACCGGAACCTGGTGTATCAGTTTAAATCCTTTTAACCAGGAAGCTTTAACAGCCGAAGAACTTAAACAGGATTGTCTGTGTTACATGCACTTTAAAGGGAAGGCGGTTAAGGCTTCGCGTGTTTTTGCAGGTTATGAGCATGAGGTACAGCTTAAACGGATCGCCGAACATTTCAATCGCGCGGCCTATCTATTTAAACATTTGAAGTTTAACCCCTCCATGATTTTGAAACTGGCTAATAAAATCCCTGAAAACCAACAGGAACAACAAGGTTTTTCGGCAAGTTCTGCATTTCAAGCGCGTGATCTGAGCCTCTTCCAAACCGCGGAGGAAGCCTATCATCAATTGATTTTTGACCTGATTAAACAACAGATTTATTCGTTAAAGTTAATTTTAAATGCAGGTGTGAAAAGGATTTTTGTAGATGGTGGTTTCGGTAAAAATGCAATTTATATGCATCTGTTGGCTATTTCTATTCCAGATATAGAGGTTTATGCTTCCTCAGTTTCGCAAGCTACGGCAATTGGTACGGCGTTGGCAATAAATGACGCCTGGAACGAAAATCCTGCACCAACAGATATGATCCAGTTAAAATACTATTCTGCCATACAACGCACCATAGATTTTTAGGGATTTCCGTATATTAGAATTTCCTACATCAATATAGTCAATTTGAAACCAGAAGATTTAATCCCGTATCTTAACGTCGACGAGTATTCATCGACGCCAAAATACAAGCAGTTAACGAATGCTATTTTGGCGGCTATTGAAAGTGGTAAACTTCTGAAAAATAGTTTGTTGCCTTCGATAAATGAGTTGAGTTTTAGTCTGGAGATGTCGAGAGACACCGCCGAAAAAGGTTACCGCAACCTCCGCAAACTGGGGGTGGTTGATTCTGTACCAGGAAAGGGTTATTTTATCATCAATACCGATTTTTCCCGTAAACTAAAGGTTTGTCTGCTTTTTAATAAACTCAGTACGCACAAAAAGATCATTTACGATTCCTTCACAAAAACCTTAGGAGAACGTGCCGCAATCGATTTTTATATCTACAACAACGATTTCGCCCTGTTTAAAAAAATGATTGTGGCCAAACGCGGCGATTATTCGCACTTTGTAATTATTCCACATTTTTTAGAAGGAGGTGAAAATGCGCACGAAATTATCAATACCATCCCAAAAGAAAAACTGGTTATACTTGATAAACTTTTACCTGGGGTAACCGGCGATTATGCTGCGGCCTACGAAAACTTTGCACAGGATATTTACGCAGCTTTAGAACAGGCATTAGACCGCCTTTCGCATTATCGAACCTTGAAAATTATCTTTCCAAAAAACAGTTATTTCCCGCACGAAATACTCACAGGCTTTTACAGGTTCTGCCAGCAATATGCTTTTGATCATAAGGTAATCCACAACATTAAAGACGAGGAAATTAATCCTGGGGAGGTATACATTAACCTGATGGAAGATGACCTGGTAACACTGATTGAACGCTTAATTGCCCAGAAACTTAAAATCGGGAAGGATGTTGGCGTAATTTCTTATAACGAAACGCCTTTAAAAAGAATTATTTTGGATGGGATTACCACCATTTCAACTGATTTTAGCGAACTGGGCGCTCAAGCTGCTGAATTTATCCTTAACGGAAAAACTGAAAAGGTAGCCGTGCCTTTTTATTTGAACCTGCGTAAATCGCTTTAAGTTAGGTTATTCTCAACTTGCTACGCACTAGATTTAGTTAATAGGTTTACTCAGTAAACGCATTCTTTAATGTAGCTAAATATTTTGAATTTGTTATCTAATTAGCTAACTTTGAGTTGACCTAAATCTGGTTAATGAACGAGGAATTTATCAGGGACATTTTTTACTTTGAAGAGTATTTTGGATTTTTATGGGTAGCTTAAGCCCAACGTAAAGAAGAAATTCAATTGGACTTTACAATTAATCGCTACACTTGAAAAAGTTCCTGAAAAATATTTTAAGCACATCACAGGTTCAACAGGACTTTTTGAAATTAGGGTCGAAGTTGGTTCAGATATTTTTCGGGTATTTAGTTTCTTCGATAAGGGAAAACTGATCATCCTGGTAAATGGTTTTCAAAAGAAAACTCAAAAAACACCTAAAAATGAAATTGAACTGGCTGAGAAACTTAAAAAGAAATATTTCGATGGAAAAGACAAAAAATAAATTGACATTATTTGCTGATCATTTGGACAGCGAATACGGCAAACGTGGGACTGAAGAAAGAGAAATCTACGAACAAGAGTTTGAGCGTTTTAAGCTAGGAGCCATGCTTCAGGAACTTCGGAAAGAAAAGGGATTGACGCAAGAGCAGCTTGCAGAAAAATGTGGTACTACAAAAACCTACATTTCAAGAATTGAAAATAATGCAAGTGATATTAGACTTTCGACTTTAATGAGGATTATTAAAGTTGGACTTGGGGGACATTTGAACTTAAACGTGAGTTTATAAAAAGCAATATTATCTTATTTAGTTTAAATGAGTGATCAGGTAACCGCGCATCCAGTATCAGAACAAAATCCTTACGATTATATCTTAAAGGATTTTAACCTGAAAAATCTGAGCCAGATTGTTATCCTCAAACATTTAAACGGATTGATTCATACTGATGTTAAAGGCTTTTATCAGCTTGTTCCAGAGCAGATTGAAATCGATTTTGCAGCTTTTAGCGATGAAGCCTCCGGATTACCTTTTCCAATTGTTCAGGTTCAGCAGTACCCAAACTCGGTAAAACTTTCTTGCCGGTGCAGTACACCAAAATATAAACTATGTGAACATCAGGCGAGGGTTTTATACAACATCCTTCAGCGTCAGGATCTGCTCATTTTTTTCGACAGTAACCAGCGGAAACAAAAGCTGGCCAAAATTGCAATCGATTATGGATTGGAGAAAGAGGATAATCTCGATCTTCTGTTTAATCTCCGCTACGAGAATGACCAGGTAACCATCCGGCCAAAAATGGATGCCCTCCAGCCATTTAACAAAGAAACACAGCAAAATTTACAGGAACTTTTACTGCCGGCAAGTAAACCTAAAATAAAAGCGCCTGTCAAAAACAACCCGGGTAAAATGATCCTGGTTTTTGGGCAACATCGCTATTACAACAATTTAACGGTAGAATTATTTGAAGCCCAAACTACTAAGAATGGAAAGGTTAAAAATCCTTTAAAAGGAATTAATCCGGCTGATTTGCTCTTTAAAACAAATGATAACGATGAGGTAAAGTTTTATAGCGGTATTACCACTTTTCAGCAGAATTACAATAATGATCAAAGCGAGGTGGAAATTGAAGCCTTAAAAGCGATCGTGAAAAATCCTCAACAGATTCCTTTTTACCTGCAGGATAGTAAGCAGTCTGTGGCTATTCAAGCCTCCACCATTATCGCAGTTAATGCACATTTACTGGAAGTAGATTTACATCTTTCGGTAAACCAGCGTGATGATTATTATGAAATTACAGGGCGGCTGATCATCGAAGGGAAATCATGCGAACTGGATAACCTGGTATTGGTACACCAGTATTTTGTTAAACTTAACAATCAACTCTATCTAATTGGCAGGCTGGATTTTCTACGCGTAATTGGTTTTTTCAAAAAGCAGAGCAACAAGTTAATTCTGCACAAAACCAAATATCCGGAATTTCAAAAAGTTATTCTGGTGCCTTTAGAAGGAAGTATCCATGTTGATTATTCTTATTTAAAACCTGCCACAAAAAGCCAGATCGAAGAAAAGGGTTTCGATCTTGAAAACGAACAGTTAATCTACCTGTCAGAATCTGAAGATTACATTCTTCTTACACCGGTAATGCGTTATGGAAACCTGGAAATTCCTGTGCTGTCTAAAAAGAAAATCCAGGCGCAGGATAAACTGGGTAATCTCTTTACCTTGCATCGTGATGAAGATGCCGAACTGCAGTTTATCGGGAACGTTTTGAAACAGCACCCTTATTTCTATGATCAGGAAACCAACGATTCTTTTTATCTGCACCGCAAAAGGTTTCTGGAAGAAGCCTGGTTCCTTGATGCTTTTGAAGTATGGCGAAATAAAGGAATTCATATTTTAGGATTCAACCAGCTCAAAAACAACAAATTGAGCGAATTTCAGGCAAAAATCAATATCGAGGTATTGAGTGGGACGGATTGGTTTGAAACCAAAGTAAAGGTAAAGTTTGGTAAACAACAGGTTGCGTTAAAACATCTCCATAAATCGATCAGGAACAAAAGTAAGTTTGTAATGCTTGATGATGGAACCCAGGGCATACTGCCAGATGAGTGGATCGAAAAATTTGCAGCTTATTTTAGTGCTGGCGAAGTAACCGAAGATGCCATTCTTACGCCTAAAATTAAGTTTGCTTCTATAAACGAGCTTTATGAAGATGCTTTGCTGGATGGTGATGTAAAAAACGAATTAAAACTGTACAGACAGAAATTTGAAGGTACCGAATCGATTCAAGAGGTAGCGGTGCCAAAAGGTTTAACCGCAACTTTACGCCATTACCAGAAAGATGGCTTAAACTGGCTCAACTTTTTAGATGATTTTAATTTTGGTTGTTGTTTAGCCGATGATATGGGATTGGGTAAAACCATTCAGGTTTTGGCTTTCATTTTATCACAGCGCGAAAAAGTAAAGCATAATACAAATCTGGTGGTGGTTCCGGCTTCGTTAATATTTAACTGGAAGGCTGAAGTAGAGAAGTTTGCACCATCCATAAAAGTAAAAACCATTTATGCTGGCGAAAGGACCAAAACAACTGATACTTTCGATGATTACGAAATCATTTTAACCTCTTACGGGACATTACTTTCTGATATCCGTTTCCTGAAAGATTATCGCTTTAACTATATCTTTTTAGATGAATCGCAACTGATTAAAAATCCGGAATCGCAACGTTATAAAGCAGTCCGGATGCTGCAGTCGCGAAATAAAGTAACCATGACGGGAACGCCGATTGAGAATAATACCTTTGATTTATATGGTCAGCTATCATTTGCCTGTCCGGGTTTGTTTGGCAGTAAACAGCAGTTTGCCGATTTATATTCAACCCCAATTGATCAGTTTAAAGACAGTAGAAGGGCAGAAGAACTCCAGAAGAAGATAAGGCCGTTTATTCTCCGCAGAACCAAGGAACAGGTAGCGAAAGAACTTCCCGATAAAACAGAAATAATATTGTATTGTGAAATGGGAGCTGAACAGCGCGAAGTATACGAAGCGAACAAAAAGGAAATTCAGGATTTTATTTTGGGTAAACAGGAGGATGAGCTGCCTAAAAGTTCGATGCATGTACTGAAAAGTATTACCACCTTAAGGCAGATCTGCAACTCGGCTGCCTTACTCGCTGATGGAAAATCTTATCTGCAGGCTTCTTCAAAAATTGATGTGTTGATGGAGCAGATTGAAAGCAAGGCCGGAAAACATAAAATTCTTGTTTTTTCTCAATTTGTTACCATGCTCGATCTGATTAAAAAGCAATTGGAAAGCAAGGGAATCAGGTATGAATACCTCACCGGACAAACACGCAAAAGAGCTGAAGCGGTTGCCTCATTTCAGGAGAATGCCGATATTCCGGTTTTTCTGATCAGTTTAAAAGCCGGGGGTACCGGATTGAATTTAACCGAAGCTGATTATGTTTACCTGGTGGACCCATGGTGGAACCCCGCAGTGGAGAACCAGGCAATTGACCGCGCTTACCGGATCGGGCAGCATAAAAATGTGATGGCTGTACGGCTAATCTGTCCTGACACGATTGAAGAAAAAATTATGAAACTTCAGGCGACCAAAAAAGATCTGGTCAAAGATCTGATCCAGACAGAAGGTAGTTTGTTTAAAAACTTGACTAAGAAAGAGTTATTAGGGTTGTTGAGCTAAATTCCCCCGTGTTGTAAACAAATAGATCCGCCTGGATTTAAAAAATCGGTCGTCATTCCCACGTAGGTGGGAATCTTAAAGCCATTGTATTACGATTCCCAATCAAGTTGGGAATGACGCTTCGACTCTCAGTTGAGGCGAACATTTAAATCCCCACCTCAAACGCATAACCCAAAAATTCAGGTACATTCAAACTTTCTACAATTTTCCAATCCTTCTTTTCTGCAATAAAATTGGGTTCAGTAAGGCCCGTAGATTTAGCCGCATTAGTGTAAAATTCCATTTTTGCAGGATGGCTTGGCGAGCAGGCATTATACGTTCTGCCGAATGCCTGTTTTTCCAAAAGGTTTACCGCAACGCCTACCGCATCTGTTTGATGAATCAGGTTCACCGGCGCTAAACCATTTGGTACATTACTTTTTCCGGCAAAGAATCTGCCAGGGTTACGGTCAGGACCAATTAAGCCTGCAAAGCGGATCACTGTGTAGTTTTCCGGAAATAGTTCCTTAAATAGTATTTCGGCGGCCAGAACGACCTTTCCCGAATCCGTATCGGGATTTGGCTCGCTGTTTTCATTTACTGTTTTGTTTTCATCCGCATAAACACTGGTCGAACTGATCAACACCACGTGTTTTGATTTATCTTTTGCAGCTGCTAAAATTGAGTTGACCTTTTGAGGATAATCAGGAAGTTCAGTCGAATTACGTCTTGGTGGAATGCAGATAAACAATACATCTGCATCAAAAAAATCCTGATCTGCTGAGATCTGAGCAGCCGTTAAATTGACCAGAAACGGCTGAATGCCTTCTTCTGAAAGTTTTGATAACTTTTCAGGAGTTGTGGTAGAGCCTTTAACCTGGTAAGACAATTGAATCAGTTTTCGGGCAAATGCCAGACCAAACCAGCCACAACCCAAAATCGATATGGTTTTAATGCTGTTTTTATGTGTCGTATTATATTGAATCATTTGCCCTAAAGATAAATAGTTGGCTTTATAATTTGCCCTGATTCGTGTCAATTCTGCTTTTTGTACATGGTTCTGGAAAGTTTTAATATGCCGTCATTATAAGAAGTAGGTTTGAAGTTGAATGCCTTTTCGAATTTGGTAGAATCGAAGTGATAATCATGATCGTACTGATAGTACATTTCTATAGTACCTGCAACTACCTTTTTAAATAACCCTGCTAAACGTAACATCAGTTTATTAATGATCAGATATTGAGGTTTGGTTTCATAAATCTTTGCAGCCATTGCTATAAAAGCTTTCCCTTTTAAAGGGGCTGCAGTTGGCAGGTGCCATATCTGGTTGCCAGAATCGGGTGTTTGTCCTAACAGGAATAAAGCTTTCCCCGCATCTTCAATGTATGTAAAACTGTGTAGCGTATTTGGATTTCCTATCCATTGCGCTTTGTTCTTTTTGACAAACTTATTAAGTACCATCATATCAAAAAAGCTGTTCATGGAATCTGCTCCGTAAAAATCTGCCGCACGCGCAATGGTTACGTTTATTTTACCCGCTTTGGATTCATTCATTAATTGTTCGGCTATCTTTGCCCTTACTTCTCCTTTTAAACTACACGGATGGTAAGGTGTTGTTTCTATCATTGGGCCATTTACGAGGCCATACATATAAACATTATCGAAAAAAATTAACCTCGCACCAGTACGTTTAGTTAAGTTAATTACATTTTGAATAATAACCGGCCATTGTTGTTGCCATATTTTGATGTCGTAAACCAAACCGGCACACAGGTAGATTACTTTCGAACCTTCGGCAGCAGCGAAAAGTTCAGTTTCATTTAATAAATCGGCCTTAACCCAGCTTATATATGGGTTGCTTGTAGCTATTGGTTTTCTGCTAATCAGCCTAATGGTTTCGTTAGCATTGGTTAATTCTCTGGTTAGTGCGTTTGCTGTTGGTCCGCCGGCGCCAAGTATAGTATGCATATCATCATTCTTTGATTAGTTCAAAGTTATGCGGCATGGAACCATCAAAACGTTAACAAAAGATAAGGATTTTAGATTATTCCAGAATTGACGACTTTAATAGCCTGTTTGCTGGAAAATTGTCAACTCTTTTAGTGCAAAAGTGTTCTTTTACGGATCCGGGAAAGTGAGACAGGCGTAACACCTAAAAAGTTGGCAATAAAGTGTTGTGGAACGCGCTGGAAAACATCTCTTGCAATTTTCTCCAGTGCAATATAACGTTCCTCGGGGCTCTGGGTAATAAATGCAGCAACACGGTCCTCGTAACAGCAGATGTAATATTCAGCAATCAGACGGCCAAACCGCTCCATTTTCAATGCCAGAAGAGGGTGCTTTAACATTTGTTGGAGATTGTGTTGTGAGATCATCACCAATTCTGTTTCTTCAAGAGCCTGAATGTAATTGGCATTAGGTGTACGTCTCAGGAAACTTTTATAGGCACTCATTAACTCATTTTCAAAGCTAAAGTATCAGGTAATTTCCTGCCCGTCTTTAATATGGTAGTAACGAACGGCACCACAGGTAATAAAGCAGATGTAGTCGCACACTTTTCCTTCAACTGCAAAATGTTCTTTTTTGCTTAGGATAGAAAAACTAAGGTATTGAATAAAGATTTCCCATTCCGCATCGTAAAACGTTACAAATTGGGTAATGCCGTTTCTAAATGCTTCAAGTTGAGCTCGTTTATCCATATCGATATTGAATCCGGTTTAAAGATACAGATTAATCAATTATGGTTATCCTTTGTCCAGATTGTAACAAGCCCTGCAACGTGGCTCATAACTTTCCTTTTCGCCCAATAAAACTGTAGTTTCATCGGCAACTGTACGGTAACTGTATAGGGCGGGGTTACCACAACAAACACAAACTGCATTTACCTTGGTAACATGCTCGGCAATGGCCATTAAGGCTGGCATAGGACCAAAAGGTTTACCTGTAAAATCCATATCCAGGCCGGCAACAATAACGCGTATTCCCCTATGGGCTAGTTTGTTGCAAACATCAGGTAGTTCATTGTCAAAAAACTGAGCCTCATCTATACCCACCACCTGTGTATTGGTGCCCAGTAATAAAATGGCTGACGCACTATCAACAGGGGTAGAGTTTATTGAATTTAAATCGTGCGAAACCACAGCGGTTTCATGGTAGCGGGTATCGGTACGGGGTTTAAAAATTTCGACATTCAGTTTAGCAATCTGTGCTCTCTTTAGCCTTCTGATCAATTCTTCCGTTTTACCAGAAAACATAGAACCACATACTACTTCTATACTTCCCGAAAATTCGCCTCTTCTCCTAAAATTTTGTTCGCTAAATAACATGCCTGTTTTTTTATTCCCCTAGGTCTATTCTTTAATTTTAAACTGAACAAATATGAGAATTATCTGTTGTTCCTGGGTATACACTTACTAACATAATTGGGGTAAAATCTTTTTATTTTCAGATAAAAGAAATGTATTTAGTGTGAGATAAATTCTGATAATTTAATTTCTGGTTTTATTAATGCTTTTTAAAGAAAAATGAAATAACAATAAAAGCAATAAGTGGAGTGGTAAATATGCCCAATAGTATCGATCCGCCAAAACCAAACCACGTATCTCGTCCATACCTGCCCAAAGCATATAAAACTGATATGATCAATAAAGCAAGAACTATTTCTATTATCCCCATAACCCAAATATAATTATTCTCCTCAAAAATTATAAGTAAAGCTGATCACAGGCAAACAATAAACATATTTGTTACGTTTCTGTTATATATTGACCTGTTTTAGCAGTTAAGTATTTTGGTGCAGGTATTTAAATATACTCCTTTTGGATTCCAAAGGAATGAATTAAATATGAAAATTATGTGTTATTTTTGAACACATAGTACCAACATAAACCGACTAAAAATTCGTTTTAATTTTATGATGAACCAACAAGATATTTTCAGAAAGATCGGCAGCATTTTAACAGAATTAAACGAGCAGTACCAGTTTTTAGCTCAAAATCCTCAGCAATTAAATGATTTGGAACTCGAGCTTTTTCTCGCTAATGCCAATTTCCTTTCTGATCATGTTAATATCGTCAAAAAATTAAATGCCACAACAGAAAATAAGCCAACTGAAGTTGGAAACCATACCTTGTTGGCCGAACAGAACACCATTATATTGCCAGAAGCTGAAAAAAGTTATATAGCGGATGATGAGTGTTTCGATCCGCAGGAACTGGAAGAAGTAGTAACAGCCCAGGAAGAAGAAGAACGGGTGGATGTAAAGCCTGAACAGGAGGTACTGGACGATGAAACGATTGAAGAAGAAAAAGCTGCGTCGATTTTGAATAAAGATTTCTTTAAACCCGACCAGGACGACCATACTTTTGAGTTTGTACTGGGTACACATGACGAAAGTGATCAGTTTGATTATGAAGCAAAACCGATAGCTATCGGATCTGTTGAAGAAATTTTCGATCGCCCTTTAAGCAAAGAAGAAGCAGAGATTTTAGCACGTAAAAAAATAATTCACGAGAAGGAAGATGCTTTAGCTTTTCAGGAAGAGTCTCTGCCAGCTGAAGAAGATGAAATTGGTCCTGAACCTTTTTTAATTCCGCACGAAGAAGAAGCGCCTGAAATAATTGCGGATGAAACACCTGTTGTGGATACTAAAATAGAAGAACCTATGCCGGTAGCTGCTCATCAGCCTATTGAGGCACTGAAGGATGTTAAACTGGATGATCCTATTATTTCGCCGCCCGTTGAGCAGGAGCGTCCGTTATTTACCCCGGAAGCTGTTCCTGTAAAACCAACTCCACAGCCCACAGCAACTAAACCAGCCCCAAGTTTAAACGACTTATTGGCCAAAACAAACAGCCAGAATAATGAACCTGTTAAAGCTCCGATTGCTGATTTAAAACAGGCGATTAATTTAAATGAGAAGTTACTCTTCATTAAAGATCTCTTTAATGGATATAATCTCGCCTATTCGGAAGTAATTGATATTATTAATAAGATGAGTAGCTTCGAAGCCGCAGATAGCTACCTTCAGCATAATTATGCAGCGAAAAATAACTGGGCCAATAAACAGGCCACTGTTGATCAGTTTTATGAATTGCTTAATAGAAGGTTTAGTAAGTAGGGCGGATGGCGTTTGGTGGATAGCGTAATATTGTGCTCGTTATCTTACTAATTCGGTCGTCATCTCGACTGAAGCGTAGCGAAATGGAGAGATCTATACAAGTGAGATTTCTCGATCGACTTGCACTCCGCCCAAAATGACGTATCTTTCTTAATTACGCGAAATATCGACTCCGGACTAGAGACTTCAGACTCAGGACTAAATAAATCCCATCCGGTTAGAATCGAGTTTTATAAAGATAAACAGCAAATACGAAATTAAATTCATTTAATTTTAAACAGGCTCTAAATGGCGATAAAAAAAACAATTTTGGTTTTTTCATCAGGAAATGAAGGTTAAGTGTTTCACGGGTGCTGTAGCCCCGCCATCATTTCAATCTTTTTGCTAAGGCTGCTGCACAATATGAATATAACTGCTTCAAAAAGTATTTTCATTTTGTCGGGTTTATTAATCCAGGATAGAAGCACAGAATTGACGACCTAAACCCCATAAAAGCGAACACGAAGTAAAGCGTTTAGCGGGAGCGGGCAATAATTTTAATGCAGGTTGTGCTTTCCAAAAAACAACCAATATCTCCTGTTTTGATCATCTGAGGTAAAGATCTTAAAATCACCTCACGATGACATTCTATACTTCGAGGTATCGACTCCAGACTAAAGACTTCAGACTTAGGACTAAATAAATCCCATCCGGTTAGAATCAAGCTTTAAAAAGATAAACAGCAAAATCGTAAAACTCCATAATGATGAACCGCCGTAACTAATAAAGGGTAGCGGAATCCCGATTACCGGAATAATACCAATGGTCATTCCGATATTGATGAATACATGGAAAAAGAGGATGCAAGCCACACTGTAGCCGTAAACCCTCGAGAAGGTAGACCGCTGCCTTTCTGCCAGGTTAATCAATCTCAATAATAAAAACATATATAAGCCGATTACAACTGAACAGCCCACAAAGCCCCATTCCTCGCCAATGGTAGAGAAGATAAAGTCGGTACTTTGCGCGGGTACATAACCGTATTTAGTTTGCGTACCCTGTAAAAAACCACGACCGGTTGCCTGTCCTGAACCAATGGCAATCTGCGATTGGATTACATTATAACCTGCGCCCTTATTATCGGCTTTAAGACCTAACATCAGCTCGATACGGCTACGCTGATGCGGCGCCAAAACTTTTTCGTAGGCAATTTTAACCATAAATAAATAAGCAATGGCGATAATGGTTACCAATACGGTAGAAATAATGATTTTCTGTTTTCGCCTGTTATTGTAGATGAAAAGTCCGCCAATAGTAGTGAGGATAAGAACCAGGATGTAAGTTGGTACCAGGAAATCGGCCACAAACAGTACAATCATCCCAAGGAAAATTAACAGGAAATAACCGGATAAGCCCTCCCGGTATAAAGGGAACATAAAAGCGAGGAAAACCAGTGCAGAGCCCGTATCGGGTTGCAGCATGATCAATAAAAGAGGTGCCAGTACAATCATTCCGGCTATTACAATTGATTTAAAATCCCTGAATTTGGGATTAAATGTACTTACATATCTCGCGAGCAGCAAGGCAGTACCGAATTTAGCAAATTCTGAGGGTTGCAACCTAAAGGAACCAATGGGGATCCAGGCCTGGTTTCCACCTACATTTCGTCCTACAAATAATACCACAACGAGTAAAAAGAGGGTAGCGCCGTAAATAAAGGGCGCAAATACGTTAAACAACCTTCCGTCGAACAATAAAATCGATAAACCCAATATCAGCCCGGTAATCACATATATTAACTGTTTGCCATAACTGCTTGCAAAATCGAAACCTGCAGCTTTATCGGGATTGTAAATAGATGCATAAACATTTATAAAACCAACTGCACATAAAGCAATGTAGATTAAAACGGTAATCCAATCTACATTAAAAAAGAAACGGTTTCCCTGTTGTTGGATCATTACTTATTGGTTACAGGTTTAAGGGTTACAATAGGTTGATTTACTCTCGGCTTAGTGGCAGCGGTTTGTTTTAGTATTGCCGGTTTTATTTTTAAACTGTCTTTAACCCTTTTAAGCGAATCTGTCTTTCTTAGTTTTAAACTGTCTAATTTTGTCAGTTTAACTTTTTTTGTCTTATCGATTAATGCGGGTAAAAGATTGGTTTCGGAGAACGCTTTAACAGTATAACCATTCGAACGTGGCTTAATGCTGTCAGTTAAGTATTTTTCAACCATAAAACTCGATATTGGTGCAGCATACGAACCTCCAAAGCCACCATTTTCTACAATCACTGCAATGGCAATTTTAGGCTTGTCCATTGGTGCAAAACCGATAAAAACCGAGTGGTTTTTGCCATGTGGGTTTTGTACGGTTCCGGTTTTTCCGCACATTACGATATTGGGTATCTGAGATTCTTTTGCTGTTCCCCAGGGACTGTTCACTGCATCCCGCATTCCATCAATTACAATAGGGAAGTATTTCTCATCTATACCCACATAGTTTTTAACTACATATTCTTTTTTAACTACATTTTTATCGCCGATGCCTTTGATTAAGTGGGGCTTTAAATAATAACCACGGTTGGCAATTGCCGCCATAACGTTTGCCATTTGTAATGGGGTAGAGGTAATCTCACCCTGACCAATGGCCTGCGAAATTACAGTAGTGTAACCCCAGCGTTTCCCATAAATTTTATCGTAATGCTCAGCCTGGTAAAATATTCCCTTTTTCTCAAAAGGCATATCGATGCCCAATTTCTGGCCAAAACCCCATTTCGCAATTTGCTCATGCCAATTGGCATAAGTCTGGCGTTGGTTTTTCATGCCGTTTTTAGTAATGATGTTCTGAAAAACATGGCAGAAATAGGTATTGCAGGAACGGGCAATACCGCGTTGCATATTGATGGTACCATCTACGTGCTCGCATTTTACTTTATGATTTCCGGCCATGTAATAACCTGGACAGAAAAAGGTCGTATTTGGATCAATTGCGCCATCCTGAAGTGCTACCAAAGCATCCACAGGTTTAAATGATGATCCGGGTGAATATTGTCCTGCAATAGGCCTTACAATCTGCGGACGATAAGGATTTGCAATCAAACTCATGTAGTTTTTGCCCCAGTCTTTACCTACCAATTGATTAGGGTCGTAGCCAGGGCTGCTTACAAAAGCCAGGATTTCACCGGTTGAAGGTTCGATGGCAACAATTGCACCTACTTTATTTTTCATCAATTCTTCGCCAAGGCGTTGGATCCTGATGTCTAAAGAAGAAATTAAACGATCTCCTGATACGGCATTTACATCATATTTTCCGTTGGCATAACTGCCCTGGGCAATGTTTTTAGCATCGTATAATGTATTGATCACTCCCTTTTCACCCCTTAAAAAATCTTCATAAGATCGCTCGAGGCCACTTTTTCCAATAAAATCGCCTGGTTTATAATAACCATCCGATTTTTCAATATCATCGGGACTTACTTCCTTAACATAACCGAAAAGCTGTCCGGCTATACTATCAGGATAATGCCTGATCGTCCTATCCTGCGTTCTGAAGCCCGGAAAACGGTACATAATTTCCTGTAGACGTGCGTAACTCTGTACAGAAATCTGTCTTTCGAAAAATGTAGACTGATAAGAAGACTGTGCCCTTGCTTTTTTCAGTTTTTTACGTACATCCTCAACAGTAATTTCTAAAGCATTGGCTAATCCAAGGGTATCGAATGGTTTAACTTCGTTTGGAGTAACCATTAAATCGTAAACGGGTTCGTTCTGTACAATTACCTTCATGTTGCGGTCGAGGATGGCACCACGGGCAGGGAATTTATAAATTTTACGCAACACGTTACTTTCGGCAGAGCTGAAGGCTTTATCGCTAATAATCTGGATATAAAATAACTTTCCCAATAAAATCAGGGCGATTACAATAAATAATCCTTGAACGATATATTTCCGGTTAAATAACTGATCCATTAACGTGGTGTTCTTCTATAGAATATAAACTCTACCAATAAAATAATAAGTAGCGTAAAGATACAACTTAAACCGCATCTCATTAAGGTATAACCAATTTCGGTTAGCTTAAAAGTTTCTAAAAAGAACAGCACCAGATGGTGTGTAATCACGCAGAGAAAAGTATAAAGTGAAAACCATTGAAAACCCATATAACTTAATGAAGGTTCTGGGTCGTCAATTGCGTCGCGGTTTAAACTGATTGAAATAAAAGAAATCCTTACAAAAGCTAATACCACACATGCCGTAGCATGTACGCCCATGGTATCGTAAAAAGCATCGAGGGTTAATCCTGTTATAAAGGCCAGTAAATACAATACGATATTCGGAATGCCAAAAGGAAGCAGAAGTAAAAACAGCACATAGATGAACGGTGTAGAAAGATCATAAAAGCCCATATTCTTGAGCAGAAATATCTGCACAAAAAGTAGCAAAAACCACCTGATCACATTTACAATTATGATTCTACTATTCATTCGGTTTCGCGATGCCTTCTAAAGCTTTTTGCTCTTCAGCCTTTTTATATTTAACCACATATACATATTGCAATGTGCTAAAATCTGTAAATAAATTTAATTCTGCTGATAAGAAATTATCATTGGTAGCCACATTTGGCTTGCTGATCCTGCCGACCAGAATCCCTTTCGGAAAAGATGCAAAACCCGAAGTCACTACTGTATCGCCCACATACATTTTAATGTGGTTGGGTACTTCCTTGATAAATGCCTTTTTAATGTCGAAATTGCCATCGCCCCAAACCAAAGAGCCTAAAGCGTTATTCTTTTTCAAAGTCACACTTATTTTGGTGTCTTTATGCAATAGTGATTGGATGGTTGCGAGGTGCTCAGAAACATCGCGGATAAAGCCAACCACGCCTTTTTGCGGTGCAATAACGGCCATTCCGGCTTTAATGCCGTCAACGCTCCCTTTATTGATCGTCATGATGTTATTGCGCAAAGTAATAGAGTTTTTAATCACTTTAGCGGCAAGATAGGTGTAATCCTGATTGGTAATGGTATCAACAACCTTAACATCTTTAGCAGTATCAACAGTAGTTAAGCTTAACAGCTGACTTTTAAGCTTGGCATTTTCTGCTGCAAGGCTATCGTTTACCATCCCCAGGTTTAAATAGCGTTTAAAAACATTCAATCTTTCGTAGGCAGTGCCCACCACCTCATTGGTAGAGTTTAAGGTTACGCTACGCTGATAGGAATTGTTCTTCACCGTTAGGTAGAGCCCAATGATAAAAAAAATGATAAACAAGAAAAATGCGTTGTATCTGCTGATGAAAATCCAAAGGTTACGCATCCGAGTATTAAGTTGGGAGTTAAAAGTTTGGAGTCTGAGCGGAAAACTCCAAACTCACAACCCCAAACTCCAAGCTAAATGTTATTGCATTAAGAATTTATATCCGCCAATATTTTTAAGGGCGATTCCGGTTCCGCGTACTACTGCCCGAAGCGGATCTTCTGCAACGTGAACAGGTAATTTAGTTTTAGCTGCTACACGTTTGTCTAATCCTCTTAATAATGCACCACCACCGGTTAAATAAATACCAGTTTGGTAAATATCTGCCGAAAGTTCCGGAGGGGTAATCTCTAAAGCTTTTAAAATTGCTTCTTCAATTTTAGAGATCGATTTATCTAAACAGTGTGCAATTTCGGTATAAGAAACGGTGATCTGTTTTGGGACACCCGTCATTAAATCGCGACCTTGAACCGCAAAATCGGCAGGAGCATCCTGTAACTCTGGTAAAGCTGCACCAACCTCAATTTTAATTTTTTCAGCAGTACGGTCGCCAATCATGATGTTGTGTTGACGGCGGATGTAGTTTACAATGTCAGAGTCAAAGTTATCTCCCGCAACACGGATCGATTGATCGCAAACAATACCAGATAAAGCGATAACCGCAATTTCAGTGGTACCACCACCTATATCGATAATCATGTTACCCATTGGCTCTTCCACATCAATCCCGATACCTACCGCAGCAGCCATTGGCTCATGGATCAGATATACTTCTTTTGCTCCTGCAATCTCTGCAGAGTCGCGCACCGCACGTTTTTCTACTTCAGTAATACCGGATGGGATACAGATTACCATACGTAAAGAAGGAAACATCCAGCCTTTACCGCCGTTAAGCATACGGATCATCCCTTTAATCATCGCTTCAGCAGCATTGAAATCTGCAATTACTCCATCCTTTAACGGGCGTACGGTTTTAATATTATCGTGGGTTTTACCCTCCATTTGCATTGCCTGACGACCTATAGCAATGACTTTGTTTGTAGTACGATCAAAAGCAACGATAGATGGCTCATCTACAACTACTTTGTCGTTATGTATAATCAGGGTGTTCGCAGTACCTAAATCGATGGCAACTTCTTGCGTAAACCAGTTAAATAATCCCATGTAAGGTATGTTTTCTTTATTTTGTCAAATCTATACTATTCCTAATGTAAAAATAGCTTTTTTATTGTTTTAAGTTTTATTTTCTTCAGTTATTAAATTGTTTTTAAGGCAATTAAAATGTTTAAAAAATCAAAACCTATAATAATTGGGTTTGAACTGTTTTTGATATAAGATAATGCACAAAAACCTTTCGTCTTTAAACCCTCAACCTTCTACCTTTCTAATGTTTAAAGTGTCTTACCCCGGTGGTTACCATGGCAATGCCTTTTTCGTTTGCTTTTGCAACAGAATCGGCATCTTTAATCGATCCGCCTGGTTGCAAAACAGCAGTAATTCCGGCCTCGGCAGCAATTTCAACACAATCCGGGAAAGGAAAGAAAGCATCAGAAGCCATTGCAGCACCTTTAACGCTGAAACCGAATGAAGCCGCTTTTTCAATCGCTTGTCTTAAGGCATCAACACGTGAAGTTTGGCCAACACCGCTTGCAATCAACACATCATCTTTAACCAAAACAATGGTATTCGATTTTGTGTGTTTTACAATTTTGTTAGCAAAGAAAAGATCTTTCAACTCTTGTGCTGTTGGTGCTTTATCGGTAACAGTGGTCATTTGCTCCGGACCTTCGATAATTAAATCTTTATCCTGCTCAATTACACCATTTAATAAGGTTTTAAATTGTTTCTTGCTCAATTCAACCTCGTTGCGTTGTAAAATTACGCGGTTTTTCTTTTTGCTGAACAGCTCGACTGCTTCTGGCTGGTAAGAAGGAGCTATCAACACCTCAAAAAACAAGTTGTTGATTTCCTCTGCTGTTTCCAGGTCAACTTCCACATTGGTGATCAATACTCCACCGAAAGCAGAAACCGGGTCGCAGGCTAAAGCATCAATCCAGGCTTGTTTAACGGTCGGGCGTGAGGCAATACCACAGGCATTTGTATGTTTTAAGATCGCAAAAGTTGGATCTTCAAATTCGTCGATCAAAGCAACTGCTGCATCCACATCAACCAGGTTGTTGTACGAAAGCTCTTTACCATTAAGTTTGGTAAACATGGCGTCTAAATCACCATAAAATACACCACTTTGATGAGGGTTTTCGCCATAACGTAAAGTTTTAGCTTCAGTTACACTTTGTTTAAAAACATCAAGCGGCTCTTCAGTATTGAAATAATTAAAAATTGCAGTATCGTAATGAGAAGAAGTATGGAATGCTTTTTTAGCAAATGTTTTACGCTGAGCTAAGGTAGTTTCGCCATTTTGTTCTGCCAATTGGACTTCTAAAGTAGGATAGTCATTTTTTGATGCGATAATCACCACATCGTTGAAGTTTTTAGCAGCGGCACGGATTAAGGAAATACCACCAATGTCTATTTTTTCAATAATTTCTTCTGGTGTTCCACCTGCTTTTACAGTTTCTTCAAATGGATATAAGTCAACAATAACCAAATCAATTTCAGGGATCTCATATTCAGCAATCTGCTCCTGGTCGCCAGCTAAAGCTCTGCGGTTTAAAATTCCGCCAAATACTTTTGGGTGTAAGGTTTTAACACGTCCGCCTAAAATAGATGGATAACCGGTTAAATCTTCAACCGCCGTAACCGGAAGATTTAAATCTTTGATGAATTGTTCTGTTCCACCGGTAGAAAATAACTGCACACCTTGCGAGGCTAACAATTTTACCAATGGCTCCAAACCATCTTTATAATATACTGAGATTAAAGCGTTTTTGATTTTAATGGATTGACTCATTCGACTGAAAATTTTGAGCCGCAAAGGTAGTAAAACAGGATTGTTTTTTAATGAGATTTACCGATCAATATTAAATTTTATTCCACTATATATAATAATGTATAGTGGCCAGTCAGGTTGGCTATGCTAAATTTATTTTAATAGCCTTATTAACCTGTGTCGAATCATTTATTTACTGATCTTTTTAACAATGGTTTCCACCACACGAGGATAATGCTGGTGTTCCAGCTGCTGACCTTTAAATTTTACCATTTCAAGGTTATCGCTCTTATCTATTCTGTAGCGGGCCTGGTAAATGTATTCGCCTTCGTCATAGTTTTCATTCACATAGTGGATGGTGATTCCACCTTCGGTTTCGCCTGCGGCCATAACGGCGTGATGTACATGATCTCCGTACATACCCTTACCTCCAAATTTAGGAAGGATTGCCGGATGGATATTCACAATTCTGCCGGGGTAAGCATGGATCAGGTTTTTAGGGATCAGCCAAAGAAAGCCTGCCAGCACAATAAAATCGATTTCAAGATTTTTGAGAAGATCCACAACTTCATCGGTTTTATAGAATTCGTTTTTGTCGAAAATATGAGTGGGGATTTCGAAATTATCAGCTCTCTGTAATACATAAGCGTCGGCATTGTTGGTTAATACCAAAGATATTTCTATTTCATTACTCCGTTTAAAATGCTCCATCAGTTTTTGGGCATTGGAGCCAGAACCTGATGCAAAGATGGCTATTCGTTTTTTCACTCAAAAATCGTTTGGTCCAAAAATAGTATTTTTAAGCCTGTTTTCTTAATCCAAAGGAAATTTTATTGAATTAAGTTAAAGTATTTATAATGAATAATTTTAATGTATTTTTGCAGTTCGGAAATAGGGTTCAATTTTAATGAAAAAAAAGTTGAAAGTGTTTTGTAATTTAAAAACATTAATCCTATATTTGCAACCCGAATTATAGGAAACGAATAAGAAAAATAAAAGGCTAAATAGAAATGGCAAATCATAAATCTTCATTAAAAAGAATTAGAGCAAACGCAACAAAACGTTTACGTAACAGATATCAGGCAAAAACTACACGTACCTTTATTAAAAGATTACGTGCTGCAGAAGATAAAAAATCTGCATCTGATTTATTGCCTAAAGTAATCTCTATGTTAGATCGTTTAGCTAAAAAGAATATTATCCACAAAAACAAAGCGGCAAATAACAAATCAAAATTAACGAAATTCGTTAATGGTTTAAAATAAGCCAATTTTTTTACGATATTAAGGCATCCTAATCAAAAGTTAGGATGCTTTTTTTTGTCTAAAAAAATGAAAAATTACGAACAGAAAGTAGGGATAAAGTTATGGGCTGAAGAAGATCGCCCACGTGAAAAACTTTTATTACACGGCCGAAGACATTTAACAGATGCCGAACTGATTGCTATTTTAATTGGCTCTGGAAGTAAAAATGAAACCGCTGTAGATTTAAGTAAAAGGATTTTGTCTTTTTACGATCACAATTTAACAAAACTGGGAAAAGCTTCTATTCTGGATCTTTCCAGGTTTAAAGGTATTGGAGAAGCCAAGGCATTAACTATTATTGCCGCTTTAGAGTTGGGTTTGCGGCGAAAGGAAACCACAGAGGAGGTGATTACGCATGTAACTACTTCTAATGATGTTTATAAATATTTACATCAAACTTTTGCCAATCTCAATCACGAAGAGTTCTGGATATTGCTGCTAAACAGGTCTAACCGGGTAATCGGTAAATTTTTGATCAGTAAAGGTGGGCAGGCAGGTACAGTAGCCGATCCGAAAATTATTTTTAAAACAGCTTTAGAAAACAATGCCGCAAATATTGTATTGGCGCATAACCATCCTTCAGGGAATATAAAGCCCAGCGAGAGCGACGATAAACTGACAAAGAATATGGTTGCCTCTGGCAATTTGCTTGGTTTGTATGTGGTTGATCACCTGATTTTTGCCAATAACCGCTACTATAGTTATAGAGATGAAGATTTAATTTAAAAGATATTTGGTTGTTAAAGTACAATTAACGTTAAATTATTATAATAGCGGCTTAAAATTAGGCGTTACTTGCTAACCGGAATTAATTAATAGTGTAATTATGTTTATGAATACTTTAAAAATCATCCCTGTTTTCCTTTTATTAACGATTATGGCTTTCGCTCAAAAAAAAGCTGTTCCAATTAATATCGTCACGTATAACATCCGCTTAAATGTAGCATCAGATGGTGTTAACGCCTGGCCAAACCGAAAAGATAATGTAAAAGCTTTAGTGAAATTTCATGATGCCGATATTCTTTGCGTTCAGGAAGCTTTGCCTGAACAATTTGATGCATTGCTCGAAAATTCCAATTTCGATGTGGTAGGTGTTGGTCGAGATGATGGAAAAAGAAAAGGAGAATTTTCGGCTGTTTATTTCGACAAAGATCGCTTTATGAAAAAAGATGGCGGAACGTTTTGGCTGTCGCAAACACCCGATGTGCCTTCAAAAGGATGGGATGCCGCTTTAAACCGCGTGTGTAGCTGGGTTAAACTGTACGATAAACTGAACGAAAAAGAATTTATCGTTTTTAATACCCATTATGATCATATTGGGGTTCAGGCGAGGATTGAATCGGCCAAATTGTTAAAACAGAAAATACAGCAGATTGCACCAGCATTACCTGTTATTTTTACCGGCGATTTAAATGTAACACCTGAAACAGAAGCCATTGCAACCATTAAATCTTTTCTGACCGATGCTAAAGAGGTTTCGGTAGAACCACCTTATGGTCCTGCAGGTACTTTTAATGGTTTTCATTTCGATAGCGACCTGAAAGACCGGATTGATTACATTTTTGTAAACAAAGGTTTTAAGGTGCAAAAGTTTGCCGTTTTAACAGATAGTAAAGACAAAAGGTATTATTCTGATCACCTGCCAGTTTTTTGTAGACTTTTCTTTCAATAAATGCTACTAAAAGCCCTGTCAGTCTTTCCATTTCAGTTCGAATTTTCTGGTACCCAATACCATTATCATTATATTTTCGAAACGCTCGCATTTATAATTGGTGTCAGGCTTTATTACTATTATAAAAAAGGCATTGTAGATCAGATTTCTGACGAAAACAGGCTGTGGATTATGTTGGGAGCCATGTTAGGCGCGCTGATAGGCTCGCGGGTTGTAGCAGTACTCGAAACTCCTGAAGTAATCAATCACCTGACGTTTTCAATTTTATATCAAAGTAAAACTATCGTTGGTGGCCTGCTTGGAGGGTTGTTTGGCGTAGAATTAATAAAAAAGATAATTGGTGTGAAGGTTGCCTCTGGGGATATTTACGTAATCCCCATTTTAGTGGCGCTGATTATCGGACGCATCGGCTGCTTTTCTATGGGAATTGATGAGCCAACCTATGGTATTCCTACCCATCTTTTTACAGGGATGGATTTGGGCGATGGTATACCCCGGCACCCCATTATGCTTTACGAAATAGTTTACCTCGTGCTTTTGATTTTTCTTTTTAACCGCTTAAAGCATAAAGAACTGATCAATGGCGACCGCTTTAAACTATTTATGGTATTGTATTTCTTTTTCCGCTTTTTAATCGAATTTATTAAGCCATACCAACCATTATTTTTAAATTTAAGCAGCATTCATTGGTCTGCATTGTTTATTTTTATTTATTATTATAGATTCATCATCAGGATTTCTAAAAAGATAGCTGCTAAAAAGTAAACATTATGGCCAATACCAGAGATTATATATACTACGATTATACCAAGAGCCTTTGTCCGGAATGTTTACAGCTTTGCGATGCGAAAATTGTTTTTCAGGATGCTAAAGTGTTTATGTTGAAAAACTGCAGAACGCATGGTGATAGTAAAGTGATGATTGCTGATGATGTTGAATACTACAAGCAGATCCGGAATTATAATAAACAATCGGAAATGCCGCTTAAGTTTAATACCAAAGTGCATTACGGTTGTCCTTACGATTGTGGCTTGTGTACTGATCATGAACAACATTCGTGTTTAACCGTAATAGAGGTTACTGATCGTTGCAACCTGGCCTGTCCGACTTGCTACGCCATGTCGTCGCCAAATTATGGCAGGCACCGTACGCTGGAAGAAATAGAGCGCATGATGGATGTTGTAGTGGCCAACGAGGGCGAGCCTGATGTGGTTCAGCTTTCGGGTGGGGAGCCAACAGTTCACCCTGATTTTTTTAAGATTTTAGATCTCGCAAAAACCAAACCCATTAAACACCTGATGGTGAATACCAACGGGATCAGGATTGCCAAGGATATTAATTTTGTGGAAAAACTGGCAAGTTATATGCCTGATTTTGAAATCTACCTGCAGTTTGATAGTTTCAGTCCCGAAGTATTAACAAAGCTAAGGGGCGAAGACCTTACCGAAGTGCGAAGAAAAGCGATCGATCATTTAAATGAGTTTAATGTATCTACTACTTTGGTAGTAACTTTGCAAAACGGGTTGAATGATCATGAAATTGGCGATATTTTGGACTATGCATTAAAGCAGAAATGTGTTCGCGGCGTTACTTTCCAACCTACTCAGGTTGCCGGAAGAAATGATGACTATAACGATCAGCAGGGAAGAATCACCTTAACTGAGGTACGAAGAAAAATTTATGAGCAATATCCAACCTTTACCCCACAGGATTTAATTCCTGTGCCATGTAACCCTGATGCATTATGTATGGCTTATGCTTTAAAAATTGGTGATGAGGTGATCCCGATGACACATTTGATCAATCCCGAAGATTTGCTCAACAATTCAAAAAATACCATCGTATTCGAACACGATGAAAAATTGAAAGAGCACATGCTCAACTTGTTTAGCACAGGTGTTTCTGTAGATTGTGCCGAAGATACCTTTGGCGAATTGATGTGTTGCCTGCCCAGGGTAAAATCAGATAGTTTAAGTTATGATAATTTATTTCGGATCATTATCATGAATTTTATGGACCCGCTGGACTTTGATGTGCGTGCAGTTAAAAAATCATGTGTGCACATTGTGAGCGATAAATATAAAATGGTTCCTTTCGAAACCATGAATATCTTTTACCGCGACAATAAAATAGATCTGATCAGGGAAAAATTAAATATGAACTAATATGGGTGGTTTATTTGCCTTATTTGTGATCTATTGTCTTACTGCAATCGTACTTTTTGTAGTTGGGATTATTCAGATTATTATTAAATCATCCAGGAACGAACCTGTAAAGCCCGGCTTGAAATTGCTTATTATTTCGGTAATTATGGTGGTAATCGGTTTTGGCGCTTGTGCCGTATTGCTCGCTAATAGTTAATTTCAAAATAAATCATGGAAATTTTTATTGTATATTGGGTAATTGTCGTATTGTTATTTGTAATTGGCATCATTCAGATCGTTGTAAAAGCAGCTAAAAATCAACCCGTTAAATCAGGTCTTAAATTGGTTATTGCTTCAGTGATCATGGTGGTAATAGGTGCCGGTGCATGTGCAGTCATTCTATCCAATCTGAATATTGGTCATTAGTCATTTATATTGTGTGTTTGAACCAGGGTTTTAGCGTTCCTAAGTCTCAAATCTCATGGCTGGAATCTCAAATCTCAATAATTTAGCTTTCTCCTTTGACCTTTAAATAATATCTTTGCGTTTTATGAAATTAGAGTGTCCTTCGGGATTTGTCTTGATACTGGACACTCACTACTTGATACTCCAAATGAAAATATCATATAACTGGTTAAAACAATTCGTACAAATTGATAAAACACCTCAGGAACTTTCGTTAATCCTTACCAACGTTGGTTTAGAAGTAGAAAGTGTAGAAAAAGTGCAGCCTGTTGTGGGCGGTTTAGAGGGTTTGGTCATCGGCGAAGTATTAACCTGTGTTCAGCATCCCAATGCTGATCGTTTGCGCATTACTACGGTTAATGTTGGCGGTAAAGAAAACCTGCAGATTGTATGCGGTGCTCCAAATGTAGGCGCCGGGCAAAAAGTAGTAGTAGCCACAGTAGGTACAACGGTATATCCTTTAGAAGGAGAACCTTTTAAAATCAAAGAATCAAAAATCAGGGGAGAACTTTCTCAGGGAATGATCTGTGCCGAAGATGAAATTGGTTTGGGTAAATCGCATGATGGGATTATGATCCTTGCCGAAGATACCGAAATAGGTATCCGTGCAAAAGATCATTTCAAAATGGATGATGATTTTGTTTTCGAAATCGGATTAACACCAAACCGTGCCGATGCGGCTTCACATTTGGGTGTGGCGAGAGATTTAGCGGCTTATTTCAGAAGTGAATATGAAATGCCTGATCTTTCTGCTTTCAAAACCGATAACGAGAATCTTGTGATTCCGGTAGAGGTAGAAGATTTGGCTGCCTGCCCGCGTTATAGCAGTTTAACCATTTCGGGTGTTACCGTACAAGAATCGCCAGACTGGTTAAAAGATAAATTAAAGGTAATTGGTTTACGCCCGATCAACAATGTGGTTGATATTACCAATTATGTGCTTCATGGTTTAGGTCAGCCGCTACATGCTTTCGATGCTGATAAAATTAGTGGTGGAAAAGTAATCGTGAAAAAAGTTGCTGAAGGTACTCCTTTTGTAACCCTTGATGATGTTGAACGTAAACTAAGTGCTGATGATTTAATGATCTGCAATGCCGAAACTCCAATGTGTATTGCAGGTGTTTTTGGAGGGAAATCATCAGGTGTGGATGCCAATACTAAAAATATCTTTTTAGAAAGTGCTTACTTCAATTCCGTTTCTGTTCGTAAAACATCGAAAAGACATGGTTTAAAAACTGATGCCTCTTTCCGTTACGAGCGGGGTACCGATCCGGAGATTACAGTTACTGCCTTAAAATACGCGGCTTTATTGATTAAAGAATTAGCAGGTGGTGAAATTTCATCCTCAATTTCTGACATTTATCCAAATCCTATCAAACCGTTCGAATTTGAAGTAAGTTATACCAATATCAATAAATTAATCGGTGCAAATATCCCTTCAGCCGAAATCAAACACATTATTACCGCTTTGGGTATTTCGGCAACCAATACTTCTGATGATACTTTAGCTTTAAGAGTACCATCGTTTAAGGTGGATGTAACACGCGAGTGCGACATTACAGAAGAGGTATTACGTATTTACGGTTATGATAATATCGAAATCCCTTCAAAGGTAAATGCATCGCTTTCTTATAGCATTAAGCCCGAAAAAGAAAATACGCATAATGTAATTGCAGATATGCTCACTTCAAATGGCTATGCTGAAATTATGTGTAATTCGTTGACTAAATCAGCTTATTCCAAAAATTTAGATGAAGCGGTATTTATTTTAAATCCCTTAAGCAGCGATCTAAATGTAATGCGTCAGAATTTATTGATGCCTGCTTTAGAAAGTGTAGCTTACAACCAGAACCGTAAAAATGCGGATGTGAAGTTTTACGAATTCGGTAAAACATATCATTTAATCGATGAGCAGTATGTAGAGCGCCCAAGGTTGTTATTGTTGATTTCGGGAGCTAAACAAAGCGAGCAATGGAACCACAATGCTAAACCGGCTACTTTCTATAATTTAAAATCAGCAGTGGATGCCATTGTATCACGTTTGGGTATTACAAGCTATCAGTCTGACGATTTAAACGATGAAAACTTTGCTTACGGAATCAAATATTTCCGTGGAGATAAAACCCTGGTAAGTTTCGGTGCGGCTTCAAAAGCCGACCGCAAAGTGGCTGATGTAAATGCTGAGGTATTTTATGCTGATTTCGATTGGGCAACCTTATTAGATATTGTAAGGAAAAATAAAATCGTACACAGAGATGTTTCTAAATACCCGCAGGTTCGTCGCGATCTTTCATTGTTGATTGATCAAAATGTAACCTTCGATACCTTAAAGGGTATTGCATTTAAAACCGATAAAAAGCTGATCAAGGAAGTTGGTGTATTCGATGTATATGTTGGTGATAAATTACCAGAGGGGAAAAAATCGTATGCCTTAAATTTTATTTTGCAGGATGAGGAACAAACCCTAACCGATAAGCAGATTGAGCATACCATGCAGAAACTAATCGCGAATTTAACGGCACAAGCTGGTGCAGAAATTAGGAAATAAAATATAAATTCGTATTTTTAGAAATAAATTCATGGCTTCTGTTGCAGATCAGTTAGATAAGGTATTACAAAAAACAGCTCAGGTAATTGAGTTATGTAATGCGCTACAGGAAGAAAATGATTTATTAAAGCTTGAAAATCAATCGTTAAAAGTAGCACTTGATACGGCGAAGAGCAAAAATGTAGAACTTGATGAAAAATTAAGGGTTACAAAATTGGCTAAAAGTATAGAGGGGACAAGTGAAAAATCGCTTGACATTAAACAAAAAATTAACGATTTTGTGCGGGAGATTGATAAGAGTATTGCATTATTAAAAAAATAATGATGCAAAGAAATCAGAAACTAAGCTAAACAAATGGGAGAAATCTCGATTAAAATAACCATTTCCGACCGCATTTATCCACTAAAGGTAAATATGGAAGAGGAAGAAATTGTGAGACGGGCAGCAAAAATGATCAATGAGCGCATAAAAGATTATCAGGATAATTATGCGGTTAGAGATAAGCAGGACCTTCTTTCTATGGCTGTGTTGCACTATGCAACAGCTGTATTGAGAACAGAAAACAAAGTACAAAACCAGGATACTGCTGTTGCCGATAAAGTTGAAGAATTGGATGTTTTACTCAATAATTTCTTTTCAAAATAAGGTTCGTTCTTTCGGCAATTCGTCACGCTGAACTTGTTTCAGCGTCTGTTAATAAGATCCTGAAATAAATCCAATAGTTATCGGATCAGGGACGGTGCCAATATTTAGCATAAAAACATAGCCGCGGCTAGTTTTTGAGTTTCAAATTTTATAAAACTTAACACTTCAATATCTATAGGGTTAAGAGGGCGTATTTCATCTGCTATGGCACCTGAAAATGGCTTAAACCCTAATTATGCTTAGTTGAGGTTTAAAATGTATGAGACTTTAAAAATTAGTTGCGGTTTTTTTTTACATAAAAAACAAAATGGAAATAGTTGAAATATTAGGATACGTATTTGCCGTAATAGCGGGTATAGCTATCGGAGTAGTGGTAGGAAGATTCCTCCTGCGTAACTTGCTTAAACAGCAGGAAGTTGCCGCACAAAATAAAGTGAAAAAGATTTTAAAAGATGCAGAAAACAATGCAGAAATCTTAAAAAAGAATAAACTTTTAGAAGCAAAAGAAAAGTTTTTGCAAATGAAAGCGGAGCATGAGCAAGAAGTGAATGCCAAAAACAATAACATTAACCAACGCGAAAACACCATGAAGCAGAAAGAGCAATCGGTGAACCAGCGCATGGAAAACTTCAATAAAAAAGAACAGGAACTGGATAAGCAAAAAGCTAATCTTGAAAAACAAACCGATCTTGCTGTAAAGAAACAAGAAGAAGTAGAAGTATTAAAAAATCAGCACCTTAAACAATTAGAAACCATCGCTGGTCTTTCTGCGGAAGAAGCGAAAGAACAATTGGTAGAAAACCTGAAACAAGAAGCCCGTACCCAGGCCATGATGCAGGTGAAGGATATTGTTGATGAAGCCAAATTAACAGCGAGCAAAGAAGCTAAAAAAGTGGTTATCCAAACCATTCAACGTACCGCTACAGAGGCTGCTATTGAAAATTCTGTGTCTATATTCCATATCGAAAGCGACGAGATTAAAGGACGCGTTATTGGTAGAGAAGGTAGAAATATCCGTGCTTTAGAAGCTGCAACCGGTATTGAGATTATTGTGGATGACACACCGGAAGCCATTATTTTATCAGGTTTCGACCCGGTAAGAAGAGAAATAGCCCGCCTGGCTTTACACCGTTTGGTAACAGATGGTCGTATCCACCCGGCACGTATTGAAGAAATTGTAGCGAAGACCAAAAAACAGATCGAAGACGAAATTGTAGAGATTGGTGAACGTACCGTGATCGATTTAGGTATTCACGGTTTACACCCTGAGCTGATCCGTATGGTTGGCCGTATGCGTTACCGTTCATCTTACGGACAAAACTTGTTACATCACTCTCGTGAGGTAGCTAATTTCTGTGCAACAATGGCTGCAGAATTAGGCTTAAATGCTAAAATGGCTAAACGTGCAGGTCTATTACACGATATAGGTAAAGTGCCAGATGATAATCCGGAATTGCCACATGCAATTTTAGGTATGCAACTGGCCGAAAAATATAAAGAACACCCTGAAATTTGTAATGCTATTGGTGCCCACCACGATGAAATTGAGATGACTTCGATGATCTCTCCAATAGTACAGGCTTGTGATGCGATCTCTGGCGCTCGCCCGGGTGCACGTCGTGAGGTGGTAGAAAGTTATATTAAACGCCTTAAAGATTTAGAAGAACTCGCTTTATCTTACCCAGGTGTGGAAAAAACTTTCGCCATTCAAGCCGGTAGAGAATTACGTGTAATTGTAGAAAGCGAACGCATTACCGATGCGCAGGCAGAACTTTTAGCTGCTGATATTTCGACACGTATCCAAACCGAAATGACTTATCCGGGGCAGATTAAGGTTACTGTAATCAGGGAAACCCGTTCTGTAGCATTTGCTAAATAATGATTAAGAGACCAAACCTATAAGGTCTCTAAGATTAAACAATATAGTAAGCGATGGAATATCCATCGCTTTTTTTATTTTTACATAATGAGCAAGCAAACCATTCAAATTGAACCAAAGAGACCTGTAGATGTGCTTTTTGATAAGTACGCCGAAAGTCACCAAAACCCGACTAACAAACTGGTACACTGGATTTGTGTGCCGTTGATCGTATTCAGTTTATTGGGTTTAATCTGGCAGATTCCTTTTCCGCATCTCGGTTTTCTGGGCAGTTATAATGGGTTCTTTAACTGGGCTTCGTTCCTTTTGGCCTTTAGCTTGTATTATTATTTTACTTTATCACCCGTATTGTTTTTCATGATGATCTGGGTTGTGGGTTTAATGAGTTACATCATCGTAAAAATTGAGCAGGCGGTAGGCTTAGGAAGTGGAGCAGCTTATGCTATTTATGCCGCAATATTTGTTGCGGCCTGGGTTGGTCAGTTTGTTGGTCATAAAATTGAAGGAAAGAAACCATCATTTCTGGATGATGTTAAGTTCCTGTTAATTGGACCGATCTGGTTATTGCACTTCATTTGCAGGAAAACGGGGATTAAATATTAGGATCGAAATGTTGTTAACTCAGAATTAACCTTAAGGTAAACAAACCTTAATTAACATCTAACCTGAAGTTAACACTGTGGTAATAATTTTGCCCTTATCAAATAAAGGCAAATTGGAATTACTAAACTCTTTTAAAAGAGCGGCACTTACTGTGTTCGCTTTGACGATGAGCATACTTTCGTATGCACAAACTGGAAAAATTTCCGGAACAGTTACCGATAAAAAAACGGGAGAAACCTTAATTGGGGTAACGGTTAAAATAGCTGGGACCACCAAAGGTGTTTCTACCGATATAGAAGGAAGGTACGCTATTGGTGGATTAACTGCCGGAAAATATACCTTGAATTTATCTTATGTAGGTTACACATCTAAGAATGTAAGTGACATTCAGGTTTCAGGTAATCAGTCAACTATTGTAAACTTAATTTTAGAAGAAGCGGGGGGAGCAAATTTAGGTGATGTAACAATCACGGCCTCAGTTAAACAAGAATCCGTGAATTCTTTGTACGCTTCACAAAAAAATAGTACTCGGATCTCAAGCGGTATAACGGCAGATCAGATTAGAAAATCGCCTGATAAGAACACTTCTGAAGTTTTAAAAAGGGTAAGTGGAGCAAGTATTCAAGACGGAAAATTTCTAGTTATTAGAGGTTTATCTGATCGTTATAATGTTGCGCTAATCAATAATTCCTTGTTGCCTAGTACAGAACCTGATAAACGAGCATTCTCTTTTGATATCATTCCTTCTAATATGATTGATAAAATTGTGATAAACAAAACTGCAACCCCTGATTTACCAGGAGACTTTGCTGGCGGTGTTACGCAAGTGGTCACAAAAGACATACCTGATAGTAAATTCATCAACTTTGCTGTTTCAACAGGATATAATACCCAATCAACTTTTAAAGATTTTTATTCGAACGAAAGGAACAGTACTGACTTTTTAGGGTTTGATGATGGAACCAGAAGTTTGCCGACAAATTTTCCTAGTACCAGGGGTGCGTATAACGGAGGGTCAACAAATCTTAGGATAGCCAATTCGAAATTGTTTCCTAATCTTTACGCTGAAAGAAAATATACCGCTTTACCTATGCAGAACTACCAGTTTACATGGGGTAATGTTGCCAAATTTAAAAACGAAGGTACCTTTGGAAGTATAATTTCACTAAACTACAGGAGAGAGCAAAACCAAAGAATTGCAGAACGTGAAGCTTTTGATGGTATCAATTTTATAAATAAATATCAGGATTTAAATTATAGATACAATGTAGCTTTGGGTGGACTTGCTAACTTTTCATATAAAATTAGAAAGAATAAAATTTCATTAAAAAACTTATTTAATCAATCATTTGAAGATAGTTACATAAACAGAAATGGGTTTATAAATCAAAATACAGATATCAGGTATACCTCTTCAGAGGTAAATCAAAAATCACTATTAAGTTCTCAATTAGAGGGCGAACATCAGTTGGGTGAGAAAAACATTAAGCTAGACTGGAATTTAAACTATGCTTTAATTAAAAGAGAACAGCCAGATTTACGTACAATTATGTATGGTAGTATTCAGAATTCTAACTCACCCTTTAGTTTAATTGATGATAATACTAAAAGATTTTTCTCTGACTTAAACGAAAACAATTACGGTGGTAGTGCATCATTAAGCATACCTGTTAATCTTTTTAGCAAAAAAGGCACGTTCAAATTTGGCGGGTTAAAACAAGTAAGAGATAGAGATTTTGATGCAAGAATTTTTCTATATACACCAGCTAGCTCAAGTGAATTTGATGCTAGTAAATTAATCCTTCCAAAAGAAAGTATTTTCGCCACAAGCAACATTTCACGAAATGGGTTTGTACTGGATGAAATTACAAATAACCAAGATAGTTATACTGGGAAAACAGATTTAAACGCTGGTTATTTAATGCTTGATCAAGCACTCGCTGAAAAAGTCCGCTTAATTTTAGGAGCAAGAGTTGAAGGCTATAAGCAAACCATTGATGCTCTGAATAGTACAGGACAAAAAAGATCTTATAAGAAAGATTTTTTTGATGTACTTCCATCATTAAATTTGACATATAGCTTAAATGAAAAGTCTAATTTCAGACTTTCTGGTTCAAGAACTGTAACCAGACCTGAGCTTAGAGAATTAGCGCCATTTGTTTTTGTTAACCAAGAAGAAGGTGTTCAAATTGCTGGTAATCCTGAATTAGTAAGAAGCCAGAATACAAACGCTGATATCCGATATGAATACTATCCATCTCCTGGTGAGGCAGTAACATTGTCTGTTTTTTATAAAAACTTCCAGAATCCAATAGAGCAGGTAACAGATGGTTCCTCCACAGCTGATAATTTAAAATTTAGTTATCAAAATGCAGATAAAGCTTATACATATGGGTTTGAGTTAGATGTTCGCAAGAAGCTGAATTTCTTGTCAGACGCCAGTTGGTTAGAAAATTTTATCGCTTTTGCAAACTTTACCTATTTAAAATCAGAAGTACAATCGAGTATCCCGGGTTTCCAAACCAGACAACTACAGGGGCTGTCTCCATTTTTGATCAATGCAGGTTTACAGTACAACTCACCGAAAACCGGTTTATCAATAAGCACACTATATAATAGAATAGGAGATAGAATAGGAAAAGTAGGTAATGAATCCGTTCCTAATATTTATGAAAAAGGTCGTGATGTATTTGATTTTCAGATCTCTAAAAAAGTATTAAAAAATAAAGGTGAAATTAAATTGAATGTTTCTGATATTCTCAATCAATCAAATATATCATATTTAAACTTCGGGCCAAATAACAAAACATACAACAGAGCTGATGATGCTGTCTACTACAGTTATAAGAGTGGTACAAATTTCACACTAGGCTTTAGTTATAACTTAGATTTTAAAAATAAATAATTAATTAACAATAACTTAATCTGTGCTTTGTATTAAAAGTACCCAGGTTAATTTTCTTAAACAAAATTTGAACATGAAAAATTTTAAAGTATTATTAGCATCGTTATCGATTTTAGCTGTAACAATGTCTGCTTGTAAGAAAAACGATGGCGACCCGATTGTAGAGGAGCCAGCTGCACCAGAAACAATCCCAAGTAATGTAACTGCAAATAAAACGCTTACTGCAGATAGAGTGTGGATATTGAAAGGTGAGACTCACGTACAAAGCGGTGCGGTTCTTACTGTTGAAGCTGGAACGGTTATCAAAGGTGATTTATCTTCTAAAGGTGCTCTTGTAATTGATAAAGGAGCTAGAATTGAAGCGGTAGGTACTGTCGATAAGCCTATTGTTTTTACATCTGGTAGAGCAGCTGGAGATAGAAATCCAGGTGATTGGTCAGGTATTACAATCATTGGTAATGCACCAACCAATAGAACTTCGACATCTAATGTTGAGGGTGGTGTGACAGGAACTTTTGGTTTAGGCACTGTAGCTAATGACAACTCGGGTACACTAAAGTATGTACGTGTAGAATATGCTGGTACTGCGTTTAGTTCTAACAATGAGGTAAACGCACTTAGCTTTTATGCAGTAGGTAATGGAACAACATTAGATCACATTCAGGTATCTTATGCAAAAGATGATGCTTTTGAATTCTTTGGTGGAACTGTTAACGGAAAATATTTAATTGCTTACGGTACTTCTGATGATGATTTTGATTTCGACTTTGGCTATTCTGGAAAAATTCAGTTTGCTGTAAGCTATAAATTATCTGGTTTTTTTGATGCGGGCGATCAAAGTAATGGTATAGAATGTGATAACGAGCCAACAGTGCCAGCTGCTGGTCCTTCAGGACCTATTACGAAGCCAATTTTATCTAATTTTACCTTCGTTGGTACAAATGGAAATGATAACCCAGGATCTACCAATAACTTTGCTGCACGTTTTAGGAGAGGAACTAGATTCATTTTGAACAATTCTGTTTTATTAGGGTATAAAGCTGCTGGATTCTCTTTAGAATCTTCTTATACTGCAGCAGACTATGTTTCTGGAGCTGCTACTTTTAAAAATAATTTAGTGCATGCAGTAGCTAATCCATATCAATCTTTTGATGCCGGTGCACAAAGTGTAATTACATCGGCTGCAATCAAAACCATGGCAGAAACAGAAGGTAATGTAACTTTAACTGCTGTTACGGATGCAGGTTTAAAAGCTCCATTAACTGCTACAGCTCCAGACTTGATGCCTAATGCTGGTTCTGCTGCTTTAGCTGGGACATGGGTTAGTCCAGATGGCTCTTCGTTCTTCACGGCTGTGACTTATAGAGGCGCTTTCAGTGCAACTGACAATTGGACAACTGGCTGGACAAACTTTAATCCAGGTACTAAGGTTTACTAGAATATAGTTAATTGTTTTGAAAAGGCCTGTGTCATTATTGATGACACAGGCCTTTTTTTTCGTAATTAATATGCATAAATGTATTTTAAATTATCAATGATAGTATAATTTAGTTTTCAACTTAATATATAGTTAATACTGGTTTAATTTTCATCATATATTTTTAGTTAATGGAAAACTTAAAAATTAAAGCGCTCAAAATTGCAATAGTTGCGATTATGTTATCTGCAGCTCTAGTAAGCTGTAAGAAAGAAATTAGCCCCCTCATGGAGCCTGCTACTTTAAAAATACCAAATAAAATGGCAGCTATTCCAACTCATGTTTTTGATTGGGAAACTGCTGATTACATGCCTACACCGGCGGGTTCACCTCCTATCTTGGTGCCTTGGGCATCTGGGAGCAATCAATTATTCCCTAACGAAATTGCTTTTGATTATAAAAAGGCTGATGGTTGGAATCTAATCTATAATACTTTTAGCCCTACGCAATTAACATCTCCCAATTTTTTTGCACTTTACAATAAATATAGAGGAATAATACGTTTTTATCTGTATTTACCTCCTGGAAGCCCATACTCATCTTCATACTTTAGTGATGGATTAGGTATATCTGGCGGATATCCGTCTTCAATAATGAATTTTTCTAAAGAGATTATTGATCCTGAAAATGTAATAAAATCTGTAACAAAAATTCAAAATTATCAAATACTCTCGACAGGTGCATGGTATGCTTGTCAGTATGAGTTAGCTTATGATCGCTATATTGCAAATGCCAATCATGAGAATCTCAACTTTGTTTGGAATGTATCTTCAACTAATTTGTCGCAAGTTATGTTAAATGGAACATCAAATGGAACTTTAACAGGGACTGTCGGTACTGCAGGATCTGGTGGCTTTAATCTTGGAAGTTTATTGGGGAATTTAGGGAATGCAGCAATTCATGTGGCTGGTTTTCAGGGGGTAAAAGCACTAAATCTGCCTAAATCAAAAGTCTTTGGGACAGATGTAACAAAGTCTATAGAAGATGGCATTAAAGGAGGCTTAAGTGGTGCGGTTAAAGGTTTTTTTAGTGCCATATTGGGAGGCGCAGCAACCAGCCCTCAGGTTGTTGATTTAAAATTAAAAGTCGAAACTAATTTAACGGGGTCTATAACAAACAATACCGGTATTCTAAGCACTACTTTGGCCATGCCAGGATCAGCTAATGCTAATTCCGTAGGATATATTCCTAGTTATAACAAAATTTTAGGTGCTTTTGATTTTTCAGTAGCTCCAATCTTGTTTGTAGCGAATCAAAAGGTGCCAATTAACGAATTTCCTGGTACGGAAATAAAGTATATAGATGATTATAGCGTAGCTTATCATCATGGCCTCCTTAATGAGTTTAGGCCAATAACCAATCCAGAGGTTACCAATGATGGAACAACAGTTAAAGTTACCAGAATTGACATACTTGTTCCTTACAAACAAAAATATGCAAATTATGGTCGTCCTTCTGAAAAAACGACAATAGGGTCATTTGTGGATAGGACTGGTCCAGATTACCCAATGCCAGAAAGTTATGGGAAAGAAATCATTGGAGAAGAACTTTATGCTTATGGTAGTAGCTCGAATGTTGGGACAGCAAAGAATATTTTATTTAAGGTTCAGCATCGTCAGGATTATAGTATCGGAACAGCTTACTATAATGTTACCAATCTTGATGGTATACGCATTCGTTATACAATATTGATTACTCCTGCTAATGGTTCTCAGCCTATCACGATCATAAAGACGGTTAAGCCAACAATAGAATTAGTTTAAATTGATTACCCACTCGTTATACCAAGTTATCCCCAAAATTACTTCTCCTGTACCTTATGTTTACCCATCCTTTACCTTTTAGGTAATAAATAGGTAGAGAAAAGGTAAGCAAAGGGTTAACATGGGGTTAACCTGGTGTAGAGAAAAGGTAAACAAAGAGTAAAGAATAGGTAGAGAAAGGTAAACAACATTTTGTCTGTCGTACTGAAAAAAGACCGACACAACAATCCGTAATATCATATTAAAATACGCTAATATTCTATTTTTATTTTATATATGTTTTATCATTTCTTTTTGTATTTTTATATTTAACTATTTGTATTTTTTATTAGTAATAACTTAATAATTTATTTATTATAGCTTAACAGTAAGATGGTTAATTTGGATAGGAAAACCTAACTATGAAAAAAACATCTACTTTAAGCTCATTCTCCAGGAAAATGGGCTTGGCAGCTTTGCTGCTAACCTTAAGCATCTATTCGTGTAAAAAATCTGAACCCTCTGTTGTCACGACCGAAAGCAAAGCAGAAGTTGAATCTGCTATACTTGCAAAAATCAAAGAAATGGGCTTTCAAACAGATGGTATTAAAGAATCTGGCGATTACTACGTGGTGGAAGGTGATATCTTGATCTCGAAGAAATCACTATCCACAGTTAAAAATATTGAAAAAGCAACAAATGCAAGTGGTAAAATAGCGCAGGGTAATACCAATCAGTTAATTCAGGGAAACCTCACAAATGTTATTATCACCCAGGAAGATTTCGATACCAGGTGGTTTTATGCAATTCGGGAAGCGATAACTGCCTGGAATGCGATAGGTAACTGCCGCATCAATTTAATCCATTCTTATAATCAATTTTATCCACCTTACACAAGTCCTTTTACCCCTAATATTACCATTAGAAAAGTAAATCTGGGGACAGGTGCATTTGGACAAGCAGATTTCCCAACCGATGCAGGACAGCCCGGAGCTAATATTTGGGTAAATCATGTTACCAATAATGTTACCAGTACAGGTGCCGACAATGGTATACCAAGAAGCCATGCCCAGGATGTGTTTATGTTGATACACGAAATTGGCCATTGTTTGGGCTTGCGTCATACAGATTACAATGGAGAAGGTAACTACGATGCTTACGGTAGGTATGTAGGCGTTAATGCTATACCTGGCACGCCCTCAACAGGCGCTGCGTCGGCAGATCCAAATTCAGTAATGAACTCTGGCAGACTTGGTACTTCAAGAACCTGGACTGATTTTTCATCATACGATGTAATTGCCGCTCAGTATTTATACTCGCCGGTAACTACTCCATTTGTAAGTACCTTTAAAAATGTGATTAACGGGCCATCTTCCAATTCGGCAGGTGCAACGGTGACTAGTACAGCAGGCGCCACGTACAATGGTGGTTATTATGAATGGAGAATGTTAGATCAAAGTTTAAATGTTGTATTGCCGGTAAGCAGTTTTAGTGATTTTCCACAGCAGGAATGGTCGTACGGTACTCCTGGAACTTATTATCTAGAGTGTCGTTTGGTTGGTTTAGAATGTCAGGGAGAATGGGCAAGGCAAACCGTTACTTTTAATTAGATAGTAGTGGAAATAGAACATAAAAAGCAGGGTATTTCCATTAGAAAATTATCCTGCTTTTTTATTTAAAACTGATTATGCACTAAAAGGTAATTTATGACCGTATGCGGTTAACTAAATTTTAATTTACTCCGCTATCAGCTCTTTTTTTACTGCTTTCTTTTCTGCAATAGGTTTAGCTGTTTTAGCCTTCGGAGTTGCAGGAGTAACCTGCTCTTCTTTGATATATGGCGTTATAGAATCATCCTGAGTATGGAAAGTAACTTTTTTAGTCAATTGCTTTGCAAATTTTTCGATTACTTTATCGGCTTTTTTGGCTTTGCCGTATTGGATAACAAGTTCGTTAAATACAAGGGCTAATTTCGACTCTAATTCTTTACGTAATTTTTTGCCTGTCGAATGATTTTTCGACTTAGATTTATTCTTTTTCATTTAAAACTTATGGGTTTTCCCAAAGATAGAGAATCGGAAAGTTAAATTAGTATTATCATTATGTTAACAGATAGTTTGCTGCTTAACATATAAAATATTTTTCCTAACTTGTTAAATCTCAGAGGTTAACATTTAATCGAACGAATATGAATTACTCCATAGTAATCGGCGTTGCAGTGTTAGTGGTTATTTTAATTGCTTACCTGATTAAAAGAAACGAAAAGGATGAGGAAGCGTTTGAGGAGGAGGTAATCCAATCAGAACTTCCGCCGGAGAAAGACGATAAAGAAAATAGCTAAAAAGTATTTCCCGGCGCGATTTCGCCACCCAGATCCAGTGTATTCTGAAAACCTTCCAGGTATTGGAGTAAATGCCGTTCAGCGTTTGAATAAGAGTTAAATGTTGATGCCGGTTCGTAAGCATCAGCATCAGTTTTGCTTTTGTAAAATGAACTGATTTTGAAAACGAAAACTTTGCCATCGTTAATGGGCGACATAATTCTAGCCTTTACTGCGTGACCGTTTACCTCAACGAAAAATTCTTTTATAACAGTATAAATAACAGCAGACATAGACCAGGTTTTAGATTTAACTCAATATAAGAGGTCTAAATTACCTTAAATAGCTCATGAATCAACCTGTTGTTGATAAGATAACATTTAATTAACATTAAATTAACTTTTAATTAAGATACTGAATGATTATCGCGTGTTTAAAAATTGAATAAAATTATCTCGTATGTCAGTCTGAGCGTAGTCGAAGACCATTTTCAACACATTGACAAAAGCAATCCATTACGCTCAGCGAGACAGCAAAAGGCTAAGTAATATTTAGCTATAAAATTTAAATAGGCGCTAAATCTTTAGCGTTTTATAGGCTCGTAGGCATAAACCACTTCATATTTACTGTTCTTAAAATTTGAAGAAAGTTGCCCGATTTTTAAGTTTTGTGATTGAGGTGTAGGTTCACAATACGAGTATTTTCTACCTTTATAAGTAACGGGTTCGCCAACTGGTTTTTCAAACTGTACGGCAATAGTTAAATGTTTAGGGTATAACAAGGCAATCATCGGCAGGTTATATATTTCCTTTACCAGATAGAAAAATAATGCAGCCCGGTCATCGCAATCGCTGTAGGCACTTAATAATGTTTGTTCAGGCGAAAAACGTTTTTCCTTACCAAAGTTTTCATCGTCATCTTCATATAAAAAACCATAACGGGTAAATCTCATCAGGTAATCAACACCTTTTTTCTGATCCATGTGTCTCAGGTTTTCTTTCAAGGTGGGAATAAGAGAGCTGTATGTTTCCCTGCTCAAAGGAATATTAAAATAACTTTCAAAATCCACTACCGGATAATTTTTAAAAATGGTTTGTACATCTTGATTAACTTTTAACTTAAAATGATGGATTTTTTGACGGTAACTAAATTCGATATCCTTTTCCTGATAACTTTCCGGTTTAAAATCGGGCATTCTGGTCACCTTATAAGAGAAAGGATTTTTAGCCTCCGGAATTGAAATTTTAACGGGCTTGTAAGCATCGGCCTGTTTAAACAGTTTACCATAATCATGATAATTAAGGCACATAAACTTTTTATTGTCAACCATAAAGAACGGAATATCGCTGATATCCTCTTCGTTTCTTACATAAAATATAACCTGATCATTGCCTACAGCTAACCGTGCGTCATAACCGCATTTACTCAGTAAAAACCATTTGTATAAAGTATAGCCAAAATAATTATCTGCTTTCGGACTAATCTGTTCGGCCGTCTTACGGATCAGTTGATAATAAATCCAGTCGTTTAAATGATATTTTTTCTGGTATTTTTCTAAAGAGGAAATAAGGGGCGCATACTGACCAGATGAGATGCGGCTGTAAAAGTTTGAAACAGCTGATGTAGTAGCTGTTTTAGGTATAGGAAAAACGACTGAAGAATCTACACTAAAGTTAAAAGTTCCATCATAAAAATCGAAAGAATAGTGCTGTCCCTTCGAGATGACGGTATTCATCATCAGGCAAAAGAACATAATGGTACTCAAAACATATTTGTAAATCCCTCTTTTCAAACCGCTTTATATTTGGTTACATTAAATTTACTTATTATTAACACAAAAGCAACAATTTCTTTATGTGAATAATGAGATAGCGTTTAACGGGAAATTAACATTGGGTTTTTATGAATTCGGACCAGGTTACTTTTTTAGGGCATAAAGTCCCTTTCTTAAATGGTTTAAAAGTGAGGTATTACAATCTTTACAGTCTATTTCTTTCAAATGGATGGGTTTGCCAATACTGATTTTTAACCGGTGACCATTTTTGTTGAATAACTCTGAAATCAGCTTTGCTGTTTGTAATGAAGGATGTATAAACTTCAGCAGGCTAAAAAAGATGCCGTTATTGCCATGAAAATACACCGGTAGTATCGGTACATTGGCCTTGGAGATGATTTTTCCAACCACGGGATGCCATTCACGGTCTGTAATCTGATTTTTTCTGAATTTATAAGAAGAAACTTCCCCTGCCGGAAAAATAGCAACCGGACTACCAGCTTTTAAAACTTTTAAAGTTGTTTTTAATCCGCTAATACTTAATGAATCCTGAACTTTTTCGAACGGATTTACCGCGATAATACATTTCTCCAGATTTGGGATTTTCTTTAACAGAAAATTCCCCATGAACATCGTATCAGGTCGGTGATTGGCAAGTATGCTTAATAATGCCAATGATTCTATGGCGCCGTAGGGATGGTTTGCAATCGCAATGAATGCGCCTTCTTTTGGAATATGGGCTAAATCCTCATCACTGATCTGAATAGTAACCCCCAGAACCTCCAGGATATGATTGGCAAATTTTTCTCCTTCTAAGGTATTGGCATCTCTAATAATTCCGTTGAAGTCGTTAATCTTTAAGAACTTCATTAAGAAGGAAGCAAGACCAGGAATTGGAATATTACAAATGCCTGTTGCCTTTGAAAAATTCTCTTTAGAAATGACTGTCATAATGAAAGTTCAAAATTGATTCCATTAGGGAAGCAATTTGATAAATGATTTTTTATTTGAGCTAAATATAAGGGTGGGAAACATTCGGTTCTCACAAAGAAGAATGTTTATCATAGCTCATACAGCGTACCTAAAGATAATGGAATAATATGAACAACTGCGTATTAATCGATTAAGAAATTGTAAGGAATGAAATTTTATAAATAATATTTCATTAACACCAATTTAACAAGGTAAACCTACTTTTGTGGCATAAATATTTGGTTAGTATTTATAAAGTTTAGGTTAGTTGATAATAAAAAACCCAGATGGATGTCTGGGTTTTTTTATTGAATTAATTTATAGATTTTTGCCGAGTTTTTCGAGCATTTCAGGTGGAATATTATGTGTATCTACCACTAAGAAGCCATCTAAACAATCAGAAAATTTAGGATCGATATTAAATGATATAATTTTTGCATTCAGGTTCATATATTGTCTTAGCAATACCGGGATCTTGATATGCGAGTTTTCAATGTCTCCGATAATACTGTCTAAATCTTTAAAAGACTCGCTGCTATCAACCAGGGTATCGGTAGAAATAGGCAATAAATCGGCTTTGAATTTGTTCCGGGGTTTAACATATTTAGCCATCTCATAATCGAAATGGTTTTTGGTAATATAATCTACAATTAGGGCCTTACTGAATTTTGAGAAATTGTTGCTGATACTTACCGGACCGAACATATAACGGTACTGTGGGTTATCGATCAGGTATTTTAGAATTCCTTTCCAAAGCAGGAACAGTGGTAGCGGCTTACCCTGGTATTCTTTCCTGATCCACGATCTGCCCAACTCGATACCCTGCTTCAACATGGGGTAAAACTGATCTTTCATTTTAAAAAGTTCAGAAAGGTAGAAACCACGGCGCCCCATGCTTTCTAAAATTTCATCACCTTTACCTATCCGGTAAGCACCTACAATATTTTCCAAATCTTTATCCCATATAAATAAGTGGTTATAGTAGATATCGTAGTTGTCGAGATCGATTTTTTTGTTGGTACCTTCACCTACTTCACGGAAAGTAATTTCTCGTAAACGGCCAATTTCCCTTAAAATATTCGGGATTTTTAAAGTCGGAACAATATATACCTCGTAATTTTTCTCCGTCCAAACCCTGAAATCTTCCAGAAGCGCTACCTCATTTTTAATTAAGAGCCTCGAAGTTTCTTCAATTACCTCAGCAGGTTTCTTTTTAATTTTAAATAAGTTTAACGGGTTAAAGAGTTTTTTCTCTGTGTCTAAACCAATACCAAGCGCATACGTACGGGCTCTTAAAAAGTCCATCAGTTTATTGCTGCTGTTCATGTGCGAAATTTCAGATACGGCTATTGGTTTACCAATTCGTACCTTAATGGTACGTCCATGTTTATTTAAAAACTCCGAAGGTAGTTTTGCTGTACGCAGGGTAGGATGTATGAAGCTCAAAATGTTAAAGAAAACACCGTTATTGCCATGAAAATAAATAGGTACAACAGGTACTTTTGCTTTGGCAATCAGTTTTCCAACAACAGGATGCCACATCCTGTCCGTTACCTGCTGAGCATCTAATTTAAAGGTAGAAACTTCTCCTGCAGGGAAAATACCAATTGGCGTTCCATTTCTAAGTAAATCAAAAGTAGTTTTTAATCCACTGATACTTGACGAATGCTGCACATTTTCGAAAGGATTTACAGCAACAAAAAATTCATCAAGGTTTGGTATTTTTTTCAAAATGAAATTTACCATTACCTTTGCATCGGGCCTAACCGTACACAATAGTTTAACTAAAGCCAAACCTTCTACACCACCATAAGGGTGATTTGCGATTGCGATAAAAGGGCCTGTTTTAGGAATACAATTTAAATCATCATCATCAAATTCTATAGAAACGCCAATGGTTTCTAATATCTTGTCTACAAATTCTAAGCCTTTAAAATGTTGATTTTGAGCAAATACGTCGTTAATGTCGTTCAGTTTCATGATCTCCATCATCAAACCTGCCAAACCTGGTACACCTAGCTTATCTATCTTTGTTGCTTTCGCAAACTCAGATGTAGTTATGATCTTCATATAAATTCTTAGATTGTTGATAGGCAAAACCTATTCTGTTTTGCAATCCCAAAAATAAGATTTATATTTATAATCCACATGTCATATCGCATCAATGAGAATTTGGTTCAACAAAAATTTTGGTGTCAGCAAAAGTGAATTCAACGGATTGTTGTTTCTCGTCTCTATTATTGTTGTAATCAGGGTTATTCCAATTATATATGGCTACTACCAGCCAATTTCGAACGATGATCCAAATCTTTTAGCACAAATTCAGAAGATAACCATAACAGATCAGGCATATGCCAATACTATTCGCGATCGGATTGAAGATTCTAGCCCTCGGAAAACAGTTAAACTTTTTAAGTTCAATCCTAACAGTTTAGATGCAGAAGGTTGGCAAACTTTAGGTCTGTCGGCAAAACAAGCGCAATCAATTATAAATTATACCACTAAGGGCGGTAAGTTTTACAAAGCCGAAGATCTTCAGAAAATGTATACCATTTCGCCAGAAATGTATAAAAAGATATTGCCTTATGTTAACATACCTGATCAGCCTATCAATGCCTCAAGGAATTATGTACCTTTTGAAAAAAAGGAATATGCTAAAAAAGCTGTTGTGATTGTTGATATCAACAAAGCAGACTCGACACAATTGGATGGTATTAAAGGTATTGGCGGAACTTTTGCCCTTAGAATTATTAAATACCGTGAACGTTTAGGCGGCTTTTACAAAAAAGAACAACTTCTTGAAGTTTATGGTTTAGATTCCGGTAAGTATGCCGAAATTAAAGATCAGATTGAAATCAGCAATACTCCATTAAAAACAATAAATATAAATACAGCAACTTTTAACGATTTAAAGCGCAATCCATACCTTTCTTTCAAACAGATCAATGCCATTATTCAATACCGTAAGCAGCATGGTAATTATGCTAACCCATCCGATTTAAAAAAGATCATCATTTTAAACCAGCAGGTTATAGATAAAATTACCCCTTATATTTCTTTTTAGAAACTTAGCGCCTGTTTAAATTTTTATAACAAAAATAAATGGCCTTTTGCTGTCACGCTGAGGGATAATTTAGTGTATAAATTCAATATAAATGCCAGTAAAATTTAATGGAAATAAATCTTCCCAAAGGATCGTCATTTCGGGAAGGCTTTTTCAGCCGACAGCCTGCCTCGATTTTCGGGGAAGCAATCTTTATAGCAAGGACACAAGCATGATAGATTGCTTTGTCGTTCATCCTTATAATGACCTTTATTTAAACAACTGATATTTAGTGTTGTTTTTTTGACCATATAAGACATCTAAGGACCATATAAGCTTACATGTTCTTATATGGTTTGAAAGCCTAAAGGATTATTTAATGAATTAGATGTTCTTCGGTGTCTAAGGTGGTTAATTAAACTGCGTAGTCTTTAATTTTTACGACCACCTTAGACATCTTAGCTCAATGAGTTTTGCAGGATGCAAAATCTTAAACCTAATACGTTAGAAAGCGTATATAGGACTTCATTCCTATTTTTCAGGCCACAGACCTGATGGTTACTCGCAATGACGACCTTTTTTGGAGTCTGTCAATGGTAGAGGTTAGAATTTTTCAAATACATCGGAGAGCTGATAACAGATATACAAGGAGCGTCATTTCGACCGCAGTGGAGAACCCGAAGGCTCTGCAAAGCAAAATCTTTTAACGTAGTTCAAAGATTTCTCCATTTAGCCGCGCGTAGTCGATTGCTTTATTAATGCGTTGAAATGGTCTTCGACTACGCTCAGACTGACATATGAAATAAATTTTATTTTAAACATGCTCTTAAAAGCTTAAATTTTAAATGCGATTTGGAAAGCAATGATTGTGCTAATCGGTTTCGAAAGCCCTGCTTTACAATTACTCACCCGATTAAAAACCTGTGAAACAAGTAAACACAATAAAAGTAAAAACAAGTGCTTAAACCGGGATTTATGTTCGTTCCAATCAGGTTTAATTATGGAAGAACAGTACATTTAAACCCGAAATCATAGTGTCGGCCCGTGCCACCTAAACCTGATCGGAACGAACACGGAATGCAACGAAGTAAAGTGGAGAGCAGGGCTGAATAGTGCCAAATACTTCTGTACCTGATTTCCAAAAAAAGATAACCCGGTTAAAAAATATACATTTCCTTTTCCAGGTTAGTTATAGGAGTTAATTGCTTGCAAGGTTTAAAACGAATCCATTTTCAACAAATGTGTTGCGAAAAAGAGAATGTATACATCTGTTATCATTCCTTCAATTTCATCTATATTCGTCAAAAACTCCATATAACTAACTTATTCGGCTATAGTTGTAAGAAAAATAAAAAAAACTTTCTTCGTTAATTTCAAGGTTTAAAATTAACCGATAAACTAATTGAACCGAATACCATTTCATTCTGTAATTGCACGAATATTTAATGGTAACTAACTATGAAATAATTGATTATAATTGCCCCCGAACTAACTTAAAATATAAAATTTAATGAGCGTAAGCTTCGATTTTTCAGAAACAGAAACTCAGCAAAGTGTAAAGGCTATGGTCCGCGATTTTGCAGAGAAAAATATTCGTCCAAATATAATGGAATGGGATGAGGCACAGCATTTTCCGGTCGAATTGTTTAAACAACTTGGAGAATCAGGCTTAATGGGCGTTTTGGTTCCCGAAGAGTATGGAGGCTCTGGATTGGGCTACCAGGAATATGTTGATGTGATTGTGGAAGTAGCCCGGGTTTGCGGTTCAATCGGCTTATCATTAGCCGCACACAACTCTTTATGTACTGGTCATATTTTGGCCTTTGCAACCGAAGAGCAGAAGCAAAAATGGTTGCCGAAGCTGGCTACTGCCGAATGGATTGGTGCCTGGGGTTTAACCGAAGCAAACACAGGTTCGGATGCCTTAAGGATGATGACTACTGCCGTTGAAGATGGTGAAGATTACATTATAAACGGCGCAAAAAACTGGATTACCCATGGCAAAAGCGGAGATATTGCGGTTGTGATGGTAAGAACAGGGGAGCAGGGGAGCTCGAAAGGGATTTCGGCCATTGTAGTAGAACGCGGTACACCTGGTTTTACTGCTGGGAAAAAAGAAAATAAACTTGGTATGCGGGCATCAGAAACCACAGAAATGATTTTTGATAATTGCCGCGTACCGAAAGCTAATTTATTGGGTAATGTTGGCGAAGGTTTTAAACAGGCGATGAAAGTGTTAGATGGCGGAAGGATTTCTATTGCGGCACTGGCTTTAGGTATTGCGAAAGGTGCTTTTGATGCAGCGGTAGCTTATTCAAAACAGCGGCAGCAGTTTGGTCAGCCCATCTCCAGCTTTCAGGCCATTAGTTTTAAACTGGCTGATATGGCTACAGAGATTGAAGCAGCCGAATTGTTGATCCGCCAGGCAGCAGATTTAAAGAACAGGCATTTGCCTATGACAAAAGAATCGGCCATGGCGAAATATTTTGCCTCAGAGGTCTCGGTAAGAGTAGCAACCGAAGCAGTTCAAATATTTGGGGGTTATGGTTATACCAAAGACTTTCCGGTTGAGAAATTTTATCGCGATAGTAAGTTGTGTACAATAGGCGAGGGCACTTCTGAAATACAAAAGATAGTTATTGCCAGAGAAATATTATCAAGGTAGAAGGTTTTAAGGTAGAAGGTTTAGGGCTATATTTGTTGAACCTTATACCCTAAGCCTTACGCCTTCAACCTTATATACAACAAACCAAATATATTATGAGTAATCCGGATGATTTAACCACTTCCGGATTTTTTTTGTTTTAAAATTTTGAAAACCAACTTTCAATTGCCAGTGTTTTTACTAAATACTAAATACTAAATACTAAATACTAAATACTAGTTGGGTTTGGAGTGGGGAGTTTGGCGTTGGCGTCAATTAACGGATTTAAACAATTAATCGATTAGAGATACTAACTAATGAACTAAAAATATGGCAAAGTATTCAGAAAAAGCTGGTGAGAAAGTAGAAAAAACCATGCACGAAATGAAAGCAGGTAAGCTTAAGAGCGGATCAGGTAAAAAAGTGACTTCCAAAAAGCAGGCAATTGCTATCGGATTATCCGAAGCCAAAAAAGCAGGAGCGAAGGTACCTAAAAAAGGTTAAAAGCTTAAAGACTAAAGACCAAAGCAAATAGGTTTGGTGCCTAAACTATCTTCTCAGAGCTTTAATCTATGGACTTTTCGCTCTGAGCTTATTGCGGTATATCTTTCGAAGTTAAAATGCTGTCGACCACATAAACGCTAAATCCCCGCCATGGTAGGGAATGTTTATATTCTTTGTAGTGTAATTCGAAAAACTTACCACTGTTGGCCATCATTTTTTCAGCAATTTCCTGGTTAGCGATAGAAAATTCGAATTCGTTGTTCTGCAGCGTTCCTGTTTGCCGGGATTTTATTCCGCTTTGAATTAATTTGCCCTCGTATGTTTTAAATATATAGCCTTTTTTTACTACATAGTTTAACTCCCCAGCTTTAACACCTTCACCAAAAACAAAGAAATAACGGTAGTAACAAATTGCGATTAATGTGATAACAACTATAACTGCGATAATTGAACCTACTTTTTTGCCTGTTGTCATATATGATTATATATATAAATGTAGCTAAACAACACATAAGTTCAACTAATGATTTAAATAAAATTTCTTTTTATAAATCTTTCTCGTTTTCAATATTTTGCTTACATTTGCAGCCCCGATAACACGGGAAAATTTAAAAACCACGAGAGGAGGTATTTCAGCGTTATGATCATTATCAACATTAAAGACGGCGAATCATTAGATAAAGCCCTTAAACGTTTCAAGAAAAAGTTTGAAAAAACTGGTGTATTGAGAGAACTACGTAGTCGCCAGGCATACGAGAAAAAATCCGTTGCCCGCCGTACTGAAATTAAACATGCTGTTTACATTCAGAATATGAATCAGGATACAACTGCATAGTTGTTTAAGATATAAATACAGTAAAGTCCTTCTGATGTTAAATTGGGAGGACTTTTCTTTTTTAAAAGGAAATCAAAACATTTCAATAAACGATTAGTTAATGATTTCTTTATATCAAAACTATTTGTAACTTCATATCAATGCCCCGCAAAAAGATATTGAATGTTGCTAAAAAGTTTTATCACCTATTTAACTCACGAGAAGCGCTATTCTCCACATACCATTACCTCTTATCAGGTAGATTTAGATCAGTTTGAAGTATTTACTAAGGCATTAGAACTGGATTTCCCTGAAGTTAAACATGCTCACCTGCGCAATTACCTGGTTGAGCTAATGGAAACGGAAAATTCGGAAAATACCATTAACAGAAAAATATCTGCTATACGAAGCTTTTATAAATTTTTACATAGAACCGGAGCGATTGATCAAAATCCTGCTGTTTTAATCAAAGCGCCAAAAATACCTAAAAGGCTGCCTGTATTTATAGATGCACAGAAAATGGATCATTTACTGGATTCGCAGCAATATTTCGATGAAAGTTTTCCTTCTGTTCGCGATCATTTGGTTATTGAACTGCTTTTTGGAACGGGTATCCGTTTAGCTGAACTGTTGCAATTAAAAGAGACTGATATTGATATTTATTCAGGAACGATAAGGGTGCTGGGTAAAAGGAGTAAGGAAAGAATTATTCCTGTGAATAAACAGCTTATCAATCAGGTAAATACCTACATTGACCTAAAAAAGTTGCAAAACTTTAATAACAATTTGCTTATATTAATCGTTACCAATACAGGTGCAGCGGCATATCCGAAATTAATATACCGTATTGTTACCTCATACCTAAACCATGTATCAACCAATGAAAAGAAAAGTCCCCACGTGTTGCGGCATAGTTATGCCACCAGCCTGTTAAATGCAGGAGCAGATTTAAATGCGATTAAAGAACTTTTGGGCCATGCCAGTTTAGCAGCAACCCAGGTTTACACCCACAATTCGATCGAAAGATTAAAAACAATTTATAAACAAGCCCATCCAAAGGCGTAAAAAAAGGAGGAAAAATGAAAATCGGAGTTCAATCAATCCACTTCAGTGCAGACAGTAAGTTGTTAGATTTTATACAGAAGAAAGCAAACAAGCTTGATCAGTTTTTTGACCAGATCATTAGCGGAGAAGTGTATTTAAAGTTAGAGAACGTAGAGGACGAGGCTAATAAAATTAGTGAGATAAAACTGATTGTACCAGGAGGTACCCTCTTCGCTAAAGAACAATGTAAATCATTTGAAGAAGCCACAGATCTGGCAATCGAATCGTTAAGAAAGCAGATTACAAAACATAAAGATAAAACACGTGCAAAATTAAGTGAGCATAAAGCAATTTTAAGTGAGAGCGAAGCCGTTGATTATTAGTAAAGCACAAAAATATAATGCAAAGGGGCGGTACAGTTAAATGTACCGCCTTTTTGTTTTGGTGATAACTTCCCAGGTTACCGTCAATCGATGAAAATTGAAAGATAATTCCCTTCGGCGGCGTCATCTCGGGCGGAGTGTAACGTAGCCGGGAGATCTATCTTTAGAATACTTTTTATTTAGATCTCTCCGTTTCGCTGCGCTTCAGTCGAGATGACGACTTTTTTTATATTAGTTTCTTCAAATAATTTAAAGAAATCGGAAGCTATTCGTACAATTTCTATAAACCAATTTTAATTTTCTAAGCAATTCACCGTGAAAAAATAGACTTCGAGATATAAATTTTAACTTTTATTGAGATTCATGCATTTGTTATTTTCTGTTCATTATTGTGATTAGAGGTGGTAATCATGTTTATTAGGACAATAAACATAAAAAAAATATTCGATTTTAAGAGATTGATTATTAAGCTCCTTCAGGTGTATGATGAGCACTAACTAAAAATAACTTCATTATTTTTTTCAAATTTATTTTGAACTGAAATATAAGTGTGTATATTTGCATTCCCTTTCGGAAACGGTGTTAGATCAGGAAGAAAAGGGTTGTTCTTTAAAAAGATAAAAGTTTTAAAAAACACGTTAATAGTATGAAAAATGAAGATTTTTCGTATCATTGCAGAAAATTTAAAGCCTCCTTAGCTCAGCTGGTAGAGCAACTGACTTGTAATCAGTAGGTCATTGGTTCGATTCCGATAGGAGGCTCTTTTTATTTTAAAGTGTTAGCATTTTAAAGTAAAAAATGGGGAGATTCCAGAGCGGCCAAATGGGACAGACTGTAACTCTGTTATCGCAAGATTTCGAAGGTTCGAATCCTTCTCTCCCCACACTTTAAATGAATGGCCAAATGTTTTAATGATAGAGTAATTCTCTCATTCTTTCATTCAATCAATCACTGGTTTTTAAAAGCGGAAGTAGCTCAGTTGGTAGAGCGATAGCCTTCCAAGCTATAGGTCGCGAGTTCGAACCTCGTCTTCCGCTCCAATAAAAATTAGAAAGTGGGCAGTTGTTGGTAACAGTTTTAATATAGTTAAAACTAAAAGCTGGAACTGGAAACTAAAAAGCCGACTTAGCTCAGCGGTAGAGCACTTCCTTGGTAAGGAAGAGGTCGTGGGTTCAATTCCCATAGTTGGCTCAGGTATAATAAAGCTTTGTTAAATCTGTTTAATAAGCAGAGTAGACAAGGTTTTTTGTGTTGAAATAACAATAAATAAAAAATAATAAAAAGTTAACCTACTAATTAGTTATAAATAAAATGGCAAAAGAAAAATTTGACCGCAGTAAACCGCACTTAAACATCGGTACAATCGGTCACGTCGATCACGGTAAAACAACTTTAACAGCAGCTATTACAAAAGTTTTGGCTGATGCTGGTTTAACTGAGGCACGTTCATTCGATTCAATTGACTCTGCTCCAGAGGAAAAAGAAAGAGGTATTACAATCAATACAGCTCACGTTGAGTATTCAACAGCTAACCGTCACTATGCACACGTTGACTGTCCAGGTCACGCGGATTACGTGAAAAACATGGTTACTGGTGCTGCTCAGATGGACGGTGCAATTATCGTTGTTGCTGCTACTGATGGTCCAATGCCACAAACTCGTGAGCACATCTTATTAGCTCGTCAGGTTGGTGTGCCTTCATTAGTTGTATTCATGAATAAAGTGGATATGGTTGATGATCCTGAATTATTAGAATTAGTAGAAATGGAAGTTCGTGAATTATTATCATTCTATGAATTCCCAGGTGATGATATTCCTGTAATCCAAGGTTCTGCATTAGGTGGATTAAACGGCGATCCTAAATGGGTTGGTAAAATTATGGAATTAATGGATGCTGTTGATAGCTACATTCCAATTCCTCCACGTTTAACTGATCTTCCATTCTTAATGCCTGTTGAAGATGTATTCTCGATCACTGGTCGTGGTACTGTAGCAACTGGTCGTATTGAGCGTGGTGTAATCAACTCTGGAGATCCGGTTGAGATCTTAGGTATGGGTGCTGAGAACTTAAAATCTACAGTAACTGGTGTTGAGATGTTCCGTAAAATCTTAGATTACGGTGAAGCTGGTGATAACGTAGGTTTATTGTTACGTGGTATTGAGAAAACTGATATCCGTCGTGGTATGGTAATCTGTAAACCAGGTTCAGTAACTCCTCACACTGATTTCAAAGCTGAGATCTATGTATTATCAAAAGCTGAAGGTGGTCGTCACACTCCATTCTTCAACAAATACCGTCCTCAATTCTATTTCCGTACTACAGACGTTACTGGTGAAATTTCACTAGCTGAAGGTACTGAGATGGTAATGCCAGGTGATAACGTTACAATCACTGTAAAGTTGATCAACGCTATTGCAATGGAAAAAGGTCTACGTTTCGCTATCCGTGAAGGTGGTAGAACAGTAGGTGCTGGTCAGGTAACTGAAATTTTAAAATAAATCTTAAATCCCGGTTTACCGGGATTAAGTAAAAATAAGAAAAGCGAAGTGTTTGGGTACACTTAAACACTTTGCTTTCTAAATACGGGAATAGTTCAACGGTAGAATAGAGGTCTCCAAAACCTTTGATCAGGGTTCGAATCCTTGTTCCCGTGCTCAAAACAGTGGTTGAGTAATTGAATGAGTGAAGGATTGAATTTGAAAGTTTACTTTCGGATATTATCATTCACTCATTTACTCATTCAGTCATTCAATAAATTAAATATGGCTAAAGTAGTTGAGTTTATAAAAGAATCGTACGATGAAATGACCCAGAAGGTTACATGGCCTACCTGGGGCGAACTGCAAAGTTCGGCAATTCTTGTATTAGTGGCTTCTTTAATTATTGCATTGGTTATTTTTGCAATGGATAAGGGATCGACATTTGTGTTAGATACTTTTTATAAATCACTTTCTAATTAATATTTACTAATGAGCGATCTAAAGTGGTACGTTGTAAGGGCTGTTAGCGGTAAAGAAAAGAAAGTAAAACAGTACATTGATGCTGAGATCAGCCGTTTAGGTTTCTCTCATTTGGTTCCTCAGGTTTTAATACCAATGGAAAAATATTACCAAATGAAAGATGGTAAAAAAATTGCTAAAGAGCGTAACTTTTATCCAGGTTATGTTTTAATCGAAGCTACGCTTGATGGTGAGCTAGAGCATATTATTAAAGGAATTAACAGTGTTATTGGTTTCTTAGGTGATAAAGCCGGTAACCCTATTCCAATGCGCCAGGCAGAAGTGAACCGTATTTTAGGTGTGGTTGATGAAATGAGCGAACAAGGCGAAACCATGAATGTGCCTTATTATGTTGGCGAAGGCATCAAAGTGATGGACGGACCTTTCAACGGTTTCTCAGGTATTATCGAAGAGGTAAACGAAGAGAAGAAGAAACTAAAAGTTATGGTTAAAATCTTTGGGCGTAAAACACCGCTTGAGCTTAACTACATGCAGGTAGAAAAAGAGTAAAAAATTATTTAAAATATTTGAAAGCCCCGATCAATTCGGGGTTTTTTTATGCCTTTATTTTTTAGAGACATTTTTGTATTATTTGTTTGTAGCTTTGGATTTGTGGTATATTGGCTTAAATTATTTTACTATAAAATATTCTTTTTATGGTAACTATTAATGTAAATAACAATGGAAAAGAATCTATTTAACGAAAATCTATTTAAGATTTCACTCTCATTATTATGCATTTCATTTCTCTTGATACAGGGGGGTAAAAAGGATGATGTTAATCAGGTAAGCTTAAACGATACCAATTTAAAAGTGCGAAAATCTGGGTACAGTTGAATTTAAAAAGGGTAGATACCAATCCGTTTACAACAATTGGGGAGGCTTACAAACATGACGCTTTATACTTCTAACCTAACTGCCAATCAACGTACTCAAATTGTAGATATTAACAATCGTCGCAAATCTAAGACTGTATCAAATAAATTAGGAACGTATTGCACACCTTAATCAAAATCAATATGCGAAGAAATATACTCATACTTTTAAGTCTTAGCTTTTCCATCTGCCAGGCTCAAGAGAAAAAGCCATCATTCGAGAAGGTAATAGAACATTATTTGTTTAAAAGCACATCCGATAGACTTTTTGATGCCCAAAAAAATCAAGCCTATATTTATAGCATGGGTATTTCATTTAATGATAAGGGCTTAATAGATACGCTTTACTTTTCTGATAAAATCGATTCTGTGGTTCGTGACATTTTTATGTTAGACGACCGAAAAGTAAAGTTGTTCAAATCCATAACCATCCCTTTTAAGGAATATGCAAATAGAATAGTTGTTTTAACCTTGTACCACTATAACAGTGAGGATGGAATGTTGGACTATGGTTTTGGTTTGCTCAGACAAGTTGAAAAACTATATCCAATAATAAACTCGTCTAAGCCTATTGTTTTGCACCAACCAATTGTTTTTGGCTTTATCAGGCATATCAATTAACCCTGAAAGGTATCAAAGTAATGGACTGACCTTTCAATGGTTTCTCAGGTATTATCGAGGAGGTAAACGAAGAGGAGAAAAAATTGAAAGTAATGGTTAAAATCTTTGGTCTTAAAACACCACTTGAGCTTAACTGCATGCAAGTAGAAAAAGAGTAAGAAAATTATTTAAAATATTTGAAAGGCCCGATCAATTCGGTTTTTTTTTTATGCCTTTATTTTTTAGATACCTTTTGTATTATTTGTTTGTAGTTTTAGATTTATTGGTATATTGGCTTTAAATTATTTTACTATAAAATATTCTTTTTATGGTAATTATTAATATCAATAACAGTGGAAAAGAATCTATTTAACGGAAATCTATTTAAGATTTCACTCTCATTATTATGCATTTCATTTCTCTTGATACAGGGATGTAAAAAGGATGGTGTTAATCAGGTAAGCTTAAACGATACTGATTTAAAAAGTGCGAAAGCATGGGTACAGTTCAATTTAAAAAGGGTAGATACCAATCCTTTTACCACAATGGCCCCCAACTGGGATGATATTTATACTACTACTCAGGATAACCAGACCATTATTGAGGTAGGCTTAAATAATCCAAATAGAATTTTTATTGGAGATAGTCCCAATGATGCCAATGAGCCCAGATTGGGTTTATCAAAAAGTAACATCAGATTGGTTTTAATTAAAAACACAGATAAAAATACAATCGTTGCCGGTTGTTATATGGCTATTGTAAATAATGCACAACTGAACAAACCAGAAAGCTTACATTATAAAAATGTAGGCAACTTAAACGGTAAAGTGTATTATTTTAATACTGATGGTAGTTTTAGCAATGGTTCGCTTTACGCCAACGGGCAAATTGCAAAAAGTACAGGCAAACTAAATTTATTAAATCAATCTTTATTAAATATAAAGCTGCAACGCGCGGATGCAAAAGAATTAAACCTAAGCTTAAAAGATAAATTAGTTGCAGTAAAATCACCCTGTGCTGATGGAGTAGAGATACCAATATGGGGGCAATCTTGTGTGGGGGCAGAGGGATATGAGGTGTGCTCGCCTTATATATCTGGTTTTGCTCATTTACCAGGAAGTTGTGATGGGGATTATGGCGATAATGAAGGATATGCCGGTACGCATGGGGGGTATGGAGGAGGTGGTACTACAAGTTCAAAGAAAGTTGATGTAGATCCTAATGCCCGGCAATGTTTAAAAGATATAAAAGCAGCATTAGAAGCATTGGGTATGAAAAATAGCAGTATAAGCGCAGGCTTAATTGCTAATGTATTGAATAAATTGAATTTGAGTACGGGCTCTAATTTTAATGGAATAATTACCGAGGGTAAACTAACAAGTAGTCATTTGGCTGAAACTGTTTGGATAATAAATCCGGACCCTAATCAGGGACTTCTTACTCAAATAAAGTTTAATTCAGATCATCTAAATAAGATGACGGATTTGGCTGTTGCAGCTACAATGATGCACGAATATGTACATGCTTATTTCGACTGGAACCTCCGTTTAATGAACGAGGGAAAAACTGGGTACGATGCTAATTTTGTAGCTAGTTATAACCTTTTATTTGACAAAAGCGGAATGCCCTTAAATGATCAGCTTGGAACTATTCAACATGAACAGATGGCGAATAGTTTCGCGACTTCAATTGGAGAAATGGTGAAAAAATATGCTGATGCTGAAGGGATAGGTTATCCTGCTGATCCTGATTATTTTAAGAAGATCGGATGGATTGGGTTAACCGGCACCCAGGCGGCAAAACATGCACCTTCCGGAACGCCATATACCCTCGCTGCTGAGCGTGGACAAGAAGGTACTAGTCCGTTAACCCAAAGCCTAAAGTGTAAATAGTAATTTCTAATCCGATGAAATACCAAATAATATTTGTTCTAATGTTGACGCTTCAGAGTTCAATGATTTCTGCTCAGAAAAAACATAATACTACGCCAATATATAAATACTTAAAAGCTAACGCGGATAGTACAATCATTATGAACTATGAAAGTAACTGGGAAATTAATCCTGAGTATTTCATGTTAAGCAAAAAAGGAGATACTATTAATGCTTACACTTACAAAATTGTTTCCAGTTTTGATCAGAGAATTGTGGTTCCACATAATTTGAGATATAGGCTATATCAAAATACTCAGGTTCCTGTAGATATAAATTCTTACTTTACCGCCAAATATTTATCTGCTGATAGCCTTAGGAAATTCTGGCAAGAACTTATTATGCTAAAACCATGGAATATCAACGATGATCAAGTAGATGGTGCTGGCTGTCCTATTGATCAGGGTAGTTTACAAAGGCAAATCCGTGATGCTTCAAGTACAAAGTTAACGCTAATAACAAAAAAAAGTATTAAAGAGTTGAGTTTTTATGCTCCTCAATATTATGAAAAGGAAATATGTCCAGGTAGAAAAGGTAGGCAGGCAATTATAAAAATTGAGAATTTCTTTAAAACCTATTTCAAATATGAATGATAAAATAGAAACGCTGATGTTTATAAACCCCTCTTTGGTGCATAAGTGTCGCATGTGATAATCTCTAATTAATTTTATAATAATATTATAATTTGTATGTATACAGGAAGTATTACAGAGGATTTTCTACTATTCAATTGTTAAAATTGTACAGAATGGAGATGTTTTGAAGAATCTGCTTTTGGTTTAATAATAGAAAATGATGGTGTTGCACCATATAATTATAGGATTAGACTTTATAAGAAATGAGAAGAATAATCATATTAAATATTTGTCTTTGGCTAATGACACTGTTTTTTATTTATCATGCAATAGAAATGAAACTAAGATCCTCGATAATAGAGATTCGGTATTAGTTCTAAAGCTACCACTGTATTATATTTTAAAACACTTATTAGACTTAAAGGATTTAATAAGGATGTTAAAATAATGGTTAATGGAAAAGAGTGCGTTGTACTACCGGAAGGTACACTGGTGAAGGATATTTTAAGTAAAATGGATATTTATAAGCCTTTGCCTTTAGCGGAAGTTGTACAATTGAAATCGAAAGATGAATTAATATATGTTGAGATAATTTTTAGATCAACTGGTCACGACTTTCTATTGAGAGTAAAAAGAAACAAAGGATTTGAAATCTTAGGAATAAGTGAAAAGACAATTTAGCTTATTGCATCTATTAATACTATCAGGACTTAATAATGTCCTGAAGAGTTAAGAATAGGCTTAGTGAGGGGTTCCAGGTACTTCCCTATGGCAGGATAGTTATAAAAATGATTCATTTAAGATTGGGGGGACAAATCAAACAATAGATTTTTCTACAATGAAAGGTTTAGAAAATGCCCACCATTCAGGATACGCAGATAACAGCACGCCCTTGTGCCCTAAAAAATAGTTAATATGAGATTTATAGTTTATTTATTTGTTTTTTGTTTTTCTTATTTAAATGTCCAAGCTCAAAACTACTTAGGGATTACCCCAATGCATAAATTTTTTCAAAAACATGCAGATAGTACCTATATAATTTCATCTGCTAATCAATATCATATAGAATATCAAATTCTAAGTAAAGTTGGTGATACAATATCGACCTATACCTATAAAAGCAACACGAAACTTGGTCCTAAATTGAAAGAAATTCCAAGAGCATTTAGAGAGGCTTTTTTAAAGAAGAATGCAAATTTAATATATTTTATACCCGTTGATATAAATGTTTTTTTTCAACCAAAATATTTAAATTTAGATAGTTTGAAACAATTCTGGACAAAATCCGCAAAATTAAAAATGTGGAGCGTTAGTGATGATAAAATTGACGGAGAAGGGTGTGATTTAAAACAACCCGGTTACGCTATCTCCGACGGCGGTCAAATTTATTTACATCTTATCACTAAAGATAACATTAAGGAACTGTTTTTTTATGCACCAGATTATTATAATGAAAAATGTCCGGGCAGAAAAGGAAGGAAAGCTATTTTAGAGTTGAGTGATTTGTTTAATAGTTATTTCAAAGAGAAATAATATATTTCTTCTTATCTATTGCAGTAATGTAAGATTATCCATATCTTTGCAGTCCTTTAAGCTTTATAGGAGCTATAAGGAATTAAATGTTACATGCTTCCAATATTTAACATTGAGTTTTAAATAAACAAAAAACACAAAATGGCAAAAGAAGTCAGTGCAATGATCAAATTACAGATCAAAGGCGGAGCGGCAAATCCATCGCCACCAGTAGGACCTGCATTAGGTGCTAAAGGGGTGAACATCATGGAGTTTTGCAAACAGTACAACGCTCGTACCCAAGATAAAGCAGGTAAAGTATTGCCAGTTGTAATTACTGTTTATGCTGATAAGTCATTCGATTTCATCATCAAAACCCCTCCGGTAGCTATCCAGTTAAAAGATGCTACTAAATTACAGAGTGGTTCTGCTGAGCCTAACCGTAAGAAAGTTGGGTCGGTGACCTGGGACCAGATTAAAGTTATTGCTGAGGATAAAATGCCTGATTTAAATGCATTTACAATCGAATCAGCAATGAGTATGGTTGCTGGAACAGCACGCAGTATGGGAATCACCGTTTCTGGTGACGCACCCTGGAACAATTAATTAAAAAACAGTTTACAACAGTGGCGAAATTAACTAAAAATCAAAAAAAGGCACATGCTAAAATAGAAGCTGGTAAAGCTTATACTTTGAAGGATGCTGCTGCTTTGGTAAAAGAAATCACTACTACTAAATTCGATGCTTCAGTTGATATTGATGTATCTTTAGGAGTAGATCCGCGTAAAGCCAATCAAATGGTACGTGGTATTGCTACTTTACCACACGGAACAGGTAAAACTGTACGTGTTTTAGCTTTAGTAACTCCTGACAAGGAAGAAGAAGCAAAAGCAGCTGGCGCAGACTTCGTAGGTTTAGACGAGTATGTTGCTAAAATTGAAGGTGGTTGGACCGATGTAGACATTATTATCACTACACCAGCTTGTATGGCTAAGGTAGGTAAATTGGGCCGTGTTTTAGGTCCAAGGAACTTAATGCCTAACCCAAAATCTGGCACAGTAACCAACGAAGTTGGTAAAGCTGTAACAGAGGTTAAAGCAGGTAAAATTGATTTTAAAGTAGACAAAACGGGTATCATACACGCCTCGATAGGAAAAGTATCATTCCCAGCAGATAAAATTTATGAGAATGCACTTGAAATCATTCAGGTAATTTCTAAATTAAAACCATCTGCTGCAAAAGGAACTTATTTTAAGAGCATTCACGTGTCTTCTACAATGAGTCCTGGGATTGCAATTGAAACAAAATCAGTAGCGGGGATCTAATCATGAACAGAGAAGAAAAAAACGAAGTAGTTTTAGAACTACAAGGACAAATGCAAGAGTTTGGCAATTTTTACATTGCTGATACCTCTAGCCTTTCTGTAGAGCAGATCAATAACATCCGCCGCAAATGTTTCGAAGGTGATATCGTAATGAAGGTTGCTAAGAACTCTTTAATTCGCAAAGCGATTGAAGGTTTAGATGGCGATGCTTCTGAGATATACGAAGCGCTTAAAGGTTCATCATCATTATTATTCTCAAAAACAGCAAATGCTCCGGCTAAGTTGATTAAAGCTTTGAGAAAAACTTCTGATAAGCCTGTGCTTAAAGCAGCATTTATAGATTCATCAGTATACGTTGGCGATGACCAATTGAATAACTTAGTAAGCTTAAAATCAAGAGAAGAGCTTATTGGCGATATCATTGGATTATTACAGTCACCAGCTAAAAATGTGCTATCTGCGCTTCAATCAGGCGGTAACAAAATTGCAGGAATTGTTAAAACTCTTCAGGAAAGAGAAGGTTAACGAACACCTTAAGTTCGCAAATTAAACAAAATTATTACACACGTAAATTTTTAAAATCTTAATAAAATGGCAGATTTAAAAGCGTTTGCTGAGCAATTAGTAAACTTAACAGTAAAAGAAGTTAATGAATTAGCTCAAATCTTAAAAGATGAGTATGGTATTGAGCCTGCAGCTGCTGCTGTAGTTGCTGGTCCTGCTGCTGGTGGTGATGCACCTGCTGCTGCTGCAGAAAAAACATCTTTTGATGTAATCTTAAAAGAAGCTGGTGGTCAGAAATTAGCAGTTGTAAAACTTGTTAAAGACTTAACTGGTTTAGGTTTGAAAGAAGCTAAAGACTTAGTAGACGGAGCACCAAAAGAATTAAAAGCTGGTGTTGCTAAAGACGAAGCAGAAGCTCTTAAAAAACAATTAGAAGAAGCTGGAGCAGTAGTTGAGATTAAGTAATCACTTAACTTAGCTAAGCTAAAAATGTATCAGACACCGACTGAAAATGTCGGTGTCTTTACCTGTTTATAAACATCTCATTTTGTTTGGTTAATGAGCATGGTTAGAACGAAACCAAACAAATAGTTTATTCTTAAACTAAAATCTTTTAGTCCATTGGCAAAGACAGTCGAACAAAGAGTAAATTTTGCAACTAGTAAGCACATTATAGACTATCCGGATTTTCTGGATGTGCAATTGCAATCATTCAGAGAATTTTTCCAGATAGATACCACATCAGACGATCGCTCAAGCGAAGGTTTGTTCAAAGTGTTTGCTGAAAACTTTCCAATAACAGATTCAAGAAATATCTTCGTATTAGAGTTTCTTGATTATTTTGTTGATCCGCCACGTTACGATATACACGAGTGTATTGAGCGTGGATTAACCTACAATGTTCCATTAAAAGCAAAGCTGAAGCTTTCTTGTAATGATGTAGAACATGAAGATTTTGAAACCATTATTCAGGATGTGTACTTAGGTACTATCCCGTATATGACACCAAAAGGTACGTTTGTTATTAACGGTGCAGAACGTGTTATCGTTTCGCAATTACACCGTTCTCCAGGAGTGTTCTTCGGCCAAAGCCGTCACACTAACGGAACCAAATTGTATTCTGCCCGTGTAATTCCTTTCAAAGGTTCATGGATCGAGTTCGCTACAGACGTTAATAACGTGATGTATGCTTATATCGATCGTAAGAAAAAATTCCCGGTTACCACTTTATTACGTGCTATCGGTTACGATTCTGATAAAGATATCTTGGAACTTTTCGATCTTGCTGACGAAGTAAAAGTTAGTAAATCTGGTTTAAAGAAATACATCGGTCGTAAACTGGCTGCAAGGGTATTAAAAAAATGGGTTGAAGATTTTGTTGATGAAGATACTGGTGAGGTAGTTTCTATCGACCGTAATGAAGTGATTCTTGAAAGAGAAACCGTTTTAGAAGACGAACACATTGATATGGTTATCGAAGCTGGCGTAAAAAGCATCATCTTGTCAAAAGAAGATGGCGCAAGTCAGGCTGATTATACCATTATATATAATACATTACAGAAAGATACATCAAACTCAGAAAAAGAAGCTGTAGAAAACATCTATCGTGCTTTGCGTAACGCAGAACCACCTGATGAGGAAACAGCCCGTGGTATCATTGATCGTTTATTCTTCTCAGATAAACGTTACGATTTAGGAGATGTTGGTCGTTACCGTATCAACCGTAAATTAAAAATGAATACCCCTGATGAGGTTAAAGTATTAACAAAAGCAGATATTATTGCAATTGTGAAATACCTGATCAAACTGATCAACTCAAAAGAAGAGGTAGATGATATCGATCACTTGTCTAACCGTCGTGTACGTACGGTGGGTGAGCAATTGTACGCACAATTTGGTGTTGGTTTAGCCCGTATGGCCAGAACAATCCGTGAGCGTATGAACATTCGTGATAACGAGGTGTTTACACCAACTGATTTGATTAATGCCCGTACGTTATCATCGGTAATCAACTCTTTCTTTGGTACTAACCAGTTATCTCAGTTCATGGATCAAACGAATCCATTAGCAGAGATCACGCACAAACGCCGTTTATCGGCTTTAGGTCCAGGTGGTTTATCACGTGAGCGTGCCGGTTTCGAGGTACGTGACGTTCACTATACACACTATGGTCGTTTATGTACTATTGAAACTCCGGAGGGACCAAATATTGGTTTGATTTCATCACTTTGTGTGCATGCAAAAATCAATAATTTAGGTTTCATTGAAACACCATACAAACGTGTTGAAGATGGTAAAGTAGTTGTAGATTCAGACGTTATTTATTTATCTGCTGAAGATGAAGATGGTAAAACCATCGCTCAGGCCAATGCAGAGTATGATGATAAAGGTAACTTTACCACACCGCGTGTTAAAGCGCGTTATGAGGGTGACTTCCCGATTATTGAGCCTGAGAAATTAGACTTAATGGACGTTGCGCCTAACCAGATTACTTCAATCGCTGCTTCGTTAATTCCGTTCCTGGAACATGATGATGCGAACAGGGCTTTGATGGGATCGAACATGCAACGTCAGGCCGTACCATTGTTACGTCCTGAAGCACCAATTGTAGGAACAGGTTTAGAAGGTCGCGTGGCACGTGACTCAAGAACTTTGATCAACGCAGAAGGTGACGGTGTTGTAGAGTATGTTGATGCTAACGAAATCACCATTAAATATGAGCGTAACGAAGATGATCGTTTAGTTTCGTTTGAAGGTGATAGCAAAACTTACCGTTTAATTAAATTCAAAAAAACCAACCAGAATACTTGTATCAACTTAAAACCAATCGTTAAGAAAGGTCAGAAAGTAACTAAAGGACAAGTGCTTTGCGAAGGTTATGCGACTGAAAATGGTGAATTGGCACTAGGTAGAAACTTGAAAGTGGCATTCATGCCTTGGCAAGGTTTCAACTTTGAGGATGCGATTGTAATTAACGAGCGTATTGTTCGTGATGACGTTTTCACTTCATTGCATATTGAAGAGTTTGAATTAGAAGTACGTGATACTAAGCGTGGAGAAGAGGAATTAACACCAGATATCCCGAACGTTTCTGAAGAGGCTACTAAAGACCTTGATGAAAATGGTATTATCCGTATTGGTGCTGATGTAAAAGAAGGTGATATTTTAATTGGTAAGATTACGCCAAAAGGAGAATCTGATCCTTCACCGGAAGAGAAATTACTACGTGCAATTTTTGGTGATAAAGCAGGTGATGTTAAAGATGCGTCTTTAAAAACTCCTCCTTCTATCCAGGGTGTGGTAATTGATACTAAATTATTCAGCCGTGCTAAGAAAACTACAAAAGCTGAGGAAAAATCAGCAATTGAGAAATTAGACAAAGGATATAACAATATCACTGAGAAATTAAAAGCAGAATTAGTTGACAAATTATTCACTATCGTAAACGGAAAAACATCTCAGGGTGTATTTAACATTTACAAAGAATTATTAGTTGCTAAAGGCGCTAAATTTACTCAGAAAATTTTAGCTGAGCTTGATTATAATCACATTAGCCCTAACAAATGGACTACTGATGATGATAAAAACGAGATGATTAAAATGTTGCTTCACAACTACGGTATCCGTGTTAACGAGGAACTTGGTGCTTACAAACGTGATAAATTCGCGATCAGTGTAGGTGATGAGCTTCCTTCAGGAATCGTACAGATGGCAAAAGTTTATGTAGCTAAAAAACGTAAATTAAAAGTAGGTGATAAAATGGCGGGTCGCCACGGTAACAAAGGTATTGTAGCGCGTATTGTACGTGATGAAGATATGCCTTTCTTAGCTGATGGTAGTCCGGTTGATATCGTGTTGAACCCACTGGGTGTACCTTCACGTATGAACCTTGGTCAGATCTACGAAACCGTATTGGCATGGGCCGGTAAAGAATTAGGTGTTAAATTTGCAACTCCGATTTTTGATGGTGCTACGCATGATGAGGTAGAAGAATGGATCGCTAAAGCAGGAGTTCCTGCTTCAGGAAAAACCTACTTATACAATGGTTTAACAGGTGAGCGTTTCGATCAGACTACAACTGTAGGTATTATCTACATGTTGAAATTAGGTCACATGGTTGATGATAAGATGCACGCCCGTTCAATCGGACCATATTCATTAATTACACAACAACCATTGGGTGGTAAAGCCCAGTTCGGTGGTCAGCGTTTTGGTGAGATGGAGGTTTGGGCATTAGAGGCATTTGGTGCAGCTAATATTCTTCAGGAGATCTTAACCGTTAAATCGGATGATGTAATCGGAAGAGCGAAAACTTACGAAGCCATTGTTAAAGGTGAAAACCTACCAACGCCAGGTGTACCAGAATCGTTCAACGTATTGGTACATGAGTTACGCGGATTAGGTTTAGATATTACGTTAGATTAACTAAGGTAGAGGGTAAAAAGGCAGAAGGTTGAGGGTTTAAATGCCCAGACCTTCCACCTTTCCACCCTCCGCCTTTAACCTTATACAAGAGATATGTCTTACAAAAAGGATAATAAATTAAAAAGCAATTTCACATCAATCACGATTAGCTTATCGTCTCCGGAAATTATTCTGGAACGTTCAAGCGGTGAGGTGTTGAAACCAGAAACCATTAACTACCGTACTTACAAACCTGAGCGTGATGGTTTGTTCTGTGAGCGTATTTTTGGTCCGGTAAAAGATTACGAATGTCATTGCGGTAAATACAAACGTATCCGTTATAAAGGTATTGTTTGCGATCGTTGTGGTGTTGAAGTAACGGAGAAAAAAGTACGTCGTGAGCGTATGGGACACATTGCTTTAGTGGTTCCTGTTGCACACATCTGGTACTTCCGCTCTTTACCAAACAAAATCGGTTATTTATTAGGTTTACCTACTAAAAAATTAGATTTAATTATCTATTACGAGCGTTACGTAGTTATTCAGTCAGGTTTAATGGCTGAAGAAGGTATCAACTATATGGACTTCTTAACGGAAGAAGAATATTTAGATATCTTAGATAAATTACCTAAAGAAAACCAATACTTAGACGATAAAGATCCTAATAAATTCATCGCCAAAATGGGTGCTGAAGCATTAGAAGATTTATTAAAACGTATTGATTTAGATACTTTATCTTATGATTTACGTCACCAGGCAGCTAACGAAACTTCTCAGCAACGTAAAAATGAGGCTTTAAAACGTCTTCAGGTTGTTGAAGCTTTCCGTGGAGCTAATACGCGTATCGAGAATCGCCCTGAGTGGATGATTGTTAAAATCGTTCCGGTTATTCCACCAGAATTACGTCCGTTAGTGCCATTAGAAGGTGGTCGTTTCGCCACTTCCGATTTAAATGATTTATACCGTCGTGTAATTATCCGTAACAACCGTTTAAAACGTTTGATCGAGATTAAAGCACCAGAGGTAATTTTACGTAACGAGAAACGTATGTTGCAGGAAGCTGTAGATTCGTTATTCGATAACTCACGTAAAGTTAACGCGGTAAAAACTGAAGGTAACCGTGCTTTGAAATCACTTTCAGATATCCTGAAAGGTAAACAAGGCCGTTTCCGTCAGAATTTATTGGGTAAACGTGTGGATTATTCAGCCCGTTCGGTAATTGTTGTAGGGCCTAGCCTTAAATTACACGAATGCGGTATTCCTAAAGATATGGCTGCTGAGCTTTACAAACCGTTCATTATTCGTAAGATGATTGAGCGTGGTGTTGTAAAAACAGTTAAGTCTGCTAAGAAAATCGTTGATAGAAAAGATCCGTTAGTTTGGGATATCTTAGAAAATGTATTAAAAGGTCACCCGGTATTATTAAACCGTGCACCAACACTACACAGACTAGGTATTCAGGCTTTCCAGCCAAAATTAATTGAAGGAAAAGCAATCCAGTTACACCCATTAGTTTGTACTGCATTCAACGCCGATTTTGATGGTGACCAGATGGCTGTCCACTTACCGTTAGGTAACGCAGCAATTTTGGAAGCCCAGGTATTAATGTTGGCCGCACACAATATCTTAAACCCTGCAAACGGTACACCAATTACTGTACCTTCTCAGGATATGGTTTTGGGTCTTTATTATATTACTAAAGGCCGTAGAACAGATGAAACCAGAGTTGTAAAAGGACAGGATTCGAATTTCTATTCTCCGGAAGAAGTTATTATTGCTTATAACGAGAAAGAATTAGACTTGCACGCATTTATCAAAGTAAGGGTAAATGTTAAACAAGCCGACGGTTCTATCGTTAATAAATTAACTGAAACTACTGTAGGTAGAGTATTGTTCAACCAGATGGTTCCTGAAGAAGTTGGTTATATCAATGAACTATTAACCAAAAAATCTTTAAGAGATATTATTGGTGAAGTAGTGAAAATGACTGGTATGGCGCGTGCTTCTCAATTCTTAGATGATATCAAAGAATTAGGTTTCAAAATGGCATTCCAGGGAGGTTTATCGTTCAACTTACAAGACGTAAACATTCCGGTAGAAAAACATACTTTATTAGAACAGGCAGCAGCTGAGGTTGAAGAGGTAAGAAACAACTATAACATGGGTTTCATTACCAACAACGAGCGTTACAACCAGATTATCGATATCTGGACCCGTATCAACAACAGGTTAACTACATTCGTTATGACTCAGTTATCGTCAGATAACCAAGGTTTTAACTCGGTTTACATGATGCTTGATTCAGGTGCACGTGGATCTAAAGAGCAGATTCGTCAGCTTTGCGGAATGCGTGGTTTGATGGCGAAACCTCAGAAATCAGGTTCAGGTGGTGATATTATCGAAAACCCGATCTTATCAAACTTTAAGGAAGGTTTATCTGTATTAGAGTACTTTATCTCTACTCACGGTGCACGTAAAGGTTTGGCGGATACGGCGTTAAAAACGGCTGATGCGGGTTACTTAACCCGTCGTTTACATGATGTGGCGCAGGATATGATTGTTAACGATAACGATTGTGGTACTTTAAGAGGTATGTATACGACCGCTTTAAAAGATCAGGAAGATATCGTTGAGCCATTATACGACAGGATTTTAGGCCGTACTTCACTACATGATGTGTACAATCCATTGGATAACACTTTATTGGTAGGTGCTGGCGAAGATATTAACGAAGATGTTGCTAAATTGATCGAAGAATCTCCACTAGAGGGTATCGAGATCCGTTCAGTATTAACTTGCGAATCTAAACGTGGTGTTTGTGCATTATGTTATGGACGTAACTTAGCGTCTGGTAAACGTGTTCAGAGAGGTGAGGCAGTTGGTGTAATTGCAGCACAGTCTATCGGTGAGCCGGGTACACAGTTAACACTTCGTACTTTCCACGTGGGTGGTACTGCATCAAACATTGCTGCAGAATCTAACATCGTAGCTAAGTTTGATGGTGTAATCGAATTCGAAAATATCCGTACTGTTGATACACAAACAGAAGAAGGAACAGTTCAGGTGGTATTAGGTCGTTCAGGTGAGTTCAAAATCGTTGAACCTGGAACCGGACGTATCATTGTAACCAACAACATTCCTTACGGTGCATTCTTGTTCGTAAAAGAAGGTGATAAACTTTCTAAAGGTGATAAAATCTGTTCATGGGATCCATACAACGCGGTTATTCTGTCAGAATTTGCCGGTAAAGCACAGTTTGATGCCATTATTGAAGGTGTAACCTTCCGTGAAGAATCAGATGAGCAAACTGGTCACCGTGAAAAAGTAATTATCGATACCCGTGATAAAACGAAAAACCCTTCAGTTCAGATCGTTGATAAGAAAGGTGAATTCATTAAAGGTTATAACATTCCGGTAGGTGCCCACGTTTCAGTTGATGAAGGTGAAACAATCCAAACTGGACAGATTATCGCTAAGATTCCTCGTGCAACTGGTAAAACCCGGGATATTACAGGTGGTTTACCTCGTGTAACGGAATTATTTGAAGCACGTAACCCATCTAACCCAGCTGTAGTAACTGAGATTGATGGTGTGGTAACTTTAGGTGGCGTTAAACGTGGTAACCGTGAAATCACTATCGAATCGAAAGATGGTGAAGTTAAAAAATACCTGGTTCCATTGTCGAAACACATCCTTGTTCAGGATAACGACTTTGTAAAAGCAGGTATGCCTTTATCAGATGGTTCAATCTCTCCTGCCGATATCTTATCAATTAAAGGCCCTGCAGCGGTTCAAGAATACTTAGTAAATGGTATTCAAGAGGTTTACCGTTTACAAGGTGTGAAAATTAACGATAAGCACTTCGAGGTAATTGTTCACCAGATGATGCAGAAAGTTCACATTGAAGATCCAGGTGATACTATTTTCTTAGAAAACAATGCTGTTGACCGTTGGGATTTTGCCGATGAGAACGATGCAATGTACGACAAGAAAGTTGTTGAAGACGCAGGTGATTCTACAGATTTCAAACCAGGTCAGATTGTTTCATTACGTAGATTAAGAGACGAAAATTCTCAATTGAAACGTAAAGATTTAAAACAGATTACGGTTAGAGATGCAAGACCAGCAACTGCAAGTTCTATCTTACAAGGTATTACACGTGCATCATTAGGTACTAAATCGTTCATTTCTGCGGCTTCGTTCCAGGAAACTACGAAAGTATTAAATGAGGCAGCAATTGCAGGTAAACGCGATAATATGTTAGGCTTGAAAGAAAACGTGATCGTTGGTCACTTAATCCCTTCAGGTACTGGTGTACGTGGTTACGAAAGAATCATCGTTGGTTCTCAGGAAGAATACGATAAATTATTAGCTTCGAAACAAGAAGAAGTAGAAGCTTAATATTTTTGATATTTGTTTAAAACTCCCTCAATATTGAGGGAGTTTTTTGTTTGGAATAGATTTTGTAACTTTAGTAAAAAATAAACACATGAGTGTTACAGAAATTCAACTTTTTCAGATCCTAAAAGCTAGCTAGGCGAACGAGAAGCAGAGCAGTTGGTTTCTTTTGTAAAAGAAGAAGTAAGAACTGAATTAGATAATAAAAAAGAAATCTTGGCCACAAAGGAAGACATAGCTAATACAAAGGAAGCATTGGCTAATGCTAAAGCTGATATTATAAAATGGATGTTTATTTTTTGGATTGGCCAAATTGCAGTTACTGTTGGTTTTATATTAATGTTTATTAATAAATAGTAATCTGATTTAAAATTCATTATTAAATTATTAGAAAACTGTATCATAAAGACAATTTCTTGATTTTTGTTGCCATTGATTAAGATCATCCTTATCAATATCACATTATACCAAATCTTGTATAGTGTATTCACCATCCATTCATAGCAATAAATTCAGGCAGCGTTCATAAACTAGCTATAAGCTACCAACAGATGCTTTGCACGTAGAGTAATTGAAAAAGAGTACTCCAAATCAGTAAGTAGGGTAAAACTTGTCAAAATACCGGGAGATCCAGATTGTTAATTGAATTAACGATTCAAGTTTATAGATTTTATTTCAAACATTATATCTTAAATTCCGCCATTAAGCAGCGGATTTTTTTATTTTTGAACTATTATGGAAGAACAACAAAACGAGAACCAATTAAATATAGAGTTATCTGAAGAAATTGCTGAAGGAATTTTTTCTAACCTGGCTATTATTACCCATTCAAATACTGAATTTGTATTGGATTTTATTCGTGTAATGCCCGGAATACCAAAAGCAAAGGTAAAATCGAGGATTATTTTAACGCCAGAACACGCAAAACGTTTATTATCAGCTTTAGAAGATAATATTCAAAAATTCGAAGCCGTAAACGGCCGGATTAAAACCCAGGAAGAACCACCTTTTCCTATGGGGTTTGGTGGGCCGACTGCTCAAGCCTAAAACGCATAAAATTCTTACAAACAAATATTTGTTTGCTATGTTAGCATAATATATATTTGTGTATAACCATTTATAAATGAAAAAATTTTTATTGAGCGCATTACTTTCTGCTCCACTTTGGGTTTTGGGGCAGGGTTTCCAGGTTAATTTACAAGGTCAGAAACAAATTGGTATGGCAGGTGCAGGTTCTGCATTGGCTTTAGATGAGGCTTCTGTATTTTACAATCCCGGTGCAGTAACTTTCTTAGAGAAAAACTCAGTTTCCGCAGGTGTAAACCCACTATTATTTAAATCAGCTTTTAAACAGAGCGGTTCGAATGTTACAGAAGATGTAAAGAATAAAATTGCTCCTCCTTTCGAATTTTATGCAGTCTGGGGACCAAAATCAAATAAGTGGAAGCTAGGCCTGGGTGTTTATACTCCATTTGGTGGTTTAGTTGACTGGGGAAATGACTGGTCTGGTAAATATGCGTTAACCTCATTAAATTTAAAAGCCATCTATTTTCAGCCTACTCTAAGTATTAAAATTACGGATCGTATTGGTATAGGTGCTGGTTTTGTATATAATCATGGAGATGTAAATCTTCAAAGGGCACTACCGGTAAACTATCCCGACGGGCGCTCTGGCCATGTTACATTAGATGGTACTGGTAAAGGTTACGGATGGAATGCTGGTTTATATATTAAAACCTTAAGCAATATATCTTTTGCCCTCGTTCATAAATCGAAAGTAATCACCAAATTGGATGGTGGTACTGCAGATTTTACAGTTCCGCAATCGTTAACAGGATCTTTTCCTGCTGGCAATACATTCAATGCCGAACTGCCTTTACCAGCAACAACCAGTTTAGGTGTAGGTATCCCTTTATCGAAAAGTACAGTTTTGGCATTTGATGCAAGTTGGGTACAATGGCACATTTACAAAGAACTGGCTTTTGATTATGCAACAAATACTTCGGCCTTAGCTGATACAAAATCAGCACGAAATTATCGTGATGGTTCTTCGTTTAAATTGGGTATTAACCACCAGGCCTCAGAAAAACTTGCATTAAGGGCAGGGGTTGGTTATGCTTTTTCTCCAGTTCAGGACGGTTATGTAACACCAGAAGCACCAGATGCTGATCGTTACATCTTAAGTGCAGGTTTAGGTTATACACCAACCAGTCATTTCGAAGTGAATGCCTCTTTCTTCTTTGAAGATGTTAAATCGCGTAAACAGAAGAACATCGAAACGGGCCTGGATGGTACCTTTAAAACTTTGGTTTATGCACCAGGTATTTCGTTAACTTATAAATGGTAGGAGAGCTTACAAATGAAAAAATATATATTAAATAGTTTCGTAGCTGCTGCCATTCTTTTTACCGCAGCCTGCAAACCAGAAATAGAAACACCAGCGGGTACATCGGCAGGACAAGCGAATTTCAGCAAATACATTGCTGTGGGTAATTCATTAACTTCAGGTTATGCAGATGGAGGCTTATATTTAGAAGGCCAGAAAGTCGCATACCCGAATTTAATTGCAGTAAAGATGTCTTCAGTAGGGGGCGGAGCTTTTACTTCTCCATTTTTTACCGAAGAGCATTCCAATGGCTCAGGTTATATTTCTTTAACAGCACTGGTTAATGGTACACCAACTTTAACTCCTGTAATTGATAAGCTTGCTATAAGAGATGCAGCTAAGCATTTAGACAAATATAGCGGCGAAATTCAAAACCTAGGTATTCCGGGCATGCGTGTTGATTTGGCTTTTGCACCAGCATTTAGTGCAGCAAATCCATTTTTTGAACGTTTATTAACCGATGCCCAGGTAGGTACTACAAGTTATTTTCAATATGTTCAAACCAAAAACCATACTTTCTTTTCATTGTGGCTTGGAAATAATGACGTATTAGGTTATGCTTTAAATGGAGCGGTAACTGTGGCTACTGATCCAACTACCACTTTAACTGATAAGGTTACCTTCTCTTCTTTGTATGCTAATTTTTTAAATGCGTTAACTGCTGGTGGCCAAAAAGGTATTGTAGGTACTATTCCTGATGTAACTGCTGTTCCTTATTTTAACACGGTAACGGTGGCGGCTTTATTAAATGCCGCTAAGGCAATTAATCCAGCGGCAGCAGCTATTTATATCCAAACTGGAGTAGGTACGGTAAGGCCTGCAACTGCTGAAGATTTAATCCGTTTGCCGTTTCAATCAGAAGGCATATTTGGAAAACCAAATAGTTCTGGCATTCCTTATGGTTTGCACCCTTTAAATCCGATTGAAAATAAGTGGGTATTGGATAAGGATGAAGTGATTAAAGTGAAGGATTATGTAACTAGCTACAATAGCAGCATTAAATCTTTAGCTACAAGCAAAGGTTTAGCCATTGCAGATACTTATGCTTATTTTAATCAGGTTAAAACCGGTATTAATGTTCAGGGTGTCGGTATCAACGCTTCATTTATTACCGGTGGCGCATTCTCTTTAGATGGCATTCACTTAACGCCACGTGGAAATGCGGTAATTGCCAATGTATTTATCGATGCCATTAATGCTAAATACGGTTCTACTGTACCAAACATTGATATTACGCAATACAGAGGGGTGAAATTCCCGAATTAACCCAAAAAGATTTTATATTTTAAAAGGTTCTAACGCTGTTAGGACCTTTTTTATTTTAGCCTATCATGGATAAGATTGATTACCTTTTCTTTTTCAATAGGTTCAAACCAATTGATCTCTTCATCTCTCCTGAACCAGGTGAGCTGGCGTTTGGCAAAGCGACGTGTATTTTGTTTAATTGCCGAAACAGCATCTTCAAGAGATAACTTTCCGTCCAGGTAATCGAAAAGTTCACTGTAACCTACTGTGTTTAAGGCATTGTATTTTTTAAAGGGTATTAACGATTTTACTTCATCTACTAAACCATCGGCAATCATTTGGTCAACCCTTCTGTTAATTCTATCATAGAGAACAGCCCGATCGGTATTTAAACCAATTTTGATGATATTAAATGGCCTTTCCTTTTTTGTAGCTGAAAGCATTGAAGAAAGTTTTTGACCTGTTGATAAAAATACCTCCAGACCCCTGATCATTCTTTGTGGATTTTGTTGATCTACTTTTGCAAAATATTCTGGGTCTAATTGGGCCAGTTGATTTTGTATAACTGCTAAACCTTCTTCTTCAAACTGTTTATTCAGCCTTTCCCTGATCGATAAATCGATATCTGGCATTTCATCCAAGCCATTTAATAATGCGTTTACATATAATCCTGAACCCCCGACCATAATAGCCAGAGCGTGGTTTTTGAAAATTTGATCGAGGGTATTTAGACTTTCTATTTCAAAATCGCCTGTACTAAATAGTTGTGAAACCGAATGTGAATCGATAAAATGATGTTTTGCCGCTGCTAATTCCATAGCGTTGGGCTTTGCTGTGCCGATGGCCATTTCCTTAAAAAACTGGCGTGAATCTGCAGAAATAATTTCTGTGCCAAAATGCTGAGCCAGTTGAATAGCCAAAGCTGTTTTGCCAATTGCAGTAGGACCAACAATGGATATCAAGGTTTTTGGTTGAGGCATGGGGTTTGTATAAAATAAAGGCTGCCAAATTTAAATATTTGGCAGCCTTTTGTAGTATTATTTTGTTGCTAATTAATAGTCGTCTTTATGGCTATCATCTTCGAAGTTATCGCTATCAGAAAATTCATCTCCAAATTCGTCTTCTTCATTTTCCTCATCTTCATCTCTCTCTTCTTCATTAATGCCCATTTCGCCCATGGCTTCTAATTCGTCGGTGTCTTCAGGTACAAAATTCATTTCATTTAAGAAATCAAATTCGCTGGCAGCCGCAGCAGCACCTCTGGGGTCAACAGCTTGTGGACTATTCTGTTCCATTATTTTTGGTGCTTCGCCAGTGCTTTTAGCTAAAAATGGGTATTCGATATTTGGGTCCGCGTCAAGAATAATTTTTACCAATTCTACATGGAAATCATAAGGGCGATCGAAATTATAGATGTAGTAAAACTTTTGATGCGGATCTTCAATAAAACCACTCAGTTTAGAATTCTCCATTAAAACAACACGGTCTTTTTTACGCTCGCTAGGTAAATAAGCAATTTCATCACCTTTTAACCAATTATCAGTGCTTACGTAAAAAGAGGAAGATTTTTCGGCATTATAACCTGTAGATCTGTGAATAGCCTTATGGAGGTCTTCAAATGTTTGGTTTGATTTAATGTCGATCTCTCTCACAACATCATCAAAATCTTCGAAAGTAATTCTAAATTTATAAATAGCCATTATTGTATTTTGGAATCGTAAAAATAAAGTTAATTTATAATTACCACAAACATGATGTGCCATAAAAGACACCATATTCATATTGTTACGGCAATTAAATTATTTATTAACAGGATTTAATCCCATTTGTTTTGCCTGATTGAGCATAAAATTAAACGCTTCCTGGTAATCATTTGTGATCTCACCTTCCAATATCGCCTCACGGATGGCATTTTTAATTATGCCGACTTCTTTGCCTGCATTAAGAGCAAAAGTTTCCATAATATCGTTACCAGAAATTGGAGGTTGCCAGTTTCTGATTTTATCGCGTTCCTCTACGTCCTTTAGCTTTTGTTTTACCAGTTCAAAGTTATTTCTATATTTTGTTTTTTTGTATTCGTTTTTCGTTGTGACATCGGCATTGCAGAGTAACATTAAGCTTTCAATTTCTTCTCCGGCATCAAAAAGTAATCGCCTTACGGCAGAATCAGTAACGGTTTCCTGTGCCAGAACAATCGGGCGTAAATGAAGCTGCACCAGTTTTTGCACATACTTCATCTTTTCATTTAAAGGAAGTTTTAGTTGTGCAAAAATTTTGGGAACCATGCGGGCGCCACGGTCTTCATGACCGTGAAATGTCCAACCATGGCCTTCTTCAAAACGTTTGGTTGCTGGTTTGGCAATATCATGCAAAATAGCTGCCCAGCGTAACCATAAATCATCGGTATCTGCACAGATGTTATCCAATACCTCTAAAGTGTGGTAGAAGTTGTCTTTATGGCCTTTTCCCTTAATAATTTCCACGCCATAAAGCTGTGCCATTTGAGGAAAAATGATATGCAATAATCCGGTATTAAAAAGATGTTTAAAACCTATAGACGGTTTTTTAGATAAGATGATTTTATTCATCTCATCAGTAATCCGCTCCCTGGAAACAATGCTGATGCGCTGCTTCTGTGTTTTAATGGCATTAAGCGCTGCCGGATCGATATCGAAATTAAGTTGTGAAGCAAAGCGGATGGCCCGCATCATGCGCAATGGATCATCCGAAAAAGTAATTTCCGGATCGAGCGGGGTACGGATCAGTTTATTTTCTAAATCTTTAACCCCATCAAAAGGATCTAAAAGTTCGCCAAAATGCGCAGCATTTAAATTAATTGCCAATGCATTGATGGTAAAATCCCTGCGGAGCTGATCGTCTTCTAAAGTGCCGTCTTCAACAATGGGTTTACGCGAATCCGATCGGTATGACTCTTTTCTCGCTCCTACAAATTCGACCTCTAAATCCTGATATTTGATGTTTGCCGTACCAAAGTTCTTAAATACAGCCACTTTGGTACCTAATTTTCGGCCTACAGCTTCTGCATATTCGATTCCACTACCCACCACAACTACATCAATATCTTTTGAAGGGCGATCTAAAAATAAATCGCGAACAAATCCCCCGATGACATAAGCTTCGGTTCTGCTTTTATCGGCAATTAAGGATAAAGTTTTAAATATTGGATTTTGTAGGTGTTGTTGCATCAAGTTAGTTATTTTGTCACGCCGAGATGGAAAGCGTCTGCGAGCTATGAAACAGATCTTTCATGCCTCAGGATGACAATAAGAATTACAAAAGTAATAAAATTACTTCCGAATAAATTCAAATTGTCCACCAGGAGAAAGTTTCATAATGGTCGATGGTTTTCTACTGCTTCGATTTTCCTGCTCAAAGTCTACCACGTAATCAACTGCATCAAGAATAGCCGGATCAATATCATCAAAGAATTTTGGTGAAGGTTGTCCGCTTAGATTTGCAGAGGTTGATACGATAGGTTTTCGAAAACGTTGGATTAATGGTGTGCAAAAATCATGTTTAACAATCCTGATGCCTACACTACCATCAGCATTGATTACATTTTGGGCCAGGTTTTTGGCATCCGAAAAAATGATGGTCAGTGGGTTTTCTGCATATTCGATCAAATCGTAAGCCACGTCAGGTATTTCTGCAACATAACTTTGCAGTTTGCTGTCTACATCGAGTAAAACGATTAAGCTCTTTTCGGCCGGACGGTTTTTTATTTTAAGCACTTTATCCACGGCTTCAGGATTGGTAGCATCGCAGCCTATTCCCCAAATGGTGTCGGTAGGATAGAGGATTACCCCACCCGATTTTAATACTTCAAAAGCTTTGTTAATCTCGTCTCTTAGCATTTTGCAAAGTTAATTTATAAAGCGGAAGTTAAATAATGTTAATCTACGGTTTTTAACCTCCCAACTTCATATTTTTAAACAAACTCGAAATTAATATGAAAAAAATAATAGTTATCACAATTTTCTTTTGCCTGTCTAAAGCGGTTATTGCCCAAAAAAAGATCATTTTTCATTATAGGAATATCGAAAACTTAAACGGAAGAATTAGTGATGTAAAATTGGAGCAATACTTTTGCAACGGGAAGTCTTTAGAAATGCCAGTTGTAAATAAAAGCTTAAAGAACGATTCTTCTTATGCTGATCACGAAATGAATAGTAAAAAGATAATAGTTGGTGATCTAGAACGTATGCCATTTATCCTGAAATCAAACGATGGTACCGGGCTTATTTATGCTGAAAATATCTGGCTAAAGAGTATGTTTTTGGTTTTTGATACGCTAAATAATTTTAACTGGGAAATATCAAATGAAAAGAAAAAGATCAATAATGAAATCTGTACAAAGGCTGAAACCGATTTTAGAGGTCGCAGATATATTGCCTGGTTTAAAAAAGACAATTTAACTAAAGTTGGTCCTTGGAAATTTGGGGGCTTGCCTGGAATTATATTTCAAGTATCCGATAATGAAAATATTTACAGTTATACCTTAGAAAATATTGAATATGTAGATCAATTTCCAGCAGAATTAAAAGTACCCAATGCTTACGCTAACGATGAAAAAATTAGTCACAGCATATTTATTTCGAAATGGAAAGCTAATAAAAGGGATTTGGAAAAAGATAATAATGTTCTTACTTATACATTAACAGGTTCAACAAATATTAAGAATATAGTTGCCCCGATAAAAGAGCTATATTGATTTCTACGATTGTAACTTATTATTTATCATTTATTTACTGCAGCCAATATGTTTTAATCCAATAAACCTGTATTTTAGTGATAGGTTATTAAATAAAACATAAAATGAAACACACACTTAAATGGGGTATGCTGTTTACTATTGTAATGGCATTTACCAGTTGTATTGCCGTGCTTACGGCATCAGATTACGACAAAAAGATCGATTTTTCTAAGTTAAAATCCTTTGCTTACTTCGAAAGAGGAATTGAACATTTAGAATTAAACAACCTGGACAAGCCCAGGATGTTAGATGCCCTTGAAACTGCCCTGGCTAAAAAGGGCTTTACTAAAGCTGGCCAACCAGATTTTTTGGTTAATGTAGTGATTTTGAGCAGCATTAATGCGAGGGCAGATTGGGGTTATAGTGGAGGCGGTTATCAATGGGATGCAGTTTCATCTTCGTACCAATGGAGAGATTCGCAATTCGGACCGCTCAACAGCAGCAAACAATATCAAACGGGTACCATTATCATTGATTTTTTGAATCCCGAAACCAAAGCAATTATGTGGCACGGAGTAGGATCGGGCTTTAATTTTGATGATTATGAAAACAGGGAGGAAAGAATAAAACTGGCAGTAAAACAGATCTTATCGGAATACCCGCCAATTTATTGATTTATCCATTTAATCCAATTGTAAAATATTTAGTCTGAGTGATATAACGTCAAAACATAATCGAATAGAAATCGTTTTACAGATAACAATCTGATTGTAAAAAATGTTAAATGATTTGCCATTTGGTTTACAATATCGTTATATTTATGTCAGGTTATTTATACAACAGCGCACAAAATGAGAACAGCACAAAAATTATTAATGCTTTTTACAGTTGTATTGGCATTAGCAGGATGTACAACACTCCGCACCGCATCAGATTATGATAAAAATGTTGATTTAAGCGGTTACAAAACTTACAATTTTTACGATAAGGGCATTGCAAGGGTTAAGCTTAACAATTTGGACAAGCGCAGATTAATGGCTGCGGTTGAATCTGAAATGAATGCAAAAGGATTTACAAAATCAGATCGTCCGGATTTATTGGTTAATTTGGTGGTGGTTGCCCGGGAAAAAACTGACGTGTATGGCCCAGGTTATTATGGTGGCTGGGGTTGGGGCTGGCGTGGAGGCTGGGGAAATCCTTTCTGGGGCGGAGGCGGAACCTATGTGAATCAATATATTGATGGTACCATTATCATCGATTTCCTGGATCCGGCTAAAAAGATTTTATTCTGGCACGGACAGGGATCAGGTTTTAACCTCGATAACTTTAATAAAAGAGAACAACGTTTATACACCGGTGTAAAAGAAATATTGGCGCAATACCCACCAACAGTTACTGCGGCTAAATAAGGTGTAAATGTTAAATTAAGCTAACAAGAGGGCTGTTGAATTTTTAAATAAGTTCCGGCCCTTTTTCTTTTGTTGCTTTTTAGCTTGTATTTTTTAATTACTACTACAGGCTGTCCAAATTTAAACATGACATTCGCGGAAAGCCCGGAATCAGATCCTTCATCGGATGAGGACTTGCAGCATTGGCAGGACTAACATTTAACAGCAGCACTAACCTTGCTTTTCAAATATTAAAACTAAATTTCTGAAAATCGATCTAAATAAGTTACACATTCATTATGCGTTAAGCTATTATGAACGTAATTTAAGGATTATTAAAGAGATAAGTAGCAATTCATTAATTGCTGCGTAACCAAATTGCTGTTGAATTTTTGAACAAATTCCAATCCTTTTTCCTTCATCTTTTTTTGCAGCTGAGGACTTTCCAGAATTTGGTTAATTGCTTTTGCGAGTCCTTCGGCATCGTTTGGCGAAACGTATAAGCTATATGGTCCGCCAGCTTCTTCCAGGCATGAACCTGTTGCCGCAACCACCGGAACACCTGAATATAAAGCCTCTATAATGGGGATGCCAAAACCTTCGTAAAATGAAGGATAAACGAAAACACTGGCCATCTGGTAAATGCCGGGCAGATCGGCAAATGGAATATTTTTTAGAAATACGATCCTGTTCTTTAATCCAAGCTTTTCGATTTCTTTTTCTACGGTTTTAAAATAAGCCGTTTGTTTGCCTATTACTACGAGTTTATATTCCTCACTAACCTCTTTTAAAGCCTGTACAGCCAATTTGAGGTTTTTGCGCTCCTCGATGGTGCCAACGTTCAGGATGTATTTTGCAGGGAGTTTATAGGTTGCCTTGATACGGCTTAAGGTTGCTGTGGTAAAAGCTGTTTTAAAACTATCATCACAGCTTTGGTAAATCACTTCAATTTTTTCAGGACTGATCCCGTATAAATCAATAATGTCTTCTTTTGTTTTTTCGCTGATGGCGATAATTTTATTGGCACGTTTACAGGCCGATTTGCTTTTCCATCCGTATAATTCCCGGTCAATAAATTTATAGTATTGAGGAAAACGCAGAAAAATCAGATCGTGTATGGTAACAATCGATTTAATCCTGGTATGCTGTATGGCTAATGGGATTTCGTGACTCAGGCCATGAAAAATCTGGCAGCCGTCCTGATTTAAATCTTTTAGGATATTTAAGGTTCTCCATAAAAAAGAGCCGTTTTTAGGGAGTTTAAGTTTGATGTTATCTTTTTCAAAAAATGAACCAATCTGTTTGGCCGCTTTTACTTTTGGAGTATAAACGAGATACTCGTGTTCAGGATACTGGTCTGCTATATGTTCAATTAAAGACCGGCTGTAATTGCCCAATCCGGTTAAATTGTTGGCCGCACGTTTGCCATCGTATCCTATACGCATACTTCCCCCCATCCCCCTAAAGGGGGAGTAGTATGCGTAAATGTTTTATTCGAGCTAAGCATTTTTGGTCTGCTAAAAGCCCCTTTAGGGGTTTGGGGTTATACTGCTACATTATTTTCTCTCAACGCATCGTTAAGCGAAGTTTTCTTATCTGTACTTTCTTTACGTTTTCCGATAATTAAAGCGCAAGGCACCTGAAATTCGCCGGCCGGGAATTTCTTAGTGTAACTACCAGGAATTACTACTGAACGTGCAGGAACAACACCCTTATATTCTACCGGAGTTGGGCCGGTTACATCGATAATTTTAGTCGATGCCGTTAATACCACATTGGCACCGAGTACCGCTTCTCTTTCTACTTTAACACCTTCTACAACAATTGCTCTTGAACCTAAAAAGGCATCATCTTCGATAATTACCGGAGCAGCTTGTACCGGCTCTAAAACACCACCAATACCCACACCACCACTTAAGTGAACGCGTTTACCAATCTGTGCGCATGAACCTACAGTAGCCCAGGTATCAACCATGGTACCTTCATCAACATAAGCACCAATGTTTACATAAGATGGCATCATGATTACACCTTTTGCTAAAAACGAACCGTAACGTGCGCTTGCCATAGGCACAACACGTACACCAGTTGCTTTATAATCAGTTTTTAATTCCATTTTATCATGGTAAACAAACGGACCGCTTTTAATTTCCTTCATCTCACGGATCGGGAAATATAAAATTACCGCCTTTTTTACCCATTCATTAATGCCCCAGGAGTTTAAAACTGGTTCAGCAACACGGATTTCGCCTTTATCTAAACCCTGAATTACGGTTTCGATGGCTTCGCAGTAGTTGCTATATTGTAAAAGGGTTCTGTCTTCCCAAGCGGCTTCAATTAATTTCTTTAAATCTGAATACATGATGTTTTTAAATTTTACGCAAAATAAATCAATTTTTGTTTATTAAAGGGTTAATTGTTTAAATTGTTTTGTAGTTAGGTGAGTGCAAAAGATTGTTGAATTGTTCGATTGTTCAGATTGCCAGCCTTAACGGGTTTAAAATGATTAGAATGATTTAACAATTAAGCAATAAAACAATTTAACAATTATTTACTTTTGAACCTTTATGACGGAGACAGAAAAACTTAGGATAGATAAATATTTATGGGCCATCAGGTTGTTTAAAACCCGGAGCCTTGCTACTGATGCCTGTAAAGCTGGAAGGGTGAAGTTGAAAGGGCAGAATATTAAACCTTCGGCCATCGTAAAAGTTGGTGATGTTTATCAGGTATCGAAAGGAATCGAGAAGAAAATCATTGAGGTAGTCGAGCTTTCATACAACAGAACTGATTCGCCAACGGCCTTAACTAAATATAAAGATCTAACGCCTGTTGAAGAAACCCATGCTTTTAAATCAATGTTTCATGCACCAAGCTTAAAACGCGATAGGGGTACAGGACGCCCAACTAAGAAAGACAGACGTGAAACGGATGACCTGATAGGCGGGATGTTCGAAGAAGAGTAGTTAGTTCTCAGTTTTCAATTTACGGTTTTCAGTTTCTTGCGAACTGATAACTGCGTACTGTAAACTGAAATACCTCATTCTATAACTCATCATGGCAGTTTTACCCAATTTTTCGATCAGTTTATAGTTGGCAACAGCTCCTACCGCTGCACCAACAAAAGGTAACATTTGGGCAAGTTTTGCCAAATCGATGTAATCGCGGTATTGTTGTTGGAAAGTGAGCCAGTCAAATTCATCGATATTGGTGGGTAACTGATGGGCTTTATCATCCCAATCCTGCATTTTAAAAAACACATTCTGACTTTCTTCCTTGCTCGAAAAGGCCAGTTGAAAAATGTGTAAAATGTATAAACGCTCGCGGTAATCTTTCACATCATAGCCGTAAACCGCGGCAATATCAAAAAGCATCTTCATTTTTATGCCCAGCAGTAAAGGGAAATCTGCCAGGCTCATTAAAAAACCGCCAGCACCCGTAATTCCACCTTCTGCAGCACCCGTTTTTTTGTAGCTATCAATTTTTTGCTTCGCCGATGCTTCGCGGTGCATTAATGTTAAATCTGTGATGGGCCTCGCAGTGGTAAATGTAGAGCCAAAAAGAGCGGCCTTAACCATTTGTTTAATTGCTGTCGTAATGGCATTATGGACCTTGTCGGGAATATAGCTATTTATTTTTTTCTGCACTTTATCCGTCACCTTACTCAAAAGTGAAGGTTTTTGTAAGATTTTAAATTTCCAGAAATCCAGTTCACTATTTATCTTATGTTCGTAGGTCATGTTCATTATCCTACAATAATTATTCCTTAAATTTTAACACAAATTAACTATGAAAAAAGATAAATAAACTATATATTTAGTTTACCTAATTAAAACTTAATTCTTTCATTATGAAAACCTTAAAATTGTTCTGTTTACTGCTGTTGGCTGCGGGAGCTGCTAATGCTCAAGGGGTAAAGTTTTCTGCTGACCAACCTGCGGCAGGAAGTACCGTTAAATTTACCTACGATCCAAAAGGAACCAATCTGGAAAACCTGACCGATGTAAAATGTACCAGTTATACTTTTTTTTCGAAATCCAATCCAAAAAACACCAAAATTGAACTGGTAAAAGAAGGGGCGATTTATAAAGGAGAAATTTCAACCCCGGATAGCGTTACCTTGGTTGGACTTGCTTTTTCGGTTGGCGATCAGAAAGATGAAACGCCTGCTGGTTATGTTATTGAATTTACCAAAGGTGGAAAAGTACCTGCTGAAGCTTATCTTAATGAAGCCTTTTTATACGGATTGGCCGGAAATTATTATCTTGGGCTTACCATCGATCCAGAAAAAGCAGTTACTTTATATAATCAGGCATTCGCCTTAAAACCAGCGCTGAAAAAGAAAAACCTGCAACAATATCTTTCGCTTGAGTATAAAGCAGATAAAGATAAGGGAACAAAGCTCATCAACGAGAATATTTTGGCCTTATCTAAATTAAAAGAACCTAAAGAAGAAGATTTAAGCACTGTTATTGGACTGTATTCATTGTTAAAGAAAAAAGCTCAGGCAGACTCGGTAAAAATAATTCTTTTGAAAAAATATCCGACAGGAAATTATGCCTGGGGAGACGATATGAATGCGCTATACGGTACAAAAGATTTTGAAACACAGGAGAAAAAAGCAGCAGGCATGATTGCCAAATTCAAATTCGATGCTAGCAAAAAAGCAGATGCCGATAAGTTAAATTCAATTTATGGCATTTTGGCAAACGCAAGTATACAGGCAAAAAATGCCGATAAATTTGAACTTTATGCTGGTAAAGTAACTAATAAACAAACCAAGGCTAATTTGTATAATTCTTTTGCCTGGCCGTTGGCTGAGAAAAAAGAAAACCTGGAACTAGCAACACAACTCTCTAAAAAATCGCTCGATTTAATAGAAGAGGCTAAAAATAGTGAAGTACCAGTTTATTTTTCTTCAAAAGATGAGTACATAAAATCGCTTGATCGGGCTTATGCCATGTATGCCGATACTTATGCACTATTACTGCATCATCAGGGTAATAACAAGGAAGCATTGGCTTATCAGGAAAAAGCTAAGGCTTATAATGATGCTAGTGGAAACGAACGGTACATCATGTATTTAAATTTAACGGGTAATAAAGATAAAGCCTATGCTGAAGCCGAAAAGATCATAAAAGAAGGGAAAGCTACTGACTCTTTGAAAACAATTTTCAAAACGCTTTACACTTCACTAAAGAAAGAAGGAACTTACGAAACCTATATTGCCAACTTAGAAAAAGCAGCACTGGAAAAAGAAAGAGCGGAGTGGACCAAAAAAATGATCAGTATCCCTGCGCCTGCGTTTTCTTTAACCAATCTTAAAGGGGAAAAGGTAAGCTTAGCCAGTTTAAAAGGGAAGATTGTAATTTTAGATTATTGGGCAACCTGGTGCGGCCCTTGTGTAGCTTCTTTTCCGGGGATGCAAAAAGCCATGGTGAAATATTCAGGTAATCCCAATGTAGTATTCTTGTTTGTAAACACCTGGCAAAATGAAGAAAACAGGGAAAAAGTGGTTACCGATTTTATTGCCGAAAAGAAATATAATTTTAACGTGCTTTATGATACTAAAAACGCAAAAGACCCCTCAAAATTTGATGTGGTAAGTGCCTATAGGGTTGATGGAATCCCTACCAAATTTGTGATAGATGGTGATGGTAATATCAGGTTTAAAGCCGTTGGTTTCTCAGGCTCTGATGATGGTGTGGTGAAAGAAATAGATGCCATGGTCGGATTACTGGCTTCTAAAGAATCGGGTAAATAAACGCCTCAATTTAACAACAAAAGGTGCTGAATTATCGGCACCTTTTTTCGTTTAATAATCTACCCGCATTGCAGAAGTTTCCCATAGCTTAAAAGCCGACAAAGCTTCATCCCGCATCAGTTGGATTACCGGAAGGCTTCTTTTTTCCATCGGTTTATCTAATTCTTCATAAATAAACTTATCACTAAAACCAATGTTTTCGGCATCTGCCTTGGTATTTGCATAATAAATGGTATCAATTTTTGCCCAATAAATAGCACCCAAACACATAGGGCAAGGTTCGCAACTGGTATAAATTACACAGCCACTTAAATCGAATGTATTCAATTCGGTACAAGCTAACCGAATGGCCGAAACCTCGGCATGTGCCGTAGGATCGTTGGTTGAAGTTACCTTATTGGCCGATTTAGCAATCAACTTGCCATCTTTCACCACCACAGCGCCAAAAGGCCCGCCAATACTTTCGCTTACATTCTGTACAGATAGGTCTATTGCCATCTGCATATATTCCTGATGTTGATTCTCCATTTTATATCCTGATTAGTTCCACTGTCGTTAAAATTCTAAAATAACAGCACAAAAAAAATGCCCCGATTTATGCGGGGCATTCTGGTTTAAATATCTTTTTAACTTATTTTTTGCTGTATTCTGCGTTTAAGCCTTTAATTACTTCCGAAGTAACATCTAAACTTTCATCAGCAAATAAAATAGCGCTGTTACCTTTTGAATAAGTTAAAACCATTTTATAACCCTTTCCTTTAGCGTAACCTTTTAAATATTCTGCAACTTTATCATACAATTTTTCGTTTTCAGCAGCTTGCTCATTCTGTAAAGCACCACCGGCATTTTGTTGATAAGTTTGCAATTCCTGTTGCTTACGTGCTAAACGCTCTTCAGTGCTTTTACGTTGATCAGCAGATAAAGTTTGTGCCGATTGTTGGTATTGTGCTACCTCTCTTTGGAAAGCCTGACCTTTAGCCTGCATGTCTGCCTGTGCATTTTTGCTCTTGCCTTCAAATTTCACTTTAAGATCTTTGAAGTATTCATATTTTGTAAGTAACGAGTCGGAGTTTACATACACAATTTTCTCAGTTGGAGAAACCGCTGCAGTAGTACCCTCTGTTTTTTTAGTTTCAGTAGTTTTAGTGTCTTTGTTCTGGCATGCAGAGAAAGCAGTTATCAAAGTTGCTGTTGCAAGTAAACCAAAGGTTTTAAAGGTTCTTCTTTCCATTCTTGTTTAATAAATTTTAGCAAACTTATATAAATTAGTTTTGATATGCAATTTAAAGAAACGGCTATTGCGCTACAAGGGTACTTTTGCATTTAGCGCAGTACGTAAATCATTTAATTTACTGAACGCTTGCCACTCAATCTGATAGAGGTTATTTGAAAAGCAAAGCCTGTGTTTCAAACGGCTGTTTGCCCCGCTGTCCGCTTTATTTCATGCCCGCTTCCATCGGGTTTAGGTGGCATGGCAGGTACTACTATTTGGGGCTGCAGGGAGGCAATAGCAAATTTTAAAACACCAAACGTTCCTACGGAACGAAAACGCCAATTAAACAATTAGCTACCTATGAACCGTCCCTAACGGGACGGCAGGCAAGTATTAGTTTTTTTTAAAAAAATATCCGCTGTGGCTTGTCATTAAGTTAATTCATCTGCGCAGGTAACATATTTAACCACAGATAAAAAGGATTCAGACAGATATAAAAATCTGTGTTTATCTGTGTACATCTGTGGTTAAAACCCTTAACTTAATGACAACGTTTTTAGGGACGTTTGATGGTTAATTCGTTAATATCCTGTACCATTTGCCCACCAAACCCAATTGAAATGAAAATCTCGTGCTTCTTCTGCGGGACTTATAATTAAAAGTGGGAGGAGACATAGGTTGGAATGCAGGTTTTGCTTTCCAAAACCTGATTTAAACCAGTTTTAATCGCTTTAACAGTAATCTCTTAACAGCTCAAAACTTATCCACATATTAGTTTAAATGCCAAAATTTCCGTATTTTTGATACTTATTGTTTTTAATTAAAATATGAGCGAAGAACAGGATTTAAAGTCAAATTATTCGGCAGATAATATACAGGTTTTAGAAGGTTTAGAAGCGGTGCGTAAGCGCCCTTCAATGTATATAGGTGATACTGGTGTTAAAGGTTTACACCATTTGGTTTACGAGGTTGTGGATAACTCTATTGATGAGGCTTTGGCCGGTCATGCAGATACCATCGACGTTCGCATTTTAGAGGGTAACTCTATCAGGGTTGAAGATAATGGTCGTGGTATTCCGACCGGGATCAATAAAAAAGAAAACAAATCGGCGCTTGAAATCGTAATGACAGTTTTACACGCCGGTGGTAAATTTGATAAAGATACTTATAAGGTTTCGGGTGGTTTGCACGGGGTGGGGGTAAGTTGCGTTAACGCATTATCTACCGATTTAAAAGCAGAAGTGCACCGCGAAGGCAAGATCTGGATGCAGGAATATAAAATTGGCGTTCCGCAGTATGATGTTAAAGAAGTTGGAACTACCGATAAACGTGGTACGATTGTAACATTCACTCCGGATGAAACGATTTTCACCCAAACTACCGAATACAAATACGATACTTTAGCTGGCCGTTTGCGCGAGTTATCTTTCTTAAATAAGGGGATTAAATTAACGTTAACTGATGAGCGTGAGAAACTGGATGACGGTTCTTATTTTTCGGAAACTTTTCATTCAGAAGGTGGTTTAAAAGAGTTTGTAGCCTTTTTAGATGATACCCGTACTTCTATTCTGGCCGAGCCGATTTATATTGAAGGTATTAAAAATGGTGTTCCGGTTGAGCTGGCTTTCCAGTATAATGATAGTTATTCTGAAAATGTGCACTCTTATGTAAACAACATCAATACCCACGAGGGCGGTACACACATTGCCGGTTTCCGCAGGGGTTTAACCCGTACTTTAAAAAACTATGCCGATAAGGAAGGTTTATTAAAGAACGTAAAAATGGAAATTACCGGTGATGACTTCAGGGAAGGATTAACCGCAGTAGTTTCGGTAAAAGTACAGGAACCGCAATTTGAAGGACAAACCAAAACCAAACTGGGTAACAGTGAGGTAATGGGATCTGTTGATGTTGCAGTGGGAGAGGCGTTGGGTAATTATCTGGAAGAAAACCCGAAAGAGGCTAAAATGATTATCAATAAGGTAATCTTAGCGGCTACAGCGCGTGCTGCGGCCCGTAAAGCCCGTGAAATGGTGCAGCGTAAGAGTGTAATGGGTGGTTCGGGTTTACCGGGTAAGCTTGCAGATTGTTCTGACAGTGATCCCGAAAGATGCGAGATTTATCTGGTAGAGGGTGACTCGGCGGGTGGTACCGCTAAACAAGGTCGCGATCGGAACATTCAGGCCATTTTGCCTTTAAAAGGTAAAATCCTGAACGTAGAGAAAGCGATGGAGCACAAAATTTACGAAAATGACGAGATCAAAAACATGTTTACAGCCATTGGGGTAAGCATTGGTACACCAGAGGATAATAAAGCATTAAACTTAACTAAACTGCGTTACCACAAGATTGTAATCATGACGGATGCGGATATCGATGGTTCACACATTACCACTTTGATCTTAACTTTCTTTTACCGTTACATGAGAGCGTTAATCGAAGCAGGTTATGTTTATATTGCTTCGCCACCACTTTATCAGGTCAAAAAAGGTAAAGAATTTGAATATTGCTGGAATGACGTTCAGCGCGATGCGGCTGTACAGCGTTTAAAAGGTGCAGGTAAAGAAGATAGTGTACATATTCAGCGTTATAAAGGTTTAGGTGAGATGAACGCAGAACAATTGTGGGAAACTACTTTAAATCCTGCAACACGTACTTTATTACAAGCTACTATCGAAAGTGCTGCAGAGTGCGATCATACTTTCTCTATGTTAATGGGCGATGAAGTTGCTCCACGCAGGGAGTTTATTGAGCGTAATGCAAAATATGCGAAGATTGATGCTTAACCCCTAAATCTCCTAAACGGGAATTAATATACGAACCCTCTTCGACTTAAGTTGAAGAGGGCTTTTTGTGTTATATTAATTATCTCGAGACACTAAATCATCCTATAATGTTTGCGCTACAAACTATTAATCGCTTAATAAACAAAGCCATTCAAAAAAAAATGAATGGCTTTTATTTTATTTATACACTATGAACCATCGATTCTTTTTATCCAAAAAGAAAGCTAATGGTATTAACTAACCATCTCAACAATGAGATTTATTTTTAGGCTTTGCGGTAATTACAAAATGTAATATGAGCCAACCGGAGCCAGTTCTGTTTGAGGTTTGTCCTCATATATTTTATTATCGTCTAACATCTGGCAAAGATCGCGTTCAATAGTTCTGCAGATGGTTGTAGTTGGGGTATCCGTAGGTTTATTCTCGAAGGGATCCTGAAGATGAACGGCCATTTTTTCCACCAATAAAAAGAATGCTGCAATAGCAACGACTAAAGGAACTTCCATGTAACCAAAGTATTCGATCAATCCGAAAGGCAACAATACGATGAATAAATGGATAGACATATTGATATATTTGCTATACGTAACGGGGAAAACGGTGTTTTTAATTCTTTCGGATCCACCCATGTGGTTACATAAACCTGTTATCGTTTTGTCTATTTCTATCTGCTGGTATTTATTGATCCAGCCTTCCTGTAATGCCCTTTTTAAATCCATGGCGTGTAACTCCAATATGGTGGCGGTTACATTTTTACGTTTTTTGATAAAAGCGATTTCATCTGCATTAAGGTATTCTTCAAGGCCTTTCCGTGCATTAAACCCCCTGAGCGATTGACTTAAAGCATAACACCAGGCAATCTGTCTTTTAATAAAACGGGCCTTAAATTCCTCAATTTCATCCAATCCATAAGGATTTTCAACGAAAGACAATATCTGGCGGGAAAGCGTTCTCGAATCGTTAACTATGGCGCCCCAAAGAATCCTTGCCTCCCACCATCTATCGTATGCCTGGTTAGACCGAAATGCCAATAGAAGCGAAATGATTGTTCCCAGTAAAGCTGGTACAGCAACAGGAATGGAAATGCGGGTAACGTGAAAGTTCTCATACAATACCACAATACCTATAGAGTAACCAATAACAAACAGGAGTTCTTTTTTGATCTTTCCGAATATATAAGTGAGCGGAATATTATTTCGTAATAGCATAATATAAAGTTTGAAGGTGATAATTAAGAATTTGCTTCTTGCAACTGCGTTTCGTGTATTTTTGTGTCAATTAAGTTTTCGCTGGCATGAACTGTCAATGCGTTTAATTGAATTACTGTGCAGCCTGCACGTTCCGTTAATATTTTAGGATCGATGCTATATTTGTTGATTGGCGTAAAATTGTATTCTTTTAAATAGGCAATGCATTCTATATCAAAAGCTTCGATAAAGTTTTTGAAAGCTGCTACTGTACTTCCGTAAAAATATTCGATCCCGATTGTATTGATCTGAGTAGGATACTTTGTTTTGGCTTGATTCATCTGCTGATAAAATTCGTCGCTCACATTTTCATAATCGCGGCTGCGGCGACTCAACATTAACATATCAGTGATCGAATCTGATAATTTAAAGGCGTGTACAAAAATGATATTCAAACTTTCATTTTTTTGATGTTGAACCAGCGCATCAATAATTTTAATGCTATCTAATTTAAAGTCGGTCGGAACTAATACTGTTTTCATCGCTATATCTTGTTTAAATGAATTGAAATATTATTTATACAAGTTTAGTGTGATGTTATTATAGCGAAATAAGAGTAAGATTAGAATGAGATTAGAACGTACTCCTTTTTGGAGTTACCAGTTTATTGGTTCACTTTTCAATAGTTCATTTGTGTGATAGAGTTGCAAGTGATCTTTAATTGTTGATTGCTCGATTGATAAATTATTTAAGTCTGAGAGAACAAAAAAACCTTAATGTTCTTAATTTCTTAATGATCAAAGAATGTAGGGTGAAAGGGTAAAGTAATGACCATCCAATAAGCAATGGCAATTGAAAACTAAGCTATCAACCATGAACTAGTTTACAAATGGCCAATGAACTAATGAACCATTAAAATGAACTAACTTTTCGTCGGTAATAAAACCTTTATTTCTGAACCAATTCCTACTTGTGATTTAATGGCGATACTGCCTCTGTGCAAACGGATGATATTAAGTGAAAGTGGTAAACCAACGCCATAACCTTTAAAATCAGAAGTGTTCGATGCCCGGTAGAAAGGTTCAAATATGTGCTGAATATCGGTTTGTGGAATACCAATACCTCTATCGGTTACAGCAATAGAAAGCATATTAGCATTACTTTCTATACTAATGCTCACCAGATTCTCATTAGAATATTTGCAGGCGTTGCTTACAATATTACTGATGGCCAGTTTCATCAGGTTCTTATTTACCCTGAGCGAAAGCAGTTCCTCGTCGTCGGGAAGTTTGCTGAAATCGATCTCTATTTTACTGTTAGGATGTACCTGGTTTACCGAATCTTTAATTTCCCATAACAGTTCGTCCATTCTTACTTCTTCCCAGGGCTGGTTTTTCCCGTTGAAACCCGATTGTGCCAGGCCTAATAAACTGGTTAAGATATGTTCCAGCCTTTCTGCCTCATCTTTAATTTTCGATAATGCTTTTTCCTGTTTAGCCTTATCTTCTATGGTTTTCATGGCCAGTTCTACCTCTCCACTAATGATGGTTAAAGGTGTTCTCAGCTCGTGTGAGGCATTACTGATAAAATTATTCTGCGTTTCGAAAGCGGTTTCCAAACGGTTGAGCATATTATTGAAGGTTTGGGCCAACTGCGACATTTCATCATTTCCTTTTTTAACATCCAACCTTAAGTGTAAATTTTCGGCCTTTATTTTTTTTACACTTTTAATGATGTTTCGAAGTGGCATTAACATGTAATTGGAAAATTTCCATCCCACTACAAATGATAGTATTACAGAAAGAAAAAAGCCAATAATTAAAATTCTTTGCAGGTCTTTTAACTCGCGGAAACCAACAGGATCATTTGCAGAAACAATAACGATATATCCTCCATTCGAATTTTTAAAGAATTTACCGGCATAGAAGTGATTTTCGGTGCGGTATCGGGCTACATAACCGGCTTGTATCCGATTATAAAAACTTGCAGGTAATTCGCGGTCTACCTTATTGGTTGGTTTGCCTGCTTCAATGATATACTCTTTTTCAGATGGCAAACGCTCCAGGTATCTATTCCGCATTTTCGCATAAACCTTATTGTTGTCATCTTCGTATAGTTTAATCTGAGCGGCAATGTTAACTCTGGCCTCCAGGCGTTTATAAAAATCTTCAAAGGCGAAGTCGTTAGAGAAATACCAAACAAAACCACTTAATAGGGATATAATAATTGCCGATAAAATGGCAAAGAGTAAAGTGATTTTTTTTGCTATCTCCATTTATTTTTCTCTTAATATATAACCTAAGCCTACGGCAGTATGGATAAGCTTTTGATCGGCATTTTTATCTATTTTTTTGCGAAGATAATTAACATAAACATCAACCACATTAGTGCCAAGGTTAAAATCGATATCCCAAACGTTTTCTAAGATGTCTATTCTGGATAAAATTTTAGATTTGTTTTTGGCCATGTATTCGAGTAACCGGTATTCTGTTGCGGTAAGTACAATTTCCTGTTGGTTTCGTTTTACCGTTTTTGCACTTAAATTAATCTGGAGGTCTCCTACAGAAATAATGTGATCTTGTGAAGCCGAGCCATGATATCGCCTCAATAGCATTCTGATCCGCGCAAAAAGCTCAGCAAATTTAAAAGGCTTTATTAAGTAATCATCTGCACCATTATCAAGTCCGTTTACTACATTTTCGGTAGTACCCAAAGCCGTAAGCATAATAATGGGCGTATTTGGTTTTCGTTCTTTAATGATTTTGCAAAGTTCCAATCCATTTATTCCAGGTAGCATGATATCGAGAATAATCAGATCGAACTGATTTTCTAAAGCCATCTGTTTCCCGATTAAACCATCTGGAGAAATACTCACGGTAAATCCCTCATCAGTTAAACCTCTCGAAATTACAGATACAACGCTCGGTTCATCTTCTACTAGTAATAAATTCATTTGCTGGCAAGTAATCTAAAAAATAGGGAATTACAAAATCTTAATAGGTAGTTAGTCGATTTTTAATGTTTTTTAACGCAAAGCCGACACAATTGTTTGAATTATTGCAAATTGAAGCAGAAAGCCTCCCGAAGAGAGAGGCTATTAATGTTTTTAACCACAGAGGTAACAGAGGAAAGGCAGAGAGGACGCGAAGCTTTTCTCTAGCCGACTTCAGCTCGACACAGCGAAGCGTAATGGAAAGATCGGTTAGGATTTCTCGACTTCGTTGCACTCCGCTCGAAATGACGGTAACTTGAGTGCATTTTTGCATATAGATTGATTGCCGCTATCATGGCTTTTATGAAATAAATTATTCCTCAGAATGACTTTTAATTAACCCCTTTCTCTGACTTTTCTTTCAGGGATTTTAACCCATCTTCAAAATCTTTTCCGATCATTTTATCCATAAATAAGCCAAACCATTTATTGATTATTCCCTTGCTTTCTCCGCTCATTGTCCAGGTTACTTTATTTCCGTTTCCGGCTTTTTCTATGTCGAAACGGGTATCTGCAGTGCTTTCCATAGGCTTGATAAACTTTAATTCCATATCAACCATCTTATTTGCCTCTACCTTGTTAATTAGCATTTGTCCGGTGCCGTTTTTTTCTCCATTCCATTGATAAAGGTGACCAGGCTGAGCTGCAATTCCCGTAATGGTTATCTTAGCTTGTGGATCCATTTTTGACCAGGCATTCCACTTGTAGAATTCATTATAATCGGCAATGTTTTTATAAATAACACTGTCTGGAGCAAGAATTGTTATTGTCCGATTAACAGTGTAACTTTTTGGTAGAAAAAAACTACCCCCAATAATGATTATTGCCAAAACGACAATAATGCTAAGTAAGATTTGCAGGAATTTCATAATTGATTTAAGTTTGGTTACTTAAATTTATGAAGAAACCAGGGTAAATCAAAACAAAATTTTCTTACACGATTTTGATTTTCGACTGGGGAGAATTGATTTTAAAATGCATTAAATCAGCAATAGATTGAGATTTTTGTTTGATCAGTTCTGCATTTTCGCCCTCAAAAAGATCGTCGACCGTATGGAAGAATATGGTCTTCCAGGTTTCAAATTCTGCTGTTTGCAGGGGGCTTTTATTATTCAATGCGAAATGAACCAGCATCGGGTTGCCTTTATAAATGGCTTTGCCAAAAAGGATACTTTCCCAGAAATCATACATTTTTGGAAGGTGGTGTGACCAGTCTACTTTTGCAACCTCGGTAAATATCGGCCCTATTTTATTATTCTCCTGTACCATCCCATAAAAGGTATTGACCAGGAGGATGATATCTTCCCTGTTATGTATGTCTTTTTTCATTGTGCAATGATTTTAAATTTAAAAAACCGACAATAACCAGGGATAGAAACTTCACCATATCAATAATGATGTACACAATATGATGGTAGCTTTTGGCCGGAGCATGGCCTGTTAAAACCATCTTGGCCCTTTCATCAAGTAAAGGCAATAACCAAAATGTATCCACCATTAAAAGAATGGTAACCAGGAAAAGTAAAATGCTCTTTATGTTGTTTAAAGGGGCTGGTAGTGAGCAAGCTAAAATGACTACAAGCAATACGATCTCAATTTTATTAAGTGCCTGGAAAACCAATTGACCGATGCCTAAACCAAGTGTAACTGTGATCCCTGGAGCCTGGAATTTTAATGGAGCTTCCAAAAAACTAATTCCGGCGAGAAGTCCTGCCCAGAAAATAATGCAGAAAATTCCAATTAACTTTTTCATGGATTGCAAATATCAGTTAAAGTGACACTTCAGAAATGATTAGCGTCACAAAATGGGATTTTTTACCTGTAAAGCCGCAATTGAAGTTTATTATAATCGATAATCGCTTTGTACTGCATTAAAATATCGCCACCAATAATGCCCATAATGGGCGGGTGGCCGAACTGTTGGTAGGTGTCGCTAACCGATTGCAGGTCGAAAGCAACAGTTTCGTAGGCTTTGATTTTTAAGGTGCCGATTTTCACTTCGGGTATAGTGGCCTGGATGGTGGTTGTAGTAGTAAAAAGTGTAGCCGCATTAATCTCATCTGATACCTGAAGCGTTTCGGATAAGTGTTGTTCGATTAATGATTTATCGAACACGCTCCGCGATGCACCGGTATCCACAACAGCAAGGTGTTTTTCCTTAAAAAGAATAACTTCCATTAAAAGGTGGAAGCCGTCATCCTGTAGGTTGATCAGTTTTAAAGGGATAGAGATGGCTTTCATAGCAAATGTTTATCTCCCTAAAATAGACTAATTACCCGAAAACCATGTCAGAAGTTGGTTATTTGTTTTTGATGAGTTTTTTAACAAATTCCATTTCAGTGTCGTAACCGTTTAAATATTCTTCAATTTTGGGCTGAACTTCGTAATCTGGCATTACACCATGACCGAAGGGGATCCCATTTTGCTTTTCTTCAACAACAAACTTAATGAGCGGAATACGGCCCGTTAATTTGGAGGTGGGCAAAGTATAATGGATAAAATAGCCACTGGTGTTACCGTAATAGCCACCACCTGTTTCTTCACCTATAAAATGTGCTTTAGTGTAGTTTTTCGCCAATGCAGCAAACTCCGAACCACCCGAAAAAGATAAACCACCGATAAGGATGTATACATCCCCTTTAAAATGATTTACCTGTGGAGTATCACTTTTATATTTTCCAGGTATGTCCAGATAGCGTCCATCATTGCTACGGTAAAATTCGCCCCTCAACTCTTTCTCGAAATCATCCCGCGAATTTTTATCGTGATATTCGGTATAATCGAGAAACGAATAGGTAAAGGATGGAATTTCTGCATATTTATATTTAGGATATTCTTTATCGATCAGGTATGACATCAGGTGATCTTCCATGCCTTGTGCACCACCTTCGTTTTTCCTGATATCGACAACAAGATGCTGTATTTTGTGATCTGCAATGTTTTGGAAACCCTTCGCCAGAAATTCCTTAAAACCCTTTCTCCCGTTTTTGTAATTACTGGTCGAAAATGTATTTACCGTTAGCATTGCTGCGCTATTCAGTGTATCGATCTTTAATGTGGCAGGCTCTTTATAGCTGTAATTGGGGATAGATTTTGTTTCTTTTGATACAAATTTTCCATATTGTTTAAAACTCAATGCCGGTACCTGGTTATAGATAATCTTTTCGCTGGTTTTGGGGTTGATCAGTTCGAGATTAAATGCATTGGGCTGTTGTTCGAAAAAACGGAGGTAATATTTGGAGAAGGCTGTTTCTATCCAGTGGTATTTGCTTGTGGTATTGTAACCATCGGCTGGTTCTATGTTTAGAAACTGTTGCATGATGCTTTCAATACTATTTCTGTTGATTTTGGAAATCAGCATTCCTTTGGCTTTATAATTATCCAGATCATTCAGGATATAAACCTTTTTATCTACAATCTTTACTAAAAAAGGGAAATACCTGCCGTTTTGCCTGATGTAATTATTCGTTTCCTCAGAAGGCTGGATTGCGCTGTGGCCTTCTTTGGTATAGGTAACCACAGGAGCGACAAGCTGGTAAAAATCCAAAGCGGTCATTTTATCCCTTATCTTGCTTTTTTGCACCTTGCAGAGACTGTCGAATTGGGTATAGGTATTGTACCACAGGCCAACATGTGTTTCTATAAAAGCGTTTTTCAGGATATTAAAATCTTGCTCGAGGCCTTTGTAACTTAACTGTTTTAAGTTTTTGGGCGGACTTTGAACCAAAACCGAATAATTGCCTTCCTTTGCATTAGTTGTATCAGCTAAGGGTTTAACCGAGAGGGTGAAATTAGCCGTGCTATCGGGTGAGAAAACGATTTTTTCGCTGCCGAACCTGCCATTTGGCGAATCTACATCCTGTATGGTTTTTCCATTATGATTTTTTAAGCGGATGGTAACATCAATCCCTTTTTGTTCAACAATTATCGAATAATAAAAATCTTTCTTCAGCAGGAAGCTAAATGTGGTTTCTTCGCCCTGTTTTAAAGTTAAATCGGCTGTTACTTTGTCTACCTTAAGGGGAATCAGGTTTTTGCCAATCTGCGCATTTGCGGAAAGACCAAAAACTAAAAATACAAGGATGGCGATGCTATCTTTTTTCATTTGTGTTTGATTGTGATAGCAAAAGTAAAGCTTAAATGCCTGAAGCTGTTGTACGATATTGCAATTGCTGGTTTAAGCCCTTTTATACTCGGAAGGTGTTACACCAGTAAAGCGTTTGAAGTGCCGTGATAGGTGTGCCACATCATAAAAGCCCGTTTCGAAGGCAACATCCATCAAATCTGTTTCTTTGGTGATGAGTTTTTTACATTTTTCTATCCGCTGTAAAAGGATGTAATTGTTGGGCGTTAAACCCGTTTCGTGTTTAAATAAACGCAGGAATTTATATTTATCCAATCCAAAATGCTTAGCCGTATCCGTTAAAGAAAACTTCTCCATCAGGTTTTCGCTGATGAAACTTTGAAACAGCGCTGTTTTTTTATATTCAAAATGCAAGCTTATCGCATAACGCGCAACCAGTTTTTCTAAAACACGAAGGAGTTCCTTTTCGAGGTTAACCTCTGGATTGTTAAAATGCATGGATAAATAATAGAAAGTGTTGAAAAGGTCGTGATCGTAGATGATCTTATCCTCAAAAAAAACATTATGGCCTTTGTTTAAGCTCTTGAGTACATCGGGCGAAACGTAGAAAGTGAAGAAAGAATTGCCCAGTTTATTATCGCAGGGAGTTGCATGTACTTCGTGCGGATTGGTGATCGACAATGTACCAATTGGTGCCTGTAAAAATTTATCGTTAAGTTTCGTACAAAAAGTCTGATTTAAAATTAGTGTAATATTAAAGTTGTTATGTGTGTGAAAAGGGAAATCGATGGTGTGTTTTTTAGCATTTAGCAATTCCAGACCATCCAAAATGGGTATTTTATGGTAGGTGCTGATGTTGTGTGTATCAGCCGGTATGTTATCTACACCTTTGATATTCAATGTTTAAATTGTTTAAAATGAAGGGGTTTAAGATAGAATCGTCATCTCGACTGAAACGCAGTAGAATGGAAAGATCTATCTAGACGGATTTCTGTAGTTATATTTCCTGGCTTCGTTGCACCCGATAGCTATCGGGTCCGCTCGAAATGACGATTCAATAATTTTAAACCAGCTTCATTTCTGCCAGTACACTATTCATATTTCTTACTGCTTCGGCACTTTTGTTAAATGCGGCCTGCTCATCTTCTGTCAATTTGAAATCGATAATTTTTTCCCATCCGCTGCGGCCGATAATTACAGGTACGCCTAAGCAGATATCTTCCTGTCCGTATTCTCCTTCAAGCGAGACGCAGCAGGTAAATAGTTTTTTTTCATCACGTAAAATGGCTTCAACCAGTGCTGCTCCGGCTGCTCCAGGTGCATACCATGCCGAAGTTCCGATTAAACCTGTTAAAGTAGCACCACCAACCATGGTATCAGCAGCAACTTTATCAAGCGTAACTTTATCCAGTAAGTTGCTTACTGGTAAACTTTGGTAAGTAGCTAAACGGGTTAGCGGAATCATGGTGGTATCACCGTGACCACCGATTACAAAACCCTGTAAATCGTTCGGGTTGCAGTTTAAAGCCTGAGATAAATAGAATTTGAAACGTGAGCTATCCAAGGTTCCGCCCATACCGATAATGCGGTGTTTAGGTAAACCTAACGATTTTAAGGCGAGATAAGTCATGGTATCCATCGGATTACTGATCACAATAAAAATCGCCTCTGGAGAGAATTTTAAAATATTTTCGGCAACGCCTTTCACTATACCTGCATTAATGCCGATCAGTTCTTCGCGGGTCATTCCCGGTTTACGTGGCAAACCCGAAGTAATCACCACTACATCAGAACCAACGGTTTTGCTGTAATCGGCAGTTACTCCTGTAATTTTAGTGTCGAAGCCCAAAAGGGTTGCAGTTTGCATCATGTCGATTGCTTTACCTTCGGCAAAACCTTCTTTAATATCCAATAAAACAAGTTCGTTCGCTAATTCTTTGCGGGCAATATTATCTGCACAAGTGGCACCAACTGCGCCTGCGCCAACAACCGTTACTTTCATATATTTATATTTTTAGTGGTTTGCAATCGTTAAATATCTATCGAAGGTAGAAATAAATATAAGGTTTAAAAATGCTTTTCAAAACTTTATAATTTAATCAGGGTTTACTTAGTAAGTATTAAACAGCGTTTTTTTTGTTCTAACAAATTATGGAAAACAAGCCCATTTCTAATATCGATTATAAAGCCTTTGAGGGTAAATGGTATTCATTATATTCTATCCCGACCTTAATGGATAAACATTGGAAACAAACCACCGAGACTTATACTTTGGCGGACGACGACCATTTTGATGTGTACACCACCTACCATAAAGATGGAAAACCCGAAGAAAAATCGATCACCTCGAAACTGTTTTTTGACGAGGAAAAAGCTGATGGCGATATGAAAGCCCAGTTTTTATGGCCTTTTAAAATCGGTTACTGGATTATAGAGCTGGCTGATGATTATAGTTATGTAGTGGTTGGGCATCCCGATGAAAAATACCTCTTTATTATGGCCCGTAAACCTGAAATGGAAGCCGATTTATTGGTGCATATTATAGAAAGATGCAGGCAGAAAGGATATGAGGTGAGTGAGTTGGTGAGTCAGGAGCACTTTTAACAAGTTTTCAGCTGGCGGTTTTCAGTTTCGCATTACTAAAATGTTTGTCATTCTGGGCACAGCCAAGAATCTCATCATTATTTTAAAATGATTTATCAATTCAGTATGGAAAGCATTTACAGTAACGTTTGGGTTTTTACAGTCCCGCCCCCCGCTTCTGCTGATGAAAAATCAGCATCCCGCTACGGTCGGGTTTAGGTGGAGCGGAAGGTGCTACTATGCGTGGTAAATAAACCCGATTGCAGTAAACATTCCGATCCTTCATCGGAATAAAACGGAAAGCGGGGCTGGAAACCGCCATAAAAAACCGAACCACTCATTTCCAAAAAATAACAGGATAAAAAAGGTCAAAATGATAATGAGTTCGGTACTAATGCTTTGAAAAGCCCTATCAGGTCTTTAATTAGATGGTTTTGTAATTTTCTTAATCTCGTCCAGCGTATATACTTTATAAACAAAACCAAATCGCCTGGTGTTCTCTTCAACTGTTGTATCGAAACCTGCTTTCTTACGTCTTTGGTTTACGTTTTTAGCGTCTTTGATAGGGATAACATATTGGAAAAACTCCTTTTTACCTGTTTTTGAGTTAACAATCTGCAGAGAATAAACTTGTGTGCCATAAATCTGTTCCTTCCCTTCGCTGCTCAATTTTCTGTCTAACATCATTGCGGCATATTTAAAAGGCAGTTCTCCGCTTTTCCCCGCTTTTTCAATTAATGGGTAATATTTTGAAATAATATCAGGATTATGCTGTATTACATAAAATACTGCTGTATTTGCTGGCTCGCCAACAAGTGTTTTTCCTGGATAACCATACTTTGCAACAATGGCTTCAACTTTTTTAAGATGAATGGAATCCATTTCCTTCATTATCATCCATTGACTTTTTTTAAGTACCTCTTTCGAATAATTAAATAATGCTGCAATAGTGTCTTTTCTTTTTTCAGAGGTTTCGGTATCTCCAAATTCTCTAATGCCTTGATCAAGTTGTAAAATAGAATCGAGTTGCTTTTTTAATTCTATATTAATCTGCTTTTGTGCAGATGCCATTGAGATGGTTCCAAAGATGAAGATAGAAAGTAAAATGAATTTCATGGCGTATGTTGGCAATTTTGACTTATAGTATACTCCTAAAATAATAGTTTTTTGATTGATATCTTTCTTGTTAAGCAAGGTTAACTTAATTTAACAAGCTGTTAGCATATCTTCCCCATTGGTGACGTTAAATACTAGATTAATTAACCGCGCACTTAGATGCACTCAGGTGACTTGGGTGGTTAATATTATTTAGAAGAGACGGGTTCGGTGCTTTTAGGTTATGAAAGTTCCGCTATCCGCTTCAAAGCCTTGGCTCGTTCCTCACCTGCGGGTTTTACGCTGCTATCGGGTTTATTAAACAAAAGTCATTTGTTTTTAACATCCAGACTTCTCAGGGTTTTTAAAACCTGCGAGGTTTGTTGCCTGATCCTCGTTTGCAAACGTAGACTATTTTAAGTTCTGTGTACATACTTTTGCATTGCAATAACGAAATATATTTTTTCTTTTATACCACATTTTGTTGATAAAACGATGACAGCATCAACCCTCAAATTCCCTATTTTTGAAGAACCGTTATTATTCTACAACGGTTAATTCTTTGCCGCACAATATGTACTTAATTTTTGATACTGAAACCACGGGTTTGCCCCGCAATTACAATGCACCTATTACCGATACGGATAACTGGCCGCGTTGTATACAAATTGCCTGGCAATTGCACGATGAGATGGGGAGATTGGTTGAGCATCAGGATTATCTGGTTAAACCAGAGGGATTTAACATTCCGTATGATGCAGAACGGATCCACGGTATTTCGACCGAACTTGCTGCCGAGCAGGGGATTGGTTTTGACGAAATGCTGGCTAAGTTTAACGAAGTTTTAAACAAAGCCAAATTTATTGTAGGGCAGAATGTTGGCTTCGATGTAAACATTATGGGCTGCGAATTTTACCGTTTTGGTGTAGCCAACCGCCTGGCCGAAATGCCTGTTTTGGATACCTGTACTGAAGTTACCGCACAGCTTTTACAATTGCCTGGAGGTAGGGGTGGTAAATTTAAACTGCCAACCTTAACAGAATTGCATTCTTACTTATTTGGCGTTCCTTTTAACGAAGCCCACAATGCTACTGCCGATGTGGAGGCAACCACGCGTTGTTTCCTGGAGCTGGTAAAAAGAGAGGTTTTCAAAAAAGAAGAACTGCTTGTTGATGTTGAATATTTCCCACGCTTCAGGGAAGTAAATCCTGGTACTATTGAAGGAGTTGGTTTAAAACACATCAACCTAAAAGCCGCATCTGATGAAATCCGCAAACGCCAGCAAAAAACAGAGGGCAGCGGAATTTCTAAACAAACGTTAGCAGGTAATAAACAAGAGCTTGCTGCAGCAACTTTTGTACATTTGCATAACCACACCCAGTTTTCGGTATTGCAGAGTACCATCAGTATTCCCGATCTGGTAAAAGCGGCAGCTGCACAAAAAATGCCTGCGGTAGCGATGACCGATCATGCGAATATGATGGGGGCTTTCCACTTTGTTAACCATGTTTTAAACCATAATAAAGCTGCCGAAGCTAAAAACGCAGCTGCTATTGAAGCGGGCGAGCGCCCAACTGAAGTGGTAATGACGCCTATTGTTGGGGTAGAATTTTTTGTTTGTAATAACCATTTAGACCGCACGGCAAAAGACAACGGTTACCAGATGGTACTGTTGGCGAAGAACAAAAAAGGCTATCATAATTTAGCTAAAATGTCGTCTATAGCCTATACCAAAGGTTTTTATTACGTCCCACGTATCGATAGACAGGTAATTGAACAGTACAAAGAAGATATTATTGTCCTTTCTGGAAACCTTTCAGGAGAGATTTCGAATAAAATATTGAACCTCGGCGAAAATCAGGCAGAAGAGGCTTTACTTTGGTGGAAAGCTCAGTTTGGTGATGATTTTTACGTAGAGGTAATGCGCCACAACCAGGAAGATGAAGACCGTGTAAACGAAACTTTAATTGCCCTGGCCAATAAACATGCGGTTAAACTGGTAGCCACCAATAACACCTATTACATTAATAAAAAGGATGCCAACGCGCACGATATTTTACTTTGTGTAAAAGACGGTGAAAAACAGGCTACGCCGATCGGTCGCGGTCGCGGTTACCGTTATGGATTGCCAAACCAGGAGTACTACTTCAAATCGGGCGATGAAATGAAGACGCTTTTTGCCGACCTGCCCGAGGCAATCCTGAATATTCAGGAAATTCTTGATAAAATTGAAATTTACAAACTTGCCCGCGAGGTACTCTTACCGAAATTCGATATTCCTGAAGAATTTTTGGTTGCCGAGGATGAAGCCGACGGTGGAAAACGCGGAGAGAATAAGTTTTTACGTCACCTTACTTACGAAGGAGCTAAAAAACGTTATGGTACGTTAACCCCCGAGGTTACTGAACGTTTAGACTTTGAATTACAAACCATTGAGAAAACAGGTTATCCGGGTTATTTCCTGATCGTACAGGATTTTATTGCCGAAGCCCGGCGAAGAGACGTTTCAGTAGGTCCTGGGCGTGGTTCTGCTGCCGGTTCGGTGGTTGCCTACTGCCTGTGGATTACGAATATCGATCCGATTAAGTACGATCTCCTTTTTGAGCGTTTCTTAAATCCCGATCGTGTATCCATGCCCGATATCGATATCGATTTTGATGACGAGGGCCGGGGCCGCGTAATGGAATACGTAATCAATAAATACGGTTCCAGCCAGGTGGCGCAGATTATTACCTACGGAACCATGGCGGCAAAATCTTCTATCCGGGATACGGCCCGTGTATTGGATCTGCCACTTTTCGAGGCCGATAAAATTGCCAAGCTGATCCCGAACATGAAGCTGGCCAAAATCTTTACCCTCGATGAAAAGAGTTTAAAAGATGCTTTGCGCCCCGATGAATACGAACGTGTAGTAGAGTTAAAAAACTTAGGCAGTTTAAAAGATTTAAGTGCCGAAACCATACAACAGGCACAGATTTTAGAAGGATCATTGAGGAATACAGGTATTCACGCCTGTGGGGTAATTATTACACCGAGTGATATTACCAATTTCGTTCCCGTATCCGTAGCCAAAGATTCTGATTTATACGTTACCCAGTTTGATAACTCCGTTGTAGAAAGCGCAGGTTTATTAAAAATGGACTTCCTGGGGTTAAAAACCTTAACCCTGATTAAGGATACTGTAAAACTGGTAAAGAAACGACATGGCATCGACCTTAATCCGGATAATTTCCCGATTGATGATGTAATGACTTACGAACTTTTCCAGCGTGGTGAAACCATCGGTATCTTCCAGTACGAGAGTCCGGGTATGCAGAAGTACATGAAAGAACTTAAGCCAACGGTTTTTGACGATTTAATTGCCATGAACGCCTTATACCGCCCTGGACCGATGGAGTATATCCCAAGTTTCGTGCGTCGTAAAAATGGTGAGGAAGAAATCAAATATGATTTAGATGCCTGCGAAGAATACCTGAAAGAAACTTATGGTATTACCGTTTACCAGGAACAGGTAATGCTTTTATCGCAGAAACTGGCCGGATTTACCAAAGGTGAGGCCGATGTACTGCGTAAGGCGATGGGTAAGAAACAGAAAGATGTTCTGGATAAAATGAAACCTAAATTTGTGAAGCAGGCGGCCGAAAAAGGTCATGATGCTGCAACTTTAGAAAAAATATGGAAAGATTGGGAAGCTTTTGCATCCTACGCTTTCAACAAATCGCACTCTACCTGTTATGCCTGGATTGCTTATCAAACAGCATATTTAAAGGCGCATTACCCTGCCGAATATATGGCCGCGGTACTTTCGAATAACATGAGTGATATTAAACAGGTGGCTTTCTTTATGGAAGAATGTCGCCAGATGAGTGTTACCGTATTAGGGCCTGATGTTAACGAATCTGATCTTAAATTTTCAGTAAATGCCAAAGGTGAAGTCCGTTTTGGAATGTCGGCAGTAAAAGGTGTGGGCGAAAAGGCGGTAGAAAGTATTATAGAAGAAAGACTGGCAAATGGGCCTTATAATAGTGTTTACGATTTTGCTAAGCGCTCTAATACCCGCATTGTAAATAAAAAGGCTTATGAGAGTTTTGTATACAGCGGGGCTTTCGATGCATTTGGCGGACACAGGGCACAATATTTCTATATCGGGCCGAATGATAAAATGAATGGCATTGAAAAGATTATTAAATATGCCAACGACTTCCAAAATAACGAAAGCACTTCTCAGGCTTCATTGTTCGGTGGATCAAAAGCCGATCTGATTTTAGAACCTAGTTTGCCTGTTTCTCCGGAGTGGGCTTTAATGGACAGACTGAAGTATGAAAAAGATGCCATCGGGATTTTCCTTTCCGGTCATCCACTGGATAACTATAAACTCGAACTCGATAAATTCTGCACCCATGGTGTGAGGCAACTCAGTATTATTAACAAGGTACGCATGGGCGATAGTAATGAAGAGGTTCTGGCAGAGTTCGAAAAACTTAAAAACCGCGAGCTTTGCGTAGGTGGCTTAGTGGTAGCGGCATCGCAACGCATTACCAAAACCGGTAAACCATTCGGAACTTTTGTTTTCGAAGATTATGAAGACGCCAGCGAAATGGCCTTGTTTGGTGAAGATTTTCTAAAATTTAAATCGTTTTTAACCGAAGGATATTTCCTGCAGATCAGAGGAAGGGTAGGTGAACGTTTTGGAAAAGCAGGCGATTGGGAGTTTAAAATTACCTCAATCAACCTGATGTCTGAACTACGGGATAAATTAGCGAAGAGTTTAACTATTCAGGTGCCTATTGAGCGGGTTAACGATCAATTAATGCGAGAAATTGAGGCGATATTAGCAGACAATAAGGCAAACTCCGAACAGCAGAACTGTCAACTTAACTTCGCTGTTTTTGATAGCGAAAAGCAGATTATGCTCGATTTACCTTCTAAAAATTTAAAAATAAACCCCAACAATAAGTTCTTAGAACAATTGATGGGAATGAATGTTGTAAATTACAAGCTGAACTAGGCATAGGGCATAGTGTTTAAAGCATGGAGGCTTAAAATTACACTATGCACTAAGCTCATTGCCCTATGCCTCTCCCTCAAAATAATGTCAAATTGACATTACAGATGTTATGGCATTACAATTGAATACATATATTTGAACATAAAAAAAATAATTATGGCATTAGAAATCACAGATGCAAACTTCGAGGAGCTTGTATTAAAATCAGATAAACCCGTATTAGTAGATTTTTGGGCAGAATGGTGTGGCCCTTGTCGCATGGTTGGTCCAGTTGTAGAAGAAATCGCGAAAGAATATGATGGTAAAGCGGTAGTTGGAAAAGTAAACGTTGATAACAATCCTCAAATCTCGATGCAGTTTGGTATCCGTAACATCCCTGCTTTATTATACTTTAAAGACGGCCAGGTGGTAGACAAACAAGTTGGTGCTGTTCCAAAATCAGTATTAGCAGAAAAATTAAACAAGCAATTGGCTTAGTTTAAGCTTAAAAGCAAAAAAATCAAAGCCCAAGGGCTTGTAACATATTTAAAACCCAGGTTCATTTGATGGATTTGGGTTTTTTCTTTTAGAACAAATTTATCATATTCCCAATGTATTTTTACTGTTGGGCTCTTCTTTTCTCATCAAAACGGATGTCCTTGTTATTTCCGGAAACCTTTGATCTCCCGAATGAGTAGGTAATACCAAGCGTAAAAGTTTTATAATCATAGTCTGTTTTTACAGTTTGCACAAAATCAACAAAGCGAATTTTATATTTGTTAACCGTGCCAATAAAGAAAGCCGGGCTAATGATTAAATTACTATTAAATAATTTTATTCTGGCTCCAGTTCTTAAACTACGCTGACTGTACATGTAAACATTTCTATCATTTGACGGAAGATTTTGGCTGTAATTCAAATAAAAACTTAACAAGTTAATTACCTGGAAACTATTGTTGATACTGAATGAGGCAGAAGTTCCATTTGGAGTGCTGATTGCTTCTATTTTAGATTTTGGCGATGAATATGAAAAAGATGCGGAAATGCTATTGTCCCACCATTTAAATAATGACCGGTTAAAAGATATGTAGGCCCCAAGATTATCCTGAGTTAAAAAGTTTCCTCTGCTGGTTACCACTATTGGACCATTAACCGTAATAAGGTTCGAAATTATATCGCTGGTATGTTGTTTAAATACAGTAAAAGAGAACATGCCTTTATAAAGGTAGTTAAATTCAAGATTATTACTGTATGAAGGTAAGAGCAATGCATTTCCGGTAGAATAAGTATAAATATTTGTGTAATAGGCAAATGGATTTAGGGAGTTCAAACTTGGCCGGTTTATCCTCCTGGAATAATTTAACGAAAAAGTATGAATCTCGTTAGCTTTGTAAACAATATACGCCGTAGGAAATAAAGCGCCATAATTACTTTTGTTCCGCTGATTTAAAGTGGGCGAATACCCATCCATTATCGTATACTCATAGCGTAACCCTGCTTTAGCTGTCCACTTTTTTGATAGTTCGGATTCCATACTTAAATAGGCGGCTAGATTATTTTCGGCGTAATTGAATTTGTTACTACGTGTTTCATCTAACAAGAAATCTTCTTGGATATAATTATAGTATTCAACATTAGCATTGTTGTTAAAATTAGCGAGCTTAATACCCGTTTCTATTTTGGCCCATTTATAAGGTAATGTTAAATCTGATTGAAATGACCAGATATTGTATTTTGAAAAGTTATTATTCTGAATGCTGGCATAAGTACTTCCAGATTCAGAAACAAAATCATTTTTCATTTTAGGTGTGTTTGTAAAAAAATTGATAGAACTATTCAATTTTTTTCCAGCAGAATCAAGCTTTAAATCATGGTATAAATTGAAGGTTTGTGTAAATAATGGCCTTGAAAATTTTCCTGTAGTATTTAAAACCGAGTCAAGGGTGTTACCTGTAATAAAGCTATAGTTGTTACTAAAGCTTGTATTCGATTTGTTGTCTGAAATATTATATATAAGCCCAATGTTGTTGTGTTTATTTAGTTCATAATCAATGCTTAAACCTGCTTGCAAACCAGGGGAGTTTCCCAAGCGCTGCTCATTGCTTAGAATCTCGTTAGGACGCCCGGTTATATCGACAGATTCTTTAATAATGCTGCGGTAGTTTGATTGGTTAAATGTAAGAGAGCTGTTCACTTTTTTTGATCGAAAAAAAAGTGCTAGATTGTTGTTGTACGATCCATAGGTATTTTGATAGTATGTTGAACTTACTGATCCGCGCCAGCCTAAAGACTCGTTTTTCTTTAAAACAATATTAATCAAACCACCATTTCCCTGGGCCTCATATTTTGCCGGTGGGGTGGTTATGATTTCAATTTTTTCTATATTTTCAGACCGGAAGGTTTTTAGGTAGTTTACCAGGTCAGTTCCTCCTAAATTGATGATTTTTTCATTAACCATAACACCCATACTCCCTTTGCCAACCATAGATATGCTGTTTTCGGAGACTATTAAAAGCGGTGCAACCTGCAAGGCTTCAAAGAGAGAAGCACCGTTAGCCATGATTGTTTTGTTTAGATTAAATATTAATCGGTCAACCTTTCGTTCAAGAAGAGGTTTTTTAGCCTCAACAGTTACTTCTTGCAGTTCTTTATCTTTTGTGCCAAGAATGATATCTGTTAATTTAACTGAAGAACCATCAAACTTAATATCTTTTAATAATTGAGTATGATAACCTAAACACGAAATTTTAATTTTAAATATGCCCTTACTTAAATTATTGAGCTCAAAATAACCTTCTTTGTTGCTTACCCCATATTTTACAACAGTCGAATCTGTAATGTTTAAAAGTGTCACAGTTGCATTTTCAATTCCAATACCCCTGGTTTCTTTTACCCTGCCGGAAATTGTTTGTGCTGTACTATGATACATTATGACGAAAAACAAAAGAGAACTTAGTATACCTCTTTTATAAAATAGCTTCATATAAATAATTTGATTTTACAGATAGGACACGATCAATCCTAAAACGTTGCACTACAACAAAATCACGTACGAGACTGTCTTATAATTTAGAACTGTCGTTCATGCTGAGCTTGTCGAAGGACCTATTTTGAATTTCTTACAAGTACTTCATTTAATAATTTTTAATCAGGTTCGAATTATAGAGCGGCATTCATAAATTGAACTCGTTTTAGTAGTGGAAGAGAAAAGTTTCGGATCTTTAACAGTAATATTACTATCCCAGACTTCTTGTTATAAACATAATTTTGTTTCTTTAATAAAAAACTAACAATCATGTCTATTCACTTATTTAACAATAAAACTTTAGCGATTTTATTGGGTGGCTTGGTCATAAACTGTGCAAATATTGCATCTGTATCGGCCCAAAACCCTGTTGAAACCAATGAACCTTCAGCTGATTATAAACCTGCCTTTGCCGGGCAGACCAGAATTGCAGGCATAAAAACCAAAACCCCTCTGGATATTAAGGTCATCAATGAAAAATTAGAAAATCCATGGGCAATTTCAGTACTTCCCAATGGTGGTTTTCTGATCACACAAAAGCAGGGTACCATGGTGATCCTTACCCCGGATGGAAAATTGAGTAAAAAAATTACCGGTTTACCAAAGGTTGATCCATCCGGTCAGGGTGGTTTACTGGATGTAACCTTAGATCCCAACTTTGCCAAAAATAAAATGATCTATTGGGCTTATTCGGAGCCACAGGATAAAGGCGTTTTATTGGCCATTGCCAAAGGTAAACTGGCTGCAAACGAAACTTCAATAGAAAACCAGACCATTATTTACCGTGCTACACCTGCTTATACGGGTAAACTTCAGTACGGATCTAGAATTGTTTTTGATAAAAACGGAAATTTATTTGTAAGTACAGGCGAACGTTCAGGTAACGATATCAGGATACAGGCACAATATTTAAATTCTTCATTAGGTAAAATTTTGCACCTCACCCCAGAGGGAAAAGCGGTTGCAAATGGTCCATTTACAGGTAAAGCCGATGCCCGACCTGAAATTTATGCTTATGGACTCCGTAATCCGGATGGTTTAGCCATTAATCCGTCAACCGGAGATTTATGGGAGGCGGAGTTTGGACCAAAAGGTGGTGATGAGGTAAATATCATTAAGCCGGGTAAAAATTATGGCTGGCCAATTATTACCTACGGAACAGAGTACAGCGGTAAAAAGGTTGGAGATGGTATTCAGCAAAAAGAAGGGATGGAACAACCGGTTTATTACTGGAATCCAAGTATTTCACCTGGTTGTATTGCGTTTTACAACAGCAACAGTATAGCTGAGTGGAAAGGCAATTTATTTGTAGGCGGTTTGGGCGGTTCGCACATTATCCGTTTGGTAATTAAAGATAATAAAATTGTTGGCGAAGAGCGCTTGCTGGAAAACAAGGGTGAGCGTTTCCGCGATATGGCAGAAGGTAAAGACGGAGCGCTTTATTCGGTAACCGATAACGGGCACTTGTATAGGATTGCAAAGAAATAATATTTGATAAAACTGTTTGGTGAGCCACCAAGCAAGGAATCGAAAATAAATTGAAAATATTTTCCAATAATACCCCGCAGTTTAACTTGCGGGGTATTATTTTATCAGTTTTGTCCAAACCCTGCAGGTTTTTAAAATTTACAAGGTTTGGATATTATGGCATTTTAATTGCTGTAAAATTATTATTCCCTATTATTTTATTGTGATTTAATAATTAGTTGTCAAAACATTAATAACATAATTATGGAATATTCTTTAAAGGAAAAAAGGAATGCAGGTATTTTATTTACTTTTTATGATCCTTTTAAATCATTTCAGAGTTTTAACTCATGTTCATACTCCAGCTCTTCAATAACGTTGATTATTGATACTATTCATAAAAATTATGTAGTAGAAAAAAAATCTGCAAAAGGTGGAGTGGATATAGATTATTATTATCTCGATTCGGGAATAATTTGGGATAGAAGAAGAGTTATAAAGTTTAACAAAAAGGCAAACTCTTTGCTATTAATTGTTGAAAATGGATTACCCAGACATTTAAGGCCAACTTGGGATGATACAACAAATAAAAGAATTTTAACTTTAGATAGAAGATTGCAAAATCCTGCAAGAGAATTTATCAATACAGTTGAAGAGGAGCTTGGGATACAATTGAGGATTGTACAAGCTTTAAGAACGATTGCTGAACAAAATGCGTTATATAATCAGGGGAGATCAACTCCAGGTAATATTGTTACCAAGGCAAAGGGGGGGTCAAGTTATCATAATTATGCTTTAGCTATGGATGTGGTAATTGTGAAAGAAGGGCAGGCAATTTGGAGTATTTTGCCAAGAGAAGTCGTTCAAATTGGAGAACAACTCGGATTTGAATGGGGAGGGAATTGGAAGGGGTTTAAAGATTATCCACACTTTCAGATGACTTTTGGGAAAAGTATTAAAGATTTAAAAAATGGAAAATAGCATGAAGAGACTTCTAATATTGTTAATTGCTGTTATTTGCAGCAGCCATAATACTTTTGCAGTTGATAAAAATCCAGTTAATGATGATATAGATAGCATGGCTATAATAAAGAAAATCAAATCTGATTTTGCATCGATCAACAAAAAACTGAAGTTTTATAAAAAGAAAAAAAGAGATGCTTTCGGAATGTCGGCGGAAGGTGGTGAGGTAACTGGCTATTATAGTAAAGGCGCACTTAAAAAGATACATTGTGTTTTTTATGGCGAAACCGGAAAGGCCGAATCTGATTATTATTTCAACAACAGTGGTTTGTTCTTTTTATATAAGAAAGAAGTATTTTACAATAAGCCGATTTCTTTAAAAGGGTTTAAAATTAAAAGTAGCATAGAAACCCGTTATTATTTGTTTGGAGATAAGGTGATTAAAACTATAGTAAAGCCCAATACTTTAGTATTATCATACGTTGAAATAAAAGCTGGGCTTGAGCAAATTATGGATATTTTAAATGAAAAATAGGTTTTAGACCTCGCAGGTTTCATAAACCTGCGAGGTCTTTTTTATCATTTTAAAGCGGTAGGTTTTGCGTTAGGGATTGTAAGGGTTCAGTACCGATCTTTCATCGGTACCGGAGCGAAGCGCAGCCCTGCAAAGCCCGCCCCTTGCGTAGCTTGGGCAACGCCCTAATCAGTTTACAGTTTGAAATTTTAAGTTTTCAGTTGGCTACTGTTTTACGTTTGAAACTTTGGAAGTGTTGGCCAGTTTTTCATTTTTTTTAATAAATCTTTTACTAGCTTTACGATATGCAGGTTGTAAACTACGAGAACAAAACAAGCTATGGTAATTTAGAATTGCTGGCCCGGCAAGTGGTAGAAGGTTTTATTACTGGCTTGCATAAAAGTCCGTTTCATGGCTTTTCCGTTGAGTTTGCAGAGCACCGCCAATACAATAATGGCGATAACGTTAAAAATATCGACTGGAAATTATATGCTAAAACCAATAAACTTTACAGCAAACGTTTCGAAGAAGAAACCAACCTGCGTTGTCAGTTTGTGATTGATGTTTCCTCATCAATGTATTTCCCGGAGCCGAAAAATAACAAACTGATTTTCTCGATACAGGCTGTGGCATCTTTAATGTACCTGCTAAAAAAACAGCGCGATGCTTTCGGATTAAGTCTATTTACCGATGAGATATTGTTAAATTCTCCGGCAAAATCGACTACGGTGCATCAGAAATATTTATTTACCCAACTGGAAGAACTGCTGCAGAAACCAAAGGTAAATGCACAGACTAATTTAAGCGAGGCACTGCACCAGGTGGCAGAACTAATCCACAAACGCTCATTGGTAATTGTCTTCAGTGATCTCTTCAATACGCAGACCAATGCCGATAAAACCGATCAGTTTTTTGATGCTTTACAGCACTTGAAATTTAACAAACATGAAGTAGTGGTTTTTAATGTGGTTGATAAAATAAAAGAGGTAGATTTTAATTTTGAAAACCGCCCATATCAGTTTATTGATATGGAAACCGGCGAAACTATTAAAGTACATACCAATCAGGTAAAGGAAAATTATACTGCAGCTGTTTCCAGTTACCGCCAGCAGATTGCTTTAAAATGTGCCCAATATAAAATCGACTTAATTGATGCCGATATGAATGAAGGATTTTATCCTGTTCTCCAGTCATATTTAATTAAAAGGCAAAAATTAGGCTAAGCTTTTGTTTCAAAACAAAAACAACAGTAAGGGTACACTGTTAATTAATAGACGATTTAATTTAAACTCGATAATATGTTAGAAAAAGGCGCTACAGCACCAGATTTCGAATTGAATGCTACTCCTGATCAGAAAATAAAACTTAAAGATTTTAAAGGCAAAAATGTTATCCTGGCTTTTTACCCTGCGGATTGGAGTCCGGTTTGCAGCGACCAAATGGCACTTTATAACGAAATGCTAAAATATTTTAACAAGTATGATGCACAGATTTTTGGTGTCTCTGTAGACAGTGTTTGGTGCCACCTTGCTTTTGAAGAAAACAGAAAACTACATTTCCCGTTACTGGCTGATTTTGAACCAAAAGGTGCGGTCTCTAAAGCTTATGGTGTATATGATGATGAAGTTGGCGAAAGTAAACGGGCACTGTTTGTGATTGATAAAGACGGAAAAATTGCCTGGAGTTATTTATCACCTGTAGCCGTTAACCCTGGTGCTGATGGGATTTTGGATGCATTGGAAGAATTAAGCAAAAAATAAAAGCGATGAGCACATTAAAACCCGAAGTAAACGATCAGGATCATATTCAAGGTAATGATTCGGCAAGTATTACCATTGTGGAGTTTGGCGATTATCAGTGTCCATACTGTGGAGATGCTTATCCCATCATGAAAGAAATTGAAGAAACTTTTGGTCATCAGATCAGATTTGTTTTCCGCCATTTTCCTTTGGCCAATGCGCACGAATATGCTTTTCCGGCAGCCATTGCGGCTGAAGCAGCGGCATTGCAAGGCAAATTTTGGGATATGCACGATGCACTTTACGAAAACCAGTATCGTTTAAATGGCGAGCTGTTCGACGAACTGGCCGAAACCATTGGGTTGGATTTAGAACAGTTTCAGAAAGATAGTGCTTCAGAAAAGATCAAAACTATTATAGAAGACAATTTTGACAGCGGTATGCGCAGTGGCGTAAATGGAACACCATCATTTTATGTAAACGGAACCAAATTTGATGGCGGAGCTGCTGATTTGTATCAAATGCTTAAGGAAAGTACGGAGTGATTTTAGAGAAGTCAAGTTTTAAAAACTTGATTTCTCTTTTTATATTCGTGGCTAAACATTTAGCCATCATTATATTTATTGTTGATACCGTTTCGGGTTTCGGGATCTTTTCTGCTAGATAGACCCTGAAATAAATTACCTGCGGTGAGCTCGCTTAGGGCTCGGTTTACTGTCTCTTCCGCTATACTACAGGTCAGGGTGATGAATATTATTAAAATATCTATAGAAAACCTTTAAAATATTTCACTAATTCGAACTGAGGTTATTGGCTAATTTAATAAAAAAAACCTCATGTATTTTGCAATACATGAGGTATCAGATAAGGGTAACCGGAAAACTAAAAAACTAATTATGAGTTTTTAGAATTTAACAAAATTGAAATCGCTTCGTGTTTTGTTATTTCAAAGGTGCACTTCATTTATGAAGTTTTAGTGAAGAAACTTCATGTAGCTATTATAAACTTTACTTATGTTACAAATTGTTGGTATAAAGTCTTTGTAAGGTCAGATTGGTTCTTTTCTGCTTCTAGGCTAAAACAATATACCAGCTTCTTCTATTTAGTAGCTATATAAAATCCATCATTAAAAAATACTTTCATGGGTAAAAATGTTGCAGAACAACTGGTTGAAATGCTGGTTGAGGTTGGTGTAAAAAGAGTTTATGCCGTTACCGGAGACAGTTTAAATTATTTTAACGATGCTGTAAGAAGAAATGGCAAAATAAAGTGGATCCACGTACGTAATGAAGAGGCTGGTGCATTTGCAGCAGCAGCCGAAGCCGAACTTGACGGGATTGCCTGTTGTGCGGGTAGCTGTGGTCCGGGCCACGTGCATTTGATTAACGGCCTTTACGATGCACATCGATCACATGTTCCCGTAATTGCCATAGCCTCCACCATACCAACAGGGGAATTTGGAATGGACTTTTTTCAGGAAACGAATACCATAAAATTATTTGATAATTGTAGTTATTATAACCAGGTAGCTACCACTGCGGAGCAGGTACCAAGAATGTTTCAAACAGCTGTTCAGCATGCCATTCATAAAAAAGGTGTTGCCGTATTCGGTTTGCCTGGTGATGTAGCGCAAATGGATGCAGTGGAGAGCGTAACATCTATGCAATTGTTCAACAATAAACCGGTGATCCGCCCATCAGATCTGGAATTAAATGAACTGTCAACTTTACTGAATGGTGAAAAGAAAATTATGCTTTATTGTGGGATAGGCGCTGCCGATGCACATGATGAAGTGGTAGAATTAGCAGGTAAATTAAAAGCGCCGGTAGGGTTTTCATTCAGAGGGAAAATGGGGATACAATACAATAATCCTTATGAAGTGGGTATGACAGGACTTTTAGGACAGCCATCTGGCTATCACGCCATGCACGAGGCCGATGTAGTGCTTCTACTGGGAACTGATTTTCCTTATGTAAATTTCATGCCTGTAAAGAACAAAATTGTGCAAATTGATGAAAAACCTGAGCGTTTGGGCAGGAGGGCTAAACTTACCATGGGTTTATGTGGAAACATCGGCGATTCGATTAAAGCATTATTACCACTTCTCTCCGAAAAGAAAGATGATAGCTTCTTAAAATCTCAATTAGAGTTTTATCAGAAAGTGAAAGAACAGCAACAGGGTTATGTTAAAGATCAGGGTGAGGAAAATAAAATCCAACCTGAATTTGTAGCTGAAACCATAAATCGTTTAGCAGCCGATGATGCTATTTTTACGGTAGATACCGGGATGTGCTGTGTTTGGGGAGCACGTTTTATCGATGGAACAGGTAAACGTAAAATGCTTGGATCTTTTAATCATGGTTCTATGGCCAATGCTATGCCGATGGCCATTGGTGCAGCCTTGGCGCATCCACAGCAGCAGGTAATTGCGCTTTGTGGTGATGGCGGCTTATCAATGCTTTTGGGTGATCTGGCAACCATTAAACAGTATAACCTGCCGATAAAATTGATTGTTTTTAACAACAGGGCCCTGGGAATGGTAAAGTTGGAAATGGAAGTGGATGGCTTACCCGATAATGAAACCGATATGATTAACCCTGATTTTGCGTTGGTTGCACAGGCCATGGGCTTTAAAGGAATAACTGTAGCCAGGCCTGAAGAGGTGGAAACTGCGATTAGTCATGCGTTAAAAGAGGAAGGACCTGTGTTGTTAAATATCATGACCAATCCCAATGCCTTGGCAATGCCACCAAAAATAGAATGGGCACAAATAAAAGGTATGACAGAATCGATGGCAAAATTAATGCTGGGTGGTAAAATGAGTGAAGTTCTGGATACGATAAAATCGAATTATAAACATTTGGGAGAAGTATTGTAGTTGAGAAAAGTTTCATCATTCCCAACTTGATTGGGAATCTTAATGCATGTTAATGTTTCATAAGCATTAAGATTCCCGCCTGCGCCTATCGTGTGGACACAATTAATTATAACATTCTTCTATCGCTCTATGCCGCTGGGCATGGCACTTTGGAGCGCCAAAGTACCCAAAGCGCTTTGTCATCCGATGGCTATCGGATCCAGCAATGAGCCTTTTGCACAATCTCACGCGCATCAAAAAAACAGCGACACTTCGTTTAATCAGGTATTATTTGTGTTTTCTTTGGTCTGATTGAGCCCTGCGGGGTTTGTGTTCAATATTCTTTAAAATTAAATCATCGGTTATGAACACAAAACCACTGCGTTTCAGGTTTGTTAGTGCCGTTTTTACTGTTGTGCACCTGTTTTTTTGATTTCCCCGGCTCTTGGGATTGACGGCGTCCTTGGTTAAAATCCGTGCTTTATTAAAGTTGGTTAGCAAAAAGCCTAAAAATACTTAATAAAGATGTGTCCATACGATAGGCCTGCGCGGGAATGACGAGTTAAATAAAAAACGTCATCTCGAGCGGAGTGCAGCGTAGTCGAGATGACGGAATTACTATAAATTACCTCTCAATTCCTGCTCACGTTCCAACGATTCGAATAGTGCTTTGAAGTTACCCGCACCAAAACTCTGCGCACCTTTACGCTGAATAATCTCGAAGAAAAGGGTAGGGCGGTCTTCAACAGGTTTGGTGAAAATCTGCAATAAATATCCTTCTTCATCGCAATCGACCAAAATGCCCAGGCTTTCCAATAAGGCTATTTCTTCATCAATTTTGCCCACACGCTGAGGCATCATATCATAATAAGCTTCTGGTGGAGCACTTAAAAATTCAACGCCACGTGATTTTAATTCTTTAACGGTTTTAACAATATCTTTTGTTGCTACGGCAATATGCTGAACGCCTTCACCCTCATAATATTCCAGATACTCTTCAATTTGCGATTTCTTTTTGCCTTCGGCAGGCTCGTTAATCGGGAATTTCGAATAACCGTTACCATTACTCATCACTTTACTCATCAAAGCTGAATATTCGGTATTGATTTGCTTATCATCAAAAGATAGAATATTTACGAATCCCATTACATCCTCATACCATTGTACGGCTTCGTTCATGCGGTTCCAGCCCACATTACCCACACAATGATCAATATATAAAAGGCCCGCATCAGCTGGTTGATAATCGCTTTCCCATACCCGGTAACCTGGCATAAAAGTTCCGGTATAGTTTTTACGTTCTATAAACATGTGCACCGTTTCGCCATAAGTGTAAATACCGCTCATTTTAACTTCGCCATGTTCATCAGTTAAGGTCTTAGGCTCCATGTATGGCCTGGCGCCACGTTTTGTGGTTTCTTCAAAGGCACTATAAGCATCATCCACCCAAAGCGCTAATACTTTTACGCCGTCGCCATGTTTTTTTACATGCTCTGATATCGGATGATCAGATTTTAATGCTGTGGTCAGGATCAGCCTGATTTTACCCTGTTGCAATACATACGACGAACGATCGCGTACGCCAGTTTCCGGTCCGGCATAAGCCAGGCTTTGAAACCCAAATGCCGTTTTGTAGTAATGAGCCGCTTGTTTTGCGTTGCCTACATAAAATTCGATATAATCTGTTCCGTTAATAGGCAAAAAATCTGGTGCTTTTGATATTTTTTCTGCGAATGTTTGTGTTTCCATTTGTTTTTATTTAAGTCCGAGGTGGGAGGTCCGAAGTCGGATGTGATATGTTGTTTTTAAATGTTTTAAGGTTGTAAAGTTTAAATGTTGGATAATTGCTAGCCATCTATTTCGTCTGCAAGTTATCTTCGGACCTTGGTCTCCCGACTTCCTACTAATTTTATTCTACATTAATCTGCCAGCTTTTGTGATAATTCTCATCCTCTATATCCAAAGCATCCTGTGTAAGCATTAAAGGCTTAAAAGGATCGATCATTACTGCCAGCTCATCTGTTTTTTCTTTCCCGATTGATTTTTCTACAGTACCCGGATGGGGCCCATGTGGAATACCGCCTGGGTGTAAGGTAATCTGACCTTTAACCACACTCTTGCGGCTCATAAAATCACCATCTACATAATAAAGCACTTCATCACTATCCACATTACTGTGATTATAAGGCGCAGGGATCGAATCAGGATGGTAATCGTATTTGCGGGGAACAAAAGAACAAACCACAAAATTGTGTCCTTCGAAAGTTTGATGAACCGGAGGCGGTTGGTGCAGGCGTCCTGTTATCGGCTCAAAATCGTGGATAGAGAAAGCATAGGGATAATGATAACCGTCCCAGCCAACATAATCAAAAGGATGCGTACCATAAGTGTATGGATAAATTAAGCCCTGTTTTTTAATGAGTACTTTAAAATCGCCGTATTCATCGTGTGTTTGCAGGTTTTCTGGTAGCCTCAAATCGCGTTCGCAGTAAGGAGAATGTTCCATCAACTGCCCAAACTGATTTAAATATCTTTTTGGCGGTCTTAGCGGACTAAAACTTTCTACAATAAACAACCTGTTTTGTTCGGTATCAAATTCCATTTGATAGATGGTTCCCCTTGGAATGATCAGGTAATCGCCGTAAGCAAACTTAATTTCTCCGAATCCTGTTTTCAGCTTTCCAGAACCTTCATGTACGAAGATCATCTCATCGGCCTGACTATTTTTGTAGAAATAGTCGGTCATTGTTTTCCTAGGCGCAGCCAGAACGATATGCAGATCGCTATTTACCAAAACAGCTTTTCTGCTTTCTAGAAAATCATCTTCAGGTTCAATATTGAAACCGATTAAACTGGTGTGCTTCAGGTGTTTTTCACGTGCGATTTTTGGCTCAACACTATAAGGTTCTCCCAAATGTTTTACCATGGTTGGCGGATGACAATGATAAACCAACGAATATAAACTGGAAAAACCTTCGGTTGATACCAATTCTTCGGCATAAAGATTTCCATCAGGTTTACGAAAAACCGTGTGACGTTTAGCTGGAATCTGCCCCAATTTATGATAAATAGGCATAATTATATGATGTTATGGTTAGAAAAGAAAAAATCCTAATGAATTAACAATTAAAACGGCTACGCGTTTCAATTAAAAAGAAGGGTGAATAAAATTACAGTGAATACTGAGCCATGATCAGCTTGGATAGCATCTTATAGCGACGGGCTGCAATAGCGTCGTTTACCAGATTAATATGTAATGCTTTTAAGATCATGGTTTTAATACTACTAAGGTAAGTATTTTATTCAAAAGTTAAAATTTTAAATACTTAATATGCAATCATCCCAATGAAAAATATTTTTACAGGTTTAATTTTTTTTAGCCTATCGATAAATTGGGAGAAGCGGGGTGCCTACTGCTACAGGTGTACCATTGGGAATATCGGGTGGATGATTGGGGGGTATTTCCAATTGAAAACGTTTCAAAGTACTTCAGCCAAAAGATTTTCGGGTAATAAAACCAACCCTTCAACAATATACCGTGTTAAAATAATACGGATTAAGTTTTATTTTGAATAACCTAATTGCTTAGCTTTACCGCGTATTTAACCAAATCATATATGAAACTAGTATCCTATAAAACCGAAGACAGAGAGCATCTTGGTGTGTTTGTAAGTGGGCATATCTATAATTTAAATAGCTGCGATAAGCTTATTCCTGACAACATGAACGAATTTTTGCAGGGAGGAGAGGTGTTAATGGAAAGGGCAAAACGCATTGATGATCAGATTAAAGAAGGAAGCCTGGAGGCTAAAGAAGAAATTTTTTATGAGATTTTGGCGCCTGTTCCGCATCCTGCCAGTTGTCGTGATGGTTACGCTTTCAGGCAGCATGTTGCTGCGGCACGTAGAAACAGAAAGGTAGACATGATTCCTCAATTTGATGAGTATCCAATCTTTTATTTCACCAATCACAACGCTATTCAGGGTACAGGAGATATAGAATGCATGCCAGATCATTTTGATAAACTGGATTTCGAATTGGAGCTTGCTATTGTTATCGGTAAAAAAGGAAAAAATATTAAAGCCGCTGAGGCTGATGAATACATTGCAGGTTATATGGTAATGAACGATATGAGCGCCCGTACTTTGCAGATGGAAGAGATGTTGTTGAATTTAGGCCCTGCAAAAGGAAAAGATTTTTCTACCGTAATTGGCCCATGGCTGGTAACGCCTGATGAATTATTGCAGTACAAGGTTGCTCCTAAAGAAGGGCATGTAGGTAATGCTTACGATCTTAAGATGACCTGCAGAGTAAACGGCATCGAAGTTTCAAAAGGAAATGCTGCTGATATGGACTGGACTTTTGCCGAAATTATTGAACGTTGCGCTTATGGTGTCGATATTCTTCCTGGTGACGTAATTGGTTCAGGAACGGTGGGTACGGGTTGTTTCTTAGAATTAAATGGTACTGGTTTACTTAACGATCCAAATTATAAAGTACAATGGTTACAGCCAGGTGATGTTGTGGAGATGGAAATAACAGGGCTTGGTGCTTTGACCAATACTATTACGAAGGCTGACACGGATTTTTCGATTTTAGCCTTAAAGAAAAATTAATTTCTGAGGTTTAAGGAAAGCAAGGTTCCGAGCATTTAGCTTGGTGAAGCCCTGCCATCCGCTTTACTTCGCAAGGGCTGAACTAGCCCTTACTTCGTGTTCGCTATTGTCAGGTTTATATTACTTAGGTCAACCTTGCTATGTAAACCCGGCAACAGCGGCTATCTCCCGATTTTTCATCGGGAATAATAACGTATAGCGGGACTGCTGTTTCCCAATAACCACTGCATTTGCTTTCTAAAAAAAGAATAATTTTAAAATCTAACTCAATAAAACCTTGCTGACCTTAAATACCTCCGATTTAACCCCTGTAGAACTACAAAACTACCTGCAGTACGCTATCGCTCCGCGACCGATCTGTTTTGCCTCAACTATTGATGCCGAAGGAAATATAAATTTAAGCCCCTTCAGTTTCTTTAATATGTTTAGTACAAATCCACCCATCTGTATTTTTTCCCCATCGAGGAGGGTACGCGATAATACCACTAAACATAGCCTGGAAAATGTACTACAGGTTAAAGAATGCGTGATCAATATTGTAAACTACGATATGGTGCAGCAGATGAGCCTGGCCAGTACCGAGTATGCAAAAGGCATAAATGAGTTTGAGAAAGCTGGTTTTACCATGCTGAAATCTGATCTGGTTTGGCCGCCAAGAGTTGCCGAGGCGCCAGTGCAATTTGAATGTGTGGTAAATGAAGTAATTTCGTTGGGTGATAAGCATGGCGCAGGAAACCTGATTCTGGCTGAAATAAAAGTAATCCACATCAAAGAAGAAATTTTAGATGAAAACGGTAGGATCGACCAGCATAAAATTGATCTGGTAGCCCGTTTGGGTGGCGACTGGTATTGCAGGGTTACAAAGGATAATTTGTTTAAAGTGGCAAAACCTTTAGCTAAATTGGGTATCGGGGTTGATCGTTTACCACAATCAGTCCGCTTTTCGAAAGTATTAACAGGAAACGATTTAGGCATGCTCGGCAATGTTGAGCAAATACCCACTGATGAGGAAATTGATCTGATCAACACAAATCCCGAAGTTAAAGAAGTACTCGATGCCACAATTGGCGACAGTACCAACCGCGAAAGGGAGTTGCATGAACTTGCGAAGAAATTTCTGAATAATGGAGATGTAGACCTTGCTTTAAAGGTTGTTTTGCTTTAAATTTATTATTGTAATCTCTTAGTTATGCACACAATTGTTCAGGTAGACCAGTACATTATTAATTCGGCAGCGTTTGCCATTCCGATTTTGGATCATTTAAGGAGTCTGGTGCATAAGGCGGATGCACGGATTGAAGAGAAAATTAAATGGGGGATGCCGTTCTTCGATTATAAAGGTACGGTTTGTCACATGGCGTCTTTCAAGCATCATTGTGCCTTTGGTTTTTGGAAAGGCTCGTTAATGCAGGATGAGTATGGCATCTTTAAAGAACATTCTGAAGCCATGGGCTTATTGGGTAAAATAAAATCTTTTGATGACCTGCCATCTGATGAGATCCTGATTGCCTATATTCAGCGAGCCATTCAATTAAATGAGGATAATATAAAACTACCACCAAAACCAAAAGCTACTGAGAAGAAAGAACTGGTTATACCTGAATATTTTATGGAAGCTTTACAAGAATACCCTGAAGCTTTAGCGACATTCCAGAATTTTAGTCCATCCAATAAAAAAGATTATGTATTGTGGCTTGAGGAAGCTAAAACGGAAGCAACCAGAATAAAAAGATTGGAAACCACTTTAGAATGGCTTGCAGAAGGCAAAACGAGAATGTGGAAATATAAAAAATAATTAAAGAATACTCACAATTTTCATGAAGCGGGCCTTATAATGACCATCAAGATCGGTAATGGTTACCTGGTGCGCTTTACCCGAAGAGGCATGAATAAATTTGATCCCGTTTTCATCAATAGAATAAACAATTCCAACATGACCGATTCTTCTTATTCTTGAATTACTGCCTGTGAAAATCAGTACGTCGCCAACTTTTGCATTTTCCAAACTGGTTTCTTTACCCGCATAGCTAAATTCTCTTGAAGAACGTGGAACTTTAAAGCCAAAATTGCTAAACACATAACTTACAAAACCAGAGCAATCAAAACCAACTTTCGGGTTACTTGTAGCATAACGATAGGGGATTCCTAACATACTTTTGGCAAAATCGATAAGGGTTGTGGAGTTTGTGGAAGAGTTGTTTTCCGTAACTGTTGCATTTTTTGGAAGGCTGGCAACTAATTTCTTTACCAGGTCCTGGTATTGAGCGGGTAAGATTGTTTGGGCTTTTCCTGCCGTGGCAGACAAAATGAAAAACAAAATCGGGATTATTATTTTCTTCATATGTTGGAGCCAAAGATATAAAAAATATCTAAAGTCGATTAAAATGTTGAAAATGAGTTAAAACAAAAAAGTCCGGGTTAACTTACCCGGACTCGAATTAAAATATTTGGCTTCGATTATATACTTGGGAACATGGTTTGCGCTTTGTCGCCGATTAACGGAAGTGGTTTTTGCTCACCATTATTCGCACTTATAGCACCCAGGATGATCAAAATAATGTAGGCAATGTAAACTGCATAACTTAAATAACCAAATATAGCAGTTGGCACAATCATAATCAGTATCGTTACCGCTACATTAAGTACAATGATGGCCAAATGAAGCAATAAAGACTGTCTTAAATGATAGCTGGACAGCGCTGTTTTATTGTCTTTGTACATAGCAAAGTACGATACCAGCCAACCGATTAAAAAGATGTAACTAACAACAGCAGCATTTTTTCCACTGTCGACTGTTTTAAAGGGAGAATTTGTTTCCATAGATTTTTTTAGTTTTTCGATGCTGCAAATTACTAAAAATTATCACATTATGGTGTAGTAACTGCTACCGGTAAAATTTTTCCATTAAAAAATTTATGTCCGGTTTTTGCAAAATCAGCAACATATTTTCCCATTTCAAAAGCCATCACCGGGCTTTGGTAACCAGGGAAAGCTGCTTCCAGCATCTCTGTCTGTGCAGATCCTAGCGCAAGGCAATTAATTTTAATTCCTGTCTCAGCCAATTCAAAAGCCAAACATTCTGTTAACGTGTGCAAGGCAGCTTTACTTGCCGAATAGGCAGAAAGCCCCGGGAATTTAACACTCCCTTGAAAACCACCCATGCTACCAATGTTTACAATGTGGCTTCCGCTTTGCATTAAAGGCAAAATATGCTGAATCATCCTGAAATGTGAGATCACGTTGCTTTGTAACATTTCGCCTAAATCAACCTCGGTGGTTTCTAAAAAAGGTTTATTAATTAAAGCGCCTGCATTGTTGATCAGGATATCAATTGTACCCAAACGTTCTTTTAAAAAAGGAATCAGGGCCGCATAATCATCATTTACTATATCAAACTCTACAGGTAAAAGGGTACAGTCGGGATTAATGCCTTTAGCAATTTCTAAGAGTTTGCGCAATTTATCTGCTGAACGGGCAATGGCAACAATCTTGTTTTCTTTATGTAAGCTAAGCTCTAAAGCGGTTTCGAAACCGATTCCGCTGCTGGCACCTGTAATTATAATATTCATTAAAAGGAATTAAAAATTGTTGTAAAGTTAAAAGGTTGAAGATATGAGAATTAAACGCTTTTATGAATTTAGCGGGTTAACAAATATTACAGTACTATTTATTTTTTCAAAATCAGCAGTATTATTTGTTAAGAGTTTCCCATTCATTACTTGCGCTGTAGCATAAATAATAGCATCTGGCAGTTTGATTTTGTTAGTTTTTCTGATAGCTATAGTCATATTTACTATAGCATCATTTAAAGGTATAACGTTTAAAGAACCAATTAGCTCGCTGATGTATTTTTCTTCCAATCTGTCTTTAAATCCATATCCAGGTAATTCCATTTTTGATATCATGGAAATAGAATAAATGATGTTTTCTGCAAATACTTTTTCGGGAGCTAAAAGTTTTTTAGATAAATAGATAACTATGTTCGTATCAAATATTACGTTCCCATTCATCTCTTAAATCACTTTGCCATTTAGATGGATCTTTAATATCCTTAAACATTAAATTGCCTTCGGTATTGTCAATTGCTTTTTTTAATTTCTGATAAGATCCCCTAGGCTCCTCAACCATATTAGGCTGATGGGTTTTGATATCAACATCTTCTACAAAAGATAATGCCTTCAGCATCTTTTCAAGAAGCGCAGCATTTTGTTCGTTATCTACTTGTACTGTGATGGTTGTCATAACGTAAAGTTAATGAAATTAAAGCGATTAATCAATCTTCCACAAGGAGCTGACTTACCGGATTCTTAATCACATGTAAGCCGTCATTAATCAGTTTGGTATGATCTAATTCTTTGCCTGCTTTAATTTCAAGATAAACCTGAATTTCCTTTTCCAGCTGATGGTAAATCTTTTTATGGTAAATAATTTCGAGAATTTCTAAGGCACAAAGCCAATCCTGACGGTGGTTTGTTTTTAGTTGTAAGAAAATTTCGCCAAGCTGATCCAGGTTTTCACCATTTTCCCTGATCGCTCTAACTGTTTGGTATAAACCGTGCAGTTTTAATGTTTTATCATCATAGGTAATTTTATACGTTTTCTCCTTGCTAATTAACGTAATCTCCTCGTAAGCATCTTTATCGGCAGCTCCATTAAAAACTGAAACGATGGTTTCGCCTATAGCCATATCATAAATGCCCCACTCGGGTTTAAACAGCATGTTTCCGTTATTTTCGGTAACCGTACAATCGTTAAAGGCAATTAAAATCAACTTACTTTTTTCGGTAATAATATCTTTAACTATTCCTACAACTTTAATTCCGCTTTCAAACGTAAGTTCAGTTTTCTCTCCTTTGATGATGTTTAAAGATTGTAATTCTGATGGACTATAATCCTCAAATGGTTTTTCTGCTCCTTTTAAACGGCCAACCGGCGACGAAAAGCCATCTGCATGGTAATCCTTCCCGTGGCCAGCCAATTGTTTACCACTAAAGGCCAATGCAGATGGCCCTGTGGTTTTAATAAAAGTTACTTCGTCATTAGCGTTAATGCCTATATCGGTAAATACACCGCTCACCTGTAAACCCGAACTGTAAACTGCAGTAGCTACATTTTTACAGGCAATGGCTTTCATAATGCTTTCCGATCCACCTTTTCTAAAAGCCATGGTATTGGCAAATTCTTCCAGCACATCAATCAGGTTTTGGAAAGTTTCGGTTACAAAGAGCTGTGGCTGCGGTTTAGTAATATCATAAGCGTAATTAATTGTATCGATGTTATACCAAAGTTTTACGACGTCTCTTTGCATGCAGGTAGCGCTTTCACCGATGGAAGAAAGCAGACCTGCACCGTAAATTTTTGGGTTTTCTAAAGTACCAATCAAACCATATTCAACTGTCCACCAGTGTAAGCGACCAAGTAATGCCATTTCAGAGGGTTCGCCCATATTTTCACTAATGTAGCGCAATTCTTTTTCTGCCCCGGCAATCGCAAATTCATCGGCATTTACAGCTTCTTTCAAAATCGATAACTTCCTGATGGCTTCGTAAAGTTCAAAATCTTTCGCCGAAAACATGGCTTTCGCACCAATCGAACCAAAATAGCTTAAATAATTATTGTAATCGGTATCGGCAATGATAGGTGCATGGCCGGCACTTTCGTGTATAATATCTGGTGCTGGTGTATATTCGATGTGATTAATCTGGCGGATATCTGCAGCAATTACCAGCACCCGATAGGCCTGATATTCCATGAAAGCTGCTGGTGGAATAAAGCCATCAACAGTTACCGCTCCCCACCCAATTTTACCAAGGTTATCATTCATGGTTTGCAAATCAGGAATGTATTCGATACTTAAACCTGCCCGCTGTAAGCCTTTTATGTAAGGGTAATATGCTACATTTTTAAGGTAACTGTAATTCTGGCGCATTACATAACGCCATACCGCTTGATCGATTGGGGTGTATTTTTCGTAGTTCTGGTCAACAATAAATTGTTTTAAATGATTGGGCAATTTTGCTACCTGCGCATTATTAAAATCATTAAAATGGCTCATGGTTATTTATGGAATAAGTTGGTCGGCAGCTAAGTTAGGATGTTGTTTTTATCTTATCAAGAAAGCGGCGGCATAAATTAACAGGTTAACGTAATAAAGGTTTCGGGTGGTTAAAATAATGGATTAATAATTTGGAAAGATGCTGTAGCATTTTATCGGGGGGCTCCGGTCGGGCTGTTCGCTATGTCTTTTGCTGCCTTTCGGCTCCGCTCAGGCCGACAGCAAAAGGATGCCGCTTCCATCCTGTTTATGTACAACGGTTTTTGCTGATGAACCTGGTTTTTTCTACATTTTTCTAAAAAAAAAACGAAAATATAAGCACTGTTTGGCCACCTAAACCCGACTGGTGCGTAACGCCCGGAGCGAGGCACGAGTGAGGACTTGGAGCAAAGGCGGGACTGAATAAACCCAAAGGCTTGTGTCACTGCTTTCCAAAAAGAAACAAGATTAATAATTAGGAAAGGTGCTGTAGCATTTCATCGGGAGGCTCTGGCCGGGCTGTTCGCTATATCTTTTGCTGCCCTTCGGCTCCGCTCAGGCCGACAGCAAAAAGATGCCGCTTCCATCCCGTTTATGTACAACGGTTTTTGCTGATGAACCTGGTTTTTTCTACAGTTTTCTAAAAAAAAAACGAAAATATAAGCACTGTTTGGCCACCTAAACCCGACTGGCGCGTAAAGCCCGGAACGAGTGAGGACTTGAAGCGAAGGCGGGACTGAATAAACCCAAAGGCTTATGTCACTGCTCCAAAAAAATGATTTGATAGTATGAGGTTAATAATTAGGAAAGGTGCTGTAGCATTTCATCGGGAGGCTCTGGCCGGGCTGTTCGCTATATCTTTTGCTGCCCTTCGGCTCCGCTCAGGCCGACAGCAAAAGGATGCCGCTTCCATCCCGTTTATGTACAAAGGTTTTTGCTGATGAACCTGGTTTTTTCTACAGTTTTCTAAAAAAAAAACCAAAATATAAGCACTGTTTGGCCACCTAAACCTGACTGGTGCGTAACGCCCGGAGCGAGGCACGAGTGAGGACTTGGAGCAAAGGCGGGACTGAATAAACCCAAAGGCTTGTGTCACTGCTTTCCAAAAAGAAACAAGATTAATAATTTGGAAAGGCGCTGTAGTATTTCATCTTGAGGTTTCGGTCGGGCTGTCCGCTATATCTTTTGCTGCCTTTCGGCTCCGCTCAGGCCGACAGCAAAAGGATGCCGCTTCCATCCCGTTTATGTACAACGGTTTTTGCTGATGAACCTGGTTTTTTCTACAGTTTTCTAAAAAAAAACGAAAATATAAGCACCGTTTGGCCACCTAAACCCGACTGGTGCGTAACGCCCGGAGCGAGGCACGAGTGAGGACTTGGAGCAAAGGCGGGACTGAATAAACCCAAAGGCTTGTGTCACTGCTTTCCAAAAAGAAACAAGATTAATAATTTGGAAAGGTGCTGTAGCATTTCATCGGGAGGCTCTGGCCGGGCTGTTCGCTATATCTTTTGCTGCCCTTCGGCTCCGCTCAGGCCGACAGCAAAAGGATGCCGCTTCCATCCCGGTTATGTACAACGGTTTTTGCTGATGAACCTGGTTTTTTCTACAGTTTTCTAAAAAAAAAACGAAAATATAAGCACTGTTTGGCCACCTAAACCCGACTGGTGCGTAAAGCCCGGAGCGAGGTACGAGTGAGGACTTGAAGCGAAGGCGGGACTGAATAAACCCAAAGGTTTGTGTCACTGCTTTTCAAAAGATCAACATTATAATTAGGAAAGGTGCTGTAGCATTTTGTCGGGGGGCTCCGGTCGGGCTGTTCGCTATATCTTTTGCTACCCTTCGACTCCGCTCAGGCCGACAGCAAGAGGATGCCGCTTCCATCCCGTTTAGATACGAAAGCTTGTGCTTATAAACCTTAAGCCTTACTTTTCGACACCATTAATTCCGTGCTTTCTATACCTCCGTGGCAAATAATTGCTGTGGTTGATTAATCCTGCTTCCCTTTTTTATCTCCAATTTTCTTTACGCTGAATGTAAAGTAGTGTTGATACAGATAGCTAAATAATGCCATTAAAACCGAAACCACAATCCGCGAAAGCATCGATAGTGTTGGGTAATCGCGTAAAAGTTCCAGTAAAAACTTCAATAACACGTAATTAGCCAGGATATTGATAAACTGCAGGTTCATAAACCTAAAAAGTTGTACCCGGCCTTTTAGCTCGCTGTGCGTAAATATGACGTATTTGTTAAGTAAAAAACTGGTTGGGATGGCAACGGTATAATCTACCAATAACGAGGCCGTTTCCCTTTGCAGCACGATTACTCCAAAGTTTACCTCCTCAGTTTTAAAAATGAAAAAGTAAGCAAAATAATAACTTAAAATTCCCAATAATAAAGTGCTGCCACCAGTGGCCATGTACCGGAAATTATGTATGGAAATAAATTTTTTAAATGGAGGATAAAAAAAATCTATGACGGCTAAAATGGCGTTACGCATTACTTAAAATTGTTCGTTGTTATTTTTGCGCGCAATTTACAATTAAATTTTTATTGCCGCCGTAATTAGATCATTTAAGCCTTTTATTGATTATTGGTGTAATAGGCCGGTTGTGCTACAAAATCGATTACCGCACACCAGGTGTAGGATGGGTGTGGCTGGATGCTCACGCCAACAGTATTCAGTTTGTACTTTTGATCGAGCAAATTAAACCGGTGACCAAGCGAAGGCACACCACAATCTAACAATAAATGGCAGACAATATCCAAACTGTTCGAATAACCAAAGTCGATATTTTCACTCATTGCTTTATTGGGGAAATATTTTGATAAACGTTTAGAAAATTTATCGCCGTTGCTGCTTTCGTGTGTATCGAGGTTATTTCTGTTCAGGTCCTGGGCATGGCTACGGCTTAAAGAAGTCAGTTTATCATCAGGATAAAACACCTGTAGGTTTTTTATGCCTCTTAAATGCTTTAGTAAAGAAGTATAATAGCTATTGTTGCGGGTAATCCGAAGTTCATTGTAGTTTCTGTATTGCCTTACTTTAGTGTTGTAGTTGTTAATGTAATCTTCTAAAAAGGTATAATAAAATTTTTCGCCATCAATACGGATCAGGTTCATATACATGACTACATTTTTCTCTTCGTTGGTTAAATAAGAAGCATTTGCTGCAGTATTGGCCCTGCGGAACTCCGCATCTGTCCATTTTTGGGCATTTGCATCGATAACAAAAATGAAGAATAAAAGGGTGGGTAGAAGTAGTTTAGGCATCTGGTGGTTTTCATGGATAACGCCATTTGATGCAGATTATTTTCTGGTTGGGAATTTAGATCGTGTTTAGCGCGTGGTGTTTAACGGTTAACGTTGACTAACTACCGTCAAAAAAATAACCATCGGAGCACAAAGAACACAAAGAAATCAATCTTTGTGCCCTCGTGTCTTGGTGGTTAAAATTGCGAAGAGTTTATAAAAACATACCGCCAGAAGCTTCAATGCGTTGTGCATTAATCCATCTTGCATCTTCGGTGCATAAGAATGCCACCACTCCGCCAATATCATCTGGTAAACCTACGCGACCTAAAGCAGTATTAGCCGCTATTCCAGCGTTTAGTTGATCATTATCGCGCACCACACCACCGCCAAAATCGGTTTCTATAGCACCTGGAGCAATAATGTTCGATCTGATTCCTCTTGCACCCAATTCTTTTGCCTGGTATTTTGTTAAGGTTTCCATGGCGCCTTTCATCGAAGCATAGGCCGCATAACCTGGAGTTGCAAAGCGAGCCAGTCCGGATGATACATTAATGATTCCGCTACCGTCGTTTAATAAAGGCAAGGCTTTTTGGGTTAAAAAGAAAGCTCCTTTATAATGGATGTTTACCAGGGCATCAAATTGTTCCTCAGTGGTATCAGCAAATGAAGCGTGGATCCCAATCCCGGCATTATTGATCAGGAAATCGAATTTTTCGGCATTAAAAACAGATTTTAGTACGCTTTTAACTGCAGTAAAAAAGGCATCAAAAGTTTTAGAATCGCCAACATTTAACTGTATTGCCGCTGCGGGTACACCTAACGCTTTTATTTCGTTTACTGTATCTTCTGCTTCCTCTTTTTTAGATTGATAGGTAACAATTACACCCATTCCTTTTGCAGCGATTTTTAAGGCCGCGTTTTTTCCCAGTCCGCGGCTACCACCGGTTACCAGGGCAATTTTATTTTGTGTTTCCATTTTCTATTTATTTGTTAAACAAAATTAGATGGAAATCGGCTGTAAAAATGGTGACAGCTTAAGTAAAAATGGTGACTGTTTAAGTTTTATATGGTGACAATTTCCTTATTTGTAGCTAAAGACTCAAAATAAGCCTCTCTATACTGTTTTGGTGTTTGGCCAGCAAAGTGCTTAAAAAACTTGGTAAAGTTAGATGGATCGTAAGTTAATATTCTGGCAATTTCGGCAATAGGCATGCTTACATTCTGTAACATTGTTTTGGAGATTTCCATTAAACGCTCTTCGAAAAAGAAACATGGCGAGTGTCCGGTAGCGGCTTTAATGGTATTGCTTAAATGCGTGGGATGTACATGGATTAAACCGGCGAAATCTCTTACTTCAAACATTTCTGTCGCACGGCCGGATACGATGTCGTCAAGGTGTTTATCTAATTCTTTTAAATAATCTGCCGCAATTTCATGTCGACGGGCAAAAAACTTCTGTGGAACTTTCATATAAATGATTTTGATCGCTAAACAAATATACCATTCAAGCCATTGATTATGAAATTACCTAATGGGCATTTGTTTTTTGTGACTGAATGATTACCGGCTAAAAATTCCGTCAAAACAAAAGCCGTTGATCGCTAAATCAATGGCTTTATATTTGTATTCTTCAAAAATGCTTTTACAATTTACTAAAAGGTAAATCAAAAGTTCCGTCTGTAATATTTACTGAGGTGTTTATGGTAGTATTCTGGTTGCCACCACTGAAGAAAAATGTTCCTTTCAACTTATTTCCAGTTTCGCTTGTAATAACCAAAGTACCCGCATCGGCATAAAATGAACCGGTTTGACTTTGGTCTTTCATATAAACACCGGTTCCGTCCTTTGCTATATTGTAAGTTCCTGCGCCGTTGTATCCGGCTATCGAAATAATCAGGCGTTTATCGCCATTTACTGTTGTAATGGTTAATAATTTGCCTAAAGGAGAATTTATAGATGCCGCTTCGCCAGTAAAGCCAATTGCAGTACCATCTACCTTTGCATTTAAATTGTTTGTATTATTATTTGATTCTGGGATTTTTGCTGGCACTAAACTAATGTTAAATTGCCCATCACTAATGGTTTTTGTGGCTAAAGTTACATAGTTTTGTCCTTTAAATTCGAAAGTGCCTTTAATGTATTGATCAGCTAAATAACTTGTAATCTTAATTGTACCATTGGAGGCACTGAGATAAGCCTCTTTGGACCCTAGATTATTTGGAAGATAGGTAGCTACATTACTATCGGATAAAGTATATGTACCCACCCCTTTAAAATCACTGATTACTAAACTAAAACCACTGGTTACTTTGTTCCCAAAATCTGGACAGTTTTTTTTCCTCCGATCGCATAAGTTTGGGCTGTTGCAAATGTACATTGCAATAAAACGCCATCAACTTTTCCGCTCATAGATGATGAATCCCATTCAGGACGATAATCAATTTCTTTTTTACACGATGAGGTAATGAGGAGGCACAGCAATGCCAATAGGGATAATTTAAAAGGTAATTTCACGAGCGTTAATTTGTTATGGGTAATAAATTTATGCAAAGATAAAGAATTTAGTCAATCGCTAATGAAAAGGTATGCAGCTTTTTAACAAATCTTTCCCGCTGGTACCAATCATTATAAACCAGTTCTAATTGCTTCACTTCGAAAGTACCGAAATCGAAATCCCTGTATTTTTCGATCAGATCAATAAAGGCAGCTTGATTTTTTAATTCCGATCTGAAACGAATTACAGTGGAATGGGCCGTTTGGATAATATATCGTTCGTCGATGCTTTGTTGCAGATCTGAATTTTTAAAGGTTTTGCGGAGATCATCTCTGATTTCGTTTAAGGTATCGGTTAAAAAACCTTGAATGAGTATACACGATGGAGAAGCCGTAATTCCTTTAAACTGAATTTTGAAACTTTTATGCCTGACTAAAACTTTTTTAATAAAGTTAATATAATCCTGAACATTGAAATCCTTTAAATCAAAGCCATCATAACAGGAAATGACCGACATTAAAGTAATATGGATATCTGCATTTTGATAATAATACTGATCAGGCTCAATGGTTTTTACATCAGCCAAAAACTCCTGAATATTATGATTCGTTGCGGCATCAGGTCTGATGACCAAAGTAATGCCAAAACGATTATCGGCGTCAGAATCGATTAAACGATCTATTTCGTAGTTTCCATTAGCTATTTTGGCAATCGAATCCCTGTAAAGTTTGTTATAATGTTCGGCTAAATTCATTTTAATTATACAAAAAAGTCACAGGGGGTAAATCCTGTGACTAAATAATAAGGTCGTTATCTCGACTTCGTTGCGATCATCGATAAATGAGTGTTTTATAATTTTTAATCGCTATTTCAACGATTTTGAATCATATCTGAAATATCATAATAATGATACTTTTTATGCCAGCAATGCCTTCCAGCTAGTAGCCTTACCAATAATACCAGCTAAATCGGCAATGGCTACACGTTCCTGCTCCATGCTGTCGCGGTGGCGAATCGTAACCGTATTATCCTCTAAACTTTGGTGGTCAACCGTAATGCAGAAAGGCGTACCTACTGCATCCTGACGGCGGTAACGTTTACCAATCGCATCTTTCTCTTCGTAAATACAGTTGAAATCGAATTTCAGTTCATCCATAATTTCGCGTGCTTTTTCCGGCAAGCCATCTTTTTTGGTCAATGGGAAAATGGCTACTTTATATGGGGCTAAAGCAGGGTGTAAACGCAATAAAGTACGGCTATCCTGTTTATCTTCGGTGCTTAAATCCTGCTCTTCAAAAGCATTTATCATCGTTAACAGGAACATGCGGTCTAAACCGATCGAGGTTTCGATTACATAAGGGATGTAATTGCCATAAGGTTTACCTTCTTCATTTAAATCGTTATCAAAATACTGCATTTTCTTGCCAGAAAACTCCTGGTGCTGCTTTAAATCGAAATCGGTGCGACTGTGGATTCCTTCAACCTCTTTAAACCCGAAGGGGAATTCGAACTCAATATCAGTTGCTGCATTGGCATAATGCGCCAGTTTCACGTGGTCGTGGTAACGGTATTTTTCAGGATTGGTACCTAAAGCTTTATGCCATTTTAAACGTGCTTCTTTCCAATACTCAAACCACTTTTTGTCTTCACCCGGGCGAACGAAAAATTGCATTTCCATTTGCTCAAACTCGCGCATACGCATAATAAACTGACGGGCAATTACCTCATTTCTGAAAGCTTTACCAATTTGCGCAATACCGAAAGGAATTTTCATCCTTCCTGATTTTTGAACGTTCAGGAAGTTTACAAAAATTCCCTGGGCTGTTTCCGGGCGAAGATATACTTCATCACTGCCTTCAGCCATGGCTCCGAACTGTGTGCTGAACATCAGGTTAAACTGGCGTACATCTGTCCAGTTTGAAGTTTTAGAAATCGGGCAGATTATCTTATAATCAACAATTAAATCTTTTAGCTGTGCTAAGTTTTCAGATTTAAGTGCAAGGTTCATTTCTACTTCAAGCGCTAAACCCTTTTTTACAAATCTCCAGCTTGCTTCATTAACAAATGGATATTTTGCATTGTCTAAAATGGTCGCCTCATCTTTAAAACTCGGAATCCAGGCGGCTTGTCCTTCATCACTTAAACCCAATATTTCTTGCTGGAACTCCTCAAATCTGGCTTTGTTTTCTGCGCTGAAATTGGCTAATTCCGAATATAATTCATCAATTTTATTTTCCAATAACTGATCGGCGCGGTAACGTTTTTTCGAATCTTTGTTGTCAATCATCGGGTCGTTAAAACCATCCACGTGTCCGCTAGCTTTCCAAACCTTAGGATGCATAAAAATTGCAGAATCAATCCCTACAATGTTTTCGTGCATCTGTACCATGGCTTTCCACCAGTACGTTTTAATGTTGTTTTTTAACTCGGCACCCAATTGGCCATAATCGTAAACAGCACTTAAGCCATCATATATTTCGCTGCTCTGGAATACAAAACCGTATTCTTTAGCGTGTGATATTACATTTTTAAATTGTTCGTCGTTATTCTTTTGAGCCATAATGCAGCAAAGATAATAAAAAGGCGGAGGGTTTAAAGGTATAAGGCTGAAGGTTTTTGATGAAGCTAAAACGGACTATAAATTTGAGAATGTTGGTGTTTAACTCAAGTGTCCTTAGGTGGCTCGGGTGGTTAGACAGGGTGAAAGGCACCTTGACTAGTGAATTTATATACTCTTAAATTTCTTATATGGTTCAAAATATTAAGAAAGCAATAGTTTGCTTATTGGTTCCAGCGTTCCTGCTTTCCGCTTTACTTCGTCACACTTGTGCTCACTGCAATCAGCTTAGGTGGCGAAAACGTAGCATGATTAATGTTCTAAACGAGTTTGAATTATATAAATTGATTAACATTTAACATTCCGTTTTACCTCTTCCATCTTCCATTTTTTCCTACTTTTGAAACATGAAATTCCATCATTTACTATTTTTGGTTATTGTTGCAGTTTTTACCTCATGTAAACCAGAAGAAAAAAAACATCACTATATTAAATTTAATACACCTGCGGAGTTATATCAATTCTTAAAATGGTCGCCAGAAAACCGTTTTCCATTAATTAGTGCCCATCGAGGAGGCCCAATGCCTGGTTTTCCTGAAAACTGTATCGAAACATTCGATAATGCCATTACTTATAATCCTGTAATAATCGAATTTGATATTGCTTACAGTAAAGATTCCGTAATGGTGATCATGCACGATGATCAGCTCGATCGCACGTCTACGGGGAAAGGACCAATTGGCAATTATACATACGAGGAGTTGAAAGCCTTTAACCTGAAAGATGATGAAGGCAAAGAAACAAAATTTAAAATCCCCACTTTGGATAGCGTACTGAGCTGGAGCAAGGGAAAAGTTTTGTTAACCATCGATTTGAAGAAAGGAATTTCTTATGCAAAAGTAATTGAAAAAGTAAGGCGATATAAAGTAGAAAGTAATTCAATTATCATCACCTATACTGCAGATCAGGCAAAAGAAGTGTATCAGTTGGCACCTGAGTTAATGATTTCTGCATCGGTTCAAAAGAAAGCCGAATTGAAGCGCTTAAATAATATTGGTATTCCCAATAACCGGATTGTAGCTTTTGTTGGAGTTTCTGCTCCAGATAAAGACTTATACCGATACTTACACGCTAAAGGTATTACCACTATTTTAGGTACTATGGGCAATATCGATAAAAGTGCCATTGCCAGTCCGGCAAAAAATGTTTATTATCATTTGGTTAACAACGGTGCAGATATTTTGTCTGGGGATAATTTACAACAGGCATCAGAAGAGTTGGATAAATTTAGGTACAATAAAAAAATAAGTTCACCGCATATTAATTAACCACAGATGGAAAAGATGAGCACAAATCGGTTTAATCAATTATGAAAGCTGTATTTATCTGTGCAATCAGTGGTAAAAAATAACAAAATGAGTATTTCAGTTAAAAATCTTTCTAAACATTACGATAAGCAAAGAGCGGTTGATTCCATCAGTTTTGAGGCTAAACCAGGGCGTATTTTGGGTTTTCTGGGTCCTAATGGCGCCGGTAAATCTACCACCATGCGTATGCTTACCGGTTACTTATCGCCTACTTCTGGTGAGGCTGAAATTTTTGGTAAAAGCATTATTTCTGATGCCATTGAAGCTAAAAAGCATATTGGCTACCTTCCTGAAAATACGCCGCTTTATACTGATATGTATGTAAAGGAATTTTTAAACTTTGTTGGTCAAACGTATAAACTTATCAATTTACCTGCAAGGATTGACCAAGTCATCAAAATGCTAGGCTTAACACCAGAACAGCATAAAAAAATTGGGATGTTATCTAAAGGGTATCGCCAAAGAGTGGGGCTGGCCCAGGCAATCATTCATAATCCAGCGGTTTTAATTTTAGATGAGCCTACTTCTGGTTTAGACCCCAATCAACTGGTCGACATCAGGCAACTGATCAAAACATTGGGCAAAGCTAAAACGGTTGTTATTTCTACCCACATTATGCAAGAAGTTGAAGCCATTTGTGATGACATCATCATTATTAACAAAGGTAAAATTGTAGCAAGCGATTCACTCGAGGGACTTAAAAAAGTGCACCAACAACAATCATTAGAAGATATTTTCAGAAAATTAACCGCTTAAATTTCATGCGTAGCATAAAAATAATACTTATAGCTTTTTTATTTTCAAGTCCGTCACTTTTAAAAGCTCAAAATAACGCTAACATTGGTATTGCGGCGGAAATTGGTCTGCCATCAGGCAATTTTTCTAACCTTTCAGGAATTGGCCTGGGTGCATCAGTAAAAGCTGATCTTCCTGTTGCAGAAAATTTTGCCATAACTTTAAATGCAGGTTTTATGAATTTTTTTGGCAGACGGAATCAACTTTTCAGTGTGCACGATTTAACCTATATTCCTGCAAAAGCCGGACTGAAATACCAATTGAGCGAAAGCTTTTATGCTGAAGGTCAATTGGGAGCCGCTTTACCCTTAAATAAGGAACAAAAAACCTTATTTATTTGGTCGCCTGGTATTGGCAATCAATTCAAACTTTCAGGAGGAAATAGACTCGATTTAGGGATCCGCTACGAAGCATGGACAGGTAAAAACAATATTGCCGGCTTAAACAAATCCGATAGTAAAGGATTTGTGGGAATTAGATTTGCCTATTTATTTGGGTTGTAAAGCAATCATGATGATAAATTGTTTGATTTTTTATTCAGTTAATCAGTTTTTTTTATAGTAGTTAGGGCTCTGTTGTTTCTAAACTGCATCATTCCAACGATATGAAAAAAAATAATAAACTATTAAATTAGTTTATTATCATTGTAGCGTTTTTGCCAAAACAAGCAAAAGCACGGAAAATAAAAAACAATTCTTATAACAACTCTCAAAATTATGAAAAGGTTAGTATTATCTTTATTAACAGTTGCTGGCTTAGGCTTTGCAGCTTCAGCTCAAACAGAAAAACCGGTAACTTTTGGCGTAAAAGCAGGTGTGGCTTTTCCAAACATGACCATCTCATCAGGCAGTACTTCAGTAAGTTTTGATGCCAAAACCTCATTTTACGTTGGCGGTACAGCAGAATTTGCGGTATCGGATGTAATCTCAATCCAACCCGGCTTAACCTTTATCAGCAAAGGAACAAAATTTAATAGTAACAGCTTTGCTTTTGAAGATAGCGATTTTGGAAGCACAGAGAAAGTTACCTTAAACTTTAATTACCTCGAATTGCCGGTAAATGTATTGGCTAATTTTAAATTGAATGGTTCTGGTAAAATATTTGTTGGCGCCGGCCCTTATTTTGCTTATGCATTGAGTGCAAATGGCAAATATGGATCAATGAAAGAGGACATTAAATTTGGTGAAAATGAATCTGAATTTAAACGTACCGATTTTGGCTTAAATTTTCTGGCAGGTTACCAATTAAACAATGGCTTTAATATTCATGCTGGTTACGGATTAGGACTAAGCAATATAGCGGATACAGATCTCTCTGATGAGATTACCTTTAAAAACAAGGTTTTCACCGTTGGTATAGGTTTTTCTTTCTAAACCAAACCGAGACATCAAGAAGAGGTTGTATCATAAAGACACTTTCTCCTCAGATTTTGTCATGTTGAGCCTGTCGAAACACATAAAGTGATTTAACTAAGTCCTTCGACAGGCTCAGGATGATAATTCGAAATTTATGATACTGCCTCTTTTTAAATTTAAATATTGCTGATTTGATAATGCATTCATTTAATCAATTCCTTTTAAATTTGCAGGAATAAATGGTTAACTTCGGCGTTTTATTAGCAGATGTACGCAGTTTTTAAACGCGAGTTATTCAGTTTCTTGAGTTCGATGGTTGCCTATATAACCATTGGCATTTTTCTATTGGTTTCTGGCCTCTTACTTTGGTTTTTTCCTGATACTTCAGTGCTTGATTATGGTTATGCCGAACTTGACGGTTTTTTCAGTTTGGTTCCTTATCTTTTTATGTTTCTCATTCCCGCCATTACCATGCGCTCTTTTGCCGAGGAAAGGAGAGAGGGGACTTTCGAACTTTTAATTACCCGGCCCATCCAAATCTGGCAGATTATTGCGGCAAAATATTTAGCGAGCCTGGTTTTGGTATTATTTGCCTTAATCCCAACCTTAGTCTATTATTATAGCATCTCAAAATTGGGTTTTCCTGAAGGAAATATCGATTCAGGATCGGTTATTGGCTCCTATATCGGTTTGTTTTTATTGGGTGCTGCCTTCACATCAATTGGTATTTTCTCTTCTGCATTAACTAAAAATCAGGTTATTGCATTTGTCATCAGCGCGGCCTTATGTGCATTTGCTTTTTTAGGCTTCGATTATAGCAGTCAGATTGCTGCATTTCAAAGTATGGAGAATATCGTTCGCAACTTAGGCATTAATCAACATTATACTTCCATAAGCCGTGGCGTTTTAGACACCAGAGATCTGATTTACTTTATCTCCTTTTCGGTACTTTTTTTATTGTTCACCAAATTAATCATAGGAGGTAAACGATAATGAAGCTGAAGAATAAATGGATTAATTTGATCGTCTTAATAACTACACTGGTTATTATAAATATTTTAGGTCAGTACGTTTTCTATCGTTTTGATTTTACTGCCGATAAACGTTTTACACTGAGTGAGAAAACAAAAGGCTTACTGCAGAAAAATGAAAAACCGGTAATTATTACTGTGTTTTTAGCTGGTGAGTTACCACCTGCATTTAAACGTCTGCAAGCTGCGGTATCGGATATTTTATCTGATTATAAAGCTTATGCTAAAACGGAAGTTAAAGTAGTTTTTGTCGACCCCATAGCCGGGCTTAATCAGGCCGATCAGGATACAGTAATCAATAATTTGTACGAAAGAGGAATAGAAGCAACCAATTTAAGTATTAAAACAGAAAGTGGGTTAACGCAGAAACTCGTATTTCCGATGGCCATGATGGAAAGTGAGGATAAGGAATTCCCCATTAAACTTTTTCAGAATTTAGATATCCGTGGGAATTACGAAGACAATATAAACCGCGCTATTGAAAATCTGGAGTACATTTTTACTTCAAGTTTAAAGAAGGTACTTTCGGGTGATAATCCTCGGATTGGTTTCTCTGAATCAAATGGCGAACTCTCTGATTTGCAACTGGCTGATGCGATTCACACCTTATCGAATAGTTATCTGGTTGGCCGAATTGATTTAAATAGTATTGATAAGGCAGGGCTTGATAAATTGAAAATGCTGATTATTGCCAAGCCCAGGAAACCATTTACAGAAGCTGAAAAATACAAAATCAACTATTTTGTAATGAATGGCGGGAGGGTAATCTGGAGTATCGACCAGGTAAATGCCGAATTGGATAGTTTAGGTGGGAAAAGTGGACAGATGGCTGTTAATAGTAATCTGAACCTGGATGATATGCTTTTTATGTATGGCGCAAGGATCAATTATAATATTATTGCTGATCCGGCGAACAGTACCGAAATTCCGGTTTCAACAGGGGTTGTAGGCGGACAGAACCAGATGCAACTGGTGCCCTGGATTTATTATCCTATCTTATTACCTGATACGGCTGGAAGTGTAGTGAAAAAGCTGGATGGTGTAAAATCTGAATTTCCAAGCACGGTAGATACTATTGGAGTTAAAGGTGTGAAGAAATCTTACATTTTGAATACCTCGCCTTATAACAAAGTATTTAATGTGCCGAAATTGTTTAACTTGCAGATGGTAGGCGAACAGTTAGATCCACGATCTTTCCAGAGTAAACCGCAACATGTTGGTTTGATCTTAGAAGGTCATTTCCCATCGGTTTTTGCCGGGCGCCCCTTACCAGCTACCATTACGCTGCCTTATACCTTAGAAAGCACCAGCAAAGCTTCTAAAATGATCGTAATAGGAGATGGTGATATTTTTAAAAACCAGGTATCAGCGCAAAACGGAACGCCCTTTCCATTAGGTTTCGATCGTTATTCGCAGCGTACTTTTGGCAATAAGGCTTTATTACTCAACATTGTCGATTATTTTACAGATAACGATAACTTAATTGCCCTAAGGAATAAAGAAGTAAAAATTAGATTGTTGGATAAGGCGAAAATTAAGCTCGAAAAAACAAAGTGGCAATTTATAAATGTTGTGGCGCCCTTGTTATTGTTAATATTCTTTGCAATTTTTCAACATTATTACCGCAAATACAAGTACGCTAAATAATTTTTATATTTTTGAAGAAGACTAAATAACATCATGAGATTTATTGTATCCACATCAACTCTATTAAAACACTTACAAACCGTAAATGGTGCATCAAGCAGCAGTACGGTTTTGCCTATATTAGAAAATTTTCTCTTCGAAATTAAAGATGGAAACTTAACTATCTCTGCTACCGATCTGCAAACCAGCATGACAACTGCTTTGGCTGTAGAGTCAAAGGAAGAAGGCAAAGTGGCTGTTCCATCTAAAATTTTATTAGATACGCTTAAAACGTTACCAGATCAACCAATCGCTTTCAATATCGATGATAGTACTTTTGCGATCGAGATCAGCGCCGGTGATGGTAAATATAAATTGAGTGGTGAAAATGGTGATGATTTTCCGAAGATTCCTGTAGTAGAAAACGCGTCTTCTGTAAATTTACCAGCATCAGTTTTAACCGAAGCCATAACAAAAACTATTTTTGCGGTAAGTAATGATGAGTTGCGCCCGGCTATGACAGGTGTATTCTGTCAGTTATCTCCTCAGCACATCACCTTTGTAGCTACTGATGCACATAAATTGGTGAGATATCGCCGTATGGATAGCAAAGCAGATAAAGCAACCTCATTTATTCTTCCGAAAAAGGCCTTAACACTTTTAAAAGCTGCTTTACCTTCAACAGATATTAATGTATCAGTAGATTATAATGCAACAAGCGCTTTCTTTAAGTTCGAAAATATCAACTTAGTGTGTCGTTTAATAGACGAGCGCTATCCTGATTATGAAGCAGTAATTCCAACCAATAATCCAAACAAGCTAATTATCGATAGAAGTTTGTTTTTAAATACCCTTCGCAGGGTTGTAATTTTTGCCAATAAAACGACGCATCAGGTAAGATTGAAAATTAGCGGAAGTGAATTAAATATCTCTTCTGAAGATTTGGATTTTGCTAACGAGGCACATGAGCGTTTAAGTTGCCAATATGATGGTGAAGACCTCGAAATTGGCTTCAATGCACGCTTTTTGATCGAAATGTTAAGTAATTTAAGTGGTGATGAAGTTACTTTAGAACTTTCTACACCAAATAGGGCTGGACTTTTAATTCCGCAAACCAATGACGAAAATGAAGACGTCTTAATGTTGGTAATGCCTGTGATGCTAAACAATAGTTATTAAAAAAAAACTAATTCATTAGTTTAATGGAAAAATGGCTTGGTTTTTGACCGAGCCATTTTTGTTTTTAATCAACCAACACAAACTAATGAAAATCTATAACAACCTCTCGAAACTCCTGCTTTTGCTCATTGCCTTATGCAGTATAGGCTTGTCATCCTGTAAAAAAAATAATCCAGGTGAAGTAGTTAATGGCGAGGCCAGGTTAAAAATGGTTAATGCTTCACTGGCCGAGGATCATCAGGATTTTTATTTAGATAAGGAGAAACTAACCACTTCGGCGTTAGCATTTGGAGAAACGAGCGAATATGTAAAAATACCTTCAGGTAATAGAAGCGTTTCTTACACCGGAACAAATAATACGGGTACAGATACTTCATTAAACTTTACCCCATCTATCACATACACTACTTTTTTGGTTACCAATAAAAAGGGCGAACTGGAAATTGTTAATTATGAAGATAATCTGAGTAATACAGAATCAGCCAAAGCAAAAATTAAACTGATTAACCTTACGCCCAGTTTTGCGACAGGTATAAACGTTATGGTGGAGGGAGGTACACAATTCGTTAACGGATTGGCTTTTAAAGAAGCCTCGAATTATTTTACGGTAGATACTGGTGTAAATTTAAGATATTCAGTGGTAGGTTCAGGTAGTATTAAAACGATTGAAAGCACAAACTTGTCAGGAGGTAAAATTTATACGGTCTGGTTTAGTGGTACTACCGCTGCAACATTAACTTCACATATCATTACCGATAATTAATTTCAAAGTTTAATATGCTTTCTGCTATCTTTACGTTTTATTAGCATTGGCAATTTTATATGAAAAATACAGTATTGTTTTCCAAAATATTCCTTCTTTTTGCATGCGCTTTTTTAATCAGCTCTTGTATCAAAAACAATAATTTCATTAAAGGAGATGCGAAAATCCGTTTTTTTCAAGCGGCTTCCACCGATACAACTCAAAATTTTTATTTAAATGGGATACAGATTGGAACTTCGGTAGCTTATAATACAAATACAAGTTATGTTGTTATACCCGGCGATTCTGTTTTTAACATCACTACCAAAAATATAGGCACTGGTGTAGATGCTACTTCATTGACGAATCAGACATTTAAAATTGGTCAAAATTATTCTGTTTTTTATTACAAAGAAAAAACCGGCGATCCTGCAAAATTGAAAGTTTATACGGATGATGTAAAACCAGATCTGGATTCTGCTAAGTTAACTTTTATAAACCTGGGTTACACACTTGGATCTAACGTTGTAATTACAGATAGTACAAATACAGCTAAACCGATTGAATCTTCACTTGGTTATGGTGAGACTAAGACTTTTAAAGTAAAAGTTAATAAGATCATGAAATATGCATTTAAATTATCTATCCCTACAGCAACAAATCCACCACCCGTTGTCACACGTTTAGATTCTCTCACCATTAATAATGGACGAGTTTACCTGATATTACTTGACGGAGATAAAAAAGGTGAGCTTAAAAACCGGATCATCTCATCCAACTAATTATTTATTACTATTTTAAGCATTAATCTCTTTACTATTTATACTTTTGCCCAAAATCAGATAAATTGGAATTACTACAGCAGCTTTTAGATTTTATTCTTCACATTGATGTTCATTTAGCCGAAATTGTTAATGAATATCGTACATGGACCTACCTTATTTTATTCCTGATCATTTTTGCGGAAACAGGTTTTGTGGTTACACCGTTCCTTCCCGGCGATTCATTGCTTTTTGCGATGGGTGCATTAATTGCAGGCGAACATGAAACTGGTTTAAATATCTGGATTATGCTCCTTATATTAATTGTAGCTGCGATTTTGGGGAATACAGTTAACTATAAACTGGGAAGTGTTTTGGGCGCCGGGGTATTTAAAGAGAAAAATAAAATCTTAAAACTTAAATATTATCACCAATCGCATGAATTTTTCGAAAAACATGGTGGTAAAGCCATTATGTTGAGCCGGTTCTTGCCGATTTTCCGAACAATTGCGCCTTTTGTTGCCGGTATAGCGAAAATGCCTTTTGGCCGTTTTACCTACTATAATATTATTGGTGGTGTAACCTGGATTTTCGCCCTATTAATTGGTGGTTACCTGTTAGGACAGATTCCGGTAATCAAAAATAACTTCGAACTTGTCATCATCTTTATTGCCGTAGTTACTTTTGTTCCTGCCATTTGGGCTGCCATCAGGAGCCGCATGGAGCCTAAAAAGGTTGAAAAAATTATTGAAGGAGAGGATCCCAAATCATAACTAAAGTTCCCGGCCGATAAGTATACCATTTTGGTATTTCTTTTCGGTTTCTTTTTCCTCTTTTTGTTCATCAGGCGATATTTCTGTTTTAACCAGGTTTTTGAGCACCGGCTGTCCGGCATCTACCCAGGCTGAATACCAAAAAGAACCTATGGTTAATATGGCAGCGCGCATCTGTTTTTCGACCATATTGTTCATCTTATCGTGATAGGCTTTTGAATATTCTCTGGAGTATTGTTTGAGCACGGTATTGTTCCGTTCTGAAAAGCTATACTTTTGCCTGGAAGGAAATGATGCATTTAATGCTGCTTCACAACTTAGAACAGTATCAACCAAACTATGGGTATGTTTAAGTACTTTCCAGATTTCCTGCAATGGGTTTTCAATATAATCTGCCTGGCCTACAACAAAATTGTACTGAGTTGAAAACAATTCAGGTAAACGGCTTTCCCAAAAAGCGTGGATACCAACTTGATTGGTGAGTTGCCCGTTATGGTTGGCAGTGGTGTGTAAAGGAACGTGTGCATCGCCAATGTAATGGCCCAGATCTGCAGAATATTTTAATATTTTTACCGAATCATGCATTTTAAATGCTTTAACTAAACCAAAATAGCTACGCTGTATTTGCCAGGGGATAATACCATCGGTGTTCAGCTTTTTTAATCCATATCTGGCCAGGGCATCATCCCATTTTTCAGGAATGCTATCAATATTTTTTTCATAATTTTCCACATCAAGGTAATGCCGTGGTGCTTCTAGCGTATCAGCATATCTCCGTTTATCTGGATCAACAGCATGTTCGGTAATGTATTTGATGTTCTTTTTATAGAAACCGATCATGTCAGGAGGCAAAGTAAAAACAGCAAGATTGTTTATCCTTTGATGTGCAAAGAACCCCCAGGAGGTACAAAAAAGTATAGGGATGATTAACGCGGTTAAAATCGTTAATCTTTTCATATAACCTAAGATAAGTAATTTTCTTTGTACTCCCCAGGTTAGAAGCAAAAATTATGCGTTTTCCATTTTTTTCATGTCCAGCTTTTTCATCTGCATAACCACATCCATTACTCTTTTTGCTCTTTCGGGTTCAGCCATTAGCGTACCAATGTTTGATGGAACAATTTGCCATGAAAGTCCGAATTTATCCTTTAGCCATCCGCAAACACTCTCTGTGCCTCCATCATTTATAAAAGTATCCCAGTAATAATCTATTTCATTCTGACTGTCACAGTTAACCATAAGTGAAATAGCTTCATCGAATTTAAATTGTGGCCCGCCATTAAGGCCCATAAATTTATTTCCATTTAATTCAAAAGTAACTACCATAGGGGTAATCTGAGTAATTTTGGAATCTTTAAAAACGGTGCAGTAGTATTTTGCTGCTGCTTCGGCTTGTCCGTCAAACCAAAGGCATGTTACAAGTGGTTTTGTCATTTTGTATAAGTTTTTTTGTTACCACAAGTTAGGTAGGATTTTTAGTCTGCGTAAGGTTTAAAAGTGACGATTTAAGGGGGCGATCTGGACAATAATTTGCTATTATTTGCCTGGAATTAAGCCCCAAATTATACTAAATGAAGATTCAGGTGTTTATAGGACATGTTGTTTCACTCCGTTTTTGCTAATGGACTAAATGAACGTGATTCTCTATCGCCGGAATAGGCTTCGTCAAGTTGTTGGGTTTAATTAATGTAATCGATTAAATGCCGAGGGTTGGAAAATGTTCTTCATGGTTTGTTTAGTTGCCCATAAATCTATTAAATGATTGCCAATATTTATCTCTGTAAATTTCGTAAGATATCTGAAAACTGCCGGCATATTTTTTGATGAATTGGGGCATTATTTTCGAGGGTTTCCTGAATTCTTTACAAGCGAAGAAGATCTCTCTTGTGCCATTTGCGGTCTCTCTGCCGATGTTCAAATATCCATCAGTATCTTTTAATAGCATTAAAATTTCATCTTCCAGCTTATTTAGCTGATCGTATTCATCTTTATTGGGTAATCCATTCCCGTCCGGAGAAAATCTAATTTCAACATTTAAAATCCATGGGTGCGACGCTTTATCCTCCCAGGATAACAAACCGGTATTTACAACAGCAATTAATGGATTGCCATTTTCTAATTCCGCTTCCAGCATATTATAGCTGTCATTTTCAGTACTGTGAATTATGCCATCGTACTTTTCTATAAATTCCTTTTCACGCCAGATCAGAAAATCTTTTAATTTTTCTATCGGGATAAGCTCTTTTTCGTGCTGTTCTTTTCCAACTATATTTAACCGATCTATGGTAGTTGCGAAGTTCAGCTCCCCCAGGTAATTATCAAGAAAAATATATACCCCGTTTGTGATTGCGTTGGCATTCTGTTGGTTTAAATCGTCATGGACAATGGTTAGATCTATTTCATCTGGCAAATTTGGATGTACGGTATAATAAAAATTTAAATTTTCTCTATTAAACTCGTAATTACCCATACTTATGTTTACATTTTCTATAGCTAAGGGTGATTTTAATGCAGTAATGGTCCAACCGTCAATATTTGGTGCGGCGGCAACAAGCTCTTCTACAAAAACGATATTTTTAATGTTCCCATCGGCCGTAAGAACCAGTTCAGCGGTATTGTTATTGATCATTCCTGTTAAAAAGAAATAACCATCTTTCAATTCGGCCAATTTGGGCGAAAGCTTATCGAAGAAGTCTTTTTCAAAATCCCCACTTGTTTTAACAACATTGAAGAAATCCTTTTCATTTTTCCGGAACCAGATCCAGAAATCTTCATTCGATTTTATTTTATCTTCTTTTTTCCCAAATAAATTTTTTAACAAACTCATCTTAATAATAAATCTTAATTCTTTAACATTTTAAATGAAAACCAGCCCAATAACACAATAATCACTACCATTAGCACCCAAAGCCAGGCTTTATTTTCGAATAGTGGTTTTTCTGTTTTTATGGTGTAAGCCGGGTTTTGCTGTTCCGCTCCAATGTTTACGCTGGTTAAATTAACCGGAATTTTATTTTCAAATTTTTCAATTTCATAAACCGGAGCAGTTACCTTTTCATTGCCATAATAGAGGGCATATTCATTTTTTGGCTGATCAAACCGGGCAATAATTTCGTAAATATTTCCTTTTAACTGTAAGCCATTTAATCGTAATGGTTTATTGTCGTTGTTTTGGATAGTAATTTTTAACCTGGATGTAACGGTATTTTCAAAATTGAATGCCGCTTCTTCTAAAGAACTTATTATGCCCTCATAAAGATTCACATAATTGTACTGAATGCCTTTGTCGGTTTTAAAACTGTCTGTTGCATATTCTATTTTGATTGGACGGTAAAAATCGAAATCGCTTTGTGCATTCAACTTTAGATAGGATAGAGGAATAGGATCGGCCAAGGTTACATCAACCACGGTTTCTTTTTTGGATACATCATTTTTAAGGTCGAAAGATTTGTACCTAACCTCTTTATAGGTTCCTTTTATGGTATCTGTTTTCGAAATTTTTGCTTCCAACAAATCAGGCTGTATGGGGCTTTTTAACGCAATCCTAAAATATTGATATTTCGAATCAGGAAAATTCAGTTTGGTAAACTGGTATTCTGTATCGCTATTTTTGATTGATAAAATTCGGTAGTCTGATAAGATGGAAAACCATTCTTTGTTATCATTACTTCCTTCGAGGGTAACTTTCCAATCGAAGTTTTCTTGTTTAAAAGCCAACTTAATCTGATTAATTAAGTTTATTCCCAGCGATTGAAAAGTATAATAGTAACCATTTGGACTGGCACTTTGGTTAATCTGTTTAAATGTAATATCATTTGAAGTTACTTTATCTACACGTTGTTTTAACAGGTAAGGAATCTCTATGGTATCTTTTCCGTTGAAGCCAAAAATCCTTAAATCATCGAAACCTGCATTTGCATTTTTATATAAATCATCTGGCAATGCAATTTTATGCCAAACAGAATTAACACCCATTATACGCCGCTTAAATTTATAAGTATTAGTTTGTGCATTTGTAATGCTGGCACAAAGTAAAAGCAAGGTAAATAGGTTAATTTTCAACTTTAGCATCATCTATAATTAAATGTTTGTATTTATTGTAAAGGAAAGAAATGATAAGTAATAATACCCCTAACGACACAAAAACTATGGTTTTAGAGATTGTGCTTAAAGAATAGATATCGTAAAAGAAAAGCTTGATCAAGGTTATTCCAAATAAAACCATCGCCCCAATGCGTAAGTGTTTTTTGTTTTTGGCCAGGCCCATGCTAATTAAGAATAATGAGAATATGCCCCAAAGAATGCTCAATCCGAGTTTATAACTTCCTTCTGAATGTGATAATTCTAAAATGTTGATCAATTCGCTGCTGATGATCCACAACAGGGAAACATAAAGCAAAAAATCGAACATCATTTTCAAATCTTTTTTCAATAAGCCCGAACGTTGCAGTTTGTGGCATTGTACAATCAGTAAAGCAAAAAAAGCGATTGCTATATACCTGATGCCAATATTAAATGAGCCAATACTGAAATATTTACTTTCAGGAAGTAAATAGGCATCTCTAAGCTCGCTTAAGTTATAAAGCCCGAAGGTTAGAAACGCTACGATAACCATGAGGTTAATAAGAAGGTTAGCCATAGCAAGTTCGCTATTTTTTAGTTTTTTAATGTTCAGATAACTTAATGCTGAGGCAAAAAACAAGGTATAAATATAAAGCCATGCTGTTTTTAAAATCAGGTAGTTATAGTTGTATTCACTACTTGAGTCATAAAACTTTGTTTTTGGATTGAGGGTAATCTTGTTCAGTTCAAAAAGGTTGTTAAAGTTTTTAGAGATCTCAATCCTAAAGGTCATATAGATCACAAAAACCAGAATAGCGGGAATGGAATAACTAAGTATCTGTCTCATCCAGATCCATTGTACAGGCTCTTCAATTTCTTTTTTACTAATGCGAAACATCCAGAAAAAACAGGCAATAAATATGCATGCAGTTAAAAAACCTACATTAAGGATTGGCGTGATTACAGTTGCATTTCCGTTATAGATATCATAATAAGTTATCCAATCTTCCAGCAAACTAAAAAAGGCAAGAAATATTAATGGGAAGGATAATTTTTCATAAATAACTATCTTTTTCACCCTCGCTAAGTAGAACAGTACCGCGGCCTCTACCACCCAGAAAATGGTAACCCAACCGCCATCTAACTGAACAGGAACAGCCATGGTAATAAAAGTAATCACCATTGCCAGTATAAGATAAAACAGATTTTTATCTGCCAGGTTTTTCTTGTAAATAATCAGGCATACCAAAAAATGGATCACAGCATTTGCCAATGTAAACAAGCCTAGCAATTCAGCGCTGTTTTTGTTATCTGATAATATTAGGTAACCTATTCCGTAGTATACAAATGAATTTAAAAGTAAAATCACCACATCGCTAAAGCCAAAAACTTCTTTTTTGCTCACTTTGTACGCTAAGTTGGTAATGTAGAAAGTGAGGAAAAATAGCGTTGAAAATAATATTGCTAGGCCAAAGTAATTGTCTGTATTGCTTAAATCTAAACGCCAGGCCGAAAAGATGATCCATGTTAAACCAAAAGATGCATAAAATAGGGGTTTCCAGTATTTTTTGAAACTAAGTACCAGGATGCCGATGTTGATAATGGCCATATAGGTAAATAAAACACCTACTTTGCCCGAACCATCGCTCAATAAAAAAGGGACAGCATAAGCGCCAACTAAACCAATATGGGCGATAACCTGTTTATTATACTTAATTGCTGCAACAACCGTAAATGAGGTGAATACAACCATTAAGGCAAAGGCCAGTGCCTGCGGAATTAGCGCATAGAAATCGTAAGCTGCATAGGTGATAAAATACATAATAGCAATTGCACCGCTAACCAACACGGCTGAAAAATTCTCATATTTGGCTTTAAGCTTAATGGCAAAAGCCATTAAACCGGTACCAACGGAATAACCTAATACAATTCTTGTAAGCGGACTAATCATATCATGATCAATGGCATATTTAGCACCGATTGCCACACCGATAATTAAAATCAGGATACCAATTTTGCTGATCAGGTTTTCTCCTACAAACTTCTCGAAATCAGATTTAACCATGTTTTCGCGGTTAAATCTATCGGCGAAATTAGGTTTTGCTTGGTTTACAGGAGATGGAATAGGTGCAGGAATAGATTGAGGTGATGCTGAACGTTGTGTGGCAAAGCTCGGAGGCGTATTTCTCGGGGGAGGTGCAATTGTTGGTTCAAGATTTACTGCTGGAGGTATAGGCACTGAACCTGGCGATTGCAGCGCCTTAACCTCGTTTCTTAAAGCCTGAATTTCGGCTTCAAAGCTTTGTTGCCTGAGCAAGAGGTTTTCCAGCTTAATCAATAACAGATTTAATTTTTCGGAATTATCCATTCTATATTTTGTAGTACGTATTTTTTAGTTTACTAAATATAGGAATGTATTTCTATTGGGTACAGAAAATTTTGCGAATGAGCTGAGAAATGCTCTCCCCATCTCTCGCTCCTCCTAAAATAGGAGGGGAGCAGGAACTGCTGAGGTAAGATCAGTTCTCACTATCGAGGTTTGTAGTTTGAGCCCTTTGGCTATGTTTTGCAAAATAAATCAGCTCCCCTCCTTATTTGCAAAGAGGGGTTGGGGCAATGTCATTAAGTTAAGCTATTGGTACAGGTAAAAATAGTTTAACCACAGATAAAAAGGATACACACAGATATAAAAAACCGTGTTTATCTGTGTAGATCTGTGGTTAAAAAACTTAACTTAATGAGGTTGGGGGGAATTGTATGCCATTAAATTAATTTGCCGATTTTTACAGCAAAAATTCTTTTTACTGATTTTTTTGTAAAACAAAAACGTTACTTATTTATTTAAAGCTTTGCGTACTTTAGGCGCAATTTTGCTTCCGAGCAACTCTATCGATTTCATCATTGCGGAATGAGATGGTCCGCCAACATCCATGTGGGCAGAGAAACGGGTTAAGCCAAACGTTTCTTCCATTGCTAAAATTTTATCTACCGATTCGTTTACATCGCCAATAATTAAGGCTCCGCTATTGCTTCGGCCAGCGTCGAACTGGTTACGTTGATAAGGTGCCCAACCGCGTGATTTACCAATCCGGTTCATCTGAGCTGAATACAGGGGGTAATAGTAATCTGCAACTTCGTTACTGTTTTCGCCAAATAAGGAATGCATATGAACACCTACTTCGAACTTGTTCATATCATGACCATAGGCTTGGTACACTTTTTTGTAATAATCGAAAAGTGGTTTAAACTGTATAGGCTGACCGCCGATAATGGCAAACATTACAGGTAGGCCTAATCTACCAGCGCGTTCTACTGATTCTGGGGTTCCTCCAACGGCTACCCAAATTTTTAAATTATTGTTTACCGCCCTCGGCAAAACTTCCTGATTATTCAGTTCTGCTCTGAATTTACCTTTCCAGCTAATTTTGGTTTCCTTATTTATTTTAAGGAGTAATTCAAGCTTTTCTTCATAAAGTTCGTCGTAATCTTGTAAGTTATATCCGAACATGGGAAACGATTCGATAAAACTTCCACGACCAGCCATTAATTCTGCCCTTCCGTTCGAAATTAAATCTATCGTTGCAAAGTTTTGATACAGTTTAACGGGGTCAGATGAACTTAAAACCGAAACCGCGCTGCTTAATTTAATATTTTTGGTTACTGTGGCTGCAGCGGCTAATATAATTTCAGGACTGGATACGGCATAATCAGGGCGATGGTGTTCGCCAATGCCATAGAAATCTAAACCAACTTCGTCCATTAGTTTTATTTCTGCTATAATTTCCTGAAGTCTTTGCTGTGCGGGTTGAATTTCTCCTTTTGCATTGATCTGCAGATCGCCAAACATTCCGATACCTAATTCCATAGTGTTAAATAATTTTAACAAAGTTAATCGATACGCGGGGAGTAGTTTTTGATGTATGGTAAGAAATAGTAAGAAAATTATTAACCTGTAAGTTTGCCTAGCTTGTTTAAAATGGTTTCGAGCTCGTGGTTGGTATAATCGAAATTTGTAGATTCAATTTTAAACTTTCTGCCATTTTGTAAAACAATGCTAATGAAAGAATATCTTCTACGTCCAAATGACTCATCATCAATAGCTTTTATTGTTTTAATTTCATTCCACTTAAAATTCCCCAGTTTTAACAATGTGATTTCATTTTCATCTGCAATAATTGCGTATTCATCTTGTTTAGCAATCAAATTTTTGAAAAAGAATATTAGAAACACAATTAATATCGACATTGTAATTAATGTTGATTGGAGATAACTTAGATCGAAGATAAAAGTGAGGTTGACTAAAAATAGCGGGAAAAGACCAAAAACATAGAGTAATGGACCTAAATTGCTATTGTCTTTAACTTTTATTGAGGTAACCATTGATTCAATTTTTACAATTTTATAGAAATAAATCCGGTATAAACGTCATCATTACTTTGCTTAAAATTTTTAAATGGGGCTTGATTAAGATGTATCTGTTGCGCAAAGGCGCTTCCTTGATATACAATGAAAATGAAGAGAAAGCTAATTAAGATTTTAAGCACGGGTTAAAGTATCAGAATGTTTGATCGATGATCCTTAACCGAAGATAATGATTTGTGTTTGTTTTATGGGCAGATCAACCTGTGTTTTTTCGGTTAGCCCTCGTTATTAAACCTGATTGTAGCGAGCATTCCGATTTATGCACTATTCTTTTGTTTTTTTATTGTGTGCATGCTTGTTTCACAGGTTTCATCGGATAAAGTGTAAAGCGGGACTGCCATAACTGATTAGCATTGTCTTTGCTTTCCAAAAAATAAAATGAACACACTAAACAGGTTTGAATCATATAAGATCATATCAGCTTTTGGTTACTTATCATCGGACTTCTGACTCACGACATCGGACTTACTCTATCTTCTTACCTTTCATTGCCGTAGAAATCGCAGCATCCATTACACGCTCAGCAAAGGGGCGGGTAAATTCATTCAGTTCATCTGCTTTCTTTAAAATGGTATCTTTTTCCTGTGAGGCTAAAGCTTTTTTTAACGCTTCGATATGTGCCACAGTTTCTGCAATTTCGGTCTCGCTTAAATGTTCTGCATGTTTTTTAATAAAACCTTCGGCTGTGTAAACCAATTGTTCTCCTTCGCTTCTCGCTTCAATTAGCATGCGTTGTTCTACGTCGCTTTTGGCGTGGGTAATGCTGTCGATCAACATTTTTTCTACCGTATCATCACTCAAGCCGTAACTTGGCGTGATTTCGATCTCCTGTTTAACACCCGAACGTAGCTCAATTGCCTGCACAGTTAAAATGCCATCGGCATTCAATAAAAAGTTGATATCAACCTTTGGCAAACCAGCAGGCATTGCAGGGATTCCTTTCAAATCGAATTCGGCAAGTTTCCTGTTTTCTTTAACCAGATCTCGCTCACCCTGATAAACAGAGATTTTCATATTTACCTGTCCATCTATAGAAGTGGTGTATTGGCGACCAGCTTTAGTAGGTACTTTGCTGTTGCGGGCAATAATAACATCCATTAAACCACCCATGGTTTCGATGCCCAAAGAAAGAGGGGTTACATCCAACAATAAGATATCAGAACGGTTTCCGGCCAAAACATCAGCCTGGATGGCTGCACCAAGTGCTACTACTTCATCAGGGTTGATATTATCCTGCGGTTTTTTACCAAAGAAATTCTCTACCGCCTGCTTTACATATGGTGTACGGGTAGAACCTCCTACTAAAATTACTTCGTCGATATCGGCAGCGGTTAAATCGGCATCTTTCAATGCATTTTTACAGGCTGTCATGGTTTCTTCCACTTTTGCGGCAATCAACTGCTCAAAAGTTTGTTTATCCAGAGTGCACCAGATTTCGCCAACCTGTTCATTATATAAATTTTGTGTCGATAACGCTTTTTTAGCAGCTTCGGCCTGTAAACGTAAGGTTTGCATTAAAATGTTATCCTGGGCAACTACCGTTACATCAAGATTATTTTTCTCCAGCCAATAGTTTAAAATGGCCCGATCGAAATCATCACCACCTAAATACGTATTTCCATTTGTGGCCAAAACCTCAAAAATTCCATTTTGAATCTGTAGAATAGAGACATCGAATGTCCCTCCTCCTAAGTCGTAAACGGCAATCGTTCTTTGTTGCGAAGGATCTAAGCCAATTCCGTAAGCTAAACTTGCTGCGGTAGGTTCGTTTACAATGCGCATCACATCTAAACCGGCCAGTTTCCCGGCATCACGGGTGGCCTGGCGCTGACTATCATTAAAATAGGCCGGAACAGTAATTACTGCCCTGTTAACTGGTGTTTTTAAGGCATGTTCTGCTCTTGCTTTAAGTTCTTTTAAAATTTCTGCAGATAATTCTATAGGCGTATAAAAACGGTTCCCAGCCTGGATTTTCACCAAAGCATCGGTATCGTCATCGATAATCTTGTAAGAAAAAATAGCGGCGTGTTCGGCTACATCTTTATAAGATCGGCCAAGAAGTCTTTTAACAGAGAAAATCGTGTTAGAGGGATCAGTAGTTAAGTATTCTTTCGCCTCGTTACCTACAACCGCTTCATTCTGGCCATTAAAATAGACTACTGATGGTACCAATATCCCTTTGCCAGCATCGTTAATTACCTGCGGATTTTTATCTGGATTGATAAACGCCACCAAACTATTGGTTGTGCCCAAATCTATTCCAACTATGATTTCTTCCTTCTGAAACGAACCTGTAGCAAGGTTAATTGATATTTTTGCCATAGGAGCAAAAATATGCTTTTTAAATAAAGGTTATGTCATTCATTTGTTAGCAAGAAAATATAAACCTAAAGAAATTATGACTGAAAATAGCGTATAGTTTATTTCTAAAAACAATATAATAACGATACTATATTTTTGAAATTTATTATTTGTAATAAAATATTTAATTTTTTTTCTCTCGGATCTTTTTTTTTGCTTATTTGTTGTTGTTTTTCTTCAAATTTTAATGTGTATTTTATGTTTTATGGCATTTTTGTGTGAAAATTATCTTCATAATATTTATATTGCCTGTACATTTATCTAAATTAATATGAAAAAACAGCTATTTTATGTATTGCTTGGGTTTTATTTACTCCCATTAACCTCTTTTGCGCAAAATATTATAAAAGGTAAGGTTGCAACATTGAAAGGAGAAGGAATTATAGCCGCTTCTGTTAAGGAGAAAGGTACAGGAAAGGGTACTGTTACCGATCAGAATGGAGATTTTCAGATTTCAGTTTCTGATAAAGGAACCCTAGTTGTAAGTGCTATTGGATATGAAACCAGAGAAGTAGTAACTACAAACGGACCTTTAACAATTATTTTATCGGAAAGTGCACAAAATCTTGGCGATTTTGTGGTGGTTGGAACCCGTGGTAAAGGCCGCTCTTCTATTCTTACGCCTGTTCCTGTTGATGTGATCAAGATTAATCAGGTGAACATGCCTACTGCAAAAATGGATTTAACTTCAATTTTAAACGCTGCTTCACCGTCTTTTAATTTTAACAAACAAAGCGGATCTGATGGTGCAGATCAAATAGATTTGGCTACGCTTAGAGGTTTGGGGCCAGATCAGACATTGGTTTTGGTAAATGGCAAACGTCGTCACCAAACAGCCTTTGTTGCAGTATTCGGAACCAGGGGAAGAGGAAATTCAGGAACAGATTTAAATGCGATTCCGGAATCTTCGATAGACCGTGTTGAGATTTTACGCGATGGTGCATCGGCACAATATGGATCGGATGCAATTGCAGGGGTAATTAACCTAATATTGAAAAAGGATGTTGGCGTTTTAAGTGTTAATACAGGGTATTCAGGTTATTATGATCCAAGAAACAACACCCACTATGCTAAAGAACTGGGGCAGTATCGCCAGGGTGGCGCAATTGATGGGAATGCGTTTTCGTTAGGGGCCAATTATGGTGTTGCACTGGGTAAGCATGATGGCTTTATTAATTTCTCCGGAAACTTTTTTGCTAATGGAAAAACATTCAGACAAAATCTGAATACAGATTTAAGTACCAAAGATGGTTTGCCTATTAATACGGTGAGGAGATCTACTGGTGATGGATCGGTAACCTCTGGCGGTTTAATGTATAATATGGAACTGCCAATTGCAAATACAAAAACAGTCATTTACTCTTTTGGAGGTGGTAATATAAAAGCCTCTGATGCTTATGCGTATACCAGAAATTTATCAGAGCGGCCTGAGCGTTTTCCTGACGGGGTTGCAGGAAATCCAATTTTACAAACCACAATAGACGGAGAAACTTATTTTGATCCGATCATCCAGACAAAAATCCAGGATTTATCCTTTGCAGCAGGTGTAAAAGGTATATGGGGTAAAGACTGGAACTGGGATTTAAGCAATACACTAGGACGTAACAATTTTCATTTTTATGGCGATCAAACATTTAATGCTTCTCTTGGTGCCGGTAAAACTCATTTTGATGATGGGGGTTTTTCATTTTTGCAAAATACAGTCAACTTTAATTTAAGTAAGGCAATTCCAACTGTTGCCTCCGGTTTGAATTTGGCTTTTGGCTTAGAGCATAGATATGAAAACTATAAAATTTATGCAGGAGAAAAAGATTCATATTCTAACTATAACCCAGATAAAGCTACAGGTTCTCAAGGTTTTCCGGGTTATCAGCCAGGCGATGAAGTTAACGCGGGCCGATCTAATGTTGCTGCTTATGTTGATGCAGAATTGGATGCTACCGATAAGTGGCTTATAGGTGTTGCTGTCAGGGCAGAAAATTACAATGATTTTGGCTTCACCAGTAACTACAAATTTGCGACACGTTATAAATTAACAAACAATTTTAATGTTCGTGGATCGATAAGTACAGGTTTTCGTGCACCATCACTACAACAAATTAATTTCAGCAATACGTTTACAAACGTGCAGGGAGGCAAGGTTTTCGAAGTTAAAATCGCGCCGAACTACAGTCCAATTACAAAAGCAGCCGGAATTCCTGATCTTAAACAAGAAAAATCTGTTAATGCAAGTTTAGGCTTTTCGTGGAAACCGGTTTCTGAAATTACGGTAACCCTGGATGGTTATCGCATTAATATTAAAGATAGGGTGGTATTATCTGGTCAATTTGATGAAAGTATACCCGCTTTAAAACCAATTTTGAATCAATTGAATGTATCACAGGCACAATTTTTTGCAAATGCGGTTAACACCACAAATTATGGTTTGGATTTAGTTGTAGATTATACTAAACGCTTTGATAATAAAAGCATTAAGATCTTATTTACTGGGAACTTAAATCATTTAAATATTGATAAAATTAATATTCCTAATGCTTTAAATGGTTCTTATGAAAATCAGCAGGCATTTTTTAGTGACAGAGAGCAAGCATATATTAAAGCATCTGCTCCTCCTGTAAAACTGGGTTTAAACTTAGATTATGGGTTTGGTAATTGGATGGTTGGAACGCATTTTCTATACTATGGCAAAATTTCGATTTTAGGTTATGGTTATGCAAACACTTATCCACCTTTGGTTGAACTGGATAATGATCCAAGCAAAACGGTTTTAGAACAGTTCAATTATTCAGGCAAAATGGTTACCGATATTTATGGTTCTTACAAAATCTCGAAAAAAGTGACGGTGTTTTTTGGTGCAGATAACGTTTTTAATATTCACCCTGATTATGGTTACGTACAAGGCGCAAAACTTTCTGCCTACGATGGTGAAACAGGTGGTGCATGGGATGCCGTTCAAATGGGTTTTAATGGTCGGAGGCTCTTTACCAAATTGGCTTTTAACTTTTAAAAGGGGCTGAATATCGATGCTTAAAGAGGCTGTGTCGTAAATATAGAATTGTCATCCTGAAGAATAATTAATAGTTTAAAATCAATAAGAGTGAGGTGTAATTCTCTTTTTTTGTCCTACGGCGCGGTCTTGCCTCGGCTCGCCGCCGCCGAAGGGCTCTTTCTTTTTGGCATCAAAAAGAAACAAAAACTGCCGGCTGAAAATTTTTCTTTCGAAGCTAGCAGGTTGGCTTAGACTGTGCAGCCCGAAAAATTTGTTAGGCCGGATTTAAGTAGAACGGGGATACCTTACTATGGCTTAGTTGGATGGAAATGCGAAAGCAGTTAAAATGCTGATTAATAATAATTGCAAAATAACGTTAATGGTAGCTTGCCAAAAGACTTGTTTTAAATGTCTTACAAAGCGTTTCGACAGGCTCAACGTGACAAATCCAAAATGAATTACTATTTATGATACAGCCTTTTTTTTCTTTTTCCCCCACCAGATCAAAAATCCGGTAGTGGGCAAGGTTGCAATAATTAATGAAGCCATAAATGCCAGTATCTTAGTAGGCCAGCCAAATAGGCCACCATCATGCATATCAAGATTTGAATTACGCCATTTTACACCCAATGGCTTATTCTGATGTAACATTTGATCCGTAAGCAAACCCGTATTTGGATTGAAGTAGAAATAATTTAATCCACGCCAGGCATCTCCCGAATGAATGATCTGAACGGTAGCCATCATACTTGCTTTTTTTTCTTCAGGATAATTTAGCAGGATCGCTTTGTAATTCCCTTTATTTAATCTGATCAGCGTATTTAAGGCCAGATTACTGGCTAATCTGGTTTTATGTTCAGCCGGAGATTGTACGTATTCTCTTAACAGATTCGGCTTTTTAGCTGTGCCTAATGACTTATAAATGCCCAGTTCCCACCATTTAAATGACCACACCAGGCCTGTGATAACGATTACCAGTGCAAATGGAATCACATAAAAACCAAACGTACTGTGCAAATCCCAGTTAAGTCGTTTAAACCTTGCATTCCATTTTACTGTTAAGCGTTGTCTGATGTTTTTTAGCTTTTTGGGGAGCTAGATGATAAAGCCTGTAATAATGATCACTAAGAACAGGAGGACAGAAGAGCCTACGATAAGACTTCCAATAGGTTTCTTAAATAACAGGTATTGATGAATCAGTCTGACTATACTGAAAAATTCATGTTTAAGATCAATAACACCGAGAACCTTTCCGCTAAACTGATCGATATACACATCTTTATTATATGCTACCTGACCAAGATAAAAAATTGATTTAGCTTTTTTATTGGCTTTAGAAGCTGAAAATACATAGGCGTATTGATCTGATTTTACTTCTACTCGATTAAAATTTTCATCAGCAGGAAGTGCCTTCTGCGCTTTTTCTTCTAAAATATACAAAGGCAATGGTTTACCAACTGCCTTTGTATAAACAATACCCTGATGGAAAAAATTGAACAACTCCTCTTCGAAAACGTATATACAGCCCGTAAAGGCTACAATAGTAATGATAACACCACTAATCAGGCCAAGCCACAGGTGTATTAAAGCAGCTATTTTTTTAAATTTTTTCAAGATTTTAATTGAAAGTATAACCCAGCGTAAATAAATAATTTGAAGGCGTACCCGGGAAAAGCCTTAAGTAATCGTACCCGCCAACCCAATGCGCTTTATTCGTAATATTATTCATGTTAAACTGTACTTGTACCTTACCAACATTATAATAAAGTGCAGCATTGAATAAAGTATAGCTTGGAATCGTTTGATTAAAATTCAAAGATAAAATTCTGGAATCTACATAATTTGAACCTGCACCAATCCCTAATCCTTTCAAAATACCATCACTAAAGTTATATTTTGCCCAGATGTTGGCGGTATGATGAGGTGCATTTGGTTTCTGTATACCAATTTCTGATGCAACAGGACTATCTGTAATCATTGCCTGATTATAAGAATAAGAAGCCAATATGCTCAATTGAGGAATAATGCGGCCAATAACATCGAATTCAATCCCTCTTGAACGTTCTTCGCCTACGGAACGTAAAAGATCTGGTTGGCCGGCAACATTTGCTGGATAAAGCACGTTGGTTTGTTTAATCTGGTAAATGGCTGCAGAGGCCGTTAAGTGATCATCCATCCAACTCGTTTTTGCACCAAATTCAATCATATTGCTTTTTAGAGGATCAAATGGTCCGCCGGCATTTGGGTTGGAAATGGCCGAAGCAGTTTGTGGCGTATAACCCATTACGTAAGTTCCGTAAAGGTTAATGTTTTGTGTGGCTGAGTAAACTAAACCAAATCTCGGTAGTAATGCTTTAGAATATGCTTTCGCTTCAGTCGGTTTAAGATAGTTTGCAAAATCCGTATAATATTCATATCGTAAACCCACTAAGGCTTGTAATTTACCAAATTTGATATTATCCTGTACATAACCGGCATGTAGAAAATAGTATGTTGGATCATAGGCAGCCTGGGTAAAAAAGTTTTTACTATCATCCTGCATGCGTTGTGATCCCATTACATCATTCAGGTTGAACGATGGTACATTCGGTACCAGCAAATTATTTACCACAAGGAACCGCTTGATATAATTGGTAGGATCCTTATCATAGTCTGACTTCACAAAGCTTATAGCGCCGGTATTTGCTGCATTGCGATAGTTGTTGGCCGTTAGTTGGGAAGCGCCAACCGGAAGTTTTTCACTGGCAAAATCATATCCGGCTACAATGGTTTGCTCAATTTTTCCGGTTTTTATTTTATAATTAATAAAGCCGGAGAAGTTATCAATATACCTTTTTCGGATACGGTTAAAAATTTGCATGGCAATTAGATTATCCACAGGTTTTCCGGTAGCATCTAAAGCATAGGCGTTGGCACTTCTATGTTCATACAAATCTTCACTGTATCCTGTCTTCATGTAAGAAGCTGTAAAATTCAGGTTATCACTAAAACGGTGATTTAAGGAAAGCGCAACATTATAAGTTTTCTCATTCAGCCGATCGTTTCCAGTATTTAGTGAAGTTGATTGTGGCGTAGAATACAGGTTCCCATTCCCAAAAACGGATTGACCACGATCTAAACGGCTTTTAGAATCATTGTAAACCAGGTCGAAGTTTAAACTGGTGTTTTTCGAAGGTAAGAACGTGAGTGATGGCGCAATAACCACATTTTTATCAAATTGTAAATCGCGGAATGAATTTGCATCCTCGTAACCAAAGTTTAAGCGATAAAGTAATGTACTATCTTTGTTTGCAGGTCCTGTTACATCGGCAAGAGCACGGAAAGTGTTGTAACTTCCCATTGAAAGGCTCAGTGATTTACGCGTTTCTGCCAAGGGTTTTTTGGTTACGCGGTTAATCACACCGCCGGGACTCGCATTGCCATAAAGTGCTGATGAGGGGCCTTTCAATACTTCAACACGCTCCAGGTAATTGGCCAGAGGCTGTTTCCAGAAACCAGTGCTGGTACGCATGCCATTAATTAACTGGGTATTGCTACCGCCATTAATTCTGAAACCACGGATCGTGATGTCATCATAAAATGTGAACTGATTTACACCACTGAAGTTTTTGACCACTTCACCAACCCGTACAGCACCCTGATCTGCAATTAGTTCTTTACTTGCATAAGAAACCGATTGTGGTAAATCTTTTAATAAAATTTCTGATTTACTTCCAATAAATGTGGCGGTATTTTTATAGGTTTTTTCTTTCCTGCCGGTTATTTCAACCTGTTGTAAATCTGATTTTGTTGGAGATAAGCTCACATTCAAAGTGATTTTATCACGATTCAGATTAATATTTCTGCTGGTAGTGATGTAACCAACATAGCTGAATTTAATTATCGATATGGTTTTGCTCACAGATAAATTAAAATTTCCCTTTTGATCGGTGATTGTTTTTTCATTTCCATGGTCAGCATATACGTTAACTCCAGGGATCACTTCACCGGATTCATCGGTTACTTTGCCATTAATGGTCACCACTTGCTGAGCCGAGGCAAGGGCATAAATACCCGTAAAAACAATCAGAAATAACAGTTTCTTATAAAGATTAGACATTGAAATTTGTTTGGTTTTTATTTAGACTTATTTTAAATAATGAGCAAATCTAATATATTTCTGAAATGTTACAAAAGGAAAATAAAATAATTGGAGGCTTTTATGAGTTGGGAAGATGAGTGGTCGGTAAGATATAAGATATCCAAATAGACTATTTCTTGTTTTTTTCTTCAATCCACAAGCTCATGTATTTTGTACTCAGTACCGTGTGGTGATTTAATATCTGTCCGAAAAAGTTATTTTGTCGGTGTGTAGTTAGATCTGAAGCTAATCTTTCGATTTCTTTAATGAACTGATCAGCAAAATATTTTGCTGAATATCTTTGGTTAATGATTTGTACACCGTTCTGCTGTGCATTTTGCCAGGCATTTTTATCTTGATAAAGTTTTACAGCTTCCTCGATAAAAAGCTCCAGATCATCTTCGATACCGCCATTCCAATCTAAATCACCTTTCATGGCTTCTGCACCAACAGATGTAGTTACCGACGGCGTGCCAACCCGCATGGCATCAATAAATTTACCTTTTACACCTGCGCCAAATTGAATAGGGGCAAGTAATATTCGATGTTTAGCAATGGTTTCCTTTGCATTTACAGCTCTTCCTTTAATTAAGAATTTTTCGTTTTTATTATCTAGTTGCAGCACTTTTTGCGAGGCATAAGATCCGAATATATTCAAATTTGTGCTTGGGAGCCTTTTTCTGAGCAGAGGCCAGATCCTGGTTTTTAAAACCTGAACGGTATTCCAGTTGGGCTCATGAAGGAAATTGCCAATGAAAACAAAATCTGTCCGGTCTTCAAAGGGAATCCATTTTTCGATAACTTGCTGATTGATTTCTTCTTCAAGAAATGGTAAATAATAAATCAGTGAAGGATCAATTTTGAATTGATTTTTCAGGATATCCATCTCCACTTCTGAAATGATTAAAGATAAATCGCAACGTAAAATTGAAGCAATTTCGCGCTTTGCAGTATCAGAAAACAAATCGATTTCGGTTTGCTTTTTATCGCTTTGCTGGCGGGCACTTCGCAGGCAATGTAAATCTTCAGTATCTAGAATCCTTAATGCATTGGGGCATTCCTGTTGAACCCTCCAGCCATATTGTTCTTCTACCATAAAACGGTCGAACATGACAATTTCAGGGTTTAGTGTTTTTAAAAATGAATTAAAGCTTTCATCATTCAGCTTTATTTGCTGCTCAATAACAGGAGTTTGTGTGAAATCATAACTGAAATCACTTTTTGATGCAGCGGAGGCAAAAGTGATTTCGTAACCTTTGTTCAAAAATAAATCGACCAGTTGAATCATCCGTGTTCCCGCTGCCGAAGAAGTGGGTTCGGGCCAGACTAATCCAATAATCAATAATTTTTTTACGCTTCTACTCATTTTCTACAAAATAAGCTCTTTTTTTTTGCTCCCGCAGATAAATGTGATTTTCGCGGATTAAAATCTAGATTTGCAATTATCTACTAAATCTGCGGGATATATAAACGTATCTTAAATATTCTTAATTTTGCAGCTCAATTACAAGCACCAGATGTTAGGATTAAAATTATTGACAGACCCACGTTGGGCGAATATTGCGGAATCGAATTTAGAAGAAATTTTATCTGACCATGCCTGGTGCGAACAAAAAGCGGCTACCAATGCCATTACCTTGATCACTCAAAATTCTGAACATCAGGATCTGGTAGATGAATTAACCGCCATTGCCATTGAAGAAATGCAGCATTTCCAGATGGTAATTGAAATTATAAAAAAACGGGGTTATACTTTAAGCCGTGAGCGGAAAGATGACTACGTTGGTCGTTTGGTGAAATTCAGTAAAAAAGACGGAAGCCGGAATATGGCTTTTATTGACAGGTTATTGTTTGCAGCAATGATTGAAGCCCGAAGTTGCGAACGGTTCAGGGTACTTTCGTTAAATATAAAAGATCAGGAACTCGCCAAGTTTTACCACGAACTTATGGTTTCAGAAGCAGGACATTACACGACATTTTTAAACTTTGCACGTAAATACAGTACTGATGTAGATGTAGATAAACGCTGGAAAGAATGGCTGGATTTTGAAGGGGAGTTGATTCAAAGTTTCGGAACTAAAGAAGCGATACATGGTTAGTCCGAAGTCAGATGTCCGAAAGTCGGAAGTTTTTAGCGCATAAATATACTTACTGTCTTCTGACTTCGATCTTTCCGACCTCCGACTTATGTATATTCCACAGCCAAATAACTATATCCTGATAGCTATCGATACCTTTTTTCTGGTTGTTGAGTTTTAAAAAGCGATCGAAAGCGGCATCCATATAACCGAACATATCGCCATTGTATTTGCGCCAGAATTCTTTTTCGGTTTTAAAATCGGCCAGCACCTGTGGTAGGAGTTTTGCACGAAGTGTTTTATAATCTTCTGGTGATTTCATCCTGATTTCGAATAAAATATACCGTAACATTTCGTAATTGGCAGAATATAGGTAATTCACGTCAGGACTGTTATTTGCGGTCAGGTATCCCATAAGATTAGCTTCATCTTCGTAAGCAATGCCTAATTGGTGCCCGATTTCGTGGCAGCTCACATAAGGTTTTACGAAATCTGGCAAATTCATGTTCATATTGGCTTCGCCAGAAAGCGGTGCGTAATAACCCTCGATTCCAATTTTACTGATGATCCATGAATTTAAAACCGATTTTAAACAAGGATTGGAATATCTGAATACTGAGTTTTTTTTCTCCATAAATGAGTAAGCAGCTGCAGATTTAGATTCGAGCTCATTAACCGTGTAAGCGGGCACTTTATTTTGTTTCAATTTTAAGGCATTGGTTTTATCAACGAAATAATTGCCCAGAACAACTAATTCTTTAACATTATATTTTTCGTTGCCAATCCCTAACTCTTCGCTAATGCTTGGTCGGCTATAATTTAAACCCCATACGATTTTGAAAATGATATAGAGAATTAAGAAAAAGTTTAAAATCTGTAAAGGAATAACAATTCTATCCTGCTTTTTTAGTGATTTCCGCCTTTTGTAAAATCTAACGATTTTATAAAGTACAAAGCCAATAAGTAAAACATAAATAATATCTCCAATAGCAAAAGGAAACAAAGAAGATACAAACCTCAAGGCTGAAGAAATGTAAGGATAAAAACCTGTTGAATAATATTTTTGGACAAGGGTAGGGAAGAAGCCAAAAAGGTAGATCAGCAAAGCAATGATTAAAACTGCAATGAATTTTGAATAGATAGATTTATTTTTTCGCATTTTATATTACCAGCTAAAAATAACGACTATCATCAGGATAACAAATATAAATATCGGTCTTAACAATTGTTGTTGGTTTACTTTTCTTTCGAAACCATCTTTTCTAAGCTCCCAGGAAACCATAACCTCAAAAAACGTTGTTAAGGAACTAAATATAAAATTGAGGTATCAACCATTATTATTTGGTCCGCCATTCATTTATTGATTTTCTTGCTTCATCGATTTTTTGAATTTGCGTTTCAGAAAATACCGGGCCATTTAATAAAAAATCTGAAAATTTTGTGCCATATTTTACAGCAGGCTCTTCAACTTTGTTGTCAGAAATTACATTTCTATTCTTCGCTTTTTCTTTCAATTGAGCAACAAAATCAGAAACCTCCTTCTTCATGTTTGAAGGGAGGGCTGAAATCTCCGAAAATAACTGTAAATCTGTCATTGTTAATTTCTTAAGCTAAACAAATATAACAAATCTATCTCACAAATGTCAAACGTTTTCCGATCTGATCAGTCGTAAATTTGCCATTTTGGTAAGCCAGGTTACCTGATACAAAGGTATGTGTAATACTTGCCTGGAAGGTATCTCCATCAAACGGACTCCAGCCACATTTGTAGAAATTATTAAGCCTGGTTGCTTTCCAGGAATCTTTCAGGTTAACCAAAACCAGGTCAGCCCAATATCCCTCACGGATAAAGCCACGTTTTTCAATATCGAAACAGATCGCCAGGTTATGTGCCGTTTTTTCAACAATTTTCTCTAAAGATATTTTGCCATATAAATGCATTTCTAATAATGCCGGTAAGGCATGCTGTACCAACGGGCCGCCAGATGGGGCTTGAGCGTAGGGTTGTTGCTTTTCTACTAGTGTATGTGGGGCGTGATCTGTGGCAATCACATCAATATAGTCTTCAAGAACGCCTTTAAGCACGCCTTTTTGATCGTGTTCCGTTTTTACTGCAGGATTCCATTTAATGAAATTTCCTTTTGTAGCATAATCCTTATCATTAAACCAAAGGTGATGTACACAGGCTTCAGCCGTAATTTTTTTATCCTTTAGCGGGGTAATATTATCAAATAAGGCTATTTCTTTTGCTGTAGAAATGTGCAGGATATGCAAACGCGTTTGGTAAGTTTTTGCCAGTTCTACGGCTAATGATGAAGATTTATAGCAAGCTTCTGCACTGCGGATCAGTGGATGCATTTCAATCGTGAGGTCATCGCCATATTTGGCTTTAAATTCGGCCAGGTTATGGCGGATGGTTGCTTCATCTTCGCAATGTGTAGCTACCAATATTGGTGCTTTGCTAAAGATTTTTTCTAAAGTTTTCTCGTTATCTACCAGCATATTACCAGTCGATGAACCCATGAAAACCTTAATGCCGCAAACATTCTTAGGATCGGTTTTTAAAACCTCTTCAATATTGTCGTTACTGGCCCCCATGTAAAATGAGTAATTCGCCAATGAAGTTTGGGCAGCAATTTCGTATTTATCGGCCAATAAATCCTGTGTTAAAGTATTAGGCACGGTATTGGGCATTTCCATGAAAGAGGTAATTCCTCCGGCTACAGCAGCCATACTTTCGGTAAAAATATCGGCTTTATGGGTTAATCCCGGCTCGCGGAAATGAACCTGATCGTCAATCATTCCTGGTAAAAGGTATTGTCCTTCTGCATTAATTTCCTGCGCATCAGGTGCTGATAGATTTTGGCCGATTTTGGCAATTAATCCATCTTTTATCAATACATCAGCAACAATTTTTTGTCCTTCGTTTACAATTGTCGCGGCTTTTATCAGGTAAGTATTCATGGTTTCAAAGGTAGTAATTTAGTGTTAAGTAGCGAGTATCAGGTATCAAGATTTTGATGCTGCGGTAATGGGAAATTATGTTTAATGCTACTGTTTTAGGTTAAATAAACCTGATAGTAGTGGGCACGGAGTGTAACGGAGTAAAACGGATAGCAGGGCTGCTGCGGCCGAAAAACTACTGAAATTGCTTTACTCCTGATGTTGAAAAAAAGGAGTTTGGATTCCACATCGGACTGAAAGCTTCTGCCTTATACCTTCAAACCCTCAACCTTAATCACTATCTTTGTGCGCTATGGCAAAATCGTTCGAAGAATTTAAGTTAAACAGGCAAATTTTAAATGCAGTTGCCGATGCAGGTTACACCGTTGCCACGCCGATACAGGAAAAAGCAATTGCACCAGTATTATCCGGGCAGGATATTTTTGGTATTGCCGAAACTGGTACAGGAAAAACCGCAGCGTTTGTTTTGCCGATTTTGATGCAGTTGAAATATGCCCAGGGCGATCATCCAAGGGCACTGATTTTATCTCCAACACGCGAACTAGCTATGCAGATTGCAGAGCAGGTAAAGTTGTTTTCTACTTATACCGATTTACGTTCTTTAGTTATTTTTGGTGGAATCGGTCCGAAAACACAGAAAGAGCAGATTGCAAAAGGCATTGATATCCTGATTGCTACGCCGGGAAGATTCTTAGACTTATATTTAGCTGGTGATATTAATACCCAGAGCCTAAAGTTTCTGGTATTAGATGAAGCCGATAAGATGATGGACATGGGCTTTATCGGCTCTATTCACCGGATTCTGGAGGTCGTTCCACGTAAACGTCAGAATTTGTTGTTTTCAGCAACAATGAGCGACTTAGTTCAGAAAATTGCCGGCGATTTCCTTAATAATCCGCTTGTAATTGAGGCATCTGCGCAAGCAACTCCTGCTGCAAACGTAACGCAGACTTTATATTACGTTCCGAATTTTAAAACGAAAATTAACCTGTTGCAGCATTTGTTGAAAAATGATGAGACTTTTAATCGTCTGATTATTTTCTGTAAAACCAAAACGGTTGCCGATAATATTTTCAGTTTTATTGAACGTAGGTATGGTGCTGAAAATGTTCGTGTAATCCATGCCAATAAAGGACAGAACACCAGGATTAACTCTATAAATAGTTTTAAAGAAGGTAATATCAGGGTGCTGGTGGCTACAGATGTGGCGAGTAGGGGTATTGATGTGAGTGATGTGAGCCATGTGATCAATTTCGATGTGCCTATCATTATTGAAGATTATGTACACCGTATTGGCCGTACAGGCAGGGCTTTTGCCAAAGGTGATGCAATTACCTTTGCTACTGATGCCGAAAAATATTATATCCGCAAGATCGAAAAATTGATTCGCCAATATATCCCTGTGGCCGAAATTCCGGAAGGTGTATTCATTGATGAAACCCCTTACGAGGAACGTCAGCATATTGCAAAAGAAATCGATATGCAGAAACGTAAGGAAGATCCTGATTTTAAAGGGGCTTTTCACGAGAAAAAACATGCTGCGGCAATAGAAAAAAAGGTGAGGGAGAAAGCCAAAGCAAAGGCTGGTAAACAGCTAAAGAGTTTTAAAAAAGGAAAAAAATTCGATAAGAAAAAGTAATGAACCCGACACAATTAAAATAATTATTAATTTTCTAAATAATTATTTCAATTGTCAAAGGCTCCATCTGACAATTGAAAACAAATAAATAAACACAGATGAACCTTAGGATTACACCTTTAAATATTGTAAGCGCAGCAGGACTTGGCCTGGTGGTTATAAATCTTGTTTCGGAGAAAAGTGCAGCACCACGACATGTAAACCTGGATGGTTTTTATCTCCTTATATTGGGCTGTTTAATTGTGGTAACATTTATTACAGATATGATTTTCCGCTTTACCCTAAAGGATATTAAAAGAATTTGGATTGTTGAATTGATTTTTATTGTTATTGCGGCCGTGTTAATGTTAATCTTACAAAAGGTAGTAGCGTAATTAAACCGTAAAAATATCCCAACAATGTTAGTCAGTGTAATCTACTCATCTGTGGAATCAAATTAATTAATCATCTTTGCATCCGTAAAAAAATAAACCGATAATCTTTAATCAGTGAAATCAATTTATAGGTGTTATCCACTAATCGGTGAAATCAAATTAAGAAAATGAAAAAAGCAGAAATAAAAATAACCGTTGAGTTAGATGAAGGCAATAACCCGGATAACATACTTTGGGAAAGCACAGATTCTGGAAACGCTGATAAAGTGCCTGCGAAGGCGATGTTTTTATCAGTTTGGGATCACAATTATAAAAATACCTTAAAGATAGATCTTTGGACAAAAGATATGCCTGTTGATGAGATGAAACGTTTTTTCTACGAGACTCTACAAACCATGGGCGATAGCTTTTTAAAAGCCACAAACGAAACTTTAATTGTTGAAGATTTACGCGATTACTGTGCCCACTTTGCAGATAAGATGGGTATTATTGAAGGGCAGTAGTTTAGTCATTAGTCATTAGTCATTAGTCATTAGTCATTAGTCATTAGTCATTAGTCATTAGTCATTAGTCATTAGTCATTAGTCATTAGTCATTAGTCATTAGTCATTAGTCATTAAAAAATGCCAGGCAAATTAGCTATAAACTATTAAAAACAATTAACCAATTTATACAGTTAACCGATTAACCAAAAAGTATGTTAGTATTAAATAAATTCAGGGCTTGGTTAGGCATTTTGTTATGCATTATTGCAGGTTTTTGTCCAATATTAAAAGTTCCGATTAAAGGCAATTGGAATCTGTACCAATCTGACGCCCGTTTGTTTTTGATCACTTATGCCATTATCGTCATTTCCGTATTGTTTCTGTTCATCAGAAAAGTAGGAGCCTTTAGGTTTATGAGTTTTGTAATGGCTATCTGGTATGTTTTAGCGGTAGTTGCTGTTTATTTTACTGCAAATAATTATACTAAATATGGCTTCGCCAATAAAGTTATCGGTAAAGTTGTTCATTTCCAATGGGGCTGGATTGTACTTTTAGTAGGTGTTATATTTATGCTTTTTAGTGTTAAGAAATCACAATTAGAGGTAAAACCTTAGCTCATTTAATAGAATAGTTTAGAGAATAGCTGGTAGCCGTGATTTTATTGGCCGCCAGCGTTTAGAAGTGATATTTGGAGATGAATAAGTAATAAAATCTTTATAGTAACCGCACGTTTAGAAATTTTTAACGATTACTTTAAAAACTTGCCCCTTTTCTCCATCTTGACCATCTAATCCATTGCCTAATGTTCTCGGCTCTGGGTAGTTACCATCGTCAGCATCAACTCCTCGGCCACACCACCCATTTTTGCCTCCCCCCCTGCCTCCATATCCGGGTTTTCCAGCTTTGCCACCATTTCCGCCTATTCCACCATTTCCTCCCCTTATATAAAATTTTGTAGTGTTAACTAAAACCTCTGTATAGGTCTCAACAGATATGAAGTAAATAGAAGAACCATTGCTGCCATTGCCACCTTGACCACCTTTGCCACCTTGTCCAGAATTTGCACCAGCACCACCATTGCCGGCACCTTCTTTACAATCAAATAAGCTATCCGCACCTTCTTTACCATTTGAACCATTTCCGCCATTCCCTCCACTTCCTCCATTTCCGCCGTCGCCTCCGTTTACTCCGTCAAAATCTAAAACTATTCTAGAATCTTCAATATTTTGTAGGGTATCAATACAAACCATTTCCTTTGTTATAATATATAGATTTGGATTATTTAGGCTATCACCTTGTTCACCTGTAAGACCGCTTTGGCCTACAGAACCTGGTTGGCCTTGTCTGTCGATTTCACCCACACCATTTGCACCATTGATTCCCCCAAGTCCATCTTTCCCCTTTGTCCCTTCAATGGTTTGATCAAGTTCGATCCTAATCGGGAAATTATTGTCTTTTAATTTAAGTTTGTCACAATATATTATCCAAAAGGGCACATTAATGTTTGTGAAAGTCAAAGTAGCGTTAGGTTGAAAAATAATTTCGTTCGCTTTTAAAATCTGTCCATTAAAGATTTCTCCAATATTTACTGGAAAGATGCTGTTTATAATAGCAGTATCGTTAATTAAAGTCATTACCTCTTTTGGCAATGCTTCATTGAGATTATCAAATGTTAATTCTTGTATGTTCATTTGGTCGATTTGTTTTTTCGCCTACTTTGTAATGCGGTGTTCGGCGCGTCCGTTTATTATTGTATTATTTTTAAAATGGCTCGTCGCTTATTAATACGATCCATGTTGGTATTTTAGATGTTGTAGCTATGCCGATGCGCAAATCTGAATACTCATAAATAATTGCCATCCGGCCACGGGTTGCACTTGCAAAATAACTATTCGCAATATCGATTTCGTAATACCTGGCTACGGCATCGGCTTCATTTATTTTATTGGTATTAAAAAAAGCTATTTTACCATAATAGGGTTTTGCATAGCCCGGCTTGGTGATGGTAATGGCATAGTTTTTAATTTTTTGCTTTTTAAATATTTTTAATGCTGTTTTTATATTGGTGGAATTGATTGTAGTTTTTGAAATCTGACCTTTGTTTGGCTCAATATTTAATTCGGCCAGCGTGAAAAATTGATTAGGCTTTACAACCGCATTTTTTTCGGTAAATTGTATGGTAAAATCTCCATCTATTTTACCCCTGTTAATTGGTATTTTTAAGGATGTGCCACAAGAACTTATAATTGTGAGGCCCATCACCGCAGTACACATAGAAAATATTAGTTTTTTCATAATTGTATAATTTTAAAATGTTTGTTTGAAAAATATTTACCCTGATAATATATCTTCGCATTAGTGCTTTTTATTTTTTCTCTGGTATACAATAAAATTCTTCCTCTTTTAGAACAACTGCACCTGGTACCCTCCATTGTGCTACCATCTGCATTACGATTATTAATGTCGCCATCGGTATCTCTATCGTTTTCATCCCCATCTTTATCTCTATTGTTTTTATCCCCGTTTTTATCCCTTTTGCTTCTTTTTCCCTTCGTACTGCGGTCAGCAATTTCTCCACCACTTTTTCTGTTACCAGTATTACCATCATTCAAACGGCTGCTATTGTCTCCATCATCGTCCCTGTCGTTTCCATCGCCGTCTAATAATCGGCAAATGCAGTCGCCACCTATGCTATACACTTTATTTCCTGCTATAAATAAGGTTTTATGCGTGGTATCTGCAATTGTTTTTATTTCGGCATTGTTGTTTGCTAAACCGATATAACTGAATGTTCCATCTTGGCAATACCCAGCAGAGTAACACAACATGGATATTAATAATGTTAATATTTTCTTCATATCGTTTTTCGTTTGATTTATACTTTTGTTGTTATCCATAATCTCTCTTCAGTCATTCTAAACCATGAATTTTTAGTAAGTTTTAATTTACATATCAAATTTAAGTTTCCATTTTTCTTTGGGGTTGGCAATTGAGTGAAGTATCTTCTTTTTGCTATGAGCTGTAGGTAATAGGCTGTGTAGTGAAAAATAAAGCGGAAACCTGAACGAAATTTTGGGCATTTTGAGCTACGCTAAACAAAAAACAACATACTTCGCATTGGTAAACCCGCATCTCACGCATTTTTAAGCTTTTTTGCTCCTTTTCTAATTATCTTTAGTAACACCTTTTTTGGTTTCACTGGAATGGTTATAAAAAGCAAATTTTTTAAATGTTTAATGCTTTTAGACTTTGTCTTGATGGGCAACAGTCTTAATGCGGTTGCGCAAGAGAATATTAAGCCGATAAATATCACTCAGCAAAGCAAAAACGTTAGTCTTTTAAACCAGGCATATTATACGCTATCGAAAAAAAACAATAAAACTTATGCCCAACTCCAGGAACTAGATTGGCACTTTTTGGACAGTAACATAGCAGCACAAAAAGAGTTTCCAGATACGGTTTTACAATGTTGGATCAATTTTAGTATTCGCAGTACTTTTGATAGGGATACCAGCTTACTGTTGAAATTAGACAGTAAAATGCAACAAACTCAATTGTATGAGCGTGTAGGAAATCGATTGGTACTGGTTGGGCAAACGGGTTTTGGTGCTAAAATTTCAAATCTCTCGATAGCTACTGATTATTGGCGGATACATTTGACCTTAAAACAAAAAGAAACACAATATTTTTATGTGCTCATTCAAAAATACCTATACAACATTGTTCCACAATATCCGCAAATAGAAACCTATGATACCGCCTACAGGGAAAAGAACAGAGAACTGGTTTTGTTTCCGTTAAGTTTTAGACATGTTAAATTGTGGGTTGCAGGTTTTTATTTCGCCGTTTTTATTTATTGTTGTTTAAAATATTTTCTTCAGCGGAGAGATAGAGCGTATCTGTATTATGCGTTAGCATCATTATGTATGTTTTTTAGGTATTCGTTACAGGTAGATGCCATTCTTTTAGAAGTGAATTGGCTACCGATAAATAATGATTTTATATTTCTACTCTCTTTTATTCCCCAAACTTTTTTTTATATTCTTTTTTTGGGCGAATTTTTACAGGTTAAAAACAACAGATACCTTAACTTATTTTTAAAATTTTGTTTATGCCAATGGGTTTTAATGATTGTAGTAATGATTGTACATTATTTACGGCCCGAACTTAGCCCGATTACAAAAATATTTTGGATTTATAATTCTTTGCCATTTTTTATCCTTACCGTTTTGCTCAGTTATTATGCCCGGCCAAAACCAAACAAAGGCTATTTGCGGTTTGCATTTACAGGCTTGGCCGCCATATCATTTTCGTTATTATTTGTTTTGGCGCCTAAATGGCTGGATATCTATAACCATTTGCCAAGTTGGTACTACGCTATTAACAATTACGTAGATTTAGTAACACTGGCTTTTGCAATAGATGCCGTTTTGTTTTTAACAGCGTTGGCATACAGAGACCGCCTTGACGAGCTGGAACGAATTGACTTAAAAATTAAAAATGCAGAGAACGAACATAAGATTTTAAGGTTGCAAATGAATCCACACTTTATTTTTAACTGTTTAAATTCAATAAATTTATATATCGAACAGAATAACAGTGTATTAGCATCTGATTATCTGAGTAAATTCTCTCAGTTAATGCGCTTATCCCTTTCGCACTCGAGGAAAGATAAAATCGTATTAGCAGAAGAAATCAAAACTATAAAGTTGTACCTAGAAATGGAAACCATGCGTTTTAAAGGTAAACTGAAATATATTTTTGACATTGATGATCATGTTGACGCCGATTTTATAGAAATACCACCGATGTTGGTGCAGCCCTATATCGAAAATGCCATTTGGCATGGCCTGATGCATAAAAATGTTGGTGGTGAAATCCTGATTAAAATTTCTCAGGATTTTACACAGCAGATTTTACTCGTAATCATTGAGGACGATGGAATAGGGAGGGTAAAAGCATCGGAGCTGAATAGTAAGGCTGCCGAGAAAGAAAAATCGTATGGAACATTGATAACCGGCGAGCGTATTGCTAATTTTAATAGGGAATTTAATACCAATACACAGATCCATATCGAGGATCTTTATGGCGCAAATAACGAAGCCAAAGGGACCAGGGTTTTAATCAGTATCCATTTAATTTAAAAACAACCTAATATATCATCAATCAAAATAAATCTAAAATATGAAAGCGCTCAATATTGTAATTATAGATGATGAAGAAGATAGTATAAGTTTACTGCGTATACAGTTAAAAAAACATTGCGGGCAAGTTGGAGCCATTTATTCGTTTAACAGCCCAATTAAAGCATTACAGGAGATAGAAAGCTTAAATCCGGATTTGGTTTTTTTGGATATTGAGATGCCAGAATTAAATGGCTTTCAGCTTTTGGAGAAATTAATGCCGATCAGCTTCAAAGTGGTCTTTACCACAGCTTATAATGAGTTTGCCATCAAGGCCTTTAGGTTTAGCGCCTTAGATTATCTGGTTAAGCCTGTTGATATAAAAGATCTGGTTGAAGCCGTTAACAGGGCTGTAATTAAAAATAATTTTTCTGATAAACAACTCAATCATTTTCATCGGCAAATGAATATGGAACGCGTAAATAAAATTGCCGTAAGTTCGCTTTCAGGTATTGTTTTTATTAACCTCGACGATATTCTGTATGTTGAAGCCAGTAGCAATTACTCTATTCTGGTCTTACTGAATGGCGAGAAGGTGATTATTTCAAAAACGCTAAAAGATGTTCAGGAAATATTGGAGGACAGAAATTTCTTCAGGATACACCGGCAGTATATCATCAATTTAAACAAAGTGAAATTTTTTAACAAGAATGATTGTTTGCTGACATTGGAAAATAACAAACAGTTACAGGTAGCAAGGATACAGAAAGATAAACTGATAGAGAAATTTGGAGCCGTATAGGATTTGTTAATTTTAATCAAGTTAATTGTTTAAATCAGTTAACTGCAAACTGCCAATTGCGAACTGTTAACTGCCACTTGAATGCTGCTGCGAGGTTAATTTAGCTACCTCATATCCCTTTGCCTTACATCTGGCTACAATTTCATCATGGGTTTTCTTAGGCATTGTCTGATAACGGCTCATGATGAACAAAAATTTATGATCGGGATGCCCCACCACTACATAAGAATAATCGTCTGCAAGTTCGATAATCCAGTAATCTACTTTTATCGGCCAGATAAATTGTGCTTGTAACTCCCCTTTATCGCCATCTTCTGATGGAAACATTTTAGAACTTCTGGAATAAACTTTATCACCGCCTGGTTTTTTATAGGTGGTGAGAACATTGTAATAGCCATCCTTATTTAAGGTATATTTAGTAGTGGTTTCTCGACTGCCCTTGTCAAAAATCGTCGGAATAGAATATAAAGAATACCACGTTCCCGAATATTTTTTTAGGTCTAGCTTAGTCACCGGAACATTTTTTTCCATCGGCAAATAGGTAAAGAGAACAAGAAGGAGGGAGCAGACCGTTTTCATCATATCATCAGTTTTGATATGATTTACGCAATTGACCTGATCCTGGTTTTGAAGATCTTAATCCGCCATAAAATAATCGTTGGTATTATCCTCTAATGGAATATAGATTCTTTCCCATTCATTGCCACCCACTATTTCCCAGGTGTGCCCTTCGCCAGCTGTATCGTTGGCAATCAGTACAATTCCTGGTTCGATGATAAAAGTATCACCATTGCTTACTGTAAAACGGAGTTTACCTTTCAGTGTAATCACATATTGCCTCCTAGGCGCAGGGTGGGGAATTTTTTCTAAAGTTGATACATCAGTTTGGGCAAAAAAATAATTGGCATTAATATGCTGACGAATAGGGATTTTTCCAATTTCGAATGCACATTTGTTTTCTTCAATATTAATTAAACGAATTGCTTTTAGATAATTATTTGGTGTTCCGGCTTTATCTGTATTCATCTGTGGAAAATATGGTTTAAAATTTTAATTCAGTTTGTCCTTTTTGGGCAACCTCACGTTCATGTTGTAGCAGCCACTGTTTACGCCACAGTCCTCCTGCATAGCCAACCAGTTTGCCGTTGCTGCCAATTACCCTGTGACATGGTACTACAATGGCAATATTGTTTTTGCCATTTGCAGAAGCGATTGCACGGATAGCTAATGGTTTATGCGCCGAAAATTTAGCGTAAGAAGTAGTTTCGCCAAAAGGTATGGTCAACAAATTCTGCCATACTTCCTGTTGAAAACCGGTTCCTTTCTGTTTCATCGGGAAATCGAAATCCTGAAGATTTCCATTAAAATATTCTTTTAATTGATTGGCAACTTTTATGGTGAGTTCGTTTGCTGTCAGATCAGCAATATCCTTTTCTTCAAAAGTAACGGCATGCACAAAATCCTCATCAGCCAGGATGCTTAATCTGCCAATAGGCGTTTCTATAACTGATGCGTAGTTCATATTTCTATTTTACCACAGATTTACACAGATGAACACAGATTTTTGTGCGTATTGGGTTTTCTTAGTGTTTTTTGTGCCTCCATGCCCAATTAAATTTTAAATGCCTTTAACCTCGTTTATGCTACTTCGAAAGAATAGCATCTTTCTCTATCATTATCCGTGGTTAATGGTCTTTCTCTGTGTCTCGGTGGCCAACTAATTTAAAATGCCTGTAATCCCGGTTATACTGCTATAAAATACCATCCGTGTTTATCCTTTTTATCTGTGGTTAAATCTTTCTCTGCGTCCCTGTGACTAAATTATTTGCCAAACAAAATTACAACAATACAACAATTTAAGCATGCAATATTTATCAATAAAAGTATCTTTGCGGTTATGCAATTGGCCAAAGAGGTTAAATATTTAATTCACAAGGAAGTATTGTTAGAGTGGCGCTCCAAATATACCATTAACGGTGTGTTGCTTTATGTGGTTTCTACTATTTTTACCTGTTATCTGTCATTTGTAAGCCTTGGCGATAAATTAACCTGGAACGCACTTTTCTGGATAATTATGCTTTTTGCCTCCATCAATGGTGTTTCAAAGAGTTTTTTACAGGAAACAAAGGGGCAACAACTTTACAGTTACATTCTGGCAAGCCCGGCTGCGGTTTTGATTTCTAAAACAGTTTATAATACCCTTTTGATGCTGGTGCTTACCACCATCGCATTGGGCTTTTATACTTTGGTTTTTGATTCCTTTACACCGCCCGATATGCTATTGTATTACGTTGCCGTGGTATTGGGCAGCATGAGTTTCTCTACCGTGTTTACCATGGTTTCGGCCATTGCGAGTAAGGCTGGTAATGGTGGTATGTTAATGGCGATATTAAGTTTTCCGATCATTATTCCGGTATTGATCCTTTTGATCAAACTGGCTAAAAATGCGGTTGATGGCCTGCCATGGGAGAATAGTTATGATGAAATTGCGATGTTGCTGGTGGTGAATGTGCTGATGGTGGCAACCTCTTTATTGTTATTTCCTTACCTTTGGAGAGACTAAATATGGAAGATGGAAAACGGATGATGGAATCTACATTCAATACTCAATCATTCAATAATTAAATATAAATATGCATAAAACCTGGTGGAAAATTTTAGGTTCAGTTCTGGTAATTTATACTGCAATTGCAGGATTATTACTTCACGTACCTCGTTTACCTATTTTAAATGAAACAATAAGAAATCTGTATTTCCACGTACCCATGTGGTTTTCGATGATTGTACTTTTTTCGATCTCAGTTTTTTATAGTGTAAAATCGTTGAGTAGTAAAAGTGAAATCGACGATATGAAGGCTGTGGAGAGTGTAAATGCTGGAATTATTTTTGGCCTTTTAGGTTTGGTTACTGGTGCAATTTGGGCTAAATACTGCTGGGGAGAATTTTGGAGTTTTGATCCCAAACAAAATTTTGCCGCTATTTCTGTTTTATTATACTTTGCGTATCTCATTCTCCGCAATGCGATAGACGAAGAACAGAAAAGAGCTAAGATTTCGGCCATTTACAATATTTTTGCCTTTCCAATGATGGTGGTGTTGCTTTTTGTATTGCCCCGTTTAAAAGATTCATTACACCCGGGCAACGGCGGCAATCCTGGTTTTAACAGTTACGATTTAGACAGCCGCATGCGCATGGTATTTTATCCGGCATGTTTAGGCTGGATATTAATCGGCTACTGGGTATATACCATCCGTTTCAGAATTCGCAATATTGAAACCATTATGAACACACCTACTCATGACGAAGTAAAAGGTGTTCATAATAGCTTTGTTACCATTGAAAATCAATCAACAACAAACGAAAACAAACAACAACATAACTAAAATGAAGAAGATATTTTTCTCCCTGATATTAATGATGGCCACCATGCAGTTATTTGCACAAGATAATGGCGTAGAAATGGCTGATGGCCTTCGCAGCAATGGAAAGATATATGTTGTGGTGATATGTATCGTAATTATCCTGGTAGGACTGCTTGCCTATCTTTTCTCTATTGATAAGAGATTGAAGAAAATTGAAAAAGAAAACCACATCAATAAATAAAACGCGTCGTAATTACGATAGTCCGGATTAATTTTAAAAGGAGATCAAAACGATATTGATCTCCTTTTTTATGTCTTATTTCTGATGCAAAATTTATGATATTCGCAATTATTGTCGTGTTTTTGGTTGTCGATTAATTAGTATCGTAATAAAATAGCCTTGTGGATATTTTTTTTATAATTTTTTTTCGTCAGAATAAACAATCATAAAACCTATGAAAATAGTCGTTTTAACCAGGTTGAGGAGTCAACATATCCCTGTTTAAACCGGTTTAAATATTGTTTTTGAACAGTTTTGCATAAACGGTATAAAACCTGTTTCAAAGCCTGAATAGGGTGGTGTTAGCTATACACTAAGTATTTTTGCATTTGGATATGTGCAGTTTTTTTAGGCAATTTTGCACCGAAAACTTATTCAATATAAAAAATAAATAATGGCTAATCTAGCAGACGAGAACAAGTTCTTTGCAGATGTTTGTAAAAACTTTGACAGTGCGGCTCAATTCACCAATCATCCGGAAGGTTTATTGAACCAGATTAAAACATGTAATAGTGTATATCGTTTCCAGTTCCCAATTCGCCGTGGAAACGGTTTTGAAGTAATTGATGCCTGGCGCGTAGAACACTCTCACCACATGAGCCCTACTAAAGGAGGGATTCGTTACAGTGAAATGGTAAACGAAGATGAGGTTATGGCACTTGCTGCCTTAATGACTTACAAATGTGCCATTGTTAACGTTCCATTTGGTGGTGCAAAAGGTGGTATTAAAATTAACACTAAACAATACAGTGTTGCCGAATTGGAAACCATCACCCGCCGCTATACTACAGAATTAATTAAGAAAAACTTTATTGGCCCTGGTATTGATGTTCCTGCTCCAGATTATGGATCTGGCGAACGCGAAATGAGCTGGATTGCCGATACTTATATGACTATGAACCCTGGTCAGTTAGACGCTTTAGGCTGTGTAACTGGTAAACCAATTGCCTTACATGGTATTCGTGGTCGTAAAGAAGCTACCGGCCGTGGTGTGGCTTATGCCGTTCGCGAATGTGTGGAAGTTGCAGAAGATATGGCAAAAATTGGTTTTAAGGCTGGTTTAGGCGATAAAAGAGTAATTGTACAAGGTTTAGGTAACGTGGGCTACCACTCGGCTAAATTCTTAGCAGAATTTGGTGCTACAATTGTTGGTCTTTGTGAGTTTGAAGGTGCCATTTATAACCCTAATGGATTAAACGTTGATGAGGTTTTTGCACACCGTAAAAATACAGGTTCAATTTTAGGTTTCCCTGGTGCTACCAGCTTTAAAAATTCGATGGAAGGTTTAGAGCAAGATTGCGATATCATTGTTCCGGCAGCTTTAGAAAACCAGTTTACCGAACTTAACATCCGTAATATTAAAGCAAAAATTATTGCTGAAGGTGCAAACGGACCAACTACGCCAGAAGCTGAAGCCATTTTTACCGAAATGGGTGGTATTATCATTCCTGATATGTATTGTAATGCAGGTGGTGTTACGGTTTCTTATTTCGAGTGGTTGAAAAATCTATCGCACGTGGCCTTTGGCCGTATGGAAAACCGTTATGCCGCTAACTCAAATGCCAATCTGATCAATACTTTAGAGAACTTAACTGGTAAAACAATTCTTCCGGAGCACCGTTTAATGATTGTTAAAGGCGCATCTGAAATGGAATTGGTAAACTCTGGTTTAGAAGATACCATGATTCATTCTTACCACGAAATTCGTGAAACCAGAATGAACAAACCAGGTACGCAAACCTTAAGAACTGCTGCTTTTGTAAATTCAATCGATAAAATTGCGGTTTCTTATATGAACTTAGGCGTTTGGCCGTAACCGAATAATCGTCATTGCTTCATTCCGGCTTTTCATCGGGATGAAGTAATTAAAATCTTTGTTTGGTGGCTCACCAAACAAAAGGAAATAAAGCCTTGCAGAATTTAAAATTGCAGGGCTTTTTTATGGAATAATCGTTTCGAGCGGAGGGCAATGGAGTCGAGATAATCTATCCAGATAGATTTCCCTCTTTAATAACTGTAAGACCTTTTTATTTACCCCCCCCCTTGCAGATTTGCAGAAATTTTAATCTGTGTAAATCATCTTAAATCAGCGGAGTAAATATAACAGCGCATATTTCAGTTGTTTTTTTGGAAATGAATGTCCTGTATTGCATAGGGGTGGGTTGGCCCTGCTGTACCTCCTGCCAATTGAAGGAATTGGCATCCGTCCCATCAGGTTTAGGTACAAAGGTCTGTTTCTAATTTCCCTGTTGTATAGGTTGTCCACAGAACGGTTTTTTTAAACTACCTTGCCTCTACAAAATCCATGTTTGGTGGCTTACCAAACCAAATGGAATATAGCTTTGCAGATTTAATAACTGCAAGGCCTTTTTATTCACCCCCTGCAAATTTGCAGAAATTTTAATCTGCGTAAATCATCTTAAATCATCGGGAAAAAAATATAACAGCGCATATTTCAGTTGTTTTTTTGGAAATGAATGGCCTGTATTACATAGGGGTGGGTTGGCCCTGCTGTACCTCCTGCCAATTGAAGGAATTGGCATCCATCCCATCAGGTTTAGGTACAAAGGTCTGTTTCTAATTTCCCTGTTGTATAGGGTGTCCGCAGAACGGGATTTCTTAAATCACCATGCCTCTACTGTAAATAATTATTTGCTTGCCGGAATATCAACAGATAGATTAAAATCCAGGGAGCTGTTGAAGCCATTTTTAAACGTATTTAAAAGTTGGATGAGGGCATTAGCATCCCCGTTTAAAAATAAAAGTTCCGATTCAAGTTTAATTTTGTCCTTTCCTATGCTTTTTGCCTTAATTTCTAATTGATTAAAAGTACCCAGTTTATCTGCAATTAAGGGTATTGATGTTTGTTTAATCAACTTTTTAAAATCTACTTTAAAATAAAAGAAATCATCTGATGATGCCCTTTTTAAATCAGGTTTAGCACCTTGAACTGTACTTAATAAAACATTACCGTTATTGCCTTTAAAGTAAACCTGGTACAATGGAATCATCAAACTGCTAATCTTTCCGGTAGATTGATCCAATGCACCTAGCGATTGGAGATAATCACTCACTGCTTTATCGTCGGCACTTAGATTTATAGCAATCGAAGGAATCTTTCGATCCTGAAGTATTTTTTTCTCTACCTGCTCAAAGTCATCATTGTATTCATAACCCACAATGGTATCTACCTGCGTAATCGTTTTTGTCCATTCAAAATCCGCATAATCTTTGTAAAACCTGAAAAAACTATCTTTTGAAAATAGAGAAGGACTTACCGTATGATTTTTTTTAATTAAATCCGATTTAATTTTTCCGTTTAACCACATACTCATTGTACTTTCGGGATTTAGAATCCGATGCTTGGGTTCGGCAGCAGGTTCTATCCATCTATTCACCAATTCACTGCTAAAATCAATTTTTCCATCCGTAAAATTAATCTTACTCAAATTTTCTGCATTTTGAAAAGATAGGTGATCGGAAAGGTTGGCTATATGTTCAAACTTGCTATCGTTAATTTTAATCATGTTTTTCTGATCCTGTATTTCTTCCAGTATGTTTTTTACCAGCTCCTTTTTCGTAGTAAATGCTAAGCTTACAGTAGTTTTGTTAAACAGCAGGGAAAATGTTGAGTCTGCGGACTGGAAAAAATGAGCTTCCTTTTTTATTAATGCAAGCTTTTTCAGCATAAAACGGTTAAATGCCAAACTATCGGCTATTTCTAAACGCGTGAAAAAAGTATTTTCAGCTTTTCCTTTTAAAGTGTATATGTAAATGTTTGCGGGTATTGTTAAACCTGTATTTAAATCAGCTATCTTTTCTTTTATGCCTTTTTTGTCTCCTCCGGAATATTGACCGGGATGTTTAATATAACTAACCGCAATGGTTTTGTATAGTTCATCTACATTTATTTTAAACAAAGTCTCGGTAGTAAGAGGAATTAATATTTTGTTGGCCTGGATTTGCCTGTATTTAAAAAAGCCAAAATAAAAAACAAGCAGCAATATGACTATCGCTGCTGTTATTTTTAAAAATTTCTTCATAGAGAATGGTTCATTGGTTCATTTGTCATTCGTTCATTGGTTATTGCAAACTGCCAGCTTGAAACTGAAAGCTAATTGTTAGTATTGGTTAAACTGTTTAAACCGGTTAACTGTAAACTACCAACTGATAATTGCCAACTAAACTACTTAGCTGCATTCTCAATAAGCGAGAACAAATATTTTAAAGCATTTTCATGCCCATTCGGAATTTCGGCGCTAATGTCTGCTGAAACCAATCTGCCCTTAATCGGATTCGATTTCATATATACATTGCCCATTTTTTCTAAAGTACTGTTAAATTTCTTAGCGGTTTCTTCACCGCCAATCTCCGAATCAGGCACTTTGCCTACCAGGTTTTTAGCATTAAACAAAAAGCTGAAATTATTTTTGCTCAACAGGTCTTTGTGCAGTTTGCTGATTTTGTTATTGTATTGATTATTACTGATGCTTTGCATCTCGCTTAACGAATTGCCAAAAAATACAATTCTGTCTTTAATCATAAAGTAAATATCGATAGGGCTTTTCTTCTCCTGGATTTTATAAATATTGTTCTCAACTGTTACCATGTTTTTATGGATACCATATTTGATCAATTTTTCGATCAATCTGGTGTCTTCAGATGAAAACATGAAAAGAAAATCAGGTAAGGTTTCATTTTTGGTTTTTGTTACCTCTTTTTGTTTGTAATCATCGTCATACTCATAAGTGGTATAAGTAACTTCTTTGGTTTTTAATCCATTGATTACGAATAGTGCATCACCTTTAATTACCTTGCTTACCGCTTCTTCATCCAATAAAAGAGAAAACAGATCAGTTCCCAATTCAACCTCTTCGTCCATTTTACCGCCTAAAAAAGAACCGTAAGTTTGTTTCATTAACTTCGGAAATTCTTCTAAATAAGCTTTAGTATCAATAGAATAGCTCATAAAACCAAGTGCTTTCTCGCTGTTTACATAATTCAGGAACTTTTTGTTCAATTTCCTGTTCATGATTTTTTTATAAGCGTCAGCCTGTTCCTGGGCCATTTCTAAACCGGTAGAAATACGGAAACTTTTGTTATCCATAAAAAGTTTAGCATTTAAACTGCCATAACCTTTCATTAAGCCTGCTTTACCATAAGTGCCAAATTCAGGCGCAATTGAATTGTAGACATCCTGTAAGCTCGATACCCAAAGCTCTGCAATGGCTTTGTTATCCAAACTTGTGGTATAAGATTTATTCGTCTCAATAGATTCATAAGTGCCATTAAAAATCTGATCAGCCTGAACGGTCATCCAGGTAAAAGCCAGTCTTTTTTTCTTGGCATCTTGTTCTGCACGTTCCTGCTGATAGGTGTCGTATTGTTCATCAACAATGCCATGAACTGGAGTCATGCCGCTTGCCGTGTCAATTGCGAGTTCTTCTGACTGATCAAAATCTGTATTGATTTTAGTGATTTTTTTAGATTTTTTGGTGTTTTTCTTTTTGCCGGTTTTTTTCGCAGCAACAGTTTTTTTAGTATTCTTTTTTACCGTCGGTTTTTTCTGAACTTTTGCTTTTTCAATAACCGGGGCTTCAACTACCTCTACCATAGGTTCGGCCGTAGTTGTGTAGGTAGAATCTGTAACTACAACACTACTATCTGCAATGGCTACATCATCATAATTATTCTGAAACCTGATATCTTTTATCCCATAACGGGCAGATTTAACCGAATCTGCAAAAAATGAACCCTTGATGCTTCCTGTTACAAAATAAAGCATGTTGTTGTTCCATTTGATGATGCTCGTGCTATCTGGTAAAACCATCGTACGGATATCGCCCTGTTGGGTAAATTTTTTCTCTTTGTTTTCAATTAAACTTTCAAATCTCTTAGCATCCTTTATAGGGATTAAAAAACAGTTGTAGGTAATGCTATCGCTTAACTGGTTAAAGTAATACATGTTTTTCTCCAGGTTGATGCCGAAATCTTCGATACTTGTGAATTTTTTATCCAGAGATTTAGAGGTTTCCGTCAATAATTTCTTGCCTACAAAAGATTCGTTAAAATCTTTTACAAACATGAGTTTAAAAACATTATCGCCTTTAATGGTGGCTACTGTGAAAGCATTTGAAGGGATTTTTTTGACCAGATCTTGCGCCTGAGCCAAATTGAATGATAAAAAGAGGGAGATGGCAACTAGAATTTTTTTCATTTAGATAGATTTTTTAGAGATAAGCCTCGTGTCTTGTCCATGCGACAAAAGACAAGGGTGATTTTATTTAGATAGTTGGATAGTATTAGATACGTTAATTTTTCCGTTAATTAAATCCATGATATTGCTTTTTAGCATTACTGCTTTTTTTGATTTCGATACATTTGATGCCGGGTTGGTGCTACTTGTTACAGGAGATTCGAAACGATAAATACTTGTATAGGTTGCGCCATTAAAAACTGCCTTATCTTTTGCTTTTAATTTATTGAATTCCGTTTTAGCGGTACCGATTGCCTGATATTTTCGGCTAAAGGTTTTAGTAGCTTTGTTAAAGGTATAGGATGAGGTATTGGTCGCCTTAATTTTTTGCTGAGCAAGAATGTTTTTGGTGATGCTATTGATATTCGAAACATCTTTAAAAGAGAAGCTGATGGTTGCGATGTAATTGTTAAAATCACTCGTGCTTTTTACATTCGATATTCCTTCCGACTTTCTCAAATAAGCTACTGCTTCATTTAATTCCTGCTGAATTTTCTGTTTACTGGGAACTTTATAACCTTGTACGCTATCCAACAGCATTACAGAAGCTACCTTTGTTTTACTCTGACTCAGGTTTATGGTGAGCACAACATCACCAGTACCATCGTTTTTCATCGAAATTTCTTCAATTACCTCAAAGCAGGAGCTTAAAATGGGTATCAATACGATAAATAACAAAAACTTATAAAACTGTTTCAAATTCATATTAATCCGGTTTATATTTTACTGTGGAATGCAAAAAGGAATGACTATCTGAGTGTCCAAACTTAATAAATTCAGTCCAAACTTTTAAACGTTTTAAGATATTCATTAAGATCAGTTATAAATATGGGCTGCTGAAAAAATATTTCGTTTGAAAAATCAGATGATTGTCAATATAAAGACAAGAAAAATGTAAAAGAATGCTGGCTAAGCCTATTTTTCTATCTTTGTTGCCAGCTTTTACAACAAGTATAACCATGAAGAAAAGTGCAATCATTGGACTGATTACCATCGCAATTTCCGTAGGAATTTTATTTAGCTTAAACGCAAATACTGACACCTACTCTAATTTCAAACAGGCAGCTCTTTCTGAGAAAGAAGAACATGTTATGGGCTATTGGGTAAAATCAATGGGCACTTACTACGACGCCGTAAAAGATGCGAACCATTTTTCATTCCACATGAAAGATGAAAAGGGAGAAGTGAGAGAGGTAATTTATGCTGGTACCAAACCGCAGGATTTCGAAAAATCAGAAAAATTAGTGCTTATTGGTAAAATGGATAAGGACAAATTCTACGCATCAAAAATTTTAATGAAATGTCCTTCTAAGTATAACGATAATATGGTAGAGGTCAATAAGGACGGCAAAGTCGAAGAAGTAAGTAAAGACGGCGGGAAAAAATATAACTAATTTATTTAATGGATATTCAATTTGTAGGCGAGCACCTGTTACCAGGTAAAATCGGACAGTTTTTTATTGTTCTGGCATTTAGTGCATCATTACTATCAACTATATCGTATTTTTTTGCCAGTCGCGATAAAAATTTAGAAGAAAAATCCTGGAGAAACTTAGGCCGGATTGGATATCTGGTTAATTTTGCCAGCATTATAAGCATTGGAGCAATTTTGTTCTACCTGGTTCTTGGTCACTATTTTGAATACTATTACGTTCAATCTCACTCTTCAAAACAACTTCCTGTATACTATATTATATCTTCTTTCTGGGAAGGACAGGAAGGTAGTTTTTGGCTTTGGGCTTTCTGGCAATCATTTCTGGGCACATTGTTGATTTGGAAAGCAAAATCATGGGAAAGCCCTGTAATGACAGTAATAGCCTTTTCTCAGGTATTTTTAACCTCAATGCTTTTAGGCGTTGAGATTTTTGGAGAGCGCATCGGAAGTTCACCTTTTATACTTTTAAGAGATGCGATGGATTTAAAAGCACAGGCACCTGTTGTTTTTGCAAATCCGGAAAATTACAAAAATTACCTTAAGTTCATAACCGATGGAAAAGGATTAAATCCATTGTTACAAAACTATTGGATGGTGATCCACCCACCAACTTTATTTTTAGGTTTCGCTAGTATGGTGGTTCCTTTTGCTTATGGTATTGCGGCTTTATGGCAAAAAAGATATAAAGAATGGATTAAACCAGCTATGCCATGGACGCTTTTTGCGGTAATGGTTCTGGGTACCGGTATTATTATGGGTTCTTTCTGGGCTTACGAAGCATTAAACTTTGGGGGTTTCTGGGCATGGGATCCGGTTGAAAACGCTTCTTTAATTCCATGGTTAACCCTAATCGGGGCGGTACACGTCATGATTGCCTATAAAAACACAGGTCATGCTTATTTTACCGCAATCGCTTTAGTATTCTTAAGTTTCTTATTGGTGCTTTATGCATCATTCTTAACCCGTAGTGGCATTTTGGGCGATACATCTGTACACTCATTCACCGATATGGGCATGTTTGGACACTTGATTTTATACAATGTGGTGTTTGCTGTTTTAGCAATTGTACTGATTGTAATAAGATGGAAAGAATTGCCAATCACCACCAAAGATGAAGAAACCTATTCGCGCGAATTCTGGATGTTTATTGGCGCTTTAGTGGTAACCATTGCTTGTATCCAGGTCATATTTTCCACATCGGTTCCTGTATTTAACAAAGCCTTTGGAACAAACTTTACGCCTCCAATTGATGCGGTAAAATATTACAATCAATGGCAGGCGCCTTTTGCGGTACTGATTACCTTGATTTCTGGTTTCTCCCAATATTTAAAATATAAAAGGACTGATCCACGTAAATTTTATAGCAGTCTGGTATCGGCAATTATTTTTTCGACAGTATTAACAGCTGGTTTGGTATATGTTGCGGAGATTTATACCAATACCATGTACATACTGATTACTTTCAGTTGCTTGTTTGCGGTACTTTCTAACGCTGCGGTATTATATCAGGCTTTCGGTGGCAAGGCTAAGTTGGCCGGATCAGCAATTGCACACATTGGTTTTGCGCTACTTGTTTTAGGCGCATTAATATCGGCGGCTACGAATAAGCCACTTTCCATTAATGCCAATAAATTTATTCCTGTTAAAGATTTTGAAAAAACAGAGAAACCTGGCGAAAACATTATGTTGTACAAAAACGAGCCTAAACAAATGGGCAAGTACACCGTAACTTATGTAAGTGACACTACTCAGGCCCCGAATACTTTTTACACACTTAACTTTAAAGTTGTAGATAAAGACGGGAAGGTTAAAGAAGATTTTAATTTACATCCTCATACTCAGGATAATGAGAAAATGGGTTTAATCGCTTCCCCTGATACCAAACATTACCTTACGTATGATGTATATACGCATATTACCAGTGCAGCAATTAAGCAATCCTTGCACGATGATCACGAAGGACATTCTGATGATGAAAATTATAAGGCACCACGTATTGTTAAGGTTTCGGTAGGCGATACCATTCATACCTCAAGTGGTGTGGTTACGGTGAAAGATTTAGATAGAAAACCCACTGCCAAAGATTTAGCACTTGCGCAAGGCGATTATGCTGTGGGTTTGCCACTAGAGGTAAATGCTGCCGGAAAAGTTTATAACACAGAGCCGATTTTCTTAATCAAAGGAAATAATACTTTCGATTTTGCACGTAAAATAGATGAATTGGATTTGAAATTCCGTTTCTCCAGAGTATTGCCGGATGAGAAAAAAGTAGAACTTCAAATTTTTGAGAAACCACAACAGGCTAAAGATTGGGTTGTTTTCAAAGCGATAGAATTTCCTTTCATCAATTTATATTGGGCTGGTACCATTGTAATGGTTATTGGTTTTTTACTTTCAATTTTCAGAAGGAGAAAAGAGGCCAAAACCGCATAAATCATGAAGATCGTTTTATTGGGTTCGGGAAACGTTGCCACACACTTAGCAAAAGTACTAAAAGCTACAGGTGAAGATGTGGTACAGGTGTACAGCCCAAATTTAAATCATGCAAAATTATTGGCGGGTACGATTGAAGCTGAAGGAGTAAACGAACTTACTGAAATTGACGAAAATGCTGATTTATATATCATCTCTGTAAAAGATGATGCGATTGAAAGCGTTGCTAAATCATTGAAAAATGTGAAGGGCTTAGTGGTACATACCTCTGGGACTACAGATATTCATATTTTATCATCACAAGTTACTAACGCTGGTGTTTTTTATCCATTACAAACTTTTTCAAAAGATGGAGAAGTTTCATTTGAAAATATCCCGCTCTGTATCGAAGCAAGTGATGTAGATCAGTTGGCTATTTTAAAAGGACTTGCAGCCAAAATCAGCACTCAGGTTTATGAGCTGGACGGGGAGAAGAGAAAAGTATTGCATCTTGCTGCAGTATTCGCCTGTAATTTTCCAAATCATTTATATGCTTTAGCCAATCAGATTCTCAGGCAAAACGATTTGGATTTTGAAATCATCAGGCCATTAATTGCTGAAACGGCCGATAAGGTAATGCATAATTTACCTGAAAATGTCCAAACCGGGCCAGCGATAAGAGCCGATGAAAACACTTTAAATAAGCATTTGAGCATATTACACAATATGCCGGAATTGCAGAACATTTATCAAACATTGAGCAATAGCATAAAATTAATGCTTAAATAGCATAATTTCGGCTTTTGCTTATTACTTTTGCAAAATAATTATGAGCATTTTTAAACTAAAAATAAACTTTGAAGAAGCAGATCACGAATCTATTGAATTACCAATAGCAGCTGGCGAATCTGTCTTAGATGTTTGCCTGGATAATGGAATCGAATTACAACACAACTGTGGTGGTGTTTGTGGTTGCAGTACCTGCCATGTGTACGTAACAAAGGGCATGGATAATATCGAAGAGATTTCTGATAAAGAAGAAGACTTTATTGATAGGGCTGTACGTCCGAAAATTACTTCCCGCCTGGGTTGCCAATGTGTGGTAATTAATGGAGATATTGAAGTGACCATTCCAGATCAGTCTGACTTTATGGGACACTAATTAGTTCGGAGTCTAGAGTCCTTAGTTGGGAGTCGATTAACCAATTCAAACAATTAACCTATAACAAAACATGAACAACGATAAATTTGCTTTACCTTTTTATTGGAATGATTACGAAGATATAGCAATGTCTTTATATGAGAAATTTGGTGATGATTTTACAGAAGCCAAAATCTACCGTGTCCGTTTTACCGAACTTTTAGATTGGGTTTTATCATTGCCCAACTTTAAAGGAACCCGTGAAGAAAGTAGTGAAGGCCATTTAGAGCAAATTCAATCTGCCTGGGTTTACGAATGGAGAGATAATCAATAATTAGTTTTGAGTTCGGTGTCCTTGGTCCAGAGTCAGCACCGAGCGCTTAATCCTAAACGCCAAACGCACGAATGTTTTTACAGAAATTAAAAGAGATCACCACTTTCATTTTCGATGTAGATGGGGTGCTTACCGATGGATCAGTTCAGGTTACTGATAATGGTCAGTCGTTGCGCACTTTTAACATTAAAGATGGCTATGCGATGCAATTGGCTGTTAAAAGAGGTTATAATATTTGCATTATATCTGGTGGAGATGGTATTGCCATGGGCAAACGTTTCTTCAACCTTGGTGTAACTGATGTTTTCTTAGGAACAGGAGATAAGGTGGCTATTTTCAATCAATATATTCAAAATAAGGATATTACAGCAGGAGAAGTGCTTTATATGGGCGACGATATCCCTGATTTAAAAGTAATGAAACTCGTAGGGCTTCCAACCTGCCCGGCTGATGCCGTAGAAGAAATAAAAGCGATAGCTACATTCATTTCTCCTTACAATGGAGGCAAAACCGCTGTCCGCGATATTATCGAAAAAGTAATGAAAGTTCAGGGCAGATGGCATGATGAAAATCCAAATGCTGCCGATTCGGGGAAATAAGTTTATTGGTTCACTTGTCATTAGTTCATTGGTAATTGCTAGTTGAACATTATTCATTACCCTTCCGCACTTGCCATCCTGATCGTAGTCGAAGGATCTTTACAAGTATTTTTAAGAATTTAATCGTGGATTTCCCCACCTGGTCATTGCAAATTGAACATTGGTCATTTGCTTACCGCGATTATCATCCCGAGCGTAGGTGAAGGAGCTCTTTACAAGTATTTCTAAGAAATAATTTAGTAGTGGATTTCTCCACCTGTGGAATTGCAATAGTCATTTCAAATTGAATATTGGTCATTTGCTTACCCGCGATTGTCATCCTGAGCGTAGTCGAAGGATCTTGGCTACATACTCCATACCAGAATGACGCTCCCGTTATAAATCTTCAACTCTAAAATTTGCATACAATAAGATTATATCCGAAATTTACATTGATAAATTAATCAATCGATTGATTAATTTATCAATGTAAAAAACGTTAATTTTAATATCATGAGCACATACCTTGTACCTGTAGATTTTTCTAAAACAGCAGATCATGCTGCCAAATATGCTGCCAGGTTGAGTTTTGCAATGGAAAATGCGAAAATCATCCTGCTTAATGCTTATTACGTTTCTGAATACGAGAGCATTCTTCCTACGCCCGATATGATCATTACTACCGATGAACATATCGCCGACGAAATTACGATAAGGCTCGAAGCACTCGAAAAACTGAAATCAAAAATGCTGGAGATTAATCCTAAGGCCGAAATAGAGGTTTTTTTAACAAGGGAAACCTTATTAAGATCAATCATCGATTGGGTAAATAGGGAAGAGATCGAACTCATTATTATCGGAAGTAACGGTAAAAAAGCGAAAGATGAAAGCGATATTGGTTCTAATGCGATTAAAATTTCTAAATCAAGTCCGGTTCCGGTTTTGGTTGTTCCGCCTAAGGCAGATTATCAATCGATCCGTAAAGCCATTTTAGCCTGCGATTTTAAAAAGGTTAAGGAAGTAATCCCGATGCACGCCTTAAAAAATATCCTGAGCAAACATGCCCTCGAACTTTTGGTGCTCAACATCAATTCCGGTCATACGATCGATTCGCAGGAAGAACATTTTTTACACGAAATGCTTAAAGACTTTTCGCCGGCATATCATTATGCTGATCATCCCGATACTATTAAAGGAATCGTAAAATTTGCCAAAAGCGAAGAAGCTCAGTTAATTATCGCACTTCCAAAGAAGTATAGTTTTTTTGAAAGTTTGCTGCACGAAAGTGTATCTCAAAGGTTAACTATTAAATCCCATGTGCCGGTATTGTTGTTGAAAGATTGATACATACTTATTTTGCAACAGCTTAGTTACATAGCGTCTTTAAACTTTCATTTTCTTTTACACTCCAATAAATTCAATTTGGACCAAAAACAACAAAAGAACAACATGAAAAAATTAATGATGATTTGCGGATTAATGCTAGGTATAGCTGGTTTCGCTAACGCGCAACAGGGTGGCGGACAAGGCAGAATGATGATGAAACCTGAAGAAAGGGTAAAATTGCTTGACGAAAAATTAAAGTTATCTGATGATCAGAAAACAAAGTTAACTACTGTTTTTACCGAGCAGGCTGAAACCATGAAAAAAATGCGTGAAGAAATGCAAGGTGGCGGGGATAGAGATGCGATGAGAGAGAAAATGCAAAAAATGCGTGCTGATAATGACGCAAAAGTTACTGCGGTATTAACTGACGATCAGAAAAAAGCTTACGAAGCCTGGCAAAAGGAGCAACGGGCTGAAATGGAAAAACGTAGACAAGGTGGTGGAAACAACTAATCTTATTAAATATCAAATAATAAAAGCGGCTTTATGCCGCTTTTATTATTTTAGCAAAAAATTAAATATGCCTGTAAATTCTCCTCCTATCATTTTAGCCTCTAAATCGCCTCGAAGACAAGAACTTTTAACGCTTATGGGCTTAGATTTTAAAGTTGAACTAAAAGATGTTGATGAAAGTTATCCTTCGGATTTAAATCCAGCAGAAATTGCCATTTACATTTCGGAACAGAAGGCCAGGGCTTTTACTGCTGATGGCGAAATAGTGATTACAGCGGATACTATTGTTGCCTTAAACGGGGAGATTTTAGGTAAACCAGAAGATAGGGCACATGCACAAGAAATGTTGAAAAAACTCTCGGGCAGTAAACATGAGGTTTTTACAGGTGTAACCCTTGTTAAGGGAGATCAAATGCATTCATTTTATGATCGTACTGTTGTCTACTGTAGGGCTGTTACAGCAGATGAAATTGATTTCTATATCGATAATTACAAACCATTCGATAAGGCCGGTAGTTACGGCGTGCAAGATTGGTGGGGTATTGTGGTAGTAGAACGCATCGAAGGCTCTTATACAAACGTAATGGGCTTGCCAACAGAAAAGCTCCATAACGAGCTGTTAAAATTTATTTAATTTATGGGATGATGTATGGAAAATAAGGCCATATCTCATCATCTGTTTCAAATGCTTAACCTAAAACGTAGTCATTATGAAACAAATCTTTATTTTTCTTTTTTCGGTTTTTTCGGTCAGCTGCTCCGCCCAAAACGAATTTAGCCCCAAAAACAATGAACTGATCTATTCAGATCATACTATAAAACAGTTAAAATTTATTGTCGACTCCTTAAATCTTAAGTTTAAAACCTGCGATCTCGATAAAGTTTACAGAGCTAAGGCGCAGGTAAAAGGCAATTACATTTTTCTTTCCGGTACCAGGGCAAAGGAGGCCAAAAACGATATTGAAAAAAACATCTCATTTGATGATTTTATCAGAAAATATCCTGCAGCTACGGTTAATAAAGATCTGCTGATCGTAAAATTTAAATATAAAGACTACAATAATGCTGACGTTTTAGCCTTTAATAGCGTAGAGTTAAACAATAAATACAATTATAATATTACGTTCCGGGATAATTTTGCCAATTACGAGAAGCCATCCAAATATTCGTGGGTTTTAAACCATCAATCTGCTACACAATACAATGAAGCATCTATCAGCGCATTCTTTTTTACCGGTAATTTTAAAGAAAATGTATTGCCATTAAACTATGCCAAACTGCTTCAGTACTCAGAGTGCATGATCGATACAGCTACACAGATATTTTATCAAAAAGCAGTAAAAACTGGTGTAAGATTTTCTATTGATAATAATAAAAAAATAGAGGAAGTAGAAAATTATATCGCTCAAAAAACATTAAGACCAACCTATGATAGAAGTGAAAATGATGAGGTTTTTTATAAGAAAATGAGTGAATGGAGAACAATTAGAGGAATAAAAATTGATAGTTTGTATAAAAAGGACTCATACTTTATTTCATTATTTAAAGAAGCAGTGAAAGAAGTAATAGAAAAAGGTGGAGGAAACGATGATTTTGAAGAGCTTGTAGGATTATATTATACAAAGAAAACAGCCCTTGAATTAAAACGCAACAGAATCGTAGTCGGCGGGTGCAGTATGGATGATAGTCCTAGGATACATGCAATGAATATTGCGAAATTATCAGCCGAAACTGCAAACTGGGAAGTTTTTCTACGCGCCCATCTTGATATCATGAACGATAGATTCGATCGGATGAGTGACGGTAGTTATGCGCAATCTGGAAGGAAAACTTACATCAAAGAATTAGAAGTTTTAGATATAAACGTTTTGGAGTTATTATTAGGAATCAGTTTAAGGGCAGAAAATACAAGTAACAATCATTATTACGGTAATATTGGCCGTTTAGGCAGGGCATTAGCTGAAACAAAGGATAGGACTTTGATTGAAGAAAAAATGTTGAGCATGGTGGTTGATCCTAAATTGGATGATTATAACCGGATTTTAATTTACTATTTGTTTTTAAATTATAATTACAATTTAAATGACAAACATATTCAAGCTTTAAACGACAAAAAGTTAAATCTGGCAGTTAAAACATTACCAAATTATCTTGCAAATAAATTGGCCGCAGGAGAAAAAAGTAAATAAATACCTTTTATCCTTATGGATTTTATGATTTCCTGTCATCATGCTAAAAATAACTACAATGAAAACGAGAATTAACGAAGTTACTATAACAGAACCCTGTACACAAAACTGGGATGAAATGGAAAAAGGTGCAGGTTTTAGTTTCTGTACAGCCTGTAGTAAAAATGTAATCGATTTTTCGGGTTACACCAATGCCGAAATCATCAATGTATTGGCAAATGCAGGTTCTTCTGTATGCGGTCGCATGAGTCAAAGCCAATTAAACCAGCTCAATTATCATTTGGCTATTGTTCCAACAAACAATAGAAACTGGATGAAGTACCTTGGTGTGCTGGCTATAGGCATGAGCATTTTTGTGATGGATGCCAGGGCAGAAAATTTAAAAGAACCTGTTGAAATAACCAGAAGCATAAATAACAAAACGGATAATAAAAAGCCAGTTGTACCCAAAAAAGTATATGGTTATGTTGTCGGGGCCGATAATAAGCCACTTGCTGGGATAAGGTTATCGATTCTCGATACCAAATATGCCACTTTGACTGATAAAAACGGTCGCTATGAAATTCTTTTGGATAATAAGTTTGATTTCAGTAAAAACCAGCTGATGGTTGAAAGCATCCGTTATTCAGCCTTTTTAACACTCGATTTTTCTAAAGAAAAACAAAATAACCTCAAGCTCAAAAAAGCTGAACCCATGATTATGGGTAGAGTACTAATTGCGCCAAAAAGGAAATAGTCCTAAATTAATATACGCTAAACTCTCGGTGATCCATCTGCTCATGATGGATCATTTTTTATATCAGACTGGCCAATACACCCATTTTCAAATCGTAAGTGGAAAGCGTTAAGCGATTTATTTTACATCTGCCTAAAACATAGTTCGCAATTAAAACCGCAATTACAATCATATCAACCCTTAATGGGATTATTCCAGGCATTGCTGATCTCTCTTGGTGGGTAGAATTCAATAATTTACCTGCAATTTCGATATAGTATTCAAAGTTAAATTCGAAAGTTTTGATGGTAGTTATATCTGTTTTCAGGTTGTTTTTTCTGATCGTGAGCTCTGCAAAGGTTTCAAATGCACCAGCCGATCCGATCAGCACCTTAGGCTGGTATTTTTCGCAGATTTCGAATAGGTCGGACAATTGATCTTGAATATGAAATAAAATGGCATTTTTGTCACCATCATTTATGGGGTCTGATTTAAAAAACTGCTGCATTAAACGTGCTGCACCGATGTTATAACTTCTTTTCCAGATTAGTTTTTCAGTATCGCAAAGAATAAATTCTACGCTACCGCCGCCAATATCCATAATCAGCGAAAGACCAGTTATGGCTCCACTGAGTTTTACACCCTGGTAAATTAATTCAGCTTCTTCATCACCGCTAATCGTTTCAATGCTTATTCCAGTTCTTTCCTTCACCACATCAATGAAATCTTTCCCGTTTTCTGAACTCCTAATGGCAGATGTCGCCGTAGCCCTGATTTTATCAACCTGGTAATCAGCAATAATTTCACTAAAATCTTTAAGACAATTTATCCCTCTTTCAAATGCTGCCGGAATAATAATGTTATCGTTAATTCTTCCTTCACCCAATTTAACGGGAACATTGGCTTTGTAGAGAATTTCCAATTCTTTACCTGCTTTTTCAGCAATAAGTAAGTGGAAAGTATTTGTTCCAAGATCGATAATGGCAACGCGCATATTTTTATTTTATATTTTTTTTGGAAAGCAGAAGCGGTATTTCTTCGGGGTTGCAGTCCTGCTATCCGTTAAATTTCGTTAATGTTGGTGCTAAATTAAAGCTAGTTCACCGAAATATCATTGTTATCAGGTTTATTTTTTCAGGTCTGTAGTACTTCGGCAAAAATGCAAGATGCTTAGGGTTTTTCCATAAATAGTAGTGCCAGCTACTGTTAATAAACGGGATAGTAGCAGCAGCCTCAGATTTTTTCAATCTGAGCTATAGCGTATAGCCCGACTAACATTAACAAACACCACTGCAACTGCTTTTCAAAAGGCCGAAATATTTGGTGTTACTTTCTTTTTTTGGAAAGCAGAAGCAGTATTTCTTCGGGAGCTGTAGTCCTGCTATCCATTAAATTTCGTTAATGTTGGTGATAAATTAAAGTTAGTTCAGCGAAATATCATTGCTATCAGGTTTATTTTTTCACGTTAGTAGCTTTTGGCAAAATAGCGAACGGCCAGGAAAATCCCCATGGTGTCTGATGTTACCATCTGACATTTTGTTAAGATGCTCCGAGCAGTCAGATGGTAACATCTTACTGCACCAATATGGTTCTGCTATCCAAAATAGTAGTACCAGCCACTGTTAATAAACGGGATAGCAGCGGCAGCCTCAGATTTTTTTTAATCAGAGCTACAGCGTATAGCCCAACTAATATTAAAATATACCACTGTCATTGATTTTCCAATCCTATTTCACTAAACCCTGCAATTGTTTCGCATTATGTAATGCCCCAATGCCCCAGGTATTATTAAAATAAACAAAAACTTCATTAACACCGTCTTTAATCTGATTTTTGAAGTCTGTAATTGTATTTATGTCATATTCGGATTTATACAATACAGGCTTCCCGTGAAAACGGTAATAAACAGGTGCTGTATTTTGAATTACATTATCGGGTAGGGCAGATGGATAGCTTTGTCCGCTGAAAGTGATATTGTTTTTGCCTAATTTTTTGTAAATTTCTTCGTCAAACCAACTGATGTGTCGAAACTCTACCACGTTTTTTAAATCTGGTCTTAAATTTTCGATCAATAGATTTAACCGCTCAGTATTATAATCGAATTTCGGTGGAAACTGAAAAAGTACACAACCCAATTTCTCCTTTAGTCCGGTTTGAATAGCCACGTAAAAATCGTTGATAAGTTGTTCGCATTCATTCAACTGTCTATAATGTGTAATCAGTCGCGGTGCCTTAATCGTAAATAAAAAATCATCCGGACTTTCATTGTACCATTTATCGAACGATTTTTGAGTTGGCATTTTATAGAAAGTAGAATTGATCTCTATTGTATTAAAATGTTCGCAATAATACCTGAACCAATCTTTTTGTGCCAAACCTTTTGGGTAGAAAACCTCTTTCCATTCGCGGTAATAGAAGCCTGAACAACCAATTCTCCATTTCATCTATAGAAAACAGGATATAAATAGAAAGGTTTATTATCAGTTATAAATGGCGGCGAAAATAATCAACGAGATGCCAATGTAACCTGATAGTTTTAAGTAAATGTTTCCTTTTTTATTTAGAAAGCCTAATACCACCATAGTTAATAAATAAAGCATTGAGCCTATTAAAAATCCGGTAAATGGCGAATGATGATTCTTTAATTGTGTTTCATTTTTTGCCGGCGCAAATAAAATCTCCATTAAGATTGGTGAAATCCATCCAATTAAATACAATGCAAATATTACCGATACAATGGGATTTTTTCTGAAAGCAGTACTGAGTTCGTCCATATTTTATAATTAATGCTTATTTTATCGATATGGTAACCCGAAAAATTAGCAATTTATGCCCAGATGCCCGTGATGTCCAATGTTACCATCTAATAATGCGAAAAATCAAATATTTATTTTACTTATCTGGTTTTTATAGTCAGATGGTAACATCTGACTTCACAAAATAATTTATGCTTAGTTGACCTCAGGTGACTTAGGTGGTCAATATTTTATGCAAATGCAAGAATTTAAGGTTACAAATGAATACCCATAGTGTCAGATGTTACCATCTGATACGGCGAAAAATTAATTATCAAAATTTACTGGTATGGTTGTAATAGTCAGATGGTAACATCTGGCTTCATAAAACCGGATCAGCCTGACGATTTGCTGTAAAACAAAAAAACCGATGCTTGCGACATCGGTTTTCCAATTGATATTTAATTAATTACTCAAAGTATTCTTTCATCCTTTCGAAGAAACTCTTATCATTTTTACCCGGTTGAGGCTTAAAGTTCGGCGATTCACGTAATTTCTCCAAAGCATTACGTTCGTCGCTACTTAAAGCTTTTGGTGTCCAGATGTTGATGTGGATAATCTCATCGCCTCTGTGATAAGAATTCACTTCAGGCAAACCTTTACCTTTTAAACGCAATAATTTTCCACTTTGGGTACCTGGTTCAATTTTTATTTTTGCTTTACCATCAATTGTTGGTACTTCGATGCTCATCCCTAAAGCAGCATCAACAAAGCTTAAATGTAAATCGTAAACAATGTTATTGCCTTCACGTTTTAGCGTTTCGTGAGGTGTTTCTTCAATTAAAATAATTAAATCGCCAGGGATGCCGCCATTAGGTGCTGCATTTCCTTTTCCACTCATGCTTAATTGCATGCCTTCACTTACACCTGCGGGGATATTGATGGTAATGGTTTCTTCACCACGTACAACACCGTCTCCATGACAAACTGTACATTTTGAGGTAATTTGCTGACCGCTACCGTTACAGGTAGGGCAGGTTGATGCCGTTTGCATCTGACCCAAAATAGTATTGGTTACTCTACGCACCTGGCCGCTACCACCGCAGGTGCCACAGGTACTTACCGATGATTTATCTTTTGCACCAGAGCCATCGCAGGTTTTACAAACAATTAATTTATTAACCTTGATTTTCTTTTCTGCACCATGTGCAATTTCTTCCAATGTTAATTTAACCTTTATACGTAGGTTAGTGCCTTTGGCTACACGCCTGCCTCCACGTTGCTGGCCGCCACCGCCACCACCAAAAAAACTTTCGAAAGGATTTTGACCTCCAAATACATCTCCGAAATTGCTGAAAATATCGTCCATGTTCATTCCGCCACCGCCATAACCGCCGCCACTCGCGCCTCCAACACCCGCATGACCATATTGATCATAACGTTGTTTTTTATCGGCACTGCTTAAAACTTCGTAAGCTTCGGCAGCTTCCTTAAATTTATCTTCAGCTGCTTTATCTCCCGGGTTTTTATCCGGATGATATTTAATCGCCATCTTGCGATAAGCTTTCTTTATCTCATCAGCAGTTGCGCCCCTGGTTACGCCTAATACGTCGTAATAATCTCTTTTACTCATCTTTCTTTATAAAATGATCGAATGATTGCGTGATGGAATGAAAGAATATCAATTCAATCATTCAAAATTCAATCATTCAATAATTATTTCTTACGCTCCAACTACAACTTTAGCAAAGCGGATTACATTATCATTTAAGGTATAACCTTTTTCCACCTCATCGATCACTTTCCCTTTAAGGTCATCACTAGGAGCAGGGATATTGGTAATTGCTTCGTGGAAATCGGTATTGAAAGGTTGGCTAATGCTTTCTACATCTTTCAACCCTTTTTGTGCTAAGGTATTTTTCAGTTTTGTGCTTACCAATAATATACCTTCTTTAACCGGAGCTACTTCAGTAGCAGTTTCCATTGCTTTTAATGCGCGGTCAAAATCATCTAAAACAGGTAAAAGTGAAACAATTACATCTTTACCTGCAGTTTGCAATAGTTCTACACGTTCTTTTTGCGTACGACGTTTATAATTATCGAACTCAGCATATAAGCGTAAATATTTGTCGTTAAGTTGTTGAACCTCTGCTTGCAATTTTTCTTCTGCAGATAATTCAGGTGCCTGCTCAGTTTCAGCAGCAGGAGCATCAGTATTCTCTACATTCTCAGCAGTATTTTCTGATGTGTTTTCAGGATTCATTATATTTTCTTCTTTATCGTTATTTTTCTTCTTATTAAACATAATACTGGGCTGAATTTTTTTGTGTTAATCTCAACTATTTTGCCATAAACAGAAATCAGCCAAGCTGTCAGATTTATTTGTATTTATCTGAACAGATTGGCTGATTAGCTGACGGATGTCAGAATTTTTTATACGATTTGTGCATCTTCATGTACCACCCCGCTTTCACATTTGATAATGCGGGAAGGGAAAGTACGGATGATGTGGTAATCATGCGTAGCCATTAAAACGGCAGTTCCGGCCTGGCTGATTTGCTTTAACAGGGTTACAATTTCTTCAGATGTTTCCGGGTCTAAATTTCCGGTAGGCTCATCAGCAAGAATAATTTCCGGGTCATTTAACAAAGCTCTTGCAATAACAATACGTTGCTGCTCACCACCAGAAATTTCGTGTGGCATTTTTTTAATTTTAGACCGCAAACCAACTTTATCTAAAACATCTTTAATGCGTTCGTTAATTAGTTTTTCATCTTTCCAACCTGTTGCTTTGAGTACAAATTCGAGGTTTTTTTCAATAGTTCTATCGGTAAGCAGTTGGAAATCCTGAAAAACAACGCCTAACTTACGGCGTAAAAATGGCACCTGGCTTTCTTTCAGGTTTTTAAGGTCGAAACCAGCAATATTACCTTCGCCATTGCCAATATGTAAGTCGCCATATAATATTTTAAGCAAGCTACTCTTACCTGAACCTGTTTGACCGATCAGGAACACAAATTCGTCTTTTTCGATGTGTAAATTTACGTTTGAGAGGACTAGATGTTTTTGTTGAAAAACATCAACATTGCTTAAATGAATTACTGAGTTGCCTGCCATATTATATTTCCAATTTTGCAATCTGCCCGAAAGGCAAACCTTTAACCATTTCCATAATGTAATCCTGCTTGTCACCAAGTCCGAGTTTTTCCAGCGATTTGTCAGGTCTATCCACCCTAAAGTAAGCCAAGAGCGTAAACTTATCATCTCTTAACTGTACGTAATCCGGAATTTTGGCTATGCCTTTAACTTTAACGATATACATTGTGTCCAAAAGTAGCTATTTAAGCTGAAACACCAAAGGAGAAAGCTGAAAGACTAAAGTTGAGAAATTCTAATTTAGGTGGTTTAAGAACTCAACTGTATTCACGTTATCGGCATAATCCCAAAGTTTTGGATGCTGGCTTTGGCCAAAATCAAAAGTGTTAACGTTTAACGGCGATTTGGTGATGATACACTGAATTTTCTCTGCATTTTCCCTTAGTTTATCTTCTACTTCTTGTAGGTTATCATACTCTTCATAAAAAAGTACAGCTAAGGGAGAAGTTAAGCTTTCATCTTCTTTTAATAACAAAAAGCCATTGTCGAAGTGTTTAGCGGCATTAACCAGATAGATAGATTTATTATAATCGTAGTTGTTATTGTATTTAAAATGGTTGATAATGGGCTGGAAACTTTCAATCCCTTCGTAAAAATTTGCAATGTCGTAATCTTTAGGGAAATAGATTTTAGATACATTTCTACAGCCCAATCCAAAATAATCAAATATATCGGCACCTAAATGCTGTATATCTTCAAAACTTTCGGTACCATTTAAAACTGCTACACTATTTCTGTTTTTCCTGATAATATTGGGTACTTTACTGAAATAGAAATCAAAATAACGGGATGAATTGTTGCTCCCTGTGGCAATAACCGCTTCAAAATCTTTCAAACGCTCTACATATTCAATTCTGGCCTCAAATGCAGGCTCTATTTTAATCAATTCGGCAAGCACAGCTTTAATCAATTTTTCATCAGCTGAAGAAAGTTTGATTAATGCAATATTTCCGGTAGCCAATACACATAAAACATCATGTAAACCCACCATCGGAATGTTGCCTGCCAGGATCAGTCCCACCTTTTTAGGCGATTGGCTAAAGCCTATTGATTTAAACCAAATGGTTAAATCTGCCTCGTTTAACATCTCAGCAAAAGATAAAACAGATTTTTTTACGTTTTCTAAGGTGAACCATGCATTGGCATTTTCGGCGTTATAAATTGTATTTCCTAGTATGTCAGTAGGGTTTGTAAGCAATATGCCTAGTTTGTTAAAGGCGCTAATTACTTTTTCTTGAGTTAATGCTGACATATTTAGAATTATTATTAAGTGATTATATATTATATTTGCAAGCGCAAAGGTAAACTAAGCAAAAGAATTAGACGAAAACATGGCGATTAAAATAACAGATGAGTGTATAAATTGTGGGGCTTGCGAACCGGAATGTCCAAATAACGCAATTTACGATGCCGGTACTGCATGGCGTTTTTCTGATGGTACAAACTTAAATGGTATCATTGATTTTGGTAATCAACAAATTGAAGCAGATGCTGCTCAGGAAGCAGTTTCGGATGAAGTATATTACATTGTGTCCGATAAGTGTACAGAGTGTAAAGGCTTTCATGACGAGCCTCAGTGTGCGGCAGTTTGCCCGGTTGATTGTTGTGTAGATGACGAAGATATCCGCGAAACGGAAGAAGAATTACTGGCTAAGAAAGCCTGGTTACATCAGGAAGGATAAGCTTCAAAAAAAATATTATAAGGAAAGTCTCGCTTAAAGTGAGACTTTTTTAGTTATAGGAAGTTTTTTATTGACCAAAAATGTAATCATGACCGATAAAATCACAATAGTTCCTTGTGAAAAGGGAAGTATAGTCAAAATTGTTGATGGAATTAATCAATATAATTTGGATAAGGTATCTGCTCTTTCCGATATGTGGACACCATTGGAATATACTGCAAAAAATGAGAATGGAGAAGAAATAGGAGGTGTTCTTGCTGGTATAGGTTATTGGAATGGGTTAGAAATCAACATTCTTTGGGTAAAAGATGACTATAGAAAAAAAGGAATAGGTACCTACATTTTAAAATATATTGAAGACATTGCTAAGTCAAAAGGAGCAACAGTTGCTATGCTTGATACTTTTGACTTTCAGGCAGAAGAATTTTATTTAAAGAATGGATACATGCCAATCGGAGAGATACAAAACTTTCCTAAAGGGTACAAAAGAATTTACTTTTCGAAAAGATTAGACTTTTAAACTAGTGGCTGATATATCTTCTGAAAACTATTATTATGGTCTTTGGTTTCCCCTAAACCCTAACTAATCTATTTCAAATTTATTAGGGATAATCAAAACAGGGCAAGCAGATTTTCTCGCTACATGCTCAGCAACGCTTCCCATTAAAAAGTGGTACAAACCTGTACGACCATAAGTGCCAATTACAATTAAATCAGATCCCCATTCGTCTGATTGTTGGATAATGCCGTGCGCTGCGGTGTCTACTATGCTTAAATAAGTTGTTGTAATGCCCTTACCATATTTTGTTTCCATTTCTTTCAATAGAATATGGCTGTTTTCTTCGCTGTTATCATAAGTTTCTAAAAACACCGGTGCAAGAGTTAAATCGGGATTTACATTAGCTGGAACGGGCTCGATAATGTTGACTAACGCTACTTCTGAACCAAATTTTTCAGCCATGTCGTAACCGGCTTTTGCCGCTTTTTCTGAGCAGGTACTGTTATCAACGGCAATTAATATTTTTTTAAAATTCATGGCGAGCATATTTAAAAGGTGATCATTGTAAAAATAACAAATTTCAAGGTAAAATGTTAGGCAATGGATGTATTTTATTAGTTTTACAATAGTTTAACGGGCAAGTTTAATGGAAAATCAATACGGTATTTGTAGGGTTGCTGTAGCGCCTTTAAGAGCAGATGCATCAGATAAAGCAGAAATTGTTTCGCATCTTTTATTCGGTGATCATGTAGAAATTATTCAAAAGGAAGAGCGTTGGTGGCTGATCCAGAATGGTTACGATGGTTATGAAGGCTGGATGGATTTCAGGCAGTTAGCATCAATCAGTCAGGATCAATTTGTAGAAATGCACGATTGTAAATTATTGGCTCCATTAAGTTTCAGTAATGTGTTAACTGCAACTGATGGTAGTTCCTATCATTTAAGTCCGGCAAGTAATCTTCCTTTTTTAAAAGATGGATATTGTTATGTCGGAGAAGAAAAATTTAAGCTGAATTTCGAAGCATACGATAATCATGCTGTAAATTTTACCGATCGGGTTACCGAAACAGCTAAATTTTTTCAGAATATCCCATATCTATGGGGTGGCAGACATTTATTTGGTCTGGATTGCTCAGGTTTTACGCAAACCGTATTTAAAATGTTGGGCATTAAATTAAACCGCGATGCCTCGCAACAAGCAGAGCAGGGCGAACTGGTAGGCTTTTTGGCGGAGTGTAAGGCAGGTGATGTAGCTTTTTTTGATAATGATGAAGGCAGAATCACTCACGTTGGTATCATGCTGAGCTCAAATGAAATTATCCATTCCTCAGCAAAGGTAAAAATTGATCCGATTGATGATCAGGGGATTTTTAGTAAAGAATTGGGGAAATATTCGCATAAATTGAGAATTATTAAACGTTTTGTGGAATAGTAGCCAAAAATGTATCCTATATAAAAGATACATTTTTTATGCCATCTAAATTTAAAATCCAGATTGCCAAACCTTGCCATGAAGAATGGGAGAGCATGCAACCCAATGTAAATGGTAAATTTTGCGGTTCCTGCCAAAAAGCTGTAACAGACTTTACTCACTTCACAGATGAAGCGCTGAAACACTGGTTTAATGAAAATCAGGGGAGTAGCTGTGGGAGATTTAAACCAGAGCAGCTTGACCGTTTAATCAATGTGAAAGAGAGCTATACATTCAGTAGATTTAAACCAAGCTTAATTACAGCATCTTTAATAGCTTTTTTGAGCTTTCCGAAATTGGCTAATGCAAATATTTCATTATCATATCCAACCTTTCAGACGGACAATATAAAATCTTTAAAAGAAGTTATTTTAGAAAGATCTTGTGAAGATGGATTTGTTACGGTACAAGGAAAAGTTATAGATGGAGATAATAAACTCCCAATTATAGGTGCAGCTATAATGATTAAAGGCTCGAAAATTAGAACAGTTACAGATCGAAATGGAAAATTCGAGTTTAGGCTGAACAGAAAGGAATTTAAGAATAATATTTTTCTGGATCTAAGATATATTGGATATGAAATTAAACATGTAAAGGTAAAGCTAGAGAAAGATAAAGTGGTTTTTATAAAAATGAAGATGGATAGTTATGTTTTAGGAGGGTTGGCCATTATTAAGCAACCTACATTTTTAGAGCGAATAAGTCAATTGCTAAATGGCTAGGTTAAATCTACTCCATCTCCCAAACTATTACCTGCCTGTCATCTCCTGTAGAAATCAGATATTTGCCATCACGGCTCCAGATAATTTTATTGATGGAATGGCTATGGCCAATACCTGCCTTTTCTAAGCTTAAAATTTTATATAATTTAAAATTTTCTGCATCCCAAAGTTTAATGCTTTTATCCTGACTGCTTGTAGCAAAATACGGAAGGGTAGGATGAAAGGCAATATCGTAAACAGTAAACATATGTGCCGGAACCGTTTCCCTCAATGTATAATTGGGGAGATTCCATACTTTTAACTGGGCATCCCTGCTTCCCGAAATCAGGTATTTGCCTGTAGGGTGATAAGCCAGAGATGTTACAGGTAATGAATGACCTTCGAGGGATTGTTTTAAACTATAATCGGCAAGGTTATAAATCCTGATCAGGTGATCTTTACAGCCGAAAGCCAATTCATTTTCATTTGGTGCAATTGCAATGGCCCTCACGGTATCGTAAGCTACCTGGAAACGGTAAATTTCCTTAAAATCATTTAAAGACCAAACCGCAACAGTGCCATCCTCACCTGTGGTTAAAAGCTCATTTTTACTTTTTACCGTTTGTATATCGAAAATAGGTTTAGTATGCGCATTAATCCTTAAAATTACCTTTTGTTCTTTTAGGTCGTAAACACTAAAAGCACCGCTCCGTTCTCCAACAAACAATTGCTCATTGTAGTAATGAAGGCAATAAACAGAACTTTGTACCGGCATTTTAACCTTCACAAAAGACATGTTAAGTAGCGACCATTCTACTACGCCCTTATCATTTCCAGCGCTAAAAAATATGCCATCTTCGTCAGCGTTGGCTAAAGCGTAAACAGGGTTTTGATGTCCGGGTAAGGTGTGTAGATGTTTGAGCATGTGGGGAAGGTTGGAAGGAGGGAAGGTTGGAGGGTTGAAGGATATTTAAACCCTTACCTTTCGGCCTTTTACCTCATTTGTATCTTTTTTCTAAATCAGAATTAGGTTAATTTGCAAATATCTTTGGGAAATTTATTTCTTCGCCAAATTCATCAAATTTCATTTCGTTTAGTCGGTTAAAAATTCTTTCTGAATCTGAAATCGAAATTTCAATGGCTGTACTAAACACTTCAACTAGTAATTTCTCTTCGGTATAATCAATAAAAATCAAATTTATAGTTTCACTTGTTATATCCGTAGCCTGATTAATGGAATAATATTTTGATGTTTTAAGTTTAGTTTTCCAAAAGCCATAATTATGTTGATATGAAATATGGCTTGTACTAATGACATAAAACTCTTCTCCAAAAGTATTCCAGAGTAAATACCTACCTAAAGTGAAAAAATATACAATTGGTAATAAAAACGGAAACATATTAGGTTTTTCATCTTGCAAGCTAATGGCAAACCAGAATAAGCCAAAGATCGCAACAGTATTAAAAACGAACAAAAATATCTTTAAGTAATAATTTGTAGGGATTTTATTCCTTACAAATATATTTAGATCATCGAAATTAATATTTGTTTTCAATATAGATTTTATTTATCTGTTTCTTTTAGTTACAATATTAACTCAATTAATAGTTACTACTGAAAAACTTCAAATGGAAAGTCACTAATTTTAGTCCTGAACAAATATAATATAGAAATTATTACTGAAGTTAATAGATAAGATTTTGCCCTTGGGAAGTTTAACTTCTTTAAATTTATTAATGCTAAAATCGCGCAGAGTAGAATAGTTAAGATTAACGCTACCCATTCTCCCATAAACATATTGAATGGTAAACTTGCAATTTTATCAGATTCTGCACTTTCTCCTAAAGCCATCCAAAATACAATTGGAATAATTAAAACGTAAAGTAAAGCACAAATAAAAAAAGCTCCGGTAATGACCAATAAAAAATGCCAGATCAAAATTTTTGACTTTATGATCGCATTAATTTTATCCAATATTTTTTATTATTTGTATCTTTTATTTTAGATTTAAAGTGGGGCTTTAGCATTTAAAACCTTACACCCTCAACCCTCCAGCCTTCTACCTTTATTGATGTCTTTTCTCTAAATTTTTAGCGATATCCTGGATAGATAAACCTTTTTCTTTCAATAAAAATAATAAGTGAAAAACAAGATCTGATGCTTCTCCAATAAGTTCTTCTTCTGTTTCAGCAAGCGCAGCAATTACAGTTTCTACACCTTCTTCGCCAACTTTTTGCGCAATTTTATTTAAACCTTTGTTGCGCATTTTGTTGATGTAAGAACCCTCAACCGGATTTTCATATCGATCATTAATAATGTTTTCGAGTTCGAAAATGAAATTCTGATTGAAATCTGTCTTAAAACAGTTGCGGCTTCCGGTATGGCAGGTTGGGCCAACGGCATCAGCCTTGATCAGAATGGTGTCATTATCACAATCAACAAAAAGTTCTTTAACAAACAAAAAGTTATTGCTGGTTTCACCTTTTGTCCAAAGGCGGTTTTTAGAACGCGAAAAGAAAGTTACTTTGCCTTTTGCCTGCGTTTTCTCCAGTGCTTCAGCATTCATATAGCCCAGCATCAAAACCTCTAAAGTTTTATAATCCTGAATAATTACGGGAATTAAACCCTCTGTTTTCTCCCAATCAAGGGAACTGGTATTGATTGTCATTTTATTTTTTTATTTCGGAAAGACAGACCCATGACTCTGGACTGCCGGCTCCGGACTTATTTATATTCTTACCGGAATGTGATTCCTTTTTAATTCTTGTTTTAAATCAGGGATCAGAATTTCGCCATAATGAAATACCGAGGCTGCAAGTGCGGCATCAACATTGGCTTTTTGGAAAACCTCTGTAAAATGTTCCATGCTACCTGCTCCACCCGATGCAATAATCGGGATATTGATCATTTGGTTTATTTTGCCTAACAATCCACAATCGAAACCCGCTTTGGTGCCATCGTGATCCATAGAAGTTAACAAAATTTCTCCTGCACCTAAATCTTCCGCCTGTTTGATCCAGTTTTCGGTTTCCAGCTCGGTAATTAATCTGCCGCCATTTAAGTGGACCATGTTTTTGTCGTTTACATGTTTAGTATCGACTGCTAAAACCACAAATTGTACCCCGAAGGTTTTGGCAAGGTCTTCAATCAGTTTAGGGTTACGTACGGCTGCAGAATTAATACTTATTTTATCTGCACCTGCATTTAAAAGGGCATCAGCATCTGCAATTTCTGTTATTCCACCACCAATGGTAAAAGGAATATTTAATTGCCTGGCAACCGATTTAACCATTTCGATCATCGTTTTACGACGTTCATGTGTGGCCGTGATATCCAGGAAAACTAACTCGTCGGCACCTTGTTGTGCGTATTGGGCCGCCAGTTCGACAGGGTCACCTGCATCGCGTAAATCAACAAAGTTTACACCTTTTACCGTGCGGCCATCTTTAACGTCTAAACAAGGAATTATTCTTTTTGAAAGCATATTTTATTTGGTTGTCATGCTGAGGAACGAAGTATCTTTTTCATCGGGTGCAGATCCTTCATTCTTCAGGATGACATAAATATTTATGGAATTAAATCGAACTCAAAGCCTTCAAATTCCAATCCTTAATCTCTTCAATAGTTATCCGGTCTTCGTAAATTGCTTTTCCGACTACTACACTTCTGATTGGGTATTTGGCCAATTCGTAAATATCTTCCATCGAACTCACTCCGCCAGAAGCAATTAATTTAATCATTGGAGAGTGTTCGAGCAGTTTTTTGTACAACTCAACAGCTGCACCACCTAATTTTCCATCCTTACTGATATCGGTGCATAAGAAACGGAAAAAACCAAGTGAAAGGCATTTATCCACATAATCCATCAGTTTAATCGGCGAGCTTTCCATCCAGCCGGAATATTTAATTACTTCATCCAAAACGTCGATTGCGATGACAATGCGGTTTGCATAATCGTCTTTTTTAGCAAAAGCTTCACTTAGTTGAGGTAAAAAATCAGGATTGGTAATGGCCTGCGTACCTACAATTACACGGTGGATTCCGGCATCAAGCAGGTTAGTTACCTGCTCAATGGTTCTGATCCCACCGCCGTACTGCACTTTCATCTCGGTTTTTTTAATGATCTCGAAAAGTGATTTTTGGTTACTAAAATCGCCTTTTGCTCCATTTAAATCAATAATATGGATAAAATCTGTACCATTTGAGCGGTATTTTTCTATCATTTCGGCAATAGAAACATCGTACTCTGTTTTTTGGTTGTAATCGCCTTCACGCAGACGGACTACTTTTCCATCCAAAATATCAATAGCAGGTATTATGTACATTTTATAAGCTTAAGTTTGAAAAATTTTTTAATACTAATTCGCCGGCTTTTCCCGATTTCTCAGGATGGAACTGAACGCCGTAAAAATTGTCTTTTTGTACCGCAGCCGAAAACTTTAAACCATAGTCAGCAGATGCGATGTCAAAAGTAGGGTTATATTCAATAAAGTACGAATGCACAAAGTAAAATTGTGTATTATCTTCAACACCAGTAAATAGCGGATTGTTTTTTGTGCTCACCGCATTCCAGCCCATGTGTGGTATTTTGATATTCAGTGACTTATCGAATTTTTTGGTTTTCACAGGAACGATATCTAAAAGAGTCGCATCGCCCTCTTCCGAATACCCGGTAATGAGCTGCATACCCACACAGATGCCAAGCACGGGTTTGGTCAGTTTTTTAATGGCTTCAACAAGGCCGGTGCCTTTTAATTTTTCCATGGCGGCCCCCGCATGGCCAACACCAGGGATAATGATGTGGCTATATTTTTCGAGGTCATCTTCTGTATTTACCATGCCGTAGGTCACATTTAAGCGGTCTAGTGCTGCGGTAAGGGAGAAAATGTTGCCTGCTCCGTAATTTATAATTCCAACCATAGTTTAATAGTTCAGATTTCTCTTTTATAGGTTTGAAAATGAATGTCAGTTTTTCATGGGTACTGTATTCCCGCTATTCGTTTCAAGTCCCGATGAAGAATCGGGAGCTTTCCACTGCTATCGGGTTTATTTAACAGCGGGTTAGCTTCAAAACCCTCCGCCTTAAGCCTTTCATCCTTTCACCTTTCTTACAACATTCCCTTTGTGCTTGGCAATACCATTTTCTCAGCATCACGTTTAATGGCCATTTTAATGGCTTTGGCGAAAGCTTTAAAAATAGCCTCAATTTTATGATGTTCGTTATCGCCCTCAGCTTTTATGTTCAAATTGCATTTTGCGGCATCACTGAAAGATTTAAAAAAGTGGTAAAACATTTCTGTAGGCATATCGCCCACTTTTTCGCGTTTAAACTCCGCATCCCAGACAATCCAGTTTCTTCCACCAAAATCAATGGCAACCTGTGCCAGGCAATCGTCCATTGGTAAGCAAAAACCATACCTTTCGATGCCTAGTTTATTGCCTAAACCTTTGGCAAAAGCTTCACCTAATGCAATTCCGGTGTCTTCTATGGTGTGGTGCTCATCGATGTGCAAGTCACCTTTTGCAATCACCTCTAAATCTACACTTCCATGTCTGGCAATCTGATCAAGCATGTGATCGAAAAAGTTCAATCCGGTTTCGATTTTTGCTTTTCCTGTTCCGTCCAGATCAAGGTTAATGGTAATATCGGTTTCGTGCGTTTTGCGCTCATGGTGAATTTTTCTGCTTCCTGCTTTGAGCAAGTTATAGATATCTTCCCATTTTTTCGTTTCTAAAATGATAATATCTAAAAGCGTTTCATGTTTATCCAATGCCTCTGTAGAGCCCAATGCATCATTCTGACGTATGAAAATGGCTTTGGCACCAAGATTTTTGGCTAAAACCACATCATTTAAACGATCGCCGATCACAAAAGAATTTTTCAGATCGTAATCTTCGCTGAAATATTTTGTTAATAAAGCCGTGCCGGGTTTACGGGTAGGGGCATTGTCTTTTGCAAAAGTTCTATCTATTACAATCTCGCTAAAATGAACGCCTTCTCCTTCAAAAGTATCCAACATGAAATTATGGATTGGCCAGAAATTTTCTTCAGGATTTGACAATGTTCCCAGTCCATCCTGGTTGGTTACCATCACCAGTTCGTAATCCAGCTCGGCTGCAATTTTCGATAAATAATATAACGATCGCGGATAAAATTTAAGCTTTGCAAAACTATCTACCTGTTCATCATCAGGCTCAATATTTAAGGTTCCATCGCGGTCGATAAATAGTACTTTCTTCATTTTAAAATTTTTCTAAAACAGTTAATAGTTTGTCGTTTTCTTCTTTCGTGCCAACAGTAATCCTTAAACAACCTTCGCATAAAGTTACTTTAGAACGGTCGCGTACAATGATGCCCTCATCTACCAAAGTATCATAAATCTTCAAGGCGTTGGTAACTTCTACGAGTATAAAATTTGCATCAGATGGATATACTTTTGTTACTGTATTTATACTGTTTAATGCGATTGATAAACGCTGTCTTTCTGCAACAGATTCTTTAATCCAATCGTTCACCTGGGCAATATTTTTTAAGGCTTCGAAAGCTAAATCCTGAGTAGCCTGATTGATGTTGTAAGGTGGCTTAATTTTGTTCAAAACATCGATCACTTTTGTTGAAGAAAAAGCCATGCCCAAACGTAAAGCGGCAAGTCCCCAGGCCTTCGAAAAAGTTTGCAAAACAACGAGGTTTCCGTACTCGGTTAACTCCTGTATAAAGGTCTTCTGACGGGCGTAATTTATATACGCTTCGTCTACTACAACGATGCCGTTAAAGTTGGCTAAAATGGTTTCAATATCTTCACGGTTTATCGAATTTCCGGTTGGATTATTTGGTGAACAAATGAAAATTAATTTGGTGTTTTTATCGATCGTTTCGGCGATCTTTTCCATGTCCAACTGAAAGTTGGTAAGCAGGCTTACTTTGCGTATTTCTACATCGTTTATATTAGCCGATACTTCGTACATTCCGTAAGTTGGAGGCAGTACAATTACGTTGTCTTTTCCGGGATTACAGAAAGCGCGGAATAATAAATCTATCGCTTCATCGCTACCATTTCCTAAAAAAGTATTTTCAATTGGCACACCTTTTATTTTACTAATTGCATCTTTCAAATCCAGTTGCAAGGGATCTGGGTAGCGGTTGTAATTTGCCGGTAATGGCGAACCATAACTGTTCTCGTTCGCATCTAAAAAAACAGATGCCTGGCCTTTAAATTCGTCCCTGGCAGTAGAGTAGGGGCGAAGGTTTTTTATATTTTCTCTTACTAAATCGTTAATGTCCATTTTTTAAGGTAAAAGGTAAAAGGTAAAAGGTAAAAGGGATTGGCATGTTGCCTTAATCTTCTATCTTATTCCTTCCACAGTTTTTAATCTAATTGTAATTGCATTTTTATGTGCTCCCAGGCCTTCTGCTTCTGCAAGGATCTCAACCGTTTTACCAATATTATCTAAGCCTTCACGTGATAATTGCTGAAAAGTGATCTTTTTAAGGAAAGCATCCGTAGATACGCCTGAATAAGCTTTTGCAAAGCCGCTGGTTGGTAAAGTATGGTTGGTTCCCGAGGCATAGTCGCCGACACTTTCTGGCGTAAAGTTACCCAAAAACACCGATCCTGCATTGATAATCAAAGGAATAAGGCTCTGAAACTGCTCTGTAGCCAATATTAGGTGCTCAGGTGCATATTCGTTAGAGAATTGCATCGCTTGCTCCAGATTTTCTGCTAAAACCGCATAAGAATTGGCGATTGCTTTGGCTGCAATATTTTTCCGTGGAAGAATAATCATCTGTTTTTCAACTTCTTTTAATGTTTCAGCGATGATATGACTAGAATTAGACAGTAAAATAGCCTGACTATCAGCTCCATGTTCTGCCTGTGCAAGTAGGTCAGCAGCAACAAATGACGGATTGGCAGTCTCATCAGCAATAACCAATACTTCCGATGGTCCGGCAGGCATATCAATAGCTACTTTATTTTGAACCATCGTTTTTGCCGTTGTTACATAGCGGTTGCCGGGGCCAAAGATCTTATACACCTGTGGTACACTTTCCGTTCCGAAAGCCATAGCAGCTACTGCTTGTGCACCTCCGATCAGGAATACTTTTTCGATACCCAATAGCACCGCACAATAAGCCAGATAACAATTGGTTTTTCCATCACTTTGCGGGGGAGAGCATACCACAATTTCTTTACAGCCTGCAATGATTGCAGGGGTTGCGAGCATTAAAAAAGTACTCGGTAAAACAGCCGTTCCACCGGGGATATAAAGTCCTACTTTTTCAATTGCTCTAAACTCGCGCCAGCATACAACGCCTGGCATCGTTTCTATTTTATCTTCAGTTTTTAACTGCGACTGGTGAAAAGTTTTGATGTTCTGGTAAGCTGTATCAATGGCTTTTTTTGCTTCAGCCGGAATGGTAGATGCAATTGCTTGCAATTCTTCAACATCTAGAAACAGCTTCTGCAAATCAACTTTATCAAACGCTTTTGCGAAGTTGAAAAGTGCCTGGTCGCCATCTTTTTTCACCGTGCTGATGATGTCAATTACCCGTTCTTCAACCAATTTATCGTCTTCAATCTGCCTTGAACAAAGTTCTTCAATTTTTGATTTAGATAAATCTGTATAATTGTAGATTTTCAATGTTTTATAATTTAAAATTAACTAATAGTTAATGTGGGTTTAAACGATTTTACTTGATTATTTTCTCGATGGGCATTACCAAAATGCCTTCAGCACCTGCTGCTTTTAAACTGTTTATTTTATCCCAGAAATCTTCCTCGGCAATTACAGAATGAACGGCTACCCAGTTCGGTTCGAAGAGTGGAACTACCGTCGGACTTTTAACACCCGGAAGTAAATCGACTACTTTTTGAAGGTTATCTTTTGATACATTTAGCACCACGTATTTGTTCGATTTTGCGCTGAGCACAGAGCGGATGCGTTGAAGCAATTCTGCAACTTCGGGATTGTCGGCTATCGATTTGTTTCCGATTAAAACTGCTTCAGATTGCATCACATCCGCGAAAGGTTTCAGGCCATTGCTTTTTAATGTTCCACCAGTTGAAACGATATCAAAAATGGCATCACTTAAACCTAAACCCGGACCAATTTCTACGGACCCTGAGATGGTTCTGATATCCGACTTGATGCCTTTTTCCTGTAAGAATCTTTCGAGGATTACAGGGTAAGAAGTAGCAATTGCTTTACCGTTTAACTCTTCCAGTTTTTGGATATTACTGGTGGCCTGAACAGCAATTTTTAAAGTGCATTTTCCGAAACCTAATTTTTGTAGATAGTCTACTTCGGCTTTGGTTTCTACGATTACATTTTCACCAACAATACCTAAGTCGGCAATGCCATCCTGCACGTATTCCGGAATATCATCGTCACGAAGGAAAAGAATTTCTAAAGGGAAATTGGTAACGGTTGAGATAAGTGAACTTTTGTAGTTTTCGAAAGATAAACCACAGTTTTTAAGTATTTCTACAGATTTTTCGTTTAATCTACCCGACTTTTGGATAGCAATTTTAAGTGTTTTCAAAGTATTGAATATAGAGTGAACAAGAAATTATTTTACGGAAAAAAGTTTTGAAGTACAAAACAAACATATCATATCGCCTATCGGCGATGGTGTAAATGTAAGTGATGGTTCAAAGTTAAATTCATAAATTATTTCTGCCAGTATCAATGCTTTAGCTGATAAGCGCTGGCAAATATAGTGTTTGAAATGGGAAAACAAAAAATAATGGCACTTAATTTGTCATTATGCTGTTTTTGTTCCCAATAACCATTATTTATATTAAAATTTTACAAGTTTGAAAAAGTTTCGCTTTCTAATACTACCCTTTATTTTATTTGTTTCAGCCTGTGGATGGTTTAAAAGCCCACCAGAGATCGGCAAAGTACTGTCTGAGCATTTCAAAAATAAAATTTATAAAGATTTTGATACTGTAGCTTATGATAGTGTTTTTGTGAAAACAATAGACAGTCTTTCAAGTAAATTTGTTAACCCTAAAACTATAAAAGCATTTTATGCCAATAATAATGCTCAGCCTAAATTGGTTACGCAATTCTATATTAATGGAGAACTGGATTCATTAGTGAGTTATTTAGATCAAAGCAAGGTGCATGGCTTTAATCCCAAGATTTTTAAAGGAGACGAAATTAAAGCCCTGTTGGACGAATTAACTACCAATAAATTTAAAAAAGTGGAGGAAAGTTATCCGGTAATTGCCAAACTAGAACTGTTATCGGCAAATGCTTATCTGAATTATAACAACTACCTGAAATATGGCGTGATAAATCCCCGTTCTATTTTCTCACGGTATTACATAAAAGTGAGGCGTCCGGACAGCGTTGGAATGCTTAATCTTTTGAACAGTAAAAACATGTTGGATACTTTAAGAGCTGTTCAGCCAAAGTCGGTTCAATATAAAGCTTTACAGCGCGCCTATTTGAATACAGATTCTGAAAGTGAGAAGCGGATTTTATTATTGAATATGGAACGTTTCCGTTGGAAAATGCCAGAGACTGGAGACAATTATGTGCAGGTAAATATTCCTGATTTTAGATTGACCTGGCTTGATAAAACAGATACCGTAATTACGATGAAAGTTTGTGTTGGTGGCAAGCGCGAAAATGGTTACGAAGAGAAGCTTAAGGCCTTTGCAAAATCGGGTAATTTAGATGATAAACCGAAGAATCATGAAACACCTTTATTGTTCAGTAAAATCAATTCCATTCAGGCCAATCCCATCTGGAATATTCCGGTAAGTATTGCCCAAAGTGAAATCTATTGGATGGCAAGAAAAGACCCCTTTTATTTGTCGAACAGTAACATTAAAGTTTACTATAAAGATAAGCTAATTGGTGAGCCTGATACCATCAATTGGAACAAGTATTCAAGGGATAAATTACCATTCAAATTTAAACAGGGATCGGGTGGCGGAAATGCCTTAGGAAAGTTCAAATTTATCTTCGATAATAGCTCGAGTATTTACCTGCACGATACCAATAACAAGAACGGATTTAACCTAACCAATCGGGCCATTAGTCATGGTTGTGTGCGGATTGAAAAACCGCTTGAATTTGCCGAACTTCTGGTAAAAGATTCTTACACTTATGACAAGTTAAGAGCGGAAGTTGATTTACCACCAATAGATAGTACGCATGTAAAATGGTATAAAAAACGCATGGCCCAAAAGGCAGATACTACGAAAACTTTTCAGTTAAAACCAGCGTGGTTCGGACCGAAAAAAGCCGTTCCATTAATTATCACATACATTACAGCCTGGTCGCAAAATGATAAGATTGAATATCGACCAGATGTGTATGGCATGGATGAGAAACTTTGGGCTGCGATGAAGAAGTTTAGGTAAAAAATTAATCAGTAGCATTCGGTCTTTCTTGTTAAAAGAGTTAACTTTGTGTTGTTTTTACACAAATTAAGGAATGATCGATCAAAATATCAAAATCGCTGTCGATGCCATTGTTTTTGGCTACGAAAAAGGGACGCTTTATGTATTGGCTGTTCAGCAGCGCTTTGGTAAACTGGCCGATCGTTGGGTGTTGCCCGGTGGTTTTATTTTGGATGATGAACCTTTAATAACCGCAGTAGAGCGTGAGCTTAAGGAAGAGGCCGGGATAACTGTAAATTACCTCGAACAGTTGAGTACTTTTGGCGATGATATTAAACGCGATGAACGTTTCAGGGTAATTTCTGTAGCCTATTTTGCATTGGTAAATCCGAAAAATTTTGTGTTAAAAGCCGATACCGATGCAAAAGATGCCAAATGGTTTCCTATTAATGAAATTCCACGATTAGGGTACGACCATAATGAAATGGTTAACTTTGCACGTCTGCGGTTAAAAAGCAAACTCACTTATCAGCCCATCGGATTTGACCTTTTGGATCAGGAATTCCTCTTCTCCGATCTCGAAAATTTATACTGTTCCATTTTGGAAAGGGATATTGATAGAAGAAATTTCAGAAAAAAGATATTAAGTTTTGGAATTGTTACAGAAACTGATAAAGTTATTAAAATAGGCTCCAGCGGGCGGCCAGGCAAACTTTTTACCTTTGACAAAGCTAAATACAATCAGCTTTTAAAGGAAAATTTCCAGTTTGATATTAGGTTTGCGTAAAATAAACGCAAATTATTCTTTGCATTTTAAAAATCATTTTTATATTTGTGTAAATAATACGCAAATATATGTTGAATCTAAATCCAAGTTTTACTCCGCTAGGCGAAAATAACTTAATCGAATACAAATCTTTCTTATTCGCAGGGGGCGAACCACACATTAAAATTTCAAATCATTTTGATGTCAGTCTTCCGGTTACCATTACACACCGAATAAATTCTTTTAATGATTTAGGCATGATCTGCATTACCGTTGATGCTTTGAAAAGAATGGGTGTGAAGGAAATTAATCTTTTTATTCCATATTTTCCAGCAGCAAGGCAGGATAGGGTGATGATTCCAGGCGAACCTTTATCTGTAAAAATTTATGCCGATATCATCAATGCAATGACTTTGGAAAGTGTAACCATTTTCGATCCACATAGCGAAGTAACCCCGGCATTGCTCAATAACTGTGTTGCCATTTCTAATCACGAATTTATAAAACAGGTTATCGAGAAAATTGGAAACGATGTAAAACTCATTTCTCCTGATGGTGGGGCTTTAAAGAAAATTTATAAAGTTTCTGAGTTTTTAGGAGGTGCTGAAGTGGTAGAGTGCTCAAAAAGCCGTGATGTAAAAACAGGGAAACTTTCAGGGTTTAAAGTATACAGCGATGATCTGGGTGATGCCGATTGTTTAATCGTAGATGATATCTGTGATGGTGGTGGTACATTTATCGGTCTGGCCGAGGCATTAAAGGCTAAAAATGCAGGGAAACTTTATTTAGCGATTAGCCATGGCATATTTAGCAAAGGCTTTGATGAATTAGGCAAATATTTCGAACAGATTTTTACTACCGATTCCATTAAAGAAGTTGATCATGCCGGCGTAACGCAGATAAAATTAATGGACATTTTATAAAATAATATGAGAACGATACTTCCTCCACAGATTATTACTCCATCCGATGTTTCGGTGTTTTTGGCCGGAACCATTGATATGGGAAATTCGATCGATTGGCAACAAAAAATTATCGATCAGGCAAATAAAGAAGAAACTTTAGATGGTGTAGTCGTTTTCAATCCACGAAGAAAATCCTGGGATCAAAGCTGGACGCAGTCGATCGACAACGTGCAGTTTAGCGAGCAGGTTAACTGGGAACTGGATACGATGGAGAACGCAGATGTGATCTTGTTGTTCTTGGAAAGTAATTCTAAGTCACCCATTTCAATGATGGAACTGGGGTTATTTGCTGATTCTGGTAAGTTAATGGTTTGTTGTGAGGAAGGATTTTGGAGAAAAGGCAATATTGATATTGTTTGTAAAAGAAAAAGCATTGACCAGTACGATACTTTCGATGAGCTTAGCGCTGCTGTAATTGCAAAGCTTAAAAAGTTGGTAGAAAGTAAATAGAAATTGATTTTAAGAACAATTGGTTATGATGTATGATATAAATTGGTTACTCAAAACGGTAGATGAAAAAGAAGTTGACTTTTTATTGTTCTGGGGGCATCAGAGAAGTAAAGATGGATCTATTATTAAAACCTGCATGAGCCAGTGGTGGTCATCTCCATTTGTTGAAAATGATATCACCTATCAAACAGCAGAGCATTACATGATGGCACAAAAAGCGCTGTTGTTTAGTGATCAGGAAATTTTTGAAAAAATATTAACAAAAAATTCGCCGAATGATGTAAAAGACCTAGGGCGACAGATTAAAAACTTTGATGGTGCAAAGTGGGATGCTCATAAATATGATATAGTAAAACAGGGAAATTTGCTTAAGTTTTCTCAAAATGAGGCATTGAAATCGTTCCTTTTGCAAACCAAAAGTAAAATACTGGTAGAGGCCAGTCCGGTTGATGGAATTTGGGGGATCTGTTTGGCAGAAGATCATGTAGATGCAAAAATACCAAAGCATTGGAAGGGGTTAAACCTATTAGGGTTCGCATTGATGGAAGTTAGGGATAAGATATCAACTAATAAAAATTAATGATGAAATGTTTTTAATCGACCGTCATCTCGACTGAAGCGCAGCGGAATGTAGAGATCTATTTAGATAGATTTAGCTTCGCTGAGCACATGGTGGTTCTTGACTGCGTTGCACTACGCTCGAAATGAGAATGTTTTTAAGAAAATTTGTGTTGGAACAGTTTATAAATAAAAATTCAAAAAATGATTTTGGAACTAATCAAAGCCGATATAACAACAATTAAAGCCGATGCCATTGTTAATGCAGCAAACAGTTCCTTATTAGGTGGCGGTGGAGTTGATGGTGCCATTCACAGAACAGGTGGTAAAGCAATTTTAGAGGCTTGTGTAGCCATCAGGAATAAACAAGGAAAATGCAAGACGGGAAATGCAGTAATCACTACGGCAGGCAACTTACCTGCAAAATATGTGATCCATACGGTTGGGCCGGTTTGGAACGGAGAAAGTGAAAAAAATAAGGCTTTGCTTGCAGATTGCTACCGTAACAGTTTAGCCTTAGCGGTTGAAAATGAGGTTAAAATTATTGCTTTCCCAAATATCAGTACCGGGATTTATCATTTCCCTAAAGATAAGGCAGCAGATATTGCCATTACAACGGTAAATAATTTCGCTGGAAAAGAAAAAATAGAAAAGGTAATCTTTGTTTGTTTCGATGATGAAAATTACATGCTCTATGAAGAAAAACTCAATCGCATTAACTAGTGATATGAGTGATTAACAGTATTACAAAATGAAAATAATAGTAAAAAAATATAATGAACAACTATTAGAATGGCCAAAATCAGGATGCCATATCATGGCCCAGTATGACGATGAGAGAATAATAGTTTATCAGGCTTATCGAAAAGAAATCGGTGAGTTTGCAGTCAAAAATCAATTTTTCGGAGGTGAGTTCAGTTTAAATAGGATGACCTGGATAAAACCTAACTTTTTATGGATGATGTACCGAAGTGGTTGGGGAACTAAAGAAGGTCAGGAAGTTACGCTGGCGATCTACCTCAAAATTACAGCCTTTCATAAGTATCTTCAACATGCGGTTTATACTTCTTTCGATCAAACAGAAGGTATTTCTCACGACGAATGGAGAAATGAACTGGAAAATTCAAATATCAGGTTGCAATGGGATCCGGACCACGACGCTTATGGTGTAAAACAGGAAAGAAGAGCCATACAGATCGGATTAAGGGATAATTTTATCAGGTCTTTTGCAAAAGATGATATTTTGTTAATTGAAGATATCAGTCAGTTTGTAAAAGAACAATATGAATTTGTTCAAAACAGACAACTGGAAAATTTAACTGTACCTGCAGAAAAACCTTTCGTGTTTAAAGATGAAGCACTGAACAAAAAATTGAAAATCAAAAATGAATACGCTCATGGACACTAAAATAACAAAAGGCATAAGCAAATTGCTGAGCTATATTTTGAGGCATTCGCCGGAAACCATAAAGCTAAAGCTTGATGAAAATGGTTGGGCAGATGTGAACGAGCTGATTGCCAAATTCGACCTTTATAATCTAACATTAGATTTAGAGCTACTTCAATACGTTGTTGAAAATAACGACAAAAAAAGATTTTCCTTTAACGAAGATAAAACCAGGATCAGGGCAAACCAGGGGCACTCCATTGCTGTTGAATTAAACTTAAATGAAACCGAACCTTTGGAATACCTGTATCATGGTACGGTTGAAAAGTTCCTGCCAGATATTAAAGCGCAGGGACTGCAAAAATTGAGCAGACAGCATGTGCACTTAAGCGCCGATAAAGAAACCGCTAATAAAGTGGGTGGCAGGAGAGGAAAACCGGTTATCCTAATCGTTAACAGCGGGGCGATGCACAGGGAAGGATATAAATTTTACTTATCGGCCAACAACGTGTGGCTTACAGATGTTGTGCCTGCTGAATATATAGAATTTTAACATGGGCAGAACATTAGTAATTGGCGATATACACGGCGGATTAAAAGGCCTGATCCAGCTATTCGAGCGTGCAGAAGTATCAACCGAAGATAAGCTCATTTTTCTTGGTGATTACGTTGACGGATGGAGTGAGTCGGCCCAGGTGATTGATTACCTGATGTTGTTGGAAGAAAGCCATCAATGCATTTTTATCAAAGGTAATCACGATGCCTGGTGCATAGATTGGCTTGATAAAGGTATTATAGATGATGTTTGGTTTGTCCACGGCGGTAAATTAACCATGGAGAGTTATCAAGATTTATCTGGTGCGACCAGACGGGAACATCTGAACTTTTTTGAACGGATGCGCGATTATTATGTGGACGGGCAGAACAATCTCTTTATCCATGCCGGTTTTTCTTCCATGCATGGGCCTGAAAAAGAACGTTACTCTTCCAATTATTCCTGGGACAGAACGCTTTGGGAAATGGCCCTGACCATGGATAATCGGATTAAAAAAGATTCGGAAATTTATCCGAAACGTTTATTGCTCTATCACGAAATCTACATCGGCCATACGCCAACGCTCTATTACAATGTTAATGTGCCCATGCAGGGCTGCAATGTTTGGAATATCGATACCGGTGCTGCATTTACCGGAAAATTAACCTGTTTGGATATCGAAACCAAAGCATTTTGGCAGAGCGATACCTTAAAAAGCCTCTATCCCCAAGAAAAAGGAAGAAATCAATAAAAGTTAAATACATCAAAACCATGAATCCATTATTATTAACAGACGGTTATAAAGTTGACCACCGCAGGCAATACCCTGAAAATACCACATTAGTTTATTCTAACTGGACGCCTAGAAAAAGCAGGTTAGAAAACGTAAATCGCGTGGTACTTTTTGGCTTACAGTATTTTATCAAAAAATACATTATTGAAGATTTTAACCAGAATTTCTTTAAACAACCAAAAGAAGAAATTTTAAAGAAATATGCACGCAGGATCAATAATTACCTGGGCGAAAATCTGGTAGGAACACAGCACATTGCCGATTTGCACGATCTGGGTTATATCCCTATGGTTTTTAAATCGCTTCCTGAAGGGGCTGAAGTTCCTTTGCGCGTGCCGATGTTCACCATGTACAATACCAAACCCGAGTTTTTCTGGCTGACCAATTATTTCGAAACATTGCTTTCTGCAGTAGTTTGGTTACCATGTAATTCGGCTACTATTGCAAAACAATACCGCACCATTCTGGATCATTATGCAGCAGAAACCTCATCGGTACCAGAATTTGTAGACTGGCAAGGACATGATTTCTCTATGCGCGGTATGGGTGGGATAGAAGCTGCAGTAACTTCGGCAGCTGGACATTTATTGAGTTTCACCGGAACTGATACCATTCCAGCCATCGATTTTTTAGAAGAATATTATAACGCAGATTCAGATAAAGAGCTGATCGGTGGCTCCGTAGCCGCTACAGAACATTCGGTAATGTGTATGGGAACCAATACCGGAGAACTCGAAACATTTAAAAGGTTGATTCTCGAAGTTTATCCAAAAGGAATTGTATCCATTGTTTCCGATACCTGGGATTTATGGAAAGTATTGACTGAATACCTGCCTGTTTTAAAAGATGATATCATCGCCAGGGAGGGAAAAGTAGTAATCAGGCCAGATTCTGGAGATCCGGTTGATATTATCTGTGGAAATCCTAATGGCAAAAACGAAAATGAGAAAAAAGGTGTGATCGAACTGCTTTGGGATGTTTTCGGTGGAAAAACCAACGATAAAGGATTTAAAGAGCTGGTTCCGCAAATTGGTGCCATTTATGGCGATAGCATCACTACCGAAAGGGCTGTACAAATCTGCGAACGTTTAAAAGCGAAAGGCTTTGCCTCAACCAACGTGGTTTTTGGTATTGGGTCTTTCACCTATCAATACAATACACGAGATACTTTTGGTTTTGCCATGAAAGCCACTTATGGCGAGGTAGATGGCGTTGGCCGTGAGATATTTAAAGATCCCATTACCGACGATGGAACCAAAAAATCGGCTAAAGGTTTATTGCAGATTTTTAAAAATGCGAGTGGAGAATATGAACTCAAAGATCAATGCAGCTGGGAAGAAGAAGCACAAGGCGAATTGAAGGAAGTTTTCAGGGATGGAAGCTTATTGATCGATTATTCTCTTGCCGACATTAGAGAAAGGCTAAAGAATAGTTAACTTCGCCAAGTTTTTGAAGTGGTATCATTAATATGGAATTGTCATCCTGAGCCTGTTGAAGGACATACTTAAGCATTTCGACAGGCTCAATGTGACAGATTTAGATTTATTTATGACACACCTCATTTAATGTAAGATACCATGCAGAACAATTCCACATTTAACCATCAAGCCGATATTGTAAATAGTGCCATCAGATTTATAATTGCATGGTTTAAACAATCGAAGGCGATTACCGACGAATTAAATGATTTTTTTATGCTTCCAGGTAATAAAATTATCGGCAAAGATGTCATTATTGGGAGGTTAAAAGGTGTTTTCGGACAATCTGATGAGTATGTTGGCGGGCGTTACGATATTATTGATGTCAACTTCGAATTGTTTGATGGTGGCAAAGGGATGGGCTTTGTTGAAGGTGTTGCCGGTTATCGGGATGTTCTTCAAAAACAATCCAAAATTGTAAGCGGACCTTTTAAGCTGTATTTCGCGTTATATAATGGCAGTTGGAAAATTGTAAATATCGAATTTCCGGGGTTTAGTTATTGATTAATTTTTACATGCTTTCAGGAAGTATTGCGATGGGAGTATATATAGTGCCAAGAGCTACGCGCGATTTTGATTTTATTATTCATCTTCAACAGGAGGATATCGATGGTTTTGTCGCAAATTTTAAGGATGGCTATTATTGTAATATTAATTCGGTAATGCAGTTAAACAACAAAGTTTATTTAATATAATTGATCATGAATCAGGATATAAGGCTGATTTTGTGATTTTAAAAAACGAGAATTTCAGACAAGAAGAATTTAATAGAAGGGTTGAGATGGAATACCTAGGGAAATCAGTATATTTGGTTACGGTTGAGGATTTATTGATATCTAAATTAATCTGGATTCAAGTTCTGCAATCTGCTATCCAAATTCAAGATATAAAAAATCTTGCTGAATTAGATACTTTAGATTGGGAATACATTAATAAATGGGTTAAAGAACTTAAGCTTGCAACATTTAATCTTTTTTAAAGAAATGAAAGATACTTCAGACGAAATTAAAGAACTACAACTTAAACTGTGGCTATCAAAAACTCCGAGCGAAAGATTGTATCAAATGTTGATCGATAATGAATCATTATATAAATTTTGGGATAATGTAAAACCTGTTATTAAAAAGTAACATTGATAATAATAAATAAGGAATATTATCCCCAATTCCATAATTTTTCTATCTTTGGTTTTTAATGAATTTCCTTTATCCGGGCTTTCTTTTTGCACTCATATCGGTTGCCATTCCGGTTATCATTCATTTATTCAATTTCAGAAAATTTAAAAAAATCTATTTCTCTAATGTTCAGCTTTTAAAAGAAGTAGAACAACAAAATTCATCAAAGGAAAAGCTTAAAAACCTGCTCATTCTCTTTTCTCGAATCTTAGCGATTATTTTTTTGGTCTTGGCATTTGCTCAACCCTACATTCCGGCGCACGACCAAAAAACTACTGCTTTAAATAATGTTGTAAGCATTTATATCGATAATTCTTACAGTATGGAAGCCATTAATAAAGATGGTAGTCTGCTCGATGAAGCCAAGCGTAGGGCAAAAGAATTGGTAAAAGGTTTCGGTATTAACGACCGTTTTCAGCTTTTAACAAACGATTTCGAAGGGAAGCACCAGCGATTATTAAACGAAGAGGCATTTTTGAAAGCATTGGATGATGTAAAAATCTCGGCTGCAAACCGTAATCTCCAACAGATTTTGAACAGACAGGCCAATGTTTTAACCGGTGCAGGAAACAGGTATAGCTTCTTGATTTCTGATTTTCAAAAAAATATCTCCGCTACCAATAAACTCGAAACAAGGGCCGATATTCAATATTCATTTTTGAAACTCAACGCCAATACCCTACCTAATGTAGCGGTTGATAGCGTTTGGGTACTTTCGCCAAATCATCAGCCTGGCGCAAATGAGCGTTTAGTGGTACAATTAAAGAATTATTCCGGAGAAGAAGCCAAAAATGTCCCATTAAAACTCAGTATCAACAACAAGCAAAAAGGATTAGGCGCTGTAACCATTCCAGGAGGAAAAACAGTTAAGGATACCTTAAATTTTTCCGGACTGGCAGCAGGCTGGCAAAAAGGGATGGTTACCATTAAAGATTTTCCGGTAACCTTTGATGATACGTTATCTTTCAGTTTTAAAGTGGATGAAAGTTTTCCGGTTTTAAGTATTAACGGCGCTAATGCAGGGAATTATATCAAAGCGCTCTTTGCTGCCGATAGCTACTACAAGCTTGCTGAAAATGCCGAAAGCAATGTAAATTATAGTAATTTCGCTAATTATGGCTTGATTGTATTAAATGGATTGAAAAGCCCTTCAACCGGATTGGCGCAACAACTTAAAACATATCTTAGTGCAGGTGGCACAGTAGTGCTTTTTCCTGATCTCGATGCCGATATCCAGGTATACAACTCATTTTTAAGTGCATTATCGCTTCCAACAGTTCAGTCGCTCAATATCACCGCTACAAAAGTCGACCAAATTGACCTTCAAAATCCGATTTTTAAAACTGTTTTTGAGGAAATCCCTAAAAATTTAGATCTTCCCTCAGTTTCTCGTTATTATTCCTTTATAGAAAAAAATAGCTCCAATAAAGAAGAAATCATGTCTTTGCCTGGCAGGAAATCTTTTTTCTCTAAATATGGTGTAGGTAATGGCCAGGTGTATTTATCTGCTTCCGGTTTAAATACAAATGATGGTAATTTGGCCCGTCATCCGGTTTTTGTTCCATTACTTTACCGGTTGGCACTGAGCGGCGGAAATGAAACTCCATTGTATTACAATCTGGGCAATGATAATGCGCTGGCCAGTAAAAAGATTACTTTAGGTAAAAACCAGACTTTAAAAATTACCGCCGACCATTTCGAAGCCATTCCTGAAATCCGCCAGGCAGATGGAAAAACATTGATTTATATTGCCGACCAGATTAAAAATGCAGGTTTTTACAACTTAAATCTTGCCGATTCTTTACTCGCTGTTTATAGTTTCAATAGTGGGAGAACAGAATCTGACATGCATTATTTAAGCAAAGCAGAACTAGAGCAATTGGCAGATAAAAGCAACCTGAAAATATTCGACACGGATAAAGATGCCGTTAAATTAATTGCTGGCGACAATAAAATCGGACAAACATTATGGAAACTTTGTCTAATTTTGTCGCTGATTTTTATTGCAGCAGAAATTTTGCTCATCCGATTTTTTAACAACACAAAAAGAATAATATGAATCTCCTGGTTAAAAATGTAACCATTGCCGATCCGCAGAGTAAATTTAACAACCAACAATGCGATGTTCGGGTTGAAGATGGTACAATTAAAAACATAGGTAAATTAACTGCCGATAAAAACGAAGCTATTTTTGATGCCCAGGGCGCTTTCTTAACGCCTGGTTTTTTCGATTTAAACTGCGTAGCCGGCGATCCGGGTTTCGAAACCAAGGAAGATATCCAAACGCTTACCGAAACGGCAAAGGCAGGCGGATTTACAGGTCTGGCTCTTTTGCCACAAACCAATCCGGTGGTGCAGTCAAAATCTCAGGTAGAATACATTATTAACAGGGCGAAAAATAACCTGGTTGATGTTTTGCCGGTAGGGGCCATTAGTCAGAACCGTGAAGCAAAAGAACTTGCCGAATTGTTTGATATGCAACAAGCCGGTGCAGTTGCCTTCTCTGATGGAGATAAAGCTTTGCAGGATGATGGTTTTATGAGCCGTGCTTTACAATATGCCAATGGTTTTAATGCGCTGTTAATGGTTTATCCCGAAAATAAATCGATCGCAGGTAAATCGCAGATTAACGAGAGCAAAAATTCTGTGCTTTTGGGTATGAAAGGTTTGCCGGCATTGGCAGAAGAAATGCATATCGCACGCGATATCTTCCTGGCTTCTTACAACGAAACCAAAATCCACATCAGCAATATTTCAACAGCAGGGGCTGTGGCTTTGATCCGTAAGGCAAAGAAGGATGGTGTTCAGGTTTCATGCGATGTAACTGCTCATCACCTGGTATTTACAGAGGAACTTTTAAGCGATTTTGATAGTAATTATAAGGTTAAGCCACCATTACGTGGAAAAGCTGATGTTAAAGCATTAATTGCTGGTTTAAAAGATGGAACCATTGATGCCATTACTTCCCAGCACCGTCCAGAGGAAATCGAATTTAAAAATGTAGAGTTCGAAATTGCCCATTATGGAATTATTGCTTTGCAAACCGTACTGTCGTTATTATTAAAGGCAGGACTGGATATTGCTTTAATCGTAGAGAAATTGGCCATTAATCCACGTAAATTGTTAAATTTAACTCTTCCGGTAATTGAAGAAGGTGCCAAAGCCAACTTTACGGTTTTTAACACCGCAGAAAAGTGGTTGTATAATTCGGCAAGCAACCATTCAAAATCGGCAAATAGCCCATTGCTGGGTACCGAACTTACTGGTAAGGTTAATTTGGTTTATAATAATAATCAATACTCTCTGAGGTAGAAAGCTAAAGGGCGGAAGGTATAAGGTTTTCTTGCCAGAGCATAATTAAAAGGTAGAATGTGGAAGGTTTTTGCGCCAAACAAAAAAAATAGAATTCGAAAATAGTATTATACAATAAAACAGGCTGATGGATTAAAATACATAAACAGGAAGTAATAAACTTGCTGTTTAAAGCAAATGATCCTGTACCTGCAATCTTAAAAATCTTAATCCTATGGATAATAGAGTAAAAAAAGCACTGAGTGCAGCCATTAACAAGTATGCTGAGGTTTCGGCTATTAATGTAGAAGGTTTTGAAACGGAATTAATGGCTGCTTTTGAACTTGATGTTAACTTTTTAGATAAAGCAGAGGCTTTTGATGCGGTTTTCGATTCTCATCCGAAATTTGAAGAATTACGTGAAGTATTTTTCGATTTATTGATGGTGAATTTCTTTAGCAGTGATGTGCAGAAATTGGAAGACGATTATTTGGAAAGTGAAGAATGGGCAAATATTGAAGAGGAAACCATCGATAGGGGGACTGAACTGTTAAACTTGTTGCTTTACATTAAAGAATGTAAAGATGAAGACCTCGATCCTGAATTGGGAGATTTCTTAAAAGAATTTTTATTGGTAGAAGATGATGAGTTTCAGGATGAATTTGAGATTTACGAGGAACTGATCAGCAACCAGCAATTGGCAGAGAGCAGTGTAGAAGAGATATGTAAAACGGCTGAAAAATTAAATATCAGCGAAGAAATGCAGGAATTGTTTGTGCCGTTTATGGCTTTTTTCCTTGATGTTGAAGGAAGTGCAGAAACCACGAAAGAAATAATTCAATTTAGCAGTAACAAATCGTTCGATTCTGCTACTTATGTATTAATTACAACAATTAATAATTAACTAAAATTTAAAAAAAATGGACAAGAGTGCTCTTATTTCCAAACTGGCTTTAAAAAATGGATTAATGCTGGCTGCGGTTTCAATCATTTTATCATTAACCCTATACTTTATTGATCCTGTATTAATTTACACTAGCTTTGTGGCGCAGATAGCAATATTTGTTTTATTTATTGCCTTGTTGGTAGCGGTAGGGATTAACATTCGTAAAGAAATTGGTGGTTTTTGGACATTTGGAGAAGCTTTTAAAGCTTTTTTAATTGTTTCATTAATCCTTGCATTTACTGCGACACTTTACAATGTAGTATTGATGAAAATTATTGATCCTGATCTTCCGGCGAAGGCTGCAGCTGCCATCGAAACAGCACAAAGGGCGATGATGGAGAAATTTGGAATGGCTAGCGAACAAATTGACGAAGCTATCGCTAAAGCTGGCAATATGCAGGAGAAACTTGAGCCGACTTTCAAAAATATATTTACCAGTTTTGGAGTTTCACTTGCATTATATGGCGTTCTGTCTCTAATCCTTTCAGCGATTTTAAAGAAAAAGGAACCTGTAAGATTCGACTCGTTTCCTCAAGAAGTTTAATTTCTTTTATAAAATTTTGAACGTGCAGGTTTTATCATTTAGTTTGGTAAGGTTGCACGTTTGTTTGTTTTTCTCGATCTCGAATACATTATATCCCGCTTATCTTAGACTGATTCAGAAAGAAAAGTCGTCATCTCGACTGAAGCGTAGCGGAATGGAGAGATCCATTGAATTAGATTTCTCGACTTCGTTGCACTCCGCTCGAAATGATTGTTATGATAAAAACAAATTTTAAGCAGCTATTTTATAGTTATTTTTATAGCTGGCTTGATTTTTTATAACAGCAGCAACTCTTAATGCTATCTTGTTTCTAACGGCATTAATTATGCTCATGCTGTGCTTCCCTTCATCCTTTTTTCTATTGTAATATGTTTTGAATTCCTGATTATGTTGAATCAAAGATAATGCACACATATGCAGCAATCTTTTAAGCTCTTTATTGGCCATCCGGTGTACTCTTGTTTTACCTTTGATACTTATACCACTGCTGTGTTCAAATGGTACAACCCCTGCATAACAGGCCAGTTCTTTTCCGCTGGGGCGCCCTGCAAAATTTCCAGTGCAGCCAATCAGGTATACTGCGGTAACATGTCCTATCCCAGGGATACTGAGCAATAGTTTGTAGTTCTGCTTGAAACCCTGGTTTCCTGTGATAATTTTTTTGATCTGATCTTCGAGGTTCCTGATTGACTTTGCGATACCCTCAATTGCATTTTTAAGTGCTTTTTCAATCAGTTTCTGATGTTCTTTACCATTGACATTGCCAAGTTCTTTTACCGAAACGCTAATGCCGGACCTTTGTTTGAGCAGCTTTGTCCTCGCTGATATCAGATCTTTCAGGAGCATCAGTTCGGGATCCAGGGCAGCTGTAGCCTTTAGGTCATCCGCTTCCTTAAAGGCATAGTTGCATAAACGGATACTGTCTATTTTATCATTTTTGCCCCTTGCTATCCCAAAACTCCATTTGATATGGGCGGCATTGCCAATATGGATGGGCAGATTTCTGTTGCTGCAGAAAGTCCATATTAAACGATGATAGATCCCCGTATTTTCCATGACAACCAGGGAGTCCCCATTGAATGTGGTTTTCTGAGATTTCAACCACTTCTCAAATAGCTTTATACCTGGAGCGGTGTTATCAAACCGTGCGGTGGCTATTTCCTGTTTTACATGGTTCACAACGGCCATTAATGCAACATCGAAGTGCGGTTTGGAAATATCAATACCGATAAAAAATTTTGTAGTGGCAATCATCCTGCTATTTTTTATGTTTGTAATGGTTACCTAAGTTTTACCCCATCGATCCTAGTCCTTAATAATGGGTATTACCCTAATTGTTATCTGGTCACTAAGGGAAAAAACGGTAACGGATTGAATCATTTCATAGGCATAAAAACCTTGACGAATTTTAATGTGCCGCTACCGTTTTAGGTAATCTGATTTATAATTTAAGCAAAGTAAGTACTTGGTATCTTTAAATAAAATATCAAAACAAATCTAAAGCACTAAGGGAAAAAACGGTAACGGATTGAATCATTTCATAGGCATAAAAACCTTGACGAATTTTAATGTGCCGCTACCGTTTTAGGTAATCTGATTTATAATTTAAGCAAAGTAAGTACTTGGTATCTTTAAATAAAATATCAAAACAAATCTAAAGGACGATATTGGGAGTATAGCGATTTACAATTTATTGCCGAAGGCAATTTAAAAAATGAAATAACTATCTTTGAACAAAATACTTGGTCAAAATTTAACTTCTTGCCAAATGGAAAATAAGGATAATGTCGAATTAAGAGAAAAGATACGTTTAGGTCTTAGCTTAGCTTTCAAAAAGCTGGTTACTTACAAAGCTAAGAACGATGGTGTTTTAGTTTTTTCCAATCAAGGAAAAATTGTGAAAGTAAGAGCCAAAGACATAAAATTATAATATAAAATCAAAAATTTTGAACGTGCAGGTTCTATCATTTAATTTGATGAAATTTGCACGTTTTAATTTAAACAAACCTCGCCGGTTTTTAAAACCTGTGGGGTTTATGCTTAAAAAATGGATATATCAGTTGTAGTACCCTTATTTAATGAAGATGAATCTTTGCCAGAATTAACGGCCTGGATTGATAAAGTGATGATCGACAATAATTTCAGCTATGAAATTATTTTGGTTGATGATGGTAGTACTGATAGATCCTGGGAGGTGATTGAAGAATTAAGATCTCAGAATCTTGCTATAAAAGGCATTAAATTTAGACGTAACTATGGTAAATCTGCGGCATTAAACGTTGGTTTCGAAGCCACGAAAGGCAATGTTGTGATTACGATGGATGCCGATTTACAGGATAGTCCGGATGAAATTCCTGAATTATACCGTCGAATTAAAGAAGAAAAACTCGATATTATATCAGGCTGGAAAAAGAAACGTTACGATCCGATTACAAAAACGATACCTACTAAACTCTTTAACGCAGCTACCCGCAAAATGAGCGGTATAGAACTGAACGATTTTAACTGTGGCCTGAAAGCTTACCGGAGCGATGTTATTAAGACAATTGAAGTTTATGGCGAAATGCACCGTTATATCCCGGTAATTGCTAAATGGGCTGGATTTAGTAAAATAGCCGAGCAGGTGGTAGAGCATCGTGCACGTAAATATGGCACGACAAAATTTGGTTTCAGCAGGTTTATCAATGGCTTTTTAGATTTACTTTCTATTTTCTTTGTGGGTAAATTCGGCAAACGCCCGATGCACTTTTTTGGTTCATTAGGCGTGTTGAGTTTCTTACTAGGAACATTTATGGCTCTTTGGATGATAGGAGTGAAGCTTTATCATATAGCAGCAGAAATTCCTTATAAAAGAGAAATTACCGATCAACCTTTATTTTATATTGCCTTGGTTGCAATAATTGTTGGATCTCAAATGTTTTTAACTGGTTTTGTAGCCGAATTGGTTACTCGAAATGCACCAGAAAGAAATCAATATTTAATAGAAAAAGAACTTAAATAAGTTCGGAGACTAAAGCTTAAAGCTTAAAGCGCTTTTATCTTTAGTCTTTCAGCTTTCAGCTTCAAGACATGTTTTTCTCCATCATAATCCCCCTTTACAATCGTCCTCAGGAAATTGACGAGCTTTTACATACCTTAACTAAACAGACTTATTTACAGTTTGAAGTTTTGGTTATTGAAGATGGTTCGAAAAACGATGCAAAGGCAATTGTGGCTTCTTATGCCGATAAACTGGATATTAAATATTATTTCAAGGAGAATGCGGGACAAGGGTTTGCCCGTAATTTTGGTTTTGAAAGGGCTAAGGGAGATTATTTTATCATTTTTGATTCCGATATCCTGGTTCCGGCCGATTATCTCGAAATTGTTAGAAATTACCTTTATGAACATCATTTGGATGCCTATGGAGGTCCGGATGCGGCGCATGATAGTTTCACGCCGGTGCAAAAAGCAATCAGTTACGCCATGACATCGCCATTCACCACCGGTGGTATTCGTGGTAATAAGCAACATGTAGGGCAGTTTCATCCACGTAGTTTTAATATGGGCGTTTCCCGTCAGGCCTGGGAAAAGGTAGGGGGCTTTATTTTAACCCGTTTGGGAGAGGATATTGAATACAGCATCCGTATCCATGAAAATGGTTTCAAAATCGGCTTGATCCCAGATGCAAAGGTTTACCATAAACGCAGAACGAGTTTCAGCCAGTTTTATAAACAATTACACTTTTTCGGTAGGGCAAGAATCAATATTTATAAACATTTCCCGAAAGAATTAAAGCCGGTTCACTTTTTTCCTGCCTTATTTACTTTAGGATTTGGTTTCACGATTTTATGTAACTTTATCTATCCGCCATTGGCGTATGTTTGTAACTTCTTCTTATTGATTTACTTTATGTTGATATTTTTTCACTCCTGGTCAGTAAATAAATCTTTAAAAGTTGCATTTTTGAGCATTATATCTTCGTTTATCCAATTAACCGCTTATGGTTTAGGATTTATACAGGATTTATTTAAACGTGTGGTATTCAAACAACAATGATCAATTATCTAAAAGAAAGTACGTTCGCCGTTAACGATGTAATGCAAAAAGCATGGGGCATTACTAAGAAACATTATTTCTCGATTGCTACATTATGTTTTTTAATGTTTATCACCGCTAGCGCATCAAGTTTGATGGCCTTTTTTATTAAAGACGTTAGCAAGGCTTTAAGCATTATCATGGTGATTATTTTCGTTTTACTCTATTTTACCATTAATCTTTCACTGTTTAAGTATATTTTCCATTTAATGGACGATGAAGAAAGTGATGTTAAAATTGTGGATACCCTACCAACCAGGCAGCAGATCATCAGGTTTTTGGTTGCTACGCTATATTTCGTTGGCTGCATTTTAGGTGTTTACCTGGTAGTGATCTTAGTTGCCTTTCCTTTTATTTATACTGGGATCAATGTCTCGATTGTTAAAAATGTAGCCATATCAGTAGGTATTATTGCTATTTTCATTACCTGGTTAAGAATTTCTTTCTTCCCATTTTTTATTATTGATAAAGGAGCAACACCATTCGATTCTATAAAGTTAAGCTTGGCTACAACTAAAGGAAATTTCACCAAGATCTTATTGTTATTGGTTGTTTTAGGTGGAGGATATTTAATTTATCTGTTGTTAAACTATCTGCAATGGCCCTTAATCGCTTTCATTGTCAATATTTTAAGTTCATTTATTATCGTTCCGCTTTCCAGTGTAGCTTTAACGGTTGCATACCGTAAAATTTCGAGCGAATATAAAGGCGACAAACATCCGGATATTTTACATAATATAGTCTAACCCCAGCCCTGAAGGGGAGTTAAAAATCAGATTAAAATTTATGGAAAAAGAAAAGAACGGTAGAAGGGAAAAGTCCCCTTCAGGGGGTTGGGGGCTTAAAGCAGCGTTAAGTAAACCCTTTGCGGCATTTGCAGTTTGGCAAATCAACAAATGGAAGTATAATGCCGTAAATGCTCAAAATAACATGCTGAAAAAGCTTGTTGATGAAGCTAAATATACTGTTTTTGGTAAAGACCATCATTTCTCTGAGATCAAAAACTATACAGATTTTAAAAAGCATGTTCCTGTTCAGGATTATGAAGGTTTAAAACCTTATGTAGATCGTGTGGTGGCAGGCGAAGCTGATGTGCTTTGGAAAGGAAAACCGCTTTATTTCGCCAAAACATCAGGCACCACTTCGGGCGTAAAATACATCCCGCTTTCTAAAGAGTCGATGCCTGAGCACATTAAAGCTGCACGGAATGCCATTTTAACTTATATTAATGAAACAGGTAAGGCCGGTTTCGTTAATGGAAAGATGATCTTTCTGCAAGGAAGTCCGGTTTTGAGTGTGAAAAATGGGATCAATGTGGGGCGCTTATCAGGGATTGTAGCCCACCACGTGCCAGCTTATTTGCAAAAAAACCGCCTACCTTCTTACGAAACCAATATCATCGAAGATTGGGAGCAGAAAGTGGATGCCATTGTGGAGGAGACGATCAATGAAAACATGACCTTGATTTCTGGTATTCCACCTTGGGTACAAATGTATTTCGATAAACTTTCAGAGAAATCAGGAGGAAAGAAAATCGCTGAAATTTTCAGGAATTTTAGCCTGTTTATTTATGGAGGGGTAAATTTCGAACCTTATCGCGCAAAAATTGAACAGAGCATCGGGAAAAAAATTGATGCCATTGAAACCTATCCGGCTTCAGAAGGGTTTATTGCCTATCAGGATTCGCAAAAAGATAAAGGCTTACTATTATTGGCTGATGCGGGAATTTTTTACGAATTTGTCCCCGCTGATCAATATTACAATGATCATCCAACACGGTTATCACTTGGCGAGGTTGAGCTTGATATCAACTATGCATTGATTTTAAATACCAATGCAGGCTTATGGGGTTACAGTATTGGCGATACTGTGAAATTTGTTTCGAAAAATCCATATAAAATTGTAGTTACAGGGCGGATTAAACATTTCATTTCTGCTTTTGGCGAACATGTAATAGGAGAAGAGGTAGAACAAGCAATTTTAACGGTAGCAAATGAAGAGCAGGTAGAAATTACAGAATTTACAGTGGCACCGCAGGTTAATCCGGCAGCTGATCAATTGCCTTACCATGAGTGGTTTGTGGAGTTTTCATCAGCGCCAAAAGATCTGGCTGCTTTTAGTAAAAAGGTTGATGAAGCTTTGCAAAAGAAAAATATTTATTATTTTGACCTAATTGAGGGAAACATCCTTCAGCCATTGATTATACGTACTTTGCAAAAAGATGCCTTTGTAAACTATATGAAAAGTGAAGGGAAGTTAGGCGGACAGAATAAGGTTCCGCGGTTGAGTAATGATAGGAAATTGGCAGATGGGTTGGAGAAATATATTGTTTAATTGCTACATTGTTGAATTGTTGTACTGGCGCCTTAAACATGGCGGTAGAATATTGTTGGATTGTTTAACATTGTGCAGATGAAAATTGCTAAATTGTTGTTAGTAATTAACGGTTCAGCACATGGAAAAGAATTATTTACAATTGAATCATATAACGGCATATACAAAATCGTTTCATCTTAGCAATTTTGTATGGGATTTGGTATCTGGTTGGGATAGCTTTGCAAAGTATACCATCGGGCAACAGTTTGTTGATGCTGTTGATTCTATTTCAGCTAATATTGCTGAAGGCTTTGGTCGTTATCATAAGAAAGATAAGATCAAGTTTTATTATTATAGATTTGGTTCGGTTAAGGAATGTTTAGACTGGAACGAAAAAGCAAGAGTTCGAAAGTTGGTAAATGAGGAAACGTATTCAAAGATTTTTGCAACTTTGGAAACTTTGCCGAAAGAAATTCATCAACTGATAAAATTTACAAACGAAAAATTGAAAATTTAATCGAATGCTATTAAAACAGTTAAATTTTTAATACGAGAGAAAGAAAACAATTGAACAATATAACAATACAGCAATCTGTAAAAAGAATAACCATATTAGGTTCTACAGGGAGCATAGGTACACAAGCACTTGAAGTGGTTAGGGATCATCCTACGGTTTTTAAAGTTGCCGTATTATCTGCACTGAAGAATTCAGCATTACTCATTCAACAGGCAAAGGAATTTAAACCGGCAATTGTTGTAATCTGTGATGAAAGCAAATACAGCGAAGTTAAAGATGCTTTGTTTGGCCTTGATATAAAAATTTTGGCCGGAGAAGCGGCCTTATCAGAAGTAGCTGCTTATGCTGATAGCGATGTAGTGCTTACTGCATTAATGGGATCGGTTGGTTTAAAACCAACTGTTGCAGCGATAAAAGCAGGGAAAAACATCGCTTTAGCCAATAAGGAAACTTTGGTGGTTGCAGGCGAACTGATTACACAATTGGCAACTGAACACCAGGTTAAAATTTTACCGGTTGATTCAGAGCATTCGGCCATATTCCAGTGTTTGGTAGGGGAAGAGCAAAATCGGATCGAGAAAATTTACCTCACGGCTTCCGGCGGGCCATTTTTGGGCAAAACAAAAGATTTTCTTTCTACAGTAAAAAAAGAGGAGGCCTTAAAACATCCTAACTGGGTGATGGGTGCAAAAATCACCATTGATTCTGCTTCCTTAATGAATAAAGGTTTAGAAGTAATTGAGGCAAAATGGCTGTTTAGCCTCGATGTAGACCAGATTGATGTTATCGTTCATCCTCAATCTATCATCCATTCCATTGTTCAGTTTAACGATGGTTCAATGAAAGCACAAATGGGGGTTCCTGACATGAAATTGCCCATTCAGTATGCTTTAAATTATCCCGACAGGCTAAAAAACAATTTTAAACGTTTTAACTTCTTGGAATATCCAAACTTTAGCTTCTTGAAAGCAGATATGGAAACCTTTAGGAATTTGGATCTGGCATTTACTTCTTTACGAAAAGGGGGGAATATGCCTTGTATTTTAAATGCGGCAAATGAAATTGTTGTGGAAGCATTTTTGAAAGATAAAATCGGTTTCCTGCGGATGAGTGAGGTTATAGAACAGTGTATGGAAGAAATTGGTTTTATTGAAAAACCACAATTGAGTGATTATTTAGAAACTGACAAACATAGCCGTATCTTAGCCGGCGAATTAGTAACAAAAAGTATATTGTAACATCTAACATAAAAATTTTATAAGCGAATATGAACGGATTGATTATGGCGGGGCAGCTGTTGCTCGGATTGTCTTTATTGGTAATATTACACGAATTAGGGCATTTCCTGGCGGCCAGAGCATTTGGTATTAAAGTAGAAAAATTTTATTTATTTTTTGATGCCTGGGGTTTCAAACTTTTTAGTTTCAAAAAAGGTGATGTTGAATATGGGGTGGGGTGGTTGCCACTTGGCGGTTATGTAAAAATTGCCGGAATGATTGATGAGAGTATGGATACTGAGCAAATGGCTCAACCTGCTCAACCTTGGGAATTCCGTTCTAAACCGGCCTGGCAACGTTTGATTGTAATGCTTGGTGGTATTATCGTAAACGTAATTGTAGGTATTTTTATCTTCTGGATATTAACCTTCAACATCGGACAAAATTACACCGTTAACAGTAAACTAAACGATGGTATTTCTGTAGGTACTATTGGTAAAGAAATCGGTTTAAAAAATGGAGATAAAATTTTAGCTATCAATGGCAATAAATTAATCCGTTTTGAAGATGCGATTTCGAGCAAAGTACTGTTTGATGGGGCACAATTAACCATTTTAAGGGAGAATAAAACCCTTTATATCTCTGTTCCAGATACCATTCTAAACAAAATATCGAAAAACGATAAAGAGAATTTTATCTCACCACGATATATTATGGAGCGTGTAGATAAGGTAAGCGCACCTGATGAAAAAGTGGATAAGCCATCATTTTTTGATAAGTTATTTGGCAGAAAGTTCGAGAAACCTGTGTATCCTGCTTATGCTGCCGGTATTAAACCAGGCGATAGTATTTTATCTGTTAATGGAAAACAGATCACTTTTTTTGATCAGTTTAAAGAAGAGGTTTCTACAAATAAGTTAAAACCCGTTACCATTAAGGCATTGCGTAAGGGAAAAGAAGTAACATTCGATCTTAAAGTAAGTAAAGATGGAACAATTGGAATTATTCCTAACTTAAAGATGCCTGAAACTGCACATGTAGATTTTGGTTTTATTGAGTCGTTACCAGTTGGGGCAACCATGGCCTGGAGTACTTTTGTAGATAATGCAAAAGGTATTGGTAAAATGATTACAGGTAAATTAAGTGCGCGTAATATTAGCAGTCCGATTGGTATTGCAAAAGTTTATGGCAGTACTTTCGACTGGGTTAAATTCTGGACTTTAACCGGATTGATTTCGATGGCCCTGGCATTTATGAATTTATTACCTATTCCAGGCTTAGACGGAGGGCATGTAGTGTTTCTTTTAATCGAGATGGTACAACGTAAGCCTGTAAGCGAAAAAGTGCTGGAGAAGGCACAGATTGTGGGTTTTGTAATCCTGATCTGTTTAATGGTGTTTGCTTTTGGTAATGATATTCTAAAATCTTTCGGTAAGTAAAACCAAATTTATATCATTGCCGCAGATGCGCAGATTTGACCAGTCGATCTGTACATCTGCGGCTTTTTAATTTAATACACAACATGAGCGAAGCGAAACCAGCTATCAATTATTTCGAATTTTACGATTTACCGATTCAGTTTAATCCAGATCAAAATGCGGTAAAAACAAAGTTCTATGCTTTAAGCAAACAGTTTCACCCCGATTTTTATGCCAATGAAAGTGAAGAGAAACAGCAGGAGGTACTCGATCTGTCAACTTTGAATAATAAGGCCTACCAAATATTGAGCAATGCTAAAAAACGCTTAAAATATGTGCTCGAATTAAAAGGGATAGTAGAAACAGATGAAGGTTATCAACTGCCACAATCTTTTCTAATGGAAATGATGGATGTAAATGAGGCTTTAATGGACTTGGAGTTTGAGCCAGATACCGAAAAATTACTTCAAGTAAATAATGATGTGAATTCGATTGAAAAACAATTGAATGATGAATTAAGCGAACTGGTTAAAAAATTTGATGAAAACCCATCAGAATCTGATCAAACATTACCTTTGATTAAAGACATTTTTTACAGGCAAAAATACATTAGCAGACTAAGAGAGCGTTTGTCCAAGCAATGATAAATAATAGGAGATGGAAAATGTATGGAATAGGTTCTCTGCACCAAAGTATAACATTCCATCTCGATCGTCATCCTGAATCGATAGCTATCGGATTTATTTCAGGATCTTGCACCGCATTCTTCCGTGGCAAAAAATATGAACACCCGATTGTAAAATCATTTTTTAGTTTTTGTCAGGCAAAAGCTTTGCTCTACTTTAGGAGAAAACAATCAGATCAATGAATAGCTCCCTTTCTATTTTCCGTAAAGTAGCCGTAGCAGAAGGAATATCGTACCTGCTTTTACTATTTGTAGCCATGCCATTAAAATACTTCGCCGGATTACCTTTGTATGTAAAGTATACCGGATGGGCACATGGCCTGTTATTTGTATTATATGCTGCTACCTTAATTTTGGCCTGGCAAGAGCAAAAATGGAAGTTTGGTAAAACTGTTTTGATTTTTTTAGCATCACTTTTACCATTTATGCCCTTTGTGGTTGATCGGAAATTAAAAGACGAAAGGCCAAAATAATTGTTTCTCAATGAGTTAAAATTAATTGAAAATAATTTTGTGATTTAGGCTTTCGTTATCTACATTTGCAACCCCGTCCAATACGAATGCCCGGATGGCGGAATTGGTAGACGCGCTGGTCTCAAACACCTGTGGGAAACCGTGCCGGTTCGACTCCGGCTCCGGGTACAACTGGGCCCAAGCCCAAAACCTTAAAGGGTTGCTCTTTAAAAAGCAACCCTTTTTGTTTGACCTTCAGCATGTTATCGTTGGGTCAATAAAAGCTGTTCCAAACATATCTCACCCTATACCAGATTATCTTTGCCCCTCTTGTTGGGCATCTCAGCAAAAATGTATTAGTACGATAGAAGTGTAGAGTTTTTCTGCCATGAACCATATCTCTCACCGCATATAGGAAAAAGATTATCTGAAGTGTTGTTTACCTATTGTTAAGTCTATGTCAAAAGCAGTGTGTTATGATCAGAACGATATCAAAGTTGAGACGAATCGACAAAATATTGAACAGATAATAAAATCACTATTTCTTTACTTTGATTTCAATTAACCAAATAACAAACCTTACTGCAATTTCTTCAACAGGCAACACCATGCTTTTTGCAGTGTCAAATTTTATTATGAGAAAACAGATATTTATTTCAGACAGCTGATCATCAGTGCCGTATCAAAAATCAACTAACCAGGGAAATTAAAACTAAATTTATATGATGCTCAATAATTACTCATCTGTTCCGAATATATTTCTTGTACTACCGGCCGTATCAGAACTACACTAATGCGCAAGGAATAAAACCTGTGTCATTTACGGTTTACAAACAATTTTCTGAAATCATCGCTGAGTCGGCGCAACATTAGCTGTAGCTTTTTACAGCGATGTGGTTGGCATTTAATGTTTTTGTATTCCATTAAATATTGTTTTACCGTAAAAACGTTTTAGTGTTTTTGGGTATCCAGCTTAAAGTTAGCAATCATTTTTACGCAATAAGGGTTGGTTTGGCCGATACCTGCAACCGGCATTACGTTTATAAGGCCGAAAGGGAATTCCTTTGTCCAAAATTTGGGAGTGTTTTTGCTTGCTTCCTGTAGTACCATAACAGCCTGTTAAAAATCCCCGGGTTCTAAAGAATACCATTGGTTTATAACGTACAACCAGTGGGTAACAGTTAAAATCATGTAATCCGGGCCAGAACCGGAAAAAACGTATGTGTATATGAAAACAAACAACGATGTTAAAACCTTGCGCTGGCAGATCCATTGGATATTGCTTGCGCTGATTGCACTTTCTTTAACACAGTGTAAACAGGAAAAATTGCAGCAAGAGGATGGTTACGATCCCTCTAAAGAAGTGATGATCACTGATTTTTACCCCAGACAGGGCGGTGTAGGCAATAACCTGATTATTTATGGCGATAATTTCGGGAATGATATCTCTAAAATAAAAGTAACCATTGGTGGAAAACCAGCCAAAATTATCGGGGTCAAAAACAATAGCCTTTATTGTATTATTCCGGAGGAAGCTTACGATGGCAATATCAAAATAACCATAGTTGACGGCAACAACCAGCAACTTGCAAAGGCAATCTCAAAAGAAGCCTTTTCTTATACACGAAAACTGCTCGTTTCTACATTTTTAGGTAAATATTATCAGGTGGCTTCCAATTTTGAAGAAAAAGAGGGGCCGTTTAATGATTGTGGCGCCTTTAAAGGAGTCACCTGGCTTACACTCGATCCAAAAAATCCAAATCACCTCTATTTTTCAGCAGATATTAACAGTTGCCGTTTGATCGATTTCGAAAAAAAATATGTAAGTTATTTCAGAACAGACCTGGACAGGGTATCCATCATCAATTGGAGAATTGATGGCAACCAGGACATGATTGTTTCGCACAACCACTCCAGCGATACCAAAAACGGCAATTACATATTTACCCGTGAATCCAATTTTCTGCAAAAGAAAGCAATTGAAGTTTATGCCCGTGGGGTAAACGGCACTATGGTGCACCCGCAAAACGGGGAACTATATTATTCCAGGTATCGGGCAGGCGATATCCGAAGGTACGATTTTAATACCAGGGAGGATAAACTGGTATTTTCTAACCCTTATAGTGCCGTAGCCGTTTATATGGTGATGCACCCCTCGGGCGATTACGCCTATCTGATTGAATATGAAAAGCATTTTATTATGCGTACCGATTATGATCGTGCTACAAAAACCTTCAAAACACCTTATACCATTTGCGGGGCTGCGGGTAATGCGGGTTATGCCGATGGTATTGGTACCAATGCCAGGTTAAATAGCCCTGTACAAGGCGTTTTTGTTAAAAATCCTGACTATGAAGCTGCGGGAGGAGACCAGTACGATTTCTATTTCTGCGATAAGGCCAACCATGCCATCCGCACCTTAACACCGCAAGGAAGGGTAAGTACCTTTGCCGGGCGTGGCAATAATGGTACAAGCGGTTATGCCGATGGTGATTTACGTACCGAAGCCCGTTTTAATAGTCCACAGGCCATTACCTATGATGAAACCAGGAAGTGTTTTTACGTCGGCGATACTGGCAACTGGCTTATCCGCAAAATAGCTAAAGAAGAATAATTTATAAACACGCAAAATATAATGATGAGATTTATTTTACTTACCTGCCTCATGGTGCTTGGAATTTCCTTTACTATCCGGGCACAGGAGGTGACTGTTAAAGGGACGGTAACTGACGAGAAAAATCTACCCATACCAGGGGTGAGTATATCGGTGAGCAATCTGCCAGGTTTGGGGGCCATCACAGATGGAGAAGGTAAATACAGTATAAAAATGCCCGCCTACCAAACCCTCGTATTTTCTTATGTGGGTTACGAAAAGAAAGAAGTTTTGGTAAAAGAACAGCGCGTAGTTAATGTTACCTTAAAAGAATCGGATGCCAGCGTACTTAATGAGGTGGTGGTCACCGCCACCGGAGCCGAAAAAAAGATAGCCATTACTGGTGCAATTACGACGGTAAATGTGGATCAGCTTAAATCCAATCCATCCACCTCCATTGCCGATGCCCTTGCCGGGGTAGTACCGGGTATACAGGCCATGCAAACTTCGGGACGGCCCGGTAGTATTTCAGAATTCTGGGTGCGCAGTATTTCTACTTTTGGTGCCAGTAATGCGGCCTTGGTGCTGATTGATGGTTTCGAACGGGACATGAACGAAATCAATGTGGAAGATATAGAATCCTTTTCCTTACTAAAGGATGCTTCTGCAACCGCTATGTACGGCAGCAGAGGTGCCAACGGAGTAATCCTGATCAAAACCAAAAGGGGTAAAGAAGGAAAGGTAAATATTAACGCCAAGGTGGAAGGGTTTTACAACACACTTACCAAACTGCCGCAGTTTGTAGATGGTTATACCTATGCCTCCATGGCCAATGAGGCAAAAATTGTCCGCAATCAGGAGCCACTTTTCTCCCGTCCCGAGCTTGAAGTACTGCGTCTGGGGCTTGATCCGGATTTGTTCCCCAATGTAGATTGGATGGATGTAGTGCTACGCGATGCGGCAAAAAGCCAACGCAGTATGCTCAACCTGAGCGGAGGTGGAAAAACGGCCCGCTATTATTTATCAGGCAGTTACCAGAACCAACAGGGGATGTATAAGGTTGATGATGCCTTAAAAGATTATAATACCAATGCCAGTTTCAATAAATATACCTATCGTTTAAGCGTGGATATGGATATTACGAAATCTACCCTGTTAACCGTTGGGGTATCGGGCTCCTTGCGTAAACAAAATGATCCTGGGGTAGGCAGTGATGCCATCTGGACCGCCCTGATGGGCTACAATGCCATTACCTCGCCATTAAGGTACTCGGACGGAAAAATCCCTGCAAGTGATGATGGAGACAATAATCCGGATAATGATATGGACCGTTTTAATCCATGGGTGCAGGGCACTATGACGGGTTATAACGAAAGCTGGAGCAACAATATCCAAACCACCTTGAACCTGAATCAGGGCCTCGATTTCATTACCCCGGGACTCCGCTTTGTAGGACGTTTCGGATACGACACCTACAACAACAATTACATTAAACGTTACAAATTTCCAGAATTGTGGAGTGCTAACCGATACCGCAATACCGCAGGTGAACTGATATTTAAGCGCATTAAAGAAGAACAAAAAATGACGCAGTCATCCGGTTCGGATGGTAATAAAAATGAGTTTTTCGAATGGGAAACCCATTATAACCGCAGTATCGCTGCACATAATTTCGGTGCGGTGATCAAATACAGCCAGGCTTCCAAAGTTTTTACCCAGAATATTGGTACCGATCTTAAAAACGGAATTGCCCGACGCAACCAGGGATTGGCTGGACGTGTTAATTATAACTGGAACTCGCGCTACTATCTTGATTTTAATTTCGGCTACACCGGTTCAGAAAATTTCCATAAAGATTACCGCTTTGGGTTTTTTCCGGCCATTTCGGGCGCATGGAATGTGGGCGAAGAACCGCTTGTGAAGAAACTGGGATGGGTAGATATGTTTAAAGTCCGCTATTCGTATGGGAAAACCGGTAACGATAATTTAGGCAATATCAGGTTCCCTTACCTCTACAGTTTAGAACAGACGGCGGCAGGCGGTTATAATTTCGGGGATTTCGATTCTTCAAATCCCTGGACGGGGATCCGTTACTCTTCGGTAGCGTCGCCAAATGTAACCTGGGAAGTGGCCACCAAGCAGGATTTGGGGATCGATTACTCTTTATTCCACGATAAGATCAGCGGTTCGGTAGATTACTTCAAGGAAAGGCGGGACGGCATTTACATGAGCCGGAATTTTCTACCCGGATTTGTAGGCCTCGAGAACAATCCATCAGCCAATGTGGGTGAGGTAAAAGCACATGGCTTTGACGGTAGTTTTACCTTTAAGCAGCAAATCAATAAAGTCGATTTTACCCTGCGGGGCAATGCCACTTATAGCAAGAACGAAATTATTGAACGGGATGAAGAAAATACCATTTATAGCTATAAACTGCAGGAAGGGCACCGGGTAGACCAGGCCAGGGGGCTGATTGATTTGGGCCTGTTTAAAGATTATGATGATATCCGTAACAGTCCGAGGCAAAGTTTTGGCACGGTGATGCCGGGCGATATCAAATACAAAGATATTAACGGAGATGGGGTTATTGATGATAACGACATTGTGGCTATTGGGGCAACAACCCGACCCAATTTTACTTATGGCTTTGGGATGTCCGCAAGCTGGAAGGGCCTTGATATCAATGTGCATTTTCAGGGTGTAGGCAAATCGACATATTTTATAAACGGCTCTTCAGTTTACATGTTCAGTTTAGGACAGAACTGGGGGAATATCTTAACTGATATTGCTAACAGCAATCGCTGGACTTTGGGTGTTAATGAAGATCCCAATGCGGATTATCCACGTTTAACCTATGGCCCGAATGATAATAACTACAGGGCATCAACCTTTTGGCTCAGGGATGGTTCTTATCTGCGTTTAAAAACTTTGGATATCGGTTATTCTTTACCCAAAAGCCTGGTAAACAGGGCACATTTAAACAATGTCCGTTTCTTTTTAATCGGTACTAACCTGCTTACTTTCAGTAAGTTTAAGCTTTGGGATCCGGAGTTAGGAAGCTCAACAGGGAAAGTATACCCGCTTAGCAAAACATTATCAATAGGCGTATCAGTTAATTTATAAGCAATGAAGAATTTGAAAAAAACAGTGGTGGTTTTAGGTATTCTAGGCACAGTTATAATCATCAATGGGTGTAAGAAATTTCTCGATTCCGATTATCTTTTTGATGAAAGGTTAACCACAGAAGAGGTATTTACCAATCCCGATTATGCAAACAGGTGGCTGGCACAAGCCTACTCTTTTTTGGGCAGTAATTATATGCAGGAGGTAAGTAGCAAAAAATCGGTACCCTTTAATTTTGCGGATGATATGTATTATGGTGACGAAAGTGACGGATACAAAAGATGGAAAAACGGACAATACACCGAAAATGGTCTGAACGGTGAGAGCAAAGAAATCTGGAATACTGCTTACAAGGGTATCAGGCAGGCTTCTGTTTTCATCAATAACATTGATATCAATACCAGATTTACTGCAAAAGAAATTGCCGATTTAAAAGGGCAGGCCCGCTTTTTAAGGGCTTATTTTTATTGGATATTGTTGCGTACCTATGGTCCTGTGCCCATTGTACCCAACGAAGGTATAGATTATACCAAAGAATATGATGACATTGCCCAGCCGCGTAATTCCTATGAAGAATGTGCCGTTTACCTTGCTAATGAGCTTGCTGAGGCGGCCAAAGGCTTATCTATCCAACAAGGTATACAACAAGTTGCAAGACCAACCCGGGGTGCGGCTTTGGCGCTGAGGGCGAGGATATTGTTATATGCGGCAAGTCCGCTGGCTAATGGAAAAGCGCCCGCAGAAGTTGCAGCAGCCATGGTAACCAAAGATGGAAAGCCCTTGCTTTCCCGCACCTATGATGAATCGAAATGGGCGAGGGCAGCTGCTGCTGCAAAAGATGTAATAGATTTAGGGCAGTACCGCTTGTATGTGGCCTATAAAAAAGCAACGGGCGATGCCGCTTATCCGGCCACGGTAACACCACCTTTCGACAGTAATTTTTCTAACAGTGCCTGGCCTTCTGGCTGGAGCGATATTGATCCTTTCGAATCTTACCGTGCTTTGTTCAACGGTACGGTACCGGCTTACCAAAATCCGGAACTGATTTTTACCCATGGTCAAAACCAGGGTGGGGAAGGGATTAATGTGCTGGTATTGCATCAGCTGCCCCGGCTAGAAGGTAAAGGTTATAACTCGCACGGTATGACGCAGAAGCAGGTAGACGCCTATTACATGAACAACGGTAGCGATGCACCCGGCATGAACAGCATGTATGCGGGGAGGCAGGGTTACGAAGGCCGTTTCAATTCGGCACCGCGGGCAACAGGTTATGTAAAACAAGAAGAATTGGCCAGTTATCCGGAATTGGGACCCATGGGTGTAGGGGTAAATAAACAATTCGCACGCCGCGAACCCCGTTTTTATGCTTCGGTTTCTTACAATGGCTCTACCTGGAATTTATTGAATGCTGAAACTGTAAAGGATGAAAAGAGTAATGTGCAGATATTTTATTACCGGGGCGACCCTAATGGCTATAAAAATACCTCTTACTGGCCTCGTACGGGTGTAGGTATCAAAAAATATGTCCACCCGGATGATATTAGCAATGTAGCCGTTACCGCTTACGATCAAACCAGGATGAAACAAAAAGTAGATCCTGCCATTCGCTATGCTGAAGTATTGCTCATTTACGCAGAGGCCCTAAACGAATTAAATGGTTCTTACAATATCCCTTCGTGGGACGGGAGCAGGACGCATGCCATATCACGCAATATTTCAGAGATGAAAAGGGGAATTCAGCCCATCCGCATCCGTGCCGGGCTGGCTGATTATGCGGGTGATGTATATGCTGATCCGAACAAGTTCCGCATTAAATTAAAAAGAGAACGGCAGATTGAGCTTTTTGCAGAAGGACAGCGTTATTTCGATCTGCGCCGTTGGACGGATGCGCCGTCAGAAGAATCGGCTCCGGTTTATGGATATAATGCCTATGCCACCAATGCACAGGCCGATCTTTTCCATACCGTGGTAGAAACACCTTCTTTGCCTTCCATTTTTACCCTTAAAATGTGGTTCTGGCCCATACATTATGACGAATTAAAACGCAATAAATACCTCACCCAAAACCCTGGCTGGACAAATCCTGAATAAGATTAACATTTACAACAATGAAAAAAAAAATATATCTACTATTTTTAATAGTCACAACAGCAATATGCTTTGTATCCTGTAATGATGAATGGAAAAAAGAACAGTTTGTCCAGATGGCATCATTTAAATCAAACCCGACAGCGCAGGGCGTAACCTGGTGTTACATCCGTTATAATGCCCAGGGGAAATTACGGTTTAACCTGCCGGTTATCATCAGCGGTTCTACCCCCAATGTTAAAAACCGCACCATCCACATCGGTTTAGATCCTGATACCCTGGCAAAATTAAACCAGGAACAATATGGGCACAGGCAGGAACTGTATTTCAGGCAGCTGGATAAAAAATATTATACCATGCCCCCAAGTATAGAGGCTCCTGCAGGTGTGAGCATGGTTACCATACCGGTTGATTTTACCCTCGGCGACCTCGACCAGGCAGATAAGTGGGTCTTGCCCTTGCAGATTTTAAGCGATCCGTCTTATGATTACCAGGCGAATCCAAACAAATATTTCCGCCGGACGATGCTGCGCATTACTCCTTTTAACGATTACTCTGGCGAATACGGCGGTACCCTATACAAGATATTTTTAGAAGGGGATACCGAACCTTTGACTTTAAATACCCACAGAACTTTTGTGGTGGATGATAAAACCATTTTTCTTTATGCGGGGATAAGGGATATCGATTACCTGGACCGCAAGAACTATAAAGTATTTATAAAATTTACCGACGAGAAAATCGACCTTCAGAAGAAGAAACTGGAAATCTGGAGCGATAATGCAGGTAATAATAAATTTAAGGTGGGAACAACACAATCTTATTACACCAGGGATGAGGCTATGGATCCAAAACTTCCTTATTTAAAACATGTTTACACCACCCTTTACCTGTCATACGAGTTTGAAGATTATACCACCGTACCCGGACAAAGACTGAAATATAAAGTTGAAGGTACTTTATCCATGCAGCGCGATATGAACACGCTGATACCGGATGAAGATCAACAGATTCAGTGGTAAATGAATTACTCCCTCTGATGGTCGGTGTCTCATCGACCATCGTTAAAAGTTCGACATCAGGCTTTTTACTCCAATCGATACCTTAATAAGGTAACCTGATTGTCGTCTTCCCACCGACCATCATAAAAATAATATGATAACTATATAAAAATTAATTATTCATCAACTTAAAACTACTAAAATTTCCTGTTTCCGATGGATTTCCCTTTACCACAACGCCTGCCCTATATCCCATTCCCCAGGGCACGTATTTGGCTGCTAAAAAATCTGTACGATAAAAACTAAGCCATTCTGTTCCCTGTTTTTTATAGAAAAATTCGATCTGTTTGCCATCGTCGCTAATCAGCATTTTCAATTGCACTGGAGCGGTCAAACTTTCTGTTGATGTTTTATGAACCCTGTATGTGTCTTCAAAATTATCAAAAACAGTTAAACCATTTTTCGAAGCCGTAATCCCTATGCCGCCAAGCTCTCCAGGCCACTTACTTTTAAAAATCGCTCCTCCCAAACAAATGCCTGTTTTAGCTGGGCCAGGATTTACTTCTGCACTAATGCTAAAGTTTACGGATTTAATGTACTGACCTAAAAAGGTGCCAAGCGCATGGTTTTCGTCAGATGCGGCCAATTTTAAGCCTTTATCAAAAAACATCGGCGGTCTTTGCGATTTAGATGGCCACTGCCAGGCAAGATCCAGTTTTTGATCCTGCTCAAAATTATCGGTGAAATTGAGATCGGCTTTTGGCCGGTTGGGAAGGGTTGCATTATGCAATACCGGCCAGCCATCAGCGCCAACCATCAACTCCTCTATAATGCCTTCACGACCTACAAAAACATCGTATTTTTTGTTAAAAGCATGGTAAAGCATAAACATTCTGTCATCCGCAGTTTTTACCACCGTGCCATGGCCCGGGCAGTTCCATTTATCATTGCTCACCATAATCGGATTGTTGCTATATTTTTCCCATACGCCACTATTCAGGTCTTTCGTCCTCGCAATTCCGGTTTTATAATTGCACTTGGCATCGCAGCAACCACCAACTGAATAGAGACTGTAGACATATTCTCCCAAAGTAAAGAAACAGGCCCCTTCTACAAGTCCCGTTTCCCATGGCTGACTATTGGTAAATACCTTGCTTTTTTGCCCGAGCAATTTCGTACGGCTGTCGTTAATTTCCTGTTTCCAGATCCAGCTTTCTTTGCCACAGCCATTGCCGTCGTTTTTCCAGAACGCATAAATTTTACCATTTTGCTGTAACTCAAATGCATCTATGGCACCACATTCATCTTCTATAATTACCGGGCCATTGTCGGTAAATTTACCATTTTCAATTTTATCAGCATCAATCCAGGCCGTACCGCACTGTAAACCAGGATTACCTTTTGTAGCCCAGTTATGGGCTGTATAATAAGCATAAATCCGGTTTTGCTTTTGATCGTAAACCAGTTCCGATGCCCAAAAGTTATTCTCGCCCCACTGGTTTTTCATATCCTTAAATCCATCCGGGAAAACATGATTGATCAGCTTCCAGTTTTTAAGGTCTTTTGATTTATAAATGGTGAAATAAGGAGCCCATTCGTTTGTGGTAGAAGTGGCATAATAAACCTTTCCAACCCTGATGATAGAAGGATCCGGATTATCGCCCGGTAGGGCTGGGTTTACCAATAAAGGGGCAATATCCTCTGTATTTGAATTTACAGACTGTGTTTTTTTTAACCCACAGGAATAGAGGCACAAGCTGATCAGCAATGCAAATAAGCAAATTGCTAATGGTTTTTTTGGTGCTGTCAGAGGCTTTTGTGCGACTGACTTTTTTTGATTTTTTATAAGCTGAACGCCATTTAAAAATTGGTTAAAAAATGTAGATAATCGAAAATTAATCATGTATTTCAAGGTGTAAATTGTCTTTTTGCCGGCTGGTTATTTGTCCGAAAATAAACAATTATATACAGAGAGGAAGGGCTGTTGATGCCGGATGGCTAGGCTTAAATGTATCGTTTATGACTGCTTACAACGGCCCAATCTGTTCCTTTTTAGCTTCTATTCTGTTGGTTTTGTCTGTTGTAATTTGTTGATTTTTAGTGTGTTGTTTTTACGTTTTTAGATCTTATTATATTTTTTTGTAACTGTTTTTCAGATAGGAGATTCTGCGTCTTTTCTGCTTTTTGAGCAGGTAAAATGAGACAAATCAACAATAAATTGAACATATTTTACAAGGTTCATTGGCTTACTTTGGCATATCAACCAATTATAAACTTGTTAAGCACATCAAATGCAAATGTTATCAGCATGGAGATATTTATGAAACCAGATTCCCTCTATCCGGCTTAAACACCTGGTACCACCTGAAAACTACATTTTTTAAACACATAACAATTACTATAAATTAAATTCAATGAAAAACTACAGGTTATTTTATATGCTATTATTGAGCATTTTTGCCGTAAACCTAACTTATGCTCAAAATACACTTAGCAAAATCGAGAAAAAAGACGGATTTAAGATGCTATGGAATGGTAAGGATGCCACTGGATGGCGCGCGATATTCAAAGAGCAGTTTCCTGCCAAAGGCTGGGAAATGAAAGATGGGGTGCTAACGGTACTGGCCTCAAACGGACAGGAGCAGGGCTCTGGTGGCGATATTGTAACCCGGGATGAATTTTCGGCCTTTATTTTAAAGTTCGATTTTAAACTTAGTCCAGGTGCCAACAGCGGCATAAAATACTTTGTAACCGAAGAAGAAAAAACCAACCTATCGGGCATTGGTCTCGAGTTTCAGGTATTGGATGATGAAAAGCATCCGGATGCTAAACTGGGCAAAAACGGTAACCGCAAACTGGCCTCTTTGTACGATCTCATTCCATCCAACAAACCCGCTTCGGTAATTAAACCAATTGGCGAATGGAACAGTGGCGAAGTGCGTGTTTATCCCAACAATCACGTAGAGCACTGGTTGAACGGCGTAAAGGTAGTAGAATATGAGCGTGGATCGGATGATTTCAGAAAATTAGTAGCCGGAAGTAAATATAAAACATGGAAAAACTTCGGGGAGGCTAAAAAAGGACATATTCTGATACAGGATCATGGTAACAATGTTTCGTACCGGAACCTTAAAATAAAAACACTTAAATAACTGGCACGATGGAAGAATCGAGAAGAGACTTTATAAAAAAGGCGGCAATTGCTGCGGCTGGTACCTATGTAGGCAGTTTTGGAATGTCGGCAAAAAGTTATGCGAATATTATTGGTGCCAACGATCGGGTAAGGGTTGGCATAGTGGGCTTTTCAGACCGTTTTAAGGATACACTTTTCCCATGCTTTTTGAACCACAATAAAGAACTGAATTTTGATGTTATTGCACTTTCCGACCTTTGGAATTACCGCCGTACTCTAGGTGCTGAACATATTAAAAACAAAATTGGCCATGGCATTACCTCCTGTAAAAACAATGATGAACTTTATGCCCTGAAAGATCTTGATGCGGTAATCATCAGTACGCCCGATTTTGCACATGCATCTCACGCCATCGAAGCGGTTAAAAATAAAAAGGATGTATATTGCGAAAAACCTTTCGCCGAAACCATGGAAGATGCACGTGCTGCTTTAAAAGCGGTAAGGTCTTCTAAACAGATTCTGCAGATCGGCTCACAGCGCCGCAGTGGACAGAATTATAAAGCAGCTGCCGATTTCATTAAAGAGGGTAAATTTGGCGATATTACCATGGTGGAGTTAAGCTGGAATGTGAACCAGCCGGGCCGCTGGCGCCGTCCTGATCTGGTCGCCAGACTGAAACAAGAAGATACCGATTGGAAACGTTTTTTGCTGAACCGCCCGTATGAAGCCTTTGATCCGAGGATTTATCTGGAGTACCGTCTTTTCTGGCCCTATTCTTCGGGTATGCCCGGGCAATGGATGAGCCACCAGATTGATACCGTGCATTGGTTTGCCGATTTATCACACCCCAGAAGCGTAACCGCAAATGGTGGTATTTATCAATGGAAAGATGGTCGCCGGAACTGGGATACCACCACTGCTGTTTTTGATTATGGGCCATTTGACGACCTTACGAAAGGTTTTCAGGTAGTCTTTACCTCCAGAATGCACAATGGAGATGAAAAGCCTGCGGAGATTTATTATTCGAACGGCGGGGAACTGAACCTGATTACCAACACCATATCACCACATGGCGGGTTAACTGAGAGGGCAGCAGCGGCCATGAAAATGAAACCGAATCTTTTGCCCGAAATTAAACTCGCAGCGCCGTCGGCCGCGGCGGCATCGGCCAATACGGGAGCCGATGTATTAAGCTCTAACCATATGCGCAACTGGCTGGAATGTATCCGCAGTAGAAAAGAGCCTAATGCCCCTGTAGAAGCGGGTTATCAGCATTCTATTGCAAACATTATGACCAATGCTGCAGTGCGAACCGGTGGAAAAGCAACCTTTGATGCCACCCGCCAGGAAGTAATGGTAGAAGGAAAAGTATTTAAATATTAACAGCCTCAAACAACAAAGTGCCTGGTCTGTGGGAACACAGACCAGGTTTTATTTTTCACACATAAGGTACTAAGGGGCATATAGCTTATATGTTCTTTTATTTCTTAAATTGGGTGAGATGGTGTACAAAAGTTTGTGTCCTCAAAACTTTTGCTTAAGAAAGTATTTTTGGTTTATCACCACCTGAGTCAAGTAAACTCACCTGAGTGCCAAGGTCTGTGCCCTCAAAGATCTTTCGCATAAAGCTTTATGTTTTGTGGTCACTCCGCTACCTGATTTAAGCCGCCGGTTTCCTTACTCAGCGAATTCATGTATTCCTGCGGCGACACTTTAAAATACCTCAAGAAATTTTTATTAAAAAGGCTCTGTGAGCTGTAACCCACCATTTTTGCAATCTCAAAAAAAGTAAACTCATTTTGGGCAATCAGCCTGGTTGCTTTTTTAAGTCGTGTCACGTCAATAAGTTCTTTCGGCGATAGGGCAGAAATGGCTTTTATCTTGCGGTAAAGGGTAGGTCGGCTCATGTGCATGTGCTCGGCCAGCTGGTCGATATCCAGGTAAGGGTCCTGAATGTTTTTACGGACATATTCATCCAGCCTTTTTAAAAAAGCTTCTTCAATTTTAGAATTGGCCACCACGCGTACATCCTCGAATGGCGAACTTGCAAAATGGGCCTTTATTTTTAAGCGGTTCTGAAGCAGGTTAGTCACCTGAACACGTAATAACTGTGGGGAAAATGGTTTTTTAATGTACAGATCTGCACCCACTTCCAGGCCTTCAATGTGTGCCTTGTAAGTGTTTTTGGATGTTAATAAGATAATGGGGATGTGGCAATATTCTACGTTCGATTTGATGAGCCTGCAAAGCTCAAAACCATCAATGCCGGGCATCATAATATCCGAAATAATCAGGTCTACGATTTCATTGTCTAAAATTTCCTGGGCAACTTCACCATTAATTGCCAAATGCAATTTATAGGTGTTTCCGAATACCTGCGTTAAAAACTCCAGGATATCTTCATTGTCGTCAATAACTAAAATGCTCTCCATCATATTTTATTTTATCTTTTTCCAACTACTCAGTTTGAATTCAAATTTTTGGTGTATTGGTAAAATCAACTCAAAAATTACTTTATCCACACTTCCCTCCAGTAAGCTCAATGAGCCATTATGCAGTTCAGCTAACGATTTTGCCAGCGAAAGCCCGATGCCTGTACCTGGTTTATCTTTGCCATATAGCCTGAAAAATGGTTCGAAAATTTGCGAACGGTACTGCTGGGGGATTCCTTTTCCATCATTGGTGAAAGTAATGATAAACCGGCCTTCCGTTTCTTCAGCACTGCCGAGGCGCACAGTTACCTTGCTTGTTCCGTATTTTATGGCATTGGAAATTAAATTGTTGAAGATCTTGATCAATGCTTCCCGATCGGCAAATGCAATGATATGCGTCCCGGGCAGCTCAAGATCAAGTAAGATGTTACTTTTTAGGGCTTCCTGTTCAAAGGCATTCACCTGTTCTTTTAAAAGGTTGTTGATATTGGTATTTACAAAATTTAAGCCGAACTGGTGCATTTCGGTCTTGCGGAAATCGAGCAGCTGATTGGTCAGTTTGGCCAGGCGGTTCGCATTTTTTTCGACCATTAGTAGACTGCTTTTAAGCGGCTGTTCTTCTGCGTCTTCCAGCATCATTTCAACAGGTCCTAAAATGAGCGTCAGCGGAGTCTGTATCTCGTGGGCGATATTGGTAAAAAATTCAATTTTAGCCTGGTAAATTTCTTTTTCCTTTTCGTGTTCGAACAACTGAAGCTTATTGAGATTTTTGCGCTCATTATAACGGTGATAATAGCGGATAGCGAGAAATAATACTATCGTAATCATCAAGAGGTAACAGACGTAAGCTGTAATACTTTTCCAAAAAGGTGGAAGGATTTTAATAAATAGCCTTCGCTCTTTACCACTCCAGCTTTCTACATTGCTTTTTGCCCTCACCAGAAAAGTGTAATTACCGGGCGATAAGTCCGTAAAATAGGCTTTTCTATTATTGTTAAGATAGGTGGTAGCCTGATCTACACCTTTCATCACATATTCGTACCTGGTTACTTCAGGAGAAGAATAATTGAGCGCCGCAAATTCGATACTGAAATTATTCTGATTATGAGCAAGTACAATGGTATCGGTATAGGAAATGGATTTGATCAGCGAACTGTTTTCTGTATTGGGAAGAACTTCCTTATTGTTGATCTGGAAACCGGTGATAAAGGTGGGCGGTGCTTTATCTTTCCGCTCAAAATCTTTTGGATCAAAAGAAATCATTCCCCTTACCGATCCAAAATACATTCTGCCGTTTGGTGCTTTATAGGCCGAACTGAAGTTAAACTGATCGGTAATCAATCCATTTGATTTGGTATAGATTTTAAACTTTTCGGTCTGCATGTCAAAACAAATCAAACCTTTAAGCGAGCTTATCCATAAATGTTTTGAATTGTCCTCCAGCGCACGGAAGAGGATATTGGTGGGCAATCCGTTTTCGGTCGTAAATTTTTTTAGTACTTTCCTGTCCGGACTTAACCTGATCAGGCCACCGCCTTCAGTGGTAAACCACATCGCATTGTCACTGTCTTCCATAATACCACATACCGGAAACTCATGGACACTCTTGTTGTTGAGTTTGTCGCCAAAGGTGATGTTGCCATGTCTTCCGGTTTTTGGGTGGTAATAAAATGCCCCGCGTGAAACGCTGCCTGTCCAGATATTACCGAACCTATCTTCCCAGATATCATAAACATACGAGTTGACGGGAATTTCTTTAATCCGTTTAAACGTTCTTTTCTTTTGATTAAAAACAAACAGACCCGATCCCATATTATAGCCCGATCCCACATAAATGGTACTGTCTTTGGCAAGGTGGATAGAAAGCACAAAGTCGCTGGTCTCTTCATATTCTTCGCCAATGGTTTTAAAACGGTCTACCACTTTACCTTTGTTGATATCCATAATTTCCAGACCATGCAGAAATGGCCCTACCAGTAGTTGATTGTCCAATGCAAGCAACCCATGAATATTGGGGTAGGATACATTCCCGGCTTTGCCATTGGCTGTATAATTGGTGAAAAGCCCGGTTTTAGGGTTGAATTTATTTACACCAGCATCTTCGGTACCGATCCATAAATTGCCTTTATTATCAGGACAGATTTCTCTTACCGCATTTCCAGAAATGGAGTTGGTGCCTATTAGCGGATAATATTTTTCGAACCGGGCATTATTTTTAGAGAAATAACTCAGTCCGCCAAAATAAGTGCCGGCCCACATGCCGCCTTCATTATCCTTACAAACCGTATAAACGGCATTATCTGGAATCGAATAAGGATCGCCAGGCCGTTTACGCAAGTTGATTTTGGCATTGGTGGCCAAATTGTAAATATAAATACCAGATTCTGTGGCAATCCAATACTCATGGTTTTCGCCCGCAGTAATGTCTCGTACATAAATATCCGTATTGTCGCTGTTTTTAAGGATCAGTGGTTTGATCAGACCAGTTTTGGTATTGTAACTTTTCAAACCCCGTTTAAAGCATCCCACCAGTATATTATCGTTTCCCGTTGGAAATATTTTACTGATCGACCGTAGGTTTGCAGGGACATTTTTACCGATTATTTTTACACTTGTTTTAGATCCCTCCTCTGGGTTGTAGGTAACGAGCTCTCCATCATCATTCCCTATTAAAATATTCCTGTGCTCATCAATGGCAATACAAGCCGCACTAATTTTTAGGTCTATTACCTTATTGTCTCGTTGTACGTATTTAAAAAGCGCCCTGTTCGCTAAAAAGAACAGGTTGTTTTCATGATCTACCAGAATAGAATTGATGTATTTTTTGAGGTTGGGGCCTAGGGGCGTAAATACCTCTTTAACGGGGTCATATTTAAAAATACCGCGACCTGTACCCACCCACAACATGCCCTTTTTATCTTCGGCAAGGCTAACAATAATGTTATTACCGATGTTGCCGAACCTGCTTTTTTCGTCTTTAAAGGTTTTAAAAGTATAACCATCGAAACGGTTTAAACCGCCCCGGGTGCCCACCCAGATCATGCCTTTTTTATCCTGTATAACCGTATTTACCGAATTATGTGCCAAACCATCATCGGCCTGGTACTGCTTAAAATAATGGGATTGCCCTTCGCAGGTATAAACTGCAAAAAAATGGCTCAGTAACAGAAAAAATAATACAAAACGCATATTCAAGTTCATATCAAATATATATAAATCGCATTATTGTGTAATCTATGTTTTGGTGCCTTTTAGTCGGGTTATAAAATGATGGTTTTTTAATTGTTGATTATCAATGTTTTGTGTGATTTTGAAGTAGTGGTTTGAGACATATCGACAAAAAGATGAACAAATTTTACAAACATCATTCCTTTACTTTGATCTGAAGTTAACCAAATTAATAACCCTGCTGCAAATTCTTCTATCGGCCTTACCACGCCTTTGCAGTTTTAGTATTTTTATATGAGAAACAAATTATTGATTTATCTGGCAACTGCTTTGGTAGTTTTAACAGGTTCCTGTCAAAAGGCACCATCAACCGAAAGTATCGAGGTAGATAAGATTGGAAAACTGGCCGCTTTAAATGTAATTGCTGCAGCGCCTCCCTTAGGCACCTTGATAGATGGTGCAATATACCGGATCCGGGGGATTTCGTCTTTACCCAATGGTCCGGTGGTGGAAGTTACAGGTAACTCCACTGCAGAAAATGCAACTATACAGCAATGGTCGTGGTTCCCTAACAATGGCCAAAAATGGAAGCTAATAAAAACCGATGCCACATACTATAAACTGATCAATATTACCAGCAATAAATGCCTTAAATCGCCATCAGCTACATCGGGTGATATTTTGCAACAGGGTACCGATGATGGCAGCGACACGCAACAATGGGCTATCGATTATACGGGCAGCAACAATGTATACACCCTTACCAACAAGGCTACCGGGATGAAAATGTCCGTTGACCCTGAAAGCAGTAGCCCTGGCGCTAAAATCAGGCAGAAAACTACGCTAACAGGTACGCAGGGGATGTTTAATTTTTATGATACCAATTTCCAGAATCCCCTTATTAATGCCAGCAGGGCCGATCCCTATGTTGCCCAAAAAGATGGCTATTATTATTTTATGTATACCCGCGGGAGTAATATCGGGCTGAGAAAAACGAAATCGATGTCTCTGCTTTCTACAGCAATAGAAACAGTGGTATGGACACCGCCTGCAGGTGCTGCTTATTCTTCTAATATCTGGGCGCCCGAATTACATTTCCTTTCTGGTAAATGGTACCTTTACTTTGCCGCAAATAATGGGGGCGATGTAACCCACCGCATGTTTGTGCTTGAAAACCCGAATGCAGATCCTACCACCGGTACATGGACGTTTAAAGGGAAAATCAGCGATCCCAGCGATCAATGGGCCATTGATGGGTCGGTATTGACCATAGGCACCACAAACTATTTTATCTGGTCTGGATGGGAGAACGTGGCTACCAAATACAAACAGTACATCTACATCGCTCAAATGTCTAACCCATGGACAATAAGCAGCGACAGGGTAAAAATATCATCACCCACCAACAGTTGGGAAAAATATGAACCAAGCGGCTCTCTGGGGGCGGGTGTTAACGAAGGACCGATTATGCTCAGAAAAGATGCCAGCAGTCCGGTCTTTATTATTTATTCTGCCAGCCGCTATAGCAGCGATAATTATTGTTTGGCTCAGATACAGTTAAAAGACGGTGGTGACCCCATGGTGCCCGGCGACTGGATCAATAAAAAGCAGGTGTTTGTTAAAAGTGATGCCAATGGGGTGTATGGCCCCGGCCACAATGGGTTTTTTACCAGTAGTTATACCGATGCGAATGGAGTATTCCATAGCGAAAACTGGTTTATTTACCATGCCCGTAGCGTAGCCAATACCGCCAATGGATCGAGAACGCCGAGGATGCAAAAGCTGAGCTGGAATGCGGATGGCTCGCCTAATTTTGGAATTGCCGTTGCAACAGGGCTTAATATTCCCGTGCCTGTAGGCGAATGATGGGATTGCAGCCGTTTACAATTGCTTAACGTGTTAAGCCATTCATTTCAATTTGAGATAAAACGACAAAGGAATGAACAGTATTTGTAAACCGCATTTTTTTACTTTGATACCAGGAAACCAAATATAAAATCCTGCATTACCGCTTTGCAAATTCTGCTTAGCCAATCATGCCGATTTACGATAAGGTTTCGCGCATCCAATAATTTAACCAAATATGAAATATAGAATTCTACTCAAAAGAATTATAACCTTAACTTTTTTGCAGGTCGTGATATTGGTCATTTCCATAACAGCGTGCGCCGGCAATAATGGTAATGCAACTATGGTGCTGAATAAAAAACCTCGATTTACAAGCATTAACCAGGCTGACATTAGCATAACCGGTAAAGTAACGGATGAAAAAACAAAATCTCCTATACCCGGGGTTTCGGTTAAGGTTAAAAATGGTACCACCACTGCTGTAACCGACGAAAATGGTGTGTACAAAATTAGTGTACCTAATGAGCAAACGGTTCTTTTGTTTTCTTATATCGGTTACGATGTACAGGAAGTAGCGGTAGGCAATCTAAAAAACGTTAATGTAATTTTAAAATCTTCCCAGGCCAATCTCGATGAGGTGGTGGTGGTAGGCTACGGAACACAGAAAAAAGCCGATGTAACAGGTTCTGTGGTGAGGGCAAATCTCGATGATTTTAGAAATTCACCCACCACCAACGTGGCCAATCTTTTACAGGGAACGGTTCCGGGTTTAAATGTGGGGCAAGTTAACCGCGCCGGCGCAACGCCAGGAATTAGTATCAGGGGGCAAAATACGCTGGGTGGGAACCAAAACGTACTGATTATTTTGGATGGAGTGCAATACAATGGCTCGTTAACTTCAATTAATCCGGATGATATTGCCTCGATAGATGTGCTGAAAGATGCAAGTGCTACGGCCGTGTATGGGGCGCAGGCGGCAAATGGTGTTATTCTCATTACCAGTAGAAAAGGTGCCATTGGTAGAACCAGAATCTCTTTTTCTTCTCAGTATGCTACTCAAAAACCAAATATCGATTTAAAACCAATGGCCAGAGATGAATATTTGGATCATATTAAATATTTATACTATGATCAGGCTTTTTTAGCGCCTGATTTTACACAACCAAATCCGGCATTCGATCTGGTGAGCAAAGTTGATGCATCGATGAAAGATGCGCAGGGAAAACTGCTGCCAAATGATTTTAGCTGGTATGATGAAGCGACTAAAACCGGAGCAATTACAGATAACCAGCTTAGCGTTTCGGGCGGAACCGATAAGATCAATTACCTGTTATCCGGCAGCTTAACCAGAAACTCAGGATTTATCAAAAATGATGTTTTTAAAAGAAAAACCATCAGGGCAAACATCGAAACGAAAGCTACAGATTGGCTTGCCATTGGCCTGCAATCGTTCGGGACTTTTGTGAATGAGGACGGGGTAGAGCCAAATTTCGTTGATATCAATTTAATGTCTCCGTTAATCCTTCCCTGGGATAATAATGGAAACCTGAAAATCAATCCATTTAATACGAATGTAACCAATCCGCTGTTAAACTATCAGGCTGATGATTACGACCGTCACAACTATTTCTTTGCCAATGTTTACGGTAATTTACAGCTGCCTGTTAAAGGCTTGAGCTATAAAATAAGTTTCGGTAACAATTACCGTCTCGATTTTAAAAACATTTCTAATATGTATGATGCTAACCTTACCGGGCAGGCTTCAAAAGAAAATACCACTTATTACGATTATACGTTTGATAACCTTTTAACCTATAATAAAGTTATAGGCAAGCACAGCTTTACCGGAACTTTACTTTATGGCGCCATAGAGCGCGATAACAGCTATACCCGGGCTTACTCAACAGGTTTCTCGAGATTAACGCTTGGTTATAACAACCTGCAACAGGGCACTAACCGCTTTGCGATATCCAATGCATGGAAAGAGACTCTGAATTACCAGATGTTCCGCTTAAATTATAATTTCGACAGTAAGTACCTGTTCACCGGTACCATTAGGAGAGATGGGTTTTCTGGTTTTGCAGAAAACAATAAATATGGTATTTTTCCTTCGGTATCAGCTGGTTGGGATATTTCTAAAGAATCATTTTTTAAGGTTAACTGGGTTGATAACCTAAAACTGAGGGTAGGATATGGTGTGGCCGGGAACCAAACTTCCCGTTACTCATCACTGGCCGCTGTTGGTTTAGGGGCTTCGTATGTTTTTGGCGATGGCGGTTCAACCCAACTGGGGCAGCAGGTTAATTCATTGCCTAATCCTGACTTAAGATGGGAACGTACCACCGGTGCTAACCTCGGTCTAGAATTTAGTATACTGAAAAACAGGCTATCAGGCGTAGTGGAGTATTACAATACGAAAACTACCGACCTGCTTTATTCTGTCAATATTCCGGTAATAACAGGTTTTAATAATATCCTAACTAATATCGGACAGCTGAATAACAAGGGGATCGAACTTTCTTTAAATTCAAAAAACATCAATAGTGGTGGCTTTCAATGGAATTCTACATTGAGTTTTTCCCATAATAACAATAAAATAGTTAAGCTTTTGGGAGATCTTAATGGCGATGGTGTAGAAGACGACCTCCCACAAAGCGGACTTTTTATCGGGCAGCCGACTGCGGTAATTTATGACTATCAGGTGAACGGGATTTACCAGATCGGTGAAAAGATACCCACAGGCTATTCGCCGGGCACATACCGCATTGTCGATCAGAATGGCGATGGAGTAATCAATGCCAGTGACAGGGCCATTTTGGGATCATCTGCACCTGCATACCGGTTGAGCCTGTTAAACAACTTTCAGTATAAGAACTTTACTTTGAGCATTTTCTTAAATGCTGTCCAGGGAGGAGATAAATCTTATCTCGCCGGAAATACGCCAAGGCTCATCAGAGATGATAACTCTGTCAGGAATAATTACCTGAGTGGGATAGATTTTTGGTCCCCGGATAATCCAAATGGTAAATATCCGCGGTCATTTGTATCAGCCACGTTAAATCCGCCACTTTTCCAGAACCGCAGTTTCGTGCGTTTGCAGGATGTATCACTCTCTTATAAATTCAGCGGAAAACTGATTGAAAAGATGAACCTTCAGAACCTGAATGTGTTTGTAAGCGGACGTAACCTGGCCACCTGGACCAATTGGGAAGGCTGGGACCCGGAGACCAATCAGGGCCTCACTAATGATGGAAGACCTGTATTTAAAGGATATGCTGTGGGCTTAAATGTTACATTTTAAATTAAACCGATGAAAAAAATTACCTTCATTATAGTGGCTATTGCCATTTCGTTTATCTCCTGTAAAAAGGATTTTCTGAACGAAAAACCACTTGATTTCTTAATCACAGATAATGCTTATACCACCGCAAAGGATTACGAAGCGGCCTTGAATAACCAATATAACCGGGTAAGAAGCGAATTTTATAACAGTGGAGAACAACGTCCTTTCGATTATGTGTTTGGCTGCGATCTGGTTTTTGATGGTCAGCCAGCCACTACAAGGCATACCAATATGGTTGCTGCATATTCGCCCTTAAGTACAGAAATTCCGTTAATTCACTGGACTTCATTATACAAAATAGTAGCAGAATCGAACACCATTATCGATCGTATTCCGGGCTCGTCACTAACTCCTCCCGAAAAGATATTAATGGAAGCCAGGGCGAAATTTTTCAGAGGCCTGGCCTACCGTACACTGGCCTATTTATATGGTGGTGTACCCCTGAATATCACAGAGGCTGTTAATCCTAAAACAGATTATACGAGGGCCACCAAAATAGCTGTGCTTCAGCAGGCTATCAGCGACCTGAAATTTGCAGCAACGAATCTTCCGGCCATTAACATGGTTCAGGATGGAGAAGTAAATAACCTGGCTGCCTACCATCTTTTATCGGAAGTTTACCTGGCGGCGGGGCAGTTTCAAAATGCGGCAGATGCTGCCTCTACTGTAATCAGTAACCCCAATGTTGGTCTGATGACCACCAGGTTTGGGGTGAAATCAACAGATGTTACTAAAAATGTATATTGGGATCTTTTTCAAAGAGGTAACCAGAACAGAAAAAACGGTACCAACAGGGAAGCCCTGTGGGTAATCCAGTTCGAAACAGATGTACCGGGCGGTGGCGCCGTTTCTACAGGTATTGGTGGTTCTTATCAGATGGAAAGGCATTTTGCACCACAATTTCTCACTTTCAGGCTTGCTGGCAGCAGTGTTCAACCGTTTTTATACCCTATAAGCGATTATACCGGTGGCAGGGGAATCGGTTGGGCAATACCCACCAAATATTTTTCGGACGTCATCTGGCAGAGTGATTTTAATAACGACCTTAGAAATGCACCCTTTAATTTTGTACGCGAATTTAAAGTAACCAATCCTGCACATCCACGCTTCGGTCAAACCATATCTACCATCAATCCACCGGCGGGTATAACCGTGCCAAGAAGAGATTTCTATGCTTTTCAATCAAAAGTAACTACTCCAGGCGACCATCCTGATGGCATGTTCCAGGATAAATCGCAGCTGCTGCTTAAAGCAAGTGCAGGCGGAACTTATGCTGATCAGTATATGTTTCGGTTGGCAGAAACTTATTTGCTAAGGGCCGAAGCCTATTTGGGTTTAACCCAGCCCGATAAAGCTGCAGCCGATATTAATGTGGTACGCAGCAGGTCTAATGCATCTCCAGTGCAGCCGGCCAATGTAAACATTGATTACATTTTAGACGAGCGGATGCGAGAGCTGGGGTCGGAAGAAAAAAGACGGATTACCCTGATGAGGCTCGGCCTGGTTTACGATCGTGTAAAAAAATGTAATCCCTATTACAACGATGTGTTAGCTACTTACAACCTGTGGCCCATTCCTGCTTCCGAAATTGAGCGTAACAATGGTGCAAGATTGGAACAGAATCCTGGCTATTAATCATTGCAAGCTCATTTCAGAAAAATGCCATTAAGGAGAATAATATGGGAATATGATCGGTAAAGTGCTAGAAAAAGTAGAAGTTCTGATTGATCTTGCGGGCTACGGAATTCTCGGTAGCCAATAGTCTGCAGCATCAGGCCACACTAAATGTGGTATCTGATTATTTTTTAAAGAAAAAATTGTTCCTGTGAAAGAACTTTAACCAAATTATAAATCAATATGTGTAGAAAATTAATTGCCTTATTTTTATTCTTAATTCCCTGTCAGTTTCTGTTTGCCCAGAAAAATATGCTTAAAGATTTTCCGGAAGGATTTGGTCCAAAGGAAGTGGGAAAACGTTTAGCTTATCGCTTTCTCGATAGAAAACACATGCTCCATGCCGGCAAATGGATCAGCTATCCTGAAACCTTTAATTGGACAGGAGCGCTTCGGTATGCTAAATTAACAAAAGATAAAAAGCTCTTATCGCTTTTGGAAGAAAGGTTTGAGAAACTCACTTCGCAGGAAAAACAGCTCTTGCCGATCATGAACCATGTTGATTTGAACATGTTTGGCAGCCTGCCCCTTGAACTTTATCAGATTACTAAAAACAAGCATTATTTTGACCTGGGTATTCCCTATGCAGATACCCAATGGGACGTTCCGCAAAATGCTGATAAAAAGCAAAAAGAATGGGCCAATAAAGGATTTTCGTGGCAAACCCGCTTATGGATTGATGATATGTATATGATCACCATTGTGCAGGCGCAGGCCTATAAAGCAACCGGAAACCCGAAATATATAGAACGTGCTGCAAGTGAAATGGTGCTTTACCTTGATGAACTGCAAAGGCCGAACGGCCTGTTCTACCATGCGCCAGATGTACCGTTTTACTGGGGGCGTGGTAATGGCTGGATGGCTGCGGGCATGACGGAACTGTTGCGCCTGCTGCCCAAAGATAACAAGGATCGACCGCGTATCCTTAAGGGTTATGAAACGATGATGAAAAGTTTGAAGGATTTTCAGCGGCCCAGCGGCATGTGGAACCAGTTAATCGATGAGCCTGATTGTTGGGCCGAGACATCCGGATCAGCCATGTTTACGTACGCGCTGATCAGCGGGGTGAAACAGGGATGGCTGGATCAGCATGAATATGCACCGGTTGCCCGTAAAGCCTGGTTGGCATTGGTACCTTATATTAACGAAAAAGGCGATGTCGCAGAAGTGTGTGTCGGGACAAACAAGAAAAATGATAAACAGTATTATTATGACCGTCCAAGGAGTGTAGGCGATTCGCATGGGCAATCTCCATATTTATGGTGCACTTTCGCCCTTCTGGAGAAATAACGTTTTTGTGTGCCGTATTTGGTATTGCACCGGCTACTCTCATACAGCCGGTAGGCGCACACTACTGATAACCCTGGGGAATTGTTGTCCCCAGGTTATCTACATCGTTTCTCCCCTTATGAGTTAATTTGCTGTTTTATTGAGTTTTCTGTCAGCAAATGGGAGTAAAATAAGAACTTAGGTTTTGTCTATTCCGGATAGCAGCATATTTTTGGTAAAAGGACAAGGTTAATTGTCTTCTCCTGCATTGGGCTCATCTTCCGGCATAAACGCTTCGATCTTAACAGGTTGTTTATCAGTCTTTAACCTATCACTGTGTTGCAGGCATTTTAAATAATTGCAGGAAGGCAGCTGCTATTGGCTTGGCAATGCAAGAAAACTAACTTTTTCTCACAAAATAGGGACACAGGCAGTTTAAAATTTTTTATTTCCACCCGGAGAATTAAAGGAAGAGTTTGAAAATAAATATGTTCTAAAACCTGATTGCAAATTATTGAGGTAGAAAAAATACCTGGCGCTTGCAGAAATTATAAAGAATTTCGTTTTAGTGTCTTATTAAATAGTTTTAGCTTTGAGGATCTGATCACGTGCCTTAGATCTTAGTATGACCTTAATTAAAATGCCACGGATTTAAAGTGAAATTTCCAAATTTGGAAATCAGCATTCAAAATATTATGTTTATTAATGAAATCTACTATTTTTGTAGACTATGAATGTTGTCAAAGATTCAGAGGCGGAACTGGTGCTAAAGTTGAAAAATGGCAGCCAAACTGCTTTTTCTCTTCTTTATGAACTGCATGTAAAAAGGATTTACACATTTGCACTGAAGATTTTAAAATCCCCTGCGCTCGCAGAAGACATCGTTCAGGAAGTATTTGTGAAATTATGGGAAACCGCTCCTAAATTGGAACCCAACTTACCCCTTCAGTCTTATCTGTTTACCATAGCCAGAAATTTATCTTTGAATGTGATTCGAAAAGCTGCTAAAGAAACAATAATTACTGAAGAGATAGCTAGATATGCTCTGGATCAGGGTGATGACGGACTCGCTTTCGCCCAGTATAGGCAAACAAAGGAATTTGTTTCCCGTGCTGTTCAGCTGTTGCCCCCGCAGCGCAGAAAAATCTACGAGCTTTGCCATGGATCTGGCTATAGCTATAAGCAGGCAGCTGAAGAACTTGGTTTAAAAGATGCAACCATCAACAGCCAAATGGTTAAAGCCATCCGCTCGATCAAAAGATACCTCGTCAGGCACGGGGCGCTTTTGTCGTTATTTTTTTAGTCCAGTTTAAATTTCAATGTGTTTTCCCCTATTAACAGATACGGGAAAAATAAAAAATATTTTCTTCCCGGGTAAATGTTCCATACGCTTTATGTGTTATGATATAAAACGCAGCACTATTTTGGAACAATCGATAAAGCAACTTTTTTTAAAGTACATACGGAACCTGACATCACAGCAGGAAAATGATCAGGTGCTCTTGATGATGAAGAATGATAACTATCAGGAAGAGTGGGCACAGGCTTTGACGGAATTTCAGTATGAATTTGAAGCCGGAAAGGAAGAAACTGAGCTGGCTGATCAGCAGGCACTTTTTCAAAAAATAAAAAAACGTGCAACTTTAAAAACGGTAAAAAAGCCATTGCATTGGATTGGCTATGCTGCATCTGTGCTATTGATATCGGCAATCGCATATTTTTTACTTAAACCGGTAAATAAGCCTGTTATCGTTGCAAAAAACAAGACAGATAAACCTGCTGAAAAGACAGGGGGGCATAAATGGATTAAGTTACCAGATGGAACCTCTGTGCAATTGAACAACGATAGCCGTTTGGTGTATGACCAGGATTTTAAAGGAAAGCAAAAAAGAGAGGTAACCTTATATGGGGAAGCTTTTTTCGATGTGGCTCACGATGCAGCACATCCTTTTATCATTCATACGGGCAAAATCACGACAACTGTGCTGGGGACCGCGTTTAATATTTCTGCCTATGATCATCAGAAAGCGGTAACTGTAACGGTTACCAGAGGTAGGGTTTTGGTTCAGCGTGCAGATAAAACTTTGGCCGTATTAACTTCAAACCAGCAATTGAGCTGGAAAATCGGCCAGGAATATCAAAGCAAGCAGACTGTAAATACCGAAACTGCTACCGCCTGGAAGTCGCAGGATCTGATTATGGATGATATTACACTTTTGCAGGCTTCGGAGCTGATTGCAAAGCGTTACGGCATAGAAGTTTTATTTAAAAGCGATAAAGTAAAGAAGTGCCGCTTTACCGCTGCTTTTTTAAACAGGAATAATATCAGTCAGGTTACAGAAGTGCTTAGCGCGATTACCGGAGCTTCTTTTGAACGCAAAGGGAACCAACTTCTGATTGACGGTGAAGGGTGTGAAAATTTATAAACCAACAAAAACATAAAATTTGATGAAGAAAAAAGTATCACCAACATGATATAGGAGCGGAATTAAGTAAACCCCGGCGGCCACCGGGGCTTACAATAGTTTTAAATTATATATCGAACAACCTAAAACCATTGCAATGTATTATAAAAATACACTTTATGCAAGTCAATCCCTATTGACTTATCACTACACTATTATCCAAAAATTAAGATTTTTCATGAAAGTAAATGCGATCTTATTGGTTATCTCATTATTTGCCGTCAGTAGCCTATATGCTGTTAACAGTTCTGCCCAGGGCCTGCAGGAAGTAACTGTATCCTTAGGCTTTTCGAAAGGAAATTTACAGGAGGCTTTTGCAAAAATCGAACAGCAGACCGATTTTCGTTTTGCTTATAAAAAAGAGGTCATCTCAGGTGTAAAAGTACCACAACTTGAGGCCAGGCAGCGTAGCGTAAAACAAATCCTTGATGCGCTTTTACAGGGCAGCGGATTAAACTATAAGCTGCTCAATAATAGCATTATTATTTTTAAGGCTCCGGTTCCCCTTACACCGGTCAATAATTACAGGGAAGAAATTAATGGTGTAGTAAAAGATGAAAAGGGTAATGAAATGCCTGGTGTTTCTGTTAAGGTGAAAGGCAAAACCATTGCCGCCATAACAGATGGCAACGGCGCGTTTAAGATCCAGGCCTCGGCAGATGATATCCTGATCTTTAGTTACATAGGTTATTCTACTATAGAGAGACCTGTGCAGAGTGCTAAACCAATGAATATATTCCTGGAGCCGCAAAGCGGAACATTAGATGCCGTTGTGGTAATCGGGTATGGAACCACTACCAGAAGAACCAATACCGGTTCTGTAACCACGGTAGGCGCAAAACAGATTGCCAACCAGCCTGTAGGAGATCCGATTGCGGCCTTGCAGGGCAGAGTTGCTGGCCTTGATATTTCTTCGGTAACTGGTTATCCGGGGTCAGCTTACAATGTACGCCTGAGGGGCCAAAATTCGATTACCGCAGGTACCGCACCTCTATATATTGTTGATGGTGTACCCTTTATATCAGAAAGTCTGAGCCAGTTTTCCGGGGCAAATGGGAACCAAAGTCCGCTAGCCAGTATCAATCCCGCCGATATCGAGCAGATTGATATCTTAAAAGATGCAGATGCAACGGCAATATATGGCTCCAGGGGAGCAAACGGCGTGATTTTGATTACCACTAAAAAAGGAAAATCAGGAAAACCAGCGTTTACGGCGAATGTATACACCGGAATTTCTACGGTAAGTAAACGCGTAAAGATGCTTAATGGTTCAGAATACCTGGCCATGAGGCGCGAGGCCTATGCAAATGACGCGGTTACCCCGACAGATGCACAGGCGCCGGATCTGTTATTATGGGACCAGAATCTTGATCAGAACTGGCAGGATCTGCTGATCGGTAATTCAGCCAATCTTTCTGAACTTCAGTTGGGTCTCAGTGGCGGTACAGAGCAGACTAAATACCTGATCAGCGGGACCTACCGGGACGAGAAAATAGTTTTACCCGGTGATTTAGGTTTTAAAAGAGGAGCATTGAATATGTCGCTTAACCATAGCTCGGTTGATCAAAAATTTCAGTTTACCAGTTCTTTAAAATATACACTCGATGAAAATAACACCTTACAAAGTGATGTAACCAGCTTTTTTAACCTTGCACCAAATTTCCCGATCTACGATGCGCAAGGGAATTATTACTGGATCGGAAATGAGCAGAACCCCATGGCTTATTTTGAACGTACAAATGTGAGCAATACTAACAATATTTTTGGGAATACCACTTTAAGCTATCAGTTTTTGACGGGCCTTACCGCCAAAGTAAGTGCCGGTTTTAACAAGATGGATATGAAACAGACCCAAACGCTTCCAAAATTGGGCTTCAACCCGGTCAGCTACACGGGGAGCAGCGCAAACTATGGAACCAGTAACTTAAATTCGTACATCGTAGAACCCCAGCTAAATTATAATGTTAAACTGGGCAAGGGCAGTTTAGCTGCTTTAGTGGGTGGCACCTGGCAGCACAGCCTGAGAGAAGGACAAGGTGTGACCGGAAGCGGTTATATCAGCGATCTGCAATTGGATAACATTAAGGCAGCTACACTGATCACGCCAAGAAGTTACAGTTATACCAAGTACCGCTATACATCAGTTTTTGGAAGGCTTACCTATAACTGGGATGAAAAATATATCGTAAACGGTACCTTCCGCAGGGATGGGTCTTCTAAGTTTGGTCCGAATAACCGTTTCGGAAATTTTGGCGCTGTAGGTGCAGCCTGGCTGTTTAGCAATGAGAATTTTATAAAAGAAAATCTTCCCTTCCTGAGTTTTGGTAAATTAAGGGGAAGTTTTGGTACGGTAGGGAATGACCAGATCGGTGATTATCAGTTCCTGGACAGCTGGACACCAACCTCTTATCCATACGGCGGAATTGGGGGAATATCACCTAGCCGTTTCCCGAACCCTGATTACAGCTGGGAAGTGAACAGGAAGCTGGAAGCAGGTTTAGACCTTGGTTTTTTTAATGAAAGGTTGCTACTTACTACAAATTTCTACCGCAACCGCTCAGACAATCAGTTGATCGGGAGCACACTTTCCTCGCAGTCTGGATTTACCAGCTACCAGGCCAATTTACCGGCCCAAGTAGAAAATAAAGGCTGGGAATTTGAGCTGAGTTCGATCAATATCAAAAAGAAAGATTTTTCATGGAACACTTCCTTTAACCTTAGCCTGGCCAAAACCAAATTACTGAAATACCCTGACCTGAAAAACTCGGCGAATGCAGCTAAGTACGTTATCGGCCAGCCCTTATCGATCGTGATGGGTTTCGATTTTCTGGGAATAAATCCACAAACTGGTGTTCCCGAATTCAGGGATCTTAACGGAGATAAAGCCATCACCGATCCGGCAGATCTTATCGTGATAGGAAATACGATGCCTAAATTCTATGGAGGTATCCAGAACAGTTTTACCTACAAAAACTTCAGTCTTGATTTCTTTTTTCAATTTGTAAAGCAGGAGGGGCCACTGTTAAACTATGGTTATCTGAGTTATTCCAATGGTTCTGCACTTAGAAATAAGGACATCAGTGCGCTTGAAAGATGGACAATGCCGGGCATTCCGTCGATGATACCTGGAGCAAGTGCAACTGCCGGTAAACCGATCTATACTGCATACCAGAATAATTACCGGCTGTCGAATGCGGTTTGGGGCGATGCTTCATTTATCAGACTGAAAAATGTTTCTTTGAAATACAACTTCAAAGACTTGCTCAAAAGCTGGAAATTCAACAATATCACCATGTATGTTCTGGGACAGAACCTCTTTACGATCACTTCATACGATGGCTTTGACCCTGAAACAAAAGGATATTCAATGCCTCCAATAAGTGTTTACACCGCAGGTTTACAGGTATCATTTTAACTTAAAATTAATTCCGATGAAAATTATCTATTATATATTGTCCTTTGCCTTGATCAGCGCAGGTCTGTCATGCAAAAAATATGTAGAAATCGAAGATCCAAAAGATCAGTTGGCTACTGGAACCGTTTTTACCACCGATGCTACTGCAACTGCCGCAATGGTGGGTATTTACAGCGATATGAATGCTTCTAATTACCAGTTTGCTAATGTACTCACCAGCTTTACTTGTGCTATGGCCGCTGATGAGTTCGTGTATGCTTCTGTACTGGCCAATTTTGACGAATTCAAGAACAATGCCCTAACCTCCGGAAATACCTATGTGGGGATTATGTGGTCTTCGCCCTATAATTTTATTTACCGATCTAATGCCGTTATAGAAGGCGTTTCGGCTTCTAATACACTTACACCAGCAGTTAAGAACCAGTTATTGGGTGAGGCTAAGTTTATGCGTGCCTTCTGCCATTTCTATCTGGTAAATTTCTTTGGTGATGTACCGCTCATCCTTAATACTGATGTATTGAACAATAGCAATAAAGCCAGAAGTCCTAAGGCTGAGGTTTATGCTGCGATTATCCGGGATTTAAAAGATGCCAAAAGTTTATTGGTAGCCGCTTACCCTGGAGCCGGCGAGCGTACACGTCCAAATAAAACAGCAGCTACACTTTTGCTATCGAGAGCCTATCTATATACCGGGAACAACGCTTTGGCAGAGTCTGAAGCCAATGAGGTAATCGCGAATACAACACAGTACTCGATTTTAAAAAATGCTGATCTAAATGATGCCGCAAGCATGACCAAGACTTTTTTGAAAAACTCAAACGAAGCTGTTTGGCAGCTTCAGGTTGTGAATACGCTTGGCGGAAGAAACACTTGGGAAGGGAATACCCTTATTCCAACAGCCTCACCATTTTACAGGCTTACCAAAGGAATATACGGCCTGGAGACAGGTTTCGAAGCGGGAGATAAGCGGTTCAGCAATTGGGTTGGTAGCTACAGCACTACTACAACCCCTATTGTAACGCATTATTATCCTTTTAAATATAAGGTGAGGGTTGGAGCAGCAGGTGCTGCGGTAAGCGAATATTCAATGATACTCCGTTTTGCCGAAGCTTACCTGATCCGTGCGGAGGCCAGGGTAGGACTGGGCAGATTTTCTGAGGCCAAAGATGACCTTAATGTACTTCGCGCCCGTGCCGGACTAACGCCTCTGGCTGTTGCAGCAAGCCAGGCAGTTGCCATGGCGCAGGTTGAACAGGAAAGAAGGGTAGAGCTGTTTTCGGAATGGGGACACCGCTGGTTCGATCTTAAACGGTGGAAAAGTGTGTCGGGGGATCCTTTAAAATCCCGCGCAGATGATATTCTGCCACTGAGCAAGCCATTCTGGAAACCTACCGCAGTACTTTTTCCTATTCCGGTAGAGGCCATGCGTACCAATCCCAATATGGTTCAGAATCCAGGTTACAATTAATTAATTCCTATGAAAAAAATAGTATTCAGTTATATGCTCCTCGTGCTTGCCATTGTGCAGGTGCGTGGGCAAAGCGTAACCATTAAGCCCGAAAAAATAAAGAGAGGAGATACCGTTACCATCAGTTACGACCCTACAGCTATCTATGCTAAAATAACACCTGACGCACCCTCCGTAACGATCGTTTTCACCTATTCTACTTTTTACGACCTGCCTTGGAAAATGCCAATGGTAAAAAAGGGCAAAATATGGACAGCATCTTTTGTAGCCGGCAGGTTTGCAACCTTTGCGGCTTTTTATCTCCAGAGCGGAGAGCAGATACAGCAACCTGCTGCCGATCAACACTATGTTTTGCGTGTTTTTGATGGGGAAAGGAGAGTAAAAAGCAGCTTTTTGCACGAATCTTATAGCCTTTCTGCCCAAATGCCAAAATCTCCTGATCTTCAGGCTAAAAAGCTGATTCTGCTCGGCGAAGAACTAAAAAATAATCCTGATCATTATGAGGCTAAGGTAGCACAGCTCAACACCATGATGATTATGGCAAAAAGCCCTCAAGAAAAACTGCGGTTAAGGGAGCAGGCCAGGAAAATCATTGCAGCGAAATTTGAAGAAAATCCTACGCTGCCGGGAAATGTGAACCTGGTTACGATGGGCTATCTGATGATCGGCGAAAAGAGCAGGCTCGATTCGGTGCGCAAAGTAATTATGCAGCGCTTCCCGGATGCAGATATCTCCAAAGACTTCCGCGCCGCAGTTATCGCTAAAGAGCAGGATACTGCCACCAAAATTGCAAAGCTGGAAGCGATGCTAAAGAAAAGCGATAAGCCTGGTGAAGAAGGGTCTGAAGGTATTCATAAAATGCTATTTGATTATTATGCATCGGTCAAGGATTCTACCAGGGCATTGTTTCATGCTTCCAAGCTGAACATAAAAGTTAGCCCTTACACACCTCAGGCACTTAAGGATATTGCAGCCAGGCTGACCGAAAATAAAATCGCCCCATCAGCGGCTATTGCTTATGCAGACAGATCGTTGCAAATTTCCGGTACCTGGCCGGTAGGGATTATCCGTTATTTCCCTGAGTTCGGTTATATTCCTTCCTATGTACCGGATACCACAAGAAAACAGGCCATAGCAGAGGCAAGGTCTGCGCTGCTTTCTATCAAAGCACTCAATTATTTTGAGCTGCACCAAATCGATTCAGCAAGACTGCTGGCAGACCGGGCAGTAAAACTTTCGGATGGAAGAGAGGGGTTGATTAACAGTGCCCAGGTATCTGCAAGGTTAAATGAAAATCAGAAGGCTTTTAATATCCTCTGGAAGCTGCTGATTAAAAATCCGACAGATTCAACGGTACTGAAAAGCGCAAAAATCAATTTTTTAAGATATAACCAGTCCGAAGCCAGTTTCCGGTCAAAGGTAGCGGAGCTGGAAGCTTTGGAAATCGCCCGGCTAACTGCTAAAACCACATTATCGATGATGAATAAGCCCGGACCGGAATTATCGGGCCTGGTGGACCTCGAAGGGCGGCCGGTTACCGCAGAAATGATGAAGGGAAAGATTGTAATCCTTGATTTCTGGGCAACCTGGTGTGTTCCCTGTATGCAGGAAATGCCTTATTTCCATAAGGTTTTCGAAAAATACCGCAACAATAAGGAGATCATGTTTATGGTGGTCAACAGTGGTTCCAACAATACCCTCGAAGATGCTAAAAAATGGGCAAAACAGAACCCGCAATATCAGTTTCCGATTTATTTCAACAACGATAAAAATATAGGAGAAAAAGTAGGCTTTACGGTAATTCCTACTATCGCTGTTTTAGATCAGCAGGGAAAAATGCAGTTCAGGACCATTGGGTTTGAAGGTGAGATCCTTCAGAAAAAACTTGATGTTGAAATCGCTGTTCTGCTTGAAAGAAAGCAGAAGGGTGAATAAAGATACCGACCGGCATTGGATGGCTTTTCTTGCATCTTATGCCGGTCATTTTATGTTTTAATTTTATTTTTAATGTTCTATCGCTTTTGCTTAAGAATGGTCAATTCGCTGCCCAATCACTTGGTGAGGGTTTCCGAAATCTCCGTTTAACAAAGCACAGCGTTCAATTATAGCTAATCTCTTCTGCTTTCAACCGTATAGATGAAGCTATCTGCCTTATAAAATCCGAGGTTGTATTCGATTGGTTTTTCGTCAATATCATACACAAAACGCTTCCTGAATAAGATAGGCGAGCCTACATTCGCCTCCAGTTTGGCTGCGATGAATTCATCCGCGAGCAAGGCACTGATTTCCTCTTTGGAGATCATCGCAACGACCGAATGTTCCTTTTCCAGCATTTCATAAAGGGGAGCTTTGTAATCCTCTTCGCCAGTTAGACCCACACCTGGATGGAAGTATGATTCAAAATATACGAACGGACCCTCAGGGCGGCCCCTTAGCCTAACCAATTTTAAAACTTTTTTGTCTTCCTTGATCTGGAAAAAACTTGCCAGTCTTTTATCGGGATATACCCAGCTTACATGTAATTCGAAATTTCGGATCGGAATTCCCCTGGCACTCATTTCCTGAGAAAAACTCATCCAGTTCTTCGATTTTGAACTCAGCGATTTTGATGCGGCCACCTTAGTGCCGACCCCTTTTTTGCGTATAAGCAAGCCGTCGTAAACCAGTTTATTTATCGACTGGCGTAAAGTAGTGCGTGATATGCCTAATTCTTTTGATAACTCTACTTCGTTGGGAAGCAGTTTGCCACCAACATATTCGGGGTTTTCAATTAATTTCCTTAACAATGCTTCCGCCTGTACATGTAATGGCACCTGACTTTTATGGTCTATTGTTAGTTTCATACTCGATACAATAATATAAAAATTTCGTCTCATTTACATCATGTACATACATTCTGTTGTTTTCTGTGATCATTGCACTATTTAATTCGAATCAAAGCATACACCGCAAAAAATAATTAAAATAAAAATTTGGAAGTAATTAATTTAATAATACATTTGTATGTACATATTATAGAATGTATAATCTAACCAGATAATTAGTTGATTTCAAAAAAAATGCATGATGTTGAGCCGGATACTTTTTCTAGATACCTTTTGTATCAATTTTCGATATAATGGTGTGCCTATAATTAAAATAGGAGCCTCTTTACCGGAACAGAAAGATTTCTTTTTGTATCTATAAAATCTGCTGATGTAAGAACATTGTATGAACATGAACCAAATTCAAAATATAATTTATCAGAATCCTCATATCGATATGTCAATAGAAGAACCGATGCGAAAGACCGAGCAGGAAATTATGCCGGCATTTAGGAAAGAAATCAGCAAACCGCAGGGTTACGATATCTACCCATACTTTGCGCTGGGGGAAAAACAAATTTTCAATGGTTACGCGACTCTTGCTCATCACATTACCTTACAAAAAACTGTCATTATTGATGGTTATGTGGGGGTGTACTGGAATCTTTTGATCAGCTCGCTTAAGAAAGAACTTGTTTCCAGAGGGCTGCAAGTTAACATCATAGATACAGCTTCTTTTCTAAAAGACGAAGACTTGATCGATGAAATGGTTGAAGAGTTTCTTGGCGAGAAGGATGCCGTTTGGGGAAAAAAGACCACACTAAACTTAGGTGATTTTTTTGATCTCGAAGCTTTAAAGGCTTCAGAAGTTAATGAAGATTGCGATGTAAACCTGATTATAGGTTGCGGCGCTTCATTAAGTGAGTGGGATGCCTCCCTAATTTATGTGGATTTGCCCAAAAATGAATTACAGCATCGAATGAGTGCCGGTGCAATCTGCAATCTGGGTAAGTCTGGTCCGCAGGAGCAGACCGAAATGTATAAGCGTTTTTATTTTGTAGACTGGGTTGTACTCAATGCCCACAAAGAGCAACTGGCAAAAAATGTAGACGTTTTTGTTGATGCGCAGTGGGATGAAGACATCAACTGGGGCTACGGTGATGCTGTTCGGGATGGGCTTAAGAAAATGTCTGCATCCGTATTTCGTGCAAGGCCATGGTTTGCCCCGGGTGCCTGGGGAGGGCAGTGGATGAAACAACGCATGCCGCAACTCGATCAGAATGAGATTAATTATGCATGGTCTTTTGAACTTATCGTTCCGGAAAACGGATTGGTATTCGAAAGTGATGGGCTGCTTTTAGAGGTTTCTTTTGATCTGCTCATGTTTGCACAGGCAGGAAATGTATTGGGTAAACACTTTGAACGGTTTGGAAATGAATTTCCGATAAGATTTGATTTTCTCGACACGTTTGATGGTGGCAATCTTTCGATACAATGCCATCCAGGTCTTGAATACATCAAAGAACAGTTCGGAGAAAATATCACTCAAGATGAAACCTATTATATTCTGGATTGTAATGATGATGCGGGCGTGTACCTGGGCTTTCAGGAAGATATCAATCCGCTTGCTTTCAAACAGGTGCTTGAAGATAGTAACCTAAATGGTGTAGCGGTAGAAATTGAGCAATACGTACAGTGCCATAAAGCAAAAAAGCACGATTTATTTCTGATTCCGAATGGCACCATTCACAGTGCAGGTGCACAAAATTTGGTGCTTGAAATTAGTGCAACACCATATATTTTCACTTTTAAGATGTATGATTGGTTGAGACTAGACCTAAATGGCAAACCACGCCCAATTAACATTGAACATGCTTTTAAAAATCTCGATTTTTCCCGAAAAGGAAGTAAGGTACAACAGGAATTGATTTCTAAACCAAGTATTCTTTTTGAAAAGGATGGCTGCACATGTCTTCACCTACCTACCCACAAAGAGCATTTTTACGATGTGCACCGCCTAGACTTCGATTCATTCGTTGAAGTTGAAACAGAAAATGTTTGCCATGTGCTGATGCTTGTTGAAGGCGATTCGGTTAGTGTAACCACTGCCGATGGTTCGACCATGAATTTTCAATATGCTGAAACTTTTGTAATCCCTGCAGCAGCCGGAAGCTATAGTATTGTGAATAACTCGGACCGGCAGGCAAAAGTAATTAAAGCCTTTTTAAAATAACTCACCATGACGATACAAGAAAAACATATCGATCTCAAAAAAAATCGTTCCTACTTATACCTGGTATGCCTGGTTGCTGCCCTGGGAGGCTTTTTGTTCGGTTTTGATACTGCCGTAATATCCGGTACAATTAGCCTGGTTACAAAAGACTTTGGCCTTGATGCAGTTAGTGAAGGATGGTTTGTGAGTTGTGCCCTTCTGGGCTGCATCATTGGGGTGGCTATTTCAGGCAAACTTAGCGATAGATTTGGAAGGAAAATCGTCCTTATCCTTTCGGCATTTCTTTTTCTAACTTCTGCTTTGGGCTGCATGTATGCAGGATCTTTCTCTTCTTTGATTACCTTCAGGCTGATTGGCGGTATCGGAATCGGTGTGGCCTCAATGGTATCACCACTTTATATTTCAGAGTTTGCGCCTTCAAGACTGAGAGGAACCATGGTTTCGCTCTACCAGCTTGCCCTAACCATCGGGATTGTTGTGGCCTATTTTACGAATGCATACCTGGCAAATCACACCGGCGAAGCGCATTCGAGTGCAGAGTCACAGAAAATATTGTCTGCAGAAGTATGGCGTGCCATGCTTGGTCTGGGCGCTCTTCCTGCACTTATTTTTCTTTTGGCACTCTTCGTTGTCCCGGAATCGCCAAGATGGCTGCTCACCAGGGGGCGCAAAGATTTAGCAGAGCGGATACTCATCAAAATTGATGGAGAAGCAGCTGCAAGGAAAGAACTCGAGACTTTTTCCAGTCAGAAAATTTCTGGTGAAGAGGGTTCATTAAAAATACTTTTTAACCCGGTATACCGTAAGGCACTTTGGATCGGCCTTTTGCTTCCATTTCTCTCTCAGGTTTGTGGCATTAATGCCGTAATTTATTATGGTCCAAGAATATTAGAACAAGCAGGCTTTACGCTGAATAATGCCCTGGGTGGGCAGGTAACTATCGGTATAGTAAATGTGATATTCACGTTTGTGGCCATTTTTACGGTTGATAAATGGGGGCGTAAACCCCTGCTCTATGTTGGTGTAGGGGGGGCGGTAATCTCGCTGATTATTATTGGCATGCTTTTTCAGTTTGGCATAATCTCAGGGCCGTGGATCCTCATTTTTATACTCGCTTTCATTGCTTGTTTTGCTTTCTCTTTCGGGCCGGTATGTTGGGTTGTTATCGGAGAGATTTTTCCTAACGGCATCCGGGGCAAAGCCATGTCTCTGGCTACGCTTACCCTTTGGATCGGTAATTTCTTTGTTGGTCAGCTTACACCTGTAATGCTTCAGGGACTCGGATCGTCCTGGACCTTCTGGATTTTTGCCATCTGTTGTTCTCCGGCACTGCTCCTCACCTGGAAGCTGATCCCGGAAACCAAAGGACGCTCGCTTGAAGAAATTGATGAACACTGGCAGCGAAGTCACCGTATCGCCAAATAAATTAACACTAAAAGAACCTAACCATATATTTCAGATGCCAAAAAGCATCCTAATCAACCAAAATGTTATGAGACTCAAAATTTACCAATCAACAAAACTTAAGCGACTCTCCCGCAGTCAGCTAGCCTTGCTGGTAGCGGTACTGATGCCTTTTATGCCCGGTTACCTCTCCGCCAAACCCTTTGCTTTGAGGCCATCGGAGCAGGGTTTTAAAAACATTACTGTAGGCGGAAAAGTATCAGACGAGAAGGGTATCGGCCTTCCTGGGGTGAGCGTACAAATCAAAGGCACATCAGTTGGCACTGTTACAGATGCCAACGGTAACTACAGCATCTCAGTTCCTGATAATCTGGTATCGGGAAGCCTCTCTTTTTCCTATATTGGTTATGCAGGGCAGGAGATCGCCATTGGCTCACGAAAAACAATTAATGTAAAGCTGCTTCCTTCATCTGGAAACGAATTGAATGATGTGGTGGTTGTGGGGTATGGTACACAAAAACGGGTATCTATAACCGGTTCAGTGAGTACTATTGATGCAAAGAATATCGAAAATAAGCCTGTACTGAATGCTTACCAGGCATTGCAGGGCGAAGCGCCAAACCTGATCATTCAGCAAACCAACCTCAATCCGGGAAGTGATGTTACAGTGAACATCAGAGGAGTTGGAACCCTGGGAGACAATACGCCTCTGGTGGTTGTGGATGGCATTGTCGGAGGGAATTTAAATACAATTAATCCAAATGATATTGCCAGCGTTTCCGTACTAAAAGATGCAGGTTCTGCTGCAATTTACGGTTCAAGAGCAGCAAACGGAGTAATATTGATTACAACGAAAGCGGGTAAGCTTAATCAAAAAACTACAGTTTCTTATAATGGAAGTTATGGTATTCAGGATGCCAATGTGCTGGTTCATAAAGTTCCGGCCTGGCAAAACGCCTATTATAAAAACGAATCTTTGGTCAATTCAGGTTTAAGCCCGGCTTATTCTCCGGATCAGATTCAGCAATTAAAAGATCAGGGAGATGGTACCTGGGATATAGAACACCTTTTGCGCACCGCGCCACAACAGTCGCACAATGTAAACATTGCCGGTGGTGGAGAAAAAAGTGCTTTCTACGTTTCGGCAGGTTTCCAGGATCAGCAAAGTAATTTTATTGGCAACGGGGGTGAGGGATCAAAATTTGGATATCAGAAATACAATTTGAGATTAAACCAGACCAATGTTATCGGAAAATTAAGAACGAATTTCATTTTGCTTTACACCAAAACCAGAAATAAAACCAACAGCGTTGGCGACAACAATATTTTCGCCGATGCAAACAGGGTTCCTCATAATTTCAACTGGCAAGACGAAAATGGCAACTACCTGACCAATCCTTTTGCTTCACAGTACAATGAATACGGCGTATTGGAAAAAGGCGGATTTAACCAGGCAGATAATGATGAGATCTTCGGATCATTTAATGGCCAGTTTAACATTACGAAAGACTTAAAACTAACTGGCGAATTCGGTGGAACACTGCAAAACAATGGCACATTTTTCCGCCGTACCCAGGTAAACTATCTTCCTTCAGGTGTTTATGGAGATGACCGCTCGGTTTTGGATGCCAATAGCAAATCGCAGCTGTTCAATACCAAAGTTTATCTCGAATACGGGAAAAAGATTTTAGCACACGATTTTAAGGTTCAGTTGGGGGCTTCGAGCGAAAATTATTCACAACGAGGCTTTCAGCTTCAAAAAACATTAACAGATCAATTGCTGGGTACACCAACAACAGGAACTATCGTCGATCCCATCAATTCCAATAACAGCTTAGCCATTAATTCCAATAGTTTGCAGTCTTTATTTGGCAGGCTAAATTATTCCTTTAAAGACCGTTATTTACTCGAAGCAACAGCACGTTACGATGCTTCCTCAAAGTTTGCCAGGGGCAACCGCGGCAGTTTCTTTCCATCGGTGAGTGCAGGTTGGCTGATCTCTCAGGAGTCTTTTATGGAATCCTTGAAGCGTACGGTAAGCAATCTGAAACTTCGTGCCTCTTATGGTGTTTTAGGAAATCAGAATGTGGGTAACTTCCAGTATCAAACCACCTATTTTAACTATGCAAGTGCATACGGCTTCAATAACATTCCGGTAGGTGGGGCGGGTACGTTGTTATCTAACCGGGATTTGACCTGGGAAAAAGCAGCTACTTTAAATATCGGTTTAGAAGCAGGGTTTTTTGACAATTCATTAACAGCTACTTTTGATTACTTCAATAAAGTAACCAGAGATATTCTTCAGCCAAGGCAGGATATTCCAGCAATCTTTGGTGCAGCAACACCTGATTTTAACGTGGCAAAAGTGAGGAGCAAAGGCTGGGAAGCGTCTGTTACTTATAACCTGCGTGGAAAAAATGTAACTCAAAGTTTTAGCCTTAACGTTGCCGATAACCAGAACAAGCTGCTTAAATTATCAGGAGGAGCAACCGAACAGATCATTAATCAGGATGTATTCCAATTGCTCAGACGTGTTGGCGAACCAATTACGCAGTATTACGGATATCAAACCAATGGATTTTTTCAAAATCAGGCAGACATCAACAACTCTCCGAAAATTGCCGGAAACGCAGTTGTGCCCGGAGATGTAAAATTTAAGGATCTGAACAACGATGGCGTAATTGATGCAAAAGATAAAACTGTATTGGGCAACCCTTTCCCGAGATATACTTTTGGATTTACTTACCGGCTGGCTGTAAAAGGCTTTGATCTTCAGCTGTTCATTCAAGGTGTGGGGAAACGCGAAACTTTCCTTCGCGGAGAGCTTGTTGAGCCTTTCCATTACGGTTATGGTGCTACAGTATATGAACACATGACCGATTACTGGAGCCCGGGAAATCCTGATGCACGTTACCCGATTTTTGCCAACATCGGATCGCCATCGAATACGAATAACTGGAGAACGGGGTCTGACCTTTACAAATATGATGCTGCTTATGCACGCTTGAAGAATGTAAACATCGGCTATACCTTGCCACAGGCACTCACTCAAAAAGCAGGTATTCAGCGCCTGAGAGTTTCCCTTATCGGGCAGAATTTGTTTACGCTTTCAAAACTTAAATTTATCGATCCGGAAACTTCAGAATTCGGGAATAACCTGAGTACCGGTTCCGCCTCGAACAGTGCCCGTCAGTATCCGTTACCGATTTTTTACGGAGCAGGTCTGGACATCACCTTTTAATATTCACGGCTAGAATTACTTATATGAAATTTTTAAATAAAAACCTCATCATTGCTTTCAGTCTTCTTGCTTTTGCAGGGTGTAAAAAGCTCGATATTGCGCCAACGGACCGGTTTTCGGATTTAACATTCTGGACCGTTGATGTAAACGTAAGCAGTGCCCTTAACAATAATTACAGCTTGCTTTACAACAGCTCATTGTACTTTGAGCCGGAGGCACTCTCTGATAATGCTTACTCTCCTTCAGGCGACCTCAACCTCATTGCAAGCGGAAATGCAACTTCCCTTACCGCAAAGTTTGCCGGAGACTGGACAAGTTATTATAAAACCATAAAATCAGTCAACATATTTTTAGAAAATGTAGACCAAAACAAAACCCTCCCAGCGGCTACGATTGCCAGGATGAAAGCTGAAAACCAGTTTATGAGGGCTTTTGCATTGTTTAACCTGAGTAAATGGTATGGCGATGTGCCCCTTCCGGATCATGATCTTACACCAGAGGAGGCTCAGGTGATTCCGCGTACCTCAAAGGCGGCGGTAAGCGACTACATTATTGCTCAGCTTGAATCTGCTATACCCAATCTTCCAAGTAAAGATCAGCTCCCGGCCAGTGAAAACGGTAGGATTACAAAAGCTGCGGCACTTGCCCTGGAGATGAGAACATTGCTTTACCAGGGAAACAAAATGGCTGAAGTAGTGGCGGTTTGCGAAAAGTTAATTAACAATCAGGCAACCTACGGCACCTATTCATTAACCCCAAATTACAGTGCTTTATTTAGCGACCCTGCAACCAACAAAACCAATAGCGAAAGTATACTATCCCTTCAATATGTTCCAACAGTCAGGACCTGGCAGAATTTCTGGGATTTCGCTCCAAGAACAGTTGGCGGAAGAGTGAGTGCGATGGCTCCGACACAGGAGCTGGTAGATGACTACATCATGCTCAACGGAAAAGGAATCAAAGAAGCAGGTTCAGGGTATGTGGAAAGTAACCCTTATGTAAACCGCGATCCAAGGCTCACCGCAACAGTGGTTTACGATCGGTATACATGGGTAAATCCAAACAATAGCACCAAAACGATTTACATCAGGCCAGGTTCAGACCCCGTTCAGCCAGGCTTGGATGAATATTCGCCAGGTTCGCAAAGTGCTTCTGCTACAGGTTATTATTGGCGAAAATACTTCGATCCAATTGCTTTATCAAGTTTTGTATCCGGAAATAATTTGCACCTTTTCCGTTATGCGGAGGTATTGCTCACTTATGCAGAAGCGAAAAACGCTTTAGGGCAGATGGATGCCACCGTATGGGCAAAAACAATTGGTGCGCTCCGGTCGAGAGCTGGTTTTACCGATGCAGCAGCCTTAAGTTTTCCATCCGGAGATTTAACCGCTGTTATTCGTCGTGAACGTAGGGCTGAGCTTGCAATGGAAGGTTTAAGAACTGATGACATCAGACGCTGGAGAGTGGCGGAAGTTACCATGAATGGCTTTGCCCACGGTGCAAAATTTGCAACTGACCAAAACGTAGATGGTGGCTACATCAGAACACAACAACGCAAGTTCAATCCGCAAAGGGATTACTTATGGGCAATTCCGTCAAGCGAGGTAAGCCTGAACAAAAATTTAACACAAAACCCTGGTTACTAACCCTTATTAGAATATGAAAAATCTCAAAACATTATTCGCCATGGTAATCGTTGTATGTACCGCTGCAATCTCCTGTAAAAAGGATGAGAAATCACTCAACGAAAACATTAGCACAACTGCAGCATTAAGCCTGCCGGCAAATATGGCGAACATAAAACTCACCCCGTCTAACGCATCTGCCTCACAGCAATTCAAGTGGACTGTGGCAAGTCCCGAAGATGGAGGACTTATACTTTACGAGGTGGTCTTTGACAAGGAGGGTGGAAATTTCTCCAACCCGGTTTTCAAAGTGCTTTCTGATGGTGGAGGCATACAACCCCAGGTTACCATATCGCACAAAGACTTAACCAAAATTGCTGCATTATGTGGTATTAACTCCTCTTCTACCGGCAAAGTCAACTGGACGGTAATCGCTTCAAAAGCCAGCAACAAGAAAACCAATCAGGAAACCAGAACACTTCAACTCGAACGCCCGGCAGGATTCGCTGAGGTGCCAACCGACCTTTACCTAACAGGTTCGGCAACAGAGAATGGTGATGATGTAAGCAAAGCAATCAGGTTTAAAAAGCTTGAAGACGGTGTATATGAGCTGTATACTTCCTTAAAAGCCGGAACTTATCAGCTTACAAACAAACCAGTTGCAGCAGGAAGAAAATTTTACGCTGAAGGCAATTTGCTAAAAGAAGGCGCTTCAACTATTACCGTTACCGGCAATACGAAAGTCTATTACCTAAAATACGATTTTAATGTAGCAAGTGTTGTAGAGGTTAGCGAAATTCAGAGCTTAGGGCTTTACATGTCTGCGTATGCCAGCGAAATTGGACAGTTAAACTACACTGCTAACGGCACATGGCAATCTGGCGTAATACCAGTTGTTTTTTATCAGTTTTCATGGGGCAGAGATGAGCGCTACAAATTTGCGCTTCATACCTCTGCAGGTATAAAATATATGGGCAGCAGCAATGTAAACAATGTAAGCCCGGCAGGTCAGGCAGCATCCTATTTTTATCTGAATACTGTATCTAATGATCAATGGAACAATACCTACAAGTTCGATCCTTCTGCCGATAACAAAAGTGTTAAGGCAACCGTTAGCCTGGGTGCAGCTGGTCCTTATACACATACTATCATTACCCAATAAATTAAGCGCTGCCACCGGTGAGTTACCGGTGGTTTTTAAACCTGTTTTATGAAAGCAATACTCAGATATACCGTATTTATGCTCGCCTTCTTCTTTGCAGTTTCATGTAAAAAAGAACCCGCGCCAGCACCAGTTCCTCCACCGCCTGTAGTGCCCCCGGGAGTTCCGGGCGCACCGGTTAATTACCTTCAGCTAGCAAAGGACACCCATAATTTTACGATGAATAACCTACTTACCGCTAGCTATGGATACCGGGCCAACACCACATCCAAATCTTCGAATTGCTTTGAGTGGTATAACGTAAGCCAGATTTATGCCGATGCCGCAATGGTTGCTGCAGGAGAAAGTAGTTATTTGGTGTACATGAACAATACATTCAAATTCATGGATAACATGTGGGATAAGAAAGACCTGCGAGGTGGGTATTTCGCCTCTGTGAACCTTGACGGTAGCGGGGCAGGCGGCGACAAATATGTAGATGATAATGCCTTAAGCGGAATGGTGTACCTGGAAGCTTATGAAGTAACAACGGGTGCTGATAAACAGGCCTACCTGGCAAAAGCTAAAGCCTGTGCCGACTGGCTGATTAACAGTGGCCTCTGGGATAACGTTTACGGTGGAGGCTTTTACTGGAACACGCAGAAACCTGAAAAACCAACGCAAACCAATGGATTAACGCTGCAATTGTTTTCTAAACTGTATGGTTTGACCGGAGAATCCATCTACAGAGACTGGGCAAGGCAGGTTGATGCCTGGTTGAGTGCAAAGATGTTCGATCCGAATACCGGCCTTTACATCTGGAAAATAGATGGAGCAGGTGAAGGCTTAAAACACAACGAAAAGTTTACCTACGATAATGCCATAATGGTAGAAGCTTTCCTGATTTACAGTAAGGCTTTCAACGACCCTTCTTATCTAACCAAAGCTCAAAATTTGGGAAAAGCCATGAATAATACACTCTGGAATGCACTATATAAGGGTTATGTTTTTAATACCGCAGAAACCAGGATCAATCCGGCATGGTGTGCCTGGGGTTCACAAGCCATGATCCGGCTTTATGAGGCTGACAAAAATGAATCATGGCTGGTATACGCCAAAGAAAATATCAACCGACTGAATATTGCCAATCGAAATTCAACTACATTGGGTTATTATTTCTTTGCCGGCTTCGATGGTCAGAACCGTTCTGCAGAAATGGAAACCGTTGATCAGGCCTGGATGCAAAGACTACAAGCAATGTTATCAAAATTTTAACAACAGATCCTCAATTTTATGAAAACAGGTCACAAATCTATATCCGTTCTCCTCGTTTTACTTTTTTTTAATGCTGTTTCCTACGCACAAGATGTGCTGAAATTTGTGAATCCTAACATCGGCACCGCACACAGCAGGTGGTTTTTTTACACCCCGGCTGCCGTACCTTATGGAATGGCAAAACTTGCACCATCTACAAATGGCAGTTATGGAAACCTGCAAGGCTGGGAGGCCGTTGGCTATGATACACGACATACGTCTATAGAAGGCTTTGTGCATTTTCATGAGTGGCAGGTTGGTGGGATCAGCTTTATGCCAACTGCGGGTGTACTCAAAACTGTTCCCGGAGCACTCGAAAAGCCCGGAAGCGGTTACCGCTCAAGTTTTTCAAGAAAAAATGAAATTGCAGAGCCCGGATACTATTCAGTAATTTTGGACGATTTTAAAATTAAAGCAGAACTTACTGCTACAAAGCGGGTTGGCTTTCATAGATATACCTTCCCGAAATCAGACAGTTCCAGGATTATGCTATCCATAGGAAATATCCAGGGCGAAAGCGGACCGGTAACAGATGCATCGGTAGAAATGATTGATGATACCCATTTTCAGGGCTATGTGATCACTTATCCGAAATATGTTAAAACCTATGATGAGGGCGGACGCGTAGCGATGTACTTTTTTGGGGAGCTTAATAAAAAGCCAGTGACAGTGGGTGCCCTGGCTAGAGAAGCCTCGATAGCGAATCAAAAATCATCAAAAGGAATTGGTGCAGGCTTATATTTAGGCTATAAAACTGTAGAAAAGGAAAGCATCGAAATTAAGGTTGGCCTTTCTTATACCTCCATTGCTAATGCAAAGCTCAACCTTAAAACTGAAGCCGGACACCTGGGTTTTGCTACTGCAAAAGCGGCTGCTCAAGACGAATGGAGTACTGCGCTGGGTAAACTCAAGGTATCAACCAACAATGTTGCCGCTAAAACAAAATTTTACACTGGCCTTTATCACGCACTTTTGGGAAGGGGAATCGCCAGCGATGTGAATGGTAATTTTCCAAGACACGATGGGACCATAGGTCAGTTGCCTAAAGATGCAAAGGGGAAATTCAGCTACAATTTTATGAATACTGATGCGATATGGGGTGGTTTCTGGAACCTTACCCAACTATGGGCACTTTCTTATCCTACCCATTATAGTGATTTTGTGCACACCCAGCTGGAAATTTATAAAGAACGTGGCTGGTTTGGTGATGGAATAGCCAATAGCAATTTCGTTTCCGGCGTGGGCACCAATTTCGTGGGTTTAGCCATCTCAGGGGCTTATCAGGCAGGCATTCGTGATTATGATTTGAATTTAGCCTATGAAGCCGTAATGGGAAATGAACTCGGTTATCAAAATCGTCTTGTAGGTTCTGGCAAAATGGACACCAAAAGTTTTATCACAAAGGGATATGTGCCTTTTTTAGATGCCGACAAAACTGATTCTACAGGATCTCATTTTTCAGGATCACATACACTTGAATACAGTTACAGTGCATTTGCGGCAGCACAATTTGCCAAAAGATTGGGCAAAACAACTGATTATCAGAAAATGATCCAACTGTCAGACGGTTGGAAAAACATATTCGACAGCGGGCTAAAGCTTGTGCACCCTAAAAAAGAGGATGGTACATTTATCAGCAAGTTTGACCCTTTAGAAGCCTGGCGTGGCTTTCAGGAAGGAAATGCCACACAATATACCTTTTATGTGCCGCAGAATCCTAAATCCCTAATTAGTGAGATCGGAGAAAAAACCTTTAATGTTAGGTTAAATGAAATTTTCGAAACCTCCAGAAAAAATGCTTTTGGCGGAGGCAAAACCATAGATGCATTCGCAGGCATACAGTCTCTTTACAATCATGGTAATCAACCAAACTTGCACATCAGCTGGCTATTTAATTATTCTTCAGCACCTTGGCTTACTCAAAAATGGACGAGAGCGATATGTGATGAGTTTTACGGAACCGAGAGCATACATGGTTATGGCTATGGCCAGGACGAAGATCAGGGCCAACTGGGTTCCTGGTATGTCATGTCATCGCTTGGACTCTTTGATGTAAAAGGATTGACGGATTTTAGGCCAACGATCCAGCTTGGAAGTCCTGTTTTTGACCAATCGGTCATTACACTGGGCAATGGAAAATTGCTGACCATAAAAGCCGAAAACAATTCAAATGAAAATGTTTTTGTGCAATCAGCTTCCTGGAACGGAAAGGTACTTAATCAGGCTTGGCTGTATCGCGATCTACTGATGCAGGGCGGAACGCTTATCCTGAAGATGGGAAATAAGCCTAATAAAAACTGGGGTGTAAAAGTGCCGCCTCCATCAGTTCAGTAAATCGGGGTAGATTCTAAAGTATATGAGAAAAATCATCTACATCCTGCTATTGCTTTTCTATGGCAGGGCTTATGCTCAAACTCCCATCTTAAAAAATATATATAAAGCCCGGGCCGGGGAGATGTTCACCAAAATTTGGACGCACTATCGCGTGGATGGTTTTCCAGGGCTTTTTAGTGAACATTATCCATCAGATACAACGGTTAATCTCGATTATTTTCAGGGAGCTAAGGTACAAGAAAAAAAAGTTAGCTTTTTGTGGCCTTTTTCCGGGATGTTCTCTGCCGCCAATGTGCTGGTTAAATATCCCGATTTAAGGACAAAATATACGCAGTATCTGGATTCACTGACGACAGGCGTTTTGGCCTATAGAGATACCTTGCGTACCCCATCAGGTTATCAGGCATACCCGGTAGCACTAGAAAAGGCAGATCGGTACTATGATGATAATGCATTGGTGTGCATCGATTACCTTGAAGCTTACTTTAATACAAAGGATATGCTTTACATCAGAAAAGCCAAAGAAGTATTCCGGTTCATCGAAAGCGGTTGGGACGAGCATCTGCAGGGCGGTGTCTATTGGCTCGAAGGCCACAAGGATCAGAAACCAGCCTGCAGTAATGGGATGGCCACCCTGGCGGCGCTAAAGCTCTATCAGGCGACTCACGAAAAGGTTTATTTAAGGTGGGGAAAACGATTTTACCATTGGATGCATTCCAGGCTTAGAAATCCCGGTGGCATTTATTACAATGATATTAAGATGGACGGTGCTCAGAATGCTACCTACTATACTTACAATACTGGTGCTATGCTAGAGGGGGCCGTACTCTTGTATCGTTTTACAGGCAATCGCACTTATCTCTCTGAGGCCCGGCTCGTCGCAAAAAACGCTTTCGGTTTTTTTTCAACCCGGGAAAATGGGGAATTCCGATTCAGGATTGATCTTCCCTGGTTTGTTACGGTTTTATTCAGGGGATATGAGGCATTATATAAGGTAGACCATAATCCAACCTATCTCAATGCAATAGCTTCAGAACTAGACCGCGCCTGGAAACTTTCTAAAGATCAATATGGGTTCTTAACCGCAAAATGGGCCACAGATAAAGAAAGTAAAGAAAAGCCAAAATGGCTGCTTGATGAAGCCTGTATCGCAGAACTTTACGGGCGGCTCGGATTGTTGAACATCAAATAATTAAATACAATGCATGAACATATCATTCTTGGAGCCGATATCGGCGGTTCTCACATCACTGCCGCTTTGGTCGATGTAAAGTCCGGTATTTTAATTCCTGGATCTACCAATCGGGCAAAAGTTGATTCGAAAGCAAGTCCGTCACATATTATACAAAGCTGGTGCAAGGTCATCGCCAAAAGTTTAAACAGCGCTGCACATTCAGGACGGGTTGCAATTGCCATGCCCGGCCCATTTGATTATGAAAAGGGCATCGCTTACATGAAAGGTATGGATAAGTATGATGCGCTTTATGGCATGGATATCCGGGAGCTGATGCTTGCTGAATTGGGGCAAATCATCATTGAAATACATTTCATCAACGACGCGGGATGTTTTTTACAAGGAGAACTCACACACGGAAAGGCCTCTGCATACAACAAAGTTATGGGATTTACATTAGGTACTGGCTTTGGTTCTGCCAAAGGTGTAGGTGGCAAAGCAACCGATGCCGATTATTGGCAATATCCTTTTATGGGAGGTATCTGTGAAAATTTCTTTTCATCCAGGTGGTTCACTGCTAAATATGCAGTATATTCAGGACTGGATACGCCTAACGTAAAACATTTGATCGAAGCAGCAGATACCGGAGGTGCCTTGCTGCAGTTATTTGACGAGTTCAGTATGAATTTTGGAATTTTTCTGAGCCAGATTTATAAAAAAGAGAATTTTGACTGCATCGTGTTAGGTGGGAACATCTCAAATGCCTGGACACTCTTTTTGCCTCAGCTTCTTTACTACCTGGACATTCGATCTGTTTCAGCTCCGGTATATATTTCCTCACAAGGCGAATCTGCTGCCTTAATTGGTGCAGCCTGCAGTATTTGATGATCAAAAATGACACAATAGGCATGTTTAGCCAGGTGTAGCTATCTAAATGAAAAGTCTGGGTGGATAAACAAATAAAGATTGGGCCCTTTCCAGCAGAAACAAATTTGTTGTAAATTATTAGGTGTCTTTCTATTATTGTTTGGCGGGTAAAATGAATTGATTTTTCCAGGTTGTGTCTAAAACTTCTAATCCTCAAAATGTCAGGTTTTTTCGTTTAAAGTTTCCCGGTTATGATTTTTTGAAAATGTTATAATAATACTATTAAAGTCGGATTAGTATAAAAAAAAGTCTTTTCATTATAAAGATCTACATGTCTCTACTGATAAATTTGTTTTTATTAGATCATGCTAACCAACGTATATGAACCGTAGAAAACTTATTCAAAGCCTTGCCCTTGGTTTACCAGTTTTATTCCTTTCCAATAAACTTTCTGCATTCTCAAGTGAGAATGAAGCTGCAAAACAATTTGTGGAGAAAATTTTAGCCGGACCTTTTTCTCCTACCTGGGAATCGCTCGCTAAATATCAGACCCCTGATTGGTTTAGAGATGCAAAATTTGGAATGTGGGCACATTGGGGCCCGCAATGTCAGCCGGAAGCAGGTGACTGGTATGCAAGGGACATGTACATGGAGGGAAACTGGAAATACAAATACCATGTTGAAAAATATGGACATCCCTCTAAATTTGGTTTTAAAGACGTTATCAATATTTGGAAGGCAGAAAAGTGGGATCCGGAAGCATTGGTTTCTTTATATAAAAGCGTAGGTGCCAAATATTTTATGGCGCTCGCCAATCATCACGATAATTTAGATCTTTACGATAGCAAATACCAGAAAAACTGGAACTCGGTAAAACAGGGCCCTAAAAAAGATATCATTGGTGGATGGGCTGCCGCGGCAAAAAAACATGGTCTTCCATTTGCAGTAAGTGTTCATGCGGCGCATAGCTGGAGCTGGTTTGAAACCGCTCAGCGATCTGATAAAACCGGGCCATTGGCTGGTGTACCCTATGACGGAAAATTAACCAAAAAGGATGGTAAGGGCAAATGGTGGGATGGACTTGATCCACAGGAACTTTACGCCCAAAATCATGAACTAAGTAAAAACAGCGAAGATGATGGGATGATCCATAAACAATGGCATTGGGGTAATGGTGTAACACCCCCTACAAAGACATATATCGACAAATTTTTTAACCGGACAATTGATTTGATCAATAAATATAATCCAGACATGATTTATTTTGATGATTCACAATTTCCAATGTGGCCCATTAGCGATGCAGGTTTGAAAATTGCTGCACACATGTATAATAAAATTATTAAAGATAAAGGTAAACTGACCGCAGTAATTACGGGTAAAATACTTACTGAAGAGCAGCGTAAAGCCATGGTATGGGATATTGAACGTGGGCAGAGCAATAGCATTGAACCACTCCCCTGGCAAACTGATACCTGCATAGGTGACTGGCATTATGATAGAGGTATTTACAATAGAAATGCTTATAAAACGCCTAAGACAATTATCCATACATTGGTTGATGTGGTGAGCAAGAATGGCAACCTCATGTTGAATATTCCTGTTCGTGGTGATGGTTCAATTGATGAGTTGGAGCGTCAAATCGTTGAGGAAATCGGCGTCTGGATGAATGCCAATGGAGATAGCATCTACGGCACCAGGCCATGGAAAATATTTGGAGAGGGGCCTGCGCAAAAGCAAGCTGCAGCATTAAGCGCACAAGGATTTAACGAGGGTAAAGGCAAACCTTTCAGTCAGGAAGACATACGCTTTACTGCAAAAGGTAAAACAATTTTTGCTACAGTAATGGCATGGCCAACAAATGGATCGGTTCTTATCACCAGCCTGCAAGCAGACAGTTCATATTATCCTGGAAAAATAAATAGTGTACAATTGGTAGCAACAGGGCAGGAGCTGAAGTTTGAAAGAAATGCAGAGGGCCTTAGAGTGTACTTTCCTGATGCAGCACCTGCAGCTTCTTATGCAAATCCGTTAAGAATTGTTTAATATGGCTCCTATTAGCAGTACAATTGGTGGTTATAAAGGTGAAATTGCAGGCTTATTTTTATCTGTTTTTTAGGTTTTAAACCAATCTTTTCACATTTTATATCTCTCATTTTAAGATGGTACAACAATTACAATAAATTAGAATGTTAAAATGAAATCCTTCAGGCTCATTTAGTATTCATTTTGTTAGAAAATATCCTTTAACACGCTTTGAACTATGAAAAAATATGCACTTGCACTTGATCTTATAGATGATGCTAAACTTATTGCTGAGTATGAAGCATACCATAAGCAGAGCTGGCCAGAAATAACAGATAGTATTATTGATGCTGGAATTTTAAAAATGGAAATCTTTAGGATTTCAAACCGACTCTTTATGTTGATGGAGACGACTGATGATTTTACTTTTTCCCGCAAGCAACAAATGGATCAAAACAATGAAAAAGTTCAGCTTTGGGAAGAATTGATGTGGAAGTTTCAACAACCTCTGCCCTTTGCAGGTGAAGGAGAAAAGTGGGTTTTAATGGAAAAAATATTTGAGCTGGATAGTGCCGAAAATAGTACAATATAATTTATTGAGCAAACAATTGAAACCACCCAGAAGCCATAATTTATATTTGTAACAAGTTTCTATGTAATATCTGCCAATCAGAAGCCTGCCGGCGTATTGATTGCTAAGCCCGTTTTCCTGGCTGCTGAGTTCTGCTCCATTCAATGATAAATACCATTCTACGGATAACTGAGCTGATTTTTATTAAGAAAGCTAAGCTAATCAGAAATCATTTTAAAAAAATGGCAGGAACATAATGCGCTTGGCCACATTATTGTCAATCTGTATTCGCTAGAGTCTAAAACAAAATTATTAAGGAATTACAAATGGATTAATTTTGTTGGCTAATATTGTATTGACATTAGTGTATTAAGTTTATCTCCCTAACCAAGTATTCCATATGATGATTGTCTTCAGAATGTTTTTTTCATTTTGTCTGATAACAGTTAATTTCCAATGGGTTGTTGCTCAGTCGGCAAATGATCTTGCCACAAGCAAAAGATGGGGAGCTGTCAAAAATTATACGATAGCTACCGGACTCCCGTCAAAGGGCACTACAGCTACAATCAAGGATAGGAGGGGATTTATATGGGTTGGAACCCAGAATGGCCTCTGCCGTTTTGATGGCTTCAATTTTAAAGTTTTTTCCAGCAAAACCGGTGATCGCAGTTCGATATCAAATAATTATATCAATGCATTATGTGAGGATCATCAAGGGAGGATATGGGTGGGCACCATGGAAGGACTCAATTTGTTCGATCCGCTTTCCGAAACTTTTCAAAGATTTGTCCACAATGACATTAAGCCTGGTTCCCTAAGTAACAATAAAGTGTGGTCCGTTTTATGTGATAGAAAAGGAGTGGTTTGGATCGGAACGGATGATGGATTTAATCAGTATTTGCCTAATACTAATGAATTTCAGATATATAGGCCAGATTCCTCTAAAAAGAGCGCGATGGTTGGCAAATCCGTAAACGCCATTATTGAAGATGATAGAGATAACCTGTGGTTGGGCAATTGGAGTGGGGGATTGAATAGGTTTGAAAAAAAAAGGAAGCTGTTTACCAACTTCCCTCAGGATCATACAGCAGCGAAAAAAAACCCTAACGATATCTGGTCATTGTGTTACGCACCAAATGGAAGTATCTGGGTAGGGACATACTGGAACGGACTTTTCAACTTCAATCCAAAAAGTGGAAAATTCTCTAAAATCGAGCATCCTGGAAACAATAACAACTCCATTCTTAGCATCATTGCTGCAGATAAGGAGTCTCTTGTCATTGGAGTAGGCAATGGTTTTTATTTTTATAATACGTCACTGAACCAATGGGGCAAGATTGCTGGCATTCAAAATTACATTTCTGGCGACATATATAAAGATCGGGATAGCATTTTGTGGATTAATGCACGCAATGGACTTTACAAGATAGATCATCAGCGCTATAAATTTGCCCTTAAACCTTTACCCTATAAAGGTAAAACAATGAACAGCATGCTTATCCACAAATCAGTCATCTGGTTTGGAACCGATAGCGGTCTTTTTAGACTTGATAAGAAATCTGGAAGATCAAGAATATTTACAAAAAACCAGGCAAATAGTAGTTTAAACAGCAATAATATCAGTAAACTTTATCTCGACAGCGAGGGGATGCTATGGATATTAACAGAAAATGGTTTTGATAGTTATGAGGAGCGTACAGACCGGTTCACTCACCATTATCATCATTCTTCTATCGGAACCCTATTTAATGAGGATGTTTTCAGGGATATTCTGGAAGTTGATAAAGGAGTCTATGTTTTAGCAACAGATGCAGGTATCAAGATCTATGACCGTAAGAAAAACCAATATCAGCATTTTTATAACCAGCCCAAAAATCATTTGTCGATAAACAATAATCATACCTATAACTTGTCTATGGCCCCTGATGGAAAGATTTGGATCGGTACTTATGGAGGGGGCATAAATATTTTTGACAGAAAGGTTGGGAAATTCCAGGCTATCACAACCCAAAACGGATTGAGCAGCAATGTAATCAACGAAATCTTTACAGACTCGAAAAAAAATATCTGGATATGTACACCAGACGGATTAAATAAATATGATTCCAGCAGTCGACGGTTGTATATTTATTCTCAAAAAGACGGTTTCTCCAGCAATATTTTCAAGGATATCACCGAAGATAATGAGGGTACGATGTGGTTGATTACCGAAAACGGAATATCAAGTTTAGCTCCATTCACTAATCAGGTAAGAAATTTTGACGAGGCGGATGGGTTTTTAGTTAATTCGATCCTGGAGCGTGATGGATCCTCTATCATGATCGCCGGAAGCAAAGGTTATATGTCTTTTGACCCAAGACAAGTTAAGTTAAATCAGAATGGCCTTAAAGTATACATTACAGATTTTATGTTGTTTAATAAATCTGTTTTACCTAGTACCACAGGCCCTTTAAAAGAAAATATCAATGCCGCAAAAGAAATCGTACTTGAGCATGATCAGAGTGTTTTCTCTGTTGACTTTGTTGCCCTTAACTATGCCGATCCCTCAAAAATTGAATATGCTTACCGATTGGTTGGCTTTGATAAAAAATGGAATGAGGTTGGCACGCAGCGTAAGGCGACTTATACCAATTTAAATCCGGGGACCTATCGCTTTGAGGTAAAGGCCTCAAATAGTGACCGGATATGGAACAGGGAGGCAACTACTTTGATCATCAGGATCAGATCACCATGGTACTTCACCTGGTGGGCTTATCTGCTGTATGCTTCATTAACCCTGTTGGTCACCTGTCTTTATATTTCTTATCGGCGAAAACAGGAAAAACTAAAATATGAGATAAAAATTGCCCAAATGGAAAGTGAAAAGGAGAAGGAACTCAATGAAAAGAGATCTGCCTTTTTTACCAACATTTCACATGAATTCAGAACACCGCTCACCTTGATCATTAATCCGGTGAAGGACCTTCTCCATCAAGATAGCCGATACTTAGATACACGTAGTATGAATATCGTTTACCGGAATGCTAAGCGGTTATTAAGCCTCGTAGATCAATTGTTGCGCTACAGCAAGGCAGATGCTCAAGGGGATATATTGAAAATATCAAAGCTTAATATTGTTGATCTGGTTAAAGAGGTTTTCCTTTGTTTTGACCATCAGGCAAAATCAAATAATATCAATTATGGTTTCCATACCTCATCGGAGGTCATTCAGATCTATGCTGATAGGGAAAAACTTGAAATTGTTATTTTTAATCTGCTTTCAAACGCATTTAAGTTCACACCTGAGGGTGGAAGAATAGCCCTGGATATAAAGGAAAATGATGCAGATGTCAGTATTGAAGTTAAAGATTCAGGATGTGGCATCAGCGCAGAGTCACAGGATAAGATTTTCAATAGATTCTATCAGGAACATGCTAAAAACCGATCTTTTGGAGGTGGTTTTGGAATCGGACTTTATTTGGTTAAAAACTTTGTAGAGTTGCATGGCGGAAAGATAAACTGCCTGAGTGATGGGCATTCGGGTACAACATTTCATATTCAGATCTTAAAAGGTGATGCAAATATCAATTCTTCAATTGATACTGATCCTGAGCAAAGTCCCGGGTTTTTAAATGAAATTGATCAGCATGATTTGGGAATTACCGCTACTGACAGCAAAGAATTGCAACTCATCGACTCGGTTTCAGAAGAGAGAAAAACCATTCTTATCATTGATGATAATGAAGAAATTGCCCATTATCTTCGCGAAATTTTTGCTAAACAATATCACATTCTGCAAGCTTGGAATGGCGAGAGCGGTTTATCTATTATTCGTGAGCTCCTGCCTGATGTAGTAATCAGTGATGTGATGATGGGTGGGATAGGAGGAATTGAACTTTGCCAGGTAGTAAAAGAAGACGAATCTATTCGCCACATCCCCATAGTGCTGCTCACAGCAAGTACTTCAGAAGAGGTTAAATTAAAGGGAATCGAAAGTGGCGCCGATGACTTCATCAGTAAACCGTTTGATAAGGATCTGTTGATGGCCAGGATTGCCGGTATCCTCAAAAGCAAGAACAGCCTGCAAAAATATTTCTATAGTGAAATTACGCTGAACCCGAACAGCCTAAAGATATCTGTGGAGTACAAAGACTTTTTAAAGAACTGTATAAATATTGTCGAAAAACATATTGACGATCCTGATTTTAATATCAAAATATTAGCAGAAGAATTAGGAATGTCCAGGGAGAATCTTTTCAAGAGGATCAAATCCATCTCCGGGCATTCATCCAGTAGCTTCATCCGTTTCATCCGTTTGCGAAAGGCTGCTGAAATTTTTATTACCACCGATAATACTATTAGGCAAACCATGTACATAGTTGGAATGAACGATATTAAATATTTTAGGGAACAATTTAAAAAAGTATTTATGATGAATCCTTCGGAATACATTAAAAAATACAGAAAAATCTTTTCAAAAAACCTTTAGGTTAATCATGATCTCAAGCACAGGAAACCATAGTGTAGGTTTACTTATTGTAGCTTTCTCTGGATTTTATCCTTTTGTATAAAATGATAAGGCTGATCAAATAGTGTGCATATTGCCTTTCTTTTAGCACGTCAAAGGATCAATAACCCCTTTTGCCCCTCCAATTTTACCTGTTACCCCCCCATTCATGGTTTGAAATTGGCCGACTTTAGTAATTAATTATAAATGCTGGTCATTTGGATTTTGCGGTCTGTTTGATTCTGATATCCCCGCTTGGTAAACAATGGTCTGATTATCCTTTCTGATAAAGGTACTCCGGAGACAAACACAAGGAAAGGCATGTCATTACAAGACCGCTTATCAAATTATCAATAACAGATTAAAGGCAATATGACAATGAATAAACGGCTCATCAGGCATTCTTTCCAGTTGCTGAACGTCGATTATGTGAAGCTTGGAAGCAAATGGAACTTTAAAAATGTAATCAGCCCTTATTATAGGTTGTACTATATTGATGAAGGTGAAGGTATGATATCAGGTCCAAACGGGTCAATTAATTTAAGCCCTGGTTATCTCTACCTCATTCCCAGCTTTACACTTTGCAACCTCTATTGTGAATGTTTTTTAAGTCAGTATTTCGTTCAGTTTTTTGAAGATTCTGCAGATGGGATATCGTTGTTTTCCAATTGCATGGAAAGTTTGCAGGTTGAAGCAAATGCTAATGATATCGCCAATTTTAAGAGACTGATCTCTATTAATCCAGGGAGGGGCATCAACCGGTCCAATGATCCAATGGTGTATGAAAAAGATATTTATTACAAAGAATACACCGAATTGAATAATCTTCAGAATATTGCTGTACAATACGAAACACAGGGGATTCTTTTACAGCTGATCTCCAGATTCTTAAAACCGGAAATATTTCATAAAGACAAAATTGTTGTCAAACCTTCAGTAGTAATGGATACTATCGGTTATATACAGATTAATCTTCGGGAACCACTTAAAGTAAGTCATCTGGCTGATAGGGCAAATTTAAATACAGATTATTTTTCAAGGCTCTTTCACCGTTACACAGGTCAAAGCCCGGTAAACTATATCCTGCAAAAAAGAATAGAACGGGCCCAGTATCTTATTATTACTACTAAAAAGCAGCAGGAGGAAATTGCCGAACTGACTGGATTTGAAAATGTCCATTATTTCTCCAGGGTTTTTAAGAAACTTACCGGCTTAACGCCGGGGGCTTACAGAGCCCAAAATAAGATAATGAATTTTATTGATTAATATCTTGGGATAAAGGCACATAATGTTCTGTAAAGCATGATGTCAAAATAAAGATGATTTATATTGAAAAGTCGGAAAAGTATAAAAAGAAGTCTGTTTATAATAAATCATGTCATCGGTTTTGATTTTATATTTGGTTACATTCTTTAGTCGACTTTTAAAGTATGTATAACCAGATATTTAAGGGAAACAGTATTTCCGGTAAAATAAAATTTTTTGAATACCCATGGCAATATTGCTTAATATGATATACATCATGTTGTAGCTTGATGGGTATAAAAATACTAACGAAAACAAAATTATGAGAAAACTATACTAGCTCTATCTGCTACCTGAAGTAGCCCATTACAACTGTTTGCTTTTCCTTATTTCAGCCCTGTACAATCTCTGGGTAATGGAATTGCCTTGACTTTATTTTCATAATTAAAGGCTAAAAATGAAAACAGATCATAATTCACTGAATGTTTGGTACAGGAAATTGCTGCTTACAGATGGAAGAGATATGTTTCAGTCCGTTCAGATTCGAAAAAAAACTGTACGGTACCTGATGTATCAAAAAAAGAGTTGATAATGACTAAAAGATCAATATGGAGATTAGGCTTATTCCGTGTTGTCCATTACTCATTAGACCTTAAGAAAGGAGTATTATAGCTTAACTGAATATTCCTAATAGTGGGCCATCATGATGATGCTATTGGAGTATTCCAACTATTGTAACTAACCAATTAACCAAATAATAAACTAAATGAATGTGAATACTTTACTTAAGTATGTTGCTATGAAGCGACGGACAGACTCTTTTTTAGATTCAAAGAACAGAGCAGGAATCAATCTGTGTTACATCCCTTTTCTAATTTTAGGATTTTGCATACCACAGAGTTCCTTCTCTAAGGCGACAGTTTACAGCCCCTTATCCCGTATTCATCCTTTTCGGGATGAAATTGTGGTTAAAGGAACCGTTAGAGATGCCCAGGGGCCACTGCCAGGTGCGACGGTTACGCTAAAGTTCGCCAAAATCGGTGTACAGGTAGATAACGACGGAAAATATAGCCTTAAGGTCCCTGCCAATGGTACCCTGGTCTTTAGTATGGTTGGTTATAAGACCAAAGAAATAGAAATAAAAGGGGAAAGCAGTATCAATGTAGTACTGGAGTCGCTGAATGATCTGGATGAGGTAGCCGTAGTTGCATTTGGTACGCAAAAGAAATCAAGCATGATCAGTGCAATTACCACCATTAACCCAAAAGACCTAAAGGTTCCATCCAGCAACCTGACCACTGCCTTAGCAGGTAAACTGGCAGGTGTGATCGCATATCAGCGAAGTGGAGAGCCTGGACAGGACAATGCATCTTTCTTTATCAGGGGCGTGACCACTTTTGGGTATAAAAAAGATCCGCTGATATTAATAGATGGAATTGAGGTTACCTCTACAGATCTGGCCAGAATGCAACCAGATGATATAGCCAGTTTTTCCATCATGAAAGATGCTACAGCCACTTCGCTTTATGGAGCGAGAGGAGCAAATGGTGTAATCCTGATTGTTACCAAGACAGGTGAGGAAGGAAAAGCAAAAATACAGGTCCGGTTTGAAAATTCAACATCGGAAAATACCAGAAACCTGGATTTTGCAGATCCTGTTACCTATATGAAACTGGCGAACGAAGCGGTTATTACCCGTAATCCATTGGGCATACTACCATACGCTCAAAACAAAATCGATCAGACCGCATTGGGTGCTAATCCCAATATATACCCTGCAAATGACTGGCGGAAAATGTTGTTGAAGGACAGAACCAATAATCAGCGTATGAATTTTAGCACCAATGGTGGTGGCAAAATCGCTCGTTATTATATAGCAGGAACCTATAATAATGACAATGGTCTCCTTAAAGTTGATGAGCGTAATAACTTTAACAGTAATATCAGTCTCAAATCTTATCAGTTACGATCGAACATCAATATCAACATGACCAAAACTACCGAGGTCATTGTCCGTTTGGCAGGAAGTTTTGACGATTATACAGGGCCGATAGATGGCGGAAGCGGGTTGTATACGAAAATTATGAGAAGTAATCCTGTTTTATTTCCGGCTTATTATCCGGCAAATCAAATGCCTAAAACAAATCATATCCTGTTTGGTAATTCCGGTAGCGGGCTGCTGATCAATCCCTATGCAGACCTGGTTAAAGGTTACCGAGACTACTCAAGATCGCTGATGAATGCACAGTTTGAGGTGAAACAGGATCTTGCATTTATCACTCAGGGCCTTTCGGCAAGGGGGATGTTCAATACATCACGTTATTCTTATTTTGATGTCAGCCGAAACTACAACCCGTTTTATTATACAGCTAGCGGATACAATAGTTTGCGGGATACATACGGTTTGACGTTGTTGAACGAGGGGACGGCAACTGAGTACCTGAATTATAGTGAGGGTGCGAAAGATATCAATACTACGACCTATATGGAGGCTGCAGTGAATTACGTAAAGCAGATTTCAAAAGTTAATGATATAACTGCTTTGCTGGTTTACCAAAGAAGACAACAGCTTTTTGCAAACAGTGGTACCTTACAAAAATCTTTGCCTTACCGCAATCAGGGAGTATCCGGACGTTTTACCTACGGTTATGACAACCGTTACCTGGCTGAACTAAGCTTTGGATATAATGGATCTGAGCGTTTTTTCAAAACCGAAAGATATGGGTTTTTTCCAGCGCTAGGGCTTGGATGGCAGGTATCCAATGAAAAGTTCTGGAAACCGATAAGTACTGTTATCAGTAAATTAAGATTGAAAGCAACCTATGGAATAGTTGGAAATGATGCTATCGGATCGCCGGAAGACCGTTTCTTTTATCTCTCGGAAGTTAATTTATCTGATGGAGGTAAAGGGGCTAGTTTTGGCGAGCAGTTTGGCTATTTCAGACCAGGCATAACCGTCAACCGTTATGATAATGCTTTTATCACATGGGAAAGAGCAAAGAAATTCAATTTTGGCACTGAGTTAACCTTATTTAACGATTTCAATTTACAGGTTGATCTTTTCTCCGAAACCAGAGATAACATTCTGATGGAGCGTGCTGCTATTCCCAGTACTATGGGGCTTGCTGCTTCCATCAAAGCAAATACTGGTAAGGCAAAAGCAAATGGGGTGGATGTTTCTGCCGATTATAGCAAAAACTTTAATTCTTCTTTATGGCTCCGTCTGCACGGAAACTTTACCTATGCACACAGTGAGTTTTTACAATTTGAGGAGCCTCAATACAAAGAGAGCTATCTTTCCCGGATCGGGCAATCGCTTAACCAGACTTATGGCTTAATTGCAGAGCGGTTATTTATTGATCAGTATGATGTGGCCAATTCTCCAAAACAAACCTTTGGAGAATACGCTGCGGGCGATATCAAGTACAGGGATGTAAACGGTGATGGCCAGATTACAGACCTTGACAGAGTGCCTATTGGCCTACCTACTGTTCCGGAGATCATTTATGGATTTGGTTTCTCTACAGGATATAAAAACTTTGATCTATCGGTTTTTTTCCAGGGGTCTGCCCGTTCATCATTCTGGATCGATACCAGAGCCACAGCTCCATTTGTGCCTTATAATTACCCAGGGGAATCATTGGGCGGTACACAAAATGCATTGATCAAGGCTTATGCCGACGATCATTGGTCTGAAGACAACCAGAACCTCTATGCACTTTGGCCTCGTTTGAGCGACAGTCAGAACAATAATAATGTGCAGACCAACACCTGGTTTATGCGCAATGGTTCATTTTTACGGTTGAAATCTGCTGAAGTGGGTTATTCCATTCCTAAGAAAATAATCAATAGGGTTAAATTAAGCAATGCACGGTTTTACGTGAGCGGGACTAATTTGCTGAGCTTTAGTGGATTTAAGTTATGGGATATTGAAATGGGGGGCAACGGTTTAGGTTACCCGGTACAGAGAGTTTACAATGTGGGTATACAAATAGGATTTTAATTATGAAAAAGACAAGCATATTTTTAGCAGCAGTTATCTTAGCGCTTATAACCTCCTGCAAAAAAGATTACCTGGATATTGTTCCGGATAATATCGCAACAATAGAAAATGCATTTACCAATCGGAATGAAGCAGAAAAGTATCTGTTTACCTGTTACTCTTACCTGCCCCAGGAAAGCAATATCTCCCAAAATCCGGCAATGCTGGCCAGTGATGAATTTTGGACATATTGGCCAATTACGTCTTTAAGTCGGCTTCCATCTTACCCTCAGCAGATTGTAAGGGGAAATCAGTCGCTTACATCCCCTTTGCTCAATTATTGGGATGGGGAGCAGGATGGTAAAGCCATATACAAAGCTTTGCGAGACTGCAATATTTTTCTCGACAATGTAGATAAAGTGCCTGATCTGGATCCGTCACAAAAAACAATATGGACAGGCGAGGTTCAGTTTTTGAAAGCTTACTATCATTTTTACCTGTTGAGGATGTATGGGCCGATTCCGATCATTGATAAAAATCTACCCATTACGGCAACGACCGAAGAGGTAAGGGTAAAGCGTGAGCCGGTAGATAAAGTAGTCGACTATATCGCAAATTTAATGGATACTGCTGCAACCAAATTGCCCATTACCATTCAAAACCGCTCTTCTGAACTGGGACACATTACCCGTCCGATTGCGATATCCATCAAAGCAAGGGTGCTGGCATTGGCTGCAAGTCCACAGTTTAACGGAAATTCAGATTATAACGGATTAAAGAATGCAGACGGAACAGCTTTGGTAAATAGCCTTTACAGCGTTGAGAAATGGAAAAAAGCTGCAGATGCCTGTAAACAAGCTATTGACCTTTGCGATAGGGCAGGAATCCGTTTATATAAATTTAATTCCGCTGTAACCAATATATCTGATAGGCTCAAATTGGAGATGGACGTTAGAAATAGTGTCTGCGAGCCATGGAACCAGGAATTGATCTGGGGTTTTACAAATGGTATAGGCTCAGGAATACAACTTCAGTCTATACCCAGGCTTGATGTCGCAAGATCTGGCAATGAGAGTTTATTGGGGCAACTGGCACCAACAATACGCATAGCTGAATTATTTTATACCAGAAATGGAGTGCCAATCAACGAAGATAAAAGTTGGGACTTTTCTAACAGGTACAATCTAAAGACCGCTTCTTCCTCAGACGAGGATTATTTACAGAATGGCTATACCACTGCCGCATTACACTTCGATAGAGAACCCCGCTTTTATGCAGATTTGGGCTTCGACGGCTCTGTGTGGTATATGCAGAATAAAACCTGGCCGGTGCAGGCAAAATCAGGTCAGGGGCAATCAAGGCGTGCCGCATTTGGCTACTCCATTACAGGTTACTTTACCAAAAAGCTGGTTAACTGGAAGTTTGTGATACAGGATGGTCAGAGTTATACTCAGGAAGAATATCCATGGCCTTTGATGCGTTTAGCCGATCTGTATCTGCTGTATGCTGAAGCGTTGAATGAAGCAAACGGCCCTTCAGAATCGGTTTATCAATACCTTAACCTGGTTAGAGAAAGAGCTGGTCTGCAAACCGTTCAGGTTTCCTGGGATACTTATTCTATTAATCCAGGTAAATATAAAGATCAGGCGGGCCTGAGACAGATTATTCATCAGGAACGTGGAATTGAAATGGCATTCGAAGGCAGCAGGTTCTGGGATTTAAGACGTTGGAAAGAAGCTTCAGCAACATTAAATGCCCCGGTTTATGGCTGGGACATTGAACAAACTGATGCTACTGGTTATTACAGACCAAAATTGCTTTTCAATCAAAAATTTGTTGCACCCCGTGATTATCTGTGGCCGATTAAAGAGTACAATACAATTGTTAATCCAAATCTTGTTCAAAACCCAGGATGGTAATTAATTAAATAAAAGTTTAATATTATGAAAAAAAGTAAATGGTTTGTACTGCTTGCGCTGTTCTGCGTAACAATACTTGGCTGCAAAGAAGATATCCTGGCACCTTTGGAAAAAGATTCAGTAGCACCACAGCCGATTTCAAATCCGGTTTCAGAACGCATGGCCGGAGCGGTCAAGGTTTCATATAACCTTCCCTCTGATGCGGATCTGATGTACGTGATGGCTGAATACACAAATAAATACGGTAAAGTGATCAGTGTAAAAGCATCTTCATATACCAACTCGTTAACTGTTGATGGCTTTGCTGATACCGCATCCTACAATCTTAATTTGTATGCCATTGATAAATCTGAAAATAAGTCCGCACCTGTAACTATAAAAGTAAAAGCACTGGAACCACCCATTTTTGCGATTAGGAGAAGCCTGGTTTTGGTTACCGATTTCGGAGGGATCAATATAAGCTTTGCCAATCCTACGGAGGCCAATATTGCAGTTGTGGTAACCTATAAAGATTCTTTGGGCAATTTTGCAACCAAAGAAACGATCTATACCAAATCTAAAAGCGGCATTTTTTCGTCCAGGGGATTTCCTTCTAAAGAAACAATTTTCGGTGTTTACATCAGAGACAGGTGGGACAACCGCACCGATACGGCGAAGGCTACCCTAACGCCGATTTTTGAAAAAGAATTGGATAAAAGTAAATTTAAAGTACTTACTCTGCCAACTGATGCACCTGTAGGTTGGGGTTTACCCATTAACAATTTATGGGATAAAGTAATATCCGCCGAGGGCAATATGTGGCATACAACTGATGTTGGCATGCCCCTTCATGTAACATTTGATCTTGGCGTGACTGCAAAAATCAGTCGTTTTACGCTTTGGCAAAGACAAGGGGTATGGATTTATAACCATGGAAATCCCAAGCGATATGAAATATGGGGATCTAATAATCCGGCAAGTGATGGCAGTTATACCAATTGGACCAGACTGGCATCATGTGTCTCCGTTAAACCTTCTGCCCAACCACTTGGCTCCAATTCCAATGAGGACGTTGAGGCTGCTGCACGTGGTGAGGAAAACAATGTTCCTTTGAATGCCGCTCCCGTAAGATATATCCGCATCAGGGTATTGGAAACATGGGCAGGACCGGGGGGACAGGCCGCACACGTTTCAGAAATGACTTTTTATGGAAACGACAAATGATCTTTATTAAATATTATAACGATATGAAACATATTATTATTGCTTACTCCTTCATTGCGATTGCCATACTAATGGCTTCTTGCAGCAAAATGGATGAATATAAAAAGTTTACCGATGGAAAACTGATTGTTTATCCGGGTAAAGCCGATTCCTTAAGGGTTCAGTCAGGGCGCAACCGGGCATTGGTGAGGTTCCTGCTCATTTCCGATCCAAATATTGTAAAAGCCTCCATATTCTGGAATAATAAGGCAAATCATCAGGATGTATCCATTACCAGAGGGAAAGGGATAGATACAATAAAAGCAATGGTTTCCCCACTTCCAGAAGGCAACTACTCGTTTGAAGTTTTTACTTATGATAAAAGCGGAAATAAATCGGTTGCAGCTTTGAAACAAGGGGCCACTTATGGAGAGGTCTTTGAGAAATCGCTGTTGAACCGTATTTTAGAAAGTGTTGTTTATCAGCCGTCAAGCGGAACAACATTCCTGAACTGGCGGGCTTCAGATGCTGGTTCGGTAGGAGTGGATATTACTTATACTAATGTAAACGGCAAGGTAACGACTAAACGGGTAGCTAAAGATGCCACGCAAACCGTCCTTACTGATCAAAATCCAGGTACAGATCTTCAATACCGGACACTTTTTTTGCCTGACTCCTTGGCTATCGATACATTTTACAGTGTTTCTACATCCCGGAAAATAACAGAATTCTTTTTGAAAAATCCGGGGGCGCCATTCCTCCAGAGTCAAAGAGATGGAAGGTGGGGTTTACTTGCAGACTGGACCACGAATGCTGCCGCAAGAAATATGTCTAACGGCACCTTGGGCGGATGGGATTCGTATAATGGGGGTGGCTTTATTGCATTTGAGTATTGGTATACTCCACAGATTACAAATGGCAAAATCTATCAAACCACTACACTTCCACCAGGAAAATACCGTTATGTTGTGACTGTGTCTGAAATTGCCAATCCATTGGAGGCTACTTATGCCGTTGTAAACCTGGGGCAAACACTACCCGATGTCGCCAATATTTCACAAGCACTGGGAAGTTTCAAATTTTTGGATAATTCGCAAAATGGAAAAGATTTTGTCATTTCTTTCACACTGACGCAAACCCAGGAAATAACGGTGGGATTTGTTTCGACTATGGTGGTAAAACATGAGAGCAGTGTAAGATTCAGTAAAGTGAGATTGTACAGAGACTAATTAGATTAGGATTTAAGTGCGGGTAATATCATGCCGCATCCAATAATATAAGTTAATATAAATCCAAGCCATTCTACATGGCTTGGATTTCTTATGATTGGTGTAGCCTTGGTGCAATCATCATTATCAAACAACTCACCAATTCAGCGTTACCAGCTTGAATAATGTATGTTGATATGTAAGTGTTTGTAAATCAGGAGGGTATATTGGTAATTTCATGTTAAAAGAATGGTATGTGCACATTTGTATCTGTTTTGATGTTCGAGACGTTTTTTTTCTTCTCAAAAGGCATAATTGCTGCAGTTGGCAAAGTGGTTTTATTTTGCGATAACGGTTGTGACGAATGAGAATTTAGATAGGTTTATTAAAAATGCTAAAAATTTTAAAAACATTTATAAAGGTAGCCTTATAAATATTCAATATGAGAAACTATTTCCCGGCCCGATAATGGTGATATGTTATGTTTCAGCTTTTAGCCAGTATGGATTTACGCTTAATATTAAAAGCAAAACCTTATCCATTTCAAAATACACCAATCCCTGTGGCAAAATCATTAACATTAATCTGGTAATCGATAAAAGGAAAAATGATTTATAACTTTGAAGAATCAGGCAATGATGTTGGATTTCATAATGAAGGTAGTAGAAACTGATATAAAAATCTAACAGAAAATATCGCTTTATATACACCGCGTGATGAACTAAAGATCTCGGGTGTAGTCAATCCCGGATTAACCGATATATACACATGTTATTTTATTAGCACTCAATTAATTTGCATGAAATCGTGCAGAACGAAATATTCCCCAAGTACATAACTGCTGGTATTTAACGATAAGTCATGACCTGATATTTAATACGAAAAGTCGGAAAAATATAAAAAGATGTCTGATTATAATAAACCCTGCCTCTTTGTTACGTTTTATATTTGGATTATATTCTTTTTCTGTTAAAGAATGTATAACCAAGTATTTAAAGTACCGTAATGGACGTCTGTAATTATTTATCAACTGGTTTCTTTTGTCCCTGAATCTGAATATATAAAAACTTCTGTTTATGTATCCAACACCAAATAATCACATGCCTATGAGAAGAAAATGAACCTAAATAAACGCTTGACTAGCTTTTTATAATGGCCGACAGTTTTATTAAACCTGAATAAACAGGTTATTAAGTATGTTTTGCCTAAAATTTAATAAATAAACAAACTAACCAAATATGGAAATAATTCCAAAAGCGCTAAAATCTTGGCGCATATTGTTAACAATATTGACCATCAGTTCAATACTTTCTACGGCCCCTTTTGCTAAAGTGGTTGCCAATACAGGTTTAAGTCTTTCAAAAGATGTAAATGCTTACATCAATACAAATGAAGGGGTTATTTCCCTTCCGGGATCTAAAAAAAGTGAAATTAATATAAATGGTAAAGTTACCGATGTAAATGGAAAAGCAATCCCAGGAGTTGTGGTAAAACATAAAGAATCCGGAAAAGCTACCCAGACAGATACCGAGGGTAATTATTCTCTGAGCATTCCTGATCGTAAAGGTACGCTGGTCTTTAGTTTCATCGGTTTCGCTTCGAAAGAAGTTGTTATTGGAGAGCAGACACAAATTAATGTTCAGCTTGTTGATGATAACAAAAAGCTTGATGAGGTTGTTATAGTAGGCTACGGTACCCAAAAGAAAGTCAACCTGACCGGATCGGTAAGTACTGTTTCTTCAAAGGACCTTGATAACCGACCAATTACACAGGCCTCCCAGGCGCTTTCAGGTTTATCACCTGGTGTACAGGTACAACAAAATGGCGGCCGCCCGGGCAGTGATGGCGCGAGGGTAATTATCAGGGGAGTAGGAACATTCAATGCAGGCAGCAACCCCTTAATATTGATTGATGGGATTGCAGGTTCGTTGGATGATGTAGCGCCAGATAATATTGCCAGCATGACGGTACTAAAAGATGCAGCCTCTGCTGCGATTTATGGTAACAGGGCGGCAAATGGCGTAGTATTGATAACGACTAAACGTGGTCAAAAAGGGAAAACAGTAATTGGTTATAACAACTATTTTGGTTGGGAAAAAATAACGAGTTTGCCTCAATTTGTTGATTCCTGGACTTATGCAGAACTAACCGGTGCAAGTGCCGATGTGGTAGCCAAATATAAAAGCGGCACAGATCCGGATAATTTTCCAAATGTATTCCATTTGAAAAATTTATTAAATACGGGTTCAGGTTTTCAGCAATACCACAATGTTAATGTATCTGGAGGTGAAGGTAACAACGTTTATTACCTTTCAGGTAGCTATCGTGACCATAATGGATTAACGGCAGAGACCAATAACAAAAGATACGATATCCAGGCCAATATTGATACCCGTATAAAAGAAAACCTGAATCTTAAAACCAGTATACTCGGTTTTTCTCAGTTTCAGACACAACCTCAGTCCAATTCGGCAGGGATAGGTGGTATTATTGGATTTTCGGTGCGTGAGCCCAATACCATTGCAGGACTGAAATCAGATGGCACTTATGGCCGTCAGGATTTCTATGCCCCGGAAGCATGGCTGGCCAGTGAAGGTTTTAACAATTTGCGTGCTAAAAACTTTTATGGAAATTCTACACTATCCTGGGACATTATACCAGGTTTAAACCTAAGCGGAACTGCCGGATACCATTATTACACCAGCGTTAATACAACCTATGTCGCTGACATCAATATAGACCATAATACCTATGTGGGGCCAAATAGCTTGAACATCGAAAATAGAGATGGAAATGAAGTAACCCTAAATTTACTATTAAAGTATGCTAAAAGCTTTGGTAAACATAATTTATCTATTTTAGGTGGTTATCAGCAAGAAGCACACCGCGATAATTATTCAAGGGCGTTTCGGGATAAATTTCCTAACAATCTGCTGTATCAGATTGATGCAGGCGCAACAACCAATCAGCAAACATCAGGTAACGCAAATGAGTATGCATTCAGGTCTTATTTTGCCCGTTTAAATTACGATTTTGGAGGCAAATATCTTTTTGAAGCCAATGTGCGCTACGACGGTTCTTCCAGGTTCGCACCTGACAATAGATTTGGTGTTTTTCCAGCCGTTTCCGCTGGTTGGAGACTTTCAGAAGAATCTTTTATAAAGGATAATATCAGCTGGATTAATGAGTTGAAAATCCGCGCATCTTATGGCTCTCTGGGTAATGCGAATATTTCGGATAGAAATGGTAATATATTAAATTATCCGTACCAATATACCTTTAGCACCGAGCCAAAATATACTTTTGGAGGAGTGATTGCACCAGGTGCTGCTGTTACTTCGGCTGTAAATACCGATATCAAATGGGAGACAACAACTACAACCAATCTCGGTCTTGATTTTACATTGTTTAAAAATCACCTAAGCGGTACTGTAGATATTTACGACAGGACAGCGAAAGATATTCTTTATCTGGTGCCGGTATCCTCAACATTAGGCCTGACGCCGCCAATACAAAATGCTGGTTCCATTCAGAATAGGGGTATTGAGTTAAGTTTAACTTATAATACAAAAATCGGTCAGGTAAACATAGGAGTATCACCAAATTTTTCTTATAACAATCAGAAAGTAATCAAAATAGCCGGTGACATTCAAAGTGTTATCCCCAATTTCTTTGTAGGTCAGCCGTTAAACCCAATTTATGGATTTGTAGCCGATGGTCTTTTTGTTGATGCTGCAGATGTGGCCAGTTATCCATCACAGCCAAGCGGTGGTGCCCCGGGTAACATCAGATTTAAGGACATTAGCGGACCAAATGGTGTTCCCGATGGAAAGGTTGATGCTACCTACGACAGGGCCATTCTGGGTAATACCAATCCAAAAACTTCCTACGGTTTAAATTTAACTGCAGCATATAAAGGCTTCGATCTAGCTGCATTATTTTCTGGACTTGGAGGATACACGGTACAGATGGGTTCATATCAGGCTTATGCCTTATATAACGGTGGCAATGTCCAGCAATGGCAATATGAAAATGCCTGGACAACGCAAAATCCCGACCGTAATGCCACTTATCCACGTATTACCAATTTGAGCCAGGGAAGTGCCAATGTACAAACAAACTCCTATTGGAACAGATCAGGGACTTTCTTGAGATTGAAAAATGCGCAGATTGGCTATACCATACCTGCTAATCTGACCAAAAAAATCAGTTTAGACAAAGTTAGGGTCTTTGTGGGGGGGCAAAATCTTTTCACATTAAACGATTTTTATAAAGGATGGGATCCGGAAAATGGTCAGGGGTCTGGAGACAATCCAAGCTTCTATCCGCTTTCTGCCATCTATACCTTTGGTATAAATGTGAAATTGTAATATGATGTAGTTAGGATCATTAAATAAAACAAAATGAAAAATTATATATATAAATTAACAGTTGTGGTTGGATGTACCTTTCTGACTATGATTGCAGGATGTAAAAAAGACCTTTTAGATACCCAGCCGCTATCATCAATCTCGGATGCCACTTTCTGGAAAACAGCTGGTGATGCAACACTTGCTTTGAATGGGGTTTATGACAGTGGGGCAGGTTTTACCGGCTACAATTTCTGGGCCGCAACATCAATGGTTAACCTTGATCTGATGGCCGGTAATGGATCGGAGAAGGAGTCAATTCCTGATAATTTTACCAATGGCACGCTAAATTCTACTTATAGCTTTGTAGGATCCTATTATTCTCAGGCTTATTCACAAATTACCCGGTGCAACAATTTTTTAGCTAATATTGGTGCTGTTACAATGGATGCTGCGCAAAAAGCAGTAATGATAGGTGAGGTAAAAACGATTAGGGCATACAATTACTTTAATCTGGCCTTGTATTTCGGGGATGTGCCACTTGTACAAAAACTGTTGACGGTAGATGAAGCAAATTCTGTATCCCGCACACCTAAAGCAGAGGTATGGGCATTTTGTGAAAGTGAGCTTAAGGCAGCAGCGGCAGCACTTCCTGTTTCGGTAAGTGCAGACCGTCTTGGTCACATGACCTCTGCTTCGGCACTGGCAATTCTGGGTCGTTTACAGCTTGCTCAGAAAAAGTGGGCAGATGCGGCCACTACCTACAAAACCATTATCGATTTTAATTACTATTCAATTGATCCAAGATATCGTGAACTTTTCTTAAATGCGGGGGAAACCAGTCGTGAGATCATCATGTCGATGCAGTACATCAGAGATACTTATAACCACGCCCTATTACAATATCTTACTCCTGAAACCTGGGGAGGATGGCATCAGTATTCCCCATTTAATGAATTGGTCGAAGCCTATGAGTGTAAGGATGGAAAAACGATAGCAGAATCGCCTTTGTTTGATAAAAATAATCCTTACAACAACCGTGACCCAAGAATGGATTTCAATATCATGATCTCTGACCGCACAAGTTTCCGTGGTAAAGTTTATTCGGCAAAGCCCGGTACAACACTTCCTGATCGATTGAATCAGTATCCTGGAGTTTGGAGCGGATATGTAATCTATAAATTCTTAGAAGATGATCCGGCAGTAGCCACGACTAACAATACCGGAAACAATTTTCCCTTAATCAGATACGCAGAAGTATTATTGGGTTATTTAGAGGCAAAATTAGAGTCGGGAGGGGGAGTAGATCAGTCTCTATTAGATGCAACGATCAATAAAGTGAGAGGTAGGGCAGCGGTATTGATGCCACCCGTTACCACAACAGATCCAACTGCACTTAGAACCATTATCCGAAGAGAACGAAGGGTAGAATTTGCCTTTGAAGGCATCAGATATTTTGATTGTTTAAGATGGGGAATTATAGGTTCAGAAAACAATCAACAGTTTACCGGTATGAAACTTACCAATGATCCAGCTAACTATAAAGATTATCCTGTAAACTCAAATGGGTACTATATCTTTAAAAAGCGCAGTTTTGTAATCGGTAAGAATGAACTCTGGCCAATTCCTCAATCAGAAAGGGATCTTAATAAAAACCTGACCCAGAATCCGGGCTATTAATCGATTCCGTGGTTCAAAGCCGTTCTGTTGAGATACTCGGCAAGTGGAGTAATATCGATATTTATTCAATTTATTGTGCAGGACAGAAATTAGGTTAGTTTAATGAGCGTCATTCCTAAGGGGATGGCGTTTTTTAAAGAATATGGGATAGTTATCCATTCAATAGACCTCGAATAAGATAATGTACTTTACAGGCTTAAGTTTAACTTTATCTGACCTGCTCATTAACCACCATTTATTACAGTTATAATTTTAAACGTTTGTAGTTAATGAAGCCAAAGGTTTTAAATTTGTCAAATGGTTTATTCCATTCATTTAGTGCCAGATTAGATACCCAGCCCAATGTTAATAGCCATTGGCATTGTCATAATGAGCTGGAATTGGTTTATTTCAAACGAGGCAATGGCACACAGTTTGTTGGTGACAGCGTAAAACAATTTAGAGACGGCGATGTCGTTTTGCTGGGGAGTAATTTGCCACATTATTGGCAGTTTTCAAAAAAATACTTAGATAGCGATAGTGGTGCTGCTGTTGAAATATATGTTGTCCACTTCAATGAGAATTTTTGGGGCGATGTTTTACTGGGGCTACCAGAATTCCAGGAAATTAGAAGAATGCTCGAATTTTGCAAGCATGGACTTCAGGTTCTGGGAAAGCAAAAAGCAAATTTAGGATTATTAATTTCTCAGTTGGTAAGTTCATCAGGTTCTAAGCGGATTTCTCTTCTAATAGATTGTCTTTCTGAAATTTCGGCCTGTAAAGAAGCTAGAAAGCTTACCACAATGGGCTTTCAGCCACATTTACCGCAGGCCAGTATAAATAGATTAGAATCTATATATGATTATACGATGAGAAATCATAAAAGAAAAATCGACATAGGGAAAATCGCCGGTTTTGCAAATTTGAGACCTAAATCTTTTTGCAGGCTTTTTAAAAAAGCCAGCGGAAAAACTTACATACAATTCTTAAACGAAGTCCGGATTGGGCAGGCATGCCAGCTTCTTACTGAAGGCAGGCTGAGCGTGAAGGAAATCTGTTATGAGAGCGGTTTCATATCTTTCACTAGTTTTCATAGAACCTTTAAGAGCCTCACAGGTACAACACCTTTGGGTTATCAAAAAAAAGATTAATTAAACTCGGGTGATGGTGAGATTTCCTGTTCAAAGCTGATTTCATCAACGGCAATCAACGGCTTTTTGTTCCGCGAACCGTTAAGCAAATTTCGCTCGAAAAGATTTTTTTAACACCTTTCGCATGAACATGTAGCACCGTAAAGTTCCAGTTGACTGGATCAATTGTTTCGTAAAGCTGTTTCATTGAATAGTTATCATATTATTTAGTAATTTGTATTCATTTGCACATTTGCCTGCAGCAAATATTCATTATATTTAAATAATGTTGGCGCTGAAAGTTTAAATAGGTAGCTGGTTATACAACCGCCTATTTTGGAAATAAAAACCCATCCTACTGAATGACCAATTATCCCATGTGCTCAAATTTAACGACTATCTTTTCGGGATTCTGCGCCAACAGATAGTCGGACATGCACGCAAGGTTGTTATTGCCAAACCGGTCAACGGAGCAAAATGGCAGTGCAGCAGTTAGCGGGGATTCATCAGGGAGAGGTGTTTAGTTTAAAGAATAGGATTGTTTAATATGGTTAACTGGAATTGTTTAATCGAATTAGGACTCTGGATTGTTTAATCTGTTAATTGTATCAAATCGGCTAAAGACGGCTAACCCACTCCAAACTCAAAAACGGCTCAATCTTTGCTCCAAGCAAAGCTTAAATTAATAAGGAAACCCCATTTAGATCATGAACAATTTACAAGCACTATCCCAAAAATCAAGACTCACTATTTTAGTCCTCATTACTCTTTTTTTCTCTGCCTGCTCAGAAACCCCTCAACGTTTCTTCGACATCGCCATCCTTAACACCAATATGATCAACGATTTTGCGAGCGCAGATCTGGCCCGCCATATTAACGATGAAACGAAAGAGTATCCCGATATTCCATCCAGTAAAAAGAAAGGTGACGAAGCTGCAGTTAGCCTCAATAACAAAATACTATACCTCGAACAATCGCTCGAAAAAGTGAAAAAACTTTCAGCTTCAGGAGAAGAAGAAAAAGAAATTAAAGCGCTCTCCCAGCAATTATATGAGCTCGTTATCCCTGTTTATAAAAACGAATATCTTGCTTACGCTAAATTGTGCGATAGTAAAGGCAGCCAAAGTGCCAAAGACGAAATTATTAAAAACATCGACCAGAAATATGGCGCCCGTTTTGAGCAAAACTTTAATGCCTTAATGGAAAAAGGTAAAGCCTACGCCCAACAAAACAATATCCAGGTAAACTGGGGCCAATAAAATAAGTAATGGTTTAATCCAGGTGCGATGCATTTGGATTAAATATGGCTGATCTTACCAGAAACCCTCAACGGACATTTTTAAGTAACACGATGCGCTTTACCTTGGGCTAGGCCATATAAAAACTAATGTTCCGAATTTATATATTTCAGTAAAGTTGTCGAAAATTAGGTAAGCTGATTTAAGTCCGGCTGTTCTATTGGTACCGCTGCTGGTATCTGTTTTAGGTTAGGTTAATGTAATAGGGGTTATTGGATTTATTTGTCTGCCGCTGCAGGTCGGGCCATCAACCGTATCTTTTTCTTCTGGTAAAGTACCGAATCTGTTTCCTTACACTTGGGTTAAGATTTTATTTGGTTGTATTTATTTTGGTGCTCTGGTTATTTCACCACGTTAATGCCGTGGTTTAATGGCCTGCCTAATTTACCCTCTTACAATGAAGCGCGAACATTTCGGTCTCACTCCCTTTGCAGGTTACAGGGTTTATCCCTTATCCGGCAATGCTGTTTATAAATAAAGATTTTTATGATCCCTTCCTGTCTTAAAACTTTCAGCCAGTTTCAGTGGTTGTAACACCATGCAGATTTTATCTCCCACGGCTGCGCATGGACCAGCAAAAAAATTATATCCCTATCAGCAGTATGCAATCGAAACCCTGTTTGAAAAAATGCAGACCGGGGCTGATCAGCTGCGCTTGCTCTACCAGTTACCTACAGGTGGTGGTAAAACAGTTATCTTTTCTGAAATTGCCGATCGTTTTATAAAGCAATACGGAAAGAAAGTAATCGTGCTGACCCACCGGCAGGAGTTATGCAAACAGACTTCGCTGGCACTGAAAAATACAGGCGTTTTTAATAAAGTAGTAGACAGCAAAGTTAAAAGGATAGCCAAAAAAGATTATTATTATTGTTATGTAGCCATGGTCGAAACCCTTAAACACAGGATCGATGATGGTCTGATTGATACCGGAGAGGTAGGCCTTGTGATTGTAGATGAGGCCCATCACAATTCATTCCATAAACTGCTTAAAAAATTTCCGGGTGCCAGGATAATCGGGGTAACGGCCACCCCTTTTTCGGCAGATGCAGCATTGCCTATGAAAAGCTTTTACAGTGAACTGGTGCTTGGAGAGCAGATAAATTCACTGATCGAACAGGGCTTTTTGGCAAAGCCAAAAAGTTTTGGCTATGAGGTAGAACTCAACACGCTCAACAGGGGCATTCACGGCGATTTTACGGTGAGCAGCTCCGATGAGTTATATTCCTCCAAAGTAATGCTCGATCTTCTGATTCATGCTTACAGGGAACATGCGCTCGGGAAAAAGACATTGATTTTCAATAACGGTATATTTACCTCAAGGAAGGTACTGGAAGTTTTTCAGCAGGCCGGTTACCCCATACGCCACCTGGATAACCAGACAGAAAATGCAGAACGGGTTGAAATATTAAAATGGTTTAAAAAAACAAAGGGAGCGATATTAACATCAGTATCCATATTAACTACTGGTTTTGATGAACCGTCTGTGCAGTCGGTTATCCTGAACCGTGCCACCACCTCACTTACGCTTTATCACCAGATGATCGGCAGGGGAGCCAGGCGTTTGCCCGGTAAAAAAACTTTTAATATTATAGACCTTGGCAATAATGTAGAAAGGTTTGGAGAATGGGATGCACCGGTAAACTGGCAGCATGTATTTGAAAACCCCGAAATCTATCACCAGATCCTGGCAAAGGCCAGTGATGATCTCCACCAGATGCCTGCCGAAATGAGGAACAGGTTCCCCAACAGCACGGGGATATCATTCGATGTACTCGCGGCCTATCAAACAGCAATGGAGAAAGGGGAAAAAGCAAGGACCGTACTCCGCGATTCCATCAGGCAACATGCAATGATGTGCACTGACAATGCTGATACGGTGAGCAATGCATTTGAATTGGTACAGGAACTCGATAAAGAAATCGACTGGAGGATAAAACAATACGGCAAATGCCTGGGCTCGGTAACCAAAAACTATATCAAGTGGTTGGGCAGCGACTACCGGAGCCGTTTGCACAGCCTGATCGAGAAAATAATGTCTAGGCGGGCAGCAATGCGCGCAGCAGTTTAATCTAAAGCAGGGATTGATGGAAACAGCTATCGAAAAGCCTGATCTGAAAAGGACAGGCCTTAAGTTTACAGGGAGGAAAGATCTTGATTGTTAATTATTGCAACAGCGGATGGGAAATCATCACCCAAAGGGCTCATGGCCTTTTGGCCGGGCAGATCTGTGCCAGATGGAAAATCTCCGATCAGCCACAGCGCTGGGTAGAAACCCTCACCGCTACCACCGGGCACGACGATGTTTTTAACGAATTTGTCCGTGGGCCGCTGTTATCAGATAGGGGCGGACCCCTCGATTTCAAAATGACAGGTTTTGATGAATCGGCCTGCAGGGAAATGATGGATAATGCCATCAGTAAGAGCCGTTTCATTGCGCTGCTTTTTTCAAGGCATATTTCTTTTACCCATGGTGATGAAGCTTCGGCCAGGCCTTACCTTACGGAGCTTAAAAAGCTTGAAAAGAAATGGATCAGGGAAGCGCAGAGCAGCACCGGCGAGGTAGACCGCGCTTATGCTTTACTCGAATTCTGTGATGCTTTTTCACTGCTCATCTGCCAGGACCAGATTCCGCCTGAGGAACGCCTTCTTGAAATTAGTAAAGGTCCAAGCGGCAAATCTGTCCGGTTTTTTCAGCGGGGGCAACAGCTTATTGTTACACCATGGCCTTTTGAGGTCGATACTTTTGAAGTATGTTACGAGCGGCTTACTTTGAATGAAATTGGTTTCGAAAACGATGAGGCATTTAGAACGGCCCTGCGTAATGCGGGGCTTGAACTTCGAAAGCTGATCATCTCGAGAGAATGATCCCGCTTTGGTATTTCTTCAATCTGATCAGCATAAGCTGTTTTTAAAAACTTTAGCCCGCTAAGGACGGTTATTAATAGTGATGAGAAAATTAGATGCTTTTGAGTGGCTGTTGATCTGCCTGATGCTGGCTACATTTATTGCCGGGATAATGGTTGCTTTATCACGTGATGACCGCACAGCGGCCGTTCCAAAGCGTTATCCCATAGTTGCGTTATGCCGTTAGTTAATGCCCTTAATCCATAAATTTTACCATTACTTTTACAGCCCGTTATTTAGACGCAATCATAAGAGTTCATTTTATCCTTCCACAGTATTCCGCACCTAAAAATGACATTACCAGAAAAACATCCTGCATACAATTATCAGGTAAATCCGGATTTAACCAGCATCAATTGGCAACGTGTACTCCAACTTTTTCAGGAGATTAACTGGAAACACCGCTTAGCCGGAGAGATAGAAAAAGCTTTCAAAATGAGCACCTCCACGCTTTTTATCTATGAGGGGGAAATGATCATCGCTTTCGGCAGGGTTATAGGTGATGGAAGGTATTATGCCATGCTGGCAGATGTAGTGGTAGACCCAGCCTATCAGGGCCAGGGACTGGGCAGATACCTGGTTATGGCGCTGAACAGCCAGTTGGAAAATTATCATTTTGTTAACCTTAGTGCTGCCCCTGGAGCCGATCGTTTCTACAAGACCCTCGGGTGGAAAAAGCAGACTACGGCGTATATATGGCCCCAGGGGCCTAAACAGCTGAGACAGCATTGCGAAAAGGATTAAAATGGCAAGCGCGGTTTATTGCATCACTTGAGATAGTGCCATTCGCGGATAAAAAGGAATCAAAATGTCATAATATATCCTATTGCACTTATAGATGCTAAAATGAAAATACCCATATCTCATCAAACAAAGCAGGCTGATATCCAAAACACCATTTTATCCCTCGCTACAGAACGCGGGCCCGGTAAGAGCACCTGCCCATCCGAAATCGCCCGCCTGTTATTTCCGCAAGAATGGCGAAACCAAATGAAAGCGGTGCGCGATGTGGCTATTGATCTGCATAAACAGGGCAGGGTTGTCATCACCCAAAAAGGGAAACCTGTTGACATTGACAGGATCAAGGGACCTATACGGATCAAAATGGTTTAATCCATTGCAGTGTTGTTTATTACAGAGAGGCTGGTTAAGCAGTTTTTCCATCTTAATTTTTTTGCATAAAGAGCAGTGATTTTTAATCCTTTCGCTTTGAATACTTCTATTGCTTCACCAGGTTTATCCCATTTATCGGGATATTCACTGATCAGATCCCTATTTTTGGATTGTTTGCATGTTTGAAATAACTGGCCTGCACCAACGGGAATTTTTCAAAGCATACACCGCATGAGGTGTTCCAAAAGTCAATACAGTAATCTTTCCGTTAAACCAGTAGCTGTAACCTGTAAATGAGATCCAGAGCGAGCTGATCAACACTATCGCTGAAATAGAAAGGGCCAGTATCTGTTACCTGAATGCCTATAATCAAACTCCCTATTATAATATCCAATGTATGTGCCGTGCTGCTGGGAATAGTCGAAAGACCTGACTGAAAATCTGGAAGATAAACAGCTAAAAAAAGTATCATAATCGGGAGAATAGCCAAAATGGGTATGGAGATAAATACTGCTGATGAGAGGTTTTTTCGTGAGCCGACTGCCCAAATACTGCTTAAGACGGTTTGATTTACTGCTGCCTGTGATAATGGCGATGAACTTCCAGCTTTCTGAAACAGCAACATTAGATCATAGCAGGTATTCATATTCCTTTATTTCAAAAGTTTGGTCAGTTTGAATTATAATTATATTTTTATAACCATGAAATGGTGCCTTTTTAAAACCGCCCGGCTAAAGCAAAATAGTGATTGACCGTATGGCGAAAAGAATATACGTCCTGGAGGATGATAAAGAAATTAGTGAAATTGTTCAAATGGTGCTCGAAATGGAAGGTTACCAGGTAAGCTGCTTCGCCGATGTGAGCAGATTTAATGCAGGGAAAGCAGGCGGGGTACCAGATCTTTACTTGCTGGATATTATGTTACCCGATGGCAATGGCCTCGAAGTTAGGGCTGCATTAACTAACGACCCCATAACCGCACACATTCCTGTTCTGATCATGAGCGCCCATACCAATGTTGCTGAAGTCTCAAACTGGCCCGGCGAAAAGCATTTTATCGCAAAACCCTTCGATATCTACAAGCTCACTGAAAAAATAGCAATGCTGCTTAAAGGCTAATGAATCTTTTTATTGATCGGATAAAGGAGCAGTGAACCAAAAGCAGGCGCCCTGGCCCGGTACCGATTCCACACCGATTTCGCCCCCATGTCTTCGTATAATGTCTGCACTGATGTATAAGCCCAGTCCCAGGCCGGAATAGTGAAGGCTTTTGTAATCTGCGCGGTAATACCGGTCAAAAAGATAGGGTATCTTTTCAATGTCGATGCCCTCTCCCTGGTCCGCCACAGAAATCTTTGCCATTCCATCCTGCGTAGAAATATTGATTTCGATAACCTTAGACTCTGGCGCATATTTAACAGCATTGTTGATGAGGTTAATCACCACCTGGCTTATCCTTTCCTGGTCGGCATACATCCGCAGGCTGCAATCACCAGTTATCATCAGCCGGTACTCGCCAGCTATCCGCAATTGCCTGCAGCATGCATCAATCATTTCATAAATACTGAAAGCCTTGCTGTTCAGTCTTAGGGCTCCAATATTGATATTGTTCGCGTCGAGCAGATTTCCGACCAGACTATTGAGCCGCTCCATACTTTCATTTGCCAACTCGATAAGCTTGGGGACCATTGGCGAAGAAAGATTGTCTTTCATTTTTTTTATTAACTGCAGCGATGCGCCCAGGCTTGTAATAGGTGTTTTTAGTTCATGGCTGGCGATACTGATGAAATCATCTTTTTCCTTCATGAGTTTCCGCCTCGCGGTCACATCAATAAAGGTGCAGACCCCGCCTGAAAGTTCATTCTGGTCGCTGAACAAAGGTACGGCGTTAACCGAAATGTAAAAAGTATCCTTTTCAGGTCTGGCGACGCCAATTTCCCGGTCGTAAACCGGTGCAGCTGTTTTAAGCATAGTGTACATGGGATGCTCATCAATGGGGAGCACTGATCCATCAAGGCGAAGATTTATCCAAAGCGAGTCGTTATATGATCGGTTTTGCATTTGCAACAGATTTACGCCGAAAATCTGCCCGGCCATCTGGTTGATGTAGGTGGTGGTCCCGTTTTCATCAACAATGCATACCCCGTCGGCCATGGTATCTAAAATACAACGCAGGCGGGCTTCGCTGGCCATGAGCCTATCCTGAATAGACTTTTGCCGATTATTGTGTTCCAGGTTTTCCAGTCTAAGTTCCAGCTGCTCGGCAACAATTCTCGCCAATCCTTCCAGCAAACTTACTTCATGCCCTGTAAAATCGCGTACCTCACGGCTAACCAGGCACATCGTCCCAACGATATAGCCGTCGTTACTTATAATAGGCGCGCCGGCATAAGCCCTAAGCCCAAATTCTCCGTAAACATACGGGTGCCCGGCAAGCCTTTCGTCCATCAGGGCATTGGGAATAACGGTCGAACTGCCATTTAATACCGTGATGGCACAAAGGCTCATCGATCGGTCAACTCTGATAACCTGTTCACCCAGCCCCATACTGGATTTAACCAACTCACTCTCCTCATCCAGGAATGATATGTGAGCAATCGGAACATTAAACATATTACAGGCCAGTTCGCAAATTCTATCGAATACCGGTTCAGGTTCATCGTTAAAAACCTGGTATCGCCCCAATGCTGCAACCCGCTGGTCGTCATCATCAGGGAAAAGGTTGTCTATAGCGTGCTTGTAGGTGTTCACTTTCTAAATTTGGTATAAGTTATATAAAAACAAGATTTTTTCAAAAGATAATCATCAAATCAAAGTCTTTATTTACTGCCAAAAATAAGCTGGGCATTGGTTGTATGCATCTGTGGTTAAAAACCTTAACTTAATGACATTGGGATAGTGGGAGAGAGGCTGGTTCTGGTTCTTAAAAAAAGGGATAACCAAATTAATGGTTACCCCAATCTAAATTAACGCTCTCAGGCTTTCGCCGGATGTAGGACTCTCACCCCCTACATTGCAATTATACGCAAAAATTTATGGTCTGGTTTTTCTCCTGCCCATAAAAAATGAAAAATACCTGTTTACCAAATAGCTGTTCTGATTTAGGGCTGCGTAAAAGGAATTCGCGGTATAAGCGCTACGCTATTTATTCTACGGTTCCTTGTCCAATTTTTATTTAAAATTCCTGCCCACATGAAAAGCATCTTTAGCTTTCTCGTTCACCTCCTCCCGTACCTGCGTACGTTTATTTTGTGCCACACCAAGTGTCGCTTTTTCATCACCCCGTGATAAGGTTAATATCGGCTGAAATGTTCAACGGCAAAGTTGCCATGTGCAAGTTTTCTTCTCGTGTATATACAATCCAGTGGCCCGGTATGGTCTATAACCCTGTTCCAGAATTTGCGCTGGTTCTACAGGCTGTTTCTGCGTGCGGGTTTAATAAGTTTATTCGCAATATCCGGAACGTTAGGATTATGTTTCTGCAGGTAAAGGCTCAGGTGCCAGTAACAAAATGCCTTTAAAATGCCAGCATGTCCGCCTAGGTAACCATGCCATAGCGGGTCTATGGTGAGGTCTTGCTCATTAAGAACGTATGGACTGTTATTTTCAAAATCTGCCGAACGGCGGTATATTTCAGTACGGTTCCATTTCAATTCCGGAAACCAGCTGCTAAGGTAGCGGTACCTGTTGATCAAAATATTGCATAGCTTTGTCGGCTTCTGTCCAGGCTTTATTGGATGAAAATGCAAAATTCAAAAAGGAGATCGAAAAATCAACAATAGCGCGTGTAAATGCTTGTGAAACATAAAATTGTACATCATGTAAGAGGTACAAATGTTATTAACCTGATTGCTAAACACATTGATCTGCAAAGTGCTGAAGCCATTAAAAATCTCGCTTTTTCTGTGAGACGGGGTCAATTGATAGCGGCTTATCCACAATAGTAACTTTCCATTTAAAATTGACCAATTACCTACATCCCCATCAATTAATCCCAATTGTTAGCTTACCACAGTACAAATTACTCGGACTAGTTTCCAGCCATTAGTTGTCTTTTTGTAGATTTCTGTTTTGCCCCACCCACAACGATCATTGCAATAGTAATTGATTGAAATAATTATTCTATCTAAAGTTTCGTTGATAACGGGAGTGCTCACTTCATAAAACCCATTAGGATATTTTTTGATGAACAGATTCCATGAGTTTGGCTGTTTAATATGAGGAATCTCGTTATGAAGTAATATAGGCGCTTTTGTTTTAAGGCTTATTTCAATTTTTTTCGCATCTTCAATATCCTGATCTGTAAAGCCAAATATCTCTAAACTGTCAGTGAAATTTAATAGACAACGCTGGAAATCTATATTTGGAGTTGCGCTCCATATAACAGGCAAAAAGGCCTTGTTTTTTTCTTTAATGTAACTATTAAGGAATGTTGTCGCTATCTGATCTTTTTTTTTGAAGCCGCTCCGGCAACTACCTAACAATAGAGGTAAGATTAGTGCAAATAATTTAAAGTTTTTTATATGTAATTTCACCTGTAAGATAATTAAAGTTCAAAGATCCACCATACATATTGTTTTCCCATTGAAAGCCTGCGTCATTGAAACTGCCCTCGTGTGGCAAGAAAATTTGGGTTGTGTGCTCTCCAAAGTGTACAAATTCATGAAGTATAGAAACAGCCATATAAAGCTCAAGAGCTGTAGAATAAGATTGAACACTAAAAACATTATTGGCCGTGGATGTTATGACATGTTTAGATATATACATTTTATTTGTCGCAGGATCATATCCACCTGCGCGATTTGGATTATCTTCGACATACAATTTTGGGCCTTGCCCTGATTTAAGGTTTTCCAAAATTTTATCTTCGCTAAGGTTAGTGAACTTTTTTAGAGAAGCCATAAGCTTTGGGTCGTCCTTAACTTTCTTGTATAAACCATCGATAATTTTCCCAAGTTCAGGGTACTGAAGTCTATCAAATAACGATAAATCTAATTTTGTAGCTGTTGGAGAAGATCCTCCTCCAGAACCACCACCATGTGTTGTTCCATAACCATCATATTCGCCAACTACTGGGTTATCGGGATCCGCACAGACATAATAGGCGATATAAGGAGTACACTCCATATAGCCGTCAACACCTACGCATGTACTACCGTAAACAGGTGAATATATAGGGCAGGCCAATGGGGGTGGTACCATCACTTTTAGATTATTTATGTTTATATCCGATTGTATGTTTCTGCTGTTCTTGAAGCCGGGCAGTGACATCAACTTAGTATCCTCATTGGATACCGTATGGATGCTGCGTAATCTTTTTACAGCAGATCCTTTGCTATACTCCCAACCGTTTGAGAGAGTACCATCCAATTCAAAAAAGATAATTTTACCACTCAGGCTACCCGGCTGTTTATAATGGATGCTACTTAAGTCCTCCTGTCCCAAGGCATCGCCTATTATGGACATATAACAGGCATAGGCGATCTCCCCGGTAACCTTTTCCCTGAATATTAGCAACCGGAAATTCTTATCAGGTTTAGCCTGATTTTTTTCCTTGCCATCTATTTTTTGGTAAATATTTTTTGGGTTGGAAAGCTGGAGCTCATAAACTGTTTTGTCTTTGTCCTGATTGTTTACAAAAATGGTTTCCCATAAGGGCTCCATCCCCTCAAAGCGGCTATAGCTTATTTTATTCTGTAAGAACCACTGTTTTAGTAATTCGGTCTCTTGTTTTTCTTCCGGCATGGATCTGTTGTCCTTTTTACAGGAATATACGATAACTGATGTTGTTAGCAATAATATCAGAGCTGATATATAATGCTTTGAAAGAGCGTGTTTTTTTTCATAAGTTGATTTAGATTTGAGAACTGGTGACTAGTCTTAATAAAGATGCAATTAAAATCGCAAATGCTAAGTAAAATCCGATTTAAAGATTGCTAAATTTTAATTTGAAACGAAAAACCTCAGAAATACCTGGCGCGGATGTATTAAAATTTTAATATTTTAATGAGGTATTCTCCGTTCCTACCGATTATTTTCGTACGATCTTTGTTGAAAAAGGAAAGATAGACTTTTAGGATAAAAAAATTATTAAGAAACCATATTCAATGCTTTTGAACTGTCAAAGTGTGTGTTAACGTCGTATAGATTTCCGTCTAAATCTACAAGTGAGTCTGGATACAATTGGTTAAATTCTTTTCAGATATTCCAAATTTTGCTTTGCCTATCGCGATTCCTTCCGTGGCTTTGATTAAACTATCCTTTATAAAATGGGCTTTTTTATTTTCGTTTTGCCAGCAAGAGAATAGGAGTACTGTGATGAAAAATAAAATTGAGATATAGATATGCTTTTCTTTCGTTTATTAGAATTTTCAAGTTCTTCTAATTGTAGATCACTTTAGCTGGAAAAATGTTCATCTGGTCTAACTTTCGTATGTATTTTTTTGGACGATTTTGCGACCATTGAACTTATCACCAAAAGTGGGGAGGAACCACATTTGCCGAAATTTACGCCGTCACCTATTAGCGGTTTCGGCAATAGTAGCAAGGCGATTCAGGACTTGACAAGGTGGTAAGGATGATACTCAGCTGGATGGGCTGCAACGGTTGTAGGAAAGGATCTTTTAAACCCTTGATATAGTTTTAAGATTATGTCTGATTGGTTTATATTAGCGATATGAAATTTTTAGCTCTTGCCTTTTTTATATTATTTTTTGGTGCTACAAGCCCTTTAAATGCGCAGCATCTGGACCAGATGACTAAGCAATTATATCAGCCATCTGCTTTTAAGAAAGATATTGATCTCGTACAAACCACACTGAAAAGAGAACATCCAAATTTATATTTGTACATCAGTAAGAAAAAGCTTGATTACAAGTTTGATAGTTTAAGAAAAACAATTGTTAAGCCACTTACGCCGATTGCCTTGTATGTAAAGTTATTGCATGTGATCAGCAGTATAGGTGATGGTCACCTGAAGATTGAGTTGGATCATGCGAAACTGACGCCTCAGGATATTGCCATCTTGAAAAAACCGTTATTGCAGCATCCTATTTATCAGTTCGAGTACTATGTTACGGGGAACAGGTTGTTTATCGCCAAAAATATATCTGCCGATCCTGCCATTTTAAAGGGTACTGAGATTTTGAGCATCAATAGTGTTTCCGCTGCAAGGCTGATTGATAGCTTGAACGGCTACATCACTGCAGATGGTTACAATACCACTTTCAAGAGATATCTGATGAACCATAGTGGATTATTTGCAGAGCGTTACCGCTTTTTGTTTCCGGACAACAAGCGTCTTGATATTTCACTGAAATCATCAGGAAATCCCAGGGAAATTAAGTTGGAGGCACAGCAGAAGAAGGGCTTTGATAGTACTGGCGTTGCGATGCTGCCGAGTACGGAGTATAGACGGTTAACTGTTGACAGCAATATCGCCTATATTAAACTACGCCATTTTAATATTGGACCGGAGTATGCAGGTTATCAGGATATTTTTGCAGACATAGAAAAGCGTAAGTTAAAGACACTGGTCATCGATTTAAGGGGTAATCCAGGCGGAAATTTAGTTTGGCCGGCGAGGTTTTATAGTCACCTGATCGACTCGCCTAGATATTTCTACAGGCTCCCTGAAGAAATAAAAAAGCAGAAACAGCTGTATAATAATCAGAAAATAAGGGTTTGGGTGGATAAAATATCCGGATCAGCCTTCGAGTTGATCATGCCTCATCAATTTACATTTAAGGGTAAAGTCTACGTATTGATTGACGGAGGTACTTTTTCAGCTGGCAGCTTACTCGCTGCGAATTTGAAAACTTTGAAAAATGTAACGTTTGTTGGTGAAGAGACCGGCGGCAGTAAAAATGTATGGACTGCGTTGACGCTGAAAAGCCTTACCTTACCTGCGAGTCAACTGTTACTCCGTTACGGAACGCTTCCCGCTTTTTTTGGTGACCTTACTAGTATTGATGGTAGAGGTCTGATGCCGGATGTTCCGGTTACTTACCAGATGGAAGATTATTTGTCAGTTAGAGATTTAGAATTGGATTGGGTGTTGAAGGATATTGAGAAAAACATTAGCGGGCGATAGGTTTAAAGGTGCTACACTTTGGGAAACTGAGGCGGTGCATGCCGATCTGAACCTGATTTTTCTGCGGGTACGTATCGGATCAGGTTAACGCTGTACTAGAAAAAATAGGAAATTTGGTTTGGTATAATGATCTTAAGGAGTCATCTAAAAAAGATCTTTCGTATGATCAATAGCTGCAAGTGAGCAGACAGGCGCGAGGGGATTTACAAAAAAACTAACCTTATTCCGGGCAAATATAAGACGATGGTATTTTTTTGGGCGTGTCCCTGAAGAGTCGCGTCTTCCGCTGTATTTCCCTTTGGGAGGATGCCGCTACACCCGCTAACGCAGCTATTGATAAAAGCTGTTAATGTTAAATTTAATGGTCTTCTGATTGCCGGCTTATTTGTCAGGCAGTATAGAACCACACCCTTGCACCTTAATGACTCCGCCCGAAAGGTGCTTTTTCTGCTTCCGCCTGTCTGTCGTTTTTGGGTATTGTGCGGAACTGTGCTGCAAGTGGAGCGGGTCTGCAGTTTGTTGCTGTTTTTCCATCCGATTTTGGGGTTTGACTGAACCTCAATATTGGGAAAGGGTACCCCCTCGGCCAGGTTCAGTAATTACGCCAATCCGGAGCTTCAGTGGGAAAGCCTGGGCATGTTTAATGCCGGGTTGGATTTTACGCTTTTTAACGGCCGCATTTCGGGAACGGTTGAGTACTACAGAAAAAACGGTAAAAAATTGTTTGGCAACGCGCTTTTAGACTATTCTGGAGGCGTTGGTGCATCAATTCTGAAAAATGTGGCCGGTATGAAGGGTACCGGATATGAAATTCAATTGCAGTCGAAAAATATCGACAGGAGCTTTAAGTGGGGCACCGATCTGAGTGTGAGTCTCTACCATGATCAGATTACCGCTTATTTTATTTCCAATGTACAGGGAAGCACCCTGGTGGGTAACCCGGGCAGCCCGCCCATATCGGGGATTATCGGCAGCCCGGTATATTCGGTGTTCGGGTACAAATGGGCAGGGCTCGATCCGGCAACCGGAGATCCGCAGGGTATTTTAAATAACCAGGTTACCAAGAACTATAGCGCCTTAACAGGTAGTTCTACACAACTATCAGATCTGGTATATTTCGGCTCGGCATTGCCTACCGCATTTGGGCTTTTCAGGAATACCTTTTCCTACCGGCGTTTTGAGCTGAATATCCAGCTGAGTTTTAAGGCCGGTTATTATTTCAGGCGGAACTCAATAACCTACAATACCATGTTTGCCGGCCTGGCCGCCCACAGCGATTTTTCTAAAAGATGGCAAAACCCGGGTGATGAAAACTTTACAAATGTTCCTTCATTGGTATACCCAAATGCTGTGGCGAGGGATAATTTTTATAAAGGTGCTGAAGTATTGATCTCAAAAGGCGACCATGTACGGTTTCAGTACATCAATTTGAATTACACCTTCAGGGTGCCGAAGGGATTGATCAGATCGGGCACCGTATTTTGTGTTGCCTCAAACCTGGGCCTTGTATGGAAGGCAAATAAAGAGGGTATTGATCCTGATTATGGAAATAACTTAACAACGGTAGCGCCGGCTAAAACATTTTCGGCCGGCTTTAGGATGGGGCTCTAAAAAATAATAACATGAAAAATATAATGATTATCGGTCTGTTGGCCGTATGCTGCCTGGTTGGCTGTAAAAAATTCCTGGATGAGAAACCGGATAAAAAGCTGTCTGTACCGCAAAATTTAGCTGATCTGCAGGCTCTGCTTAACAATGTGAACATCACTGCAGCTGCCGACCCGATTTCCGGTGAAATCAGTGCAGATGATTACTATGTGGCAGATGCTGATTTTAACAGTTTGCTTTACCAGACCGAACAGCGGAAATATACCTGGGAAAAAGACCACTTGTTTGAAAAAGGGGCAGATGCTAACGACTGGTCGGTAATTTACAGTTTAATCTACCTGAGTAATACCGTTCTGGAGAAAATTGCGTCGATTGAGCGAACTTCTCAAAATGCTTCGGTTTATGATGATATTATGGGGCAGGCCTATTTTTTCAGGGGGAAATCGGTTTTTAATGCGCTCCAGATATGGTCGTTGGGTTACCAGGTGGCCACAGCTGGTACAGACCACGGGGTTGTATTGAGGGAAACCACAGATTTCAATGAGCCTTCTGAAAGGAGCAGTGTACAAAAAAGCTACGCGAAGGCAATAGATGATTTAACGAGGTCGGCCAGGCTGCTTTCCCCTAAGTTAATCCACCCGACAAGGCCCTGCCAGCAGGCGGCTTTCGGTTACCTTGCCAGGGTGTTTTTGTCTATGCGCGAATATGACCGCGCGTTTAATTATTCGGATTCGTGTTTGAAGGTAAAAACGGCATTGATTGATTTTAACAACCTGTTTCCCTCAAAGTCCTATCCTGTAGACCGCTTCTCAAGCGAAGTGATTTATGAGTCTACCTCAAAGATTTTACAGATCATGGGAAATACCAGGGCCAGGATTGTTCCCGAACTGTACAATATGTACGAGCCAAATGACCTGAGGAAACAGATCTATTTCCGGAATAACAATAATGGAAGTTTTGGCTGGAAGGGCAGTTTTAGCGGGGCAGCATCCATATCATCAGGGATTACAACTGATGAGCAACTGTTAATCAGGTCAGAATGCTCGGCCAGGGCCGGCAACCTGGCTGCCGCAATAGATGATTTGAATACGCTGTTGGTTAACAGATATGTGAAGAACAGTTTTACCCCCTATACCGTAACATCCGTTCCATCGGTTTTAAAGCTTATACTGACGGAAAGAAGAAAAGAATTGGTAATGAGGGGCTTGAGGTGGATTGATTTAAAGCGGTTGAACCTGGAGGGCGAAAACATTTCACTTTCAAGGGTGTTGAACGGCAAAAATTACAGCCTTGCCCCAAATGATCCTAAATACGCGTTGGAAATTCCTGAAGATATTATTGCCCTTAGCCGGATACCGCAAAATGTGAGGTAAAAACGAGGCTGTCTCATAATGTAGAATTGTAATCCTGAGCTTGTCGAAGCCCCGTTTTAAATGTCTTACGAGGAGTTTCGATCCTTCGTCAAGCTCAGCACAGGCTAAGCTAAACGTAATAAATTCAATAGCATTACAATTTATGAGACAGCCTCACCCAAAATTTCGGTTTAAAAACCCGCCGTTAAATTCAGGCTTACGATACCTTGCAGGTCTATCGTAAGCCTGCAGGGGCATGCTAAAACGTGCGGAGTTTATGCTCAATTGCCGGCATAAACCTTTACCCCGCCCAGCCAGGTTTCCAGCACTTTAATATTCCGCATGTTCATGCTGCAATCTTTTCGGGGCATAGTTACAGGGTCCTTTTCCAGGATTACAAAATCGGCAAATTTTCCTGCCTCAAGACTTCCTGCCCAGCTATCGGCATAACACTGCCAGGCAGCATCATAAGTTACTGCTTTCAGTGCCTGTTCATTGGTAAGCTGTTCTTCGGTATTGAGCACATTTAACGGCCATGCATTTTCGCTCGCTTCCATCACTCGTGTAATAGCTTGTTCCATCATCCTTAAAGGACCAAGCGGGGTAACGGTGTGGTCGCTATGAAGGGAGATGCGCAGCTTTTCAGCTGCCGATTTACAGCGGTCCAGGGAAAATACCTTAGGAGCATTGTGCGCTGGCAAATGCTGTCCTTCGAATATAACTTTTTCAAATACATCGCCCCAATACCCCACGTGGCCAATCAAAAAACTGGGCGAAATATTCAATGCTTCCATTTCATTGATGCCACTTTGCTCCAGCAGCGAACAGTGCTCAATCCGGTTGCGCAGTTCAGGCCCCTTATATTTTTCTAATGCGCTGCGGAAGGCTGCGATGGTATCTGTTATAGCCAGATTTCCATTTGCATGGATCATAATGGGCCAGCCTTTTTCCAGTATTACCTCATCAACCACCTGTTGATAAGCCACCGGATCTGAAAAGTTGAATATACCACATGCGTGATCCTTTTCAAGTATTACCGAATAAGGTTCGGACTGATATCCGGTTAGTCCCTGATTAGATCCATCGGATACAATTTTTACATGGCCCAGGTAAAGATCCAGATAATAATCGGGCTGCCGGTAAGGTGGTAAAGCCTGCGCAGCCTTCAGTGTTTCGCAGTATAGGGCCCCGCCCAGGCGTACAGGTAGCCGTCTGGCCTCCAGGTATTCTTCAAGATAAGGCACATACATCTGGTTAATCAGTGCATCGTACATCGAGGTTACCCCTCTTGCACTGGCCTGATGGAAAAATGCATCCATATTGGAGACAATATCAAGCGATTTATGTGCTATTGCATCCTGATAGGTATTTATCGCAGGCATCATCATGGGCTCCTCCTCCAACCATCCATGCGTTTTGGCGATATAATCATCAGCACTGGTATAGTCGTGCATTGCAGGCTGCCCTTTCTGGGCATTGTAGATGGCGCGAAGGGCCGCAGAATTGGCATATAGCGTATGGCCTGATGCGCTCATGATAAGTATCGGTGTATCTTTGCTCACGTTATCCAGGAACACGTTGTCAATCTCCGAAAAGTTTTTTCCGCTTTGGGGCTGAATAAGCGCCGGGTCGAGTCCTGTGGCCAGTAATACCACATCGGAGGAGGCTTCGTGAGCGGCAGACAGGGTATCTGCTATCCACTTTTTAGTATATACTTTCCGCAAGTCCTGTCCTTCAAAGGGGCTTATGTCTATCCATGAGGCCATCATGCCCGAAAATACGGTATGAACATGCGGTTCAAACATTCCAGGGATTAGGGTTTGGGCCTTATCCAGCACGATACTTTGGTAAGCATCTTTGTATTTGGCATCCATAGCAGCCTTTACCTGCGCATAAGAACCGCATGCTACTATAAAGCCCTGAGCCATACCGATTGACTCCACAACGCCGGCATCTCCGTTAGCCATGGGCCTGATCGTTCCTCCGGAATAGAGAATCGCTTCCGGCGTTGCTGCAGGCGGCTTGCTTTTTGACAGATGAGCGGTCAGCTTTTCAATATGTTCCTTACTGAAAAGCTTATGCTTTAAGATTTCGACTATTGGGTTTTTGCAGCCGCAGGTGCACGCATGCGGATGGTGATGATCTGTTTTTATCATTGCCAGGAAGAGTTATCTGTTTTTTAATCTATTTTGCTTTTATTGGAACTGTTTTTTGAGTTTTCTTTTGGTAGTGTGCCATCTAGCGAAGTAGCATAAGATGCAATCCAGGCCAGGATCTGCTCCATAATCCTGATGATTAACTCCAGACTTGTAACTTTTTTGACCCCGGGAAGTAACGCTTTACCTGGGGGGTACACCGGCTGAGGCAGTGGTTGTGGCAGAATAAGTCCCTGTACGGCCGGGCTGCCCGGCTGTGCAGGGATACCTGAATACAGACTAACATGCTGAAGGAAGAGTTGAGTAATATAATCTTTCATTGTTTTTGGCGGCGTGTTAATGGTAGGTGAAGATTGATCTGCATGCTGAAGTGTGCCTGGCAACGATTGGTTCTGTATCCTGGTATAGTTTGCGCCTGATGTTGCAGCTCTTTTAAGCACCAGTCGCTGAAGGGTATTCAACGTACTTCTGGTCAGTAAATTAGGCGATTGCCCGTAGATCTGTGCAATTTGCTGCAGGTCGGTTTGGTGCCAGGCATGCGGCACAACATCGAGTGTATTCCAGTGCATCGTATTCCAGCTCTGGTAATCGCCGCTCTGTGCTGTCCACCCTTCCGGAAGCGGGGGAAATGTATTGTTAAATAGATTGGCAAATGCGCTTTCTCCGGGTGTAGGCCCTGCTGTGGGATAAACTAATGACACTCCAAAGGCATCCAGTTGGTTATGTTGTTTTAAATAGAGGGCCAGCGTTGGTGAGAGCGCACCCGCCAGGCTATGTCCGCAGAATACGATCGCGCTCTGCGGCCCGGGTTGTAAACTGGCAATAAACTCTTCGAGTGTGGTGCCTGGTGATGCGGCTGTAGGGGGACTGGTGAGTGAAAGCAAGATTTTGATACCGGTTGCAGTTCCATTAGAGATATAGGGGTCGGTTCCGTTATAAGCCGATGGCTTGAAAAGAACGGGGTTGTAATTTGTCCAGTTCACTACTTCTGCCACCGAAAAATCTTCGGTTTCCCAATCATAAAGTGAGGCGGGATTAGTTGCTGCCACAGCTACAACGTAAGTTGGTAAAGTCGGGCCGCCCGGGTAAGCTACAGCGTCGCACTGCGCGACAAACAGCGCATTATCGGCAACTCCGGTTGGCTTTTCTTTCTGATCAGTCTCTTCGATGAGTGCCGGGCCCCATACCAGGTTCCAGTCACCCAGTATCGGGGTAACCGATGAATCGGCGACTGAAGGGGCTGTTTGCCCCATCACTTTAACGGGGGGAACATTATTTAAATAAAAAGATAAGTCATACTGCAGTTGCAGCTGTAACTCACTACCGGTGCCGTTGTAACCGCCCGCCCGGTTAGCGATGCATGCAAGGCCAAATACCTGCTGATAAGCATCAAGAGATGGGTTTCCCATAAGTTTAATGGAATTGATAGATTGAAATTTTTGAACAATTGACACAGCACGATATCAACTAAAGCTTTTGCTCTGATAACTGGCATAAAAGTCAGTTGTCTGCGATCCGGATCCTGACCGAAACATAAACTGTGTTGAAAACGTTACTAATAAGGTAAATTTACAAATTTTAAGAATATTTTAAAATGCTTAATACTACAAAATATTAAAATACTTATAATTAAGTATTGTGGTCGTAAAACTACAAATTGAATGTTAGATTTTGATGTACGTTTAAGGCCGGATATTCAATAATTTCTTATGGACTCCTCAAATCGGGAAAAGATGTCAAACCGGCTCCAAAATAACCGGTTTTACACAGAAAGGATATCAATGGAAAACCATTAGGCTTTCATTATTAAAGGTAGATAGCTGTTGATAGATTTCCGGGCGGGTTGGCGCATTTCCTGCCGTGCAGAAAATCCAAACGTTGTAAAGGCCTCCACCGCACTCAAAGAAAAAGACTTCCAGTCAACTAGATTCGTCATTATTTATCGGACTAAGGGATTTATTTAAACACAAAAAAGCTGTCTCTTATATTTGGAGACAGCTTCTTTTTTAGTTAAGGTAGAGGTTGATAATTATGTGCATAATCATCCTGGATTTCCGAATAGGTTTTGCCTGCCATAAAACTTTGAAGTTCGGCGGGCTGATCAATGTCCTGGTCTACTATGATTTCGCAGGGTAAAGCAGCCTCAACGGTCTGACAGTTTTCGGAAGGTGTACCATTAAGCACGTATTTGGTATAATCGGTTACATCTGCGGTTGATGATCCGTTAAACCTCCAGGTCTGTGTTCTTTTACCTGTAAACGCACTGGTTGTAAAGATAAGACCGAACCCCAATACGAGGGCTACAAGGCCTAAGTTGATTTTTTTTAACATGGTATTTAGTTTAATGTTCTCCCTTGTTTTTATAGGGAGGGTTAAAGAATTGATCTGGTGCTGTGGTCTGGCGATCGGTTGATTTTCATGTCGGATATGACCGGTATCCATTGTGGTGATTACTCTTTGTCACATGCCTCCCGCTTTAGGTGAATAATTAAGGTAGTTATCGTTATTGCGGTAAATACGAGGTTAAAAATGAGGTGAGTTCTCCAGCCAAGCGTTTTTAGTACACCGCCACAGCTACAGGGCACTTTGCTGAAATAGCCTGCCAGGATGAGAGCGATGTAGACGGTAAAAGCAGTGATTAACAGGAGCGATGCAATAAGGCCATATAACCTGGTTTTGTTAAAGGCGAGTAAGGCCGCTGCAACAACTTCTGAGCCTGGTACCGCAATAAGCAGAAATGCAGAAAATGGTGCTGGGAAAACCTGTTTGGCCAGTTCGGTTTTAAATTCGTTAAGGTTACCAAGTTTACTTGCAGCGGTAGTGCCCCATAAAATAACCAACAGGAGGTAACCTGTATAATATGCGCTTTTATTTAAACTTACTTTCATGACCTGATCATTTATAACGGAGATATTTACTATCCTTTAAATCCTGTATAAAGTTCGGTTCAGTTTAGGCTAAGTGAAGGCCATATAAGTTACCGATTGACAAATTCATAATGGAATTGAGGCAATAAATGTTACCTTTTTACCGCTTTTGCCCTTAATCGGCTCAAAACTTTTGGATGGATGCCTAAATAATTTGCAATTACTTTGAGTTCGCAGAGGTTAAACAGTTCTGGTTTCAATTTCATCAGGTTATTGAAACGGGCGTTGGCAGTTAAATGTGCCAGGGATTCTGCGTGCAGGATCAAATCTGAGATCTGCTCCTGGTATAGTTTGTTGATGAGCTCCCGGTATTGAGGGAATATATTGTAAAGGTTGCCGGTATGTATTTCTCTATATGCGATAATGGCAGAATCTTCCAGAAATTCTGCGTAAATTTCTTTTCCCGTATATTCACCCAGCGTTAATAGTGAGGTAAGAAGCCGGTCTTTTTGCCAGAACAGGATGGTCGTTTCCTCTTCTTCTTTAACAGCGTATAGCCTTAATGTACCTTTACTGATGAAGATTAGGGAAGAGCTGAATAACTCAGACACCTTAACGGCTTGTTTCTTATTGAACGTGCGCTCATGGAGAGAATAGTTCAGATAACATTTTAGCCCATAAGAGGGTTTTAAGTAACATTCAATTTTTTTAAAATAGCTTTCATTTTCCATAATATATTTTTAGGGCAAAGAAAGAAGCTTTCGTGCAGTCGTCAAGTTGCTGGCTTAGCAACCCCGGGCAACCCTGACCAAACCTGGGAAGTAATTGTTTTTGATAAAATTGCTAAGTAAATTTAATGGACCTTGTTTCTGTTTTTTATGCTGAAAATATTCTTTGTGGCAATTAAACGAGAGGGGTTAGCAGTAACGGGAATTTGGCTGGTTGAAACAGATACAGGGAAATGGATATTTAGGCAGCTATGTGTTAACAAGATTGAATGTTATGCCGGCTGGTGGGGTTGATGGGTGAATTTTTTTTTAATGTGCCGGGCTTGCTACCCGGGCAACCTTCAGTTAACTTAACAGGCGTTGGCTAAATTGTTTTATTTGCCTGAATAAGCTGTTTTTTTGCCATGCTCAAATTTTTAATGTTCCGTTTCTTTTGACATTAAACCCGCCTGGCTGTAAAGGATCGCAGTTTTTAATATACGATTCGATATAAGTTATCGTTATACATGGCAAAAGACGTAATATTATGATGTCTTTATTTACTGATTAAATATACAAATGATGGAAAAACTAACACCAGTTGCTTTTTCATCCCTATCAATTGAGTTATTTACCAAAGTGCATAAATTTCTCGTTTATGCACGGCCAAGGCGCCCCCAGCGGGTGGCCTGTATCATTTTCAACCTCGGGCTCATCTTCCTCAGCCGGGGCTACCCATAACTTTGGGGCAACTTGCCCCGCAGTGAATTTTGAATTTACATATCTACCATTAACTTTAATATTATTGGGAATGTTAAACAGCTTTTGGTGTTGTTTGGCGCTAAAATTTACAGGTAAAAACCACATTTTCTAACCAATTTCAGCCGCTTCAGTACCATGGGTTTAACCACCTGAATAACAGCACAGAAACCGCTTCCGGATCTGGTTGCGGAAAGCTTCATCACCCTTTCGCAAAATGGTTTCGTGTCTTAAATTTTACGCCTTATGAATAACCTTGACGCACTGGTACAGGTAATGTACAATATTTACCTCGTACTCAACAAAGAACAACTCACCTTTACCTTTATCGACCTCTTTGGCGACCCTAATGAGCAGCTTACCCGCCAGCAGGTTAAAGATTACCTGAACATTAGCGAAAGCACCTACAAACGTAAGGTAAAAGATGGCTCGTTAAAGCCTATAAAACTACCTGGTGGCGATCGTTTTTACGTGAAAGATCTGTTGGCCGCCTACCTGGAAAGCCAGCGAAAAGGCCGTATCTGATTACCCTTTCTTTACCTGTTGTTTACCCTTTCTTGCTACCAGGTTAACCCCATGGTTACCCCTGGTTTACCCTTTGGTTACCCTGGCTTTACCTTTTGGTTACCTAAAAGGTAAAGCCAGAGACTGTTTCAGCCGATCAGCTACACTCGTTATGGTGATGCTGCCCTTAAGCTGGCCGCCACAAGCTCCCCCGGTTAGTACACTATGGGCTAATTGTGGCGGCCCATTTTAGCTCACTACCCCCACAAATTGGCTCAATTTAGCTCATTTTAGCTCAAAATGAGGCACTAATACTGCCAGGGTGCTACGTTTGGAGCATGGATTTAAAGATACCGGTATAAACAGAAATCCTTTTAAACAAACATTTTTTCACTTAAAAAAACAAAAATTATGGCAACGTATTCAAAAGGCGCAAATGGCGCATTCTCGGGCAAGGTAGGCAGTGTAATTGGCAGCAACTGGCGCAGTATCGATTACCTGAGGGGTTTACCGAAAAAAAGCACTAAACCCAGTACTCAACCCCAGTTGGCGCAACGCAGCAAATTTGCCCTAGCCCCGCTCTACCTGAGCCCTATTAAAGACATTTTAAACATTGGCTTTAAAGACAAACAGCTGAACAAGATTACAGGTTACAATGCAGCGGTAAAAATCTTCTTAAACCAGGCGATCGGTGGCAGCTACCCGGATTTTGTAATCGATTTTTCGCAGGTGGTGATGAGCAAAGGTTCACTCTCGGTTTTTCATGGCCTTAATGCAAGCCTGCAAGGGGCAGATCTGATCCTGAACTGGCAGAGCATTTTAAACCGCTACAATTCTTTTACTGATGACTCGCTTACCGTAGTGCTTTTTAACGCTACCAAAAGCATGTACCTGGTGTACGAAGACGCGCAGCGCGCCGCAGCAACTTACACCGCGGCAATTGGCGCCGGCTTTAGTGGCGATGTTTTTCACGGATGGGCTTTTGCAGTAAAACGCGATGCCACTGCCGTGGCAAACAGCCAGTACCTGGGTACCTATACCATCCCTTAGTTTAATTAATCACCCGCCCAAGCCATGCAGTGTTGCAGGTTTGGGCTATTTTACAGAAAGATATGAAAACATTAAAACTGGCTTTAATGGCGCTAACGCCAAAAAGGCAACTACTCGAAAAACTGATGCTGGCCACCATCTTAATTCTGGGCTGGCTTACGCTTCCTAATTTATTACGAACCTTCGAACCCACCGCTGCCCTGCTCGATGCAGGCATTTGGCAGTTGCTTTTGCTCGGCCTGTTGTGTTATGTAGCCCTGTTGCAAATCTCCTGGTGGCTGTTGTACCGCTTTTGGCTCGGCCTGGGCCTGCTTAATTTAACAGATATGGTTTTACGTTTTAAACAACTCACATCATGGCAACAGTTAAGATTTTTTTGGGCATCGTTTGCTTTGCTCTTTTTAGCGGGTATAGCCTGCCTGGCCGCGATAGTATAAACCCGGCGCCGGACACGGCCATGCCCGATAGGGCAAAGCTGTTGTGCATTGCAAAAAACGAAGTAGGTGTACGCGAACTCTCCGGACACAACGATGGGCCGCGGGTAGCAACATACCTGCGCTATGTAAACGTAAAAGAGGGCAGTGCCTGGTGTGCGGCTTTCGTAAGCTGGGTTTTTGGCCAGGCCGGGTACCCTGCACCACGTACCCCCTGGAGCCCGGCCTTATTTCCATTAAGTAAACGTACCAAACAGGTAAGCCCCGCAGTAGTATTCGGTATCTACTTTAGCCATCTGAAACGCATAGCCCATTGCGGGTTGGTGGAACGGAAGGAAGGCGACTGGCTCATTACCATCGAAGGGAATACCAATATGGAAGGCAGCAGGGAAGGAGATGGGGTTTACCGGAAACGGCGGCCTTTAAAAGCCATCAGATACTTTGCCGATTGGGCCAATAAGAAAGGAGGGGACGATGAAAAATGAGTTGAACCTGTTGATGGCTGGTGGTATGTTATTTTCTGCATGCGGCGCTTTACAAAGCAAAAAGACGTTGCATACGCAGGAACTTCAATCGAAGAGCCACTACCAGGAAAATACCAATCAGCAAAGCTGGGAAAATGGTAACACCCTTTTGCTTGATACCGGTAACAGCGAATACGTGGTGCAAATTACCCCATTGGGGAAATTTCTCTACAGTACTGAAAAGGGTTTCGAAGGCATGGCCGAAAAAGTTGTGGTGCGAGGAAAAGCGGATAGAAAGCAGATCCTTCACCAGCAAGTGCAAACCGGGCATCAGCTTCAGCACCAAAAGCATAACCTGGAAAGCACACAGTTAAAAACGAAGGCGCAGCACATTGATAAAAGCAAAAAGCCGCGTTGGGTGGTGCTTTGCATAGGGCTGGTAATAACAGTTGGCCTGGCTTATTGGGTAATGAGAAAATGGCGCTTCGACTGAATATTAAAATGCTCCCTTTAACAAAAGTTAGGGGAGCATTTATATAGCGTTCAATAAAATTGTGCTAAAATTACCAGGCAAGTATACGTTTAGCCTTTGTTTAAGGTGCAGATCATATAGCGGAATTTTAGTGGCTGGAATTAATCCCAAAATTTATCATCAGTATTGTACAAAAAAAATGGAAATACGTTTTTGAAGAATTTAACCTTATATTTAGGTGTTCGGTTTTAGGTATCAAATGCCTTAAATACTCACTTATCAGTAATGAAGAATGGTTTAACAGATATTCCCAAATATAAACTGGAAAACTTCAGGCATCTCCACAGGCATAGTAATCCAGGCGCACATTTCGGAAATAATATACCTGATGATACTGAAAGAATTGAAGGGTTTGAAATTTATTCCAGTGATGGAATGGTTTCATCAAAAGGGCCCTTAAAATCTATTTTTTACAGGATCGGCATTACTGTTAACGGTTCGTTGAATATGCAGGTAGGCCTTGACGAATATACCCATCGGCCCGGGACCTTGACATTTACATTCCCCAACCAGACTTTTTCAACGAGTAATGTTTCTAAAGATGCATTTGGATACTATATGTTCTTTATTCCTGAATTTTTAAATGATATCATTCCGTCAATCAAAATTGCAGATGAGTTTCCTTTCTATGATATTTCCGGTGTACCTGTATTTCAAATTGAAAGTGAAGAAATGGAAAATATACTTGTGCTGGTGATGAAAATAAATACAGAATTACAGTATAAAAAGTCCGGGCGCGATAAAGCGATCAAAATGTATGTGTATCTGTTACTGCTGGAGGCTAAAAGAAGTTATGAACGACAGAATATAGGTAACACTAAATCCTTCCTTCGGGACAGTTCTAAATTAATTAACCGTTTCAAGAAACTTGTTACCCAATATTATCTTAATAAAAAGCAAGTCAATGACTATGCGCAAATGTTAGGTGTTAGTCCCAATCATTTAAACAGAATAGTAAAAGAAAACACAGGAAAAACTGCTTCGGAAGTAATAAAAGAAATGATATTACAGGAGGCTAAATCATTGCTGCGCTATACGGGAAATTCAGTAGCCGAAATTGCTTATCGTTTAGATTTTTCTGACCCGGCTTCTTTCAATCGTTTTTTTAAAACTTTTACAAAAGAAACTCCCCTTGCTTATCGGTCCAGGCATAATTAAGTCAAGAAAACGCATAATAAAGCTAATGATCAGCCTTTAAATAATGATCAATTTTGTTTTATGGAACGCAGAAATTTCATAAAAAACACAACGCTAACTGCTTTGGGAGCAGTTTTGATCCGCCCTTTAGCGTTATTTACAGAAGAAACAACAAATCCTATGAAAACAAAAGATCAGTTAAATGACTTAGAATTACCCGCAGGCATACGTGAACGCTATGTGCCCGGAATAAATGGCCTGACAGTGCATGTACTGGAAGCCGGATTTGAGACGACAAAACGCCCTGCTGTGCTGCTGCTGCACGGATTTCCTGAACTTGCTTATAGCTGGCGAAAAGTAATGTTGCCAATGGCTGCTGCTGGTTACCATGTAATTGCACCGGATATGCGTGGCTATGGCCGCACAACAGGATGGGACGGCAATTATGATGGAAATTTTGCTTCTTTCAGAACACATGAGCTTTCCCGCGATGCCATGGGTTTGGTAATGGCTATGGGACATGATTCTGTTTACAGTATCGTAGGCCATGACGTGGGTGCCACAGTAGCGGCCTATTGCGCACTCGTCAGGCCAGACTTTTTCAGGTCAATTGTTATTTTAAGTTGTCCGTTCGGCGGAGTACCAGCTTTACCTTTCAACGTTGCATCACAACCTGCACCGGCCCTGCAACCAGCAGGTACTGTAAAAGATCCCCTTACAACATTACCACAACCACGCAAAGACAGCATTACCTACTTTTCAACACGCAATGCCAATGATGATATGCTGAACTGCAAGCAGGGGCTGCACGATTTTCAGCGGGCTTACTTTCATGTAAAGAGTGCCGACTGGAGTCAAAATAAAGGACTTTCTCCACTTACTTCAGGCAGGGCGGAAGAACTGGCTAAACAGCCTATTTATTATGTTTTAGATCTTGATAAAACAATGCCGGAACAAGTTGCGCCTTATATGCCGTCTCCACAAGAAATATCTGCCTGTAAATGGCTCCCGGATAATGAGATTGACGTTTATACCCGGGAGTTTAAGCGTACCGGTTTCCAGGGCGGATTGAATTGGTACCGTTGCACTACTGCCGGATTGAACAAGTCTGACCTCGAACTTTTTTCAGGACATAATATAGATGTGCCTTCTTGTTTTATAGCAGGGATCGCAGATTGGGCGAGATTTCGTCCTGTTGGCGCATTGGAGCAAATGCAAAACCAGGCTTGCACAAAAATGGAAAGTTTTCACATCATTGAAGGTGCAGGTCATTGGATAGCCCAGGAGCAACCTGAAAAAGTAGCCGGCTTGATTGTTGATTTTTTGCAACGAATGAAATAAACGATATTAATAACAATACCACTTTTAGGCAAAAAAAACGGAAAAAATTGCGAATAATGCAATGTTCCTTTAAAACACAAGTTTTTTACCACTACTGCCGTCGTTTACGAAACATAATATGACATCAGTATTTGATGCAGTAAAGTTTTACATTCTTGAAAAAGAAAGCGCTTTCTTTTCTGTAAAAAGGGACGATAATAACGTATTGTTTTATGATTTTGATTTCAAAATGAATTGGAAAAGGGTGAATAATGGTAAACAGTTAATTTACTGTAAATAAGTATTTTATAAAAAATATAGGGTTTTTGAAAATTCCGGGACATGGAATTTTCTCTGTTTTATAAAAAAAATGATAAATTTATGTTACCTAAATTGATGCCTAATACTCTCTTATGAAACAGATATTTCAGACGTATTCCATTTTCATTGCAGAAGATGATCCCTGATACGGCCCAAATGTTAGATTATCATTTAAGTTTAAACCTGTAATATTAATCAGCTGGTTTCTCGCTATACAAGATTGTTTAAACAAGCGCTATCAAAAGCAGATCTAATTTTCATTGATCCCGGGTTTACGAGATTACCCCGGTGATCAATTATTTCAAAAATAACGGAAGTTAAACCAGATATACCTGTAGTCGCAATCAATATAGACAAGAAATTTCAGCAGTTATTTGCGAAATCAGGAAATAAAGGGTGATAATGTTATTTTTAAATCAGCAAAACAGCGTGATTGTTTTAAAATGGAGTCGAAACATTAAAGGCTGATACTTGTGGTATTATCCGGTATCGTCTGAAATAATAACAACGACGTTGTTAAAGTTTCCTGGATTTTGGAAAAGTATCCTTTAGAACATGAGTGAAAGATGGTGAAGTTGAATCGTGATTTCCATTTTCCGGAAACAGCATCTGACATTTAGAAGCTAAAATTAACCTGAATTTCGTAAAATTTTGATTATCATCGTTTTGTTGTAGTTGTTTGCGCATGGTATTCAATTTGAAGAAACAATTTTTTATAAATTAAAATCATGAATGCAAAACTCTTCAGATATAATAACAACCAATGGCTGGCTCAGAGCGGTAAAGAGGAATTAAAAAATGACGAGTTTAGCCTGGTGCTGTGCTTTGGCGGAAAAAATATATTTCCTCAGACAGATGCTTTTGGCCAACTGCAAGCCCTGTTCAAAAACGCAGATATTGCACTCTGCAGCACTGCCGGAGAGATTTATCAGGAAACAGTATCGGATAATTCTCTTATTGCTATCGCATTCAATTTCGAATCGACAACAATTAAAACTTCAACAGTTAACATTAGTGCATATAAAAATAGCTATGATGCCGCGGTTGGGTTAATTAACCATCTTCCAAAACCAGATTTAAGTTATATTATGGTCTTTTCTGATGGAAGTCTTGTAAACGGAAGTGAGCTTACAAAAGGCTTAAATCAGGCTGCTGGGAATATATTGGTTACGGGCGGCCTGGCTGGTGATGATGCTAACTTCAGGTCTACCTTAGTTGGCCTGAACCGAAATCCCGCTGAAGGGAATATTGTCGCAATCGGCTTTTATGGACATAAACTATTGGTTACCCACGGCTCTCAAGGCGGCTGGGATATGTTTGGCTTGGAAAGGACGGTAACAAAATCTCAGGGAAATGTTTTATATGAAATTAATGAACAGAGCGCATTGGATTTATACAAGAAATATTTGGGGCCTGATGTTGATAATTTGCCGGCTTCGGCGCTGCTGTTTCCATTGGCGCTCACCATACAAGGTCAATCAGAACCCATAGTGCGTACAATTTTATCAATTGATGAAGAGCAGAAAACGATGACTTTCGCAGGCGACATTCCTGAAAACTCAAAGGTGCGGTTGATGAAGGCGAATTTTGATAAATTAATTGATGCCTCTTCTAAAGCCGCTGAAAATAGTTTAAAGAATAATCGAAAACCTGATTTTGCACTACTCATTAGCTGTGTAGGAAGAAAACTGATTCTTGGGCCAAGAACGGAAGAAGAAGTTGAAGCTGTTGCGGATGCTCTTCCCGAAGGTACTATGATTGCTGGTTTCTATTCGTATGGCGAAATTTCTCCTTTTAATAGTAGTGCAACCTGTCAGCTACACAATCAAACCATGACAATCACTTCATTTTATGAATTACCATAAACTACTCAACCGGCAAATCAGTAAGTATTTAACTGCAGAAATTGCGGAAAATCCGTCTGTTAAAAAGTTCTTAAGTGTGATTGACGATTCTTACGAAGCCTTACAAAGAGATAAGTTATTGGTAGAGAGAGCTTTTTCCATCAGCGAAGAGGAATATATTGAAATAAATAAAAAACTTAGTCATGAAATAGAAGTAAAGAAAAAATCGATTGATAAGTTAAAGAGTGCCCTGGGAGAAATTGGTGGTATACACCAGGATAAAAATTCAGACGATTTACTCTCAATTGCAGAGTATTTAAATGAACAGATCATCCAGAGAAAGAGTGCAGAACAGGTATTTACTTCATTGGTTAACAACTCGCAGAGTGGAATATTGCTGGAAGATGAAAATAGAAAAATTGTTTTCACAAATCAATTGTTCTGTACTATTTTTAAAATACCCCAACCGCCTGAAGAGTTAGTTGGAGTGGATTGCAGTCAAAGTGCCGAGCAATCTGCGGGGCTGTTTAAAAATCCGGAGCAGTTTATAAATGACATTCAAAATATCCTGGAGAAAAGGCTTTATGTAAGTGAAAATGTGATTTTAAATGATGAACGGATACTTAACAGGGCGTATATACCAATTGTTCTTGATGGGGTGTACAAGGGGCATCTTTGGAGTTATACTGATGTTACAGAAAGTAAAAAAGCCCAGGAGGCCCTTGAGCAAAGCGAATTAAAAAATCGCCTGATCATGAATTCAGCCTTAGATGCTATTATCACCATAGATGATCAGGGGTTAATCACTTTCTGGAATCCGCAGGCAGAAAAAATATTCGGCTGGCAGGAAGGTGAGGTTTTAGGTAAGCGATTGACGGATAACATTATCCCCCGGTATCACAAAAAAGGACACGACACGGGGATGGACAACTACTACCTGACAGGAACTGGTCCTGTACTTAATAAAATGTTAGAGTTACCGGCGGTTAACAAAAAAGGCGAAGAATTTCAGATCGAACTATCTATCATACCGGTAAAACAGGGTAATAACAATTTCTTTTGTTCCTTTATTCGCGATATTTCTGACCGCAAGAAAAATGAGGAAGCTTTAAAGGCCAGTCAGGAATTATGGCAGTTCGCTTTGGAGGGCGCTGGTGATGGTGTTTGGGAGTATAATTTTCAAACCAAAAAAGCATTTTTCTCGAAGCAATATAAAAGGATGTTGGGTTATCAGGAAGAGGAATTTCCGAACGACCCCAACGAGTGGATGAGCCGGATACATCCTGAAGATCTTCCCATGATTCTGAAAACTGATGAAGCCTATTTTGCCGGAGAAATCAATTCGCATCAAAGAGAGTACCGGATATTGCACAAAAACGGAGATTATATATGGGTATTGGACCGTGGCATGCTGGTGAACAGGACCCCTGAAGGTTTGCCCGAAAGAATTATTGGTACCCATTCGGACATTACTGACCGTAAACTTTCTGAACAGGCTTTGAGCAATAAAGAAGAGAAATACAGAAGCATTATTACAAATATGAACTTAGGACTGGTTGAAGTGGATAATGATGATTATATCCAGTTCGTAAATCAAAGCTTCTGTAAAATGGCTGGCTTTAATGAGGGAGAACTAATAGGTGCTAAAGTAACCGAAGTATTAAATCTCGGAGAGAGTAAAAACCTGATAGAATCGAAAAATAGCCTTCGGGAAAAGGGAATATCAGACGCCTACGAAGTGAATATTCGAAACAAAGAAGGGGAACTAAGGTGGTGGCTAATCAGTGGAGCACCCAGGCTTAATGATAAAGGAGAACATGTAGGCTCTGTTGGGATACACCTGGACATTACCAACCAAAAGAAACTAGAGTATGATCTGATTAAAGCAAAAGAGGCTGCTGAAGCATCTACTGAAGCAAAAGAAGCTTTTCTGGCAAATATGAGTCATGAAATCCGGACTCCAATGAATGCCATTTCCGGCATGGCCGGTCAACTTAATAAAACAACCTTAGATCAGAACCAGCGCTTCTTCCTCAATACAATTCGTTCTTCAGCTGATAATCTGCTGGTTATTATCAATGATATTTTAGATCTGAGTAAAATTGAATCAGGCAAATTAAGCCTTGAGAAAATTGGCTTTGAGCCTAAACAGGTTGTTAGCCATGTAATGGAAGTTATGCGGCATAGGGCAGAAGAAAAGGGTTTAGAGTTCACCAATTCTTTTTGTGATCAAAAGCTTTCGGAGGTGCTGATAGGGGACCCTTATCGCCTGTCGCAGATTATGCTCAATTTAGTTAGCAATGCAATAAAATTTACGCCTAAAGGAAGAGTTGATGTTTCCTGCAGGGTTTTACAGGATTTTGAAACAGCGCAACTTATTGAGGCCAGTGTAATGGATACAGGAGTTGGAATGGAAAAGAATTTTATAGCGAATTTATTCGATAAATTTTCGCAGGAAGACAACTCTATTACGAGGAATTATGGTGGAACCGGGCTTGGCATGAGTATCTGCAAACAACTCATTGAGTTAATGAACGGAGAAATAAAGGTAATCAGCAAAAAGGGCCAGGGTACGGTGGTATCTTTTATTTTAAAGATGCCAAAAGGAAATGCAGGTGATTTGCCAGACAAAGCAGATAAGGAAGTAGATACAAGACTGCTGGACGGGAAAAATATTTTGATAACCGATGACAATGAAATAAACAGACTTTTGGCCTCCGCAATATTAAGCAATTTTGGTGCTGTTGTTACAGAGGCTTGTGATGGACAGGAAGCCATTCAACTGGTAAGTCAAAAAGATTTTGATTTGATTCTGATGGATGTACAGATGCCAGGTATAGATGGCCTGGAAGCCACCAGGCAAATCAGGGAAACATTAAACTCAATGCCCATTATTGCACTAACAGCATTTGCATTTAAAGGAGATAATCAAAAATGCTTTGATGTGGGGATGAATGATTATTTGTCAAAACCGTTTGAAGAGGTACAACTACTAGAAATTGTTTCCAGATGGCTGAACAAAGCCAGCACCATAGCCGAAAAAAATATAAATGAAATTAAAAGCCCGTTATATAATTTATCGAAGATTGAAAACATAGGTAGGGGTAAAAAAGAATTCACTGATAAAATGGTTAGGTTTTTTATAAATCAAACTCCCGTTTCATTAAAAGAATTGAATGAAGCCTATGCGAATCATGATTTTCTTAAAATCTCACAAATTATACACCGGATTAAACCTTCAATAGACAATATGGGAATAGTATGCATAAAGGAAGAACTTAATGAATTAGAAAAATTTTCTGTAGTGTATGGGGAATCGGAACGGGCGGAATATTTGCTGGAAAAAATTAAACAGGTACTCAATCTGGTTGTACATGAACTGCAAGGGACGATTAAGATTTAATTGAATTAGTTAAAACTTAACACGTATAAATAATTGGTAATTAGTGTGTTATTTGAATTTTTCGACCATTGCGACCAGCCACTTGATTGTTCGGACGAAGAAGTGAAAATATTGCTTCACAAATTTCTTTAAATCAGAAAGTACATTTTGCCTCATAACATGGCGTTTAGGGCTATAAGAAATTGAATTGTTTGGTTGATTGTTGGAGCCCATTTAAGGCTTTTTAAGTCTTTTTTCACTTCGTTACATTTAGAACAATGTTCAAAGTATTTCCATTGAATCTATTTATCCAGATACTGTTAGGCCTTATAAATTAAAGTGCTGTAAATAATTTTCTGGATGCAACGTGTCCATTATTTTTAGTGTCTTATTACAAACTCACAATTAAATATGAAAAAAGTGGTCCTGTTTTTAATTTCTTTAATGCATATATCGCTCTGCTTTGCGCATGCTCTTAAATAAAAAACACCTTGCTTCTTCAAGACAGGTTTTTTTTAACGAAATCGTAAAAAAATTTAAAGCCTGCATTGTTATGAGAACCTTATTGAAAATAAGGAAAAATCACAGACCGCAAAACATCTATCAATTCAAATAAACATATTTGATCATAAAAAACATCAAATATTATGACAGCTAATTCAATTTATCAGTTAGTAAACAACATTGATCCTTCCGTTAACGGTTTTGTAAATGTATTAGGCTTTTATAATCCCGGTGACCATGGTGGTGGTGACTTCTTTTGGGATAGCACTGCAAATGAAGATGTGGATGGAGGGACAATAATTAAATCAGCATTTCCAGGAGTTACAATTGGCAGATGGAAAAGACGGTACACTGGTGAACTAAACGTGAAATGGTTTGGAGCGAAAAGTGATGGTTCAAATGATTCAGTTTATTTTCAAAACGCTATAAAAACAGGATTAAACATATTTATTCCTGAAGGGAAATATGCTGTATCAGGTTTAGTTTTGCAGGGAAACCAGGCATTTTTTGGTGAAAGTACGCTCTCAGAGCTTCAGGCCGTTGAGACAGATAAACCAATACTAACAATGGGCGAATTTAGCAGAGTGAAAGAACTTTCTTTTTATTCTGCTACATATGTTGCTGATCCAAATTTCTGTGCAATCAAAGTCAATAACCATGGGTATAGTGTTATTATTGAAAATCTAAGAATCACAGGTGGATTTACGAACGCTGTGAACTGTATCGATTCAAATAATGTAAGCATATTCAATTGTTTTATAAGCGGGATGGTTGAATCACAGATCGTAATTAGCAAAGGAACACATAATGTCATCGAAAACAATACGATGGAAAAATGTGGAGGCACTTCTTTTATAAGATTGATCAATGCTGCAACTGTCATTATCAAAAATAACTACATTGGTGGTAGTGATACAGATCGTCCGTCAGCTCAGGGTATTTATGCTGAATCGAACGATCCTGATTACCATTTTGCTGTGTTAATTATAGACTCAAATGATATAGATAACATAGGCGGACAAGCTGTGGCAGTTGTAGGTTATTATTCAGTCAGAATAAAAAGCAATTGGTTCTCAGCAGGTAGAACAGTCGGAGTAAGTTCTGTTTACCTGAACGGTTGCGCACGTATAGATTTTACTGGAAACGACATTTATACAAGCGGTTATATGGGATTGCAAATGGCCGACTGTGAAGTGGGATCAATAACAAATAATCAAATCGAGCAATGTAAGGATACAGGCATTTTTATGTTGCGCTGCAAAGAATTCTGTATACAAAGCAATCAAATAGGGTCTCTTACCCCTAAAGATCCTAATGGAGGATGTGACATGAAAGTTGGTCTTTCAGAAAATCAGGGAGATTATAATATTATTAGTAGTAATATTTTCAAAGGCAACACATCGACCAACTTATATTACGAGGGGGCTAACAATGTCATAAATAACAATATTTCTATGTAAACAATTAAAATGAAGATGTCTCAAAAGTGAGGCAGCTTCATTTTAATTTAATTATTAATTAATCCTGTATCAAATTTTCAGGACTAGACAGCATGCATTTAAGCAAGTGTTTGGAGAACAATCGGTCACGTTCACTTGGCAATTTGAATATTTGCATTTTTCATGATTTCCTAGCTGCTATGTTAAACCGAGCCGCACAATATACTCCCCGTGAGCAGGAAAAGTGGTCTATAGTGCAAACGGGGCGAAGTTTTATTTTCAAGCATTTAAATAATCCAATCATCTGAATGTTGGTATATTAGTCCATCCTGATGATAATTCACACCTCCAGAATAGACGCTAATACCCAAAAATCTGCTCCAGACTTAATTTAGTCACCTTGCCAAATTGCTGGATATCCTCTGTTTTTACATTTTTTTCCGAAGCAACGATACAGTAGTAATAAGGCTTATTTGCAATTTTTTGCTCATGGAATGCCTTAATAGCTGAGAAGTTTAAAGCTTTTAAACCCTCGTATTGGTCGATCCTCGAATCATGGTCGATACCCAATTGCTGATCTCTAAAGTATGCCCTGATGATCTCCTCTTTATTAATGCGTTCAGTTGCTATTTCATTTAGCGCGTTGGCTTTGGCAAGTTCAAAAGCGTGATCTTCTTTCGGCAAATTGTTCAGCAATTCGTTCATACTATTAATGGCATAACCCATTTTATCGGCCTGGCAGGTGAGGTAGGCAAACATGGTATATTCTTTAGCTTTTTTCTTAGGCGATGAATATAGTGCGCCGGTAGAATAGGCCAGTGCTTTCGACCCCCTGATGGTTTGGAACACGACCGAACTCATACCCTGGCCGAAATAACTGTTGAATAAATTGATCTTTGCGGCCTGGCCAGGATCGTAAGGCCCGCCATTATTGCGCACCCAACATACCTCTGCCTGTACCATGTCGTACGGCGCAAAATAAACCTGATTTTTAGCTGCTGTGGTATACGTAAATTTTTTAGCCGGAGGATCTGCCAGGAACTGATTGGGCAAATGATGAAGTTCTCTAATATTATTTGTAAAATCGGCCAGCGGCTTTGGTCCGTAATAGGTGATGGTATGCTTGTATTTATAAAAGTTATGCAATATCGAGAGCAGTTCTGCTGATGAAATGTTTTGTATTTCCTCATTGCCCAGGTTATTGTTAAATGGATTGTCCGGACCATACTGCGCATAAATGCTGATGCCCCTTAAGATATCTTCTTTCCTTAATTTGCTGTTCTCACGTTCCTTGATAATGCCATTTTTAAGCTCGGTTAAAGCCTGCTCATTGGCTTTACAATTTGCAAAAATATGTTCTACCAGGTTTAGGGCTTTATCAAAGTTTTCTTGTAAACCGCTAATGGAAATGGAGGCGCCTTCATTTTCTACAGAAAAACTATAATCGCAGGCAATTTGATAAAACTGCCGCTTTATCTCTTCTGAGGTATACCTATCCGTATTTAAAAAATTGAGGTACTGTGCAGCATAGGGTAGCAGCTTCAGGTTCCAGCTGCCTACATCAAATTTATAAGACAAGCTAAACAGGCCATTTTCTGTATTCTGAACCGTAACCACATCAGCTATTCCTACCTTAGATAAATTCAAATCTTTTTTATAATCTAAAAATCTGGGCGCGATTGGTTTTAGGGGCATCGCATAAAGCTTTTTCGCAAATGCAGATACTGCCGAAGGATTCGTATTGATTGGTGTGATTTCTGGCTTTTCAACTTTGATGGTTTCTTTATCTTCACCCTGGCGTTTATAGACGACTACGTAATTGTCTTTGAAGAATTTGTTGGCAAATTCTACGATTTCCTTTTTGGTAATTTTACCCATCACCTCCGGCATGTTTAAGGTTTCATCCCAGTTTTCGCAACGGTTTAACACGAACTCCTTAACAATTGTATTTACACGCATGCCGTTATCGTCAAATTCATAAAGTGAATTCAGCTTGTTATTGGCAACAATTGCTTTGATCAGACTTTCGTCGAAATTACCTTGTTTAAGTTGCGCAATCTGCTCCAGCAATAATTTTTGAGCCTCTTCCAGGCTTTGACCTTGTTTAGGGCTTGCATACAAACTGAACACGCCATAATCTTTCATCTGATAATAATTTGCACCCGAATTTTGCACCTTTTGCTGCTGGTTCAAATTTACGTCCGTAAGACCAGCTTTGTCGTTTGACATAATACTGGAAATGAGTTTAAGCAACATGCTTTCCCTTGTATTTTGAGCATAGCCTCTGTAAGATATCTTAACATTTTCCTTATTCGGACCATAAACAACGATCTGTTGAACTTTAGTCAATGGCTTTTCAGGCGCCGGGTTATATAGCTGCAGTGGTTTTGCCTTCATATAGGAAAAAGCACGATCAACTTTCCTGATCATTTCATCCGGATTGAAATCGCCGGCAAAGGCAAGGACCATGTTATTCGGGACATAATACTTGTTATAATATGCCCTGATGGCCACTAATGATGGGTTTTTCAAATGCGCTATGGTACCGATTACGGTTTGCTGTCCATAATTGTGGGTAGGAAACAACGCAGCTAAAACTTTTTCATCAGTCTTTATATTATCATCGTCCAAAAGGCTATTTTTTTCTTCATAAACGGCCTCGAGTTCGGTATGAAAAAGACGGAATACCGGGCTTCGGAACCGTTCTGCCTGTAAAGCCAGGAACTGATCTACGGCATTGGGGGGAAAGTCTTCGTTATAATCTGTTCCCTCATAAAGCGTATGTGCATTGGTGGTTTTGCCACCGATTGATTTCATCATCCGGTCGTATTCATTGGCAATTGCGTAGTTGGAAGCCTCATTTGAGGTCTTATCAATTTTCGCATACATCGCCTTTCGTTTTACCGGATCTACCGTTCGCCTGTACTGTTCAAATAACTTCTCAATTTCATCAAGAAGCGGTTTTTCTTTTGCATAATTTAGGGTACCGAATTTATCGGTACCCTTAAAAAGTAAATGTTCAAGATAATGTGCCAAACCGGTCGTATTTTTCGGGTCGGTATTGCTCCCCGCCCTTACAGCCAACCTGAATTCGATCACCGGATGCTGCGTATTTTGTGACAGAACCACAGTAAGCCCATTCTTTAGGGTGTAAAAGCGGGATTTTGTGGGATCATTGCTTACATATTTGTAAGTATAACTACCTGAAGCAGCAGTTTTCCATTGAAAGGCAGACTGCGCCATTAAACCCGTGTGTACAAGAAATACAATTGCGAACACGAATAATCGATATCTCATCAGCATCAGTTTTCTTTAATTAAAGATTTTATCCAGTTCCATTTGTAATTCTTCACCCCGAAGGTTTTTTGCTACAATCTTTCCATTCGGGTCTAAAAGAAGGTTTTGGGGAACTGAGGTTATCCCATACAACCTGGCCACGGAATTTTTCCAGCCTTTTAAATCACTCAACTGAATCCAGGGTAAGCCATCTGCTTCAATTGCTTTTAGCCATGGCTCTTTTTTATCATCCAGTGAAATGGAAATAATCTCAAAATTCTTGTCTTTAAATTTTTCATAAGCCTTTACTACTGTTGGGTTTTCTTCCCGGCAAGGTGCGCACCAGCTGGCCCAAAAATCGACTAAAACATATTTCCCTCTTAATGAAGATAAGGTTACGGGCTTTCCTTCGGTATTGTTCTGGGTAAAATCCAATGCCTGCTGCCCAATGCCTGTTTTTTCGGCCATGGCCAATTTAACCTGCAAATTCTTGCCCATGGCCGTGTTTTTCATTCTGGGGCTCAAAAGTTTCAAATCACGTTTTAGCTTTGCCAGTTCAACCGCGCCGTCATTCCTTTCATTAATCAAATCAAGACTTACATAAGAGTCGGGATGCTGCTGGATAAAAGCATTTTGTATCTTACCAATTTCGCTATACAAGCGCTGTAGTTGGGGCGCAAATTCATTTGGAGCATCTTTACTTGTACTATCGTCCTTTTTGTTTCTGAAACTGCGCATCACTTGCTCATTCAAAACCATCTGTTTTGCTTCCAGCGATTTTAACCGGGATTTTAAAATCAGGTAATCCGATTGCGCGGGTCCGCCCTTAATTGTGGCGTTACCTATTTGCGTACCTACAATGCTGATGTTCGTGTTTTCTAAAAAGAATGTCTGATAATTTCTGGCATAGAAGTCATCGTTATCTGCCGTTTCTTTATTTTTTTCGGTCGGTTTTAAATTGAGGTATACTTTTACAACAGCATTCACTTTGCCTTTAAATGAGAAAGAACCATTCCTGACAATGGCCGAATCTCTCACTTCCTGTCTTGTAGTCCGATATTCCAGCATCACTTTCTGACCATCATACTTAGCTGGAATTTTTCCTTTAATGGAAAAGCCGGTTTGCGCGTTTACAGAAAAGGCGGCCAGGCCAATTACTGCAGTAACTAGTATTTTTAACATGTTTTTTGAATTATTTAGAAAAAAATTGTGATGTCCATTTAAGGGTTGTTTTCCATACCCGGATTCTCATTGATTACTTTTTGAGGAAACCGGAGTGTAAAACGATTTGGCTTTAAGGTAAATGTCTTACTAACCGTACCTGTTGCCGAGTATAATGTGTGGGTATAGACATTTGAACTAAAGAGTGGATCTACTGAAAGCCTTCTGATGTCGAACCATCGGTAACCCATGGCCGAAAATTCTCTGATGCGCTCATCAAGGATATATTTCAACAAGGGCAGCTGCTGATTGGCAACAGAAGCTGGTACTTCATAGCTATCTGAGGGCAATCTTCTGATACGCAGGTATTCCAAATCCGTTTTCGCGCCAGATAAATCGTTGGTACGTGCCTTACATTCTGCACTCAGAAGATACAAATCCGGAATAACCACCCCAAATTGAATGGTGCCAGGACTGGTTCTTCTGAGAAAGCCCTGAGGGTATTCAGGACCGAAGACGGCATTTGATGAATAAAAATTCAGCCTTAAATCTGAAGATTGATACAAATCAACCGTCTTTTTATCGAGTACAAGTGCATTTCCAAAAGGTCCGTCGTTATAACATTGTTTTCCATATATATTTTCCTGAATTCCATCCAGGTTTGGATATGGAACCCCGAAATCATCAATTGGGGTAAATTGTCCGCCTGGCGCAAAGGTTACATTATAATCATAAAGCCCTACCGGGATGGATGCATTGGCCAAACCTTGTATTGATGCATTTAAATGGGGTATGGCATCTGAAAATTTGCCCATATACACATATACCTTACCTAAAATTCCTTCAGCAGCAGGTCTCGACATCCGGATGCGGGAGCTTACTTTCTGAGGCAGGTTAGGAATAGCACTAACCAGGTCGTTAATAATAAAATCATACACTTCTTTTACGCTTGCCCTTGTAAATTTTGTTTGCGTTACATCGGGTGCGGTTACAATCGGGAAACCCGGATCGCTGGAAGATGTCGTGGCATTATAGGGTTTGCCGAAATAATTAATCAATAGGAAATAGGTCCACGCTCTACCCGCCATGGCTTCAGCCTTGATAGACGATTTTTGTAGTTCGGTTCCATCTGTGGCATTGGGCAATTCGGTAATAATTTTGTTGTAGGTATAAATATTTTTCAATGGGGCAGAAAGTTCGCCGGCATCTTCATTAGGTTCATAAACTACATCGTCCCAGCGGAACAAGCGCTGAGTTCTTAAATCCTTTCCACTGTAATAAGGTTCAATTGCAGCCATTTCATCGCCCAAAGTGATCTGCGCATTTGAGGAGATTTGATTCACCAGGTCCAGGTTATTGAGCAGCAAATTATAATCTGACACTTTTTGCGCAATCAGCTTGCCTTTCGGAGTTACTTCCAGAAAGGACTTTTTACAGGAGAAAAAAACGGTCGAAAGCAAGGCAAACACAACCGCGGTTTTTATATTTTTAGATATCTGTTTCATGTTTATTAGAATTTTACGTTCAAACCAAATGATACCGAGCCCTGGTTAATCCGCAGATTCCGGAAGGCTAAACTGGCTTCCTGGAATTCAGGATCAATACCATCTTTATTTGCTTTCCATAACATTATGTTAGAAACCTGGGCACGCAAAGTAACCTGATCGGCTTTCAGCTTTTTAATCCATAAGGAAGGCAGGCTGTAAGAAAGCGTAATGTCACGCATTTTAATATAAGATGCACTCACCACGTTAATGTCTGCACGGCTGTAATAAGTAACGTCTCTGCGACTTTGGGCATCAGATGAATTGGCATCATACGATGGGACATTGGTAAACTTTTCATCCCCGGGATTTATCCAGCGATCGGCAAAGTCTGCCAGCAGGTTACCGGTTTTAAACCCAAATCCTGTTCCTGCTTCATTTACATGCGTAATTCTTCCCGAAAAGGATTCGGTTACATCTTTTCGCATCACATGGCCCAAACTGTATACGATGTTTGCACTTAAACTTAAGCCGCCATAAGTGAATACGTTAGATAAGCCACCGTTCCAAACCGGTTGGTAAGTGCCCATAAATTTTACATCTTCTGGCTTCCCCACGTAAGGCGCCTTAGTTACTGTTCCATCAGCCAGCCTGATCTGAGGATCACCCATGTTATCCAGGCCAGCATATTCATAAGCAAAAATTGCAAATGCAGGATAACCAGCTACATAATTCTGGCCTATTCTATCATACGCAGAGGTAGTAGGGTATTGTTGGTTTAAACTGGTAATGGTATTTTTATTGTAGGCAATATTTAATGAAGTAGACCAGCTTAAACGCCCCCTGAGGTTTGAGCTGTTGATGCTCAGCTCTATGCCTTTATTCTGTAAATCGCCCAGGTTGCCGATAATATTCGGGTAACCGGTAAATGTATTGGTAGGCAGATTGCCCAGTAGATTGGAGGTTTTCTTTTGATAGGCATCTAATGAACCACTGATTCGATTGTTTAAAAGCGCAAAATCCAGCCCGAGGTTGATTGTTCTGGTACTTTCCCAGGTTAGTTTTGGATTAGAAGCTGTAGAAATAACCAATCCGGTTCCGCCTGGTAACCAGGAATTTTCATAACCCTGCAGAATATCATAAGAAGAAGCTGTGCCAGGAGAGGGTGCATTCCCGGTTAACCCATACGTTGCCCTGAGGGCTAAAGAATTTAACCAGGTTACTGCCGATATGAATTTTTCACCTGTAACCAACCATTTACCACCCACACTCCAAACCGGTTTATTCTGTGCCGATTTATCCAGGCCAAACAGGTTACTCTTATCCATACGCAGGCTTCCGTTGATCGAATATTTCTGGTTATAGGTGTAGGCTACGTTTGAATAATAGGAAGAAAACCTGCTTCGGAATTCTCCCTGGGTAAAATAATCACTAGTCAAAAGACTACCAAAATAATCGTTGGGCATCACCGTTCCGGAGATGCCGCTCCTGGAAAGGGTTGCATAGTCGACCGGAACAGAAGTAAGCAGTTTATCATCATAACCCCTCACCTTACTACCGTTTGTAGCACTCAACTGCTCCTGAGCCTCCTGTCCAATTAATACGTTTAGCTGGTGCATATTTTCATTCCAGCTGTTGCTGTAATTCAACTGGTTCCTGATGGTCCAATCCTGCTGACTGGTATTGCCTACCGAATAAATACCGCCTGTGCTTGGCAAATAATAAATTGGTGTATCGTCTATGGTTGGTGCAACTGTAAACTGGGCAAGTTCACTCCTGACTTTATAACTTCTTGCATCATCATAAATTTCAGATTTGCTACTGCCTTTATTATAGCTGTAGGTACCCTCAAATTTTAAACCTTTAACCAGGTTTACATTCAGGCCCAAAATGTTACGGCTGAAGAAGTTATTGTTTTTGGTTGAGCCATAATTAAATTCATCAAGCGGATTGTAATCCAGGTTGATGCGGCTCCTGTTTTGAAAATCAGTCCTCACATCTTCGCTAAGCAATTGCATGTAAGGCATGGAAATATTTTTGCCTGCAGCATCCTGAAACAATTGATAGGGATAAAATTTATTATTGACATCAATAGTCCGCATGGCGCTGCTGATGTTGTTGTTTAAATCGGTAATTAAACTTAGCTGAACACGTTTGCCTAGCGAGAATTCCTGGCGCACGTTTATTTTATAAGTATTGTCTTTTTCGCCCGGCCGGTTGCTTGTGGTGTTGGTATAAGCAGCAGAGCCATAGAAGGCATAATTGGTACTGCCGCCGGATAAGGTAACCGTATGGTTCATCAGGGAAGCATTTCGGTACCAAAGATCCTTAATCTGCTGGCGATTATCGATATTAGCGAGGCTATCAAGGCTTGCGGCAGCCTGGCTTGCAGAGATCAGTCCACGATATTTATTATATAAAATCACTTCATGCGGGGCAACACCGGTAGCCATAGGCGCATACGCCGTTACTGATTCCCATGGATTTAGTACCGGATCAAAATATTGAGTAGCTGCATCGATAAACTGCCTGCTATTTAAGGTAGGCAAATAATTCAGATCAGGCTTGCCCTGGAAGTTGATGAAGGCATCGTAAGTGATCCTTATACGATCGCCTTTAACGCCTTTTTTAGTGGTAATGACGATAACCCCGTTGGATGCCCTGGCGCCCCAGATGGAAGCAGCGGTTGCATCTTTTAATACCGTAACATCGGCCACATCCTGCGGATTGATGGTCGATACGTCATTCAACGGAATACCATCTACTACGAATAAAGGGTTTCTATTGGTGCCAACATAGGCATCATTGGTCTGGTTAGCATTGCCCGGAATACCAATAGTTGATAAACCACGAATTAAAAACGGGCTTTGACGGGCTCCGGGTGAATTGTTTACGGTTAAACCCGGTACTAATCCATCCAGGCGTTGCAGGATATTCATACTACCGGTACGGGCACTTACTGTGGCCATGTTGGGTTTCGCAAATGAGCCGGCACTACGCTCTTTTGAAATGGTTTGATAACCGGTATTTACGGTAACATTAACTTCAGTCAGGCTTTTAGACTCAACTTCCAGTCGTATCACGCCCATATTTTCTGCGGCTTTGACGTATTTAGGTTTATACCCCACATAGGAGAAAATAAGGTAAGCATTTTCATCTATGCGTTTTATTGTAAATTCTCCTTCGGTATCAGTCAAAGCTGCAACGGTTAGATCTTTAAAAGCAAGCATCGGGTTGTCAATACTATGAATATCACCCTGATTACGTGGAAATCCTGCGGATATCGTAACACCAGAAACTGGAATTCCTTTTTCGTCTACCACTGATCCGGTAACGGTAATACTGGAGAAATAAGTGGAAAGGCCATCTATAACAGATGTCCGTTTCTTTTCTTTTAGTGTGATGATCTTCCCCTCAATGGAATACTCCACATCTAATCCTCTAAGCACTGCTGACAGGGCATTGTCTAAACTTTCGTTAGTTAGACTGACATTGACCTTTTGATTTTGGGAAAGTTTATTGAAGTCATAATAAAAGTCAAATCCGCTCTGTTTTCTGATCTCCTTAAGAACGGCAGAAAGCGGTGCATTGGTTTTATTTAGTGTAATGCGCTGGCCAAATGTCGCGGCGCTGACCTGCATGAGGCTTGCTATTAATATAACGGTGGTTAAGCGCATAGTTAACAGGATTTTATGGTATAGCCTTTTAGGTATACCAAATTTTTTAGTAGAAATTTGATACATTTACGTTTAGTTTGGTTGTAGCAGTGTGCTTTCCGTCGTCGAAAACTATCGGCATGCTGCTGTTAGGAGTTGATTTCTTAATAAATTTGCCAAACACAGACCAGGAGTAGCTATACTTCTGGTTTGCTTATTCCTTTAATTTTGCCGTCGTAAAAATAGTTTCATGTTTGTTTGGGTTTGAAAACGGTTGAACATTCTTTCTATATCGTTCTTACCGCTTGGTTAACAGTTGGTTGATTTTTTATTTTTATGATAGCGTTATTTAGTGATATAGATTTTCTTTCCTTTTATCCTGAAATGTACCTGACCCGAAGCTTCAATGGATTTTAATACCGCAGATAACGAATTTTTCCTTGAAACCCAGCCGCCAGAGCGGATGTTATCTGAAATGGCTTCATCATAAATAACCTCCACGTTATACCACCTGGCGATTTTACGCATGGCTATTTTAAATTCCACGCCATCAAGATTGAAATCGCCATTTTTCCAATCGATGCTGCTGTCCACATCAACCTGGCTAACTTTGATGGTCTTCCCATCGTTTACAGATTGTTCCCCCGGTTTCAGCATTTGTTCCACTTTTCCAGTCCTCACTTTTACCGATCCCTGAATCAAAGTTGTTGCTACCGCAGGTTCATCGCCATAGCTGTTGATGTTAAAATGGGTTCCCAGAACTTCTACTTCCTGTTTTTCTGTTTTTACGATAAATGGATGCTTTTTGTCCTTGTAAACTTCAAAATAACCTTCACCACGAAGGATAACCACACGGCGTCCATTTTCAACCAGGGAGGTGGCGTAGGTTAAACTTGAGGCGGCATTTAAATAAACCATGGAGCCGTCTGGTAAACGAACCTGGTAGGTTTCTCCGTTAGCGGTAGATAATGTGTTTTTTGTTCCGGACGAAGAAGTCCCGTTTTTGATTTCATACAGGAGGCTACCGTTTGAAGATTTGGTAATGGTAACGCCTGCCTCTTGTGCAAGCTCGCCGCTGGCAGCGCCCGCCAGTTGGATTTTCTTGCCGTTGGCCAAAGTTAGTGTTGCCCCAACAGTACCGGGAGCGACATCATGCGCAACCGATCGGGTATCGGTCATATCGGTTCGCTGATTACGTTTAAAAAAGTAAACTGCTAAAAATACAATAACAACAGAGGCTGCAACAGTAAGAATACGCGGCCAAAGATTGGCGTGTTTTGCGCCTGCCCTGTCGATTTGTTCCATCAGGTCTTCCCAACTCTTCTTGCCAATTCCATGGATACGTGCAGCATGGGAATCAGAAACATCTTTTTCTGACATTCTTGCCGAAGCTTTCATATAGGACTGCTCAAGCAAATTTCTTTCCTCGTAAGTAGCTTCTTCCGAAAGATACTTATCAATTAAATGGTTTAGGTCTTGTTTGGAATCTTCCATAGTCTGGTTCTAATTACAAGACGCAAATATTTAATCCAGGGGGACATTTATAATAAAGATTATTTAACAGGAAATTAACACCACAGAATTCGTCGCTTTTAAATTCGGTGATGAATTACTGAAATCAATGCCATAGAGATTCCGGCATAATTTCCAAGCTTCACTTTTAAAATCTTAATTGACCTGTGAATTTGCTTTTTAACGGCTTCTTCACTCATATTCAACTTCATGGCAATCTCTTTATTGGTAAGAAATTCCTTCCTGCTCAGGTTAAATACTTCTTTCATCTTTTTGGGCAGTTGTTCAATTTCCAGATCAATCAACCGGATTAATTCCCGTTCGTCGATGTGTTCGACCGTTGCATTATCCAATTGATTGAGTTCCGCCAGGAGAATGTCAACAAAATCGGGATTCGCCTTTTTCTTGCGTATTAGACTAAAAATTCTGTTCCGCACAGCGATAAAAAGATAGCCTTTTAAATTTGTTTTGATTTCTAACTGACCTGCTTTTTCCCAGATAGAAAAAAAGGTGTCCTGAACCAAATCTTTTGCTTCATCCTCGTTTCCCAAAATTTTAAAAGCATGTAGATAAAGTAGGTGCCAGTTTCGCTGGTAAATCTCAGTAAATGCCAGTTTATCGCGTTGCTTTAATAAAAGAAGCAATTCTTCATCAACAAGTTCACCGTAATTATACATTTCATTTACACCCACGCTTAATTCGATTGGCTTTTATTCTTTGATGATGGTTTTAGAATATGAGTAGTTTAAAGGTAAACAATATCCGTATTCAATGATAGCTAAATATTTCGAAATGGCAAATTGGAGCCGGTGATGATTCCGGTTATCTAATAGTACCCTATGTGCTAGGCGGGTCTGGTTTTGGTTTAAGTGGAAAATGAATACTGGTTTAAAACGCAAAAACTATGATCTCCAAAATATTCTTGGTTTCTATGTGATGAGCCTAGGTTTGGTCATTGCCCTAACCGGAATAATGTGGGCATTTCCGATACTGGATAGGGGGAATGCAGCAGATACTAAATCTGAGTGAAAGTTCAGACAAGACAAAAGTAGCCATGGTGCATGCTTTGCCTGAAAAATCTAAAAGTACAGGTTTAGACCTTATTTTTAAGGAGATCAAAAAAAAATATCCTACAGCTAAATCCTACCATTTTTATTTTCCGGCTAAGCGGATATCAATAGTAACGGTGCTTGCCAGCTATGATCAAACTTTTAAAACGGTTACGAACCGTTATGATGTGCTTTCCGGACAATTGTTAGAGACCAGCAGATTTGAAGACGATCGTATTGGAGAGAAATTCAGTGCGATGAACTATGATATCCATACTGGAAATGTTCTGGGTTTACCCGGTAAAATAGTTGCTTTTCTGGGCTCAATGATTTCTGCATCTTTACCATTAACTGGTTTTTTAATCTGGTACAACAGAAAAAAAAGCAAAAGAATTTAGCTTTCAGGTGAGGGGAAAGCAGCACTTATTGTGTTGGGAAAACAAATTCTGAATGGGTTGTGACCTCAACTATGCGTTTCTGGAGTCATTTCCTCTTTAATTGCAGCTCAGACAAAAAAAAATATATACTGTACCACGCTGCCACTGGCACACTCCAAAAAAGGTCATCATTATAAGGGGGAACGACGGAGCAATCTATTATGCTGGTCACGCTTCCTATAAAGATTGCTACCCCATAAATCGGCGCAGGCTTTCGGCCGAAATAGCCTTCTTATAATGACGATCCCTCTGGCAGATTTATTTCCATTGCCTGGATTTGGGGGAGATTCTTCTTATTTTTTTAATTGAATGGAAAAAGATGTAGATTAACGGCTGGATAAGACTTACATTTATTTTCCAGATATGAGAGCCGGTTGTTTATTTCTATTTTTCTTTTTTGGCTCTTTTTTCAGCTTTGCCGCTAAGCGTGAAAAAAAACCTGATATCTCACCTGCAGATACGGTAAAGGTTGCTGAATTGCTCAAAAACGGCAGAAAGTATGAACAGTCTGCTCCTTCGATCGCGTTCAGTTTTGTTTCCAGGGCTTTTGTTATTTCTAAAAATTCTGGTTATGTTTTGGGAGAAGCGAGAGCAAGTGCTCAGTTAGCTTCCATAAATGTTGTCTATAATTCGTTAGTCCAGGCTACAGCTTATGCCAAACAGGCGCTTGCACTTTACAAAACACTGGGAAATGGTTACAAACTGGAACTAGCAGGTGCTTATCTGAATCTGGGTATTTATCAGGGTAAGGAGAAACTGTATGCATCAGCGCTTAAAGACATCCATGCAGGTTTGTCAATTTACCAGGGAATGAAATATCAGAATGGTATTTTTTTATGTTATAAAAATTTAGGGTTCATTTATCAACTTGCCGGGCGCCCTCATCTGGCACTTACTTATTATTTAAAGGCTAAAACACTCAATAAAAAGGCATCAGTAGATACTTCCTACTTATCTCTTCTTGAACATTTAGGCAATACCTATATCCTGTTGGATAGTGATGAGCGGGCTTTGCAGGTCTTTAAGGAAGGAATTGATAAGAGCGGGGAGGAGTCTTCTCATGCCAAGCATCATTTAAGTTTGCTCCGGGCTACAGGGCGTTTACACGAAAAGCTGGGCAATGAGGATAAAGCAATTGGCTACCATAAACTTGCCTTGTCCAAATCCATTGCTTCGGGAAAGCCTGAAGAGCAGGCGCGTTCCCTGATGGCACTTGCAGATTTATTCAGGAATAAAAATTCAGAGCAAAGTATTATTCATTTGAATAAAGCATTGGGTATTGCCCGCCAACTAGGTAATAAAGCCCTGGCGGCAGAGATTTATCAAACACTTACCGAAATTTACAGGCAACAAAATCGTTTTGAAGAGGCTTTAATGGCCTTGAAAGCCCATCACGGTTTGCTTGATACCTTGATCCAGATAAATAAAATTAATCAGAACGAAATTGCGCGCAGTAATTTATCCATTCAAACTTTTAAAATTGAGAATGAACGTCTGCTGCTTGAAAATAAGAAAAGAACGCTCGAAAGGAATGCAGGTGGGGTTATGCTGATTGTGATTTTTCTGGTGCTGATCTTCATAGGATATCATTTTTACCTGATGCGCAAACTCAATCGTAAGCTTTATATTTCTAACCGGATTAAGGATAAGCTATTTTCTATTATTGGTCACGATCTTAGAAATCCTATTGGTGGAATCAGTACGATGCTGAGTATATTAGAAAAAAAGGATCTGGACCCTAAAATATTACATCGTATTTCAGGGATGAAGAAGAAAAGTGATTTGGCGCTTGAAATTCTTTCCGCTCTCTTACAGTGGGGACAAGCGCAGCTTCAGGGAATTAAGGTAAATACGTGTAGTTTTGAGGCGAACAAAATTATTAAGAAAAACCTGGAGTTTTTAAGTCATCTATTTACTGAAAAGGAAATCGTTGTTGTAAATAATGTTTCTGATGAAATAGCTGTTTCTGCAGATGCTGATCATTTTGATTTCATCATTCGCAATCTCTTGAGTAATGCGATTAAATTTAGTTACCCGGCCAGTCATATTACAATAAATGTGAAAGATTTGGATGCGGGATTGCTGTTATTTTCTGTGGAGGACAATGGGGTAGGGATGTCTGAAAAACAGCTTTTGGATTTTAAGGATGGGGGACTTGAATCGAGTTATGGCACAAATGGCGAAAAAGGTACAGGTCTTGGATTGATGTTGGTTAAGGAGTATGTGAAGGCGAATGGCGGGGAGATCCGGATTGAAAGCCAGCAAGAGCGCGGGAGCAAGTTTTATTTTTGTCTGAACAGAGCCTAAATGCCTGGATAAAAAAATGGTACCGCGAGCCCTCATAAGGCAAATGCAATGAAGCACCGCGGTCGTCATTCTGAGCATAATAGAAGACTTCTTGGGATTGATAAATCGCAAATAAATACCCTTAAACTGCACGGCCATTGCAAATTCCAAATAGAAAAATCGTCATCCCGACCGGAGCAACGCGGAGTGGAGAGATCTTTGAACTATATTAAAGGATTTTGCTTAGCAGCGCCTTCGGGTTCTCTACTGCGGTCGAAAGGACGATTTATATTAATATAGGTCGCTAATATTTATTTTTATAATAAATTAACCTTCAGGATGACATCTTTTTGCGATTTATCCCTTAACTGTCATTTTCATTAATGTTAGTTCCCTGGCGGATATTTTTGTCTTTATTTTACCGTAAAGGTTATAGTGAAGCTTAATCACACCAGGACTAAATTAAGTAGGAAAGATGGCTTAGCCGGAATAACCGTATAAAATTGAACTATGATTCAGAATTTATCTGTCAAAGAAATAGAAACAACCAAAAAGGTCTTGCCTATGATATTGGCTACTGCAATTTTTATGCAGATGCTTGATTCAACAGTCCTGAATACCTCTCTTCCGGCCATTGCGAAAGATTTGAATGAATCTCCGCTCAATATGCAAAACGCAATCATTGGTTATGTACTGACGCTGGCTGTTTTTATGCCGGTTAGTGGTTTTCTCTCAGATAAATTCGGTACCAAAAAGATATTTATTTTTGCCCTTGCACTCTTTAGTGTGGGATCTCTTTTTTGCTCACTCTCCGGCAGTCTGACACAATTGGTCATTTCCAGAATGATACAAGGGGTAGGTGGAAGTCTGATGACTCCGGTTGGGAAACTGGCTTTGGTGAAGACCTTTCCAAAAAAGGATTTATTGAAGGCTATAAATTTCGCTATCATCCCTGCCCTCATCGGGCCGGTACTGGGCCCCCTGGTTGGGGGTTACATGGTAGATTATCTCTCCTGGCACTGGATATTTCTGATCAACATCCCCATGGGACTGGCGGGCATTTTTCTGAGCTTACGGTATATGCCAGACTATCGTTCGCCAGTAATTGATTTCGATTTAAGGGGCTTTCTCATTTTTGCCGCAGCTTCATTGTTGCTTTCCATCTCCCTTGAATTATTTGGAAATGCACTTTATATTACACCTGCCCTTACCATTCTGTTATTTGGTATCGTGATGTTGTATTTCTATTACCGGCATGCTACGACTGATAATAACCCTATTTTCCCCATGAACCTGTTTAAGGTCAGAACGTTCAGGGTCGGGATACTTGGGAATCTGGCAACACGGCTGGGCATCAGTTCGATACCGCTATTATTGCCAATGATGATTCAGATAGCCTATGGCCAGTCTGCTGTAATCTCTGGCTGGATAGTGGCTCCAATGGCGCTAACGGCAATTCTTGCTAAATCTATGGTGATAAAAATTCTGAATAAATTTGGTTACAGAACCACATTGATGGCGAACACCTTTATCATTGGCGTTTTGATCTGCTTTATGGCTATACCTGCAACTGGAGCGTCCATCTATTATTATGTACCCATTATTGCCATACTGGGATTTTTCAACTCTATACAGTTCACCGCGATGAACACCATTTCGATTGCAGATTTGCGTGAATATCATACCAGCAGTGGCAATTCTTTGATTTCAGTGAATCAGCAGCTGGCTATTGGATTTGGTGTTGCCTTTGGGCTGATTGTGCTGAAGGCATTCAGGGGAGATGTAAAACTGATACATGATGACATCCATTATGCGTTCAGGTACACTTTTCTGGTAGTAGGCATTTTGACAATTCTATCCGGTTTTGTTTTTAGAAGACTGCATTTCAAGGACGGTGAGAATTTGAAATAAGTCGATAATAGCAGGGACCTGTTTAAGTCTTGGCTGAGTAAGCATTTATTTATGATAGCTATCTATTTAAAAGTTCTGGCGTAAACTCCGTTCATCAGCTAAATCATAAATTTGAAATGTCAATCCTGAGGCTTAATTTATATCATAAAAATCAATATGAATGTACAGATGGATAATGAAGGTGATTAGTCTTGAAAATATCGTCATTTCGACCGCAGTGGAGAAATCTTTTAACATAGTTCAAAGATTTCTCCATTTCGCTGCGCTTCAGTCGAAATGAAGGCGATTTTTTAAATCTGTCAATGGTAGCCTGTCGAAGGACTCGTAAAAAGGTTCTTAAAAGTATTTCGACAGGCTCAATATGACAGATCTTAATAAAAATTAATAATTATGATAAAGCTTTTAATTAGCGTGTTCAATTGTAGATACTTTTACCATTGGAACATCAATTTTCTGCAGACTTTTTATTTCCAGTAGAGTGTTTTTCTGGATTGGAAAAAATACTTCAGTCATTGCAGTAAGTCCATCATCTGCAAACAGTTCTACAGATGCGGCGTCAATAAAGACGATTATTTTTTTATAATCTGCATTTGAAATCCTTGGTGAGAACTGCTTTTTAGCGAAATTTTTCTCAAATGCACCATTACCTGCATTACTGCGGTCAATAAAATAGCCTTTGTTCTGTTCGAAACCGATAATAAGCCGCTGGTTTTTCCCATCTCCAAGTTCAAGGCTGAAGTCGCCCGGACTATTAACCTGCATCTCAACCCTGGTGCCTTTTCCTTCTATTAAACCTATTGAAAGATCTAACGAATTAATTCCAGTCAATCCTTTGCGTTCAAATACAACCTTTTCTAATTTCGACAATTCAGTAACAGGAGTTGAAGTAAGATAAATCTCTTCACCAACTTTTTTAAGTGTTAAATCGCGGGGTAGGGTAGTAGCGCCACGCCAGGCCTTCGTTGGTACCACGTTGGCATAGTTCCAGTTGTTCATCCATCCCATCAGCACTTTTCTTGTTCCGGTATTGGAAAAAGTAACACCCGCATAATTGTCAGTACCATAGTCCATCCATTTTTGCTTTTCAGAAGCTGGTTTAAAAAATTTTCCATCAAAATCACCTGTAAAATACTGCGTGGCTGAACCACCATTTGGTCCGCCCGGATTGATGCTGACCAGAAGTACCCAATGTGTTTTACCATTAAGTTCGAGCGGGAATAAGTCAGGACATTCCCAAACACCACCATGGGCACCCAGCTTTTCGCCAAATTCGCTTTCCTTGGCCCATTTCTTTAAATCAGGAGAGGAATAAAATGTAATCCGGTCTTTAGTGGCTAAGGTCATAATCCATTTTCCGGTAGCCGCATGCCACATTACTTTGGGATCTCTGAAATCCCAGATCCCCGGATTGGGGAGAACAGGATTTCCAGCGTACTTTGTCCAGGTTTTACCCTCATCAGTACTGTAAGCCAGGCTTTGATATTGGTGAAGTCCCGTCTTCTGATCTTCAATTTTCTTGTTGTGATGAGTAAAGATTGCGACCATGGCATTTTTACCAAATCCCGCCGTATTATCCTTATCTATTACTGCACTTCCAGAGAATATTGTGCCCAGGCTATCCGGATATAGCGCTATCGGCTGCTCTTCCCAGTGAATCATATCCTTGCTTATTGCATGCGCCCAGTGCATAGGGCCCCAAATGGTAGAATCGGGATTATACTGAAAAAATAAATGGTATTTTCCATTCAGATAAACCATTCCATTTGGATCGTTCATCCAATGGGCTTTGGGTGTGAAGTGGTATTTTGGGCGATAAGGTTCCATATCTGTACTTTTTTGTTGTACCATCCTCGTCGACGCGCATCCATAAAAAAAAGATGCAATGAGTAAACCAAGGTATAAATTTCTTTTTATTGACATTTCTGTAAGTTTAAAATAGGTTCAAAATTATTAGCGCTTACCATATACTTTTGAGTTTCCATGCCTGGATATTTAATTTTGTGTTTCCACCCTCAGAAAAAGTTTCCAGACCGGTTTGAGTGTCAGCAGCAAATGTTGTAGCACTTAATACTTTTTCTCCACCATTTGCGAATATTTCAATCGAGGAACGATCGATAAAGATATGTAAACGAAGGCTGCCTTTATCCAAAGCTAAGGGTACAGCATACTTTTTTGCAAACGATTTTGTAAAAGCTGTATCGGTAACGAAGTTGGTACAGTTGCGACGGTCTAAAGTAAGTTCACCAAGCTGCGGATCATACCTGAGTTCTAATTTTCTGCCTTCACAAACGAATAGGTTCAATCCAAATGCCTTAGCGGTTCCGGGGGTGAATGTGGCATCAAGTTCATAAGAATTCACCTCAGGTTTAAAGTTTTTTAAAGTTTGAATACCTTTTAGCTCTACCTGTTGACGAATACCGCTGTCGCGAAGTTGAGCAAACTGCGGTATCGGCTGCTGAAAAACCCTCCATCCAGATGGCGTCTCTCTCAAAGTCATCACCCGGGGAATAGATTGAAACCCCTTTCCCCATTTGGATGGTGCCTTGCGTGCATAGTCCCAGTTCCCCATCCAGCCGATGGCATTAACGGTGTCGGTCAGGCCATTTTTGTTGTCGTAGTCCCGCCAGGTTCTGGTGGCGTAATAATCCGGTCCGTCATCCAGCCACAAAGCGTGTTCAAGGTGTTGATTGCTTAACTGATCAGAAAACAGGATATGATCAATAGCAATGAACCCGTTAGTCGTATCTCTACTCAAATCTACAAGCTCCAGTTGTGCTTTTTTACCTATCCAAGGGCGTACATCCCATCCGTTCCATTTAAAAACCCTGGTATTATCACCATGAGCTGTCCTCACTACCTTGCCATCTACCAAAAGATTTATACAGGTACTATCCTGGTGATTTCCGCCCATCAGCAAAAAATTAATGGCTTTAGTGTTAATGGTGAAAGCCTGGGATTTTGACCGGACATCTGCTGTGGAAACATTTTCGGTACTGAGGTAATGCTTACCTAGATAATCAGTCACACCAGATACTTTATTTTCATGCCCTTCCGGAAACTTTGGCCATTTTGGGTTTTTGCCTTCGAAATCTTCAAAAACAGCCCCCTTAATACCTTGTCCAAAACTAAGGTAATCTGCGAGTTTTTTATCTGTTACAAAAGCCTTTCCGTTAAAATTGCCCACAAAATACTGTACCCGATTCGGACCTCTTCCAACGATTAGCATCCATTTCTTCTTATTGCTTCCTTCAATCGGAAGCTCGAAAAGGTCAGGACATTCCCAGAATGAGTTTTTTGCACCCAAGCCTTCAAAGCTGCTGCAAAATGCCCAGTTTTTGAGATCTGATGACTGATAGATATGAATCTGCTGGACATCAGGCCTGGAAACGACCATTTTCCAGCTTTTATCCTGCTCATACCAGAAAACCTGCGGATCCCTGAAAAACACTTTATTGATATCCAAAATCGGATTCCCCTGGTAATAGTCAAAACTTTGCCCCTCATTATTACTGATGGAAATAGCCTGTGTTTCAGGAAGTGAATCACCGGGAAGGTGTTTGGTATAGAAAGCGATCATACTATTCTTTCCAAAACCGCTAGTGTTCATTTTATCTACGACCACCGACCCGCTGAAGTAAGAAAATCCCATTCCTTCTTTCATAGGTCTTGGCATTTCCTGCCAATGAACCAGATCCTTCGAAACCGCATGGCCCCACCAAAAAAGGTGGTAAGTATTATTATAATGAACAAGTCCATCCGGGTCGCCCATCCATCCTTTTGCAGGACTGAAATGATACATAGGTCGGTATTCCTGTGCTTTTCTATCGATTTCCTGGCCTTTTACAGTGCCGCTCAACAATAAAAACAGTCCTAGTACATACCGCAAATCAAAACCATAACTAGATCTATTGCTCATCATCTTGATTGTTAGTGGGTTGATATTTTCAAATTAGTAACTTTTAGTTCTAAACCATTAGCAGTTAGCGACCATGGCATTCCTTTTGCACTATAGCTTCTATTTGTTAAAGCAACCTGGTCATTAAGATAGAGGACGATAATCGATCCATCCACGATAATACTAAAGTCGTATGTTTTCCCCTGTTCGAAAACAAACGGAACACGGGTAACTTCCTGGCCATTATTATAGGCGGCAATACGTTTTGATGCCGGTTCGAACCTGATCTGGTAGGATCCGCTAAGATCAGTTTTTGCATTAAAGTTTAAGGAGGCTGTTCCGTTAAGATTGCTTAAAGCTAGTTTTCCTTTAACCATAGTTGTTCCGTTAAGCGCTGCAAACCGGTAGCCTGAAGATGAAGAGGTGCTGGTTAGGGTATAGCTACCAGCCGATCCGCTAACGGAGCCGCTCTGAGCGCTCACGGTAGCATCTGCATCTTTACTAAAATAACTTTTTACGCTATTTGGGGCTTTCACCGCAAGCTTATCGTTGCCTAGCTTAGTAATTTGCTGGCTGATGAGGTTTCCTCCCCAGGTGCGAACACCATTGTCATTTTCCGGATTGCGGCGGTGTGCCCAGCCGAAGGCATAACGTTCAGTACCATTACTTGCTGTTTTACCAGCATAAAACTGATGCCCGTCAAACATATCCATTCCGTCTGCTGGTTTGAACCATGGTCCCGCTGAAGACGATGCAACTCTGTAATGCGTTCCCGGGCTTGTGCTCCAATCTTCTGCAAAAAGCATAAAATACTTGTCATCAATTTTGAAAACGTCTGCACATTCGAGCATCAGGTAATCACCTTCAACAGAAAGAGGGCCTCTTAATTGCCAGTTATCACTTGCCGGATCGGTGCTGGTGTAAACCAGAATTACACCTTTTCCATCTTTCTGAGCACTCACCATCATCCAGTAGGCAGAAAACTCGGTATTGTAGAATACATAAGGATCTCTAAAGTCTGTTGTTGCATAACCGTCTGGCGCTTTTAGCGCAAAACCAGGCTTCTTTGTCCAGCCTGTAGTTGTGCTGCTGGTAGCATACATAATTGCTTCGCGGGTATTGGCTGAAACCAATGCGCTGTTGGTATTTTGTAACCAGCTGTTGTTTGCATTAAAACCTGTATAGTAAAAGTAATTGGTGTTTCCAGCTTTTACCATAGAGCCTGTGCCAATGAGGTTATCTTGTGTAGATTTATTGCCGTAAGGAATCATCTCGCCATCATAGCTGAAATCTAGCAGGTTTTTAGAACTCAGCTTGTGGATGGCATGCTGACCAGCGCTGCTTTGCTTCACCTGATCCGGGTCGTCGTGGAGAAAAAACAGTTCAAACTGCCCGTTCACATAGCTGGGCATCACATCGCCAACCCAACCTGTTGACTGGCCTGTAGTGGAATTCGGGCTTATTTGTGGTTTCGGGAAAATGTTAAATTTCTCTTCACTAAAAGGCTCGGCCGGGGCGTATGTTTTTTCTTTGGTGCAAGACAGGAAAAGCGAAATCGCCATTCCTGCTAATAATATTCTTTTCAATGCCATATCATGTCATTATTTGATTGTGAATTTATTTTTTTAGATAGTCGATCGCATTTTTAGTGAGTCTGCGAATGTTGGTAATAAACCTGTTGCTGGTTGAGGCACCATTTTGAGGTTCAGAATACCAGTCATAAGCACCAAAAGTGATAATCACTACATTTCCGGGGCCATTTGCCTGTGGCCATTCAGCAATGCCAACGCGGCCGTCAAGGTTATCGTCCCATGCTTCAGATGCCAGGTTTATGCCACCTGTTTGCTGACGCCATCCTGCACCGTTCATGTAGCCTCCCCAATCTGGAAGAAACCACCAGGCTGTATGGTTTAGCCTGAATGTTCCTTTTTGCAAAAGATTCGCCTTTCCGGTTTCATAAGTCTCTAAACCCTGAAAGAGGGGATGAGATTCCTTACCTTTAAAAGAGATACCCCAATCGCTGCCATTTTCGATGAAGCCGTTTGGTAGAAAGTCACCAAAAACATTATTTGGCCCCTTACCTGCCGGCACTATGCCTAATGCTTCAACGTACCTGCCGGCGAAAGATGTTAATAGCAAACTTCCACCTGCATTACGGTAGGCTTTCAGTGCATTCAAACTGGCCGCACTGGTTGCCTGAGCAGGGAGATCTTGTGCAGAATCGTAATGCCACCAGATTACTTTATAGTTAGACAGACGTTTTCCGGTTTCCAGTGCACCAAATGAAATATAGTCTGCAGTAGGGTAGGTGGCAAAAAACCAGTCACTTGCTGCTTTTTCATCCGGATTAGTTATTGTAGATCTTGAACTTGCTGTACCTAAAAATGCATACTCACTCACAGAATTGCTGATAAAGGTGACCTGGTAACTTGTTGTAAAATTGCCCTTGGTGAAAGTGTAGGTTACCGGTTGATTGAAATTCTGTGCTGTGCCACTCAGCGGACTAACCACAATATCTGCTTCTGCTTCTATGGTTGGTTTAATTCCGGCTAAATCTGTTCCGTCGGGAAGGATTAACGTTGCGGTACGGTTATCGTGATTTATCGATGCCTTTAAGCTGCCTACAGAGACGCTTTTGAGCGGAGGAATAATTTTTACCGTTGTGGAATAATCTTTGAAAAGATTTCCATTCACTACCCTGAAATCTACGGCACCAGTAAAATTAATGGGCTTATCAAAATTCATGGAACTTGTTGCGCCATCTGGCATTTCCACCTTAGGCATCAGATTTGAAATATCCGTGCCAAAAGGAACACTAACGCTTATCGCACCTGTTTTTTGGTCGATGGTTGCAGCAATACCGTTAATTGAATAAGAGACCAGTTGTACCTGGCTGTCAAGTTTAAAATCATTGTTCTTATCCTTTTTGCAGCCTATAAATGTTAAGACTACAGCAAAAGCTAAAAATGCTTTCAATATTTGCTTTAATTTCATTATCTGTAATTTAAAGGTTAGTAACCTGGATTTTGAACATAGTTGTTTTCACTAAAGAATATTTGGTTTTGAGGAATTGGTAGATATTCGTCCCTTCCTTTTGTAAATCTCGCACTCGTAAAGATACTTCTGAAGCCTTTTTCCGAATCAAAAAAGGAGTTGATAACCTGGTCAGCTACGCCCCATCGGATGAGATCAAAAAACCGTTCTCCTTCCAGTGCCATTTCTAAACGGCGTTCAAATCGCAAAGCTTTTCTGGCATTTGCCTGATCCCAGACGATGTTTGTACCCGGAACATATTGCTGTACGTTGTATCTGGAGGTGGGCTGTCCGTTGGCCATTACCAGTTTTGCTGTACTTTTAGATGCCCGGTCTCTTATGGCATTTATAATCGGTAAAGCCTCAGTCTGCCTGCCCAGTTCAATCAGCGCTTCTGCTTTAAATAACATTACATCAGCTAACCTGATCATGATTCTGGCTTTTGTATTTCCAAAAAATGGAGCAAGATTTATAAAACAGTCGCAATCAGGTGATACGTTTTCTTTCATGGAATTATAAGTTCCGTACAAAGGAATATTCCTGCTCCAACTTGCTGTAACTACTCTTGTCGGATCGTATTTCCATGGAGCACCAGGACGGGATATGGTATGGTCTACCCTTGGATCAACTGTGTTTGTAGCAAAATCAACATTTTGTTGGTTGAAAGTATCGAATAGCGGTATCCCGGTAGTAGTTGTTCTGAAAGCATTCATCAGGGTTTGTGACGGTTTTTGGAAATCGCAGCATCCGATACCCTGTGGTACTGTAAGCATATCACCGAAATTTACACGGCCTCTTCCTGCGCCATCATTACTGGAAAACTGAACGGACATAATTGCTTCAATGCCATTCTCGAATGTTCCGGATGTGAAATTATTTGCAAAATCTGACTGTAACTTATAGGATGAAGCTAGTACCTGGTCGGATGCATCAATAACCTGTTGTAAACGGTTCTGGTCGATTCCCGTAACTGCGTGTGTTGCATTCTGCGTGTAAGCCTGGAACAAACGTGTTTTAGCCAAAAAAGCGTAAGCAGCAAATTTGTTGGCTCTTCCGATTTGTGGCTGTGTTGCCGGTAGTGCCTCAGCAGCAGCCTGGAAGTCACCAGCGATCTTCTCTAAAATCTGATCCCTGCTCAATGCATTGTTCTTCACTAATTTGTAGTCATCTGAAGGTACTGTATCATCAATATATGGGATGTTTTTGAACAAATTTTCTACCATCAGGTACCAGTATCCGCGTAAGAAACGGAGCTCGGCTAAACGGGTTTTAACCATTGGGTATTCGGCTTCGCTAAACTTGCTCAGTACCCTGATGCCTTCATTTGCCCGCCTGATGCCTACATAGATATTAAACCAGATGCCGTCATAATTCCATTGGTCAGGTCGGGAGGCAATAAAAGTCTCCATGTTATGGAAAACATCTCCATCATTGATGCCACCACCACCTTTATAGGCATCATCAGCGCGGATGTTTCCATACTGGTACATACTGAATGCCCTGTTAATTTCATCGTTTCCTAGTTGTGAGTAGGCTGCGGTTACAAAACCTTCGGCCTGTGCCGGAGTGGCAACCTGGCTTTCGTTTAGCGAACCTTTAGGTCCAACTTCAAGTGCTTTTTTGCAGCCTGTGGCTAATATTAGCGAGACAGCAAGGGTGATTATATATTTTTTCATAATAAAAGCTTCAATTATTAAAATCTTACATTAATTCCGGCCGTAACAACCAGTGGGTTAGGGTAGCCAAATCCTGGAGTTTCCGGATCCAGACCGGTGAAGGATTTCGACTTCATTAAAATGGCTAAATTGTCTCCTCCTATATATACACGAAGATTCTGCATTTTTAACTTGCTGATCAGCTGTTTGTTAAATGTATAGCCGATCTGGGCGTTTCTCAACTTAAGATAAGAGCCGTTTTCAATAAAATAGGTTGAAAGACGGGCCTCGTTATTATCATCTGTTAACGCTACTGCAGGAATATCAGAGTTCGGATTGGAAGGTGACCATGCGTTTAATAACCTTGCGCCTTTATTTGAAGAAGATTCGATGGCACCCCAGAAATCCGTATAAGATTTGGCATCATTTCGTACGGCTACATCGCCTATCCCCTGTAAGAGAAAAGAGAAATCAAAATTTTTATAGTTGATGTTTGCATTAAAGCCATAAGTATATTTTGGCACCGGATTTCCAATCCAGGTACGGTCATTTATATCGATAACACCGTCATGGTTTAAATCCGCGTAACGGATTCTTCCAAGTCCTTTGTTGGGTTGCGCAGCAGAATTATCTACCTCAGCCTGAGTCCTGAAAAGACCATCGGCAACATAACCAAAGAAAGATCCAATAGATCTGCCCAGGATATTCTGTCCTTTGCCATCACCGCCGTATGCGTTTACTACTGCCGCAGGCAGATAGGTAACCTTATTTCTAACCATATCGAAATTTCCATTCACGTCGATACTTAAATCATCCGTTAAGCGGCTTTTGTGGCCCAGGGATAGTTCAAATCCACGGTTTTCCATTGATGCACCGTTTACATAGGTGTTACCGCCTTCTCCAAGCACACCAATATACGGAGGAAGCAATAAGATGCCAGTAGTCTTTTTAAGGTAATAGCCAACGCTGCCATACAATTTTTGTTTCCAGAGCGAAAAGTCAAGGGCGACATTGCTCATTTCTGTTGCTTCCCAACGCAGGTTTGGATTGGCATTCTGAGACAGATAAAACCCTGAAGGAAGTACACCGCTTTTGTTTCCATTCATATCATAGGAAGTGATATTGTAATTGGACAGGTAAATATTATAAATTGCGTTATTATTAATCTCCTGGTTACCGGTTTTTCCCCATCCTGCATGAAGTTTCAAATCGTCTACAAAGGAAGCATTATTCTTTACGAAAGATTCTTCACTGATCCTCCATGCACCTGAGAATGCAGGGAACCAGCCATATTTATTATTTGCTCCAAACCTGGAAGAACCGTCTCTTCTGATGGTTGCAGATACAAGGTAACGATCCATGTAAGAATAATTCGCTCTACCTATATAAGACAAGAGCACGTTTTTTGCACCACTGCCGCTGTTGTCTTTTATGCCCGTACCAGCATCTAAATAAAGGTAATCAGGATCTTCTAAAACGAATCCCTCCCTCGAGGCCATAAAAGTATTGGAGTTCTCTACGTAGTGTTCTGTTCCTGCAAAGGCATTAAGGCGGTGATTGCCTGACTCCAGGCTGTAGTTCAGGGTATTGGTCCAGGTGGTTTTCACATTGTGTGTCTGGGTATTGATTACTTTGTTCACATCATTAACCAGGTAACCACTCTGGTATTTTTTTTGCCAGTTCCTGCTTGTATAGTCACCGTAATCAATCCCGAAATTGGATTTGAATACCAAGCCCTTTGCAATTTTAACATCTGCAAAGAAATTACCAAACAACCTCATGAAGTCATAGCCATTCTGTTGATTGTCTTCCAGCACCCGAACAGGGTTCTGGCGATCGTTCATCCCGTCAACAGGACCGCCCCAGCCTATGCCATCTACGGTATGCACCGGTATGATCGGCAATGCCTGCAGCGCAGAATTAATAATGTCGGCAGCAACTTCTTTTGTTTTGGTCACGCTCAGGTTCTGACCTATGGTCAATGCACCATTGAATAACTTATAGTCTGAATTTATTCTTGCTGAAATACGGTTGAATCCGGTCGTTCTTACAATGCCTTTGTTGTCAAAGTAGCCAAGGGAAAGTAAATAGTGTCCGTTTTCAGTTCCGCTTGAAACCTGCGCATCATAATTCTGAATGATACCAGGCTGGGATATTTCTTTAAACCAATCTGTATTTGAAGTGCGAAGGGTTTGTGTAGCGTTTAGAAATTCGGGTAAAAGTACCTTATTTAATACGGGCTGATTGGTATTTGGGTCAACTTTCCAATCGAATTGATAACGCAATCCGTTCGAATTAGGGTCGAGGTTTTTGTTGACATAGGCCTGCCACAAAATTTTACCATAACCTTCTGCATCCAGCATCTCCAACTTATTTACATAGGTAGAAAGCGATGAGTAAGCGTTTCCACTTAACTGAGTTTTACCTGTTTTCCCCTTTTTGGTGGTAATAACGATCACTCCGTTTGCTGCCCTGGCGCCATAAATACTGGCAGATGAAGCATCTTTAAGAATCTGCATCGATTCAATATCTGCCTGATTGAGCTCATGCATGCCTGACTTGGTCGGTACGCCATCTATAATATACAGGGGATCATTGTCATTTAAAGTTCCAATACCTCTGATTCGGATGGTTGCCGGAGCGCTGGGCGATCCGTTTCCTGTGATATAAACACCTGCTACCTGGCCCTGCAATGCTTTCATTGGGTTGGCTACAGATTGCTTTTTAAGTTCATCTACATCCACAATGGCCACATCACCTGTCAGGTCTTTTTTCCTTTCTGTCTGGTAGCCGGTTACCACCACATCGTTCAGATTGGTGGCGGAAACTTCCAGTTGTGCATCTACTACCGATGTACTGCCAACCTTGGAACTGACCGTCTGAGCGCCCATGTAAATAAACCGGAGGGTTTGCCCCCCGGCAGCCTCGATTAAAAATTTCCCCTTTTCGTCTGTTTGTGTGGATTTACCAGTTTCCACATTATAGACAGAAGCTCCCGGAACAGGTTTTGAGGATTTATCGGTAACCGTCCCGGTAATGTTTCGGATTTGTGCGTATGTACTCGCCATAAAGCAAAACACAAGAACACAGCATAGTATTACTCTTCTCATAAAATATTGGTTTATAATGGTTAGTTTTTTTACATAATCAGCATTTGCCGGTTATGTAGTTTGTTTGTTTTTTATCCTCTAGGCAGCAGTGTGCGTACTGTTACTGGCAGGTTTTGTGGTAAATAATTCGTTAAAGAAAGCCTGGTATTCCTCAAATTTGTATTCAGGGCATCCGCCCTTCTTGGTAGCGATAAATGCACCCATAGCAATTGCTTTTTTAAGGATTTGTAAGGGTTGATCCTGACGACTATGGGCCGCAATAAATGCCGCCAAAAAGGAATCGCCACTGCCAATTGTATCCTTTACCTTTATCTCATTTCCCCAAACATTGTAGGTTTTGTCTAAATTATAGTATGAGGCACCAAACTCACCCTTGGTTACAATAACTTCGGGTATTTTGAAACGGTCTTGTATAAACCGTACTTTATCAGCTTCCCCTTCCAAAGAACCGCCAAACATGATTTGCACAATACCCAACTCCGCCTCATTAAACTTGACGATGTCTGCCTTCGATAATAAATGACCTAATTGAGCCTGATTGATAAAGGGCGGACGGAGATTGATATCGAACACTTTAATGGCATCATTATCCAAAAGATGATAAAGGGTATTCCTGGAGGTTTCGTTTCTGGACGCTAAACTTCCAAAAATAAAGTATGTTGACGGTTTTATATGTTTGATGAGTTGCTGACTTTGATCAATAAAATCCCAGGCTACCGGAAATACAATTTCATAACTTACTTCATTTCCATTGTTCATTTTGGCCAGAACCTGGCTGGTTTCAAATTGCTCATCAACTTGTAGAAGCCCTGTATTTATTCCCCAGTTTTCCATCAATTCAACGAGTTTTTGGCCATTTTCATCGTTCCCAATCCGGGTGATCAGGCTTGAGTCCATGCCCAGCTTATTGAGGTGATAAGCAACATTTAAAGGTGCTCCTCCGGGCTGTGGTCCGTCTGGCAATACGTCCCACAGAATTTCTCCAAAACATGTGGCTGGAGTAAAATTATAGTTTGGCTTATTTATCATATTATTCATATCGTTTAATGCATCAAAACAACATTTTCTCCGATCTGCTCCAGTGATTTTCCTTTAGTTTCCGGCATCATTTTCCAAACGAATACCAATTGCAGGACCATCATTGCAGAGAAAAAGAAAAATATATTTGCACCTCCAAATGATTCTGCCAGGTAGGGAAAGCAGAACGCAATCAGCGCTGCCATTACCCAGTGTGTAGAACTGCCGAGTGTTTGTCCTTTTGCCCTGACCTGATTTGGGAAGATCTCGGAAATGAATACCCAGATAACCGCACCCTGCGAAAAAGCAAAGAAGGCAATGAAGAGCATAACATAAATCGGGATTTCGAAACCACTGGAGGAACCGCCTAGAAAAGCAAATGCAACGAGGCCAAGGGATATGATGAGGCCTATGGAACCGATAAACATCAAGGTTTTCCGACCAACTTTATCGATGATATTGATGGCCAGTAGCGTAAAGATAAAATTGACCATTCCGATACCGACAGTAGATAAAAGCGAAGAATGTGCTCCAAGCCCTGCCATCTCAAAAATTCTTGGTGCATAATAAATGATGGCGTTTATTCCGGATACCTGGTTGAAGAAAGCAAACAGTATGGCCAGGATAACAGGTGTCTTGTACTTGCCTGAAAAAAGTCCGTCAGAAGATTTGTTTTGCTGCATATCCTGACCTGACTTCCGGATAGCGGCAAGCTCTTCATTGCAGTTTAGTGGATTGATGATGCGCAGGATTTCCAATGCTTTATCGTAGGCGCCACGTTTGAGTATAAGCCATCTTGGGCTTTCAGGAATAAAGTAGATTAAAACCAGGAATATTATGGAAGGAAATGCCTGAACACCAAGCATCCATCTCCATGATGCCTCACCTCCCTGGCTTAGCAGATAGTTTGAAAGATAAGATATTAATATACCCAGTACAACATTGAACTGGAAAAGCCCTACAAGCCGGCCTCTTCTATGTGCCGGAGATACCTCTGAAATATAAATTGGTGCAGTTACAGAAGATATACCCACGCCCAGGCCGCCTAAGAAACGGAATGCTAAAAAGATATACCAGTTATCTGCCATAGCGGTACCGAGCGAGGAGAGTAAGTATGCAGCAGCCACGAAATAAAGTGTGTTTTTTCTTCCGAAATAATCAGATGGACGGGATCCTACCAGCGAGCCGATTACCGTACCGATAAGTGCAATGGATATCGTAAGCCCATGCGCAAATGCAGAGAGGTTCCAGAACTGTTGAATGGATTTTTCAGCTCCTGAAATAACGGCTGTATCAAATCCAAAGAGAAAGCCGCCTAAGGCCACAACCATGGACCATGCCAGGACAGAGTGTTTTTTCATAAGGGTTTATTATTGGTTAACGATCGCAAATTAGACCAAATCATTCTGTGACACTATTAAAATTCTATCAAAAGCATTAAAAAATTAAATTAATTTAAAGTGTTGTTTATTAGTGTTTTATGTTTTTATTTCCCTTTCTGCTTTATCCAACTTTAAATATTGTAACACGAGATGTTAAATTTGGTTACATGGTGCTAGGTAAGGATTTGTTGCTTATTTCCAATATCGAAAAGTAATCTATAGCTTTATTAAATGAATAATCAAATATTCCTCAAACCAGCTACTGTTCAAGCTTTCAATATTTGGCTTTTGAGTCTGGCCGTTACACTGCTTTTCTTTAGCTCCTGTTCGGAAAAGAAGGAAGAAAAAAAGTTCACTATCGGTTTTTCTCAATGTGTGGGATCTGATTTGTGGAGGAAAACAATGCTCGAAGAAATGAAAATGGAATTTTCCCTTCGTTCAGGAACCAACTTCATTTACAGGGATGCGAACAACAGCAGCAAGAAACAGATTGAGCAGGTAGAAGAATTGGTTGATAATCATATTGATCTTTTAATTATCTCTCCAAACGAAGCATCTCCATTGACGGATATTGTCGAAAAAGTATATAATAAAGGAATTCCGGTAATTGTTCTTGACCGGAAAACTTCTTCATCTCAATACACTGCGTATGTAGGTGCCGAGAACTATCAGGTCGGCAAAATGGCTGGCCAATACATCACTAAGCTACTGAAAGGAACTGGCAAAGTGGTCGAAATATTAGGTTTACCGGGATCTTCTCCGGCGATGGAGCGCGATAAAGGTTTTTCCGATGAATTAAGTAAATCACGGGGAATAAAACTAGCTGCTCAGTTTTATGGTAATTGGGTTGCCCGCAGCACCATTCTGGAACTGGAAAAGAATAAAGAAACGATACTACAATCTGACGCTGTTTTTGCACACAATGACGTTATGGCCGCAAGTGCTGAAGATTTTCTTCGGCGCCACAATGCCTCAAAACACATCAAGGTAATAGGAGTAGATGCGCTTCCTGGTTCGGGCGGTGGACTACAGCTGATCAGTGAGGGAAAAATATCAGCCAGTGTGTTATATCCCACAGGTGGCAAAGAAGCCATTAGTATTGCATTCAAAGTTTTAAATAAAGAACCTTTCTCAAAAGAAAATATCCTGCAGAGCTTAGTTATCGATAGTTCTTCAGTTCAGCTGATGAAACTTCAATGGGCAAAGGTATCCAGTCAGCAAAGAGATATTGAACGCCAGCAAACGATGTTGTCCGATCAGCTTCGGATCTACGATAATCAAAAGCTGGTGCTCAATTTTATTGTGATCACACTGGTATTGGCCGTGATATTTGGAGGACTGGCATTTTTTTCCTTATTGGAGAACCGGAAAATTAATAAAAGCCTTGAGCAGAAAAATGTCCAGATACTGGATCAGCGAAATAAGCTAATCGATGCCTCGGACAAGATTGAAGCAGCGACCGAGGCCAAGCTTAATTTTTTTACCAATATATCCCATGAGTTCAGAACCCCGCTAACCTTGATTTTATCACCATTGGAAGATTTATTGAAAAGCGATAAAATCCAAAGCGGGGAAAAGCGGGAATTAACGATGATTCAAAAGAATGCGTATCGGTTACTGAAGCTGATCAACGAACTTATTGACTACAGAAAGATAGAACATCAGAAATTCCATGTGCAATCAACCAGGAACAATGTTCAGTCTTTCCTGAATGAAATAATAGAAAGCTTCAGATACGGCGCCCTGAAAAAAGATATCGCTTTGAAATTTTCCTTTCCACAACATGATATCGTGGCCAATTTTGACGTAAGTATTCTTGAAAAGATCGTACTCAACCTATTGAGCAATGCATTGAAGTTTACCCCGGCTCATGGACGAATTATTGTGGATTTGACCACTAAGGATAATAATTTTATCATTTCAGTTGCCGACAATGGCAGTGGGATGAATCAAGAGGAATTGCAGCAGGTTTGGGATCAGTTTTATCAATCCAATACCAGCGAATCGAGGGGATCTGGTCTTGGTCTTTCCCTTACTCGTGAACTGGTGCATTTGCATGGCGGCACTATTGAAGTGCAGAGCAGAAAATGGCAGGGAAGTACTTTCACTGTAACCATGCCCTATGGTGAGCTGATAGATTCAAAGCTTTCCCCTGTAAGCGCAGAAGACAGAGTTGTTTCATTAACTGAACAGGTAAAAGTTTATATTACAGAAGAGTTACCTGCGGAGGATAAACAGTTTGATCCGATTGGTGAATATATCAAAGAATATTCCGTCCTGATTATTGAGGATAATCCCGACCTGTTAAATTATCTTCATGAAAAATTTTCAGCGAATTACGAGGTATTCACGGCTACGACTGGTAACCAGGGACTTCATGAAGCTTTCGAAAAAATTCCTGATATCATCGTTTCTGATGTAATTATCCCCGGTATGTCAGGCAAAGAAATTGCAAAGAAAATAAAAACAGATCTTCGAACTTCCCATATTCCGCTGATTCTGCTAACCGCACAGGCTAGCCCTGAACAGCAGATAGAGGGAATAAATAGTATGGCCGATCTCTATATGACCAAACCTTTTCATTTTGACTTCCTTCAGGCAAATGTTCGAAACCTGCTTACCAACCGTATGTTATTAAAGGAACATTATATCAGCGATATCAGCGCTGGCGTAGAGAAAAAATCAACGCTCAGCACGCTTGATAAAAAGTTCCTTAATGATTTTGCAGGCATTGTAGAGCTCCACCTGGGAAATGAAACACTAAATGTAGAGGACATTGCCAAAATGATTGGCATTTCCCGTATTCAGCTATATAGAAAGGTTAAAGCATTACTTGATTGCAGTATTACGGACTATATTTTAAACCGCAGATTGAAAAAGGCCAGTTACCTGCTGATGAATGAAGATTATTCCATTTCTGAAATCGCCTTCAAAATAGGTATTTCATCACCAACATACTTTTCTACCTTGTTTAAAGGAAAATACGGAATGAGTCCAAGTGAGTTTAAGAAAAAACAAAATAATTGATGATGCATAGTTCCGGTAATGTAGATTTCGAACCCTTTTGAATCATTGGCGAAGGACAATAACATGCTTGTCTCTTTGTTCAAGATACTTGAACACGGAAAAAAACATTTAGGATGAATGGTTGTTAAAATATCTTCAATAAATTTGATTGGTCTTTTCGATGGATCTAATCCACAATAATTATGATAAAATCAGCTCATCTGCCTGACATCTTCACACTGCAATCTATTTTTGAAGGCATTCAGGATGCCATATATTGTCATGACCTTGAATTCAGGATAACCAATTGGAGCCCTGCTGCAGAACGTATGTTCGGCTATACTGCACAAGAGATACTTGGCCAATCTGTTTTTATATTGAGTCCGGATGACAAATATTCAGAGAAAGAAAAGCTGATGCAGGAGGCTTTAAACGGTAAGCGTATCAACCAGTACAGAACAGTATGTCTTACCCGCTCAAGGATAGAAATACCCGTTACCTTATCCATTTCGCCGATCAAAGATGAAAACGGACAAATTATTGGAATGTCTCAAATTGCCCATGATGTTTCCTTCGAAGACCAGGCAGAAGAAAAACAATCCATGCTTGCTGCTATTATAGAAAGTTCCGAAGACGCCATTATCAGTAAGACGCTTGATGGAATTATAACGACCTGGAATAAAGGAGCGGAGCATATTTTTGGCTATGCCGAAGACGAGGCCGTTGGCCAACCCATCACCATACTTCTCCCTGCTGATCGTTTGAGCGAAGAAGAAAATATAATTTCAAGCATTCGGCGTGGCGAAAAGGTAGGCCACATACAGACCATCAGAAAAACTAAAGATGGGCGCTTACTAAATATTTCACTAACCGTATCGCCTATTAAAAATAGCGATGGGGCTGTTATTGGCGCATCTAAGGTGGCCCGTAATATTACTTCCCAAAAGGAGTCTGAAAAATTAATTGCCAAACATATTGAACGCCTGGAACTATTGAATGTAGTGGGCAGAAGCATTAACGAATCGCTAGACCTTCAGCAAATATTACAGCAGGTAACTGATTCTACTACAAAGCTAACCGGAGCAGCGTTTGGGGCATTTTTTTATAATCAGGTTAACCAGGAAGGAGAATCTTACCGGTTGTACACCCTATCAGGTGTTCCGGGGGAAGCTTTCGCTAACTTCCCGATGCCACGTAATACCGATTTATTTCATCCTACTTTCAGCGGAGAAGGAGTACTTCGCTCAGACGACATCACCCAGGATCCCCGCTATGGCAAAAATGCGCCATTTTTTGGAAAACCTTCCGGACATTTACCTGTGATCAGTTATCTGGCGGTTCCGGTTAAAACCAAATCAGGTGACGTGATAGGCGGGCTGTTTTTCGGTCATCAGGAAAAGGCAATTTTTAAAGAAGAGCATGAGGACCTTGTCCTTACAGTAGCCTCCCAATCGGCCATTGCTATAGAAAATTCGATGCTTTTTAAAGAGGTACAGGAACTAAGTGCTAAAAAAGACGAATTCATTGCAATGGCTTCCCATGAATTAAAAACACCAATGACCTCTCTTTTTGGTTATTTGCAGCTGGCCAATCGAAACACAGGTGAAGGTATCGCAAAAAATCTCCTTGAAAAGGCGATCAGGCAACTGGAAAAAATGATTGTTCTGGTTAGTGATCTTTTTGATGTTTCCAAGATCCAGGCCGGAAAACTACAACTGAATATGGAATACCTTAACCTGGCCATACTTATTCAGGAAATGAAAGAATCTTTTTTACAAGCCCATCCAGCGCATATTTTAACTATTGAAATGCCGGAAGAAAGCTTTGTTAACACTGACCGCATGCGCCTTGAACAGGTACTTACAAATTTATTGAATAATGCAGTTAAATATGCACCTCATGAAAAAACAATTGAATTGAAAGTTCAACATTTAGATAAAATAGTACTTACTTCGATTAAGGATTTTGGCCCCGGTATTAGCGAAGAAAACCAGCGTCATATATTCAGCCAGTTTTACCAGGCCAAAGATAATAAAGACGGTTCATCAGGATTAGGTCTGGGGCTTTTTATATCGAAAGATATTATTGAACGCCATGGCGGTCAGATTTGGGTTGAAAGTGAGCCCGGTAAAGGTGCAACCTTTAATTTTTCTTTACCATTAGCGCAAACTAGTTTGGCGTAATGAATGGGAAGCCAATGAAGCCTTAATCACTCAAATTATAATTATAAAGTGAAACCAACAGTATAAACCTGTTTTTTATAGGCACTGGGAGACATGCCGGTAATTTTTTTAAAGGATTTTGAAAAGTAGGAAAGATTATCAAATCCGGTTTGTGTCGCAATATCCGAATAGGCAAGCCTGCTGGTGGCTAATAAATACTGTGCCCGCTCAATCCGTTTTTCAAGAATGTAGGTAACGGGGCGCTGGCCTGTAAAAGTTTTGAATAAACGGGAGAAATAATCAGGGTGCTGATTAACACGTGAGGCCAGACTGGTTACGGATAGTTCCTGCTGCAAATTTACAAGGATATAACCAACTGTTTCCACTATTTTGGCCGGCGCATGTCGGTCCTCATGTTTCCGATGTAACTGTGGTTGGAGCAAACGTCCCATCAATTGAAGTAGTATACCCTGGGTTTCAAGGTAACTGGCTAAGCCCTGCATATTGTTCAATTCCTGGTATTCTTTATAGAAAATATTTTTCTCGTAAATTTTTGGGTCATCAGACCGGTTAATGCCACGGCCAGGATTTATTTCGAGTAGTCGCTTAAATAGATCGATGTCCATTTGTGTTGCCTTAATCTTTGAAACATTACGGCTTCGCGCAAATAGAGAAGTCCCGTCTACAGATTCTTCAAAAAACTGCACGAAATACTGGCTCAAATATCCGTTGCAATGTAGGTTACAAGGTGTGAAACTGGGTATAATGTATAGGTATCCGGGTTCTAGTTTTAAAGATCCCCCCGGGTCAGATACCTCACCGTTTCCATCGTCTATATAATAAATCCGGAAATAAGGACTGATCACATTCAGGTAATTCCATTTTTCCGTTAATTTCACATAATCTACATTGAGCAGCGAAAAGGTATTTTGGAGTACTCTTTTAATCATTTCTAAATGTCGGATTTTTACAATAAAAAGTCTAATTTATCTAAAAATAGATCGGATAACATGTTTATTTTTGACCGTAGTAACCAAATATTAAACCTTTATTACACAAATGAAAAAAAGAATATCCATAAGCATTATTGCAATTTCAATGTTGCTAAGTGCACAGGCTCAGCAAAAGAAAACTAATCTTGAGCAGGGTAAATTCAATTCTACAGATGAATCCTTAAAGCAATACAAATATCCCGAATGGTTCCGTGATGCCAAATTTGGTATCTGGTCGCACTGGGGCCCTCAGGCAGTTCCCCGTCAGGGCGATTGGTATGCAAGAGGCATGTATTTGCAAGGCAACGATCAGAATAAATATCATGTAGAGCATTATGGAACACCATCCAAATTTGGTTATAAAGACATTATTCCGCTTTGGAAGGCAGAAAAATGGAATCCTGAACAATTAATGGCCCTTTATAAAAAAGCGGGTGCCAAATATTTTGTAAGTATGGGTTCGCACCATGATATGTTCTTTTTATGGAATTCAAAGATACATAAGTGGAATTCGGTAAATATGGGGCCTCATAAAGATGTAGTTGGTCTTTGGCAAAAAGCAGCAAAAAAAGAAGGCCTTCGTTTTGGGGTTTCTGAACACCTGGCTGCAAGTTTCAATTGGTTCCAGCCTAGCCATGGAGCAGATAAAACCGGTTCGTTTGCCGGTGTTCCGTATGATGGACATGACCCGCAGTATTCAGATCTGTACCATTTGCCTGCTGATTCGAGCGATATAAAAGAATGGCTGACCAATAATCCGGGATGGCATAAAAAATGGTTGATATATGTAACCGAACTGATTGATAATTATCATCCCGATCTACTTTATTCTGATAGCAAAGTTCCTTTTGACGAATATGGGCGTAAAATGGTTGCGCATTATTACAATCAGGATATGGCTAAAAATAAAGGTAAACTTGAAGCCGTTTACACGCCTAAGGAAGCTTCCGGAGGTAAATGGGCACAGGATGTGGAACGTGGTGTGCTGGATTCGATAAGCCCTTTTCCGTGGCAGACCGATACATCAATTGGTGATTGGTATTACAGAACCGGACAACGTTACAAGAGTGCAAATGGAATTGCCCAGCTTTTGATTGATGTGGTTAGTAAAAATGGAAATCTGTTGATTAATGTTGTACAGACACCCGAAGGAGATTTAGAACCCGATGTAATCAAAATAGTAACGGAAATAGGTAAATGGACAAAGACTTATGGAGAAGGAATTTATGCGACAAGGCCCTGGAAAGTATACGGAGAAGGACCATCTACGATTAAATCGAACCAGAAAAAAGGCGATTTCGGCGGATTAACAGATACCCGTGAATATGAGGCTACTGACATCCGTTATACAACAAAGGGGGGCAACCTTTTTGCATTCTGCCTAGCTGTTCCCAAAACAGATATAAAAATGGAATTATTGGGAAAAAATTCTAAATATCTGGATAAAGCCATCAGCTCGGTTAGCCTTTTGGGCAGTAAAGAAAAACTGGAATGGACACAAACAGATGGTTCGCTGGTGATCCAAAAGCCTAAAAATTATCCTGCCTGGGCGGTAACAGGCTTTAAAATAGAATTTAAAAAATAAAAAATACTTAATCTTCTTTGATGGAAACCAAGCGCTCCACACTGGCGGTAATATTGATTACCTCACTGTTTTTTTTATGGGGATTTGCCCATAATCTCGACCCGATATTGATTCCGCATTTAAAACGGTCATTTACACTCACTACTGTACAAGCCACGCTTGTAGATTCGGCTGTTTTTATCGCTTATTTCGTAATGGCGTTGCCAGCAGGTATCATTATGAAGAGATACGGCTATAAAAGCGGAATTATAACTGGCCTGCTGATATTTTCAGTAGGGTGTTATTTGTTTTTACCTGCAGCACAGGCACAGTCTTACAATTTCTTCCTGGCTGCGCTGTTTATCATTGCATGTGGCCTCACGATTCTGGAAACAGCGGCGAACCCTTATATTACATTGGTAGGGAAACCAGAAACCTCTACTTTCAGGCTAAATCTTGCCCAGTCTTTTAATGGGCTTGCGGCTTCGCTTGCACCTATCATTGGAGGCAAACTGATCCTGGTGGAGGGTGTATCAGATAGCTCGCTTGGGAAAATGGATCTGGCTACCAGAAAAATGGTACTGGCATCAGAAGCAACCTCTGTACAGGCACCATATTTTGTGTTGGGAACCCTATTGGTCATACTGGCAGCTGTATTTTATTTTATCAAATTACCTGATATCAGAACAAATAATGAAGGCCGTGCTAAACAAAGTTTTTGGCAAGTTTTTAAACATAAACATTTATCATGGGCAATAGCTGCACAGTTTTTTTATGTTGGTGCCCAGGTATCTGTATTTAGCTTGTTTATTCTTTATGCAACCAAATCGGCAGGTATTACCGATAAAGAAGCAACTTATTACTTAGGTGTATGTGGTTTCGCGTTTCTGATAGGACGCTTTTTTACCACATTCCTGATGCGTTTTTTTAAGGGCCAATATTTACTGGTTACCTATGCCTTTATCAGCGCACTGCTCTGCTTTGTTGCTATAATGGCTTCTGGTATGACAACGGTGTATGCTGTTATTGGCATCTGCTTTTTTATGTCGGTCATGTTTCCTACTATTTTCTCTCTGGGCATTAAAGATCTTAAAGAGGATACGGAACTGGGAAGTAGTTTAATTATTATGTCAATTGTGGGTGGTGCAATACTTCCACGTTTTTTTGGATATTTGAGTGATGGAACAGGCAATATTCAAAATGGATATTATGTGCCGTTGGTTTGTTTTGTTATTATTATGCTTTTTGGCTTAATGGGGCAAAAAATTACCAGAAAAGACATCATTAATCAACCTAATGAAATTTTATAATTAAAAATGAATAGATACTGTTTGGCTCTCGATCTTGTTGATGATGAAAAACTTATTGCAGAGTATGAGGCTTACCATGTTAATGGGTGGCCTGAAATTAAACGTAGCATAATCGATTCGGGCATATTGGATATGGAAATCTACCGTATTTCTAACCGCTTGTTTATGGTGATGGAAACAGAAGACGATTTCAGTTTCGAAAAAAAGGCACTTATGGATGCTTCCAATCCTAAGGTAGAGGAATGGGAAACGCTGATGTGGAAATATCAGCAAGCGCTGCCCTTTGCAAAACCAGGAGAAAAGTGGGTATTAATGAAAAACATATTCCAGTTAAATGGTTAGCGATAATAAACAGCAAGAACCGGCCCAAAGCCTGCCTCCGGTTATTTTTGGAACCAGTAGTTTGGGGAATCTCTATCAGGCGGTAGATTATGGCGTTAAACTGGAAGTGGTAAAAGCATGCGTAGCCTCATCAAAACCGGTTGCATTTTTTGATTCTGCAGGAAAATATGGCGCAGGCCTCGCATTAGAATCGCTGGGGAATTGTTTGGCAGATTTAAAGGTGGATCCTCAGCAGGTAGTAATCAGTAATAAACTGGGCTGGTACAGAATACCGCTTTTAACGCCCGAGCCCACATTCGAGGCAGGTATCTGGAAGGATATTGAACATGATGCGGTGCAGATGATCAGTTATGATGGGATATTAAAGTGTTTTGAACAAGGTAATGAGCTGCTGGGCAATTACCAGGCGCAGATGGTATCGGTACATGACCCTGATGAATATCTTTTTGCAAGCCATAGTGAGGAAGATTATAAAGAACGTTACCAGCAAATCATTGATGCCTACATGGCATTGGCTGAACTAAAAACTGCTGGTTTAGTTTCTTCCATTGGGGTTGGTGCAAAAGATTGGAAAATCATCCGGGCAATAGTGGCAGACGTTAAGCTCGACTGGGTAATGATTGCCAATAGTTTGACCATAAAATCGCACCCTCCTGATCTGATTGCATTTATAAATGAGCTTAACCAAAAAAATATTAAAGTAATTAACTCGGCCATATTTAACGGCGGCTTTTTAACGGGTGGGGATTTTTATAATTACCAGCCGGTTGAAGCGGATAGTTTAACGGGAAAATCACTTTTGGATTGGAGGGATAAATTTTACGAGGTTTGTAAAAAGTTTGAGGTACTTCCTGCCGAGGCCTGTTTCAGTTTTTCTGCGGGTTTTCCAGGAGTAAAAAGTATCGCCTTAAATACCACACGGCCAGAGAAAGTGGCTATTAATGCTGCACTGGCCCAAAAAGAAATTCCTGCCGGGTTTTGGCAGGAAATGAAAACGCAGGGATTGATTGAATTTTTAAAATAACGATGAAAGCATTAATTTGTAATACACCAGGAGAATTTAGTTATATTAATAAAGAAATGCCATTGGTTGAAGATGGTATGGTATTGCTCAAGATGAGAAGACTGGGGATTTGCGGTACCGATTATCACGCATTTGAAGGAACACAACCATTTTTCGAATACCCAAGAATCCTCGGCCACGAAATTGCTGCTGAAGTGGTAGAGGCTGGGGCAGGAGCAAACTTTAACACTGGAGATCTGGTTACCATCAGCCCATATTTTTATTGTGGAACCTGCATTGCTTGCCGGAGGGGCAGAACAAATTGTTGTGTAAGCATAAAAGTCTTCGGCGTTCATATTGATGGTGCCATGCAGGAGTATATCACGGTTCCTGCATCTGCAATTGTTAGTGGGGAAGGATTAACTGTAGATGAACTGGCATTGGTAGAACCCTTGGCTATTGGTGCACATGGCGTTAGCCTGGCACAGTTGAATAAAGGAGATCATGTGGTTATACTCGGCGCCGGGCCAATTGGTTTGGGCACTATCGCTTTTGCTAAAATAAGTGGAGCGGAAGTTATTGTTATTGATGTAAATGATAACAGGTTATCTTTTTGCAGTGAGCTTTTTGGCATTACGAACACCATAAATCCATTAAAAACAGATGCTTTAGAGCAGCTATCCAAAATTACCAGTGGAGAAATGGCGAAGGTGGTAATTGATTGTACCGGAAACTTAAACGCCATTAACAATGCCTTTAAATTTTTGGCTCATACCGGTAAATTTATTATGATAGGCCTTCAAAAAGGTACAATTGAGGTTGTACATCCTGAGTTTCATAAGCGTGAAGCTGTACTGATGAGCAGTAGAAATGCCCTGTCGCATGATTTTGCTTATGTAATTGATTGTATCAGAAAAGGATTGATTAACCCTATGGATTTTATTACGCACAGTGTTCCTTTTACAGAGGTAAAAGAAAAGTTTAATCAGTTGCTCCACGAAAATGAATCTCTGATCAAAGCATTGATCAGTTTTGATGAATAACGACAATTAATATTACCCGGAAAAGAGACTAAAATAGATTTAAAGTGCAGGATTTTATGACCTCATTACTAAATTTATAAGGGCATTCTTACAAGTGCCAAATCGAATTCAATAAGCTCAATTCGGAGCAGGAGGACTGTTTAAGCATTAATTTCAAGCCTATAACCTCTAGACCGTATAACAACAATGTTGATAGTTGGATCAAGCTCCAGTTTTTTTCTAAGTTTTGATATAAACATATCCAGACTACGCCCTACAATAACACCTTCGTCTTCCCATATTTCTTTTTGCAGCCGGCTTCTCTCTACGGTTTCATTAGGAGACCGCGCGAAGATGAGTAGTAATCGGGTTTCAGTTCCGGTTAGCTCTATCACCTTTTCATTGATGTTGAGCTTACGATTTTTCGTATCAAACAGAACTGAACCCAATGTAATCATGTCTTTATGCTGATCATCATTGGGTAAAGCTCTTCCTGGCTTAACAGATCTGAAGAAAATAAAACCAACAAACGCTAAAAATGGCAGGCTGCCCAGAAGATATCCATTCTTTACGGTATTTATGCCTGCCGGTTTCAATTTAATGTTGATCATGTAATGTGCTCTTGGCTGTTTTCTTCCTACGCATGCTATAATTTCATCTTTTTTATTTTTGGATATCGCGTACCCATAGGCTACGCTACCGTCGCTAGCGTTCAAAACTTTAACGACATAATCATTCACCAGCGGGTCTTTGGCCAATAAACGTTTAGTGGTATTCACCAGGAAGATGGGGTCGAAAGTAAACTCCTTCTCAAATCTGATCTGATACTCATTTTCAGCAATCTTTTTTATCGGGAGCACCCTTGATGTACTGTCGCCTGACAGTAAAAGTAGTTCATGCCCGATCCGGCGGAGCAAAACTTCTCTTCTTTCGAAATCAAAGTCCTCACTGCCGTTTATACTGAAAGCTGCACAGATGACTGAGCTAAACAAAACTAACATGAATCCCAATAGGTATTTACCATTCCCGGAGAAGCGATTTCGGCTATCAAGCATAGTGTCAGGTTTTTATTTACAAAGTTTACATTTTTATTTACAATCCAGATGTCTAAAGCCGAAAAATATCAAAGTAATTTTGCTGAACCAAACTTGATACAATTATGGAAGATAAAAAGATTCCGAAATGCAGGTACTTATATCCTTTGTTCCTAATGCTAATTTGTCACATTTCCTGCAGACCAAAGCAAATTAAATTACATAAAGATAATATTGATTACACTATCAAAGACACCATAACTTCTTATGGACCCAGCACAATGGTTCGCAATATAAAAAAAGGCAGGAATGGTACCGTTTTGATTGCTGCATCAAGAGGTGGGGTTCTCCAATACGATGGCAAGTGGTTTACCAATCTTACCAGCAAAATAGGTCCGCGTAGATTCTGGGATGTACTCGAGGATCGACGAGGAATCCTTTGGTTTTCTTCTACCGATTCAGGTGTTTATCGGTATAATGGGAAAACCTTTCAGCATTTTACCGTAAAGGAGGGCCTTGCCAATAATGCTGTTATGTCTATTTGTGAAGATAAAACTGGTATTATCTGGTTTGGTACTGGAGGTGGAGTAAGTCGTTATGATGGGGAATCTTTTCGGAATTTTACTACCAGAGATGGACTCTCCAATAACTCAATTAATACCATTGTTGAAGACAAAACCGGGAAATTATGGTTTGGTACGAGGGGTGAGGCCTGTTTTTATGATGGAAAAACATTTACTGTTTTAAAAAACAAAGATGGCAAAGCGTTTAACAACGTTTGGGGCATAACAGAAGATAGAAAAGGCAATATTTGGTTTGGTGCATCAATAATCAATGATAAAAAGGGTGATACTGTGTTTGTTTCAAATGGCCTTTGGCGCTATGATGGCAGTAACTTTATTAAGGTAGCGCAGAGAGGTGTTTCAGCAATAATAGAAGATAGAAATGGAAATATCTGGACTACAGGTAGCTCAAACCCAAATGGTGTTGGCGCTTGGGAATTTCTCCGATATGATCAAAAGTCATTGTACAGGGAAAAGCCCGGCATTACTAAAATCATTTCAATAAATAAAATGCTTTGTGGGATTTTGGAAGCAAAGGATGGACATATCTGGTTTGGCTCTTTAAATGGAGTATATCGTTATGATGGAAAAATCATTAAAGACTTTAAGAGCGCAGCCGGGCAACAATAATTGCATAGGCTAATTTAATAACAATTATCAATCAAAAGAACTTCTAATCATGAACAGCAAACTATCAATTAAATACTTCATTTTAATTATTACTTCTTTGTTCTTCAGTTGCTGTGGAGGTGTAAAAAATGAAAACAAAAGTAATGCACCGGCAAGCGCCTTATCCTTACATATTGGGAATGAAAAATACATTATAATAGATGAGAAAGAAAGTGTTGTAACGTGGAAAGGATCTTCGTTAAAAGGTGTTAATCCTCATAAAGGTTACGTTCATATATCAAAAGGAGAATTGATGATCGAAAACAGTCAACTTTTGGGCGGTACGGTTGAAGTAGACATGAATACAATTGAAGATGAGAGGCATGCGCATGATAATAACCTTATTAAGCATTTAAAAAATCCAGATTTTTTTGACGTTGAAAAATTCCCGTTTTCTACAATTGCAATTACTAAAGTTGTGTCAATAAATGATGCAAATAAAAACGTTACCGGAAAACTAACCATTAAAGGTATCACACATCCGGTTGCTTTTCCGGTTAAAATGGAAGTTAATAACGAAATTGTCAAAGCGAATGGCAAGCTCATCATTGATCGATCTAAATGGGATGTCAGTTATAAATCTGCAAAGTTCTATGATATTTTGGCTAATCAAACGATTTCTGATTCCATTGAATTCGATATAAAAATCGTAGCGAAAAAATAAATTTTCTCTACAAACCAACTTTGAGTTTCGTAAAACGCTGTGATAACTGCTATCTTTAAGCTTTTTACACGATACTACTCACGTTACCCGGAAAATTTGTTCAAGTTTCCCTTTTGAAAAGATATTTCCTGTAGCCTGCGTCATTTTGAAATCTTAATAATTTAATTATTTTTACCAGCACCTCATATACACTCAGAAATAGTGATTAAGACTTACAGATTATCACCATGTATAAAAACCATACTTATTAACAATAGGTATTTTTTATGAAAATTATCTCTGTTGCTGTTTTACTTTCTTTCATTTCGGTATGCGTTTATGCGCAGCCCTATAATAAAAGTATCGATAGTTTAATCAGGACCTATGTAAGCCTAAATAAGTTCAATGGAAATGTTTTGATTACCAAAGCGGGAAAAATCGTTTTCAGGGGTGCTTATGGTTTTCGTGATGTAGAAGCAAACAGTAAATGTGCTGGGAAGGAAATATTCCAGCTCGCCTCATTAACCAAGAGCTTTACTGCAGTGTTAATACTGAAACTGATTGAAGAAAAAAAACTTTCTCCCGATACACCGATAAGTATTTATTTCCCAGGAATCCATCCCGATTCAGGTATCACTGTTGCAAATTTACTCAACCATACGTCAGGAATCCGCGAGGTGCTTAGAGACTCGGTCCTGCGCGGGAAAATTTTCGCTGGTATGAAAACGAGTCAGGAAGAATTAATTTCTTATTTTTCCAGCCAGCCACTTGATTTTGCACCAGGTACAGTATTTTCTTACAGTAATTCCGGATATGATCTTCCTCGGCATGATCATAGAAAAAATAACCCGCATGTCTTACGAAGAAGCGGTAAAACGCCTGATTTTTGATCCTTTGAAGATGAAAAATAGTGGCTATGATTTTGCTTCATTAAAAAGCAGGAATAAGACCATTGGCTATGATTACCTTTCTCCCAGCCGTTTTGTTACTGTAAAGACCTGGGATTACAGTTGGACTTATGCTTCTGGTGGATTATACAGCTGTGTGGATGACCTGCATAAATTCTATGCAGGACTAAAGAACAATAAGATAATTTCTGCCCAAAGCCTTGCGCAAAGTTATACCTCAATAAAAGGGGATTATGGTTTTGGTTGGTTTATCGACTCACTTTACGGCAAAAGGATTGGATATCATTCCGGCAATCTGGATGGGGCTACCAGTTATTTTGGCAGGATACCAGGGGATGATATCTGTATTATTATGCTAAACAACCAAACCAGCACCACTATTGAATCGATAGCTTCTAAAATTATCGCAATACTTAACGATAAACCTTACACACTACCAAAGCCTAAACTGGAAATTACAGTGCCAAAAGAAATTCTTCAGCAGTATGTGGGAAAATATGATATATCGGATACCTCTGTACAGATTTCGGGCAGTAAGTTGTATTTAACCGGAAGCAATACTTACCCCCATAAGAATATTTGCAGAAACCAATAACAGATTTTTTGCCTTGGATTCTAACATGATATTGATTTTTGCTACTGATGAAAAAGGAAAAATTAAGCTCACCATAAGAGATGGATTATCTACTAAAATTGGAAATAAGTTATAACTGAAAATGATATAAAACATTGTTTAAAATGGATGTAGCTATTAACGGTACTTTCTCAAACATTAAATGTTTTGTTGAATGAGGCGATTTGGGTTTGGCTGTAGATGCGAAGGACAATATTTATGGCCAACGATCAGATCCTGATCGTTGATAAGATGAAAAAAAAGGAATGATTGAAGTGCCCCGGAAAGACCTTCAACAATAAAGTTCTGCGGAAAAGACAATGATAATTATTTATTGCGGGCTAATGGAAACTGTTTAGAGTAAAGAGTAGAATAAGTTTATATTGGAAAATGCAGTCGATTAAAATTCGATTATTCATAAGTCTTATCAATCAGAAAACTCAGGGCATCTTCAATTTCCGATCTTCCTTCTGTGGTTTTTAGGTCCAATCCACAGAAAGTGCAGTCGTTTGTTGTGGCGTAAATGTCCAGGTAGTAAATCCCCGAAATCAGCAATGCAATAATGGCCCTGTATCTTTTGGCATTTTCCTTGAAATGTGGATCTGTGATACTTTCAAATAAGCGTGCACCATTTTCTTCACGGTCGTTTGCGAGTTTTTTTAATGATTTGCGGTTCTCTACTAGTCCCCAAAGCAGGATTTTCTGTAAATCCTTATTTTTGAAAACGTAATCAAATTGAGAGAGAAGCATTGCTTTTGCGAATGTTTTCCCGCCATCGCTCACAACAAGGCCTCCCGACTCATCTTTTACGTTGCTCCAGAAATCCTGTGAACGGATATATTCATCAATGAGTTCGTCTTTTCCTCCAAAATAGTTATAGATCAATTTTTTATCCAAGCCTGCCGTACGTGCAATATCGTTAACCTTCAGTCCTGAAAAGCCTTTTGTATGGAGTATTTTCTCTACTGCATCTAAGAACTTCTGTTTGCTTTTTTCTTTATTCCTTAACGGTTTAACTTCTTTTTTCTGTTCCATTTTGATGCAAAATATCGCCGGGGAAAATTACACAATCAATTTTAAATATTTTTATCACCGATTGGTGATATATTGTATATTTGTTCGGCCATATTATGTATCTCAACATTGTGGCCACAGACCATTAACCAGACAATCAACAATATGAAGAAAGTAATTCCACTTACCGAATTATCTAACGAAGAATTATACAAGAAAAAACAGAGCATAAAGGGTGCATTAATCGGGCTTGGTTTGGTAATGCTTGCCGCATTTCTTATTTTAATTTATCTTGTTATTACAACTAAAACGCCGAAAGTTCTGGCAGCTATTCCCATATCCTGTATGCTGGCTTTGTTACCAGCGTTTATTAGCCTTGGCCAGATTAAGACTGAAATTAAAAACCGCAATTCAAAATAAAAAGTTCAATGTCATCCGATTGCCTGAATTGTACCGCTCCGGTAACGCAGAATTTCTGCCCTAACTGTGGGCAAAAATCTTCTACGCACCGTTATTCCATCAAACATTTCCTGGCCCACGATTTTGTTCATGGTATATGGCATGTTGATAAAGGTATTTTATTTACCCTTAAAGCGCTATTTACTCGCCCTGGCCATAGTGTGCGAGAGTTTATCCAGGGCAAAAGGGTTCCGTATTTTAGTTTTGTTACGCTCATCCTGCTTATCTTGACGGCATCAAGTCTTATTGCACCGTTCACCCACGGTAATATATCTGATCTGATGCCGCAGGGAGGCAAGGCCGCCATGAGTAGTACTGAAAAATTTATCTCCGAACACCCAAAGCTGATATTGATCGTAGCCATTCCATTTTATTCCTTATTATCTTTTTTATGGTTCAGGAAAGCGAAGCTTAATTATTCCGAACACCTGGTGCTAAATTCAAACCGTGTTATTGTAGAACTGGTTATGGGCCTGCTTATTTCGGTGGTTACCATTTTTTACACCGATAGCAAATTGATTGTTTTTCTTTATGGCGTGGTTTTGTTTTTAGGGCTTTTTTATAGCATCTGGTTTTATTACCAGTTTTTTTCAGCTTTTAACTATAGCAAAACAGCCTTGATTTTAAGAAGTATCCTTGTTCCGGTATCGTATAACTTATTCACCCTTATACTTGGAATCGTTTTCGCCATCATTTCAAAGCACTGATCAGTTTTCATCTGCCTATAAAAATAATTTTTGAGTGGTAATCTTTATATAGCAAGGCATTTCCATAATTGGTTCATATTTTGCTAGCTTAAAGTTATGATTAATGTTAGCCCCGAAGCAAAGCAACAAGCGCTGTTGTTTATCTCACGCAACCAAAAGGTAGCGGCTGTTAAGGTAGTTAAAGATCACAGTGGCTGCGGTTTAAAAGAAGCCAAAGATTATGTAGACGCTCTGGAAGAAGGAGTACAGCAACCTGTAACCAATCCGGCAGATCTGAATGCGGAGATATGGGTTATTTTAAGTCAGGGCAATAAGTTAAGTGCCATTAAACATTATAAAGATGCTACAGGCGCAGGTTTGGCCGAAAGCAAAGATTATGTCGAAAAGCTGATGCAGTACAAAGTAGGTAGCAATACTGCACAGCGAAGCAGAGATACGGACATTAAAAATATCATTTCTGATCATTCAATAAATAAATCAAGTTCGCATAAAAGTATTTTGATCAAACTATTGATTAGTATACTGATAGCAGCAGCATTGGTATATCTGATGTTTCAATTTTAACCTTACCCATATTGCAATATTTCTGATAGAATGAAAATGTAAGCTTCAAATTTCTTACCTTGATTTTACACACAAATAAATCTTAAGAATATGAAAATCACATTAGACACAAAATCCCTTTTGTTGGGATTTTTGGGCGCTGGCTTAATGTTCACAGTCATCAGCTTTAAAAATGCACAGGATCAGACCGGAGGAAGGTACCGCACCGAAGTAAATGCGGGGAGTATGGTGGTTATCGTTGATAGTGAAACCGGGAATTATATTATTGCACCTGATATGCGTGACATTGGAAAAGTACAATGGATAAAAGGCGAGTTTAATAAAACATTTAGTACGGCGGTAGACAATAAAAAAGAGCCGAAATAGTAAGGTCGTTTTGCTTTCGCAATAGATTTTCATTGCGGGCGAACATGCAGCAATGCTTCATCTTAAAGTCGTCATTTCGACCGTAGCGGAGAAATCTATTTTCCAATAGCATAGATTTCTCCATTTCGCTGCGCTTCAGTCGAAATGACGGCGATTTTTTAAATCTGTCATTGATAGCGGAGTCAAAGGCTTATTTCACATTTATCCGTTCCACAATCGGTTTACCCGATGCTTCATCAATCCCTTCAACTTCTGCATATTTTACGTTTGGGAGCCAGAAACTTCCGCCCTGTATTCTGATAAACAATCTTGTAACCCTGATCAGGTGGTTGTTTATCATTACCGTAACATGATAGCTTTTATCGCTGGAGCGCTGTAAATAAAAAGGCAGTTTTTTGTGCGATACAAACCGGAATTCATATTTATCTGTTGCCAGTTTTTTGGTATCAATGCCATAAGCAAATTTTCGCTGGATATAACCAAGATCTTTCTTTTGTCCTTTCTCTCCATAACGGATCCAATATACTTCAATGGGATTATCAGTCTTAAGCGTTCCATTTTCTTTCAGGTTTAGCGCATAAATAAGTGTATTCGTATTCGGATCGCGTTGCAGGTAAAACAGCATGTGATCTATATTTTTCGGCGTAGGAAAACTAATGGGGGAGGGGTCTTTTGATTGTGCCTGGCTTTGTGTTGCAAAAAGAAAAAATGTTAAAACGATAAAAAGTAAGCTTTTAGTCGGTATTGAAAATGTAGGTGGTATTGAATGCATTTTAGGTTTTTATATATGAAAGAGCTTTTGCTTTAGCTCAGGTGTCTGTTTTATGTTGATTTTCTATTGGAGCTTCTTCTTCACTTTCCTTTAGTTGTTCATCATAAAGCCGGTCTGATTCAGCCTTACAATGTTCATAATCATCTAATTTTTCGCAGGAAGTGTTTCCGTGGATCTCGAAAAAATCCCTGATGGATGGGTAATCAAAATAAACTGACATATTATTAGTTTTAGGTTACCAATTTTAGAAGGAATAGCCATTGATCATTCGCCGAAAACAGTAAAGGGGGCTGCTTTCAAACTCATCTTCTCTGCCATTGCAAAAGGAATTAGCACCTTGTTAATCAACAGGTTTCTAAGACATCAAAGGGCCATTCCCTACGTCTTTCTTGATAAGTAGTATTAGACGTCATGGACGGAATCGAACCGCCGTACTAGGTTTTGCAGACCTTTACCTAACCACTCGGCCACATGACTATATGATCTTTTCAAACAGCTTTAGATTCAATTTTGAAGAAGATTCAACAAAAGTATAAATTAATTACTATGAATTCTATAGAAATAGTAGTTAAATTTGGATTTTGTAATTATTAAAACCTTTTTAATCATTTAATTTGTTGATTTTTAGTTGTTTATATGTGAAATAAATTGTAGATAGATCCTGAAAAAATCCTATAACTATCAGATCAGGATGACGATCGCATTCTCAATTTGTCATCCTGAGTGCAACTAAGGATCTTTTAGCTGTTAACTTTTTTTAAAATAAAAGATTTGCTTCGCAGAGCCTCTGGGTTCTTCACTGCGTTCAGAATGACAGCAGCTTTGCGCCTTCCATTAGTGCCCTTTATAGTAAAGGGTGGAAAATGTAAAATGAATGATGGAATGAAAAGGCTCCATGCTCTTCGTGTTTTTCTCTTTATGACCTCTGTGGTAAAAAATGGAAGATGGGACAGGTTGACAATAAAACACAATCGCTCGCAATTTGTCATCCTGAGTGCAACTAAGGATCTTTTAGCTGTTAACTTTTTTTAAAATAAAAGATTTGCTTCGCAGAGCCTCTGGGTTCTTCACTGCGTTCAGAATGATAGCAGCTTTGCGCCTTCCCTTAGTGCCCTTTATGGTAAAGGGTGGAAAATGTAAAATGAATGATGGAATGAAAAGGCTCCATGCTCTTCGTGTTTTTCTCTTTATGACCTCTGTGGTAAAAAATGGAAGATGGGACAGGTTGACAATAAAACACAATCGCTCGCAATTTGTCATCCTGAGTGCAACGACGGATCTTACAGTTGACTTTAGTATTCTTAATAATTAAAGATTTGCTTCGCAGAGCCTCCGGGTTCTTCACTGCATTCAGAATAACAAACGCCTTGCCTAAATTAATGATTGCAAATTATATATCTGTAAATCAATTATTTACAGATAAAGTCTATAAAATCTATAGGAATACTTGTTTAAATTAATCAAAGTTTATACTTTTACAAAAAAATATAATAGTTCACTAGCAAATTTACGTTCAATATGAAACTCCGCAGACAACCTCGGCCATATTTTCTGATCAATTATTCAGATCAATATAACTGCTGTTGCCGCTAATATAAGCTAAGATACGGATCACCTGATAAAGGTTTTCATTCAGATATTCTTATTTAAAAATCCTGGTACCCCGGGGCCTTTTGATAGAATATTATGGTGGTCATGTATTTCAGTCAATAAGTTGCCGGGGTATCAGGAACCGCCTAACTAATCACCACCACTAGTTTAGGTTATTACTCTAATTAATTCACCACCATTAATTAGTTGATTTATACAGAAGAAGGGAGAGTCAGTACTCGTTGAACTTCTAGCAACTTTCCATAGGAAAAAGTGCTCAAACTGATCTAGCAATAGATTATAAATTAACCAATAACAAGTAAACTCACGTTTCCTGTTAGGGATTTCATTAAAAGCATAACAGTTGCTTAAACAGCCTGTATCCATGCTATATGGTTTTCTGTGGGAAAAATTATGCCTTGTTATTAAAAACTCTAAAACGATAGTGTTTAACTAATAATGATGATTATGAAAATGAAAATTTCCTCAAGAATTGCATGCTTAACCACCTCAGTCCTGTTATTGGGAGGTATTGCATCTGCCAGGGTGGCAAAACCATTCCCAAAAGAAGGGATTTGGAGGGGTGAGTTTAGTGTAAGCGAATCAAAAGTGCCCTTTAATTTCGAATTGAAAGGTAAAAGCCCTCAAACGGGTATCTTAACCTTAATTAATGGTTCCAGACGTGATGATTTCCATGTAGAGAGGCGTGGTGACGATTCCATCTATGTAAAAATGAATACTTACGATGCTGCTTTGGTGGCAAAAATAGAAACCGATGGAACATTATCAGGTGAATACCGCAGCCTGGTACCTGGTTTCAGGGGTAATTCACTTCCTTTTGTGGCAGAGCATGGAAAAAATTACCGCTTTGTAGCACCTGGAAAAGATATTGCTCCAAAACACAATATCTCTGGCAAGTGGGAAATCAAAACCTACACCAAAGAAGCCGTACCAGCCTCCATTGCTTTATTAAAGCAGAATGGAAATAAACTTACCGGAGTAATTATGACCGTGGTTGGCGATACCAGGGAACTGGAAGGCACCGTACAGGGCGATGAATTTGAATTATCTGGTTTTACCGGACCAAGTCCTTTTATTGTGAAAGGAAAAATAAATGACGATAATAGCATTACCGGAGAGCAGGGCTTTGGGATATATAAAAACCTGAAATTTGATGGCCAGCGCAACGAAAATGCCGAGCTTCCTGATCCTTACAAACTTACTTTTCTTAAAGAAGGTTATAAAAAACTTGATTTTACCTTTCCAGATTTAACAGGAAAAAATGTTTCCTTAACCGACGATAAATATAAAGGTAAGGTCGTAATTATTGAGACGATCGGTACCTGGTGTCCTAACTGCACCGATCAAACTGTTTTTCTTTCGCCATGGTTTAAAAAGAACCAAAAACGCGGGGTAGAAGCCATTGCAATTGGTTTCGAGCAAAAAGATGATCTTGAATATGCCAAATACACTTTAGGCAAACTGAAAGAGAAATATGGCATCACTTACGATATCCTGTTTGGTGGCATTGCCGATAAAAGAGTAGTGGCCGAAAAACTACCTGCGCTAAATAAATTCATTGCTTTTCCAACAACCATCATTATCGATAGAAAAGGCAATGTAAGGGAAATTTATACTGGTTACACCGGAACGGTAACTGGAAAATATTTTAACGATTACGAAACCAAATTCAATAAAGTGCTCGACGAGCTGATCGCAGAACCTGTACCCGAAAAACTGGCTTCAGCAGAAACACTAAAAAGTAAATAAACCAAACCAACTAAACTAAATATGGGGCTGCATCGTATTGCATCCCATATTTTAACCTACACTTAAAACTTTATAATATGAAAAACTACATGGCTAAAATGCAGGCGCTGGTTCTGGTATCGCTCATTTCTACAACAGCCTTTGCTGTAGATAAGGTAAATGAAGAGCCAAAAACGACCAAAAAATTTATAAAAGAAGGAATTTGGCGTGGTGTTTTTAAAGTTGCCGAAACAGAAGTGCCTTTTAATTTCGAACTGAAAGGTAAAGATGCAGCGCATGCCACCTTTACACTGCTAAACGGCACACGGAGAGACGATTTCCACATCAAATATTTGGGGCAGGATTCACTCTTTATCAAAATGAATACTTACGATGCAGCTTTGGTGGCCAAAATAGAAAGCGATGGCCGGATATCTGGTGAATATAGAAGCCTGGTGCCGGGTTTGCAGGGCAATGCTTTGCCCTTTACTGCAGAGCAAGGTAAATCTTATCGTTTTGTTGAGCCGGGAAAAGATGTTGCGCCTGTTGCCAACTTAACTGGTAAATGGGAGTTTAAGGGTTTTTCCAAAGAAGCCGTTCCAAACAAAGTTGCCATATTAAAACAAGAAGGAAATAAACTTACTGGTGTAATTATGCAGGTAACTGGCGATAGCCGTGAGCTGGAAGGTACCGTACAGGGAAATCAGTTTGTACTTTCTGGTTTTAGCGGACCAAGTCCTAAAATTTATAGGGGCACCATTAACGAAGACGGCACACTTTCAGGCGAAATTAGCCAGGGCATTTACGATAACTTAAAGTTTACCGGTGTAAAAGACAGTCAGGCAGAATTGCCAGATCCTTATAAACTAACACATTTAAAGGAAGGCGTTAAAAAACTTGCTTTTACTTTTCCTGATCTGAATGGGAAGCCTGTCTCATTAACTGATGATAAATATAAAGGCAAGGTTGTAATTGTAGAACTGGTGGGTACCTGGTGCCCAAACTGTACTGATCAAACTGTATTCCTTTCACCCTGGTTCAATAAGAACAGTAAAAGAGGTGTAGAAGCCATTGCTATTGGTTTCGAGCAAAAAGATGATCTTGAATATGGGAAATATACACTTGGTAAACTTCGCGATAAGTACAACATTAAATACGATATCCTATTCGGCGGATTGGCCGATAAAAGATTGGTTGCAGATAAACTTCCGGCATTGAACAAATTCATCGCTTATCCAACCACCATTATTATCGATAGAAAAGGAGAAGTACGCGAAATATATACGGGTTATACCGGAACCGTTACAGGTAAATATTACGATGATTACGAGAAAAAATTCAATAAAGTTCTGGATGAATTAATTGCAGAACCAGTACCCTCAGCAGCCTATTTTGAGGCACAATCCAATGGAAAATAGCTAAACCACCTAAATTAAATACCATATATATCATGTTACAGTATAAAACGATTGCACTTATTGCTACCACAGTTGTAGCTTCATCTTTCACAGCTTTAAACGGACCTAAGCCTAAACTAAAGGTAGCTACCGAAGTCATATCAACGAAACTGGTAAACTATAAAGTAAGCCCTGAACAAAGCAAACTCACCTGGCTAGCTAAAAAGGTAACTGGAGAACATTCAGGCACCATCAATGTAACTTCCGGATCGCTGGCTTTAGATAATAAAGTACTAAAAGGCGGTAGTTTCGAACTCGATACCAAAACCATTACAGTTACCGATCTTACCGATAAAGAAACCAATGCAAAGCTATTGGGACACTTAAAAAGCGACGATTTTTTTGCGGTAGAAAAATTTGGTAAAGCCACTTTCAACATCACATCGGTGCAAAGTACGGGTGCAGGAACTTATGATGTTAAAGGAAAGCTCACTATTAAAGGCATTACGAATGAAATCAGTTTTCCGGCAACAGTTAAACAAGATGGTAATAAAGTAATTGCCAATGCAAAAATTACGGTCGATAGAACCAGGTATGATATCAAATTCAGGTCTAAGAGTTTTTTCGAAAGCCTGGGCGATAAAGCTATTTACGATGATTTTGAGCTGAATGTACAGCTTGTAGCGAATAATTAAAATCTCTCTTGTTAAGGTTAGCGGAGAAAGGGAGGAAGTTTATTCTCCCTTCCGCTGGCTAAATCTGGTTGTCATTCTGAGTGCAACGAAGAATCTTTTATCGAACATGTATTGATTTCTGTGTTTCGTTAGGTTCCGTGTTTCATCGGCTAGGGATTCTTCACTGCGTTCAGAATGACAGTCAATATTATTTGAAATAGATCTCCACTCCGCGATGCTCCGGTCAAGATGACGACACTCTTTAGCATGACGATTCGATATTACCCAATAAACCAATGAAAAGAAGCAAACTCATAATTCCCCTAAGTCTTATCACATTAGTGATAGTGATGGCCGGATTTGGTGCAGACGATCCCACTGTAATTAACAGCAAGGAACGTTTAGGTGAAAAACTGTTTTTTGATCCGATCCTTTCTAAAGACAAAAGCATTAGTTGCGCCTCCTGCCATAAACCGGAGTTTGCTTTTGCAGATACTAGCGCAGTAAGTTTAGGCGTAGGGGGAACGAAAGGAACGCGTAATTCGCCATCAGTAACCAATCTTTCTGGCAGGCCAAGCCTCTTTTGGGATGGCAGAGCTACTTCATTGGAAGATCAGGCCTTGCAGCCCATCATCAATCCGGTAGAAATGAACCTGCCCATTGCCGATGCCATTGATCGCTTGCAAAAAGACAAGGATTATGCAGCCTTATTCCAGAAGATTTTTAATTCGCCGCCTACACAAAAGAATTTGCTACTGGCTATTGCTTCTTTCGAAAGAACATTAGAAACCGCAAACAGCCCTTACGATCGGTATATTAATGGTGATGATAAAGCCATATCCGAAAATGCAAAGCGAGGCAGGATGTTGTTTATCGGAAAGGCCAACTGTAACAATTGCCATTCTGGCGAAGATTTTACCGCCGATCGTTTTAAAGGAATTGGCTTATTTAACGAATTAGAGCTAAAAGATCAGGGTAGATTTGAGGTAACGCACAACCCTGAGCATAGAGGTCATTTTAAAATTCCTGGTTTAAGAAATGTTGGCCTAACGGCCCCATACATGCACAACGGGATGTTTAAAACGTTAAAAGAAGTGATCCAATATTACAATAACCCCGATGCGGTAATTAAAAACGGCAAAAACAGAGACCTTTCCCTAAGTAAACCATTGGGATTGAGCGAAACCGAAATAAACGATATTGAAGCCTTTTTACTGTCGCTAACCGATGATAGATTTCACAAACAAAAATGATTAAATAGGCATAGCCCAATCAAAAACCTTTAAAACTTAATTTTTAACACATTTTTTCCACTAAGAATAAGGTGGGTGGCCATTGGCATGTCTATTCCAAAATAAATAAAATGAAGATAAAACTACTTTTAATATTGCTGTTAACTACAGTTTATTCAAAATTATCTGCCCAGCAAAAAATTATCACGGGGGTGGTTGTTTCTGCAGAAGACAAATCGCCATTGCCCGGTGTGTCAGTAAAGATTAAGGGATTGGATGGTTCTACCGTTACCGATAAAGACGGTGCATTTAAGATTTCTACCAAGAACGGGCGATTTATCGAGGTTTCTTATATCGGTTATAAAACCGCTACCATCGAAATTGGATCATTTCCGAAATTGAACGTTTCGCTCGAACTGGCTGACAATACCTTGAGTGAACTGCAGATTGTTGGCTCACGGAATGCCAACCGGACAAAACTGAATTCACCTGTTCCTGTTGATGTGATTGATTTAAAAACACTTCAACAAAACTCTCCACAGGCCAGTGTAACGCAATTGCTTCAGTATGTATCGCCATCTTTCCACTCATCTGTTTCCGGTGGTGGCGATGCGGCATCAGCTACCTCTACTGTACAGCTGAAAGGTTTGGGGGTAGATCAGGTGTTGGTTTTGGTAAATGGTAAGAGAAGACATAAAAGTTCGAACATCAGTTGGGGTGGTTTGGGAAATGGTGCTACCGGATACGATCTGAATGCCATTCCGGTAGGTGCAATAGACCATATTGAGATTTTAAGAGATGGTGCGGCGGCACAATATGGATCAGATGCCATTGCAGGTGTAATTAATGTAGTATTAAAAAGCAATCCGGGTGAAATTACCGCAAGTACGATTGAAAGTATCCGCCGGAGGGGTGACGGATTAACCACCAGAACAAATGCCAATGTTGGTCTTAAGTTGGGCGCAAAAGGCTTTCTTAATATTACCGGTGAATATGCTACACAGGCGGTATCGCTTCCATCTGGAAATTATTCTGATGGAATATACATTGGCCCGGCTTACGGTGGGGGAGCGAATACTAGAGGTTTCGATCAGATTTATACCAAAGAAATTGATGATGCTATTATTGCCAGCCGGGGCATTGATCGCCACTTTTTTGATCAGCGCGGCTCAACAAATAAGTCAAAAGATGGTTTGTTATCATTTAATGCAGCCATTCCGTTGAAAGATGGTTTTGAAGTGTACTCATTTGGCGGTATCAGTCACCGCAATTCTCAGTTTACGGCTGTTTACCGCCTACCAGGATGGACAGAACGGAATAATACTTTTGTGTACCCGGATGGATTTTTGCCAGCAATGGACAATATCATTACCGACCAATCTTTTGCCGTAGGCGTAAAAGGAAAGGTAAGCGGATGGAATTTTGATGTTTCGAATGTGTATGGTAGAAATGCTTTTGACAATATTATCAGCAACACACTTAATGCCAGTTTAGGTCAAAAAACACCGCGGACTTTTAATGCAGGCAGTTATAACGCTTCACAGAATAGCGGAAGTTTAGACTTCTCCAGAAAATTCGATAAAGTGCTTAACGGATTAAACGTTGCTTTTGGCGGTCAGTACCGTGTAGAAACCTATCAGATTATTGCCGGAGAAGAGGGTTCTTATTCAAAAGCAGATTTAAGCCCCATTTACTCTATTGGCTATACTACAGGCGGAATCCCGTATTTTGTTGCTGCCGGAAGTACACCTTTAAACGGACTTTCTCCAGGTTCCCAGATCCATGCAGGTTTCAGGCCTTCCAACGAAGTGAATGTAAAACGTTCTATTTCGGCAGCTTATGCAGATCTCGAATTGAATGTAACCGATAAATGGCTCTTATCGGGTGCGGTAAGGGTAGAAAATTATTCTGATTTTGGTAGCGTAACTACTTATAAGGCAGCAACCCGATATGGTTTTGCAAAATGGTTAGCGGTTCGCGGTGGTTTCAATACAGGTTTCAGAGCTCCAGATCTTGCACAGTTTTATTATACCGAAACGTCTACAACCTTTCAAAATGGCGTGGCAATCGATCAGGTTACGGCGAACAATGTAAATCCAGCTACCAAAGCTTTGGGGATTCCATCACTTCAGCCTGAAAAATCGAAAGGCTACTCTGCTGGGATCACTTCTCAACCTATCCAGAATGTTGAAATCACCATTGATGCCTATCAGGTGGATATCAAAGATCGGGTAGGTAATACCGGACGCTTTTCTGCAACAGATACTAACCTCCCGGCTGATGTAAGGGCATTATTTGTGCAAACCGGTACCGTACAGGCCAAGTTCTTTTATAATTCTTTCAGCACAAGAACCAGGGGAATCGAATTTACTGGAAGTTACCGCTTTTTGCTTCCGAATGGAGGTAATGTAGCTTTTCTGGCTGGTGCAAACCTGCAAAAAACAACTTTGACTAAAGTGAATACACCTAAAGGACTAGAAGCTTATCGCTATATCATTTTTGATGAAAGCGAAGAGGTTCGGGTAACGCGGAGCATTCCAAAAACCAAAATAACCCTTCAGGGAACCTACAATATCAACAAGTTTAATTTTTTATTGCGCAGTGTATATTTTGGTTCAGTATCGGCAGTAAGCCAGTTGAATGCAAACTTTCCTAAACCAGATTATTATTATCAGACCTATAGTCCGATCTGGATTACCGATATCTCAGCAGGATACAGGATTACCCCTGTTTTGCAGGCAACGGTTGGTGTAAATAATCTGTTCAATGTGCTTGGCGATTATTCTATTCCTGCACCCGGAAGCAACATTACCAGAACCAATTCACCAAGTGCTGCACAATCAGGTACGAGCACAGGTTTACAACCATTTATCAGGCTTTCGGCCACTTTTAAATAAAATGAAACAGATGAGAATTTATAAATTTCAAATATTATTTTTTGCACTGATCACTACTTTGTTTACTTCCTGCAAAAAAACGGATTACCTCGATATAAATGCAGGTGATCGACCCGCTTTAAGTGCTAAGGTGAAGTTTATCAATGCGCGGCAATCAACCGTAGCGGTTAATTTCTGGGATTTTACCCGAAAAGTTACCGCAACCGCACTTCAACGGAATACGGCTTCTGGTTATCTCGATACCCAGTTCGGAAAGGTACAATTCAACCTCACCGAAGGAACGGAAGCTTCGTACAAGGCCTCCTATATTTTCGGCGGCAGTGCAAATTTTGTGCAGGAAACCAATTCCGCCTCGTTTGCTGGTCCGAATGGACCTATTGCAGATTTTGCCCACAGTTTGTTCTCGGTGAAGAAAAGATTAACCAGTACCTTAAATCCTGGAAATATTGATAGTTTGATCCTCGTTTATGATGATCTTACGCTTCCTGCAACAGGTAAAGCCAAAGTCAGGTTTGCCAATTTTTCACCGGATGTACCAAAAGTTGATCTTACTTATGCCTCAGGTACGGAAATATTTACTGGTGTGGCTTATGGCAATTTTGGTAACCAAACCATCATTCCTTATACCTCTGGAAAAGCGCCTGCTGTTATTGAAGGTTTAACGTGGAAAACCCTCGGACCCTTTAAGGAAGTAGAAGCGGGTACAAACCTAAGTCTAGTTATTAAAGATAATACAACTAAGGCAGTTATTCCTTTAACAAACACTGCTTTAAATGCCGCTACTTTCGAAGCCGGGAAAATTTATACGGTTTATATTAACGGTACAGTAGAGGGAGCGCCTGGTATTACAGCTACAATAATTACGCACAATTAACATCATATTAAAAAAAACGATCGGTGAGACACCGACTGATAGAAAAAGGTGGATAAAGAAACTCCTGGTTCTTAACAGGTTTATATTTGGTTAGAAAAAGTGGCATGTCTGGATAGAATGCCCCTTTGTTATTCTTTATTTAGCGTCGTCACCCTGAATTCATTTCAGGGTCTATTTTGCATAAAAGATGCTGAAATAAATTCAGCATGACGATCGCGTTGAGAAAAGTTGTAAAAATTAATCAAGTTAACCCAATTTCCTTCCCGTATTAATCACATTAACTCCGTTAAAACGGGTAGTAGCACTTCCGTGTGAAACGGCACTTGCTTGCCCTGGCTGACCTTTTCCATCCGAAAATGTCCCGCCCAACCTGTAGTCGCTTTTATCGCAGCGTTGCACACAGGAGTTCCAGAATTCTTGTGTATTGGCTTGATAGGCAGCATCTTTAAACATGCCTACAATTTTGCCATCCTTAATTTCATAGGCCAACTGTGCGCTGAACTGGAAATTATAACGCTGTTGATCGATAGAATAAGAGTTACGTCCAAACATATAGATCCCTTTCTCTACATTTTTAACCATATCGGCAGCACTCAGGGCTGCATTTCCAGGGGCTAATGAAACGTTTGGCATCCTTTGGAACTGAATACTGTCCCAGCTATCTGCATAGCAACAACCCTGTGATTCTTTTAAGCCTAAGATATGTGCCTGATCGCGGATGGTCTGATAATTCACCAAAATCCCATCTTTAATAATATCCCATTGGCCACATTTTACGCCTTCATCATCATAACCTACGGCACCTAAAGAACCTGTTTCCAGTTTATCTGCAATAATGTTTACTTCTTTACTCCCGAAATTGAATTTTTTGCTTTCCCATTTATCCAGCGTTAAGAAACTGGTTCCTGCATAATTGGCTTCATAACCCAAAACACGGTCGAGTTCTGTAGGATGACCAACCGATTCATGTATGGTTAAAAACAGGTGTGAAGGATCTAAAACCAGGTCGTATTTACCAGGGGCAGCAGGTTTGGCTTTTAGTTTTTCATCAACATGTACCGCGGCTTCACTGACATCTTCCAGAATATCGTAGCGCTTTTTGTACATCGTAACCGGACCACCTTTAATTTTTTCTTCGTCTTTTGGTTTCAGGTATTCAAAGCCCATCCCCATTGGTGCACTTAAGGCATTTCTGGTTTCGAACTTACCACTGCCCGCATCCGTTTTAGTTAGGGTAAAGGTTGGCCATATCCTGTGGATATCCTGATCGATATAAGAACCATCGGTTGATGCAAAATATTTCTGCTCATTGATCATAAACAAATTGGAACTGATGTATTTTGCACCGCCCTTCATGGCCTCACTATTTACCTTTAAAAGCAGGTCAACTTTGTCGGCAATGGGTACCTCAAAGGTATTAATTTCGATCGGTGTTTTCCAGCTTACCTCTCCAAAACCCTTTTGCGGAGCCAGCTGAACAGGTTCTTCCATCAATTTGGCATTTCCTTTAGCAATGGCTACGGCAGCCTCTGCGGCTTTGGCAATACTGGCATCATCCATATTATTGGTGGCAGCAAAGCCCCAGCTCCCGTTGGCAATTACGCGTACACCCAAACCGTAAGATTCGGAATTGGAGATGTTTTCTACCCGTGTTTCCCTGGTTGCTACAACCTGGTTCAGGTACCGGCCTATACGCACATCGGCATAAGTTGCACCTTTGCTTTTTGCGGCGTTAAGGGCAATATCGGCCATTTTTTTCTTTAGAGCAAGATCAACAGGGGTTAAAGATTCTTCAACAGAGATAATTTTGCCAAAGGCAGGCATATTGGGCACCATGCTGGCACCGAGGCCAACACCTGTCATGTATAGGAAATCTCTTCTTCTCAATTTTAAATGTTTTTATAAGTTGTTTTCAGCCCTTCGACTTCGCTCAAGGTGACATTCCTAAAAAGGTCGTCATTCTCGCGCAGGCGGGAATCTTAAAGCGCTTGCATTACGATTCCCAATCAAGTTGGGAATGACGAACCGCCTGAAATTGTATCTTAAAATGACAAATATGTTAAATCGCATCCGATAGTGAAGTAAACGTAAAATCGCGGATTTTCATTGGCGGGATCAATCCGCTGCCTGTTCTTACGGGTTTACCCAATGCTTCTACATTGTTCAACATAATTACCGGACTCTCATTAAATCTGAAATTCTTGATCGGGAATTTAATTTCGCCGTTTTCAATGTAGAAAGTGCCGTCACGTGTTAATCCGGTCAGTAATAAGGTTTGTGGATCTACCGAACGGATGTACCAGAAACGGGTAACCAATATGCCTTTTTCGGTACTTTTGATCAGATCTTCCAACGATTGTGTTCCGCCTTCGATGATCATGCTGCGGCTAAAAGGAAGCGGTTGAACATTTTTCTGTGCAGCCCAATATCTTGAATAAGAAAGGTTTTTAACTACCCCTTTTTCTACCCATTGCGTTCTTTTTACGGGTAAACCTTCGCTGGTAAAAGTTGAAGACGGGATTTCGGTATTCATGGGATCAGAATAGATATTTACGTTTTCTGAGAACAATTGCTCCCCTAAATGTGTACCACCTCCTTTTTTGCTCATAAAGCTCCGGCCTTCGTCGGCACTTCTGGCATCAAAACCCCTGAACATATTACCAATGATATCGCTGGCTGCAAGCGGTTCTAAAATGACAGTATATTTTCCGGGTTCAATGGCTTTTGCACCTGCAGAACCATTGGCTTTGCTTGCTGCAATTTTGCTAAGTGCCAGCGTATCCATTTTATCGAGGTCATTAAAACCTTGTTCAACATAACCCGATCCTGTTCCTTGCTTGTTTCTAACGGTTACCGAAAAAGAAACATCAGTACCTTTATTGTAGGCAAATAAACCTTTGGAGTTCATGATCGCGTTAAAACGGGTTGAGTTTTCCAGGAAACCAGCCGCATCTAAACCAGCTGTCTTTGATACACTTAAACTTTTTCCTACCATTTCGGCCCTGGTATCGGGAGTCATGGCGGCAGTTTTAGCATTGTATGTATTCGATTCTGCAAAAGTCTGTGGACCCAATGGAGGCATAAACTCGGGGTTTTCTGGTGCCAGCATAGCCAGTTCTTCTGCTCTTTTTACCACTTTTTGCAAAGAGGCGTCATCAAATTCGTTGATGGTAGCAGCACCTGTTTTTTTACCAAAAGTTGAGCTTACCCCTAAACTCATGGTACTGATCTGTCCTGCGGTAGAAACGGCATTACGTGCATAACGGATATTTCCGCCGTCAGAACCGTTTAAACTCACTTCGCAGTGATCGGCTTTAGAAAAACCGATTACTTTTTTTAATATCGCCTGGGCTTCTTCCTTACTTAATATGGCCATAATTATATTTTTCTTGCTGTATTGATAACATTAACTCCATTAAACCGCGCAGTAGAACTGCCATGAGAAACGGCACTGCTTTGAGAAGGCTGACCTTTTCCATCATTAAACGAGCCACCTAAGCGGTAATCGCTTTGATCGCAGATGGCGTTGCAGGAGTTCCAGAATTCTTGTGTATTGGCCTGGTAAGCCACATCGTTAAGCATACCAACGATTTTACCTTCTTTAATTTCGTAGAAAATCTGTCCGCCGAACTGGAAATTATAGCGTTGTTGGTCGATAGAAAAACTGCCATCGCCGATGATGTAAATGCCTTTTTCTACATTTTTGATCATGTCATCAACACTTAGTTTTTCTTTGCCAGGTTGAAGTGAAACATTCGGCATACGCTGGAACTGTACATCATCCCAGCCCTGCGAGTAGCAGCAACCGTTCGATTCTGTTAAGCCGATAATGTGTGCCTGATCGCGGATGGCCTGATAACTTACCAGAATCCCGTCTTTGATCAGATCCCATTTTTTGCATTTTACGCCTTCATCATCATAACCCACAGCGCCTAAAGAACCAACCTGGGTTTTATCGGCCACAATGTTTACTTTATCACTTCCGAATTTGAATTTTTTTGATTCCCATTTGTCTAAAGTAAGGAAACTGGTACCTGCATAATTGGCCTCATAACCTAAAACACGGTCGAGCTCGGTTGGGTGACCAACAGATTCGTGGATGGTTAACCAAAGGTGTGAAGGATCTAATACTAAATCATATTTACCTGGCTCAACCGATTTTGCCTTTACTTTTTCGTTGGCTACACGGGCAGCCTCCTTCACATCTTCGAGCATGTCATATCGGTCTTTATAACGGGTTACAATGCCGGTAACTTTATCTTCCGGACGGGCATGCATGTACTCGTAACCCTTTCCGCTTGGTGCGCTTAGGGCATTACGGGTTTTAAATTTACCCGATTCGCGGTCGACCTTGGTGACATTAAAAGTAGGATAAATGCGGTGAACATCCTGATCGATATAAGAACCATCAGTAGAAGCAAAATATTTTTGCTCATTAACGGCGAAAATAACGGAGTTTACAAAGTTGGCCCCGTTCTGCATCGCTATATCATTCACATTTAAAAGCAGGTCTACTTTCTCTTTTACCGGAACTTCAAAGGCATTGATTTCGATCGGTGTTTTCCAGCTTACCTCGCCATAACCTTTTTGAGGAGCGAGCTGAACAGGCTCTCCCTGGATCTTCGCATTGGCTTTTGCCACAGCAACTGCTTGTTCGGCTGCTTTGGCAATGGCATCTTTGGTTACATTGTTTGTGGCAGCGAAGCCCCAGCAGCCATTGGCCAAAACACGGATACCTACACCATACGATTCGGTATTGGCAACACCTTGAACACGTTTTTCGCGGGTGGCCACGAATTGGTTTAAATAACGCCCGATGCGGATATCAGCATAAGTTGCACCTTTCGATTTTGCCGCATTAAGGGCGACGTCGGCCAGTTCCTTTTTAATTTTTACATCTACTCCGTCTAAAGCCTGTAAGGGATCTATTGGAGTTCCGAATGCAGAAAGGTCGGGAAGGAGTAAGGCACCCATACCCATTCCGGATAAGTAGAGGAAATCTTTTCTTTTCAATTGGTTCAGTTTAGTTAGTTTACGTTCTCAATATAGCCAATTTTGGGGCTAAAAAGGCCAAGTTTATTATAACATTTTAGTTTCAAAGCTGAAAAAAGAGTTGTTTTTTCTATTGAGGTTTTTTTAGCCACAGATGAACACAGATTTTTTGCGTGTATTCTTTTTTGTCATTCTGAACGTAGTGAAGAATCTTTTAATGATATATTATTTATTAAGCTGTTCTCCATTCGCTTTATTTTTCATCCTAAACGAAGTCGAAGGATAATTTAACCACATAAGGCATTTAAGTTACATATAAGTCCAAAAGTACTTTCATTAGAAACAAATGTTAGTGTGATTTCTAACACACCTGACTTCGTCATTTCGGCTGAAGCTGCTGGTTTTTCATCAGTAGTGGAATTGAGAATCTGTTTTAAGAGGTTTTATTGTTAGATCTCTCCATTTCGCTTTGCTTCAGTCGAGATGACGAATCGATTTTAAAAAGCCAAAATCCTCGCTTCATACCATAGGAAGGCAGCAGCGAATAAGAATGCGGCAAAGAACCACCAGATTGATACTTCTTCTGTTAATACAATATCCGCTAACTGTGTTTTAGTGTCGATCTGGCTTAAATTCTGGATAAACTGATGCGTATCGTTTAAAGTTTGCTGGTATTTCAGCGCTTGCCAGTCGTTTTTTCGATAAATATAGATCGGCTCGATCGTTTGATTTACCTGTAGGTTAGTCCAGCCCGACTTTTGGGGCCAATAAAGCGCATCCCATTGGAAAGGAAGTTCCATATTTTGTCTCGGGCTAAGTTGAACGTCATCGACCTTCAAGATTGGTAATTTGCCCGCTGCTGATAAATCTGTAATAATCCTCGTTTTTTGATTCACAACAGGGAATTGGGGGATGATGTTAACCGATTGGATATCGTTTCTTTTTCTTGCTGCACTGGCCAAAAGTTTAGACCAATAGGCGGCATAATCTGTTTTTTCTCCTGAAAGTATCCAGTTGTATGTGGAAGAAAGTGCAGAGACTAATATTTTGCCATAACCGTTGATGGTGCTAGTTACCAACGTTTTTCCGCTTACATCAGCAATAACCGGCTGCTCATTTTGGTTTGTCTTTAAAAATAATCCTTGTTCGATCTGCAATGGACTAAACTTGAAATGATCCTCTGCAAGCATTAAATTAAGTTTTTTTCCTTTTAAAGGAGGAATTTCAAACCTGTTGGATTTACCACTTAGCGTTGTTAAAGCTTTTGAGTCTGTTACCCTGATTAATAAGCCCATTCCGTTATTAATGGCAATATTTATCGAAGACCTTTCGCCGGAACTTAAGGCGGCCAATTCTTCTTCGTCAATAATAAGGATGTCAAATTTTTTTAAAGCTGAAGTACTGATCTGGTTGAGATTCACGCTATCCAGGTTCAGGAAATCGGATGCATATTTATTCTTACTGATCTGACTTCTGAAAGCCAGCGGATATTGATTTTCATACAGCCAGTTTTTTAAGAATTTATATTCAAAATCGGGAAAAGAGGCTAAAATCAGTACTTTCATCGGTGTCTGATCACCAACCTGTACCGGCAAAGGTTCTTTGGCCAGGGTATCGTTTTTTTGTAAAGCAATTATTTCGTAAACAGCTTTGCCTAATTGTTTTGGATGGGTTTTAAGTGAAAAGGATTTACTCGATTCCGCTTCAACAGTCGTAGAATCTACCGCTTTGCCTAAACCTTTGAGCACGAGTTTAACCGCTTGATTGCTGGTATTTTGATAGGTTCCCTGAACATTCAGCACCTCGCTTGTTTTTAATTTTGCTGGCCAAGTGGCCACAACAATACCATTTGGGCTTATTGATGGGTGGAAATTAACCTGATAGTCTTTTAGATTTTCCAGTTCAACCTTACTTAAACCATAACCGTAAATGTTCAGTTTCCGGATATTTGGTTTCGATTTCAAGAAATAGGAGAGGTCGGAAAGGATTATGGCTTTCTCATTTTTTAAATCTACCGATGGAAGTGCATATTTTTTTTCCTTTAGTTTTGCTACAGAATCGGGATTTGTGCCGTCGGTGAGTAAAATAATTTCATCAGGATTTTGTTTTAGGTGTGTTTCGTATCTGATCGGTACAATTAACAGGACAAAACAGCCCATGGCAACGATATTCGCTAAAATTCGCCATATTAATCTGGCCCGGTTTGCCCTGCGCACCTCTTTGTAAAGTAAAAAGGCCATTAATAATAAACCAGCCAGTATAGCGATGTATTTAAATTCCATATCTATCTGCCTGCTTTATTGAGGTTATTAAAATAGTCCTGGTACAATGCCGAAGCTGGGCCAGCACTTTGTGTTTGCGGTTTGGCCGGTTCGACATTGATCATTTTCTGTATGGCCTGCTGCACCACATCGATATCTTTAAGCATTGGTTTATTTGCTGCGCCTAACCTCCTTAAACTTGTTAGGGCATTTAAATAGGTTGAGGGATGATCTGCAGCAGCACCGATCATGTATTTTTCTGTTTCGCCAAGCAAGAACCGATCTTGATCATTAAAATTTTTACCAGTTTTTCTGTTTTCTAATAAGGCAAGCACCGTTTTTAAATAAACCGTTCGTTTTTCTTTTTGCTCGAAAGTCATTTTCTGCACGGGTTGTGTAATTTTATCCAGCTCACCACTTAAACGTTTCTCCGGTTTTAAAGCTGAAACTTTAACTGTGGTTTTAGCTACATAGGCCCGCGATTTCTGTTGCAGGTCTTTGAGCAATCTCAATGCTTTATATTCGTAAGGTAATGCTTCCTGTGGTTTGTAAGTCCGTAAACGCAACTCAGCATTCCACATTTCGGTTAAAACGGCTTTTAATTGCACTTTCATTTCGGGTTCGAAAAAAGTGGCATCTTCAGCGATATCATGTTTATGGGCATATTTGTCCATAATTGTACTTACATCACCAAATTTTTCACCTTCAGCTTTGTGTTCAGTAAGTTCATCATGGTCGTCGTGATCACCGCCGATTTCAGTTTCGTTCTCTTCACCTAAAAACTGCCCGTAACGCAACCTTAATAACTTTTGATCAATACCCAGGTCGTTACTTCTGGTTTTAAAAGTTGCAGCAGGCAATGTTGATTGTTCTTTTAATAATTTTTCGGTATCAATAATGATCTGTCTTTCGCTCCTGAAATATTCGGGAACGAGGTTAACGCCATTGGTCATGCCTGCCAAACTCATTAGCTCAGTAGTATCTACGATCGAAACAAAGTAAACATCTGAACGGCTCGATTGACCATGGTTATCCATCGCTTTGATGAAAAAATAAAGCTCATTACCCGGTTTCATGCCAAGGCTTTTTAAATCAATCAGTTTGCTAAGCGCAATGCTTTTTTTGTTGTCGAAATTGGTGTTAAAAGAGAGTTTTTTCTCGGTAAAACTTACGCCTTCCCCTTTTCCACTGGCCATGGTTGCGGAGATAAAAGCATCGTTAATGCCATAGTCATCTGTAAGTGATACGTTTAGGTTAATCCTTTGCGGCTGACCGATATCGATGATGGTGTGCTGTTTGGGATGCGTGATTTTAATGGCAACCGGCAGATCGGGAATCACTTCAATCTGGTAGAGATCTGATTTTTTGCCATCAAGATCCAGCTGGTAGAAGCCAGGTTTGTTGATGATCTTGCTATAAGTCCATTGCGTATGCGCTGCATTTAAAGCTTTTAAGGGCGCAATTTCATTATCGCTAAAAATAAGTTTTAACTTTTTAATGCCAGTGTTCGTCTCAATTTTCCAATTCACTGTAGCGCCTGTTTCGGCAGCAATGCTAAATTGCTTTTGTTTTCGTTCTGCTTTTCTGGTATAGGCCGGCGGAATGATGGTGGCGCTAAAAGTGGAAATCTCTGCAGGTATATTTTCTTTTATCGCAGGAACCGGCTTTTGAATTTCCTCCGTAGTGGAATCTGTTTTGCTGATTTGAGGAATTTTTGTAATCCCAAAGCTGATGATCAATGCCACAACGAGTATCCCTAAACCAGAATATAACCTTTTAACGGGTTCTTTCGGCTGCGCCAAATTTGGAATGATGTTTTCTATTTTGTTGCGCTGCAGCTGTTGCAGCATGGATAATTCTGTTTCGTTCTGAAGTAGTAAATCGGCACTTTCTTCCAGCTCGGGATAACGGTTATTAAGAAACCTCGAAACATCAAAGTCAGTAGTTCTCCAAACCGGTTTGCTGGATAATAAAATGGCGGCAACAATAGTGAAAATAACAGCAAAAATCCAGGCAGGTAAATGCAGCAGATAAAAACCTGTAACCGATAAAAGTAAAGCAATGCCTAACGCAATGGCAAGGGTGCCGGTCAGGTAAAAACTGATCCACCTTGTTTTCAGGTTACGTATCCAATTTTGTCCTTCAGTTTTTAACATCGTTTGGTTTTTTTCTGAATGATAAAATACGTTCACCTGTAAAAATCAGAAATGCTGCTACCCAAAATAGGTTTTCCAAAGGTTCGTTTTTGATCGTTTTAGCTTCAATCTCTGTTTTATTTTGCTCAATTAATCCATTTTGTGATACCAAACGCTGATCAGCAGGATGGTCTTCAAAGCCAAAATCATTCGATTTTTTGTCCTGGATAACTATTGGCATTAGTGCCTTCACAAATAATCCATCCCAAACCAAATCATTCCATTGCGGGATGAAGCGGCTGTAAAAATGAAAAATGTTTAAATTATTGGTCTTGTTCTTTGTTAAAATCGCGTTTCCAAAACCATCGGTCCATATTTTTTCTGCCTGCTGATCTAACTCAATTCTTTTGCTCAGTTTAATCTGACGGCCTTCCAGGTTAATAAAGGATGCTGAAGCCACCAATTTACCTTTTTCGTATCGAAATAATGTTCCATCTGGTGCAATTGATGATCTGAAATCTGTTGAAACCGGATTATCCGATAACCAAAAACCAATGGATGCTTTTTCTGCAGCTGCATTGATGATAATTTTTCGCTTAGTGAAACTTTCAATGGCTTTTAAGGCTGCAATTAAATATTTACGGTCTGTAGTGCCCGAATTTTCATGTATAGCTACTCTTATCGGTTCTTCATCTGACGAATTCAAGGCTTGGTAGGTTGTATTGGAAGGGTTGGATTTCGCTTCATACTTTTTCCCTGCATAAGTGGCAATCCAATTGCTTAATGTATCGCTTTGCTTTAAAGGAACCCTGTTCAGTTTATAATTTACAGCAGGCAGTTCATTCCCAAAACGGTTTAAGTGGTGGTCGGCAAAAAAATAAACTTTAGCTCCCGGTGGAACAAATTGATTGGCTGCACTAAATAATGCGGTATAACTTAAGGTATTAACCTGTTTTGTTTCATCAAGAACAGTATCTTTTAAGTTTAATGGTTTAAAACCTACATTAAAATCGTGGATTTCATAACCTTTTTTTAATAATGAATCGACTGTTTTTTGATGCGTTTTAAAAACCCGGGGAAAATTGTTTTTCTCTACTAAAATCCATCCGTTCTTACTACGTGCAGATACTATTTTTTTAAGATAAGGATGCGCCAAAACGAATGCCAGCAGTACCAAAAGTAAACAGCGCAGCACAAATAAAAGCCAGTCGTTAATTTTGAAGCTTTTCGAACTGGCGCTAGAACTTTCGCCCAGCAAAGCAATGCTGCCGATTTTAAGGATTTTACCTTGTTTAACATTCCACAGGTGTATAATGAGCGGCACAATGATACCAGCAAGCGCAAATAAACCTATGGAATATAAAAAATGCAATGTTAAATTTTGAGTTTACTTCTTTGTTTTAAAAAATCCCTTAATGCCTGGTCTAAAGGTTCGTCGGTTATAATTGTCCGGTAAAAAATCCTTCTATCCAGCAGTTTTATCCTGGCTTCTTCCAGGTAAGCATTAAGTTTGTTTTGATAGTTGGTTCTTGCTTTGGTTTGATCAATCTGAATGGTTTCTCCTGTTTCCAGGTCTTCGAAAGTCGTATAACCTTTAAAATCCAGGTTCAGTTCATTTCTTGATAACAGATGGAAAACCACGATTTCGTGCCTTAAAGTATTCAACATATCTAATAATTTAATGATTTCATCGTCTTTTTGGTAAAGATCGGTAATGAAAATCAGCAATTCGCGTTTTTGGGCTCCGGCAAACAATTCTTTATAATGAATGGGTTTGGTAAATGTTCCATCGGGATGAATCTGCTCCAATTGGTAAAACAACCGGGCCAAATGCTGGTAATCCTGCTTGGGGGTCATGGAGAAAATGCCCGAGTTTTTCAGTACATACAAGCCAATCGCATCACCCTGCAAATTGGCAAGGTAAGCTAAAGAGGCACTGAGGTACCTTGCATAATCAATTTTGGTAAAATCGCCATCGCTATGGTTCATCGAAGCACTGGCATCAATTAAAATGCGCACGGCAATATTGGTTTCTACTTCCGATTCCCGGATATAATAACGGTCGGAGCGGGCAAACATTTTCCAGTCGAGCGAGCGCAGATCGTCACCGGGCTGATAACTTCTATATTGGCTAAACTCCAATCCCGGTCCTTTTACGGTACTTTTATTAATGCCGTTCATAAAACCATCGACCGTCATTTTAGCCGATAATGAAAGGTCTTTAATGGCCATCAATATTTTAGGATCGAGCAGTTTACTCATTAAATATTGGCTTTTGGTTTCGAAATGGCTTTGATCAGTTCATCGGTAACTTTGTCGGATGAAACATTTTCAGCTTCTGCCTTAAAATTCATCAATACCCTGTGGCGCAATACCGGATAAGCCATGGTCTGTAGATCTTCTGAAATTACGGCGTATCTGCCTTTAAATAAGGCTCTTGCTTTGGCTGTTAAAATCAGTGCCTGTCCTGCCCGCGGACCAGCACCCCAACGTACCCATTCTTTTACAAAATTTACCGTGGTGGTATCAGGCCGGGTGGCACGTATAAGCTCGCTTACATAAGTAATTAAATCATCGCTGATGCTTACTTCGCGGGTAATGGCCTGAAGTTCTTTGATTTCTTCTGCACCGATAATCGGGTTGATCACTGCTTTTTTACTGCCTGTGGTACTGCTTAAAATCTGTGTTTCCTCGGCTGCGGTAGGATAACCGATTTTGATGTATAACAGAAAACGGTCTAATTGTGCTTCGGGTAGTGGATAGGTTCCGGCTTGTTCAATCGGATTTTGCGTGGCCAGGATAAAAAATGGGCGGTCTAAAGGATAGGTTTGTCCGCCGTAGGTTACTTCAAACTCTTGCATAGCCTCCAATAATGCCGATTGTGTTTTAGGCGGAGTCCGGTTTACTTCATCTGCCAGAATAATGTTGGCGAATAAAGGTCCTTTATTAAATTTAAAAAAACGTTTTCCCGTTACATGGTCTTCTTCCAGTATTTCAGTGCCCACAATATCGGTAGGCATTAAATCAGGCGTGAACTGAATCCTTCTGAAAGAAAGATCTAAAGCCTGCGACATTGTCCTTACCATTAAAGTTTTTGCCAAACCCGGTACACCTTCCAGTAAACAATGTCCGCCGGCCATTAATGCAATCAGCATTTCTTCAATAATTACATCCTGACCAACAATTACCTTCTGTATTTCGCTTTTTAACAGGGAGATCTTATCGATCAATATTTTTAAGTGGCTTTCTGAACGCTCCAAAACGGTTGATTTTTTAGTATAATGATATGGTGCTTCAATATAGTGCATATTGGTAGATAGTTTTAATCCCCGGAAAAGAATATCAAAAAATTTACAAGATAATTTGGATAAAAAACTCGAATAATAAAAAATGAAGGTAATTTTAGGCTGTGCGAAGAGCTAAATTTACATTTGCGAGGTTAAAATATAATTCGGGCGACTGGGATACGGATCAACGTATGCCTTCTAATCTCTTAAATTCTCTGCTGGAGTATACCACCATTCCTTTAGACGAAGAAGAGAAAATTGTAGAATTGAGCAGTCGGGACTTATTTAAATATCCTTTCTGTTATTTAAGCGGACATAAACTGGTACAGTTTAGCCAGCAGGAAGCTGTAAATTTTAAAACTTATGTGCACAACGGAGGCTTCGTTTTTGTGGATGATTGTAACCACGATATTGATGGTTTGTTTGCCCGCTCGTTCGAAACACAAATGAGTAATCTTTTTGGCCCTCAGGCTTTAAAGAAAATCCCAAATAACCATGGTATCTACAATGCTTTCTTCAGGTTTGAGAAAGGCCCGCCAACAACTTCTTTTGAACTAAATGGCTGGGGTGATGATCTGGTGCACGATTACCTGAAAGCCATTACCATTAATAATAGGATAGGGGTACTCTACAGCAATAAAGATTATGGCTGCGAATGGGATTACGATTTCAGGAACAAACGTTTTTTGGCAGAGGATAACACCAGGTTTGGGGTGAATATTATCCTGTACGCCATGGGGATTAACAGTTAGCGGTTGAATTTCCAAAGTTTGAATAACCCATAATATCCATGCGCATCCTTTCCATAAAGAATACATCCCTGTTGTCATTCTGAACGCAGTGAAGAATCTTTTAAAAGGTAGTCATTACAATAAAAGATCCTTCGTTGCACTACCATTGACGTTATTTTGTAATTGCTTATTAATGAATGGATTGTGATATCATGCATTTCCGTATAGCTAGGCCATAGCACAGTATCACCGTTCTACTTAAAACCGGCCTAATAAATTTTTCGGACTGCACTGTTCCAGCCATAACACTGGCTTCAAAAGAAAACGGCGAAGCCCTCATGAATGCAGCTAAAAGTTATAAACAACAAATGAATAAATTTTCAGCCGGCATTTTTTGTTACTTTTTGATGCCAAAAATTAATAGCCCTTCGGCGGCGGCGAGCCGAGGCAAGAATTGTGCAAAGGAAAAAACGTCGATCATATTGATTTTTATACAATAAATTATCCTTCAGGATGACAATTCAGAAACAGTGTTGGATTCCAAGTTCGCTGTTTTTTGTTGCTGTCAGCTGTTATCATCTGACAGGTTTAGCGCATTCATTAAGCCCGGGAAGCAGCAAATGCTAACATCTGCCATCACGCTTACTGCTGATTAGCCAAGCTACAACGCATAAGCCGTTTCGGCCTTTGATTGATTCAGTACTAAAAAGCTCTGGATATTTCCTACATAAGCCAGTGCACCTATATTGTCTCTGAGGAAATTGTTATAAGAAACCATATCGGGCATGGCCACTTTAAGCATAAAATCAAAATGACCAGTAAGGTGGTAACATTCCATCACTTCCGGGTATTTCTCCATTTCAGTCTTGAATGCTTTTACAATATCTTCCGAATGCATGGTAAGTTGAATATGTGGAAAAGCAATAAAATGCGATCTCAGTTTATCAATATCTACAATGGCAACTGTTGATTTAATGTAGCCATTTGCCCGCAGTTTTTTAATACGTTCTACAATATGGGTCATGCTTTTCCTAAGCTTGCCTGAAACTTCTTTGTAAGTTAATAATCCGTCACGTTGTAAAAGATTTAGGATTTCGATATCAGTCTGATCAACTTTTTGAGGTTGCATGTAAATACTTAGTGTATAATCGTTTCTATTTTGTTAACTTTTGTGAAGCTTAAAAATAGTTAAAATAAGATGTATTTATTTAATTTATTGTGTTTTTTTAAAAATACACTTAGTGTATAAATTACAATAATGAGGGGGATTTCAGGGTGTCAATAAAAATTATATTCTGTTATCTTATTTTCCTGATAGGCTAAACCAAATTTTAGGATGTTAAGGGTTTAGTAAAAAATAATTTTTACCAAAAAAACAGCTTGTTGCGGTATAATATGCTTAACTACTGATCTTTATGCTGTAATTAATCTAACCAAATATTATTTTCTCATGCATAAAAAACACAACTTCGGTGCCGGTCCTTGTATATTGCCGTCATCTGTAATGGAACAAGCTGCGCAGGCCGTAATTAATTGGCGAGGGATAGGTTTATCTATTCTGGAAATCTCTCATCGGTCGCCGGAATTTGAAGATGTGGTACTTAAAACCCAGCTTTTGGTTCGCGAGTTATTGTCTGTTCCTGATCACTACTCCGTACTTTTTTTACAGGGCGGGGCCAGTACACAATTTGCTATGGTTCCGATGAATTTTTTAGACGCAGAAAAAAAAGCTGCTTATCTTGATACCGGGTATTTTGCACAGAAAGCCATTAAAGAGGCCAGTTTATTTGGTGAAGTGGAGGTTGTAGCCTCTTCTAAGGATAAAGATTATGCATATATTCCAGCAGAGTTTAATAATGATAAGCAAGCTGCATACCTGCACTATACTTCGAATAACACGATTGAGGGGACAGAAATCTTTGATTTTTCGACCGGAGGTGCACCATTGATATGCGATATGTCATCAGATATTTTTTCGAGGAAAATTAATGTAGCTGATTTTGATCTTATTTACGCAGGTGCCCAAAAGAATATGGGCCCCGCTGGAATGACGCTGGTTATTGCTAAAAACGAATTTCTTAACCAGGCAAAAAAAGAAATTCCCTCAATGATGGATTACCGGATATTCCGCGATAATATGAGCATGTACAATACACCACCGGTTTTTTCTATTTATGTAGCCATGCTTAATTTATTGTGGCTTAAAGATCAGGGCGGCGTAAGTGGAATAGAGCAAAAAAATATAGCAAAGGCAGAATTATTATATGCCGAAATAGACCGGAATCCGCTATTCTATGGTACGGCAGATGTTGAGCATCGCTCCCGAATGAATGTTACTTTCTTAGCTGTTAATAAAGAGGTAGAGACCGGATTCTTAAAATATGCAGCAAACCAGGGGATTGTTGGCATAAAAGGTTATAGAACAGTTGGCGGATTCAGGGCTTCGCTTTACAATGCACTTCCATTATCGAGTGTTGAGGTGCTGGTAAATGCCATGGTCAGTTTTGAAAAAATATACAGCGATAAAACAGTTCTTGAACTAGAATAATCCGTTAAACGATGATAAAAATCTCACCATTAAAGGCATTACAGCCGGGCAAAGAAATATTTGAGCTGATGATTTCTGATCAGGTAAACGGTAAAGCGCATAAAAATGAGGAACTTTCTTTTGAAGACCTGCTCAACCTGTTTGGATGTCCTTTAGATAATCGGCCTGCTATTTATGTTTATGCGTTCCGTAGCGAATCTGGTATAATGAGGGGAATTTGGGCGGATATCGATCTCTCTCAAACACCAGTAGATGCAATTAAAAGGCACGAAGAAACGGTATCATCGAAAGTAGAATCGCTTAAAATAGAACGGAAAAGTAAGGCAATACAAAAATCGCCGATCTTACTGGTCCACAAAAAAGATAAAACCTTAGATGCGCTTATTGATTTTGTAGTGCGTACGCGTAAGCCTTTAGTGAATGAATGGTCACAAATGGACCATTTTCTTTACCAGGTATTGGAAGAAGAGGTGATTGAAAAATTTGTTGAAGAATTTATGAAGCTTAACGCAGTTTACCTTGCCGATGGCCATCACCGTTTAGAAGCAGCGTATTCACTACAGGAAAGCAGGCCTCAGCAGATCAGTTCGCTACTCGTTTCTGCCGATGTAATTTCTATAGGTGCCTTTCATAGAATGGTTTCAGGTATAGATATTTCTTATTCTTTATTGATGGAAAAACTAAAACAGTATTATTATATCTCAAAAATTCCCAATAACAAGGCTTATAAACCTGATCAGAAGAATAGATTGGGCTTTTATTTTAAAGGTGAATGGTATCAGCTGGATTTAAATAACGCTTCTTTTGCATTGTCAGTAATACCTGATACAGTGATTTTACAAGATCAAATCCTTTCAGCTGTGCTGGGTATTCATAAACCGAAGGAAGATGAAAGGCTGATCTGCTTTCCGGATTGCGAATGGACTCAATTTCTTACTGAGTTGGATCGTGATGAAACTTCGATTGGCTTTTCGCTCTTTCCAATGACAGCCGATGCATTTATAACAGTTGCAGAAAAGGGCGAATTTTTGCCACCCAAATCTACCTGGATAGCGCCGAAGGTTCCTAAAGGGCTTATGGCAAGTAGCCCGGAAGCCATATTGGCGAAAGGTGAACAAGTAAGAATAAATTAATGGTTTAAACCTATAAAATAAACGATATGTTCGATCTCGACTTAGAAAATATAGCGCAGATAGGCACCACCTTCCTGATAGTTGCGTTCTTTTTAGTGGCTTTGTACAAAAAGCGACTGAAGGTAAATAAGAGAAAAAATGATGCCGGGCAGGATTATATGCATTGGCTATAATGCTGTTATATTGATTTCAACCATGGCGGTATTTTTTATTCTGGCCAATCAATTTAGCTTGATGTAGCGTAAGTTTTATCTTTGATGATGTCTTTGTGGGGTGATTATAACAATTTCATTATAGTTAAATTTCATACTTTTGGGTGATTAACCAATTACACCCGATATGTTTATGAAAATGCTTTTTAAAGCTTGCATACTTTCTGTTTTAATCTGTTCATCTATCCTGGTAAGTGCACAAACTGTTACTTTAGATTATTTTTTTAATCACGAAACCCGAAAAAATAAAGCGGGAGAGGTAGAGCGTTTTCATTACCTGTGGAATGAACAGGCCATGAGTGGTTTTTCCATTTTTGGTAATGTATTTAAAAAAGAAGGATTTAAATTGGATTCGCTTGAAACAGCACCAACAATAGCTAATTTAAAAGGAAGTGATATCTACTTAATTGTAGATCCCGATCGTCCGAAAGAAAACCCTAGGCCGAATTACATAGAGGCTGACCACATTACTGCAATTTCTGCCTGGGTAAAGCAGGGTGGGGTATTGGTAATGTTTGCCAACGACAGCGCAAATGTAGAATTACCGCATTTTAATAAACTGGCTAATGTATTCGGTATGCATTTTACCAACGAAATGCAGAACCATGTAATTGATGATGCACATTTTGAAGATGGCGGTATCGTGATCAAAAATAATCCGGTGTTTAAAACGGCCAAAAAAATCTTCATGAAAGATGTATGCGCTATCGACACCAAAAATGGTGCAAAACCGGTTTTGAAAAATGCAGCTGGTGCAACGGTTATTGCCGCTACCAGATTTGGTAAAGGAAATGTAATTGCCATTGCCGACCCCTGGTTGTACGATGAATATGTAAATGGCCGTTTGCCAAAAGAGATGGGCTTCGAAAACGATAAAGCTGCCTACGATCTGGTGGTTTGGTTAAAAAGCCTCGTTAAAAAATAATCGCTTAAAGTTTATCCAACTTAAAATAGCCCAAATGAATCTCATCTTCAGCTAATCCTGAAGATGGTTTTATTTCGATGTGGTATTTCTGTTTGGCCTCTTCACTTAAAATATCCTCAATTTTATAAATATCATCTACATCGATGCCATATTTTTCGTCGATATGAGAATTGGCACCTTTTATCGAATTGGTTTTAAAAAATACCGTTTTCTTGGCATCCTGTATAGCTTTGGCCCTTTCATCATGAACCGATAGGACTATATGGTGCTGTTCATATAATTTGTTGGATAAATAGCCCCCAAGGTTGATAAAGAACAATTTATGTAGCGATGGCGATGTATGCTCATCCCTTAATTTAATACTGATTCCATAATCATCAACTTTGGTTACTTCGCGCCAGCCATCAATATGCAGGCTTGTACCTGTTCCCGGCCAAAATGCCTTAATTTCGGGCACGAGATCTTTTAGCGAATGGGCGATGCCGAAGAAATAGTCATGCTGCTCTACGTTTCTTTTTGGGGCTTTCGAGCCCAGTAAAATCATATATAGTTTTAAATCGTTCATAAGTTTAATTGTTCACTGGTACATTAGCTCATTGGTCGTTCGTTCATTTAACATTGGTTGATTGACGCCAAACGCTCAACTCCTAACTCACTCATCTGTTAACAGCATTAATCAAAATAGGTTCTTGGAGTTTTGAGATTTTCTTTGTTTTTTTAACCACCGAGATCACAAAGAATAGCACAGAGGGCAAAGAGTTGAAGACAGACTCCAATAGAATGGTCGTCATTCTCGCGCAGGCGGGAATCTTAAAGCGCTTGCATTACGATTATTCATAAGTTTCCCTTGTTTCAAAGGCATTCATGAGCACTCCGTGGTTCCCAATCGAGTTGCGGATGACGATCTCTCACCGTCCACGATTCGCAAAAAAAACTGTCATTATATTGATTTTATAAAACAAATTATCCCTCAGGATGACAACCACGAAAGAGTTTTACCCCATTACACAACTCCATGGCAATAAATTCCATCATCCCTCTTACATTTTCCATCATCATCGTACTTCTTCCGATTTTCTACTTTATTAACAAACAAACAAAACAATTTTCCTTTTTTAAGATTGTATGAATTATAAATGGATACGAAAACAGCAAAAAAAAAAATTGCCATCATTGGTGGCGGCCCGAGTGGTCTGTTCATGTATAAAAGATTAGTTGAATCTAAAGCTCCCAACTTCGAAATAGAGATATTCGAACGTAAAGATTATTTAGGGGCGGGCATGCCTTATAGTGCTGAAGGGGCAAATGTAGAACACATTACTAATGTGTCTGACAATGAAATTCCAATCATATATAACTCCATTGAAGAGTGGGTGAAAATTGCGCCAAAAGAGATTTTAAAAAAATTCGATATTGATGCCGATAAATTTAATGAGTATAAGGTATTACCCAGATTGTTTTTTGGCGAATATCTTTCCGCTCAGTTTAAGTTATTAAAAGATGTTGCTGAAAATAAAGGGATTAAGACCAATGTGCATTTAAATTGTGTAGTGGAGGATATTACCGATTTACCTGCCGATAATCAGGTTGAGGTAAGTGTTAAAGGACAAGATAAAGCCCTTTTCGACCAGGTAATCATTTGTACCGGTCATAACTGGCCAAAAAAATATGAAGGTAAAATCCCTCATTATTTCGATTCGCCATACCCGCCCAAAAAAATTGCGTTAGAACTAAACCACACCGTTGGCATTATGGGCTCTTCGTTAACTGCCATTGATGCATTAAGAACCCTGGCACGACAGAATGGAAAGTTTGCCGACAATGAAGATGGTACCTATTCTTACCAGTTAGCGAATAAAGGTTTTAAAATCGTTATGCACTCCCGAAGTGGTTTATTGCCGGCCATCAGGTTTCATTTGGAAGATTCGCACCTTGGTAAAGATGAAACGTTAAGCAAGGCAGAAATTCATAAGAGTATAGCTCAAAATGGAGGTTTTTTACCCTTAGATTTTGTATTTGAAAAGAATTTTAAAGAGATGTTCATTGAAAAAGATCCTGTTTTTTATAAAAAGATCAAAAACATGAATCTAGAGGAGTTCGTTACCGCAATGATGGACTACCGCGAAAAAATGGAACCATTTGATCTTTTCAAAAAGGAATATGAAGAGGCAGAAAAATCGATCGAGAAGAGGAAATCAATCTATTGGAAAGAGGCACTTGCCATTTTAAGTTTTGCGATGAACTACCCGGCAAAATACCTTTCAGCAGAGGATATGGAACGTTTGCAAAAAGTATTAATGCCACTCATTTCCATTGTAATTGCATTTGTACCCCAAAGTTCGTGCAGGGAATTGTTGGCCCTGCATGATGCTGGTGTGTTAAGTATTGTAGCTGTTGGCGATGATGCCAAAGTAGAACCCTTAAAAACCGGAGGTGCAGATTACCATTACAAGGTGGATGATAAAAAGGTTACTGTCCATTTCGATACCTTTATTGATTGCATCGGCCAACCGCATCTTTCTTTTGATGATTTTCCTTTTAAAAGCTTAATTACAGATAAGACCATAAGTCCGGCAAGATTAAAATTCAAGTCTGCTGCCATCGGAAAGGAAAAAATGAAGCGTAATGATTTAGTGACCAAAAAAGGCAATGATTACCTTTTAACTGTTCCTGGTATTACCATCAATGATCATTTCCAGGTAGTTGATGAGGCTGGGCAGGCGAATAATAGAATCTATATCATGGCCGTTCCGTACATTGGTGGTTATAATCCCGATTATTCCGGAATCGATTTCTCTGAAGCCGCATCAGGAGCGGTGTTGGACCGTATTTTGAAATAAAAATTCTTATTATTTTTGGTTAAAGCGTATAGATAGTAGCTAATTTTAGGGACTATCTGTACAAGTTCCTCAATACATTCGGTAAAGGCCGTGTTTTTAATTTACAGCTATTTGATGTGTTCCTTTATAAATACCTGAGGATTATAAAACCGTTCATTCAGTTGCGTATTATTAAAAGTTAACCAGCTTGCACAGCCATAATCATCAAATTTTTTCCTGATTTCCAAATGAAGATGGTGGTAATCGCCACCATACTTTTTACTTTCCTGCGGTGTAAATAACCTGGCTAGTTTCGTGTTTTGATCCACTTGCTGACCATTGCTTACATAAACTTCTTTCAGGTGTTTGTAGGAGGTAAACATCGTTTGGCCGTTAGGGAGTTTATGCTTAACCACCACAGTACGTTGATTTTCACCCAAATGTACAGAGCAAACTATTCCATTCGCCATGGCATAAACGCCAACGAGTTTGGTTTTGGGTTGGGTAGGATTGATATCAATGGCCGTATGGATATGGCCTTTAACGTAACTGTTGCGGTGATCGCCAAAAATGCTGATGATCCTGATGTTATTTACTTTTTTTCGGTTAACCACATCAAAGGGTAGAAACCATTGATTGGCTGTTTTTGCAGGAGATGCATCCGTGTAATAAGGTTTCCAACGATCACGGTCTTTTTCAATGGTTGGCGTTTCGAATAATAGCGTCGATAAAAAGATAAATAATAATGTTTTCATGCCGGGAGTAATTTAAGGCAAGATAATGTTTTTATTAATATAAACTATTTTTATAGTTTAAAAAAGTTAGACCGTCATTGCGAGGAGGAACGACGAAGCAATCTTAATGCGGTCGCTAGTAGCGATATTTGTAAGATTGCTTCGTCGGCTGAAAAAGCCTTCTCGCAATGACGATCTTTTGTAATGGTGGCAGATGTTGCCATTTACCACGGAGAGGAATTTATTTGATTTTTATAAAATCGTCTGGATTTACTCAAAGTCAGATGGTAACATCTGACTTCACATTACACCAAAACATCTTCTTTCAAAGCCTCTGCCGCAGGATTAACCAAAGTGCCAATCAATTCCGGAACCGGAACATCGGTACTTTCGCTGTAACCATGCGTCAACAACCTTACCCTATTAATGCAAACCCTGATAAATTCAGGTACAAAAAGGTCAAATTTTTCGAATTTTGAGGCTAATTCCTTGTTTTCCTGTTGAAATTCTAAAATTACATCAGCAACCTGACGCCAGAACTGTTTTTCATCCATTCCAATATAACTGTGGAAAATATTGCCCAGATACCTGAAAACAGCGTCGAATATGCCCGAAAGGATGAATAAAGGCGCCAATTCGTCGTTAATTTCCCTCAAAACATCAACAAGGTCATTAGGTAATTTCGCTTTCGATTCTTCGGTTAATACAATTTCTTCTACAAAATCTTTAATGATAATCCGTTCGGGAACACCATTCTTCATTACCAGAATCGTGTTTTCACCATGAGGACTAAAGAAAAAGGCATGTTTATAGAAAATTCTTAATACCGGTTTCAAATAAGCCGATAAATAAGCATTTAGCCAGGTTGAAGCATCTAATCCCGATTTTTCGATCAGGGCCTGTACCATGCTTTTACCATTGTCATCTACATAAAGTAAACTGGCCATCGTCATGATGTTTTCCCCTTCTAACAAGTAGTTTTCTGCACTTTCGCGCCAAATGGCACCTAAAAACTCCTGGTATTGATACGGTGATCCCGGTATTTTACTATATTGGGGGTGCGTATAAGCTACGGTTGCCACTTCACCTAAAAGGACAACGCATGTTTGTTTCAGGTATTCATCACCCTGTAGCATATCTTTTGCCCATTGGGTAACTTTTGGCGCAATGGCCAGTTTTTTTGGTGATAATCCCCTGAAAATGGAGGTGTTTAAAATAGAAATAGCCGTTTTTACATAATGTTTTTTAGGCTCACTTACATTAAAGAAGGTACGGATGCTGTTTTGGCACATGTATTCGTCGTTTCCAATGCCAACCGGAATAATCAGCTGATGGGCAATGTCATGCGCCAATTGTAATACAATTTTATTGTTCCACTGCCATTCATGAACGGGGACAAAGAAATAATCTTCAGGATTTAATTCCTGCCGGATCAAGACCTGGTTAAAATCGTGGACTTGTTTCAGGCAAAGCTCCTCATTGTAAAAAGAAAACGGAGAAATGCTTTCGATGCTTTTAAACTGTGCCCTTGATTTGTGGACGGCCAGCCAGGCCAATTGTGTTTTCTGCGCCGCTTCTGGTGCATATTTGCCCTGATCGCTGTGGTTAAAACCGATACGCCCTTTGTTTATAGTAGCCCATGGGTGACCGTCCATCTGGTGTTCGATGGTTTGGTAATCAGCATTGGCCAGTTCATCAGCGGTTAACCGGCCTTTTTCGTGGATATAAGCATCAGCATATAAAGTATTTAACGTTTCTTCAATGAAATGGGCGAGTGTAAAGGGTTTAATGCCAAAAGTTTGCTGTAATTCGGTATAAAAGGCCGGCGCATTATTTACCGCTACACGCTCGCCGTTCACAAACTTTTTAATACTCTGTTTATCGATGTGCAGGTAATCCAAAGCACGCTGCTGACCCGAGAAAGTATAATAAATAGTCTCAGTATCGGTAGCTAAATGGAAATTCAAAATGCCCTGCTCATTAGTATTTACAAGAGTTGGTTCTGCCAATTTTTCGTGCATCAGTTCCACGATTGATTTTGCAATATAGTTTAGGTTTACCTTGTCCCAAACTTCTTTTTTTAAAGGTTTTATATGATTGAAATTGTTGTAACTCATGGTATTAATTTTTTATTATTGAGGAATGTTATAAATATAGATTTGTCATCCTGAGCTTGTCGAAGGACCAACCTAATGTTTAAGGCGTTTCGACAGGTTCAACGTGACAGTCCCGGATGAAACCCTGAGACTGTTTCGTAACCTCTCGCTCGCCATTTACGCTAAACTGCTGGAAAGCAATCCGTTTTTCTACCGGATAGATTTCGAAACCTAAAATGGCGTTGACAATAGATGCATTGCGATATGCCCCCATACCCAGATCTGGTGTTACAAATCCATGCGTGTGTAATTCGGCATTTTGAACAAAGATTTCGTTACCGTTTACATCAATGGCATAATTACGATGTACCTGAAAAAGTCCGTCTGCATTGCGTGCAATGCGGTCTATAATGGCTGATAAAAAGCCCGGTTCGTTATATTTGTATCCTGTAGCCAATACCACAGCATCTGTATCAACCGTAAAATCTTTTTCGCTTTCGGTGTGATAAAAATCAAGCTGATAGCTGCCATCATTATTTAAGCTTAGGTTATTCAACTGGCAATTCGGCATGAGTTCGGCATTGATTTTTTCGCCGTCAACACTCAATTCGTAAAGTTTATCGAAAATCTGGTTAATCAGTTCGAAATTGATGCCTTTAAACAACGAATTCTGTTTGCTTAAAAGTTGTTTACGTTTTGCATCGCTTAAATTGTAAAAATGATCTACATATTCTGGCGAGGTCAGCTCTAAAGTTAATTTCGAATATTCCATGGGGAAAAATCGGTCTGGACGGGTAAACCACTTCAGATTTAAACCATTCTCAGTTTCAGGCAAAAGATCGTAGAAAATTTCAGCGGCACTTTGTCCTGAGCCGATAATCGTTACGGTTTTTTGCTCCAATAAGGTCTGTTTAAACTTTAAATACTCTGAAGAATGTATCGCATGTTGATGAATAGTAGGATTAATAAAATCCGGTACTTTAGGTGCTGTGCCCGTTCCGAGTACGATTTTTTTAGCCAAAATGGTTTCAGTAGTACCATTTGCCTGATCTAACTTTTCGATCTGATAAATTCCATCAACATAATTTATGGTGGTCACTTTTTGCCCGAACTGGCAGTTTTGCAGGTGCGTAATGGCCCATTTACAATAGGCATTATATTCTTTGCGCAATACAAAAAAGTCTTCCCTGATGTAGAATTTATAAAGGCGATCGGTTTGCTTTAAGTAGTTTAAAAAACTGTATGGACTGGTCGGATCGGCCATGGTAACCAGATCGGCCATAAAAGGGACTTGTAAAGTAGCATCGCTCAACATCATGCCAGGATGCCAGTTAAATTCGTTCGCCTGATCTAAAAACAAAGTAGATAAACTGTTGATTGGGGCACATAAAGCGGCCAAACCTAAATTGAAAGGACCAATTCCAATCCCAACAATGTCATATATTTTCTGTTCCTGCATTATATTTCCTCCGTTTCAAATTGAGCTGTTTTCATCATGGCATAAGCTTTGGCTTCAGGAAATTTATCCCAGTACCAATCGCGGTAGCAGAAAGTTAAATTGGCCATTTTATAAGGCATTTGGATTACTTTCTCTAATTTGAAACCCAATCTGGTTACAAAAATGTGCATCGCACGGCTTTCCACTGCGGCTTCACCGATACATTTGCCTACTTCTGGCTGTTCGAAAATGAAATCCATCAAGGCCTGGCCGGTTTCAAAACTGAATTTTTTGTCCTTATCGGTAGGGGCAATCAATAAATGTGCTCCATAATCGGTAGTTAACGCTTCGTAGCAAGCCCCCACACCATCACGCATTGGCCAGTAAGGCTCTATGGTAAAAGTAGGTTCGCCATTGATTTCGCCGATAAAACTGTGAGAGGCATCATTCGGCAATAGAGTTCTGTAAAATAATTCCAGGCCTTTAATAGGGCCATCCATTTTCCAGATTGGTTTGGCATGTTCCTGGTTAAACCAGTCATGAACCATTTCCAGATCGCGGTCGATATTAAAAGGCCGGATGTTGATCGTTACATTTTCCTTCGGGAAAAACCTGCTGTATAATACCTCATTGGTTTGAGGTTTGATCAGGTTTTCGGAGAAAAAATATTTAGACAGCGGATTTGGAAACTCACGGTAAATGGCCGGATTATCAATGGGCGCACTAGCTTCATCAATGTTGCAAAGATTGGTTAATAAATTACCTTTTACTTCCCAGCTGCGGCGGTTGATGATATAATCGACCAGTCCAGTGGTATCACTGTTTTCGAATTGTTTAAATTCAAGGTAAACCAGATCAATCAACGTTTTTTCATCAGCTAAACCATTACTCGCAATGGCATTTACTACACCTAAAATGTTGTTGATGAGTAGGTAATAGGTCAATTTAGGGATAATGTATTCGTTCGGTACAATCGAACCGCTTTCTGCTGCTATACCTGGATAAACTGCTTTTAGTTCCTCAGCTTTAGCGTCACTAAAGAAATAACCCTGGTTATCCCTGAAATAAAGTTTGGCAGGATAATAATCTTTATCCAGTTCTACCATCACATTTTGTTGGTGGAACTCAAAAGCCATCCCAAAATTATTGTAAAGGCCCACAACCGGAGCTACACAAAGGTGGAGGTATTGTTTAAACCAGTTTACGGCCGTATGGGCAAGTGCTTTATTTTTACTGATGGATGCCTCCTCGATTACATGGACAATCCTTGGTTTTTGGCCCAATAAACCATCCTGACAAAGCGCCGCCAATAAACTTACATTTTTGCCAGCATCTTCCCCTTTGAAAGGATTATGTCTGATACTGATGTTAAATCCATCAATCGTTTCGCCCTGATAATTTACGGTAATAAACGCCGGGTCGGTAATAAATTCAATTTCAGGGAATTCTGCTTTGGCTGCCTTACCGTATGCTGTTTTTAACAATTTGCTTACATCGTAACCCCGGTGAAGTTCCCTGACCAGGTTAACCCTTTCCGAGTTGGTTATTTTTACATGTAGCGAAAATTTTAGCATCCAATCACTCGATGCATTGTAAACCGTTCTTACGGAAGATGTTGGTGTGTACAATTCTCCGAAGTGCCCCAAAAAGAATAGCAGGTTTTCTTGCTGCATCGCTTTTACAGTAGGAAGGGCAAGCAGGTGTTGGGCCTCCCGGGGGTGCATGGGTACCACTTTATAATCCGGATATTGATCGAGCAAACTAATGATTTCTGCATGATTGCTCTCTAGCAATTCCATTCTGAAAAGATCCGTCATATCGAAACCTTCTGCATTTTTCTCACTAATGTTATCTGCTGCGATTAAAAAATACGCCAGCTGAAACTTTCCCTGTGTTTCCGGTGAATATTTAAAAAGTTCATCTTTAGTGTTAAAACCAGATCTCCCTTTGGGTAGGGGATGGGCATTATGACCTAAAATTAAAGATTGCTCAGCCTCAATAAAGCTCATTTTTGCAAAATTTACAGGTTTTCCATTTTTTTTAAAAAACGATAAAAATGCTTCAAGGTTTTCTATGCTATTGGCCAAACGTTGTTTTACCAGACCGGCATCAACAGCAGTGAACTCCTGAGCACTAAATTGGGTGGCCATTTCCATAAACCTGTAAATAGTGATTGGATTAATGGCATCTGTATCAACGTTCCTTTCAATTACAGGGAAATTAAATACGTGGCGGCCACTATCGGCATAAAATTTTAAAGGTGCGTATACTTCGAAACCAATGGCTGTAAAGTCAAACCTGATGTGCAAACGATCGCTTGTTGTAACCAGGTAATTGGCTAAAGATTCGTCATATTTAGGGATACCTGTATAACGGCTCCAGTTGGTAAATTCTCTACAATAACTGTTTAGAAGCGCATTGAAATTAGTTTCTTCTGAAATCTGCTGAAGCTTGATTGAGTCTAACGTATTCGTTTCCATGTTTTTTAATGATTTTAATAATGTTTTCAATATCGCTGATGGTAGTTAGCGGGTTAAGTAGTGTAAATTTGAGGTAGAACTGTTGGTTAATCTTGGTACCGGCAACTAAAGCTTTTCCTTGATTGAACATTGCTTTTTTGATATATTGATTCATGGCGCAAACATCTAAGCGCAAGTTTTTTGGGCGGTAACGGAACACCAATGCACTGATGTCCGATTCGTTCATCAGCTCGAAATCGCTATCTGAATGTAACAGTCCGGCAATTTTGGCTGCGGTTTCGATAATCGTATCAAAATAGCCACCCAGTTTGTTTCTGCCCATCATTCTGAGTGTAAACCAAAGTTTTAAGGCATCAAATCTGCGGGTAGTCTGTATCGATTTGTTCACCTGGTTCGGTAAACCATCCTCATCATGGTCTTTTGGGTTTAAGTAATCAGCATGGTGCGTAATCAGGTTGAAAAAGTTTTTATCGCATACCAGAAAACCGCTGCTGCTTACCGGCTGGAAGAACGATTTATGATAATCAACTGTAACCGAATGTGCGAGTTCGATACCATTAAGTAAGCCTCTATATTTATCTGTTAACAATAATCCACAGCCATAAGCCGCATCGATATGGAACCAGGTATTGTATTTTAGACTTATAGATGCAAGTTCTTTAAGCGGATCAATATTTCCGAAGTCGGTGGTGCCTGCCGTTCCTACAATGGCAATAGGAATATTGCCCTGAGCAATTTCCCGCTTAATGGCATCTTCCAGTAAAATGGTATTCATCCTGAAACTGCGGTCGGTTTTGATTTTGATTACCGATTTTTCGCCCAAACCCAATAGTGAAGCATTTTTTTGGATACTAAAATGCGCTTTTTCAGAAACAAATATTCTGAAACGGGAAGCTTCCCGGGGTAATCCATCAACTTTAATATTGTGGTTTAATGCGGTAATGGAATAGTGATCGCGGGCCAGTAAAATGCCCATTAAATTGCTTTGGGTGCCGCCACTGGTAAATATGCCATCTGCTTTTTTGCTGAAACCGATCTGATCGCAGGTCCATTCGATCAGTTTTTGTTCAATTAAGGTACCGCCGGCACTTTGGTCCCAGGTATCGATTGACGAATTGATGGCCGAAATCATCACTTCAGCAGCTACGGCGGGAATTACAATCGGACAGTTTAAATGTGCAATATAAGCAGGGTGGTGAAAGGCAACCGCATGGCTGGTATAAAGTTGTTCAACTTCTTTAAGTAAAGCATCGTAGTTGTCGTGTGTTTTTTCAAATTCAATCGAATCAAACAGCGGTCTTAATTTCGACGGCGATACGCCACTGAAAGGTTGTTGATTGTTGTTGAGAAATTTTTTTACCGCCTGGGTAACTTTTCCCATTGCATGCAGGTATTCTGCTTCATTTTCATGGTGAAAGATTTCCTTCGTCGGACTTTCCGTGAGGAAATCAATAAGTTCATGTTTTTCGAGGTTTGATGTAAACATTTTTTTTCAGTTTTTCAAAAAGTTTATTGGTAAAGGCAATAAAATACAGGCACATTAATGCCTGTATTTTTTATTCATCATCTGGTTAGCTGAGATATTTAAACTCGAACGATATATATCGATAATTCTTGTTGCTAAGTTATGTGTTTATTTAGATTGATTAAAAATAATATTTTAAATTATTTTTAACATATTGTTAGTAAGTACTTTGTTAAGTATTACTTAACCGTTTTAGTTCCTGAACAAATAAAAATTTTAATAATTTTATTTGGATTTGATCTAAATAAATGATTGCTTTGCGCAAAAAAAATAATCATTAATGAAGAATCTATACTTAATTGCAATCTTTATCTGTGGATTTATCCTTACAGGTAAAGCACAAACCGTAGCCGGAAAGGTAATAGGCGAAACAGCTCCGCTTGCCGGAGCAAATATTAAAGTTGATGGTAAAAATACTTCGGCAACCACCAAAGCAGATGGCAGCTTCGAACTAAAGCTATCCGAAGGTGCCTACCAATTACAGGTAAGTTATGTGGGTTATACTACTGTTTCACAAAAAGTGAATCTGGCTAAAGATCAAACGGTTAATTTAACCATTAACCTGAGTCCAACCTCGAATATGCAGGAGGTGGTAGTGGTATCATCACGGAAACCGACTAAAATCAGCGAGATACCAGGTACCGTTTGGGTAGTAGATGGTGCAAAAATTCAGGAACAGGCGAGGGCAGGCATTCCTTTAAAACAAACATTGGCGCAATTGATCCCGAGTTTGGATGCCGGTCCGGAAGGGCGTACCAATTACGGACAGAACCAACGTGGCAGAGATGCATTGGTGATGATTGATGGGGTATCTTTAAACAGTACGCGTGGTGTTAGCCGTCAGTTCGAATCAATCGATCCGTTTAATATCGAAAGAATTGAAGTTTTATCTGGTGCAAGCGCCGTTTATGGCGGTGGTGCAACAGGAGGGATCATCAACATCATCACTAAAAAAGGTCAGGACAGTCAGCCAAGTTTTACTACTCAGGTTGGTGTGCGCAGTGGATTAAAGGAAAAAAGCGATCATGATATACGCGTGGCACAGGCTATTTCTGGCGGTAATAAAGATTGGAACGGGCGCATCGGTATGGCTTTTCAAAAAAACAATGCAGCTTATGGCGCAGATGGAAAGCAGATTTTTACTGACATTACCCAAACTGATTTACAATATAACCAATCGTTCGATTTTTTCGGAAGCACCGAATTTAAATTGACCGATTACCAAAAAATATCTGTGAATGCCCAATATTACAATTCGGGTTACCGTGGTGATAAAGACCTTTTCCTGGGTGCAAATTATGGTGGATTATTATCCAACCCAGCGCTCTTAGAGATGAGAAATGGCTATTCATCAGATGTTGACCCAAAAACAAGTAGAGCCAATATCAATGCGAATTATCAGGCAAGCGAAATTTTAGGCGGACAAACCTTGTATGTACAGGCAGCTGCCAGAAGTGAGCAGTTCAGCTTTCACCCATTCCCGGGGCAGGCAGCTATACCACAGCGACTTTACAGTGGTTCATCCATCCAAAATACTAATTATAGTGCTTTAAAACTGGTATTGAACAAAGACTGGAACAGACTTAATCTTACTTACGGTATTGATGCAGATAACGAGAATTTTAACGCGCAGCAAGCTTTGTTCGATAGAGCAAAAGCCTTTGCATCTGGTGGTTTAAATAATACTACTATAGCCACTATTGCACGTTACCCAAACTTTAGGGTAAATGGTTTATCTGGTTTTTTACAGGCGCAGGTTAAAGTGACCGACTTCTTAAGCCTGTCGGGAGGTGTGCGTCAGCAACGTATGTTTGTTAAAGTTGGCGATTTTGTAGGTACCACTGCTTCCGTACCTTTGGCTTATGGTGTTGGCAGAACGGCTGCGGCCATTGCTGGTGGTGAAAACCATTACGATGTAAACTTATTAAATGGTGGTTTAGTATTTAAAATTAACACGGCTCAACAGGCATGGGTTAATTTCTCACAGGGTTTTAACCTCGCAGATCCGGCTAAATATTACGGACAGGGGACTTATACCTTGGTAGGTACCAACTATAATTTAGGCAACTCCATTAATGTTGGAAGTTCTCCCTTAACAGGTATTAAAACAGAACAGTACGAAGCAGGTTACCGTTACCGCACAGGTGTATTTAATGCACAGGTAGCTGGTTTTTATGCTTTATCTGATAAAAATGTAAAAACCAACAGCACATTCAATATTGAAGTTTTTGACGAAAAAGTAAGAAATATTGGTTTGGAAGGTTCATTATCTTTAAGCCTGAAAAATGGTTTTGAAGTAGGTGCAAACGGTTTATACATTAAAACACAGAAACAGAATACCGATGGTACCTGGGCTTTACAGGATATAACTGTTTCAAGTCCGTCAAAATTGGCAGGCTACTTAGGTTATAATGGTAAAGTATTTGGTTTAAAGGCACAAATTTTTCATTCGTTCGATTCAAAAGATGATATTGGAACCGGTAGGGAATTAAAAGGTTATACGACTGTTGATTTATTGGGATCGGTTAAAATATTTACCGGAAGTTTATCAGTAGGTGTACAAAACCTGTTGAACAAAAACTATCAGACGATTTGGAGCCAACGTTCACAGTATCTGTATTCGGCATTAGCCAAACCAGAAACGTTTTACTATGCAGGCCGCGGCCGTACGTATAATTTAACTTATACGCTTAATTACTAGATTCGATTTTTTTCGGTCGTCATCTCGACTGGAGCGCAGCGGAATGGAGAGATCTATCTAGGCAGATTTCTCGGCTTCGTTGCACTTCGCTAGAAATGACGACCTTTTTTTACTTCCTTTTCAACTCAATCACCGTAATTTCAGGCCAGATACCAATCCGGCCCGAAAAACCCAGAAAACCAAAACCTCTGTTTACATTCAAGTACCGCCCATTTTCGGTTTTAATGCCTGCCCAATGTTTATAACGGTATTTTACCGGGCTCCATTTAATACCAAAAGCTTCTATACCGAATTGCATACCATGTGTATGTCCGGCTAAAGAAAGCTGGATTTTAGAGGGATAATTTTTTACTTGTGCATCCCAATGAGAAGGATCGTGTGATAAAAGAATTTTAAAATCATCTTTACCTGTATTTTGAAGGGCTTTATTCAGATCGCCTCGCTCCCCAAAACCGATGCCCCAGTTTTCTATTCCGGCTAAAATAATCTTCTCTCCGTTTTTGTGCAGTTCTACATGTTCATCCAGCAAAAGTTTAAAGCCCAGTTCTTTATGGTAAGCTTTTAATAAGTTTAAGTTCTTGATCTTATCAGTTTCACTTGGCCATTTGATATAATCTCCATAATCGTGGTTCCCTAAAACAGAAAACTGTCCGAAAGGCGCTTTAATCTGCGAAAAATGACCGATATAAGGCACAATTTCTGATGAGGCATTATTAACCAGATCGCCCGTAAAAACAAACAGGTCGCTTTTTTGGGCATTGATCATATCGATGCCTTTTTGAACGGCTTTTGGGTTGGTAAAACTTCCCGCATGTATATCCGAAATTTGGGTCAGCGTAAAACCATCAAAACTTTCAGGCAGATCATCAAAATACAAAGTGTGTTTAATTACACGATAGGCATATTTCCCCTGGGTAATGCCGTAAGCAAACAGGGCAATGGTTAAGCAGAACATCACAAAGGCAAAATCTACCCAATAGCTGCTGCGGCCGGCAACATGAAATCCGCCAGGTTCAAAATTGGTGGATAAGCCGATTAATAAGCGGTAAACATCGCCAAGCAACAGAAAAAAAGCGAAAACAATTTCTGAAGCAAAAACAATCAGAAAAGCGTGACTGACGATTTGGAAAAACTTATTGATGCCCTGAATCCGCATGTGCTGAATGCCGAAAAATAAGGCAAAAGTTAAGCCGATAATAAACACCCAAAAAATCGGACTGAGTAAACCGGATTGATTGATGGTGCCCAAGCCCGATAATACGTATGCATTTAGGGCAAAGAATATAATTGCAACTATGATGAGCGGCAATAGATTGAGTTTTCTTTTCATTATTAAAAATCTGTAAATCAGAATAGCGGGTAAAAATAGAATTTAAACGCCCATAATTACCTACTGTTAAGGCTGGCGGTTATTTTTACGTTTGTTTGATTAAAGGAATTTCTGTTATTATGCATTATATTTATGAATATGATAGTATGATGAATTAAAATCAACTTTCCGTTGCATATTTTATAATTTACTTTCTTTTATTAGCTTTGTACAAATATGCTATCCAAAAAAACAAAATATGCCATTAAAGCGCTTGTTGCGCTGGGTAAAAATTTAGATAAACCACCTATGCAGATTTCGAAAATTGCAGAGGAGGAGCATATCCCGAAAAAATTCTTAGAACAAATTCTGCTCGATCTTCGTAATGCAGGTTTCTTGTACAGTAAAAAAGGTGCCGGAGGCGGTTATAGCCTGAATAAAAAACCAGAAGAGATTTTATTGGTACATGTAATGCGTGTAACCGACGGACCGATTGCGATGGTTCCATGTGCAAGTTTAAACTTTTACCACAAATGTGATGAGTGTGTAGATGAGAAAACCTGCGGAATTAGAAGTGCCTTTATCGATGTAAGGGATGCTACGCTTAAGGTTTTAACCGAAACCAGCATTGCCGATGTAATCGGCCGCGAGGATAACCTGAAGATCGGTATCGTTAATTTATAATTTTTTTAAAACTTTCTGCTAACGATCCGTCACCCTGACCTGTAGCGTAGCGCAAAGCTACGAAGTAAATTTATTTCAGGGTCTTTGTTGTTATAATCAAACCTGCGAGGTCTTAAATAAATAATGTTTTTGGAAAGCAGTGTTTAATGCGTGTCGGTTACGATAGTACTGCTATCGCTGCAAGTCCTCGCTCACTGTAGGCTTTCCGTTATATCAGGTTTAATCGGCAAAGAATTCCGAAGTTTCCAAGGAGTGGAGTGCAGGCAACTTCTGAAGTTTGGTCACTTTTTGCGATAATTCTGCGTTAGGGATTGTAAGGGTTCAGTACCGATCCTTCATCGGTACCGGAGCGAAGCGCAGCCCTGCAAAAGCCCGACCCTTGCGAAGCTTGGGGAACGCCCAAATCAGTTGGCAGTTATCAATTTGCAGTTTTCAGTTACTCTTATTTAAGAATTTAATACCCAGATTTCTCACCTGATTAACTTCGGGACTGCGTTTTAGTCGAAATGACATTTCTTTAATGTAATTTTTTTCACAATAAATTACGACTATTCCTATATACTTTATATATTTGGCGTATGAACTTCAATTTTATACCTAACCAGTTAACCGCTAAGCAAATGATGTGCTGTTGTTGTAAAACGCATTAACAGGAGCCTACAGATAATTTTATGTGTAAAATATGGAATGCTTCTCGGTAACAGGGAGGCATTTTTTGAATAAAGCTAACAACATATATGCAAAGTTTCAGAACAGAACTCGAAAATCCGATCGTCGAGCAGGACATCATCGATTTAGAGAATAAGATTAAAGCTTTTAGAGATGGAACCATCCACGACGAAAAGTTTAGGAGCCTTCGTTTGGCCCGCGGTGTTTACGGACAAAGGCAGCCTGGCGTGCAGATGGTGCGTATTAAACTGCCGTTTGGTAAGGTAACTTTTAAGCAGTTATTACGTATTGCCGATATTGCTGATGAGTACGGAAGTGGCAATCTGCACTTAACCACGCGTCAGGATATTCAGATCCATTATGTGAGTTTAGATAGAACCCCCGAGCTTTGGGCCAAACTGGAGCAGGATGATATTACTTTGCGCGAAGCCTGCGGAAACACGGTGCGTAATGTAACCGCATCTCCAAATTCGGGCATCGATGCGGAAGAGCCTTTTGATGTTTCTCCTTACGCACAAGCGGTATTTGCGTACTTTTTGCGTAACCCAATCTGTCAGGAAATGGGGCGTAAGATTAAAATTTCTTTTTCTTCCAGCGATAGGGATACCGCTTTCAGCTATATTCACGATTTAGGTTTTATTCCGAAAATTAATGAAAATGGCGAACGTGGGTTTAAAGTTTTATTTGCAGGTGGTTTAGGTGCACAGCCTTTCCTGGCAAATGCCGTTCACGAATTTTTGCCTGAAGATCAGTTAATTCCTTTTACCGAATCTGTGCTTCGTGTATTTGATCGTTATGGCGAACGTACCAACCGTAACAAAGCACGGTTAAAATACCTGGTTCAGAAATTAGGTTTAGAAGAGGTATTGCGTCTGGTTGCCGAAGAGCGTATTGCCAATAAAGTAAAAACTTTTAAAATAGATATTAATACGGTACCTCAGCCAACTTTGCCTTTAGAGCAGGAATACCCTGCGGTAGAAATATTAAACGAAGCCCATTACAAACACTGGTTAACCACCAATGTAATGGAGCAGAAACAGGCCGGATTTTATGGTGTGTATGTGAAAGTTCAGGTGGGCGATATCAAAACAGATAAGGCAAGGGCTTTTGTTGATGCCATCAGGTTATATGTTGCTGATGAAATCAGGATTACCCAAAACCAGGGACTATTATTGAAGTTTGTACGTAAGGAAGCACTACCTTCATTATATGCGGCTTTAAATAAAATTGGTTTTACAACAGCGGGCTTTGATAGTTTGGCCGATATTACCACATGTCCGGGTACAGATACCTGTAACCTGGGTATTTCGAACTCAATGACATTAGCTGAAGTTTTGGAAGAGGTGATTTATACCGATTTCCCTGAGTTTATCTACGAGAAAAACATCAAGATCAAAATCAGTGGTTGTATGAATTCTTGCGGTCAGCACGGCTTGGCCGAAATCGGTTTCCACGGAAGCTCGGTAAAAGCTGAAGGAAAAGTGGTACCGGCTGTTCAGGTGATGTTAGGTGGCGGTACTGTTGGTAACGGCGTTGGCCGGGTGGCAGAACGTGTAATTAAAGTACCTTCTAAAAGAGCAACAAGTGTTTTACATTTCATTTTAAATGATTTTAAGGCGAATAACCTCGAAGATGAAAACTTCCACCAATATTATGATAGAAAAGGGAAAGACCATTTTTATCAGTTATTAAAACCATTGGCCGATTTAACGAACCTGCAAACAGAAGAATTTGTAGACTGGGGACATGTTGAAGAATTTGTAACGGCCATTGGTGTTGGAGAATGTGCCGGTGTGGTGATTGATTTAGTGGCTACTTTATTATTAGAGGCCGACGAAAAATTTGGTTGGGCAAAGCAAAACTTAGATAAGGGTGCTTATGCCGACGCCATTTATCATACCTATAGCACTTTTGTAAGTGCAGCAAAGTCTTTATTGTTGGATAAAGGCGTAAACAGCAGTACCCAGGTTGGCGTGATCCGCGAATTTGATAACCACTATGTAGAAACCGGCGAATTTAACTTACCGACCAATTTCTCAGACCTGGTTTTACAGATCAATAAAAACGAACCAACGGCAGAATTTGCCCAAAAATATTTCGATGAAGCCAGTCAATTTTTAAATCAGATTAAGGAAAAAAGAGCGGTATTAGCGAAATAGAAGGAGTTAATAATTGAGTGATAGCATTAATGAATGATTACAAACACTCGCTGATAAAATATTCTCTCATTCAAACTTCAATCATTCAAAATTAAAATACAAAGATGAGCGATCAGAAATTAAATATAGAATCAAAAATTACCCTTTTAGGTGCAGGTCCTGGAGATCCGGATTTATTAACCTTAAAAGGGGTGAAGGCTTTGCAAACTGCTGATGTGGTATTGTACGATGCTTTAACCAACGAAGCTTTATTGGAGCATGCTCCGGCAGCCGCCATTAAAGTTTATGTAGGAAAACGTTCAGGTGAACATTCTTATCCGCAGGATACCATCAATAAACTGATGATTGATTATGCTTTAAATTACGGACATGTGGTACGTTTAAAGGGCGGCGATCCGTTTGTTTTTGGCAGGGGATATGAGGAACTGGATTATGCCGCATCTTACAGCATTCCGGTAAGTGTTATTCCGGGTATTTCGAGTTCTATCGGTGTACCAGGTTTGCAGCAGATTCCGGTTACGCACCGTGGCATGAGCGAAAGCTTTTGGGTAATCACCGGTACAACCACATCCGGAGAAGTTTCAGCAGATATTTACCAGGCAGCACAATCAAAAGCTACGGTATTGGTACTGATGGGACTTAAAAAATTACCTAAAATTGTAGAGATTTTTAAAGCGGCAGGCAAACATAATTTACCAACTGCTGTGGTGCAGAACGGATCGGCAGAGGATGAAAGATTGGTTGTTGGAGTAGTTGAAACCATAGAAAGTTTGGTTCAGCAAGAAAATATTAAAGCACCAGCTTTATTAATTTTTGGAGAAGTTGTATCATTACATCCATCATTTAAGAAATTAATTAAACAATATGCAAGTATTGCCTAACCAACCTGATAATGCAATACCTTTTTCGGAAGAAGAAAAAGGTAACCAGCTCTTTCCAGTTTTTGTGAAGCTGAACAAGCTGCGTACATTATTAATTGGAGCAGGCAATATTGGGCTGGAGAAGTTAACGGCGATTGTAAATAACAGCCATAGTGCTACCATTACTATTGTGGCAGAAACGGTATCGCCGGAGGTTTATGCACTTGTCGCAAATTACCCGCTCATAAAAGTTAAGCAGAAAAGTTTTGATATCGACGATTTAAACGATATTGATATCGTTTTTGCGGCAACCAATAACCATATTTTAAATGAAGAGATCAGAAAGGTAACGCACGAGCGTGGTCTGCTGATCAACGTGGCAGATAAGCCAGAACTATGCGATTTTTACTTAGGATCAATCGTTCAAAAAGGCGATTTAAAGATTGCCATTTCTACAAACGGTAAATCGCCAACCATTGCCAAACGTTTAAAGCAGATTTTAAATGAGGGTTTACCCGCAGAACTGGATGAAACCCTACAGAATATGAGCGCTTTGCGCCAAACTTTAAACGGCGATTTTTCGGCAAAAGTTAAAAAACTCAATAAGGTTACCCAAAGCTTGATCAATCCTAAAAAAAGCTTCGCAGAGCGGAATATTAAATGGTTGATCTGGGTGGCATCAGTTTTATTGATAGGCGCAATCGGACTTTCGCTTTGGAATACCGAACCCGAATTTCAGACGTTTTTGATCAACATCGATCCATTGTTTTATTGGTTTTTAGGTGCTGGATTTTTATTCGCCTTAATTGATGGGGCAATCGGAATGTCTTATGGGGTAACAACAGCTTCCTTTTCACTAGCTATGGGTTTACCGCCTGCATCCGCAAGTATGGCCATCCATATTTCTGAGGTAATGAGTAATGGGATTGCAGGGTGGATGCATTACAGGATGGGGAATGTGAATTGGAAACTATTCAAAATTTTAATTCTTCCTGCCATAATCGGTGCAGTTTTAGGTGCCTATATCCTTTCCTCATTAGAACATTATAGTGCTTATGTTAAACCCATTGTGGCGGTTTACACCTTGTTTCTAGGAGGAGTTATTTTAATGAAAGCGTTTAATATCAAGCGTAAAAAAGCAGATCAAAAAATCAAAAAAATTGGACTATTGGGTTTTTTTGGTGGCTTTATCGATGCGGCTTTTGGCGGTGGATGGGGATCGATCGTTTTATCGAGTTTAATTGCGGGCGGCCGTCACCCTTTGTTCTCATTGGGTACGGTAAAAATCAGCCGTTTTTTTATTGCCACTTTAAGTTCGCTTACCTTTTTCACCATGTTGGGCGGCAAACACTGGGAAGCTGTTTTAGGCTTAATTATTGGTAGTGCAATCGCATCGCCAATTGCCGCAAAAGTATCGAACAAAATTTCTGCAAAAACCATTATGGTTGCTGTGGGGATTATTGTAATGATTGTGAGTTTGCGGAGTGTGATTATGTTTATTTTAAAATTAATTTAGTGATGGAGAACCTAGAAGATATAAAAGCAGCACTGGCAGGTTTGAATACAATTGATAAACTGAAATTTTTGGCAGATCAATATGCCGGCCGTATTATATTTTCAACCAGTTTTGGTTGGGAAGACCAGGCGATTACACATTTGATCTTTGCCAATAATATACCGATTAAGGTTTTTACCTTAGAAACCGGACGCTTGTTTCCAGAAACTTATTACGTTTGGAACCGTACCTTAGAAATTTATAACAAGCCGATTCATGCCTACTATCCGCAAAATGAGCTGTTGCAGGATATGGTGAATACCAAAGGCCCGAGCAGCTTTTACGAATCGGTAGAAAATAGAAAAGAATGCTGTTACATCCGTAAAATTGAACCATTAAAAAGAGCATTAAAAGGGAATGAAATCTGGATAACAGGCATCAGGGCTGATCAGAGTGCCAACCGTGAGGATATGCACGATTTAGAATGGGACGAAGGCAACCAGTTGGTTAAATTCCACCCAATATTCGATTGGACTTTAGAGGATGTGAAAGCATACATTAAAGAAAACAACATTGTTTACAATACGCTGCACGATAAAGGTTTTCCGAGTATAGGATGCGCCCCATGTACAAGAGCAGTACAGCCAGGCGAAGATTTTAGAGCCGGAAGATGGTGGTGGGAAGACCAGAGCAAAAAAGAATGTGGCTTACACGCTACTTAAGGTATAAGGCGGAAGGCTAAAAGATAGAAGGTTTATATTCCTTACTAATGGAACGTTGGAATATCCCAACATTCAAACCTTCCAAACATTTTAAACAACAATAACAACAACAACAAGTTGAGTAATTGAGCGATTTAACATTCAATCATTCAACATTCAATCATTCAACATTTGATAATGAGTACATATAATTTTGATTATTTAGATGAACTAGAGGCCGAGGCTATTCACATTTTGCGTGAAGTAGCAGGTCAGTTTGAAAAACCGGCCCTATTATTTTCGGGTGGAAAGGATTCAATTACTTTAGTTCGTTTGGCAGAAAAAGCTTTTCGTCCGGGGAAATTTCCTTTTCCTTTGGTACATATAGATACCGGCCATAATTTCGAAGAAACCATCACTTACCGTGACCAGATGGTAGCAAGAATTGGCGAAAAATTAATTATCGGTTCGGTGCAGGAATCTATCGATCAGGGTAAAGTAGTAGAGCAGACCGGTAAAAATGCCAGTAGAAATGCTTTGCAAACCGTAACCTTGCTTGATACCATTGCAAAATACCAGTTTGATGCCTGTATTGGTGGTGCCCGTAGGGATGAAGAAAAAGCAAGAGCAAAGGAACGTATTTTCTCTGTCCGTGACGAATTCGGTCAGTGGGATCCAAAACGCCAGCGTCCTGAACTTTGGAACATTTATAACGGTAAAATCCATAAAGGTGAAAATATCCGCGTATTCCCGATCAGTAACTGGACAGAATTAGATGTTTGGAACTATATCCGTAGAGAGAAAATCGATTTGCCAAGTATTTATTTCTCGCACGAACGTGATTGCATTACGCGTAATGGACAATTGATGGCTGCTTCTCCGTTTTTAAATATGGATGATGAGGATATAATTGAGCGCAAGCAGGTTCGTTTTCGTACGGTAGGCGATATGTCGTGCACTGCTGCGGTAGAATCGGATGCCACTTTGATTGATGATATTATTTCAGAAATCAGTGCCTCTAAAATTTCAGAACGTGGCGCCCGTATGGACGATAAAGTTTCGGAAGCCGCAATGGAAGATAGAAAAAAGGGAGGGTATTTTTAACAGAGAATCAAGTATATAGTATCAAGTATCAAGATTGAAAATTCTCTTGATACTAATGTCTTAATACTCAATACTAAATACTCTATACTTGATACTAAATACTTAATACTAAAAAAGCCAACCCAATCATTAAACATTAAAACATTACAATAATCGTGAACATATTAAAATTTTTCACAGCAGGCAGCGTAGATGATGGTAAAAGTACCTTAATTGGCCGTTTGTTATATGATACAGATTCTATTTTGGCTGATCAGTTAGAAGCTTTACAGAGTTCGAACCGCAAAAATGACGATGGGTCAATAGATTTAGCCATTCTTACCGATGGTTTAAGGGCAGAGCGCGAGCAGGGCATCACCATTGATGTAGCTTACAAATACTTTCAGACAGAGAAACGTAAATTCATTATAGCTGATACCCCGGGACACATTCAGTATACCAGAAATATGGTTACAGGCGCGTCTACTGCTAATTTGGCTATTATTTTAATCGATGCCCGCAACGGCGTGGTAGAACAGACCATCCGCCACTCCTATATTGTTTCCTTATTAGGCATTAAACATGTAGTGGTTTGTATCAACAAAATGGATATGGTTGGCTATAACGAAACGGTTTACAGTTCAATCATTGAGAAATATAAAATCCTTGCTCAGCAATTAAAGCTTGCCGATGTAACCTATATTCCGGTAAGTGCATTAAAAGGTGATAACATCGTACAAAATTCCGGCAACATGGATTGGTATGAAGGAGAAAGTCTGTTACATTTCTTAGAGAAAGTAGATACCGATAATTTAGATAAATCGCAATTGGCGCGTATGCCCGTACAATGGGTGGTTCGTCCGCAAACAGCAGAACTGCATGATTACCGTGGTTATGCCGGGCGTGTATTGAGCGGAACCTTTAATTTAAATGATAAAGTTACTGTTCTTCCTTCAGGAGCCGGCTCTATTGTAGAGAAAATAGAATTTTTTGATGAGGCACTTGATGCTGCACATGCTGGTCAGTCGGTTATTATCCATTTAAAAGATGATGTGGATATCAGCCGTGGCGATACCATTGTAAATGCATCGGCTTTGCCACAGGAAACAAAACTGATTGAGGCTGATCTTTGCTGGATGGATACCCGTGCGCTAGATACTTCGATTATGTACAACATTCAGCATAACAGCAAGATTACTAAATGTAAAATCAGCGAAATTCTACATAAGGTAGATATCAATACGCTTGAGAAACATGCTGCAGATGAATTTAAATTAAACGATATTGGCCGTGTGATTGTGAAAACCGCGGATGCCTTAGCTTTTGATTTATACGACGATAACCGCGCAAATGGTTCTGCCATTTTGGTTGATACACGTACTAATTTAACTGTTGGTGCATTGATGTTCAGGGCGGCAGTGGAGTAAAATGTAAAATGGAATAATGTAAGATGGATGATGAGGGAATAACCAATTTTCAATGATCAATTAGCAAGTGTATTAAGAGTTGGCCACGAGGCTTGGTGACACGGAAAATCTAAAGCGGTTTGTCATCCTGACCGTAGTAGAAGGATCTTTGAGTATGGAAAATGGAGGATGGAAAATAATCAGATTTGTATTTAACTCATTAATCCTAAAATCATACAATCCTGAAAATCCTAATATAGAACCACAACCAAATATAATAATGAAAGCTTTAGATTGTTCTAAAGTGAAAGCAATTTCAGTGGGGTGCCAGACGGTATCCCATTTTCGTTGCAAGGTTTTTTGTATATTTAGATTATGGAAAAGGTTAAAATTTTTCATCTCCTTATTACATTACAAAACTGAAGCCCTAATCCAAACCACATGAAAAAAAATCTTATATACCTCGTATTTGCTACTGTTCCTTATGTTTTTGCTTGTAACCAATCAGAAAAGAAGACTGATACTGCAAAAAAGGATTCCGTGATCAATCAAACCTGTTATGCGGCTTTCTTCGAAAAAGACAGCGCGGCCATGATTGTGAAAACGATGGCATCTGGTAAAGTGACAGGATCCTTATTGGTAAAATATGCTGATAAACCTGAAAATAATGGTAAAATCGACGGCAAGTTTAATGGTGATACCTTATTGGTTGATTATCGCTTTAATACCGGTAAAGATTCCACCAAAGCTTTTACCAATCCATTGGCATTTTTAAAGAAAGATGGTAAACTCATTATGGGCGTTGCGCAGATTGAAACTACGCTGGGCAGGTCATACTTCGTTAAAGGCAAACCCATTAATTACGAAGCCGGTAAGTTTACTTTTGCAGAAGTGAATTGTAAATAAAATCTAATTTGTCATCCTGAACGTAGTGAAGAATCTTTAAAGTCGAGATTTCCATAGCGAATTACCAAAATTTTGTCATTTCCAGCGGAGTGCAAAGCGGTCGAGAACCATGGAGTGCTCAGCGAAGCTAAATCTGTCTAATAGATCTCTCCATTTCACTGCGTTCCAGTCGAGATGATGACGCTTTAATTGAGATTTTTTCCACTAATAATATGCTATAAGTGAGGCAATGAAATTATTTTGAAATAAATTACTACAATTCCCATAGACTTTATATATTTGTATTATTAACAAACGTATAACAAGCATAAACTTTCTGTTATGATTTTGAATAAGGTAGAAAAAAAGAACATTGAACCAAAAATTACTTTAATAGGTGCTGGTCCTGGCGACCCGGACTTATTTAGTTTAAAAGGTGTTAAGGTATTAAAAACAGCTGATGTTGTTTTGTATGATGCAAATGTGAACGAAGCCTTATTGTGTCATGCGCCAGATGGTATTCCTAAAGTTTATGTAGGCAAACGTTCTGATGATGAATCTTTTTCACAGGATGCAGTGAACAAGCTGATTATTGATTATGCTTTAAACTACGGTCATGTGGTACGTTTAAAAAGTGGTGATCCGTTTTTCTTTGCGAAAGGATATGAAGAAATTGATGCCGCAGAATCGTACAGTATTCCAACTGAGATTATTCCGGGCATTTCGAGCGCAACTGGTGCACCAAGTTTGCAGAAGATCCCGATGATTTATAAAGACCTGAGTGAAAGTTTCTGGGCAGTAACCGGAACAAATAGCAGAGGCGAAATATCAGAGGATTTATATATCGCTGCAAAAACGAAAGCTACAATTGTTGTTTTGAACGGAATTGAAAAAGTAAAAGAAATTGCAGCAATTTTCCAGGCAGAAAATAAAAACCTGTTGCCTGTAGCCGTCATCCAGAATGGATCTACTCCACAGGAAAAAATTGCGATTGGTATAGTAGATACCATTGCCGAAATTGTTGAAGATAAAAAAATTGATGCGCCTGCGCTATTGGTTTTTGGCGACGTGGTTTCATTACACCCTCAATTTCAACCGATCCGCGATTTTTACGAAATCATCGCCGAAGAATACTAGATATTTTTAAACCAAAAAATATATTTGTTTTGTTGTGAAAAACCGCTTATGGATTTAAGCGGTTTTTTCGTTTTTTTATGCCCCGTAGATTAATATCATGTGGGGAATTACCCTGACTTGTTTCAGGGTCTACCTAGCAGGAAAGATGTTGTTTCTTTGCGTATATGTGCGCAATACCATTAATCGTTTGTTCCCGCAGATTTAAGATGATTACCGCAGAATAAATTTATGTTTTTGCATTTTGCAGAAACCAACTTTGTTTATAAGCCTGATTGAAACGTAAAGCCCACAGCATAGCGAGGACTTGTAGTGTAAAGCAGGGCTGCTAACTGCCACGAAGAACGAGACCTCTCACTTTCAAATAAGAGACCGTCTGTATATATCTGCAAAAAGCATGAAAGATGCTGAAATAAATTCAGCATGACGATATTGTTAGTAAAAAAATCTCCGTATATCTGTTCAATCAGCGGGGCATCATTAGCTGCTTTGTTCCCGTAGATTTAAGATGATCATCGCTGAAATTTATGTTTCCTACTTTTGACAGGAACCAACTCTGTTTATAAGCCTGATTGCAGTGCAAAGCCCGGATTCCGATTTTCCATCGGGAGAGGACCTGCAACGGAAAGCAGGGCTACATACCGCCACGAAGAACCGGACATTCACTTTCTATAAAAAAAACTTAAGTAAATTTATATGAATTGGATCTCCCCATTCCGATTTCCTCCAGTTGAGATGACGATTTTTCCTTTAATAATCAACTAAAAATATAATTTACATTATTTGCAAAGCTCAAAACAATTAGTAACTTACTTGGGTTATCTACACCAAATAGTTGATGGAAATTATACATATAAGCGCCGAGTGTTACCCTGTTGCAAAAGTTGGCGGTTTGGCCGATGTGGTAGGGGCTTTACCAAAATATCAGAATAAACTTGGCCATATAGCCAAAGTAGTTGTACCTGCTTATGATACCAAATTTATCCGCGAAAGCGAGTTCGAAGTAACTTACGATGCCTGGGCAAACTATGGCAATAATCACTTTCAGTACCGTATTTTAAAAGAAAAAACCAATAAACTAGGTTTCGATTTATACATTGTTCATATACAGGGTTTAACCGACCGCCCAAATGTATATGGTTATAACGACGATACAGAAAGATTTGTGGCTTTCCAGATTGCCACGTTGGATTGGATTGTACAATGGGAGCACCGCCCGGATGTAATTCATTGTCACGATCACCATACCGGTTTAATTCCCTTTATGGTTTCAAATTGTGTAAAGTATAAGCCAATTAGTGGGGTGCCGACGGTTTTAACCATTCATAATGCGCAATATCAGGGACAGTTTGGATGGGAAAAACTTTATTATTTACCAGCATTCGATTTATGGAAGGGTGGTTTACTGGGCTGGGACGATGCCATTAACCCTTTAGCGTCGGCCATTAAATGTGCATGGAAAGTAACCACAGTATCGCCAAGTTACCTGGATGAGATGATGAGCAATGCCCGTGGCTTGGAAAGTTTGTTAAGGCAGGAACGTTGGAAATCGGTAGGCATCTTAAATGGAATTGATAGCGAGGTTTGGAATCCTGAAACTGACCCGATGCTGAGCAAAGGTTATAATTTAAAAACGGTTGAAACTGGTAAACTGGCAAACAAAACAGCACTCTGTGATGTTTTTCAATTAGACCCCTCTAAACCACTATTTACTTTTATTGGCAGATTGGTTGATGAAAAAGGTGCTGATTTACTACCCGATATTTTTTATACGGCTTTACAACAGCATGCAGATAATATAAATATTCTGGTTTTGGGATCAGGTGAGAATTGGGTGGAAGGCCGGTTAAATCAATTGAAAGACATTTTTACTGGTAAATATAATGCTTATATTGGGTATAATGAGCAGGTTTCTCATGAGATGTATGCCGGAGCAGATTTTCTGATTATGCCATCAAGAGTAGAGCCTTGTGGTTTAAATCAGCTCTATGCATTAAGATATGGAACTGTGCCTATTGTACGCCGGATTGGAGGATTGAAAGATACAGTAATTGATATTGGCGACAACGGTTTTGGGATTTGCCACGATCAAACAAGTATTTGGGATGTTACTCATGCTATTAACCGTGCTGTTGAATTATATCACAATAAAAAAGCTTTTAAAGCAGTTAGAAAAACGATGATGAAGATAGACCATTCGTGGGATAACGCAGCATTAAATTATATAGAATTATACCAAATATTAAAATAAGCTTAAACATGACTGACAAAGTTTTAGGCGTTATCCTTGGCGGTGGCCAGGGCTCTAGATTATCGCCACTAACACAAACACGTTCTAAACCGGCAGTTCCAATTGCTGGTAAATACCGATTGGTAGATATTCCGATTTCAAATTGCCTGAATTCTGGTATTCACAGAATGTTTGTGTTAACCCAGTTTAATTCAGCATCGCTAAACAAACACATTAAAAACACCTATCACTTTAGCCATTTTAGTACGGCCTTTGTTGATATTTTGGCAGCTGAACAAACTGTACAAAACTCAGGTTGGTTCCAGGGTACAGCAGATGCCGTTCGTCAGTGCATGCATCATATTGTTTCACACGAATTCGATTATATTTTAATTTTATCCGGAGATCAATTGTACCAGATGGACTTTAAAAGTATGATTGAAAAACACATCGAAGCCAATGCTGAAGTTACCATTGCTACTATTCCGGTAACGGCAAAAGATGCGACAGATTTTGGTATTCTAAAGGCCGACGATGAAAACATGATTACCTCTTTTATTGAAAAGCCTAAAACGGGTTTAGAGGACTGGGTTTCGGACACTGGAAAAGAAATGCAGGACGAGGGTCGTAATTTCTTAGCTTCGATGGGGATTTATGTCTTCAATCGCGAGTACCTGATTAATATATTAAATGAGAATGAAGAGGAAAAAGATTTTGGTAAAGAGATTTTGCCAAGAGCGATTTCTCAAAGCAGGGTTTTAAGCTATCAGTACGAAGGTTATTGGACTGATATTGGAAATATTTCATCTTTCTTTGAGGCCAATTTAGGCTTGACAGATGAAATACCTAAATTTAATATGTTTGATAGTAACCATGCTATTTTTACCAGAGCAAGGATGTTACCACCATCAAAAATTTCTGGAACTACTTTAGATAAAACCATTATCGCAGAAGGCTGCATTATTCAGGCCAGCAGAGTGGAGCATGCCGTTTTAGGGATCAGGTCGAGAATTGGAAAGGATACGATAGTTACCAATGCCTATATTATGGGCAGCGATCGGTACCAAACGCTTGAAGAAATTCAGGAAGAAACTAATAAAGGTAATTCATTAATTGGTATTGGAGATCGCTGTCATATTAATAACGCTATTATTGATAAAAACTGTCGCATTGGAAATGATGTTAAGATTAATGGTGGCGACCATTTAGAAGACGGCGACTTTGAACTTTATGCTGTTAAAGATGGCATTGTTGTGATCAAGAAAGGCGCTGTCGTACCTAGTGGTACGGTAATTTAAGATAATTATAATTCATTAACTAGAAGCCAGTCGCGATTTTTCGTGACTGGTTTTTTTGTTACCCTGATTGTCATTCTGAAGTGGTTAAAAGAAGAGATTAGGATTAACTGCCAGCTGAAAATTGTGAACTGATTTGGGCGTTCCCAAGCTGCGCAAGGGGCAGGCTTTGCAGGGCTGCGCTTCGCTCCGGTACCGATGAAGACCTGTGAAACAAGCAAGCATACCGTAATTAAATAAAAAAACAGATGCTTAATCGGCACTGAACCCTTACAATCCCTAACGCAAGAGAGAAACCGTTTCCAAATAGATTTATTCTTTGATGAACTTGGGCAGAACCTTTGTTAATAAACCTGATAAAGCGGAAAGCCCGGAACGAGGTACGAGTGAGGACTTGAAGCGATAGCAGGACTATTGGCCGACATTAACACAGAACCCTACATTTTCAAAAAGCAAACTCAATTTTCTTTCCAGACCTCGCAGGTTTTCAAAGCCTGCGAGGTCTTTTTTGTTTTCTACCCAACATTTTCCCCATAAGCTTGTTAGTAAATAAACAAAAAATATAGTCTATGGCCGAACAGCACCTTTATCAAACAGGAATTATAGGAAATTGCGCTTTCATTGCACACGTAAATAAAAATACTGATATCTCATGGCTCTGCTGGCCACGTTTCGATAGTCCGTTTGTTTTTGGGAGTTTATTAGACGAGAAAAAAGGAGGGGAGTTTTCTATTTTACCACAAGGTGAATTTACATCTAACCAATATTACATCGAAAATACCAATGTTTTACGAACAGAAATCACAGCTGAAGATGGAAAATACCGCATTACCGATTTTGCGCCACGTTTTCGCCTATACGATCGCTATTTTAAACCACTAATGTTGATCAGAAAGATCGAACCTCTGGAGGGTAATCCACGGATTACCATTAAATGCGAGCCGGTTTGTGACTACGGAAAAGGTAAAATGAAATCGAGCCGGGGCAGTAACCACATCGATTATTTAGGCTGTGATGAAAATATCCGTTTAAGCACCAATGTGTCGCTTACCTATATTATCGATGAAAAAGCATTTGTACTGAATGAGGCTAAATATCTTGTGATGACTTATGGCCAAAATTTAGAGGCCCCTTTAGTGAGTACAGCCGAAAATTTTTTACGGGAAACCATTGCTTATTGGCGCTTATGGATTAAACATTCCTCTATTGCTGGTTTTTACCAACCTTTTGTAATCCGCTCGGCTTTGGTTTTAAAAATCCATCAGTATGAAGACACCGGAGCGATAATTGCCGCCAGCACCACCAGTTTACCAGAATCACCAAGCAGTACCCGAAACTGGGATTACCGCTATTGCTGGTTAAGAGATTCACATTATGTATTAACTTCACTTAACCATATCGGTCATTTTGAAGAAATGGAGAAGTATTTCAATTACCTTTCTGATATTTCTCACGCGGAAGATACACGCTACCAACCTTTATACGGTATTGCAGGAGAAAGGCAAATTACCGAACATACGCTAAGTCATTTAAAAGGCTACAAAGGCGAGCAACCCATAAGGATAGGAAACCAGGCTTACGAACATATTCAAAATGATATTTATGGACAGGTTTTAATTTCAATGTTGCCGCTTTATACCGATCACCGTTTTGTTTTTTCTGAACGCAGCGATTCGGTAAAGTGGATCGAAAGTGTACTTTCTAAAATTGAACGCACTATTGACGAAAAGGATGCCGGAATTTGGGAATTCAGGAATATTGCCAATGTACATTGTTACAGTAACTTATTTCAATGGGCAGGAGCGCAGGCGGCTTTAAAAATGGCTAAAACTATTGGTAATGAAGATTTTGAAAAGCGGGCAAAGATTTTAATCGACAAAGCTGCGGCACACATTGAAGCTTGTTATGATCCGGAAAGAAAAGTTTATACCAATGCCGTTGGAAGTCCGCATCTAGATGCGAGTACTTTACAATTGATTATGATGAATTATCTGGATCCGGCTTCTGATCGGGCAAAGGACCATTTAATTGCATTAGAAAAAGAATTGAAAACCGAAGATGGTCTTTTTTACCGCTACCTGCATGCTGATGATTTCGGCAAACCAAAAACCACATTTTTAATCTGTGCTTTTTGGTATGTAGAGGCTTTAGCCTGCGTAGGACGTACTGATGAAGCAATAAAAGAATTTGAAAACATTATTAAGTATTGCAACCATCTGCTGTTATTTAGCGAAGATGTTGATGCTAAAACAGGGAGCCAGTGGGGGAATTTTCCGCAAGCTTATAGCCATGTGGGTTTAATGAATGCGGCTTACCGTATTGCGATTAAATTGGATAGACCGATATTTTTGTAAGATCGTAGATTAAAAGCGCTGTGGAAACACAGGCCTTGCTTTTCCGATAAAAAAGTCGTCATCCCGACTGGAACGCAGTGGAATGGAGAGATCTATCTGGAAAGATTTCTCCATATAGATTTCCCGACTACGTTGCACTTGTTAGAAATGATTATTTATTTCGTAAAAAAGCTTTGACAACTTTGACACGCAAAAGGCATATTAAAGTTGTCAAAGCTATTATAAAAAATAGGTTTCTGGGAACAAAGACCTTGGGTTTGGATTTTCAATAAAAATTTCGTCATCTCGACTGGAACACAGTGGATAGAAAGATTTCTCCATATAGATTTCCCGACTACGTTGCACTTTGGTAGAAATGATTATTTATTTCGTAAAAAAAGCTTTGACAACTTTGACACGCACAAGGCATATTAAGGTTGTCAAAGCTATTAATCCCGTCCTACAAACTCTTCCTTCACCAAACTCCAAAGCAGCTTTCTTACCTCTCTAAAATCATTTAGGTAGTACTTTGCTTCCGAAATGTTATTGCCAACTTTGATGGTAAAAGCATTATCTGGCAATACCCTAAAAATATCTTCATCAGTATGGTCATCGCCAAGCGCCAAAATAAAATCTGGTTTCTTATCGTAAAGCCAATTTAAGGCCGCTTTGCCTTTGTTAACCTCCATGTTTTTAAACTCAATTACCTTATTGCCCGGCATCAATTGTAAGCCTTTATCTGCAGCAAGTATCTTCATGTGGCTGATAATTTCATTGGCCCTTAAATCGCCTAATCCTTCTTCTGCTTTTCGGTAGTGCCAAACTAAGGAGTAGCTTTTTTCTTCAATAAACGATCCTGGAGTGCGGTCGGTATAAGTATCTAACAAGGTTTTTATTTCCTGTTTCCATTGATCGGTGAGTAGTGGCAGGCTGTTCCATTTATCTCCGTACGATTTTTGCCAGGCTCCATGCTCTGCAATCAGGTCTACCTTTAAATGTCCAAACCACTGTTCTAAAGTTTCATGTCTTCTTCCGCTGATAATTACCACTTTATTGGCGTTATCAATGGTCAGGTTTTCTATTAAATCATAAAGTTCATCATCTGGAGAGGCATCATCAATATTTCCGGTAAAATCTACCAGGGTACCATCATAATCCAAAAACAGTACCCGATCGGTTGTTTTGGCATATTTTGCAGCAATTACTTCATTAATGGTATTTACCGCATGTTTCGTTAGTAACGATTTTTGAGAATCTTTCACTTCGTTTAATCTTAAAATAAAATTGTTTACCCAATGTTTCACATTGAATTTTTCTACAATTGCCCGCATGGCTGTCATACGTTGCTGTTGCTCATCCAAGGGCATTTTTAATGCAGTTACAATGGCTTCCATAATGTCGCCAAGGTTGTTCGGATTAACTATTACGGCATCGGTTAATTCTTTAGAAGCACCGGCCATTTCGCTTAATATGAGCACGCCATCATTATTATTCCTGCTGGCAATGTATTCCTTGCTAACCAGGTTCATGCCATCACGCATAGGTGTAACCAAACAGATGTCGGCTGAGGCATAAAGTGCCGATAACACCTCAATAGGGAAAGAACGGTAAAAATAATTTACAGGAATCCAGTTAATAGAGCGGTAACGCGCATTTAAATTACCTACAAACTGATCAATCTGATCCCTTAGCTCACTATATTGTGGTACCGTATCGCGAGAGGGTACGACAATCATAAAAAGTTCTATTTTTCCTATATACTCCGGATGGACCTGAAGCAAAAGTTCTAAAGCCTTTAACCTTTCCAAAATACCTTTGCTATAATCCAGGCGGTCGATAGAAAGGATTACTTTCATCTCTTCTTTTCCGGTCCTGAAATAATCAATTTCTTTTTTTACCTTTTCGGTAGCAGTTAAGTCTGAAAATTTATCATAATCAATTCCCATAGGGAAAGCTTCTACCACAATCTGTCTTTCGTTACTATTAAGTACGTTTGATGATGAATTTACGGGGAGTAGGCGTGTTGCCGTGCTGATGAAATGGCGTACGTCATCAAAAGTATGGAAACCGATTAAATCAGCGCCTATAAGTCCATTTAAAAGTTCTTCCCGCCAGGGGATTAACCTGAATATTTCGTAAGAAGGAAAGGGGATATGTTGAAAAAAACCGATGGTAGCATTAGGGAGTTTTTCTCTTAAAATACCCGGTAGAAGGAGCAATTGGTAGTCTTGAATCCAGATTTTATCTCTTCTGCCCAATACCTGCATGGCACTTTTTGCAAATTTCTCATTAACAGATCGGTAACAATCCCAATAACTTTGTTCGTAATGTGCGTATGTAACCAGATAATGAAATACTGGCCACAATACTTCATTTGAAAAGCCTTCGTAATATAAATTGATTTCGTTTTGGGTGAGGAAAACCGGATAGAGGTTTAATGCAGCGAGTTTTTGTGTAACTTCTTCCTGACGTTCTTCTGGAACCTCTATTCCTGGCCATCCTATCCAGATGGAATTGCCTGATTTGTACACGTCGCCAAGGCCGGTAGCAAGACCGCCCTCGCTGGGAATAAACGTGTATTCGTCGTTCTCTTCGATGATTTTAACGGGTAGTCTGTTCGATATTATAACTGTCTTCATGCTTGTATTTGATGTATCTATATCTTTAAAAGCATATCAAATTGGTTTTGTTTGAAATTTTAGGTCAAAAAAACATTCAAATGATTAAACGTAGTTAAATACCAATGAAAAAGTGGTACCACTTTCAGGAGTAGAAATTACTTCAATACTGCCTCTGTGCATCTTCATAATGTTGCGACTGATTGTTAATCCAATGCCCGATCCATTTTTCCTGGTGGTGTAAAACGGAACGAAAATTTTCTCTAAATCTCCCGCATCAATTCCTTTTCCGTTATCGGTAACATCGATATACAGTTTAGTATTTTCTAAACGGTAATTTACATTAATATAGGGCATTTCCTTATTTTCGACCGCATAAATGCTGTTGGTAATCAGGTTGATCAATACTTGCTCTACTAATTTCAGATCCAGCTGAACGGTGATTTTTGAAGAAGTTTGTTCTACATCCAGCACCACATTTTTAACTTTTGCAAATGGCTGCATTAAAACTTTAATGTGCTTTAATATTTCACCAATGGTGTGCGATTCGAGGTTTGGAGTAGGCAGTTCGGCAATTAAGCGGTAATCTTTTACGAAATCCAATAAACCTGAGGAACGCCTTTGGATGGTCTGTAGCGCTGTTTTAAGGTCGTCCATTTCATCCTCAGTCAAGTCCTTTTTATCGGTTACCATTTTATTGATCGTATCCGATAATGAGCTGATAGGGGTGATGGAATTTAAAATTTCATGCGAAATAACACCGATTAATCTGTTCCACGCTTCAGTTTCTTTTTGCTCAATTTCATCTTTAATGTTCTGGAAACTGATGATGGTATAGTTTTTTCCGTAAAGGTTTAAGGGAATTACCTCTGTCGATAACTGAATCAGTTTATCCTGGATTTTTAACTCCAGAAACCGCTTTCCGCCCGTTAAGATCTGTTCTATTTCTGTTCCAAATGCCGGAAGATGTTGTTTTAACCGATGCCAGTACTTGTAAGCGGGTACACCCAAAAGGTTTGACGCAGCCTGGTTGAAAAACGCAATTTCCTCATCTTTCTTCTCCTTTGTATTGTTCACCACGATTACACCAACCGGAACCTGTTCTAAAATGGTTTTGATCAGCTGAAACATGGCTTCCTGTTCTAACCTAATCTGTTTATGCACCTGTAAAATATCACTAAACGATTCATATAATTCAGGAAAACTGCCTTTAGTTACCTTGTTTTTGAAATTTAAAGTATGATCGCGGGTTTTTACTGCCAAAATGAAACGGTTAATATCCGACCGGATTTGATTGATGTAATAGTAAAGCGAAATAATAGAACCCGATAAAATCAATGCAACACCGATAATAGTGAACCAGAGCTGAGTATTTTTGATGAGGTAAAACAGGAGGTAGCCCAGCAGATTGATGATCAGCAGGCGGAATATTAAACGGAAGGTAAAGCGTTGGTAGAACATGTTTTAAGGTTGAAGGTAGAGGGTTATAAGGTATAGGGACTAAGGTTTAAGCTGGAATTTAATCTTCCGCCTTCAACCTTCCTGCCTTCGACCTTTCTCAGATTCCAAATTTCTCAATTCTTCTATAAAGTGCTGCACGGGTTAAACCCAGTTCGGCAGCGGCTTTTGATATGTTTCCTTTATGTTTGTCTATGGCTTTTTGCACCATCATTTTTTCCATATCCTCGAGCGCCATTTCGTCGGGCATTGAATTGTTCTGTGCAAAACGCTGCGGACTCAACTGTAAATCATCTTCCAAAATTTCGTTTCCGTCGCTCATAATCACCGCACGTTCTAAAACATGCTGCAATTCGCGCACATTGCCGGGCCATTTATAATTTAAAAGCACATCTTCTGCTTTATGACTTAATTTACGAATTTCTTTGTGATATTTTGAACTGAAAACCTGCATAAAATGATTCGCCAGCAATAAAATGTCGGTTCCGCGTTTGCGTAGTGGTGGTAATAGGAGTTCAACAGTATTGATACGAAAAAGTAAATCCTGCCGAAACGTGTTTTTTGCTACCATTTCGTTTAAGGGCATATTGGTCGCACTGATTAAGCGCACATTTACTTTACGTTCTTTGCTTTCGCCCAAACGGGTAACCGTACGGTTCTGTAAAACGCTTAATAATTTGGCCTGAAGTGGTAGCGTTAAATTTCCAATCTCATCTAAAAAAATCGTTCCTCCATCTGCCAGTTCGAAACGTCCGGGTTTATCCTCTTTTGCATCTGTAAAAGCACCTTTTGCATAACCAAAAAGCTCACTTTCGAATAAGTTTTCGTTCAACGAACCTAAATCAACATGCATAAAAACCTGGTTTTTGCGCTGCGAGTTTCCGTGGATTTCATAAGCGAAAACCTGTTTTCCGGTACCATTTTCTCCTAAAATTAACACATTTGCATCTGTAGGTGCAACTTTAACCAAAGTGGCCTGTAAGTGTTTTATACCATCAGCCTGACCAACGATATTCTCAAAACCACGGGTAAGGTCTTTTTGTAGGGAAGAATGTATTTTCTCGAGTTTTTTAACTTTTCTGGTCGATTCGCGGAGTTTTGAGGCCGCAGAAATGGTGGCGAAAAGTTTTTCATTTTCCCATGGTTTTAAAATGAAATCTGTTGCACCCTTTTTAATTGCTTTAACCGCCAATTCCACATTTCCAAAGGCTGTCATTAAAATGACTACATAATCTTTATCGATCGATAAAATGTGTTCAAGCCAGTATAATCCCTCACGGCCATCACTTGCACCTTTTTGATAGTTCATATCAAGCAGGATGATATCTACTTCATTTTTACTTAGTAAAACATTAATTTCTTTAGGCGATTTACAGGTAATTACCTGCTTAACCTGCTGTTTTAAAAACAAACGGGCACTAAGAAGGATATCGTCGTCGTCATCGATAATTAAAACTGTGGCGTCTAACATAAATTTAAATTTGATGTGCTAAAGTAACAAAACTGTCCGCTCCCGCACATCAACTGTGCGATAATGAACAGGTAAAAATAATGAAATTTATTAATTAACTGATTTATAGTGTCTTAATTATGATTTTGGCTTTTGGCACAAGCTTGGCATAAGGGAAATCGAACAGTACAACCGAACAGATGGATAAGAAAATAGAGAAAAAAAGATTTAGCACTAAAAGCCTGTTAATAATAGGTGGAGCAATTGCTTTTGTAGCAGTAGTAATTTATGGCTATACTTTGTCCCTCAAAAAAGTTTACAGTGCCGATGCCGATAAATTAACCATCAGTAAAGTAGAATATGGCGATTTTGAAGATGTGGTGCTATTAAATGCCAGTGTAGTTCCATTAACTTCGGTAATTGTAAGTTCATCAGAAGGTGGTACGGTAGCCGAAATTTTTACCGAAAACGGGGCTTCAGTTGTGAAAGGAACGCCATTGTTAAGAATCTCCAATTCAAATGCGATGTTGAGTTATACCTCTAGTCAAACTGCTGCTACAGAACAGATTAATCAGTTGCGCAAATCGAGATTGGATCTGGAGCAAAATCAAAGGGTATTAAACCAGGATGTTTTGGATGTAGAAAATAGCTTGAGAACAGCAACACGTCAATATAGATTAGACAGTTCACTTTTCGCCAAAAAAGTAATTACGCTACAGGAATTTAACAAATCAAGTCAGGATTTTGAATATTACCAGGGCAAACTGAAAATTGTGCGTCAGGCAGTTAAACAGGAAAACCAGAGTAGAAAAATGCAGCTGGCACAAATCGATCAATCGATGGGGCAGATGAACGAAAGCTTAGAAATGATCCGAAAAAATATTGAAAATATGACCATCAAAGCCCCGGTATCTGGTAAACTATCATCGTACGATCCGGTAATTGGTAAATCATATAATTCTAACGAAATGATTGGTAAAATTGATGTTTTACAGGGTTATAAGCTTCAGGCAGGAGTTGATGAATATTACATCAACAGGGTTAAAGAGGGACAAACAGCCAATTGCGAATTTAACGGCAAAACCTATAACTTAACGGTGAGCAAAGTAATTCCGGAGGTTACTGCGGGTCAATTTCAGGTAGAAATGGTTTTTAAAGGCGCTGCACCTGAAGGTTTACGCCGTGGTTTATCGTTACAGACCAAATTGACCTTATCGGATAACAGCAAATCGTTGCTTTTGGCACAGGGACAGTTTTTTCAAAGTACTGGTGGCTCTTGGGTTTTTGTGGTAAATAATGGCAAGGCACTTAAGAAAAACGTAAAAATTGGCAGAAAAAATTACCTCTACTACGAAATATTAGACGGTTTGCAAAAAGGCGACGAAGTAATTACCTCATCTTACGATCAGTTTAACCAATATGATCAGGTGGAGATTAATAAGTAAAGCGGATGGCGTTTGGCGGTTAACGATATGCAATAATTAATGATCAATAAATTAAAAATAATCAATAACCAATTTACGATTTTTAAAATAGAGAATAAAGTTAACTGATAATATACTCCGGTCTTGATACTTCATACTCATTACTTGTACAAGTCTTGATACCTGAAACTAAATACCTGAAACTAAATACCTGAAACTAAATACTTGATACTAAATACCTGATACTAGAACAACACTTGATACGATGATTAAAATAGAAAATCTGGAAAAAGTTTACAAAACTGAAGAAGTAGAAACAACGGCCCTAAACGGAATAAACCTTCATGTTGCTGCAGGTGAATTTGTTTCCATCATGGGACCATCAGGCTGCGGAAAATCTACCCTGTTAAATGTGATGGGTTTATTGGATAAGCCTGAAAGCGGAAGTTATAAGTTTATCGATACGGAGCTTTTAACACTTAATGATAGAGAACGTTCAAATTTCCGTAAAAGAAATATGGGATTCGTTTTCCAGAATTTTAATTTGATCGATGAGTTAACAGTTTTCGAAAACATCGAACTACCATTGATCTACAATAAAATTGCAGCTGGCGAACGTAAAAAACTGGTAAATGAAATCATCGAAAGGATGAACATCGTAAACCGTAGCGGCCATTTTCCTCAACAATTATCGGGTGGACAGCAGCAGCGTGTAGCCGTGGCGAGGGCTTTGGTAACTAAACCAAAACTGGTTCTGGCCGATGAGCCAACAGGAAACCTGGATAGCTCGCATGGTAACGAAGTAATGGAGTTGCTTTGCGAACTGAATGAAACCGGTACTACCATTGTAATGGTTACCCACTCTAGTCACGATGCCAGTTTCTCCAACCGGATTATTAACCTGAAAGATGGTCATGTGATCTCCGAAAAAATAAACAAAAGCCGTAACGAAGAGCTGATATAAGGGGTGAAGGCAGAAGTTTTAAGGTAGAAGTTAGAGTTGTATCAATCTTTAACCCTCCACCTTCCTACCTTCAAACCCAAAATAGATTTTAGTTTAGTTAATAATAGCCGCCAACAATCTTCCCCGGATGGGGAGATTTTGGATCGGCGCTGGTAAGGTGAAAGTTTTAAACTATAGGGCTAATGCGCTAGAACCTTCAACCTTTTAACCTTCCAACCCTCAACCTCAATAATATGTTCAAATTAAACCTTAAAATAGCTTTACGTAACCTTTGGAAAAACAAGGGTTTCTCACTAATCAACATTGGTGGATTGGCCATTGGCCTGGCCAGTTGCATGGTTTTATTACTATATGTTGCTTATGAGTGGAGTTATGATAAACAGTTCTCCAATCATGATAAAACTTATGTAGTTTATCAAAACATGGAGGCAAGTGGTAAAACTTTTAGCTGGGCGTGGACACCAAATGTGATGGCTAAAGAGGTGCAGGAAAAAATCCCTGGCGTTAAATATGCCTCTCACACTACTTATCCGAGAAAACAACTCATTACCGTTGGCGATAACAAGATAAATAGCAGTGCCATATTTGCCGACCAAAATTTTATTAAAATATTGGACTATAAATTTCTTGAAGGTAATTCAGCGCAGGTTTTAAAAGATGTAAATACCATCATCCTCACCAAATCTTTTGCAACTAAATTATTTGGAAATGAAGATCCTATTAATAAGACTGTAAAGCTTGAAAACGAGGAAGTATTAAAAGTAGAAGCTGTAATAGAAGATGCTCCTGCAAATAGTAGCTTAACTTTTGAGTGCATAATGCCCTGGGCATTGTTCGAAAAACGTGAAACCTGGGTGAAGGAAGGCAATTGGGGCAACAACATGTGTTTAACACTTGTTCAGTTAAAAGATAATAACTTTTTCACTACTGCAAATGATTTGATGCATGGTATTTACAAGCGAAATCAAAAAGATAATACATCATTAGCTTTATTACATCCTTTAAACAAATGGCATTTGTACGATGAGTTTGCAAACGGTAAATCGGTAGGTGGAAAAATAGATCAGCTTAAAATATTCTTATTGCTGGCCTTTTGCATCTTGCTGATTGCCTGTGTAAATTTTATGAATTTATCTACAGCACGCTCAGAGCGCAGGGCAAAAGAAGTTGGCGTTCGTAAAGCAATCGGATCAACACGTAAATCTTTAATTAACCAGTTTTTTTTAGAATCCCTGCTTATCACATTTATTGCCACAGTTTTAGCTTTTATCTTAATTGAGGTGAGTTTGCCATATTTTAATAGTTTATTGGATATCAAATTAACAATTGATTATCATAACGGTCTGTTTTGGTTAACACTAGTGGGGCTAATGATTTTAACCGGATTAATTGCGGGTAGTTATCCGGCGCTCTATTTATCTTCTTTCGAGCCGATAAAAGTGTTAAAAGGTTTCACCCTTAAATCAGATTCATCCACTTCGGTGAGGAAAGTATTAGTGGTTGGCCAATTCGTTTTTGCTGCAAGTTTAATTATCTGCACAGCAGTAATTTATCAGCAACTTAATTATGTTAAAAACAAGCCTATTGGTTATGATCAATCCAATTTAATTCAGATAGCAGTAGTTGGCAAAATGAATGATGCAGCTAAGTTGGAATTACTTAAAACACAACTAATAGCAGCTGGTGCAACAACTCATGTTACTTCTTTTAGTACAGATTTTACTGAAGGAGGAGATAATACAACGGGTGTAGAATGGGAAGGTAAAGATCCGAATGAGAAAATTTCTTTTAACCATAGGGCAATAGGATATGATTTTGTTGAAACTATTGGCACTAAAATGATTAGTGGCAGGGAGTTTTCTGCGAAATTTCCTAACGATACCGCTAGCGTATTATTAAATGAGGCGGCTGTGCGAATGATGCAATTAAAAAATCCGATAGGCAAAGTAATTACTTTCTGGGGTGATAAAAAGCTAACTATAGTTGGTGTTGTAAAAGATTTTGTGGTAGAAAGTGTTTACCAAAGAGTGGCCCCAATGATTTTTAGGGCAAATGGAAAGTACGATGCGAGGGTTATCATTGCGCGTTTAAATCCAAATCAAAACATCAGTTCATCGCTGGCTAAAATTGATGATTTGGTAAAACAGATGGAACCTAATTATCCTGTTAACCGCAAATTTGTGAATGAATCTTTTGAAGTGAAATTTAAAAATGAAAAACTCTTAGGCTCACTTTCAAACTGGTTTGGCGGTTTCGCAATTTTCATTTCTTGCTTAGGATTATTAGGTCTGGCGCTTTTTATGGCAGAGCAACGCAAAAAAGAAATCAGTATCCGTAAGGTTTTAGGTGCCAGCACTGGTAATATCCTCATGTTGCTGAATAAAGATTTTATAAAGTTGGTGGCCATTGCAAATATGATTGCATTTCCTTTAGCCTATATTATTATCAATAAATGGCTTTCGGCTTTTGAGTACCGTGTTTCCATCTCATTTTTACCCTTTCTGCTGGCTATCCTGATTTCCGTTATAATTGCAGTTTTAACAGTCAGTTTGCAATCTGTTAAAGTGGCCAAGGCTAACCCGATTGATGCTTTGAAATACGAATAACTAATACGTGTAGCGTTTGGCGATCAGCGTGGATTTATCGCTAACCGCAAAACGCTTTACGCTAAACCTCACAAATATGTTTAAACTCAACCTAAAAATTGCATTACGCAACCTCTGGAGGAATAAAGGATTTACCCTGATTAATCTGGGTGGATTGGCCATTGGCCTGGCCAGCTGCATGGTTTTGTTGTTGTATGTAGCTTATGAATATGGTTACGATAAACAATTTACAGATTATGATAAAACTTATGTTGTTTATAATAACTCGATTGCAAATGGTAAAACTTTTAGTTGGGCCTGGACACCAGGAAAAATGGCTGAGCAAGCGAAAGAGAAAATACCTGGAGTTGTTTATGCTGCGCAATCAAGTTATCCTCATCCACTATTACTTGAACATGATGCCACGAAGCTAAAGGCTAAGGGTGTTTTTGTAGGTGCCGATTTTCTGAAAATTCTTGACTATAAATTTATAAGTGGCCAACCTAAACACCCTTTAGAAGGACTCAATACTGTTATTTTGACTAAAACACTGGCAGAAAAATTATTTGGCAAAGAAGATCCTGTAAATAAAATGCTAAAGCTAAATAATAAAGATCTTTTAAGAGTAGAAGCGGTAATTGAAGATGTCCCGGCAAACAGCAGTGTCAAATTTGATTATTTAATGTCATGGGCTTTGTACGAAAAAAGAGAACCCTGGGTGAAAAATTCTCCTTTTGGAAATAACATTTGTTTAACCCTGGTACAATTACAGAACCCGGACCAATTAGCTGAAGCCAATGCCGCCATAAAATATATTTATCAACAAAATGATAAAGATGTAACCAATGTGGCACTGTTGCATCCTTTGGCTAAATGGCATTTATATGGGGAATTTGAAAATGGTAAATCGATAGGCGGGAAGATAGATCAGTTAAAAATATTCTTAATGCTGGCATTTTGTATCTTATTGATCGCCTGTGTAAATTTTATGAACCTGTCAACTGCACGTTCAGAGAAAAGAGCAAAGGAAGTAGGTGTGCGCAAAGCGATCGGCTCATCCAGAAAATCATTAATTGGCCAGTTTATGCTCGAGTCGGTGTTGCTTACGTTGGTAGGTACCATACTTGCATTTGTACTTGCTGAAATAAGCTTACCTTATTTTAACAATTTATTACGTATAAATCTGGTTATAGAATACCAGAACTGGAAGTTTTGGTTTGGGCTTTTGGTGTTAATTGCTTTTACGGGATTATTGGCTGGCAGCTACCCCGCAATTTATCTATCATCTTTTGAACCGGTAAAAGTAATTAAAGGGTTTAGTGTAAAATCGGGCTCATCTGTTTCTATCCGTAAAATATTGGTTGTTTCTCAGTTTGTTTTTGCTGTATGCCTGATTATTTGCACCATAGTCATTTATCAACAATTAAGCTATATTAAAAATAAGCCAATCGGATACGATAAAGGAAACCTTATACAGATAGCTGTACAAGGAAATTTAAAAGACCCCAAAAAAGCAGCATTGCTTAAAGAACAGTTACTAAAATCCGGAGCTGCAGCAAGTGTCTCTACGTTTAGCATGGACATTAGTGAGGGAGGAAATAATACATCAGATATTAACTGGCAAGGTAAAAATCCAAAAGAAAATGCCCTGTTTAATTTTAGGGCTATAGGAACTGATTTTATTAAAACCATTGGAACGGAATTGATAGCCGGTAGAGAATTTTCTGCCCAATTCCCTAATGATACAAATAGTGTGTTGCTTAATGAAGCTGCAGTAAAAATGATGGGGTTTAAAGATCCTGTTGGAAAAATAGTTAAATGGGGTACAACTGATAATACTATAGTTGGAGTGGTAAAAGATTTTGTCGTAGAATCAGCGTATCAGAAAGTAGCACCAATGATTTTCTATGCTGGTAGTAAAGATGGATTAGAAATGATTCTGGTTAGATTAAACACCACAAAAAATATTAGTTCATCACTTTCTGATATAGATAACTTAGTTAAACGCATTGAACCTAATTTTCCTGTCGACAGAAAGTTTGTTGATGAATCTTTTGAAGAAAAGTTCAAAAATGAAAAACTTTTGGGTACACTCTCCAACTGGTTCGGTGGTTTTGCCATTTTCATTTCTTGCTTAGGCTTGTTGGGATTAGCGCTTTTCATGGCCGAGCAACGCAAAAAAGAAATCAGCATCCGTAAAGTTTTAGGCGCAAGCACGGCAAATATTCTCACGTTATTGAACAAAGATTTTATCAAACTGGTTGCCATTGCAAACCTGATCGCATTTCCGTTAGCTTATATTATTATCAATAAATGGCTTTCGGGCTACGAATACCGCATTTCGGTTTCTGCTTTGCCATTTATTGTGGCCATAAGTCTATCAGTGATTATAGCAATACTTACCGTAAGTGTGCAATCGGTTAAAGTAGCGAAAGCAAACCCGGTAGATGCATTAAAATATGAATAAGACATGCGTATAGCGTCTGGCGTAAAGCGTTTAAACCGCCGAACGCTAAATGCTCTACACTAAACAAAAAAAAAATGTTCAGATTAAACTTAAAAATCGCTTTGCGGAACCTTTGGAGAAACAAGGGATTTTCCTTAATAAATATTGGTGGCTTGGCTTTAGGGTTAGCCAGTTGTATGCTTCTATTATTATATATATCCTACGAGTTTGGATTTGACAAGCAATTCAAGAATTACAGCACAACCTATGTTGCCCATACCAATATGAAAGCCAATAGTAAAGTGCACAGCTGGGCCTGGACCCCTGGCTTACTGGCGCCAGAGCTTAAAGAAAAATATGCAGGTATTGTAAACGCAGCCAGATCTACTTACCCATTTGAGCAGTTAATCAGCTATAAAGATATAAAGATCAAAAACAGAGGATTGTTTGCCGATCCCTCTTTCCTTAAAATATTGGATTATAAATTTTTAAGTGGTAATGCTGCATCATCACTTAAAGATATTAACAGCGTTATTTTAACTCAATCATTATCCAGAAAATTATTTGCAAACGAAAATCCTGTAGGTAAAATTGTAAAGCTGGATAATAAAGACGGATTAAAAGTGGAAGCAGTAATTGCTGATTTACCTGCGAATAGCAGCATCAGATTCGATTATATAATGCCTTGGAAATTAAATGAAAAATTGAACGGATGGGTAACGAAACAAGGATGGGGGAGTAATTTCTGTTTAACCCTCGTTCAACTTCAAAATAGTAATTTATTGGATAAGGTAAATGCCGAGGTTAAAAATATTTATAAAACCCATGATAATAAATCGAATACTAACGAATTGTTTTTACATCCTTTATCGAAATGGCACTTGTACGATGAATTTGAAAATGGTGTAACTGTAGGTGGAAAAATAGGACAGCTGAAGATTTTCTTTATGCTGGCTATTTGTATTCTCCTCATTGCTTGTGTAAACTTTATGAATCTTTCTACCGCCCGATCAGAGAAAAGAGCAAAAGAAGTTGGCGTTCGCAAAGCGATTGGATCCAGTAGAAAATCATTAATAGCTCAGTTTATCTTCGAAAGTACTTTACTCGCTTTAATTGGAACTGTTGTTGCCTTTACTCTGGTTGAAATTAGTCTGCCTTACTTTAACAACTTGTTAAATATTAATCTGATTATTCAATACAATGACTGGAGGTACTGGGCAGTATTAATTGGATTAATTTTATTTACTGGATTACTGGCTGGTAGTTATCCTGCATTTTACCTATCGTCTTTTGAACCTGTAAAAGTGCTTAAGGGCTTCAGTTTTAGAGCTGGCTCAGCTATCTCAATAAGAAAAGTACTGGTAGTATCCCAATTTGTATTTGCAGCAAGTTTAATTGTTTGCACTGTCGTTATCTATCAGCAATTAAATTACATTAAAAATAAACCAATAGGTTATAATCAAGGTAACCTGATACAAATGGCAGCTATGGGTAATTTAACGAGTTCAAAAAAAATCGACTTATTAAAAACGCAGCTAATCAAATCAGGTGCCGCCCAAAATGTTTCGTTACTCAGTATGAATATTGATGAAGGTGGGAACAATACATCTGCTATTAATTGGAATGGCAAAAATCCTAATGAAAAAGTATTGTTTAACCAAAGAGGGATAGGATACGATTTTATAGCCACTACTGGTACAAAAATGATAGCAGGAAGAGAATTTAGTGCTGAATTTCCAGGTGATTCTAACAAGGTTTTGATAAATGAAGCTGCTGTTAAAATAATGGGACTTAAAAATCCGGTGGGTACAATAATTGATTATGGTGAATCCAAATCTACGATTATTGGTGTGATGAAAGATTTTGTTGCAGAATCTCCGTATCAAAAAGTTGCCCCAATGATTTTTAATCGAATTTATAAAGATGAAGGAGGAGTAATTTTAATTCGGCTAAACGAGACACAAAACATCAGCACTTCGCTGGCACAAATCGATGCGCTTGTAAAAGCTATAAACCCAGATTATCCCATAGACAGGAAATTTGTCAGCGATTCTTTTGAAGAAAAATTTCAGAACGAAAAACTTTTGGGCACACTCTCCAACTGGTTCGGTGGTTTTGCCATTTTCATTTCTTGCTTAGGCTTATTGGGACTAGCTCTTTTCATGGCAGAACAACGTAAGAAAGAAATCAGCGTCCGTAAAGTTTTAGGCGCAAGCACAGCAAATATCCTTACACTTTTAAACAAAGATTTTATAAAACTGGTTGCCATTGCAAACCTGATCGCATTTCCGTTGGCTTATATTATTATCAATAAATGGCTTTCGGGCTACGAATACCGCATTTCGGTTTCTACACTACCATTTATTGTGGCCATAAGCCTATCGGTGATTATAGCAATACTTACCGTAAGTGTGCAATCGGTTAAAGTGGCGAAAGCAAACCCGATAGATGCACTAAAATATGAATAAGTTATGCGCTTAGTTTTTGGCGATCAGCGTGGATTTACCGCTAACCGCCAAACACTTTACGCCAACCCTCAAAAATATGTTTAAACTTAACTTAAAAATTGCACTGCGTAACCTTTGGCGAAACAAGGTAAGCTCTTTCATCAATGTGATAGGCCTGGCTATCGGTTTGGCGGCTTGTTTAACTTTGCTGCTATACGTTACCTACGAATGGAATTTTGATAAACACGCTAAAAACTCAGCCTATGTTTATACCACAATGACCAATATTCCGGGTGATAACGGTAAAATTTCAGTAACTTTTGAAGGCTCAACTACTGCTTTCGGTCCGGTAATTAAACAAAGTTTGCCTGAACTGAAGTATATGGCGAGAATGGACTACGGAAGTAAAAATTTAATTGCCAACGGACAGAACGCCTTTAAGCGTCAATCTAAATTCGCCGAACCTGATATCTTAAAAATGTACGATTACGAATTTATTTATGGCAATGCCAGTACAGCGTTAAGTAATCCACATTCTGTTATTTTAACTGAATCTACAGCTAAAGTATTGTTTGGAACAGCTGATGTGCTGAATAAATCGGTGCGTTTTAAAGATCAATTCGATTTGAATATTACCGGAGTAATTAAAGACCAGGCCGACAACAGCTCAAACAAATTTGATTATTTAATGCCCTGGGCTTTTTATGAAACAATTGATCAAGGCGCTAAAGATTTAAACTGGAGCAATTTTAGTTTTGTGACACTGGTGATGTTAAAAAATGGCGCAAACTTAGATTTGGTTAACCAAAAAATCAATCAGATAGAGAAAAAAAATAATATAAATAATCAGCAATCGCAGGTATTGTTCCCATTGGCCAGGTTACATCTATATGGCAAGTTCGAAGATGGCAAAAGCATTGGTGGAGCAATAGAACAAATTTATCTGTTTGTTGGACTCGCTTTCGGAATTCTTTTAATTGCCTGCATTAATTTTATGAACATGGCTACAGCCAAATCAGAAAAACGTGCAAAAGAAGTAGGCATAAAAAAGACTATTGGCGCCAACCGCAGTTCGCTAATTGTACAGTTTTTAACCGAATCGATGATGCTAACTTTTATTGCGGTAATTTTTTCTATTACTATCCTCGAGATTTTTTTGCCCACCTTTAACAACCTGTTGAATAGAAAATTGAATATATCTTATTTTAACAGCACCAGTTGGATGGGCATTCTTGGGATTGTTTTAACTACAGGATTAATTGCAGGTAGTTACCCTGCATTTTACCTTTCGTCTTTTAACCCCATACAAACCTTAAAAAGAAAAATTAAATCGAAAAGTTTCTTTTCAGTGAGTTTAAGGCAGGTATTGGTGGTGGGGCAATTTTGCTTCGCTATTATCCTCATTATTTCTACTTTGGTTATCTACAAACAGATCCAATATATTAAAAACAGGCCGGTAGGCTTTGATATGAACGCTTTGGCAGAAATGCCACAGGATGGGGAACTGAAAACAAAATATGAACTGCTGCGTACTGAGCTGCTAAAATCTGGGGCGGTTACCTCCATGTTCCAGTCATCAGTTAGCTTATCGCATCATGGTCGGAATTTTGCAGGTATCGAATGGGAAGGAATGTTGAAAGCGACAAACAATCAAATGTTTAACCAGGTAATTACCACTTACGATTTTATCAAAACCAATGGCATCAAATTAACTAAAGGGAGAGATTTTTCAGAAAACTTCGCTTCAGATACAAGCGCTGTGATGGTAAGTGCTTCTGCAGTTAAAATTTTTGACTATAAAAATCCGGTAGGCAAAACAATTACCATTTTTGGTGACAAATTTAACATCATAGGTGTTTTCGACGATTATGTTTGGGATTCGCCTTATAAATCGAATAACCCGATGGTGGTGTTTTTTGATAAGAAACAAACGGGAAACATCACGATGCGTCTAAATGAAGATAATAGTCTTCAAAGTAATGTTGAAACCATCAGCAGAATTACAAAGGCTTTAAATCCAGCCTATCCACTGGAGATTAATTTTTTAAATAACGTGTACGCTGAAAAATACAATGCCGAAAAAACTTTGGGCATCCTGTCTAACCTTTTCGGTGGACTTGCGATCTTTGTTTCCTGTTTGGGATTATTTGGTTTGGTAGCCTATAGCGCCGAGCAAAGAACAAAAGAATTTGGGGTACGTAAGGTGCTAGGTGCATCTTTACTTCATTTAATGCAATTACTGTCATTTTCTTTTGTAAAAATGATTGTAGTTGCGATCGTTATCGCTATTCCTTTGAGTTATTATTTAATGAATAAATGGTTGATGAAATTCGAATTTCACACCGAAATATCATGGTGGATTATGCCGATAGCCGGGTTTGGTACTTTACTAATGGCATTGATTACGGTAAGTTTCCAAGCTTATAAAACAGCTCATGCAAACCCTGTTGATGCACTTAAATACGAATAAACCATGCGCTTAGCGTCTGGCGATCAGCGTGGATTTACCGCTAACCCCCAAACGCTTTACGCTAAACCTCAAAAATATGTTTAGACTCAACTTTAAAATAGCCTTGCGTAACCTTTGGAAGAACAAAGGCTTTACTTTAATCAATGTTGGTGGATTGGCAATTGGCATGGTCTGTTGCTTGATGTTGCTATTGTACGTTTATTACGAATGGAGCTTCGATAAACAGTATAAAAATGCCGATAAGGTATATATTGCTGCATTAAATCTAAAGTTTAACGGCAAACTAGCTACTACCATGGCGGTTCCGAATAAACTAGCCAAAGCTGGCGCTTCAGAACTGCCGGGCATTAAAAGTGCAGCGCGCATGTCGATGAATAACGGGGAGAAGCTGTTCAGCCATAATCTGCACAATTTTAAACTTTCAGGGATGAATGTTGATCCGGATTTTTTAAAGATCCTTGATCACAAATTCATCTATGGAGATCCAAATACGGCTTTAAGCGAACCGAATAATGTATTGATTAGTCAATCTACTTCCAAAAAACTATTTGGCGTGGAGAACCCGATCGGACAAAGCATTAAATATGATAACAGGATCAGTTTAAAAGTGACTGCTGTTATAGAAGACCTTCCCAAAAACCAGAGTATGCAATACGATGTGTTGCAGCCATGGGCTTTTTTTGAACAGGAAAATCCTTCTGAAAAAGAAAATAGTTGGGGCGCCATTACCTGTCTAACCTTATTTCAGCTTAAGGATAATGCTTCCCTGGAGGCAACAAATGCGGCTCTAAAACATTTTATTGTAGATAAAGAACCTGATTTAAAAGAGATGACTTATGAACCTTTTCTTTTTCCTTTGAGCAAACTTCACCTGTATGATGATTTTGATAACGGAAAAGTAGTCGGTGGTAAAATTGACCAGTTAAGGTTATTTGTTTTTCTGGCTATCTGCGTACTGTTTATTGCCTGCATCAATTATATGAACCTTTCTACCGCTAAATCTGAAAAACGGGCGAGAGAAGTAGGGGTGCGGAAAGCTTTAGGATCTACCCGCAACACCATTATGGGGCAATTTATGGTAGAATCATTACTGTTGTCGTTTTTAGCCATGTTAATTGCTTTTACGCTACTCGAGGTTTCACTGCCTTACTTTAACAACCTGCTCGATATTTCAATCAAAATCAATTATGGCGCAACCGGCTTTTGGGCGGTCTTACTTGCTATGGTTTTGATTACCGGTCTGCTTGCCGGCAGTTATCCTGCATTTTACCTCTCCTCTTTTATTCCGGTAAAAGTACTTAAGGGATTTAAAGGCTCAACAGGTTCATTATCCATCCGCAAAACCTTGGTGGTGGTACAGTTTAGTCTTTCTATCTGTATGATTATTTCGGCTATTGTAATTTACAGCCAGATCCAGCACCTTAAAAATAAACCTTTGGGTTTTGATGAGACGGCATTGGCACAGATCGACCTGGAAGGGGAATGGACAAAACCCGAAAAACTCAAAACCTTTAAAAACGAACTGGAAAGAGAAGGAGCCATTGTTTCCGCGACTGAATATGCCAACTCTTTTACCAGTAGCGGTTCTATTACCAGCGATATTCAATGGCCCGGCAAGCCTAAAAATGATGTCTCTATTATCAACTATAGAAGTACAGGTTTTGATTTTGCCAAAACAACTGGTGTAAAGATTCTTGCAGGGAGAGATTTTGAGTCTAAATTTTCAGCAGATACCTCTACATCTCTGCTCCTCAATCAAAGTGCTGTTAAAATAATGGGGTTAAAAAATCCTGTCGGTACAGTTATCCATTGGGGCAATAACCCGCCACTTAAAGTGGTGGGCGTTGTTCAAGATTATTCCAGCGAATCGCTTGCTTCTAAAATACAGCCTACAGTTTATTATTACAATGTTAAAACGAGCCGGGTTTTGCTGATTAAGCTCAATCCTAAGCAATCGCTTTCTAATTCAATCGAAGCGATAAAATCGATAAGTCAACATTTAAATCCTGCTTATCCAATTGAAGTGAAAATGGTTAGTCAGGGCATGGCCGAAAAACTCCGGAGTGAAAGGTTACTCAGTGTACTTTCCAATATTTTTGGAGGATTTGCCATTTTTATTTCCTGCTTGGGTTTATTGGGTTTAGCGTTATACACTGCCGAGCAGCGCAGTAAAGAAATCAGTATCCGTAAAGTATTAGGCGCCAATCTTTCTGATATCCTGGTCCTTTTAAACAAAGATTTTATGAAACTGGTAATCATATCCAATGTGATCGCTATCCCGGTAGCCTATATTCTTGTTGCCAAATGGCTGGAAAAATATGATTATAAGATTACGATTAATCCATGGCCTTTTTTGCTTGCGCTTTTAACCTCGGTAATTATTGCCATTTTAACAGTGAGCCTGCAAACCTTTAAAGTGGCCAAAGCAAATGCTGTTGATGCACTTAAATATGAATAAAAGCTGAAAGATAAAAGACTAAAGCAAATTGCTAGAGTCTTGATACCCGATACTAAATACCTAGAGTCTTGATACCCGATACTAAATACTTGATACTAAAATATGTTCAAATTAAACTTAAAAATCGCATTGCGAAACCTTTGGAGAAATAGAGGTATTACTTCAATTAATGTTGGTGGTTTAGCCATTGCTTTGGCTGCTTTTATTTTAGTTGTGCTTTATTTTACTTACGAAACCAGCTTTGATAAAACCAATCCAAACTACAACAATATTTATGTAGTTGGACGGATTTATCCTGATTTTAAAACAAACTACACTTCGCCACCATTTGCAAAAGCAATTAAACAGAATTTCCCGGAGGTAGAAAATGCGGGAATTACCAAACGTGGTTTTTTTGAATTTACCATAAAGAATGGCAAGAACACATTATTTGCCAAAAACTTTATGCAGGCTGATTACAATGCCGCTAAAATTCTTGATTTGAAACCTACAGGAGGCTTAGAAAAACCCGCAGGTGAAGCTGACAGACTTTCTTACCTGAGTGAGGAAAGCATGAAAGTGCTTTTTCCAAATAAAACAGATAACAAGCCTGAAATGGTAGGAATGGGAGCAAGCAATTCGGGCATTACCAGTAAAATCAATGGTTCAATTACAAATAATTTGCATTCAAATATTACTTTCGACGGGATTTCAATCGGTAACGAAATTGGACAGGGAGAGAATTATGGATATAACAATTACACGACCTATATTCAGGTAAAACCCGGAACTGACGTTGCAAACCTGGAACAAAAAATTACAGACTTATACCGAAAAGAATTATTAAAAGGCGAAACTGACCAAAAAACAATAGAAGAAATAAAGGGTGTTTCCACATTTTTAGACCCGCTTGCAAACTTGCACCTCAGGCCAAAGGCCGGTAATGATGCGCCTTATAAAATACTAATCGCCCTTTCTGTACTTGGAATTCTGATCTTGGTTATTGCCTGTATCAATTTCACCAATCTAAGCATTGCTCAGGCCACAAAAAGGGCTAAAGAAGTTGGCGTAAAAAAAGTAATGGGTGCTTATCGTTTCCAGCTTACCACACAATTTCTTACCGAAATATTTATTCAATGTTTTGTTGCTACAATTCTTGCCTTAACAATAGCAGAATTAGCCCTGCCATATTTCAACAACCTTTTTCAGGTTAATTTATCCATCTGGAATATTGAAAATAACTTATTCTGGCAATTACCCTTAATTTTATGCCTGATTACATTTGTTGCGGGCACTTATCCAGCTTTGGTTTTATCAGGTTTCAAACCTGCTTTAGTACTAAAAGGTAATTTTTCTACAAGTAAACAAAGTTCATGGCTGCGAAATGGCCTGTTGATTTTTCAGTTTAGCATTGCGGTGATTTTTATAATCGGTTTGTTCATCATCAACGCACAATTGAAATATATGCGGACTCAGGATCTGGGTTTTACAGCAAATCAGGTTGTTTACATTAAAAACATAAGTCTTTTCAATAAACCTGAAAAATTTGCTCCGGTTAGAGATAAAATCTTAAAAATCCAGGGAGTAAAATCAGTAACTGTAGCTACTGGTGTTCCTGATGGGAGCGAAAATGGAGGTAACGGTTATACCGTAAATGGTGTGCAGAAAAGCATTGATTTTGTCGATGTGGATTTTGATTACTTTGAAACACTTGATATTAAATTAAAAGAGGGACGGTTTTTCTCAAAGTCATTCAGTACCGATACTGCGAATTCTGTTGTGATAAATGAAAGTGCTGTTGCGAAATATGGAATTAAAAATCCAGTCGGACAAACAATAAGAGGCTGTAATATAGATTATAAGATTGTAGGGGTAGCAAAAGATTTTAAAGCACAAGGATTTGAAAGTGCCGTTCAGCCTACTATTTATGCAATTAAAAATCCTTGCGGAAATTCAAAAACGCAAATTATGGTGAAAATTGAGGAAAATAAAATGGCTGATGCTTTGGCTGCTTTGAAAGCACAATGGCCTCAAATAAATCCTCAGGACGGCGAGGACTTTCGATATGAATTTTTAGATGAACTTTACGGCAAACTTTTCAAAAAACAGGAACAGTTACAATCCGTGTTTTTCGCAGCGGCATTGCTCACCATCTTCATTGCTATTTTAGGTTTGTTTGCCTTTGCAAAATACATCACCAATGGACGCATCAAAGAGATTGCAGTGCGCAAAATTTTGGGTGCAAGTGATATTCAAATCTTCAAATTAATTAATAGTTCATTTTTTATCATGGTCCTCGTCGCTAACGTAATTTCCTGGCCGGTAGCTTATATCCTTACTAAAAAATGGCTCGAAACTTTTGCCTACCGAATTGATTTACCTGTGCTACCCTTTGTTAGCAGTGCAACAATTACCATTTTATTAGCTGTAATAACCGTAAGCATTCAGGCGAAAAAAGCTGTTAAAGCTAATCCTGTTGATGCGTTGAAATACGAATAATAGCTGAAAACTTAAAGATCAAAGACTGAGGTAACTTGCTGGTGTCTTGATATCTGATACTAAATACTTGATACTACAAAAATGTTCAAACTTAACCTCAAAATCGCCTGGCGAAACCTCTGGAAAAACAAAGGTTATACTTTTATTAATATTCTTGGACTGTCAATCGGGATGGCAAGCTGTATTTTGATCTTTATTTTTATCCGTTTTCAGCTCAGTTTTGATGAAGGTTATAAAAATGCAGATCGGATTTATAGGGTAGTTACGGATTGGAGGTACAATGCTTTCGATGATTTTTCTGCAGGAGTACCCATACCTTTTACAGCAGCAGCCAGAAATGAGATCGCTGGAGTAGAAAAGATAGGTGCAATTGCCAAATTAGATGATATTATACATATTAAGGATAATACAGGCAGGGAAATTTTAAAAAGTCAGGAAAACGTGTATTTTGCTGAACCCGATTTTTTTGATGTAATTCATATCAACTGGAAGTACGGCAAACCGGCAGAAGCTTTAAAAGCCCCTAATAACGTTGCCCTATCCGAGGCGATGGCCGTTAAGTATTTTGGCAGCATACAAAATGCCATTGGTAAAAGTATTACCATGGGTACCAAAACACAGCTAAGCGTTACTGGGGTATTTCAGGATATGCCGCAGAACAGCAGCTTTCCTTTAAAAATAGTGATCGCTTACCAAAATTTATACAATTATTACGGTAACCGCGACTGTTGGGATTGTATCAATTCGAGTTTAAGTAGTTATGTGTTGCTTAAAGAAGGACTGAACAAATCTGACTTAGATTGGGCTATGGCCAAATTCAATAAGAAATATTATGCAGACAAAAAGATTGAAGGGAACCAGGTAAACAGGCTTCAGCCGTTAAAAGAGATTCATTTTGATCAACGTTACGATAATTTTGCAAATGCAACAATTGCCAGGAGCCAGATTTTCGGCCTTGTTATTATCGGATTGTTTTTGATCTGTACTGCATGTATCAACTTTATCAATTTAAATACGGCACAGGCTGTTAACAGGTCAAAAGAAGTTGGCGTGCGTAAAGTAATGGGGGGCAAGCGCAGGCAACTTATTGTACAGTTTTTAACCGAAACCATTGTACTGGTCTTAATTGCACTTTTAATTGCCTGTATCATCAGTGAGTTGGCTATACCCGCTATGCAGAACCTATTTAAAAATCAGATCAGCTTTAGTTTGTTCGGGCACCCGGTTATTTTTGTGTTTATGATTTTACTGGTTGTATTTGTTGGCTTTATGGCCGGCTTTTATCCGGCTATGGTCATATCAGGTTTTAATCCGGCGTTGGCTATAAAAAATAAAGTTACCCTTAACAACAACGGTTTAAGCCTGCGTAAAATTTTGGTGGTGGTGCAGTTTGCAATTACTGTTATACTCATTATCGGTACCATTGTAATTGTAAATCAAATGGACTACCTGCAGCAGAAACCGTTGGGTTTTAATTCATCCACAGTGGTAATGGTGGGGATGCCAGGAGATCAGGTGAGTAAGGAGAAACGGAGTGTTTTTAAAGAAAGGATTTTAAAAATACCTGGTGTACAATTGTTGAGCTATTGCCAGTCGCCCCCCTTATCCCAGGATATAAATTCGACCAATTTTACTTTTAATGGAGTTAAAAATAAAGATTTCGAGGTAAGGACCTGTAAGGTCGATGAAAATTATTTTAAACTTTTCGATTTAAAGATTATTGCCGGCAAAGTTTTTATGAAGAGCGATACGGCCAATGGTTATGTGGTTAACGAAACATTTTTGAAAAAAGTAGGCATAACAAAGCCCGAAAATGCCCTTGGTAAAATGATCAATGCCACGGGTATTAATATCCCGATTGTAGGAGTGGTAAAGGACTACAATGATAAATCATTAAAAGAGAAAATATCCGGTCTGGCTATTTCTGCCGATAAAAATCAATATTGGCAAGCTGCAATAAAGTTAGAGGGCAAACAGCTCGTATCTTCCATGAACCAGGTAGAAACCTTATGGAACAGTACATTCCCGAATAATATTTATCATGCAGATTTTGTTGATGACCGGATAAAGGGCTATTATGAAAGTGAACACATCATGGGGGTATTATTTAAGGTGTTTGCCAGCGTAATTATTTTCATCTCGTTTATAGGTTTGTTCGGCCTGATTTCATTTGTGGCCATGCAACGCACCAGGGAAGTAGCCATCCGGAAAGTTTTGGGTGCATCTACCTTACAGCTGGTTAAAATGCTGAACGGCTCGTTTTTATTGATGGTGTTTATTGCAAATGTAGTGGCATGGCCATTAGCCTATGTTTTTGTGAATAAATGGCTTTCAGGTTTTGCCTATCGGATTGACATCAGCATCTGGCCGTTCGCTTTGGCTATGGTAATATCAATGGCAATAACGTTAATAACAGTAAGCTTTCGATCTTATAAAGCCGCGAATGCAAATACTATTGATGCACTTAAATATGAATAAAGCCGAAAGCTAAAAGACCAAAGGTTAAAACTTATGTCTTGATACCTGATACTAAATACTTGATACTAAAAAATGTTCAAACTCAACCTCAAAATCGCACTGCGAAACTTATTTAAAAACAAAGTTTATGCAGCTATAAACATTGGTGGCTTGGCTATTGGCTTAACCTCTTGCTTATTACTGTTATTATATGCCGGTTATGAGTGGGGCTATGATAAACAGTTTAAAAACTCACCTCATATCTATCAGGTCATGATCAATTTAAATGATCAGAAAGGAGAGGTGATCAGAACAATAAACCAATCGCAGAATGTGATGTTGGCTGCGCTTAAAGAAGAATTTCCTGATGTATTATATGGCGCCAGGATTACTGATGTTTATAAAAGATTGGTGGCCAATGGAGAAGAAAGTTTAAAATTAGATAGCAGGTACGTTGATCCGGATTTTTTAAAATTATTTGATTATCATTTTATCAGTGGAAATCCTACAAAGGCATTAAATGATCCTAATTCTATCGTTTTAACTGAAACAGCAGCAAAAAGGATATTCGGTACAACAGATGTGCTTAATCGAAAAGTAAGATTCGAAAATCAGGTTGATATAAAAGTTACAGCGGTAATAAAAGACCTTCCTGCCAATGTTACCTATGGTTTCGAGTCCTTAACTACATTTACCTTATATGAAAATTTAAACCAGTGGCCAAAAAAGCCAAATTGGGGTAGTCATGATTATTACACCTTAGTAAAATTAAATGAAAATATAGATATAGAAGCCTTTAATGTAAAATTAAAAGGTTTTGTAGGCAAACACTTTTCTGCAGCTAAAGAAGATGTATTTATTTATCCTTTAACAAAATTACACTTATACGGAGCATTTTTAAATGGTAAAAGCACTGGGGGCAATATTAGGCAGGTGCAACTGTTTGTTGGTTTGTCGATAGGCATTCTATTTATTGCCTGTATTAATTTTATGAATTTGGCAACCGCCAGCACACAAGGCAGGGCAAAAGAAATTGGCGTTAAAAAAACAATGGGTGCATCCAGGACAGATCTTGTTTTTCAGTTTATGCTGGAATCATTTATTTTAACCCTGATAAGCATATTATTAAGCATTATGCTACTCGAATTCAGTTTGCCAATGTTTAACCGGTTATTAGGGATTGAAATTGTGTTTGATTACCTCAATCCAACCAACTGGATATTGATGCTTAGTGTTTTGGTTATAACCGGCTTCATAGCAGGGAGCTATCCTTCATTTTACCTTTCTGGTTTTAACGTGATACAATCACTCAAAAAATCCTTAAATTTTAAAAAAGGATATGCCTTAACTTTCAGGCAGGTTTTGGTTGTCATACAATTTGGCTTTTCGGTAATATTGATTGCAGCAACCATAACCATTTATAAACAAATCCAGTTTATTAAAAACATACCTTTAGGTTACAGATCAAATGGACTGCTGGAAGTAGCTCACGAAGGATTGCTTTATGAAAAATTCAACCTGTTAAAAACAAGATTACTCTCCAGTGGCGCTGTTGTAGGCGTAACACAATCATCTGGCAGTATTTCTAACAAAAACAGCAGTATAAGAGGTCTGGGCTGGGTTGGGATGTCCGAAAGTGATAAAATGATCGATTTTGATCAGATCTACACCACTTATGATTTTACTAAAACGGTAAACGTCAGGTTGTTGGCCGGGAGGGATTTTGATCGGAAATTTGCTTCAGATACAGCGGCAATACTTTTGAGCAAAAAAGCGATTGAAGTAATGCACCTGAAAAGTCCGGTTGGTACCAGCATTGTATACCAGGGAATAAAAAGGAATGTGGTAGGGGTTTTTGATAATATTGTCTGGGGCGACCCAAGTAAAGTTGCCGCACCTATGGTTATTGCTTATGCAGATATCAGTGATGTAATTACCATGCGCTTAAATCCCGACAAAAGCTTAAGTGAAAGCATCAGTATTATTAATAAGTTGTTAAAAGAAGTAAACCCAAATTTTCCTGTCGAAATCAAATTTATTGATGGTTTAAACGAAATTAAACTTAAAAATGAAAAGATTTTGGGCACCTTGGCAAATCTATTTGGATGTTTGGCCGTTTTCATATCTTGTTTAGGTTTGTTCGGCCTTTCATCTTTTAGTACTGCACAAAGAATCAAGGAAGTAAGTATCCGAAAAATCTTAGGCGCTTCAATTACGGAGTTGATGACTTTGCTTTCTTCAAGTTTTTTGAAATTAATATTTATTGCAGTCGTAATTGCACTGCCAGTTGCCTATTATATTATGAATAACTGGTTAATGCATTTCGAACTCAGAACAAGCTTAAATTTGTGGGTGTTTATGGCAACAGCAACACTTACACTGTTAATTTCAATTTTAACAATTACCTGGCAAACCTATCGCGCCGCAAAAACAAATGCAGTTGATGCTTTAAAATACGAATAAAGGCGGGAAGGCCGAGGGTTTTAAGGTTGAAGGCTAAAGCGCCCAAACCTTCCAACCCTTAACCTTTCGACCCTCAACCTTAAAAATATGATACAATTAACCAACATCGAAAAATACTACGCAAACAAAGGCGTTAAAAATTATGTACTCCGTTTGGTAACCACAACCATTAAACAAGGAGAATTTGTTTCCATTATGGGACCATCAGGAGCCGGAAAATCTACCTTGCTCAACATTATTGGCATGCTCGAAGAACCAACCTACGGTACTTACGAATTTTTGGGAGAAAATGTAACCTCGCTTAACGAACGCAAACGCATTGAACTTTACCGCAATCACATCGGTTTTGTATTTCAGGCTTACCATTTAATTGATGAGATGACGGTGTACGAAAACATTGAAGCTCCTTTATTGTACAAAAAAATTGGTAGTTCTGAACGAGCCAGTAGGATTGCAGATCTTTTAGACCGCTTTAATATCGTAGCCAAAAAAGATTTATTCCCGAACCAATTATCAGGAGGTCAGCAACAATTGGTGGGTATTGCCCGGGCACTAGCTGCACAACCTTCTATTATTTTGGCCGATGAGCCAACAGGAAATCTGCAATCTGCACAGGCCGAAGAAATTATGGGCCTTTTTAAAAAGCTCAATGAAGAAGATGGCATTACCATTATCCAGGTTACCCATTCAGAAAAAAATGCGCAGTATGGTAGCCGGATATTACACATTGCTGATGGCCTTGTAAAAGAAGATGTACAGGTCAGTTAAATTGGCATAAAATTGGTTTATCAGGTAAATATTACCACAGTTATTTACCTGATAAACCGTGCTAATCAATTTTTGATATGTTTAAATATCCGCAATGCGAATTTAAAGTGTGGATAATGCAGTTGCTTTACTTTATGGAATACGCTTGCCGTGAATAGCTTTGAGCTGCTCGAAACTGCATCAAGTTCCTTGCTTAAAAATGCAGTAATGTTTAAAATGATCATGATCGATGCAAATAGGTAAAGCCCCATAAAAATACCAATACAGAGATGCATGGTGATAATGGCCAGTATCCAGTATTTTCTGAAAAACCTGGTAAAGGCCATAAAAGGATAAAGGATTTCGTGCACTACTGTAGCCCAGCCCATCAACATAAATATTTTTGGGTATTGTGCCATAAATGAAAAGTCAAAATTATTAAATGGCGGACGGGTTAAAGCTTTCCACATGCTTTCGCCATTCCACCAGTTTATGCCGATGGCTTTATGAAAGCCGCCAAAAAAATAAATAAAACACATCTGGATCTGTATAAAACGTAAGCAGAATCTTCTGAACTCCGGAGAGGCAGTTTTAAGCTTGAGCAGAAATTCGTCCAAAGAAAAATCAGTAACCGGCATAAAGGTGCAGAAGAACAGGGAAATGGTAGTAAAATAGTCCATTCCATATAAAAAGAACGTATTCGATTGTATGATACAGAGGTGGATAAATAAAGTGATAAGGGCAGAAAGCCTGGTGAAGAGGCCAAACAACATCGTGATGATAAAAAGCAGGTGGATCAATAAAATGAAATGAAGCATTTGGTTATCAGAACTAAACAAACCGCCCAAAATATCGTTAAACCAACTCAGCCGTGGAATAAATTTCAACCGGATAAAAGTTTCAGTAACCTCGCGGTTCGAAAAACCCGATAACCCGAAAAACTGATGCATTTCAGCATAAATACTCAGTATAAAAATAATGCAATGTATGCTAACAGCTATCCTGAAAAAAGCAAAGACATTGGTTTGTATAGGTTTAAATAAGAAATGATCTAAAATCTTATTTGTTTTCGATATGATATTCATAAGCATACATAAATTGATAAACAGTATTTTTTGATTGGGTGTAATTGCGTAATGAAGGGGTAAGTACCAGCCCGAAAATAGCTTTGGCAGAAACCACATTTTCCAGCCCCGTCATCTGCTCTTGCATCATAAACCTGATCAGCGAATTTCTCAGGAGCTCCACATCAGTTTTGCCAATGGTTTCATAATAATTGCAAAGCCTGAGCCCAAGTTCATGGCTGTTTATCTGCGGTATCATGGTTATTTTCTGTTTGTTTTTAAGCGTGTATTCAAAAACGAGTTTGTAACTCGTTGGTACATTTGGAGCAAAAAAACCGTACCCTGTTTCTGTGCCGGTATAGGCGAGGTAGTAATTAAGGTAATCGTTAAATTTGTAATCCGTTTTTCCCAATACAAAATCGAGTTTCTTTTTGATTGGCTGATAGGTAGATTGTTCCATTTCAACCAATAAAATACCCTTATTATTCACAATGCAATCAAGCGTAGTGTCTATATTGACAAAAGAAAGCAGCAGGTAATGTATCAGCATTCCAGCGACCAGAATAATTTTTACAGGTGTTTTCATGGCGGTTTTATGATTAAAAGCTGAAAATTGAAGAAGTTTCTGGCTTATCATTATCTAGAATCAAATAAGCCAGAAACTGAATAACTTACTGGTACTTCGAAAGTACGGTGCTGAGTTGGGCAATTAATCTCTGATTTATAGCACCTGCTTGATTGGTTTTTGTAGCCACACTTCCCTGTGTTGCAACAGAACCATTATCACCATGACAAACAGAAATCTGTAAAGTACAATCGGCTGCTACCATACTGGCTTTACCGGCCCTGCCAGAAATTACTGCGGCGGTTAATTTTCCTGATGTTTGAATGTTGGTGAGCTTACCGGTAGAGGCAAGAACCGTTCCGCGTGAACCATAACTTTTTACATTGTACAATGATGAATCATACTGTTTTAAAATGTTGTTCATGGCTCTTTTATCTCTGGAAGAGATTTTTGTACCCGGAGCAATAGAAATTCCATTTTTTTCAATGGCTACCTGAGCTTGTGAAAGCTGTGCGCAAAAGATGAATGCGAATAATGCGATAATTTTTAAAGAAGTTTTCATTTTGATTAAGATTTAGGTGAAAAATTAAATTGTTTATTAGATTGTTCTAGAATCAGATACCAAAGTTATGGAGGTAACTGTTCCGGCTTTTAGTGTATTATTACGCATTTAATTGCGTGGAACTACTTTTCTTAACCGTATTTATACCTGTTGATTCTGGTAAAGCTGCTGCTTATTGTTTAGGAAAAATGACCATTATTGATACTTGGAGAGCACAGCTTTCAATTGAGAGATTAAACGTTGCCTGGTTTTTTCCGTAACTGGCATCGAATTGATATCCTTGATAACTCTGGTAGGATCGGTAGTATTGTCGAGTATAGCCTGTACGGTCATGTCGGCCGCAACCATGTTCGCTTTTCCGTTAACCAGGTCGGATGATATTTTATCCGTAATTTGGATTCTGGCCAGATTGCCTTTTTTACTGATCATTTTTCCGCCTGCATCGTAGCTTCTGATCTGGTAAAGCGATGCATCGTAATGTTTTAAAATATTGTTTACTGCCTCCTTATCCCGGGCTGATATTTTTGTTCCCGGAGCAATGGAGATCCCATTCTCTTTAATGCTGACCTGTGCTTTCGAAACTTGCGCGCCAACAATAAGGCTGCACCATAAACTGAACTGAATTAATGTTTTCATTTTGATTTAAAATTAATTGGTGAATAAATTTTCTAGAATTGAAATCAAAATTATAATGGCTCTTTTGATATTATTCAATGTGTTATTACGCGAAGGATGAGGTATAATTACCTGTAATAAACAGTATTTATACCTATTGCCTCAACTCGCCCTGCCTGTTAACTTAGCATGAAATCAGCACCCTAAATCAAATAAAAAATGGAAAGAAAGCGTTATGCAAAAGAATTTGTGGCCGAAGACCTCCGGAGCCGCACACATTTTATCCCGCTCGAAACGGCAAACCGGTACATTGAGAATTTTCATAAAAACCGCACCGCACTTATTCCTAAAAATTTGGAGGAAGAAGACAGAAGGGTAGCCATTTTGCCATTTTCAGAAACCTTTAACATCAAAAGCGTTTCAAAGTTGTTAAGTAGGAGGGGTTGCGAAGGGCTCAGGATACATTTTGGACTCAACGATCATTCGCAGGTTGTACTGGTGTTAAGAGCCGTTGATGGTTTTGGGAATGATATTGTAGGCCCGGTTTCCGGACCTGGTAAGAAGGAACTTAAATTAATGGTCTTATCTGCCAATACCCATCACGGCAATGAAGATAATTTGGATACTTATAGTTTAGATGATTCTCAGCGTGTACCACCCTGGCCAGTTGTATCCATATAAGTAAATGCAGCAAGTCCAGAATTTTATATTATCCCAGTCTATTCTGCTGGCCTGTGTAATAGGTCTGTTCAGGTGGAACAATATTGGCACTACCTTTAGGCCTTTTCTGTTTTATTGTTTTTTAGATTGCCTTACTGAAATTACCGTATTTGTTTTGATTGTGAAGCACATTAATCCTTGCTTAATAATTAATATTTACCTGCTTTTGTCTGCTTTATTGCTGCTGTGGCAATTTGGCAACTGGTTTATCGTTAGCAAAAAATCAAAGATATTGCAGGGATTAGCCATTATCCTTTTGATTGTTTGGGGAGTAGATTATTTTATCCTCCACCAGCTGTCGGATAACAGTGGCTTTTTCCGTATCGTGTACTCGTTTATATTAGTAATGCTGTCTATCACCTGCTTAAATAAATTGATCACCCTGGTTGATGGGAATATCCTAAAAGACTCGAGATTTTTGATCTGCGTAGCCCTGATCGTATTTTTTACCTTTAATATTTTTATCGAAATCATTTATTTTAATTCGAGTTCTAGTATTATCTTTAAGGAAAATGTATTTGATATTAAGCGGGTTATCAATGTTTTTGCCAATCTGGTTTTTGCTTTAGCCGTGTTATGGATACCGAAGAAAAAGAATTTTATAATGCCGTATTAATTGCTGCTGCAATTATTGGATTCATTATGCTTTATTTTATTGTATCCATGATTATGCAGCACCGAAAAAGCCGGCGGTTATCAAAAGACAGGATATTGGCAGAAATCAAAACACTGGAAAACGAAAGGCGGAGGATTGCATCTGATCTGCATGATGAAATAGGACCATTGCTCTCTACTGTTAAATTCCAGATCGCCCATCTGGATGCAGATACTGATGAAATGCAACATTTGATCCGCTCATCAGGAAAGCATATTGATACCATTATTCAACGGATGCGCGAAATTTCGACCAATTTAATGCCCTATATGTTGGAAAGAAAGGGGTTGGTATGGGCCATTCAGGATTTTATTAACCGTGTGCAACAGAACGGAGCCCTTAAGATTGTGTTTAAACATCACCTCAATAAACGTTTAACAGCCGATATAGAACTGAACGTGTACCGCATTGTACAGGAAATTTTGCACAATACCATCAAACATGCAAAAGCAAATCTACTGATGATTGTTTTGGAAGAAAATGATGAGGTACTACGTTTGCAGACAACCGACGATGGTATCGGTTTTGATTTTCAGGAAATTATAAAGCAGAATTCCGGACTTGGTCTGCTCAACCTGCAAAGTCGTATAGAGGTAATGAAAGGTACGGTTAGAATACCTTCACCAAATAATGGGAAAGGAGTAACGTACACTTTTGAAATTCCGGTTAAAGCTGATAAAAAATGATGAATGAAGAAAAAATCAGAATTATTATTGCCGATGATCATGTGGTTTTCAGGGAAGGACTGGCCATGGTGCTCAGCAATAAAGATAACATAGAACTCGTAGGAGCTGCCGGTAACGGTGAGCAATTGGTAAAACTGGCCATAAATCTGAAACCCCATGTCGTAATAACCGATATCAAAATGCCGGTTATGGATGGCATTGAGGCTGTAAAACAAATGGTTAAACTTAATCCGGATCCGGGTATTATTGCACTTTCCATGTTTGATGAAGAAGATCTGATTGTAGAAATGTTAGAAGCAGGCGCAAGAGGATACCTGCTTAAAAATGCCGATAAAAATGATATTTACGATGCCATTACTGCAGTAGCAACAGGCAATAATTTTTATTGCAAAACCACCTCTGCCAAATTGGCTACCGTGATTGCCAAAAGCAGGGCAAAAAAGGATAACAGGCCCAGTGATGCTAATTTTTCTGAACGTGAAATTGAAATCATTAAGCTTATCTGCAAGGAATTTACTAACAAAAAAATTGCCGACCAGCTTTATCTTAGTGTCAGGACAGTTGAAGGATACCGGGCTAAATTATTGGAAAAAATGCAGGTTAAAAATTCAATTGGGCTGGCCATTCATGCTTTTCAGCTGGGAATCATCAGTGGCATAGAAGAAAATGGGTGAAAAAGCATTTGACAGGATGTTTTCATTAAATTTGTGTTTCACAAATAAAAATAAATGCAAAAAAACTTTACCGATCAGCTCGGAAGAGAAATTAAAATTAATTTTCCACCCAAACGGATTATTTCTGTTGTTCCTTCCCAAACAGAGCTGCTGTTTGATCTGGGGCTTGATCAGGAAATTATCGGATTAACCAAGTTTTGCATCCATCCGATAGAAAAGTTTGCAACGCGAACCAAAGTAGGAGGGACGAAAAAGCTTAATATCGATTTAATTAAAGATTTAAAACCAGATCTGATTATCGGCAACAAAGAAGAAAATACTCAGGGTGATATAGAAGAACTTGCAGAATATTTTCCTGTTTGGATGAGCGATATTTTTACCCTTGATGATGCCACGAAAACCATTGCCGCAATAGGGGCGCTGGTAGATCGTGAACCTGAAGCCAGTTACCTGAACCACCTGATTTCTGCCGGATTTAACGATCTGAAAACACTCGCATTACAACATCATATCGATAAAAAAGTGGCTTACCTTATCTGGCGAAAGCCATATATGGCCGCAGGAAAAAATACATTTATTGATGATGTTCTGCTGATTAACGGTATGACGAATGTGATTAAAGAGGAGCGTTATCCTACAGTAACGTTGGAAAAATTGAAAACGACAAATTGTGAACTGATTTTACTTTCATCAGAGCCTTATCCTTTTGGAGAAAAACATATCGAAGAAATACAGGCGGCCATACCCGGTGCTAAAATTATGCTGGTTGATGGCGAAATGTTCAGTTGGTATGGAAGCAGGTTGGTTAAAGCCGTTCAGTATTTTTTCGAATTCCAAAAACAAGTTTATTAATCATACCGTTTTAATTTTTGTAAATTGTAGCATAAAATAAAATTACCCCGTTTACACCACCATGAAAAAAATCTTAATATTATCTCTGTTTGTTGCTGTGATTTCGGGCTGTAGCCCTTTGAAAGATGCAAACCATACCAGTTCTGTTACCGCAAGCGGAACTATCCAAAAACTAGGAATGACAACCTTTCAATATGGCACACACCTGTTAAAAGCCGACAATAAAACTTACGCTATAAAAAGTGGCTCTATCAATCTTGATACTTATTTAGATAGAAAAGTGACCATAAAAGGAAGAAAAGTTAAAGGCTATCCGATTGATGGCGGACCTGAGCTGGTTGATGTAACACTGGTAAAATTTTAGGTCAGATGGAAATGTAAGACGGATAACGAGTGAGTTCACTCCATAGTATGTGTCTCACAAACCATCACTAATCAAATTTTTATAATTCATAAAAATTTGATTTTTCGATTTAGTTTCTATCTTTGCAATCCTTAAAGTATCCTAACTGCGGAAGTGGCGTAATTGGTAGCCGCACCAGACTTAGGATCTGGCGCTTCACGGCGTGGGGGTTCGAGTCCCTTCTTCCGCACGATAAGATCAACCGTTCCGATTTAAAAATCAGAGCGGTTTTTTTACGGCACAGCCCATCAATTTTTGTAATCATTATTACCCGAGCTATTTTTAACCACAGATGGTGTATTTGTTAGATATCCATCAATTTGTAACAGGTTGACTTTTTTACACGCTGTAAAAAAAATAGAAAAAATCCCACACGTCCCATCGGAAAGCCAATTCGCCAATTTGCGTTTTTCGTTTGGTAGGGGTATTAGGTGTTTTAAACATTAATACTTCACCTACCCTTGCCAACTAGACCTGATCAAAGTGGTTCCGATTTTTCATCGGAAAGAACGGAGAGCAGGGCTACACTATCCTAACTGCCACTAAACCTGCTTTCCAAAAAGAATAAAGACTTTAAACAATACCAATATTTTATTTCAGCAATAGCCCTGCTTTAAATTACAAGTCCCCATGGTCTGTGTCTCCACAGACCATCGCGAAAGTGTTTAGTAAATCTATTGAATAATTTTTTTCTCCTTAAAAACTAATTAGTTAGCCCTTTTTGATTAAAATAATCAACAAAATATCTTTAATGCCTTTTGATTATTCAATCTTGTTTCTATCTTTGCAGTCCTTACAACATCCTAACTGCGGAAGTGGCGTAATTGGTAGCCGCACCAGACTTAGGATCTGGCGCTTCACGGCGTGGGGGTTCGAGTCCCTTCTTCCGCACAACAAGATAAAGGCCGTTCCGATTTAAACATCGGAACGGTTTTGTTTTTAAAAAACATTGATTAATAAAAATTGATGTACTGTTTCGGTTGTGTCGATATATGGTTTATCTCATATCTCAATTCTCCGATCTAAAGCACATCTTAATATATCTCAGAAAAATGAATATTACACAGGAAAAAACCGGCAACTTAAATGCTGTTGTAAAAATCAAGATCGCACCTGCTGATTACACTGGAAAAGTAGAGAAAGCCATTAAAGATCAAGCTAAAAAAGCACAATTACCTGGTTTCCGTAAAGGAATGGTTCCTGCTGCCCACATTAAAAAAATGTATGGCAAAAGTATCCTGGTAGAAGAGGTTAACAACTTGTTAAACGATACCTTATCTAACTATATCGCTGAGCAAAAAATAGAAATTTTAGGTCAACCGCTTCCTAAAATGGACGATGAACGCGAATTTAAATGGGACAATACAGATGATTTCGAATTTGATTATGAGTTAGGTTTAGCGCCGGCTTTTGATGTAAATCTTTCATCTAAAGATAAATTTACTGAATACGTAATTAAAGCGGATCAGGAAACTTTAGAAAGCCGTATCAAAAATATCCGCCGTAGTTATGGTAAAATGACTAATCCAGAGGTTTCGGCTGATGATGATGTACTTTACGCCGAATTAAACCAGGTAACTGAAGATGGTACTGCTGTTGAAGGTGGTATTACCAGTACTGCAAGTGTTCGTTTAGATCAAATTAAAGATAAAAAGATTCTTAAATCACTAATTGGTTTAAAGAAAGATGACGAAGTAACCATCGACATCCAGAAAGCATTTGAAGATGCTGCCGTAATTGCAAAAGCTTTAAATATTTCAGAAGAAGAAGCAGCTGCTTTAAAGGCAAACTTCAAACTTCACGTTAAAAACGTTAACCGTTTAGAAGAATCTGACTTAAACCAGGAGTTTTTTGATAAATTATTTGGTGAGGGTACAGTAACCGACGAAGCTGGTTTCAAAGCTAGAATTACCGAAGAAGTAGAAGGTATGTTTAAACAGGATGCTGAACGTAAATTATCAAACGATATTTATGAAGCACTTTTAGCTAAACACACTTTTGAATTGCCTGATGAATTTTTACGTCGTTGGTTGAAAGCTACAAACGAAAAATTAACTGACGAAGAATTAGCTGAAGGTTATGATGATTTCGCTAAAAACCTTAAATGGACTTTAATCGAAAATAAAATCATTAAAGATAACAGCATTGAAATTAAATATGAGGATGTAGTTCAGGCGGCTAAAGCTAAATTAGATGCGCAGTTCAGGATGTACAGCCCAAGCCCGCTTCCTGAAGATCAACTGGCTCAATATGCTGTTCAGTTTTTACAGGAAAAAGAAAATGCAAACCGTGTTTTCGAAGAGGTAAAAGCATTAAAAACTTTCGAACAAATCAAATCTGTTGTCACTTTAGAGCAAAAAGATATTGATTACGATAAGTTTGTGGCGCTCGTGGAGAAAAAAGCATAGGGCATAGCGCCAGGAGCTTTAAATATTATATATAAAATCTTATTTTGCTATATGGCAAAATTTAGATTTCAAGACTTGCTAATTTGGCAGAGAGCTATTATAGTAGGCAATAAATTAATTGATATTTCTGAAAAATTAGAAGAAATAAAAAAGTTTAGATACGCAGAGCAGCTTCGAGGAGCTGCTCTTAGCGTATCTAATAATATAGCAGAAGGGTCTGGTTCCAATTCCGCTGCCGATTTCAAACGTTTTTTAAACTATGCACATCGGTCTATTTTCGAAAATGCGAATATTCTTTTGGTGTTAAATTTAAGATTACTAGTTTCTGACAAGGATTTGGCAGATTTATTGGAAGATTTAGATATTTTAGCGAGAATGGTTTCCAGCTTTTCTAAAAGTTTGAAGTAACGGAGTGCTATATTGTCATAGATTTCGATGTGGTATACTCTTTGTCTAAACCAACATAATTAAAATATTATTTATATTTTGGTTTTTTATTATTCACGAAACGATGGGGAACAGGAGCTCAAAACTCTATGCCCTCTGCTAAAAACTCATAACTCATGAACATAGATTCACAAGAATTCAGGAAATTTGCCGTTAAACATCAGGGAATTGGCGGTTTACACGTAGATAAATTTATTGCTCAGGCTAATTTGAATCCTAAGAGCATGACGCCATACATTATTGAAGAACGCCAGTTGAATGTAGCACAGATGGATGTTTTCTCAAGATTAATGATGGACCGTATTATCTTTTTAGGTGATGCCATTTACGATCAGAATGCCAACATTATCCAGGCGCAGTTGTTGTTTTTACAATCTGCAGATGCCGATAGAGACATTCAGATCTATATTAACTCGCCAGGTGGTTCGGTTTATGCAGGTTTAGGTATTTACGATACCATGCAGTATATCCAGCCTGATGTAGCTACAATTTGTACCGGTATGGCAGCATCAATGGGTGCCGTTTTATTAGTGGCAGGAGCAAAAGGAAAACGTGCTGCATTGCCTCACTCAAGAGTAATGATCCACCAGCCATCAGGTGGTGCACAAGGTGTGGCATCTGATATGGAGATCAACCTGAGAGAAATGTTGAAATTAAAAAAAGAATTATACGATATTATTTCAGAGCACTCTGGTCAAACTTATGATTGGGTAGAGAAAGCTTCAGATCGCGATTACTGGATGACTGCCGATGAGGCAAAAGGTTTTGGTATGGTTGATGAAGTATTATCGAGAAACGCAAAGAAAGATGGCGAAACAAAATAAAGAATCCCGTTGCTCATTCTGCCATTCTGGCAAGCATGAAACTTTAATGCTGATTGAAGGCATGGATGCATTTATCTGTGATAAATGTGTTACCCAGGCCAATCAGTTGCTTGCGCAGGAATTAGGAACCAAAGGGACAAAAAATATTCAGGAGGCGATAAACTTATTAAAGCCTCTTGAAATTAAACAACACCTTGATCAATATGTAATTGGTCAGGATGATGCTAAAAAGGTGCTTTCTGTTGCCGTTTACAATCACTACAAGCGCTTAAATCAAAAAATTGATAAAGACGAGATTGAGATTGAAAAATCGAATATCATGTTGGTGGGCGAAACCGGAACGGGTAAAACGCTTTTGGCTAAAACCATTGCGAAAATTCTGCACGTGCCTTTCTGTATTTGCGATGCAACTGTTTTAACAGAAGCAGGTTATGTAGGTGAAGATGTGGAGAGTATCTTAACACGTTTGCTTCAGGCTGCAGATTATGATGTAACGGCTGCAGAACGTGGTATTGTATATATCGATGAGGTAGATAAAGTGGCACGTAAAAGCGATAATCCATCCATTACCCGTGATGTATCAGGTGAAGGTGTTCAACAGGCCTTATTGAAGATTTTAGAAGGTACGGTTGTTAACGTTCCACCCCAGGGCGGACGTAAGCATCCCGATCAGAAAATGATCCCGGTAAATACAAATAACATCTTATTTATTTGCGGTGGAGCTTTTGATGGTATCGAACGCAAAATTGCCAACCGTTTACGTACCCAGGCTGTAGGATATAAAGTAAAGAAAGATGAGACTGTATTGGATCTTAAAAATCTTTATAAGTATATTACACCTCAGGATCTGAAATCATTCGGGTTAATTCCGGAATTAATTGGCCGTATACCAGTTCTTTCTCACTTAAATCCATTAGATAAAGAATCTTTAAGAAACATTTTAACCGCACCTAAAAATTCATTGATCAAGCAGTATGTTAAGCTTTTTGCTTACGAAGACGTGAAGCTTGTTTTTGATGAGGATGTTTTAAATTTTATTGTAGATAAAGCAATGGAATACAAACTTGGTGCACGTGGTTTAAGATCAATCTGCGAAGCGATTATGTTGGATGCGATGTTTGATACACCAACGCAGACGGATGTCAAGGAGTTGCACATCAATCTCGATTACGCGATAGAGAAATTTGAAAAGGCCGATTTTAAAAAGTTGCAGGCCGCTTAAAAAATCAAATCCTTCCCGTAATTCGGGAGGGATTTTTTGTAATATAGTATTGTTAACGCTATGCGCCATGCGCCAGGCTCTAAACCAAAAAGTATGAACGAAGAAAAAGACATAAAAAAAGCCCAAGAAATAGTAGAAAAATCTAAAAAAGTAAAAGAAGTAGAAAGTCCCGTTAAATCTGGATTAAAATCCAAAGATGAAATTGTTAAAAACTGGCTACCGCGTTATACCGGCCGCCCTTTAGATCAATTTGGTGATTACATCCTGTTAACCAATTTCAGTAAATATGTAAGCATGTTTTCGGAATGGAACGATAATGCGCCGATTATGGGTTTAGATAAACCTATGCAGAGCGTTACCGCTAATGGTATTACGATTATCAACTTTGGTATGGGAAGTCCACTGGCAGCCACCATGATGGATTTATTAACGGCGATTAAGCCTAAAGCAGTTTTGTTTTTGGGTAAATGTGGCGGTTTAAAAAAGAAAAACCAATTAGGTGATTTAATCCTGCCAATTGCGGCCATTAGGGGAGAAGGTACCTCAAATGATTACCTGCCGGCAGAAGTACCTGCATTGCCTGCCTTCGCCTTGCAGAAAGCGATTTCTACCACCATTCGCGATCATGGTAGGGATTACTGGACCGGAACCTGTTACACCACCAACCGTAGGGTTTGGGAACACGACAAAGAGTTCAAAAAATACTTGAAAACTTTGAGGGCAATGGCGGTAGATATGGAAACAGCGACAATTTTCACCACGGCCTTTGCCAATAAAATCCCAGCTGGCGCATTACTTTTGGTCTCCGATCAACCGATGATCCCTGAAGGGGTTAAAACGGCAGAGAGCGATAGCACTGTTACCGAAAAATATGTAGAAACACATTTGCGTATTGGCATTGATTCTTTAAAACAGTTAATCAATAATGGATTAACAGTTAAACACTTGTTGTTTTAGGATGATAAAATCGTTGTCCTGAACTTGTTTCAGGATCTTTTAATTTAAGCTGTTGAAAGAAAAGATAGATGCTGGACAAATCCGATATCCATCGGTTCAGCATCACGCATTGGGTTAGGGCGGTCGTCATCCTGAACTTGTTTCAGATCTTTTAATTTGGGTTGTTGGAAAAAGATAGATGCTGAATAAATCCGATAGCCATCAGATCAGTATCACGCATTAGGTTCGGGCGATCGTTATCCTGAACTTGTTTCAGGATCTTTTAATCTGAGTTGTTAAAAGAAGAATAGATGCTGAAATAAGTCCGATAACCATCGGATCAGTATCACGCATTAGGTTCGGGCGATCGTCATCCTGAACTTGTTTCAGGATCTTTTAATCTGAGTTGTTAAAAGAAAAATAGATGCTGAAATAAATCCGATAACCATCAGATCAGCATGACGTAGTCTTTAAATTTAAGCTGTAGAGCCTGGGAGGTAACCATAGGTCACCAGGTCATCTTGATTATGGATGGTATAGTTGCATCTGTTATGCAGCAGTACAATGCGGTCAGAAACATCTAAAATAGACTTGTAGTAATGATCAGTAATAATAAAGCCTTTATCTGCTTTTGATTTATTAATATGCTTTTTTAACTCTTCTATCCATAAAGGTGATAATTGCGAGAATGGCTCATCAAGAAGTATATATTGCGCGTCGCTGTAAATTATTAATAAACATTCGATAAACCTGCGTTCTCCACCAGATAGGTTATAGAATTTAGTGTTTAAATATTTTTTTACAAATTCGAATTGTTGTAATTCAGCACGCTGTTTTTTGCAAAAGGTATCGATGGCCTGCAAAACAGTGATCTTGCCTGGGATGAAATTATCTTGAGGCAAATAGGACAGGTTCTTAGATAGGTAACCTTTTTTATATACTTTATTATTTATATTAAGGTACTTGAAGTTCGCTTTTACGCTTCCAAAAATGATTTTTAATAAGGTTGATTTACCTGATCCATTCCTGCCCAATAAACCAACTACTTCGCCAGTTTTACAGTTTAGGTAAACACTGCTTAATACTTCGCGGTCTGCAAAAGATTGGTTAACACTGTCGATAGAAAGTTCCTGCATATTGATGATAAAATTAAAATTCCGACAAAAACTATTAAATCATATAAAACCAGGTTTATCATAATTTTTCTAAATCCTATGCCCTGATTTTTGAAATAATATGCAGTAGATTGATAAAACATGAAGTATATGGCTATAGAAAATAACCAGCCGATAAATTTGATAAATAGCGCAAAGGTGTAAATCCCTGGCTCCTTAAAACCATTTAAAATGAAAAATACCGATGTGAGTAAGCTAACCAATACATTCCATAAAAAAATGGGCTTGTATATAGTTAAGGATTTTTTGAGTAAACCAATCGACATGATTTAAAGATATAAAATCATAACGATAAATTTAGTTGTCTGTAAATAAAAAAGATAGCTAGCGTGTAATCGTCATTTCTACCGTATCGGAGAAATGTAATAAACAAAAAAAGACCAGCCTTAGCCGATCTTTTAATATTGATATACATCTAATCTCTTATCCTAAATAAGATTTTAAGATTTTGCTTCTTGAAGTATGACGTAAGCGTTGTAATGCTTTATCTTTAATCTGACGAACGCGCTCGCGTGTTAAATTAAATTTCTCACCAATCTCCTCTAACGAAAGTGGGTGGTTAGAACCTAAGCCGAAGAATAAAACAATAATTTCTCTTTCTCTTTCAGTTAGAGTAGATAAAGAACGTTTAATCTCTTCTGACAATGATTCGTTGATCAATGAACTATCCGTATTTGGTTCATGGTTTTCCAATACATCCAATAATGTGTTTTCTTCACCTTGAACGAAAGGAGCATCCATGGATACGTGACGGCCAGAGTTGCTTAAAGTATCTGAGATTTTATCTACAGTTGTCTCTAAGATATCTGCTAATTCTTCCGGAGAAGGCTCACGCTCGTATTCCTGCTCTAGCTTAGAAAAAGCTTTACTGATTTTACTTAAGGAACCAACCTGGTTTAAAGGCAAACGCACAATACGGCTTTGCTCGGCAATTGCCTGTAAAATAGATTGACGGATCCACCAAACTGCATAAGAAATGAACTTGAAACCTTTGGTTTCATCAAAACGTTTTGCCGCTTTAATTAAACCTAAGTTCCCCTCATTAATCAAGTCTCCTAAAGTTAAACCCTGATTTTGATATTGTTTTGCAACAGACACAACGAAACGTAAGTTGGTTTTAGTTAAGCGCTCTAATGCAGCCTGATCGCCCTCACGAATCTTCCTTGCTAAAATTACTTCCTCTTCTGCTGTTATTAAATCTACTTTACCAATTTCGTGTAGGTATTTATCTAATGACTGACTTTCACGGTTGGTTATGGATTGCGTTATCTTGAGTTGTCTCATTTATACGTTTTGTGTGCTCTTTAATTATTGAAGTGTGCAAAGTTACGAAATTGTATGGCAATCCGAAAGGATAAAATGCTGAAAATGTTACTGTTTGCACATGTTTTTTATACTTTTACTTACAACAAAAATCATTCCAAGAAAGTTTTTGACATATTTTCACCTATACCAAGGCTTGTAGCTGCTTTTCGATTATTATTTATTGTAAATCAATAAATATATTTTGATTTATAATAATTAAATTTTTATGTTTGCCCTGTAAATAATTAAATAAATATGACGTTTCATTAAATTCAGTTATTTAGTGCAGATAACAAAAGCCATAATGTCCTGGTAGTTTTTTCAGGCAAAAAAATTAAAATCAAAAGAGAAATTATTTTAAGAATTATCAATGAATACGCTTACTTTGACCATCAGGAATTCTGCTATTACCTTAATTGCACTTTGTATAATTACAGCAACGGTACATTTTGTATATGCTTTTATAGATTATAATAACCAGTCGCTCAGTTTCCATGTAAAGAAAACTGCAGAAGTTCAGGTCGAAAATTTTAATGGTTTAAAATTCAAAAATAAACAAATTGGTGAGCTGGAAATTAAACCCACAATAATCCAGGCTATAATACTTGAGGATGGTATGTTCAATGACGGAGGCGCCGCCATGTTTTTTTACCTGATTTCATGCCTTATAGTGCTTAAAAAAATTAAAAATAAGGTAATTACTTTAGAAAGTTTAACGGAAAAGAACATCGTCAAAATTGTATGGGTAGCAGCAGGACTCTTCTTTGCACTCTATTTTTTGATCAGAATACTTCTTAATGAATATGTTGATTCCTTAACCATGGGGCAATTTAAGCATGATGATAATTTGCGGGCTTATCTGGGTTTTGCCGTTCTTGGTACTGTCATTTTTAATGCTATTTATGGCCTTATTCGATATACGAAAAAACTTAAACGAGAAAATGATTTAACGATATAGCGATGAATAAAATTTTAAAAGTTTTTAGATATGCAGGTTTTAGCCTCGTTTTTATTGCATTAGTATCTATTATTAGCCATTTATTTTCAGCGTACAGTGATTATAAAGATGGAGCGATATCTTTTAATGTAGTAGAGAAAAATGTGAAGCCGGAAGCCAAGATTATTGGTGGAGCAAAATTTACAAATAAGTATGTGGGTACCTATCAATTTAAACCCACTTTTGTGCAGGCTATCCTTTTGTCAGATAATGCTGTTAGCAATATTGGCGCTGGTATTGTATTTTATTTAATTCTTGGAGTTACGATCTTAATTATTGCATACACCTGGCCAAATTCTATTGAAAAGTTAACTGAAAGTACATTATGGCAATTTGTATGTGCAGGAGGTATTTTGTTCATGGTTTTAAAAGGTGCTGTGTTGCTGTTAATTGATAAATATGTATTGCACTTAACCGGTAACCAATTTGGTATCCCACGTTTTCATCAGGAATCCATTAATTTCAGTATGCTCTCATTGATAGCTATACTCACCATCATTTATGAACTGCTTTCTTATTCTAGAAAGCTAAAACAAGAAAATGATTTAACCATATAATATGTGGAAAATATCTAGATTAATTAAAATTTCAGGATTTGTGTTGGTCACATCTGTTCTGATCTCATTTGTCTTTCATTTTATTTTTGCGTTTCGAGATTATAAGCAGGGTAAATTGTTTGTGGCCGTAGAGGACCGTGTTTCAGTCGAAAAAGATTCAGTGATAAACAGCATGAAATTTAAGAACTTCAATTTCGGATGCATTGAGATTAAGCCTACGTTTGAACAGGCTATTATTTTAGAAAATGAAATTTTTAAAGATTCTGGTGCAACTGCTTTTTTTTATTTGCTATCTGGAATATTTCTTTTGGTTATTTCTAATAAAAGCCAAAATTTGTTAGGGGAGATAACTCAGAAAAATATCTATAACTACATTGCTTCGGGTATATTATTGTACATAAGCTGTCAGTTTGCTTTTGCCATCTTTTTAAGGTTTTATGTTAAGGGGATTACTCATAATACATTTACCTATTATGACAGAGGATGTTTCTCAAATTTAACTTTATTGGGCCTTTTGATATTAGGAAATGCAGTTTTTCAACTTTTAATACAAGTAAGTAAACTTCAGGAAGAAAATGATTTGACGATATAAGTAGATTTCAGCTTAAACATTCCTAATTTTACGGATCTTACAATGCCAATAATAATCAACTTAGATGTAATGCTTGCCCGTCGCAAAATGTCGCTTACCGAATTGAGTGAGCGGGTAGGGATTACGATGTCTAATTTATCGATATTAAAAACCGGTAAGGCGAAGGCGATCCGTTTGGAGACTTTGGAGTCTATCTGTGCAGTTTTAGAGTGCCAGCCGGGCGATATTTTGGAGTTTCGGGGAGAGTAACTTACGAAGTCTAAAAAGGCTGAAGCCTGGGAAGGACTTCGTAAGTTTAGCGATGATTTTTTTTTGGCGAAGTACGACGAACCCAAGTTAAATAAACCTGATAGAACGGAAAGCCCGGAGCGAAGCATGAGTGAGGACTTGAAGAGATAGCAGGACTATCGTCTGCCATTAACACTGAACCTTAAATTTCCAGAAAAATTGACCACCTAAGGCATCTTAGTACATTTAGGTCAAATTGCTATTAGATTTAGATCTACCGGGGGTTTCTGGTCATGATAGTTTAAAGAACACTCCATCCTGCGGACACCCCTCTAAAAGAGGGGAATAAAAAAACCTTCCAGTTTTCACTGAAAGGTTTATACGATATGATAATGCTTTAAGCTTATTACGCTTGTTCAGCCAATACTTTAGTTACTAAATCAGCAGCTTCTTTTAAAGCGATTGCTGAATAAACCTGTAAGCCAGACTCATCGATTAATTTTTTAGCTTCTTCAGCATTTGTACCTTGTAAACGGCAGATAATTGGCACAGGGATATTACCGATTTCTTTATAAGCATCGATTACACCTTGAGCAACACGGTCGCAACGAACGATACCGCCGAAAATATTGATCAAAATTGCTTTAACGTTAGGGTCTTTCAAAATAATGTTGAAAGCCGCTTTAACCGTTTGCGCATTTGCAGTTCCACCAACATCTAAAAAGTTAGCAGGCTCACCACCAGCCAGTTTGATGATATCCATGGTAGCCATTGCTAAACCAGCACCGTTAACCATACAACCTACGTTACCATCAAGGTTAACGAAGTTTAGGTTCGAGGCACTTGCTTCAACTTCCATTGGATCTTCTTCCGTAACGTCGCGCATTGCTGCATAATCAGGGTGACGGAATAATGCGTTTTCATCTAAATTCACTTTAGCATCAACAGCAATTACTTTATCATCAGAAGTTTTTAATACCGGGTTAATTTCGAACATTGAAGAATCGGTTGCTTCGTAAGCTTTGTATAAAGCAGTAACGAATTTTACCATTTCTTTGAAAGCGTTACCGCTAACACCTAAGTTGAAAGCAATTTTACGTGCCTGGAAACCTTGTAAACCAACTTTAGGATCAATTTCTTCTTTAAAAATTAAGTGTGGCGTATGCTCTGCAACTTCTTCGATATCCATACCACCTTCGGTGCTGTACATGATGATATTGCGACCTTTTGCACGATCTAACAATACAGAAATGTAGAATTCTTTGGTTTCAGAAGCACCTGGATAATAAACATCCTGAGCCACTAAAATTTTGTTCACTTTTTTACCTTCAGGACCGGTTTGAGGAGTAATCAACTGCATGCCGATAATGTCGGTTGCACGTTGTTTAACTTCATCAAGGTTTTTGGCTAATTTTACACCACCACCTTTACCGCGACCACCAGCGTGGATTTGCGCTTTAATTACAACCCAGTCAGAATTGTAATCTACTTTCAGTTGTTTAGCAGCCTCAACAGCTTGCTCAGGAGTATCGGCAACAATTCCTTCTTGAACGTTAACACCGAAACTTTTTAATATCTGTTTACCCTGGTATTCGTGAATATTCATCTGTTTATATTTTTGTCTTTATCTGTCAGATGGAGCCTATTACTATTGAAATAATTATTTTAATAGTATCGGGTTCATTTGCTACAAAATTTGCCCAAAGCTACAATTTCAAACCCTTTAAACAAATAGCAATTGCCGATTTTTTAAGAAAATGAACGTTTTATGTTAATCGGGAAATTAGTGCCGGTAATGTGCAGTAGTTTATGGTGTCCGGCTGATTTCGCAGAGATTTTTCATTTGAAAGTGAGGGCCTGGTTCTTCGTGGCGGCTAGTGGCCCTGCTTTTCGCTATAAGTCCTCACTACGCTCCGGGCTTATCGCTGCAATCAGGCTTAAAAACAAAGTTGGTTCCTGTAAATGCAAAAAAGAATATTTCCTCTGCGCTAATCATCTTGAATTTGCAGAAACAAATGGTTAATAGTGTTCTTTAACTTCCGGCAAACGGTGTTCCAAAGATACCAACCGCCAATTCTGCCCAGATGAGAAATAGCGCCAGCAAAATGACAACAAGAGTTATTGTTCTTAACTTGCCGGTTTTTAAGTTTCTGATCACCAGTTCTATAGTCAAACACGTGCTGAGCAATAAAATTCCTGCGGTTACAAAATCAGATAGCGTCCAATTCACTTCATTTGTAAATTGCATAGCAACTAGTGGAATGGCCAATATGCATGCCATTACGCTTAAAAAGATGATCATTCTTAGTTTGCCTGAGCTAAGTGTTTCTTGATTTTTCATGATTTTTATAATTGTAATATCTGATTTAAATCGTTAATAATTAAACCTTTGCTTCCCGGTGCGAAATTGCACCGGGAAAACTAAATCCAACAAAAGTTCAGCAAAGGCGAGAGGTTAATTACAAAAGATTTTGATTTAATTCTTTAAATGAAAGTGTCAGTTGCTCTTCTTTTTCATAAAGGACAGATTTACCCGCAACCTTACCTAATTTATATTTCATCTTGTTGAAATAGCGATAAAAGTTAAGCTTACCTGCTTTAAATAATGTTTTATGTGCCAGCCAAACCACTAAACTTGTACAGAGAAAGAAGCACGAATAGGCATGGTAAGCAATCCACTTTGAAACGGCATTTTTTTGGCTGAAAATAATGTAGAGGCGTTCTCTTTGAAAAGTAATGTGAGTCGCCTCATCAATCAGGATATCGGTACAGATCTGTTTGAGCAATGTGCAGTTTGAGGCATCTTTAAGTGCCTGGTAAAATATTTGTGCAGCGCTTTCTACGGTAATTACAGCGATTGTCCAAAGCTCCATGTTGGTGTTGAAATACCTTATTTTCCTGAATAAGGTATCGCCCCAATCTTTCGTAATTCTCTGTTCTCCAATTAAATCGAGGTATTTACCTAAGTTGTTGCCATGTTTTTGCTCTTCTTTAATGAAAAGTTTAACAGCCTCCAGGTATTCTTCATCATTTATAGTTTTCGCATATTTTTTTGAAGCGTTGATCAAATGTTTGCCTTCTGACGTTTCACCAAGCTGCCAGGCCTGCAGCGACTTTAGAATATTTTGTTTTTCTGAATCCAAAATTTCCGGTTTTAGTGTCCAATCTATCCTATTAATTTTGGTGTTATTTGAGAAATGATTCGTCCAATATGCTGAGATATGTATTTTCATGATATTGCTGATTAATTTTTATTCTTCGTCGGTTGTAGGCTGAAAATTTGGTGAACAGTACGGTTCAAAACGAACCACGCTAATGCCATTAATGCCGAAGCCATGGCCATTATTTTATATCTTCTATCCATTTTGTTTTTATTTGTTCAAACCAAAATATTCTGCCGTATTCCAGTCCTGTAAATTCCACGATAACCAGCTCGATTTTTCGTAACGCGCTTTAAAGTAACCAATCCTTTGGTCTAATTTTCTCATCAGTACTTCTTCTGGTTGACCTACTTTGGCAACTTCCGAATCGTTATTAGTTGAAGGATGGATTTTTGAACGGTTTTTATCCAAAAATGGAAGTGTTTTTTCTGATAAGGAGGTTAAATAGTAAGGGTCGATAGAAACGACATCAACATGGTTTAGGTTATACTTCACAATTAAAACATCCCAGTTAATAAAGGTAAAAGTCAACAACAGCGCAAACCAGATATTTCCATTTACCTTGAAAAGATAGAATATGGTTTTCTGTTTGGCTACTTTAAAATAAACCGTTGCCAGGCCAATGATACAAAGGGTGGCAAATACCAGTACGCCTATCCGTTTATGCGTTAAGCCATGAAATTCAATATAATAGCCATCACGGATAAATACTGATATGATCAGGATAAAATTCTGAACCATCCAGGTATAGGCTAATAACCTTAATGTTCTGCTTTTGTGGTAAAAGTTTAAGTTCCCCCTAAAATAATAGAGAATTATTGCCATGGCCATTACAATGCTGAAGATTAATGAATTTGTGCCCTGGTGTAATTCTCCCGAAAAATTGCCTGAAGGTTCATAGCCAAACCAAAGTGTAGTAATATCAATAGCATTTAACATTAGCAACAACAGGTTAAGTGCGGCGAAAGAAATAATGCCTACGATGTATTCCGTTTTTAGTGCCATTTTTCGCGTTAACAGGTTGCCGGTAAACGTTTGTACAATATTGTACCATATTGTTTTCTGAGCTAAGCTTCTTCTGATCCGTACCAATTGCTCTTTACATTTCAGTTCTGCTTTCTCCAGGCTTTTATTAAAAAATGCCAGCAATAAACCACTGGTTAAAATCAGGCCAAAAAAGAAGTGCATAATGCGTCCGATACTTAAATCCTTGAAAAAGAAATGAAGCATATTTTCGAAGAAATTACCAATGCTGGTGAGCAGCGCCTCTGCATAATGAGCAAAAACATTGCTGGCTGCGGCATATAAGCAGGCAAAAATGGTTACAATGATTACCGGGATAAAAATGTATTTGATTAAGGTGAAAACAGGCTTCAGTTTAAAATTACCGATGCTGATTTTACTTAAATTTTGAATTGCATTGAAAGGAACGGTTACCATCTGTAAAATTGCTGCAAGAAAAGCAGTGAAAATTGTTCTGATCTGTTGATTATGACTAAAACCAATAAACAGTAAAAGACTGATGTAATAAGTTGCTACTGATAAATCGGAGTTGTTGATTACCACCAGCACTGCGGCCAGTAAATGTGCTAAGCCATAAATTTTAAATTTGGTGCTTTTTACTACGTCTGGGTTGATAAAAGTAATAATCAAAAGATAAATGCTATAGATGAGTAAATTAACAGCTAAGCGTTCTTTCCAAAAGAGAAAAGTAAATAACAGGCCGCCTAGTAGGACAGATAGCAGCAAGAGGTTGGATTTATTTTTCATTTTACAATGTGATTGTGGTTATAATTAAAAAGTACATAATGGCAATAGGAATATTAATAAGTTGAAGTAATATGGTCGATATGGAGGATGTCCTGTTTGATGTGTAGAGGAAACATGAAATAATCAGGGCAAGCATTACAAATAGATTAATCAAAATGGCAATAGAAATGTATATCATGCCAAAAGAAATCAGAAATTGGGTCCTGAAAATACAAAAGCTAATAAATAGGGCAGTTCCCCCAATAAAAGAAACCAGTGTGGTTTTCTTTCCAATTTTAATAATTAAAAATTCTAGTGATTTCATTCTTTAAAAGTGCTTTGTATTTCAAAGTGTATGGTCAAAAAAAATAGTTATAGCTTTTTAATCATTTTTTCAAGTGCATCTAAATGTGCCTTAAAAGCTTGTTTGCCCAAAGCGGTAATGGAGTAGGTGGTGCTGGTTTTGCGACCAATAAAACCTTTGTGTACTTTAATAAAATCAGCCTGTTCCAAAGTATTCAGGTGGGAGGCCAGGTTGCCATCAGTCAGCTCAAGCATTTGTTTCAGGTCGTTAAAACCAATTTCGTTGTTTACCACCAGGACAGACATGACGCCTAACCTGATCCGGCTATCGAATATTTTATTTAAATCTGCTATCGGGTTTTTCATCCTTACTGACCTCTCTCATATTTAAAATACATTAAAAGACCATAAACAATGTGTAGTATCCCAAAGCCAAAAGCCCAAAAAATTAACCCGTAACCCACGTAAAACATACATATCAATCCAAGTATTACCTCGCAAAGTCCCAGGTAGCGAATGTCGCTATAAGTATATTTACTGGCATTAATAAGTGCTAAACCATAAAAAATTAAACAACTCGGGGCAATAATGGTATAGGTGTTAGGATGGTTAATCAATAAAGCAATAATGAACAAACCTCCTGCAACCAATGGAATAAATAAGTTAATTAAAAGTGATTTAGAGGTCTTGTCCCAGATGGGAAGATTGTTTTTCTGACTTTTCCTGTAGGTAAATAGAAGGCCGCCGGCTAAGGCAATCACTAAAACAAAGATGCCCAGTTTTATCAGGTTAAACTCCAGGTCCATTTCTCCATCTATACCATAGCCATAACCCCGTTTATTAATGAATTTGTTAATTTCATCGTTTGCAAAATAAGCCCCGATTAAAGCAATCACGCCTGCAAAAACACCAGATAATCCGCTCAAAGAAATAAATCTTGATGATCTGTCCATTATCTGTCTGATATCTTTTAGGGTATTCAATTGTTCTTCCGGACTATTCATTTTAAAAGTGCTTTGTTTTTCAAAGTTAAATAAGAAAATGATAATTGCAAATCTTTTTTATTTTTTATTGGTTAATGTGAGGTTGGTAGTTGGTTAATGGCCAAAAAGTTCATGGTTAATAGTCTGAATATTCAAGAGATATATTTATTAATAATTATATGATAATCAATGAGTTATATGTGTAAAATTATTGCCGGTTTAAGCTAATCAACTATTAGGCGATTATTTATGAATCAATAAACGATAAAACTATTGCATCAGTAATCATGAACTAATAAACCATCAACTATGAACCAATAACCATTGGCCAATGAACTATTGAACTAACAAACCATTTTGCTAAATTTGAACCATGCTAAAAGCCACTGGAATAAGAAAATCGTACGGAAATCTACAAATTTTAAAAGGGGTAAATTTTGAAGTACAAAAAGGGGAGATTGTAAGTATTATTGGACCATCTGGTGCAGGTAAAAGTACTTTATTACATATTTTAGGAACATTAGATAAACCTGATGAAGGATTTGTAGAATTAAAAGGTACAGTTATAAATAAATTGAATGGCGATTTGTTGAGTATTTTCCGAAATCAGAACATCGGTTTTGTATTTCAGTTTCACCATTTGTTGCCAGAATTTAGTGCCATTGAAAATATCTGCATTCCTGCATTTATTGCCAAAACCAATAAAAAACAGGCTGAAAATAGGGCGCTTGAGCTACTAGATCTGTTTGGGCTTAAAGATAGGGGGCAGCATAAGCCCAATCAGCTGTCTGGGGGTGAACAACAAAGGGTGGCCATTGCCAGAGCACTGATCAATAATCCTTCGATTATATTGGCAGATGAGCCTTCAGGGAATTTGGACTCCGAAAATGCAGCAGGATTACACCAGCTGTTTGTGACTTTGCGCGATAATTTCCAGCAAACATTTGTAATTGTTACGCACAACGAACACCTTGCAAAAACCAGCGACCGTGTAGTGAGCATGAAAGACGGTTTAATTGTCTAAGGTCATGATCATTCCCTAATTCACTCACTTAATCACTCATTAATTACTAATTTACTCATTCAATCATTATACCTTGAAAATACTGATAACAGGAGGGAACAATGCCAAAGCTTTGAAGCTGATGAAAGCATTCCCCAGCCATTTTGTGCTGTTGGCCGATTATGGTGATGTGCCGGCGATAGTTACTGAAAGCTATGCCTTTTCATCGCTGGGGCTGCTCAATAAAGATAGTATTGCTCATATGCTATTAAATTTTTGCATCACAGAAGCCATAGATTGTATCATTCCTCTGCACGAGTATGAAGTTGTGCCTCTGGCTAAATCTGCAGTGCTTTTTGGGGAGTATGGAATCCAGGTGCTTTTGCCCGATGCTGATGTAATTGCTGACTATTTGACTACAGAAAAGGTTACTCGTCAAAATTTTGCCGTGTTTGTTCATGGCGAACGGATTTTTTCAACCGAAGAGCATTTTGTTCCTAAAAATGGATCTTCAAACCTGAATGGCGTTTTTAGCTATAACCATACTAATGACCTAAAACTTTTTACAATTTAATATGGATGTATATCAATATGTTACAGACAAACAAGCTGTCATTTTTGAGTTAGATAATGTACTTTTTCCTGAAAAAGACTATTTATTACAGGTTTATTACCTTTTTGCACAGTTTATAGAATATACGGAACAAAAAAATGCGCAGCCCATCATCAATTTTATGCAGGCTGAATATGAAAATAATGGAACGGATGTGCTTTTCGAAAAAACAGCTAAACAATTTGGGATTGATGAAAAATATAAATACAATTTCGATCTCCTGCATTTAAATGCCCGTTTGCCACTTAAGTTGCTGCTCTTTAAAAATATGCTTGAGTTTATGCAGGAGTTGGTTGTAAACCGTAAACAGATCTTTATTGTAACGGCTGGTAATCCGGAACAACAACTTAATAAAATTAAGCAAACAGAGTGGAATGGGCTGGAGCAATATCTTACCGTATATTTTGTTAATGAACTTGGTCAATCTAAAGCAGAAATTTTTCAGAATATACTAAACAGCAATAATTTATCGCCTAACCAAGCGTTAGTTGTTGGTGCAAATAAATTTGATGAGCAACAATCTAAACTAATTAATTTGCCGTATATTGTGTCACTAGAAATTTACAAGTAAATATGCTTAGAAAATTTATTTCGCAAAATGCATTTTTATATGCTTTGCTTATTGTGGTTGGATTTACCGTGTCGTGTAAAAAATCGAATAATAATCCTGACGCCAATACAGATGTTGAATCCAACCTGTTGCAAACACCAACCAGCGATCGGACACTACTCACTAAAGACTCTATCTTTCTTTACGCCAAGCAAACCTATTATTGGAATAAGAGTTTGCCTACTTACGATAAATTCAATCCAAGAGCTTTTTCATCCAACGAGAAATTGTTGTATGCAATGACTCAGATTGCAATTAATCCGCAAACAAACAAACCATACGAATATGTAGAGCGTTCAACCTCTCCTAAATATTCTTTTATAGATGATGGCTCTGTTGCTGGTCAGTTGGGGGGCGTGAATGGTGATTTTGGATTTTCGGTGTTTTTTGCAGGAGATAACGATTTGAGGATTAAATATGTGTATGCTGCATCACCTGCGGCCGGTCAGGGACTAAAAAGAGGGTATCAGATTATAAAAATTAATGGTAATTCAACCATAAATACTAGTGATGCCAGTATTAATTATGTAGTGAATGCGATTTTTGGATCTAACACTACTGTTGCCTTAACTGTTTTAAAACCTGATCAGACCACTCAGGATGTAACGGTAACTAAGGCTGAATATAATGTTAACCCAATATTATTTAGTAAGACATATACTATTGGCGCTAAAAAAGTGGGGTATATTGTTTTTAACACCTTTACAACAAATTCTGCAACCTTGTTAGATAAGGCTTTCAGTCAATTCACTACGGATGGTATTACCGAGCTGATTGTAGATTTAAGGTATAATGGTGGTGGATCGGTACAAACATCAGAGGCCTTTGCCAACCTGATTGCACCTTCTACACAAAATGGTAAAGTAATGTATACTACTTACTGGACACAAACTATGCAGGATGATCAAGCCACAATTCTTCAGAACCAAAAGTTTTATGCTAAAGGTAATGATGGGGTAACACGGATGTATTCTTATTTTGATTATTCTTATAAACCTACAGTTGCAGCCGGAAACCAGGAGGTTTTTGCTAAACGTGGTTCGCTTAATGGCTTAACAAGAGTTTACTTTATTGTAACAGGTGGAACAGCATCTGCCAGTGAGTTGTTGATTAACAATTTGAAACCTGTAATCGATGTTAAATTGATCGGCAAGAAAACTTATGGCAAACCAGTTGGTTTTTTCTCCATCCGCATAGATAAAAACGACTTGTATATTCCACAGTTTGAAACCAAAAATCAATTAAATCAAGGTGGTTACTTTGATGGAATGGCTGTTGATAAAGATATTTTTGATGATGTAACCAAAGATTTTGGAGATCCTACAGAAAAACTATTGGCACAGGCTTTATATTATTCTGCCAATGGAAATTTCTCTGCTTTACTGAAAGACAATACCATTAGCAGTACATCACCACTATCTAAAACCCGTGTTGAAGATTTGTCTGGCAAAATGGACCATGATTTTAAAGGAATGGTTGAAACCAGAAAGCTGAAGTTTAAATAATTTTCTGAAAGGGCCAGTTTTGTATCTCAAATCTGGCCCTTTTTATATTGTTACTGCAATATTTGAGTAAATAAGTATTGCTTTTTTTATAAAAAATTGATAAGCTTGTTTAACATTAATCGTTAAAGAGACTCATGCCAATAGAAATTGTAGAAAAGGAACATATTAGTTATTTAAATATCATCAATGCTAAGGAAGATCACTCCCATGAACTGCAAACCAAACTTGATGAAGCGCAAAGGTTAGGTAATGAATTTAAATCAAAAGCCGTCATTACTTTTAATACAACCATCGGTCCGAAACGTGTTGATACAACAGTTTGGGCAGTAACAGAGAAATATATACAGCTAAAAAACAATATTCATATTCCGTTAAAAAGTTTAATAGACATTGATTTTTAAGCTTGCTTTAAGGAAATAAATCATCCCGAATTTATTTAACCTTATCAGATTATGAGCACGCTACATAAAATTGCCTTAACTTTTATTAAATCTATCGGTCCGGTAACGGCCAAAAACCTTCTTGCCTATTGCGGAAGTGCTGAGCAAATATTTTCGGCAAATAAAAAACAGCTCTTGCAGATTCCGGGCATTGGAGAAAAAACAATTGAAGCCATTCGTGGTACCGATGCCTTGATCAGGGCCAGGCAAGAATTGGATTTTATTGAAAAACATGGGATAGAAGTATTGTTTTTTTCAGACGAGAGATATCCTAAAAGGTTAAAGAATTGTATCGATTCGCCCATCCTGCTTTATGCCAAAGGTACAGTTGATTTTAACCAGCAGCGTATCATCAGCGTTGTTGGAACCCGTAATGCAACAGTTTACGGGAAAAATCTCTGTAAAGAGTTGTGTGAAGTTTTGGCGCCATATCATGTTTTAATCGTTAGTGGCCTGGCTTACGGCATTGATGTAACCACCCATAAAGAATGCCTGGCAAATCATATTCCTACTGTTGGGGTACTTGGTCATGGTTTAGACCGGATGTATCCAAAAATTCATAAAACAGTTGCTCAGAAAATGGTTCTGAATGGAGGCCTGCTCACCGAGTTCCCAATCCTGACCAATCCCGACCGGCCTAATTTTCCACAAAGAAACCGGATTATTGCCGGCATTGCAGATGTTACCGTGGTTGTTGAAGCGTCAATAAAAGGCGGGGCCTTAATTACCGCAGAAATCGCAAATTCCTACAATAAGGATGTATATGCTTTTCCAGGTAGAACAAATGACGTTTTTTCAGAAGGATGTAATTTCCTGATTAAGACCAATAGAGCTGGATTAATCACCAATGCTAATGACTTGATTTATTACCTGGGTTGGGATGATGAGGTAAAGGTGAAGCATAATGTTCAACAAACCACCTTACAGCTGAGCCTTACACCTAATGAGGAGCGGGTTATTAGCGCATTAAAAAATGGCCAGCTTTCTATAGATGAACTTTGCACGCAATTGAATATTCAGCAAAGTAAACTGGCAATTGTAATCCTTACCTTAGAGATGCAGGGTGTTATTGTTTCATTACCAGGAAAAATTTACAAGTTGGTGTAATGAGGACTAGATATTAGATTTCTCTATTCTGTTTCACTACAGTCGAAATTAACCTACTTTTGCATTGCGTTTTGCCTAATAATCAATCTATAATACCTATCATAATTATAGATTATGGAATTAAATTCTTTTAAATTTTAATTTTCGAAATTTTGTTTCAAATAAAATATAGTTTATAAAATACTTAATGCCTTTGCTTAATTTTGTGATATGTGGTACAATAATATTTTAGAAACCATTGGCAATACGCCGCTGGTAAAATTGAATACGATTACAAAAGGTGTTCCGGGGACAATCCTTGCCAAAATAGAGACGACTAATCCAGGCAACTCGATTAAAGACCGTATGGCGGTTAAAATGATTGAGGATGCCGAGAAAAGCGGGAAACTAAAACCAGGCGGAACAATTATTGAAGGAACATCCGGAAATACAGGTATGGGCCTGGCTATGGCCGCTATTATTAAAGGTTATAAATGTATTTTTACCACAACTGATAAACAATCAAAAGAAAAGGTTGATGCTTTACGTGCTTTTGGTGCCGAGGTAATCGTTTGTCCCACAAACGTTGAACCGGAAGATCCCCGTTCATATTATTCTGTTTCTTCTCGTTTAGAACGCGAGGTTCCAAATTCATGGAAACCCAATCAGTATGATAATTTAGCCAATTCACAGGCGCATTATGAGCAAACTGGTCCTGAGATATGGGCACAAACAGAAGGTAAAATTACACACTTAGTAGTTGGTGTAGGTACAGGTGGAACCATTTCCGGAACGGGGAAATATCTGAAAGAAAAGAACCCGGATATTAAAATCTGGGGAATTGATACGTATGGCTCTGTTTTCAAAAAATATAAGGAGACCGGCATTTTTGATAAGGATGAGATTTATCCTTACATCACAGAGGGTATCGGTGAAGATTTTCTTCCGGCAAACGTAAATTTTGATGTGATCGATTTATTCGAAAAGGTTACCGATAAAGATGCGGCTTTAATGACGCGCGATATCGCGCGTAAAGAGGGGATTTTCGTGGGTAACTCTGCCGGCGCTGCTATTGGTGGATTAATTCAGTTAAAAGATAAACTGAAGCCGGAAGATGTGGTTGTCGTTATTTTTCACGACCACGGCAGCCGTTACATGGGTAAAATGTACAATGAAGATTGGTTACGCGAACGCGGATTTTTACAGGACGAAAAATTAACCGCTAAATCAATTTTGGCTAAAAAAGAAAGCACAGAGATTGTAACACTTGATGCTCAGAAATCAGTACTCGAGGCTATTAATACCATTAAATCGATGAATATTTCTCAAATTCCGGTAACTCAGCAAGGAATGATTGTGGGTAAAATTGCCGAAAGTGATATTTTATCTGCCTTGCTTGAAAATCCAGGCTTAAAATCAGCTCCGATTTCAGAAATCATGACGGCTACTTTCCCGTTTGTGGATTTGAATACGTCGATTGATAAAATTTCTTCGTTGATTAATAAAGAAAACTCAGCAGTTTTAGTGGAAGATGAATCTGGAAAGATCGAGATTATCACTCAGTACGATATTATTAATGCGATATCAGGGTAAGAAGAAGTAAAATGGAAAATGTGAGATGAATGATGGTGTAATTCCTACGATCGTCCTCCTGAACTTGTTTCAGGATCTTTCAAGGAGTTATCCCTTTCGATACATCCTTTTGAGTGGAGTGCAACGGAACCAAGAACCCGAAGGCTCAGCGAAGCTAAATCTGTCAAGTTAGATCTCTCCATTTCGCTGCGCTTCAGTCGGGATGACGAAAAACCATAAAAAAACGTCCGGTAATTACTCCCGGACGTTTTTCTTTATGTTATTTTCGCTTTGGGTATTACCTTAAACCCTCCACCTTCAAACCTTCTACCTTAGTGACCAGGCGCATCAGCATTTACACGCTTAATCTGTGCACCTAAGGCACGTAAACGGGTGTCGATATCCTGATAACCACGCTCAATCTGTTCGATGTTATAAATGGTTGATTTACCTTCAGCAGATAAAGCTGCAATTAATAATGAAACTCCGGCCCTGATGTCAGGAGAAGTCATGCTAATGCCGCGAAGTTTATATTTCTTATCAATACCATTAACGGTCGCACGATGCGGATCGCAAAGGATAATTTGTGCGCCCATATCAATCAGTTTATCCACGAAGAATAAGCGGCTCTCGAACATTTTCTGGTGAATGAGCACGTTTCCTTTTGCCTGTGTAGCCACAACCAAAACAATGCTCAATAAATCAGGTGTAAAACCTGGCCATGGCGAATCGGCAATGGTTAAAATCGAACCATCAATAAAGGTGTCGATTTCATAGTGTTTTTGCGATGGTACATAAATATCGTCGCCACGACGCTCTAGCTTGATACCTAGCTTTTTGAAAACCTCCGGTATTACGCCAAGCTCATCGTAACAAACATCTTTAATGGTAATTTCCGATTCTGTCATCGCGGCCATACCGATGAAAGAGCCAATTTCGATCATATCAGGCAGCATTCTGTGTTCTGTTCCACCCAATACTTTAACGCCTTCAATGGTAAGCAGGTTAGATCCAATGCCTGAAATTTTGGCACCCATGCGGTTAAGCATTTTACAAAGTTGTTGTAAATATGGTTCGCAGGCTGCATTGTAAATGGTAGTGGTACCTTTAGCCAAAACAGCTGCCATTACAATATTTGCTGTTCCGGTTACGGATGCTTCATCTAATAGAATATAAGCACCTTGTAAATTGGTGGCATCAACGTTAAAGAAAGCCTTTTTGCTATCGTAAACGAATTTTGCACCCAGTTTTTCGAAACCGATAAAGTGGGTATCCAATCTTCTGCGACCGATTTTATCGCCACCGGGTTTAGGAATTGCAGCTTTACCAAAACGGGCCAACAATGGTCCTACAATCATAATCGAACCACGTAAACCACCGCCTTTAGCTTTAAAAGTATCAGATTCGAAGAAATTTAAATCGATGTTTTTGGCTTCGAAGGTATAGGTGTCTTTATTAATGCGTTCAACAATAACGCCCAAATCGCCCAATAACTCAATCAGTTTATTTACATCTTTGATATCAGGGATATTGCTGATGGTTACTTTTTGTTCGGTCAGCAATACTGCAGATAAAATCTGTAAAGCTTCGTTTTTGGCGCCTTGGGGAGTGATTTCGCCTTTTAATTTAATTCCGCCTGTTATTTCAAATGCGTTCATATATTTTTAGTATCAAGTATAAAGTATCAAGATTGGGCGGATGTTTTAACCTTCCGCCTTCTGCCTTCAACCTTAATATTTAGGTTTATTGTTATTGTTGCGTTGACGGTTGTTATTGTTGTTGTTATTGTTCTGACGGTTTTTACCGTTGTTGTTATTATTGCTTCTGCCCCGGTTATTGTTATTGCTTTGGCGAGGGTTTTGCACTCTAAATTCTACCTTGGCCAGGTTAACACCTTCATCAAGTGATAACAATCCGCCAGAAAGGTATTTCAGATCTTTAATAATGGTATCATCGCTCACGTTATCTTTATTCCAGGTTACATAAGCCATTTTCATGAAATTTGCGATGCTCTGCACCATTGCCTTCTTAATTTCAGCATTTTCTTCACGCATGGCTTTTTCGATCAGATTTTCAACGGTTTTACCATAGTGTTTGTAGGTAATTCTTTGTTGAGGATAGGCCAGGGGCGCTGGTTTAATGTAAGCATTTTCGATTAATGGCTTTGGATACGGGCTATCTACATCAATCTGGTAGCCAGAAATAATGTGCAGGTGATCCCAAAGTTTATGCTTAAAATCGGCAACATCACGTAAATGTGGTTGCAAAAAACCCATCAGGTCAATTACCGCCTGGGCATATTTATTACGTTCTTCAATGGTGGGTAATTCGCAAATATACTTCACCATATTTTGTACGTTACGGCCATATTCCGATAAAATTAAATGGCTACGCGTAGTATTATAGTCAAAACTCATGTTCAGATAAATTAATGGGTAAATTTTCTGGCGATACGAATTATGAAATAACCAGAGGAGTTTAGGTTATGAATTCACCGAAATGTCTATTGCCAGATTTTCGTTTTATATAGTCAAAGTTAATAAAATTATTTGATTTGTGATATGCTTATCTAAATTGTGATAATTTAAGTGGGGTGATCATCTATCGTCCTCGTTTGTAACGAGGCTGCAAGAGAATAGCGATTCTATCGCTTCTATGCACTTAATTTGCATTACAAATGCGTCTCTCACTAATCCTCTTTGCAACGAGGACTATTTAACGATTATTTAATTTGTAGTATGCTTATCTAAATTCTGATAATTTAAGTGCGGCGATTTTTTTTTGGAAATGTTCGTTCAGTAGTTCTTGGCTTCTTCAGTCCCGCTGTCCCTGCTGCCGAAGAAAAATCGGCATTCGTTCCCATCGGGTTTATTTAACTGTGGATTGTGCCTGTCGCGAAAAATCTTTCTAGCGCCAATGAGCTAAAGTCATTTTAAGTATTTATGCATTTGGCTAAAGCTACTGAGTTAATGCAAACTCCCAATAATTTCCGTGTAAATCCGTGTTTCCGGGGCAATTAATTAACTGACTACTTGCCTTAATACTCTTAACTCCTTAATGGTAAATAAATCTAAACTTCATCACTATTCTTTGGGTAATCAAAAAAGACCAATTCACCAGTCCCTTTGCTCACCATCTGCCACGAATCAAAAGGAAAAGAAATTAATACCATGCCTGCAGTTGGAATGTTGTAAATGTCGGCGTCGCATAACTCGTTCGCAAAATCGGTAAAACCAGGGTTATGACCAAACATTACTACACTTGCAGCATCATCATCCAAGCCATTAAGCACTTTAAGCAAAGCTGAAGTATTGGCCTCATAAATAGATTCTTCAAATTGAATATGGTCTACATTGTAGGCTTCTGCAAAATATTTGGCGGTAGATTTGGCTCTTTTAGCCGGACTGCTCACGATCTGATCGATTTTAAAACCGCGGTTAATCAATCTTTCAGCCATTTCTGGCGCGTTTTCCTTGCCGCGTTTATTTAACGGCCGATCGAAATCTTTTAAATCTAAATTTCCCCAATCCGATTTGCCATGGCGGACCAGAAGTAGTTGCTTAGCCATTTAGTTTCTCTTTAATTTTATCTGCAATTGTTTCAGGCTTAATTAAGTCTATACAATTTTCAACACCGCAAAGGCAGGGTTTGTTTCCATAAATAGAATTTGGCCTCGAAGGATGGTCGATCTGAATACAATCACTTTCTGATTGCCCATAACCTAAAAAGCCGGCGTAAGGATGTGTTGGCCCCCAAACTGATACCACAGGTACACCAACAAGTGAAGCGATATGCATGCCTGAAGAATCCATGCTTAACATGATATCCAAATTCGAGATGATGGCAAGTTCTTCCGTTAAGTTAAAATTGCCGATTAAATTATGGGTATTCACATATTTTTTCGCCCAATCTTCTGCGATATCCTGTTCTGCTTTTCCACCTCCAAAAATGAAAATTTCGTGTCCTACTTTATTTAAGGATGAAATTACCTCTTCCATTTTTTCTAAAGCATATACTTTATAAACATGCTGAGCAAAAGGAGAGATGCCTATTTTTTTTGTGGCTTTATTAGCAAATAAATTTTGTGCATTTGCTGGAATTTCCTGCTGAGATTTATTTATTTTATGACTTAGCTTAACATTAAAGCCCAATTCGCGGAAAACATCAGCATAGCGCTCTACAGTTTTTCTGAGCGCTTTAAAAATCTTATTGTTAGTACGGGTTAATGCCTTTTTCTCAGCCCTTCCTTTATTAATCCGCTTAATTTTTGTTCCTGTTAAACGAAAAAAGGTAGAAATCGCCCTGCTCCTTAAATTATCATGTAAATCAGCTATAGCATCTGGTTTGTAGCTGCGGAGTTCCTGATAAAGTTTATATAGTCCATCTATCCCTTTATGAATGGTTTTTGGTTGGATAGGATGGAAGATGAGATGGGGGATATGATCGAAAAATGGTTTAAAAGCAGGCCGGCTTACCATAATGAGCTCGGCTGCCGGGTTCTGCTCCGAAAATTCTTGTAAAACAGCGGCTACCATGGCCACATCGCCCATGGCCGAAAAACGTAAAACGATGATTTTTTGAGTATATGTCATGTTTTTTACCACAAAGACACAAAAGCACCAAGTTTTTCTTTGTGTTCTTCTTGTCTTTAAGCGTGATTATTCTTTACTTTTCGCTTTAGTCTTTAACCTTTCTTATACAAAACCGGGTTTAAACTCGGGTCGTTATACATTTTCATCTGTTTGTACACTTTCATGTATTTCTTACCAGCTTCAATGTCAGCCAGTAATTCATCAATGCTGGTTGAAAGATCATCGCGCTGCGATAACAATACATTGAGTTTAGTTTGGCACTGTTCACGGTGTTCAGGTGAGGCAGTTTCTCGTTCGGCCTCTTCACGCATGTGGTAAATTTTCAAAGCCAGGATAGAAAGCCTGTCTATTGCCCATGCCGGACTTTCTGTATTGATTTTTGCCTCTGGCAAAGCAGCAATTCCCTGATAAAGATTTAAGAAATAGCCATCAATAAACTCTACCATATCAGTACGCACCTGGTTTTGTGCATCGATACGTCTTTTCCAGCTCAAACCTTCAACAGGATCAATCTGTGGATTGCGCACCACATCTTCCATGTGCCACTGGGCAGTATCAATCCAGTTTTTCAGATAAAAAAGATGCTCTAAACTTTCTGCATCGTAAGGGTTTTCAACCGGATGGTCAATATCATCAAACTTGTGGTAGTCTGTAATGACCTGATTAAATATGCGGTTGGCAATTTCACTTATCATGGGGACAAAGTTATGTTTTTTTACTACAGATTTTCATAGATAAACACAGATTTAAGCTTATCTGTGTTCATCCTTTTCATCTGTGGTTAATTTGGCTTTTTACTATTAAAGAACGCAGTAATCTCCTCTAAGGAGAAAGCATTTAAACATTTATTGGCACTTAAGCCGCCTTTGCGGGCCACTAAAATACCGTAATGCATATCATGGAAACCTTCGGTACGGTGGGCATCTGGATTTACAGAGAGTAACACACCTTTTTCTAAAGCATAGCGGTGCCAGCGCCAGTCTAAATCTAAGCGTAAAGGGTTGGCATTGATTTCGATTACTACTTTATTAGCTGAGCAAGCATCGATAATTTTTTTGTAATCGATCGGATATCCGGCCCTGCTTAACAATAAACGACCAGTTGGGTGGCCTAAAATGGTGGTATATGGGTTTTCGATGGCTTTTAACAAACGTGCTGTAGCTTTGGCTTCATCCATCCGGAGATTACTGTGCACAGAAGCGACTACAAAATCGAATGTTTTTAGAATATCATCTGAATAATCTAATGAGCCATCGCTTAAAATGTCGCTCTCAATACCTTTGAAGATTTTAAAGGGAGCGAGTTTTTTATTGAGCTCGTCTATTTCCTGGTGCTGGCCGAAAACGCGTTGTTCGTTTAATCCTTTTGCATAAACTGCGGTTTTAGAGTGGTCGCAGATTCCTAAATATTGAAGATTTAAGTTCTCTTTGCAATATACGGCCATCTGCTCTAAAGTGTGTACACCATCGCTCCAGGTCGAATGATTGTGCAAGCTACCTTTTAAATCTTCGTATTGAATCAGCGTTGGGAGTTTGTTTGCTTTGGCCAGTTCAATTTCATCAAAATCTTCGCGTAGTTCAGGTTCGATAAAAGCTAATCCCGCCTTGCTGTAAATTTCTTCTTCATTTGCGAAAGGTCCATCGCCAGCTAAAGCCAACACTTTTTCAACATGTTCGGTATTTCCGGTTAATATAAACCACTGTAAATAAAAAGCTGATTTTTCAACAACGTGTAGTTTTATCCTAAAACCTGCCTCAGTAGTGCAGATAAACAAGTTTTCAGCTTCGATAAGCGAAAGCGGGTCGAAAGCAGGTAAGCTTTGTTTAATGTTTTCGATATTTTCTGTACCGATTACGATTTCCAGCTCATCAATAATTTCGCATGCCCTGCGGTACTGACCAGCGAAGCCCAAAAGTGCATTGTCATCAATATTGGCAGTCCAAACAGAAAGTTGCGTAAACAAAGTTTTGGCAAAACCTTCTACCTGTGCATATAAAAACCTGCCATTTGCGGCAAGTTTAAACTCAATGGCATTTTTAATTTCTTCCTGTGTTTTTAAACCGAAACCTTTGGCTTCAATCAGGCGGTTTTCGTTACAGGCGTAATACAGTTCACCAATGCTCTCTATCCCCAGCGTACGCCAGATAATGAAAATCTTTTTTGGCCCTATGCCTTTGATGGCCAGCATTTCCACAACGCCTTCGGGCGTTTTCTCCAGAATTTCGTTAAGTTCTTTTAATTCTCCTGTTTGGAGAAGTTCTATGATTTTGGAAGCCAGTCCTTTGCCAATACCGTCAATTTTATCCAGTTCATCCAAAGGTTTGTCTTTTAACGCAAAAGGCAGTTTATCTACTTTAAAATAGGCGTTTGCGACTGATTTAATCTTGAAAGGATTTTCTTCATGCAGTTCCATAAGCTGCGATAAGAGGCGTAAAGTGCGGGCGATGGTCTTATTTTCCATAGGGGGGTAAAATTAGGAAATAATGCCTCAAATCCTTAAGGGCGGACAAATTAAAACACAATTTTATTAAAGCGTTGTTTTACACTCATGAAATCTATAAAAACTGTCCTTTGGGGATTAAGCATAAGTTTGGCAGCATGCCAATCTGCCAATAAAAATGATCAACAGAAAACGGATTCGGTAAGTAACCTAAAATCGGCGACAACTCAAGCTATGGATGGACGGTTCCTGATTGTAGCCGGTAAATCCATTGGCGAAATTTCCTTAGGAGAAAATATGGAACAGGTAGGTGAAAAACTTGGGAGACCTGATGACGGCGATGCCGCAATGGGAAAAGCCTGGGGGATTTGGTACAGTGATGATTCGACAGGAAAGCATCCCAACGAAATTGCGGTATATTCTTCTTATCGGGATACCAGTATGCTTGTAAAAGATGTAAAACAGATCAGGATTACCTCGGATAAGTTTAAAACACAGGATGGTTTGGCAACGGGCACTACGATGGAAGAAGCAAAAAATAAATTTCCAGCTATTGAAAAACTTTCTGCCTATTTGAATGAAGATAAAGATACCATTACCGTTTACGATGCGAAAAAAGAGGGTATTGGCTTTGAATTTCTAAAAGGGAAAAGTGTTTCCATAACGGTTCATCCGGTAAATACTCCGGTTAACGCTACTTATTTAACGCTACATCCGGAGTGGAAATTGATTGAATAAATAGAGAAATTTAGATAATAGATTTGAGATGGATAACTTTAGATTAGACCTCGCAGGTTTTTGAAACCTGCGAGGTCTGAATTTTACTTAATTACTGCTTCAAATGGCATGCGGGCCTGAATTCCAGAGCTTGCGATTACCTTTTTCATTTGCTGATAAAGCATATAATTATCACCAAGTTCTTGTTTGGTATAATAGGTCTTAATCCTGTCTGTACCTTCATCCATTAACGATTTCCATGGATCAATTACATCCGGATATTCTACAACCTTATAGTTCTTTAATTTAGCTTTTTTAGCAGCAGCCTTAATGGCATCCTTAAAACCTCCGATTCTGTCGGCTAAGCCAATTTGAACAGCATCTGTTCCGATCCAAACGTGGCCACCGCCAATACTATCGATATAGGCTTTGCTTTTCTTTCTGCCATCGGCCACACGACTCACAAAACCGCTGTAAATTCTGTTTAATTCATTCTGGATGATGAATCTTTCACCTTCCGTCATAGGGCGGTTGGTGGCCATAATATCGGCATATTTACCGGTTTTAACGCCATCAAATGTAATGCCCAGTTTGTTGGTCATTAAGTTCTGGAAGTTAGGGATAATTCCAAATACACCGATAGACCCCGTAATGGTATTCGGTTGTACAAAAATACTATCGGCAGCACAACCAATATAATAACCGCCTGATGCAGCCACATCGCCAAAGGATGCAATAACCGGCTTTTCTTTCCTGGTCAGTACAACCTCTCTCCAGATCACGTCTGAAGCTAACGCGCTACCTCCGGGAGAGTTTACGCGAAGTACAACCGCTTTAATATCATCGTCTAAACGAGCCTTTCTGATTGCTCTGGAAATGCGTTCTGAACCAATCTGGTTATCAGAACCTTCTCCTCCGTTAATTTCTCCATTGGCATAAATTACGGCAACTTTATCTTTTCCTTCGCCTGTATCGCTATTGTTTTTGGCATAATCGTTAATCGAAACAGAGCGAATATTCTCTCCTCTGGTTCTGCCGGATAATCCTTTTAATTCCTCTAAAATCTGATCTTTGTACTTTAAAGCATCGATCATTTTAAAGTTTACCGCATCTTGTGGCTGCTGCACCTTGTAGTTATCGGCAATGTTATTAAGGCTATCTTTTTGGATATTTCTGCTTTGCGCAATATCGGTTAAGAAAGTATTGTATAAACCACCAACATAAGCAGTAACCTGTTTACGGTTATAATCGCTCATTTTATCCAGGATAAATGGCTCGACTGCACTTTTGTAATTTCCTACACGTATAACCTGCATTTCTACACCAACTTTTTCTAATGTTCCTTTAAAGAAAGTTAATTCTGAGCTAAATCCTTTAAATTCTAATGCACCTTCGGGATTTAAATATACTTTATCAGCAACAGAAGCCAAATAATAAGCCCCCTGAGTATACACTTCGCTATACGCGATAATTTTTTTATGCGATTTTTTAAAATCGATCAGCGCATTCCTTACCTCACGTAACGTAGCAAAACCCGCATTGGGGCTGCTCACATTGAGGTAAATGCACTTAATATTATCATCTGTTTTGGCTTTTTGCAGCGCTTTTAAGAAGTCGTTTAAGCCTATGGCTTCTTTTTCCTCACCTCCAACAATTGGCAGGTTTCCGAATGGATTTTTAGGTGTACGCTCGGTAATGGCCTGATCTAAATTTAGAAATAACACCGAATTGTTGGACACAACAACTGTTTTGTCGCTATCAATTGAAGATATTAAACCCACTACAACTACGAAGCAGATAATAAATACAATTACTATCGATAAGAAAAAGCCCAACATAGAGGCAAATAAATACTTAAAGAATTCTCTCATTTAAATGTTTTAATTTTGTGCTGTAAAGATATAAAAATACATGATGCTTAATCAAGCTTTAGAGTACAGTACGGCTTATTTGTTACTGGGTGGAAATTTAGGTAACAGGGAGGCAAATTTGAAAAAAGCCATCGAACTATTGAACGATAAAATTGGTAAGGTGATAGCCATCTCATCTCTTTATGAAACGGCAGCATGGGGCAAAACTGACCAGCCTGCATTTTTAAACCAGGCAATAGCTTTGCAAACCAATTTAGGTGCTTTGGAAGTTTTAGATCTGGCATTAAGTATTGAACAGGAATTGGGCAGGGTGAGGAAAGATAAATGGGGGGAGCGCTTAATTGATATTGATCTGATCCTTTTTGGAGATCAAATCATCAATATTCCGGATAAACTTCAGGTACCTCATCCGCATATGCAGAGCCGGAAATTTGTGATGGAACCCATGGCCGAGATCGCCCCCGAAGTGCTGCACCCTGTACTGGGAGAAACGATTTTGTCCATCAGTCGCAATATTGACGATCCCCTTGAGGTTAAAAAACTGTAGCGCATTAACTTTTAATTTTTGCAGAGAAGGAACACCGTTTTTAAAGGATCAATCTAATGCGCATTGATCTGCGATTTTAATCTTCTTAATCTGCGGGAAAAACTTAGTTATATTTTGTGATTAGCCGTAGCACCCCTAAAATGCAATACCGATAAAGCAATATACAGTACCAAAACAAAAGGTATTGCCGCGAATTTTAGAAAGGCAATTAATACTGCCGATAGGATGAGGAAAATAAATTTGATTTTGTTTTTATTCCAGCTTAGATTGCTGAATTTTAAAGAGAATATTTTTATTTCGCTCACCAGTAAGAAGCTGGTTATTGCCGTAATGGCGATCAGTAAAATACTGGAGGAGATCATCTGTGGATAATCGTGCGCAATAAAAGGTAAAGAGCAGATAAACAAAGTATTCATAGGCGTATTCAAGCCAATAAAATCTTCTGTTTGCCTCGTATCATTGTTGAATTTTGCCAGTCTAAGTGCCGAAAAAACAGTAATAATAAAACCAAGATAGGGAAGGTATTCAGATGAATAATCACTTGCCTTTAACAGGTGAAACATAATTACCCCGGGTAAAAACCCAAAACTTACCATATCTGCCAAAGAATCAAGATCTTTACCAATTGCCGATTTTACATTTAATAAACGGGCAACCATACCATCAAAAAAATCGAATATTCCGGATAAAATAACGAAATAAGCTGCGGTTTCTAAATTGCCTTTAAATGCAAAAACGATTCCGATACAACCAGAAAAAAGGTTTGCACAGGTAATCGCATTAGGGAGATGCTTTTTCATAGGGTTTGAAGGCTGGAAGGCTGGAAGGCTGGAAGGTAGTAGGCAAACCCTCATACCCTCAACCTTCCAACCCTTAACCTTATTTAGCTGTTCATCGAAATTAAGAACTCTTCGTTACTTTTTGTTCCTTTTATTTGAGATTGAACAAATTCCATTGCTTCCTGGCTGTTCATATCAGCAAGGTGGTTACGTAGAATCCAAACACGTTGCAAAATATCCCTATCTAACAATAAATCATCTCTACGGGTACTTGAAGCGGTAATATCAATTGCAGGGAAGATACGTTTGTTAGATAATTTACGGTCTAATTGTAACTCCATGTTACCTGTTCCCTTAAATTCTTCGAAGATCACCTCGTCCATTTTAGAACCTGTATCGGTTAGTGCGGTAGCCAGAATAGTTAGTGAACCACCATTCTCTATATTACGTGCAGCACCAAAGAAACGTTTCGGTTTGTGTAATGCATTGGCATCAACACCACCCGATAATATTTTACCAGATGCAGGTGCAGTGGTATTGTATGCTCTCGCCAAACGGGTAATCGAATCTAAAAGGATTACCACATCATGTCCGCTTTCTACCAAACGTTTCGATTTCTCTAAAACAATATTGGCAATTTTAACGTGACGCTCAGCCGGCTCATCAAAAGTTGAGGCAATTACCTCAGCCCTTACACTACGTGCCATATCTGTAACCTCTTCCGGGCGCTCATCAATTAATAAGATAATTAAATAAACTTCAGGGTGGTTTTTAGCAATTGCGTTAGCCACTTCTTTCAATAAATTGGTTTTACCTGTTTTTGGCTGTGCAACAATTAAACCACGCTGCCCTTTACCAATTGGTGTAAACAAATCCATAATACGGGTAGAGTAATTGCTGTTATCCGTAAATAAATTTAATTTTTCAGTTGGGAAAAGTGGTGTTAAATAATCAAAAGGAACACGGTCGCGAACCTCAGCAGGAATTCTGCCATTAATGGTTTCTACACGAACCAGTGGGAAATACTTTTCGCCTTCTTTTGGCGGACGGATGCTACCTTTTACCGTATCACCGGTTTTTAATCCAAAAAGTTTTATTTGAGACTGAGATACATAAATATCATCAGGAGAAGTTAAGTAGTTGTAATCTGCAGAGCGCAAGAAACCATAACCATCAGGCATAATTTCCAAAACCCCCTCATTTGTAATTACATTATCGAAATCCAGGTTAGAATAACTGTTTTCGTTTTTGTGGTGGTTGCCACCACCTGGTTGTTTTTGCTGGCGATTTTCGTCTCGCTGCGGTTTTTCCTGTTTTTCTTTAGGTTCTTGTTTTTGTTTTGGAGCCACCGGAAGCACTTCTGCACTTTCTTCTATTAAAGCAGAGATTGGCTTTACACTTTCTTCGGCTTCAACAATTCTGTCGGGCTGTCTTTCCGGCTGTTGTTGGTGTTGAGGCTCGTCAAATAATGTTACAGCATCTCTTCTTCTTGTAACCGGCGCCGCAGGCTCATCTTTTGTTAGCCTTGCTCTTTTTTTAACAGGCTTGTCGGCAGTAGTAGCTGCTGGCTTATCGGCTACCACTGTAGAAGCAGCGGCTGCAGCTGCGGCAGCAACTTTTGGTGCTTTTGCAGCTTTGGTTTTAGGCGCAGGAGTAGCTGCAACAGGTTCGGTTTCGCTATAAGGATCTGCACCAGCTTTAGCGGCATTTATAATTTCTTGCTGGTGTAAAAGTACTTCAACAAGGTCGATTTTTCTTAGGGAGTCGGCACCTTCAATGCCATAGCTTTTTGCTAGCTCACGTAATTCTGTTGTGAGCTTATCATTTAATTCTGTTTTACTAAACATTCTAAATATATATGTTTCAAGAAATTTTTCATTTGTTTATAACGGATGTTTTCTGTTATAAATTTGCACAGGCTTAAAAAATATTTGTGTTAGCGTAAGCCCGGCTTTTCATTGTGCATAAGTTCTTAAGGCTATAAAACATTAAATGAGTTCATTAGGGATAATGCTCAAATTGTTTCATAATTGTTTACAAGCTGAATAAAAAGCAATATTTGCTTTTAAAAAATGGTAACAAAAAACAAGTCTTGATAAATTTTTCTGGGATATTCAGATAAACGGTTGAGAAATTATGGTGCAATTGTATGTATTTGAAACGTAATCTGCAAGCAAAAGTTTAAAATGTTTATAAAAATAATTGATGTGCGAATTATTTTTTCGCTCAGAAAACTTAAAAATCTTCATATTTGCAGCAAATAAGCCTATATATGACCAAAGAGCAACTTTTCGAGCAGATACAAAAAAAACGTTCATTTTTATGTGTCGGATTAGATTCTTCATTGGATAAGATACCACAGCATCTGTTGAAATACGAAAATCCGATTCTGGAATTCAATAAACAAATTATTGATGCCACAAAAGATTTGTGTGTGGCTTATAAGCCCAATACTGCTTTTTACGAATGTTATGGCAAAAAAGGTTGGGAAACCTTAATTGAAACCTGGAAATATATGCCACAAGATATTTTTTCTATTGCTGATGCTAAACGCGGCGACATTGGAAATACTTCTGCCATGTATGCCGAAACTTTTTTTAACGCTGCATCGTCTGAAATGAGTTTCGATTCGGTTACCGTTGCACCTTATATGGGCAGCGATTCGGTAACGCCGTTTTTAACATTTAAGGATAAATGGGTAATTCTATTGGCTTTAACCTCAAATGCGGGGCATGCCGATTTTCAATTGCAGGAAATTGGAGCAGAAAGGCTGTTCGAAAAAGTGATTAAAACCTCACAAACCTGGGCAACAGATGAGCAGATAATGTATGTAGTTGGGGCTACACGCGGTGCGGCATTTGGCGATGTACGTAAACTGGCACCAGATCACTTTCTTTTAGTACCTGGGGTTGGTGCGCAGGGTGGCGATTTAAGTGAAGTGTGTAAATATGGGTTAAATTCGCAATGCGGATTATTGATCAATTCATCAAGGGGGATTATCTATGCCAGCCAGGGAGAAGACTTTGCCGAAAAAGCCAGAGCAGAGGCTTTAAAACTGCAACAGGAAATGGAGCAGATTTTGATTAAAGCAGAGCTAATTTAACCACAGATGAAAAGGATAAACACAGATTTTAGTTCCAAATAATCTGAGTTGAAATATTTTTAATAAATTAGTTTCATGAATAACCTAAATGAAATCACTGAAAAAGTAATTGGAGCTGCATTTATAGTTTCAAATACATTAGGAAGTGGTTTTTTAGAGAAAGTGTATGAGAATGCATTATTCATTGAGATAAGAAAAGCTGGACTCGGTGTAACAAAACAACAAGCCCTTCAGGTTTTTTATGACGAACAGGTTGTTGGAGATTACTTTGTTGATTTGTTTGTTGAGAATGAAGTGATTGTTGAGTTAAAAACGGTCAAAGATATAACAGATATCCATCAGGCTCAATTGATGAACTATTTAATCGCTTGCAATAGGCGCTGTGGTTTAATTATCAATTTTGGTAAACCTAGAATTGAAATAAAAAGAATGCTTAACGGCTATGATCTCTAAAAATATCTGTGCTTATCTGTGTCCATCTGTGGTTGAATATATAAAAAGAAAATAAAGGTTATACAACTCTTAAGAATAATTCATTATCTTCAAGGATGAATTTTCCAGAAGATTTTCTTCATTATGTATGGCAATTCAGGTCGTTTGATTATAACGGACTGCAAACCTGTGATGGTGAAAATCTGGAAATCATCAATACGGGATTGCTTAACCGAAATGCAGGTCCGGATTTTAACCATGCCAAGATTAAGATAGGAGAAACGCTGTGGGCAGGAAATGTAGAAATTCACTTAAAATCATCTGACTGGTTAAAACACAACCACCAGGTTAATCCTGCGTATGAAAATGTAATCTTACATGTTGTTTACCAGCATGATGCTGAAATAACCAGGATGGATGAAACCATTTTGCCGGTTTTAGAACTGAAGAGCCGGATTTCAAAGGATCTGATCAGCAAGTACGAAAACCTGTTCCTCACCTTAACTGATTTTCCTTGCATTTCCCAGATAGGAAGGGTAGATGAGTTAATCGTAGATTCTTTTTTGTCAAGAACATTGGTTGAGCGTTTTGAGCAGAAAACAAATGCTGTTACAGAAACCTTGAATGAATTAAACGGGAATTGGGATGAGACTTTCTACCGCTTTATGGCCCGTAATTTTGGTTTCAAAATAAATGCCTTGCCTTTCGAGTTATTTGCCAAGGCTGTTCCACAGCATATTTATGCCAGGCATAAAAACAATCCACACCAGATAGAAGCATTGGTTTTTGGTGCTGCAGGCTTTTTAAATGATCATTTTGAAGAAGAATACCCGCGGAAGTTAAAAGCAGAATTTCAGTTTCTCCAAAAGAAATATAACATTACACCCATTAATGTTTCCCTTTGGAAGTTTATGCGCATGCGTCCTCAAAATTTCCCAACCATTCGTTTGGCACAATTTGCAGCATTAATAACCAAAGCCAATCATCTTTTTTCTAAAATTATGGAAATAAAGAATGTGGCTGAACTGCGTAGCTTATTTGAAAACCTGCCCGTAAACGATTACTGGAAAACACATTATCATTTTAAAAAGATAGCTTCCACCGTAAATATACAGATCGGAAAAACATCAGTAGATAATGTCCTCTTAAATACCGTCGCCTTGTTTTTATTTGCTTATGGAAAACATACAGCAGCACAATATTTTATCAGTAGAGCCGTAAAACTGTTAGAAAGTTTGCCTGCTGAGCAAAATGCAATTACCAATAAGTTTACTGAAGCAGGCGTGAAGATGGAGAATGCATTTGCCTCTCAGGGAATTTTGCAATTAAAAAAGCAATATTGCGATGAGAAAAAATGCCTGTCTTGTGGTATTGGAATTAAAATTTTAAAACAGGCCTAAGCTTTTCTGCTTTCCGGTAAAACTTTATACACTATAATCTGTTTCCACATTATGGAATTTCCACACGAGCTAAAAGAACTATATCCTAATCAGATTACTGAGGTTAGGGGTAATGCCGATGCCTTAACTGTTATTTTAAACAGAGATGTCGATATCCATCAATTTAAGGCAGAATTGATTAAAAAGTTTTCAGGATTGGAAGAACAACAAACGCTTTTTATAAAACATGAAGATAGGCAGGATTTCGAAAAATTAATTTTGGAATAAATGCGTTTTCGTTTGCCATTAAAATTTAACCAATTAAATTTCCTAAATTAGATTCTGAAATCATATAATGGTTTCGGTTTTGGATAGTTTTTATTTTGTGCAGTGCGATTAAGATTTTTAAAATAAGCTTAAAATGTTCCAGAGAATTATCACTTATTTTGAACAGCAGAGTTTTGGAGTGTCTACCTATTTAGCCAATAAGCTGAATATGAGTACAGCTAAAGTGAGACTGTTTTTTATTTACTCATCGTTTTTGGCGGTGGGTTTTCCTATATTATTTTATTTTTTAGCTGCTGTTGTGCTCGATATCAGAACATACATGAAAAGAATGCGGCTGAGGATCTGGGAATGATTTCAGTAGGCAGTTTTCAGTTGGCAGTGTCCAATTTGCAGTTAACAGTATCCGGTTTTCAATTGACCGTATCTGGTTGGCAGTTTTAAGTTAATAGTATCTAAGTGCTAGTTGGCAGTATTCAGTTGACAGTTAAATTAACTGGAAATTGAGAATTGAAAACTGAACTAGTCATCATCTCTTAAAATTTCGGCAATTTCATTAAAGCCTTTTTCTGCGGCCAAATCTGCCGGGAGTTTTCCGCCTTCCATGCGTAAAGAAACTTCCGCTCCGTGTTCTAACAGTAAAATAATCAATTCAATATTTCCAAGTTGAGCAGCAGTGTGTAAGGGAGCTAAGCCTGCTTTCTGACAAACATTAGGGTATGCGCCCGCATCTAAGAGCATTTTAGTGATATTAAAATTATTAGCTGCAACTGCCGAGTGGATTGGAAATACATTGAAGCCATTTTTTGATGCCAGGTTTACTTCAGCGCCTTTTAAAACCAGAAAACGGGCCAATTCCTCATGTCCGAAATAGCAGGCTAAACCAAGCGGTGTAAAGCCATCTTCAGAAAATTCATTGATACTGGCAGGGTTTTGAAAAATCAGTAGCGTAGCCGCGTCGAATTTGCCAACGGCACAGGCCTCAAACAAGGTTAAATGATCTACAAACTCAGCAATCAAATCTGCTATTTCTTGTTTTTTGTAATAACAAGCCAATAACAATGGCGAAATGTGATGAGAAGTATTAATATTTGCCAATTTTGGATTTTCAACCAAAATTTCTTTTACTGATTGTAAATTTCCAGCCTCAATTTGCTCTTCGAGTTGCGTTATACCCATCATATTGTTTCAAAAATCGCTTTAAATTAACGAAAATTAAGGAATTGTAAACTTTAATGCTTAAATATATATAGTGTGAGGCAATCTACCAAGGCTTCGGCGGTTAAAAAACTATTATGTTTCCAAAAAGAACCAGCGGACGAAAATTGCCAGCTGAAAGCTGCCAATTGATTTGGGCGTTCCCCAAGCTACGCAAGGGGCGGGCTTTGCAGGGCTGCGCTGCGCTCCGGTACCGATGAAGGATCGGTACTGGACCCTTACAATCCCTAACGCGGTATTAATGGAAGAAGACACTGAAGTGACTAGTAGTTTTCAGCAATCTGTTAAATCTGGGGCGGTAATATTATATTAATATTTAAGAAAAGATTTTTCACTGCTTTCAGAATGACATAGTTTAAGCACTACAGGCCCAGGTTAAATAAACCTGATAGAACGGAAAGCCCGGAGTATAGCGAGGACTTGAAGGGATAGCAGGACTACCGTAACCGAAAAGCACCGAAGCCTGCTTTACAAATAATATTGAATAAATAAGTTGACAAGGTCCTTCGACAGGCTCAGGATTGACAAAAAAATCCCGTTTAACCTCTCCAGGTAAAACGGGATAAAACCTAAAACAAAATCCGCTTCATTTGATAAAAACGTCACAACTTGTGTGTTGTTAAAATAATAGACAATAATTTCTGTTTAAGGTTTAATGCCTGATGAATATTTTTATTTAATTTAAGGCAGATTAAAAAATAAGGTATAAGGATATATTTACCTGGGTTTAATGCGTTGTTTTAAAAAGAGGAGGCATGGCAGAAAGCATATAACAGTAATGGTTACAGTTTGTAATTATTTTTTTTGTCAGGCTTTCGTTAATGCTGCGCAGTTTTATCTAAGTTTGTTCAATATTAAATTATTTAGGATAGAAAATGTCGGTAAGGGGTAACCAGTTTAAAACCAATACATTCAGAGATAAAGGTGCAGAAAGTGCACCCGGCAGATCATCATCAGGCAGGCAACCGAAAGAAAAAAGAGATTTTTTGCCAAGCTTCGATCTGGCAGATGGCCGTGCAGTTAAAATTGCAGGACTGTTTTTTGTGATCTTATCGTTATATTTTTTAATTGCCTTTACTTCATACCTATTTACCTGGCAGGATGACCAGAGTTATGTAATCGATGCCAATGGTGGTTGGGGCAATCTTTTTAAAACAGCCGAAGAATTAAAAACTGCTGGTGTTACCACGCCTGTTGTTCAAAACTGGCTGGGTAAGTTTGGCGCATTATTGTCACATCAGTTCATTTACGAATGGTTCGGTATTGCCTCTTTCCTGTTTGTTCTGGCCTTTTTCATTATCGGTTACCGTCTGTTATTTAAAGTTAAAATCCTTTCCATCTCTAAAACATTAGGATACAGCTTTTTCTTTTTACTGTTTATTTCATTAACCTTAGGTTTTGCACATGGTTTCTGGTCAGAATCACCACACTACCTGGAAGGTGAATTTGGCTATTGGAGCAATAAATTATTGAGTGCCCAAATTGGCGCGGCCGGTGTTGCCGGGTTAATTGCTTTTGCCGGGTTAACCATTTTAATCATTGCATATAATATCGATTTTAAATTTCCGGAACGTAAGGCAAAAGAAGTTTACCTTGATAATGAAACACCAGATTATGTAAACGATATCAGGGAGCAGGCGGTAAAAAACAAAACTTTTGAAGAGCCGTCTGCGCCTATTGAATTTCCGGTGCGCGATAAATCTGTAAATAACGAACGTAAACAACAGAACGTAGTATTACAGCCAAACCGTTTCGAGGAAAAAGAAGAGGAAAAAACGGTAACACCTGTGGTATTATCTCCATTGGCGGCTAATTTGCCATTGGCTACTGCTGCGGCTACATCATTGCCTCTAGTGGTAGAACCACCAATTGAAGTGGAAAAGGAACCTGCTTTTACAATAGAAAAAACCGAAGAAGAAAAAAAATCGGATGACCTGGTTGAGCAATTTGGCAATTATGACGAAAAACTGGATTTATCCGGTTATAAATATCCAACCATTGATTTGTTAGAAAATTATGGTACGAATAAAATTTCGGTAAATGCTGAAGAACTCGAAGCCAACAAAAATAAAATTGTGGAAACGCTTAATCATTACAATATTGAAATTGATAAGATTAAGGCAACCATTGGCCCAACGGTTACCCTTTACGAAATTATTCCGGCCCCGGGGGTCAGGATTTCGAAAATTAAAAACCTGGAGGATGACATTGCACTTTCGTTAGCTGCCCTGGGGATCCGTATTATAGCACCAATGCCTGGTAAAGGTACCATAGGTATCGAGGTGCCGAATCAACATCCGGAAATGGTACCTATGCGCAGTATTTTAAATACCGAAAAATGGAGTCAAACCACTATGGATTTGCCGATTGCCTTAGGTAAGACCATTAGCAATGAGGTATATATTGCCGACCTGGCTAAAATGCCGCACTTGTTGGTAGCAGGGGCAACCGGTCAGGGTAAATCGGTGGGTATTAACGCCATTTTGGTTTCGCTGCTTTTTAAGAAACACCCTGCACAACTTAAATTCGTACTCGTCGATCCTAAAAAAGTAGAGTTAACCTTATTTAATAGAATTGAAAGACACTTTTTGGCAAAACTGCCTGGAGAGGCTGATGCCATTATTACCGATACCAAAAAAGTAGTGAATACGTTAAACTCACTTTGTATCGAAATGGATCAGCGTTACGATTTATTGAAAGATGCACAGGTTAGGAATTTAAAAGAATACAACGATAAGTTTGTTAAACGCAAACTTAATCCAAATAACGGCCACCGCTTTTTACCATTCATTGTTTTAGTAGTAGATGAGTTTGCCGATTTAATGATGACGGCAGGTAAAGAGGTGGAGGCACCAATTGCACGTTTGGCACAATTGGCGAGGGCTATTGGTATTCACTTGGTTCTGGCTACTCAGCGGCCATCGGTAAATATTATTACGGGAACCATTAAAGCCAACTTCCCGGCCAGGCTGGCTTTTAGGGTATTGTCGAAAATCGATTCGAGAACCATTTTAGATAGTGGTGGTGCCGATCAGTTAATTGGCCGTGGTGATATGCTCTTATCTACCGGTAGCGACTTAATCAGGCTACAGTGTGCTTTCGTTGATACACCTGAGGTAGACCGCATTTCTGAGTATATCGGTAACCAGCGCGGTTATGCTGATGCCTATCAACTGCCAGAATACATTGATGAAGCAGGAGAGGGAAGCAAGGCCGATTTCGATCCGAACGAGCGTGATAAGTTTTTTGAAGATGCGGCAAGGTTAATTGTAATGCATCAGCAGGGCTCAACTTCATTAATACAGCGTAAACTTAAATTAGGTTATAACAGGGCCGGTCGTATTATCGACCAGTTAGAGGCTGCCGGAATTGTTGGCCCTTTTGAAGGAAGTAAAGCAAGAGAAGTTTTATATCCTGATGAGTATTCTTTGGAACAATTCTTGAATGGTATGGATAACAAGGATTAGATTAAACCATTTAACAATAATCTACTCTAACGTTTCAAAGAAAAACTTAAAAAAGAAAAGATGAAGAAATTAATTTCAGCATTAATGGTTGTAGTTGCTTTTACAACTTCAACTTATGCTCAAACTGATGCGAAAGCTAAAGCCATTTTAGCTGAAGTGAGTAAAAAATACAAATCGTATAACGTAGTTAAAACAGATTTTACCTTTACTTTGGATAATCCAAAAGCTAAAGTAAAAGAAACCCAGCAAGGTACCTTGTATGTTAAAGCCAATTCTAACAAGTATAAAGTAGCCATGACTAACCAGGAATTGTTTAGCGATGGTAAAAGCCAGTGGACTTATCTGAAAAAAGACAAAGAAGTACAGGTAAGTAATGTAGATAATAGCGGGGATGCCATTAATCCGGCTAAGATCTTTACCGTTTACGAAAAAGGATTTAAATACGTTTATACTGGCGAAGAAAAAGCTGGTGCTAAAACCTATCAAATGATCGATTTAACACCAGTTGATGCTAAAAAATCGATTTTTAAAGTACGTTTAAGTATCGATAAAGCCGCTAAACAAATTGCAAATGTGGTGTTGTTTGATAAAAACGGAAACAAATACACCTACAATGTGAAAACTTTTTCGCCTAACGTAAACATACCAGAAACTACTTTTGCTTTCGATGCCAAAAAATATCCTGGTGTTGAAGTGGTAGATTTGAGATAACAGATTTGGCAGGCAGCGCAAGGTTTTAGCGCTATCTATAAAAAAGCGATTTAATCAGGAGATATCCCTGGTTAAGTCGCTTTTTCTTTTATATGCCTATACGTTTATCTTTTATGATTTACATTAATGCGTATAAGCAAGATCTTGATTTTGTAATTTTATTTCGTTTTTAGTTACGGGAACGATTGCACAGATATATATGATTTATCATACATTGTTGTATTTTAATGATTAATTTCATGCTTAGTATTAACCAAATATAATTCTACAAACATGAAAAAAAAATCAGGTATTCTCGTACTCGGGATGGCTATTGCGTTGTTCGGATGCAAGAAAGACAAAACAACAGTAGCTGATGTTGCAGGTGGTCAATCCATTGTTCAGCCAAACAAACTAGGGCTAACAGTTGCGGCGGTAAGCACTACAGTGAGCAATGAAGCGGCTTTAAAAGCTGCCATAGCAAACGCGCAACCAGGCGATGTGATTACCGTAAGCGGTACCATTTACCTCACCAGTACCCTTCAGTTACTTAAAAGCGGTACATCCAGCTCCAAAATTAATTTTACCGGCGGTATATTGGATTGTTCAGGTATTTCTGGTGCTAACTGGGGTGTAAAAGTAAATGGAAGTTACTGGAATATTACCAACATGACCATCAGAAATGCACCCGACTGCGGGATTGTTTTCCAGACAGGTGGCTACAATTATGTGAATAAGGTAACTACTCATGGAAATAAGGACTCCGGACTTCAGATTTATAACGGCGGTCACCACAATAGCATCAATAATTCTACTTCTTATGATAATTATGATGTGGCCAACGGTGGTGAAAATGCAGATGGTTATGCCTGTAAGTTATCTGCCGGAGCGGGTAATCAGTTTAACTCCTGCAATGCCTACCACAATTCTGATGATGGCTGGGATTTATACGGACAACCTTATACTGTTGTAATCAATAATTGTACGGCCACCAATAATGGTTATGGTACGAATGGTGATGGAAATGGTTTCAAACTGGGTAGTGCCGGACAAAATGTTCCGCATACCGTTACCAATTGCAAAGCCAATAACAACAAAGGAAGCGGTTACGATGGAAATGGAAACGCCGGCCACATCACGACCACAGGCAGCGGTGGCTCTGGTAATGTAAAAGGGCTTTTTAACCGAATTTATTAAGAATTGTTCTCCCCGTAAAAAGGTTCAGTTGGAAACAGCTGAACTTTTTTTGTTACAAGGATTAATAGCTACTTAGAGGTGAGCACCTATCTAATGTTCATTAAATCATGAGAAGGCATCCTGATGAAGTTATGCGTGTAGTCACATCTTTTTGAGAATAGTTTAGGCGTCATGCTAGCTTGCTTTAATAGCACACAGGTTTTACCGAAGAACGCCGTCAATCCCAAGAGCCGGTGAAATCAAAAAAACAGGTGCACAACAGTAAAAATGGCACTAACAAACCTGAAACGCAGTGGTTTTGTGTTCATAACCGATAATTTGATTTTTTTAAAAAAAATATTGAACACAAAACGAAGTGTCGCTGTTTTTTTGATGAGCATAGGATTGTGCAAGAGGCTCATTGCTGGATCCGATAGCCATCGGATGACAATGCGCTTTGGGTACTTTGGCGCTCCAAAGTACCATGCCTCCGCGGCAAAGAGCGGGAAAATGAACATTGCTCTAAAATTATTTGTTGAGTAATCAAGATAAGTTAATGGCAGAAAAGATGCTGAAATAAGTTCAGCATGATGATCGCTTTAGTAATTGTACTTGATAGGACATTGTTCAGGATGGAAATGAACACACTGGTTGATAAATTTTTCATCCGGTATTTATGAATGCTGCGCAGATTTATCTAAGTTTGTTTCCAATGTCATTGCCACTAACAAACCATACTTTAGAGAAATTAGAAGCCCTGCTTTTTGCTATGGGTTATAAGGTACGTTATGAGAAAGGGAACTTTAAAACCGGTTCGTGCCTGCTCGAACACAATAAGGTTGTTGTAGTCAATAAGTTCTCCAACCTGGAAGGAAAAATTGCCGCATTGATTACCCTGGTAAAACAGACCAATGCCGACGAAAACCTTTTAGACGAGAAACAACGGCAGTTTTATCAATCTTTACAACAAACCGAATTATTTTAATGAAGATACAACGCAAGGATTACTTATTTAGAAAGGAAAGTTTAAGCAGATGAAAGTTACTTTTTTAGGTACCGGCACATCACAAGGCGTTCCTGTAATTGCTTGTAATTGCGAAGTTTGCAGGTCTTCAGATCATAGAGACAACCGCTTAAGAACATCTGTTTTATTAGAACTGGCTGATAAAACCATTGTAGTAGATAGCGGACCAGACTTTCGTTACCAGCTTTTGCGCGAAAAGGTAAAAGATCTGGATGCCGTTCTGTTTACGCACGAACACAAAGACCATATTGCAGGTTTGGATGATATCAGGCCATTTAATTACCTGCTCCATAAGGTAATTGATGTTTATGCTACCGAAAGGGTACAAACAGCATTAAAAAGAGAGTTTTATTACATCTTTGCCGAAACCAAATACCATGGTTTACCGCAGATTAATTTACATACGGTAACCAATGGCGAAGATTTTAAAATTGGCGAAACTACCATCATTCCATTTGAGGTAATGCACCATTTATTGCCGATTACAGGCTACCGGATTGGCGACTTTACCTACATTACCGATGCCAAAACGATATCGGAGCAAAGTTTTGAAAAAATAAAGGGAACAAAAACATTGGTGCTTAATGCTTTGCAGAAAGAACCGCACATTTCGCATTTTACCCTGGGTGAGGCCATTGCCTTTGCAGAAAGGGTAGGGGCCGAAACCACCTATCTTACACACATTAGCCATACTTTGGGTAAACATGCCGATGTTGAAAAAGACTTGCCATCGAACATCAGGCTGGCTTACGATGGGTTTAGTTTCGAATGTTAGCGTTATTTAACGTAAAAGCTTCATTCGTTTGTGATTAAAAAACAAAACTGCCGCAATACGTACTCGCAGATATCCCCATTCTGTCGTCTGCAATGAAAGCCATCCAGGTGTGAAATGTCTTTCCTTTATAAAAGGAAGGAATTTCCAGGCTTTCCCTTTCTTTTAACCGCCTGGCACCACTTGTTTCATAAATGGCTGTTTTGTTGTCCACATCATAAACCATTAACATCACCTGGTCATTTTGCCTGGTGTAATCGCCGTTAGAGTTATCCGTCCAGCTGAAATGTACACCCGCATCGTCGTGTTCCAGCTTAACAACCTTTGCACCGCTGAGGTTTCCAAAGCTTAAACGTACAGCGGCATAGTCGATTTCACCGGCGGCATTTTGGGCATTCAGCATGTTATAGGATTTTGCAACGTTATGGGCGGTCATCATGCGTTTTTTCGACTCCAGGTTAAAACCAATCCTGATAAAAGCAACAATCGGACTTAAGAAGGTCTGCATCATGGTAAAACGGGATCTGCAGGCCTTTTGATCAGCACTACCGGTTTTGTTTTTTATGGACTTTCTGCGTTTGCTCCTGATGACCCATTTTCCGTTCAGGTAATAACCGGTCACGGCGCCCACCGTCCCGGTGAAGCCACCGTTAATTCCGTTTTCTATTTTTCCCATGATTGCATTAATTTAGCTTATACAATATAGTAAATTGCTGATTGATAAACAAATAAGTTGTATTTTCTTCTGACTTAAGTCGATTTTTATTCGGGCAAAATTGTCATAAGTCCGACGAAACCCCGTCTTAAGTGCGTCGAAAGTCCGACGCAACGGTTACGCTATTATGTTGGTGTCAAGTACTAAAATAAGTTTACAATTTGTCCGATACTAGAAAAGATTTGCCATGTTAAGATTTGCTTTCCGGAATTTAAGTTCAAAAAATATTTTATGAATGTTGCAGCGCACTATGGTTAATTTATATATTTGCAACAATTCAAACCCAGGTGGCGATCCCGATAACTATCGGGATGGTAGACGCCCTCGGGAATGATTAATTAGTAAATACCCAGGTGGCGATCCCGATAGCTATCGGGATGGTAGACGCTTTCGGGAATGATAAATAGTAAATACCCAGGTGGCGATCCCGATAGCTATCGGGATGGTAGACGCTTTCGGGAATGATAAATAGTAAATACCCAGGTGGCGATCCCGATAGCTATCGGGGTGGTAGACGCTTTCGGGAATGATAAATAGTAAATACCCAGGTGGCGATCCCGATAGCTATCGGGGTGGTAGACGCTTTCGGGAATGATAAATAGTAAATACCCAGGTGGCGAAATTGGTAGACGCACCAGCTTGAGGGGCTGGCGCCCGTACGGGTGTGGGAGTTCGAATCTCCTCTTGGGTACTTTAAAGCTTCGGTATCACCGAAGCTTTTTTGTTTGTTTATGGCATCAGTTTATATCCTTTTTTCTAAAAAAATAAATCGTTTTTACACCGGTAGTTGTCTGGATTTGCTACAGCGATTACAATCGCATAAGGATAAAAGTTTTACGGATAGTTTCACATCTAAGACAGAAGACTGGGAACTATTTTTCACTATAGATGACCTTGATTACAAACAGTCTCGATTGATCGAATTACATATCAAAAAAAAGAAAAGTATAATTTATATTAAAAACTTAAAGCAATATCCTGAGCTGGTAACTAAACTTATTGAGCGATATCGTTAAAGGCTACCCCGAAGTTATCGGGTTGGTAGACGCACCAGCTTGAGGGGCTGGCGCCTGTATGGGTGTGGGAGTTCGATCCGATAGCTATCGGATCTCCTCTTGGGTACAGTTCTAAGTATTCATGCTTAGTATAAAACCCGTACTTTGAACAATTCAAAGTACGGGTTTTTAGTATTAATCGGCGTCTAAAGCTATTTCAGCTATGTTCAAAGTATTCCTGCTAAAGGTTTTTACGATTAAGGGGGATTAGCAGATTATATTTGAATTCTTTCCCATCTGTCCGTAGTCTTGTGTCTGAGATTGAGTGTGAGGAGACTACGGATTAATTAATTTTGAACACGAGTAGGACTGGTACCTAAAATAACGTGAGTTATGGGTCATAATTAAAATATACTAGGTTTTCTGTCCAACCAAGAATATGCGCAAATGCCAGCATAAAGATTTACTAAAGCATTGATTGGGCTTCGATGTCTGGAGTGTTCAATATCGCATACCGTTTTTAGAATATCACTTACCGATTCTATCAGTCCTGTTTTGTTAAGGAGCATTTTATGTTCCATTGTCAAGAGTTTATTTTTCATGTTCTTTTTCAGCTTTGTTATTAGTAATAATCCCTTATTCATCAAACTTTCTGATGCTTTTGCATTAATAAACCCTTTGTCTGCAAAAGCGTAGCCTTTGAGGTTTCCAAAGAGTTTAACCATGGTATCAAGGTTGTTGTCGGCAATATTCCCAGGGGTAAAAAAAGCATTCATGATCTCTCCAAAGGCATTGATAACCAGGAACAATTTAAACCCATAGAACCATCCTGTTGAGCTTTTTCCTCTTGCAGCTTGATTTTTATATAAATATTGATATATCTACAATAGGCATTCCAGAAACATAGCCCCTTATTAATAGAATAAATATGAATAAAGAAACTAAAATCACTGCTGACAGAAGATCCTATAAACGATCAAACAAGTTTAAAAACGTTATAAATCTTCAAATACACACTTTAAGCGGTAACCAGTGCATATTTTGGAGCGAAATGATTGGCGATTTAAGATGGAAATGAGCGACTTGGCATAAACTTTCCAGTGATAAAAAAACCAGAAAATGCTACTGGCAACCAGAACGGTTACCAGTAGCAAAAATCAGGAAATATTTTTAATTTGTAACTGATTTCTTTGCTTTCTCGATACTGAAATCGCCCTTGATCAGCATCTCCATAACTGCCTCGTTGATCATGTCTGGTGAGGTTTGCCAAAGCAACTTGTTCCCCTTAATCACGAAGGTTTCGGGTATAGCGCTCACCCCGGCTGGCTTAATCCATTCCTGTTCAAAGTCACTTCCCTTTCCGCCACCGAAAGCAACATCAAAGCCCATCATTTTATCATTTGCTTTCACAAAATCCAATACTTTTTGCCTGTCGTCTTCCATCACGTCCTGCGCTATAAACACTACTCCCCGGTTTTTAAACTTTGATGCCATCGCGTTAAAATGGGGCATGGCAGCGATACAGGGCTTGCACCATGTGGCCCAAAGATCTATAATGTATATTTTCGAAGGATCAAAGTTATTGATGGCATTTCCCTTAATCCATTCCACCTTCGGATAGGTACTAATGGTGTCTCCAACATCAAGGTATTCCCGTTTGGGAGTTTGCGCATACATACTCATGATAGTAGTTGCAATAAACGCAATTATTAATATTATTTTTCTTTTCATTTTTATTTTATTAATTGTGCAAGTTCCTGCGCTAAACCCGTATCGTTTAACTTGAGCTGGCTGGCCAGGATTTTTCCATTTGTGTCAATTAAAAGCGCACTGGGCATGGTGTAGTAAGTAAGGCCGTAGGCTTTTGCCGTTGGGCTCACGCTACCGGCATCATTGACGCCACCAATATCATTCAGGTTCATCCAGTTGAAATTGGATCTTTTTATCGTTTCCATCCAATATGAATCCGGCCTGTCGGCATAGCCGTAGTAAACCGTTACCATCGCCGTATTTTTTTCTTTCAAAGCCCTATTGATACGGCCGAGGTTAAATGCAAAAGCATCGTAGTTCATAAAATCCGGTGCATAGAAGCAAACGAATACATTCCTTCCACGAAGTGTGGAAAGAGAAACTTCATTCCCTGCTGTGTCCTTAAGTTTGAACTCGGGCGCTAACTGTCCCGGAGCCAGTTTTTTTGCCAGGTCAAACTTAGCCTGTATTTCTTTGCCCGCAAAGGTATTTCTAATCGCCGGACTGAACTTTTTGAACTCTGGCTCAAAGTTAGAACGAAGGGTTCCCCGGTGTTTTGATCTCCAGATGTCAAGTGAGAGAAAGCTGTTAGGGTTTTCCTTAATGAAATTGCTGTCAATTTTCCCTGTTTTAGCGTATTCTGCATTCATCTCCAGTCTGGCAGCATCCATTGCTTTAGTGTCTCCTTTTTCCTTATAACCGCCGATCAATGTATTCAGGGAGTCGACACGGGCCTGCACCGGCTTGTAAAGCTCAAACCTCCGCTGGTAATCTCCCTGTGTTTTCCCGCCTTTGATGACAGCAGTTTTTACTCCCCCAGGCCCTGTAACCGAGATTTCTCCGGCATCGATAAAGAAATCTCGAACATCAATACTTTTTACGTTTTGCATGGTGGTCATGGCAGGTGGATCTACACTGATCCGCGCATAGGCCGGATCTCCGATCAACCCCTTGAACATAAATTTACCCATTTCGGCTGTGGTGGAATCTTCTACACTTACGCCATTGTTTTTGTAAGACAGCAAAATCTTTTTACCGTTAATCTCCGGCGAAAGCTGCCCTTTGATGGTGAATTTGTTCTGTGAAAAGGCAGCTACTGAAAACAGTAGCAAACTTAAGGTAATCGCTAAGCGTATCTTGATTTTTAAAATATTTATGATCATTATTTAAGGGTTATTAGTAAAGCCTGGATTGGCATTCATTACGATTGGCGGGAGCCGGAGCGTAAGCCTTTCCTGAGGCAGATTAAAACTGGTAATATTGGTAGAAGTCTCGTCATTATAAATGATATGAGAGAAAGTCTCGCCTGAGAAAACCGGATCGATGGAGCAGCGTCGCATATCAAACCACCGGTATCCCTCCATTGCGAATTCCCTGGTACGCTCCTGGAAGATAAACCTGATCAGTGACTCTTTACCGGAAGCAGCCTGAACGGGAACACTGGCAACATTTACAGGCATACGGTTTCTGCGCAGCAGCTCCAGATCAGAAACTGCGGCTGCAAGGTTATTTAACCTTGCATTTGCTTCTGCCCTTAGCAGGTATAATTCAGCCAACTGTAATCCAAACTTTGAATAATTAACTGAATATTTTGATAACCTGCCTGAAGGGTTAGGTGTAGAATACGGGAAAAAAGGGCCATAAAAATTCAGCCTCAGATCATCCGGAGCAAACAGCGCCTGTGCCTTCGGAGACAGTACAAGAAAGTCACTCCCAAATTCGTTTCCGCTGTAGGGCCCATTGTAAAATGTTTTCGCCAGCACTGATTCTGTTACGTCGTCATAGTTTATCCCAGGCGAATTATTCGGGCCATTGTAGCCAATTGGATCAAATTTCCCGCCCGAAGCAAATTCCACATTGTAATCGTAGAGCTTAGCAGGCCTGGCCTGGGCGGCAGCGTCAGTCAAAGCGGTATTAAACAGTGCCAGGGCTTCCGCATTTCTGCCCATGTAGAGATAAACTTTGGCCAGCATACCTTCCGCGGCAGGCTTTGAAAAACGCTGGGCGAATTTATTGTTCAGGGGCAGGGTACTGATGGCGTCGTTAAAATCCTGAATGATAAAAGCATATACTTCTGCCACGCTATTTCTGACATGTCCACTCAAATTGATGTCTGCATCCCGGATAATAGGAAAACCCGGATCCTGCGATGCCGATGCAGTGTTATAAGGCTTGGCATAAATATTTATGAGCTGGAAATATATCCATGCCCGGTTAGCCAGCGCTTCGGCTTTCAATGCAATCTTTTGTTCGGCGCTCCCCCCCGTAGATTCATCGATCTCGTTAATCACCTTATTTACCATATACAGGTTACTTGTGTAAGCTTTGAAATCGAAGGTATTATCCTGAGCCCTGAATATATCTGCCTTATAATTAAATGCATTCTGGCTCATCGGTGAAGCTGATGAGAAGTAACTGCCTTCTGCAGCTACATCGTCTCCCATGAGTACCATCGATTGCCAGCCGCCGGCATAAGAGTAAAGATAGAGATCCGGAGCGTTCATGATCTTATCATAATCGTCCGTTGTACGGGCAACTAATAGTCCCTTGGGCACTACTTCAAGGAAAGATTTTTTACATCCTGCTACAAAAACCAGCAACAGCAGGAAAGATAAATATTGATATATTTTCATCATCTTAAGATTAAAAGGTAAGGTTTGCACCGAAACTGAAACTGTGCTTAAAGGCAGGCATATTTCGCCCTCCCTGATTAAAAGTCTGGAACTCAGGATCTATACCAAAATCATTCGCTTTCCAGATCATAAAGTTTCCGGTCTGTGCAAAAAGCGATAAAGACTCCACGTGCAAGCGGTTCAGCAACTTAGGCCCCACCATGTAATTCAACGTAATGTCCCTGATTTTGATATAGGAGGCGCTCACCACATTGATATCAGCATAAGTGTAATAATCAATATTTCTCCGGCTTACATTCACTCCGGCACTGGCCACGTAAGAGGGGATATTAGTCAGGAGCTCATCCCCCGGTTTTTTCCATCTGTCCAGAAACTCCGGGCTCAGGTTACCGCCAAAACTGCCGGTGCCATATTCAATCCTTCCATAAAAATAACGGTTAACGTCACGTCTCATCACGTTGCCGAGATTATAGATCATGTTTGCCGTAAGCGAAAGATTTTTGTATCTGAAGGTATTACTCAACCCACCGTTAAATTTTGGAATAGTGGTACCCATATAAATCAGATCTTCGGCCGTAGCAACCTCAGGATCTTTGGTAACGGTTCCATTAGCCAAACGGATCTGTGGATCGCCCAGGGCATCCAGTCCGGCAAACTGATAGGCAAACAAGGGCTGCATACCGTAGCCAACCACATAATTACTGTTTATTCTTCCATTGGTTGTCAGCTGCGTGGGCTGGGGAGTTGAATAATTCAGCAGGCGATTTCTATTCAAACTAAAAGTTAGGCCTGTTGTCCAGCTAAAATCTTTAAGCTGCAAATTTCTTGAATTCAATGTCACTTCCAATCCGCGGTTGTTCATGTTTCCAAGGTTACCCCGAATAATAGATGCGCCGTTGACCGGATTGAGATCTACCTGCCCAAGAATATCAGTGGTTTTCTTATTATACAAATCAATGCTTCCGCTAAGCGCGTTCTGCAGCACACTAAAATCCAACCCAATATTAACGGTCGCCGTTTTTTCAAAAGTAAGCTGATTATTGGCCAGGCCTACCAGCGAATAATAGTCACCGGTTACATTGTTCCGGCCAATCTGGATCACATCCCTGGATGAACCTGCACCAATGAACGGCGAATTACCGGTGACGCCATATGTGGTACGAAGCGCCAGATTATTGATCCATGTACTTTTCTCCAGGAAGCTTTCCTTACTAATCAGCCATTTCGTACCCACGCTAAAAGTCGGTTTGCGTTGCTTTCCCTTTTCCGAACCAAACAGATTGCTATAATCCCTCCTTACGCTGGCATCAAGCATGTACTTTTCATTCAGTGTATAATTGAACAATCCGAAAAATGATTCATTCCGGTTAAGTTGCTCAAAAGTCTCAAATGGTTTTTCGTTAAAAGTACTTCTAAAGGACGACACTGCTCCAAAGATGCCCTGGCTCAGGGCCAAATAGTTAAGGCTTGCAGAAGTCAACAGATCAAGATCATAACCCCTGGCAATGTTCGTTCTGTTGGTTGCAAGCTGTTCAAGTGCTTCGTGACCAATCTGAACATTGATCCTGTCCCGTCCATCCCTGAGGCCCATATTGTAAATCAGCTGGTTTCGTAGTGTATAATTTCGCTGATCAATATTCACCGTCTTATAAGTTCCTCCCGAGGTAGGCAAATAGTATACGGGAACATCATTCGCCGTACGTGCAACAGTAAAACCCAGCAGCTCCCTTCGCAGTTCGTAGGTTTTGCTATCATTATAAAGCTGGCTGGTAGAGGGCGCTTTCTGATAGCTGTATGTACCATCAAAGCTCAGTCCTCTCCATATTTTTAAGTTCACATTCCCGGTGAGGTTCACCGAGAGGGCATTCCCCTTTATAAATCCCATATTGACTTCGTCCAGGGGCGAATAATCCAGATTGATCCGGCTTCTGGTTTGGTAATCGCTTCTCACCTGCGGCGAAAGTCCCTGAACATAATTCATTTGCAGGTTATTGCCTGCATTATCCTGAAAGAGCTGATATGGAATAAAATTGCTGCCGATCACAATGCTTCTGTCGCTACCGGTTATGGTATTGTTCAATGCGGTATTCAGACTGATCCGAAGCCTGCTGATTGGCATAAAAGTCTGGTTGATATTTAAACGATATACGCCATTCTGATCCCCGGGATGGCTACTGGTGGTATTGGTGTAAGAACCAGAGGCATAGAAATTGTAAGCTGATGATCCGCCTGAGGCAGAAAGCGTATGGCTGGTGGTGAAGGCATTTCTAAACAACAAATCTTTGATCTGGTCCCTGTTATCGATATTGCCCAGACTGTCCAGACTACGCTGCGCCTGAGCTGCACTGATTAGGCCCCGGTCCTGGTTGTAGAGGATTTGTTCGTGTGGAGCGATCACCGTGGTGCCAATGGATCCATATGGAAAAGCAGCTGGATTGAACAGCTCCCTCGCCGTTTCTATGTATTGCGCACTGTTCATCATTGGAATATAATCGAGATCTGGTTTACCGAAGAGCGAGATATTTCCCGAGTAGCTGATCTTTAAGGGTTTTCCTGCAGATCCCTTTTTTGTTGTAATCACAATTACACCGTTTGAAGCCTTCACGCCCCAGATGGAAGCTGCGGAGGCATCTCTCAACACCGAAATATCCTGAACATCATCAGGATTGATTACCGATAAGTCGGTTACAGGAACACCGTTTACCACATAGAGCGGATCACCAAGTGCCTGTACAGTCGATTTACCTCTGATGATACTTTGTTGCGTATTTCCACCGCCAAACTGCCTGTTTCCTGCAAGTCCCTTCGGCCCGGCAATTACCGTTACCCCGGCAACCAGTCCATCCAGCCTGGAAACCAGGTCTTGCGTGGCCACCCTGTTCTGGTAAATCTGCATATCCGGTTTCCCGAAAGATCCCGTTGCCCGTTCACGCGAAAGCGTTTGGTAACCGGTAGAAACAACAGAAACCTCATCGATCATATTGATTTGCTGATTCAGCATCACTAAAATTTCAGAAGCTGATTTAACCGTCAAGGTATCCGATTTGTAACCGACGTAGGAAACCACCACACTTGCATCCCGAGGAATCCTCGAAAACACAAATTCACCGTTGGTATCGGTGAAACCCATGAGGCCTGCCTCTTTTGAAGTTACGCTGGCGCTAGGCAACACCCCACCTTTTTGATCCTGTACCCGGATTTTAAGGTTGATTAAAAAAGCTTTGTTTTCTACTTTGACCCGGTTAATCACAATAATAATCCTGTTTTCTATGGTATAGTCGAAAGGCTGATCGCGAAAACATTCATCCAGAACGTCTTTCAAACCGGCATCCTTAACCTGGATGCTTACCCGTTTCGACCGGCCGATCTGCTCCCGGTTAATCACGAAATCAAAGCCCGACTGCTTGCGAATCTCCCTAAGCACCTCACTTAGCGGCGCATCTTTTTTTGATAAGGTGATGCGCTCGTTCTGAGCAAAGGAACTTGCCGGAAACAGCAGAAAAAAGAAAAGTAAACAATATAGTCCCGGCGAAAAACATTTCCGGGCTATCCCTGCGCCCTGAGTGATCTTCCCGAAAAGGGACCCTGACTTACAGACATGATTAGTTGGATCATATCCATTTCCATGGTATTTTTTATACATTTGTTTGGTTGGTTTTAGTTGATAATAGTGTTTGAACAATTACTCATCTGTACCGGCCTTTAACCGGGGGCGCCTCCAACGCTCCCGCTTTTTTACCAGTCCAGGCATTTTTCCGGTTAAGGCATAACAGTTACCCTCCTTCCTTCCAGTTTAAAGTGTACACCCTGATTCATGGTTAGCGCTTTCAAGATCTCTGAAAGCTTTTTATTTCTCGAAATGGTACTGTAAAATGCGGCATTATCCTGTTCTCCATCATACACTACTTCCACATCATACCACCTTGCCACCTGCCTCATTACCGTATGGAGGTCTTCGCCATTAAACACAAAATCATCATTTATCCAGGCATTTGCCTGTTCTGAATCTGCCTGCGAAACTGTAATTCCGTTCGTATCAAAATCTGCCTGTTCTCCAGGCTTAAGTATTTTTGCGCCCTGCTTACTGCCTGATATCTGTACCGAACCCAATAATAGTGTTGTTCTGATGTGCTTTTCATTGGAATAGGCTTGAATATTGAAATGTGTTCCCAATACCTGAACAGTTTGCCTTTGGGCGTGCACCAGAAAAGGATGTGACTTATCATGAGCCACTTCAAAGTATCCCTCCCCTGATAATGTCACTATACGTTCCTTTTTATCCTTGAAAGAAAGCGGGTAGGTTAAGGTAGATGCTGCATTGAGCCAGGCTCTTGTCCCATCAGGAAGAACGATCGAAAACCTGCCGCCTTTAGGGGTCTCAAGTGTGTTGTTTGCATCCGTGGCCTCCTGACCAGCAGAGGCTGTGTACACCACCATTCCATCAGGCAAAGTTGATATCTGAACGCCAGGCTGGGCAATATTACCCTGCTTAAGATGATCCAGACTAACCTTTTTCCCATCAGCGAGTGTCAAATAGGCCTTATTCCCTCCAGGGTCAATATCATTTTTGTATACGCTGGCAATCTGGCCAGAAAGTGGCGCTTTGTGCTGAAGCAAGTAAAGCCCACCCAACGCCAGTAGTATTATTGCGGCAGCAGCAGCAATTTTAACTTTTAAAGAAATAACCCGGGGTTTACGTTCATGTAATGATGGCTCTACTTTACTCCATATCTCATCTGAAATGTTTTCAAGATCGGCTGAGGAATATTTCACGACCGCTTCCGAGCGGTAATGGTGGAGCCAATGGCGAATGGCTTCCATTTCGGATGCATTACAGGTTCCATTTTTAAACTTCTCAAATAATTCTTCAGCCTCTCTTTGTTGCATTCTCCTATGGTTCTATACCATACATTACACCTTACTCTGGGCATTCGGGTATAGAAGAGAAAAAAAAATTAAAGATTGATGAAATAAACTGAAAAAATTGCTGAACCGAGCCTTTTTCTAAGAATTCTCAAAGCATTTTTCATCTGCGTAGCAACAGTATGTTCAGATAAATTAAGTTTGAGGGCTATTTCCTTATTGCTTAAATACATTTTGCGTCGCAATTCAAAAACTTCCCGCATTTTATCGGGCAAATTTGAAATTTCCAATTCGATCATTGCAGAAATATCTTTCTCGCGAATCAGATAATCCGCAGAAAGATGAGATTGGCCGTTTAAAGAATACTGCAGAGATGCGATGTATTCATCAGTAACACCTTTCCCACGGAAAATATTGAGCACTTTGTTCAATACTGACCGATAAAGATAAGGCGCAAGAGGTGCACTATCGATAATTGCCGCCCTGTTGTTCCATAAGGAGATAAATACTTCCTGTACAATATCTTTCGCAGCTTCCTCATCCTGAAGCTTTTTGACCGCAAATAAGAAGAGCAATGTTTGGTACCGACCATAAATTTCACCAAAGGCCGGCTTACTATCCTGCTTTAGAAGTAGGACTAGTTGCTGATCATTATATGGAAGGTTTGCTGACATGTATCGAAGATGACATGCGAATCTACAAAATAAATTAATCGAATATGTTAATTGGTTTGTCCAAAAGAGGACAGAAGGATATGCTAAGAGGAGTATTTATGCTGTGTCCAGCTCAATTGTGCATGCACCATCGGAAAGGTGCGATAAAATTGACGATACCTATTAATCGAACATGCCTCGAACATATTACCCGGGCCTGCGGGTTCTTTGGGGGGCATATTTTTCACACCCATATTTCTTGAATAGACGATCGAATCTTTATTGATAATGGCGATAGACAGGCCAGGGATCTTTAACGAATCCATCTGGCCTGACAGGTATTTCTCAACATCATCAATTGCGATTGTGTTGCCGTCTATTGTTTTTATCACTTTTGCCTCCGTTTTTTGGGAGCATGCCATTACCGGATAAAAAGTCGCCAGAAAAAGCTGTACGATCACAAAGCCAAAAGCTTTAACCTTTCCTATTGTTTGATCCACATGAGTTGACTTAAGTTCAGCACCGATATTTCTGAATTTTTGTCCGTGAGAAAATTATAATTGACCTCATGCCCATTCAGCCCGCTTGACTTTAACGAATTATTGCCTGAAAAAATCAATGGCTGCAGTGGTAAAACATCCGCGAGGTAGGTAGAGTACAATTTACCATCCTTTAAATACAATTTGATGCTGTCCGCGCCGCCCACCAGCGCATACGTTCCTACATACTGGTTGAGATCGGTAACCGGTTTTTCGGCAAACAGTGGCAATACCAAACTGGAGACATATTCATTAATCCTGTTAAAGTCAAAATCGGTCACATTGGTCAGTACAGCCCAGCCCAGTTCCAGTTTAGGGTGAATCACAATTTCAGTACGCGCACCCAGCATCGCCCCTTCGTGTTTCACGTAAGGATAAGAACGTTGCCAACCGATACCAAGTGATTGCATCATCCTGATGGATTTTTCTGAAAGTACGCCGTTTTCTGTATTGAACTGTGCACTGATGAATTTGGCCAGATCTGTTGCTGTTGAATATATTCCGCCCGCCGGTGCCATCGCATTTGCATCATAATCGGGGGTTTTAATGAATTTCTGCGCTTCATTTGAGTAAGAATATCCTGTTGCCAACACCTTATCCTGATCGCTGACGGTGCCGAACCCGGTATTATTAAGATGGAGGGGTCCGCAGATCCTGGTTAAAACAGCCTCCTGGTAGCTTGTTTTTGCCGCTCTGCCCAGGCCGAGACCAAGGAGTGCATAGCCCATGTTGGAATATTGACGCGAATCCTGGGGCTTTAATTCGTATTCAGGGTATTCTCTTTTGGCCAATCTCAATGATTTTAGCAATTCATCCATAGAAGGCGCCTTGATGGAGGCCATTTCCTTGTTGGTAAGCATCCAGGTGTCCGCCTGCTTAGCAAACCCAACATCCGCCTGCGAATTTCTTGGAAGCCCGGAACTGTGTGTGGCCAGTTCTAAAAAAGTGGTTTTACCAGGTTTGCCTTGAATATCCGTAATCCTGTATTCCGGAACAAATTTCCCGACATCACCATCCAGTTTTATAATCCCCTTTTCCCACAAGTTCATGGCCAGTGTCGCTGTGAATAGTTTAGTGATCGACTGAATCTGATATTTGGTATCTACGCTTGCCGGAACCTTCTTCTCCAGATCGGCATATCCCGATGCCTCACTGAAAATCACCGTTCCTTTGTGGACAACTATCAATACCAAACCTGGCGAGTGGTAACGCTCCTGAAATCCTTTAACACCTGCTTTCAATTGACTGCTGATTGAGTCACTGAGCGTTGTTTGTGCCGATAGGGCATTACTGGCAAGTAGAAATGCCAACAGCAAAATTGATCTGTAATGTTTAATGGCCATAGCTATTTTTTTTTGACAAAGGTATCCTGCTAACCTAAAAATAATGCCGCAAGACCAACGTCAATATTACGCCATCTTTATGCCAACTCCCTTTAATATCGTTTAAATGATATTGGGAATATACGGGATAGGGTCTTTGCCCATATTTAGCCGGGCAGCAGCTAACATTGTAATCAACAGGTGTGAAAATAGCAGCACCAGGTATATCCAGATAAATAAGGGGATTTCCAGTACTTCTCCGACATGCAGAAAACAATAGTCAATCAATGGCGTAAAGATCAATATGAATAGCGTGGCTACTGACCATATGATCTGAAGACTCAGCATTTTCTGAGCAGTGGCCCTGTCGTTCGGGAAAACAAACTTTTTTCTAAAGATCAGATAGGTTCCGGTCACCACCACTACATTTAAAAATGGGAATAAAAGCACAGAAAGTGAGCTAACGTTAATATACTTCAGGTATCTGTCCGGGGGAACGGACCCGATAACCTCCTGAAATGCTTTGGCCCCCTCATGATCTGAACTTTGCGAAAGACTATTCGTTTCAATACCGAGCGTTTCGCACAATGTCCGTATGACGTATGGGCTACCTGACGATTCATTTTTTTCGACCCTTTGTACGGTCCTCAAAGAAATTCCGGAACGGTCGGCAAGCTCCTTTTGTGACAAGTGTTTTGCAAGCCTATGTTCTTTAAAGTTTTTTTGTAGCATTTCAGAAAGAGCTAAATAAATAATGCACACGTATCTCCGGACAAGCTTTCAGTTCTTTATCCCTTTGAAGTAGTTTTTTTAGTTTCAGGCCGGCACCAGATTCAGTTGTCATATACGTATTTTATAAGCTAATATACAGTAGTAAAAAGGATTACCCAAATTGGCGTGCTTCAAAACAACACCGAAGAATTAAATGCATTGATATAAAATGTACACATCAAAAGATACACATAAAGTTGGACTAAGATTATTTTTCGGGCTTGTTCTTATCAGGTAACCACCCCCATACATCTCGTAAATCTTTGATAGTGGAAACTCTGGACTTTCTTTCCGGGTAAGTCTACGCTGATACTTTTTCTTAAAGTCCATACTAAGTGGGTCTGTAACGGAACCACCACCCAATGTCTGGGCATTTTGGATCCCCCACGCTCTTGCCTGTTACTATTCGTATTTGATGGCCTTTACAGGATCAGATTTCGCGGCATTGATGGCCTGATAACTCACGGTCAGGAAGGCTATTAAAGTGATCGAGAGTGCCGATAAGCCCATGATCCAACCATTGATCCTAATGTGAAAATCAAACTTCATCAGCCAACTGTTCATTAAATACCAGGTAAGCGGTCTTTGTGCCCAAAGTTCTAAGCGGTGGGCATGATTCGTGCTTTACTAAAATGATTATTGAATAATTAATTTATTGTGTTTTTGGAAAACAGAAGTTACCCAAAACAGTTCCTCAATCGCTAAGACTTGCGCCCAATGCCATTAAGTTAAGGGTTTTTAGCCACAGATAAGCACAGATAAACACGGATTTTCATATCTGTGTGCATCCTTTCTATCTGTGGTTAAATTATTTTCTTATGCCTAATGGCTTAACTTAATGATATTGGACTTGCGCCAGTGTGGTTTTTAGCCACAGATAAGCACAGATAAACACGGATTTTCATATCTGTGTGCATCCTTTCTATCTGTGGTTAAATTATTTTCTTATGCCTAATGGCTTAACTTAATAACATTGGACTTGCGCCAGTGTGAGTAATGCTGGTAATCAAGAGAAAACTGTATCCTGAAATTAACATTTTATGTATTTTTTAAAATATACTCATTCATTTAATTGTGAATATTGATGTCTATATTAAATTACAAATTTATTATTTAGAATAATTATAAATTGATATATTTGAGCCCAATCTAAAATAACATTTATGAACAAAAATTTCTCGATTCTACTGATTGCATGCAGTCTTATCCTAAACTTCTCCTGTAAGAAGAGCCTTAATGAGGCACAAACCGATCATTCCCGCTTAGATTCCTTAAATAAAAGTGCCTTCATTGGGATTGATCAGGCTAAAAGCTATGCGCTAAGTTTAAATCGTAAACCCAGTGGTAAATTAATGTCGGGCTCCTTTGCCTCGGTTTCTAATTTGGCAAGCCGGAAGGGAACTTCCAGTGAGACGAATAGCGTAGATACCGTTTTTACGGTAAAAGATCGGGCTGGCATTAACGCCTTCTATATTATCAATTTTAAACCGAACGGATTTTGTATCGTATCTGCTGATGAAAGGGCACCATCGTTACTCGCATATTCTGAGACTGCCTCATTCAACAAAGACAATGGAACGGAAGGTATACTGAGTTGGATGAGTGATGTTAAGCATAGCATAGAGAACATTCGTGCAAATCAATTTGCAATTAAACCCACTACTACATCTGGTGTAGCCATTTCAAATAGTAAAAAAACAACCTCCTGGGTGAAGGAGCAATTGCCTGCAACCAGCGATGTAGCCATTTCGAGTGGTAAAAAAACAGCCGCTTGGGTGAATGGTCAATTGCCTGCAACCAGCGATGATAATGTCCTGATCGAACATAAAGATCCTTTGGTACAAACTTACTGGGGACAAGGTGACGGATACAATGACCAATGTGACTATATGAGTTGCGGAAACACCTACGCAACCAACGGCAGGGCGGTTACCGGATGTGTAGCAACAGCCATCGCCCAGATTGCGGCCTATCATCAGTTCCCGTCTTCTTACAACTGGAGTTCCATGTCTAATTATTACGGAACACCCGAAACGGCCAGATTAATGCATAACATCGGCGTAGCGGTAGATATGGACTATAAATGTGACGGGTCGGGAACAAATGGCGGTACAAAAACTGTTGATGGTTTTAATTTATTAGGTTACTCCATGTCCAAAAGGGAATTCAAGGCATTCTCTGCCACCGATCCGACCAATGATTTTTTAAACGAACTGCGCGCTAACAGGCCTTTTATCATTTCCGGAGGCAGAAAGGGTTCCTTTATTTTCTTTAATACCTATAAAGGCGGTCATGAATGGGTATGCGATGGATTTTACCGCTATGAATATACCCGTATTGTGCAAATACCTGTAGATGACTATTTTGACGAACGCGTCGAAGTAACTTATCCAACTTATTTTCATATGAACTGGGGTTGGAACGGTTCTTATAACGGATGGTATATGGTTGGGGATTTTGGGCCTACGATTACTAACTTCCGGGATGTTTACAGAGATGATTTTGAGGGTACTTACAATTATAAAAATATCATGTACTATAATATAAAACCGTTATGAGAAAAATGACAAGAGTAATAGCTTTAATCTTTATGATCTACCCGTTGTTTTCCTGCAAAAAGAAGGTTGCAAATGTTTCAGTGGAAACAAGTGTGATGTTTGCTGTAAAAAATAATGTACAGGCAGATCTTCTGGCTCCTGGGACTGCAAACGGATTCAATCAGCAAAACATACAGATTTTTAACCTAATAGATGGTACGTATCAGCTGATAAACAAACCATCAATGGATTTTCCAAAAAATATTAAAATATTCAAGAAGCAGAATGCAGCGGAATATCAACTTGAATTATTCGTAAACACCGAAACAGATAAAAGCGGGATAAGTTATACCCTCATCCAATTTGGGGAGAATAAGCCGGATACAGTCAAGGCAGAAATCGTAAGAAACGGGGGTTCAATCGGATTAGGAAAGGTCTGGTTAAATAACGCGCTGATAGACAGAATTACCCCAACTGTTATTGTCAAATAATTGATATGCGATAATGTAAGTATTTGAACATAAGTCGAACATCCTACTGAGCAAAAAAAAAGTATAAAAAGGAATCCCATTGTACTCATCGGCAATGGGATTCCTTTTTAGTTCTGAAAGTATATTTTTTAACTTGTTTATGGGATGCAAATTTCGCCTCTGTAGGGGGTAATAGCTATATCCTCAAGTTAATAACTGGTTTTAGTTACCCGGATCTTTCACTTTCTCCACCACGTCTTGTATGTTCTGCGGTAAATTTGAAAGTAAATTATAACCCGTTGCACTTTCTATATCGCGTACAGACACAATATAGTTCTTCCAGCTTGGATTTGTGCTGTTGACGTTGGGTGTATTGATGGCAATAACCCTTGTCGAACTACTCACGCGGCTGATATCATTGTCTCCCGTTTTTAGCAGTACTGCCACTTTCCATACGTTTGCCGGAACGGTAACTTTGCCATTGTTGATGGTGTTCACTACCGATGCACTTGCTGAACCGATGCCGCCTGTGCCATAACTGCCCATAATCACATAAACCTCGTATCCGTTCAATGCCTGGGCACGGAGATAGCTTTCAAAAGATTCCCATGTTTTCTGGTTGTTGTTCGGTGCCTGAGGGATCATGTTGGTCATCAGGAAAGTTGCTGAATTGGCCGTATTTGAGCTTGTACGGTCACCGCTTGGACAGTTATGCCCCCTGTCAAAACCAGAACCTGAATAGCTGTTGCTCTGTACCTGGTACCAATTTGCCGGCAGGCCTGTAAATGAAGCGAAATCGTCTTTTCTGCTTGCTGCACCAGTAAAGTTGTTCGGATCCAGGTGCCAGCTTACCCAGTTTGGTGTCCCGCGGGTCATACTGTAACTCTCGGTATAATATTTTTGATCGATCAGGTAATTTTCTGCTGAAACCAGGTTGGCCGTAGCGCCTGATGGGTTGCCAAAAAGTAGGTTGGAATTATCACCTCCGGCCGGTGGTGCATCCGGACCTGCATCTGGTGTGCCTCTTCCTGGTGTTGCTGAGGAACCGCCGTTATCCACAGGATCCGTATCCGCTCCACCTACGGTAATGCCCGGATCACCTGTACCTTTAAAGATGATATCGTCGATGTTGATCCTGGTTGTACCAGCTTTTTTGATCTGAAAGCGTATTTTGCCTGTTGTATTAACCTTAAAGGAATCGGTAACCAGTGTGGTGCTGTTTTCTGTAATATCAGTACCTAACTGCGTGAAGGTTTTACCTCCATCGGTAGAAGCCAGAAGCTGCCAGGTTGAACTGGCGTCTGTTCCATATTTGGCATGGGAAACGTAAATCATTTGAGTGCCTGCGATATCAAAGTTCATAGACAGGTAACCTGTTCTTAACCGGACAGACTTCGCGCCATCCTTGGCATCAGCTGCAAGATTGCCCAGCAGCGCATCGCTCAATGTCCATTTGCCGGTTAGTAGCTGAACACTGTCTAACGCATAAGAGCCTTTGCTGCCAGATTCGAAAGTCTCCGTTATGGCATAAGCCGTTGGCGCTTTTGTTGTTGTTGTTGGTTTTTCATCTCCGATGCTTGTTTTTTTTGAACAGGAGGATAGGATCAGGATGCCGATAAATCCTGAATAGGTAAGGATGTTTTTTAATTTCATGCTTTGATTTTAATGTCTGGTTGTTCGCGTTAACATAGATCATTTTTCAATGCGGCACGAAGGTATGGAGAAAAGATGTCTGTTGTGTTAAGTTAATGTTAACACAAAGTAGGTAATTGTAATTGGGTAGAATGCTGGTGTTTAATGCTCGTTTCGCCACGGTAACTCCCTGTTTCACCACGTTCGATGATTGGTTTTGATTTCTTTGGCTGAATTGATAGGGGAAGTCTCTGTTAATTGGTACTTCACTGGAGTTCAAGTTTTTTAATCTTGACTCCGGCTTTTTATTTCCTATTGATTTGCGCTTTAGTAAAATGATTATTAAGGATAATTATTTATAAGCTTTGGAAAGCACAAGTCAGCCATAACAGTTCCCAAGCGGCTAAGACTTGCGTTAGGAAAGTGTTATAAAATTTTTGCAACGTGAAGTGACAAGAGTCAAAGTATTTCTATATACTTACATATCAAATTAACCCCAAAGATAACTCTCATGAACGTAGTCGAAGAATTTATAAAGCAGTACAACAAAGAATACGATTACTACCAAAAGCTTTCACAAATAGTGTCTAGCAAAATTGAAGACCAGCTTTTTAAACGGGGTATAAAAGCAATCGTCACTTTTAGAGCAAAAAAGCCAGATAGACTTTTTGATAAGTTAACAAAACGAAATCAAGGCAAAAATTATGAAAGCATTAAAGATGTTTATGAGGATATCGTTGATTTGGCAGGAATAAGAGTTTCTCTTTATTTTCCATCGGATCGCGATATCTTAGACGAAATAATCACTGAGCTTTTTAATGTTGAAAAGAAAAAGAAGTTTCCTGAACAGGCGCATAAGCCAGTGCACGAAAAACGTTTTTCTGGATACTGGGCCACTCACTACCGAATAAAGTTAAAAGAGGAAGGGTTAATAAAAAGATATTCAGATTCAATTGTTGAAATACAGGTTGCCTCTGTGCTAATGCATGCTTGGTCGGAAGTAGAACATGATTTAGTGTATAAACCTTTTTCAGGAAATTTATCTGCTTCAGAACTCGCTATCCTTGATGAAATAAATGGTCTCGTATTAAGTGGTGAAATTGCATTAGAAAGATTACAAGTCGCTATGGCTGAAAGAACACGCTCAAAAAAAGATATAAAAGACAAGTATGAATTAACAAACTATTTGATTAATAATCTTGATAAAGACTATCATGATAAGATTAAATTAGGCGATACTTTTTTGTTGAATAATTTTCTGAAAACCAATAAAACGCTTAACACAAACACCTTTACAAAATTTATTAGTAAAATTAATACAGATCTTAATGAATCCGTTACTGATCAATTACTAGGTATGTTGTTTAACGAGTTTAACAGCAAGCTGAATTTGGTAGACGTGAAAGACTATTTTAAGAATTTGAAGATTTCGGAAAGAAAAGCATCAATCTTTGAGCTTTTTGTGAAATATTGGGTGATTTTGGAAAAAGCTACACGCGAGTTTATTACCGAGGATGAAAAAAAGTCAAGAAAATACATGATCCCGAACTTTAGTGTTTTGACAGATAAAAATGTACTAAATACAAATGAGGTAAGTGAATTAAATGATCTTAGAAAATTACGAAATTATCTTCTACATGGAATCGACACACCAACCGATAACCAATTGAAGAAAAGCCTGGAAATTTTAAAAGCAATAGCATTGAAAGTGGTTAACGGGATTGAGAATCAAAAAAATCGCGAAAAATTATTAAGTGAAATAAATATGTTAGGATAACTGCTATAAAAACAATTGAAAATGACTTCAAACATAGAAAAATATAAGAATGAACTATTAGACTTGATAGATGAGGGGAGTGATTTATTAAATGCTATGCAATATGAACAATTCCCTGGTCAGTTTAAGAAAGAAGCAATGGCAACTCTTAAAACCGACGAAAAAGTCATGGCTTTCATCGGGAAATTGCCTGATTTTTCTACCAGCTACCAACTTTGGTATTCGGAAGCTTTGGTTTTAATTAAGCAACTTTTGCCAGACAGAGTACTCGATTTCGTTAAGTTCTATGAAAAGCCAAAAACTAGAAAAGATGTATCTTATGGAAACTATGTTATTGAAGACTATTTACAGAAATTAACCATAACTAGAGGATATAATCAGGAAAAAGTAGTAGGACCTGATGCAGCTATTCCCCAGTTTAGACAGCAATTAAATATAGTAAGATCCGTCAAAAGGCGTTTCGAGAGCTCTTTATTTGACATTAGACAATTAGTGCAGGCAGATTTGTTCGATTCAGAGTTAGGCTCTGCTAAGGAGCTTGCCAAACATAAGTTTATACGGGCTGCGGGAGCAATTTCAGGTGTGGTTCTTGAAAAACACCTACATCAAGTAGCGATAAACCATAAGTTAAATGCGGGAAAGAAAAATCCTACGATTAATGATTTTAACGAATTATTAAAAAATAACGACGTCATAGATACAGCTAAATGGCGATTCATTCAACATTTAGGAGACATTCGTAATTTGTGTGACCATAACAAAGAGAAAGATCCAACATTAGCTGAGGTAAGCGACTTGATTAATGGTGTTGAAAAAATTATAAAGACAACTTTTTAATGTTTGACCCATCTTTAAGTAGTCTTGAGCCTTATGATACAGGGTAGGGAGACTACATATAAAGGATAAAACCTTGTGAAGTTTAGAAACTCAACACTACACCATAATCCGTAGAGTCGCTGTAATTAACTCTATGGGCAGATAGGGAAAGAAACTTAGATATGCATCAGCCGGTAATCAGATTTTTGCCCAGTTTGGCATTAAACAGATAACTCACTTTCCCTGAAATACAAAGTAAGGTAGGTAAGGTAGCGAGGTTATCAGAGAATGTAAATAAGTCGTATATTGCAGCTTAAGGTAATTCAAAATTTATGAGTGAATCATTAAACATTGGGGATATGGTTAAGCACCAGTTTCTAAAAGAAGGGCCAGAAATGTATGTCGCAGCAATTAACCAAGGTTCAGTAGTTTGCAGATATTTTGGTGCAGGTGTTTTTCATAGTGTAGAGTTTACATTTGAAGAGGTTCTCCCTGCAGACAAATGTGAAGCGGTACACAAAGCGCAGGCTGAAGAACAGGCTCGAAATTCAAGAAACCTCCACAATATGTTAGGTGGAATCTAGCATGTTAAAGACCGTGTGTTTTTTTTTAAAAAGCCCTTATCCCCAATTAGGGGCTTAATCCTTTACTCTGGTGCAGTTTAAGGGTCCGAAATCGTTGTGAATTTGCTAAACGTTAATCTGCCAGTAAGTAATATATAAAGTGTGCCGCTAAGGAGGTAATTTGAATTCTAACATATTTTAAGCCCTCACAATCCGCAAGGGCTTAAATTTAGTTAGCCATTCATCACTCAAAACTTCCTTTCCCATCAGCAACATAGCTGTAAATCACCATATATTCGGTTCCGTTCTTTTGGAAATGCCCGATAGGAATATCGCCTTTTTCAAAGTAAGCTGATTTACTTTCGAATGGAATACCGCAAAGCATGGTATTTGGTTCTATTTGATGATAAACAACATCGTTTCTATGGTTTGCAATGGCGATTAAGGCTGATAAATTTTTACTCGAACCTTTTTGGTTATATCTTAGATGATGCGGGTGCTGATTGGCCGATACCCAGGCACCCGGTTCCATCGGTTTATAAAATTTGCCTAAAGGGATTTCGAAGCGGCGTGGCAAAAAACAAGAGGCTATTGTTCCATTGGTAGTGATGGTTCCGGATTCTATAAAGAAATGGGTGATTTGAACCCAATGCCGGGTGAGCTGATACACATATTCCCGAATGGAATTTTGCCCGTCCTCTAAAAATTCTGCCCAACCGGTGTAGCGTGGCAAAGTCATCATGATTTCTGAAACATGCCCATCAATATGATGTAAGGTAGCCTTCACTGCGCAAATGGCAGGTAATACATTAATGTTGGCTGATTCAGCTGCAACCTGAACAGGGAGCTGTGTGTTTTGGTTTTTACTTTTGGTAGTTCGCATAACCGTAAAATAAAGTATCCTGGTCGCTGCGAACTACCAAATAACTCTTCACAGAGAAATTGAAAATGTGGGGCTACCACTCGACCAGGAATATTGTTAAAGAAATTTAATTGATTTTAGCTCTGTGTTTAAGTGAATGATGATATTAATTAGTAATTCGCATTAGCAATTTAGAAATAATATCTTAAATCTCAAAGAACTTTAATTATTAATTTTGTTTCTCATCAGCGTCCAAAGTGGGATCGGTCATTTCCTACTTTTTTGTCCGGTTATAATCTGGTAAAGTTGTCGATTCTAAAATCACCTTTATTTTTAACTTATGACTAAAATTTATTACTCTAAATCCTCAATAATAGGCTCAGCAAGAAATAAAAGACGATTTGTATATTCAATTATTCCTGCTGATGGTACTCAGTAAAAGATAACGCTTTGTAAAATATAGACTTACAAAGCGTTTTTAGTTTTAGTATGTATTTTTATATACAAACTTATAGCTATATCATAAATTATAATTGATATCTTCAATAAGTCGGCCGCCGAGTGTTAGGGTTGCTTGTAATGATTGGTAAATAGTTGATTTACAATTGAAAAGTTATGTAATATTTTGATAATTATATTTGGAAGTTTCAAACTTTACGCTATATTAGTTGTTATTAAGCAGAAGGAGCTAAAATAAGAATATGTTTAACGACATATTTTTTTGTAGAGTAGTATTTTATTTAAAAAATTATCCTACTTTTGCACTCCCTTAAATAACAGAACTTTAAATCGAATTCAAAATGGGTAAAGACAACAATTTTGGTCCATTGAACAGCAGGGCTGATCAAGGAGTATACATGGTTGCTTCTACAAAAAATACCATTAAGCCAGAAGCCGTAAAGTCTCAATTAACTAAAGTCTCAACTGAAGAAATAAGAACAATAAGATGTTCCGCTTATAAATACCTTGTTTGATAATTCTTATCCATTTACAAAGCTTTTTTCAAAGGATCTTGGTGGTAAAAATCATTTAAAAAGTAAAACTACTTACGTATTCAAGATTGATAATGGCGAGAGCTACTTAATTGATGTTGAAGAATATGGGCATAATATTTACATTATTAAATTCTGCCCAAAAAAACTAAAGCGACATCCCAAGAGGTTTAATATACTTACCAACGAAAACAAAATGCCTCAAATCGTTGCAACTTGTGTTCAGGTTATGTTACAAACCCTCAAAAAAAATCCACTCGCCAATTTTGGTTTTTTAGGATCAAATACTATTGATTTTTCCAAACAATATGTTGAGTCTAAATGCGAAACAAAAAGATATCGAATATATAGGTATGTTATGATGAATTATTTAAATGAAGAAACTTTTTCACATCACATGGATAGGAAAAATAGCACTTATTTAGCCATAAATAATAAGAATGAAAATAAGGACGAGATTTTGGTTAAAGCAAATAAAATGTTTGAGTCATTATTCCCTATGCTAACCGATATTTAACATAAAAACCAAGTGGCTTAAAACTTATAGCTTTTTGCTATTCGATATCATTTATTCAACGAGCTATAGATTTTTATATTTCGCCAAATCAACAGACACCAGTGACGGCATCAAAAGGTTTATCTGCTATTTTCTAAAATAATTTTCCAGATATTGGCTTACAGAAGTTGGTTCCCGCTTCAAAAAACGGGCTAAAGTATCATCTTCCTGATCCATTGCCTGCTGTTTCAATGCAGTACCCCACATGGTTAACATATTAATGTACATTTCCGGGACATTTGCCTTTTGCAGAATCGCATTAAATTCGCTGATGCCAGGAGATTTATATTCAATTTCTTTGCCTAGTATTTCAGATATATGCTGTGCAATGAATTCGAAACCTACAGCTTCGGAATTAGTCAACGTATAGGTTTTATTTTTATGGCCTTCGGTAATTAAAACATGAGCAGCAGCTTCTGCCAGTTCTTCACGAAGCACCCAACTCGCTTTTCCTTCGCCTGCAGGAAACAAAATGCTTTTAGTTTCCGCAACCTTATCACCTGAAAAAGCCATTATCATTTCTGCATAGATCCCATTTTGAAGTATCGTATAATCCAGTCCGCTTTCGGCCAGGTGTTTTTCAGTCTCGAGGTGGGATTTTTGAAAATCAGCAATCGCTGAGTCCTCAAATCCTGGTTTTCTCACAAAAGAAGTATACACAATATGGTTAACGCCTGCTTCTTTAGCCGCATTTATAGCGTTTTTGTGATGCTGTGTCCGGTTTTCAATCGCTTCTCTATTGTTGCTTGATACCAGCAATAATTTATCTACACCCGTAAAAGCCTTTACCATCGAAAATTGGTCGGTATAATCACCTTCCCTAATGGCTATTCCTTTTTCCAGGTCCTTTGCTTTGTTGCTGTCTCTTACCAAAACCGCAATTGCTGAAGGTTCAACTCCATTCTTTAACAAATGTTCAACTGCTTTAGAACCAAATTGGCCTGTTGCTCCTGTAACTAAAATCATAACTTATTTTTTAAATTGTTATTAATCTCTGTTTGTTTTTGGAAGTTTTGCACCACACACATACGACACAATCAGGATCGCCAGGAAAACCAATCCTGTTATCACTTTACCAACAGGATCGCCTACTGCCGCATGTGATAGGGAAGCTGAGGCAAACATAATAGCGAAACCGATGTATGCGGCTTCCCTCAACAAGCGGACAGGCAACCAGATTAAAACTGCACCTATAATTTTTGCAATTCCCAATTCAATCCTGAAATAATCGGGGAAACCTAAATGTGCCATGGAAATTTTAACTTCGGGCTTTGTAAGCGTTTCAAAAGCAATAAATAGCATCATTGCTGAAATAATTGCAGTTGTAGCGTAATAGGTAATTTTTAATTTGTTCATTTCTCTATTATTTTATGCTACAAAGCTATGTACATTTGCTAACCAAAGTATAGTAGTATACCAAAGGTGAGTAGTAACCTTTAGGTTAGTTAAATCAAATAGAAACTATGGCAACGAGTAAATTAGAATACACACCAGTACAATGTACAAACCGTATATCGGCAACTGAGGATGCCCTTTATGTTCTTGGCGGTAGGTGGACCATCAGGGTGATGATCGGGGTTTTAGGTGGCAATACCAGATTTAATGAACTGCAACGAACGGTAAAAGGAATTTCTGCGAAAATGCTGTCGGTAGAATTAAAAAAATTAGAAATAAATCAACTGGTGGAAAGGAAAGTGCTGGCCGATCAGTTTCCGGTTATAGTGGAGTACCTGCCCACTGAATATAGTGAATCTTTAAAGGATATCATCACGGCCCTGGCGCAATGGGGTACAAACCATAAAAAGAGAATTACAACTGATAATTAGGAGAAATATAACCGTTTTATCGAAAAGGATGGATTGTTTTTGCGTTAATTATCAGATTTCAAGGGGAAATATGTACTTATAGACTTTGTAATTTGGCTTAATTTTCAGTTTGGTAAAGTGGGAATAGCAGATTAGTTTGAACACCCGTTACAGCTTTAAATCCAAAACGTCATTTTGACTTACCATAATTCGTTTTAGACTAATTTCAGTGTTTATGCAATGCCCACTTTTGTATAGTTCAATCTAAAACAAAGAATTATGCAAAAGACAATTTTCATTACCGGAACCTCATCCGGGCTGGGCAAATCAACAGCCAAATTATTTCATGCAAATGGCTGGCATGTAATCGCAACAATGCGCGATCCCGAAAAAGAAAATGAATTGAAGGAACTTCCAAATGTAACCATAGTTCAATTGGATGTTACTGATTCGGAAAAAATAAAGAATGCGATATCAGAGGTTTTGAAGTCCCATTCTGTTGATGTAGTATTAAACAACGCAGGTTATGGGTTAATTGGTCCGCTGGAAGCCTTTACAGATGAGCAAATCCAGACTCAGGTACAGACGAATTTATTTGGCGTGATCAATGTTACAAGAGCATTCATCTCATATTTTAGAGAAAGAAAGAGTGGAACGTTCATCAATATTACCAGTACATTTGGCCTGCTGGGATATCCAACCTGCTCCATTTATAATGCTACCAAATTCGCTGTTGATGGTTTTTCAGAAGGTCTGGCTTATGAATTGGCACAATTTGGAATTTCGGTGAAAGTAGTGGCCCCAGGCGGAATGCAGACTAACTTTGCAGGAAGATCTCTACAGGCTGGAATGCACGAAGCTTACAGTCAACTGGTGACTAAGGTTAGTGAGGGCTATAGCGAAGAGCAGATTGCCAGTTACACAAAAGCAGAAGACGTAGCCAAAATCATTTATGATGCAGCTACAGACAATAAAGAACAGCTGAGGTATATTGCCGGCAATGATGCTAAAGGTTTATATCAAGAGCGCCTTGAATTAACTCCGGAAGGACAATTCGAAAAACTCCGTTCCCAGTTCGTATTTTAATAGATATAGCCATTCTATAATGGATTGACATGGGAGTGGCTGCTGATGAATTAACTAAATTTGTACAATGAGAAAACATCCGGTCCTATTCGATTCGCTTTCCCAGTTGCATAAGGCGATGGGGCAGGCGGCTCCGTCCCATCCGCTGATCAGCGTTATGAATTATGGAGATGCAAAGTTTGATCCAATGGATTTTGAGCATGGCATCATCCTGAATTTTTACAAGATATCTTTCAAGACGAGTTTTTCAGGGAAACTGAAATATGGTCAGGGATACTACGATTTTGAAGAAGGCGGAATGTCATTCATCGCCCCCGGACAGCTTTTGAAAATGCAGGATGAGGAAGCGGACTACAGCGGGATGACGCTCCATATCCACCCGGATTTCTTAAGATCCTATCCGCTAAATTCTGGGATTAAACAATATGGTTTTTTTAGTTATTCTGCCGCAGAGGCACTATATCTTTCGGAAAAAGAAAAAGCAACCATCCTGAGCATTTACAGGTTTATACAGGATGAGCTGAATGAGCGTATTGATAAATTTAGCCAGGATGTGATCATTTCGCAAATCGAGTTGCTGCTCAATTATGCCAATCGATTTTATGACCGGCAGTTTCTCACCAGGAAGACTGTGAGCAACGACCTTCTTGCCGGATTGGAACGGCAATTGGATGACTATTTTAGAGGAGAACGTTCTTTAATTAAAGGGCTTCCTGATGTGAACACTTTGGCTGAAAATCTAAATGTAACGCCAAGATATTTGAGCGATCTGTTGCGAAATCTTGTCGGATTAAATACCCGGCAATTCATACACGAAAAGGTGGTAGAAAAAGCAAAGGAATATCTTGCAAAAAATGAACTTAGCATTGCCGAGATCGCATATCATTTAGGCTTTGAGCACCCGCAGTCGTTCAATAAATTATTTAAAAATAAGACCTCCTTTTCTCCGTCAGATTATAAAAAGAGTTTGCTGAATTAGATTGAAAGAGTAAACAACCATAGTGATATGGTAAAAAAGAAAAAATGGACATACAAACTTTTATCACGGAATGGATTGCAGCCAGCAATACATTCGACACAGAAAAATATTTAAGTTTTTATTTACCTGCTGCTATTTTAGACGATCCATCGGTAGGTAGAAAGTTTAAAGGGCATAAAGGAATTCAGCAATATTTTGATGACTACTTTATAGGGTACAATACCCATACAGATCAGGTAGCGCTCAAGATAACAGATCAACAAAATGCATATTTGGAAGTTCAATTTTCTGGTGATTTTCCGGAAGGTAAAATTGGAGGAACATTTGAATTCAAATTTGAAAATGGTAAAATCTCTTTTGTTAAAGCCAATTTAATCCACTAAACAATATATGTCAATGAGTAAAGAAAATTTTGACGAGATTATCCACAGATCGCTGGAAATAAGAAAAAAGTACCATGAGCTAGAGCTGCTGCATCACGGAAGTGAGTGGACAGTGGAAGAAGATGCTTTGGCTTACCTTACTGATGCCGGACTGGTTGGACGCAACATTATGTCGCAACAGCAGCGCTGGCCTAAAGCCGGTTCTGAGACAGAACTGGAACATAAACTTGCTGAAAATATCTGGTGGTTAATTGTGTTGGCCGAAGGGTCTGGAATTGACATAAAAGAGGCGGTTGATAAATTTTTGACCAAAATGGATGTTGCGTTAAAGTAGAAACCGTGAGAAAATGAGGATAGCATAATCTAAGGGCTTTTGCAATTAAGGGAGGATTAGCAGATTGTTTGAACGCTTTTGACCAGAAGATATATTGCGGAGACTATAGTATTTCGCTCGATACAGATTAATATACTCAATAGTAGTGTTAAACCTTTATTTAAATATCTAAGAGCCTGTTTAAAATTAAATAAAATTTAATTCGTATGTCAGTCTGAGCGTAGTCGATGACTATTTCAACGCATTAATAAAACAATCGACTACGCTACAATTGACAGAATCCATTAGCACGGCCGTCATTCCCGCGCAGGCCTATAGTGTAGACACAATTAATTATAACATCTTCTATCGCTCTATGCCGCGGGGCATGGTAGTTTTTCGCAGACGATGTTGTTTTCTTTTGTGCTCAAGAATGCTATGCATTTTGGAGCGCCAAAGTACCCAAAGCGCTTTGTCAATCCAGCAATGAGCCTTTTGCACAATCCCAAGCGCATCAAAAAAACAGCGGCACTTCGTTTAATCAGGTGTTGTGTGTGTTTTCTTTGGTCTGATTGAGCCCTGCGGGGTTTGTGTTCAATATTTTTTTTAAAATTAAATCATCGGTTATGAACACAAAACCACTGCGTTTCAGGTTTGTTATTGCTATTTTTACTGTAGTGCACCTGTTTTTTTGATTTCCCCGGCTCTTGGGATTGACAGCGTCCTTAGTTAAATCCGTGCTTTATTAAAGTTGGTTAGCAAAACGCCTAAACTAACTCAAAAAAGATGTGTCCACACGATAGGCGCAGGCGGGAACCACGCAGTGCTCAGCGAAGCTAATCTTAAACCACTTGCATTACTATTATTCATGAGTTTACCTCGTTTCAAAGGCATTCATGATCACTCCGTGGTTCCCAATCAGGTTGGGAATGACGATTCCTCGCAGCCTATAATTCACTAAAAATCTGTCATTTATATTGATTTTATACAATAAATTATCCCTCAGTGTGACAGCAAAAGGCTATTTATATTTGTTATAGAAATTTAAACAGGCTCTAAATCAGCCAAAAGCCTGCCTCTTTCATATTTTGTTAAAAATAATTTGGATAGTTAATCATTACAACATTACCCGATAATAGCATAGGGAAACAAAACCGCCCTATCTAAGATAGGCGGTTTTCTGATGTTCGGTGTCACCGTGCTATATAATATTATTCGGTCACATTTAGGGAATCGATAAGGTTGTCCTTAAAGCCAAAATTGAAATTCAACTTTACCGGACTTCCCGGAAAGGTGCCCGAAACATTTGCTGTCAGTACACCGCTTGAGCCAGTCTGCTCATAGTTGAGTGGTTCCAGCTCAGATTTGTACGCATCCATTGCATGCCGGATCCATTGGTGAATTTCTTGTTTGCCATTATGGGTTTTCCCTTCGTCATGAACGGTGGCAGATTCGGTGAAACAATCCGCGAAAGCCTTGCTATCGTAATTGTGCTGCGTTTCTATGAAACGCGATACTACTTGTGGTAATTCCATGATGATATGTTTAAGTGGTTAAATAGTTGGTACCGTTCCGCCATCGATGACGAAGTTTGTGCCTGTTAGGTAACTGGCTCTTGGCGAGACCAGAAAGCCGACCAATTCGGCCACTTCCTCTGGTTGGGCCGGCCTGCCGAAAGGTATCCCTCCCAATGCATCCATAACACTTTGCTGAGCCTGCTCTATAGTGCTATTGGAATTTCTGGCAATCTCACCCAACCAGGCTTCCGATGCTGTAGTATTTATCCATCCCGGCGAAACGGTTAGCACACGTACACCTTTTGGCGTAACCTCATTTGATAAACTTTTACTGTAATTGATCAGTGCTGCTTTTGAAGCTGCATAGGGCAATGTAGAATCGTATAAGGGCAATTTGCCCTGGATGGAAGCGATGTGAATGATAACACCATCTTTACGATCGATCATCTGTGGTAAAAATCCCTTGTCAAGTCTGACTGGCGCAAGTAGATTAGCTTGCAGGGTCGATATCCAATCTTCATTACTCAATGCTGAAAACCCACCGGCTGGTGTTGTTGAACTGCCAAGGTTGTTTACCAGGATATCCAGCCTGCCATAGGTTGACAGTACCTCGCTGATTATTTTTTGCGCATCTTCTGGTCTGCTCAGGTCAGCAGAAACAAAATTAAGTTCCGGATCTGGTTGTTCGGCTTTGTTCCTCGCCGTAATGATCACTGTGGCGCCAGCGGCCTTTAAACGTTCTGCAATTGCTTTGCCGGCACCTTTGGTTCCACCTGTTACAAGGGCGATCTTTCCGGAAAGTTCATTGCTGTAATTGATTTGCTGTGTCATAATTTTAATTGTTATTTTTGACTAAATGGCTTTTGTTTTTGTTTACAATACAAATCTAGGGACTGTGAATGCTTAGAAACATGGCCAGATGCGGCCGAAATATGTTCAGATTTCCTTGCCATATTGATGTAGTATTTTAGATGATATGATTAATATTGTTATCTTATGTCAACCTGCAACAAACAGGAAAAACGCCTGGGTTATAGTTTTATCGGTATAATGAAAAATAAGAAAAAACGTATTGAGGAACTGACGCTTGATTTTCTAAAGTCCCGGCTGGATATCAATACCAAATTTAAGGGCCTGTACGTTTTTGATACCGATTCGCAGGAAATGGATACATCCTTTATGTCGCCATATCGTGCCGATCATAATTCGATTCACCTGATCACTGATGGAGAGGTGAATGTAAAGATCAATCTGCTGGAATACACGCTGAGAAAAAATGATCTTGTATTGTTTACGACCAATACTATCCGTCACTTTGGTAAGGTTACCCCAGATTGTAAAGCGACCAATCTACTATTCTCAAATGACTACTTATTAAACTCAGCCATCCCATCGAAGACCGCAGAGGCTTATGATTACCTGACTGGTATCATTAGCCCGGTGTCCAGGCTCAGCGAAGATCAGGTCGACTTGTTCAAGGCTCAACTCTCCGTACTGGCGCTAAAGATGAAGGACACTCGAGCGAACAGGTTTTATGCGGAGGATATCTTGCGGCACCTTTTTTCAGCGCTTATTTTCGAGGTTGGTGCATTGTATCAATCAGAAGTCCAGCCATACGTAGTACCTGGCAGCCGGAAGGAATATGTGGTTCATCAATTCCTTAAACTTGTTATGAAGAAATTTAAAGTGGAAAGAAGTGTACAGGCTTATGCTGACATGCTAAATATCACCCCAAAATACCTGACCACTGCTACACGAGGGCTTACAGGTAAAACCGCGGGAGAACTAATTGATGAAATGCTCATTGTCGAGGCAAAGGTATTATTAAATGAATCCGGGTTGCCGATCGCACATATCGCTGAATCATTGAACTTCAGTGACCAGTTCGTATTCAGTAAATTTTTTAAGAAACATTGTGGCCAAAATCCAAGCAGCTATCGTCGTACTGCCTGAGCACAATCAATAGATCAGATGGGCGATGGGCACAAAAATTTATTGGCGGGGTTCAAGAATTATCTTTAACTACAGCCCTGCCTGGGATGGTGTACGGTAAAATCATCAAAGAACTTACTCTTGCACTTGTATATAGGGTTTTTTGGGTACGATTTTAACTCATTCTTAAATGAGTTTTTTTTCTCTCCAAATCTTCAATTATTGGCTCAATAAGCGATTTAAATGTTCAATTATTCCTGCTAATTGGTACTTCACCGGAGTTCCGTTTTTTTTATTTCCTATTGATTTGCGCTTTAGTAAAATGATTATTAAGAATAATTAATTTATTAAGTTTTGGAAAGCACAAGTCAGCCGCAACAGCCCCCAACCGTTAAGACTTGCACCAGGAAAGGGATCTTGAAAAACTATTTGTAAGAAAATCGACACCCTTAAAAGAATATCTGGCAGACATTTACGGCAACAGGCACAACCTAGACAGGTTACCGGGTTGATTGTTGATTATTTTTCATAATTCAAAATATCCTTTAAAATATTTAAGTGATATGAAGTCTGCAGATGCATGAACAAGAATGAATTGTCCTTGTCCCAAAATAGATATTAGTCGGTTATTTAGAAAATGAAGTGCTAAATTCATCAAAGAAGACCTTTATGGAACATTTGAGCCAGCCAGGCTACTTTGTTCTCATAATTTGTGAATCTTCCGAAAATAATAATTTCCTGCTCAAAGCTTTTGAAGGCGGCATGTAGCGTTTCGGCCAAAAACTGACTGTCCTCATCGGGAAGTTCTGAAATGTCCCTGTTTTCCATCCCCCAGTCAATGATTCTCTTAATAACAGCAATTTCTTCCTCTGCAAATGCCCTCAATTTTATTAAAAATGAGGAGGGATTCTGCCTCAAATCATCAATTGCAAGTTTGTTTTCCCTTACCATTTCACGCAAATGCTTCAGCTTCGCATCGTTAAAAGCTTCAATATTGGCAGAAAAGGATTTTCTTTTGCTGATTGCCTGCTCACTCTCCTGTAAACATTTGGAAAATATTTTATAGCAGACAGCATCCAGTACTTCCTCTTTGTTTTTGAAATAGTGGTATAAAGTACTGCGGCCCTTCCTGCATTCCTTTGAAATATCTTGCATGGAAACCCTCACATATCCATATCGTTGAAAGACAGCCTGGGATGCACGGATAATCTCTTCTCTTATTGAATCGTTTTCCAGCTTTTTCATAGTCGACAAAAATACAATTAATGTTTGTTAATTGTGGTAGTGTAGCGGTGTTTTATTCCTGATGAGCTTGCATTGTTGTTTTATGACAACCAGATTAATAAATATATAAATACAAAAAGTGTATATTTGTCGAAAACTGAAATGCTTGTATGACGGTGAGTGCTGCTTTTGAATTAGACCAGCATACCTCACCTGCAAGCTTTGGTTAAATAAGTCGACAAAAAAACATTATTTGTTTAAATTACAATGAAGAAAACAACAACTTTAGCCGGAATTGCTTTCGCGGCGCTCGGTTTAACCGGTTGTGCTAATCAAGCAAAGCACAAACCTGTTCAGGATACATTGGCTGTAAGCGTAATGGATCTAAGAAATGGAGGTGACAAATCCAATCACCAGATCGTTTATGACGGAACTCTCGAGGCTGATAAAACCATAGAACTTAGTTTTCAGGTTTCCGGCACGATCTTAAATTTTCCGGCACGTACCGGAGACCATATCAAAAAAGGGCAGTTGGTAGCTACAATAGATGAAACGGTTTACCGTAACCAGTATAATGCCCAGCTTGCACAGGTTAGACTTGCCAAAGAGAACTTTATACGTATCAACGAGGTTTTTAAAAAAGGCAGTGTTGCCGAAATTAAAATGCTGGAGGCAAAGTCAAATTTCGAACAGTTGAATGCCGCGGCAAGGGCAACCTATCAAAATATTGCTCATGCCCGCTTATATTCTCCTCAAAACGGTTATGTGGGTGAAAAAAAGGCAGAAGCCGGGGCGGTTGCGGTTCCCGGGCAATCTGTACTACAGCTACTAGACACCAGAACACTTAAAGTTATCGTAGCCGTACCGGAAAATGAAGTCAATCAGTACAAGGCAGGAACTCATGCCAGTGTTAAAATCGATGCTTTGGGCACTCAGTCCTTAAAGGGCAAAGTAACCCAGGTTGGTGTTTTAGCTTTAAACGGAAGCGCAAATTACAGTGTTACCATTGCGATAGACAATACCGACGGGAAACTAAAACCAGGAATGCTTTGTAAAGTAACCTTCGAAAAGCCCGCTCAAAATGCAACCTCCACTGCTGATTCGGTTAAAGTCACTGTTCCGGTTCAATCTGTGCAGATAGACGAAAAGGGTAACAGGTTTGTATACATTCTCAATAATCAAAATAAGGCGATCCGGAAAAATGTGGTTGTTGGACAGATATACTCCAATGGTGTTTCTATTCTCTCCGGGCTTTCCGGTAACGAGCACGTGATTACCTCGGGTTATCAAAAACTAGCAGATCAAAGCCCGGTAACTGTAATTAATTAAGCGTAGAAATGAAAAAGAAATCAAATTTGATAGAATGGGCCATGGAACACCATGTGCTTCCGCTTTCACTATCCGCTATTTTAGTAGTACTCGGAATTGTTGCGCTTTTCAACATGCCCAGAAATGAGTTTCCAGACTTCACCATCAGGCAAGGGCTTATTGCGAGTTCTTATCCGGGTGCCTCTTCTAAGCAGGTTGAAGAACAGCTGACCAAAAAAGTTGAAGAATACCTTTTTAGTAATAACGAAGTGAACAAGAAGAAAACCTATTCTTTTTCAAGGGATGGACAGATGTTCATCTTTGTGGAGGTGGCGGATAACCTCAATACTATGCAAACCAAAGCTTTCTGGAACAAGATTAAAAATGGTATGCTCGTGTTGCAAAGTCAGCTGCCCAAAGAAGTCAAAGGGTTTTATATTGATAGTGATTTTGGCAATACCTCGGCCTTATTGATGTCGGTAGAATCCAAAACCAGGCCTTATAAAGAATTGCTGAGAAATGTGGAGGATATTGAGGCTGAATTGAGGCAGGTCCAGGATGTGGCCAAAATCTCACATACAGGAAATCTTAATGAGCAAATTACCATTTATGTAGACAATAATAAATTGCTTCAGAAAGGTATAACAGTAGCTAATATCATGCAGGTGCTTCAAAATGAGGGTGCTATAAACGCAACAGGCAAAGAAGAGGGTGCAGTAGTTGATCAGCCCATACATATTAATACCTTTTATAAATCTGAAGCTGAACTTTCCGACCAGATTATCAGGCAGGATGCCAATGGGAATGCAATACGTCTGCGTGATGTGGCGACTTTGAAACGTGAGTATGATGAACCGGAAAGCTATGTTACCTCAAACGGAACCAAATCGATTATCATTTCGCTTGAAATGATAACCGGGAAAAATATAGTAAGTTTTGGTAAAGAGCTTGAAGCACATATTGAAAAGGTTAAAAGCCATTTACCGCCGGATGTTAAGCTGGTAAAACTGGCAGATCAACCGGAAGTTGTAGATGACTCTATTAGTCATTTTATGAAAGAGTTTGCCTTTGCGCTGATCGGGGTTATTTTTGTTGCGGTGTTATTATTGCCATTGAGGGTTGCAGCAGTCGCAGCAGCAACTATCCCAATCACAATAGCGGCAACGCTTGCCATCATGTATATGTTCGGTATAGAGCTGGATACCGTAACCCTTGCAGCCTTAATTGTTGTACTGGGCATTGTGGTAGATGACCCGATTGTAGTTATCGACAGCCATGTAGAAAAACTCGATCACGGTTTATCGGTATGGGCTGCAGCAAGAGAAAGTGCCAAAGAGTTATTTCCTTCGGTATTTACAGCCACATTGGCTATTTCGGCAACCTTTATTCCTTTAGCATTTTTTATGGTTGGTGTTTCAAAAGATTTCATCCAGCTTTTCCCGGTAACAATCGTTATTGCACTAACGCTTTCTTTACTGATATCGATGTTGCTCGTGCCATTCTTCAATACCTTATTTATTAAAAAAGGTCTTTTGCACAGCAAGATCCAGTCGAAAAGATCATTTTTGGACAGACTGCAGGATTTTTTCAATAATCACATTGGAAATTCTATGAAGCACTATAAGATTACCGTCTTTTTAGGGGCGCTGGCTATAGTTGCTGGTATTGGAATTATGGGCGTTTTGCCACAACAATTGTTTCCCAAGGTAGAGCGTAACCAGTTTGCCATGGAAATTTATCTGCCATCCGGGTACAGGCTGTCTCAGACTGACCGTGTAGTTAAAGGTATGGAGCAGGTGCTGAAAAACGATAAACGTATTTTAAGTTATACCAGTTTTATTGGAAGCAGTTCGCCACGTTTTCACTCTGTTTATGCACCGAATCTTCCAGCTAAAAATTATGCGCAGATTTTGATCAAAACCGAATCAGAAGAAGCAACCGAAGAGGTGATTCTTGATTATCAGCGGAAATACGCTAATCTTTTTCCATCTGCCTTTATTCGCATGAAACAATTGAATATGATCAATGCGCTCGCACCAATCGAAGTCAGGATCAGTGGAAATAATCTGGCTGAGCTAAAAAAAGTAGCTGAGCAGGTATCTGTAATCGGTAAAAAGCATCCAAAGGTAAACTGGGTGCGGACAGATTTTAATGAGCCACAGCCTACACTCACACTGGATATTAAGAGCGGTGAAGCGGCAAGATTAGGATTAGGTAAAAATGATATTGCAAATACGGTTTTAATGCATTCAGAAGGAATAGCTGCTACCCAGATTTGGGAAGACACCTACGCCGTGGATGTAAAGATAAAATCGCCAAAAGCCTCCAGAAGTAATCTTGATGATCTAAAGAATCTGAATGTTGTATCTCCCCAAACACATTCAATCATCCCTTTAAGACAGGTCGCCAATGTTAATTTAGATTGGAATGATGGTCAGATTGCACGCCGGAACGGTGTACGGACGCTAACGGTAAGAATGGATGTGACGCAGGATGCTGTAGCCAATGCGGTGCTGACGGATTTTATGCCTGAGATAGAAAAGATCAAATTACCAAAGGATTTAGCCGTAACTTATGGAGGGGAACTGGAATTGCAGGGAGAAAATCAAGGACCAATGGGTATTGCCCTTGGGGTAAGTATCATCCTGATTTTTCTGATCCTGTTATGGCATTTCAAACATCTCAAACATGCGATTTTAAGTATTACCACAATGCCACTAAGTATATTGGGTGCTTCTTTCGGGTTACTGGTTGCCGGATATCCTTTTGGTTTTACCTCTTTCCTTGGCCTGCTGGCTTTATGTGGTATTGTGGTCCGGAACGGGATTATATTGATTGACCATGCCGAAGAATTAAGACTGCATGAGGGAAAATCAGCATTTGAGGCGGCCAGGCTTTCTGCTGAGCGCAGGATGCGTCCGATTTTTCTTACCTCTTCTGCCGCGGCAGTGGGCGTGATCCCAATGGTCATCAGCAGATCGTCACTCTGGGGTCCCCTGGGTACAGTTATCTGCTTTGGATTAATTGTTTCCATGCTTTTAACACTGTTTATTCTCCCAACTCTTTATTGGCTGTTTTTCCGTAAAGAGGATCAGAAGCAGCCTGAAAATCAAACACTTGAACCTGTACATGCTTAAGATAATACCATGAAATTTTTATTATATTATATCACCTTTGTCGGATTTCTGAGCGCAACTGCCCAGACCCACACTGTTTCTCTGGAACAAAGTAAGCAAGCTGCAATAGCTTACAGTTATTCACTTAAAAACAGTGAACTGAGAATAAATTCTTCCAAAACAGATGTTGCTGCAGCAAAGTCTGATTACCTCCCTTCTGTTAGCGGTACAGGCCTTGGCTTATATGGCTTCAAGGATTTAGTAGCTGCTATGCCTCCTTTGCTAAATCAAAGCATAAGCAATGTTTACCTGGTTGGTGTAACGGGAACAGAAATCCTGTATGCCGGTGGAAAGATCAAAACAGGAAACGAGCTTGCTGCGCTGCAACTCGAAGTAAGCCGAATCAGAAAAAAACAATCACTCGATTCTGTAATCCTGTTAACTGAGCAAAAATACTGGAACCTGGTAAACATTCAGGAACAGCAGAAAACGCTTTCTGTTAACGAAACTTTACTGAACGCAGTACTAAAAATGCAAAAAGATATGCTCAACGCCGGATTAATCGCCCGAAATGATCTGCTTAAAGTTAAAGTTCAGCTCAGCGAATTATTGGTAAATAAAAGCAAGCTTGAAAATGGCAGACGGGTTGCTTTGCTGGATTTCTCTATGTATACCGGCCTTGTATTTGATTCATTATTGGTCATGCAGGATAATCTGGATAATAAAACCATGCCAACGATGCTGGCACTTTGTCCGGATACCAATATCTCTCAAAATCCAAATTACGTTCTGCTTGATAAAAGAATAAAGGCTGAGGTATTACAGACCCGGCTGACCAGAGGAGATAACCGTCCTACTTTGGCCCTTGGCGTTAGTGCTTCACAGATTGGCTCCATTAACAGTGGCCTGGGAAGCAATTTCGCACCGGCAGGGTTGGTTACTTTCAGTGTTCCTATATCCAGCGGTCTTTGGGGCAGGGGGAAGCAAAAAGTTGCGCAGCGTAAGATCAGTGAGCAAATTGCTAAAAACGATTTTCTGGATGGTCAGAATCAGATAAAAATAGGAATTACTCGCTATTGGTATGACGTGAAAGATCAGCTGGTTCAGATTTCCTTTGCCAAAGATAATCTTGAACTTGCAACGGAGAACTTGAAGGTAAATCAGGATAATTATAAATCAGGGCTGGCTACAATTTCTGATGTATTGGATGCGCAAGCAGCCTACCAGCAGGCTTCGAGTACTGTTGCTACTGCCTTTTCTGATTTTTATGTTAAGGTAGCTGTTTACAATTACATCACCTCGAAGATAGTTCCCTCAAAGTAAGTGGCATCCTGGTTCCAAAAGCATAGGTTTTTGGGATTAGGAAACCTCATAGGCTGAAAATGAACAAAGAAAAAAGTCAGGAAATAGTTTTGGCGGCGACTAAACGTTTCATGCGCTATGGAATCGCGAAGACCACAATGGAAGATATAGCGGAGGATTTAGCCCTCACTAAGCCGACGTTATATTACTATTTTAATAACAAGAATCATTTGGTCAGGGCGGTCCTTGAGCAAATTTTCACTGAATATTTTCATCTGTTGCATACCATATCTCAAAACCAGTCATTAGAACGGATTTTAGATGAAGTGATACAGATGCAGGGCAAGCTGTTTAGGCGCTATGAATTGCTTGGGTACACAATTGATCTTTTTTTTAAGCCTAAGGATAAAATTTTACAAGGCAGATTTGAAGAAGTTAAGTCGATTCATATGGATTTTTTGAATAGAGTATTTCAAGCCGCTGAAAGAAGTATGGAAATTAAAAAAACAAATATAAACAAAGTAGTAAGACTCTATTTTAGTTGCATGCAAGGGATATTGTTAAATTACTTATTTCATAAACAAGCATTAACTCCTGCCAGTCATCAGGAACATCTTCTTCTATATAAGAATGCGAGGGCATTCTCCTCTATTTTTATAAAAGGACTCATGCGTTGATATAGGCCGGTTTCTAATCTGAACCTTTTGTATATTTTGAAAGCAGAATTGGCTACTTATGAAAAATGGTAACTTTTTTTGTTTAAAAATATACTAAAAAGTATAAAATATAAAATTTATAATTATGAATAGAACATGCTCAAAGATCTTGGAGCAGATGTACTGATCGATTACAGAAAGGATGATTTTGAAACCATTCTAAAAGATTACGATGTAGTGCTGAATAGCCAGGATACAAAGACGCTTGAAAAAACCAATACCTTTTTCCTATCCCAAAGAGCCAGTATCTATAGGTGACCATATTCGAAAGAAACGAATGGAGCTAAAACTCCTCCAAAAATGGTGGCAAGGATTTGTAGAGTCACTAATGTTTTTTAAGATATCTTAAAAATTCTACTGCTTCTTGTCCGGACCTTTGCAAGGTAATAAAGAAATTGAATATGATTAAGCCCATTCCCCAGCCAAAACTATATCCGGTGTTGAAGAACCTCCCGGAACTTGACACCGAAGCACCGATCCAAAGCATGATGCGCCTGGCCAAAGAATATGGCGGGATCTATAAAATGCAACTGGGAGACCAAACCGTGATCATCCTGAGTGATCCCGATCTGGTAAACGAAGTCTGTGACGAATCAAGATTTGACAAAAAAGTACATAAACCACTCCATAAGCTCCGTGACATAGGGGGAGACGGGCTATTTACTGCTTACACCCACGAAAGCAACTGGGAAAAAGCGCACAGAATCCTTGTTCCGGCCTTTGGCCCGGGTGCAATTAAGACCATGTTCCCCCAGATGCTGGATGTAGCCCAGCAACTGGTACAAAAGTGGGAAAGGATGGGCACACAAACCTTGTTTGATGTGCCCGATAATATGACAAGGCTTACCCTGGATACTATTGCACTCTGCGCATTCGACTATCGGTTTAACAGCTTTTACAGCATTGAGATGCATCCGTTTGTTGATGCAATGGTGAATACCCTGCATGAAGCCAGCCTGCATGTCAGAAGGCTTCCGATTGTTAACAAACTTAAGGTCATTACTAAAAGAGAATACGAAAGGGAGATTGAACTGCTAACATACGTTGCTGCCGATATCATCAAAGACCGCAGGGCACTTGCACCTCAGCAATGGCCCAAAGACCTGCTGACCCAAATGTTGACGGGGAAAGACCCGGTAACCGGAGAAGGCCTTGATGATGCTAACATCACTAACCAGATGATTACCTTCCTTATTGCCGGCCATGAAACGACCAGCGGTCTGTTGTCGTTCGCTATCTATCTGCTGCTGAAAAATCCGGAAAAATTGAGGAAGGCGCAGGAGCAGGTGGATCAGGTTTTAGGAAATGAGACGCCCCGTTTTGAACAGCTGAAACAATTGGACTACATTGACCAGGTTTTGAAAGAAAGCCTCCGCCTGTGGCCCACCGCACCATTGTTCGGCCTTTATCCTTATGAAAATACCATTATCGGTAATACCTATGAGATCAGGAAAGAACATTCCGTCCTGGTGCTGCTGCCGTCGCTGCACCGAAACAGCAAAGTCTGGGAAGGAGACGTGGAAGCCTTTGAGCCAGAAAGATTTGAAACTGATAATTTCAACAAACTGCCGGCCAATGTATATAAACCTTTTGGCAACGGCCAGCGTGCCTGCATCGGCAGACCTTTTGCTATGCAGGAAGCCACCCTGGTGCTTTCCATGATCCTTCAAAACTTTGAACTGTCCCAGGCCGACCCGAACTATCAGCTCAAGGTAAAAGAAACCCTCACGCTTAAACCGGACGGATTCTTTATCAAAGCAAAAAAGCGAACGCCAAAAGCTGCAACTGCCAATCATTCGCCGGCTGAGGGCGGTGGAAAAGCAGAACAACCGACAGGGAAAGCTTCTGTTCCGCCTCATCATACACCATTGTTGGTGCTCTTTGGTTCCAACAGCGGTACATGCCAGGATTTCGCTTACAGGATATCCACCGATGCCACGGAGCAGGGCTATGATGCAAGGATTGCTTCACTGGACAGCTTCTCAGCGAACCTGCCGGCCAGCGGTGCTGTCATTATTGTGACCGCTTCTTACGAAGGACTTCCACCGGACAATGCCAGGAAATTCGTCGCCTGGTTAAAAACGGAACAAGCTGATGACAGTTTACGGGGCGTTCAGTATGCAGTGTTCGGATGTGGCAATAAAGATTGGACGAGAACCTATCAGGCTGTACCAACCTATATAGACAACCGTTTGAGTGAACTTGGAGCTATACGCGTGCTGCCCCGTGGCGAAGCAGACGCAAAAAATGATCTTTTCGGGGATTTTGACAGATGGTATGAGCAGTTCTGGCCCGGTCTTGCTGGTCTTTTTTCATTGGAGGTAAACGAACAGGCTGATATAAATAAATACAGGGTTGAACTGGCCAGGGACATGCCTGCTGTAATGTTAAACGAAAAGGAAATGAAGCAGGGCATCGTCATCGTCAACGAAGAACTGGTCAATATGTCCTCACCCAATGCCCGCTCTAAAAAACACATCGAAATAGCGCTGCCTGAAGGCATGGGTTACCGTGCAGGCGATTATCTGGCGATATTGCCGCTGAATGCAAAAGAAAAGGTTGATGAACTACTCAAAAGGTTTCATTTTGATTATCATACCCAAGTGATCATCCATACCGAAAGCGCTTATACCCATCTGCCCAAAGGGTACCCCGTTGCAGTAGGCGAACTTTTGAGCCAATACGTAGAACTCAACCAGGTAGCCACCCAGAAACAAATCAGAAAACTGGCGGACTATACGATTTGCCCGCCGGAAAAAATGCGACTGGAACAATATGCTGCGGATGACATTTATAAAGCCGAGGTGCTGGGAAAAAGATTAAGCCTTGCAACGATCCTGAAGCTGAACCCCGCCTGCGAACTTCCATTTGAAGTGCTGCTTGAAATGCTGCCCGCCATGAAAAGCCGCAGGTATTCCATCTCGTCCTCTCCATTATGGAACGACAAGCATTGCACCATAACCGTAGCCGTTGTCGATGCGCCGGCCCTTTCAGGTATAGGAAATTACCGGGGAACTGCATCGCATTATTTGTCCGCGCTACCAGTTGGTGCAAACGTTACGGTGCAGGTTAGAAAATCGCCGGAAGCGTTTCATTTGCCTAAGGAGCTAAGTACACCTGTCATCATGATCGCGGCCGGAAGTGGCATAGCACCATTCAGGGGCTTCATCCAGGAACGTGCCCTTGAAAAAGCGAACGGTAAAACCATAGGAGAAATGCTGCTCTTTTTCGGCTGCCGTGCGGAAAACGTGGACTTTCTTTACAAGGAGCAATTGCAAAACTGGGAAAACGAAGGTATTGTGAATGTTCATCCCGCATTTTCTGCCGCTTTGGATAATGATATAGCTTATGTACAGCATAGCTTATGGAAACACCGGCAAGAAGTAAAAAGGCTGTTTGAAAATGGGGCAAAGATCTATCTCTGTGGTGATGGAAGGTATATGGGACCTGCCATGCGGGAAACACTGGTAAAGATCTACCAGGAGATCATCGGATTGGATTTCGAAACTTCATCAAGGCTTTGGGAAGAAGAGGTGGAGAATAAAGATAGATTTGTTACTGACATCTTCGAATAACTAAATAAAAAGTACCATGAATTAGAATAGGGTAGTTAACGTCCGGGCTATTTGAAGTGGCCAGGGATTTTTACTATTATTGGCAAAAAAAATATATGAAGCTTGTCGAATATTTAAGGGAAGAGGCAGGACTGCCGGGTGACACAATAGAGCTATTAGATAAGCTGTTTGATACTGAAGAGTTACCGAAGGGGCGCGAACTGCTCAGGGAAGGAAGCCGATCAAAAAAGTTCTTTTATCTCGAAAGCGGTTTAATGAGACTTTACTATTTCAGGGACGGAAAGGATATTACCCAACTGTTCCTGCAGGAATCTTCCGTCTATACACCTATTGAAAATGTATTTTTAAACCAATATTACCAGTACAACCTCGTTTCGCTTGAAAACTGTACCATACGCAGCGTTGATTTCTCGCTGGTGGAAAATTACCTGGATACCGATGTAAGGCTTCAGCGTTTTTCCCGCTTTTTAGCGGTGTTGACCATCAAGGAACTAGCCAACCAGTTGCATGCTATAAAATTCCAGACGGCTCAGGAAAGATATCAGAACCTGCTTGAAACCTATCCCAATATACTGCTGCGTGCGCCCTTAGGTCATATTGCTTCCTACCTGGGCATCACCCAGCAAACCCTTAGTGTAATCAGGGCAGAATATAGTAAGTCATCCTGACCCGATCCGGACCACCTTTGTCTCCTGTCTTTTATAGGATATTACTGGCTCCTGACCAATGAGTCCGGGTAATAGAAGTATGAATTTTACGACACTTTTTGACTAAACTAACTTACTGATGTAAAATAATTTTTATAACAATTAGTCACACAAATCGGTGTTTTATACCCCACGGAATGGTATGTTTAACCCTTAACGATTCCACAGATAATTATTTGATAGGTAATAATTTGTTATTCTATCGAGCGTCAGAAGCTAAATTGTTCCTAATCATTTTGAAGGATAGAAATCAGAACCAATTATAATCTGTATTATAAATTGGAATATTATTTCACTTAAAAAGCTTTAAGATCAGGCTGTACCGTTTAAAAATCTCAAAATTACTTTTAATTAGGGGTATCTTTGAAAATTACATTTTAACAGATGGAAATCAGAATTAATTATAGTCTTTATTATGAAATTGAGTATTATTGCGCTTAAAAAGCGGTAAATTTACATCATAATAACTATTATATGTCGGTCAAACCTCTGGATAACGAAGCTGAAATACTTGCTGAAATAGCTGGGGGTGATAAACATGCTTTTGAAATCCTGTTCAAAAACTACCATAAGTACGTTCTCGCGTTCAGTAAAAAGATAACTCGTTCTGATGATTTGGCTAAAGAAATTGTTCAGGACGTTTTTTTGAAAATATGGTTAGGTAGAGAAAAGCTACAGGCTCTGGAGACCTTTGGTGCTTATTTAAACACAATAGTACGTCATCAGTGTTTTAATGCGCTTCGTCGGCTTTCTCAGGAAATCAAATCTAATGAAGTCTATAGGTTGAAGACTAGTAACACAAGTGATTCTACAGACAATGAGCTGGATTACCGGGAGGCGGAAAATATACTGAATAAGGCGATTGAAACATTGTCTCCCCAGCAAAGGATGGTATATGTACTTTGTCATCAGGAAGGTATGAAATACGACGAGGCGGCAGTTAAAATGGGTATTTCTCCCCAAACCGTTCATTCTTATATGAAGGATGCGCTAAAAAAGATCAGGGCACATTTCAAAAAACATGCAGTTGCATATACCGTTTTCATTGTCAGTCTTTTCAGATCATAAGTTATGCTTTTACTCCGTTCGCAAGAAGAGCTGGATAAGGGCATCAAATGCGTGGGTTGTTTTTATTTTAAATTAAATAACCTGAAAATCAATCTTTTGCATAATTTTTTTTCCCCTGATACCCCGTAACAATTGAGTTACGGGTCAATGTTATTAATATGTTAAGTTGTCTTAACATGGTGATAATATTGATATGCAATGAATAATATACGGCTTCGGGAATTACTTAAACTTTATCTTGATAATTCTGCTTCAGATTTAGAACAGTCAGAATTATGGGACTATGTTAATGATCCTTTTTATGATGCCGAAATCAAAAATTTAATTGGTCAGGCCTTTGAACAGCAGATTAAAGGAGAAGAGCTTAGCGAATCCGAGCAACGAAATTTTCTGGATTTAATATATGCTAAAGAAAAACCTGTTACCGCGAGATTTATAAAACTATGGCCGCGTATGACTGGTATTGCCGCCGCCATTGCTTTAATGGTTTTAGGTCTTTACTTCTTTAATTACAAAAATGATAAGCATACTCAAAATGATGTTTTTGCGGCACAGGATAGAAATCCCGGATCTTTTGGTGCGACCCTGACTTTAGCAAATGGTAAAAAGATTAAACTTTCTGATGCTACCAATGGTGAAATTGCTAAAGAGGCTGGTATTAGTATAACTAAAACAGCAGACGGACAGCTTGTTTATGAAATCAAAGAAACAATTAACAATCCAGATCAGATTAATACATTAAGCACCGCCAAAGGAGAAACCTACATCTTAACATTACCTGATAAAAGTAAAGTCTGGCTTAACGCGGCCTCAAGCTTAACCTACTCTGCCAGCCTGAACGAGCATGGGAAGCGAAGGGTAAAGCTTGAAGGCGAAGCTTATTTTGAAATTTTTAAGGACAAAGTCCATCCTTTTATTGTACAAACAGCTAATCAGGAAGTAGAGGTATTAGGAACACATTTTAACGTGAATAGCTATAAAGACGAACCTGGAATTGCGACAACCTTACTGGAAGGTTCGGTTAAGGTGACAGCTGGCGGCTCGTTAAAAATAATTAAGCCGGGTGAGCAGGCAATAAATAAATCCGGTACTATGGAAGTACGGAAAGTTGATTTGGACGATGTGGTGGATTGGAAAAATGGTGATTTTTATCTAAACCATATAGATTTTAAAATAGCCATGAGAAAAATTGCCAGATGGTACAATATGGAAATTGTTTATGATGAAAATGTTCCCGATAATATGGAATCTGGGGGCTGGATATCAAGAGATAAGCCCTTATCAACAGTACTCAAATCTATAGAAGCTTCTGGCCTGGTTAAGTTTAAGGTAGAAGGGCGAAAAATCTATGTAAGTAAATAGTTAAAAACTGAAAAATATGAAAAGATACATTTTCTTTATAATCATTCGCCAATTGGCATTTTCAGCATTTGCACAGGATAATCACCCCGCTTTCTGCAATTTCCGCAGTGAAAAGATTGCACCTTTAAGCTATCAGATCAAACTACATGACACGCTAAAAGAACCGTATCATATTTATCATCAGGCTTCGGCCTGCGGTATTGAACTGCCTGCAGCGTTTTTCTTCGATCAAAAAGAAAATGTTGAATTTGTTGTTGAGATGCGGGAAAGGGGTGATGAACAAAAAGATGAAGCGCAATTATCCTTTTAGAACTAAAAGATGATATAATAAACCTAAGTATTCACCTAAACCAACCAACATGCACAAAAATCTACTATAATAACTCAAAAAAGAAACCAGCCCCAACATTGTTGGAACTGGAAAAGCTTGGAATAACTATATATCAACTACAGCAACCTCCCCGTCGAAAGTTAGGTGTGCTGTACATAAACCAAACTAAACAAATGTATAAAATTTCTAACAGATACGGGAGAACGTACGCATCTCCCTATCCAAAACTCATGCTGATTATGCGCTTAACCACCGTAATATTAATAGCATCCATTTTGCAGGTTAGCGCAGCTTCCTTTGGCCAGCAAATTACCATCAACCGAAAAAATGCTTCTTTGGAGTCGCTCCTGAAAGATATCAGGAAGCAAAGCCAATATGATTTCTTTTATGAGGGAAAAATTATTCCCCAAAAAAAATCGATTGATATAAGTTTAAAAAACGCAGACATCAATGAAGCGCTGAAAAGAGTGCTTGCCGGCTCATCATTAACTTATACGATTGATGGTAAAATTATAACCATAAAAAAGCAAGACGAACCTACCCTGATAGATAAGATGATTGCTGTACTTGAGCGTATCGATGTCCGTGGAAAGGTTGTAGATGAAAATGGAAAACCTTTGGCAGGAGCAACAATATTTATTGAAGATTCAAAAACCAGGACAACCACCAATGATAAGGGAGAGTTTTATTTGCAAGACGTAAGTGACAATGCCACGATATTTATTGCTTTTATCGGCTATGAGCCGATAAAACGTAATGCAGCCAAGGACCTAGGGACTATAAAAATGCAACCTTCAACAGGAAAACTGGAGGACGTCGAAATAAAATTTAATACAGGATATCAGCAAGTTTCAAGGGAGAGGAGCGCGGGTTCGTTTTCCAAGCCTGACCTTGATATTATGAAAAACCGCTCAGGAAGCGCCAACATCCTTTCAAGGCTCGACGGACTCGTACCCGGACTGGTGGTGAATAATTCCCCAGGTTCAACTCAGAACCCATTTCTGATCCGTGGCTTAGCGACAATTGGCCTTTACGATTCTTTTGGCAACCCAACTTCAGGCGGAGCAAGCCGCGGGCCTCTAATTGTTGTAGATGGTGTACCGCAGGATAACATTTCAGCAATCAATACGCAGGATGTTGAAGATGTAACTGTCTTAAAAGATGCTACCTCGGCTTCTATATGGGGAACCCGTGCAGCAAACGGTGTTATAGTAATCACTACAAAAAAAGGTAAAGCCGGACAACCTTTGAAATTTGAGTACGATGGCTTTGTCAATTTCCAGGGTAAACCTGATCTCGATTACTTGCAGCGCTTGAACAGCAGACAGTTCATTCAGGCAGCTAACGAGGTATTTGAGGAAAGCAAAGTCAGCTATCCTTTTAGTCAAGCCTCAATACTGAATGCCCTGAGGCCGCATCAGGTCATTCAGTATAATAACCTGCTTTCTCCTGCACAAAGGAGTAAAAGCCTGGATAGCCTGGCCTCAATAGACAACCGCTCACAGGTCAAAGATTTATTTTACCGTAACGGCATGCTAACCAATCAGACCCTGTCAGCATCCGGTGGAGGTAAAGCATATTCTTTTTACGGATCAGCAAGCTACACGGGAACAAGGTCAAATCAACCCGGTCAAAAAGATGATTTGTACAAAATTAACCTTCGCCAGGATCTTGAGCTTAACAAAAGAGTTTCACTTTTTTTAATAACTGACATCAGTAATAACCTTAAATCTTCACCGAACGACATTGGATTAAGCAATAGCCTGGTGCCCTACCAGTTGTTTCAAGATGCAAATGGCAATCCGCTTACCATTAACCATATGGGTGAATACGAAGGTCTCGGATACAGCGATGCCAGACGCCTTGATTATCAAAACCGGAGCGGGATCAATCTGGAGTACAATCCCCTGAATGAACGCGATATGGGCTACAATAAAAGCGACCAGATATACAGTAGAATTGTTGGAGGAGGAACCGTAAAGATACTTAAAAACCTAAGGTTTGAAGGTAATTATGGCTATAACATCTTATCTGGTAACAGCACTAATTTTCTGGATGCGGGAGCCTATGCGGTGCGCAGGGAATTGCTGGACTTTACTGTTGCCTTGCCAGGCGAAGCACCGGTTTATTACCTTCCTTCCTCTGGTGGCAGGCTAACAGAAAGTAACCTGTACCAAAAGAATTACTCCCTTCGTAACCAGTTTGTTTTTGATCAAAACTGGAACAAACACCAGCTTACAGTACTTGCAGGTCAGGAGGCAACCTCACAGTTTGGGCGATCGAGCCAAACTATTGTCAGGGGATGGGACGATAAATTACAGACGGGCCAGCCAATCGATTATAAAACGTTGAACGAGGGCCTTGAAGAAAATACGATAACCAATGCCTCGACTTTTTTAGCTGAAAATTTTACGGGAGGGCAATCCGCAACGATCAGAACAAGTTCCTATTACGCCAACCTTAGTTACAGTTATCTCGGCCGCTATACCTTGAACGGTAGCTGGAGAAATGATCAAAGTAACCTCTTCGGTACCGACAAATCAGCACAGAATAGACCTGTATGGAGTGTTGGGGGTAAGTGGCTGCTTAGTGAGGAAACCTTTATGAAGGACATTACGTGGTTGTCACGTTTAGACCTGAGAGCAACATATGGTATTGCAGGAAATGCTCCACAGCCGGGAACCGCTGCTTCCTACGACATCTTAAATCCTGCCTCCGGCCCATACTATGTTACTGGTAGAGGTTTACTTATCGGTACGCCTGGTAATGACAAACTCAGCTGGGAAAGTACAGTTATCAAGAATGTGGGCGTTGATTTTGCACTGTTTGAAGGAATATTATTCGGCTCGGTTGACGGATACATAAAAAATACGACAGATTTATTGGGCAATTTACCGGTAAGTCCGTTTTCCGGTTACAAAACTGTAATCGGGAACCTCGGAGCCATTGATAATAAAGGATTTGAAATTAGTTTAACATCTGTAAATGTGGTGACAAAGGATTTTTCCTGGAATGCGGGCTTTACCCTTGGATATAACAAGAGCAAAGTGAAACGTCTTTCCCTGTTAGGAAATATCACAACCGGCACAGGGATGATCAGCCAGCGTTATGTAGAAGGTTACCCGGCTTTCGCGCAATTTGCGTTTGATTATGTTGGGCTCAATAACCAGGGTAATCCACAGATCAGACTTGCCGATGGTACTATTACAAGCAATCCGGAAATCAATACCGCGGCAGATGTAAAATATATGGGTACCACTCAGCCGGTTTGGGCCGGGGGTCTTTCAAATACTTTCAGCTATAAAGGTTTGTCGCTTAAGGTCAATCTGGTTTACAACCTCGGCCATGTGATGCTGAAAGATGTAAATGGATTTTGGAGCGGGCCGATGTACAACAATGTGCACAGTGATTTCGCCAACAGATGGAAGGTCCCTGGTGATGAAGCGAAAACAGATATCCCACGTTATACTGCTTCTAGCAGGAACAATAGATTAAGAAATCTTCAATACTATACAGCTGCCAATACCAACGTTTTTGATGCTTCATTTGTAAAGGTCAGAGACATTACACTTGCCTATCGCCTTTCTCAACATATAGCTGATCACCTGAAGGTGCGGGGAATTACATTCCGTGCGCAGCTTTCGAATTTAATGCTCTGGAAAGCAAACAAATTTGGAATAGATCCGGAATTCCAGAACGCCGGCATTTACGGGTCAGGCAGAACGGTACGCACAGGTCAGGGTACGTTTACTTTGGGTGCACATGTTTCATTTTAGATTTTAAAGAAGTTTAACTATGTATAATTTTAGCAGACAATATATTTTCTTTTTTCTTGCTGCGCTATCGGTAACACTGACCGCGTGTAAGAAAGAGTTTTTAGAAGTGGAGCCCAAAGGGGCGATCGTTGCACAAGATACAAAAGATTACGAATCCTTGCTTAATACTGCCAGGATCAGCGCTTCAAGTGCCATCTCATTTCTCGGCGACGAAGTGGCCGCACAAAATGATTATTTCAATGGAGCTGATGTCTACAGGCAACGGTTATTTGAGTATAGCAGTAGCGCTTTACTACCCGATCAACTACCTGAAATGGATTATCTTACACAAAATTATGTTTTCAATAAGATTATTGCAGAGGTGATGCAGTCGAAAGGTGGCACGGATCAACAAAAGCTGCAAATCATGGCCGAGGCAAAAGGGGGAAGAGCGCTCTGTCACCTGCTTTTTGTAAATGAATTCGGAAAACCCTATAATAATGGGAGCGCTGTGACTGATTTGGGGGTTCCGATTATTACAGATGCTGATGTGACAAATACTTCGTACAAAAGGGCTACAGTCCAGGAAGTCTATGACTTTATTATTAAGGATCTGACTGAAGCCATCCCGAATCTAACCAAGCCCTTTGCCCACACTGGAAAAATGTCTAAAGCAGCTGCGGAAGCACTTTTGGCACGGACATACCTGTATATGCACAATTACCAGCAGGCGAGGGTACACCTCGATAATTCATTCAGTGCTTTAAGCAATTCAACAAGGGTTCCTATGTTATATAACTATAACGAGACCTTGGGTACCAATGGAAGCTGGTTACCGTTGGGACCTGACGGTTTTGGTCCGGAACTTATGCCATTAGCTACTCTTAATGAAGATCTGGAGAGCATATATAATGTGAGTATGAACTCTTTTAACATTGGCTCTGCTAATACATTTGTGACCACTCCGGAAACCGGGGCGCTCTACAGCAAAAACGACTATAGACTGAAAATATATTCAAACCAGGAATTGTTTGGTGACGTTGTATTTTCTGAAGGAGTGAGACGATATCCAAGATTTGAGGCAGAGGTAGGAATCAGCCTGCCAGATATGTACCTGATGAGGGCTGAACTTAAAGCACGGGCGAATGATTTAGCGGGTGCAAAGTCAGACCTTGAAATACTGCGTAAAAACCGCATGCCAGAGGATGAAGTTGAAGTCCCATCAGTTGTTGCTGCCTCACAGCAAAATCTTGTGCTGTTTATTTTGCAGGAGCGGATCAGGGAATTCGCGTTGAAAGGGATGCGCTGGTATGATATGCGGAGGTTATCTACTGACCAAGTGGAGGCCTATCGGAATTCAGTTTCCTATTCGCATAAAATTTATGACGCAAGTGGCAACGCAGTTGAGACCTTAACTTTTGCTCCTAAAAATCTGGTGTTAAAATTTGGAAAAAAATTGATGGACCAGCATCCGCAATTAATAGAAAACGACTAACAAATACCCGGAGACCTAACTTCGTCTGGCAGCGGAATTTTTTCCGCTTTCAGACGGAGTTTTTAGTCTGTTTCATTACCATTAGTTTGAAACAGCTATCCGGAGCATAATATTTATTAACTCTACACTATTTATAAAGAATGAAAAAATACATTTTATTATTTGCGCTGATCTGGTCATCTTGCCTGAGCGCATACACCCAGATTTTAAAACCCATTACCTGGAGTTATTCGTCCAAACGCATAAGCAGTACTGAAGCTATAATTTACATTAAGGCAAATCTTCAACAGGGCTGGCATCTTTATTCTCAAACAGTTGGGGAAGGAGGGCCGGTGGCCACCTCGTTCCATTTTGCTTCAGCATCATCATATGCATTGCTTGGCAGAACCGCGGAACCAAAACCAGTGAAAAAGTTTGAACCTGTTTTTATGATGGAGGTCAGTTATTTTGAGAGTTCTGCAATTTTCCAGCAAAAAGTAAAATTGAAATCCAGGAAGCCCATAGTAAGCGGCAAGGTCGAGTTTATGGTTTGTAACGACAAACAATGCCTGCCCCCCGGAGAGGTTGAATTCAGTATTCCTGTCAAATAAAATACCCTAAGAAATAATAATCTAAATCTATTATGATGAAAACAAAAGTAATTTTTACAATGGCTATCTTACTTATTTCAGGATATACATTTGGGCAAACTAAAAAGGTTGCCGCTGGAACGAAAAAACAAACTACGGCCTCATCTATTGCTATAGACACGATGGCAGTAGGCATGAAAGCCCCTTTATTAAAAGTAGAGGAATGGTTGTCCGAAGTGCCGGACATGAAGGGTAAGTTCGTTGCTTTGGATTTTTGGGGTCCGAGTTGTAAACCATGCATCGCAGGTTTTCCGCACATCAATGAATTACACAGAAAATATAAAGACCAGGTGGTATTTATCGCCGCAACAACAGATGAGGCGCCGGGTGAGGTTTATACTTTGCAAGCGGGGGTTCCAATTGAATTTTACAGTATGATGCAGAAACCTAAAGCCTGGAAAGATTATAAAATTCAGGGCATACCTCAAATGTTACTTATGGATCCGGATGGAATTGTGCGGTATAGCGGCAATGGTTTTCTACTAACAGAAGCGATGCTTAATGATATCATTTCTAAGTATGCCCGTAAATAACCTATTTAAATTATTTTTTCAATTATGAAATATTCATTATTTGCAATTGCGATGTCGGTTTCACTATACGCTTCAGCGCAGAACCTGAAGTTTGAAGGCACACTTGCTGGATTAACTGGGGATACCAAAGTTATTTTATCCGATATGATGAACGTAAAATTCAATGATACGGCTTCAGTTAGTACAGATCGGTTTATACTCGATACCAAACTGCCAGGCGCAGGGCTATATGTACTTAGAGTAGGCTTGGTAGGTAAAAGCCCCGAGCACCGCGTTTTATATCTTGACTCGGGCACGGTGAAGTTAGCAGGTAAACGTGGAAATTTAAAAGCAGCTGAATTGACGGGACAGACGAATTACATGAAAGATTGGTTAAAATTCGACCGTATCATACAAAACGACCCTATCCTGGCCTTGCAAAACCGGCAAACCGATACACTTATTATACTTGCCGGTAAAACTGGTTCTTACGACGGCGCTATGGCTGATACAGGTTTTGTCAGAAGATCATCTGAAACTTTTCCGTTAGCGGATGCTAAAAAAACCGAGCTGGCAAAAGCCTGGCTTGTCCAAAATCCTGATTCTGATATTAACGCTTATATCATCTATAAATACCTGCGGTGGAAGCTTACTGATGAAGAATTGAAGAGGGCTATCGCTCAACTTAACCTAGCCGCTCGCAAGTCATTAATCGGAAAAATCTTGCTTTCCAGAGTTCATTAAACCCGGAACAATAGAAGCTAATAGTTTTAAAAAGTCATGAGAAAATTAAAAATGCTGGTTGCGTTAGTCCTGTTATGTTCAGGTGTGTACGCACAGAAGAAACCATATACGGTGCTTGGAAATGTGCAAGACCTTGTTAAAGAGGGCAAATACATTTACAGTTTCTATCAGAAAAATGAGGATGTGGTAATAGATTCGGTTAAAGTCCAGAACGGTAAGTATTCATTTGCGGGTGATCTTGACCAAACGGTTATGATGTCAATAAGCACCCGGCGATATGGTAGTGATGTCAAAATCTTTGTTGGTCCGTCAGAGCATATTCAGCTCATTCACAGTAAGTCTTTTAAGGACGTAACTGTTTCAGGATCTAAAGCGAATCTGGAATATAATCAAGTCCGCGCTGCATTGGCTGTTTATCTTAAAAAGATGCATGAAATTGATGTGAAATTGGATTCTGCCAGAAGGCTACGTGATACCGCGATGTTAAAGAGGTTTCAGGCAGATGGAACGGATATATACCACCGTATGATCGAGGACGTCTACCCGAACTATATCAAAAATAATCCTAACTCTTCGATCGCCTTAAGTATGCTGGACGAATATTTTGGTGGTGTAGTTGATGCGCAAAAATTGGAGCCTTTATATAACGTATTGACAAAGGAAGTTAAGGGCAGCGCCGAAGGTCAGCGTTGGGGGAAAATTCTGGAGAAAGCTCAGCGTGCTGGCGTTGGGAAGCAAGCACCGGACTTTACGCAATATGACCAGGCCGGAAAAGTAGTAAGACTCTCTTCATTTAAGGGAAAATATGTTTTAATTGATTTTTGGGCAAGTTGGTGTTTTCCATGCCGGGCAGAAAACAAAAATGTTCTGCGTGCCTATAATTCACTAAAATCCAAAGGATTTGAGGTTTTAGGGGTCTCAATTGATAGCGACAAAAATGCCTGGATTAAAGCCATCAAGGATGACGGAATGCCATGGGTACAAGTTACTGATCTTAAAGCAAAAAAAAATGCAGCAGCGCTCCTGTACGGAGTTGATGCCATACCTCAAAATTGGTTGATCGATCCAAATGGTATTGTGCTGGGTATCAACCTAAGGGGTGAAGATCTTGCCCGGCAAATCGAAAAATTAATAAACCAAAGCAAGGGGAAGTAATGTACAATAATTAATGAGTAACCCGGACTGAAAAGAGAAAGGGGCAATGATCTGGTTTTGTTGAATTGATTGGTAAACTGGACGGAGCATTAAGCTAAAGTCCAGTACTGAAAATCCTGAACTCAGGCAAAAGGATCTGGGTAAGAACCTGGTTTCTGCATTAGGTAAGGATTACAGGGAAGGCGGTGTACTGAGCGCCACTTATACCGATAGGCCATTGAATATGAGTAGAGGATATATCTGGAAGGGAGTAACCTATCAGGATGTAAAATAACAATTAGCAAAATTGAAAGGAATAGTGCATTGGGATCTTTGCTGAAGGAAAGGGCTCAGGTGATCAAAATTAAGGATTAACTGTGAATACGGCGTTGGATTACGACAATGAATCTGGCCGGTATATAGCAGGTGATTTTATTTTCGGTGGATATTATCAGAGCGGGACATCCGAAGCAATTTAGCTTATACCTTGAAGCACAGCCTACGATAAGACACGTTTCATTTTACTATCCCGGGGAACGAAGCCCTCGTTCTGACGGCTTTAGAAATGTGCCCGTTCATGATGCATGCGGCTATTCAGGTAATGAACCTGGTAGCGCCGTGTTGGATATCGATGGACAATTTTGCGGGTTAACATCGCCAACAGAGGAAGGACTTCAAGTATCATTATGCCTGTGTGTGCTGGGAAAATTTTTTAAAAAACGATATTGAATAACAGAAATAAGATGAAAAAAATTATTCTAGCTATTTTGATGCTCTGTTCCTTAAGCATGATGACGTAACAAGGTGAAGAACCAGCGTTTGATTCAAAGTTGAAGGCATTAAAAAGTGAAAAAAGTGTGGCGATTCGCCAGAAAAAGATAAAATCGAATGGCAATGCTGCGGTAAAATCGTGGATGGAACTATCAGGTTTATCTTTCATTAGGCTATTTTTAAGTGCTTGTAAGCATGGGGCTTGATGCTACACCAATGGAAGGCATTAATCGCGAAGCTTAAAAACAGATATTACAGTTAATAAATCATATTAACATCCCAGATCTATCTAGAAAAGTAAAAGAAAAACATCGCCTTTACGATCTGTCCCATTGAACGCTTACCTGTTACCCAGTTAGAAATATCATCACGGTCGATTCCTGTCTCAAAGGCAATCTGTTTGATGCGGATCCCCTTTTGTTGCATCTGCTGGTCTATCCATTTGGCGTCTACAACGCTCGTTGGTGACGGAAAAATGGGTTGGGCATCGACCATGATCTTATGATTTGGCAATAGTTTTATTAACAGGTCTTGTCCGCGTTTGATTAGCGTTGCTTCAGTTGCATATTTGCCCGATGTATTTTCAGTTTGGGTTGTTTCGATCGTTATTTCCTGATCGGTAACCGATTGTATAGTAAACGTAGTATTATATTGCTCTATATAACGTTGTCCGGCTTTTTGGAGCTTGTTAAGCTGTTCCTCACTTAAATATTGTTTTAGCTTTTCTGCTCCCTTTATCGTCTCCATTTGTTTTTTGTTGTTTTATGATTTTAGTTTGTACCTAACAAATGGTGAGCGTATTGGTTTTTACCAGGTCTGAATACGTTTGTCATTGTGTAGAATAAAAGCAAATGATCAAGATATGACGAATATCTGTTTATTATGCTTCAAAGAACGACTGTGAAAGTATTCATGCTCAATCCTATTAAGTAATGCCTTAAAATGAAGTTATTAAAAGCGGCAATAGCTTTCCCAACAAATGATAACCTATGGATTAGTTCACTTAGAAAGTTTACAAACTTTTGAAATACACAATCTCTTCTGTTGCAAAGTCTTACGGGCAGAAAGTATCATTTTTGTTAATGATTAAAATATTTAAGTCCGATAATATTTAAAAGATTGTTTGTTATTTGTTTGCCAGATACAGGACGACAATAAGGATAACCCGGATAATTAGTTTATACTTTTTTAAACCAAAAACAGAGAAATATTGATAGTAAAAAATGATGATGTACAAAAAGGTGAGTACCGTAAGAAAATAGTTTACCGATAGCAAAAACGCTTTGTTGCCATTAAAAATCATAATGACTGGTAAAATAAGGCTAATGGTAAAAACCCCGCATAAAAGGTACATATTGAGGACGATGTTCTCTGCATAATTTTGTTTGCTTCTTCTAAAGAATAAATAACTGGCAAAAGCAATAATTGGAATGTGCAGGAAAACTGTAATTTTTGAATAGTTTTTTAATACTTTAAAAAGGCCTGTAACCATTGTTTTATCATATAAATCTGCTGCTTCAATGATGGTCTACTTTTTTATAAAATAGCCTATTGTCAGCAATAAAAGTATAGTGGCAAAATAATTAAAGTGTTTTACTCTTTTCCTTTGTACATATTCTATTATGCTGTGGCCTGGTCTGGTAAATAATTCTTTTATGGTGTAGAAAAAGCCTTTGTCGAAGTGAAATATGCCGTGGATAAAATCATGTTTAAAAACGTGTGATAACGAAAATCTATGTGTTGATGTTGCCTGGCTACAATTACTGCAAAACTTCCCGGTAGTTTCTTCATTGCAGTCTAAACAGTTATTTGTCATTAGTCAGTTTTATATTTTTATGAATTGAGGCCCTCCTCCAATCGTTTATAGATGGCTGCTGATCGTTCTTAAACGAGCTCCTCAACCCTCAGCCATACGACAAATATATCACATATTCGTGATATTTGTATGCATGTTTAAATTGCCGTTATTGGATTTTTAAGATAAAACAATGATGCACGAGGATTTCGGTTTTACGCTTTTGCTGAAGTGATGAAAAAAATAATGAATTTGATCACCACCTGGTAAGTTTGCAACAGGATCAAGGTTGTAATATAAAGCATTACTGATATGAAATTCATTTTTCTCACCAGAACCATTATTTAATATCCGGGCAACTTTTTCCCTTAGGTTTTAATTTTTCATTTTCAATAACCCTTCAGGATTTAGTACGGTTATATTTGCTCCAATCCGATCGATTAGTTTCTCTTCCTTAAAATCAGAGAGGGTTCTGCTGACTGTTTCTGTGGCCATACAGGCCATAGCGGCAAGGTCTTCCCTGGAAATGATAAACGGGTTTTGCTCTGGTATATTCTGGTGATATAATCTTAAGATGGCACCAGCCATTTTTTTACGTACCGATTGATAAGCCAGCTGGAGTAGCTGTTCCTCTTTTTCCTGGTTATCACTCGATAGGAGGTTGATAAATTCCCTGGCCACTTTCGGGTATTGAAGGAGTAAAAGTTCCATCTGATCTAAGGGGATGAAGCAGATCTCGCTATCTTCTACAGCAGTTGAGGTATCGGTATAAGCCGTACCGCTCAAAATGGCATTTATCCCAATGTAAGAGCCTGAAACATGCATCCCTGTCATCAGCTCCCGTCCGTCTTGCGCGAGTTTTATCGTCTTTACCTTTCCGCTATGTACCAGATAAAGACCTTTTCCAAAATCTCCCTCATAATAAATTACCTGTCCTTTTTTGAATCGCCTTTTTGTTTTGCCTTCGATTAATTTGTGAAATTCCGAGAGTCCATCGGTATGAGCTACCAATATCCTGAATTCATCAGAAACGGTATGGAGTACCTTATCCTGCGCTTCCTTTTTTCTTATTCTAATATCAATTGCATTCAGGAGTTCCATGTCATCAAAGGGTTTGATAAGATAATCATCTGCGCCCAGTTCCATTCCCTTTCGCAGATCCGTGTATTCAGCCTTGGCGGTGAGAAAAATAAAAGGGATTCCCAAAGTTTCGGCATGTTTATTCAGTATATAAAGCACCCCGTATCCATCCAGTTCAGGCATCATAATGTCACACAAAATAATATCCGGGAGTTCACTAAGGGCCATATCGACCCCTGTCTTACCATTTTTGGCCTCAAAAACGGTGTAATTTGCCATCTTAAGTATCTCTGCTATACTTTCGCGAATCGCATTATGATCTTCAATAATCAGTATTTTCTTGCTCATTTTGATGATTATTGGGGAAAGATAAGTGAATACAGATAAAATAATACCCTTTGGCAAACAGGTGCATTGCAATTCTTTTCGTCCTGCAAGATGGGCGCACCTACGTCACATAAAGGGCAAGGTACTGATAATTATCTAAGGGGATGATGAACATCATCTTTACTTCGGTACCTGGTCATTTAGCTCAGCCTCTTTAGGTAAGCTGTTTTTTATAGAATTTATTGTAAACAGGTTGCGGCAAAAACAGTCGGCTCGTATGGCAATTATCTAATTATAACCCGTTTAGTAATGTTTTATGTACGTGATGTCCTCTGGAATGGAGATGGTGAACCGGGAAGATTTAGTGATAGCTATATTTCTTCTGCTATTTCGTTGATTCACATCACTTTTCCCGGTGACTGCCATCATGGCAGGCTCATATTATCCTGGTCACTTTTACAGCATATCTTAAATCAAGCAATATGCCTACCCAACCAGTAATAAATCAAATTCCAGCATTAAGAACAGCGCATGACAGTATGGGCGATGTTCAGGTTCCTCTGAACCGCTACTGGGGAGCCCAGACCGAACGTTCACGAAATAATTTTAAGATTGGTCCGGAAGCATCTATGCCCGAAGAGATTATTGAAGCTTTTGGTTATCTGAAAAAAGCTGCGGCATACGCCAATAAAGATTTAAATGTACTTTCAACTGAAAAACGAGATCTGATTGCAAAGGTGTGCGATGAGATTACTGATGGTAAGCTTTACGGAGAATTTCCGCTTGTGATCTGGCAAACTGGTTCCGGAACTCAGTCCAATATGAATGCCAATGAGGTAATCTCCAACCGAATCCATGTATTGCAGGGAAACGAAATGGGCAAAGGTGAGCTGTTTGTTCACCCAAATGATGATGTAAATAAATCCCAGTCTTCTAACGATACTTTCCCAACGGCAATGCACATTGCTGCCTATAAAATACTGGTCGATGTGACCATACCCGGCATTGAAAAGTTAAGGGATACACTTCATGTTAAATCTGAGGAGTTCAAAGATGTCGTGAAAATTGGCCGTACCCACCTGATGGATGCGACACCCCTGACACTGGGCCAGGAAATCTCCGGTTATGTTTCCCAGCTTGATCATGGGCTTAAGGCGCTTAACCATACCTTAGACCACCTTTCCGAAATCGCACTCGGGGGCACCGCAGTAGGTACCGGCATGAATACGCCGGGTGGGTATGATGTTGCCGTTGCCGCATATATATCAAAATTTACCGGTTTCCCCTTCCGCACGGCAGATAATAAATTTGAGGCTTTATCTGCTCATGATGCCCTGGTAGAAAGTCATGGCGCATTGAAGCAGATCGCAGTATCGCTGATGCATATTGCCAATAACATTCGGATGCTGGCCTCCGGACCAAGGTGTGGTATCGGCGAGTTGCATCTCCCTGAAAATGAACCCGGCTCCTCTATTATGCCCGGTAAGGTAAACCCTACGCAGAATGAGGCAGTAACGATGGTTGCGGCACAGGTAATGGGCAATGATGTAGCCATCACCGTTGCGGGATCCAACGGACAGTTTCAGCTCAATGTATTTAAGCCAGTAATGGCCGCAAATTTTCTGCAGTCTGCACGGCTTATCGGCGATGCCTGCTGTTCATTTAATGAAAACTGTGCAATGGGCATCAGCCCGAATTATGACGGCATTAAAAAACACCTGGAAACCTCTCTCATGCTTGTAACAGCTTTGAATCCGCATATCGGATATGACAATGCTGCAAAAATTGCAAAGTCCGCATTAAAGGAAAACAAGTCACTGAAGGAAGCCGCAATCAGTCTTGGGTTAGTCACCAGCGAACAATTTGATGAATGGGTAAGGCCGGAAGATATGATTGGCGCAATTAGCTAACCGTAAGCGCATTGATAAAAATCTCAAAACAGTAATCATGAAACAATTTTATATCATCCTGTTACTCGCCTGCAGTATGCTTTTCGCTTCCGCACAGCAAAAAGACCAAACCCGGTTAAGTGACACCCTGAAAAATTATTCTGCATACAAACGTAAACTCAGCTTTGCGGGCGTGTTGCAAACGCGTTATGTGCTTTCTATGGATAAAAACGTAGACATTAACGGCAAAAACTATGATCCCGCAATGTCTAAGGCAATATCTAATACCTTTATGATCAAGCGGGCCAGGGTAATGGTTAAGGGTGATATTAATGATCATTTTTCGGCCAATATACTGGCCAATCTGGCTGAGTTTAATAGCGATCCGACCAACAAGGTGTTGGAAAATGCTTACATCAAATATTCTCTTAATGAATATTTCCACATTCAGGCGGGGCAGTTCCGCCCTTTTTTCGGAATCGAAGATGCCATGGCAGTAGATATTATCCGAACACTTGACTTTTCCAACCAATATTATGCTTTCGGAAAAAACGGCTGGCAGAGTTTTCAAACCGGACTTTCTGTATTGGGTAACGTGATTCCTGGAGGAAAACTCAGGTATTTGCCGGGGTTTACAATGGAAACAATAAAAACCAGCCCGCCGATGACAATAACACCAAGAACTTATATGGCAGGCTGGAAGCTGATTTGCTGAAAGACTTTACCATTGGCATTAACGCAGGCTCGGGAAGTTTAGCTTCCAGTGGTATTGGCAAAGCTTATGGAGCCGATGCTACCGCCAAGATCCCGCTTTCGAAAAAATTCGACCTGCTTTTAATGGCTGAATATAAGGAAGGAGCAAACTTTATGGCCTACAATGCCGACAAACAGATTGCCCGCCCTGATCTGGATGAATACCAGATGCAGGGGTTTTATTTTTTTCCAACGCTCCGTTACAACCATGAAAGCAGAAGATTGCGGGCGGTGGAATTTTCCTGCAGGTACGAATATTTTGATGAAAATTACAAACTGGCCAGCAATCCCCGCAAGACCCTCATTCCAAATGTGTCACTGATTTTTGCCGATGACTTTTATGCGGCCCTTCAGCTTGGGCTAGCTATAGACAAGTTTAAAAAAGAAGTACCCTTAAGTACAGCCTACAACCACAGCCTTGGCTATGTTCAGTTACAGATACGCTTTTAAAGAAAATATTATGAAAGAGATCAATTTTAAATCGCTTATTATTACCCTTGTGGTTGGCGTGGCCATCTGGTTTATTCCTGTGCCCGATGGGGTTAAGCCCAATGCCTGGCATTTGCTGGCTATTTTTGTCGCCACCATTGTGGGGATCATTTCTAAAGCTGCATCCATGGGTACAATGGCCATAATTGGCATTACCCTTTGTGCAGGAACCCAGGTATTGGCGCCGGGCGATCCGGTTAAATCTATCCAGAATGCATTAAGCGGTTTTGGTAATTCTACGATATGGCTCATCGGTCTTGCCTTTTTTATTGCAAGAGGTTTTATCAAGACGGGCCTTGGTACCAGGATCGCCTATAGTTTTATCAGGATTTTTGGTAAAAGTCCATTAGGGTTGGCTTATGGTCTGAACACGGCCGATCTGATATTGGCTCCGGCCATTCCCAGTAATACCGCAAGAGCAGGAGGTGTGATTTTTCCGATCATGAAATCTATTGCGGTAAATATGGGCTCAGTACCAGAAAAACCTGAAACACATCGCAAGATCGGTGCATTTTTAACTTTAAGCAGTTACAATGCAAATATGATTACCTCGGTTATGTTTCTGACTGCTACTGCCAGTAACCCGATGGCGCAAAAGTTTGCAAAAGATCTCGGTGTCACCATCACCTGGGGAAGCTGGGCAATTGCAGCACTGGTTCCCGGATTGGTCTGTTTCCTTTTGGTTCCGCTTTTTCTTTATAAAGTATTTCCACCAGAACTTAAGGAAACCAAAGAAGCGCCGGCCATAGCAGCCAAACAGCTAAAGGAGATGGGGCCAATTACGATAAAGGAATGGTTAATGGTCGCAACCTTTATTATTCTTCTGGTGCTCTGGATATTTGGAAACCTGTTTGCAATAGATGCCACAACCGGTGCGCTGATTGGTCTCTGTATTCTGCTGTTGTGCGGGGTACTCACCTGGGAAGATGTCAAATCTGAAAAAGGCGCATGGGATACCATTGTCTGGTTTTCTTCTCTGGTAATGATGGGCTCATTTCTGAATTCACTTGGCTTCATCGGCTGGTTCGGCCACCTGGTGGGCGGGCAAATGGCACATTTGAGCTGGCAACTGGCTTTTCCGGTCATCATACTGGTATACTCTTACTGTCACTATATGTTTGCCAGCGCTACCGCACAGGTAGCGGCTATGTACTCGGTATTTCTTGCCGTTGGAATTGCCGTGGGTGTACCTGGAACTATGCTGGCTATATTTTTAGGCGCCTGTGCATCGTTGATGGGTTCGCTGACACATTATGGCCATGGTCCTGCACCGATATTTTTTGGAAGTACCTATGTCGATCTTAAGGACTGGTGGAAACAGGGCTTTTTTATGAGTGTGCTGTTTTTGTTGGTCTGGTTTCTGGTTGGCGGGGTATGGTGGAAGGTTATAGGTCTTTGGTAGCGATGGTTCGGAGCAAAATTATTTTATAAAAGATATGAAACAAACGACTTTAATATACAAACTGATCATGGCCACAACAGGACTTTTCCTGTGCTTCTTTCTGGTGATTCATCTGCTGGGAAACCTACAGCTGTTATTGCCCGAATCGCAGGCCAGAGAACAGTTCAACTGGTATTCACACCTGTTATCCGGGAACATCCTGATTAAATTTATATCTTATGTACTTTATCTTTCCCTGATCGGACACGCTGTTTATGCGCTGGTCATCACGAGAAAAAACATCAAGGCTAACGGTACAAAATATGTTTATGATAAGCGGAGTAAGGTAAGTTCATGGAACAGCCGGAATATGGGCGTACTTGGCACCATAATTCTCGTTTTTCTGATCATCCATTTTAAGGACTATTGGTATATATACAAGTTTGGCAACCTGCCATTGGATGCAAAAGGGAATAAGGATTTATATGCCATTGTGGTCAGTTCGTTTCAGCAAGGATGGTATGTACTGATCTATGAAATCTCCTTTCTGGCGCTCGGCTTTCATTTGTTGCACGGTTTCTTTAGTGCCACTCGTACCGTGGGGCTTTATCATCCTAAATATGCAAAAGCAGTTCGCGTTTTCGGCTGGATATATACGTTCGCAATCACTTTTGGCTTCATGCAGATTCCAATTTACATTTATTTTAATTTCAATTTCTGATGATGGATTCTAAAATTCCTGCAGGCAATCTGGCTGATAAATGGAAAAATTATAAAGACAGTTCTAAACTGATCAATCCTGCAAACCGCAAAAAACTCGACATCATTGTTGTTGGAACGGGGCTTGCGGGTTCCTCCTGTGCAGCTACGCTTGCCGAGCAGGGCTACAATGTAAAATCTTTTTGCTTCCAGGATTCGGCCCGAAGAGCACATTCTGTTGCTGCACAGGGCGGGGTAAATGCGGCGAAGAATTATAAAAATGATGGCGACAGCGTTTACCGCATGTTCTATGATACGATTAAAGGTGGTGATTTCCGCTCGCGGGAAGCCAATGTTTACCGCCTCGCTGAATGTTCACTTGCCCTGATCGATCAGGCTGTAGCACAGGGTGTGCCTTTCGCCAGGGAGTACGGCGGTTACCTGGGCAACAGGTCTTTTGGAGGCGTACAGGTTTCACGAACTTTTTATGCGCGCGGGCAGACGGGGCAACAACTCATGATTGGGGCCTATCAGGCCCTGATGAGGCAGGTAGCTGAGGGGAAAGTGAAAACGTATACCCGCCATGAAATGCTTGACCTTGTTCTCATCGATGGAAAAGCCAGAGGAATTATTGCCCGCAACCTCGGAACCGGGGAGATCGAACGCCATGCTGCCCACGCTGTAGTTTTAGCTACGGGTGGCTACGGAAAGGTATATTATCTTTCTACACTGGCGATGGGCTGCAACAGTTCTGCCATCTGGAGGGCCCATAAAAAGGGTGCTTATATGTCGGGAGTGAGCTGGATCCAGTTTCATCCAACCTGTTTGCCCCAGATTGGAGAAACCCAGTCTAAGTTGACGCTGATGTCAGAATCGCTACGGAACGATGGCAGAATCTGGGTACCAAAAAAGGCTGGTGATGATCGGGTACTGAACGATATTCCGGAAGACGAACGTGATTATTATCTAGAACGCCGTTATCCAGCTTTTGGTAACCTTTCACCAAGGGATATTTCCTCCAGGGCGGCGAAAGAGCGCATTGATGCCGGTTGTGGCGTTGGGCCAATGAAAAATGCCGTTTGCCTTGATTTTTCAAAAGCAATAAAGGAACAGGGCAGAGATAAGATTGAGGAAAAATACGGCAATCTTTTCAGGATGTACGATAAGATCAACGGGGTAGATGCCTATAAAGAACCTATGCTGATTTCGCCCGCTGCACACTTCACTATGGGCGGGCTCTGGGTAGATTATGATCTTATGACCACTATTCCCGGACTATTTGCCCTGGGTGAGGCCAATTTTTCCGATCATGGTGCTAACAGGCTGGGTGCCAATTCTTTGCTTCAGTCCTGCGTTGATGGCTATTTTATTGCCCCATACACCATTCCAAATTACCTTTCGGGAGAACTTAAGTCTGAAATAATTACAACCGATCATCAGGCATTTGCAGCAGCTGAACAGTTGGTTAGAGAACAGCTTTCCAGGTTTTTAAACCTCAAAGGACATCTTTCCGCCGATCACTTTCACAAAACACTTGGTAAGCTGCTTTACGATAAATGCGGGCTATCCCGGACCAGGCAGAGTTTGGAAGAGGCTATTCTAGATCTTCGGGCACTCAAAAAATCCTTCGATCACGAACTGAAAATCACAGGAGATGATCGGGTGAATTCAGAGTTGGAAAAAGCAGGCCGTGTTGCCGATTTTCTGGAACTGGGCGAACTAATGTGTTATGACGCCCTTCAAAGGGAAGAATCATGCGGAGCCCATTTCAGGGAGGAATATCAGACTGCCGATGGGGAAGCTGTGCGCAACGATGAGGATTTTTGTTACGTTTCTGCCTGGGAATGGAAAGGGGAGGGCGTGAAACAGGAATTGCATAAAGAACCCCTCATTTTTGAAACCGTAAAGCTTACCGTTAGAAGTTATAAATAGTTAATTGTTAAAATGTCTGTTATGAAATTACATTTGAAAATCTGGCGTCAGGAGCACAGGTTGGCTAAGGGAGATATGGTTGCTTACGAAGTTGATAATATCTCCCGGGACATGTCCTTTCTGGAAATGCTGGATCTGTTAAACGAAAGTTTAATCCAAAAAGGAGAACGGGTTATTGAATTTGACCATGACTGCAGGGAAGGTATCTGTGGCGCCTGTGGCATGATGATCAACGGCCGTGCACATGGGCCGCTGAAAGGAACAACTACCTGTCAGTTGCACATGAGAAGTTTTAAAGATGGACAGACCGTTTATATAGAGCCTTTCAGGGCAGCATCTTTTCCTGTATTGAGGGACCTGAAAATTGACCGTTCCGCCTTTGATCACATTATCCAGGCGGGTGGATATATTTCTGCCTCCACCGGTCAGGCCCCGGAATCAAACAGCATTCCGGTTGCACATGGAATTGCGGAGGCAGCATTCGATGCAGCTGCCTGCATAGGATGTGGTGCATGTGTGGCAACCTGTAAAAATTCGAGTGCAGCGCTGTTTACTTCAGCCAAGATTTCCCATTTGGTACTTTTGCCCCAAGGCAAACCGGAATCAGCAGGCCGGGTAGTTGATATGGTTAACCAGATGGATTCGGAAGGCTTCGGTCACTGTTCCAACACCGAAGCATGCGAGGTAGAATGCCCACAGGAGATTTCTGTATTGCACATCGCACGTATGAATTATGAGTATGGTAAATCATTGCTTTTAAGAAAATAGACAGTTAATAATCAGCATCATGTATAAGTTAGCGTTAGCTCACAGAATAGAGTTGGAAACCCGAAAACGGCTTCACGCTGTGAATGCGGAAGCATTTATAATTTTCAACTCTTGCATTACTTTCTTGCCTCAAAACCTGGAAGTAACCCTTTATCCCGACCCGGAATTATATGATATAGATGCTACTGAATCGTTTCGGAAACAATTGCGTGATATTCATCAGCATGTTAAAGAAGATTTAATGTAGTATTCGAAGTAAACATAGGCTAAAAACGGCCTGACTGACTTAATTGTTTAGCATGTGAATCGGTTCATATAAAAACGAGAAACTGCCTGATCGCTTGTAAAGTGCCACAATTTGGATGCTTAATATCAATATTTTGCCGCTTTTTGCTAATATCCGATCAGAATGGATGCCTTTTGTGGTGTATATTAAATATTACATATTTTTTATACAACACTGTAATAATCCCCGGATTAAAGTGGGCCCACGCCTTACCAATTTATTCTGAATGTGGAGGTGTATTGTAAAATCTTTTATTTTAAGTATTAACCCATCATAAAAATATTTTTCACGAAAAGCCTGCTGATCTTCTGAAGGAATCACCCCTCTAAAGATGAGTACGCTGTGTGATGAAATTTCATCAATCTATAAACCTAATCAACCAAAAACCAAAATGAAAAAACAAATTTTATTATTCCTGATCATTGTATTGTTATCAGGCTGTAAAGAGGAATTTAACTCCATTCAGCCCACCCCGCTAACTAAGCCGCAAAATCAGGCCAGAATAGCAGCGGTTGCAGCTGCTGCTGCTCCCGAAGTCTATATTCCGCAGGAACTCAGTTCGAATGATTTTAATAATTCGGCCAGCACATGGAGTTGGTCAAGATCCCGCTCTTCCGATCACTTTATTGTTTTCTGGGCTAAACCCTATGGCAGTAACGATCCAAATTCGACCGCTGTACCAGCAGCATATCGGGTGAACATTACCGACCTGCTGAGCAAAGCGGAAGGCTTTTTTCAATTAAATGTAACTCAATTAGGTTTTGCTAATTTGGCTACATCTAAGCTGAATAGATACAAGATGATGATCTTTATCAATTATCAAACGGAATGGCTGGCTACTGGTTCTGGCTATGATAACGTAATTGGTGCCCTTTGGGTTAGCCCGGCTACCATGCAGCCGGTTGGTCATGTCATCGGTCATGAGATTGGACATTGTTTCCAATATCAGGTTTTTGCTGACCAGGGTGTTGGCGGGTTCCGCTATGGGTTTGGTGGCAATGGTGGTAACGGATTTTGGGAACAAACGGCTAATTTCCAGGGATTCCAGAGCTATCCTTCGACGGTTTTTACCGCATACGATTTCACCGTTTACAAGGATAATTACCACCGACATGTTCACCATGAATGGTATCGTTATGCCAGTTACTTTATTCTCTACTATTGGGAATTTAAAAGAGGGCGCGATTTTGTCGGAAAATTATGGCGTGAGTCTCGCCAACCGGAAGATCCAATCCAGGCATATATGAGGCTTAATGGTATTAATGTGGCTACTTTTAATGGAGAAATCTACGATCAGGCCGTAAGATTTGTGACCTGGGATATTCCTTCACTCCGGACTTACGGTACCAATTACCATGGTGCTCAAACGTGGAACTATACAAGGCTGACTGACGGAAGCTACCAGGTAGCATATAATCGTGCTCCAGGCACTACTGGTTACAATGTTATCCCTTTAACTGTTCCTGCCGCAGGTACGGTTGTATCAACCGTGTTTACCGGTATGGTTAATGCGCCCGGGTATAATCAGGTGGCAAATCCGGCAAGAGCAGGTTGGCGCCATGGATATGTTGCACTTTTAAATACAGGAGAACGCAGGTATAGCGGCATGTGGACCAACAACGCAACGAGTAGCTTTACTGTGCCGGCTGGTACTGTAAAATTATGGTATGTAGTAACCGGAGCGCCGACTACCTATGCACCACACCCATGGGATGAAAACGAAGCCAATGATGACCAATGGCCTTACAAGGTGAAATTCACGAACAGCTCCGTGTTGTAAGACATCGCTAAATAATACATTTTATGTAAATTAAGGTTAGGCCGTCTCAAATTTGTTGAGGCGGCTTTTTTTACGTTAGCCTGGTAACTTCTTTAAGAATGCTTGCCTGTCACCCTGGCCAGATCAATTACGACAGGAGATTACCGGAATTTAATATTGAAAATCTCAATTTAATTCATCATCCGGTCGATTCCTTTTTTGCTTTTCCCGTTAGTAATACTTATTATTGATTACACACAAAAACAATACACAGATGAAACGTTTACAAGTAAAGAAGGGGTATTTTCTGATGCCCTTCGTAAGGAGTATGATATGCTTACTACTCACCAGCTGGCTAGTGCCGGCAAATGCACAATTTTCGGGAGATCGAAATGAAAAGGAGTATTATAACAGGATCTTTTCTATACTTAATGGAAGAATAGGGCCTATTGGTAATACTGATGTCACCTATTACACCGGAGATTTTTACCCGGAAATTAAAGGTAAGATAAAATCTATTGGCAATACTGATATCACCTATTACACGGGAGATTTTTATCCGGAAATTAAAGGTAATGTAAAATCTTTTGGGAAAACTAATATTACCTATTACACCGGAGACTTTTACCCGGAAATTAAAGGTAGGATAAAATCAATAGGTACAATAGATTTGATTTACTACACCGGAGATTTTTATCCTGAGCTTAAGGGAAAGCTAAAATCAGTAGGTAAAACTGGGGTGACCTATTACACCGGAGACTTCTATCCAGAAATTAAAGGTAAACTTAAGGCTGTTGGCGATACGAATATTACTTATTATACAGGAGACTTTTATCCAGAGCTTAAAGGTAAACTAAAAGCTGTTGGCGATGCCGAGATCATTTATTACACCGGAGATTTTTATCCAGAGCTTAAAGGTAAAGTAAAATCAGTGAATGGGAGTTTTCCTGAAAGCATTTTGTTCCTTTTTCCCGAACTGGGCATAACCAATTAGCATGTTGAGGAGGTCGAAAATAAAGGATGGTACCGGTAGTGGTGTTAAGCTTAGCATGATCGTATTTAAATTCTAAACAAAAAATAGGCTGCCTCATAAATAGAGAATTGTTATCCTGAGGGGGGAATTTATTTATAAAATCAATATGAGTGACGTAGAATCGTTTTTTCTTGTCCTGCGGCGCTGTCTTGCCTCGGCTACCGATGAAAAATCGGTACAGGTCCGCCGCCGCCGAAGGGATCTTTCTTTTTGGTGTCAAAAAGAAACAAAAAACACCGGCTGAAAATTTTTCTTTCGAAGTTAGTAGGTTGGCTTGGGCAGTACAGCCCGAAAAATTTGTTAGGCCGGATTTAGGTAGAACGCGGATATCGTGCTATGGCCTAGCTGGGTGGAAATACTAAGGCAATTAAGTGCTGATTAATAATGACTTGTAAAATAACGTCAATGGTAGAGGTTAGAATTTTTCGAATACATCGGCGCGTTGATGACAGATATACAAGGGCGTCCTAATAAAGTACATTAATTTTAAAACATTAATCGAACTCAGGTTGGTATTTAAATCCTGAACAAAAAAGAGGCAAAATTCTTTTAAAGATTTTTGCCCCTTTTTACTTTCCAAATCGCTGTTTATTTTTCTGGATCCAGCACCTGGTTTATCGTCCGTACAATATCCTGCAGGTGGTATTTCTCCAAACCCTCACGTTTCGGAAGCACGGCTTCAATATCGCCTTTGAGTTCTGTTAAATGCATTTTTACCAGTGTAGAAATGTCATTCGCCTGCACATCAACGATATTGTATTGCTGCATTTGTTGTGCGGTGTAGCCTCCTGCAGCTGTTGCTGTCAGCATTTTTTTCAGGTTATCCACATAAGCTTTCTGGAGGTTACGGCGGTAAAGGTCAATTTGCTGACCATCATAAAGCTCAGACCACACACCTTTTTTCATATCAGAAAAAAGTTCGTCTATGGTATAGGTTGGGGTTTTGCTTAGCGTGGCATTGAGCAATTTATTTAATGAGCTGACTCCCATAACACTGCCCAGCATATCTTTTTGATAATTTAATATCAACCGGGTCGGATCGGTAGCGATTTTGCCTGATAAGGAACCCTCAATTAACCAGGTTGGTGTGTGGAACAACTGCTGGTTCAAAAAGGAAACGGCCTGCTTTTGAATCTGGGCCGGTACATTTTTATACACCAAACCTGGCTCATCAACAGTCTTTAAATCCGTATAAACCCCGGCGATGTTTTTTGCAACGTGTCCCAGGTAACGTCTGTACTGACTGGCGACTTCGGCATACATTTCTTTTGCATTTCCATAACCTTCATTTTCCTCTTTTGTCCATTCTATCAAATTGGGCAAATGCGTTTCAGGTTTCTGATGCCATACTCACTGGCCAGCATGGCATTGTCGCCCAAATCTTCGTTCTGGCTACGCGGATCGGAGGGGTCTGCCTCTGTTCCAAACCATAGTCTCGGATTTGCAGCCACACGTTTACTGATCATTTTACTCAATGGCCCGTGTTCATCTTCAGCTTTGGTATACTGGGGCATCCATTTGTAGCCCCATTCAATAGCCCACTTGTCGTACTCTCCAATCCTCGGATAAATCCCTGCTTTCCCAATGTGATCTTCTGGCTGTGCTACGTAGTTAAAACGTGCATAATCCATAATTGATGGCGTATGTCCGTTGGCTTCTACCCATTTCTTGTTGCGCAACAGCTCAACCGGAACAGTAGAGGAAGAACCGTAGTTGTGCATCAAGCCCAAAGTATGGCCAACTTCATGCGAGGAAACAAAACGAATAAGATCCCCCATGAGCTGATCGTCAAACTTCTTTCTAGCCCTTGGATCTACCGCTGCGGCCTGGATAAAATACCATTTACTAAGAATGCTCATGACGTTATGGTACCAGTTCACATGGGTTTCCAGGATCTCGCCACTACGCGGATCGTGCACACTAGGTCCGCTGGCATTTGCAATTACCGAAGGTTTATAAACGATGGCACTATGGCGGGCATCATCAATGCTCCAGGTAGAATCTTTCGGCGCTTCCTTTGCAATGATGGCATTTTTGAAACCTGCCTTTTCAAAGGCAACCTGCCAATCGTTCACACCTGCAATCAAATAAGGAACCCACTTTTTAAGGGTGGCAGGATCAATGTAGAAAATAATCTGTTTTTCAGGTTCTACCAGTTCTCCTCTTTTGTATTTTTCTACATCTGCAGCTTTGGGTTCCAGGCGCCAGCGCGTGATCATCACCTCACGTTTGATCCCTATCGGATTGGCATCAAAATCGACATAGTCGGCCGTACTTTTCTTATCGTCCCACTATTCTTCTGACAGTGGTTGATGCCCTAAAACCAAAAAACAATTTTTAACATGAAGAGATATCTATTGATAGGTGGTGCATTCCTTCTAATTTTAAGCGGTAGCGGCTCCTAATTACACGCCAGAGTACCTAAAATACAGGTATTGGAAAGGTTAGCCCTCACTATCTGTAAGGGCTTAAATTTAGTTTACCTCACTCAAAACTTCGCTTTCCATCAGTAACGTAGCTGTAAATTACCATATATTTGGTTCCGTTCTTTTGAAAATGCCCGATAGGAATATCGCCTTTTTCAAAGTAGGCCGATTTGCTTTCGAAAGGAATACCATAAAGAATGGTATTAGCTTCTGTTTGATGATAAACAACATCATTTCTGTTGTTTGCAATAGCGATTAATGCTGATAAATTTTTGCTCGATCCTTTTTGGGTATATTTTGGATGGTGCGGGTGTTGATCGGCTAATACCCAGGAACCGGGTGCCATCGGTTTATAAAATTTGCCTAAAGGGATATCGAAACGGCGTGGTAAAAAGCAAGAGGCTATTGTGCCGTTGGTGGTGATGGTTCCGGTTTCTATAAAGAAATGGGTGATTTGAATCCAATGCCGGGTGAGCTGATACACATATTCCCGAATGGAGTTTTGCCCATCCTCTAAAAATTCTGCCCATCCGGTGTAGCGTGGCAAAGTCATCATGATTTCAGAAACATTCCCATCAATATGATGTAAGGTAGCCTTTACTGCGCAAATGGCAGGTAATACATTCATTTTGGCTGATTCAGCTGCAACCTGGGCAGGGAGCTGTGTGTTTTGATTTTTAAAATTGTTGTTTCGCATAACATTGTTAAAAAGATCCTGGGTGCTGCGAAACAACAATAAACTCTTTTCAGAGAAAATTTAGATACGGTGCCAAACCGCTCACCCAGGAATATTGTTAAAAATTGATTTGCTTATTTAATTGCTTCTCTGTCTAAGTTGAAAATTCTGTTTATTATTATTTCGCATAGGCAATTTAGAAAAAATAGCTCAAATCACAAAGTAAAATCTTAATTATTAAATTAAAGAGGGGCGTCACCCTTTCCCGATTTTTAAATCGGGATGAGAATCTATTTACTAAAGATGCTGAAACAAGTTCAGCAGGACGAACCGGACTGCAATGAATGCCTTTGAAATATAAGTGGGGAGGCTTTTTCTATACCTCAATTGTGAAATTAGGTAACTCGTTGTTACCATGAAATTATCTTGTTGGATTAATATTTCTTTCCTTTAAAACCCCTTACTTATTGTAAAAATAAAATTTAAAGATAACTTAAAAATTAGTTTCAAATTCGAAATATTTATTTCTATATTGCCCTCGGATTAAAAAAATACCTTGCTTTTTCTGAATAAGAAAATGGTGATGTTTCGTCATCGATGAACTAATATTTGACACTCGGCACTACCTGCAATCTTTATGGGGAGAACACGTACCATACGTACGGTTTCGGTTCCATACTCCGCGAGTTTAACCGTACGTATGGTACGTGTTCTCTGGAGTTGATTGATATAGTCCTATGAAAATACGAAGGATTTTAAATTCGGGCCCTGTTTTATCAAAAAGACAGGGCTTTTTAACTAAAAAAGCTCCAAATGTCAGAAAAACTGAGCCGACAACAAATCTACGACCGTATTCGGGCTACCTCTAAAGAAAGTTATATTCTTGAAGAAATGCAGCGTCTTGGTTTTTGGGAATCTTCTGATACGCCAGGTTTACCAGAAGTTTTAATTCATCGGGAACTTGTTGCAAACCAGGAGCTGAATAACCTTTTGGCGCAGGATCGTAAATACCAGAATCAAGAAGCCATGCTGAAGGAAATGCGTAAAGCACGCATGAAACTGGCAAAAGAAAAAAGAGAAAAAACCAGGCAAAAAAACAAACAAAAGAAAGAAGATCAGGCTGCAAACTGGGCGAATATTCAACAACAGCAGATTATTTATTTGGGCGATGGCGTTTCAGGTGGCTTAAACCAAACAGAATCTGATGTTGAAACTTTGCAGAAATTTAATCTGCCGGTTTTTAATCAAATTGTTGATTTCGCATCGGCAATCGGTGTAGATTTATCCACTTTAAGATATTTGCTCTATCAAAGAAAAGTTTCCCGGATAAATCATTACCACACTTTCGAAATTCCTAAAAAAACAGGTGGGAAAAGGCTGATATCGGCACCAAAATCCAGACTAAAAGCTTTACAACTCTGGGTATTGGAGAATATTTTGAACCATATTGAAATTAATGACCATGTTCACGGCTTTATCAAAGAACGCTCCATCATCAGCAATGCGCAACCACATCTCGAAAAAGACATTGTTATTAATGTCGATCTAAAAGATTTCTTTCCAAGCATTAGTTATAAACGCGTAAAGGGGTTATTCAATAAATTGGGTTACTCAGAACAACTTGCTACGGTGTTTGGTCTAATTTGTACCTACGCAGAAACAGAACATGTAGAAATGGATGGCGTATCTTATTACGTGCAAAAAGGAAATCGTGTTTTACCACAAGGTTCTCCGGCTAGTCCGGCCATTAGCAATTTAATAGCTTTTAAACTTGATAAGAAAATCAAAGGATTAGCATCAAAATTCAACTTTATTTATACCCGATATGCCGATGATTTAAGTTTTTCAACATCGAAAGAAAACGAAAAAAATATTGCCAGTTTATTGTTCTTCCTTAAAAAAATAATTGAAGCTGAAGGTTTTACCATGCACCCCGAGAAAACGCATATCATGCGAAAAGGTAATCTGCAAAAGGTTACCGGCATTGTTGTAAATGAAAAATTAAATGTTCAGCGAGATCGACTGCGCAAATTTAGAGCACTTCTCCACAATATAGAATCGAACGGATGGAAAGACCAGAAATGGGGGAATGCCAAAAATCTGATTAATGCCGTTGAGGGTTACATCAATTTTGTGAAAATGGTAAATAAGAGTAAGGCTGCAGCTTTTAAAGCTCAGCTTGAAAATATTGTTGCTAAACATGGTTATCCGGTTATCGTGGAAGAGGTTGTAGAAGTTAAAACCGAAACTATTGTGGCAGAAATAGTACCTGAAGTTAAATTGGAAAATCCCATAAAACCATCAAGTGATGCCAAACAGTACGATTGGTGGAATATTCTTTAAATGTTTTGTATATGAAACTCATTAAACAAAGTAAATTATTTTTTAAAGAAGGGAAATCTGATAAGGTATATGAGATTGATTTTTGTGAGCTTTCTGCAAACGAATTCCTAGTGAATTTTAGATACGGTAGGAGAGGAAGTACACTTAAAGAAGGAACCAAAACACCCGCTGCATTACCTTTGGCCAATGCTGAAGTGCTTTTTGCAGAATTGGAAAACGAAAAACGCAAAAAAGGTTATCAAACTGAAACGGAAGTGTTTATTGAACTCCCATCTTTAGATACCGTTGAACCTGATACTTTAAATGGTGCAATTTTGCAGCGCTTACAAGATGCTGTAGTGGGTAGAAACAGTTTCAGAACCGAATGGAAAACCAGTCGTGTAATTTGGAAGGCCGGCATGTTAAACCTGCAAGAGGCTATTCCTTTTATTATCAAGCTGGCAACAAGAGGCAATGAAATGCAAACTTACGCAGCCCTGTATGCGTTAACTAAATTAAATGCGGTTACAGCCGGGCCGCTGTTTACTGCTCTGGCTAATAATGTTAAGCAAAAAAGTCATATCGTAAACCTGGCTTTTGAGGGGCTTTTAACTATTGCGAACGGAGCTGAACAGCAAAAGATTAGCAATCAGTTATTAGAAAAGTTACCTGCAGAAATAAGATATGCTGTAGAAATAAACGATTTAGATTTGCTTAAGGCTACTTTAGATCAAAATATAAAAGATAAAGAGGTAGATTATTTTACCACACTTTATTTATTAGGCAAAGTGCAATCAACCTTGTTGCCGATACTTAATAGTGTATTGAAAACCTGCCCATATAAACCACCGTTTTTTAAACATCTCCGGGCAATTTACAAGTTAGCGCAATTAAGAAACGATGTAGCTACTTTGGCTATTTTATTTTATGGTTTCGAGAAACAACCTGCCATGTTTAGGCGAACATATTCACTTGATTCTAATTACAGGCAATATTTAACCGCTATTGACCTCACCGTTAGGGTAGGTGCAGAGCTTAAAAATAAAGATAGTAAGCTGGCATTTTCCCAGTACACCAAAACCTATTTTCAGAAAAATGCTGTCGAATTTCTTAAAAATACCGGAGCAAGCAAAGATGCTTCAGCCTATTTAAAACTTGCAGTAAATACTTTATTGCAGTATAAGGAAAATGATTATTCTATTGCCGAAGAAAAGCCATTGAGCGAATACGGACGGTATGATTATAAGACGAAACAATACTCCTATTTAATTGTCAATTATCCCGAATGTTCGGAATCGTTACTGCTTTCTACCATCCTTTTTGGGAATGATCCGAAGCGCCAATTGCAAGCTAATTTAAGGTTTATAATTGATAGCAGAACAGTAACTAGTCCTGATTACTATTACAATGCGGCCAATGTTAGAGCGGTTGCTGCCACACCAAATACCGGTTTTAATAGTGATAACGGTGTTTCAGTAATTGATGCAGCTAAAAATATTTTTAAAAGCTTATTTGGTAAGAAAAATGTAACACCACCACCAGTTCTACCCGTGGTTGAGCAAAATACTGCTCCTAAAACAGTAGTAAACAGTACACTTCGTTTGGAGTTGTATCCTGAACTTTGGGATGCCATGCCCCAGGCTTACATTCAATTGTTAATGCAGGCTGAGATGAGTCGCATCCATCTTTTTGCCTACGAAAGGTTAATGGCTCATCCACAATATAACGAAATTATTCAGCGTTTTGATGAGCGTTCGATTTTGCAATTGCTAAATAGCAAGTTCGATTTACCAAATCAGTTCGGTTTCGAAATACTGAAAAATGAAGAAAGCAAGCTGGCTCAAAACCCTGTTTTTGTTGCCGAAATATTGGCTTGCAATAGTAGAAACGCCAGGCTTTGGGCGCAAGACCTGGTTAGCCGGAATATCGAATTGTATTTTAGTGATATTGAATTTTTGTTGATTGTGCTATTCAATGCTGAAGAGGAGAGCAAAAACTGGATCAATGAAACCTTGCAGAAATGTCTTTTTTCTGAGGATAGGGTACAGGCTATTTTAGGTAAAGCCATTACCGAACTACTTCATTTTGAAAATACAGACGACAACAATCTTCAAGCTAAAAATGCTATTGATCGTTTAGGTTTGTTTGCTGCAATGCAAATGGAAAAATTGAGTTGGAATATTGTAGAGCAGTTAATAACATCGGAATTGAATGCTAATAAAATTTTGGCGACGAAAATACTACTGAATAAGGTTAAAAAGGTTTCTCCAACGGAAATTCCGGTCTCTTTAACAAAAATGTTATTGCTTAGCGAATTTCCTGAAGTTCGCGACGGTGGTATTGAGCTATTAAGTCAATATCCTGACCATTTTGTTATTGAAAATATCCAAGTATTACTCAGCCTGATTGATAGTGGCGATGAGAAAGTTTTGGATGCTGTATTTAAAATTATCGGGAAGCTATTTGCTCATCAACCCGAAATTGGGAATGCTATTGTGCCACATTTTGCTTATGCTTTAATGCGTAAAGAGAAGTTTGAAGGCGCACACACGAGTTTAAGCGAATTTTTACTGCAAAATCTAAAGCCATACTGGAGCAGTGGCTTACAACCAAAAGAGATTACAAAACTAATTCACGCACAATACCGGATTAGTCAGTTGGTTGGGTATGAAATTCTGAAAGTTTACAGTAACCCGGATCGTTTTTCTTTACGACAAATTATCTCTTTTGGTAGTCATGAAATTCTTGCCATTCGCCAATGGAGCTGGAATTATTTTAAGCAAAATGTGTCCCGAATTCGGGAAGAAAGAACCCAATCACTTTACCTTTTGGATTCGAAATGGGACGATACCAGGGCCTATGCTTTTCATTTTTTTAAAACCGGGTTTACCGAAGCAGATTGGGATCCGGATACTTTAATCGGGATTGTAGATTCAATTCGGCCAGATGTTGAAAGCTTTGGCAAGGAAATGATTACCAGGTTTTTTAATGCAGAACATGCTTTAGATTATTTAACGAAATTAAGTGAACATCCAAGCGTAAATGTTCAGACTTTTGTAAGTAGTTACTTATCGATGTATGCTAAAGATAAGCCAGTTTTGCTACGAGAGTTAACGTTCTACTTCCGTTCAGCACTTACCCGCGTTAACAAAGGCAGGGTGGCCAAGGACCGTATTTTTAAATTCCTACATGAGGAATCGACGAAGAGCCTGGAAACTGCAATTTGGGCAGTAAGTATTTTGGATGATGTTTCAGCACAATCTACCATTCAGGATAAAGCTGTCTGCATCGATATTTTAACAAAAATTAAAACGCAATATCCTGATCTGGATATGCATCTTATCATCAAAAACGAAAGGCATGTTATTCAATTATAAATATAGCGGAAATACATCCATCAGTAATGATGCGAATGAAACAGCAATGAGTTTTGTGCCCGATGCGATGCGTGATCCAACTTTTTTTGTTGGAAAATTAAATAAGAAAATTGCATTTCGTGAAGCAATATCTACATTACACGATGTAGTTGTTTCTGATCTTCGCTACAAACCAAAAGATAAAGCCGAATATAAAGCCTGGGCAGAAGAACAGGAAAAACTTTGGCTGGGCGAATACATGGCTGGTTTCCAGATTGAGCAGGTAAGAAACCGTATAGAAGAAATTAGAAACGATTTAAAGCAGATTTATCGGGAAAAAGATCGGGTACTCGGTCCATTTAACAAAGCAAAGAGCAGGTATTTCGATTATTTGTATAAAAATGACCGTGATGCCTGGATTGTTCTCGACCCGGTGATTACGGTTCATCCGGATGAGTTGTTTTTCGAATGTTTTAGTCAGGATGAATCTTCATACGGCAAGCTAAGCTGTAACTATAATGTGTTTACAGAGATTAATGAATTTAAATGCGGTACAACCAACATCGATTATTCGGCAGAACTATACGGCGAATTCCAAAAAATAAGAGGCTATAAGGATACATCATTTAAAATTGATCCATCGGGATTTGAGGCGAAAACCACCAACGAAGAGGTTTACAAGGAAATTAAAATAGACTTACCAGATTCGTGGGTGAGGGGCTTTTTGCAGGTAAGTGCAGCAATGACTTTGCCAGCAACTGCATTCGAATTGCATCCGATGGATGTTTTTAGCCTTTGCCAATACTTACGCCGTTTTAAAGAGACTGCTGGCCCGCGGGCCTTACGGTTTATTTTAGAACCGGGCAAACCAGTACGTTTGGTTATTGAACCCTGGTATGAAACCTTAACTTTCCATCGCTCCATTTATACGGGTTCGGAGGAAAAGACAATCAGAATCTGGGGCAGAAGAAGGTTAATGATTTTAGAACGTTTAATTCCGATTGCGAAAAGCTTTAAAGTAGTTTTATTGGGATCTGGGCTGCCTTCTTTTTTTATGGCCGATTTGGGCGATATGACCTTTACGCTTGGATTGTCTGGCTGGACAAATAATGATTGGAGCAGGGCTGGTAATTTCGACTTAATGGCACCCCGTGGTAATGTAGATATACTAACCAAACAACGGGTTTTTACTACTTTAAAAGAAACGTGGTTTGCATCGACAGCAGAAATAACAACAAAAACCGGACTCCGCTCTGCCGTGGTTTCTTCGGCATTAACGGCTTACACACAGGCTGGACGTGTAATTTACGATTTGAAACAGGGTGTTTATCGTGTAAGAGAGCTCAGTCAGGATCCGCTTGATTTTACTGCTTTGCGTTTTGGTAGCGAACAAGAAAAAATTGCGAACGAATTTATAGCGAAAGACCTTGTGAAAATTGCCACTAAAATAGAAAATGATACACTTGAAATAAAAGGCAAAGTGAAAACTAAAAATGAAACTTTTAGTACGTTGGCTTTGATTGATAAAGACCAGCGTTTAATTGAAGGTACTTGCGAATGCGCTTTTTATCTAAGCAATAAACTTAAAAAAGGACCTTGCGAACACATTTTGGCAACGAGAATGATGTTGCAAAACAATGCTGCTAAAGTTTCGGCTAACTAATTTAAAAGAGCTTTCTAAAGTTTTGACACCTGAATTTGAGAAAGGCTTTTCTTACGCTAATCTAAGAGCCTGTTTAAAATTAAATAAAATTTATTTCGTATGTCAGTCTGAGGGTTAATTTTTTTGTTTAAAATCAATAGGAGTGAAGTACAATCGTCTTCTCTTATCCTACGCGCGGTCTTGCCCCGGCTACCGATGAAAAATCGGTACAGGTCCGCCGCCGCCGAAGGGCTCTTTCTTTTTTGATGTCAAAAAGACCAGCGAAGCTAGCTTGAATGCCATTAAAAACATAAAGACACATAAAAAACAAAAACAACGGCTGAAAATTTATTCATTTGTTGTCTATAACTTTCAGCTGCATTCATGAAGGCTTCGCCGTTTTCCTTCGAAGCTAGTGGGTTGGAAAGAAAAATCTTAATTATTAAATGAAATCCCAGTTGCTGCAAACTGTCAGTTAAATTATTGAAAAATTAAAGTTGTGCGGAGCAGGATTACTAATAGGATAGATTTCATCCCATTTAAGCAACATACTTCACGAATAAAATAATTGTCGTTATGACGTTTATTTCTTATTTTTGGTTAAACCAAACCTTAAATCAGCTATGCCCAGGCTAACCAAACTACTGTTTCTTAATACTTTATTTTTATTTGGCATTTCATTAAATATGAAGGCCCAGGAGCGTAAGCAGCTTTTTGATTTTGACTGGAAATTTAAATTGGGTGATGCTCCCAAAGCCATTGCAAAAGACTTTAATGATCAGGATTGGAGAACGTTAGATCTTCCACACGATTGGAGTATTGAAGGTAAGATCGATCCTAAAAATCCTATGGGGGGAGATGGTGGTTTTTTTCCTTCCGGAATTGCCTGGTACCGTAAAACATTTGATGTACCCACTAGCTGGAAAGGTAAATTGGTCTCTATTAATTTTGAAGGTGTGTATATGAATTCGGAGGTTTTTATTAACGGCATGTCTCTAGGGGTATATCCTTATGGATATTCTGCATTTACATACGATCTTACGCCTTATCTTCATTTTGGTCAGGAAAACGTGATTGCTGTCCGTGTAGATAATGCTAAACAGAAAAATAGCAGGTGGTATAGTGGTTCTGGTATTTACAGGCATGTCTGGATCAAGATTACAAATCCCATTCATGTTCCAGATTATGGTGTAGGCATTATTACCTCACAAGTTTCTCCTGCTCAGGCATTGGTTCAGGTAAAAACAAAGGTAAATAATGATGCTTCGGTAATGAAGACCGTTGTTATTCGTACCCGTATTGTTGGATCAGATAGCAGAGAAGCTGCTGCTCATCAGGTTTCCGTTAAATTAGCGCCTCATAGCCAACAAGAACTTATTCAACAAATTGCTGTAACTAAACCTAAATTATGGTCGGTAGAGCAACCACATTTATATCAGGCTAAAACAGAAATATTTTCTGATCAGAAGATAATTGATTCAAATAGCGAGAATTTTGGAATTCGCGATATCAAATTTTCTACCACAAATGGTTTCCAGCTTAATGGTAAAACCATAAAATTAAATGGAGGTTGTGTACATCATGATAATGGCTGTTTAGGGGCAGCTGCATTTGACCGGGCAGAAGAGCGACGGGTAGAACTGTTGAAGGCAGCCGGTTTTAATGCGATAAGAACAGCTCATAACCTGCCATCAGAAGCATTTTTGGCCGCATGCGACCGCTTAGGGATGCTGGTGATTGATGAGGCCTTTGATGGCTGGAAAACACCCAAAAATAAGTATGATTATGCCATGTATTTCGATAAATGGTGGGAAAAGGATTTAGAGGCCATGGTATTAAGAGACAGAAACCATCCGTCGATTATCATCTGGAGCATCGGAAATGAAATTATTGAGCGAAAAGAAGCGCAGGCCGTACAAACCGCAAAAATGCTGGCCGGGAAGGTACGTCAACTCGATCCTACACGTCTGATTACTTCAGCCATGACCACCTGGGATAAAGACTGGGAGATTTTTGATCCTTTAATGGCCGAACATGATATAGCTGGCTATAATTATCAATTGCACAGAGCGATAGATGATCATAAAAGAGTACCATCCAGGATTATTGTTCAAACAGAATCCTATCCCAGAGATGCTTTTGCAAACTGGAAACTGGTTAATTACAACAGTTATATTCTTGGAGATTTTGTGTGGACTGCGCTTGATTACTTAGGCGAATCTGGCATTGGCAGGTGGTATTATTCTGGCGAACCTGCAAATTTTCATTCGTCTGCAGAATTATTTCCCTGGCATGGTGCTTATTGTGGTGATATTGATTTACTTGGACACCGTAAACCTATTTCCCATTACCGAAGTATGTTATATAACGATACCGAAAAACTTTACGTAGCGGTTAAGGAGCCAAATCCAGCGCCTCTGGAAATTAAAGAAACGGATTGGTCTGTATGGCCAACATGGGAAAGCTGGACCTGGCCAGGTTACGAGGGGAAGAATATACAGGTTGAGGTATACTCCAAATATCCTAAAGTGAGGTTGTATCTCAATAAAAAACTGATCGGTGAGAAAGAAACAACAGAACAACAGGAGTTTAAAGCAATTTTTACGCTGCCTTACGCCACGGGAGAATTAAGTGTTGCCGGTGTACAGGGTGGTAAAGAGGTAGAGACCAGAATTTTAAGAACTGCCGGGAAAACCAGCGCTATAAAAGTATTTTCAGATCGAAATATAATTACGGCTAATGGGCAGGATCTTGCTTTTGTAACTGTCGAACTTACTGATAGCAAAGGTTTGTTTCAACCCAATGCAGAGAATAGGTTGCACTTTGTAATTGAAGGCCCCGGAACAATTGTGGGTGTAGATAATGCAAACCTAAAAGATACAGATCCGTATACAAGCAATTCCCGCAAAGCCTGGAAAGGCCGGGCCTTAGTGGTGATTAGGACCACAAATAAAGCGGGTAATATTAAAATTAAGGTAAGTTCAGAAGATTTAGCGGGTGGGGAAATCATTTTGAAATCAAGGAAATAGTTTAGCTTAATTGCTGATTGCAATGAGATAAGATTTAATCTATTAATTTTTATTTTTGCTATGGAAGGGTAAGCTTCGATTTACTCAGAAAAAGTCTGGTATCAGCACCGAATTGACCACCAAAATTGCGGAAGAACCACTTTCAATGAAATACACAAGCAGTGACGTTTTTTTTCTTTTTCCTTAATTTACCCCTATCCAAAGATTTCATCAACTCTGCTTAATCTTATTCATATACCAAAAGATCGTCTGGCCAAAATAGTCTCTCTGTCAAAGAATTAATATATTGCGGTGAGCACGGTTTTTGAAATAATCCACTTGCTATCTTTTTTCTCAAAAAAGAAATACACTTCATTAGTCAGTTCCCCTTGGTCTTTTTTCGATTGGCGCGTCAGATTTACAAAAACCACCAATGCAAAACTGGAATCTGGGGAATAAATAACAGGTGAAAGTATTGAGCCATGCTGCCAGCTAGCCTTACTATATTCTGTCCTTGAAAAGACACTATTAGATTTGAGGTGCAAAACATTATGCCTGAAAACCGAAGTATCAATCTGAGATAAAAAATCCCATTTAGATTCTCTAAAAATAGAATCTGACTCTTCCCTTTTAGCCGAATTTTTTTTAAGTGATAGCAATAATGATTTTGAAATTGTTATATATTTAGGATATAAGTTATCTGAATAATATTTCTTTAATACCAGCTGATAGATTTCTTTATCTTTCGCAGAAACCAGGGATTGCCCGCTTGCCAGGGTAGCCGTGAACAGAAATAGAATTAAAAAAAAATGTTTCATTAGCAGTTCTTTTTATTGGTTGAGTTACTTTTATTCTTATATTCCCTTGCGGCGTTACTTTCCGATCTTGCGGGTCTCTGGTATTTCACCTTGGTTGTCTTTTGTAAATTGCCCCAGAATAGATCCTGACAATATTGATTAAGTGTTATAGATTTGTCAGGGGATTCGGTGATACCTTTGATTTTAGCAAAATCCTCCAATAATTTCGCCATTGATGTAACATATGTTGTTGCCATCTGAGTGTGTTGTGCAGGCTCCAGTCTGTCAAGATCGGTTATAGCAGATCCATCTCTATCGTATATGAGTTGGTTAAGATCCTGAAAAATAATCTTCTGCTCTTCATCTGTCACCCTACTTATTCCGTAGGTGAGATAAGCATGCATTAGTTCATGGATGGTTGTAGCCGCTACCGCAAGATCTGTAGCCTCATTTAGCATCAATGTATTAAGTGTAATTTCCAATCTACTGGGTGATGTACTACCATTGGTTCTGGTAGTAAAAACCTGACCTGATGCATCGGTTATTTCCTTATCCGGTATTTCATCCTCTTTGATACGAATATCCTGGGTATTCAGTCCGGCGAGGAAACTGATAGCCGACTGTGTTTTGTTCGGGTCGCCGTAGTTGGCCGCACCGATCACTGCAGTCATCGCTCCGGTGAGCTTTGCCTGCGAAACTATATTGTTTACAATGGTCGCAATACAAGTCCTTGTCTGAGGATCCACTATGATCCTTGGAGCTAAATAATTGGTAGAACCTCCTCCTCCGGCATACCCCCCTCCATGTGTGGCACCGTATCCATCATATTCTCCAACTACAGGGTTATCGGGATCTGCACAGACGTAATAGGCGATATAGGGGGTACATTCCATATAGCCGTCAACACCTACGCACGTACTGCCATAGACAGGTGAATATATTGGACAGGCCAATGGGGGCGGTACCATTACTTTATGATTATTTATATCCGGTATAGTTGTCCTGAAACCGGGCAGTGACATCAGTTTGATATCCTTACTGAACCCTGGCTCTATACCGCTTATTCTTTGTGTGGCAGATCCTTTACTGTATTCCCAGCCGTTTGCCAGGGTACCGTTCATTTCAAAAAAGACGATCTTACCGCTAAAACTACCTGCCTGTTTATAATGTATATTACTTAAGTTCTCTTTTTCTGGAGCATTCCCTATTATGGACATGTAACAGCCATAAGCAACCTCTGTGCTGCCGTTTTTCTTAAAGATCAGCAGACGGAAGTTTTTATCACTTCTCATCTGGTCTTTTTCACTACCTTCTATCTTCTGATAGATGTTTTTTGGGTTGGAAAGTTGGAGTTCGTAAACTGTCTTATCTTCGTCCTGGCTGTTGACATACATTGTCTCCCATAGGGGCTCCATTCCATCAAAACGGCTGTAGCTTATTTTATTCGTTTCGAACCATTGCTTCAATACTGCAGTTACGGGTAATTCTTTCGAATTGAATCTGTTGTCCTTTTTACACGAATGTACAATAACTGATGTTATTATAAATAATATCAGAGCTGATATGTAATGCCCGAACAGAGTGCGTTTTTTCCTCATAAGTTAATTTAGAATAAGAGCTGCTAATTACTTTTACAAAGATGTAATAAATATGATTATCCATAAAATAATTTATCATTTAATATATTTTAAATTTCACCTAATCTCTAAATAAGCCTCTGAAGCTATTAGTTATAGCACTGTTTTATTTATCTGACAATATTTATATTTTGTTAAATATTAAAATTATAAAATATTTGTAATCTTACTTGGTTACTATGAAATGGCAGGCCTTTAATATAGATTTTGTCTTGAATGGAAGTCATTAAGTTTTCTGTTTGGCATAATATTTTCGATATAGTCGGAATTAATTTAGCTGATATAATTGAATGAATATTGCATATTTCACTGAAACTGGTTCTTCCCCAATTTTGGTGGTTTTTCATGATAAATCTGGTTGTTATTCATTAAGGAATCTTACCAAACTGATTTTCTCACCAATTGATTCTTTTAAAGTAGTTTCAGTAGATAACCAGGCCGACTTTGTTAATATTTATGTGCAGAGCAGGCAAAGAATCTGCCATTGTCCAGATTGCCTAAGCCCTTCAACGAAGCTTCACAACTATTATTTAAGAAAGTTTCGTGACCTGCCAACATTTGGGAAATCATGCAATATATAGCTGCGATCCAGAAAATACTGATGCCTTAAAGCTGAATGTGAAAGAAAGATATTCACAGAACGTTTTGATGACCATTTCGAACCCTGTAAGCGACGGACAAAAAAGATTGGGTGAGAAATTATTAACTATTGCCCTGGAAATGGGTGGCAGGCACCGCTGAGCGCATTTGCAATACATTATCCATGCCCGTAAGTGATTCTACTTTACTAAGGCTGATCCATAAAACTCCTCTGCCACCTTTAGGGCAGCTTAAAGCTGTAGGGGTAGATGACTGGGCATATAAAAAGCGCGATAGATATGGCAGCATCTGGTAAACCTGGATACCGGGAAAGTAATCGATCTGCTGCCAGACCGGGAGGAAAAAACATTGACAAGTTGGTTGCAAGGGCAACCTACGATAGAGATAATTACACGGGACCGTTACGGTAAATATATGCAGGTAAGCCACAAAGGGGGGGGGCAGGCTATACAGATCACTGACCGTTGGCATCTACTTAAGAACCTTGGTGAAGCCGTTAAAAGGATAATGGTACGCGAATACACCAGACTTAGTAGAGCAGTAGCCCCTAAAACAGTTGAAGAACCGCTGGGGGTTCTAAAAGATTTTCCTGCAAGGAAGAAGTTGGCCGCTACAGGCGGTGTTGTCAAACAACGATTTGATGAGATGAAGAAACTACATGCTAAAGGATTATCTAATAACGCAATTGCAAAATCCCTAGGAATGCATAGAAGTACCGTCAGGAAATACCTGTCGATGGATGTGCCGATGCGGAAGTTCTATGGAGAAAGAGGAATGATAGAGGCTCATTTTGAATACATCAAAGAACGAATGCAAGCAGACACTAATATTCATTTAAAATCAATTAATAAATATCCTTACATATTCGTCCAGTAACATTAAGAGCAGACTATTTGGTCAATGCCAAGACAGGCAACGGCTTTGTGGTAAGCAGCGAAATTATTACCCATGATCGGATAATCAATGTCTCCCCGGTTCATATTTCCGGTGATCTTGTGAGCAATGTACTTAACGGAGAAAGGCCGAGCAAGCTTAGAGGCTTTGAGATGGTTTCGGTTGAAAAGATTATCAGGGAATTCTTCGAGGATCTCTCGGCCATTTCCATGGCCTTGCCACGGGTGGTCTTTTCCAATTCTCTACTCAGTGGCGGCAAGGTCGAAAAAAGCGACTGGAACGCTTTTGAAAATCCCAATGAAACAAAAATCCCAGCTATGGCAAGTACAACTTATCACTCCGAACTTGGGGGAAAGAGAAAAACCATCTTTGAATATTCGGTTTTGAGCCGATTCTTAGGAAACGGCTATTCTGAGGGTGATTTTATCTCCAAGACAGAAAGGCAATTCATTGATAGCTTCAACCAACTACCGGAAAAGGAACGCATGGAATACTATAACAAGCTTAAAGAAGAAATGACCGAGATAGCGCTCTAGTTTTTCCTTTCAAGATAGTACTTTTTTAGGATCTTTGCGCTGTCCGATCCCGGTGCCAGATCAAAATATCCCGGCCATCCGTAGCCTTTTTCTTTCCAGAAACCAAAATCATCTTTTATTAGCTCAAGAATGCTGAGATCGGCATTTTTGCCCTCGCCCAGGAGCAGCTCACGGAGCGCGGGTTGGGCTCCAGGCTTCATCAGGTAGCCAAATTTCATCCAAATCATGTATCCGATGATCGGACACTTGATAATACCGCTGTCTACCTTAAAATGATATTCGTCTTCTCTTTTTGCCCAGCACTCGATACCATTGTACCTATATTTTCGGGTATAGGAAACCTGCCTGTTGACCCACGGAAAAGCCAGCTTCGATCCTGGGCTCTTTAAGACAATAAAGTCGTTTTTTACAATTCCCAGCTTTGGAAAGATGTATACCTGCAGGGTAACTATCAATACGCTTGTTATTGTCAGAAGGGCTGCTTCTTCTTCCTCACCGATACTCAATCGGTCAATATCCAAGGTGATTCGGCTCGATCTGTCGAGCTTTGGATGGATTCCCTGCACGCCGGCAAGTTTTAAAAGCTGGATTTTTGAATATACTTTTCCGCATATCTTGTAAGGAGGTTCGTGAGCGTTCATTTTTGAAAGGTTAATATAGGCGGAATTTAGTATTTTTTGCGGTTTAATCAAAATCAAAGTCAACGTCAAGTAAAATCAGGATGAGTCAGATCATTGGGGATTATCTGAAAAGTGGTCACCCATTTCTAATCAAAATGTACTAAAGCAGGGTGCACACTTTGGATTGAAATCCGGTTTTTATTATCCCTGAAATCCCCAAGTGGGTATAATTTTAATAATGTTTGTTTTTATTCAGATTTTTACAATCTGTTTTGTTAAATCAAATGAAATATAACTGGGTAAAAAAATAAGCTTTTTTATAAAAAAAACTTAATTAAATTAGCTTAATTTTCTATTACTTTGGAAATCCGTACCAAATTTTTTGAAAAAAGAAACTAATGATTTTGATCTCTGGCAGAACTTGCTAAATGGGGACAGGCTTGCGTTAAATAAAATTTACGAAAGATTCTTATCTCCACTTTATCAGTATGGTATGCGTATGCTTCAGGATGAAGATGCGGTACGAGATTGTTTGCATAATCTTTTTGTGAAAATCTGGGTGAATCACAAAACACTTAAACCCACTGATAACATCAAATATTATTTAATATCTGCCTTGCGGAATAGTATTATCAATTATAAAAATCAAGAAAATAGGTTTCAAAAGGTTGATATTCAGGAGAACGATGTTTTTGACTTAAGATTTACTGTTGAATCGGAGTACATTAAAAAAGAAGAGCAAAATCAGAAGGTACTTCAGCTTAGCGAAGCGATGAATAAACTTACTTCAAGACAAAAAGAAATTATTTATTTGAAGTATTTTGAAGAAATGGATTACGATGAAATCTCTAAAATAATGGATTTAAGTAAAAAAGGAACCTACAAGCTGAGTGCGAGGGCTTTAGAAGCGTTAAGGGAAATAATGAACGTAGACAAGGCGATGCTTTTAGCAATTTTACTGGTTGCGAAAAGATAGCGTTTTATTGTGTCGTTAAAAAAAGATTAAAATAATGTTATTTCTGTGGGGTAATTTTTAATTCTTTCCTGTTTGTATAATTGAATGGTCGTTAAATCATTCATTATTATGCCGAACAAAAGATACAATTCATTTAATGTCGAAAATTTTTTAGATGATGCAGATTTTCTGCGTTACGTTAAACACAATAATTCTGTTGATGTTTCTTTTTGGGATAACTGGCAAGCTAACATCCCTGAAAATTTAGCATCTTTTAAAGCGGCAAAATTACAGCTCCAGCTTATTTTAAGCGATCAACCTAAAATTGCAACAAGTAATTTTCGGGATCAGTTATTGGCAGACATTAACATTTCAATTGATACCATCCAAAAAGCGAAACGGAGCAAAACAATCCGTTTAATAGTCACATCGGGTATTGCGGCAAGTTTATTTGTTGTTGCTTTTGTTTCCTGGTTTTTCCTTTCTACGGTTACAGTGAAATCTAATTTCGCTGAGAACCGCCTGGTGCATTTGCCAGACGGTTCAGAAATTCAACTCAATGCAAATTCGGTGTTAAGCTACGCCCGTGCCTTTAAATGGAAAGCGCGCAGAGAAGTACGTTTAAAGGGCGAAGCTTATTTCAAGGTAAAGCACATTAATATAAATCCGGATCAGATTAAAAAAGGAGAGTTGTTTGTGGCGATAACCGATGGAGCAAAAGTTCAGGTTCTGGGCACCGAATTTAACCTGAAAGATCGACATAACACGACGACCATAGCCTTAGTAAAAGGTAAAATTCAGGTGAGTTCGAATAAGACAGGCCAAAGATATATTATGCATCCTGGTGATTTTATCGATTTTAATCCGAATGGAAATCGCGTTAAAAATGCTGTTGGTTCAACTAATCAAACCGCCTGGTTAAGCGGAAAAATTATCCTGAATCAAACTACCGTAAGCGAAATTTTAAGAGAATTTGAAGACTTGTATGGCTATAAGGTAATTCTTGACAGCCCTGCACTCGGAAATAAAAAAATAGATGGCGCCATATCTATAAAAAGCGAAGAAAGTTTACTCTTTACCCTTAAAAACATTTTAAATGTAGACATACAAAAAGAAGGAAAAACAATCTACCTGAAGAACAGATGATAACTGTGTAATTAAAATCAACAACCAACCAAACCAATACAAAATGAAAAAAAGATTTACCCGATTATTCGGTTGTATCTCTATGCTATTGATTATTGCTTTTGTACTGCCTTTAAAGGCACAGCAAACGGGGAATAGAATAACATTAGAAGCTGCATTAAATACCATTTCTAAGAAGTATAACACCAAGTTTGCTTACGAACATGATATTGTTCAGGGAAAAACCACATCTGCTGAAAGTGTAAAGGCGAAAAATTTAGATGAAGCACTTAAACAGGTGTTATACCCAAATAATTTATTGTTTTTATACGTGAGTGATGGAAATTATACCATTGTTACCCGTGATGAACGTCTTTTTACTCCGAAAAAAGTTCCTGCCGGGCAATCAGTACCAGAAAATAACGAGATCTACATTTCCGGAAAAGTTGTAGATGAAACTGGTAATACATTACCAGGCGCATCAATTAAAGGCAACACATCTAATGCGGTAATCGCTACCGATGCAAGCGGGAGGTTCAGTATGCGGGTTCCGTCTGGAAGTACAATGCTTGGCTTTTCTTATATCGGCTATGAAAATTACAGTTACCCCATTGCGGGTTCGCAAAGTAACCTAAACATTGTTTTGAAAGTTTCTACAGGCAATCAACTGAGCGAAGTCAATGTAATTTCTACAGGTTTACAAAAGATATCAAAAGAAAGAAGTACGGGTTCAGCGGAATTGATTACGGCCGTACAATTGGAAAAAGTTCCGGTTCCGAATTTATTATACCGTATGGAATCAATGGTGCCTGGGGTTAAAATTAACATCAATGCTGGTGATAATAGTTTTCTATATAGTAACACACGCAAGTCGATAAATGGAGGCTCGCGTACCCGGGGTGCTACAGATTACAGCTTTTTTGTAAGGGGAAAGAGCACCATATCATCTGAAACAGAATCGTTGCCATTAATTGTTGTTGATGGTGCAATTACCGAAAATGATATTTCTGCGATTAATCCTAATGATGTAGCTTCTGTAACTTTCTTAAAAGATGCAGCTGCGGCCTCTATTTGGGGAACAAGAGCCGCTAACGGTGTGATGGTTATTACTACAAAAACTGGTAAAATCGGGCAAACGCCGGTAATCAGTTTCTCACTAAATGCATCAGTTTCAAATCATCCAAATTTGGGCTATTTAAGAACAATGAATGCGGCCCAGGCCATTGCTTATGAGCAGGAATTAGTGGCTAAAAATGTAATTGTTGCGCCACTTAGTACAACTGCTTACAGTACAAACGTAGCTGATGTAAGCGATTTGACCTTCAAACTCAGGGCAGGCACAATTACGCAGGCAGCATATAATAGTATGATTGAACAATATGCTACAAGAGATAGCAGGGATCAGATTGAACAATATTTGTTAAAACCTGCAACATCTCAAAACTATAACTTTTCAATAAGTGGGGGTAATAATTTCTCCAGTTATTTCTATTCGGCATCTTATTCAAAGGAAAATCCTTATGCAACAGGCAATAGCGGCGACCGCCTTACGGTTACTTTAAACAATACATTTAAGTTATTTAAAACTGCCACCTTAACTACAAATCTAAAAGGGTCCTTTTTAAATTATAAAAATAACGGCGTTAGCTTAAGCAGTCTTTTTAATCCAAGCCTGGCAACATTTATGCCGTACAATCAAATTGTTGATAGTAACGGCAACCGTGTTTCTTACTCAAAAAAATATTATACGGGCTGGCTGAACACCTTATACCCAAGTGGCTTTCTAAATTGGGGTTACAATGCGCTGGATGAAATTGATAATGCTGATAATAGTCAGAGAGACAATAACTACTCTGCAAACTTCAATCTCAATGTACCTATTGTTAAGGGCCTTTCAGCCAATGCCTTTTTTAATACCGAGCGTAGCTTTACCACAAGTAGAAATTTTTATAACGATAATACCTATTACTATCGCGATTTTTTAAATGGCTTTACTCCAATACCTACATCTGGCAAAGCGATTAATAGCTTGGGTTTATCTGGTGGAAGCGGGATTTACAATACAGGCAATGGAACTACGAATAATTACACACTTAGGGGGCAATTAAATTACGATACAACATTAGGTGCTGATCATCAGATCAATGCAATTGCTGGTTCAGAAATCAGACAAACACAGCAGGGTGAAAGTTTGTCTACGCTGTATGGCTATAATATGGGAACCGGTATTTCGCGTCCGGTAAATTTCTTTACACCGTATACAAATATTTTCGGTTTTACGAATAATTTGGGGGGCAATCCAAGTCAGCAGGATAAAACCCGAAGATACTTATCTTATTATAGTAACGGGGCATACACTTATAAATCTAAGTATACGGTTTCTGCAAGTGTAAGATATGATGATTACAATAACTTTGGAGTTGATCGTAAATTCAGAGCAACTCCGCTCTATTCGTTTGGAGGAAAATGGGATGCTGCAAGGGAATCATTTTTGAGGGATGTGAAATGGATTTCTAACTTCAGTCTGAGGGCAACTTATGGGGTGAATGGTAATATTTCGACTTCTATTTATCCATTTACAAATATTGCTTTGGGTGGGGTTGATAATACTACTGGTTTAAGTATTTCAAGTATCATCGCTCCGGCAAACCCTGAATTGCGCTGGGAAAAAACTTATGTTACTAATTTAGGCTTGGATTTCGGTTTTCTACAAAACAGAATTAACGGATCGGTTGAGGTTTACCGCAAGCATGGTACTGACTTGTTTTACAATTTTCCAATCAGCGGAACTTATGGTGTAATCAATTTAATACGTAATACCAGTGAATTAAACGGAAGAGGGGTTGACTTATCTCTTGGAGGTGTTTTTTATACGGCTAAAAATTGGGATATTAACGGAAGGTTGACCTACGCCTACAATACCAATGATGTGAAGGATACCCGATTTATACCTACATCGTCATTTTATTCAAATCCAGCTTACAGTACATTAATTGCAGGTTACCCAACAGATAAGCTTTTAGTTTATCGTAATGCAGGTTTAGATGCGACGGGTATGACTTTAATTTACGATCAAAACGGAAATAAAATTGCACCAAATGTAAACTTAAACTCAATTGATGCCCTGATTTATGCCGGTAGATCGACAGCACCCCATTTTGGTAGTTATACACAATCTATCCGTTACAAAGATTTCACTTTAATGGCTGTTGCAACCTATCAATTCGGAAATGTGTTCTTAAAACCTACAATCAGTTCATACCCTTCATCACGAGCGGGCGTAGTGTATGATTTAAGTGAAGATGTTGCCAAACGATGGCAAAAAGCCGGGGATGAACAATTTACTTCAGTTCCTAGTGTTGCCGGTACCTTTGCAACAGTTAGTTTAACGCGCTACCAGCAATCAGATATTAATGTTTTAAAAGGAGATTATATTCGTTTAAGGGAGCTTTCACTATCTTACAAGATACCTGTTGAGCGTATATCCAAAATGGTTAAGGGGGCAAATTTTGCATTTTCAGCTCGTAATATAGGCTTATTGTGGACGGCTAATAAGGAAGGAATAGATCCTGATTTTACCAGCGGATTAAGCTCCTCATCATTGGGTTTACCAGCAACAGTTTCTTATAATTTTTCACTTAATGTTAACTTCTAACCGAAACCAAAATGAAACCATTATATAAGCTATTTATTGTTTTTATTGGCGCTACGCTCATCACCGGATGCAAAAAATATGTCGATATTAAGACTCAAGGGAGCCTAGTTCCAAATCAGGCAATCAATTATCGCTACCTGTTAAACGGAACGAGTAATTTTGAATCTAATCCAAACCTGGCTGATCTTGCATCTGATGACATCAATATTGTTGATGCAGCCCAAATCAACTCCCTTTCTGGAAGTTTATTCTATGCTTATTATATTAATTCTTACACCTGGAAACCTGTTATTTACACGTTGGGTACATTATATGAGCAAGACGATAACTGGAACCGAATGTACAATAACATTTTATATTGCAATACCATTATTTCGGAGTTACCGGCGGCAACAGGGACTGACGCAGAAAAAGCGGAAATGACAGCCGAGGCGAAAGTACATCGTGCCGATGCCTATCTGGCATTAGTTAATACCTATGCCAAACCTTATAATAGCGCAACAGCAGCAACAGATTTAGGTGTGCCGCTAATCCTTACACAAACGGTTAGCCAAAATTTAAACCGCGCTTCCGTCCAGGCGGTTTATAACCAAATTATCGTCGACTTAACCAGTGCTATTCCTGCACTGCCAACGGCTCAGTCATATAATACTCTGCCATCAAAAGTAAGTGCTTATGGTGAGTTGGCCCGTTGTTATTTGTATATGAACGATTATTCAAACGCAAATCGTTATGCAGATTTAGCTTTGTCGTTACGCAATACTTTGAATGATTTAGGTGCATTAACCAGTGTGAGCAGTGCCAATTACCCCCGCCGCATTGTTGATCCGGAGATTTTATTATCTAAAACAGCTTTTGGTAATCCCTTTAGCTTTTCGCCAACAGCTTTAAGATTAAGTGATGATCTGTTAGCGGTATTAGGCACAACAGATCAACGATATGCTTTATTTACCGTTCCTGCATCAACTATATCATCAACTTATACAGGCCGCTATGGCTATAGAGAAGCCAGGATTGGGGAGGTTCGGAATGTTGGACCCAATGTGCCTGAAATGATGTTGATCAAAGCGGAATACTATGCAAGAAATAACGACGCCACCAATGCTATGCTTTGGGTGAATAACTTAAGGGTTAAGCGTTTTAAGCCGGCTGATTATGTTTTACTTACCGCAACATCTGCGGCTGATGCTTTGAACAAAGTGATTGATGAACGCAGACGCGAGTTTTTCTGCCGTATGTTACGCTGGTGGGATATGCGCCGTTTAAAAAGTGAAACTGCTTTCCAAAAAACTTATACCCGCACAGTAAATGGTACTACCTATACTTTGGCACCAAACAGCAATCGTTATGTCTTTCCGATAGCCGAATACCTGACCAATTTAAATCCTGAATTGGAGAAAAATCCATAAACACAACACACCATAATAAATTACTGCCGGGTGAAAGCCTGGCAGTAGATCAAACGCAGATGAAAAAACAAATAAAATCCCTTGTTGTGCTAAGTGTGGTCTTCCTTTTTTTTAATACCACCTCAGCCCAAACAAAACCTAATTTTAGATCAGTTCCTGAAATTGTGAACAATGGCGACACGATTAAAGTTGAATATGATGCAAGTAAAACCTTGTTAAAAGGTCGTAAAGCTGTTTCGGCAGTAATGTATAGTTATCAGGATTATAAATGGTACGCCAAAGATATTACGTTGACCGGCTTTGAAAATAATTGGAGTGTTTCCATAATCGTTCCAAAAGATTGTGGTTTGCTGGCCTTTAAATTTAAGTCGGATACGCTTGTAGATAACAATCGCGATCAGGGATATTTTCTGATGATGCATGATAAGAAAAGGAAAGGTTTGATGGCGAAAGGAGCATACGCTGGCTGGGGATTGTCGCGATCGCCAAAATATGGAATGGATATACCAAATTATATAAAATTTAAAGGCATTTCTGACTCGGCGACCTACCATTGGTTAAACCAGGAAATTTCATATAATCAAGAATCGAAATCAGTTTTGGTTTATCCATACGCGCTCGCTGCTAAAGCAACATTTAAAGATGATGCATTTCCCAGGTTACAACGGGTTTTAGCTTATCTGAAACGAGCTGAAGCAACAGAGAGCGATTTACTAAATGCCAGAAAGATTTTGTCGGGAATACTTCAGGATAAAACAACAGCCGATTCGGTTGATAAAGCACTGATGCAGAAATTTCCCAACGGCAGTTTAGCAAGATTAGCAGCTTTTAAAGCCATACCCAGAGGCAACGATATGAATGTAATGCTGGCTGGGTTTAAAAAGTTTTTAGCTGATTTTCCAGAGACCGGAACAAATAAAACATTTAATGAAGAGAATCGGATCAATTACGATGTCATTAAACAAAACATTATTATTTTTAGTAGCTACGTTGAAAAAAATTATGCTGACCTGGATAAATATTTAAATGGACTTTCTTTTGGAATGGTTAACTTTCTCTACTATAAAATTGTAGATATTCCATTGAAAAGAAAAGAAGTAGATGAAAAAACCTTACTTCAAATTTCGGAAAAGCTAGTGAAGAGACTGGAGTTTATCAGATCAGATAAGCCAGAAGAATATGGTTATTTATCTAATAAAGAATGGGTCGGAATGGTCAATAACGCATTGGCAACGCAAATTTCTACTGATCACATTCATCTTTTAAATCGTGCAGGAAAATACCCGGTTGCTTTAAAGTATGCCGGTATTGCACAACCCATTTTAGGCTATAAGAGCGCCGCATTTAATAATGAACTTTCCATAACACTAAATCATTTAAAAGAAAATAAAAGGCTCGCAGTGTTATTGGAAAGAAGCATTTATGAAAATCAGGCGAGTACAGAAATGATTGCTTTGTTGAAGTCTTCATATATAAAAGCCAAAGGTAGTGAATTGGGATTTGACACTTATCTTGAAGGTCTTAAAAACTCTACTGGAAGCAAAAAAATGCAGGCTGAAATATTAAGGCATAAAATTGAGGCGCCCATGGTAGATTTCGCCATGCAGGATTTGAAAGGAAAAATTGTGAAATTAAGTGATTTAAAAGGTAAAACCGTGGTGATGGATTTCTGGGCAACCTGGTGTATTCCCTGCAAAGCGTCTTTTCCGGGAATGAAGCTTGCCGTTGATAGATATGCCAAAGACCCTAATGTGGTTTTCTATTTTGTAGATACTGAAGAAAGGGGCGACAGCTATAAAAAGGAAGTTTCTGATTATATTAAGTCAAATAATTACCCTTTCAATGTATTGTTCGATAATATGGCAGCAGATGGTAAAGCTACCGGCGAGGTTTTGGACAGATATTGTAAAGCATTTAAAATCTCAGGTATTCCACAGAAGCTTGTTATTGATCAAAATGGTATTATTAGATTTCAGTCAACTGGCTTCAATGGAAGCGCAACGCAACTGGCTGATGAAATTTCAATGATGGTAGATAGCACAAAAGCAATCAAATGATAAGCAAACTAATTTTTGGCTTTGCCCTGCTTTGTAATATGGTTTCGTTTGCGCAAACAACAAAAATTGTTTGCGACAGCGTAACATTTAAAAGTACAGATGGAAAAATTACTTTCGGAGGCACATTTAGTAAACCTGAAGGAAAAAAATCTTTCCCTACAGTTGTGATTGTTTCTGGAACCGGAAAGCAGGATCGGGACGGTACCATGGCGGGGCATAAAATTTTTCTGGAAATTGCCAGCTATCTTAATAAAAATGGCATTGCAGTTCTTAGAACCGACGACCGCGGAACAGGCAAAACTAACGGCACCTATGAAACTGCAACTACAAAAGATTTTGCCGACGATGCATTAGCTGCCATTACCTATCTGCACACCAGAACGGATATCAATCGTGCGAAGATTGGTTTAATGGGGCATAGTGAAGGTGGAGCGGTAATATCGCTTGCAGCTGCGAGGAGCAAAGAGGTAAAGTTTCTCATCAGTCTGGCCGGATTGGCCATGGGCGGGTTTGATGCCCAGATCAAACAGAACGAAGACCTGGTTGCCCACTCGGCCTTGCCCGACTATGATAAAAAACGTTCGAATGATATCAATCGCATCATGTTTGAAACTGCATTAAGATATGCGAATTCTGATAGTATGGAAGTGAAGTTAAATGACGCTTACAAACGTTGGAAGTTAAAGGATGATATTTATTTCAAAACTTTAAATATACAGTTCGATCATTTCCGATTCCCGGTATATAGTTTTATTAACAACTCAACAGGGCCCTGGTACCGCTATTTTATTCAGTATGATGCCAAAAGAACCATAGCTAAAATTAAAGTGCCTATTCTGGCTTTAAACGGCGATAAGGATTTGATGGTAGCCGCGGATGAGAATTTGTCTAACTGGAAAAATTATTCTTTAACGGGAGGAAATAAGAAAGTAACCACAATGAAGTTGCCTGGTTTAAATCATTTGTTTTTAGCCTGTGTAACGTGTGATAATGCCGAAATTTCAAAAATTAAAACTGGTTTTTCTGAGGATGCATTGTTGATCATCAAAAATTGGATAAAAAAAACGATTCAGTAATTCAGGTAATATTAAGATTAGTATAGTTAATGATTAGATCAATGGCCAGGATGGATATTCTGGCCTTAGTTTTGAAAGCGTTAACGAAATTATAATCATTATCCGGTCGGATAATTGGAATGTAGGGAATATTATGATCCGGATCAAATGATTAAGTTCAAAAAAATTGTCTTCTCAAATCCTGACTATCTATTCAAGATTTACTGAACAAATCACTTTGTTTTTCCTTCAAAAAGATCGGTAGTAACAAGTACTAAAACGAAAAGATTGGCCTAGTAACTTTTCAAAAACATATTCGCTTGGAAATGATATGAACCTCAATTCTGTTATTAATATTCCTCTAAAAGGCTACTACAGACATTTTCGTTCATAGCCGTCATCCCGAGACCTGTAGCGCAGCTGAAAGCTACGAAGTAAACCAAGCCCTAATGCGGGCTCATCAAGGTAATTTATTTCTGGAGCTTAATAGCAGGAAACATGAGGCCGTATCAAAAGTAAAATCTAGCAGTTGCGGCCGGAATTTAATTTTGCTCTGGGTCATTCTCGCGCAGATGGACCACGCGGTGTTCAGCGACGCTAATCTTAAATTGCTTTGCAATCGCATTAGAATTCTCAATTAAATTGGGGATGACGATGTATCAAAATATAATTGTTTAGCGGAGCCAGCTTAAATCTTTTTGATAAAGCCTTAAGGCAATCGCGCTAACTTAACGGCTTAAAATCAGTCAGTATGAATAAACATTAACCGAACTCAGGTTAATAACTTTTCAATGGCATTCTTCCTTGCAGTTGGCCTAATTAAAGAGATGTTAACCCAATATCTCCGTTAACTGGTTTTTGAATTGTCACCAAATCAACTTTGTCAAAGTGGAGAAAAGCAAATTTTAAATAAAAAATCGTTTATAATCATAGCTTGAGAGGCGGTATATGTTCATTTGTTGAACATTTGTCTTGTAATATTATTCAATTGTCGAAGCTTAGACGGATGTGTGTTTCTACTTTTGAGGCAATAAAAGACAAGAAAAAATGCGACCGTCGGTATTTGCTTTCTTGCTCTCTAAATAACCAAATAGTTCGTCTGCCAAGTATGTAGTTGATATTAGCCCAAAATTTATAGTCTGGATTTGGATGGCGTATGAACAACCTGGTAGTTGATTTAAAACCAATTAATAATGAGAATGACTAAAATTTTTACTAAAATCCCCATTTTTATCGTTATCCTGCTATTCTCTTTGTCTGTAGCAGCGCAAGAAATTACGGTTTCAGGCCGTGTGACAGATAAAGCCGGGGGGGCATTACCCGGAGTTTCAGTATCGCAGTTAAGCACTACAAAAGGTGCTACTACCAATCAGGATGGTGTGTATAAAATATCGGTTCCGCCAGGGGCTATCTTAAAATTTTCTTCTTTAGGCTTTGTTGCACAATTAATCACCGTAAATAATAAAAAGGTAATTGATGTGCAGTTAAAGGCGGACGTAAAGAACCTGGACGAAGTAGTGGTACAGGTGGGGTATTCCACGATGCGCAAAAGCGATTTGACCGGCGCTGTATCCTCTATCGGGTCGGACGTGTTTGCTAACTCAGTGGTCACTACATTGGATCAGGCCTTACAAGGGCGGATAGCGGGACTGCAAAGCACGATGAATTCCGGTGTACCCGGTGGCGGAAGTTCTGTCCAGATTCGTGGGGTTAATTCCATTAACAGCACCAACGAGCCCATCTATGTGATTGATGGGGTGATCATCAGCGGGCGAACAGGAAACAACGATGTTAACCCCTTGGCCAGCATCAACTCGAATGATATCGCAAGTGTTGAAGTTTTAAAAGATGCTTCGGCCACTGCTATATATGGATCTCAAGGGGCTAATGGAGTCGTGTTGATCACCATGAAAAAGGGAAAGAACGCCAGCCCTGTTCTAAGTTTTAATGCGAGGTATGGGCTTGAAAAGCTGCCGAAGCTTATCAATATGATGAACCTCAGCGAATACGCGCAACACCACAATGATTTTTCGGATGTGCTTGGTTATGGCCGGAGAGCAGACTTTAGTTTTCCGGAGTATCTTGGCGAAGGCACTAACTGGCAGAAAGAATTGTTTAAGACTGCACCTATGCAATCTTACGATTTGTCTGTCCGCGGTGGTAATAAGGCATCTACCTATAGCGTTTCAGGAGGTTATTTGAACCAGGATGCCATTGTGCTGGGTGCTAATTATAAAAGGTTTGTTTTCCGTGTAAATATGGATAACGAAATTCAGCCCTGGGCCAAAATAGGCGCTACGGTCAATGTTACTCAGGATAAGCAAAGCACAGCGATCTCCACATTCGGAGCAGTAGGTAATGCGCTGTTTCAAAGTCCGGCAGTTCCGATTCGTAATGCCGATGGTTCATTTGCCGGTCCAACTTCAGACCTTGATGCCAATACCCTTGGTTTTTCAAATCCGGTTGCGTTAGCGATGTTAAATACCCGGACCAGGGAGCGTTTTGATACCCGTGGTAATTTGTATTTGCAATTGCTTCCGGCAAAGGGAATCAATTTCAGAACCGAGGTGAATGTTGATGCCAACACAGATAATTTCCTGCAGTTTTTGCCGGCCTACCAGTTCGGCGCGTCAATCAAGGCCAATACAGAAAACAAACACGATAAAACGTATAACTTTTACCTGGGATGGAAGAATATCCTGAACATAGATAAATCCTTTGGTGCAAATCATCGTACAAGTTTAATGCTTGGGCAGGAGATGATCAGCAGGAGAGGCGATTACCTGACCGGGAGCCGTCAGTATGGCTCTAACGAACTTACAGGATTAGACGCAGGAGATGCTAATTACGCCACAAACAATGGAAGCGGATATAACTCCAGGCTGATGTCATTTTTTGGTCGTGCTACTTACAATTACAAAGATAGGTATTTGTTTACCGGAACGATGCGTTGGGATGGCTCGTCAAATTTTGCTCCAGGTCAGCAGTGGGGCGCTTTTCCATCGGCAGCAATAGCATGGCGTCTCTCTGAAGAGCCTTTTTTCAAGTCGCTTAAGGGAACCATCAGCAACGCCAAATTAAGGCTTAGCTACGGTATTGTGGGTAACTCAAATGTAGCCGCCTTTGCCTATGACAGTAACCTGTCCAATATACGTACTAATAGTCAGGGTACCGGTTTACAAACCGCAAATATCTCAAATCCTAACCTGACCTGGGAAACTACAAAATCCTGGAATGCAGGTATGGACCTGACGATATTAAATAACCGGGTTGAACTGGTATTTGATTCATACATTAAAAAGACCGACGACTTGCTTCTTCGGTTAAGTCTGCCTGCCTTTACCGGTACATCTGACATTCCCGGCTCTGCGCAAGCACCCTGGTATAATATAGGCGCCCTTCAAAATAAGGGTTTCGAATTTACTGTAAATACAAGGAATATTACCAGGGATAACTTCAGCTGGAAAACTACGGCCATCTTTACCTATAACCGGAACCTAGTTACCCGCATGAATACTGCTACAGCGAGCATTCCAATGTACGATACGTCGAACGGAAAAAATATCATCACCTCTACAAGTGCAGGAAGTGCGGTAAGCCAGTTTTATGCTTATCAAATGATCGGGCGTATTAACTCCGCCGCTGACTTTTTGAAAGATAATGGCAATGGTACAAGCACCGTAATTACCCCAACTTTTAAATATAAAACCGGTACCATAATCAATAACAACGATCCAACGCTGATTACATCAACTTACATAGGAGATTTGCTGTTTGCGGATGTTAACCATGATGGTATTGTTAATGAGAGAGATATTACCAATGTGGGTAGCCCATTTCCGAATTTTACTTTTGGCCTTACCAACAGCTTTTCTTATAAGAATTTTGATTTCAGCTTTTTCTTTAACGGATCTGTTGGTGGCAAGGTATTCAATATCCTTAGAAGCCGGACTGACGATCCCAGAAGTCTTTCCAATGTTAGTGAAATTGTAACCAACTATGCCAGATTAGGTTACAAAGACGGTAATTCGGCAAATACCAATATCTGGAATGTTTACGTGTTGCCGGGAGCAAACCCCAGTTTAGGCAGAATGTCTGTTCAAAACACGAATAATAGCATTTTTAGCGATAGTTATGTAGAAGATGCTTCTTATTTACGACTTCAAAACGTTTCACTAGGCTACAAGTTCCCTACCAAGCTTTTGGAAAAGTTCTTTATTAAAAGCGTACGTGTTTATACTAACCTGCAAAATGTCTTCACATTCAGTAAATATAGTGGGTATGACCCGGAAGTGGGTTCACTTAACGGTCAAAATATGCTCACTTATGGTGTAGATGGCGGTAGAATACCCTCATCCCGTTTTTACACATTTGGTTTGGATATGAACTTTTAACCCTTATTATCATGAAAAATAAAAATATACTTATTACACTTCTATGTACACTGGGGCTTACCTTTTTTTCCGGATGTAAAAAATACCTGGAAGTACATTCTGATACACAAAAGCAGGTAAGCAACTCTTTTAAAACAATTGAAGATCTTCGGGCAACCACGGCTTTCCTGTATGCAACGCCATGGAATAAATTTAATGATTATGCGCGAACCATTACAGAGGGGCGGGCAAATAATGTTTATGTTGATGGGGTTACGGGCACAATTTCTGCTTTAGCTTTATTTGCCGAAAATTCTAACTTTAACGAATTATTTCAAACCTGGGGATCGTTATATGTAGCGGTAACTCAAGCAGACTACATTATAAATGATTATGTACCATTGAGTATAACCAACGGTGTAGACGCAACACGGGCCAAAGGTTGTGAGGGAGAAGCCCGCTTCATCAGGGGCTATTCTTATTGGTATCTGGCTATGTTATGGCATGATGTGCCAATTATCGATGATCCAAGAAAATATGTACTGAATACGTTGCTGCCTCCTAATTCATTTGAAGATGTGCTGCAATATGCCATTAACGATCTGACGATTGCCGCTCAAACCCTGCCCGCTACAGATAGCAAAGGACGGGTAACCAAATACAGTGCAGAGGCTATGCTTGCCAGAGTACTGCTTACCGGTGCGGATTATGCTATGGGAAATCGGTTTTCAAGCGAATATTTAAAGCGAAATGGCGTAAGCAGCAATGCGGAAATGGCACAGAAATATTTTGATTTGGCGAAGCAGTCTTGTCTGGACGTAATTAATCTGTCATCTTATAAAATGCTTGATAATTATGAAGATATATGGAAAGTACAAACCAATAACAATGCAGAAGTGCTTTTTGGCTATCAATTTTTACCTGGCGCTGCAGATTACGGCTTGGGAAATGTATTAAATAATCTTTCTTTTAACGGTGATGTAACCGGTAACCTTACCGGCGGAAGCAATGTATTTATTTCTTATGACCTGCTCCGGTTGCTGGTTCAGGACGGCGCGCAGTCGCGATTGCGCGGTAACGTTTTTATACCAGGGCAAAACTATGCCTACCTGGGTACACAGCTGGCAGCAGGCAGTTTTACAGTGCCATCTAATTCCAAAACCAAATGTAACATCAAAAAATTTGTTGTAGGAAGCAACAAAGATACCGATGGTGCAGCAGTAGCAGGAAACAGCGGTTTGGTATCACCCGCTTTACGGATGTCGGAAGTTTACCTGATGTATGCGGAAGCCATTATGGGGACTGCAACACAAACATCAGATGCAACAGCGCTGGAAAATTTCAATAAGGTTAGAAAACGTGCTTTTTACCTCAATCCAACAGGCTATCAGCCTTATACGTTAGTTACACGAAATGATTTGTTATTAGAACGACGTAAAGAGTTGTTTTATGAAATGACCTACTGGCCTGATCTGGTGAGGCGCTCGTTTTACGATATGGACTGGACACTTAACTTTTTAAACAACAAATTGAAAAACAGTGACCCAACAACCAGTTTTACAAACTACGCTTCTTATTCGTACACCTATGACCCGCCAAAGTTTCCTAATACAGCAGGCTGGGATAACTCTCCACGGGTTCAGGCTGGTTATATTTCACAGCAGGTGGTGCATAACGTTCCTGCGGGCTCTTATGTACATGCTATTGGGTCCAAGTCGAACATCTGGGCCTTACCTTATCCGGCCGCTGAAATTAATAGTGACCCCAATTTGAACGACGCACCTGTTCCTTACAAATTTTAAACTTTATAATTATGAAAAGAGCTATCGATATAAAATATTTTATTTGGGGGATGGGCATCATATTGCTTTCCTGTATTGCGCTGTCATCCTGTAAAAAACAAAACACAGCTGATATAAAGATTGACGGAGTATGGACTAATCAGTACCCGAATCCTACTGTGCAGATCAACATTTCTAATCTAGGCGCGTGGGTGCGTTTGCAAGGGCATGGTTTTTCGGGGCTGCGCGCAATCTATTGCAATGGCGTTGCTACATCTTTCTCGGCGGCAAATGTTACCGATAACAACATTATATTCTCTATACCAGCTGTCCTTCCAACCGGCGGCGATATTGCCGATACTACTGTACGGAACACCATCCGTATCGTTACGAAAAATGGTGAAGCAGTTTATAATCATTTTGTATTCCGGGATATAAATCGTATTCCTGCTATCAATGGCGTTTCGGCTACTATGCCGTTTCCCGGGGATATGGTGATTGTAAGTGGAAAAAATCTCAAGAATACCACTAAGGTGGAGATGCCGGGCAGTCTGGCCGTTTCAATAGCTGCGAAAACCGATACCACCATCGCTTTTACTGTGCCTGCCAATGTCGATATGAATAAAAGCGGCGCAATTAGCCTGACAATTGATGGAACTGTATACTCTACTCCTCCGTACATGTATTACAGGGAAGGGATGTTTATGGAAACAACAACCGATGCACAGGTACCTCAAACAGGAGGAACTGGTTATACCACAATATCAGGCGCTAATGTTGCGGCGGCTACCAAACTGGCCAATAATCCGCAAAATGTTATTGCTATTCCGGCAGCGGCTAAAGATATAGCGGTTGGCACAGGCAACGATGACAAGAACAATACAGGGTTTTTACGTTTCCAGATGGTTAAGGCCTTGCAAAAGGTGATTGATAATTCGGCAAATCAGATAGTGGCCACAACGCAGATGAACAACCTGGGTATCCAGTTTGAATTGTACATGAATCAACCCTGGACTTCGGGTGTAATCTCCTACAGGATGAATATTTCCAATGGGGGCGCTAACTCTTATACTTGCAACAATTTTGGCTGGTGGGCTGGTTTATCAACCGCTTCTTATAATTTTAATAACCAATGGCAAACCGTTACCATACCTTTAAGTTATTTCAAGGCTACCTCCGGAGGACTTCCTTTAGGTACTTTGCAAAGCTATATCACGGATAACGCAAGTGTAAATTCGGGCGTGGCCTTTGTAAATTATTATCAAAATTTCCCTTCGAAAGCATTGCCGCAATTTCAACTCTTCATGGCGAACTTTCGGATTGTACCAATGGTTACAAATATTAATAATAATTGATGATTTCCGGCTGATCAGGCTGTGTCATTAACATCATTCGGGGTGGCTGTTCCGGCAATTCCGAATGATGTTTTCACATCCATTTGCGCTCATAGTTGAATTTGACCTGATGCTGGTATTTACTTTTACAAATTTTATTCCCCTAGCTTGATTTATTTGTTGTAAATATATACTTGCGATTTTTTTTCTATTTTAATGCCTCACCGGTCAGATTCATGGTCGGTTTTTTAAAGGGTTGCTCGTTAAAAAGCAGCCCTTTTTTTATTTTCAGCAGATTATGGTTTAAGGCTCTTTCCGGGTATTTTGTTCTAATGGACCTACGAATTACGGAAACGAATGGTGCATCTTATCAAAGCCGATGTGAAATGGAAAACAACAACTGTTACATTTTCTGGAGAACTGACAGCATTTTATAGCATTCATTCTTCCTGCAAAGGTTATATTATCTTCTTAAGTTTTATTCCCTAAAAGCAACGATTTCTTTCTCTTTAGGCAATTCGTTGTTGTGAACTTCGGTAAAACCTTGTTTAAACCCCAGGCGGTAATGATCAATTAAATAAGGTAATCCTTCTCCTTTAAGTAGCATAGGGGAAGTTGTAACCTCGAAATGCAGATGTGGCTCACGCGCATCTCCGGAATTGCCAATTTTGGCTAGTATTTCTCCTTTCCGGACATGATCTCCTGCTTTGACGCGTACACTGCCCGGCTGCAGATGCATATAATGCGCATATTGACCATTACCCAGCTCAATCACTATGTTGTTACCGGCAAGTTTCCCGAAAGTTAGTGGCACAGCAGGATGGAATTCTTTTCCGTGACCCGGAATATTATCAGGTAAGCCGTCATTTGCAGCGATTATTTTTCCGTCAGCAACCGCAAAAACCTGCTCGCCGTAACAAAAATAGGAATGTACATCACGCGGATTGCCGGAAAAAGACAGGCTATCCTTAACCTTTTTCCAGTCGATTGCAAATCTTCTTGAATTAACCGCCCGCCCGTTAAGGATAATAACGCCTCTCCGATGATGATTATCAACGCTGTTGCCAGGACCATCGGCTGCGATCCAATCGGTACCTTTTACGGGTGGCTTAAGTATCTGAAGTTTCCTTTTATGGGTAAAAACTACTGCCCCGTCCAAAGAGTCATTCTCTGTGATTACCCGATGTGTTATTTTGTCGGGAAAAGAAAGGGGATTGTTTAATTTTGCTTCAATAAATACAATGGCGCTCTGACCACCTACAATAGTAGTAAGATTATCCTTTGAGCCATTTACACCTAAAATTTTGATCATGTTATGCAGTTGTAGCGTATCAAAAGATACAATGGGGCTGCTGTTTTCGTTATTAGTATCTCTTAATTCAATACCACGCAAACTTATAGCTGATGTACTGAAATTGGTTAAGTATAACTCGTATATCAGAACAGATTTTTGTCCGCTTGGAAAAGAAGTCGGATCAGAAAGTACATGCATTTCCATCTGTAGCGGAAATGAGAAAGGTTTTGTGGTCGGAGTCTTTTTAGAAGGAAGGGTTTGTGCCACCGATGGCGCCCGGAATGAAAAAATGAGGATTACACATGTTATAAATGATAGTATATGATTGCTGATTTTCATAAAATACAGTTTTATTATAAGACTTTTAAAAAGGTCTATATGTTACACAATAATGGGTGAAACCAATAGTGTAGGAATAATATTATCAGGCAATCCGATATTCAATGAGAAAACTATCCTGATATAAATGATATAAACAGGTTTAGAGATTTTTTTATAAGAAATTAATAAAATCCAGGTGTTAAAAGAAAAAAAGAACAGATGGTACCATATTAATTTAATTGGCCGGAAATTCTATAACATTGCTGCTGGTAAGTAACTGTTATCAGTTCCGCGACATTTTTGACTTCAACTCTGAATCAAGTCCCTCTGATGGGTATCTACAGTCAACAGACTTAAAACGGCCCATGAGCTTTAGGGAATGATCAGTAATGGATCTGTTCGTAGATTTTTAATTCTGGTTGTTTTCAGATTTGCCAATATGACCCAAATGGGTATAGTTGAAGCCGTTTTCAAGCTTTAATCCATATCCCAACAATCGGTCAAGACTGCTATGTCCGAGTAGTACCAATCCTGCTAGTTCGATATAAGGCTGATGGAAAATATAACCCAATCCTGCAATAACAACTGCCAATAGCTGATGGTGAAAGATATTATAGGAGATTGCACCAGCTTTGTTATTAATCAGATAGCCCAACATACTCAGATCTGGCAACAGGAAGATCGGAACCCACATCCACCAGGAAATGTGAATTGGTAATGCGGTGATGAGTAGTAAGGAAATCAGAAATGGTACGATGGCTTCTGCCCTGATCAGTTTTTTCATGTTATTTATTTTTTGATAAGACAAATGTCATCAGTCCGGGCTTATCGGAACGTTAACAAAAGCTAATAAAATTTTAAGGGCTTATTTTTTGCTGCTTACTCTTCGCCTGATACGACTCAGGCTAACCGGGCTTACGCCAAGGTAATTGGCAATTAAATGCTGTGGTATTCGTTCGATAATTTTATTTTTCTCCGATTTTAACAGCTCAGCGTAACGTTGCTCCGGAGATAAGACCAATAGCTTTACCATTCGGTCTTCCAGTCCTAATGCAATATATTCGGCGAGTTTTCTGCCAAAGCGCTCCCAGGCATGCGACTGCTCGAAAAGAGACGCAAGTACCTGATATGGAAAGGATAATAACTCGCATCTGGTTAAGGCCTCTATAGTCAGCTTCGATGGTGATGCACTCAAAGCACTAAAATAAGCGCTTACCAGTGCGTTCTCAAAATAAAAATAGGTTGTCCGCTCTTCACCGTCCGAAATGTAGTAATGTCTCATGTTTCCTTCAAGGATAAAACCTATATGCTTTTCCTTTTCTCCTTCCAAAATCCACTTTTCCTTTTTTTTTAAGCTGAGGTAACTGATGTGCGGGATTAACAGCGACCAGTCTTCGTCACTAAGGATTACAAAGTTTTCGATAGCAAATCTGAGGCGGGATAACTGACTTGTGTCCATAAAGCTAATTTAGAAGTTTTAGCTGATTTTAATTCAGGACGGACATGCATAATTTTTGCAAGCGGTAATTTACTTTTCTTTCAAGTTATTTTGGACACAGAATTTCGAATCAACTGTGAAAAAAAACCGTATCAGGCCATGTATCAAGGTTGTTAGCAGCTGTCATTTTGTTTTTGCATCAAACTTCAAGATGTCTTCAGTATCTTATGACATATTTGCGTATTGAAGATTCTCATTATCGAAGACGAACCTGGTTTGCAGCGCAGTATAGCACAATATCTCCTGTCGGAAGGTAATTTGTGCAGTATGGCCTCAACCTATATTCAGGCATTGGAAAGACTTGGGGCATACGAATACGACTGCATTTTGCTCGATCTTACGCTGCCAGACGGAGAGGGACTTCAGCTACTGAACTACCTTAAACGCATAAACAGGACCGAAGGGGTGATCATTATATCTGCGAGAAATTCCATAGACCAAAAGATAGAAGGTTTGAGTCTAGGTGCAGATGATTACCTGACGAAGCCGTTTCATCTTTCATAACTCAATGCCAGAATATTGGCTGTTGTTCGCCGCAAAAGTGCACAGGGAGAACGTCATATTGAATTTAATGAAATCAGGATAGATCTGGATGCAAAAGAGGTAATTGTAAATGGTAAACCACTGCGTTTTAGGTTTGGTAGTGCGATATGTTCTTTCCTAATTCTGTTTTTTTGATTCTCCTGCCACTTGGGATTGAGATCGTTCTTCGGTACAATCTGTGTATTTTGAAAGTAAGATAGCATATTGCCAAAAAAAATGACAACAAAAAATGTTAGGCCGAAAGATAAAGAAGCGGACTTTATCGCTATTCGAGCAGCATTTCCAACTGGAAGCCTGATTGCATAGTTTTCTTCTCCGTTTTTAAACTTTAACCATTAACAAATATTTAACAGATTTTGATTCAAAACTTCAGAATGTCTTCAGACTTTGTCTGTAGTTTTGTTACAAGCAATCGGTTTTATCCCCATTCCCGATGAAAGGATAGCCAAAGCCAACGGAACCCTAAAAGCTTTTTATAGATAGAATTTTTACACGATTTTATTCAGTTCATCCCCGTCGATCACGAAGGGCCATCCATCAGGATATTGACTGAATATTTTATTGCATTGCTCATTTTAACTATAAAAAGAATATGGACAGGAAAGATTTTCTTAACAGCATTGGGATGAGCGCCGCGACTTTCGCCCTGATCAACTGTATCGGTTGCAAAAAGACTGATGGCAGCAGTTCTGCAGATACCAGCGGGCCCACTGGCGTAAACTTTACGCTCGATTTAAGCCTGGCTGCCAATGCAGCACTGCTAAGCGACGGTGGGTCATTAGTATCAAATGGGGTTATCGTGGCCAAAACAAAGGCGGGGGCCTATATTGCCGTGCAGCGATCTTGTACCCATGAAAGTTATACCCTCACTTATCAATCGGCAAACAGCCGTTTTTACTGCCCCAACCATGGCGCAACCTTTTCTGAAAATGGGGCCGTAACCAATGGTCCGGCTTCACGATCTTAACCGTTTATAATACCCAGCTTACGGGTACAACCTTAAAAGTTTATTCTTAAAAATTATGAAACTACTTTTTGTTGCCCTATTGGGGCTATTTGCTATTCCTTTATCGTGGATGGGGAACTTTACTGAAGCGCAAAAACAGGCAAAGATTACACATAAGCAAATCCTGATTAATTTTTCAGGTTCAGACTGGTGCGGTCCCTGCATCCGCCTGCGCAAAGAGATTTTAGAATCCGAAAGCTTTGAACAATATGCCGCTGCCAATCTTTTATTGGTAAGGGCAGATTTTCCAAGGCAGAAGAAAAACCAGCTTCCAAAAGAACAAATTAAACTCAACGAATCATTAGCAGAAGTATATAACAAAGATGGTAAGTTTCCTTTTACTGTCTTGGTTGATGAAAATGGAAAGGTGCTCAAAAGCTGGGATGGATTTCCTGATGAAAGTCCGCAGGCTTTTGTTTCTGAAATTGATAAACTAAAAAAATAAGCTCAAAATGGCTAAACCTGTTTCTGTAAACCGGATACTAAAACTCATGGGAAACCGGTTTGAGTTTACTGTGATTGCTGAGAACGAGCAGGAAGGCAATGTGGCCATAGATGCCGCAATAGATGAAGTGCGAAGGATAGAATACCTGCTCACCACTTTTAGTGATCTCAGCCAAACCAGCCTGATAAACGGGCATGCCGGTTTAAGTCCGGTAAAGGTTGATGAGGAAGTGATCAGTCTTATTGAGCGGTCTGTCAGGATATCAGAAATTACCGACGGGGCTTTTGATATCACCTACGGATCGATAGATAAAAAACTCTGGAACTTTGATCCCAATATGACCAGCTTGCCCGATGAAGCAACCGCCCTGGCATCTGTTGGACTCATCGATTACCGAAATGTGATTCTGAATAAGGAAAAATCGACTGTGTTTTTGAAAAATAAAGGCATGCGCATCGGTTTTGGCGGAATTGGGAAAGGCTATGCAGCCGATAAAGCAAAGTTGGTGCTGCAAAAACTCGGCATAAAAAGCGGAATTGTGAATGCGGCAGGAGATCTGATTACCTGGGGAACCCAAGCCAATGGACGCCCATGGACCGTAGGTATTGCAGACCCCGAACAGACCGACAGGCCATTTTCTGCGCTAAAGATCAGCGATATGGCGATTGCCACTTCAGGCAGTTACGAAAAATTTGTGACGATTAATGGCAAACGCTATTCTCATACCATAGATCCCAAAACCGGGCTACCGGTAAGCGGCGTAAAAAGTGTAAGTATTATCTGTCCAAGTGCCGAGCTTGCTGATGCCCTGGCTACCCCGGTTGTTGTAATGGGCGTAAAAATTGGGCTGGAGCTGATTAACCAGATTAAACAAGTGGCCTGTATTGTGATCGACGATAATGATCGGGTATATACCTCAAACAATATTAATGTGATATAAATATGAAAATTTCAAGAACATTTTTCCTTTCGATGGTTACCGCAATTTCGCTGGGCAGTTTGCTTAGTGCCTGTAGCAGCGTAAAGCCTTATCAGAAAAGTAAACTTAACGATGCCGACATGATCCTGTCGGCCCGAAAGGCCCAGAAATTTGAACAAAGTTTTCAGCTGTACCGTGAAGGCGCATCGGGAGCCAATGGCGGCAAGAGCGGTGGTGGTTGTGGCTGTAACTAGTTTAAGGATCAAAAAATGAAAAAAATATATCTTCATGTGCTTTTTATGTACTTCGGTATATTGAGCACTTATGCCCAAACCAGGCCTGAGCCTGCAAAAGTAGACAGCAGTAAATACCAGTCGCGTAAACTCAAAATCGATGAGATTAACCTGGTTTCGGCATATTACCACCAAAATGGAAATAATTCTGCCGTTACAGGGGGGATAGGCACAGAAAAACTGAGCGATTTTGCCAACACTATCGACCTGCAGATGTCTAAATTCAATAAAAGGGGCAGAAAAAATACTTTTCTGTTCGAGCTTGGGGTAGATCATTATACTTCCGCTTCTTCTGATAAGATCGATCCAAGTACCATTTCTTCAGCCTCTTCTGCTGATACCCGTATTTATCCTTCTTTAAACTGGACACATTCTAATGAAGAAACCGGGAATTCCTTTGGTTTCACAGGATCTTATTCAACAGAATTCGATTACCAATCAATGGGAGCAGCCTTCAATTTAACCCGTTTATCAAAAGACAAAAATACACAGTTTGACTTTAAGTTGCAGGCATTTTTAGATCAGTGGACGGTCATCCTGCCGATTGAACTGCGAACGGGAAACACCGGAAGGGGCGGAGAGCAGTATGATACTGCACCACGAAATTCCTTTAGCGCATCTTTCTCCCTGGCCCAGGTGATCAACCAGAAATTTCAGGCTTCGCTGATTTTAGAACCTTCCTATCAGAAAGGCTTGCTTGCTACAAAATACCAGCGTGATTATTTTACGGATGGCTCGCTACGCTCGGAAACTTTACCCGATAAGCGTTACAAACTTCCTATTGGGCTGCGGATGAATTACTTTTTGGACGACCGTTTTGTGATCCGCACTTTTTACCGTTATTATATGGATAACTGGGGCATTAGAGCACATACCGCAGAGCTTGAAATACCGGTTAAGATCAATTCCTTCTTTTCTATAAGCCCATTCTATCGGTATAATAACCAGGTTGGAACCAAATACTTTGCACCTTATGGCCAGCATTCGCCATCAGAACAATATTTTACCAGCGATTATGACCTATCTACACTCACCAGTGATTTTTATGGCGCAGGTATCCGTTTTGCTCCGCCCAAGGGTGTTTTTGGCTGGCAGCGGTTAAATATGCTCGAGTTGAGGTATGGTCACTATTCACGTTCAACAAGTTTGGTCTCCAATATCGTTTCTTTAAATCTTAAATTTAAATAAGACCACATCATTAAGTGGTAAAAATCCAAAATGTTTGCCCTGTTTACCAATTTTATATTAGTCTAATTCACCAGGAATAAAGGATATCACTTATATTCCTGGTGAATTACTATAATCGACATTTAATTTATTCTGGTTTGTAAATACAATAAGTTATAATAGAAAATTATATTGGCGCCTTTAATGATCAGAAAATTCTTTGCTGATTGATCTCAGCAAATCATTATTATTTGATTTTTTAAAGATCACATCCCGGCATTTATTGAACAGGATAAACTCCTTTAAATTTTGAATAAACGTATCAATAGTTTTTTCATCAATTTCAACCGGCTCAAAATGGAGATTATGGATGATTAGTGTTTTCTGTTTGCGGTCGGCTTTAGCGTCCATCCTGGCAATAAATCTCTCTCCAGACAGAATCGGGAGTGAGAAATAACCAAATTTTCGTTTTGGAGCCGGTACAAAACATTCAATCTGATAATCAAAGTCGAAAAAATCTTTTAAACGGGCGCGAAATACATTCAAGGTATCGAAAGGTGAAAGAATGAAAACCTCATCTGCTATATCAATATTAATATCGGTGCCCGAAAGCATATATAATGGTCCTTTCACTCCATCTACAATTACCGCTTTAACTTCTCCCGACTGAAGCATCCTTTCCAGTTCTTTTTTTACCAGGTTACCTTTTACACGGCGGGAGCGCCAGGCCATTTCTTTTACAGAAGAAATTCCCATTGCACCGAGAGTACGTTTGATCACATAACGTGCATAATCTTCATATGTTGGCATGGTTTGATCGATATCATGGGGCACTACATCCAAAGGCATGTGGTAAATTTTTTGGAAAGCGCTATTGCGGCTGATCATTAACTTGCCTTCCAGATAAAGTCTTTCCAGCGCAATCTTTGCCGGCCGCCAATCCCACCAGCCCGAACTAGCCTCTGTACGGTCGTTCTCAAAATCGCCTACCATTACTGCCCCTTCACGTTCAACCTGATCTAAAATCTGGTTCATTAAATCCGATTCTTGTTTCGTAAGGGAAGTGCCTCGTATTTCAAATGCCTTTTTAACTGGTAATGAAAAGCGAAAATCGTGCATGGGCAGAAATCCGGCGTCAGAGGTGAAGTATTCAAAAATATCACCCTGTTCACCAAGTTCTGCAAGCCATTCTGTTTGATAATCAGGTACACGGGCAAACATGGTATGATGGTGGGCACGTTCTACCACATAGTTGGTATCTAACTGTACGTAACCCAAATGGTCAATTACACTGTAAACTGCCTCAATACCAGTTCCAAACTGTGCTTTTTTTGAGAGTCCTGCTGCATGGATAATGATTTTCCGTGCCTGCGATCTGTTCAGTACAATAGCTTCCATCACACTAATATATTGATCATTTACCGGGCATCAAAAACAGGCTTAATTCTTTTTCCACTTCGATAGGCTTGATATTGCCATTTGACCTGGCCTTCTCCACTTAAGTTCGGAGATCAGTGTGGCTAAAAATATCATTCCACCACCAATCAATAGCCTCGATGTAATTGCTTCACCTAAAATAAAATGTGCCGCAATTGCTCCGAAAATAGGTTCGAAAAGATAAATGATAGACACCCTTTCTGCACTAATGTACTTTTGAGAAATATTCGATATGGTATACATGTAGGCCGTTGAAAATAGTGCGCAAAAAATAATACCAATCCAAAATGTTTCTTGCTGAGGAATCCAGGTAGGGTTTTCCTGAATAAACGTTAATACAAAAGTTAATAAGGTGCAGGTGGCAAACATGGGCACAATGGTAGGAATAATATCACCCGTCATCGATTCCTTTTCGATCTGGATTAAATATATGGCGAAACAAAAAGCACCGGTAATGGTATATAAGTCGCCGGTTCCGATGCTCAATTTATCAGTAACCGATATCACAAAAAGACCAGTTAGCGCTGTGCATGAGGCAATCCATATTTTTAGTGCTGCAGGTTTCCGGTAAATAAAAAGTTTAATCACCGGAATCATTACCACCGTTATACCTGCTACAAATGAACATTGCGATGCTGAAGTATGTGTAATGCCCAGTGTTTGCAGGTAAATACCCAGTACCAGCGGAATAGCCAAACCAGCACCTCTTTTTATAGTGGTGGCATCGAGCTTTTTTACATGTTTCCAAAAAATAACCGATAACACCATCGTGGCAAGTAAAAAGCGGTAGAACAAAAACAGAACAGGCTGGTACTGCCCGATAGCAAGTTTGGTGACAGAAAAGGAAATTCCCCAGAATGCGGTACCCAGGATCAGTAAAATCAGAAAAAGAGTTCTTTTTTCCATTAAGATGCTTTTAGTTGGTTCGTGTCAGCCAATTCTTTTTTCATCAACAGGTCTGTTTGTTCGTCATCACCAAGCCAAAACTTATGTTTGCTGAAAGGCGTAAAGCCATTTTTTTCGTAAAATCGTAAAGCCCTGTAATTTTCTTCCCATACCCCTAGCCATACATAACTTGCTTGCATTTCAATCGCAATATCAATGGCTTTTTGATAAAGTAACTGACCAACTTTTTGACCATAAAATGCTTTCAAAAGGTAAATCCGCTCAATTTCTAGTGCGTCAGGATTTAGTTTTTCGGTTTGCGCTTGCCCAATGTTGATCTTTAAATAGCCAACAATTTCCCCATCAAGCAGCGCGAAATAAAACTGAGAATCCTGATTAGTCAGTTCTCCTTTCAGTTTTTCGTCCGAAAACCCCTTTTCGAGGTAATCTTTCATGTTTTCCTCACTATTTACTGATGCAAAAGCTTCAGAAAATGTTGTCCTCCCAATCTCCTGTAATTTTTTAATATCAGCTGGTATTACCCTTTCAATGATGATCTGCTCCATGGCACGAATGTAAGAAGTCTTTAAATGTAATAAAATGCTATTTTATCATTTATTAATGCGTATTTTGCATTAATGGATCTTCAACGAATCAAGTATTTTTTGGCCCTGGCAGAACAACTTCATTATTGGAAAACGGCAGAAAAGGTAAGTATTACACAGTCGGCACTCACCCGCCAGATTCAGTCGCTCGAAAATGAACTGGGTTTGCAGCTTTTCGAACGTAACAAACGTAATGTGAAGCTCACGCCAGCGGGTAAATTCTTAAAAGAAAAATGGGAAGTAGAGTTAAGTGAACTCGAATATATTCACCAGTTTGCCAAACAACTGCATCTTGGTGAACGCGGAACTATTACCATTGCGCACCCGGATTCCATATCGGCTTCTATCATGCCCAATATTTTGGCTAAGATAACGCAGGCATTTCCTCAGCTTCAAATTAAATTGGTGCAGGTTTTATACGAAAATCAACTCGATTTTTTAAAAAAATATAAGATTGATCTGGCCATTACCAGAGATATTACCAGTGAGCAGGGGATTAAATCAAAAAAAATATATTCCGATCACCTGGCTTTGGTGGTGCCATTAGAACATTCCTTTACAAAATTTGAGGATTTATCTACACAAAGCCTTAAAGCGCAAAAGTTTATTCTACCCACTAAGGATGAGGGCAGTAGCTATAGCGAGATCATTCAGGCGCTTTTCAAATCTTACGATTTTGTTCCTGATGTGTTTCTGCATTCTGAATTTGGATCTACGATTATTGCGCTTGTACGGAAAGGATTGGGAATAGCCATTTTACCCGATTCTTATATGCACCATCAAAGTCCGGGCTTACGGTTTATCCCGCTGCCCTTTAAAACCGATTTATTAATTAATTGGCGGGCCGACGATCACAATCCTGTGCTTGGCAATATTCTAAAACTCGTTTTTGGAGATTAAAAAGTTAATCAAAAAAAACTTTTATAGCAGTATATAATTTACATATTTTAAGCAAAAAAAGCATTCAGTTTAAATAACTTTGTTTTTCAATGAAAAGAATCGAGAAATCGATTTAGCTTATCTTAAAACCAAATAACTTAAAATGCTTTTAATTATTCTCAACATTATTTTTTGTATCTCATTTTTGGGTTTTGCTTATGTGAACCTTAATGATAACGATGCTTTTTTATGGGTATCTATCTATTTAAGTGCCGCAATATGCTGCGGATTAGCTGCAGCAGGTAAATTTTATCCTTTTGTTTATCTGTTTTTAACCGCCTTTTACTTAATTTATGCTGCAATCCTGTTCTTTGCAAAAGATGGTGTGCGCGATTGGATTACCAAATACAGACGCGAAAGCCTCGTGCAGAGCATGCAAGCCACAAAACCTTACATTGAGCAAACGAGGGAATTCTTTGGTCTGTTAATTATTGCAGGGGCACTATTGATCAACTATTTTGTTTCTGCAGGTATTACCGCATAAGTGCCATTAGATATTTTATTATGAGAGATGATCATATCAGGGCGGTAAAGGAAATAATAGGGGCTATTGTAAAGAACAATATCAATTTAGTCGCAGAAAAATGGCTGGAAGATTTTATACTAGCTACAGATCAACCGGCACAGTTAGCTAAAGTATTTGTGATGCTGCCACGTAAAACAGGCAAATTACCAATTGCAATTACCGATGATCAGCAAGAAGCACTCCAAGCGGCAGGCTTTAGCTACATCCGTAACTGGACGATTGACAGACTTGCCCGAGTGTGGTTACTGGCAGGTTTTGATCAGGGAGATAAAGAACTGTTCTTTTCAACTATCAACCGTTTATTTCTGTCAGCAGAGGTGAATGAAGCTGTTGCTTTGTATTCGGCACTCCCATTTTTGTCCCACCCCGAAATCTGGGAAAAACGTTGTGCAGAAGGAATCAGGAGCAATATTGGTTCTGTGCTCGAAGCCATTATGGAAAATAATCCATATCCTGCAGCTCACCTGGATGAAGCTGCCTGGAACCAACTGGTGCTAAAAGCTTTTTTTACGGAGAAAAATATCAGCCTTATTGCGGGTTTAGATCAACGTGCCAATCTTCAGCTTGCTTTAACACTGGTAGATTATGCAAAAGAACGCTGGGCTGCCGGCAGGGAGGTACACCCACAGCTGTGGCGCCTGGTTGGTAAATTTACCAATGCCGAAATTTTTGAAACCCTTAAAACCGGTTTGCAGCATTACAACCAGATTGAACAAAGAGCCATTGCACTAGCCATTTCGGAGTCCGGTTACCAGCCGGCAAAAGATTATATTAGTACTTTTCCTGAACTGAAATTGGCTCTGGCCGATGGAAGCTTAAACTGGAATTCATTTAACCCATAAAAATTTAAGATAAAGATATGTGTTGTAGCAGTTCAATACAAAGAGATAAAGCAATGATGGGAGCGCCCGAAGCTTTTGATATCAGTACGGTAAAGGGAATGAAGTTCTTCGATCCACATGTTCACATGACTTCGAGAACAACAGACGATTACCAGGCAATGGCCGATGCAGGAATTGTTGCTTTGATAGAACCCGCATTTTGGTTAGGGCAGCCACGTACCGGATTGGATAGTTTTAGAGATTATTACAGTAGCCTGATCGGGTGGGAGCGCTTCCGTTCTTCTCAGTTTGGCATTAAACATTATTGCACCATTGGCCTTAATTCAAGAGAGGCCAACAATGAAAGCCTGGCTGAACAGGTAATGGAAATACTGCCGCTGTTTGTTTATAAAGAAGGTGTTGTTGGTATCGGCGAAATTGGTTTCGACGATCAGACTGCTGCGGAAGAAAAATATTACCGGCTGCAGCTGGAACTTGCTAAAGAAGCCGGCATGCCCGTACAGGTGCATACGCCACACCGCGATAAGAAAAAAGGTACCCAGCGCAGTATGGACATTGCTTTGGAGCATGGCCTTGATCCTTATCACATCATTATCGATCACAATAATGAGGAGACGGTAAAAGAGGTGTTAGATAGAGGCTTTTGGGCTGCTTTTACCATTTATCCTTTTACCAAAATGGGTAACGAGCGGATGGTAGAAATTGTAAAACAATATGGCGCAGAACGTATTATGGTAAATTCTGCTGCCGATTGGGGCATTAGCGATCCATTAGCGGTACCAAAAACTGCGGCGCTAATGAAAATGCGTGGTTTAAGCGATCAGGATATTGAGCTGGTTACTTACCGCAATGCAATTACAGCCTTTGCGCAGAGCGGGCAGCTGGATGAAGCCGATTTTAACGCACAGATAGATCTTACCGAGAAATTTGAAGGAAATACCATCTTACGTGGCGGACAACAGCCCAGAACAGATAAATCATCTATCATTATTAGTTAATATATTGAAAAAAATAATTACCTATCTGCGCATGATGCGCCCTGCTAATATTGTTACTTCAGTAGCCGATATTTTGGCGGGGATTGCTATTTCTGAAGTTTTAAGCAATGGATTTTCCATTCCGTGGTTGTCTATCGTATTTTTGGCCGCATCAACAGCCTGCTTATATGGTGGAGGAATCGTTTTTAACGATGTTTTTGATGCCGATCTGGATAAAATAGAACGTCCGGAACGGGCCATTCCGAGTGGGATAATCAGTTTACAGCATGCAACCATATTAGGAAGTGTATTGCTTTTTGCCGGAATTGCTTTGGCTGCTTTAAATAGTTTAACTTCCGGATTATTGGCGCTCCTGGTGGCTGTTTTTGCTTTGCTTTATAATAAATTTGGCAAACACCATTCTTTTTTGGGACCGTTGAATATGGGCTTATGCCGCGGGTTTAACCTGTTGTTGGGTTTGAGTATTGTACCAGAAATGCTTTATAATCATCACTATCTGGCTATTATTCCAGTTATTTATATTTTCTCCATCACCATGACCAGCCGTGGCGAAGTTCACGGGGGTCACACTAAAAACTTGTATCTGGCCGCCTTCCTGTATGCAATAGTTATCTGTGCAATTGCTTGTTTTGCTTTTGTAAACGATAGGTTCTTGTGGTCGCTGCTATTCCTGGTTCCTTTTACCTTTATGATTTTCAGGCCACTTTTAAAAGCCATAAAAGAGCCTGTTGGTAAAAATATCGGAGGGGCAGTAAAAGCCGGCGTAATTTCACTTATTTTGATGGATGCCGCCTGGGCCGTAACTTTCGATGCCTTGATTTTGGCTTTTATCATTGCAGCTTTACTGCCTTTATCTATATGGCTCTCTAAATTATTCGCGGTTACTTAAACCTCAAACACACATTACCAATTGATATGGAACATTTACATCAATCCTTTACTGTACAATATAACTATAATGTTTTTTTTACTTCATCGCTTTTTTTGCCTGAAAACGAATTATTGAACAGTTTTCTGGTTAACCTGAATCCGGCTGTCGCAGTAAAGAAAATTTTATTTGTAATTGATGAGGGTGTAGCCAATGCACATCAGCATCTTAATACGCAGATTAAGGCATATTTTAACAAATATTCTCAAACGCAGTTAGTTCAGGATATCCTGGTTATCCCGGGAGGAGAACAGGTAAAAAACGATACGAAATATTTTGATCAGGTATTGGAAGCGATCAATATTTATGGTATCGACAGGCATTCATTTGTTGCTGCAATTGGTGGCGGGGCCGTACTCGATATGGTGGGTTACGCAGCTACGGTTGCACACAGGGGTATTAAACACATCAGGATTCCAAGTACTGTGCTTTCGCAAAACGATTCGGGCGTTGGCGTTAAAAACGGGATTAATTATTTCCATAAAAAAAACTTTTTAGGCACTTTTTCGCCACCTGTTGCTGTTTTTAATGATGAAGTTTTTTTAAGCACTTTATCCGATCGCGATTGGCGTTCAGGCATTGCCGAAGCGATTAAAGTGGCGCTGATAAAAGATGCTGAATTTTTTGAGTGGCTCGAAGCGAATGCCATTGCCCTTGCAAACCGGGATACCACAGCCATGAACTACCAGATATGGAAATGCGCAAAACTCCATATAGAACATATCAGGAGTGCCGATCCTTTTGAAAATGGTTCTGCCCGCCCACTGGATTTTGGCCATTGGAGTGCGCATAAGCTGGAATACCTGACCAATTTCGAAGTGAGGCACGGTGAGGCGGTTGCCATGGGCATTGCCTTAGATACCGTATATTCCAATTTATCGGGCAGGATAAGTGCCGAAGATGCCCAAAGGGTAATCACCCTGATCCGGCAACTTGGTTTCGAATTAACGCACCCCTTGTTAGAGGTTACAGAAGGCAATAGTCCAATTTTGAAAGGACTGGAAGAATTCCGCGAACATCTCGGCGGCGAGTTAACCATTACTTTGCTTACCAGCCTGGGTAGTGGAGAGGAAGTTCACGAAATTGATACTGAAGTTTTAAAACAAGCTGCAGAAATATTAAATAAACAAGCTGTTATTATTCAACATTAAGCTATGAAATTAACTTCCGGACATTTAACCTTCTGCACCAATATTTATGCAGGCGAAAACTGGATGGCGCATTTTGCCATGTTGAAGGCTGGTTTTCCAATTTTGAAAGCACAATTATCGCCGGATGCGCCGATGGGTATCGGTTTGCGCCTTTCCAATCTGGCCAGCATTGAATTGCTGGAAGAAAATCAACTGGAAACATTTAAACAATGGCTTATACAGGAAGGTGGGTATGTTTTTACCATGAACGGATTTCCATACGGCGGTTTTCACCATACCAGGGTTAAAGATCAGGTTCATGCACCCGATTGGACTACGGGAGATCGTGTTGAATATACACTCCGTTTGGCCGAAATTCTTTCACAATTACTTCCTGCTGATATGGATGGTGGCATTTCAACATCGCCATTGAGTTATAAACCCTGGTTTATAACTACTGAAGCCAGAAAAGATGCCACAGCCAGTGCAACTGCAAATATTATAAAGGTGGCCAAGGGTTTATATCATATACAAAGTCAAAGCGGCAAGGTGATCCATTTGGACATTGAACCTGAACCTGATGGTTTTCTTGAATCCGGTCCGGAATTTATCGATTGGTACGAAAATGTGCTTTTACCTGCCGGGAGCGATGAAAGCCTGATCAGAAACCACATCCGTTTGTGTTATGATGTTTGCCATTTCGCAATCGGTTATGAGCCGCATACCGCTATTATCAAAGAATTGCAGGATAAAGGCATTAAGATTGGAAAAATACAGATTAGTGCAGCATTAAAGGCTAAATTGCCGGCATCTGTTTCAGAAAGAACTGCGGTGTTAGATCAACTGAGCCGTTTTGATGAGCCTACTTATCTTCATCAGGTAATCGCCAGAAAAGATGATGGTAATTTAATTCGCTATCCTGACCTTAAAGATGCACTTGCAGCGGGCGAAAATCCAGCAGCAGAGGAGTGGCGCGCGCACTTTCATGTCCCTATTTTTGTTGAAAATATGGGCTTGATCCAATCTACACAATCTGATATTATAGAGGTACTTAACCTGCAAAAAAATAATCCTTTTACTGCTCATTTAGAAGTAGAAACCTATACCTGGGAAGTTTTGCCAACGGCTTTAAAAGCGCCATTGAATGATTCCATCGTCAGAGAACTGGCCTGGGTTAAAAATTTATTATGAGTAAGAATATGCACAAAACCGTCGTTATCGATATCGTAGCATTATCTGCTTCTGTAATTGGAGCACATACGCCTTTTATTCAGAAATATATAGCTGAGAACCATTTAACAACTATAGAGCCATTATTGCCTGCAGTTACGACGGCAGTGCAATCGAGTTATCTGACGGGTAAATATCCTTCAGAAAATGGCATTGTGGGTAATGGCTGGTATGATCATGCGGATGCTGAAATTAAATTCTGGAAACAGTCTAACAAACTGGTAAACGCTGAAAAAATATGGGATCAGGCTAAAAAAGAAGATCCTGATTTTACCTGTGCCAATATGTTCTGGTGGTACAATATGTATTCAACGGCCGATTTTTCAGTAACGCCGCGCCCAAATTATCTTGCCGATGGCCGTAAATTACCCGATTGTTATTCGCAACCTGCCGAGTTGCGCGACCATTTACAGGCTAAACTGGGGCAGTTTCCTTTGTTTCAGTTCTGGGGGCCGGGAGCCAACATTAAATCAACCAGGTGGATTGCCGATGCAGCAATGGAAACCGAAAAACTCCATAATCCTACACTTACACTGATTTATCTTCCCCATCTGGATTATTGTTTGCAAAAATTCGGACCTGATCTGAACAAAATCAGCAACGAATTGCAGGAAATTGATCAGGTGGTATCAGAGTTGGTGCGTTTTTATGAAGAAAGGGGCGCACGCATCATTTTGCTTTCTGAATATGGTATAGCACCCGTAAATCACCCGATCCACTTAAACCGCTTATTCAGGGAAAATGGATTGATCCAGATCCGCGAAGAACGGGGTTTGGAACTGTTAGACCCGGGGGCTTCGAAAGCTTTTGTAGTGGCCGATCATCAGGTAGCACATGTTTATATCAACGATAAAAGTGTAACCGAACAGGTAAAGGCTTTGTTGAAAAATGCAGCTGGTATTGAATTGGTTTTGGATAAAGAAGAACAGAAAAAACACCACATTAACCACGAACGTTCTGGCGATCTGGTATTGGTGGCTAAAGAAAACAGCTGGTTTACCTATTATTTCTGGTTGGATGATGCTAAAGCACCCGATTATGCAAGGGTTGTTGATATCCACAAAAAACCGGGTTATGACCCTGTAGAAATGTTTATGACCTCTAAATTAAGAGCAGGATACAAACTCTTAAGAAAAAAAGCCGGCTTCCGTTATGTGATGGATGTAATTCCACTCGATGCTACTTTGGTAAAAGGATCGCATGGCGGTATTAATGGAGCTGAAAAGTTTAAACCTGTTCTGGTTACTTCAAAAGCGATTGATAAAACCTTAAAAGCACCGGATGTTTATCAGGTGATTTGGGATAGTTTAACGGTTTAAAAAAGAATGATCGTTCTGCTGATCCGATGGCTATCGAATCAGCAGGACGATCGCATTTAAGAAGAATCTTGTTTAGTTTAGGTTCAAATAAATTAATCTTTTTAAGAATCATACCTATAAGATCATTATTATTCCCTTACAAACCTGTAACCGCAACCTTCAAAACAAGGTGGGTTAATTTGGAGCGACTTTGCTGAAACTTTATAGCCGTAAATAAGTGTTTTGTTATAATTTTTATTGGTTACTTCCATTTGTACACTATCCAAAATTTTGTAGGTCAACAATTCCGGAATAGCATCACCCTCAAATTTGCCTGATTTTTCTAAAGTGAGGTATTTAGGCTGGCCGGATACTTTTTGGTATTTTCCGATACTTCCATTACCAGGGTCCTGCATCACCTCAGTTAGTTTCCATTTGCCGTAAACCTCGCCCGGGCCATCGTTATTGCTGCCGTTGTTGTTTTTTTTGCAGGATACAGAAATAATGCACGCAATAGAGAAGAGAACCAATACTATCTTTTTCATAAAGCTTTAATTTACAGCTTATACGGTGCAACCAACAAAAACGCTACTTAGTTGAATAATTTTCTAAATGCCAGTGGCGAAACCTGTGTTTTGGCCTTGAATAATTTATTAAAAGATTGCGGATGTTCAAAGCCGAGTTCGTAAGCGACTTCACTTACCGACAGCCTGGTGCCAGATAATTTTTCTTTTGCTTTTTCGATCAGTTTCTGGTGGATGTGCTGCTGTGCATTCTGTCCGGTGAGTGAGCGGAGCAGATCGCTTAAATAACTTGGCGAAACATTTAAGTGGTCGGAAAGGTATTGAACTGTTGGCAAACCTTTAAACATGGGCAGTTTATCCTTAAAATAGTCTTCCAACAATTCTTCCAGCTTTTGCAACAGGTCGCTGTTTAATACTTTACGTGTAATAAACTGGCGTTTGTAAAAGCGGTTGCTGTAATTTAGCAACAGTTCAATCTGCGTAATAATTACATCCTGACTAAAATCGTCGATCCTGCTGTTCAGTTCTTCTTCAATACTTTTAAAAATGGTAATGATGGTATTTTTTTCCTTTACTGATAAGTGCAGGGTCTCATTGGCTGAATACGAAAAGAAACCATAACTTTTGATTTTTTTGGCGATGGGGTATGACAAAAGAAAATCGGGATGAATTAACAAAGTGTATAGTGAACAGACACTTGAGCTTAAATCCTCCTCATGACCAATAATCTGGTTCGGCGCAGCAAATAACAGACCACCCTCATCAAAATCGTAATAACTTTGACCATATTTTAGCCTGCCACCCAATTTAGGTTTGTACGAGATTTTATAAAAATTCAGGATATGCGAATTGGGCTGTCCGTTCATTTCAACCGGATGATCTTCATTGTTGATCAAGCTGATCAGAGGGTGTTTAGGCTGTGTCAGGCCCAACATCCGGTGTGCTTCTGTTAACGAACTGAATTTGTAAGGGCTATTGTCTACCTTTTTCATATTGATGTATACAAATATAACCGATAAGCTGTTGTTTATCGGTGATATAGTTGATTGTACGTTTAATTAACCTTGTGCAGCATTTGATACGGCTTCCCATTCTTCCCAGGTTGATAAGCGCTCCGCATAAGCAGTGCGTACCCATGGTAGGTTATGACTGCCTAAGAAGAAGCGGAGCGGTGGATTTTCAGCATCAACAATTTTAAAAATAGCTTCCGGTGTTGCAACGGGGTTTCCCCTTTCCAATTGCTGTAAGCCTTCAAAAAACTTTGCTTTAAAGTCGGTATATACCTCCAAGCCTTCTGCAAATTTTAACGATTCCTGACTTCCAAATTCTGTGGCATAAGCGCCTGGTTCTATGATGGTTACTTTAATGCCAAAAGCTTTAATCTCTGCTGCCAGGCTTTCGTAAATGGCTTCGAAGGCCCATTTCGACGAGCAATAGTAACCGATAACAGGCAGCACCACATGGCCAAGGTTGCTCGAAGTACCTAAAATATGCCCGTAACCCTGCTTGCGTAAAACGGGCAAAGCAGCCTGGATAACGGCCACGGCCCCGAAAACGTTCGTATCGTACATGGCCTTAACCTGATCAATGGTAGCCTCTTCAACAGTACCCACAAGCGAATACCCGGCATTGTTCAAAACAATATCCAATCTTCCAAAATGTTTATGCGCCTGTTGAACAGCTTTTTCTACCTGGTCATAATTGGTTACATCCAGTTCTAATGTCAATACATTTTCTTTGTACCTTTCCTGAAGATCGGCTATACCAGAAAGGTTTCTTGCTGTTGCAGCCACTTTATCGCCACGTTCTAGTGCAGCTGTTGCCCATACACGTCCAAAGCCACGGGATGAACCTGTAATAAACCAAACTTTATTAGTTGGAGCGGCAGCACTATCCTGATTTTCTTTTTGATGTTCCATAATTTTTCGACTTAAATAAATTGATAACCCAAAGGTGAGCATGGTTCGATGTTATATTGTAGTCTAATTGAGGGCTTTTGTAGCCAAAATGAGAAAGAAAGAGTAGGTTAGCTTGATTTTAAAACAACCAAAATGAGTATAAAACTCAGCATCAGCATAAAAAAGGAAAATTTAAAATAACCGGTAAAAAAAGGGAACTTTTTTTCTTGCGCACCATAATGGATTAAATTTTCCTGAAGTTGTTGTACGTATTTTTCGTTTTCCTGTTGCTCCCGGCTAAGCTGTTTAAAATCTTTAAACTTTTTAAAATCCTGTGATGTTCCCGGCACCAGTATCCAAAGTTTTTGATCAGTTTGCAGGTAGATCACATTTAACAGCAAGGCATTTTTCTTGATCTGGTAGTGCTTCACATTGATGAGGTTATCAGCAACAACAGGACCATTTTCCCATGTAATGTTAATGCGGTGATACGCGTTGTAGATAAAAAGTATACCAACGGCTATTGCTATGGGCAAGATAATTTCTTTGGTTAGGATGGCATCTACAATTTTGGGATAGGGGAGTGAATTGTAAGGATCAAGTTCTCCAATCAGCATAACCAGCATTAAAATATTAATCAGGTTGAAAACAAGACCAACTATAAAATAAGCTTGTTTTAAATCAGCACATTTTAGGTGGACTGGAAACATTTTCTGACCAAGGCCATAGGCTTCGGGTAGTACATTGGGGAAATTATTAACTTCCTGCTGAAATTTTTTATTCCGGTAACGAATAACCATGCCCAATACCACGATGCAGAGAAACGTGATTCCGATAATAAGGTAAATGGTATATTGTGAATTCAAATGTCTAAAAGAGATTTAGATCTTAATACTTCAAACTTTTGTAAGAGACAAATACACAGGCATAAATGTTTTTCTGGCTCTTGTTTTTTTGTTTAAATTATTTTAAAATAAATTTAACTTTTGAAAGGAGATTTTTGTCTCCCTATATGATATGAAACCAAAGCAATACGGGCAGTTTTTGAAAATGGAGATCCTTAGAATCCGAAGTAATCTTTCACACTAGTGATTCTTGCTGCAAAGGTTACTTCCCAAAATTCGGAACAAATTATCATTACTCAAAAATTACAGATCGCCTGAGATTCCATCATCCATTTTACATTTTAACATCTCCCATCATTTTATGTACTTTTCTCCTGTACGACCAATAAAATACGATCGGATACACAAAAAGGTTAAATAAGGTATTCGTAATTAACCCACCAATAACCACAATGGCCAATGGTTTGGATGCTTCCGAACCGATTCCGGTAGAAAGTGCTGCGGGCATTAAACCGATGGCGGCCATTAAGGCGGTCATTAGTACAGGCCTGAACCTGCTGGCAATCCCATCACGCATAGCATCCGTAAAGGTCCAGCTGGCGTGGTGTTTTAATTCGGTAATGTTGGTTTTGAAACGGGTAATCAGAATCACACCGTTCTGCACACAGATACCGAATAATGCGATAAACCCTATTCCTGCAGAAATATTAAAGTTTACACCTGCGGCCAGCAGGGCCAAAATGCCACCGATCATGGCGAAAGGAACATTGTTGAGTACCAATAATGCATCCCTAAAATTACCGAAAAGCACAAAGAGGATAAAAAATATCAGCAATAAACTTACCGGAACAGCCTGCGATAACCTAGCGATGGCCCTTTGCTGGTTTTCGAAATCACCGGCCCACTCGAGCTGATAACCCTGTGGCAATTTGATTTTTTCATTTACCTTTTGTTGTGCTTCTGCAATTACGCTGCCCATATCTCTGCCGCGGATCGAGAATTTGATAGCCCCGTAACGTTTGTGTTTATCGCGGTAAATCATACTTGGCCCGGTAATTTTTCGGATGCCCGATATTTCGCCCAATTGTACATTTGAACCTGATAAGGTAGGCACGCGTAATTTACTGATGGAGCTTTCATCGTTCCTGAAATCTTCGGGATAACGGATAATGAGATCGAATTTCCGCTCTCCTTCATAAATCTGCGTAGCGGCCTTTCCACCAATGGCCATTTCGATTACCGCATTGGCATCTGCAGTGCTTACCCCATAAAGCGCCATTTTTTTCTGGTCGAGGTTAATTTGCAGTTCTGGCTGTCCAAGATTTCGTAAAATCCCCAGATCTTCAATGCCATTAACCGTTTTTAAAATATTTTCTATTTTTTCTTCCTCCTGTTCAATGTATTCAAAGTTTTCGCCAAATAGTTTTACAACGATCGAACCTTTTACACCTGAAACGGCTTCTTCCACATTATCTGAAATGGGTTGCGAAAAATTAAGACTGATGCCGGGAAAACTCTTTAATTTTTCCTGCATGCGCTCGATCAGCTGTTCTTTGGTCTGTTTTCGTTTCCATTCTTTCCGCGGGTAAATGTCCACATGAAACTCCATGTTGTAAAAGCCTGTAGCATCCGTTCCGTCATTTGGCCTGCCGGTTTGCGACATCACCTGTTTAACTTCTTCGAAACTTAAAAAGATCTTCCTCATCTCGTTCGAAAGTTTTTTGGTCTCATCTAAAGAAATACTTAGAGGGCCGGTAGCACGCACATAAATAGAGCCTTCATCTAAACTGGGCAGGAACTCGGTACCCAAAAATTTAAAGCTGAAAGCGCCCAACAGGAGTACAATAATGGAAGTACTAAAAACAAGTTTCTTTTTTTTGAAACATACATCATAAAATTTAAGTGTTGCTTTGGTAATCCATTCTAAAAAAATGTTGTGTTTTTCTTTAACCTCTTTTTTTAAGAGTACGCTGGCCATGGCGGGTACGAGCGTAAAGGTTAAGATCAAAGCACCCAATAAGGCAAAACTTAAAGTCCAGGCCAGGGGAGAAAACATTTTACCTTCCACTTTCTTAAAGGTGAAAATGGGGAGCAGGCCGGTAATAATGATCAGTTTGGCAAATAAAATGCCTTTTCCGTTTTCGAGGCAGGCCTTTTTAATAAAACCGAGTTTGCTCATTTTGTTAAACTTTTCCATGCCCAGTTTTTTGGCTTTTGCATCTAATACGACGAAAATCCCTTCAACCATGACCACAGCACCGTCTATAATGATCCCAAAGTCGATTGCTCCCATGGATAGCAGATTGGCCGGCATACCCTTTAATTTGAGACAGATAAAAGCAAAAAGTAAGGCTAACGGTATAATGATCGAAACGATTAAAGTAGTGCGCCAATCGGCCATAAAGAGGAAAACGATCAGGGTTACAAACAAAATTCCCTCGAGCATATTACCCATTACGGTATGTACGGAGTAATTCACGAGGTCTTCGCGATCATAAAAGGGTTTGATTTTTACATCATCAGGCAAAATAGTGCTGTTTATGGTATTGATCTTATCTTTCAATCTCGCAATTACCTCGCTGGGATTACCGCCTTTTCTCATCACGATAATGCCTTCTACGACATCCGGATCCTTGTCGCGGCCAACCTGACCTAAGCGTGGCAAGGCCGATTCAGCCACATCCGCAATGGTTTTAACATAAACGGGCGTGCCATTGATATTATCAACCACTACATTCCTGATTTCATCGATGTTGTTCAGTACACCAATACCACGCACCACATAAGCCTGACCGCTCTGCACAATGACATCGCCACCTACGTTGATGTTGCTTTTTGATACCGCCTCAAAAAGTTCGGTTGCACTAACACCATACTGGATGGCCTTTTGCGGATCCACCGTGATTTGATAGGTTTTCACTTCTCCACCAAAACTTACCACATCGGCAATGCCTGAAACGGATAAAAGCTCGCGCTGGATGACCCAATCCTGCAGGGTTTTTAACTCACGGACGGATTTTTTATCGCTGGTTAAAGTATAACGAAAAATTTCTCCCGTTGGTCCGTAAGGTGGCTGTACCTCTGGCTGGATGCCTTCAGGCAAGTCGGCCTCGTCAAGATGATTGTTTACCTGTACACGTGCCTCCGCATAATCTACATCATCTTCGAAACTTACTTTTACAATGGATAAGCCGAATAGGGAAGAAGAACGGATGCTTGTCCTTTTTTCGGTAGGGTTCATGGCAATTTCCAGTGGCCTGCTCACAAACTTTTCCACTTCTTCAGCGCTTCGGCCGGGCCATTGGGTAATGATGGTGATATTGGTATTGGTTACATCGGGGAAGGCATCGATAGTGGTATGCCTGAAGCTTAAATAACCAGCCAGGATTAAGATAAAAGTGGCAAAAAAGATGAAATATTTATTCTTCAGTGCAAAGCCGATAATGCTTTTTATGAATTTATTCATTTTTAAAATCTAGGGGTAAAAATTATTGTGTTTTCAGGCTTTCGAACAAGAAAACCTGTTTAGAGGCAATAATGTAGTCGCCGGCCTGTACGCCTTTGCTGATGTAAGTTTTATCTGCCGTTTTGCGCCCGATTTTGATCTCCTGGATCCTCACTTTATGGTCTTGGTTCAGAACGAGTACATAATTTTTATTTTCATCGAAAATTACTGCCCTTGAGTTTAATACCGGGAGATCGATCGCCGAATTTGCCGAAACTTTAACCGTTCCGAGCATACCTGGTTTTAATAAAAATCGAGGATTTGGGATCACGACCCTCGCATTCATTACTTTGCTATCCTGATCTACCTGATTATATAATTTCTCTATTTTTCCTTTAAAAACTTTATCAGGATAGGATAAGGTAGATAAACTGACTTCATCGCCAGCTTTAACACGCGAAATATCCGATTCGTAAATATTGATCATGGCCCAAACGTTAGAGAGATCGGCAATGGTGAAAAGGCTTTTGTCGTTATCGCCTCTTAACTGCATATTCTGGGTGACATTTTTTTCGATCACAAAACCACTGATCGGAGATTTGATTGCATATAATCCCGTACTGCTGCCTCCATTAAGTTTTAATACCGAACTGGCTCTTTTTGCTTCTGCTTTTTTGATCTGATAGTCATTTTTTGCTTCTTCCAGTTCTTTTGCAGATGATAAACCACTCTCGAAAAGCTGTTCGGCCTGTTTTACTGATCGTTCTGCATTTTTAAGTTCTGCGTTGGCGGCAATCACTTCCTTGTCAAAGCCTGCCATTTCTGAACTGGTGAGGGTTGCCAGTATTTGCCCGCTCGAAACCTGATCGCCTAAGCGTACGCCAACGCGGTTTACCGTTCCACTTACCATAGGGAAAAGTTCTGATCTACGCTCCTCATTTGCGGCAATTTTAGCCGAAAATATTAACTCGGTTTTACTATTGGCCTGCTGCACCGTATCAATCAGCAAGCGATTGATCAGGGAATCGGTGATGGCGAATTTATTGCTTGGAACGGCTGTTTTATGCTCGTTACAGGCAAAGAATAAACTGATTGCGATAATGAGTACAGTGTTTTTATAGAGATTTTGCATGAGATTGATTTAAAAAATATTAGAACCAGTTACATAATTGAGTTCAGCCCGTGTGCTCATTCTTTCGAACTGGAGCTTATTGAGTTGAAGCGTATTTTCCTTATAGGCATCATAGAGATCCAAAAATTCAATCAGACTAATATTTCTTGCCTTGAAGTTTTTGATGAGGGCAGAAATGAGCGTATTAAAATCGTTTGTGAATGCAGGATCGATTTCTGAATACAATTTTTCGTTACGCAAAGCAGTTTTGTAAGTATTAAATACTTCATTTTCAAGCAGGGTTTCCTGTTTTCTAATAGTTACATCTGCTGCAGCTAACCCGATCTGTGCTTTTTTAATTTCACCCTGGTTTCTGGAGAAAAGCGGAATGGGGATTTTGATGCCTAAACCGGTATATTTTTCGGGATAATTCCCTTTTAAGTCGTAGCTAAGGCCAACTTCTATATCAGGGATGGCCATTGCTTTTTGAAGTTTTAAATTGCGTTCGTTGTAAAGCAGGTCGGTTTTGGCTAGTTTAAGGTCGGCGCGATTGGCCCTGGCTGAATCAAGCAATGAATGATAAGGAATCTTATCCAGTGAAGGGGATTTGAGATCTGTTTGATCCAAAACTAAATCTATAGAAGTCGCTGCGTTAAGTCCGCAGAGCAATTTTAAATCTTTATAATTGTCTTCTAATTCGTTCAATAAGCCAGCTTGTTCAGCTTTGAGGTTGATTAAGAGTGATTTAATCCTGATCATATCCTTTGCGGCAACATTGCCCATTTTTAACTGGAGATCGTAAGCTTTCAACAACTGATCGGTAGAGCTGATTTGTTCCTGATACACTTTAACCGATTGTGCGGAGAAATAGGTTTTATAAAAAGTGTTGACCAGTTCGAATTTTAATGTTCGCATCAGATCGAAATATTCATATTCGGCTCGCTTAACCCCGGTTTGGGCCAGTTTGATATTTTTATTACGCTTGCCTGCCAGTTTAAATAACTGCGAAATTGATCCGGCATATTGTCCGTGAGCATAAGAAGTTTGCAGGAACTTCTTGGTTTCGTGGTTGTAAAAAAGATTTTCATATTCAAGTGTGGGGTTCTCGAACAGTTTGGCCGTGATGATTTCTGCTTTTGCCTTGTCAACATCGTAATTACTGGCCAGGAGGTCGAAATTGTTTTTTAAAAAGAGGCTTTCGGCCTGGCTCAGGTTTAAGCTTAACATATCGCTTTGTGCGAAAGTTGCCCTGGCCGTTAAAACCAAAAAGAAAATGAGCAGCGTACCTATTCTTATCATGCAGCAAAACTATCCTTGCCGAATTAAAGGGGGATTAAATGCGAATTAAAAGGGGATTAAAGTTGGGGTTGACCACTTTCTCAAGTACACGTCATTTCGAGCGGAGTGTAACGCAAGTCGAGAACGAGAAGGCTCTGCGAAGCAAAATCTATCAAGATAGATCTCTCCATTCCACTACGTTCCAGTCGAGATGACGACTCTAGGGAAATCATGTTTACGCTCGTTTCCAAACGAGCGCATAAATAGTTGCACGATTTTATCGTTGTAAACGATATGCTATTCAACGCTTGTTAGAAACGAGCGTTAGCGAAATGAATGTAATTAATCGCTAAAGTTTTGCCAACCTCACTGTAAAAGTGCAGCCGCCTGGTTCTGGGTTATTAATGGTTATCTCGCCTTTAAGCAGATCAATGATTTTCTGGGCCATGTAAAGTCCCATGCCTTCGCCATAATGGCCCTGTTCTTTTGCCCGGGTGTAAAAAGGTTTAAAAATATTCTCTTGTTCATCGGTTGAAATACCTGATCCACTATCGGTAATGTGGATGAGGAAATCATTTTCACCGGTTTCTATAAGAATATTTACCTCCTGATTATTGGAAAATTTAAAGGCATTTGAAATGATATTATCCAAGGCAATCTGTAATAAAATGGCATTCGCTAATATTTCAGGTTGTGTCTCAATTGGGGCTTGATAAATGATTTTGACATCGAGGTTTTTCTGCGATTTCCATTCGTTTTGGATTTTGAAAAGTAAATCATTCAGTCTGATTGGAACAAGCTGCGAATTGATCAGGTCGAGGTCCATTTTTGCCAGGGCCACTAATCCGGTAATGATACGTTCCATTTTTTCGGCATCCTCGAGCATCGAAGCAATCACTTTTTGATAAGCCGCCAGGTCCCTTTCTTTAGATAGGGCGAGTTCGGCGGTCATCATGATACGAGTTACGGGTGTCCGAAGTTCGTGCGAGGCATTGGCTATAAAGGTTTTTTGCAAAATAAAAGCTTGCTCAAGCTCTTCCATCAAGTGGTTAAAACTTTGGGCAATAAGGTTAATTTCATCTTTATTGTGATTTTCCTCTACCCTGAACTCCATGTTTTGCGAGCTGGTCTGTTTTACTTCGAGCATGAATTTTTGCAGAGGCTTCAGCATTTTCTGAGCAATCCACCTGCTTAACAGCAATACGATAAGCGAAATAAGGATGAAGATAAAAATCATGATCTTCAACAATCTGTCGAGTCTGTTGTGTGAGCCCTGGTCATTGGCCGAAGCAAGGATTACAAAATCGCCCTGATTATCTTTATAATAAATACCTACAACCTGCCGCTGACCATCGGTATATTTTAAGCGGCCTTTCTGGCGTACCTGGTCGATAGTGGCTGGGGTCCAGTATTGTGCGGTATCGCCGATGAAAGTGGCCTTGTTCTTTTTATCGTAAACGCGAATTACTTCGCTATTTAACTTTTGAAGGTATTTATGGCGTACAGTGTTTAACGCATCCCGACTGATTTCATCAGCTTCGAGGTACAGTTTAGCAGTAACCATAGTACGGTCGGTTAGGCGTTCGAAGAAATCGGCCTCTAAAAATTTCATAAAAGTAAAATATATGGTACAGAGCACCACGAAGAGCATTGAAGTGCTGATCAGCGTGAAATACAGTGCTATGCGGTCCTTTATTTTCATTTATTTCATGATATAGCCCATATTGATCTTGGTATGGATAAGTTTCCGTTCGAAATCCTTTTCGATCTTTTTTCTCAGGAAATTGATATATACATCAATTACATTGGTTCCGGTTTCGAAGCTGATGTCCCAAGCTTGCTCTGCTATAAATTGCCTTGAAAGTAAACGGTTTGGGTTGCGCATAAAAAGTTCGAGCAGGATAAATTCTTTGGCGCTTAATTCAATTGTTTTACCGCCGCGGCTTACTTCTTTGCTATCGGTATTAAGTACAAGGTCTTCGAAATATAGTTTATGGTCTGTTTTGGTTTCAATAGGCGGCTGCCTGCGCAAAAGTGCTGCCACTCTGGCCAAAAGTTCTTTCAGGTGAAAAGGTTTTACGAGATAATCATCAGCACCGGCTTCTAAACCGGTAACTTTATCATCAATGGTACCCATGGCAGTAAGCATGAGAATTGGTGTTTGCACCATATTTTCCCTAAGGTGTTTACAAAGCTGGATACCATTGAGGCCGGGCATCATTACATCAATAATCAGGAGATTAAGGTTTTCGCTCAGGAAAAGATCCAGTGCATCAATTCCATTGGCAACGGTAAGTACCTGATAATCTTTTTCTTCGAGTGCCAACTTTAACAATTCGGCAATTTTAGGGTCGTCTTCAGCTATTCCAATCTTTAGCATCCTACAAAAATAACCATCTCATCTTAAAACGAGATTAAAATGGATTGCCTTTCTGTTAAATCTAAATTTTCACCAGCCGAAACCAGTAAGATTTGTCAATCAAGCTTATTATATTTGAATAAAAACAGTTTCATGTTCGAAACATTTGATCAGACCAATTTTCATCAGCTATGCGATTTTGTGGGTGGCAGGGATACAGATTTACAGAAAATTTTAGATCGGTATGGCTATCCGCCCTTTTGGTCGAGGCCAAATACCTTCGAATCATTGGTGCACATTATTCTGGAACAACAGGTGTCTTTGGCTTCGGCATTGGCTACGCTGAATAAACTGAAAGAAAAAATAGGAGGGGTTACACCGGGGCGATTGTTATTGCTTACTGGTCAGGAATTAAGGGACTGCTATTTCAGTCGGCAAAAAACAGTTTATGTCCGGCATTTGGCTGAAAGCCTGGTCAGTGGAGTTTTATCGCTGAGTGAAATGGAAACTATGGATGATCTTGCTGTCAGAGATCAGCTCAAAACCATTAAAGGCATCGGAGATTGGACGGTAGATATTTACCTGATTTTTATGCTGCACCATACAGATGTTTTTCCAATAGGCGATTTGGCTGCGGTAAATTCATTAAAGAAAATAAAAGGTTTGGCGACTAGCGTAGGTAAAGAAGAAGTATTGGTAGTGGCAGATCAGTTTAAGCCTTACCGCACCATTGCTGTAATGCTGCTATGGCATGCTTATTTGGAGGAAAGGAAGAAAAAGTAACGCCATGGTCTGTGTCCGTACAGACCATTTAAGTTGTTGTCATTCTGAGTGCAACGAAGAATCTGCAAGCGATAGAAAACAGAACCCAAAACAGGTCGATAATGAGAAAGATTCTTCACTGCGTTCAGAATGACAGAAAGGAGAGAGACTTATTACAACAAAGCCCTATCCAGGTGTACGTAACCACCATCAACATGGATCAACTGGCCGGTGGTATGGCTCGATTTATCTGATAACAAAAATACAGCGGTATTGGCGATTTCATCCACAGTAGTCATCCGGCTTTCGAATGGAATTTTATCGTTAATGCTTTTCAGTTTTTCATCACGGTTCTCAAAAGTATTGATCCATTTCTCATATAAAGGTGTCCAGGCTTCGGCTACGATGATGGCATTTACACGGATGCTGTATGGCAATAATTCTACCGCCCACTCGCGGGTTAAAGCATTTCTGGCACCGTTTGATGCTGCATAACCAGATGTTCCACCTTGTCCGGTTTCTGCAGTTTTGCTGCTGATATTTAAAATTGATCCTTTGTTTTCTTTTAGTGCAGGCAGCGCATATTTTGCCAAAAGATAATAATGCACCACATTTTTATGTAGCGATTCTATAAAGCCTTCATAAGTGCCACTTTCGAGGCCTACGCCATCGTTAACACCAGCATTGTTTACTAAGCCATCAATTCTGCCATACTTATTCAGTATCGCATCAATAATGTTTTTGCAGTGATCAGGAACAGTGAGCTCTGCTGTAAAATAATCAGCTTTTAGACCTAAATCTGTTATTTCCTGAAGCATTTTTACATTATCGTTTTCACTACGGCCAATAATAATGGGGAAAGCATTTTCAATAGCCAATGCCTTAACAATTGCCGCACCAATGCCTTTTGCACCGCCACTCACCAGTATTATTTTTCCGTCTAAATTTAAATTCATATTCGGTTATGTTTTTATTTTTATTTATGCAAAGTGCCAGGCGTCCAGGGAATAGAGAGGGACTTTGTCTGTGTAGATTCTCCATTCCGTTTCACTCCAGTCGAAATGACGGTTTTTATTCGGAAACTCTCCATATCACATCTTCCATCTTACGTCATCCACCCTCTATAGGCTTACCCCTCTTTTCCAGGGGATAAAATCATCCTGGTTAAGCTGTACGGCTTTTGGTGTTTCTTCGCCACTAGCTACTTTAATACAGTATTCCAATATATCTTCGCCCATTTCGTTAATGGTTTTTTCGCCATTGATTACTGGTCCGGTATCAATATCGATAATATCACTCATGCGTTTAGCCAGGATTGAATTAGTGGCTACTTTAATGGTTGGACAAACCGGATTTCCTGTTGGTGTGCCTAAACCTGTGGTGAATAAAATTAAGGTTGCTCCGGCGGCAGCTTTACCTGTAGTCGCTTCAACATCATTTCCTGGTGTACATACCAAACTTAAGCCGGATTTAGTGGCCGGTTCGGTATAATCTAAAACATCTACAACAGGAGAGGAGCCGGCTTTACGCGCAGCGCCTGCTGATTTTATAGCATCAGTAATTAAACCATCTTTAATGTTACCTGGCGAAGGATTCATGTAAAATCCGGAACCAACTTTATGCGCCAGATCATCATACTCCGTCATTAAGCGGATAAACTTTTCAGCAGTTGACTGATCAACAGATCTATCGATCATTTCCTGCTCCACGCCACAAAGTTCCGGGAATTCTGCCAATAAAACCTTTGCCCCCAATGCTACCAATAAATCGGCACAGTAACCCACCGCAGGATTTGCTGAAATGCCACTAAAGCCATCGCTACCACCACATTTCACACCCACACACATTTTGCTCAACGGTGCTGCTGCACGGCTTTGTTTATTAATGAACATCAATCCTTCAAAAGTATTTCGGATTGCATTTTGGATCAGTTGTTCTTCGCTTTGTGTCTTTTGCTGTTCGAAAATTAAAAGTGGTTTATCAAAATCAGGATCGAGTGCAAACAGGTCGCGTTTAAAATCTTCTACCTGCAAATGCTGGCAGCCCAAACTTAAAACGGTTACACCGGCCACGTTGGGGTGATGGGCATAAGCCGCCAATAATTTGCTTAACGTATCCGAATCCTGTCGTGTTCCGCCACAGCCGCCATTATGAGTCAGGAATTTAATTCCATCTACATTTTTAAAAGTACGGCTGGTCTGATCTACTTTAGGCTCAAAACTAATGTTGTTTATGTCTTCTCCTTGTTCAAAGGCCTGAACCAATTTGTGGGTATAAGATTTATATTTATCATCTACAGCATAACCCAATTCACTATAAAGCGACTCTTTAATAATATCCAGATTTCTGTTTTCGCAAAATACAGTTGGGATAAACAACCAATAGTTTGCGGTACCTACTGCACCATTTTTGCGGTGGTAGCCATTAAAACTGCGGTTGGCATATTTACTCACATCAGGTGCTTCCCATTTGAAATTAACATTGCGATAAGCAAATGGCTCTGCGGCATGTTTTGTATTATCAATACTCATCCGCATGCCCGCTTTCACCTCGAACTGTACCTTTCCAACCAAAACGCCATACATGATTACTTCTTCGCCGGTTTTCATATCCTGCATAAAAAATTTATGCTTGGCTGGGATTTCATCAACAGTAACGTAAGTATTTCCCTCATGCAGTATTGGAGTGCCTGCTGGTAAATCCTGTAACGCAACTAAAACGTTATCGGCTTTGTTAATCTGGATGACTAATTTTTTCATTGTCAATTTATACTTCTAAACTTAATTCTTTTTCGATATGATTGGGTTTCCATCCTTTCCAGCCAAAGTAGAAGACCACTAAAAAGCATAAAAAAGGAACCAGGTACCCGTATTGGATATTGTGAGTGGCATCTGATATCAGGCCTAACACTGGAGGTAAAAATGCACCCCCAACAATAGACATTACAATTAATGACGACCCCAGTTTTGTGTCTTTACCCAAACCTGCTATACCCAGCGAGAATATGGTTGGGAACATGATTGACATAAAAAAGGCAACACCGATTAACGCATAAATGGTAATCATTCCACTTGCAAAAATAGATACAAGGGTAAGTATAGCACTGATTAATGCATACAGCATCAATAGTTTATGGGCAGCTACGTATCTCATAAAAAAAGTTCCGGCGAACCGGCCAACCATAAAAGCTAAACCTGCAGCGCCTGAATACCATGATGCCTGATCCTGGCTGATATTTGCTGATGAGGTGACGAAACTGATAAATAAACTCAATACGCAAACCTGTGCACCTACGTAAAAAAACTGCCCGATAATTGCCCAGCGCAAATGGCTATGGCTCAACACATGCCCAAAACTGCTTTTCTCATTGGCATTTTCTTCTTCCTTAATATCAGGCAGTTTGGTGAAAATAAATAAAATAGCAACTACAATAATCAGAATACCCAAAATTAGATAAGGTGCTTTTACGGTCGAGGCCTCTTCGAGCATATAAGCCTGTTTTTCTAAAGGCAACATCTTCGCTAATTGAACATCGGTATATTTTACTTCGGTAAAAATAAATTTACCACCAAGTATTGGCGCTAAAAATGCGGCTAAACCATTAAAAGACTGTGAAAAATTTAAACGCTGTGTAGCTGTTTCCGGTGGTCCTAGTACGGTAACATAAGGATTTGCCGCTGTTTCCAGAAAGGTTAAACCACAGGCAATGATAAAAAGTGCACCTAAGAAAAATATATACTGTGCAGTATTGGCTGCAGGTATAAATAATAAACAGCCGATGGCGAACAAAACAAGGCCTAATATAATACCGCTTTTATACCCATACTTGCGCATAATGTAGCCTGCGGGTAGAGCCAATAAGAAATAAGCAATAAAAACCGAAGAGTCAACCAGGGTAGATTCGAAAACGTTTAGCTGAAAAGCTTTGCGTAAATGCGGAATTAATACAGGATCAAGATTGTGGACAAAGCCCCAGAAGAAAAAGAGGCTGGTGACTAAAATTAACGGAAATAAATATCCCTTACCATTTTTTAGTGTATCGGATACCTGAAAGTTCGTTGATGGAGTGTGGCTCATGTTTATTTGGTTATAAATGGTTTAAGCAGCTTCTGCTAAAATAAAAATAGTTAAACTTCTGGCATAATAAGCAGCAATTACCAATGTTTGTTCGATATCGGCTGTTTTAGATGACCAGATAGCCCTGTAGCCATACCTGGGTATTTTAATGGTGGTATTATCATCTGAAATAGATGGCAAATAATCCAGCTTCATAAAATGTTTTTGGTTACTTGTCGCTTTACAAATTAAACCCTTAAATGCTAATAAAAATTTAACTTTACGATCTAATTATTAAATGATATTGGCTCAATTTTTTACATTGCAAAATAATTTTGCATATTAGATTGATTTTTTTAAGATTTTATGAAACCGCATTTACTTAATGTATCTACCAATTCTGTAGATTCTTTTAGCGCCCGAAGAGATGTTTTGCCCGATATCAACAACCGTTGGCATTACCATTCTGCATTAGAATTAATCTACGTTAAAAAAGGCAGAGGTACGCAGTTTATTGGCGATAGCATTAAAAATTTTAAAGATGGCGATGTGGTTTTGCTAGGGAGCAATTTACCACATTACTGGCGTTTCGACCCTGAATTTTTTGATGAAAAAGCCTGTGAACCGGTTGATGTTTATGTGATTCATTTTAAGGAAGATTTTTTGGGTAGAGATTTTCTCCATCTTCCCGAAAATCAGGAGCTTAAAAAAGTTTTACTTCAATCAACACAGGGAATTCAGTTACAAGGAATTTCGAAAGAAAAAATTGCCGGTTTAATGCCGCAGATTATTGAGGCAACAGGTACGATGCGAATTATAAAAATACTTGAGGTATTAACAGAAATAGCCAATTGCGAAGAAAAAGGCACATTGGTTTCTCTGGGTTTTAAACCAAACTTTTTGGAGAACGAAAAAGATAGAATCCAATCTATTTATAACTATACCATTAGCAATTACAAGAATAAAATAGAACTCAAGGAAATTGCTGCTGTAGCCAAAATAAGCCCAAATTCATTCTGTAAATTCTTTAAAACCAAAAGTAGAAAAACATATACACAATTTCTGAATGAAATTAGAGTAGGGCAAGCCTGCAAATTATTGATCGAAAATGATCTAACTGTGAAAGAAATTTGCTACGATTGTGGATTTTACAATTTTACCAGTTTCCACAAATACTTTAGGGAAATAACGGGTAAAACTCCATTGAAATATCAGCAGGCTTTTTCTAAACAATAATTACCATTATTAATGGTAGATTATAGGTTTATCGTTTGTATTCCAACTGAATATTTATGAGCAATAGCTCCAATCCTAAACCGGAAAAAAGGGCGAAAAGATGAACAACGTCCATAATGTCTGATACACCCGGTTCCAAACATAAATTTAAAAGATAGCCTGTTTTTGGCTTGTCAACGCTATTTTTTATATCTCCGCGGTTTTATGGCGCATAGCAATTGCTCCCTAATTAATTAGTGGATAAACAATATGAAAAAAAATCATTTAATACAAGTTTTAGCGCAGGCCAGGTTATAACAACATGGTTTTGCTATGAAAATTTAATGTTTTGACTTGAAAAGAGAGGTTAATTTTGATGACGGGAAAAGAACTGATTAAAATTTTTCGTCATCGCTGGGAATCTGCTCAGCGGAGAAATAACAGTACAACATTGATCCAAAAGAGATAATATAAAATACTGCCGTGATTAAAAGAAATGTGCTCATATATATAGATATTTGGTTAGTGTAATTATAAAGTTAAGTTATCTTAAATACAAGAGGATATTGCAATTTATTTTAGATTAATTATTAACATAGTTGGTTTTCAATGTTGAAAACTATTTATTTAGTTTTTAATTGTGGTGTTGGTTACTCTTCTGTCTATCTCAATCGATATTTACTTAGACTGAAATTTATCGCGGTATTGGGTCGGCGTCATCCCAACTGATTTTCTAAACACTTTTCTAAATGCTTTTGGATCGTTGTAACCTGAATTATAAATTACTTCTGTCATTTGCTGCGCAGTTTGCTCTAAAAGTTTTTTAGCTGCTTCTATACGTGTTTGCTGCAGGTACTCGATAGGGGTAATGCCGATTACCTGTTTAAAGCGGCGCACAATATTTCTCCTGCTTGATGGAATATCTTTGATCATTTCTTCAATAGTAGCCACATCCTGATAATTGCTTTCAATTTTTTCTTGCGCAGAAGCAACAATATCGTCATTGTGGTGACGGATTGGCTGAAAAGTGCTAAAGTATAATTGGTTTACACGGTCCATATCTATAGCGAAAATTTTTGCAACTTTCACCGCCATATCTTTACCGCAATGGATTTGTAAAAGGTGTAACAGTAAATGAAAGGTAGAGGTTGCACCTCCGCTGGTAAATAGTTTGCCATCCTGCGTTACTGTTTTATCGGTCTTTAAATGCACCCTTGGAAAAGCCGTAGAAAAAACTGAGCAGGCATCAACGTGTGTGGTTGCCGCTTTGCCATCCAATAATCCCGACGCAGCCAGTAAAAATGCACCAGTACAAAAAGTTGCGATTTCTGCCCCTGCGTAATGCAGTTTGTTCAACCATGGGATATAACTTTTATTGGCTGAAATACATTCCTTAATATCGTTGGTGGCAAAAGATGGGATCAAAATAAGATCAACATCGTTTGCTTTTTGCAAAGGGATACAGGGATGTTCGCTAAAGTTATAATCTTTATTATCCAGGGTAATTAAACTGATATTAAAAGGCTTTTCAAGTTTATCTTTTGTATAGAAACTATTTACAGTATCAAATACATCTAAAATAGCTGCTACGTTTAATAATCTGAAGTTTTGGGGCATTAAAACACCTACTTGTATCATTTGGTTAAAAATTTAGGTATCGTAAATATATAAAAATTGTCTGAAATGCCCCTTAAGATTGACTTTTACGGCAAGGGTAGGCATCGATATTAAGCCATAACTTTATTCTTATACTAACCACCTGATAAAATAATATGAAAAGTAAACCAACCAGTGGCAGAATGTACGGTATAATTGTATTGTACGAAATGCAAACAGATTTTTTATTGAGGGCTTTAGATGGGATAGACCAAAAAGATGCGCAAAAAAGATTGGATACCAAAGCCAACCACATTGCATGGATTACCGGAAGTATGGTGCAGGGGCGGTATTTTCTGGCTAAATCATTCGATGTTGATCTTCCATCCATCACCGACGAACTTTTTGCCAATAACAAGGGCATTATTGATGATGTAATTTATCCAGCGCTTGCCGATTTTATAAAAGATTGGAAAAACATTTCTCCAAAACTTCAGGAGGCCTTAACCCAGGCTACCGATGAAAAACTGGAAGAAAAACTCAATATACCCGGAATGGAAATTACCCTTTTCGAAATGATCAGTTTCAGCACTTACCGGGATGCGAACTGTATCGGACAAATTGCCCTGTGGCGTAGGTTATTGGGTTATCCAGGAATGAATTATATGTAAATTATGGAAAAAGTAATTAATGAAGCGAATGAAACCTTATTGGCATTGGAAAACGCTTTCTCAAAATTTGATGCCGCATTGGTGAATAAGGTGCCTTTTGAAGGCAGCTGGACCGCAGGGCAATTGGCTGAACACCTGGTTTTGTCGAATTCGGGCTTTCTACAGGTTATCAATGGTCCTGTTATCGAGACAGATAAACCAGCTGATTTAATGGTAGGGGCCATTAAAAAAGATTTTTTGAATTTCGATGTGAAGTACGATTCGCCTAAAGAAATTTACCCTGAAGACAGGAACTATAACCCGGCGGAATTATTGGATAATTTAAAGCAGATCAGGATGGGGATATCAGAAGCGGCGGGAAACTTGGATTTAACTAAAACCTGTAGTTCTTATGAGCTGCCCGGTTATGGTTTTCTTACCCGTTTGGAAGCTGTTTATTTTGTGATATATCATACCCAGCGACATATCCACCAATTAAAAAATATTTACAGTGGCTTAAATCCCAATTGATTTTAACTAAATTTATGAGAAACAACAGGCTTGATTTACTCAATCCATACATTGGTAAATGGAAAACAGAAGGGTTAACCCAATCGGGAGAGGTAATTACCGGAACCGATACTTACGAATGGATTGAGGGTGGTTTCTTTTTAATGCACAAAATAGATGTAACGTTTAATAAGAAAAAGATACAATCTTTAGAAATTATTCATTATGATGATATGGAGGATGTTTTCAGGTCGCAATCTTTCGATAATGCAGGGAAAATTGCCATCTCTACACTTAAAATTTATGATGATATCATTTTAATATTTGCAGATACTGAAAGATTTAAAGGGAATTTTAAGGGCAATACCATCGAAGGGTTATGGGAACAGTTTAATGGTAACTGCTGGGAGCCCTGGATGGATATTAAGTTGACGAAAATAAAACATTAACTGAATTTGTCATGCTGAATACAATGAAGAATCTTGAATAAAGTTGCAAGGAGATCGTTAAATAAGGAAAAGATTCTTCGCTGCGCTCAGAATGACAGTCATAAAATACCCTTCGAGACAGTCTTGAATATCCTTCGACTCTGCTCAGGGTGACAAACCGCACTTTAAATACCTCAATAAACAAACAATTAAACCAACCCGAAAGGGATAAACAACAAAACAATGGCAACACTTAACACGTATTTAAATTTTAACGGAAACACTGAAGAAGCATTCAATTTTTACAAGTCAGTTTTTGGTGGCGAATTTTTGGTAGTGCAGCGCTATAAAGATTCTCCCGGCTGCGAGGGTATGGCCATTGGCGATCAGGAAAAATTGATGCACATTGCTTTACCCATTGGCGGTAATATTTTAATGGGAACCGATATTACTCATCCGATGCCGCCAGCAACATTCGGGACAGGTATTTCACTATCGGTTGACGCGACTAGTGAAGACGAAGCCAAACGTTTATTTGATAACCTTTCTGCAGGCGGTACCGTTACCATGGCCTTAGAAAAAACATTCTGGAATGCACTTTTTGGTATGGCTACCGATAAATTCGGCATCCAATGGATGGTGAATTATGATTATAAGTAGGTGGGAAGTTCAAAGTCCGTAGTCATGAGTCTTAGTCCAAAATTGCCAATAGAATAATGATCAATTACCAATCATTAATGATCAATAACCAATGATTGATCTACCATGAGCTATCAACTATAAATAATTAGAACATTAAGAAGTTAAGGATATTAAGGTTTTAGTAATTATTATAAGTTATGTGGCTATCCACCATGGATTATCTAACTATTAACCAAACAGGCGTTTTAAAGTTCTGCGTTTATTATCAATTAACCAACGGCCAATTGAACTAATCAATCAATTTTATTATTTTTAAAATACAAACTAAAACTTAACCACTATGAAAATTGCAGTAATTGTTGTACGCGTGCTTCTAGCCGCCATGTATCTTTTTGCTTCTGTAAGTTTTTTCCTTCATTTAATGCCTAAGGAGGCACCAGTAATGTCGGCTGCTCAAAACACATTTATGTCGGGTGTAATGGCATCTGTTTATTTAATGCCCTTAATTAAAGTTACAGAGTTGATAGGTGGGATACTTTTGCTTATTAACCGTACAGCACCTTTGGCTGCACTGGTAATTTTTCCGGTTACACTCAATATTTTCCTGTATCATGCATTTTTAGGTCCGAAAGATTTACCTATGGTTGGTGTGATGCTTATATTTAATTTATTCCTTTTTTATGCTTATCGTGCTAAGTACCTGCCAATCCTTTCAAAGTAAATTTTACCATTTATAAAACTTTCTCATACTTTTTCCCTTTATTTAGTGTTTCGATATAAGGTGTAATTCATTATCTTTAAAAACTAACTAGAAATAAAAAATATGAGAAAGCTACCATTTTTAATGCTGCTCTTTATAGCGGTATCATTTTCTGCCTTTGCACAGAACAAAGATGCTATTGTTGGCAAATGGCTTAATCCATCAGGAGAAGGACAGATTGAAATTTATAAAAAAGGCGAAAAGTTTTATGGAAAACTGGCCTGGATAAAAGAGCCTAACATTAACGGAAAACCTAAATTAGATGTTAAAAACCCTGATGAAAAGCTACAGAAACGTGCTTTGTTAAATCTGGAAATACTGAAAGATTTTAAATATGATGATGGGAAATGGACCGATGGAACAATTTACGATCCAAAAAGCGGTAAAACCTATAGTTGCAACATGACTTTAAAAAGTGCTGATGTATTAAATATCCGCGGATATGTAGGTATTTCACTTTTGGGAAGATCAGAAACTTTTAGACGGGTTAAATAACAACAGATGAAGAAAATTTTATGGTGCCTTTTATTGGCACCTTTTTTTTGCGCCGCGCAGTCGTATTCTATTAAACCTTTAAATGAAAGTACTAAAACCAGTTTGCGTGGTTTAAGCGTGGTATCCGATCGGGTTACCTGGGTAAGCGGTAGTAACGGTTCAATCGGTAAAACCATTGATGGCGGCAAAACCTGGACCTGGGTAAAACCCAAAGGTTATGAAAAAATCGATTTCAGGGATATCGAAGCTTTTGATGACAAACAGGCCGTTATTGTTGGGATCGCCTCGCCCGCTTATATCTTAAAAACTACAGATGGGGGTGAAACCTGGACAGAAAATTATAAAAATGCAGATTCGGCTATATTTTTAGATGGCGTTAGTTTCTGGGATAAAAACAGCGGCATCATCTTCGGCGACCCGATTAATGATAAATTACAATTGCTTAAAACCACCAATGCAGGTAAAACCTGGCAGGATATCTCTTCAAATCTGAAAACCAATTTAACCAAAGGCGAAGCCAGTTTTGCTGCCAGTGGCACAACCATAAAAACATTAGCAGGTGGCAAAACCTGGATTGCAACCGGTGGAACAGTATCCAATATTTATTTCTCACCCGATTACGGCCAAACCTGGCAGGTATTTAAATGTCCCATTTTACAGGGCGAAAACAGTACAGGTCCTTTTTCTATAGATTTTTTGAATGAGAAAACAGGTATAACTGTTGGCGGTAACTACTTAAAAGATAAAGAAAATTCGAATAATGTACTTTTAACCCATGATGGTGGCAAAAACTGGCAAAAACCAAATATACCTGTTTGGGGCTTTCGTTCGGCCGTGGCTTATATCACTGCGAAAACATTAGTTGCTACAGGAACATCAGGTACAGATATTTCAACTGATGGTGGCCAAAATTGGAAGCACATTTCTGATAAAAGCTTTAATGCGGTTCAAAAAGCAAAAAAAGGTAGAGTTGTTGTACTTGCAGGAGACAAGGGAGCGATTTATCAATTGAATGCTGATTAATATTTGGAGTCAAATACGTAACAATTCTAACAATTGTCATTCTAACAGTAAAACAATCATATAAATTTGTTTCTTTGTTAGGAAAACTAAAACTTTAATTTAAAATATACACACACTCGCTCAATGGATTTTTTGCACACGATTTTAGGTGATGATATACAGGCCGGATTATTAATTATTTTAAACCTGATTGTGATTGAGAGTTTGCTCTCGGTTGATAATGCTGCGGTTTTGGCAACCATGGTAATGGATCTGCCAAAATCGCAAAGAGAAAAAGCTTTAAAATATGGTATTATCGGTGCTTATGTTTTCAGGGGTATTTGTTTATTTCTTGCAGCATGGCTAGTTAAAATCTGGTGGTTAAAACCGCTTGGTGGTTTATATTTGTTGTATCTGGCTTTCGATTATTTTAGAAAAAAGAACAGTAAAAAGAATGAGGAAGAAGAGGAAGTAGATAAAAGTAAAAGCTGGATTTATAAATCGACTGTTGGCTTAGTGGGTACTTTTTGGGCTACAGTTGCTTTGGTAGAAGTAATGGATTTAGCCTTCTCTATTGATAATGTTTTTGCGGCAGTGGCTTTTACCGATCATATCTGGTTAATCTATATCGGCGTTTTTATCGGAATTTTGGCCATGCGTTTTGTGGCGCAGGCTTTTGTAAAACTGATGGAAAAATTCACCTTTTTAGAAACGGTGGCCTTTATCGTAATTGGTGTTTTGGGTATTAAACTTACCTCTTCATTATTTACGCATTTTTATCCCGAGTCGCCAATTTCTCATGCCATTGAAGGGGAAAAAACGGATCTTTTCGTGTCTGTTTTTACGGTAGCCATTTTCATTATACCTGTATTAACCTCTCTTTTGTTCAACTATCCAAAAAAACACAAAAGCGATATTGTTATTTCGGAAGAAGCCGAAGAAGTATTAGATAAATCTTGATTTTTGAGGGTTATCTGTCATAAATCTTACAATCAACCGCTTCCAATTATACAATCTATTTTGTAATATCAGGATTTATTAAACAGGGTGCAATGGCTTTTTACAAACATTACTCATTCGATCTTTGGTTAACGTTGATTAAATCTAATCCAACTTACAAGCTGGAACGGGGTCAGTATTTTTTTAGAAATTTTAATGGTAAGCATAAAAGCATTGACGAAATTGCCATTACTTTCCGTCAGGTAGATTTAATGGTAAACGCCATTAATGAAAAAGCCGGAAAAAATGTTGATGCTGAAGAAATGTATTTGATGATCATTAGTATGATCAATGATTACGATTTCAACTTTAGTGATGTAGACCTCAAAGTGCTTGATCATGATATGGAGCAGATCGTATTTAACAATATGCCAAACCTTTATTGTGGTGATTGTTTAGATGTACTGGCCAAGATTAAAGAGTCGGGCAAAAGCTCTACCAATATATTAAGTAATACAGGCTTTATTAAAGGTAAAACCTTAAAAAAAGTAATCGAACATTTGGGTATTGGTCAGTTTATCGATTTTCAGCTTTATTCTGACGAAGTGCGCATGTCGAAACCCAGTAGAGGTTTTTTTCAGTTGATGTTAGATCGCATCGACAGAACAAAACACCCCGAATTATTGTTAACAGATGTCATCCACGTTGGAGATAACCCCCATGCCGATGTTCGGGGGGCAGAAGCAATGGGGATCAATAGTATGCTGATCAATTCCAACAATTTATCTATCTCAAACCTACTCTATGATACCGTATAATTTTTCACTTCATAAAATAGACAATACAGTCGATTTTGGCTTTAGTGCCGACGATTATAGTCGCTTTAAGTTTGGTGACGATCTGGTAGCCAGATCGTTCGGGAAAGACCTGGCCGACGGTTTTATCAGGTACTACCTGGCCGATAATCTAATTACCGGTCAGATTGTGGTCATTTCCAGTCCTTACAGCTTTATCCCTACGGCAACTTTTGCCATGAAAAACTATTTCGTTTGCCAGCTTAACCGCTGGCTGGTCGAAAATGGTGGTTTAGCGGTACAGGAAACCAAAGTGCATAGAACCATTACCTATAAAGAAGATTATGGCGAACTAAGTGCTGCAGAAAGACTTTCGCTGATCGGTAACGATTCGTTTCATATTGATAAGGATTTTCTGGTGGGTAAAATACTTTTGTTTCTGGATGATATCAGGATTACCGGAAGCCATGAGCGCATGATCTTAAAAATGGCAAAAGAATATGGCTTAAAGAACGAAATGCACATGCTTTATTTTGCCGAACTCGTTAATAAGAATATCCATCCCAACGTAGAAAACTTCCTGAATTACCATCAGATCAAATCTATTTTTGACCTGGAAGAAATTATCGATGGCGGAAATTTTTGTTTCAATACCCGTATTGTGAAATACATTTTAAATACTACTTCGAGCAGTTTTACCATCTTTTTAGAACGCAGGAGTACTGACTTTATCAATCAGCTTTACGATCTTTCGTTGGGTAACAATTATCATACGATAGAAGCGTATTCGAAAAACTTACATCTTATAAAAGACTATATCAAAAACAACAATTATAAATTAATTTAAATATGGCTATTAATTTGCAAAAGGGGCAGAGAGAAAATATCGATGCGCCTAAATTTACAATAGGTTTAGGTTGGGATACCAACAGCTCTTCAACAGGTTCTGCATTCGATTTAGATGCTTCGATTTTTATATTAAACGATCAGAAAAAACTAATTTCTGACGAAAACTTTGTATTCTATAATAATTTGGTTTCTCCAGATGGGGCAGTCGAACATACCGGCGATAATTTAACCGGCGATGGCGATGGCGACGATGAGCAGATCAAAATTGATTTAACCAAAGCTGATGCTAAAGTAAATGAAATCTGTATCGTGGTAACCATTCATGATGCTGAAAACAGAAGACAGAATTTTGGTCAGGTGAGAAATTCTTTCATCCGTATTTTTGATGCGGTAACCAATGAGGTGGTCTTGAAATATGAATTAGAAGAAGATTTCTCTATTGAAACAGCTGTAGAATTCGGAAGGATTTACAAACGCGAAGGCAAATGGAAATTTGAGGCCGTTGGCGTAGGTATGAAAGGTGGTTTACAAGATTATTTAAACAAATATCAATAATATTATGGCAATCAATCTTCAAAAAGGACAGCGCATCAGTCTTGAAAAAAGCAATGGCAGCAAACTTCAGAATGTTTGTGTAGGCATTAACTGGGGTGCAATTGAAAAGAAAGGCTTATTCGGCTTCGGATCATCAAAAGAAGCAGTAGATTTAGATGGAAGCTGCGCATTATACAATGAAAACAAGCAACTTTTAGAGGTAGTTTATTTCGGTAACCTTAAATCTAAAAATGGGTCTGTAAAACATAGTGGTGACGATTTAACCGGTGATATGGGTGGTGATGATGGTTTAGATAACGAGATCATCACACTTGATTTTTCACAATTGGATGCTAATGTAAACTATGTTGCCTTTGTATTGAACAGTTTTAGAGGTCACGATTTTGGTACGATTCCTTTTGCTTCGATTCGCATTTATGAAGGAACCACTAAACGCGTAAATGAGGTTTTTGCTAAGTATGATATTGCCAACGGATCTAATTTTGCAGGTCACGTATCAATGGTAATGGGTGTTTTCTATAAGAAAAACGGCGAATGGAAATTTAATGCGATTGGCGAACCAACCAAAGACAGGAAACTGGAAGATACCGTAAAAACTGTAACCCAAAATTATTTATAAGCTGCAAAGCCGATCATATAATCAACTATGGAAAACAACCCAAATCTTCCCCAGGTTCTTACACCGGTTAAGCTGGATAAGGACGGCAATGTTGACCTCGAAAAAATAACGAACGAGGAAACAGCTAAATACCAGGAAATTGGAAAATCGCTCGAACCATCAGACGTAAATTCTATCCTGAATTACGGAAGCGATGCCCAAAACTCAATGGAGAAATACAGTAACGAGTTTTTATCGTCTGTACGTACCTACAATAGTGGCGAAGTTGGTGGTTTAATTAACGAACTGCTAACCGAACTTAATTACATCGATGTTTCTGAATTGGAACAGAGTGGTTTTAAGAGTTTTATCTCTAAAATCCCGTTTTTAAAGAGTTTAGTGGTTGATGTGAAGAAACTTTTTCAGAAGTATGATGTGGTGGTGAATAATATCGATAAAATCACCAACAAAATTAAAGCTGGAAGGTTAAACTCAATTAAAGACAACAGTTCGCTGCAAACCATGTTCGATAGCAATGTTGGTTATATCCACCAGATGGAAGAACTGATTATTGCTGGTCAACTGAAATACAACGAACTGAATATCAAACTGGCCGAAATGGAAGGCAGGCCTGCCGATTACCAGGATTATGAAATTGCCGATTTAAGGGATTTCGTCAGCCGTTTAGATAAGAGACTGGCAGATATGAAGATTGTACGTTTCATTATGTTACAATCTTTAGCACAGATCCGTGTAGTACAGAACAACAATACTTCAATTGCAGAAAAGGCACAATCGATAGTTTCTACAACGATTCCGGTTTGGAAAAACCAGTTGACCATTGCGGTTGCTTTACAAAGGCAAAAAGCCAATGTAGAGATGCAAAAGAAAATTTCAGATACGACCAATACCATTTTGCAGAAAAACGCGGAAATGTTGAAACAGAACAGTATTGATGTAGCTAAAGAAAATGAAAAAACTGTGGTATCTTTGGAAACCCTAAAACGCACCACATCATCATTGATTGAAACGCTTAACGAGGTGAAACAGATTCATGAGGCTGGTGCACAAAGCAGACGTGTGTTAGATGGCGAACTTAAAACTCTGGAAGCAGAGTTGAAAAAGAACGTTACGAGGGTGAATTAAATTAATCTATGGATGAATACCGTTTAAATATTATCAAAAAATCAAGCGCAGAGATCAACCGTTTACAGTTGCTCTCTGTGTTTTTTGATGATGAAGTGATTTATAAAATTTACTTACGGAGCCAGGTTATTCATCAGCTTTTTGCCAATAATGAAGAACTGGAGATCGAAAAGCTCGATCTTTTTCATCTTCAGTTTACCGATAGCGTGATCGAACTGCTCAGAAAGATTAAAAAGAGCAATGAGAAAAATGTGTCGCTCATTTACGATGAGATCGACCTCAATGAAGAACTGATAGACCGTATGGCGGGAACGCTGGTTGATCAGAAAAGTTTCCAGCAGGATAGACAGAAGCAATCGCTAAAAGTGAACCTGTCGCTTCGTAAACTGTTCAGTGTGCTGTCTGATCTGAGTACTGATTTTCCTTTTTCTAAAAACATCAACGTTTTCAGTTCTAAATACGCCAACGATTTTTATTTCGATCTTACCACTGATCAGTTTGCACAACTGATTAATTTTCAGGATAAACAGGTATATACCAATGTGCACGCCACTATTGAGAAGAAATTGATGGGGAAACTGTGTAAATATGATTTCCGGACAGAATTTTATATTGGCCTAAAATCTGGTGAGCAGGTAATTGAGGTTTATAAATTTTTGGAAACCGATCATTATTATCTGTTTTTTCCAGGTAGAAACCTGTTTTTGTTCTGCGATTTAGCGGTTTTGAAGGATCTGGATACTTCGACCAATCTTTCCGAAAAGCAGAGGATTATGCAGGAGCTTCAATACAAAAACGATAAGCTGAAAAGTAATGCAGCGGTGTTAAAAACTGCCATCCCGCACGAGGTAATTGATTTACTGGAAGATAGTTATCATAAAATATCAGATATCAATTTCCTGAATCACCTCAATAATTTTGATGTGCAATCGAATATTTTGAAAACCATGTTAAATACGGACTTATTTTAGGGTTGATTGGGAGGTTTCCTCTACTACCAGCGTGATCGTCACCCTGAATTCATTTCAAGGTCTATCATACTAATTCAAGAGATAAAAAATCAGAATAACCTACTTGTTTTTTGAAGCGCAAAACCTGTGATTCTTGGTAAAATACTGTCCCGCTTTTACTTCAAGTCCTCTCCCGATGAAAAATCGGGATCCGGGCTTTTCGTTCAATCGGGGCTATGAATGGTTGGTCCTGCAATAAGCATTAAGGTACTAAAGAAGTCAAGTTTTTAAAACTTGACTTCTTTTTCTGCAATGAAAAATTACCTCGTTAACACTGCCAATTTCTGCTTAAACAGATCAATGGTTCTGCTCCAGGCAAGTTTTGAGGCAGCTTCGTTGTACCGGGTAGGAGAGGTATTGTTGTTGAACGCGTGGTTTACCCCATCGTAAATGTAAATTTTGTAATCAATCTTATTGTCTTTTAAAGCCTGTTCATAAGCTGGAATACCAGCGTTAATCCGCTCATCTAAACCACCATAATGCAGTATTACGCTGGCTTTAATTTTAGGTACATCGGAAGCATCTGGCTGCGCACCATAATAAGCAACAGCTGCCTGTAACTTCGGATCGTTAACGGCCAGTTTATTCGCCATACCACCGCCCCAACAAAAACCAACGCAGCCTACTTTGCCATTCCCATCTTTACGGTTACGCAAATAATCCAATCCTTTTAAATAATTCTGCAGGTTTTTCTCAGGATCCAACTTGCCGATCAGTTCACGTCCTTTATCTTCGTCGGCAGGTGTTCCACCCAGAGGAGAAAGTGCATCAACACCCATTGCAATAAAACCTTCGGCAGCTACACGTTTGGTTACATCAATAATATGTGGATTTAAACCTCTGTTTTCATGGATAACCAATATACTGCCCAAATTCTTTTTGCCTTTAGGTTTTGCCAGCACCGCTTTTATTTCGCCATCAACGCCCGGGTAGGTAATGTTTTCAACCTCAATATCATTACTGCTAAAATCGGCCGCTGCCGCATAATTATTTTCGAGCATAGGCAAAATGGTCATGGCTAATGCCGTGCTGCCAGCCAGTACAGCCAGCTTTTTCATAAAATCTTTTCTAGCGATCTGACTATGGGTGTACTCATCGTACAGGTTGATTATTTTCTGATCCATCTTATTGATTTTGAATTATCTTACAAGATAAAAAAGACGGATGAGATTTAGCTACGCCTTGCCTAAAAGTTACAATACAATTCTACCCATTTTTTAATCAATCCAACCCGGTGTTTGGTATATCGTGGCGTTAAAAAAACGTTCGACCAATCATCATAATTATCGTAAAAGAATTTGAGGAAAAAAATATGGAAGGTGATCCCCAGATAAGGAATGGCCTTTACTTCCTCATCGGTTAATGGTCTTACTTCCTGATAAGCCTTTAAAAAAGTGCCAAAATCTTTTTCAGCCTGTGCTTTAGTAATCAGGTTATTGAGCTGGTGGAAGAAATAATGATTCAAAAAGGTCATTAAATCATTAATCAGGTAACCTTCACCAGCAAAATCGAAATCGAAAAAAGTAATTTTTCCCTTTTCATCAAAGTGGAAGTTTTTAGGAAGGAAATCGTAATGACAATAGCCATAACTGAACGTTGAAGTATCAAATTCTTCAAACTTTTTAGCTACTTTGTCGGCAATGTTGGTCAGGTATTCAAATTCCTCCTGCATTTCAGTAAAATGTGGTTTTAAATCTCGCAAAGGCTCAATTAAGGTGGTTTCGAAGTTGAATATTGGTCTGGGATGGTTCAGTTTTATTGATGAGGCAGTTTGGTGCAATTTGGCCATATCATATCCCAACTGGATAAGCTGCTCATCCTCAAGGTCTAAAATTACTTTCCCTTCGGCGTAAGAAAACAATATGCCATTTCTTAAACCTTCAATGGCATTAAACTGTTGGATCTGCTTTCCTTCCACATTAGCTATGGGGTAAGAAACCGAATTTCCATTTGCTTTTAAAATGTTAAGCAATTCTACCTCGCCCTCAATTTCTTTCCTTTTTCGGTGTGCATCGCGGTAAATCTTGAAAATGTATTTCTGGCTGTCATTTTCGAGAATATAAGTGTCGCTTACATTCCTGATTAATAAGCGACAGGTTGTTGATGGATCTAATTGATAAGCTTCAATTAAATGAGTTTTTAAAGCAATAGCTGACAAGGTGGAGTACTGGGCGGGGAAGAAATTCTGCATGTGAATGGTGTTGGGATTTCAAATATAAATTTTCAAAACGACATCTTAACCGTTAAATAAGATTACCTTACCAACCTTAGGCAAGTTGTTTTAAGATTAAACCAATCTGTTGGAAAAAATATTTGATTGCCTGATCGATAGTTTTATTGAAGATAAAGTTGGCATTGCAGACGGATTTTTAAGCGTCTCTCTATCCGATCACCTGAGAGAAAACCTGATTACCCTGTTTGAAAATAAAAAGCTTTTAAATGCAGGGGTGGGGAATGATGTGATTGTTAATCAGGATAAACTGATCAGGAGCGATGTGATCTGCTGGCTGGATAGAAAGCATGATAATCAATATGAAAATGATTTTTTCGATCTGATTGACGGATTTGTGGCTTATCTGAATTGTACCTGTTATACAGGAATCACCGGTTACGAATTTCATTATACGCTATACGAACCGGGTGCTTTTTATAAAAAACATATCGATCAGTTCCAAAACAATGGAAGCAGACAATATTCTATGATTATGTATTTAAATGCCGGTTGGAAAACAGAAGATGGCGGAGAGTTGCGCATTTATCATACTGATGAAGAACAGAATATAGCGCCTAACAGCGGTAAAAGTGTTTTCTTTAAAAGTTCTGATCTGGCACATGAAGTACTCCTCACCAATAAACAGCGGATGAGCATTACGGGTTGGTTAAAGATTGGTTAACGGCTAATCTTCAATGTTGAGGAGCTGTTTGATAATACTCTTAAAATTTTTACCAATGGGCACCTCCTGACCATTTTTAAGCACAATGGTATTGCCCTCAAGATAATCGACATGTCTTTTGTTCAGGAGAAAAGATTTATGAATGCGGATAAAACCGGATGGCAGCTGTTCTTCGAAACTAGCCAGGGTTCTTGGGGTAAGCAAAAAATTATGGTCTTTCCAAACCTTTACATAATTTCCAAGGCTTTCTAAAAACTGTATTTCTTCCGTTTTAATCAGGATATGCTTTTTATCTACTTTGAGTGAAATCTGAGCTTCGTTTTTGGGAATTGTTTTTTCTGTATCGGCAATCTCTAAATTTTGTTTTTTGAGTTGGAAAAGTTCAAGGGCACGGTTCACGGCTTTAAGAAAACGATCGAGTCTGAAGGGTTTTAAAAGGTAATCGCAAACGGCAAGATCGAAACTCTCTAAGGCATATTCTTCGTAAGCAGAAGTAATAATAACCAGGGGTTTATGCTGTAAGGTCCTTAAAAAATCCATGCCATTTAACTTTGGCATCCTGATATCCAGAAAAATTAGATCCACCTGTTGTTTGTTCAAAAAATCCAACGCTTCTGTAGCGCGGTAACAATGTCCGGCAATGGTAATAAAGGGAATATCTTTTGCATATTCGGTGATTACGCCATGGGCAAGCGGTTCGTCATCTACAATTAAGCAACGTAAGCTCATGTTAGCTGGAGTTTAAGTTCTGCCTTAAAGATATTACCAATTGTGGTAATATGCAATGTGTAACGGTTCGGGTAGAGCAATTCGAGCCTTTTTTTAAGGTTATCTATACCAATTCCTTTGCTTTCTCGTATTCCTTCAGAATCTAAAGAGTTTTCGCAGGTAAAACTGAGTAAATTATCGGTCGTAATTAATGAAAGCTTTAGCGTAGCGGCATCTTCTGCAGGTTCTATGCCATGTTTAAAGGCATTTTCGATAAAAACGATGAGCAGTAGCGGGGCGATATCGATCTGATCATTTCCGACTTGTTTATCAAACTCAAAATGCAATGTTTTCCGTAAACGGATCTGTTGTAATTGGATGTAATCTTCAATGTAATCCAGTTCCTGTGAAAGTTTAACTGTTTTTTCCTGCCCTTTGTAAATCGTATAACGCATCAGTTCTGATAATTGCAATATACTCTCTGGTGTTTTATCCGATTTCTGCAAGCTTAATGCATAAAGGTTATTAAGGGTATTAAAAAAGAAATGCGGATTGAGCTGTTGTTTTAATAAATCGAGTTCATTTTGTGATTTTTCTTTTTCCAGTGCTAAAATTTTATTGTTCTGCTTTCCCCATTGCAAAGCCAAAACCACAGGCAAACTGATTAGCATAATGGCAAAGGCCCCAAAAGCATTTTCAAACTCGAAAGGATTGGCTACAAATATGCTCCGGCCAAATACCGTATTAATGGGGAGTGAAATTAATATTTGCGCCAATAACGGATAAAGCAGCGCAACAATAGCCGAAAGTGTTAACAGATACATCAATAGTCCTTTTTCTTTTAAGATTTTAGAAACCAAAAACCGGCTGTTGATGAAGAAAAGGAGGTATCCACACAAGTACATGATCAGAAATTGCGAAAAGAAAGCCAGGAAAGTTCCGAAATTGTGCAACAGCATTTTAATATCAAACTCAAAACCCACCAGGCGGAAGCCTTTTCTTTGATAAATCGGATTCTCCAGGCTCGAAACCGCCATCACCGAAATAGTCGCGGCCAATAATATAATGGTAATAAGTACCGCATTCTCCAGGCCGATTTTCTTGATCCATTTAATATGCTGCACCTTTTTCTGGTAATATTGATTGGCAATCAACATTATTTCGAGGGTTATTGCTGCCAAAGCTGTTGAAATAAAAACAGTATGGTCAAGCTTCGCAATTTGCAGGTAAAATGCAACGTCAGTAAAAAGCGGAAGCAGGATGAAGAAGCAAGTACACCATTGGGCAATGTATCGATTTCGAGTGAGTATGTTTTTTAGTCTGACTTTAAGAAAAGAAAAAACAAGTACAGGGAGCAAACAAAAACCCAAAGCCAAAATGCAGCTGGCATAGTTAAGCCAAATTTTGCTGGTTAAGTTGTAAGTATTAAATATTGCTATCCACAACAAAAGGCCAAGAAATATGAAAAAGTCTTGGTACTTATAATTGTAGCTGAAATTTTTTGTACTGGGCATTTTGTTAAATAGGATAATATTATTTAAAAGATGTCATCCTGAGCGGAGCCGAAGGACAATCTTTTTTAATTGATTTAATTGTGTGGGGCTTCGACTCTGCTCAGCCTGACAATATCATCGTGACTAGTCTTTTTAAACAACTTTTAAAGTTATAAAAGTTCGAAGTCCACGAAAAATTTAAATGATGAAAGGTCCATTTTTCATGATGAAAGGAATATCAGGTTATTTTTTTCTTTTTATCATCATTTTAGCTTCGTTCATCACTTAAATTTAACAGATCGGTTTAATCGCTATAATTTGCCTCCATCTTATTTAAAATAAAATGGTACGGCTTAAAATACAGCAACTTACTAAATCTTATAAAAACGGGGTAAAGGCCCTGAATGATGTTAATTTGAACATTGCCAACGGCATGTTTGGCTTATTGGGACCAAATGGCGCGGGTAAATCATCATTGATGCGCACACTCGCTACTTTGCAACTGCCGGATGCGGGACAGATCCATTTTGATGGAAATGATGTACTGCAAAATCCTCAGGAAATGCGGAAGAAGTTGGGTTATTTACCACAGGACTTTGGTGTTTATCCTAAAGTTTCAGCTTTTGATCTCTTAAACCACCTGGCGGTTTTAAAAGGTCTGCAAAATAAGAACGAGAGAAAAGAGCAGGTGCTTTCACTCTTGCAACAAACAAATTTATTTGAAGTAAGGAAAAGATCAGTCAGCACCTTTTCTGGCGGTATGCGACAGCGTTTTGGCATTGCGCAGGCTTTATTAGGTAATCCACAACTCATCATTGTAGACGAGCCCACTGCTGGCCTCGATCCACAGGAGCGAAATCGCTTTCATGATTTGTTGAGTGAGATAGGAGAAGACAGGGTAGTAATCCTATCCACCCATATTGTAGAAGATGTGAACGACCTTTGCTCCGAGATGGCCGTGATGGCCGTTGGTAAACTGATTTTACAGGGCAAACCGGCTGAATTATCCCAAAATTTGAATGGTAAAATCTGGCGGAAGGTAATCGATAAGGTGGATTTAATTTCCTATTCGTCGGCATTTAATGTAATCTCTACCAAAATTATTTCGGGTAAATTACATGTATTTGTACTTGCAGAACAACTTCCGGCGGCGGGTTTCGAATCGGTGTACCCCAGTTTGGAAGAGGTTTATTTTTCTTCATTATTTGGTCCGGCCAATCAACATAAGGAGGTAAAGCTATGATACTGGATTTACTAAAGTTTGAACTGAAATACCAATTCGGACAAATTTCTTTCAAAGTAGCAGCGCTTTTATTTTTTGTTCTGGGGTATTTCTGTGTGGTACAGGGGGGCTTTGGTGGGGAAGAAGTTCATAAAAACTCGCCCTATGTTATTACCAATATTATCGCACTACTTTCACTTTTTTCCATCTTTTCGGGGACTATATTCAGCGCGAATGTGGTATTGAGAGATGCGGTGTTCAGGATGGAAGCTGTTATTTTTACTACATCGGTTAATAAATTCAACTATTTTGGCATCAGGTTTTTAGGATTGCTCTTCGCTGTCTTTAGTCTGTATATATTCGTAGTCCTGGGGATTTTTATTGGCTCCTTTTTCGTCGATGCGGATCGTTTGGGCGCTTTTCGCATCAACTATTTTTTGCAGCCACTATTGGTTTTTGCTTTTCCTAATGTACTGTTTGCGGTGGGAGCATTGTTTTGTACCGCTATATTAACCAAAAGCATCAGGGCAATTTACGTAGTAGGCGTATTGATTTACATCTTATACATGCTGGCTTCGATTTTTGGAAATTCTCCTTTGCTGGCCGCTTCCACAATGAAAGCAAGTAGTCCGGATATTTTGCCTTTATTGTTAGATCCTTTTGCGCTGGCCTCGTTTTTTGGAGAAACCAGAACCTGGACGGATTTTCAACGCAACCAACAATTGTTTCCAGTAGAAGGTGTTTTTTTGTTCAACAGGTTATTGTGGTTGGGTATCACTGCTTTAATTATGTTGGTGACTTACCACTTATTTAATTTTCGTGTACAGCAGCAGAAACAATTAAAATTAAAGGTACTTAAACAAGAACAAATAGAACTGATTCCTTATCACACTTTAAAGGTTTTCCCTAATGGTTTACGTTATGTTTTCAGCACCTTTAAAACACAATTCAGATTAGAAGTGATTTTCTTATTTAAAAATATCCCAATTATGGTAATGCTTTTACTCTGGGTGTTTTTGTATGGTGTAGAATTAAAAGATCAATTGTTCAGTGGGGTTTACGGTATCCATAGTTATCCAGCAACGGGTATTATTATCGAAGAAATGCGTTCGATGAAATTTGGATTGATCCTGATCTTATTTTATGCTGCAGAAACCATCAGCAGGGAAAAATCGGTTAATATCCATGGGTTAATTTACAGTACCCCTGTTCGGAATTCCGTGTTATGGATGGCGAAAAGTTTCAGCTTGTTTACGTTGGTTTTTATCCTCGTTACGTTAAATATTGTTATCGGTATTGTTTTACAGGTTAGCCACGGTTATTTCCACATCGAATTGCCTTTGTATCTAACTTTATACTATTACAGCGCCTTCCCGATGTTGCTTTTCGTGGTGTTGATTTTATTTACTCAGAATCTGAGTACAAACAAATACCTTGGTATGGTATTAAGTATGGTTATAGTTTTTCTGATCTCTTATGCGGAAAGGTTTGGGCTATCGCATTATCTCTTCCGCTTTGCAACCGTTCCAGATCTTCTTCACTCTTATTTTAATGGTTTTGGATATTATGCTACATCTTTTAACTGGTATATGTTATATTGGACTGCCTTTGCAGCAATTATTGCAGTTTTAACCATTGGAATGTGGCAGTGCAATGTCGAAGTAAAGGTTATTGAACGATTTAAGTTAATTGGAAGAAGCGTGAAGCAGTATAAATGGATTACTGTTTTTGCATTGTTGACCTGGATTTCCTGCGGCACGTTTATTTTTTATCAAAGCAATATTGTCGGAAAGTATCAAAACAAAGAAGCGAAATTAGCATGGAGCCTGGCCTACGAAAAGAAATATAAATCACTGGCAGCTTTGCCACAACCGGTAATAAAATCGGTTAAAACAAATGTCGATGTATATCCAGGTGAAAGTAAATATACTGTTAAAGGCACTTATCAGCTAAAGAATGAAACAACTTTACCCATTTCTAAAATATGGATTTCTGTTAACCCAGCGGTAAACTCATTTTCAGTTGAGGTAACAGGAAGTGAAAAAAGCGAAATGGATGAGCACTATAACCAGCAGTTTATTACGCTGAAAACTCCCTTAAAACCGAACGAAGAGCTGAAAATGGATTTTTCCATTAAAGTTATCCGGTCTGGGTTTACCGCGTTTGATAGTGAAAATTCAATCGTTAAAAATGGAACTTATATCGAACTGGAAAAATTTGTCCCTCAATTGGGCTATAGCTATAATTTTGAAAGCGATGATAAACAAGAACGGAAAAAAGCAGGTTTGGCCGAAATTGCCACTAAACCAGATTATGGACATACATACGAACTGATTGATTTAGAAACCACCATTTCTACGGAAACAGACCAGAAAGTGGTTACCGTTGGCGAATTACAGGAGGAATGGGTATCGGGCAATAAAAGATATTTTACATACAAAACGGTTCAGCCCATAAATTTCATGTTTGCCTTAAGCAGTGCGAAATATGCAATCAAAAATGAGAGATATAAAGGCATAAATCTGCGTATTTATTATCAGCCTGGACAGGAATATAACCTGAAGAGTATTTTTGAGGGTGTTCAGGATGCTTTGGATTATGGTAATAAAAATTTCGCCAGTTATCCGCTTAAACAACTCACCATTGCCGAAATTCCTCAATACAAAGGTGCTGCTACCGCTTACCCTGGATTAGTTTTTAGTGCAGAACGCATTAATTTTTTAGGAAATTATAGTCAAAGTAATAGCATCAATCAGAGTTATGCTATTGCCGCACACGAAACGGCACATCAATGGTGGGCGAATATATTGGCACCGGTTGATGGTGCGGGTTATGCCATGCTAACGGAATCGCTGGCCAAATACACCGAAAATGTGCTGATCGAAAAAAGATTTGGAAAAATGTACTTAAGGAAGTACCTCGCTTATGATAATAACCTCTATTTTTTGAACCGGAACAACAGCGAAAAGGAATTGCCGCTGGCCAAAACTTTAGATCAGTCTTACGTGCATTACCAGAAAGGTGGATTGATGATGTATGCGGTGAAAGAGTTATTAGGGGAGGAAAAGTTTAATGCGGTACTAAGCCAGCTCATTACCGATCATAAAAGCCCGAAACTAAAAGCTAAAGCAACTGATCTGGTTAATGCATTTTTAGATCAGGCTTCAGCTGAACAAAAGAATTTTATAAAAGATTGTTTTAACAAGGTGGTGACTTACCATCTGGGGATCAAATTGCTTCGTTGCAATGCCCTGAATAACGGAAAATATAAAGTTGAACTAGAAATTGCAGCTGAAAGAGTAAGCGATGGTGCGAAACAAAAGCCTGATCTGGAAATAGATTTAGCCTGTTTTGATCAGTTGGAAAGTGATTGGAATGCAAATACTAAGCCGGTTTATTTTCAAAAGTATCACCTCATGCAGAATAAGACCAGGCTTTCGATTATAGTGAATCATAAACCAAAAACAGTGGCAATTGATCCTTACGGATATGTGTTAGATGGTGATAGAAGTGATAATGTCGCGGTGGTGGAATAAAGTAGCTTAGATTATTCTAGTTGTAGCATCTCGCTACGACATGCGATTATTTTTATAGGGTCTTAGCGTCTCGCTAAGACCAGATTGCGTCTAAATGACGATTAATCAATTAGCCCTAAACCCCTTTGGCGTACACTGCATCTGGCGTTTAAAAAATATATTAAAGTTTGCCGGGTATTCAAAACCCAGACAGTAAGCAATCTGTGCGATATTCCACTCGGTGTGTTTCAATAAAGCTACTGCTTCAGTTGCTATTCTTCTCGAAATGTGTTCTGAAGTGGTTTTTCCCGTTACTTCCTTTATCGCATGGTTTAAATGATTTACATGCACCAGCAAGCGGAAAGCAAAATCGTGGGCCGTTTTTAATTCTAAAATATGCTCGGTAGAACCAATAGGAAACTGCCTTTCCAACAGTTCGAGAAACAACGCGGTTAAACGTGCCGATGCATTGTTCTGTTTAAATAAAATATCCTGTGGTTTTACCTTTAATGCTTCGTGAACGATCAGTTGCACATAATTCCTTAACAGATCGTATTTATGGATGTAGTCGCCATCCATTTCTTTCATCATTTTACAGAAAATATCCCTTAACGTTACTTCCTGTTCATTATCAATATGAATTACCGGACTATCGTTTATGCGCCACAATAAAGAATCGCGAAGGGTTTCGTTGCGGTTATGTATAAAATTTTCGGTAAAAAGGCAGAAAAAGCCTGCAGGTTTTGGCGAGGTACTTTCCCAGGAATATGGAATATTCGGATTGGTAAACAGCAATGCCCGACCTTTAATTTCTATGTCAGCATCCGCATAATGCAAAATCCCATTGCCAATAATCAACGAAATTTTATAAAAATCCCTGCGGCTAAAAGCAGAGGGGATGTTGGTGCAAACCACACTTCTGTTAAAAACATTAAAGTGCCCAATATCGTTAATCATCCCCAAGCTTGGCGTAGGAATCTCTGGACGTGTAATTTTCAGCCTATTATAAAAATCCTCTAAAGTTTCCTTTTTTTGAAGCGTAGAAAGCTCTTGGTTTTTTGATAACATAATTAATCCTTAGTCACGTAAAGTTATGGTTTAATCACCATTCCTTCATGCATTTCCTCGGTAGGTTCTGCAACTAATTTGTCACCTTCTGTTAAATGGCCAAAAACTTCAACTTTATCGTCAGTTTCCCTACCTTTCTTTACAGCGACTTTAACCGCTTTGTTATCAGTTACTTTTAATACAAACAAGCCTTCGCTGGTATCTAATAATGCCTTTTTAGAGATGATAAACGTACTGGCATTGGCCGGAAGCTGGATATTCAGCTCAGCTACCATACCAGGTAATAAAACCTTTGAAGCATTTGGAACATCCATCTCCACACGCTCTGAACGTAAACGGACATCTAAAGCACCGGATAAACGTTTCACTTTTGCTTTAAAAGTTTGGTCGGGTAAAGATTTTACAGTGAAACTCACTTCATCGCCAACTTTTAAATAGCCGGTATAAACCTCTGGAATGGAAACCGCCAAACGCAGGTTTTTCTGATCCTGCAAAGTAAACAAAGGCAGATCAGAGCCCTTACCTGTAGGACCAACATAAGCACCTAAATTCACATTTCTGGCTGAGATAATTCCACTGAAAGGTGCCCGGATGGTTAAATAATCCTGAACCGAGCCTACCTCTTTATAAGCTGCTTTTGCGGCTTCGAGTTGTGCCAGATCGGAGTTCTTTTTGGCCATGGCCTGGTCCAGGTCGTTGGTAGAAATAGTACCAGGGGTTTTACTGGTTTCGTATAAACGGTTGTAATTGGCCTTGCTAGCAGTATAAATGGCTTCCTGTGCTTTAATCCTTGATTGTGTTGCAGCCAGTTGCGAAGTCATTTCCGGTGCTTCCAAAGTCATCAATAACTGGCCTTTGCTCACTTCCGATCCAATATCAACTTTTAATGACTTCACAAAACTACTTACTTTGGCATATAAGTCAACTTGTTGAAAGGCAATTAGTTCGCCTGGTAGATTGAGCTGAGTGGATAATTTTTCTTTTTTAAGATCGAAGGTTGCTATGGCTGCTTCTTTTTCTTTTTTTGCCGGAGCTTTTGATTCTGTATGCCCACAGCCGTATATAGCCGTAAGCATTAAAAATCCTGTATTTAATAATCCTGTTGAAAATATCTTCGTATTCATTTGTGATGATGATTTTAATCGTTTTCTTCTAAACCTTTAATGTAATGGATGCTGTCTGTATCTTCCGGGTCAAGCGACATAGAATTGGTTGTCTGCTTTCCCTGAACCCATGCAAATACCAATGGCAATATGATCAATACAGCGAATGTGGAAGCCAATAAACCTCCAATTACTGCCCTGCCAAGTGGCGAAACAGCCCCGCCACCTTCGCCGTGACCGATGGCCATTGGCAACATACCTGCAATCATCGCAATACTCGTCATAATAATTGGACGTAAACGTAATGCAGCAGCTTCACGTGCCGATTCGAGCGCATTGCCATTGTGTTTTCTTAATTGCTCTGCATTGGTAATGAGTAACACGGCATTGGCGATAGATACGCCGACCGACATGATGATTCCCATATACGATTGCAGATTCAAGGTTGATCCGGTAATGGTTAATAATAATAGTGAACCTAAAATAACTGCCGGAACAGTAGCTAAAATAACCAATGGAACTTTAAAAGACTGGAAGTTGGCGGCCAGCATTAAGAAAATAACCACAATGGCCACAAACAAGCCAGATTGTAAACTATCTAAAGTGTCGCCCAATACTTTGCTCAATCCGATTGCGGTAACATTTAAGCCTCTTGGCAGTTCGCCCAGGTTTTTAATCGCCTTTTGCATATCTTTTGATGCAGTTCCCAAATCGGTATGGTAAAGATTTGCGGTTACGGATAAGAAAGGCATGGCCCCAATGTTATCGTTTTCACCAGCAGTAGTATCTGGAGTGATTTTTGCCACATCGCTCAGTACAGGCCGTGCCGAATTTTTTAATAAAGGAATTTCTCCGATATCATCTTTACTGGTCATTTGATTAAGTGGTACCTGAACCTGTACACTATAGGGTAAAGCTGCTTTTTCATCTAACCAGATGTTTTTATCGGTATAACGTGATGATGAAGTTGAGGCAATCAATGAGCGCGAAATATCAGCCATATCTACTCCGATCTGTGCTGCGCGGGTTCTGTCGATATCAATATTTAATGATGGATATTTAATCGGTTGCGCTAGCTGAACATCCCTCATGTAAGGGATTTCCTTTAATTCTGCCAATATTTTATTGGCATACTGCTCATTCAGTTTTTTGTTTTTCCCGGCAATACGGATCTCAACAGGAGTAGGGGAGCCCTGGCTCAATACTTTATCTGTTAATTCAATAGGCTCGAAAGAAAGTTTAACATCAGGCAGGAGTTTTTTGATTTTTTCCCTCAACTGATCCTTAAAATCGTCCATATCTTCTTCAAAATCTTTTAAACTTACCTGGAAAACAGCTTCATGCGGACCAGCCATAAACTGGTAGATGGGATTTACCGAAAACTGTGCCGGGTGCTGACCAACATAAACAGAAGAAATACCTACATGCTCTTCGCCAACCATTTTTTTCAGTTCTGCCAAAACAACATTTGCCTTTTCTTCGGTACGTTCTAAACGCATTCCATCGGGTGCACGTAAACGCAACTGAAACTGACTTGAGTTTACCCTTGGTAAAACATCGCGGCCAATATTAGCCAATAACAAGGCCGCTAAACCGATAATTACTACTAAATAAACCAAAACGACAGATTTTCGATAAGGTAATATGCGATCAAGGAAACGCATAAAGCGGTTACGGAATTTATCGAAGAAACCAATTTTACCGTCACCACTAAAATCTTCACGTTCAACCAGCACCTTTTTTTGGTTGAGGGTATCTTTTTCCGATTCGAGTGTAATGCCTGTTGCTGTAAAATCTGCCTCATCCTGTGTAATTTCCGGATGGTGTTCAGCTCCTTTTTTAGGATGTGCAACCATTAGCCAGTTGGCCATAATCGGCACAAAAGTTTGAGATAATAAGAAGGATACCACCATTGAAAAGCCGATTGCCAGAGCCAATGGTAAAAATAATGCTCCCGGAATACCAGTCATGGTAAAAGCAGGGGCAAACACGGCAAGAATACAGAACAGAATCAGCAATTTAGGGAAAGCGATTTCCTTACAGGCATCCCAGATCGCCAGGGCCTTGGGTTTGCCCATGTCGAAATGCTGGTGGATATTTTCTATCGTTACCGTCGATTCATCTACCAAAATACCGATCGCCAGAGCCAATCCGCTCAAAGTCATGATGTTAATTGTTTGTCCGAATAATTTCAGGAACAAAACGCCTGCAATAATCGAAGTTGGAATGGTGAGGATTACAATCAGGGCGGCGCGTTTATCGCCAAGGAAAAGTAAAACCATTAATCCGGTCAGTATCGCACCAATTGCACCCTCACTGATCAAACTTTTTACCGCATTGATTACATAAACGGATTGATCGAACTCGTAGGAAAGTTTAACATCTTCCGGTAATGAACTTTGGATATTGGGCAGGTTTTTCTTTAAATTTTTCACCACATCCCAGGTAGAGGCATCTCCTGATTTGGCGATACTTAAATACACTGAGCGTTTACCGTTGATTAAAGCATAACCTGCAACCAAATCGGCTCCATCTTTAACCGTAGCCACATCGCGGAGCTGTAAATTTTGTACACTGCCTTTAAATAAAGGAATATTTTCAAAATCCTTCACTTTTTTAATCGTGTAATTGGTTGGGGTAAGGTAGTTTTTATCGCCGATCCTTACGTTTCCTGAAGGTGCCGTCTGGTTATTTAACCTAATGGCTTCTACCACCTGATCTACCGTTAAATTGTGCGAACGGAGTAAAGATGGATTTACATTAATTTCTATCGTTCTGGGGCTACCACCAAAAGGAGCAGGAGAGAGCAAACCCGGGATAGCCGAAAAACTTGGGCGAACATAAGTATTGGCTAAATCCTGTAGTTCGTTGTTGGTGCGGATTGGACTGCTCAATACCAATTGTCCAACAGGAAGCGAAGAAGCATCAAAACGGATCACGAAGGGAGGCTGCGAACCTGGCGGGAAAATAGCCTGCGCCCTGGTAGAAAGCGCACTGAGTTCTGCTGCGGCCTGCGCCATGTTGGTACCCTCGTAATAAGTCAGCTTCATCAACATTAAACCCTGTGTGTTTTTAGTTTCGATACTTTTGATACCATTTGCAAAAAGCAGGATGTTAACGTATTGTTTACCAAAATAAGCCTCCATCTGGTCGGGAGTATAACCGCCAAAAGGATGGGCAATATAAATTACCGGAAGGTTCATCTGCGGTAGGATATCAACCTTGATCTGGTTGATGGCCCCTATACCGAAAAAGAAAAGTCCGGCTACTAAAACTAAGATGGATATGGGTTTGCGGAGTGCGAAACGTATTAAATTCATTGATATAGCCAGATTAAAATTCGTTGATAAATATATCGTAATTGCCCAAAGCAGCCGACTTTAACAATAAAGCCTGCCAAACATTGGTAAAGGCAATATCCCGATCCGTTTCGGCTCTGTTTAAAGTGAAAAGTGCCTGGGTAAGATCAACCAAGGTGGTCAAGCCGTTCTTGTAGAGGGTGTTTTTTTGTAAATAAGCATCAGAAGCTGCTTTTACCTGAATAGGTGCTTCCCTATAATTGGCTAGGGCGTTGTTCAATTTGGTTTCAGCAAGTGCCAGTTGCGCCCTTAATTGCTGATCGACCAAGTTGTATTCTTCCTTTAAACCCTCGCTAATGTATTCTTGTGCACGTACTTGCGGATGGTTTTTTAATAAGGTAGATAAATTCCAGGTCATTCCTATTCCAATCAAATAGTTTCCACGCGTAGGATTGATACCATCTGCATAACTGGTAGAATAAGCGCTTTGATCTAAGGCATAACCTGGGCTAAATCCCGATCCCCGTCCCTGCATTACACCGAAGAAAGTAAAGGTTGGATAATAAAGTTTTTTGAAATAATTAACCTGTTGATCGCTTACATCTACCCTGTTTTGGTAAAATTTTAAAAGGGGATGCGAACTTTTAACCACTGTATCTTCAAGGAGATTACCCGGTATGCGCGTAATGAAAGCGGTATCCAAATCGTATGAGGTAGCCGTTAAACCCATTAAAAGGCCTAAACGATTGGCTTGTTCCTGCTCCAGGTCTTTTGCTTTGGTTAAGGCAATTTTTGCATTTGAAACTTCTGCTTTTGCAAAGGAAGAATCTACTCCTGCAATTAATCCGTTTTTAGCCCTGATGATGGCTGTATTTTGAAAAGTAATCGCACGATAGAGATTTTTCTGTTGCGACCTGGTTAAGCGCTGTGCAGCCAATAAATTTAAATATGCGCCCGAAACGCGGATTTCTTGTTGGAATTTTTCCTGTTCTAAATCATTTTTATCCCTTTGGTAAGTCGCATTGGCCACTTTTATCCGGTCTCTGATTCTTCCGAAGGTGAAGAAATCCCAGTTTACGTTGGCTAAATACAATCCGCCAAATGCAGCGTTCCAGTTTTGCCTCTCTAAGGCCGGACCAGAAGAAGCCGCTCCCAAACCGCCCAAACCATACTGCGGGCCGTTTTGGCCATTAATGGTTCCATAATCCTGTTGGGCACTTAAACTAAAGTTTGGCAGATACTCCCTTTTCGCCTGTTGAATGTAAGATTTTGAGGCATCTGCATAGTTGTATTTGGCCTTTATCGTACCGTAATTGGTTAATGCAGTATTAACAGCCTGTTTTAGACTTAGTGTTTGAGCATTTGCGCCAATAGATAAACTAATAAATAATAATAGTGAATAATAAAATAAAGATATGCGTGGCATAGTGTATAATTTACACGGCAAATGTAAATTATGGCGGCAATATCAAAGTATTCCGTTCAAATCAAAAATTATGCGAATCAAATAATAATCGAAATGTTACTTAATGAACAATGAAAACACCCTTTTAACTAATTTTTATTGATAATTTTTGATGTACGTATGCAAGTAAGACAAAAGGATTACAAAGCCAGGCTACTTCACATGAGAGAATATGTCATTATAAGGAGCATTTATTAGTAGGTCGTCATTTCGAGCGGAGCGCAACGAAGCCGAGAACCCAAAGGCTCTGCGAAGCAAAATCTGTCTCGGAGTAGATCTCTCCAACTCCACTGCGTTCCGGTCGAGATGACGGCATTTATTGAAAGTACTATCCCGCTTCAGTATAGTTCTTAAAGTTATCCAGAATAGTCTGCCATCCGCCACGCTGCATCTCGATAGGGTTGGTCGATTCCGGATCAAAAGTTTCAATCACCTTGGTCTGCTCGCTTAAGGGCTCGAAAATGATGCTTACTTTTCTACCGTCTTCTAAACTGTATTCAATTTTTTTGTTGGTATCAATGGTGGTGTAGGTTCCGCCAAAATCGAAACTCATGCTGCCATCTTTTGCAGCCATGGTACTTTTAAATTTGCCGCCAACTTTTAAATCGTTTTCCGAATAGGGGGTATGCCAATCGGGAGAAGCAAAACTCCATTTTGTAATGTGATCAGGATTGTTCCAAAATTCCCAAACTTTTTCTACTGGTGCATTTACTGTTGTTTCTACTGTAATGTTTTCCATTTTCTTAGCTCTTTTAAATTGTATGGTAAAGTTATATGAACTTTTACAGCCCCAAAAGTGTAAATGCGACAAAAGTGGGGTGAAATACACCACTTTTTAGTTGTTTATAAAATAAATGGTGTTTTCGCTAGTGTAAATCAGTATAAATAAAAGTAACGGTATCTCTGGATGCCAGGCCGCTCATGTTTCCACCTGTATAAACGGCTTTATAACTCGCCCCTTTTTTTAGGTCGTAAGCTTTAAGCAAATCAGCATTTGCAACCAGGCTATCACCTGGATTTACATTTGTATAACTAGAGGCTGGAGGTGGCATAATCCTTTTGGCCATTGCACCTTTGTATGGGGCTTCTTCTCCTTTTTCGTTGGTAATGCTTAAATAACTGCTCATTAAAGGTTCGAAGGGAGTATGCCAGATGCAGAATTTTTTTGTGCTGTCGGTATTGTTATGCACCACAAATCTCAACAACAATGGCTCGCCAATGGTTACATTGCCATTTATCTTTAGTTTGACCTCGAGCGAATCAGTTTTGTTGGCAGTAATTTGATTGGTGCTTTCGTTTTTAGTGGTAGCGGTGTTTCTTGTAGCTTCGCTACAGGCCGAAAATAAAACCAAAAGTGCAGGAATAATTAATTTGATGTTTTTCATGTGTTGTTTTTGTTTATATAAGCAAATGGAAATTGATATTGTTTGTTAAGAATTGATTTTACTAAAACGTTTTTTTTAGTTTCGAAATTAAAAATACTCATCATTTTAACTATGATTGGAAAAATCTGTATATGTAATCTAAGACAAGGAGTTAAGAGGCGATACAATCGCGATTCTCATATATCCCCTTTACAAGCGGGGACGATGCAAGGCTTGATCGATCTGGATTGCAAATCAAGGCTAATAGTTAATTACCATTTACTAGGAAATAAGCTATACGACAGGTATATCCTGTAGATTTTGGATGGTGATATTCGCTGGTGCGTACGCTCAGTTTGTGTTCTCCACCGCCCAATTGGTCGCCCAATAATAAATACCAGGGTAAATGCAGACTTGCGCTCCATTGGGTGTACAGATCGATTGTTTTCTCTTCACCACCATCAATGCGGTAATGGAGCATACCTGCATCAGGTCCTGATAAAATAGCGATACCTACCGCATTACCTTTAAAAATTAAATCGAAACCGCTGTTTCGCGTACTGCTTTCCAGTACAGGTATGTTTATAAAACCCGGTCTGGCTTCTAAACCATCACTTGGTTTCCAGTTTTTGTTGATGCTAAAAGTATTTAGGTTTTCTGCCTTATTAATATTTACGTATTGACCTTTGGTATAGGCAAATTTGTCGATGATTTTAGGCAGACCAACGCTTTGTTTTCTGTTGGTATTTTTCTGGTTTTCTTCCAGGAAGGTTTTAATCGTATTAAAATAAAGCTGCTGACCAAAAGGCGCCGGATGGAGGTCTTTAAAATCGGTAGCCCAGGTAAATTCTTTATTGGCAATACGTTTATCTACTTCTAAAGCCAGATTAATGAAAGGCAAATGATAATATTCGGCTAAATCACTATGTACTTTTACCTCAACCGGGATTTTCCCATTGTCGAAATCATTGTTTTTATCTTCATCGGCAAAAGCCATTAATACGATATTGGTTTTCGGGTTTTTGTTTAAAGTATGTCTAATGATACCTTCTAAAGCGCGGCGTTGTGTTTGTTCTGCGGTTTTATTTACGTGATCATTAACGGCTGATTCTACGAATAATAAATCTATTTTGCCGCTGTCGAGCACATCGCGCTGCAGGCGGAAAGCATGAGGCAAACTGCCTAATGATGGGATGCCCGCATTAATGAACTTAAATTTGGTTTGTGGGTAGGTTTTAGTCAGGTAGTTGCATACCAAAGCCCGCCAGCCCTCCATATCGGTAATTGATCCACCTAAAAAGGCGACCGTTGGAGCTTCGCTTTTTCCGAGTTTTTCGGCAAAGTTGTTACTATAACAGTTAAAAGTAATGAATGAGGCAGATTGAAGCTTGTTTTGGGCAAAACTTTTAGAAATTAGTGCTGTTAATAGCAGGCAAAGAAAAGAGATCCGTTTCATGTTAATTAGAATAAACCAAAAGTAGTAAAATTTACAATTGATTTAATAGTGTAGCTTAGATGGGTAAAGATAATTTTTGATCCGTTTGGGAAGATTAAACGTAAGTAGGAATAAATCCTTAAATAAAAATGATGAAAATAAATATAGCAGCAATTATGGTAGTTGTTTTAGGCCTGATCGGAATAAGAACTCCTGCGCAGGAATCGAAACCTAAAGGTAAAAATCCACCGCTTGAAGTTGGGAGCAAAATCCCCAATTTTACCCTTAAAGATGATAGCGGAAAAGATTTTAAAGTGAGCAACTACATCGGAAAGAAAAAACTAGTGATCTATTTTTATCCAAAAGATGAAAGTAGTGTTTGTACCAAAGAGGCTTGTGCATTCAGGGATAGTTATGAGGAGTTTAAATCAACCGACGCGATGATTATTGGCATAAATTCTGGCACTGTGCAAAACCATGCCGATTTTAAGAAACACCATAATCTGCCTTTTACCCTGTTGAGCGACCCGGATAATAAAGTCCTGAAAATGTTTGGCGTTAAAGATGTGATGTTTTTAACCGGAAGAGAAACTTTTTTGGTTAATCTGGATGGGAAAGTGGCATTTAAATTTAAAGGAATGCTAAAAGGAGATGAGCATGCCAGTAGTGTTTTGGCTTTTTTGAAAAAGAAGTAATTTTTATCGATTAATTAGAGTCCGTTTGCGTGGGCGGTTTTTTTAAAGTTTTTAATCGTAAATTGGAGAGCAAATTTGGTACAGCTATTATTGTTTCTCCCCGCTTTCCGTTTTGCTTCGCGCCCACTTCAATCGGGGCTAGGTGGCGCAGCCTGTAATAAGATTATGGGTTGCGTGTTTAAGCACGAGTGAGATATTTTTTTAGTGAATTATCTGTTTATGCAGCAACCATTGTTTAATAAACCTGGTAGCAGCGGTTCCGATTTTTCATCGGAATTAGCGAATAACGGGGCTGCTGTTCCCGAAAAGCCGCTGAACGATCGTTTTCAAAAAAAATAATTATTAATATGTGGCAAGTTTTTCTTTATATGGAGCGCAATTTGGTACAGCTATTATTGTTTCTCCCCGCTTTCCGTTTTGCTTCGCGCCCACTTCAATCGGGGCTAGGTGGCGCAGCCTGTAATAAGATTATAGGCTGGGTGTTTAAGCATGAGTGAAAGTTTAGAGTTTGTTCAGCAACCATTGTTCAATAAACCCGGTAGTAGCGGGCATCCCGATTTAAGCACTGGTTTATATTATGTTTTGGTGTGCTTGCTTGTTTCACAGGTTTTTCTATCGGGATAAAGCGGATAACGGGTCTGCTGTTCCCGAAAAGCCGCTGAACGATCGTTTTCAAAAAAATAATTTATTACTATGTGGCAAGTTTTTCTTTATATGGAGCGCAATTTGGTAAAGCTATTATTGTTTCTTCCCGCTTCCTGTTTTGCTTCGCACCCACTTCAATCGGGGCTAGGTGGCGCAGCCTGTAATAAGATTATGGGTTGTGTGTTTAAGCACGAGTGAGATATTTTTTTAGTGAATTATCTGTTTATGCAGCAACCATTGTTTAATAAACCTGGTAGCAGCGGTTCCGATTTTTCATCGGAATTAGCGAATAACGGGGCTGCTGTTCCCGAAAAGCCGCTGAACGATCGTTTTCAAAAAAAATAATTATTAATATGTGGCAAGTTTTTCTTTATATGGAGCGCAATTTGGTACAGCTATTATTGTTTCTCCCCGCTTTCCGTTTTGCTTCGCGCCCACTTCAATCGGGGCTAGGTTGCGCAGCCTGTAATAAGATTATGGGTTGCGTGTTTAAGCACGAGTGAGATATTTTTTTAGTGAATTATCTGTTTATGCAGCAACCATTGTTTAATAAACCTGGTAGCAGCGGTTCCGATTTTTCATCGGAATTAGCGAATAACGGGGCTACAGTTACCGAAGTACTACTAAACACTCATTTCCAAAAAATAGAAAGATATTATATTAGCTCGTTGCCATTTTTTTCTTCCTCCTAAACCTTTTCACCTGCCCCATGTGTTCTGTGGGGATATTATCGCCAAGTAATTTACCCCATGGTTTAAGTCCATCTATCCGGTCGAAAATAATTTTCAATACAGCAATAAAAGGAATAGAAAGGAACATGCCAGGTATGCCCCAAAGAGCGGCGCCCATTAACACAATTACAATAGAAATAAGGGCATTGATCTGTACCTTGCTCGAAACAATGCGTGGTACAAGGATATTATTATCAATAAACTGGATTAGCGCATAAGCACCTATAATTAAGAGTTGGGTAGTAAAACCATCTTTGGTTAGGGTGGCCATTAATACTGGTAAAGCAATGGCTATAATACCGCCAATATATGGGAGCAGGTTTAATATAGCGCCGATAACACCAATTAAAATGGCATTTTGTACACCAAGGATTAATAAGGCGGCAGAGTTCATTACGGCAACAATAGAAGTTTCGATCAATAAACCTATAATATAGCTTTGGATGGCCGCTTTCGTTTCGCCCAGAATTTCTGCAACTTTCTGTTTGTTTTCCTCCGAAAATACTTCGTAAATGAAGTTTAGGATCAGCGTTTTATATAATAAGATTAAAAAAGTATAAACCGGGATCAGGAAAACGACACTTAAAACACCCATCAAACCACTGAGCGTTTGACCGATCAGAGCTTTACTGCCATTAGCCGCATCATTAACCATCTGCATCTGCTTTTGTGTAGAAATGCCAAAGGTTCCTTGTAACCAGCTTCTGATCTGCTCAAGCAACTGCGATAATTTCTGTTTAATGCTATCCAGGTCATCAAAAAAGTGGGCTACCTGTGATGACAAAAAATAAAGTACGGCCACCACCACCAGCAAACCAATGAGCATAGAAAGAATAATACTGAGAATTTTGGGCATTTTTCTTTCGAAACGGTTGGTAAGCGGATTTAGCAAAATGGCAATTAGGGCAGCAAAAGCTAATGGTACCAGGATGTCTCTCAGTACACTCATGATAAATACCGTAATTACTAATCCTAAAAGAATTACAGGGGCCTTGATGTAAAATGGGTAGGTTTTAAGCATTTTTTAGATAAGTTAACCGTTCAACAACCTAAAAGGTACTAAAATTGTTTTAAAGTTCTTAGCCGTCTAAGGAATAGGTGAACAGGGCATCATTCTTTTTTGAGTTTTAACGCGTAGAAATGGCAAACAATAGCCAGTTAATTTATAAATTTAGCACCAAATAATCATGATAAAAATTACCCATGAAAAATAGCTTTTTGATAACTGCCTTTTTGTTTTTGTTTAGCCATGGTTTAAGTGCTGCCGAAGTAGATACTGCTTTAACCTACAGTAAATCGATGGACAAAAATATCAAAGCTGTGGTAATTAAGCCCGATAGCTATAAAACCGGAAAAAAATTTCCGGTGGTTTATCTGCTCCATGGAGCTGGAGGTAACTATGCAGAATGGGTCAAAAAAGTGCCGGGGATTAAAAACCTGGCCGATCAATATCAATTTATTGTGGTATGCCCTGATGGGAATGTAACCAGTTGGTATTTCGATAGTCCGGTAGACCCCGAATGGAAATACGAAACCTATGTAGCTAAAGAATTGGTGAGTTATGTTGACGAACATTATAAAACCATTGCCGAAAAAAAGAGCAGGGGCATTACGGGTTTAAGTATGGGTGGACATGGTGCGCTTTACCTGGCTATTAAACACCAGGATGTATATGGAGCCGTAGGGAGTATGAGTGGTGGTGTAGATATTAAACCTTTCCCGAACGGATGGAATATTTCAAAAAGATTGGGTACAGAGGATGAATTTCCGGAGCGCTGGAAACAGAACAGTGTGATTGATATGATCTACCGCATTAAACCAGGATCGCTTGCAATTGCCATTGAATGTGGTACTGAAGATTTTTTCTATAAAATGAATGTACGTTTGCATGATGAGCTATTGTACAACAATATTCCCCACGATTTTACCACGAGGCCTGGCGTACATAACTGGGATTATTGGGGCAACGCGATTAAGTTTCAGAGTGTATTCTTAAGTAACTATTTTAACGTAAAGCCTTAAACATTGTTTAGGCAGCAAGTTGTGCACTTACTTTATTAATGAGGTTGTTGATATCGAATGGTTTGGCGATGAAATCGTTAGGATAACAAATGATGCCTTGCATATCGCTTAAGTTATGGCTGGCCGAAATCATAATTACCGGAATGTGCAGCATTAACTGGTCTGATTTGAGCAGATTACAAAGATCCCGTCCATCCAGGGCACCTAGCATCACATCCAGTAAAATTAAATCGGGTTTAAATTCTCTAATCCGCTGCTTAAAATAACTTGCATCCATTAATCCATTTACCTGATAGCCTTCCAGTCTTAAAATTAATTCTATAACCTCTAGTATTTCCTGATTATCATCAACCACTAATATTTTTTTCATTTTCTCGTTCTCCTTCAAGTTATTGTGATTGTATTAGCCTATTGTAAATAAATAACTTCTGATTGATTAACAAGGGCGGGGCTAAAAGGTTTCGATCTATTTTGACGAAAATACAACGGTCAGTTTTAGTCAGACCTGTAATCCAGTCAAAAAAAATAATTAGCAGATTCTTAGTTATTCCAATCGCAGTGAAATCAAATGATGTAGCTATAATAATGTCGCTTGCATTAAAATAATACATCATTTTAAGTAAAAAATTAACTTTTAGATTACATACAAAATAAAGACTTACCATATTTTTGAGCGTTCTCGAAATCTTATTTTTAAAGCAGGAAACCGAACATTTAACAAAAATGAAATACTTAGTCAAAGAAATCAGTGACGGAAACTGTGATATCACATTATTGCCAGAAAACCTGAATGATAGAAATCTTTTAGCCGAAACTACAAAAAGCCTTCAGCACGATTATCAGCAAACTATCCAATCGCATTACGAACATGCATTGAAAAATGAAGTTCATGGCAATGCTGCATTTGTTTCCTTAAATAAAGAAGAAAGCAATTATCCGAAAAGAGTAAATGTGAATTACCAGATTATTTTAAGCTAAATTAGCTTAATTTGCTTGAGAAAGGCTTTCTTTACCATTAAAGAAAGCCTTTTTTATTTCTAAACCGGTAATGAGAATTTCGTCTACGGTCCGATTACATTAAAGGCTTTTTTCATTGGGTTAATGCTTGAATATTAGATATTTGTTTGTCATTATGAAATTAATGGCATTTGAAGAAAAACACTTTTCTTATAGCCATATTTTGAATCTTATTTTTTTATTACTTGCTTAGTATATTTGAAATGAAATTGCGTTTTTGGCATGATAACGAGGTAAGCATTAATCGATATTAAAATATTTTAAGCGGAAACCTAAAACCAAGCCTATACATTTTATTTTTAGCCTGGATTAAAAAGCAAGAACAGGCTGCTGATTGATAACAGAAAGTTATAAATGCTAATCAAAAGAGCAGCCAATGCAGTAAGAGCATAAAACAACTAAACAAAAAACTCAAACAAATGATATCTTTAAACCACACCAATCTTGAACAATCTTATGCTATTGGGATTGATGTTGGTGGCTCTTCGCTCAAATGCGGTATAGTAAACCAGCAAGGCGAAATTTTGTATTCCACGCTGATTCCGCTAAAAAAAGCAAAAACTCAGGGTGCAATTATTGCACTTATTGTGGAGGCGATCCAAACCTGTGCAGCAAAAGTGAAACATCCTATTTTAGGTGTGGGAGTAGGATTTCCGGGTACGATATACAATAATAGAATTATTGCCGGTGCCGACAATCTACCGGGCTTTAAACAACTGGCCCTTGGCGAAATCCTGCAGGATGTAACCCGTTATAATATTGTTATGGATAACGATACCAATTTGATGGGGCTGGGTGAAATGTGCTATGGTGCTGCTAAAGATTGTAGTGATGTGGTTTTTCTTACCGTTGGTACAGGAATTGGCGGAGCCGTTATGATTGACAATAAACTGTATGGCGGATTCAGAAGCAGGGGGACAGAATTGGGGCATATTATTGTACAGCACAATGGCTTGGCCTGTGTGTGTGGCCTAAAAGGATGTTTGGAAGCTTATGCTTCAGTAACTGCATTATTAAAACACTATAAGTTTATTCATCCGGGCATACCCGAAAAAAATGAAGTTGATGGGCGTTATATTATAGAAAAGTACCTGGCTGGTGAAGAGTATGCCATTAAAGCCATGGAGCAGCATTTCGATTACCTGGCAACAGGTATTACCAGTTTTATCAACATTTTCAGTCCAGAAAAAATTGTGATTGGGGGCGGAATAAGTGAAGCTGGTGCCTTTTATACCAGAGAAATAGAACGCAGAATCAAAACCTTAGCCGTTCCGGTGGCATCAGCCAATGCTTTGGTTGTTCCGGCAAAATTGGGTAACAAAGCAGGTTTACTGGGTTGTGCCGCAAATGTTTTTCGAAAATTTAAAGCATTCGGTTACGTAAGCACCTAAAATATTACCTTATCAGGGCTTATTTGCTGTATTCCTTATCTTGCACTGTCCAAACCAGGTCCTTGGTTTGATACCCGAGATCATTTGCTTTTCTTAAGTAATCTGCCTTTACTGCGTCTGGAATGTACTTTGTCCGGGAAAGTATCCAAAGATATTCCAAGTTATTTCCGGCTATCAGGGCGTACTGGTAATCGTTGTCGATCTCAATTACATTGTACCCGGCGTAGAAAGGACCGAAAAATGAGACTTTTAACCTCGCTTCGTCATTGCCCTTCACAAATTTGGCCTTTCCAATGCTTTGCTTCCATTTGTTTTTTACCGTGTCATAACCCTTATTGTCGACCTTAATAGACCCTTCATCATTTTTTGAATAGGTAGCGGTTACGTTCTTCAGGTTTTTTTCGAACTTGAAATCCATTCTGGCAATTTCGTACCAGGTGCCCAGGTATTTATCCTTTTTAAATGGCTTAACTGCTGATGCTCTCTTAGGAATTGAAACCTTACAGCTTGCATAGACTGCCGCTATGATCGCTAATGTCGCTAACAAAAGCGTATTCCTGTATTTTGTTGCCATTATTGTAATTTTAAATAATTGCAACAATGATGAGGCACAAATGTTTGAGCGCTTAAGGTAAGATTGAATTTATTCCGGTTTCGCTAAGCTTTTTGAACGTCGGCATTTTGACTGCACGCCATACAAACGGGCATATACGGACCGGACATGTTTTTATGGGGAGGTGCTGCTTTTTTACATCCTTTATAAATTGAATATTTTAGAATTATAATGTCCAGCCTACTAGTTGCTTAATAGATCTCTTTGTATGGATAGATGAAAATTTATTTTAATTCACCGACATTTGCGCTTACTTAACCAATAGCGTAAAATAGCCTATGAAATATTTATTCTTGTTTACAGCTTTAATATTCTTGCATTACAATAGCTTCAGCCAAAAGAAAAAGGCTAGAGCCGAACCGCCGCCGCCGCCAAAGGAAAGCTTAATAGAATTTTCGGAAAAACCATTCACCCTGCAGCCATATTCATTCCCTATTTTGTTTAAATGGGAAATAAATGCAGATACCACACTTAAAACGGGTACCGTTTTTAAAAAAGTAATAAAGCTTACCTATGAAAAAACAGAGGTAAACGGTTATTACAGCCAACAGGATGTTACCTTTAGAAGGTCGAAAACGGGCCTGGAAAATTCAGAACAGAAAATTCCAAAATTGATTACAAAGGTTGATTATTATGATGTAGAAATTGTAAATGGTATCGTCATATTTAAAGAGAGGGATCGCAAAGTAATGTATTTGAAAATTATATATGATAAAAACAATCGTGTAAGTCGCTTAAAAGACGTAGATGATGGAACTGTTTATAACCGCGTCAAATCAGAGGAACATCCAGTCGTTGCTCCAAAGCCTGGTAGTTAGGAACATAAGTAATGAGAAGATCATATTGATTTCATAGGCATTCAATTTCATTGTTGATCAGTAACAACTGATATTGATTGGCCGGGACGGTAATTAAAATCCACAAAGACAAAATTTAAATGCGTTCATTTAATTCTTTGTCCGGTAATCATTTGGTGTGACGCCTGCTTTTTGTTTAAATAAGCGGGTAAAATGTTGCGGGTATTTAAAACCCAGTTCGTAGGCGATTTCACTTGCAGATTTATTTCTGTCGAACAACCGCTCTTTCGCAACATCTATCACTTTTGATTGAATGTATTCCAAGGCAGATATGCCGGTTTCTTTTTTCACCAGATCACCAAAATAGTTGGGAGATAGATGCAGGACTTCGGCGCAATAAGCTACCGAAGGAAGGCCTTCGTTCTGCGGTTTGTCAGATAAAAAGTAGTTTTTCAATAAGTATTCAAACCTTTCCAGGATTCCTTTATTTGCAATATTGCGCGTAATAAACTGTCTGTCGTAAAAACGTACGCAGTAATTGAGGAGCAACTCGATGTTGGACGCGATCAGCCCTTTAGTGTGCTTGTCTATATTTTGATCGAGTTCATACTCGATTTTTGAAAAGCAATCAATCACAATACTCTTTTCTTTATCTGACAGATGAAGCGCTTCGTTTACATCATACGAAAAGAAAGAATAATCCTGAATGCGTTTGCCTAACGGGGTGCCCTTTATCAGATCGGGATGAAACAGCAATGCCCAACCTTTCGTGGCAAATACTTCTACGCCAGGTTGTACACCTATAACCTGTCCGGGTGCTATAAATATCAGGCTCCCTTCCTGGTAGTCATAGTCCCGTTTTCCATAGCGCAATTGACCATAGTCCGTTTCTTTCAAACCCACAGCATACAAACCATAGTTGAATGTTTTTGCTGGCATCGGTTGCGCTTTCGAGAGGTCGATCACCGTAATCAACGGATGTTTGGTAGTTACACCCCTCATGGTATTGTATTGTGCGATAGTGCTAATTTTTACAATATCTTCCATACCTAATTCTTTTATCGCTACAAAATTACAAGTTTCGGGTAGCTCTTTTGATACTGGTTTGCCCAATCGGTATTATTGGTACAAAAACCTGTAATCTGTGTACAAAGCAGCTTCTCATTCCTTCATAATTTTGCACTAGAAAACATACAAAATGAAAACACGACAATTAGGAGCCTCAGGGTTAGCCGTGTCCGAACTTGGTTTCGGCTGCATGGGATTAAGCGTTGGTTATGGACCGGCGACCAATGAAAACGATGCCATTGTACTTCTACAAAAAGCTTATGAATCGGGTGTTACCTTCTTTGATACTGCAGAGGTATATGGCCAAGGCACTAATGAAGAGTTGGTAGGAAAAGCACTGCGCCATGTTCGTGATAAAGTAATCATCGCGACCAAGTTTGGCTTTAAAAACGGCAAGGTTACAGATGGGGTGAATAGTCGCCCGGAACGTATCAGGCAGGTGGCAGAAAATTCACTCCGAAATCTGCAAACCGATTATATCGACTTGTTTTATCAACACCGCGTAGATCCGGATGTGCCTGTTGAAGACGTTGCCGGAACCGTAAAAGATTTGATCGCCGAAGGAAAAGTAAAACACTTTGGCATGAGTGAAGCCAGCGTGCCAAGTATACGCAACGCGCATGCCGTACAACCTTTGGCAGCCTTGCAAAGTGAATACTCCATGTTTTGGCGCGAACCCGAAAAAGAAATCATTCCATTGCTTGAAGAATTGGGCATTGGCTTTGTTCCGTTTAGCCCGTTAGGCAAAGGGTTTTTAACGGGTAAGATAAATGCAGACACTGAATTCGACAAGACCGATGCCAGGAACCTATTTCCCCGTTATTCTAAAGAAAACCGCGGAGCGAATCAAACCATTGTTGACCTTCTAACTAAGATTGCGGTCGAACATAACGCTACGCCGGCGCAGATAGCATTGGCATGGCTACTGGCGCAGAAGCCGTGGATTGCTCCAATTCCGGGGACGACAAAAGTGACCCGCTTAGAAGAAAATATAGGTGGTGCAAACCTATTTTTAAACGATGATGATTTAGCCAATATCCATAAAGCTTTGGACAACATCAGCCTTCAGGGAGAACGCTATCCCCCAAGCATGGCAGACCTGCAGGCCAGGTAGCAAGAAGTACTGCTAAATAAGTGGGATTATAGAAAGATTACCCATAAAGTAACGAACGGTAATTTCATCGAAAAAACCTTTTGAAATTAAATTCTGGCCGCAATACTCTTCTGGATTAATATTTTTTCAAAAAGATCAATATGATAAGAGCCCTCAGAAAGTTAGAACTTAGCAAGTTCAAAGTAACCGGTTAAACCTTCAGGAAGTATTAATGATAGTATTGAGCTGTCCAAAACAATAATGTCGTGCAAAATTACACAAACGTCTCAACTCCAAATTTTTTTTGCTTGGCAACTTTACAAGCATAAGCAATTGAAATTCAAAGAAAAGGGTTGCTCTTTTATGGAGCAACCCTTTTTAGATATGGGATAAATAAATCCCATCCGTACTCGGGGCGGGAATCGAACCCGCACGCCTTTGAAAGCACAGGATTTTAAGTCCTGCGTGTCTACCAGTTCCACCACCCGAGCATTAGCCTGTTCCGAAATCCTTCGGTATGTTAACTTTAAAATAAATGCCTTCGGTTAGGAAGGCATTTGGAGCGAAAGACGAGATTCGAACTCGCGACCCCGACCTTGGCAAGGTCGTGCTCTACCAACTGAGCTACTTTCGCAAATTAAATACAGCTGTTGTATTCCTTTGGGGTTGCAAATATAGAAATATAAATATCACTATCAAAAATAATTTTATTTTTTTTGCTTTAAAGATAGGTTAAGGAGCTTTTTGCACTGAAATAATGAGGAATAACTATTTTGTTTTCTATGATTTTTATCTTAAAATTTAAAGATTATCAGGTAGTTAAAAAGCAGTTTGGTAATTAGGGTTAATAGGACTAATCATACTTAAAAAATGAAATTATTTTTTCTGCGGAGAGAAAAATTAAAAAATGCCAGCTAATCAGTGCATTTGCAGCAATTGATTGTTTTTTTTGATTAATATTGGTGTATTTGAATACAAAGTGTTTTAAGGGAGCAAGACGGGCAAAGGGAACTATAGAAGTAGAATGATATATATGGTAATGGTTGCCAGGTACAACTATGGTTTTCCCTTTGATATAATATATCAGGCTTCAGAATAGTTTAAATATGAAAGATGAGATAATAAGTTAACCGAATGAATAAACTGATAAATGCAATCATCATTATGGCGTTATGCGGTCTGTTGGCCTGCCATTCAAAAACAGCTGAGAAACAGAAGCTGGATAAGCCAGGTCCTGCTTCAGGAAAAGCTGTTGCCAAACAAAAACAAAATAATAAGCTTGAGCATGTTGATCTAATGACTTTTGTGCAATATCTTGATGACGGTGATTATTTTCAACTGTTGGCAAAAAAGGATGGTAGTACATCTAGTTTTATCAATGAAACCGACTCCACCAGAAACCTAAATCGGGGAGACCAGATACAAGTTACCTGGAAGAATAGTACGGTTACCATACCTGGAGATAATGATGCTGAAATGCCGGCACAGTTAATAATTTCCATCAAAAAAACAGGTGACGGTCCGGTAACTGCATTCAGAAATACATACGGCAAAAAATTAAGATATACGTGGTCTACTGATGAGGAATTCACTTCGTCTTATCTGGACAAAGTATATTTATTGGCTGAGTATTATCTCACTCAAACAAAGAATCCATTATTGCAGGCTACCATAAAAAATCGGGAGGAGTTAACTTATTCCATTGAGTCAAGGGAAAGGAATGGTCGCAATTATAAAGTAATTGGCATTGCGCCGGCAGGACCAAATGGCAGTAATGTTGTTCAATGGCTTTACGTTGGAGAAGAGGATGGGCGGATTTATGAGTATGATCTTTCTGGGGATAAACTGGTAACATTTGATTGATACTGTATTTTTTAGACCAGACGTTTTTTTATAAAGCTTATAATTGACTAACTCCAAAAACTGGTTAACATTAACAATGAACAAAATTATTTTAAAATACTGGATGATAGATTTACTAATAGGTTTCGTTTTATATGTTGCCTACAGAATTACCATTATGAATATAAGTGCTGCTGGTGAAGGCCTGTTGGCAAATATCCTGTATATTTTAGACATCATTTTAAATATAGGGCTTTCATTACTTTACCTTGCCGCAGTTGTGATTTGCTCTTTTGCAGTTTTTTTGAACTTCATCAGTAAGATAAGGAATAGTTCTCTTCTTTCGTGGCTTAGCTTTTCCGGACTGCCGATCTTACTGCTCGCGGCGCTTATTATTAGTTTATGGGTAGACGCTTATGACTTTAGCGGAAAAGTCATGACAAAAATTTTGATCTTTTCTATACTTTATCCATGTATCACTACGGTGTTATATCGTCAGTTCAGAAAAAAATATACGGAACTAGATAGCGCCATTAACACGAGCGTAGTAGCTGGGTATTGAAAATAGGTTTATGGTAACTATGCCTGAAAATTTGTGTGTAAAGTGTTTTTTTCGGAATAAACATGTTTTTTAAGACTATTGAAATACTAATCTCTACTTACAAAATAAATCCGGTATTTATCGAATCAGTATAACGATCGCCTTTCAATTGCCTGTAATTCACAAATATTTCATGATATCACGGAATATTATGCTATTCTAACCCAGCGTTAAAGTCTATTCCAAAATTAAAATCAAGAAGTGCTGTTGGATGGATTTTTAAACCTATAGCCAATCTCATTATAGTAATAAAACTTGGGCTGGTTTCTCCATTTTCATATTTAATAATATCTCCTGTATTAACTCCACTTCTCTTGTAAAATTCACGATAAGAAAGTTCCTGTTTCTCTTTTAAAGATTTTAAATGCTGACCGAATCTTTTCAGAATTATTTTTTCTTTCTCACTAATCATTTCATTGCTAATAAAAATATAATTAGCAATGTCTTTTATATTTTATTTAAAAACGTCATGTAATTACTTGACATTTGTATTTTTTTTATTTACATTTACGTAACGAAAAAAATAAAAACTAATAAAAGGTAAAATTAAGAGTCTTGCAACCTCAAATCTCACGCCGTTGGAGCAGGACAGCAGATTTTATCCCATTTCTTATAGCGGAATTGCTATCTTTAGCTTTCCAAAATAAGAGTGGGCTTCTGCTGTAATTCCATTTCAACGTAAGGCGTGAGAAACATTATGAGGTTATGGTTTGAGAAGCCCACTTTTTTCTCTCCATCAAGACTCATAACATACGGTCATGAGCAAGCAAAAAATAGGTTGGATTAACTGGTTGGTACTTACTGAGGTGAGTATGCCCCAATATATTATTTTAATTGTTCGCCATTTTCAAGTATTTCTTTACCAGTCTCTGTTAAGTTGTCCTTTTGATCGGCTTTATGCCTTAAAACCCAAAAATCCAGAATAACTCTTTTGATAAGGCAGGCTAACCTTAAAGGTTAATAATGATTTAGGTTTTTAATGATGAAGGCCTGCCTTATTCCTCTTTGAAGAGATTATTTGATATTCTAATAAAACTTAAGTTTTTGCAGAATTCTTTATAAAAAATAAGTGGCTTATGCTGCAATGGGATTGTTATGTCTAAATTTTTCGCCTTTTACATGCTCTTTTCTTTCATAACAAACTTTCAATGACCTAAAGTTTTACGATTCAATTTAACTAATTACGCAAATCAAATTATGAAATTCAACAATTCTTACTTGCCGCTTTTTTTCTTTTGCTGTGCATTGTTGTATGCGCCATTGGTTATGCTAACGAATGGCAAGCGTGAGCATTGTAAAGAAAAAGCATATACTAAGGCAGGAATTGGAAAACATCACAATGCAGTTAAGCAAACCGTGAAAGAACCCGATACCTGTAGTAGTGACAGCACTCTGTTTTCGGATTACTTTATGATCAACACTTTACCTTATTAACCTGTATGGCCATGCGATCTGATTAACTTTCAGAACGGTAAATATTTTTCCGCTACAAAAGCTCCTGCCGCAAAAAGGGGCGAGCAGCAGGCTGGACTGTCCCGGAAGATTCTTTCCGGGCGGCTATGCCGGCAGAATAAACGGACCATACAAACTAACCAAACTAAAAATGATAGAAAATATTTGTACAATTTTATTGCTCATTCAGCTATTTGCATGTAGTGGATTTGCACAGCAGGCGCTACCGAAAATTACGCCTGTAGCCGTTGGAGATCAATTGCCGAAGACTTTTTGGAATTTTAAATATGTATTACTTAAACCGGGTGTACCACGTGAATATGCCCTCTCTAATGATAGGGGGGAGCTCGTAATAATAGATTTTTGGGCCAAAGTAAGCGGTTTCTTCCTGAAACGTTATAGGCTGCAAAGCCTCAAGTCCATATAAAATTGTCGGCCCTGCTTTTAAGAAAATAGGTTCCCTTAATCGTAGACGAGCTGGCAGGTTTTCTTATTTATATTTCAACTTAACCAATACTAACCATCAGCTATTTTTTGGTGTGGCAGGTTTATGCCAAAAAATTAAACAGTTTAAGGTAACCAACGCCGGTTCCGCCTGCTCCGCAAAGCAGGTACGGCAGGCTTTAGTCCGGTTTTGATGCCGGCTAAAGCTTTCAAGGTGCTAACTGCTGCTGATATAAACCAAAATTTATGAAACAAATTATTTTAACGGGCTTACTGCTTGTTTTTTCTCTTTTTTTATTTGCTCAGGAGACTATTAAGGCTTTGCATGTGGGCGATAGGGTGCCCAATACCTTCTGGACAACGCCCCGGAAATTTATGGTAGGGGGCAAGGTGGTGCCGGGAGACCTGTCGAAGTTTAAGGGCAAACTGTTGATTATAGATTTTTGGGCAACCTTTTGTATTCCGTGTATTAAGGGAATGCCGGAACAGGAAAGGCTTGCCAGGTTGTTCGGGGGAGAACTTAATATCGTAAGCGTAACGCCGGAGGGCGAAAAACTGGTTTCGGCTTTTTATTCTTCTGAAAGAAACCCCATAGGCAAGGCATTTAATTCCATTGTTGACGGTAAGGAGTTAAGTGGTTTGTTTCTGCATAACAAAATCCCGCACCTGGTGTGGATTGATAAACAGGGCAGGGTGAGAAATACCACGGAGGGTGATGCACTAACAGCGGAAAACATCAGGGCGGCTTTGTCTGAAACGTTAAGTTTAACGCCGCTCCATTACATTTATCCCAACACGGTTTTAATGATGGATGAGAACCCTAAGGGGATGCAATCCTTTAACCTGTTAATTAAGGGTGAAATACCGGGGATTTCGAATTCCATGGTCCGTTCTAATGGATCAAATACCGGATTGATCATATTTAACCATCCACTAAGGTGGATTTACAGTGTACTGGCCAGAGCAGAGTTTAGGTGGTTTTCTGATCAGCGGATAAAGCTTGACTTTCCTGATGTAGCGGGCTTCAATAACCCATCGTTAAAAACTGAAGACCTATGGACTGTTGATTTCTGGGCACCGACAGCGAAATCAGGCTCATTAAAAAAACAGACTATGAAGTATCTGAACGAAAATTCCGGCTACTCGGCAGCGGTAAAAGTGATTAATACGCAGGTATATCAATTACGGTACGCTTCGGGGAAAGCTAAACGTGAGCTAAAGACCGGGGGTGGCAAACCGGCTAGTTTGGGCTTTCATAAAGGTTCAAGATTTATCAACCAACCGATAGCCAACCTGGTAAATGATATTCAGGACTGCGCCTTTATAAAAAATCCTGTATTAAACGATACTGGTCTGTTGTTTAATGTAGATATGGAGCTTTCAGACGTAAGGGATCTGGAGGGTCTGAATGCACTGCTGCAACCGTATGGGTTATCGCTGGTGGCTGATCATCAGGAGCTGGAAATGTTGGTAATTAGTAAAACAGATAATCTAAACTAACATGAGATACATTCTATTTATAACTGTGTTACTCCTTTCACTTAGGGCCGTTGGTCAGGATAAGTTGGCGATACAGGTTTTCAATGCTGAAACAAAAACGCCGTTGGAAGGGGTAGTGCTGAAATTTACAACAATTAATAAAATGCTGTTGAGTGATGGCGAGGGTAAAATTTTAGTGCCTGGGTACACTGGAGAATATACAATAGAAATAGGTCATATAGGCTTTGAAAAAGTATTAGTTAAGGTGAGTTTACCTTTAAAAGTCGGTTTAAAAATTTATTTGACACCTGTGGTAAAACTTCTTGATGAAGTACAGGTGCATACAGGTTACCAGACTTTGCCAAAAGAGCGCTCAACGGGATCTTTTACCACGCTGGATAATAAGCTATTGGCTCAACAGGTAGGCTCCAACATTGTTTCGAGGTTGGAGGCCATTTCCTCAGGACTGATCGTAGACAGATCTACCAACGGCGGGGGAAGGCTTATGATAAGGGGACTGAGCTCAATTCAAGGCCCTAAGGCCCCACTGATTATCCTGGATAATTTTCCTTATGAGGGCGATATCAGTAATATAAATCCGAATGATGTAGAAAATATCACGATTTTGAAAGATGCATCGGCTTCAAGTATATGGGGAGCAAGGGCGGGGAACGGGGTTGTGGTCATCACGTCAAAAAATGGAAGGTTCAACTCGAAAGTAAAGATCGATGCGAATATCAATACCAGTTTTTCTCAAAGTCCTGACCTTTCCAGATTAAAGCAAATTACTTCGGCAGATTATATTGACAATGAAATCTTTCTTTTTTCAAAAGGTTTTTATCAATCTCAGATCAATAATTCGCAACAGCCTGCCTTAAGCCCTATAGTAGAATTGTTGTTGAAAAAAGAAAACGGAATGGTATCGGGTTTGGCAGCTCAAACAGAAATTGAACGGCTAAAATTGCTGGATGTAAGGGATCAGTATCAACAGTATTTTTATTCAGCAGGATTGAACAACCAGGCTTCTATAAATATATCCGGTGGGCAGGAATTATTCAAATGGTATTCTTCAGTTACCATCGATGACAACAGATCAGTAACTGATGCTGTTTTTAGAAAGTTAAATTCAAAAATGAGCATGAGTTACCGGCCATATAAAAGTATGGAAATTAGCACAGGATTTTATTATACCAATAGCAATGCACGCACTGGAAAGCCAGATTATGGTAGTATCAGTTCTGTTTCAGGAAATCTATACCCCTATGCGGAGTTTGCAGATGCAAACGGCAATGCAATTGCTCTTCCAAAGGATAGGCGTGCGTCATATCTGAATGGATTGGCCGGCGGACTTTTAGACGATTGGAAGTATTATCCGTTGACAGACTATCAGCATGTTAACAACCAGACTAAAATCGGGGATCTGATTCTTGATGCATCTTTGCAGCAAAAGCTGCCCTATGGCTTTTCTTTAACTTTAAAATACCAGTATGAAAACCAGGAGCGAAAAAATACAGTACTTAGCGATGGGCAAAGTTATTTTGCACGTAACCTGGTTAACGATTTTGCCCAGTATGCAAATAATGTTGTAGCCTATAAGATACCAAAGGGGGGAATACTGGATAACTCATTCAATTCTTTGCAGGTACATAATGTAAGAGGGCAGCTTAATTATAGCTTAAATACAACAGCACATGTTATAGCAGGATTTGTCGGGGCCGAAACAAGGCAGGCCTCTACCAATGGGCTATCTTCCAGATTGTACGGTTTTAGAGATGATATTATTTCTGCCGCCGTAGTTGATTATACAATCGCATATCCTTCGCTTACCACTGGAAATAATTCGGTTATACCAGACAGGAACGGGATAGTGGCTACTAATACAAGATTTGTTTCGGTTTTTTCAAATCTTTCTTACTCCTATAAATCCAGGTATACCTTTACGCTGAGTGGCAGAAGGGATGCTTCAAACCTTTTTGGCGTCAATACAAATGATAAATGGAATTTACTTTGGTCTGCAGGGATATTATGGGATGTATCGAATGAGGTTTTTTTTAATAAAGACCTGTTTAGTTCGCTAAAGATCAGGGCAACTTATGGACTTACTGGTAATATTGATCCTACTATGGCTTCGGTTTCTACTATCGTCTACGTGGGAAATTCTACCAATACAGGACTGCCATTTGCCAGATTCAGTACCTATTCAAATCCCTCTTTAAAGTGGGAAACTTCCGCAATGACAAATCTGGGCGTCGATTTCTCGATATTGAAAGACCGCTTGTCGGGTTCTCTGGAGTATTTCCATAAAAAAGGAAAAGATTTATTTGGTATTGCAAGTTTAGATTATTCTGGTGGTGTAGGACAATCAATTGTTAAAAACGTGGCGGAGATGAGCGGAAACGGTTGGGAGATCCAGCTTAATTCGATAAATACCCCGGGCAGGTTAATCTGGAAAAGCAGTTTTAATATAAGCGGTTATAAGGATAAGATCGATAAATATTTATTGTCTAATTACCAAGGGAGCAATTTTTTGGGCCTTGCAGGTGGACCTTCAGTTTCGGGCATAATTGGAAGTCCGGTTTACTCGATATATGGTTACAGGTGGGGCGGCTTAGATCCTGCTAACGGCGATCCCATCGGTTACCTTAATGGCAATACCAGTAAGGATTATAATCTGATTACAGGGCAGGGTACACAGCTTTCTGACCTGGTTTATTATGGTTCTGCTGTGCCCAGGATATTTGGTGGTCTGGGGAACGCTTTTAAATATGGTAACCTCGAACTTAATATTCAGTTTAGTTTTAAGCTTGATTATTTTTTTAGAAGAAATTCAATTCAGTACGCTAACCTGAATACTACGGGGCAGGGCCATGCAGATTATGGATCGCGCTGGAAACAACCAGGAGATGAACTCAACACGGACGTACCTTCCCAAATATACCCCACAGTTAGTGCCAGAGATAATTTTTACAGGGGGTCAGAGGTACTGATCTCAAAAGGCGACCATATCCGGTTACAGTATATCAATATGGGGTACAGCCCAAATATCAGGTCAAAGGTATTCAGAAGTTTAACTGTTTATGCTACAGTTTCAAATTTAGGCTTGATTTGGGCAGCCAATAAACAGGGCCTGGATCCTGATTATGAAATTGGTTTAAATGGTCTAATTCCTCCTAAAACAGTTTCAATTGGCGTAAGGACAAGCCTTTAATTTTAAAATAAATTATATGAAAATATTATATCTAGTAGCTATTGTGCTGACCATGTCACTACTTAGCTGTAAAAAGTTTTTGGATGAAAAATCTGATATGAAGCTGGCGGTGCCAGAGCGACTGGACGATCTGCAGGCGTTACTGAACAACGAAAATTTGAACAATGCTGTAGATCCGGGTGCGGCTGAGGTTAGTGCTGATGACTATTTTGTTACTGATGCAGACCTGAACAGTTTATCATCTGAGCAAAATAGGAGGCTTTATACATGGGAGAAGGATAATTTATTTACAAGTGTAAATTTTCCCAATGACTGGGAATACCTGTACTCGTTAATTTATACCGCCAATACGGTTCTGGAGAATCTTGAGAAAATTGAGCGGATTTCTTCAAACGCTGCCCAATACGACAATATAAAAGGGCAGGCATATTTTAATCGTGCGCGTGCTTACTACAATATCTTGCAACTGTGGTCTGTTGGGTATGATAGTAATACTGCGGATAACGATTTAGGGCCTGTGATAAGGGAATCGACCGATTTTAACAAAGCTTCGGTCAGGTCATCTGTGGCCAAAGGCTACAGTTATGTTCTTGCTGATCTTCTTGAAGCTAATCGGTTGCTGCCAAAATTATCAGTACATGCGCTCCGTCCAGGTAGGCAGGCTTCGTTTGGCTTTCTTGCCCGTGTTTACCTCAGTATGAGAGATTACAGAAAAGCAGCTTTATATGCAGATTCATGTATTAAGGTTAAAGCTGTTTTATTGGATTATAACCTGATTAGTAATATGCCTGCATTTCCTTTTACCAGGTTCAATGCCGAGGTTATTTATGAATCTGCTGCTGCTATTCCGCAGATTCTGAATAATTCAAGAGCAAAGATTGTTGCAGATTTGATTACCCAATATGCAGATAACGATTTGAGGAAAGTTCTTTATTTTAAAAATAACAATAACGGAACCTTCGGCTGGAGAGGGAGTTATAGGGCAGGACAGGGTGTATTTCCCGGTGTTACAATTGATGAGCAATACCTCATCCGGGCTGAATGTAATGCCCGTTTAGGAAATCTCCAAAATGCGGTAGATGATCTGAATACCCTATTGATAAAACGTTTCAAAAGTGGTACTTACATTCCTTATACGGTAAATTCATTGGATATTTTAGGTGTGATTTTAAAAGAGCGTAGGAAGGAGCTTGTTATGAGGGGCTTGAGGTGGTCTGATTTAAAGCGGTTTAATCTTGAGGGAGCAAATATTACGTTGAGAAGAACTGCAAATGGAATTAACTATGAACTAAATCCAAATGATAAAAGATATGCCCTGGAAATTCCTCAGGATATTATCTCAATAAGTGGTATTCAGCAAAATCCGAGATAAAATTAGTGGGGAAAATTTCCCCACTAATTTTAAGACTATTGTTCTGGTGTGCGCTCTGCTGATAATGCAAGTATATCGCTATTGGTTTTTCCCACAAAAAAATCTTGAAGATCTGTTTGGGAGGTAACTGTTTCCGGAACTTCAATAACACAAGGTAATGGCTCATTATCTTCTGTGCACTGGGCTGAAGGTGTTGAGGTATGGATATACTTGGTGTAATCCCTTAAATTATTGCTTGCATTAGGTTGGTAGGCCCAGAAAGTAGTTGCTTTAGTTGTAAAAGCACTTTGTGTAGCGATAAGGCCGAACCCCAAAACGAGGGCTGCAAAGCCTAAATTGATTTTTTTTAACATGTTTTTTTTAGTTTGATATTCTGCTTATCAAATAGGGCTTAAGCAGCTAGCCCGGCTGTTTGTTTTTTCTTGGCAATCAATACAGCTTGTGGTTCTTATTTTTGGCCTGGCCAGATCCATTGTTTAACCTTAATCTTTGTCGCGTACCTCCAGCTTTAGTTTAATAAATAGTGAGAGAATTGCAGCGCTAAGAAAAAAAATATTGAAAATGAGGTGAGCTTTCCAGCCCATTGCTTTAATTACTCCACCACAACTGCATGGTGTTTTGGGGAAATACCCTGAAATAATGAGCACAATATATCCCGTAAAAGCGAGCATGAGTAAGAGCGATAAGACTAAGCCCAACTGATTGGTTTTTTTGATCAATAACAGTATTGCAGATAGTATTTCAATCAATGGTATTGCGTTTAATAGTACAGCTGTAAAATCTGGACTGAAAACCTGTAGATTCATTTCCTGTTTGTAAGACTGGAAGTCGGCCAACTTGCTTCCTGCTGTATATACCCAGAGCAAAATAAATGCTGCTGAAATAACCTGTGGTACCTTTGTTTTCATATCCAACTTTCTTTGCTATTCCGAAATTGGATTATTGCCTTCTAAATCGCCTCACATCCAGATGGGAAAAAACGGTAACTTTTAGAAAAAATATGACAGCTAAGTGGGTTATAATGGTATTATTTAGTAAGGAGCAACTTGAATTATTGTATATGTTTTTTGTTTTTATTCCTCATCGCACTCAGCGTACTGCTATGAATTCCCAGGTATGATGCAACATCTTTTACTGCAATTTGGCTAAAAACTGTTGGGAAAGATTCAATTAGTTTATCAAGTCGCTGGTCTGCATCGTGGATTTTTAGCGCCGTAGATATGATGATTATTTTTGCAAGTATTTCTGCGTTTATTTCGGTAATTAAAGTGGCGGATTCGCGGAATAGTTTATGTATGTTATCGGTGTGTTTATTGGGGATGCTAAGCAGTTCGGTATCTTCTGGAAATTGCATGAAAAGCTGACCTTGCACATACTTAGAGATAGATTTAAGATCAGGTAACATATCTTGGGCCTGGAAGAAAAGGATAGTAATTTGTTGCTCGTTTTCAATATCATAAATAAATAATCTTCCACTGCCTTTGGCCAGGTAACAAAAACTGCCTGGCTCCATGCTGTCAAGTGAAATTTTTTCCATTTTACTAAAATTAGTTTGGTACACCGCATAATTAAGATATGCGCTGAGGCCTACCGAAAGTTTTTGATAGGACGATAATTTGGAGAGGTATTGTTCTTTTTCCATAACCTGTTTTTAAGGGTAAAGAAATGCATATTTTCAAGTTTGTCAAGTTGCTGATCGAGCAACCTCCGGCAACCCCTTTATTTTTTTGTTTTAAAGGAATAAAAAGGCTCAGATCTGTTATATTTGAGCCATGAAATAAAAATTAATTACATATTGATATTGTAGCGACAGCTATTTTACTGTTTTAGAAAACCGCAAAACTTCAAAAGACACAGGAAAAAATAGATGGTTGCCTACGCTATGCGTGGGTGCCTGTTTATCTTGTGTCTGGGCATTTTGCGGTGCCTCTAAAGCGGATATCGGGTTAACCCACGCTTTTTATGGATAGCTTTTCCCAATCAAATCACTTTCTCCTTAATCTGCCAATTGCGGAACTTCCACTTTCTGAGAATTTTAAGCTTAGAAGTAAACTAATGGGTTTTTTTACAATTCTGGATATTATTGGAGCCAACCAAAAAGAATTACCTGAACTGGATGACTATTCAGAGCATTGGTATTTTGAATTTGTTGATTTTTTACGCAGGAAGGATTTGTTAAATCTTCTTGGTTAATATTTGTCTTCTGCAATGCCCAACATGGTGCTGATTTTTTTGATCACTTTTTGAACATCGTTTCCAACATTTCCGTAGTATGCATTTTTAAAGCTTTTTTCTGAGATGATATCTTTTTCTGCAGTACTATAGTGTTTCGTAACATATTGATGCAATGCTTTGGGGCTATGGGTGGTGATGATTCCCGCCTCAACTTGAAGGCGGATAAATATAGCAAGCTGCTTTACAGTGAAGGTTACTTTAAAATTGCTGTCTAAAATACCACCATCACTCAGGTCTTCAGCTAGGGTATCTATTGATTTGAGGTAGCTGATTTCACTTTTAATATATCTTAGTAATGATTCGTCAATATTGGGCAGATTTCTATTATATGGTATACTTATGGTTTTAAAAACCTGCCCAATGAGTTTTTTAAAGAAATGAATTAATCTATATTGATCGCTAATGCTTTCGCATTTTTGAAGTTCACGATTAAAATGGCTGCAGCAGGAATGATAAAAAGATGGGTGATTAAAGTTTAAGGAGACGAGCAGTAGGATAATCTCAGGAATATCCAAAGGTGGTGCAAATTTATTCAATGCTATTTTAAGCGACTCAAAAAAATCACGTAGATATGTAACCTGTTCGAAAGTGAAACGCCCCGGGCCGCTATTAAGGTTTTCGAAGATAAGCTTAAAAACGGCGATGGTTTCATTATCGGCATCCCGTTCTTCAAGGTTTTTCAGGACCTGGCTGGAATTTTCTGCAATATTTAATAACAGTTGTTTCTGGGTGGATAAGGAAACAGGGCAACCATAGTCAAAATAATAGGGTAAATATTGCTGAAGATCTAAAACCATTTGGTTGAGTAGATTTACTATGCTACTAATTTCTTCATTTTTGTTTTTTTGACAAGCGTTAAGGTTATCCTCACCTATCATGGCTGCTAACTCATCCATTAATTGTATCAACCCTCTTTGATGTTGTCTTATATAGGCTTTTGATCTATCAGGCGCCATTTGCGTAACATTATACTGAATGGAACTGATTATTCGTTTACTTTCCTTTAAAATTTCATTTTGCAGTTCCTTACCGGACCATTGATATGCAGCGCCAACTTTAATGGTATCTAATATCGTTTCCCTGAAGCTGATAAGTTCGTACATCATTTATCTGGTAGCCGCTTTGCTTAATTCTAAGCTTTTATTTTCCTTTTTTGGTATTAACGTGGTAAAACGGACCGCTAACGTTGTGAAACTTAATTTTAGCAATTTTTTTGGCTGGTATTAGGATGTCATTTGATTTAAGAAGGCAGGATGGACTATTCAAGGATATTTAATGGTGAGCAATGGGATGCTTTTATGCATCATACAGAAAATTATATAGCAGGGGTTAATTATGCGAAGCTTTATTTAGATCAGTCTGGATGTTGATGATTATTAACATGAAGACAAATATTATTTATATAGGAAAATGTTGTTCTTGGCCGTAAGGTTGATGAAAGGAGTAAGGCAAAGTGAATTTGTGCTAAAATGCTAGTGCTTTTCAACAGAGCATTTAGTTAAATAAAGAATGGAATAGTAGAAAATAGGTGTTACTAACTAATTTTTTGAGTACATTTTAACTTATGTTATTCTAACTATAGTAGGTAGTTTTCGATTGCGCCGGAGATCTGGTTGATCTCGGCCACACCGAGGGAAAGGTGACTGTTTCCGGTCAATGCATGTGCGCGTTCTCCAGGATCAATCTCTTCTGCTTTGAGTAAGATCCAGTCAGATTCCTGTTTTTTTATTGCTCCTAAAATACCTCCTGAATAAACAATCTTAAAATAATCAGCTTTTGGGATAATGGTTAAGGTGATTACCTGATCATTATGATCTATTTCAATGTTAAATACTGTCATGATTTCAAAACCAATGCAGCCCGCTTATTGTTTTACTAAAATAGAGCCGTTATCAGATTAACTCCCATGCAACAGGAGTGAATGAATAGTTGAAATAGAGTCTTTTAATTCTGCTTATACTTTCTTAACTATTTAAACCGGTTAATTGTTTAAATTGAACTAGCGCTCAACAATTAACCGGTTTAAATAATTTATATACAATTAACCTACTCTTCCGGGGTATTGCTTCAATGCTACTTCCAAACAGTCCATAGCTGCATTTAAATCATCGGTATTTAATACGTATGCCATACGAACCTCGTTTTTACCAGAACCTGGGGTAGAGTAGAAACCAGTTGCAGGGGCCATCATTACTGTTTGGTTATTATGGCTAAAATCCTCTAAAATCCATTGACAGAATTTATCAGCATCATCAATAGGGAATTTTGCTACTACGTAAAACGCTCCGCCCGGATTAGGACAGAAAACGCCTTCGATATTATTTAACCGACCAACCAAAGTATTACGGCGTAAAGTATACTCGGTATTTACTTTTTCAAAATAACTATCCGGCGTATCAACAGCTGCTGCACCGGCAATTTGTTCAACCATGCCCGGGCTTAATCTTGCCTGCGCAAATTTTAATCCTGAAGAAATAACCTCTTTATTTTTAGTAATTAAACAGCCTAAACGAGCACCACAAGCGCTATAACGTTTAGAAACCGTATCCATAATAACCACATTTTCATCTAAACCGTCTAAATGCATGGGGGAGATAAATTCCCGTCCATCATAACAGAATTCGCGATAAGCTTCATCAGAGAATAAAAACAGATCGTATTTAACACAAAGTGTTTTTAAAGCTTCTAATTCTGCTCTTGAATATAAATAACCAGTAGGATTATTAGGATTGCAGATAATAATCGCTTTGGTTTTTTCAGTAATCAATTTTTCGAATTCAGCAATCGGTGGTAATGCAAAACCATTTTCAATGTAAGAAAGGATTGGTTTTACGACTACATTGCTCATACAGGCAAAGCCATTGTAATTGGCATAAAAAGGTTCTGGAATGATAATTTCATCACCCTCGTTTACGCAGGTTTGCATGGCAATGGTGATGGCTTCAGAGCCACCAACAGTTACCAGTATATTTTCTGGCGTAATATTGTAGCCGAGTTTATTATAGTATTCTGTCAGTTTTAAACGATATGCAAGTGTACCTTCAGATGGCGTATAAGCCCAAACATTAAAATCAATGTTTTTAATGGCGTTTAACATTCCTTCTGGTGTTTCTATGTCTGGCTGACCAATATTTAAATGGAAAACTTTTTTACCATCTTTTTTAGCTTGATCTGCAAATGGGGTTAACTTTCTGATTGGCGATGCAGGCATCTGCACACCTTTTTGTGAAATTTTTGGCATGGCACAAAAATAAAAAAGTCCCGATGAAAATCGGGACTTTTTAAATATTATCGTTTAAAAATTATTTTGAAGATGCGGCAACCGTTTCACCTTTGATATAAAGCACTTTAATTGGTGTTTTAGCATTTGAAGTAATGGTTACGGCTTTCGAAAAAGTAGAAGGACCAGCAGCAGCGTTAAATGTTACCGAAATTACACCTGTTTCACCCTTTTTTAATGGAGTAGAAGTGTATTTAGGGACTGTACATCCGCAACTAGCTTCAGCTTTGGTAATAATTAAAGGCGCTTCGCCAATGTTCGTGTATTTGAAATCGTAAGTTACTGGTTTGTTTAAAACAATTTTACCGAAATCGTGAGTTTCCGATTCGAATTTAAACTCTGCAGGCTTGGTTTGTGCATTTACTGCAACACCTAAACCTAAAACAAAAGCGAATAATACTAAGATCTTTTTCATGTTATGTGGCTGTAATTTATTTTTTAAAATTCTATAACAAATTTAATGTTTTCCTACTAAAACAAAAACTATTCCAAATATATTTTACAAATCGATATATAATTTTACAATAGAGGATAAAGGCAAACTTTTAATTTTGTATATATTTGCCGCAACCAATCTTTGATTACTATGCCGAATGAAAAATTGATGACTAACGCTATTGATGCTTCTGAACTCAGTTTTAACGATTTTAAATCTATCGTTATAAATGACTATAAAATAGCCTTTGAAAGTAGGCAGGCCAGCATTTTAGGCCGCAGAGAAGTATTAACAGGGAAGGCTAAATTTGGTATTTTTGGCGATGGTAAAGAGGTGCCGCAGTTGGCTATGGCAAAGGCTTTTAAAAACGGAGATTGGCGCTCAGGTTATTACCGCGATCAAACTTTCGCCTTTGCAACAGGTATTTCTACCATTAAAGAATTTTTTGCACAGCTTTACGCCAATCCAACCGAGGGCGCTGATCCATTTTCAGGCGGTAGACAAATGAACTGTCATTTTGCAACAAAATCTGTTAATGAAGATGGTAGCTGGAACGATTTAACACAGATTAAAAACTGCTCATCAGATATTTCACCAACCGGTGGCCAGATGGCCCGCTTGGTTGGTTTAGCTTATGCTTCTAAATTATTTAGACAAAATAAAGAACTCGATTACTTAAAACACTTTTCTGTAGACGGAAATGAGGTTGCTTTTGGTACTATCGGTAATGCATCAACTTCGGAGGGTGTATTTTTTGAAGCCATTAATGCTGCAGGTGTTTTACAGATACCGATGGCCGTTTCTATTTGGGATGATGCCTATGGTATTTCAGTTCCGGCAAAATATCAAACGACCAAAGAAGATATTTCTGAGGTTTTAAAAGGTTTTCAGCGTAATGCTGATCAACCAGGTTATGAAATTTATAAGGTAAAAGGCTGGGATTATCCGGCTTTATGCGAGGTATATGAAAAAGCAATAAATGTTTGCAGAGACGAACATGTACCTGTTTTAATTCACGTTACCGAACTTACTCAGCCTCAGGGGCATTCTACCTCTGGTTCGCACGAAAGGTACAAATCAAAAGATCGGTTATCTTGGGAAACAGAATACGATTGTATTCAGAAAATGCGTGCCTGGATGCTCGATTCGGCGGTAGCAACCGAGGAGGAAATTGCAGAGGTTGAAAAGAATGCCAAGGTTTTTGTGCGTAATGCGCAAAAGGAAGCCTGGAATGAGTTTTTGGACAATATTAAACCAGAACAAAAACAAGTTATTGATTTAATTAGCGGTATAGCTAAACATCAACCTGAACTGGCTAAAATTGCCGCAAATCTGGCCTCAACTGCCGATGCACAACGTCGGGAAGTTTTTACTGCTGTACGAAAAGCCATACGTTTATCGGCCAGTTTTAGCTCTCCGGAACGTAATGAACTTTTAGCCTGGTACAAGCAGCAGTCTAAGTTTAACCACGACCGATACAATTCTAAACTGCATACTGACGGCAAAGAAAGTCCGGATATGATTGCAGTGGTTAATGCTGTATATGATGAGCATTCGAAGATGGTTGACGGTAGGGAGGTGCTCAATGCCTGTTTTAATGAAAACTTTGCCCGCGATCCTCGTTTAGTTGCTTTTGGAGAAGATCTGGGGAATATTGGTGATGTAAATCAAGGTTTTGCAGGATTACAGGCCAAATATGGTGAATTAAGGATTACCGATACCGGAATTAGAGAAATGACCATTATGGGGCAGGGTATTGGCCTTGCCATGAGGGGTTTAAAACCGATAGCCGAAATACAATACCTTGATTATTTAATTTTTGCATTAAATGTACTTAGCGACGATTTGGCTTCGCTTTCCTACCGTACCAAAGGAATTCAAAAAGCACCGGTTATTGTGCGGACACGCGGCCATCGGTTGGAAGGGATCTGGCATTCAGGCTCACCAATCAGCATGATTTTAGGTGCTTTAAGAGGGATGCATTTATGCGTACCAAGAAATATGACGCAAGCTGCCGGCATGTACAACACCCTTTTCAGGGCTGACGAACCTGCAATAGTAATTGAATGTTTAAACGGTTACAGGCTTAAAGAAAAGCTACCAGGTAATGTCGGCGATTTTACTGTTCCATTAGGCAAAGCGGAGGTTTTGGAAGAAGGAACTGATATTACCGTAATATCTTACGGTTCTTCATTAAGAATTGTTCAGGAGGCAGCAGAAGAATTGAGCTTATTGGGTATTTCTGTAGAAATTATAGATCCGCAAACGCTCTTGCCTTTCGATACTACACAGGTTTGTGTAAACTCGCTTGCCAAAACCAATAAATTACTTATAGTAGATGAGGATGTTCCGGGAGGTGCATCTGCATATATCCTGCAAAAGGTTCTGGAAGAACAAAAAGGTTATTTCCATTTAGATGGCCAGCCGAAAACATTATCGGCTAAAGCGCATCGTCCACCATTTGGATCAGACGGTGATTATTTCAGTAAACCATCCGTTGATGATGTTATAGAAACCATTTACCAAATGATGCATGATGCAAATCCAACTAAATACCCTTCACTCTTTTAATGGAGCAATAGCTGGCGTATAAATTAGGAGCCTGTTTAATTTTTATAACAAATATAAATGTCTTTTTGCTGTCACACTGAGGGATAGTTATTTCATAAAATCAATATAAAAGACAGATCTTTTTGGCAAAATGGTTGGCTGCGAGAGATCGTCATTCGCAACTCGATTGGGAACCACGGAGTGCTCATGAATGCCTTTGAAACAAGGGAAACTTATGAATAATCGTCATGCAAGCGCTTTAAGATTCCTGCCTTTGCGGGAATGACGAGACATGTTAATGGATTCTGTCTATGTTAGCGTAGTCGATTGCTTTATTAATGCGTTGAAATGGTCTTCGACTATGCTCAGACTGACATAGGAAATAAATTTTATTTAATTTTTAAACCGGCTTTAAGTGTTTTTAGCTAATTTTTAAAGGGATTATAATCAGTTTATTACTGAAATGATTTAAATTTTGGTGAAAAGATAAAAAAACTGCTTACCTATTAATTTATTTAGGGAAAAGGTATTTTTTACTTAGCCTTAAGTTAAAATATGGATTTTGTATGATCCAGAGATTAGTTTATAGATAAGGGTGATATTAACTTTTATTTTTGGTGTTTCTTTTCTCCAGTGTATAATTTCTCGCCAGCTTTTACGCCCAATTGCAGGTCGTTTTCTTCCGGTGGTACAGGGCAGCGGTATCCATTACTATAGGCACAGTAAGGGTTGTAGGCTTTATTAAAATCGATTTCAATGTGATTATCTACGATTTCTTTTGCATCCAGATCGATGTACCTGCCACCACCATAAGTTTCCTTATTGTTGGTTTCATCAGTAAAAGGCAAAAATAGATGATCTTTATAAATTGGGTTGTTTGACAAAGAAATGCTTTTATATAAAGTCATTTGAATTTTCTTGTTAGCCAAAACAAAGTTTACGTGTGCATATTTATAGTAATCGCTGCTTGAACCATTGAAAGTAGGCATTTTGAAAACTTTTTCATTCTTCAGTATTTCTACATCAGCCAAAATTTTATACGTACTGTCAGCATTATAAAAGTGAAGGTTTTGCAGGTCGTCTTTCTTGAGCGGTGACCGTTCATCTTTAATGAAATCCAGTTTATAGGTTTCACGGTGTTTTGCAATCTGCTCAGCATAACTTTGTGCAAAGCTATTCATGCTGAACAATAGTAATAAAAAGGTGATGGTTCTCATTTGCGAAAATTAAATCACACTTGCTTTGTTTCTTAAAAACTGATCGGCTAAAACCAGTGCAGCCATAGCCTCAACAATTACTACTGCTCTGGGTACCACACAGGGATCATGTCGGCCTTTGCCTTTAATTTCCGAAGCTTCGCCAGCTGCATTTATGGTTTGTTGGTTATGCATAATGGTTGCTACAGGTTTGAATGCCACTTTAAAGGTAATATCCATCCCATTAGAAATACCACCCAGAATGCCACCGGCATAATTAGTTGTGGTTTTAAAAACTTTAGAATCAGCAGCTTTTGGCTGAGGGATATCGTTGTGTTGCGATCCTCTTAATTCACTTCCGGCAAAGCCAGAACCATATTCGAAACCATGAACGGCGTTAATGCTGAGCATGGCTTTACCTAAATCAGCATGTAGTTTGTCGAAAACAGGCTCGCCTAAACCAGCCGGACAACCTTTTATTACGCAGCCGATTTTGCCGCCTACGGTATCGCCATCTTTTCTAACCGAATCGATAAACTCAATCATTTCGTGTGCTGTTGCCGGATCAGCACAGCGCACAATATTATCTTCTCTGACGTTTAAAAGCAACGATAAATCTTTGCTTTCTAAATTTGGTGCGTCAATAGTGCCTACAGAGGTTACATGGGCAAAAATTTCAATACCCTGTTGCTTTAAAAACAGTTTTGCAATTGCTCCGGCTGCAACACGGGCTGCTGTTTCGCGGGCAGAAGAGCGTCCGCCACCGCGGTGATCGCGGATACCGTATTTCGCATCGTAAACATAATCGGCATGGCTGGGACGGTAAACATCAACATTATGGCCATAATCTTTTGAACGCTGATCTTCGTTTGGAATAAGCAAGGCAATTGGTGTCCCGGTACTTTTTCCTTCAAATACACCCGATAAAATCTGAACGGTATCGCTTTCTTTTCTTTGCGTGGTGATTTTGGATTGACCCGGTCTACGTTTGTCGAGTTCTGATTGGATGAAATCCATATCGATATCCAATTGCGCCGGACAGCCATCAATAATTACCCCAATGGCTACGCCATGAGATTCGCCAAAAGTAGTGATGCGAAATAGTTGTCCGAATGAGTTGCCTGCCATATTATTTAGAGGTGAGAAGCTAGATATGAGATTTGAGAAATACCCGGTTTACCATATCTGAACTTCAGTGTTTTAGTTTAAACTATTTAGGATGTTAGATTTGAGATTTATCACTCAAACCCTAAAACCTCGTAGCTGTTATTTAGTTGTCTTAATTTATTTTGTATCTTAACCCTGATGCATTCACTCACATTTCGTGTCTCACATCTCAGATCTGAGTGCTCAAATCTCTCTCACCTCAAATCCCGCTTTTTTCAAATCTTCCCAATAATAAGGATAAGATTTTTCTACTACCTGCATTTCTTCAATTTCAACTTCGTTAATCAACAGTGCAAGTGGTGCAAAAGCCATTGCCATACGGTGGTCCTCGTAAGTTGCAAAAGTAACTTGATCAGGAAAATGAAGGTTATCCGTATTTAAAGTATAAATCAGATTATCTTCTGTAAAAGTAACGCCTATTTTGGCTAATTCATTCTGAAGGGCCGCAATACGGTCTGTTTCTTTTATTTTTAGTGTTTCTAAGCCTGTAAAAGACATATTCTTACCCAAAGCTGCTGCAATAACTACGATAGTTTGTGCTAAATCCGGGCAGGTTTTTAAGTCCAAAACTTCTTTGGTATCTAAAGTAAGGCCTAAATTGCTAATGGCGATTCCTTTATCGGTTTTACTGGTAGCAATGCCAAAAATCTTCATGATATTCTTGATCTGGCTATCGCCCTGCAAACTTTTTTCTTTTAAAGCAGGTAAACTAATTTCAGCTTCATCTGCCAGAGCTGCAATGCTGTACCAGTATGATGCCGCACTCCAGTCGGGTTCTACAACCAAAGTGCCTGGTTTAAAAGTCTGTGGTTTAATGGAAATTGAATTTCCGTTCCAGTTATGTTCAATACCAACTTCAGCCAACATATCTAAAGTCATATCTACATACGGTTTAGAAGTAAGTTCACCTTCAATTTCTAAAGTTAAACCCTGAGGTAGGATAGGAGCAATCATCAGCAAAGCCGAAATATATTGACTGCTGATATCGCCTTTAATCTTTACCTGGGCAGTTTTTTGATCCAATGGACCAACAATATTCAATGGCGGAAAACCTTCAGCCTCTGCATAAGAAATATCAGCACCGATGGTTTTTAAAGCCTCTGCCAATATACCAATGGGACGCTGCTTCATCCGTTCTGTTCCCGTAAGTAAAAAATTACCATTTTTTGCCGAAAGATAGGCCGATAAGAAACGCATAGCAGTACCTGCAGGGCCAACGTCAACCAGTTCGGAGTTCGCAGTTTTCAGTTTGGAGTCTGCTCCCAACTCACTAGTCTCAACTCCCAACTTGTTTAGGATCCCATTTAAGGTTACCGTATCGGCAGCATTAGAAAGGTTTTCAACTTTAACCAGTTTTTTGCTTAATGCGCTAATAATCAAGGCTCTATTGCATTCGCTTTTCGAGCCTGTTAATTGGATTTCCGTATTGATATTCCTGGTTCCTTTAAAAGAAACTAAGGCGTTTTTCGACATTTTATTCTGTTTTTATTCTTAAATGTAAGTGTCAGATGGAAATATCTGACACCACATCAATAATGTTATATAGAGATGATATCTTTTTAAGGTTGGGTTTCAACCTCTGCCTTAAACCTTTACCTTTTTAAAGATCTTTGTTTTTAAGATTTAGACTTTACCCTCCACCTTAAACCTTCAAACCCTCTACCTTATTATGCTTTAACCTCAGTATGTTGTTCTGCAGCAATGCCTTTTTCAGCTTTACCAGCATTCATAATTTCCGTCTGCTTACGGATTGATTCACCGTGCATTAATTCTAAGAATTTCTCGGTAAAGTTTAAGTCTAATTTTAAAGCTTTTGCAAAAGCGTGACCTTTTTTAATGATGGCATCCCAACGGTTAACCTGTAAAATAGTTACCTGATTATCACGTTTAAACTCACCGATTTTCTCTACAATAGCCATCCGTTCACCTAATTTCTGTAATAAGATATCATCAATTTTATCGATTGATTTACGTAGATCAGCCAATTTATCAGCGAAAGCTTCGTTTGGTGCTTCCGGTTCACGTACCGTTAAACGATCTACCAATTCAGCTAAAGCAGCTGGTGTAACTTGCTGTTTAGCATCTGTCCAGGCAACAGAAGGATCTACGTGCGATTCGATCATTAAACCCTGCATATCTAAATCCAATGCTTTTTGAGAAATGTAAGGGATCAGTTCACGGTTACCACAAATGTGACTTGGATCGTTAATGATCGGTAATTCAGGACAAAGTGTTTTTAACTGGATTGCAAGTTCCCACATCGGTTCATTGCGGAAAGAACTTTTCTCGAATGATGAGAAACCGCGGTGAATAGCCCCGATTTTAGTAATTCCTGCGCCATTGATACGCTCAATTGCACCGATCCATAACTGTAAATCTGGGTTAACCGGGTTTTTGATTAGCACCGGAACATCATGGCCTTTTAAAGCATCAGCAATTTCCTGAACAGTGAAAGGATTTACCGTAGAACGTGCACCAATCCAAAGGATATCTACACCAGCTGCTAAAGCCTCTTCAACGTGTTTTGCATTGGCAACTTCAACAGCCGTTGGTAAGCCTGTTTCTGCTTTAGCACGTTTTAACCACTCTAAACCAATGCTTCCGATACCTTCGAATTCTCCCGGGCGGGTACGGGGTTTCCAGATACCAGCTCTCAATACCGATACTTTACCGGTAGCAGCCAATAAATGTGCTGTAGTTAATAATTGTTCTTCAGTTTCTGCACTACAAGGACCAGAAATGATTAATGGTTCGTTGTTTACGTTTAACCAGGTGTTTAAAGGCTGAATGTTTAAATTAAGTTTCATGATGACGGGTTTGTTTAAAGTCCAGAGTCCCTAGTCGGAAGTCTGAAGTTATATTTTAATTATTTTATTATTACAAGTTTGAATGTTCCTCTATTTGTCTTTGGACTCCTGACTTAGGATTCCTGACTTTTTACACTTTATCATTCTTCTGGTACTCTCCCAGGATATTAAAGTTTGATGTATATTTTAATGCCTTTCTAATGGCCTTATCATACTTTTCGGTACTTGGCCATTCTAAATCAACGTAAAAGTAATACTCGTTTCTTTTACCTAAAACAGGCATAGATTGTATTTTTGTTAAGCTTACCTCTTGTTCTGCGAAAATATTTAACACAGTTGCCAATGAGCCTGCCTTGTGTCCAACCTGAAAACAGATTGATGCTTTGTTTATTTTTTTTCCTTCGTCTGTTTTGTCTTTTTTAAGGATCAGAAAACGGGTGTAATTTTTCTTGTTCGATTCTACCCGGCGTTCCAAAATATTTAATCCGTAAAGTTCAGCAGCTAAGCTGTTTGCAATGGCCATGGTATCTGTTAATTGCTCTTCCTGGATCCGTTTTGCGCAGGCAGCGGTATCGTTGCTCTCTACAATTTTAATGTGTGGGTAATCGTAAAAGAAATCAATACACTGGCGAATGGCGATAGGGTGTGAAGTAACCACTTTAATATCCTCAAACTTTACGCCCGGTAGTGCCATTAAGTGCAACTGAATAGGTAAGTAAACTTCGCCCACAACCGAAAAACCAAAATCTCTGATCAGCGTATAGTTTGGCAATAAACTGCCGGCGATAGAGTTTTCGATAGCCATTACCACAAAGTCGGCATCGCTTTTCTCCAGCTTGTCGCAGGTTTCCTTAAAAGAATTACACTCAACAGTTTCAATGTCTTTACCAAAGAATTTGTAGGCGGCTTCTTCGTGAAAAGATGCTTTAATACCCTGAATTGCTACACGTTTTTTCGTTTCCATTTTTGCGTTAAAACAAAAAAGTCCCGGCTGTTTGCCGGGACTTTTTTATACATTTTAATATTGTTATATATCTTTTTGCATATTAGCCCCGGCTCTTACTAAAATAGTAAAAGTAACCAAAGTAATATGTGTTTGTAATTTGCATTTCTTTTTTTGTTGAGCCAAATGTAGTAACAAAATTTAATTTGTCAATAGGAAATTGAAAATATTTTTAATAGAATTAAATTTTGTTAAAAATGGGCTGTTTTTTTGATAGGTTTTTTTGTTTCTTGAAATGGCTTAAAAACGGATTTTTATATGGTTAGGATGTTATAATAACAGACAGATAGTTTCTTGTTGAATTGTATATTTAAATCATTTCTTGAGCTTTTTTGAGGTTTCAAGAACAAGATCCTTATAAAATTCACCAAAATAACTTGAGTAGTTACCGTTTTTTGAAATAACGGTAAAACTACTGCATGGATAGTGGTATTTGAAAAATAGCTTTTCTACAATTTGCTCCGAATCCTTAATCCATGGAATTGCATTTTTATATCTTTCGAGGCCCTTAATATCTTTATAGATATAAAATGTTTTAGCCTTGGCGATTTTGATAACGCCTTTTTCAATCTCTTTATAGGTTGAAATAGTAAAATCAATATTGCCTGTAGAATTGCAAGGGTCAGATCCCGGGTGATAAATAATTACAATTTGTTGTAAAGAGTCGATCTTTTTATGTGAAGCATTTTCTAAAAATGAAATGAGTTTTATCTTATCATTTATTTTACCTTGTTCTTCTCTGTTGATTAGTTTATGATGATTGGATGAATCACCAGGAATATCCAAAACAGCGTTTGTAATTCGTTTTTCTTCAAAGATAGATTTGCTGATTTCTTTATCGTTTACATCGAAATATCTTATTTTTTGAACTTCTTGTGCGTTTATAGCGAACGTTAGCAGAAGAATAGACATAAAGAAGAGCACTAGCTTTTTCATGATGATGTAATTTACTGCAATATGCTAAATTAACGACAAACATAAAGAAAGCGTACTGATTTTTGAATTGTGTGCATAGCATTAAGATTCCCGTTTGTGCCTATCGTGTGGACACAATTAATTATAACATTCTTCTATCGCTCTATGCCGCTGGGCATGGCACTTTGGAGCGCTAAAGTACCCAAAGCGCTTTGTCATCCGATGGCTATCGGATCCAGCAATAAGCCTTTTGCGCAATCTCACGCGCATCAAAAAAACAGCGGCACTTCGTTTAATCAGGTATTGTTTGTGTTTTCTTTGGTCTGATTGAGCCCTGCGGGGTTTGTGTTCAATATTTTTTTTAAATTAGATCATAGGTTATGAACACAAAACCACTGCGTTTCAGGTTTGTTACTGCCATTTTTACTGTTCTGCACCTGTTTTTTTGATTTCCCCGGCTCTTGGGATTGACAGCGTCCTTGGTTATAATCGGTGCTTTATTAAAGTTAGTTAGCAAAACGCCTAAAAATACTTAAAAGATGTGTCCACACGATAGGTTTGTGCGGGAATGACGACTTTACTAATTGAGTACTATCAATAGAAGCGTAACCAGTACATACAGGCGATGAAACATCTGTTCGAAAAATGTTATCTGCGTTTATCTGTGTGCATCTGTGGTTAAAAAACAATAGCTAAAGCATATCACGAAAAAGGTCCGTGTGGATACACAGACCTTTAGCTTAATTTTTTATCCTGTAGAACTTAACTCTCCCCGATCGTTAAGGCCTTTTACTTTTTGCTGTTGCAGTTCTTCGTATTTTCTCTTTTCCTCGTCACGTAATTCCTGTTGCATAATTTTAGCAATTTTAGTGCTTCCGTCATGGCTCCATCCCGGTGGATTGAAAATGTATTTCACTTTATCCACGAATGTTGGTGCCTTTTTAACGTCGGCTGTTAAAGCAATAAACTCATGGAAAATAATATTTACAGGGCCGGTATCCTTTGGTTGTGTGGTTAAGCCGTATTTCACTACATCTTCAGGCAATTCTTCCTGGAAAGTGCCAAACCACCTGTCCCATAGGATTAATACCATACCCATGTTTTTATCTAAATAACGCACATTGCTGGCGTGGTGTACCCGGTGGTGCGATGGCGTAACGAAGATGTATTCGTACCATTTAGGGAATTTGATGTTGTATTGGGTGTGAACCAAATTTCCATAAATCTGGGTAACCAGGTAGGCAAAAAGAATATCAACCGCAGTAAAGCCCATGAATGCTAGCGGAAGATAAAAGAAAACCCTGTACAATGGCTCAAAAACAGTTGAACGGAAACCCGTGGTTAAGTTAAAGTGTTCAGATGAGTGATGTGTAACATGCATTGCCCAGAAAAAGCGTACATAATGACCAACGGTATGCAAAAACCAATACAGAAAATCCTGAGCTAAAATCAAAACAAGCCAATACACCCAAACATTTGAGATCTGGAATAAGCGGAATTGGTAACAATATTCCAGTAGAAAAAAGGTACCTGTTTTGGTGCCTAAATTAATTACAACGGCTGCCGTCATCAGGTAGATGTTCGTCCAGGTATCGCGTTTGGTATATAATTTTCTGTCGTGCTGATAGCTGAAATACATTTCAACTAAGGTTAAAACGATTACAAAGCCAAATAGCCCGATAACAGAAATGTCACTTCCGGTATACTTCATTTTATAAACTATTATAGTAATCTAAACTGCTTAAAATATCGGCTGTACTTACACGGCAGTTAAACGTGCATTTACCTATGCTTTCTAAAAGTGAGAATAGGATGTTTCCATCTTCGTTTTTTTTATCACTTTTCATTAAATCTAAAAGTGTATTGTGGCTTTCTTTTTTGATGCGGTATTTAGGGTATAATGATAAGATATATTTACTGATATCTTCCAGTTCTTCCGTACTCAGCGTACTGTTATTAATGGAAAGCGCTGCCTCGCACACAAAACCAATGGCAATGGCCTCGCCATGTGTTAACGGATTTTCGTCGTTTGCCAAAGAGTAACCTTCTATAGCATGACCAATGGTATGACCAAAGTTTAAAATCTTACGCAGGTTTTTCTCATGGGGATCGATGGTTACCACTTCATTTTTAATTTCAACCGAGCGGTAAATGTCCGCTGCAGTCGGCGTTAAATAGCTGCTTGCCTTTAATTTCTCGTAGTAAGGCTTATCGTAAATTAAACCGTGTTTAATCATTTCGGCAAAACCCGATAAAAGTTGGCGCTCTGGCAGTGTTTTTAAAAAAGCAGTTTCAATAAAAACCATTTGCGGCAGGGTAAAGGTACCAACCATATTTTTTACATTGTCAATATCAATCCCGGTTTTACCACCTACCGAAGCATCAACCTGCGAAAGGAGGGTTGTAGGGATATTAATGAAATCGATTCCGCGTTTGTAGGTTGAGGCAATAAAGCCACCCATATCTGTAATTACGCCACCGCCCAGATTGATCATTAAACTTTTGCGGTCGGCTTCAAAATCCAGTAAGGTTTTCCAAATGCCGATACAGAAATCAATGTTTTTATTTTCTTCACCTGCCGAAGTTTCAATGAGGTCAAATTCAGAAAAATCTAAAATTGACTGAAAAAGGGGTAAGCATATTTCACTGGTATGTTCATCAGCAAGTACAAAAATTTTGCTGTATTTGTTGCTTTCTAAAAGTACTTTTAAAGCGGCTAAATCACTTTCGAAATAAAGGGTGTGTCCTGCGCTGGTGAGTGGTTCCATTAAATAATTTCTATTTTATTTTCCCCAAAAGTAATAATATCGCCAACTCTAACCTTGTAGCGTTTGCGGAATTCGACCTCGCCGTTAGTTTTTACTAAACCATCCTCAACAACAGTTTGGGCGTCACCACCACTGCCAACTAATCCGTTTGCTTTTAGCAGTTGGATTAACGGAATAAATTCGCCTTCTAATTTGAATTGTATCATTTTATGCAAAAATACGATTATTTAGAGGTTTTTAGTTTTAACAACCAATGCTTTTTATAATTTTGCACCAATCTGACTTATCATATAGTAAAAAATGGATTTATCCAACCAAAAACAACCAAATTTCGACAATACGGAAATTGCTTTCCGTCAAAAATCTAACCATGAGCTTAAAAAAGCATACTGGCTTTTTAAAATGATTGGCAATAATTTCCTGACCAAAGTTGGTCCGGCCATTACAAATTTCTTTTTAAATATTGGTTTGCCGATTCAGGGCGCTATCAAAGCAACCATTTTTCAACAGTTTTGCGGTGGTGAAACCATTGCAGAATGTAATAAAGCTATTGAGCAATTGGATAAAGGCGGGGTAGGTACCATTTTAGATTATTCGGTAGAAGGAGAAGAAGAAGAACAGGTTTTTGACGAAACCTGTGCCGAAATTATCCGCACGATCGTGCGTGCCGATGGCGATACCAAAATTCCGATTACGGTTTTCAAAATAACAGGTATCGGCCGTTTTGCGCTATTACAGAAACTGGATGCCAAAGAAACTTTAACTGCGGCAGAACAGACAGAATATGAAAAAGTAAAACTGCGTTGCGAAATGATCTGTAAAACGGCTTTCGATAAAGCTGTGCCAATCATGATTGACGCTGAAGAAACCTGGATTCAGAATACCATTGATGAGTTGGCGCTGGATATGATGCGTAAATTTAACCGCGAGCGGATTATTGTGTACAATACTTACCAAATGTATCGTCATGATAAATTAGCCGATATGAAAGCCGACCACTTAATAGCCAAAGCAGATGGTTTTATTTTAGGCGTAAAAATGGTACGTGGTGCCTACATGGAAAAGGAGCGTAAACGCGCTTTGGAAATGGGATATCCTTCGCCAATTCAGCCTGATAAAGAAGCATCTGACCGCGATTATAACGAATCTTTACGTTATTGTATTGATCATATTGAGGAGATCGCCATTGTTGCCGGAACGCATAATGAAGATAGCAGCCGCTTATTAACCTATCTTTTAGAGGAAAAAAATATAACACACAATCATCCTCATGTATATTTTGCCCAGTTATTAGGAATGAGTGATAACTTAAGTTTTAACCTTGCAGATTCGAACTATAATGTAGCAAAATATGTTCCTTATGGACCGATTAAAGCAGTAATGCCTTATTTATTCAGAAGAGCACAGGAAAATACTTCAGTGGCCGGACAAACTGGCCGTGAACTTGGTTTGATTGAAAGAGAATTAAAAAGAAGAAAACTGTAGTTCAGTTTTCAGTTCACAGTTGGTGGTTTTCAGTTAACAGAGTCGTCATTTCAAACGGAGTGCAACTAAGTCGAGAAATCTATGTCTGGCAGATCTCTCCATTTCACTGCGCTTCAGTCGAGATGACGATTTTTCATTTCGTATCGTCATGTCGGATTTATTTCAGCATCTTTCATGTCTTATAGTTTTTTTATTGTTATTGGAAATGAACATACAGTAGTCCTTCGGAACATGCAGCCTCGCTTTGCGCTGTATCTTTTTGGCTACCCTTCGACTTCGCTCAGGGTGACAGCCAAAAAGGATGCCGCTTCAATCGAGTTTAGTTTGCAAGGCTAATTTTTTATTATGCCTTGCAAAAATTACTTCTTTATATAAAACGATTGTAGTCAATAAGCCTTCTTTTTCGGAAATAAGCCCGAAGTATACTTGAGATAGCAATATCTTAACGTTTAAGACCCTGAAATAAATTCAGGGTGACGACCGCTTGTGAAAATCAGCTTGTTTTTTTGGAAATGAGTGTGCAGTAGTTCTTCGGGGCATGCAGCCTCGCTTTGCGCTGTATCTTTTTGGCTGCCCTTCGACTTCGCTCAGGGTGAAAGCCAAAAAGGATGCTGCTTCAATCGAGTTTAGATGGAAAGGTCGTTTTTTAAACTGCTGAAAACTATTTCTTCACTACAAAAGATTGTCTGCCTGATAACAAATCGTAGAACAGGATAAAATCGCTCACTAAACTATAGCCTGGATATTGAAAAGTAGCAGGTTTGTTTTTCTCGAAAAAGAAATGCCCCACCCATGCAAAACCATATCCCAATACCGGTATCGCCAAAAAGAAATGCCAGTTGTGAAAAAGAAAGCCAGTAAAAAAAGCCAGGCAAACCAAACCAGTACCAATAAAATGCAGGATACGCGATGTGGTATTCTTATGTTCTGACAAGTAAAAAGGGTAGAACTCTTTTAGCGACTTGAACTTTTTTTCTGACATATCCTAATTTACAAAATCCCGTTTGCTTTTAAAAAGGCACCCAGCTGTGCCGGTTTTTCGGTCATTAATAATGCATTTAAGCCCACTTTTTTAGCACCTTCTATATGTTGTGGGCTATCGTCTATAAATAAGGTCTCTGCCGGATCTAAGTTGTTTTCTTTTAATACCTGCTCAAAAATATTGGTATTGGGTTTGCGCAGTTTCATCTGTTGCGAGAAATAAGCTTTCTCAAAATAAGCATCGTAATTATTAATCTCGAATGTTGTCTTCAGGTAATTGATAATCCAATCGTAATGGATTTCGTTATTGTTGCTTAACAAAAAAGTACGGTATTTTTCTTTTACTTCAAGCAGTAAATCGTGGTTTTCTTGTATCGTTCCAATTAACAGGCTATTCCATGCCTCATCAATCTGCTGGTCGGTTAATTCAGGTTTGCCCGCGGCATTTCTAATTCCCTTCCTAAATTCGGCCGGAGAAATGGCACCAGTTTCAAAGTCATCAAATAGCTGGTTGTGCGCTTTGTGTGCAAAGAAATTTTCGATATCTGTAATACCCAGTTTTTGAAAAGAAGCCTGAGCAATTCTGAAATCTATATCAAATATTACGTTTCCGTAATCAAAAATAATGTTTTTAATGTTTTGCATGTAAATCTTCTGAATTTGCTGCAAAGATATTATTGCTGGATTAATGAAAGGTATTAAATCATCAATTTTTACAATAAAAAACCCGCAGTGCTTAATTGGCGAGTAATACTTTGTAGATGCGTCATTCCTAAATGATTGGGGATCTTAATGCTTAGTGGTATTTTCTATTTGCACTAAGATTCCCACCTTCACGGGAATGACGCAACATAAAAATAATTTTATTTATAGACCTATTTAGGCGCTACCGTAATCGATTGGATAATAGTCCGCTTCTTTTTATCGACTGTTTTTATCGCTTTAAATACGAAATAAATATCATGATTTTTTCCGTCCGAAATCATATTGACAGGCACACTTTTTCTAAAAGTAGATTTCCCGATCATAATGCCTTTACTATCGTCCAATCTGATTTCGATTTCGCCATCCGATCCAGAATCAAGGTTCAGGAAAGAAAATTCAAATCCAGAAATACCGGTTAAATCAACATTTTTAACGGCTATCCAGCCGTTATCACTGGTGAGAATGAGTTTCTCCCCGCCATAAATATCTTTACGCTCAAAGCCTCCAAAATCGTTAATGTCGTCTGCATTAATTACATTACTTCTCAGGTTGATCACTTTTGTTGTGGTTAACGTTTTTTTTAATGCTGTACCTCCTGCGTCTGTATAAGTTGCCTTTAGTGTTAAAACTGATTTCTTCTTATCAGTAGCAGCTGTTGGAATGATTTTGCCTGCAGTTGGAAGTGATGCTTTAACCGCTTCTTTATTACCTAAAGTCATAATCCACTCCGTAATTTTTTTAACTTCAGCTTCTTTCATCGCGGTGTGTGCAGGCATTGGTACTTCTCCCCACACGCCATGGCTACCGCCAATCACCTTTGAAGCCAGGTAATCAACCGCTTTAGGGTCGTTTTTATATTTTGCTGCAATTTTATCAAAAGCCGGCCCAATAGAAACTGCCGATTCTTTATGGCAGGTGCTACAATCAGATTTCAACATCAGTGCTTTACCAATGATGGTTTGTGCTGCCTGCTGATGACCCAATTGTGCGCCAGCCAAATCGGTTCCTTCTGTATAAGTATTTGAAATATATATGCGGTTATTGTTCACTTTAGCACCTTTATCGCTTACTAAAACTTTATAATCAACTGGTTTATTGGGAAAGTAAAAGCTCTTGTTTCCAGCTAAGTCTATAGTTACAGTTGGGTGTTCGTTCCCTGCATATACCGGTATCACCTGGCTTTTTGCCGAAGCTTTATTATTGTCTATTACGGTGACACTTACCGGATATTCGCCTGCTTTAGCGAAAGTATACTGTAGCGTTGGCCTGGTGGTGGTTTTGGTAATGCCTTTTCCCAGGTTCCATATATAGGTTAAAGGATCTCCATCAGGATCTTTAGCGGTAACTGTTGCCGTCATTTTATAAGGCAATAAACCACTCGTTTTCGCAATGTTCAGGCTTTCAACCAAGGGTGGGCGGTTACCTTTCATGTAGTCTATTCTGGTAATTGCAGCATCAGGGTTTTTGGTGAACCAGCCTTTACCGTACTCCAGGATATACAATTTTCCATCGGGACCCAATTCCATGTCAATAGGTGCTGCTAAAGAAACATTAGACATAAAGGGCTCCATGCTTACATAATCACCTTGTGCATTCATGGTTACCGCTTTAACCCAACCACGTACCCATTCATAAATAATCAGCTTCCCGTTATAATAAGCTGGGTAAGGTGAATTTGCTGAGGCATAGTACACCGGACCGGCCATTGCTGTTCGGCCACCTGCACCAACCTGTGGGAATTCTTTCGATTCTCCGTAAGGATACCAGATATAAGCAGGTTGTGCCGGCGGCAGTTGCTCTAAACCGGTGTTGTTTGGCGAATTATTGATCGGTTTTGCCGGATCAAATGCATTTCCATTTGCGCCATTGGTATAATCGTAAGCTTTATAAGGATAATTATTGCCAATAAATAAGGGCCAGCCAAAATTACCTGCTTTACGGGCCTGATTTACTTCGTCATAACCTCTGGGACCTCTCAAATCGTCATCGTCCGGTGCATCAGGTCCAACCTCGCCCCAGTATAAGAAGTTGGTTTTTTGATCTACAGAAATGCGGTAAGGGTTTCTGTTACCCATTATATAAATTTCAGGTTTGGTTTTCGGATTGTCTTTAGGGAAAAGGTTACCGTCCGGGATACTGTAAGTCCCATCTTCATTTACCTTGATTCTAAGTATTTTTCCCCTCAAATCGTTCGTATTACCAGCGGATCTCCTGGAGTCGTATTGTTCAAATCCCTTTCTATTGTCGAGCGGGGCATAGCCTTTGTTTACATATTGCTGTTTTGGAGCATCAAATGGGGTAGAGTTATCACCTGTTGATACATATAGCAGGTTATCTGATCCAAAAGCAATAGATCCTCCGGTGTGACAGCATATTTCGCGCTGAGAATAGAATTCCAGCACAATTTTTTCCGATTCTTTTACAATCTGATCGTTAACCAATTTAAATCTGGATAACCGGTTGACAGATTTATCAAATGGACTGTAAAAAAGATAGATGTATTTATTTACAGCAAATTTTGGATCTGCGGCCATACCCAATAAACCTTCTTCTGCATTTACATTAGGGGTGCTGGTTTTAAAATAAACATCTAGTTTACCCGCTTCTTTAATTTTTTTAGTCTGATTTTTATAAATCAATACCTCACCCCTGCGTTGGGCAACTAAAATATCCAGGTTTGGAAGTATCGTCATTTCAGTAGGTTCTGTAAATTCTCCTTGTGCAAGGGTAACCTTCACAAAGCGGTCCTGGTCTGGTGTGTCTATTTTATGTTTTGGAAAAAAATCGAAAGTTTTGCTTTCGTACACGTTTTTGTTCAATGTTGTTGCCGATATAAATACAAATGCAATGGCAGATAACAGAAGGGTAAAGGTTGTTTTCATTTATTTGGTTGAATGATTTTTAATAAATATAGGATATACTTTTATAGCCTTAAGTATTGTATCAAAATTTATGCGAAAAATAGCGGAATATATATTCGTTATCGATTGGTAAAATCATGAAATGATGGCTATTACAATGCTTGCTTAAAATTAGCCATCATACTAAAAATCAGGTCATATCATCAAAATATTATTCCTCAAAATCTGTATGGTTAGGTTCATGTTTAAAATCGTACAACCATAAGTTGTTTTTAATGCTATTTTTTTGTCAGTTTATTGTCATTGTCATTTTAATCTGTAACTTACCAAAATGGGCGATAAAGTAAATTTGATTCTTGGGATAGTTTCCCTTTTAGGTGGTTTTAGCGTTTTCTTTGTAATTTTTAGCGAAAAAAAGGGTTAGTTCAATTTTTAAATACTTTTTCAATGAGAAACTTCTTTCCATGAAGGTTTATTTTGATGATTAGCTATAATTGAGCATTCAAGTGAAGACTGGATTTATTGTCTGGTATTCTATTAATCCTTTTATTATTTAGGATAGTTGGACTATGCACTTATAAACGTAAACCAACAACCTGTTGTATGCCAATCGGGTCTTCGATACCGGTAAGACATTGCTTGTTGTATCGGTTTTTAAATTCAACTCTTGATTATTAGTGCTAACCATTGCTTGGTCTATTGATCTGTTATAGAAATTTAATTAATCGCTAAACTTTTTTTGTTTTTTGTATGTTTATTGAGTAAAATCTAAATAAAAATGCAAGGAACAGTAAAATTTTATAATGAATCTAAAGGTTTTGGTTTCATTATAACAGAAAACGGAGAAGAAATTTTTGTTCACGCTACAGGCTTAACTGATAAAATAAATCAGAATGATCGGGTGGCATTTGAGGTTGCTCAAGGTAAAAAAGGTCCTAGTGCGGTTAATGTGAAATTGATTTAATATTCCGATGAGATTAGGTACAGTAAAATTTTATAATCAAAAAGAAGGCGTTGGCAGTATTACACCATCAAATGGCGGAAGAGAGCTAAGTGTTTTTGCTCATGGTGTAGTCGATCCAATAAAATCCAATAATATTGTTCAGTTTGATATTGAATTTACGTCAAATGGTATTGAGGCCACTAAGGTAATTGTGCTATCTGCATAGATCAGTATTCTCGAATATCTTTTTATCCTATTATCATTTAATTATGTAAGCAAAAGAATGATGCTGATTTAACGATTCAATTCTTTAATCTGTATTACAGAAAGCATTTATCATTATAATAATTTATTTTAGCAGCTTGTAAGCAAATCAGATGAATTTGATCTTACAAATTGTTTATCCTTAAATTTTTATGATACAGCTAGAGCCTATCAAAGGTTTTTTTCGAAGAGAACGTGCGTTGCAGGCAATCTACCCCATGCGCATGTTGATTGTACGCGATGGAAATGGCTTTTTATGCATGAATTCTGGCGATTACACTTTGTTAAAAGGCAGGATTTTTTTTATTCCTGAAGAAGGCCTCGTTAGGCTTGATGGCGAAATTACTTCAGGTTATTGGTTGAGTTTTAGTAGTTTATTGTACGCAGAGTTTTTACTTCAGCACTTAGATCCGAAGGCTAAGAATCTCTTTTTAAATTTATCTTTCAGAGATCTTGATTCACACAAATCGACTAAAACTTATAGTTTACTCGATCAGCTAAAAAGAGAAATCAATGATAAAAAAGATATGCCCTTTTTAGCCCAGTACTTATCTTTATTTCTGGGTTATACAGCTGGTTTAGATGGCTATCTGGCTGCCTTAACTTTAGATGATTTACAGCAGGTATTGAGATTCAGGGCAATTTTAGAACAATTTTACAGGCAAGAAAGATCCATTCAATTTTACGCAGAAGGTATGGGGATGAGTGCTGGTAAACTAAATAGATTTTTAGATCGGGTGCTTGGAAAAAGCCTGACAGTGCTTATAAAAGATCGCATTATGCGCGAAGCGGAAGAATTATTGCTCAATAGCGATTATACAATTGATGAAATAGCTGAACTATTGGGCTTTGAACAAACTACTAATTTTAATAAGAGTTTTAGACGTCACAAGGGCATGTCTGTATTAAGATTCAGCCGCCTGGCCTAAATTCAATGAAAAATTGGTGCGTCTGCCAAAGAAATTTCATCAGCTTGATTTCATCTCTTCTAGAAGACAGGTATTCCAGACCTCACCACATTAATTGTTTTTGCGCCTAACGCGTAAAGCTTTGCTTACTGCATCTATTTTATCAGCCGCACCAATTTTACCTCCGCTAAAGTATTAAATCTTAACCTAAACAAGAAAAAATATTCCTAAAAATGCTACCTAATTGTATTTTAGCATTTACAGTTATGCGTCTGCCTTAGTTTTTCATGACTAAAATAAAAATGTAATCTGGTATTTATAGTTTATTCGCAATTGAAGTGTTACCCAACTGGCGTGCAGGTGTACCCTTCAGTAAGGGGATACGAGGAAGAGAAGCGTAAAAGCGAAAGACGGGAACACACGTGTTATTTATTGCAGGCTGAGCGCTCCAAATTTTAAGTATGGGTGTCGAATAGTAATAGATAATATTGCAGATGACAGGAAATGTAGGTGCTGTGGTTCCTGGCGTTTTGCAGTCCCGCTTTTTGTTTCAAGTCCTCGCTGCGCTGTGGGCTTTACATTGCAATCGGGTTTATGAACAAAGGTTCTGTACCTTGCATACCCTAAAAATTAAATGCTGCATTGTCCATTAGCCCCGGCTGGTGTGTTACCTTGCAGCAACGAGGTACGAGGCAGCGAAGCATAAAAGCGAAAGACGGGAGCACTACTTGTTATTTAGTACAGGGTACGCATTCCAGATCGTTGGTATTTGACAGGAGCTATGTTACAGATTCTTTGCTACAGCATGGAATGACAATCTGCTCATTAATTTTCAAACAAATAACCACTATAAGCCAGTCCTTTGGCTACACTTTTAAAATTATCGCCAGAGTTTAGCGGAATATGCGGGAATTTAGTTTTAAACAAGTTTTGGACTGCCGAAACCATTGATGTTCCTCCGGTTAAAAACAAACAGTCTATATCTCCCGGGTTGATTTTGTATGTTTCCATAAACTGATCCAGGTAAGTATCGATTTTGTTGATGTCTTTTTCGATGATGGAATTATACTGTTCGAGCGAAATATTTTCATCAATCTCAATTTCCATATTGTTATAGTGGAAAGTAGAAACGAGTTGGTCAGAAAGTTCAATTTTTGTTTTCTCTATTGATCTGAACAAAGAATAACCCAGGTTATTTTCGATCAAGGTAATCAGGTTTTTGAATTTCGGATCGTTTCCAGAGTAATAATAATATTCCTCTATCTCTTTCTGAATTTTTAAGCCGTTAAAAAAGTTCATTTTATCCCAGGTGCAGATATTTGCAAAAAGCGACTTGGGAACATTTAAAACCTTGCCGGGTGTGGCCTCGTACATGGTGTTTTTTCCAAAATACGGTGTGCCTCTATCCCACATAAATGCAGAATCAAGACTATCGCCACCAATATAAATTCCACCAGAAGCAATCATATCATTTTTACGGTCTTTACTGCCAACCTTATCTGGATCGAGAATAAGGTAAGTGAAATCTGTTGTTCCTCCACCCAGATCGGCTACTAAAACACGCTCTTTCTTAGTAATGTTTTTTTCGTAGGCAAACGCAGCTCCAATAGGTTCAAACTGAAATCGGACATCGGTAAAACCAGCACTTTCTGCTGCCTTTTTTAACCTGGTTTGTGCCAGTGTATCTTTCATTGTATTATCATCATCAAAGAAAACCGGGCGGCCTATTATGGCCTTGTGACATTCTTCACCAATAATCTGATCAGCCTTCATTTTTAAGTCTTTAAGAATTAAGGTTACCAGATCTGAAGCTGTATATCTTTTATTATGAATACGGGTTTCGGTAAAAGTAGTTCTCGAGAGGATTTGTTTGATAGATTTGATAAAGCGGCCTTTCATACCATCGCTTAAATAAGCATCTATTGCTTTTTCGCCAACGATATGACTTTCGCCATCCACAAGACTTTTTACTTCTGTAAAATAAATCAATGAAGGGATAGAAATCGTGTCTACAATTTCTTTCTTTTCTTCATCATAAATAGAAAGTGCCGAATTGGTTGTTCCAAAATCGATTCCGTATAAAAACTTACTCATGGTTTGCTATGCTGTGGTTGTCGGCTAAAATGGGGTTGCGAAAGTATTAAAAAAAAGCGAGGCCTGAAAGCTTTTTAAGGTTAAAATATCCCTTGTATATAAAACCTTATTCGCTATATTTAAAAAAACATTCACGCTTTAAATTAATCACAGTTGAAAACTACTATACCCTTTTTACTGGGCTTGATTTTCCAGCTTTTTTGTATCAACACTGTTTCTTTAGCTCAAAAAAATATACCCGATACCGTAAAGACAGGGATTTATGTTACGAGCATCCATGATATTGATTTTAAAGATAAAGAATATACCATTAATTTCTGGCTTTGGCTAAAGTATAAAAACAAGGAATTTAATTTTGCTGATAACCTGGAGATACCACAGGCCAAAACGGTCAGCAAATCATTTTCAACTATAGATAGCAGTGGTAATGAAGTATATATGCTAATGAAGTTGCAGTGTGTAATGAAAGATTCCTGGTCGATCAATAATTTTCCATTCGACCATCAATTGCTGAGGCTTTCTGTAGAAAATTCACAATTTGATTCGGCAGCCCTGGTATTTGTTCCTGATACTTTAGGTAAGCAGTTTGATCCCCGGTTTACCCTACGCGGGTGGAATATCGACAGTTTAAAAACTTCTACAGCCAATAAAATTTATGAAACGGCTTTTGGCGATCCAGGCATAAAAGTGCCAAGAACAGAATATAGTAGTTATAAGGTGAGGATAGGGATTAGCAGAGATGCTTTTGGCCTGTTCTGGAAAATGTTTTTAGGCATGTATGTTGCTTTTTTTATTGCATATATGTGCTTTTATATCCACGCAGACAGCATCGACTCGCGCTTTGGGCTAAGTGTAGGCTCTCTTTTTGCTGTAATTGGTAATAAATACATTATTGATGGTTCGCTCCCTGAATCGACTACTTTTACCCTGGTAGATACTTTGCACGGAATTACCCTAGTATTTATTCTGATCGTTATCATCTTAACAGCCTTTTCTTTAAAATTGATCAAAAGAGGAGAGGAGAAAAAAGCCGAAAGGTTTGATCGGTTTTTCTCCTTATCTCTTTTAACCGTTTATCTTCTTGTCAATATTTTCTTTATTTTAAAGGCAATAAATACTTAGGTTATTTAAAATAACTCACTAGTACCCAAATGCGCATTTACAATGCGGGTAATCTGCTGGCCGAGTTCTTTGGCATTGCCAATACCTACGCTTTTAAGCGCCGCCAGTTGGTCGGTGGTTCTGGGCATTTTTTCGGCAATAGAAAGTAATGCTAAATCAGACAGTACAGCATAATCCTGAGTGCCACGTTGCCGGGCTATTGTTTTGCGCCATTCAACCAGGTTTTTATAAACCTGAGGATTGGAAATCTCTTTTGGCTTAATGCTGGATTTAATCGGTTTTTTCTCTGGTTGTTTATTGCCAGCGGCATGCAAGGTATTGATATAATCTTTGATCGAAAAGGGGTTCCATGAAATCTTAAATAAATCCAGCTTGATCTGGAGTGCATCTTTACAGTCGTTTAAAACAGTAAGGAGTTTGTCAGAGTGTGTATCATTATAAAAGTTGATGGCCACAATTTTTGCCGTTAAGGCAATGAGCTGTTCCAGTTTTGGAATGAAATAATCTGACGCTTTCTGCAAACGTTCCATAAAAGCACTTTCATTTGCAGGATTTTCATTGGTACTTATTTTCGAGAACTCCTTTGTAATGAAATTTCTGGCTACTTTAAAGATCTCATGTTGAAAGATCTGGTTTCCCTGTTCGTAAATAGATAAAAAAGCATTTTTCTCATCTTTATCGATCAGTTTGGAGCGCCCGAGTTTTTCCCAATCTTTGGCAATCAGCGAAAAATCCAGAAGCTCACGGATCAATCCCCACGCATATTGCTGCGTATAACGTGCCAGCAAATCAGCGGTAGGTTTATCCTGGTGAGCCGCTTTTGTGAAACTGATCACTTTGGCGTCGGTAATGATATTTTCGTTAACCACAGGCGATTTTAGGATAAGCCCTTCCAGGCTTCTGCAACGGCTCAGTGCTACGTAAGCCTGTCCATGGGTAAATGCGGTGCTCACATCAACTATTGCCTGATCGAAGGTTAATCCCTGGCTTTTGTGCACGGTAATGGCCCAGGCCAGTTTAAATGGATATTGCGAGAAGGATCCGGTACTGGTTTCGTCGATTTTATTTTCTTCGTCACTCAGGCTATATTTAACATTTTGCCAGATTTCTTTTTCTACTTCGATTTCCCTGCCACCGTTAGTGAAAGTTACTTTTATCGAATCTTGACTGATTGCGGTAATTTTTGCGGCTTTTCCGTTGTAGAATAGCTTTTTACCGGAAGAATCATTTTTAATAAAGATGACCTGTGCACCCAGCTTTAGCTGAAGTTTTTCATCGGTAGGATAGGCATCTTTAGGGAAATCACCACTTACCTCCGCATTGAATTCGAAAATTTCTCCGGGCAATTTTTCTAAACAGCCCTGGTTAATTTCATTAACCAGTTGGTTGTGTGTGGTGAGCGTGATGTAATCATCTTTCCATTCCTGATCTAAAGATGGATCGTAACGTTCATTCAATTTGGCAAGAAGGCCGGCATCGAGACTGTTTTCCCGCATCCCGTTCAAAATATCGAGAAATGTGGGGTCTGATTGACGGTAAACTTTATCTAAGGTGAACGTAAGCATTGGCGTAGACCTGAAAATCAGGCTATCGAAAAAGTAGGGGCTGGAATAATAACTACCCAGGATATGCCAGGCATCGTGAAAAATAGGAGAGAGTTGGTACAGATCACCGATCATTAACACCTGAACGCCACCAAAAGGACGGTTAGAGCCTTTAACACGCTTTAAAGTACGGTCTACAAAGTCAATCAGATCAACCCTAACCATACTAATCTCATCAATGATCAATAAATCAAGGCAGCGTAAGAGTCTTGTTTTTTCGTCTGAATATTTAAAATTACTTTCAGCGTTTTCATCAACAACCGGAACCAGGGGGCCGAAAGGAATTTGAAAAAAGGAGTGGAGCGTTACGCCACCAGCATTTATTGCCGCAACAGCGGTAGGTGCAACAATGGCAAAATTCTTTTTTGTGGTATCCCTAATCTTGCGTAGCAGGGTAGTTTTACCGGTTCCAGCTTTACCGGTTAAAAAAACAGGCTGATTGGTGGTGGCTAAAAAATCCAGAAGAAGTTGGTTGTCCGGGTCGGGCGTATTCATATCAATTACAAAATTAACCTATTCGAAATTGATTTGAGGGCAGGTAAGCAGGCGTTTTATCAACATTTTTTAATCGGAAACGAGGCTCAATAAAATGAAAATTAAAATTAAGCGCTTGAAAATGAGTTTATATTCTTTCTTTTTATAAAAAATGGTTAAAACATTTTCCTAATTTCAATTCAAATTTGTAACATTGCACTCGCAAAAAAGGAATACCTTTTTTCCGGGCCTATAGCTCAGCTGGTTAGAGTAGAAGACTCATAATCTTTTGGTCCCTGGTTCGAGCCCAGGTGGGCCCACTGAAAAAAACCGTCAAACGAAGAAATTCGGTGACGGTTTTTTGTTTTTCTGGGGGCCGATTACCAATTGGTTTATTTGATAGTAATTGGCAATGATGCAGAAGTTAAGCCATCTGCTGTTGCTGTTATGATTACTTTACCTGGTTTATTTTTAGCACCAATAATTGCCAGGGCCAAGCCATTGAATGCTTTACGATGATCGGCTTTGAACGATTCGTGGCTGGTTTGGCTTCCATTATCAACACCTGCCAGGAAGCTATCCGCTCCTGATAATTTGAATTTGACATCATTATCAGCATTCGGGACCATTATGCCATTCTTATCTACAATTTTAACCGTGATAAAAGAAAGATCATGATCGTTTGAACGTATGATGCTCCTGTCTGCACTTAATTCTATCCTGGCAGGTGGACCTGCAGTTTTAACTTCGGTAGTTAACACCACTTTGCCATTTTTGCGCGATATGGCTTTTAAGGTACCCGGCTCATAGTTTACTTTCCAGGCAATGTGCAGATCGTCGCCCTGTTTTGATTTTGTACCTAATGATTTGCCGTTCAAAAACAGTTCAACTTCATCGGCATTACTGTAATAGGCCCAAACATCAACTACTTTACCAGCTTCCCAGTTCCAGTGTGGTAATAAGTGGAGCACTGTTTTATTGGTCCATTCACCCTGGTACATATAATAAACATCCTTAGGGAATCCCGCCAGATCTACTATCCCGAAGTATGAACTGCGGGATGGCCATTGGTAAGGCCATGGTTCGCCTATATAATCGAACCCGGTCCAGATGAACTGGCCGGACAGAAAAGCATATTTTTTATATATTTTCCAGGTTTCCTCGTGGGTATGACCCCAGGGTGCCGAAATATTATCATAAGCGTTAACGGTATTATCGGCATTCATGGTCCATCTTACCTTTTTACCATTAACTACCCCGCCTCCCGGCCATCGTTTAATGGTATCGGGCGAAGTATTATAAACACCGCGGCTTTCCAGCGCCGAAGCAGTTTCGGTACCAATGAATTTTTTGCCGGGGTAGTCCTTCTGGAAAGTGGCCAGTTTATCGTTATGGTAATTGTAGCCTAACAAGTCAACAGCGCCTGATTCAACAATTTTATTGCCAGGGCCGGGTTCATTATTGCCGGTAGTGATTGGCCTTGTGGTATCCAGTTTGTGGATGATACCGGCAAGCTCACGGGCTATACGTGTCGCACTGGTATCTCTTTGCTCGGGTATTTCATTTCCAATACTCCATATCATCACCGATGGGTGATTCCTGTCGCGCAGTATCTGATCGGTCAGGTCGCGTTTGTGCCATTCATTAAAGAAAAGATGAGAATCGAACTGAGGCCTCTTATGAATCTGCCATACGTCAAATGCTTCGTCCATAATAATCAGGCCCATGCGGTCTGCAAGGTCTAAAAACGCTGGTGCGGGTGGGTTGTGGGAGGTGCGTATCGCATTAACGCCCATTTCCTTTAATATTTTAAACTGCCTTTCCAGCGCATGCACATTAAATGCAGTGCCCAGCGCGCCCAGGTCATGGTGTTGGCAAACGCCATTTATTTTCATGTAAACACCGTTCAGGCTGAAACCTTTATCTATATCAAAATTGAAATAACGGATACCAAGCGGTGTTTCATACTGATCAACCACTACATTATTCACCAATATTTTAGTTTGTACTTTATACAGGAACGGTTTGTTAACCGACCATAATACCGGGTTATTAACACCGAAATTTTGGCTTACAGTAGTAACCGTATCCTTTAAATTAACGCCGTTAAGGGTTTTGCTTGCTACTACTTTACCATTGGCATAAATGCTGCTGACAACAGTAGCAAGTTTAGTATTGCCTGCCGCGTTTTTTATGCTAACGCTCAGGTTAACATCGGCATGGCTGGCGCTTACCTTTGGTGTGGTTACAAAAGTACCCCAGTGGTTAACGGCAATTTTGTTGGTGCGTATCAGCCAAACATTGCGGTAAATGCCCGAACCGGAATACCAGCGGGAATTTGGCTGTAAAGAATTATCAGCCTTTACAGCGATCACATTTTTACCGCCATAATTTAAATATGGCGTAAGTTCATATCTGAAACTGATATAACCGTTTGGTCTGTAACCTAAATGATGGCCGTTTATCCACACATCGCTTTTTTGATAAACACCGTCAAAAGCAATATAGATTAATTTGTCTTTATCAGTTTGCGGAACGGTAAAGCTTTTACGGTACCAGCCTATACCGCCTGGTAAAGCGCCGCCTTCCACAGTAGCGGGGTTTTCTTTTTTAAATTCTCCCTCTATGCTCCAGTCATGAGGTAAATTTAATTTTCGCCAGCCGGCATCATTAAAATCAACATTTTGGCCGTTTGGTACGTCGCCCAGGTTAAAGGTCCAGTTTTGATCAAAATCCAAAACCAATCGTCCGCTTTGCGCATGCAAAGCAGGTGATAAACTGATCAGGATAAACAAGTAAAATAATTTTTTCATTTTGGTTAGAAATAATTATTAAATGTATCTATAACGTTTATTTATAACAAGTAATTCAGCGTAAATTATGTGTTATATTGGATATTGCGGTCCCTTGCTTAACCACCGTGTCCTGAGAAACAGAAATATCAATTCCGTATCGCTATGACCAAGCCAATTTGCTGATATCAAACATGTTTATAACATTTAGCTACACAGATCGGTGCTCTACACCCTAAGGGATTGTATCGTCAAGCCTTACGGATTTTCCAGATAGGCTGCCGATGTAACGTGATTATGCACGCTCCATGGTCGATGCCTCCATAGTTTCTGGCTACAGGTTTGGGTAACTGAAAATTCTGGTGAGATGAAGTTTGAAATTAATGTTGAAAAAGTTAATTTAGAGCACATTACGGATGCTTCTATCCCTTAAGAATAAACCAAATAAATGATTAATGTACATTTTGAATGTGAAATTTTAAGAGCCAGCAGGACCAGGCTATTGCAGTTAATTGAAACGAGTGATGATGAAATATTATTTAAAATTCCAGCAGGTTTTAACAATAATATAATCTGGCAAATTGGTCATTGTATCACTTCTCAACAGCGGCACATGTATATGCGTAGTGGATTACCGATGTATATCTCAAAAGAATTCATGGAATCCTTTAAAATTGGATCTTCTCCACGTTCCTGGAAAATTAATCCGAGTGTTAATGAGGTGAAACGTTTATTGATTGATACCGTTAACCACCTTGAATCCGACTTGGGATCCGGTTTATTTGTGAACTATGAGTCTTTTGAGTTACCCATCGGATTTCAAGTGAAAAATCATATCGAGGCACTACAAGCCGCTAACTATCACGAAGCAGAGCATAGTGGAAAGATTTTTACTTACTTGAATCTGTTAATTAAAGAATAATTACATCAATGACCACACGCTTTCGCCTCATTACTACGAACGATCACAGCCGTCATTATCACCTAATACCACGACAGGAAACCCGCTGCAACTGGGTTCAAATAATCTGTACGTATATTTGTGATCACTGATTTTTTCAATGTGATACGTTTTTAGTATAGGAAGCTGTTTCAAAAATCAATGATCCAACCGCGTTTATACTGAGCGCATACTTAATGTATATCTAAGCTGTGGTTCGCTTGGTAGTGACCACTTATTAATTCAGTGAGCTTTTTAGTTAACTCTATACCTCTTAAATCTTTCGCAACGATGTTTCCCTTGGGATCAATCAATAAAGAACCTGGAATTGCCAGTATTCCGTAATATGTAGCAAGTTCTCCATTCCAGGTTTTCAAGTCAACCAGCTGCGTTCAGGACATTTTTAGCGCGGCTAATGCATGTAGCCATTCATCACGACTGTCGTCCAGGGAAATGCTTAAAATGGTAAAATTTTGATCCTTAAAAGTATTGCTTTTGTTCCACCTTTATTATAGGAAACGGGCTGCGAAAAACTATACTTCGTTAAAAGCAAAAAGAATGTGAGACAAAATAATCTGAACATATTTTAATTTAAATCCGAAACTTTTATAAAGTAGGAAAATCGAATAACATGTGAAATTTTTTAACTAAAATTAACAGTATTAATAAAGGTATGCATATTGGAAGAAGTTAAAATATGATCTGTTCAAGTTGGATGCCTTTACGCCATTGTTTCAAAAAATACAATTTGTAGGTTACGCCTTAGCTTTCACGGATTTCAAAAACATGAAACCCACTACACCCGATAGGATTGAAGCCGTTAAAATCGCAAACTTCGCTTCCGAAACATGGAGCACTTCGCTAAAAGAGAGCAGGGCAATAAAAATCGACATGGTAAAACCAATTCCGGCGAGCATGCCCAAACCTAAGATGTGTTTCCAGCCTGCCCCGGTGGGTAAATCGGCCCATTTCAGTTTCACGGCAAGCCAGCTGAAAAAGGTTACACCTATAGTTTTTCCTACAAATAAACCTACGATAATGCCGAGGCCCAGAGGAGAAACCAGTCCCGTAAGCATTTCTTTTTGGAAAGCGATATTGGTATTCGCCAGTGCGAAAACCGGCATAATGAGGTAATTTACGGGGATGGTTAAAAAATGCTCCAGTTTTTCCAATGGCGATTCGATGTCTGTTTCGTTGGTGGGGATGGTGAAAGCCAGTAATACACCTGCAATGGTGGCATGTATGCCCGAGTGGTGAATGAAATACCAGAGAAATATTCCGGGGATGAGATAGAATACAAGTTTCTTTACGCCGAAATAGTTCATTAAGCTTAAAATAACGAGGATACCTCCTGCCATAGCCAGGTATACGAAATGAATCTGGTTGGTATAAAAGATTGCGATCACGAGAATGGCACCTAAATCATCCACAATGGCCAGCGCAGCCAGGAATATTTTTAAACTGGTGGGTACGCTTTTACCTAACATGGCGATAATGGCGAGGGCAAAGGCAATGTCGGTGGCCATGGGGATACCCCAGCCTCCGGCGGTTTCTGTACCTTTATTAAATACCGAATAAATTAAAGCGGGAAAAAGCATGCCGCCCAGTGCTGCAATTACAGGCAGTGCTGCACTTTTCATGGAAGAGAGTTCGCCTTCTACCAGTTCGCGTTTGATTTCGAGTCCGACTAAGAGGAAGAATATAGCCATTAAGGCATCGTTTATCCACGCTAAAATGCTGTAGCTAATGGTGCCAAAGCCGATTTTTGTGGCTAAAAAGATTTCGAAACTTTCTTTTGAAGCAGTATTGGCTATAAGTAAGGAAATGGCCACGCAGATCAATAATAAAAAACCACCTACTTGTCCGGAGCGAAAGAAACGCTGAAATACTTCTAGATTGATGAGTTTAGCCATAGGGGTAAAAATAGGAAAAATGAAGGGGGAAAGGGGAAGTTTTTGTAAGGAAATCTATTATTTTAATGGTATGGATTTAGGTTCTATTGGAAGTTATCTAATACGGTCGTCATTCCCGCGCATGCGGGAACCTTAAAGCACTGGCTATTCTTTGTCTCGTGCTCGGGCTTGCCTCGGCTACCGATGAAAAATCGGTACAGGTCCGCAGCTGCCCAGAGGCTCTTTCTTTTTTCAGTTGTGTATATATTTTTATAGGCCTTCAAGCTTGCTTCGCAGGTTGGCTTGGCCCAAAAGAAACAAAAACCCAAGGCTTGCATCTTTTCTTGTAAAAAGCTACGAAATCTTGATAGCGGCAGTATCCAAGCTCTTATCCTTGCTTACTCCACCGCTCCCGCTTGATCCTGCCTTGGGCTGTGGGGTTGTGAGGGGAGTTGCAAAGATTTTCGTGCTTTTTCCGGCGGAAATATGCTAGGACGGATAGCAGGGTACAGGTCGCATGGAGCATATTACAGGGTGCGATAATTTTTTAAGTCCTTTCCCTTTCAGTAGGAAAGGTACAGATAGGCGGATAGGGGTAAGGCACTAAGACTAATAAAAAAGCCACAGATTTTTTAAATCTGTGGCTTTTCGTTTTTTCGTCATGCTGAACTTGTTTCAGAATCTATAAGACGCTGATCCCAATGTGAAATATATTGTTGCATTAAGATCCCCGCATGCGCGAGGATGACGACCATTATTAAAACTGAAATAATTCAGCATGATGGACAAGGGTTATTAAGGCTTTTTACCAATATTTACTCTGATATTGACTTCGAAATCGCCATCGGTGTAACCGCTGATGGCTGAGGTCGCGGTATTGTAATAAGCCATAAAATATAAGGTCGATTTGTAATTCATGCCAAAACCAACCGTAGCATTTTGCGTATTGTGGTACATGGCCATTACGTACAATTTATCGTTGGCAAAATTGGCATTCAAACCCGCATCCCATAGGTTATCGAAGTTTTTAATGCCCCTGAAAACACCTTTAGGCTCCAGGCTGATTCCGTTAATACCCGATCCCAGCAAGAACTTATAACTCAAGGCAGAATAAAAGGTGGGTTTATCGGCAAAATTTAAATCATCTTTTCTGAAAACTGAACGCATATTTGGCACGGCACCCTCAACGGTTAATCCTTTCGAGGTATAAGAGATCCCGAAATCGCCATCCAGGTAATAACCCCGATCGTTAAAACGGGCGATGGATGGGTCGTTAATATCGCTGTTTCTTACACTGTTTAAATCCAGTTTATCCTGACTTGCGCCAAAAGAGATTCCGAAGTTTAACTTCTGGTCGTCATTGTTTAACGGAAGGTGATAGGCAAAGGTTCCAACGGCTTTGGTGCGCTGGATGCCACCCGATTTCTCGTTATAGATGTTTACGCCCCAACCCACTTTGTTTACCTGCTGATCTAAAGTTACGCTCTGGGTAATGGGTGCACCCGGAATATTTGACCATTGTTTGCGGAAACTGCCGTTAATGTTAAACCCTTCGTTAATACCCGCCATAGATGGGTTTACGAGGTAACGGTTCTGGAAATATTGTGCATTGAGCGGAAGGATCTGTGCTTTTACAGATCCTAAAAATAATGTGCCTGCAGCAAATAGAAACGTTACGCGACGCATTTGCTTTATGTTTTTGGTAATTGCTTTCATGTCTGTAATTAGTCTCTAATGATATTGATATAACCTTTAAATGTACCGATGCCCTTACCTAAATCGATGATGTAATAATAGGTTCCTTCGTTTAAGGGGCTACCGTTTATGGTTCCGTCCCAATCGTTGGCATAGGTATGTTTGGTGTATAATATCCTTCCGGCTTTATCGAAAATCTTTAAGGTGTTGTTTGGATAGTAATCGATGTTTTTGACGATAAATTTATCGTTGTAACCATCGCCATTAGGGGTAATTACTGTACTGGCTTCGAGTTTATAATCTTCTATTACCGTAATGGCAATGTTTTGATCGCTTACACAACCGCTCGCATTGGTTACGCTAACCCGGTAGGTATCGCTCTGTTTTGGGCGGATGGTTAGGGCAGGGGTGTTCTGTCCGCTAAGGATATCTGCACCTGTCCAGCTGTATTGTACACCACCGGTTGCAGTTAAAATTAGGGCATCGCCTTTAGAGATGGTTACACCCTTATTGCTGCTGATGGAAATCACAGGTAAGGCGTAGACGGTTACAGTAGCGGTTCCGGTTTGCGCCTGACCGCAATTTGCATCTTTAACATTGACTAAATTATAGGCAAAAGTACCGGTTGCATTAGTGGGTGCCGAAACTGTTACCGATGCACTTGTAGCGGTTGTCGTTACAGTTTTACTTGTTCCGCCGTTAATATTATAGGTAAAAGTATAGGGTGCAGTCCCGTTTGCACCGGTAAAGGTGATGGTTTGGGCGGCTCCGTTTAAGCAGACTGCTGATGCGCCAGCAATACTTGCTGTAGCGGTTGAAGTAACCGTTAATTTGAAAGTTTTAATGGTTTTGTCTACCCCTCCAAAATCTGTTCCGCCATTATCCATTACAGTTACGGTAATATTGGCTACACCACTTACATTGTTTTTTAGATGGTAAGTGATGGTACCTTTATCTGTACCATTTGGTGTTACGGTTAATAGATCAAACAGGTCAGCATGATCAGCAGTAACCGAAAGTGTAGTATTTTGTGCAGTTTCAGGACCAGCAGAAATTCCGGTTAAAGCAATGTTTTGGTTGGTTGAGGAATAACAAACTGCCTGGTTTTCAACCGCATCGATGGTGGGTGCAGCATTGCCGAATAAATATCTCGTTTTAATCGGATAGTGATCTGTTGTGGTAGAACTGTAATTGGTCACGAGGTTTTTAACGGCATCTAAAACCTCGGCAGAGGCCGGAATGTAGTTGAGGTTAAGGTTTTTTGTGATGATCACGTTATCAATTACGGTATTAAATCCGTCTGTAGATTGTTTTCCTGCTAAACTTAAAGGTAGCGTAACCGGGAAATAATTAGCTGCATCCTGGGTGAAATCGGAATATGAAGTGCCAGTACCTGCAGGCATTGGTGCAATGGTTTTATCGGCATCCAGTACATCGTTAAAATCGCCAAGAATAATAACTTTTTTGCCAACAAGGTTAGCATCAAGCCAGTCTTTCAATTGTTTATTTCCGCCTTTTCTACGGTTATAGGCATCAATCTGATCGGCTGTTGGTCCTGTGTTTGCTTTCGCATGAATTTCAACAAAATAAACGGTATCCAATTTATTATTGATCTTCACCTGTGCCTGCATCATATAAGGAAAACGGCCCGATGACCAGTTTTTGTAGGGGGTACCATCGGCACTGGTTGCGGGTACAGCAGGGTTATAGGTATCTCTTAAAATGCCTAAAGTCGAAATTGGTTTAATCAGATCGGTGCGATACATAAAAGCCAGTTTTTGTGCCAACGGATAGTCTGCATCAGCTTTATCATCAGCATAGGATCCAAATTCGCTGAATAAAACATTATATCCTGCCGGTAAAACGGTATTTCTGAACAAAGTGGTATCTACCACCTCTGCAAAACCATAAATATCTGCATTTAGATTGTTCACTACGGTTTTAACGTTAGCCGCCTGTAATACATCGTTCGATGGATCCTGAGCTGGGCTGCCAAACCATTCAATGTTCCAGTTCACTACTTCTAATGTGTTGGCAATATCAAAGGTGTTTCCGGTTAAGGCAACGGTTTTATTTGCCGAACCGGTAGTAACAATGCTTACATTGCCGGTATAACTGGTATTCACTACCGTTGGCGAAAATTTAGCATAAACTGTTGGCGAAGTATTGTTGATGTCGGCTTTTTGATAAGTGATGGTACTGCTATAGGCTCCGGCACTTGTTTTTGATAAGGTGAAATTAGCAGGAGCAGTTAAGGTGACATCGCCTGTTAAGTTGCCTGCAGAAAAACCAAAGCTATTTGCAGCAGAAGTGGTATTAACCGCCTGGAAACCAAAACTAAGGCTTGATGGCGAAGTGGTAATATCAACCGCTGGCGGTGTGCTCGAATTGGTTACCGCAAAATCATCAACTGTCCAGCGGCTGGCTGATGAAGTGGTCGAGTTATATACAATAGCGATATAAATTGGCGTTGCTTTGTAGGCTGATAAATCTATATTGTCTGATTTGGTCCATTTATCACTACCCGTTTCAGGGAATTTACCATCTAAACTGGTCCATGTAGCCAGTGCAGGATTACCCGAACCGGTATAGTTTGTAGAAATTTTAAGTTGTAATTTATCACCTGCGAAAGCAGATCTTGTCCAGAAAGATAAAATAGCATAGTTAAATGAAGAAATATTTAAGACTGGAGAAATCAACCAGTCCTCATTTAAGATATTACCGCCAGAATAACCATTAATCTGGAGGGCATTTCCTGCGCTCGCCACACCTGTAGGGTCGCTTGCGTCATGTCCGAAGGTAGTAGTACAGCCCCAGGTTTGCGGACCTGTTACGCTGTATTGGTAAAAACCATCAGACAAGGCAGAACTGCCTACTGTTGTACAGTTTTCAAAATTGAAAGCCGTTTGGTTAGGATCTACCGACGCACCGGTTAATGAAAGTGGAACCGAGGTTGCACCTGAACTGGTGTGTAAAACGGCACCGGCTGAGTTGCCCACAGCTGTTGGGCTAAATTTTACATACACCGTTTGATTGGCGGCTAAATCTGCTACACTATAACTTAATGTAGTAGAAAAAGTAACGTTATCTTTAGAAATAGAATAAGGTGCTGTTGTTGTTAAAGTAGTGGCATTGGTTAAGTTTCCGGCCGAGAGTACATAGCTTTTTGAAGCTGATGTGGTATTTATTGCCTGGTTACTGAAAGCCAGGGTTTTTGGCGCAACAACTAAATAGGGGCCAGTTGTTGAAGTGGGTTCAGTTACCGAGCTGTTTTGCGGATTTGGTATCCTTGGTACAAAATCTAAAGAATTTTCATCGCTATCGTATCCATTACCTGCAAATTCTTCTGTACCACCAATGCCCATGGTGGTGGCATTTGATGTTGCACTTGCTTTTCTTTCAATTGATGTGGTGTTGGTTGTGGCAGGCGCAGGAGCTATACCTTCGTAGCCATTTGCTGTTCCATAACCAACTTTATCAATAATATTTGCATTAACCGGATTGGCACCTGTTTGAGGGGTAGCTAAATTGCTTAACAATACTTTTCCTGTTGTACCCGATAAGGTGAGTGTACCAATCTTATCAGGTGTTGGTAAATCTAATGTACCACCTGTACCCGCTGCCAGTTGGATCAGGTAAAAACCTTTTGAGGCGATAGAACCCGATAAGGTTGTTGCTGCCCAGCTGCCCGTACCGGTAGCACTGGCGTACTGTACGCTCCAGCCGGTTAAATCTACAGCACTAAGCGTTGGGTTGTACAACTCGATAAAGTCATTTTTATAGGTAGCACCGCTGTTGCCGCCACCGCCATAAACTTCAGAAATGACCACGTGATTGGCACCTGCTGGTTCTTTTGTCGAAGTGTTTTGCGGGTTTGGAGCCGTAACTACAAAATCGGTACTGTTGTTATCGGTATCGTAACTGTTTCCATTAAACTCTTCAGCACCCCCAACGGCTAAAGTTGCTGCTGTTGAAGTTGCACTTGCTTTACGTTCAATTGAAGTTGTATTGGAGATTACGGGGGTAGGTGCGGTTTCGAAACCGGTGGCTGTTGGGCCAAAGCCTACTTTATCAACTACCGCAGTGGTTGATGGATTGGCACCAGTTAAAAGCACATTTGAATTGCTTAAAATTACTTTTCCGGTTGTACCGGATAAGGTTAAAGTTCCGGTTGCATCTGGTGTAGGCAAATTAACCGTTCCACCTGCTCCAATAGCTTCCTGGATCAAGTAGAAACTTTTTGCAGGTATGCTACCCGTTAAATCTGTTTTTGCCCAGGTGCCTGTTCCGGTAGCATTTAAATACTGTACACTCCAGCCGGTTAAATCAACCGTGGTGTTATCAGGGTTATATAATTCGATAAAATCATTTTTGAAGGTTGCGCCGGTGTTTCCGCCGCCACCATAAATTTCAGATATTACAACGTGGGTTGGCGCTGCGGGTGGAGTTGTGCCCATACCTGCCGTAATAATGTTCTGTGTGCTTGCACCAGTGCTCGAAATACTAATATTGCCAGATGCAGCGGATGGTGTTGTAGGGCTAAAACGCGCAGAGACCGTTTTGCTTGTGGCAAGCTCAGCGCCAGTATAAACTAGCGAAGCGCTATAAGTAATATTATCTTTTGATAGATAAAAAGGTGCTGTAGTGGTAATATTTACCACATCGGTTAAGCCCGTGGCGTTTAAACTAAAGGTTTGTGCCGTAGAATTGGTGCCTGTATTTTGAGAACCAAAATCGAAAGCCGTTTGGTCTACTGTTAAAATTGTTGATAGTCCATTTCCGCTTACCGCAACATTAACCGGGCTGGCACCAGTGCTGGTATTAGTAATATTGCCACTGGCATTGCCGCCTGAAGTTGGACTGAAACGTACATAAACAAATGGAGATGCAGCCACTTCGGCTGTGGTATAACTGATGGAATTGCTGAAAGCGATATTATCTTTAGATACAAAGAAAGGTGCGGTCGAATTTATTAAAACAGCAGCCGTCAAATTGGCTCCTCCTAATGTATAACTTTGTGCTGTAGAATTTGAATTGATGTTTTGATCGCCAAAAAGAAACGTTGTATTTGAGGCTGATAAAACCGGCGTAGTTGTAGTATTGCCCTTTGGCGTGATGCTAAAATCGTCAATAGTGTAAATGCCATCGCTTCCTAAATCGTCTGTATCTGTCCAGCGGATATAAAGTGTAGCCCCATTTGCCCAGGTAATTGCGTTGATGCTTCCAGAAACAGGGGTTTGGTTTGCTGGTAAGTTACCATCAATGCCGGCTGCCGTGGTTGTTGTTGTTAACTTTTCGTTAAGCTCCATGTCGGTAAGCGGGAGCCAGGTGGCCGATGCGTCGGCAATACTGGTGGCATTGAAGCTATATTCGAAATTTAGTTTTTCGTTAACCGTAGCCGTTGAGCCAGTTCGCCACTGTTCCATTACGCCAGATAAATCGATTGAGGTTACGGTGGCACCGGTGTTATTCTGAAATCCGGCCCCAAATCTCGGTACTAACGCGCCAGAGGCAAGGCTTCCTAACGAACGGTCGGCAGCTCCTGCTGTTCCTGCATTGTAAGCGGCTCCACTATTTGACGAAGCGGTGTAAACCGTTAACGTTAAGGCCGAACCAACGGCTGCGGCGTTTGTGCCGCCCGCTTTAACGGCACTCCATCCGGCAACTGTCGAAGTTCCTGTTGCGGTTATGCCGTCAAAATTTTCTGCTTTAGCGGTATTTATTGCAGTTAATGAAACCTGGGCAGATAAATAATCCGAGAAAACCAGAAAAAATAAAATGAGAAGTAAAAATCTTTTCATAGAATAAGTTTTATTTATAGCAAATGTATAGGCAAAAGCCTTATTATCAGATTAACTTAATGTTAATTTAGGTAATTGTGGAAAAATAAATGTAATGAGGAATAATTTTATGATTATGCCGACGTTGACGTGCTTTTTGTATTTCAGTTTAAATATTAGACTACACTATCATTGACAGTTTGGAATACAAGGGGCGTCATCTCGACTGGAGTGCAACGGAATGAAGAGATCTTGGAACAAATTATTGAAATTAAATTAAAGATTTTGCTTCGCAGAGCCTTCGGGTTCTCCACTCCGCTCGAAATGGCGGTACTTAGAGTCCGTTTATCGTCTTAAAATTAAAATCCACTGTTATTTATTTTGGTTTTTATGAAATAGACCATCATGACTTTGGTTGTTATCATGATATTGCTATTGATGTTCCCGCTGATTTAAAGAGATAAACGCAAATCTTATCATATAAAGGTTTGCGCCTGGTGATGCATACTTTGTTATTAAGCCTGATTGTAACGGAAATCCCGATTGTTTTATCGGGAGAGGACTTGAAGAGTAAAGCAGGACAGGAGGCGGCCACAAAGAACCTTAAATTCACTTCTAAAAAAGCAATCTAATATATCCCTGATCAAACAGGTTTCCAGCTTATTCACGCAATTTTTATAAGTAAGATATTATAAATACTCTTCAATATTTCCTTTACCCTCACGGATGACTTCAAACTCGCCGGTGGTACAATCAATTACAGTAGAGGCTTCATTATCGCCATAACCGCCATCTATTACCAGGTCTACCAGGTCTTCATATTTTTCGTGGATCAATTCCGGATCGGTAGAATATTCGATTACATCATCGTCATCTTTTATGGAAGTTGATAGGATAGGATTGCCAAGTTCTTTGACAATACAGCGTGCAATGTTGTTGTCGGGTACACGGATACCGACCGTTTTTTTATTCGAACTTAATAATTTGGGTACGTTGTTATTCGCATTAAAAATAAAGGTAAAAGGGCCTGGTAGCGCTTTTTTTAATACCCTGAAAGTGGTATTGTCAATCGGTTTAATGTAATCAGAAATGTGCTTTAAATCATGGCAGATAAAAGAAAAGTTGGCTTTCTCGGGCTTGATGCCACGTAAGCGGCAAATTTTTTCGATAGCTTTAGGATTGGTAATATCGCAGCCCAAACCGTAAATGGTATCAGTTGGGTAGATGATCAAGCCACCTTTTTTCAGCACATCAACAACCTGTTCAATGGCTCTTTCGTTGGGGTTTTCCGGATAAATCTTAATAAGCATAGCGTAAAAATAACAATTTAATGGTGTCAGTTGTTTAATAATCCTAATCTTTGTACTAACAAAACATACGCTAATCTATTATTATGAGAAAAGCTTTCGTTGCGATTGCCGCATTTTTAATTGCCCTAACCATTATGCTGGGTTTGTACCATCCTTTTTTATGGTGGACATTCATCTTCACCGGTCCTTTTGTAATTCTTGGTATTTACGATTTATACCAGCCTAAACACAGTATCGTAAGAAATTACCCTGTTTTCGGGCGTTTAAGGTATTTTATGGAAGAGTTAAGGCCGAAAGTATATCAATACTTTGTAGAAAGCGATACCAACGGTACGCCTTATAACAGGCTAAACCGCTCTTTGATCTATCAACGTGCTAAAAAAGACAACGATACCATTCCCTTCGGAACGCAGTTGAATGTTTACGATAATGGCTACGAATGGTTAAGCCACAGTATTGCTGCGATTTCACACCATGAGCTGAATTTAGATCCGCGAGTTACCGTTGGTGGGCCAGATTGTAAGAAGCCTTACTCGGCCAGTATCTATAACATTTCTGCCATGAGTTTTGGCTCCTTAAGTCAGAATGCCATTTTAGCTTTAAATGGTGGTGCTAAAATGGGCAACTTTGCCCACAATACGGGTGAGGGTGGCATCAGCGATTATCACCGTCAGCCAGGTGGCGATTTAATCTGGCAGATTGGTACAGGATATTTTGGCTGCCGTAATGCCGACGGAACTTTCAACTACGAAGCTTATGCAGAAAGGGCACAAACGGATCAGGTAAAAATGATCGAGATTAAACTTTCGCAAGGCGCTAAACCAGGACATGGTGGTATGTTACCAGCCAAAAAGGTAACACCAGAGGTTGCCAGGATTCGTTTAGTGCCCGAAGGTAAAGATGTCTTGTCTCCGCCGGCTCACTCCGCTTTTAATACACCTATCGGTTTATTGGAGTTTGTTAAAAAACTCCGCGATTTATCAGGTGGCAAACCCGTAGGCTTTAAACTGTGCATCGGTCGTAAAAGTGAGTTTTATGCCATTTGCAAAGCTATGGTAGAAACCGGAATTTACCCTGACTTTATCACTGTTGATGGTGGTGAGGGTGGAACAGGTGCTGCGCCGCAGGAGTTTTCGAATTCGGTAGGTATGCCCCTGCGCGAAGGTGTGGCATTTGTGTATGATGTTTTAAATGGTTTTGATCTGAAAAAACACATTAAAATAATTGCTTCAGGTAAAGTTGCAACAGGTTTCGATCTGGTTAAAAATATAGCCCTTGGTGCCGATATGTGTAATGCTGCCCGCGGAATGATGTTCGCTTTGGGTTGTATTCAGGCTTTAGAATGTAACAGCAATACCTGCCCGACAGGAGTGGCCACGCAAGATCAGAGTTTAATGAAGGGCCTGGTAGTGGAAGATAAAACGGTTCGCGTTAAAAACTTCCATAACCTAACCGTAGCCAGTGCGGTAGAATTATTAGGTGCAGCGGGTTTAAGAGAAACACATCAGTTAAGCAGGGCCTATATCAACAGGCGCGTAAGCCCAAGTGTAATGCAGAGTTATCTGGAGACTTTTCCCTATATCCCTGCAGGCAGTTTGTTACAAACGCCTTATCCAACCCGTTACGAACTGGGAATGGCATTGAGTACTTCGGCCAGTTTTGCCCCAACAGATTATAAAGTTTCGGCGGTAGATTACGCACACGCCAATCCGTATGGTGATAGCATGCATGATGATGGACGATAACAGCCAGGGATAACTTACGAAGTTTCAAAGGGCAAAGGACGCTAGCGTTGGCAGAACTTCGTAAGTCTTTTCCGTATCGCCTTGGTTTTGGGCTATTTTTGGAAAAGCAGGTGCAGTAGCATTTGGGTTTGTTCAGTCCTGCTTTTTGCTGCAAGTCCAACGCTGCGGGCTTTCCGCGTCAATCAGGTTTAAGTGGCAAGTAATGAAGAGGTATTAACGGATTAATCAGCAAATATTCAATCGGAACGGAAACCACCAATTTGCAACAATATGATCGCGAATGAATCGTCATCTCGACCGTAGTGGAGAGATCTTTTAATATGGTCCAAAGATCTCTCCATTTCGTTGCACTTCAGTCGAGATGACGCCGATTTTTAGAATATATCATTAATAGGAGATAACTTCTGGAGTTTTCCCGTTGGTATAAAAAAAAGAAGTCAAGTTTTTAAACTTGACTTCTTTGATAATAGGCTATTTGTTTTCCCTAAACCCTAAACCCTAAACCTTCCTAAAACTCTGCGTTTTTCGGAAATCTCGGGAAAGCGATTACGTCACGAATGTTGGTCATTCCGGTTACGAACAATACTAAACGCTCAAAACCTAAACCAAAACCTGAGTGCGGTGCCGAGCCAAAACGGCGGGTATCTAAATACCACCAAAGCTCATCTTGCGGGATATTTAAATCTTCCATACGTTTCGTTAAACGATCCAAACGTTCTTCACGTTGCGATCCGCCAATCATTTCTCCAATACCCGGGAATAAGATATCCATGGCTGCAACCGTTTGTCTGCCTTCCGCATCTGGTTCGTTCTGGCGCATGTAGAACGATTTAATATCAGCAGGATAATCGGTTAAGATGACCGGTTTTTTAAAGTGTTTTTCCACCAGGTAACGTTCATGCTCACTTTGTAAATCAGCACCCCATTCATCAATCAGGTATTTAAACTGTTTCTTCTGGTTCGGTTTAGAAGACTTTAAAATCCTGATTGCCTCGGTATACGTTAAACGTTCAAATTCGTTGGCTAAACAGAAATCTAGCTTTTCTAAAAGGCTAAATTCGCTGCGTTCGTTCTGCGGTTTTTGTTTATCCTCTTCAGCTAAACGGGTATTTAAGAATTCTAATTCATCTTTGCAGTTATCTAAAGCATATTTTATGACATACTTCATCATATCTTCTGCAAGCTGCATGTTGTCTTCTAAATCTGCAAAAGCAACTTCGGGTTCAATCATCCAGAATTCTGCCAGGTGACGTGTAGTATTCGAATTTTCTGCCCTGAAAGTAGGGCCGAAAGTATAAATCTGTCCGAAAGCCATTGCTGCCAGTTCACCTTCCAATTGTCCGGATACAGTTAAGTTGGTTGCACGGGCAAAGAAATCCTGCGAGAAATCTACCTTACCGTCTTCCGTTCGTGGTGTATTATCGAAATCCAAAGTGGTTACTTTAAACATTTCGCCTGCACCTTCCGCATCACTTGCGGTAATTACAGGGGTATGCATGTACACAAAACCACGATCGTTGTAGAATTGGTGGATGGCAAAGGCCAAGGCATGACGCACCTTAAAAACCGCGTTAAAAGTATTGGTACGGAAACGCAGGTGTGCAATTTCGCGTAAAAACTCTAAACTGTGTTTCTTTGGTTGTAATGGAAACTTTTCAGGATCGCTATCGCCCAAAATTTCTACCGTTGTTGCCTTGATTTCGACAGATTGACCTTTACCAAGTGATTCGATCAATTTACCTGTTGCAGAAATGGCCGCGCCAGTTGTTATTCTTTTTAACAGCTCATCAGGTAAATTATTAAAATCGATCACAACCTGGATATTGCCCATGCAAGATCCGTCATTTAAGGCAATAAACTGATTATTACGGAAAGTTCTAACCCATCCCATAACCCTTACTTCTGTGTCAAATGCTGTCGACTTTAATAAATCTTTAATTTGCTGTCTCTTAATCATATTGTTATTTGTAAAAGGCGCAAATTTAGAAAAAAAATGTATCAGTTAGCAGGTTTCAGTATACAGTTTTCAGTTTTTTAGCATGAATCCGCTGCCAACTGAAAATTGCGAACTGTCAATTGCCAAGTCTTATCGTAAATTCTTATCTTGAAAAGATTTACAGCTAAAGACAATTTTAACATATCCATCTACAGCACCTCATGAATAAGTTTGATATAGATAAACAAACCCTAACTGATTTAAACATATTTGAGGTTCATGGCTTAAATAAAAGTATTTTTTCTCTGTTCAAACTTACTTCTACAATTAAAGGCAATGATAAATTATCTGAAATTTTCAGATTGCCTTCCACAGATATTAAGATCATTACGGAAAGACAAGGTTTAATCAAATATCTATCCAATTATAACGAAGATTTAAACTTTGACTATACGAACATAGACTTTATTGAAAGTTATCTGGAGCAGAATGGTAAAATCAAATTCTATTCAAAGATTTCGGCATTAACTAAGTCTATCAATTATTTCTTTTATCCAAATCAGGCATATTATTTAAAAGAAAAAGGCATAAAGGAAATTATCTCTTTGCTTAAGAAGCTTACTGAAGTCTTTGCGACACTAGATCAAGAGGTTAAGCCTGCGCTGGTTAAAGAATTTAATGAGGTTGCTGGAATTTTATTTAAGCAAAAATTAATTAAAGCTATTGTTGAGCGGTTTGAGAAAAAGATTAACTTATTCGAATTAGAAGAGCTGGATTTTATGTTTAGGGGATCTGAGCTAATGACAATCAAGCGGTTTTTAGATTTAGTTTACCAAATTGATGCCTATTATGCTGTTGTTAAGGCAGCCAGGAAATACAATTTAGCCTTGCCAAATGTAAATGCAAAAGAGTCCCATCTGCGTATTAAAGGTGTTTTTCATCCTTTTTTAAATCACCCGGTTGCTAATGATATTGAATTTGAAATTGGTAAGAACGTCTGTTTCCTAACGGGAAGTAATATGGCTGGGAAATCTACTTTTTTAAAATCTGTTGGGATTTCTGTTTATCTGGCTCATTTAGGTTTTCCTGTTCCTGCAACCTATATGGAGACAGGAATTTGGCAAGGATTGGTGTCGACCATAAACTTGCCTGATAATTTAAATGAAGGGTTTAGCCATTTTTACAATGAAGTTTTAAGGGTAAAGTATGTTGCAGAGAAGATTAAAGTTTCTAAAAATATTTTTGTAATTTTTGATGAGCTGTTTAGGGGTACGAATGTTAAAGATGCATTTGACGGATCTTTATCTGTGATTAAATCATTTTCTGCAATAAAAGACTGTTATTTCATGATTTCAACTCATATTATTGAGGTTGCCGAAATATTAAAGGAGAATGAAAGTATTATGTTTAAATATCTATCTACCAAAATGGAGCACAACAAACCTACATTTACCTATAATCTTATGAATGGAATTACCGATGAACGGATAGGGATGTGGATTATTGAAAATGAAAAGATTGATGAAATTTTAAGCAGTAGAAATTTAGAATAGATTTCTACTGCTTTTTATGGCTGATGATATAAAACTATAAACTGCCTACTGTTGTTGTTGTTGCTGTTGTTGCTGCTGCATGGCTTCCATGTACTCCTGATAGCTGTTTTTGGTTCTCCCGGTAATTATTGATCCTGTGGGTTTGCTGTAATTCACCTCTTTTGGCTGGAAGTAAGTTTCCTGATCGTTAAAATCTTCATCATTATAACCTACAGATACATTAACTTCCATGATGTGTTCGAAGCCGCCTTTATAAACCCCTTTTACGGGTGAGCAGTCGGTAAAATTCCGGCCTACCGCCAGGCGGACATGGTTTTCGTTTACAATGCAATTATTGGTCGGGTCTAAACCTAGCCAGCCATATTCGGGCAGGTAAGCCTCCGCCCAGGCATGGGTTGCGCCTTCGCCCCGCATGCCGTCTCTGTTAGGGCAGATATAACCGCTTACATAACGTGCCGGGATGCCCGTTAAACGCAGCATGGCGGTTAATACATGTGCGAAATCCTGACAAACGCCCGCTTTTAGTTTTAGAATCTCCTCAATGGTGGTATCAACTGCCGTTACACCTTTAATGTATTCGAAATTGTTGAAAACATCCGCGCAGTATTTTATAGCGGTTTGGTAAGGGGTATCATCACGACCTTTAATGCTCAGGGCTGTTTCCTTTAATTGAGTTATCCCGTCAAAACTTTCCTGCCGTAAATAATCGATAAAGGGTACTTCAAATTTTAGGGCGCTTAAGCTGTTCCACTGCTCGCTGCTAAACATATCATCCTGTGGCAAAGGCTTCGGAAAAGTTTCTACACTTACCTTCGAAAAGATTTTAAGTTGGGTGTGCGGTTCGTTTTGGGTAAAAGTGCCCACTTCATTGCCGTAATAATCAATAAAAATTTCAATCTCCGGGCTTCCAGAGATATTCAGGTCGTGTTTAACCACTTTCTGAAAATCATCTTTAATTGGAAATAGAATAATCTGATTCGCACTATCCCGAACAGGTAATTCGTACTTATAATTGGTAATATGTTTGATTTTGAAAATTGGCATAATGTTTATTGTTATGTTTTACCACAGATAAAAAGGATAAACACAGATGAGAAATCAGTAAAGGAAAATCATATCTATGTTAATTGTGTCTATCTATGGTTAAAAAACTGTTTATGAATTTGCGAAATAATATTCATTTAGCAGGTTTCCGATGCCGAAGAGTTCGGCCCTGATTTCTGTAAGGTAATGGTGTAATTGCTCTTCGTTCATGGTGTTAACTGAGCTATAGGTAATCATACTTTTTAAGCGTCCTATTTTAAAAGACAGGTTATTGTAGTGTTCGATATTACTTTCGCTCTTTAACCGGTTAAAATATCTTTCAATATTGTTCATCGCATATAATGCCGAACGCGGAAAATCGTTATTAAGCATTACCAGTTCGATAATGTTTTTTGCATCAAATCCCTGGCGATAGGTTTTCAGGTATAATTCATAGCCACCCAATGATAGTAATAAATGTTTCCAATAGGCGATATCAGTCAGCAGGTCAGGATTGTTGCTGATCGAACTGAATTTAATGTCCAGGATATCGATAGATTGGATGCTTCTTTCCAAATGTTTGCCGATTTTCATGAAACTTCTGCTTTCACCACGTTCCATTACGCTGTCGGCTGTGCCATGATATAACATTACCTGTTTAATCAAAACATCCAGGGCTGTTACCGGATCATCTTTTTGTACGTACCACAATAATTTCTCGTCTTTAACCGCATGGTAATATTCGTTTAAACATTGCCATAAGTCTTTGGGGATATGTTCCTGTACGCTCCTTGCATTCTCACGCGCAAGGGTAACGATGTTTAAAATCGAATTCTGGTTATCGCGGTTTAACAGGAGGTATTCGATCACGGCGCGACTATCATGCTGGATATTCAATAGTTCATTTTCGTCATCAGATGAAAAAATCCTGATTACGGGTTTCCAGGTGAATTCCTGTATGGTATCTTGTGAGGAAGCGTAATTTATTTTTAACATACGCAGCATGCCGTCGCTGCGCTCAACATACCTGCTTAACCAATATAGGCTTGATGCCACTCTACTTAACATATTCTGTATTCTAAGAAGTTAAAACCCATGTATCTTTACTGCCACCGCCCTGCGAACTGTTTACCACAAGTGAACCCTCTTTTAAGGCTACCCTGGTTAAGCCTCCCGGAACAATCGAAATACCATCTGGTCCATTTAAGGCGAAGGGGCGGAGGTCTATTCTGCGCGGAGCCAGTTTCCCATTAATAAAACACGGCGCGGAAGACAGGCTGATGGTGGGTTGGGCAATAAAGTTGCGCGGATCTTTCAGTACCTCAATTTTGTATTCATCGGTTTCCTTTTCGCTGGCCGCATGCCCCATTAACATGCCGTAACCCCCACTTCCGTTGGTTTTTTTGATTACCATGGTATTAATGTTTGCAAAAACATAATCAAGCTCATCTTTATTGCTGAGCTGATAGGTGGGTACATTCTTTAATATAGGTTCCTCATTCAGGTAATACCTGATCATATCTGGTACATAGGTGTAAACGGCTTTATCGTCGGCTACGCCATTGCCTACTGCATTAATAATAGCTACATTACCTTTACGGTAAGCACCCATCAGGCCTGCTACGCCCAGTACGCTGTTTGGATTAAATACTAAAGGATCGAGATAATCATCATCCACCCTCCGGTAAATTACATCAACCTGCTGCAGGCCGGTGGTGGTTTTCATAAATACCTTTTGATTTTTAACTACCAGATCACGCCCTTCTACCAATTCTACCCCCATTAAGCGGGCCAGGGTAGTATGTTCGTAATAGGCAGAATTATACATGCCCGGACTCAGCAGTACAATTGTTGGGTTCGAAACTGCTCTGGGAGAGAGACTCATTAAATTTTTATATAATATGGCAGGATATTCGGTTACGCTCCTTACGCCGCACTGCGGAATCAGGTCGGGGAACAGCCTTTTGGTAATTTCCCTGTTTTCGAGCATATAACTAACACCTGATGGGGTTCGGAGATTGTCTTCCAGTACGTAGAACGTGCCATCGTGATCTCTGATCAGGTCTATTCCGGCGATATGGATGTAAATATCGTGCAATACATTTACATTGTGCATCTCCCTTAAAAAGTGCGGACAAGAATAAATTACATTTATGGGTACAATTTGATCTTTTAAGATAAATTGATTGCTGTAAATGTCTTTAAGGAAAAGATTTAGCGCTTTTAGCCTTTGTTTTATTCCTTTTTCTATGAAAGACCACTCGATGGAAGTAATAATTCTCGGGATGATATCAAAAGGAAAGATTTTTTCGATGCCTTCACCGCTATCATATACCGTAAAGGTAATACCTTGACTCATAAATAGCTTTTTAGCGAGTTCTTCCTTTTTGTTTAGATTTTCGAGAGACTCTTTAGAGAAATTGCTGATGAAATTTGCATAGTGATTTCTGTAATTATCACCATTTAGAAACATTTCATCGTAAGTTTTGGGATGATTAAAATAATTTTTTATAAAATCTTCTATCATTTCGCTTAAATATTTCCTTAAATTATAATTTTTTGACTAAATAAATAGCTTTTAAGGGTAAATATTTGTTTTTGTAGTTAATTATGTCTGTTGATTTGATTTTTATTGTCTTAATATTAGTGTTTTATCTAATTTTTTATAAAAAAATTAAATTTTTTAATAAAAATACTTGCTGGTATGGATAAAGTTTGTACTTTTGTAATGCTCGTTAATTATTATTATATATTTGGTTTAAAAAAAGCGCTGGCAACGGCGCTTTTTTTATAAAACTTCAAGACTTATTCATAATCAACATAAACCAAACAACCTAAACCAAGAAAGCTCCAGATAACTGGGGCTTTTCTTTTTTTATATTTATTTCAATCGGTTAACTGTAGGATAAAGCTTGGTGGAGGGTAGTAGTTTTGTCATCTCCACGCATGCGGGAATCTTAATGCGATATGCTTTTCCTTTTATAACTTATAAAATCCTTTTAGATCTGCGGTCCTTTTCTGCGCGATTAGCGGGAAACAAACTAATTTTGTGGTTTAAAGTTTTTCCCGCAGATTTAAGAAGATAAGAAACGCAGATTAAACAGATATTGAGTTAAGGATTAAGAAATGTCGTCATCCTCGCTTATGCGGGAATCTTAATGCGGTATGCTTTTCCTTTTATAACTTATACAATCCCTCTAGTTCTGCGGGCCTTTTCTGCGCGATTAGCGGGAAACAAATGAATTTGCATTTAAGGTTTTTCCCGCAGATTTAAGAAGATAAGAAACGCAGATTAAACAGATATTGAGTTAAGGGCTAAGAAATGTCGTCATCCTCGCTTATGCGGGAATCTTAATGCTATATGCTTTTCCCTTTTATAACTTATACAATCCCTCTAGTTCTGCGGGCCTTTTTTGCGTCCTCAGCGGGAAACAAATGAATTTGCATTTAGGTTTTTCCCGCAGATTTAAAAAGATAAGAAACCCAGATTAAACAGGTATTGAGTTAAGGGCTAAGAAATGTCGTCATCCTCGCTTATGCGGGAATCTTAATGCGGTATGCTTTACAATTCCCTTTATAACTTATAAATTCCCTTTAAATCTGCGGCCCTTTTCCGCGTCATCAGCGGGAAACAAACTAATTTTGTGGTTTAAAGTTTTTTCCGCAGATTTAAGAAGATAAGAAACGCAGATTAAACAGGTATTGAGCTAAGGATTAACAAATGTCCTCATCCTCGCGCATGTGGCGATCTTATGCTGTAGTACTGGTACTTCGTCAAATTTTTTATACAAAAAAAAGCTACCTGATTTGGATAGCTTTCAATATATGTTTTGTTGTTGTTATTCTTCAGAATAAGTAATTTTATTCACATGTTTATCGATTTCCCATCTTCCGGTACCTTCTTCGCCAATCACTTCGAATAATTCTAATGCTCTGCGTGCTTTATACTCTTCTTCGCGTTGTTCTTTCAAGAACCAGTTCAAAAATTCCATGGTTACAAAATCCTGCTCTTTATGGCATTTAGCAGCCAGGTTTTTAAAACTCTGGGTAATGGCAATCTCTGCTTCTAAAGCATCTTCGAAAACTTCTCTGAATCCGGCAAATTCGGTTTTGATGCCAGAAACTTCCGGAGATATTGCGTTTCCACCCATATCCAAAACATATTTGAACAATTTCAATTGGTGTACTCTTTCTTCTTCAGATTGCTTTAAGAAATAATCTGCTGAAAAATCAAATCCATTTTGGTCACACCAGGATGACATGGATAAATATAGTGATGAAGAGTGTGCTTCTTTTTTGATCTGCTGATTTAATAATGTTTCAATATCCTGTGATATTAAACATTTAATGCGCATTAAGTCTTTCATAATTTTCTTTGCTTAACTAATAATACAAATGTAACATCAAATTAACCAGATTGTGTGATTTATTTGTAATATGAAATTAGTCTAAATTGCTGATAATTAGTTATTTGTAATCAGTTTAAATAAGGTGGAATGGATCATGTAAGAGGTAAGACGGATGATGGAAAATGGAAGGATAACGCGAGACGGATAGTGGTTGAGGATCAGAAGGATAAAGATCAGTTTTCAGTTGGCAATTTTCAGTCAGTAGTTTCCAATGAATTAAATCATGTGAATAATTTAGGATCAGAGAGTGGTAATATATCGAAATCTACCTGGTGATCGTCATCCTGAGAGATAGTTTATTGTGTAAAAATCAACATAAGTGACAGTAATTAATCTGTGTTTTTAAAAAAAAACTCAATTTTTCGTCCTTTCGAGCGGAGTGCTGCCTGTACCGATTTTACATCGGTAACGCAGTCGAGACCGAGGAGGCTCTTCGAAGCAAAATCTATTTTGATAGCTCTCTCCACTTCGCGTTGCTCCGGTCGAGATGACGAGCTTTTTTTGGAATCTGTCAATGGTAGCTTGTTGAAAGGATTGTTTTAAATGTTTCACAAGGCTTTTCGATACTTCGCCAAGCTCAGTACAGGCCAGGCTCAACGTGGCAAATTCAATTGAATTCCAATTTATGATAAGGCCTCGGCGCACAGAATGGATAACCAAGCAATTATTGAATGGCAGTGAGGTAAGCAGGAAATTTTGAGTTAACGCTTTTAAACTGGCTGTTTAATATTAGCAGTTAACCAACTTAAACAATTAACCCGAAGAATAGCCGGCAATTTTCAGTTACCAATGGACAAATGACTAATGAACTAGTAAACTAATCTATAGAGGCAGTCGCTGATGATGTGGTTGAGTTTGAACATGGTGAAAGTACCATGCAACAGATCTTTTAAGGCAATAATTTCCAATGCACTTAATAAATAGATGTGTTCGCAACCATTAAAGGTAACCAGTTCGAAATCGGCTTTGTGGGTATTTAAAAGGAGTGCTTCAATATCAATCTGTTCTACAACAGCTTTTAATTTCAGAAGAGACAGGCAATTGAAACGTGCAAATTTACCGCCAAAATCTACATAAAAGCAGTTTAACTTATCTGACTGATAAATTGAACCATGGGTATTTGAGAATACGTTAACCAGTTGGTTAATATCTATACACGCTTTTTCCATCGGTTACAAAAATTGGTATTATTTAGATTAAATACAAATAAAAACCAAAATAAATTTAGAAGCGGTTGGGGTTAGGCGTTTAGCAGTACAGAGATGATGCCCAGAGGCTAATTATTTTATTTTAAAAACCATGTGATGGTATAATCCTCCCATAAACTGTTTCTCGTTCTGGATAACGAAATCCATTTTTTCGTAAAGCCTTAATGCGTTTGGATTATTTTGTTCTACCAATAGGCCAACATTATGATGGCCAAGTTGTTTAGCCCAGTCTATACCTGCTTTAATCAGCTGTTTTCCAATTCCTTTTCTCTGGGCTTCTGGATTGACGCTGATGCTATCCAGGTAAAACTCTCCATTTTCGGTTTCTGTGCCTTGGTTGACGTCATTTGCATGGTAGTGTGCGGCTACATAATGAAGAAATGGTTTGCGGAGTTCGGGCAGTTTTCCTCCATCATAAGCATTCAGTGATCCCAAGACTTTACCTTCTTCTTCATAAACCAGTGTATTTTCATAACTGTATTGATTGCCCTGTTGAATAAAGAAGTAGCTGAATATCTGATTGATTATATTTTCATCTTCAACATTGGTTAGTTTCTGAGCCAGTTTGTCCATGGCCCGGATAATCAATGGCACTACAACTGTAGCATCTGAAGGTGTTGCTGGTCTGATCATTTATACGTCGCTTAGCTTAAAGGTTTCTGCCACGCGGATTCCCTTTTCGGTGCGTTGGAGGGTACAGCATTCGTTAATGGGATCGTGCTCTAAGTACAATATATAGTTGTTGTTAACGGCTTCTTCTAAAAAGGTCTGCTTTTCGGTTAACGTTTTTAGAGGGAACATATCATAAGCCATAACGTAGGGCAGGGGCAGGTGACCTACTGAAGGCAAAAGATCAGCCATATACACGATGGTTCTGCCTTTGTAGCTGATTTTGGGTAACATCATAGCATCAGTATGGCCGTAAGCAAAACTGATATTGATATTTTTTTGCCATTCGATACTTTCTTCTTCCGGCACAAATTTAAGCTGCCCGCTTTCCTGGATCGGAAGAATGTTTTCTTTTAAGAAAGAAGCTTTCTCCCTTGCATTTGGCTCTACTGCCCACTGCCAGTGTTTTTCGTTGCTCCAGTATGTAGCGTTTTTAAAAGCTGGTGAAAGTTTTTCGTCTTCTCTTATAATAGCTCCGCCCACATGATCAAAGTGCAGGTGTGTCAGGAAAACATCAGTAATATCTGCAGTGCTAAAACCCAATTTGGAGAGCGATTTTTCCATAGAATCATCACCATGCAGATAATAATGACTGAAAAATTTTTCATCCTGTTTATTTCCAATCCCAGTATCCACTAAAATTAACTGGTTGCCTTCTTCTATCAATAAACAGCGCATGGCCCAGGTGCAAAGGTTATTGCTATCGGCAGGATTGGTTTTTTGCCAGATGGCCTTGGGTACAACGCCAAACATTGCGCCGCCATCTAATTTAAATAAGCCTGTGTTTATGGTGTGGAGTTTCATTTTTTTAGTATCGAGTAGTCCAGTATCAAGTATTTAGTATCGAGTATCAAGAAGCTATTATTAAATATCAAGATTGGAATTGGCTAAAAATAAGAAAACCCTTTAGGATTAACTAAAGAGTTTCTGTAATAATATTGGTTTTATTTGTGGTGTTGGCCTTAAGCCTTCCACCTTTAAACCTTCTGCCTTATAGGTGGATCACTTCTCCGTAGGCATCAGCGGCAGCTTCCATAATGGCTTCGCTCATGGTTGGGTGAGGGTGAACAGATTTAATCATTTCATGACCAGTAGTTTCCAATTTACGGGCAACTACAATTTCGGCGATCATTTCAGTAACGTTGGCACCAATCATGTGTGCACCTAATAATTCTCCGTATTTAGCATCGAAAATTAGTTTTACGAAACCATCTTTAGCACCGGCAGCACTGGCTTTACCTGATGCTGAGAATGGGAATTTACCGATTTTTAATTCGTAGCCAGCTGCTTTTGCTGCTTTTTCGGTATAACCTACTGAAGCAATTTCTGGTGTGCAATAAGTACAGCCCGGGATGTTGTTATAATCTAACGGCTCAACATGCTGACCAGCGATTTTCTCTACGCAGATAATGCCTTCTGCAGAAGCAACATGCGCTAAAGCTTGTCCGCCTACTACGTCGCCAATGGCATAATAACCTTTAACTGAAGTATTATAAAATTCGTCAGTAACAATTTTGCCTTTCTCTGTTTTGATCCCTGTCTCTTCTAAACCAATGTTTTCGATGTTAGCTACAATACCTGCTGCCGAAAGCACGATATCTGCCTCGATAGTCTGCATACCCGAAGCAGTTTTAACAGAAACTTTACAACCTGCACCGCTGGTATCAACCGATTCAACACTTGCTGAGGTCATTACATCGATACCCACTTTTTTCAGGCTGCGTAACAATTGTTTAGATACATCTTCGTCTTCCACCGGAACAACGTTATCCATAAATTCTACAATGGTTACTTTGGTACCCATGGTCGCATAGAAATAAGCAAACTCTACACCAATAGCTCCAGAACCTACTACTACCATGCTTTTTGGTAATTCAGGAAGTACCATGGCCTGGCGGTAGCCGATAATTTTTTTGCCATCCTGTTTCAGGTTAGGTAGTTCCCTTGAACGGGCACCTGTAGCAATGATGATATTTTTAGCACTTAGTTCCTGTTGAGAACCATCCGCACCTTTAACTTCTAATTTGTTTCCTGGTTTTACTTTACCAGTGCCCATAATGACGTCAATTTTATTTTTTTTCATTAAAAATTGAACGCCTTTGCTCATGCCATCAGCAACGCCACGGCTGCGTTTTACCACAGCAGCAAAATCTGCAGTTGCACCAGCAGTAGTAATTCCGTAATCAGCAGCATGATTAATATATTCGAAAACCTGAGCGCTTTTTAAAAGTGCTTTAGTAGGGATACAGCCCCAGTTTAAACAAATACCACCTAATGATTCACGCTCAACAATTGCAACTTTTAGTCCCAATTGAGAAGCTCTGATTGCAGCTACGTAACCACCTGGGCCGCTGCCTAAAACAATAACGTCGTAATTCATCTGTTTTTTAATCTATTTTAAAGAGATTTGTTTTTAATTGTTTTATACCTGTAATCTGCTCAATTATCCCTTAATACGGGTTGTCTACATCCAGATTACAAAATTTAAAAGATCTTCATCCTGCAACAATCGCTCAAAACTAAAAAAAAAATGTCAATTGGCTTCGGTGAATATTGAGATAACTGTTAAAAATTACAATGATTGAATATTGTTGCCTCAAATTTATGGTTGCCTGTTGATTAGTGTTTGTGCTTTTGCCGATGAAAAGTAAATATTTAACGATAGGTTTAATTTATCGTGTTTTTACATAAAAAGTTATTGTTTACAGGCGTTATTGGAAAAATACCAACATTACATCGTCTTTTATGCGTAAATTATAACTAGTCAAAGGTTTTGTTATGAATAATCTATTTATATGGTCAAAGTATTGATAAACTGAAAGTTATAATCTGCTCAATATGTGTTAAATGTTGAAAAGTTTTGCCTGACTTAATAATAATTTAACATTAGATGTTAAAATGTGTTAAATTTAATTAGGACATTTGCAGCTTAATATCATTAATTAGATTATTCAACAACAAAAAACATTTAAAAAACAAAGTATGAAGAAATCTTTACTTTTAAGATTAGTACTGGTTATTGTTGCATTTGTAAGTGTTACCATTGGTGCAAATGCACAGGTAACCTCATCATCAATGACAGGAACAATTAAGGATGCCAAAGGCGCCTTACCTGGAGCGAGTGTTAAAGCAACACATACGCCAACTGGTACAGTATATTCTGTGTCAACAAATAATGATGGCCGTTTTGTAATTAATAACATGCGTGTAGGCGGTCCTTATATTTTCGAAATCAGTTTTGTTGGCTATCAACCTGAAAAAGTAACTGGAGCAATGTTAAAGTTAGGTGAGCCCTACTTATTAAATCTTGTTTTAAGTGAAAATGGCAAACAACTACAAGAAGTTGTGGTTGCTGGAAAAAGAGATGCCGTATTTAGCAGTAAGAAAGTAGGTGCTTCTACCAATGTTAGTAAGGATCAAATTCAAAGCCTACCATCTCTATCACGTTCATTACAAGATTTTACACGTTTAACACCGCAAGCTAATGGTAATTCATTTGGTGGTATTAACAATCGTTTTAATGGCTTAACTATTGATGGAGCCGTAAATAATGATGCTTTTGGTTTAGGAAGTACAGGTGCGCCAGGTGGTCAGGCAAATACACAACCGATTTCTTTGGATGCGATTCAAGAACTTCAGATTGTTTTAGCTCCATTTGACGTTACGAACAGTAATGCAATTGGTGGTGGTGTTAACGCTGTAACCCGATCAGGATCAAATACTGTAGAAGGTTCAGCTTATTTTTTCGGAAGAAATCAAAACACAATTGGTAAAAGTGTTGATGGTACAAATGCCAAAGCATTACCTTTCCATAATTTTACTTACGGCGCAAGAGTAGGTGGCCCAATTATTAAAGATAAGTTATTCTTCTTTGTTAGTGCTGAAAGACAAAGTATTGTTCAACCTACAACTTTTAACTCAGGCGATGTTGGTGCAGTTTCTACAGCTGAGCTTTTAAGAATTGCTAAAGTTGCTAAAGATCGCTACGGGTACGATGCTGGTGGTATTGATGCATTTGATGCAGAAACTAGAAATGATAAATTATTTGCTCGTATAGATTGGAATATCAATTCAAAAAACCAATTAACCTTGCGTCATAACTATATTAAAGCTTATGATGATAACATTTCTAGAAGTGCAACATCTTTCCGATTCGCAAGTAATCTATATCGCTTTAATGATCAACAAAATAATTCAGTATTAGAGTTAAGAAGTGCTATTTCAAGTACTTTATCGAATAATTTAATTGTTGGTTACTCTAGAATTAGAGATACAAGAGCTACTGTTGGCGATTTATTCCCTCAAATCAGAATTAATGGTTTAGGTACTGGCAGTCAGTCTGCTACATTAGGTTCAGAAGCATCTTCAACAGCGAATGAATTAGACCAGGATATTTTCGAATTTACTGATAATTTTAAAATTTTCGCAAACAAACATACTTTCACAATTGGTACACACAATGAGTTTTATAAAATTAGAAACTTATTTGTGAATAATTTAGCCGGAAGTTATGCATGGAATAACTTAGCGGACTTTGAGTCCAATACTAAGCCTTCTGCAGCTACAAGTACTTCAAAAATTCCAGGAGATCCAAGACCTGCAGCTAGATTTAGCGCTGCACAGTTAGGATTTTACTTTCAAGATGAAATAGATGCTTTTAAAGGTTTTAAATTAATCGCTGGTTTAAGAGTAGATGTGCCATTAATTTTTGATACTCCATTAGCTAACCCTGATGTCGTTGCTACTTTTCCTAACTACAAAACTGATCAGGTTCCAAGTGGTCAAATACTTGTTTCTCCTCGTTTGAGCTTTAACTGGGATTTAACAGGAGATCGTTCGGTTCAATTGAGAGGTGGAGGTGGATTATTAACAAGTCGTGCTCCATTTGTATGGATATCTAATCAATTCTCAGGAAACGGTATGTTAACTAGTTCTGTTAGCGCACCAATTGGTACAGGAACCTTTATTCCAGATGTAAATAATCAATCGGCTGCTGGTGGTGTTGCTGGTACAACTTCGCAAATTAGTTTAATTGATAATAATTTCAAGTTACCTCAGGTTTTTAGAGCCAATTTAGCTGTTGATTTTAAATTACCTGGTGGAGTTCAGGCAACTATCGAAGGATTATATTCTTCTACAGTTAACAATATTTCATATAAAAATTTAAATATTAAACCTTCTGTAGCATCGATTAATCCCGCTTTGTCAGGTGGTGCAGATACCCGTCCACTTTTTGTAAATACAACGGCCGGTCGAGTAAACGGAGCTAAGTTTACTGAAGTTTATTTGTTACAGAATACGAGAAGCGGTTCAGCTTATAATGTAACTGCTCAGTTGCAAAAATCATTTGACCTAGGATTATATGCTTCGATTGCCTATACCTACGGGAAATCAGAAGATATTAACTCAGGTTTTAGTAGCACAGCAAGTTCTGGGTTCGGAGGTGTGTTAATTTCTAGAGATCCGCAAAACCCGCCTTTAGCTTATTCTAACTATGATCTTCGTCATAGAATAGTTGGAGCTTTAAATTACTCAATTAAATATGGTAAAAATAAAGCTTCAGCAACTACTTTTTCATTATTCTACGTAGGTAAATCTGGGACCCCATTCTCATATATCTATAATGGAGATCTGAACGGAGATAATTCAATTTCATCAGGGAACCCAAGTAATGATTTGATTTTTGTACCTCGTACCTTAAGTGACATTAAATTAATTCCTTTAGCTGCTTCAGGTTCTTTACCTGCTCAATCGGTAGCTGAACAATGGGCTGCTTTGGATAATTATATTAGTAACGATCCTTATTTAAGTAAAATTAGAGGTCAATATTCTGAGCGTAATGTTGCGAGAATGCCATGGGAACATCAGTTTGATGTTCGCATTATGCAAGACCTAGGTATTGTATTTAAAGGCACTAAAAATTCATTACAGCTTTCTGTTGATATTATTAATGTTGGTAATCTGATTAATAAAGATTGGGGCAGATCTTATTTTATCAATAATACTGCATACTCACTTATCAATTACGTAACAACTAGTGGCGGTGGTTTTACATTCAGAGCACCAACTGGTGGTGTTCCGTATGCACCATCTTCATTTCTATCAAGATGGCAAGGACAAGTTGGTATTCGTTATAACTTTAATTAATACGGAATACAGCATTAGAAGCCCTGATCATTCGATCGGGGCTTTGTTGTTTACTACCATTTTAAAACTAGCTGATTGTCTATCCATTGAAGTATTTTGCGTAATAAAATAACTACTTCATGTAAAAATAATAATTGCTAATTGTTGATGTGTATTTTTAATACGGAAAACAAAAAAGCTATTATGAAACACATGCTCTCTACGAAAATATTCCTTTCGCCAATTAGAATAATCCTGTTCTGCTTGAATTAGTTTGCCACGCCAGTGCTAATTAAACTCTACAAGCCTAAACTTCTGTGCCTTTTTAATAAGTCATTATTGTTTTATCTATTTAAATCAATCAATATGAATTAATTTTTTGAACATCTAAACATGAAAAAAATCTATTATGCTATTGTAGTGCTTATTATTTTTCGAGTGCTTGTAAAAAGAAAGCTTCAATTAAGGAAGAACAACAGGAGGCTCCGGGGAAAACCATTACCTATCATTTAAAAAATGGAGGCCAGGTAACAGTGGCCATTAATAACAGAGGAGAATATGTTGTTGGCGGTGATGTTGTTTTGTCAAAAGACCAAATTGCCTATTTGGAGTATAATAAAGTAGGCAGTGGCAAAGAAACTACACACAGGAGTACTTTTACCGCTGAATTTCAAAAGTTATGGCCTGGTGGCATCATTTATTATGTGATTAATGATGCCAGCATAGTTCAGATATCTTAAATGCGATGAGCGATTGGGAGGCCAGCACGCCAATACGTTTTCTACAAAGAACAAACCAGGCTAATTATGTTAATTTTCAAGGAGCTCCACCCATGGGGGCGGCGATTCTCAATTAGGTATGGTAGGTGGGCAGCAGCTCATTAGATTATCCACAGGTGCAGATAAATCTACGGTCATCCATGAAATTGGACATGCCGTGGGGCTAATGCACGAACAAACCAGAACTGACCGCGATCAATATATAAATATCGATTTTTCCAATATCAATAATGATTGGAAAGATCAATACAAAACTTATGATGTGCTAGGTAGATCTGGATTTCAAATAGGAACATTTGATTATAATTCGGTGATGTTATATCCTTCAAGTGTGCCAGAAGCAAGAGTAGGTTCAAATACGTCACCACAAATGACTAGAAAAAATGGAACTACTTGGGGGTATAATTCTTATATATCTCAGGGGGATATTGATGGGGTGAACTATTTATATTCACCCTCAGTTTATGCTAGAATTTCGGAAGTTTATGATGATGTTAACTCTTATAGTAATATTGATGATGCGCGTCACATCTATATTAATAAAGCAGAATTTTTCAGTGATGCAAGTTATACAACTAAAGTAGTTCTTCAAAAGCCAATATTAAAATATATTTATACTCATGAAGAAATTGGTCGCACCACGGAGATAAATGAAAGTAGGACTGTAATTGCTCCAGCTGGAGCTAATGAAGTATATTTAGGTGAATCCAGAGATGAGTATAGACTTGACTATGGTAATTATGTTTTCCACTTTATTTCTTCCTATCAGATTAAAAAATGGCGTAGGCTATAAGTTATAAATATGAACTTAAGAGAAATCTAAAGTGTAATTTATCAAATGTATAAGGCTCAAATAGTTTCAACGATTTTTAATTAAACTTAATTTCTAATAAAAGCTCCGATCATACAATTTGGGCTTTTAATAATACCAAAAGTTTTATTTAATGAATGGCGATTCGTGTAAATAAAAAAGGCTGCTGAAAACTTAATTTCAGCAGCCTTTTTACATTGTGATTTTATTTCTTAATTATAAACGAAAGTTCCTTTTTCGCTTTCGATGGTTACCTGTTTCTGATCGCCTTTTTCTACGCGACCGATGATCTGCGCATCGATGTTAAAGCTTTCAGAAATTTCGATAATGTGATCTGCAATCTCCTGAGGGACATACAGCTCCATACGGTGACCCATATTAAATACCTTGTACATTTCCTTCCAATCCGTGCCCGATTGTTCCTGGATCAATTTAAATAGCGGTGGGATAGGGAATAAGTTATTCTTGATGACATGGATATCATCATTAATGAAATGTAATACTTTGGTTTGCGCACCACCACTACAGTGTACAATACCATTAATCTGGCCGCGGTAGCTTTCTAAAATCTTTTTAATTACAGGTGCATAAGTACGGGTAGGTGATAACACTAATTTACCAATAGTGGTTTTGCCGAAACCTTCGATTTCTATTTCTTCAGCCAGTTGTTTTTGCCCGGAGAAAACCAGGTCAAAAGGAACGGCCGGATCAAAACTTTCAGGGTAATTATTGGCTATTGATTTTTCAAAAACATCGTGACGGGCAGAGGTTAATCCGTTCGATCCCATTCCACCATTATATTCGGTTTCGTAGGTCGCTTGTCCATATGAGGCTAATGCCACAATTACGTCGCCAGGTTTAATATTATCGTTGCTGATGATGTCTTCGCGCTTTAAGCGACAAGTTACCGTAGAATCGACGATAATGGTTCTTACCAAATCGCCAACATCTGCAGTTTCGCCACCTGTTGAGTAGATAGAGATGCCCTGCTCGCGTAAATCGGCTAAAATTTCTTCAGTTCCGTTAATTACGGCAGCAATTACTTCGCCTGGAATGAGATTTTTATTTCGTCCAATGGTTGAGGATAATAAAATGTTATCGGTAGCACCCACGCAGATTAAATCGTCGATATTCATGATAATGGCATCTTGCGCAATACCTTTCCATACCGAAATATCGCCGGTTTCTTTCCAGTAAACATAAGCTAAAGAAGATTTGGTGCCGGCACCATCGGCGTGCATAATGTTGCAATATTCCTCATCTCCACCTAAAATATCCGGGATAATTTTGCAGAATGCTTTAGGGAAAATTCCTTTGTCGATGTTTTTGATGGCATTGTGCACATCTTCTTTTGAGGCAGAAACGCCGCGTTGATTGTACCTGTTATCACTCATGTTGCCGCAAAGATAGTTTTTTAAGGTGGAAGGTAAAAACATAGAAGCTAAAATGTAAAGTGAATAGTCTGAAGTAGGATGATTGCTTTATTTTCAAGGTGCCTAAAAAAGTGTTTTGCTCATTTTTTTGGAAGTGAAAGGTCGTTTTTCATAGGAGCCTGCAGCCCCGCTTTTCCTCCTGCCGTTTTAAATTTCGGGGATTAAAAAACTGTCGATTAAAACGGCATCCGTACAATCGGGCTTAAGTACAAGAGATAGGTTCTTTGTGGCGGATTTTTTTTTCTTCTACGGGTCCAACGTCATTAAGTTAAGCGCCGCGGTTGTCAGTCTGAGTGTAGTCGAAGACTTCTTGAGATTTATCCCTTAACTTATAACATTGTGCACAGGCTTATCTGAAATAAACCTGATTGCATCGATGCTGTAAACGATGAATTAAAAAGTGAAGGAAACTTTACAGCAGGAAGGAAAGCAGTGCTGGATTAACCGATGAGCACTGGTATTGCTTTCCCAAAAAAAACACCAACTGAGCATTTAGCTAAAATTGTTTGACCACTGGCTGGATATGATGGGTTATTGATTTTTACTATTTCCTTTTACCATATAAGGAATTTAAGGGCATATAAGCTGATTGACTTATTTAGTAGTGACTTTGTAAGATTGCTTCATCGTTCCTCTTCGCAATGACGGATTTATGAAAACAAAAAAGGCGTAGAGTATAACCCTACGCCTTAAACCTTTTAGCTTACGCCTTTCTTATTTCATGAATAATAATTCTCTGAATTTTGGTAAAGGCCAAACGCTATCGTCAACAATTTGTTCTAATTTGTCAGCGTGATAGCGGATGATATCGAAGTAAGATTTAACTTTCTCATCGTAGGCAATCGCTTTTTCGCGGGTATCTTCGATTTTGTTGGTTACTTTACGTTCTTCTAACATCGCATCGATATTGGTTTTCACGATTTCTAGATGCTCAGTTAATTTTTTAACGATATCAATAGAAACTTTGCTGTCTACACCGATTGCTTTTAATCCTTGTACATTTGCAATTAGAGAGTTTTGGTAAGCAATTGCAGCAGGAATAATAGCGGTGTTCGCTACTTCTCCCATTACACGTGCTTCGATTTGTAATTTTTTGTAGAAGTTTTCTAACATGATTTCATGACGGGCATGAATCTCACGTGCACTGTAAATACCTGTTGTAGCAAATAATTCAGCAGATTTCTCCGTTAAATAAGCATCTAAAGCTTTTGGTGTAGTTTTGATGTTTGATAAACCGCGTGCTGCAGCTTCATCTTCCCACTCCTGGCTGTAACCATTTCCTTCGAAACGGATGTTTTTAGATTCTTTGATGTATTTTTTGATCACGGTTAATAAAGCGATGTCTTTTTTATCACCTTTTTTGATCAGTTTATCCACTTCAACTTTAAATTTAACCAATTGCTCGGCCATAATTGCGTTTAAGATCGTCATCGGAGCAGAAGAGTTTGCTGAAGATCCAACAGCTCTAAGCTCAAATTTGTTACCTGTAAATGCGAAAGGAGAGGTACGGTTACGGTCGGTATTATCTAATAAAATCTGAGGGATTTTAGGGATACCTAACCAAAGTGCGTTATCTTCTTTGATTTTTTTGCTGATACGTGAGTGCTCAATCTCGTCTAATACATCGTTCAATTGTGAACCTAAGAAGATAGAGATAATTGCAGGTGGCGCTTCGTTAGCACCTAAACGGTGATCGTTGCTTACTGATGCAATACTTGCACGTAATAAATCGGCATGCTCGCTAACTGCTTTAATAGTATTTACAAAGAAAGCAAGGAACATTAAGTTGTTTTTTGGCGTTTTACCTGGAGCCAATAAGTTTTTGCCGGTATCGGTAATTAACGACCAGTTGTTGTGTTTACCTGATCCGTTGATACCTGCATAAGGTTTTTCGTGTAATAAAACACGGAAGTGGTGACGACGGGCAACTTTTTCCATCAAATCCATCAACAATTGATTGTGATCGATTGCTAAGTTGATTTCTTCGTAAATTGGCGCACACTCAAATTGAGATGGTGCAACCTCATTGTGACGGGTTTTTAAAGGAATGCCTAATTTTAAAGCTTCGTTTTCGAAATCTACCATGTAGCTGAATACACGCTCAGGGATAGAACCGAAATAGTGATCTTCTAACTGCTGACCTTTAGCAGACATGTGTCCGAATAAAGCGCGGCCAGTTAACAATAAATCCGGACGGGCGTTGAATAACGACTCATCAACCAGGAAATATTCTTGCTCAATACCTAACGATGCATTTACTTTAGTGATGCTTTTATCGAAATACTGGCAAACATCAACAGCAGCTTTATCTAATGCCGCTAATGCTTTTAATAAAGGTGCTTTATAATCTAACGCTTCCCCTGTGTAAGATACGAAAACAGTAGGGATACAAAGGGTTTTACCTGCTTTACTTTCCATAATGAATGCTGGAGATGATGGATCCCATGCAGTATAACCACGGGCTTCGAAAGTATTACGGATACCACCGTTAGGGAAACTAGAAGCATCCGGCTCTTGTTGAACTAAAGCGCTTCCTGCAAATTTCTCAATAGCTCCATCGCCACTTGGCTCAAAAAATGAATCATGTTTTTCAGCAGTTGTACCTGTTAACGGCTGGAACCAGTGCGTATAATGCGTTGCGCCAGCACTCATTGCCCACGCTTTCATAGCGGTTGCAATTTGGTTGGCATCGTCTGAATTAATTAACTCACCCTGGTTGATAGATGATATTAATTTTTCATATACGTCCTTAGATAAGAAATCTCTCATTTTTTTCTTATCAAATACATTAGCGCCAAAAAAGTCAGAAATTTTTGCCGCTGGGGCTTTAACTTCTGGTGAAATTCTGTTTTGAGCCTCTTTTAATGCGATGGTTCTTAAGCTTTTCATTAATTTGTTATGTTTTTTGTCAAAAATAGTATATTTTATTAATTCCTGTTAAATAATCGTGAAAATTATATCAATTTTATTGAAAATGAAATAAAAAAATGTTTTTCGGGTGAGAAATTTCATTTTTTGTAAAGAAAAGAGATTTTTCGAATGTTTTGTGGAATTGATGATTTTGTTGCATCATGGTATAAAAATTAAAGCTATGTTCAACTCTTCTATTAACGTATACAAAACCGAGTGGCTCGATCTTGTATTTGCAAACCGCAACAAAAACTATGGTGCTTACGATTTAAGGTCTAAATCTTCGAAGATTATGACCAGGGCGCTTTTTGTATCAGGTAGTTTATTTGTACTCGCCTGTTTCTCTCCTTTAATTTATGCAAAATTGGTTCCTAAAGAAGATGCGGTTGTAGAAACGGCAAAAATTATAGATTTAACGGATGTGATTCACCAGATGAAACCGGATCTGCCTAAACCGGAGGAAAAACTTGAGCCCAAAAAGGCTGAGCCTGTAAAGGTTAAAACGGTAGCGCTTCCGTCTCAAATTGTGGTAGTTAATAAAATAGAACTTCCACCTCCCCCAACAGTTGATGATATAAAATTAGCGGTGATAGGCATCAAGACTCAGGATGGTGTTGTGGCTCCTAATGCTACGGCTTCTGATAATAAAGGAAGTGGCGATGGCACGGGAACAGCTAAAGATGGGACAGGGACAGGTGACGATAAGGAAATATATATTGCGGGTGGTGTAGACGAATATCCTGAATTTACCGGTGGTGCCAAGGCATGGTCTAAATATATGGAACGCAATTTAAGGTATCCATCAAGGGCTCAGGAAGAAGGCGCAGCCGGAAAAGTATTTGTGAGTTTTGTGGTAGAAAAAGATGGTTCTATTACTGATGTGTCGGTAATTAAAGGAATCGGTTTTGGCTGTGATGAGGAAGCAATTAAAGTGATCAAAAAATCGCCGCTTTGGAAACCTGGAAAAAATAAAGGTGTTCCGGTACGTGTAAGGTATAATATGGCAATCAATTTCCAGATTTCGAATTAGAAGATGTAGGATTGGAAATGGATGATGGTGGGATTTTTAATTAACGCTCTTGGTTTTTAGGGAGATGTAGGGTTAGGTAAATTGAACGGTTTGGGCGCGGTGCCCAGGCCGTTTTTTATGTAATCTGATTTAAATAAGTTGCGTCATTTCGAGCGTAGTGCTACCTGTACCGATTTTACATCGGTAACGCAGTCGAGAACCCGAAGGCTCAACGAAGCTAAATCTACTATAGATCTCTCTCCATAGTAAATATACTCATTTTAGTTTTCAGAAACAGTCTGTGAGGACGTGGATCGTGGATGTTGGTGGTTTGGGCGGTGCCCGGCCGGTTTTTTGTTCTCGTGGTTTTATTGTTGCTTTTTTTGGAAGGCAGGGACAGTGCCTTTTTGTAATTGTAGTCCCGCCCTTTGTTTCAAATCCTCACCCTCGTACCTCGGGCTGTGGGTTTTCCACTTCGGTCGGGTTTAGGTGGCAAGGCTGGTGGTGCTATTAAAGGTTTAACCTGGGGGCAGAAAGTCTTATGCCGAAGAACAGGCTTTTGTTCAATAAACCAGACAGAGCAGTTAGCCCGCAGTGAAGTGCAGCGGAACGAGGACTATAAGCGATGGCAGGTGTACAGCAGCTATGAAAGGCGGAACGCTCATTTCATGATAAAATAAATCATTTAGAATAATACAAAAAAAAACGTCATTTCGATACGATAGCTATTGGATGAAGCTTGCCGGTTTAAGCATCTGTTATTATTTATACATGGTATGCTTACTTGTTTCACAGGTTTCATCTGTAGCGAAATGAAGAAATCTATTATAGATCTCTCCATTTCGCTACGCTTCAGTCGAGATGACGGCACTATAAGGCACTCCGCTCGAGATGACGAGTGTATTTAACAAAAAATGGATGATGGTTTTTAATTCTATCATCCATTTTACATCTTCCATCCAGGTATTACCCTTTGTTCTCAATCCACTTACGGGCATTTACAAAGGCTTCCATCCAAGGAGAAACTTCGTCTTTTCTGCCTTGCGGGTAATTTGCCCAGTGCCATTGGAACAATGAACGCTCAATGTGCGGCATCATCACCAGGTGGCGTCCGGTTTCATCGCACAACATTGCCGTGTTGTAATCGGAACCATTTGGGCTGGCCGGATAAGTTTCGTAAGCGTATTTGGCTACAATTTTATATTGATCTTCTGCGTATGGTAACGAGAATCTTCCTTCACCATGTGATACCCAAACACCTAAAGTGCTTCCGGCAAGGCTTGATAGCATGACAGAATTGTTTTCCTGTAAAGTTAACGACGTAAAAATACTTTCGTGTTTGCCACTTTTGTTATGCAACATTTTAGGTTTATCGGCGTGGTCTTTATTAATTAAGCCCAGCTCAACAAATAACTGGCAACCGTTGCAAACCCCAACGGATAAAGTATCAGGACGGGCAAAGAATTTTTCTAAAGCAATTCTCGCTTTCTCGTTATATAAAAATGCACCTGCCCAACCTTTTGCAGATCCTAAAACATCAGAGTTAGAGAAACCGCCTACTGCGCCAATAAACTGGATATCTTCTAATGTTTCTCTTCCGGTAATTAAATCGGTCATGTGTACATCTTTTACATCAAAACCAGCTAAGTACATGGCATTGGCCAATTCGCGCTCAGAGTTACTTCCTTTTTCACGGATAATGGCTGCTTTTGGTCTGGGCCTGGTTTCGTCTATTACCGGTTTTTTACCATCGAAAGTAAGCGGGAAACTGTAATTTAAAACGTGGTTTTTATAATTGTTGTAACGCTCTTTAGCTAAGCCATTACCAGTTTGTCTGCTGTCTAATAAGTATGAAGTTTTAAACCAAACATCACGCAGGTGGTCGATATCAAAACTGAAGCTATCGGCAGCATTTTTAACCTCAAGGGTAGCTGAAGTGCTTACAGTACCAATTTTTTGGAAAGTAACACCGTTTTTGGTCAAAGTTGCCTCAACAGCAGCATCGGCCTGGAAAACAACGGCAATATTTTCAGCGAAGAGCAATTTAATGTTATCCTGCTCTGCTAAAGCCGATAAGTCTATCTGAGCACCTAAATCACGGTCGGCAAAACACATTTCCAACAGGGTTGTAATTAAACCACCGCTGCCAATATCATGTCCGGCCTGGATTTGACCTGCTTTAATTAATTCCTGTAAGGTGTTAAATGCATTTTTAAACTGATCTGCATCTTTAACATCCGGAGTTTCGGTACCTACCTTATTTAAAATTTGCGCAAATGATGAACCTCCCAGTTTATAACTATCGTTAGAAAGGTTGATGTAGTAAATGGCACCGCCATCTTTTTGCAACACCGGCTCAACTACTTTGGTAATATCATCGCAGTTGGCACCAGCTGAAATAATCACCGTTCCGGGAGCAATAACATCACCGTTTGCATATTTCTGCTTCATTGATAGGGAATCTTTCCCGGTTGGGATATTGATTCCTAAACCAATTGCGAAATCAGAACAAGCTTCAACGGCAGCATATAAACGGGCATCTTCACCTTCGTTTTTACAGGCCCACATCCAGTTGGCAGAAAGTGAAACACTTTTTAAACCATCTTTTAAAGGTGCCCAAACAATATTCGAAAGTGATTCGGCAATGGCATTGCGGCTACCGGCAGCCGGATCAATCAGCGCCGAAACAGGCGAGTGACCAACTGAAGTGGCAATACCTTCTTTACCCTGAAAATCTAAAGCCATTACGCCGCAATTGTTTAAGGGTAATTGTAACGGACCAGCACATTGTTGTTTGGCTACACGGCCACCCACACACCTGTCAACCTTGTTGGTTAACCAATCTTTAGCTGCAACAGCTTCTAATTGAAGTACTTGTTCTAAGTAAGTGTTTAATTGGGTAGCATTATAATTAAGTTCACTGTATTTGCGATCTACCGTGGTATCTTCCATTACAACTTTGGGCGAGCTGCCAAACATGTCGGCCAACTCAAAATCCATCGGTTTTAAACCGGTAGTGGCCGATTTAAAGGTGAAACGGTGATTGCCGGTAACTTTACCTACGGTGTACATTGGTGAACGCTCGCGGTCGGCAATTTTTTGTAAGGTTTCGATATGCTCGTTGCCAATCACCAATCCCATTCTTTCCTGCGATTCGTTACCAATAATTTCTTTTGCTGAAAGGGTAGGGTCGCCTACTGGTAATTTATCAAGGTCGATTAAACCTCCGGTTTCTTCAACCAGTTCTGATAAACAGTTTAAGTGACCACCTGCACCGTGATCGTGAATAGAAATGATCGGATTGTGATCGCTTTCTACCATACCACGAACGGCATTGGCCGCACGTTTTTGCATTTCAGGATTTGACCGTTGGATCGCGTTTAATTCAATTCCGCTTCCATGCTGACCCGTATCAGCAGATGAAACTGCTGCACCACCCATTCCGATTCTATAATTTTCGCCACCTAAGATCACGATATTATCGCCTTCCTGTGGTTTAAGTTTTTGTGCCTGGCTGGCTTTACCATAACCAATACCGCCGGCAAGCATAATCACTTTATCAAAACCCAATGTGCGGTTATCTTCTTCATGTTCGAAAGTTAAAACCGAACCTGTAATGAGTGGCTGACCAAATTTATTTCCAAAATCGGTAGCGCCGTTTGAAGCTTTGATCAGGATATCCATTGGCGTTTGATATAACCATTGTCTTTCTTCAACGCCTTGTTCCCACGGACGGTTATCCTCCAGACGCGAAAGCGCGGTCATGTAAACTGCAGTTCCGGCTAAAGGTAAAGAACCCTGTCCACCAGCCAAACGGTCTCTGATTTCGCCACCAGATCCGGTTGCAGCACCATTAAAAGGCTCAACAGTTGTTGGGAAATTGTGTGTTTCTGCTTTTAAAGAGATTACAGATTCGAAATCGCTAGTGGAATAATAGTCAGGCTCATCGGCACGTTTAGGTGCAAACTGCTGTACTTTCGGACCCTTAATAAAAGCAACGTTATCTTTATATGCTGAAACAATATCGTTCGGGTTCTCTTCAGAAGTTTTGCGGATGAGCTTGAACAATGAAGTAGGCTGCTCTACACCATCAATTACGAATTTTCCGTTAAAGATTTTGTGACGGCAATGTTCTGAATTCACCTGCGAGAAACCAAATACCTCAGAATCGGTTAAAGGTCTTTCTAATTTTTTTGCCAATGTATTTAAGTACTCAACTTCTTCATCACTTAAAGAAAGTCCTTCCTTTTTATTGTAAGCGGCAATATCGGTGATTTCTAAAATCGGTTCAGGTTTGATGTTGATGGTATAAACCTCCTGATCAAGTTTGTCGTATTTTTGAGAAAGCATCGGGTCATAATCTGAAAAATTCTCGTCAACCTGCTTAAATTCTTCAATCCTGATGATGCCTTGCATGTCCATGTTCTGGGTGATCTCCACGGCATTAGTACTCCATGGAGTAATCATTGCTGCTCTTGGGCCAACGAAAAAGCCTTTTAGAGCTGTTTCCTGCGAGATTTTGGCACCGCCAAATAACCATTCGAGTTTAGTAATATCAGTGGTAGAAAGCGCTTTGTCTGTTTGTAAAACAAAAATCGCCTGCGATTGACTAAGGAAGAAATGAATCATGCTTTTTTTTTGAAGTTGCAAAAATAGCTTTTTTATATGAAAAAACAGGTGCGATACTAGGATTGAATGATAGAATTTTGAATGATTGAATGTCAAAATATATAATGATGGAATGAAGGGATTTTTGAATGAATGAATGGCAGGAGGCGAAATGATGAAAGCCTGGAGATAATTTGATAAATTGAGGGGGATATTTTGCAACTTTGTCCGGTTAATTCACTCATTCAATCATTTTGCCATTCAATCATTAATTTTTATGCTTCGAATCCACCACATTGCCATTATCTGTTCTGATTACGAAAAATCGAAAGATTTTTATGTAAATAAATTGGGTTTTACGGTTTTGGCCGAGGTTTACCGTGCGGAAAGGAAATCGTATAAACTCGATCTGGCGGTAAATGGTGTGTATCAGATCGAACTTTTTTCGTTCGAAAACCCACCTGCAAGGCCATCACGGCCAGAAGCACAAGGCTTGCGTCATCTGGCTTTTGAGGTAACGGATATTGAGAAAGAAATTGCTAGATTAAATGAACAGGGAATTGTAACGGAGCCGATCCGCGTTGATGAATTTACCGATAAAAGGTTTACTTTTTTTGCTGATCTGGATGGTTTGCCTTTAGAATTGTACGAAATTTAAGATGAGCATTTTTAAGTTTAAACAGTTCGATGTCGATCAAACAGGCTGTGCCATGAAGATTAATACCGATGGCGTATTGCTTGGTGCAACAGTTTCGCATCCTTCGCCAAAAAGAATCCTGGATATTGGCACAGGAACAGGCGTAATTGCTTTAATGCTGGCGCAACGTTTTCCTGATGCATTTATAGAGGCAGTGGAGATTGATCAACTGGCTGCTGAAACTGCGAGCAAAAACTTCCGGTTATCAGTTTTCTGTGAGCGCCTGAATATTAACCATGTTGCAATTGAAAAATATAATACGAATGAAAAATTTGACCTGATCGTATCTAATCCGCCTTTTTTTGTGAATGATTTAAAGAATGAGGAATTTAGAAAAGGCATCGCCCGGCATGCAAATGAAGATTTTTTTAGTTTATTAGTTGAAAAATCTAACTCACTTTTGGCTGATGATGGGCAGATCTGGCTTATTTTACCGGTTAAACAGGCGAATGAAGCGATTGCGATCGCATCTCACTATGATTTATCGCTTGCTGAACGGATCAATATTCATTCTGATGAAAATAAACCTACTTTCAGGCAAATTATCTGTTTGAAAAAAGGCGAAGCGCTTTTAAAAGAAAGTGATTTTAATATTTATCAATCTTTAAAGGAACATACCCAAGAATACAAGCTTTTATTGAAAGACTTTTTCCTGGCTTATTAGAGTCGATTTTATGTCTCATCTGATATAATTCTTTTTATCTCATTATCATTTGTAATTTAGGAGGCATAATCTCACCTAAATTAAAATGAAACGTATTCTAAATGTGTTCTTGCTGTGCTTCATGGCACTATCTTCTCTTGCTCAATCCAAAAAACAAAAAACTGGCGATCCTTTAGCCGGGATTGATACTTTGCTGAACAGGATCTTGAAGGATCAGCAAGTAGCTGGTTTTGCGGTAGCCGTAGTAAAAGGCGATCAGGTCATTTATAGTAAAGGTTTTGGTTACCGCGATGTCGAAAACAAAAAACCAGTTACGCCGAATACACTTTTTGCTATAGGTTCCAGCACTAAATCATTTACCTCCGCACTCATTGGTTTGCAGCAAAAAGAAGGAAAGCTTTCTTATGATGGCATTGCCACCTCTTATTTGCCGCAGTTAAAGTTTTATAATGATAATATGAACAGCCAGATTACCGTGCGCGATATGATGTGCCACCGCACCGGTTTATCGCGTTATGATTTATCCTGGTTTATTTTTAATACTTCCAACCGCGATAGCATCATACAGAGGGTGCGTTACATGGAGCCAACTGCTGCCGTGCGTGAGAAATGGCAGTACAATAACTTTATGTTTTTGGCGCAGGGTATGATTGTCGAGAAACTGACCGGAAAAACCTGGGAGCAGAATATTAAAGAAAAGTTTTTTGGTCCACTGGAGATGAACCGTTCAAACACCAATATTTTTGAATTTGAAAAGGATCATGATGCTTCTTTACCTTATACCATAAACGATAAAGGCGCAATCGAAAAAATCGATTATTTTAATATTGATGGAATGGGGCCGGCCGGAAGCATCAATAGCAGTGTAAACGATATGACGCACTGGTTAAAAGTGTGGATCAACGGGGGATCTTTTAAAGGAAAAGAGATTTTACCCACTTCTTATATAAGAGAGGCTGCAAGCTCTCAGATGGTAATAGGGGCTGGTTTACCCGAAGCGGATAAGGATATTTACCTGTCTACCTATGGCTTTGGCTGGATGATCAGTTCGTACCGTGGGCATTATATGGTAGAGCATGGGGGCAACATCAATGGTTTTTCTGCAAGTGTGTCCTTTTTTCCTACGGATAAAATAGGTATTGTGGTTTTAACCAATCAGAATACTTCTAATGTTCCTAAAATTGTTTACAGCAGCATTGCCGACAGGGTATTGGAACTGAAAAATATCGACTGGAATGGTAGAGCGATTAAAGCAAAAAAAGAGGCGAAAGAAAGAGAAAAGGCAGCAAAAAAAACAGCTGAAAATCCCCATGTTCTAAATACCAAACCTTCACATCCTTTAAAAGATTACGATGGCCTGTTTGATAACCCTGCTTATGGTGTGATCAATGTATCGTTTAAAAACGATTCGCTTTTTGCTATGATGGGAAAAGAGAAACTTTTGCTTAGGCACTATCATTATGATGTGTTCAGCATCAGCGGTATCGATAAAAAAGGGAAGATTGATACGGCAGAAAGTGATCTGCGTTTTAATTTTATCAGCGGACAGGACGGCAAAATTGAAGGAATCAGTATTCCGCTTGAGCGGGGAATGAAACCTGCCATTTTTACATACAAACCAAGAACTGTTGAGTTGAGTGCTGCGGACTTAGAAAGTTATACGGGTACTTACGGAGAAAAGGGGATGGCTAAGGTATATTTAAAAGGCAAAATTTTGTTTGTTTCAGTACCCGGTCAGCCAGAATATGAAACCATATCAGTAGGAAACGATACTTTTAATTTTAAAAATTTAAAAGGCTTTAGTTTAAAATTCGAGAAGAAAGAGGGCGTATCAAAAGCTTCGTCCGTTTCGTTTATACAACCTAACGGGACATTTAAACAGGTAAGGCAAAATTAGAAGACAACCCATTATCAGTCCTGATTTGGAGCTGTGTCTATGATAATATCCTATAATTAAAAAAAAGAATGATTCGTTGGGATTTGTTGCCGCTTAAGCTAAAAAGCATCTCTTTTATAGCTGTTTTAAAAAGGGGCAAAAATAATTTACCCGTAAATAAAGGTGTAAAACGCAGCGGATATTAACTTTACAAAATGAAAAAAATAGGACTAATTTCTGATACCCATGGTTTTTTAGACGATGCCGTTTTTAAGCACTTTGATGGGGTGGATGAAATATGGCATGCGGGAGATTTTGGTCCCAATGTTGCAGCACCTTTAGCTGCTTTTAAGCCTTTGCGTGGGGTGTTCGGAAATATCGATGATGGAGCGATTAGATCAGCCTTTCCAGAACAAAATCGATTTAGCTGCGAAGCGGTTGATGTTTGGTTGACCCACATAGGCGGATACCCGGGTAGGTATTCATCTTTTGTAAAACCAGAAATATACACTAACCCTCCTAAATTATTCATTACCGGGCATTCGCATATTTTGAAAGTAATGTTCGATAAAAAGATTAAATGTTTGCATATAAACCCCGGTGCAGCCGGAAAACATGGTTGGCACAAGGTGAGAACCCTGATTAGATTTTGCATTACTGATGAAAATATTCATACCTTAGAGGTCATAGAGTTATCAGGTAGATAATGTAAAATTTACACTAAGTATGGTTTGTGGCGTTAAAACACTAGGACAATTTATTATAGAAAAACAGGCAGATTTTCCTTATGCCAAAGGTGAACTCTCCAGGCTGCTAAGAGATATTGGCATTGCCGCAAAAATCGTAAACCGCGAAATTAATAAGGCAGGTTTGGTTGATATTCTTGGCGATATGGGCACTACGAATATTCAGGGAGAAGAACAGAAAAAATTAGATGTTTATGCTGATGAGCAGTTTATTGCCGCACTAACCAGTGGTGGTGAATGCTGTATCGTAGCAACTGAAGAGGAAGATGAGATCATTCATATTGAATCGCCGGTTTCGCAGAATGCCAAATATATTGTTTGCATTGATCCTTTGGATGGTTCTTCAAACACGGATGTGAATGTTGCAGTTGGTACTATTTTTTCTATTTACAGAAGGAAATCCCTTGAGGGGAGAGCCAGTTTGGAAGATGTATTGCAAAAAGGTACACAACAGGTTGCTGCGGGTTACATTATTTACGGCTCATCAACCATGCTGGTGTACACGACCGGAAAAGGGGTAAATGGATTTACACTTGATCCATCAATCGGTGAATTCTGTCTTTCGCACCCTCAAATGAAAATACCCGAAATGGGTTATTTATATTCTGTAAATGAAGGGAATTATGTGCATTTTCCCGATGGCGTAAAAAAATACATCAAATATTGCCAGGTTGAGGATGAAGCAACAAAACGACCATATACTTCACGTTACATCGGATCGATGGTAGGCGATATTCACCGGAATTTAATAAAAGGGGGAATTTATATTTACCCCACAACCTCACGTTCGCCTAATGGAAAATTAAGGTTGTTGTACGAATGTAACCCAATGGCTTTTATTATTGAACAGGCAGGAGGTAAGGCCAGTACAGGTTTTGAACGTATACTCGACATTAACCCAACTGAATTGCATCAAAGGGTACCGATTTTTATCGGATCAAAAAAAATGGTCGAAAAAGCCGAAGAAATGATGTTGCTATATACGGCAAAATCGATCTCTATCGAAAACAATGTAGATGCTAAACTGGAAGGTTTAAATGTTATCGGTGGATTGGATTAAAGCAAAGTTGTTTTATTTCTTTCTGCTTCAAAAAAAGTATCTATAGCCAGATTTTGCTTGTCTTGTGAAGCAAAAACAGCTAAACGGTCGCAACGCTCATTCTCCGGGTGATCGTTGTGGCCTTTAATCCAGATGAATTTTACTTTGTGAAGTTTATATAGTTCAAGGAACCTCAACCAGAGGTCTTTGTTTTTCTTGTCTTTAAAACCTTTTTTCACCCAGCCGAAAACCCATTTTTTTTCAACGGCATCTACTACATATTTCGAATCCGAATAAACGGTGACCTGTTGGTTCAAACTTTTTAATGCCTCTAATCCCTTTATTACAGCCAATAACTCCATGCGGTTATTCGTAGTCATTCTAAAACCACCACTCAATTCTTTGTAGTGTTGTCCTGCCCTTAAAATGGTACCCCAACCACCTGGCCCAGGGTTTCCACTAGCTGCTCCGTCTGTATAAATTTCGATCATAAACGCAGTAAAGTTATGTTTTTAGGTTTAAAATTGCCTATTTTATCTGCTGCTGAAATTTTTTTTCAATTTCAAATAATTGAATGTTAAGGAATTAAAAATTTGTTGTAAAAACATTGAAAAAAATATTTGCAGGGAATGTTAAAAGTCGTACTTTTGTGACATCAAAAAACACGGTGGCTGTAGCTCAGTTGGTTAGAGTATTGGTTTGTGGTGCCGAGGGTCGTGGGTTCGAGCCCCATCAGCCACCCTTGATGGGGCAAAGAGTTTTTAACAACTTTTTGCCCCTTCTTTTTTTCTCCTAACTTGATTCTTAATCAGGTAGATTCGACTAAATGTTTCCGTCATTTCAGCGGTTCGATGTTGTACGTTGTCAAAATTGAATTTTTCCTTAAACATCGAACCAATCAGCCTTCTTTGGTCTTCTACGCCAGATTTGGTGTAAATCGTGTATAAATCGCAAATCGTGTCCATTGCATCATTTAAGATGAGTTCGAGTTGCGCCTTGTTGTATTTTTTCCTGCTAAAATCCTGTAGCTTCGCCTCTGTTCGGATGATGTTTTCATCGCATTCTGTTTTAACGATTTTGTAATCGCTGCTTTCTAAGTCCCCTAGCAGAAGCAGTTCCCGTGCTCTGGTGAGTTTATTGTTGGATTTGGTGAGCTGTTTTACCAGTCGGGCTTTATATTCCCTGTTGTTTTCCGAATCGTTTGAAAATTCATCCAATATGACAAGTTTGAAGAGTTCTGCGGTTTTTTGATCCAGTGTATAATCTTTGAGAAAGTTTAGGAATTCCTTATTCACCATTTCTGCTTTTAATCTGCATCCACACGCGGAGGAACAGTGATAATAGTAGTAATATGCATTTCTGCCTTTGGACGCACTGCCACATAAGGTGCGTGTGCACCTGGAACAAGTTAGAAATCCTTTTAGCGGTACGTTTTCATCCGAAAGGATTTTGGTTTTAAAATCGTTTTTTTTGCCGGAGATGACATCCTGTACCTGATAAAAAAGGGAGGGGGAGATGATAGGCTCATGTAGCCCGCGAACTGTGTAAGCCTGCTCATCTTTGTAGCTCGGTATTTGAATGATGCCGCAATACATGGTATTTCGGATCTGACGTAGAAAGTTGTTTTTGCTACATACTAGGCCCATTTCTACTGCTTTTTTAAATACCTGCTCAATGGAATATTTTCCTTTGGATAGTTCTTTGAAGGCCCAGGCCATCAGGTCAGCCTGGTTGCCGTGCAGGGCAATATATTTTTTGCCATTTTCAGCGGTTCTGTTGATATAACCGGTCGGCGCCAGGCCTATCCACCGGCCTTCTTTACGGGCTCTTCTTAGGCCATGAAAGGTGTTAAGTCCCCTGCGGTCGTTTTCAATCTCTGGTGCAGTCAGGTAAATGGCCAGCATCATTTTGTTTTCCGGTACGTCCATATCCAGCGGCTGCTCGATTGCCTGAGGTTCTACACCCAGGGATTTTAGGGTGCGGATCATGTTGTAGGCATCGGGTGCATTACGGCTGAAGCGGTCCCATTTGGTAAAAAGTATTAGATCAGTTTGCCCGCGCTGCTTGCGAAGCGTGAGTAATAGGTTGGTCCAGGCCGGGCGATCAAAGGTCTTAGCCGAATGATCTTCAAAGATTACTTTGCGGACCATTATCCCCTTATCCTGACAGTATTTTTCCAGGCGCTCCGCCTGGTCGCGTTGTGAATAACCCTTATCTGCCTGTTCATCTGTACTTACCCTGATGTATAAATCTGCAGTTTTCATTTCTTAAAATTTTGGTCGATAATCAATTTAGCCAATTGGTACATAAATTCCAAGACTTTGGCTGCATCTTCTTTTTCTATATCTATACCACTGTCCGATAAGACTTTTTGTGCCTGTTCCGTACTTACCCTGCGCGTTGGGTTGAATTGATGTTCGAGTGGTATGGATACGTGGTTAATGCTCTTCCTTAATTTGCTACCTGGTCTTTTCCTTATTTTTCTTTTCATATCGATAGGCATATAAAGGCAATTATGGTTGAATTCTTTATGAAAATATCCAATATTGGAATTAGGGAAAAGAGGTACCCGTTTTTTATCAGTAGGTAATCGAAGAAAGGTTTAACTTTTTAATATGTCATTTGAGTTCCTGTTCAATTCTTAACCAAGTTAAGGTTCAGTTCTGGCACGCAAAGGAATTTCCGGCATAAACGCTCCTGTAGCCTTTGCCCGCTTACCCATTTATTCCGTTCCTCCTTTTGCTTTGGCAGAAGCTGAACCTTACTGGGGGCCATAATTAAATCGGAAAAATTATGGAAAATTTAAGTTTTAAAGTAGCAGAGATTGAGATCAGTTACCGTCCGGCGTTTAAATTGGCAGAGTTGCCAGAAGTTACTTCTTCCAGGGAAGCTTATGAGGTTTTGATGGATCGTTGGGATGATGGAAGGTTGGAGCTTGTGGAAGAGTTTAAAGTGATTTTGCTCAACAGGAGGGGCAGGGTATTGGGTGTAGTGAATATTTCACAGGGTGGTTTTTCGGGAACGGCTGCAGATCCTAAGGTGATTTTTGCAGTGGCGCTGAAGGCCTGTGCGAGTGCAATTATATTGGCACATAACCATCCTAGTGGCGAGTTATCTCCGAGTGATGCTGATCTGGCTTTAACTAGGAAACTGAAGTCCGGTGGGGATATCTTGGGGATAAGTGTGCATGACCATCTGATTGTTTCAAGGTACGGGTTTTACAGTTTTTTGGATGAGGGAGTGATGTAGGACTAAGGTAACCTGCAAAGGATAATGCTTTTCCCTAGTCAGTATATCTATCTAATTCAGATGGGTAATATACGCACCATCGTGGATGATAGTTTTTTTCTTGAATCGCGTAGTCGAGATAAAAGTTGATTTCTTTTCTGCCAAAATCAAAGAGGCCCATTTCTTCCTCGGTATAGTTACCGGCAAGCTCCATGTATAGCCCGATCGACTGTTGATAGGGGTAAATATAATCCAGCGTTTTCAGGTAGTCAAGCATTTTTTCTACAGAAATCATTTTCTTTTGCCTAGCCATGAAAAAGGCGTATAAAATATTGTGGGCACCACTGGCGTAGCTGGGCCTTACAACGCAGTCTATAAGTGTACGTTCGACATCGGTTATCAATACCCGGTCTTTTTTCGTTTTACCCCACAGTTTTACTCCGAGCATACCGGTCGCTTTGCCTTTGATTAGCACAATATTGCGATGATCATGGTAAGCTATAGAATTGCTTGCCCGCTGCGCATTGGCAAAGACATTATCGATAGCCTCTTGTATCAGCACACTTTTTTTGGATGCGGGTTTCTTCGCAGATTGTTCCTGGTTGACAAAAATGATGGTATCTTCCTGAGCGGAGAGTTTCCATAAATAAAGGGCGGAATGGTGGGACATATAGGATCTTGTGACGCCATAACCTATCAGATGATAGACTGAGATTCCTTCGATATAGTAGAACTCAAAGATTTCTGCGCCAAAATCAAGGTAGCAGCTGTCAATAACTCCTGTTTCTATCAGCTTTTCCAAGAATGTGCCGGCTCCTAAACTTTTTGGTAAGTTCCATGTCTCTCTAAATTTGTGAAAAATGGTATAGAGTTCATTTGCCCTAAATACCAGGGGGGACCGCTGTTGCAACTTCTTTTCGATACGGCCTGCTGCCATTGAAAGTCTTGAACGATTCGCCATAGATGGTAATCAGGTGCTTCAATAATTTTTAAGAGTTATATTGTATCATTTTTTTAATCAGCCGGTTTTACCTTCTTGACCCAGATTCAGACTGTTATTATTATCGGAATATAAGAAAACGAGCTAATTGCTACCTTTTGTAACTTGGTATATATACCAAGTTACAAAAGGTATGATTATGATCCAAATTTCTGTGTTTTTATCGATAGATACAAGAGTAAAAATTACCCATCTATTTATAGTTTTCATATCTATGTTTATAATCCATTACAATTTAATATTAGTATTTTATTTTTTAATATTAAATATCTGTATACTAATTATTTATGTTTGTTTTATTATTTGTAATTGTCACTTTTTTTTGAGTAAAAAGTGACGTTTTATTTTTACAGTTGTCACTTTTATACAAAAAAATGGTGACAAAATAATTTTTAGTATTATATTTGCTTTAAGAAAGAATTGCCTAGTATTCATTCCAATATAGAAAACTCGATCAAACGCTACAAAAGGGGCGAGTTGGTTTTTCCTGTCGATTTTAGGGGAAAGGGGAACCATGATGCTGTTAAAAAGACATTATCCAGGCTTGCACAGGAAGGTATCCTCAGAAGGTTGGGCCATGGCATTTATGTACTGCCCAAGAAAGATCCGATTTTTGGAGAGATACTGCCTTCGGCAGAGCAGGTAGCTATTTCCCTGGCTAAAAAAGATCAGGTCAGGATAAAGCCTGCTGGTGCTCATGCGCTTCATAAATTGGGCCTTAGTATGCAGGTACCGACCAAACTGGTATATTTAACCGATGGTACAGCAAGGGAAATCAAAATTGGAAAGAACATTATTAAGTTCAAGGCCACTACACCTAAAAAGCTGTCATTGAAGGGGACCTATAGTAGCCTGATCATTTTGGCACTGGAAGAGCTTGGTCTTGATAACATTGATGAGGCGATGGAAAGGCGCTTAAAAGAGCTGTTGAAACTGGAAAATGCACAGACTCTTAATCAGGATTTAAAAAAGGCGACTGTTCAAGTTGCAGAATATATAACTAAACTTATTATTGCAGATGATCCAGTGGCTTAAACTGACCGATGATCAACGGAGAACATCGTTAAACCAAGCTTCGAATTCAAGTGGGATTATTGCTAAATCTATTGAAAAAGATTGGTGGGTAACCCTTACTCTCAAGGCGCTATTCCAGACGCCTTTTGCTGGATATCTAATATTTAAAGGAGGGACTTCCTTATCCAAATGCTGAAAGCTGATAGACAGGTTTTCAGAAGATATCGATCTAGCCTTAGATCCAGAAGCTTTTGGAATCAAATATGTGACAAGTCCTTCCAGGGGCTATCTGCATAAACTGAAAAAAGGCGGGTGCGAGTTCACAGGAAACGATCTGATGGAAGCGCTGCGTATTGAACTGCTTGGCTTGGGGCTTGCCGAGGGTAGTTTTACCTTGGAAGCACAGGAGGTAAAAGCGGAAATGCCGGATAAAGATCCCCAAGTACTTTTTTTAAGGTATAGGTCTCTATTTGACCCGAACCCTTATCTTCCCGATGAGGTCAAGATCGAGGTGAGTGTAAGGTCCAAGCTAGAGCCTCATTTGCCGGTAAAGATAAAAAGCCTGCTTTATGAATATTTTCCAAATGAGGCATATCTGGAAGATCCCTTTGTGGTGACTGCCGTAAAGCCTCACAAAACCTTCCTGGAAAAGGCTTTTTTGCTTCATGAGGAGTTTGCAAAGCCACATAAGGATAAAATACGTACCGAACGGATGTCCCGTCATTTATATGACCTGGAAAAAATGATGGATACGCCTTTTGCGAAGGAAGCGCTTTCTGATCCCGAATTCTATTACGGCCTTATTGATCACCGAAAACACTATAGTGCGCTCAAAGGGGTTGATTATGATGGCCTAGCGCATAATGTAATCGATTTTCATCCGCCCGAAAGTCATATCGTAGCATATGAGGTTGATTACAAGTCTATGCGCGAGTTCATGATCTATGGGGCATCGCTTGAGCCTGATAAACTTTTTTCTAGAATAAAAATTTTGTGTGAGCGTTTCAGAAAGGCAAAACTATAAACGATAATACCAGTAAATTTGGCACAAGTATAGAAAAAAGATCGCATTAGGAGATAAGTGATTATTTCACTGTTAAGAAAAACATTGAAGACATCAATCAATTAGAATTGCTTAATCAGAAAAATCTATCCATGCATTATCTATGATGACTTTTTTTTCTAGACTTTTTATCTGCAGCTTGAGTTTCAATCTCTGTCTTTTTCAGAAAAGTTTTCATCGTATTAAATTTTATCTTCAATTCGTCTAGAACAAATTTAGTTTCGAGAATTTCTTTAATTTCCTCATCCTTTAGGGAGATATTGAGGTCTTGGTTTAGACAATTTCTCAAATAGGAGTAAATGTTTTTTCGCTCTATTGTTCCTAAAATATTTGACTTATCCAATCTACTCGAAGCAGTTTCTAAGAGAAAATGATCTATATTGAGCGTTGTAAAAATATTTTCGTCAATAATGCGCGCGATCCTCCAGCAGATATCGGAATAGGTTATCGCATGATGTGGATTGAAAACAATTTTGCCATCGGATAAAATTAATGTCGGCGCGGATAGCTTTCTGCCTGCAAGAACTGTCGGCCAATTTTCAACTGCGGTTTTAAATTCATTGGAGCTTAAGATATTCAACATGGTATTATTTGCTTTTCCCATGTTGTGTACGATGCAATGCCGTGCTTCTGTATAGAATTTAAGCAAAGGCATTAAATAATCCAGTTGATTAATGTTCCAGCTATATTTACCGAACAGTACTTCAATTTTTACTTTGTCTTCGAGGATTTCAGGCTTTGTATTTGCCGAAACCTCGACGCTATTTGCGCAATAACTATGGGCATAATTTACATATACTTCAAATGCTGAGTATACCCACATAATTCCCGATTTGGTAATTCTTGAGCGAACCATGGTTAATTTTTCAAATGGCTCATCATATCTAGATAGTCCCCATCTTTCCCCTGCATTATTAAGTAAATGAGCAACAAAACTGGTAAGTTCCTCTTTGCTTCTATTATTATCTGAAAGATGATCTACGGCAGCTATAGAAAATTTGATGAATATGTTGAGGTCAAAATGAGCGGATTCAAAATTTTGAAATCCTTTGGATTTGAATTTTTTCATGATTGATAATTTAGACCTTTAAACATATTGAAAATATTCTGTTTCACTTATTGAATTTTGATTTGAGCATAATTTGATGCTTACAAGGAAAGGTTCTCTTTTTTTCTAACAACCAATCTACCCAACATTGGATAACCTTTGTGTTTTCCTTACCAATTTTGAAATCAAATTCAAAATAACATGGAAACAACAGTCCTCGAATTCTTCCCTGCTTTAGAAGCGGGATTCGACCCTAAAAACTATTCTTATGATAAGAAAGAGATACCGCTTGGATCTTACCTTGCAATATTGGATTTTATGTTATGGTCAAAAAGTGGTCTCACGATCAACTGTTTTTTTACATTGGTCGATTCTCATAAAAAGATTACATTATCGGTCTACCGCATGCGATTGAGCTGATCCAGGCGGAATATGACAGGTTATTTGCGGTGTTGCAGGAAGAGCCGGAGATCAGGGTATTGATCAATCCATTTATTTCTGCTTTGCAGCGCAAGGCGATGCCACAACTGGAAGGGCAGATTGCCTCGGCCAAGATTGGCCTGGCCAGGCTGTCTTCACCACAGTTGTATTATGTGTTGAGCGGTAATGATTTCACCTTGGATATCAATAACCCTCTGGAGCCGAAGATTGTCTGTATGGGCAATAATCCGCAGAAGGTGCAGACCTATGGGGCGGTGCTTTCGCTTTATGTGAACCGGATGTTAAAGCTGGTGAACGAAAAGGGGATGCTGAAAAGTAGCATTGTTTTCGATGAGTATTCTTCGATTTTTGTGGGGGGAATGGACAGTCATATTGCGGTAGCGAGAGGATATAAATGTGCAACTACCTTAGGATTGCAGGATTTTTCGCAGTTGAGGAAGGATTACGGGCAGGAGCAGGCGGATGTCATCACGAACATTGTAGGCAATATTATCAGTGGGCAGGTGAGTGGGGATACAGCGAAAAAACTGTCTGAGAATTTTGGAAAGATCGTACAGGATAAGGAAAGCAAAAGTATCAACAGTTCTGATATTTCGATTTCGAGGTCTACGCAGATGGATTATGCGGTGCCGGCTTCTAAGATCGCTTCTTTGTCATCGGGGGAGTTTGTGGGCATTGTGGCGGATAATCCGGAGGAGAAGATTAAACTGAAAATGTTTCATTGTGAAATACAGAATGACCATCAGGCGATTGCGGAGGAGATGGAAGGTTATTTGCCGATTCCAAGGCCGAGGGAGGTGAGTTATGGGGATATCGTGGAAAATTATATGATGATTAAAAATGAGGTTGCGGCTTTGTTGGAGGAAGAGTGTGGGAAGATTTTGGCGAGGGCGGAAGGTAGGGCGTTGTCGGAAGAAGATAAGGTAAAGAATGAGGAGTTTGATGTTGACGATGGTGATCGGGAGCAGTTGGTTAGTATTTGATTGGTCCATAAAGCTTTTTGTCTTTAAACTTGAGCCTACTGGAAACCTATTTTTCAAGCCTTGTGAATTTTAAATCCCGGACCTTTGCCACCATGCTACCTTTGGTCAGAATTACAGACAGGGAAACATCCTGATAAGCCGTTAAAAGGAAACAGGCAGAGAAAAAGTTCTTCGTTTTGATATTTTTTGTAGTCAGCAGGTTTCAACCAGGGGCAGCCTCCGGCCATCAGGTGAAAAAAATATTTGAGATCAGATCAAATAATCAGTATTTTAGTCCGCATCAAACCAATAGCTAAATAAATACCTCTCTAATGTTCAAAGCCCCCCTTTCTTTTTATGGCAGGATCCGTCGTACGGAATTTGCCTTAACCCAGATTCTCTATATGATTACCTACTTTTTTGTTCTGGTTTTTGAGAACAATAAGGCAGTTGGCAGCTGGATCGTGATTATTTTACTTCTGCCTATTTATCTGTTGATTTCTCAGGGTGCAAAACGCTGCCATGATCTGGGTAGATCAGGTTGGTGGCAGTTGGTCCCTTTTTACGGACTGATGATGTTTTTTGCTGCAGGTGATTTTGGCCCCAATCAGTATGGCGATAATCCAAAAGGAGAGGGTAATGCGGATTATGATGAATTCGGGTATGACTTTAAGACGGGTAAAATGATGGGTGCGGAAGGGAGCGAGCCGTCGCAGGCTTTGCGTGAGATAAAACCAGATTAAAACCGTACGATCAGTATACCTAATATTTAAAATAAAATATGAACTTTCCCAAAATAATATCAATTCTGTTGCTATCCGCTTTTGGCAGCGTTACGCTTCGGGCCCAGGAGGCCGCGAAGCCGGATCCCACAGTCATCGTAAAAGATTGCATTGAGGCAATGGGTGGAGAAACCTTTCTCCGTAGTATTACAACATTGTACACTGATATCAAGACAGAAACGGAGGGTAGGGAGGTCAATTACATTACAAGGGAAATGTTGCCAAATAAGGGTAGTTTTAAGATTGTATACAAAGGCAGAACTGTATTTCAAAACTGGTTTGATGGGAAAAAGGCTTTTGAAACCGTTAATGGTGCGGTTAAAAAAGCCGATCTTGCTGAGTTTAAAGACAAGTTTGATAGAAAAAATATTTTTAATGAACTTGACTGGATCAGGCCGGAACTCTGGACCCTTAAATTTCTGAATGAGGAAAAACTGGGGCTAAAGGACTGTTACAAAATTAAGGCAACCCGGAAAAGTGGGTTGGTTGAGCTGTTGTATTTTGACAAGGAAACCAAATTGCTGCAGCGTGATGATAAGGTTGAAGATGTAAACAAAAACAGCTTTTCCACAACAATTTACCTGAATTATCAAAAGTATTCAGGCCTGACCTTCGCATCCGAAATGAAAATAGGGAACAAGAACAGTTTGCAGGCCCTGAACGTTGTGGAGCTGAAGATCAATTCAGACGTAAGCGAAACAGATTTTAAACCTTAGATAATATTGGCTGAATGACTGTGCTAAGCGCCTCTTAATTGCAAAATGGGAGCGGGTCAGCCGCTTTGTCTTTTGTTTAAATGAGCGCTGTTGCACCCGCTGACCGTTTCCAGTAATGGTGGACGCCGAGATGAGGTCGTGCAATTAACCAGATATAAATAATAATATCCGAGGTTTCATCGCAGAGTTTAGGAAGGGAGCCGAAATCGTTCCGCTTGATCCCAGAGTTGATGCTGCTGGAAGAATGGAAATCTGCACATTATCCTCCACAAGATCGAACAACGTTACTTTTTTTACATGGATGCGTTAAGATGCCTATTTGCAGCTGCTCTGCAGGATTTGCGGATCCATCTTGATTTTGTTGTCCAGTGCCGAAAAGTAACTTTTATAGCTGCTCATTAATAGTTTCAACGGGCAGAAATCCGCCAGGTTTTTATTATACATGATCTGTATCCCTTCGGTAGAAGAGCCGAGCTGCTCCAGTCCGTGCAGGGATAACAGGTTTTCGTTATGCGAGATGGTTATGGCGTAACCGTTTGGCCCGGTAACGGCCTTCAGGCCGTCCAGGCCACTGAGGTCTTTTATTCCTTTATTCATTACAATGTCCAGCCGGCCTACTTTCTCCAGCTTTTGAAGCCCATCCATATTTGCCAATTGGTGGTTTTCCCATATTTTTAGGTTATTGTTGACCGTTTTCAGGCCGTTAAGCCCTTGAAGATCCGCCAGGGAAATGTTATTGGTGACCTGTACATAGTTCAGTTCTGAAAGGGCGTTGAGACCGTTGAGGCTTCTTAGTGAAGCGTTCCCGTTAATATTCAGATTGCCGCACTTACTGATGTTTTTAAGTCCTTCAAGGCTCGTCAGTAAAGGGTTGCCCTGTAGGGTGATGCTGGCAAACTCCAGATCGCCAATGCCCACCTGGGTCAGTCCTTCCAGTCCATTTAAATTGGTCAGTGTGCTATTGGCACCGATAATGATACCAGTTGTTCCTTTGAGGTTCCGGAGTGCCTTTAGGTCGTTTAGCAGCGGGTTGTTCATAATAGCGAGGCCATCATAACAATAGATCATGCTTTCAATGCCGTCAAGGCTACGCAAACTGGCGCAGTTGTCGACCCTGAATTCCCCTGCATTGGTCATCGTGTAGCTGTCCAGGCCCCTGAGATCTGTAAGTAACGGATTGCTAAGAATATAGAAATAGCCCCGGACCATTTTGAGCTTATTGAGGCCTTTAAGCGAAATGAGTCCCCGGTTGCCCTCCAGGCGCAGGCTGTTGGGGAAATTAGTACCGACCATCTCCAGGTGTTCGAGCCCGCTGAAGTCCTTTAAAAGGCTGGTGCCGCTGATTTCCATGCCTCCTGTAACAAAGGCCAGGTCCTTTAAGGGGCTCAGGTCACTCACCGTGCCGCCGATGCGCAGGGACTGCACGCTGGTGTAATGTTTTGCGCCAAGGGCGACAAGTTGCTCCTGGGTTTTGATTTCGAAGGTCTCCAGGGTACTTTTCCCTTCAGGGGAGTGAAATACAACCTCGTTGCCATAAGCTGTTCCGGCGCTGTTAACCGCGTAGGTGCGCATGTAATAAGTGGTCCCTTCAGGTACGTAGGTCACAATCACTTTCATCTGTCCTGAGGCATCGGGAGTTGCTTTAAACTTATTGAGATTTTTACTGATGGTGGCGTTTGGTACCGTATCAACAACCATCCCGGATTCGCTTACAGCTGATACTCCCTGGTCGAGTATCCTGCCACGGAAGGTAACCGAGAAGTTGCTCAGGTCCGAGATGCTGTCAGTGAAAAGTTTAGCGAGTCCCTGAATGGTGGGAGGAGTGGCTGCTGGTTGGTTTACAGGCAGGATTTCCGGTTCCTTTTTGCAAGACTGAATGAATAGCGTAGACAAGATGGTCAAGAGCAGGGCAGGTGTCCTGAGGAAGTACGGGATTTTATATCTCATGAGAGCGATCAATTTTAAAGCCGCTAATATAAGCATTATTCGCTGTTCTGATACCTCATCTGGGGTAAAGCCAAAGAACCATCGCCGGCATTACGGTTTTGTCGGCTGAGCTGTTGTAGAGAAGAATAGAACAACGTTTTATACGGCCGATACTGGCTTGGATGCTTGGAAATAGTGGCTATCATGGGGAAAAAGATGGTTAAGATAAGGGAAAACCAATTGCAAAAGAGTTTGAAAGGGGTAAATCAGTTTGAAAATTTGAGGTTTCTCAGTATGGCATATATTTTGGTTATTATAAAAGCTTTTAATTCTGGTCCAAAGTGGGTATAGTGAATTATTTTTTATATCTTGTCATTGAGAGCGTTAATAAAGCCGGATACTGTCTTTTGACAGGTCCGGTTTATTTTGGGTTTACTTAACCAATTGTACTTCCAAATTTCAAAGCTAATTCAGAACTTATGAACGATGCGGCCAATTGATTCGATGTATGTTGATGTGCCTTTCTTCACAAAGAATCCTGATCACAAGAGTAAACCCTAACCGCAAGGGGCAGGCGTGGCGAAAGGGCCGGACTTTAGTTCCGGCCCGAAATTTTACCGGTAATGTTTTATGCTGCCAAGGTCTAGAAACGCTCTCGGATACTGATATCATACCGCCCTTTGATTGTTTAATTAAAAGTAATTGTCAGCTGCGTCTCAAAGCGGTCTCCTTTGGTCCCATAAGCAAAATCATGACAGTGCGGATAAGCATGAGCAAGCCTGGCGCTGATGTTTTTTAGTCCAGTCTGTCCCCCTGTAGTCTTTCCGTTCGCTGCGGCCAGGTTGCTGGTCCTGAAGAAGATTTGATGGTCATTAGCACGGATCTCAATACTGGCCGGGTTATCCGGATCGTGTACTATCCCATGTTTGAATAGGTTTCGGCGAGTGTCAGGAGGATGATCGGCAAAATGACTGCTTTTACGTTGCTGATATCTTTGGTATAATTCAGGTTGAGCAGGTGTTCGAAGCGCAGGCGGTTCAGCTCAATCAGGTTTTCCATCTGTTCAATTTCCTTATTGAGGGGAACATAATCGCTTTTGCTGTCCTCCAGTGCATATTCCATCAGATCAGTTAGGGCGGAGATGGCGAATGATGCGTCGGCGGTATGGTGTTTGGTGGCATGCCGGATAAAATTAAGGGTATTAAAAAGCAGGTGCGGGTTGATCTGTGCCCGAAGAAAGTCTTTTTCTGCGATGACCAGTTAAATCCTTAGCCTTTCAATCTCCACTGTTCGGTGCAGCTCAAGTTCTCTTTGCTCCAAATGTCGTTTAAGGTAATAGTAACCGCTGGCATATATGATGAAAATGCTTGCCCGCCAGCTCGTGATGCCCAGGTATTTTAAGTTAACCATTAATGCTGATGATCCCCTGAGCCCGATACGGCCGAGAAATAAATTCACCAGTATTGCAGCGGCCAGGTATAATACACATTCGACGATTACCGCCAAGGAGAAATACAGCAACCTATTTTTTTGCTTATTATTCAGTAAGGGCATTACCCATAAGGCGTGCAGATAAAATACGCCGACATTGATGATGTAGAAGGGTACATACAGGAAGAAATTGCTGAGTTTTCCTGCGATAAATCCCGCCAGTACGACTTCTAAAAAGATGTAAACCGTCCAGCAGATCAGGTGGATCCGAAATTCGTTTTGCTAAAATTCCGCATCTCATATCGTCGTTAAGGTCTGTCATATAGTAAAAATGTGCAGGCGGCCCGGCTGGGGTAAAATTGGTCAATCAACGCAATAGGCCATGAAAAGCATAGCAAAAAAACTTCAGAAAAGGACCGTGTTCACCTGTAAAAGTGCGAGTCAGCCGATCAGGTCAACAACAGAACCGACTACCACCAGTACAGACCCGACCACAGTGCTGACGACAACGGCTACTACAGTTTTTTCAAACGTTAACCTCCGCTAAGCATGCCTTTCCGGAGGATTGCTGTAAATGCGTTCCGGTATTTCTCCCCGACTGAGAGACATTCTCCGTTGCTCATGAAGGCCATGTTACCTTCGACTTTTTTCAGGTAGTTGATGGAGATCATGTGCGATTTACCGATCCTGATAAAGTCCGGATGGCGCATCAGGTCCCTTTCCAGTTGTTTAAGACCTATATAGGTGATCTCGGTATTTCTGGTGGTAATGATCTTGATATGGTTGAGCAGCGCCTCAAAGTATATGATCTCGCTGTAGAACACCTGGATAAAACTATGCTTGGTCTTTCCGGTAATGAAGGCGAACTTCTTTTCGCTATATTCTATCCGCCGGTTTTTTTCCTGGGTTTCCTTTAGCTGTTCTACCTTTTCGATCAGGCGTTCATGGTTGATGGGTTTGACCAGGTATCCGGATGCGCCTTCGTGAAATGCTTCTTCTGCGTAGTTGCGGTGTGCAGTGATATAGACCAAGTGGTCACAATAGACTTTCAGCATCTTTGCGCCTTTAATACCGTCGGTAACCGGCATGCTGATATCACAGAAGACGATATCCACCGGTCCGAATTCCTGAAGATTGTGGATGGCGTCGTTTACATTGTTGAAAGTTGCGCGTAGGTTGATCCCTGGAGTAAGCGAAAGGAGTTCCCCGATTTCGGCAAGGGCTTGCGGCTCATCATCGATAGCGATACTGGTAAGTTCCATAGAAAGAAATTTAGATGTCTTACCAATATCGGAATTGTCTTTTAAATCAGCAAGTATATGAGTATAAAAGAGACAAATATTGCCTGGCATTTTTGGGATTTCGTATAGTGGTGAAGGGCTTTCCTATAATAAACTTCCTTTTTTACTCCTTTTGGGCATATCTTGAGTCCTGAAATAATCAATTTTTAACCGATCATTTCAGCCATCGTTCTTTAAACGGATCCTATAGGATTCTTGGATACAGGAGGGAGCCGCGGCTCCCTTTTTTTGGTCGGGACGCATAGCTTTTTAAATTATGGGCAGTAAGAAATGCTTTGGGCAGCTGCTAAAAGTCCCGGAAGGCTTTTACCCGTTGTCATGAGATTTTAAAAACGCTGTGGAGCATACGATCGTTTCCTTGCCGTTTTTTCACATTAAAAAACACACTTAGGGAAGGAGAGGTGCAGCAGCAGCTCTGGTTTGTGGTCACCGGGCTGATCAGGGAGATTTGTCTCACCGGACGCGGCGACTGGAAGGACAACGGCTAAACTGCCAGCTATCCACTAGCCGCGAAAAAAATATTTAAGGCCAATATTTGAAAATCCATATCCAATTTCGAGTCCGTTCACCCTAATTGGCGAAAACTGTACCCCGGCAGTTGCCACAATCGCCAATGGCAACTTCTTACTCGGATGCAGGTAAAATCCCAGAATACCACCAGCGATTAGCCGATAATTATCTTTTACCTCAATGTACTTGGGGATCTCAATATACACCGTGCGCACATTGACCAGCCGGCCATAAGCGCCAAATACAACCGGGAAAAAGTTCGCAAGTTTGAAATAAAGGGTAGTTTCCAAAGGGGCGTCCACATCCATGCCCTCTACTAGGTTGGCTTTCGTACTGCCAAAACTAAAGGTGCCATAAATTCCCCTTCTTCTGGAAAATTCTGCAATAAAATTATATGCGATTCCCACCCTTAACATCCTCCTGTTTGTAAAAGGCTTCTGCTCAAACCGGTTTAACGAAAAGCGCCCGAAGGAAAAACTTTCGTACGCTACATAAAGCGAAGGTGCTGAGTAAACAATATTTTGGTAGACTATTTTTACCTTATCACTTCCTAAGTTATAATTGGAAACCGATACCTCATAGCTCGCCCATAAATCTTCCATTGCTTCCGCCCGATCCATTTTGATTAAATAACCATTGGACAAGGTATCCAGTGAATAGGGTTTCGGTTCCGATTTAGCGTTATTGATCCAACTCAGGTTAGGTAAGCGCGAAAACGCAAGTGATGTCAGGCGATAACGGAGAGTTTTTTTACGTTTTTCCTCGAATCTAATTGAATCAAGTGGATCCTTTTCTATATGAAGCGTTGGAAAAGGCCTCGAAAAGTTTTCCACTTTCACAAAAAAAGTCCCAGGGTCATAATTTCTCAGTGGAAAGACCGTACCGTAAGTATAACGCACGACCTTAGTCGAACTGACCTGGATCTTGGGCCTGTAGTTCACCCTTACCTCAACTGAATCCTCCGCAGAAACATTCGCACCATCAGACACCGAAAGGTATACTCTAAACCTGCCTGCTTCATGTCCGATAAACTTGAACGCGCTCCGGTCTGAAACCAGTGACCTGCCGGTCGCAGGCGATTTGACCCCAGTGTCAATTCGCTTTCTCGACCAGGTAAAATTCAGGTTTTTAGCGTAGGTTTCCCGATCAGTAGAATAATCACCTGCAAAGGCCAAAGTATCCCCGACGGCCAGGTCATATACCTTTTTAAGCTGTTGCTGACTTGAAATCACGGCGCTGGGCAACTCGTTATAATAGGGAAACATCTTGGTCACTTCCCAATAAATGCGCTCATTATAGTCATTTTTAACCAGATCAACGATAAAGGAGGTGTAGTATTCCGGTTTACTCACCTTAGCCGAGGCTAACAGGTCATTGGGCCCAATGCGCCTTTTCACCCCGAGGTTGCTGGTTTTGTAAAGGTAAAACTGAATCTCCAGCATGGTATTGATCTTATTAATGTGTATGTTCAGAAAATATTTATAATTGGCAATTTCAGCAGCCAGACTATCGTAGAGCAACATATCCTTTTTAGAGAGTCTCAGGTTTTTGTTGGTCAAAAAGATAAATGCGGCCGCGCTGGATTTGTCGTTTTCAATATTCGAAAATACCTCATTCAGGTTAGTCGTTGCATCAAATACTTTTTTGCCCCTGAAGGTCATCGTATCCAGGATTTTTTCCACCACCGGCAACAGCACCGGTGCATCGCGGGCATGCAACACAATCGTATTTCTTTCCTGCGCCTTTAAGGCAATATTGCAGCATACCAAGAACAGGCAGCATAAGTATCTTAGTTTAAGCATTTGAGAATGTATTTAGCGATTTTTTGTGGTTGGTTTTGAATGTGCGCTTCGAGCTGGGCTTGCAAATCCTGCTGTATAGCCGACTCTCTGGCGCCCCTTGGATAGGTTTGGGTAAGCTCGATGTCAGTGATCATTTTCCTTTGCAATTGGTCAATTTCAATCGTCAAATATCCCGCAGGGTAGTAGTGCAAACCATTGAGATCTTCAGCGATCCTCCCGCTATAACCCACCTTGATGATCAGCGGTGATTCCCGCGCGTACCGAAGGCTTGTATGTCCCAGGATATATTTTTTGATAACCGGCGAATTAAAATTCAACGCAAAAGTAGCCTCAGGTGCCTTGCTTTTGTTCATCTCCGAAATCAGTTCCCGAGCCACCCGGGTAACCGGAAAGAACTGCCCATTTCGGTAATCAATGCCCATTTGCTTAAGGTTAACCGTAATGAAGGTGTTCTCACTACTTAAGCTTTTAAGGCTTTGACGTAAATCTTCCGATTCCTTGTCCTGCTTTTGCTTCTCCCGGTTATTATTATGTTCATTCCAAAGACTCAAAATGCAGACCAGCACAACGGTAACCAGGCTAGCCTTGGTTTTGAGGCCGTATTTTTGAATAAACTTTTCCAGTTTGGTATCCTTTTCTTTAAGGGGAACGGAAATGCCGGCCAGCAGCGCGGTGAGTACAATTATCCAGGCTGTAATCGGGCTGATCGAGAGGAAGAGTAGTGTCACGTTAATAAGATTGAGATTGTTATGGCCTAAGATAAAACATTTATGGCTAGGATGAAAGCATAAACGCCTATTGATGAAATATTTACCCAATCCGTCACAGCCTATGTTCCAGTTTAGGGAGGCCGGCATGTTTACCCGGCCAGGCCTGACGCGCTAATTTGTTCATCCAAGCATCCAAACGTCAATTTATATGCGCTAGGGCAAGATATGAGCGGATAGGTAGCCGCAATTTTAAGACTTCGTATACGGTTTACTAGTATTGCCCTGACTTGATTTTAATTAAATTGAAATGTGCTCATGCGACGTGAGGGCAATGTGTTTACGAGCAAAAAAAGTTTTTTTGGAATTTCGGTTTTGAAATCTTTATCCGCTCATTATATTAACGGTTTCATCATCTGACGAGTTGATCAGGAAGTTTGTGTTGGCGTTTCGCCGCCGCGCCATTCTTCAAGGGAAGCCTGAAACTCTTCTTTGTAACTTTGGTTATAAACCAGCCTATACAGAATAGCATCGTATTTTTTTTCGATAGCGGGATACTTGACTCTGACTGCTAACAATATCTTTTGCTGAAAGGAAGTCTTCCAGTCCATTGAAAAAGCGGTTTAAGGATGCGCGTAGCTATTTATCTATCTGGAAAGCCAGTAGGCATGATAGGTTCAATAACAGTAGTTACCCTTGAGATGCCAATATGCCCTTTTCACTTGATCCGATGATCCGCTCATCAGAAGTCTAAAAGAGCAAGTATATTAAAACCTGATCTATAACACCTATTAACTTAGGAACAAAGCTTCGGCCTTTTAAATTTTTATTAATCAACTAAGTTTAATAACCGGAAGCTTTCCCTGCAAAGTTTACTCAATACGGTCAAAATAAATACCGACTGTTCATTGAGCAAGCAAATGGGGAGGGCTAATTCACCGATGTGCTACAATACCGTACCAACACGATTGCAAATCTTCTTTTAGATTAACACCTGTACTAAATCTAATCAATCAAACAGCCGTTGCCAACAGTTAACCAGCTGCAGACAGAAAGTTTTGTTTTTAATTGTAAAAAAAAATACATTAAATTAGTATTTAAACTACATTTTTATGACTATGAAAAAGACAATATTATTTGCGTTATCCTTTATGGTATTGCTATTGCTCTCACTGGGGTGCAAAAAAAATGACAACAACGCGCAACAGGTTTCAGCGCAAGAAAACCCTGCTGCAAAAAGTCTGGAATTGAGGCAGGGCTATTACCTGGGCTCGTTAATCAGTTACGAGCGAGTTGACGGTAGAAATATTTTTAATGGCGATATGGTTATTCCAGATGAACAGATTACCACAAAACTACCGGAAGTTACAACCGAAGGACACGGGCCGGCAGGAGCATACAAGTGGCCAAACCACAAAGTCTCCTATAGGTTTGCCTCTGGATTTACTACTGCTCAGACAAACACTATCTTGACAGCCATGGCCGACTGGACCGCAAAATCAGGAATTATCTTTGAGGCGGTAACTTCGGGCTATTACCTGACTATACAGCCGGGAAGTGCGAATAATTGTACTGTGGGCTATGTTAGCGGGGCGACAATGAATCTTTCGAATCCGGAGGCTAAAGGCATTGTTGTTCATGAGCTGGGTCATGCCATCGGTTTACACCATGAACAGCTGCGTGCAGATCGTGATGCTTATATCGCTGTAAAATGGGATAATATCACTACGGCAGCACAATCGGGATATAATAAACTTACCGGCATGAATTATGGTGGGACCACTTTTGACATCAGTTCAATTATGCTTTATGGATCATACAATGGATATGGCGCGATCAATAGCAGTCTTCCAACTACGACACGACTGGATGGTTCCACCTGGATCGATAATTCCTGGAGTGGTACAAAATCCCCGTCCACCAAAGATGCCGGTTGGGTGAAGGCTATTTATGGTATTTAAATTATCTGCAGGCACGGGAGTTTGTCTATTAAAGGCGAAAAGGGTATTTCCCTGTAAAACTCTTGTGCCTGATCATCCAACTATATTCATCATCCGTGGTATAAATGTGACTTTAATGGAAAAGCCAGAGTGAATTGACCCCATCTAACCGGAAACGAAAATTGTTGTAAAGTTTTGCTGGCTTGTATATTAGCAAATTGACGGTAAAGGGTCAGTAGGAAATGATTTGTCGATCTAAGCATATCGAGTATAGTAATGCCTGGGTACTGAAGGACCAGCACAGCAGGTATTGGCATTAGCTTTCGGGCAAATCTTCAATGGACATTGATGTCAGAACTCAATGGCGTAATGGTCCCATATTCACTGATAAAACTCATCTACCCTAATTGTAAAAATCTAAGCTAAAAAATCACTATTACCTGTAATAGTGATTTTTCGATAATTGATAACGCTTTATTGGCCCACTGCCCGGCTAATATGAGAAATTTTACCGTCTAAGCCATTGTGGTAGTAAAAATATTCAACAACCCGGTTACCATTACCGCCGTCCCAGAAAACACCAGGTGCTGCACCAATGTCGAAGCTTGGAATGACCACCCGGATTCCCGGAGGTAAAGTTCCTTCCACTTTAATAACAGCATAATCATCATCTGTTTGTCCATCGGGGTTATCAAATACCACAATTTGGGTATTACTCAAGGGGCCTTGAAGTACCATTGATTTAATTCTGTCATTTGCACCGCTTGGAGTGGTTTTTTTGAGGTTCAAAGCCTTTGTGGAATGATTCCCATAGGTCAGTACCAGGTTACCGGTACCATTCCATTCCTGGTAGAAACCAAATAAGCCTTCCTGGGGAAGGGGGCTAAGCGGCTGGACGTCATTAGGGGCAACAGGTTGCCATTGGCCGGTCACAATTTGTGCCGAAATTGAAGTTGAGGCGAACAAAAGCCCGGCAAACAATAATGTTTTGTAAATTTTCATAGTAAGTAGTGTATTTATAAGTATAACTTAAGCTAAGATATGATAAATACAAAAAAAAATCAATAGTTACCACAAATAACGATGATTGTGGGAGATGTTCACTCTGACTAACGCATCCTGACTGCCTTATGTTGCTTTACCGCATGAAGATTCGCAGGCAGATGCTGTGCCTGAAAGGATCTGGTTTCTTGTTGGACTGGGCTAAAGTAGGCGCTTGAGGGAGGGGAGAAATTTTGGGGTTGGTGATTCTATGCGGTCGGTGGAAAGGAAAAATTTAGTCGGTTGCCCTGTGCCCGGCAGTAACATTAGCGTAGAGTTTGATCCGAAACGGAGTGACCAGTTTCGTTGAAGTACCCGCTTTAGGGAAGTAGTCCGTTATGCCATAGTCTTTTGGTGGGAGGAGAGATGGATGGCCGCATTAGCTTAGCTGCCTTTTTATCCGTTTCGTATTGACAAACTGCTCTATATTATTATTGAAAGTAGTTTCAATACCTCTGATAGGACGATTGGGATTTAAATACTTAAAAATTAGTATTGTATATGGTTTTGATACTGATGAACTTAGTTGGAAGTATTATGATATCACTGCTTGAAACCTGAGGTTTAAAAAATCTTTGAACATTTTACTCTGGTATAAGAATAAATATTAGAAACGTTTTTAGCATACCATTCCAGTAAAATATTCAATTTTGGAATCTTCATCATTTTAAATAGACGGAAAATGGATAAGTTAAATGGATGTACATCTTATCACTTATATTCGGTTTAAAAAAAATATTTTGCGTTTACATGTATAATTTCAGTCTTTGGCTGGCTAATCCGCAAACAATTTCAGCGGTACTGAGATTTATGCCATCAAAATCAATATCCTAATTAAACTTCGCGAAGAATCGATCAAACTAACCGATTTTCAAACTTCATCAGATTAATAAATGTATAACACTATATTGATTTATAAATATGAAAGACATGAAACTATCAATCGTTCTAAAAAACATTTCAGCTGCTGGCCTATTATTTTTTAATTTTGCCTGCTCCGGGCAGAGCCAGCCAAATGTAATCAACAACAACCTCGATAATTTTGTAATCAACAGCGCCTATGAAGATATGGCCAATTTCAAAGGTGGTAATATTTATTCGGCTAAAATTTATCAAGCTAAACTTAAAAATGGTCCTGGCCAAAACATCAGGATGATTGGCGGAAAACCCTATGTGCCGGAAAGTTATACAGAATACCTGCCAGACGGAAGAAAAAAATATCGTGTAAAGTATTATGGTCAAACTCAAACAACTGAGAAATATCATTACGACAGTAAAACCGGAAACCTGATCTTAAAGGAACTACAGCAAAATGCAAACAAAACAAACCGAGATTGGCTGATTTATGATCAGGACGGAGTGCTGAAAGCGCAGGTAAAATACTTTACCTTACCTCAAAAACCTTTTGTTTATGAGGCATTTATTCAATATTTAAAGGTTACTGATGGAAAGCATATCAATGTGATAATAACAGAATATGGCGCTGATTCGGTTGCACGCCCAACTAAAACTTACGACTTTGCACTTCCTCAACTCAGCAAATCCAGGCCCGAATACCAGTCAAAGCTGGAAAAATTCGAATTGATAAACGGGCAATTCAAACCCATTCTAGCCAAAGGTTACGTTTTCAATGATCGTGAAGTGGTTTCAACGTACGATAAAAATGGCTTTTTACTGTCGGAAATATGGTATAAACCTGTCGGAACATTAGAAAACAGAACAGAATACACCTACGGCAATAATTATAAAGAACGTATCGAACAACGATACCATAGATTGGGCACAGAAAAATCGTCGCGAATGGTAAGAAAATATGATCAGCATGAAAACCCCATTTTTGAACAGATGACAGAATATACCGGAAACGTATTAAGTCCTACCCATTTTACCTACGTTTATGACGCAAAGGGAAACTGGACCGAAAAACGAACCTATTATCAACCACTCGAAAACGGTGTATACGGACAAAAACAGCTGCAATCGATAGAAATCAGGGAAATAATCTATCAAAACCCGACTTCAAAAGAGCGGATTTTTACCCTACCTAAAATGCCCGGAGAATTCAAAAATATTGAAACCGAAATGCCAAAATGGGCGTCGAAAAAGCAAAAACAGGTAAGTGAATATAATGATGCCCTGGCAAATGGAAATTATGATGAAGAAATAAAAATCAGGCAGGCCAGCAACCTTAAAGAATTTACACCCAAACTCTGGAAAGTGATCGATATCGTTTATGGAGACCTTGATAATATTACTGGTGATGAAGCGGTAATCAGTTATAAAACCCCGATTGACGGAGATATGGGCAAAATTCAGTGTTTGGCTATATTTAAAAAAGCTAACGCTAAATGGCAACTGTGGTATCAAACCAGCTCGCCCTTATTGTCAGATCAGGCCGGAGGTATGATGGGCAATCCATACGCCGGAATTTCGATCGAAAGAAGAGCGATTGTTATTCAGCATTTTGGTGGAAGCCGCGACAAATGGAATTATAGACATCGGTATCGCTTCCAGAACAACAACTGGTATTTAATTGGTGCAGAGGTAAATTTTGGTGCGCCCTGCGATAATTTTACCAAATTTGATTACAATTTATCAACGGGAGATGTCGTGGTACGTTATACTGAAGAGCACTGCGACGAGAAAAACACAAGCAAATCGACTGCATGGAGCGAGCAATTTAGAATAAAACCGGCAACGCTGCCACTGATGAATAACTTTATTCCGGGTGAATCCGTTATTAAAACGCCAAAAAGAAAAAAAGAAATTTACTACTAAACGGGCAGTTAAAAGATCAATGCGCAGATCATTAAAACTTCCTTCTGGAACAAGCCATCTGTATCTGGATGCAGCCCTTTTAATTGTATCATAAGCGATTCTTAGCATTGGCGTACCGTTGATGGATGTTCTGGACTCAGAAGTGAACGTTTCGTTAAAGTGTTCATAGCTAAGTAAATTAAGAGCCCACAGATCAGGTGCATCTAGGTTCTCTACCAATATTTTGTTCTGAAGATTTTGAACGATTGTCCGAAACAGTTGATCATCCTTTGTCTCTTTGCTTTTTAGGTAGATATAAGCACCTAACATAGGTGGTTCAAACTTTCCATATGCTATATTTTGCAGAAGTTCATGGTCAATTTAGAAATACTGGTTTTGTATTTTATTTAGACAATTTAACATTAAATAGTTTATGTTTGAAGAAGGGTTAAGACAAACCAACGTCTTTTTTAAACGAAAAACTAATGATAAACCGTAAAAGTATTTTTATCTTATCAATTGTATTGATAGCAATAATTTCTGTTAATACAAAAGCAAAAGCGCAAGCCCTTCCAAGCAATTATTCCATCCATTTTTGGTGGGATAATTTTGGAAATACCTCTAGGGGTAATGGTATATTTACCTCAGGACAGTCAATAAATCCTCGTAGTCACGACCCACAATATCACCTTGATCTTAATTCAACTATTAACTTAAAGAATTACTTCAGAGATGATTTCGATGACTTAAATGATCATGCAAGATCTGCAACAGTGAGCGGATCTGCTGGTATTAGATTTATTGTTATAGACGAAGTTAAGAGCATTGAAGAGCATGTGTGGGTTGATCTGTTGTTGGAGGTATGCGTTGTGTGTTTTCGCTAGCTGTGTTTCTAATTCTGCATTGGTTTTTTCTATTGCTAGCTTTTTGTTTTCAGATTGTTGAAATTTTTTGTGGAAATATGAAATATGACTGGCAGACCAATAAAAAGTTCCTAATATGGTAAAATTCAGACCTCTTATTATATTCCGGGGAGCGAATGCTCCAATATATACATAAGATTTTCCCGTTCTGTTGGGTGGATCTTCCAACAAACAATCTGCTGTATACTTTAACAAAAGATACAGCACAGCTAATACGAAATAGCCGATAATCAATTTAAGAAAATTGACCTTCCAACCGATGATTGTATGGTTTAATAGCGTCACATAGAGGTAGAAAAAACAAATGTTAATTGGGTAATAAATAAAATAGATGTAAGGACTTTCTATCGTTCCTATGGTAAAATAGACTATTGAAAGCTCGTACGCTATGAAGGCTGACCAACAAATAACATGAATCGCTAGTATGTTAGATGAGAATTTCTTGATTGGAAGCTTAAATAAATCCATGGCTAAAATAGCTGTTTATACCTCGAAACATTAGAGATCTGTAATAAATGTGCATTCACATCAAATTCATATTAATTTAAACATAAAAAATAGAAATCATGACAAAATCCAAAAAACTTCCGCAAAAAAGAACACAAACTTACAGTCGCTACGGGACATTCCAGCGCAACGGTAATATATCAGAAACGGATACCACCGCCGCTACTGGTACAATAACCAGCACTCATATTTTCAAAAAGTAAATTGAGTCGTGACGCACCAGGAAATCACCTCGCTATGCTTAAAAATGAACTGAAGGATATAGAAGAAATTTTGATTGAGCAAATATATTCCAACAGCAACACAACTGCCCGAACTGATCTTAAAACTCGGTTCGGGCAAATCTTTCAAGCATGGGAAGATGTATTATTTTCCAATATCCCCGAGAGCAGCCTGGTGCGTTATTTTCATTATCACATTGAAGTTATATCGACTATCTCTACTCGATTATCTCATTCGCCAAATCCAAAACAATACTTCAGTTCCCAAAATGAATTTTTAGCGCTGATCGATCATCTGCAGAATTACTGTTCCAACTATTTTAACGAGGATGCAGTTGCACCTGTAATGTATCATCAAAGACTGGTCTCGCAACTTAGCGGGAATATTAATGCGGTCCAAAAAATACTGCGGTCGGGTAATATTGATGCTGCTCTGAGTTTATGCCTATCCAAGTGGTTTACCCTGATGTCTGATCACATCGGGGCGGTGGAATTTAGCTTTCGTTCATTACATTATTTTGGGTATATCACCAATCAACTATTGGAATCCGACGCTTTATCGACAGCCGGGGAGATTCCGCTGGTTTCGTTACTGGTCCGTTCGAATTTCAATAACCTTTCCTTCTTGGTTTATCTCCAGGATAGCATTCGGAATTCCGCTGGATACCTTGGGGATAAAAATGGAAGGCTTGATTATCTAATGGAGCAGAAAGCCTTGATGATGTCATCACCTGAAGTGAAAAACTGGGTTTATGATCCGGCTTGGCCTTCCATAAAGACAATGATAACGGATTGGTTGCAGGAAGAGATTTTGCTGACAGAAAAAGCTTTATGTAATAAAGATGGAGTGGCGGTTCCCAAAATACCATTGGAAATGTCTGTTGCACACTTGTCCTGCCTGATCAAGTTATTATATGAAGAAAGTGTTTTCGCTACGCAGAATCTTAAGTTCATTTTTAAAAGTATTGCTGGTCATTACCAGACTAAAAGACAGGCGGTGATTTCTCCCGGTAGTCTGAGTAAAGAGTTTTACAGTATCAACCAGCATACTGCCGCACGCGTACGGGACCTTTTACAGCGTATGGTTCAGCGGATAAACCGTAATTTTTTCCTACGGTCGTTGCAATAAATGCAATAATCCTTTCTTATCTAAGTATCCGCTGAGTTCCCCCAGCCAGGTGTAGTTAAACCCTTCTTTATTGATGAGTTCTTCAGGCGAAATAGAAGTTACATCTAGTAGCGTGGTGAAATTCATGGACGCACAAATTTTGCAAAAACCAGTACTGAAACCAAGTCTGTTAATAGGGGTGTGTAGTAATTCATCAATTTCCATATTCCTTTAAGGGCTGCCGTATGATAAAGATAAACAATTAGTTGCTAATAAGATGTATCTAATAAGAGGTTTCTTTATAACAGCAAGTCTCGTGTATTACATTAATTTACCTTAGGTTATGAGTTTGACCAAAAACGAATAGGATGGCTTGGATTATAAAGGAAGTTGTAAAGTTAGTTGAAGCAGGAATTCATTCTTTCAGGGAAGCGAAAAGGGGAGACTCGCCATTTATGAATTTTCCGGGGCAGTAGTCTGCCTAGATCTCGGTTCATCATTAAAGCCGCTGTTGTAATAACGGATCCCGGTACGGTGGAAGAAAAGGCGCACGGATTGTTAAGGATCGTATTTCATGACAAAAAGATTGTTTCTAACATCCATCTGCTTATAATCTATGGGCTTTTGTTTGTTATTTCATTTTTCTGTACTGAAGGAATACATTTACGGCCTGAAGGTACAGGTGGGTTTCACCCTGTACCGAAAACGGTCCAGACCATTTGAAAACTGTCCCTTCAATAAATTTCTACCACATTGACCTGAATACTAAATCGATTTAAATTCTTTTTATTTAGGGAAATTGTTATTTTTATAAACGTTATCGATTAATCCATCTCATCCTATGAAAGTCCTGTTAAAATTTACTTTCCCAATTTTTATTGCTATACTGACCGTATTTGTGATATCATCTTTTTTGCCCTTCAGAAGGGGTAAAGTAATATTACCGAAGGCGCTGATGGGCAATTGGATCAACGCGGTAAACAATAACTTCGAGTATGGCTTTTTTGAAGATTTTGCCATCTATAAAAACAAGTTTATCAACTATGAACGTGTCATAGACGATGGGAGTGGGGTTTATAAGATTTTGTTCGGGGATCAGGCAGGCCTAAAGGAGTTGAAATTACAACTTGGCTCGGGCGGAGAAATGACGGTTCTGGAAAAGGGCGGGTTAAATTCACGTTTTGTTTTAATGAAGAGCAAATATCCCGAGTATAAATCCCAGGATACTTCCTCTTTTCAGCGGCCCGATTTCAAAGTCGATTCGGTTACGGTCATCGGTTATTACCGGAATATGGATGCCGGGATCAAAGGATTCGTCGACCGCTTTTTTCGTGCACCGTTTGAAGTATCACTATATGATTTCATTAAAGGAGAAGATGTCAAATATTATGCTGATTTTGATAAGCTGGGACGTTTTAAGATCACCTTCCCGGTAATGAATGCGCAGGAACTTTATCTTGACTGGAAGCGGGCAAGGATCAAAGCAGTTGCAGAGCCGGGTGATACGCTGTTGTTATTTTTGGATGTTGCTGATTATGTCCCCCAAAAGAACGATGGTTCCTACCAGGGCTATCTACAGAGATCAAAACAGTTACTGTTCATGGGCCGCAATGCCAGGATCAATAATGAATTAAACGCTTATCCGGAGTCTACCTTGAGCTTGGATAGGTCCGCGGCTGCAGGTCTGGGGGATATGGATTATCTTGAAAAGTCTAAAGATGTTTTCAACAGGAGGAATGCTCATCTTGGATCCTATATCGGGTCGCACAGGACCTTGTCCTCTAAATTTGTCACTTACAAACGAACAGAGGAAAAATATGACTTCGCATTCAACCTCATGCAACATCGCTTTGATATCTCCGGAAGGCAGAACCCAAAACTTGAGGAACGATATTTAAAATTTGTTAATGATAATTTTAATTTAGGCAACGATCTGGATTATACGCTAACGCGTTATTTTGGCCTCTTTGTTAATGACTATTTAAAATATCTTTCTGGAAACGGCGCCTCCAGTTCGGTACTCTTTAAAGATATTGGACAGCGCTTAAAAGATGATCATAAACTCACTCCGGATATAGCTTCACAAATTTCCGAAATCGACGTATTACTGAAGAAGCTCGATTCCTCTTCTCAAAAGGAAACTGTTTACGCTGAGCTTGATAAACGCTCCAATGCCCTGAACGCCCTGGAGATAATTAGAAAAACTGCTGAGGTTTTACAATCTGAAAAGTCTTTTCTGGATTTTTCAACCGCTGACACGTTGCTTACCAATCCGAACCTTAAAGAACTGTGGTTGACCAATAGATATCATTACTGGTTTGAAGTGTTGAGGAGACCGCTATCCAGGCAGGCAGAAATGTTTTTTATGGAAAACGTGCACAATCCGTTCCTGGTCCATAACATTCAGCAACTTCAGGCCCATTACCTGGTCCTGGCCAATCAGAACAAAAGTTTTATTGCAGATCATCTGAAGCCTTTGCAAGACAGTAAAAATGCAAAACAACTACTGCAAGAGCTGCTAAAGCCTTATAAGGGTAAGGTGGTATATATGGACTTTTGGGGTACCTGGTGCAGTCCGTGCAGGAAAGACTTAAAGTTTGCCAATAGCCTGAAGGCTAAAGTAAACTCCAAGGACGTTGTTTACCTGTACCTGGCCAATAGGTCTCCGGAAGAAACGTGGAAAAATATTATAGGTGAATATAATCTGATGGGTGATAATGTTGTTCATCATCGGCTGCCGAATGAGCAACAGGCGATGCTCGAGCGGGAATTGGGGGTGACATCTTTCCCGACTTATATACTCGTTGACCGGTCCGGAACGATCGTGAGTAACAAACCCGGATCACCTTCTAATTTAGATATAACCGCGTCAAACATTAAGAAGGCGTTGTAAGGTTACAGCGGAAGATCAGGAATTCCTAAAAAGCTTCTCTTGAGTGATTTTGTTGAGGTGATAATGAGGCTGGCTTTTCCGACAATCCGATCACCTTTCAGATAGCCAAAAAAACGGCTGTCCCTCGAAATCTTTGGATTGTCGCCCAACACGAAAAAATAACTGTTTTGTAATATATAAGCCGTATTGCCAAATGGATTAAGCTTGATTTTGGAAAGGATATCACCTGTTTTTTTGTCTTCCTGTTTCAAAATGCTCTCGTATCTCGGTAGATTCTGTTGATTGAGCATTATTACTGTTCCTTCAGGCAGATATTCAAAAATCCTTTTGACCAGGAGCACTTCAGGTTCGTCCGGACTTTTAAAAACGACTACATCGTTTTTTTTGGGGACCGCCCAGCCCTTCGACCGGTGCTGGCCCCAATCCGAGTTCAGGTCTTTGTTCCGAAGTTTTTTGTTCCAGGTAAAAATATTGATGAGTGGAATTTCAGATAGTCGTTTTGGCAACAGGCTTCCGTATGAGGCCTTATCAATCCATAACCAGTCACCCACTAGGATGGTTGGCTCCATGCTGGCACTTGAGATATAGCAGGGCTCGCCAACGAATAAACGCAACAGCACAGCTACCAGAACGGATACGCCCGTTACCAAAAAAAATCTTTTCATCCTAATATAACATTTGTAATTCAGTTTTTAGTTTGCTTTGTGTACAGGGCAGGCACGGATTGGCCGTCAAAGGTTCCGTAAAAATGATTTAGGAAGATTATCCATTCAGGTAGTCCAATATATTCCTTTCTAAAGCCGTTTTTTTCCAGTATTCGCCCTTCCACTATATTACTCAACGGCATGAGGTATACGGCATTGGATTTGGGGTGTTTAAGGTTACGCCAGTTGATGTCCTTCAAAATGATATTGTCTGAGAGATAAAATTTTGCTTTAAGTCCTCTTGCACTTCCGATGACATATGGATTGTTTTCGGGTAGGCAGTAAACGCTCACAGAATCTACCTGTTTATATTTTCGATCGATGTATCGGATCATGTTGGCCGAACCGTTCCCGGCTGGCTTAAAGATAAGACTGATCAGCCCCAGCATATTAGTAGCTAGTGAAATATACAATAGAAGTCGAAAAGGCAATTTTAGATCTTTGATCTTAACGGTAAGATCATCTACGTATTGGATCATCAGAGTGATCAGGAGCGGAACCAGATTAATGATCGGAAATAAAAACCGGAGTTCTTTGTGGGGAATGAGGGTGTGCAGTAATATAAACGGGAAAACCGCCCACACGATGATATGTTTCGGTAAATAGATCACAGACCAAACCAGCGAGAATAATATGCCGGAGCCAATGATTGCAGTAGGGGCAACGATGATCAAATGAATATAGTTATGCCACGGACTTGTCCCATAATTCGAGGCAATTCCGTCCATTAAGTTCGCTTTGAAATACTCGTAGGGTGTGATGACGACCTGTCCATAATAGCAGCTGTCCAGTGCTATCCCGAGGGACAGTATAAGTATTCCACCGGTAATGATCCAAAGTAGTTTGCCAGACTCAATCTTCGAGATCAAGATCAACCAGGCAAGAAGGCCGATCGTGGCGAACGTGGATTGGAAGCGGAACTCAAAGGCTAAGCCCAGGAATATTCCGATCCACAGTGGATTTTGACGGTGAGTATGGATCCGCCGGATCAGGACGATAGCAATGATCAAACAGTTGCCGCACCATGTTTCAGATGAGAACCTGACATTAACTGAGGGTAAGAACCACAGGCAGAAAGATAAAATGTAAAACCATATCCGGAATTTTTCCTTTACTTCTCCTTTAAACGTATTTGTAAACAGGTAAATGGAAAGAAAAGAGAAGCAAGCCGAAAAGAACCTAAGCGCTCCCGATAAAATAAATGCATCCTTTATGCCTAAAAAGCCAAGGCTCTTAAAGATGGCCACTGCGATAAAGGGTTGCAAGGTCGGCCGGATCTTCCTGTCAAACTCCCAGGTAAGGTCGGCAGCAGAATTCCAGTCCAGCTTTAACCCCGCAAATTCTATCAGTTGGTAGTGTTCATCAGGATGATAGTATCCGTTACTGAATATTACGGCAATAAGGTAAACCAGACCAAATGTTGTAAACAGGTATAGTTTGGATCTGGTATCTGGCATTTTAATATTCAACATGCTATTATAGCTATAGATTCAAATTGCTTTTAGAATTGGATCATAGTTGCCGGTCAAAGGACACGTTTGATTTCTAGGACACAAAAAGTTACCCCGGAAAAAATCGTTGTTGTATCATTGCCAAATATTCTTTGGTAATTTCCGGAGTAGCCTTATCAGGTACGAATGTATTGGATACAACTGAATTGTTATCAATGACGAAGAAGTAGGGATATCCAAATTCTTCGGCAAAAACGTCCAGTTCCCGAACATTGTAAGCCTTGTAATTACTGACATCATAGGCTTTCAGTGTACGGCTAAAAATCCTGTTGTTCTTGTAGGCCCCGAAAATCAACATGTTTTCTTTTCCAATCATCGATTCGGCTGATCTGAAAAATTTGAGCTCTGCATTTACGCAGCTGGCACAGTGGAATTCGGTAAATCTATAGACCAATGTATAAGGATTACGTTTTCGCAAAGAATCACCGATCAATCCAGTACTGCCATTCATACTCTTCAATTCTGTAGCCTTAAGATCAGCTCCGTTTGACTTAATGCCCGAGATTAAATTGATGCGGTAAGTATGCAACAAATCCTGTTCATTCTGACCCGATGGTTTTGAGACACCGTTTCCAGCGGCTTTATCCTGCGACCGGTTTTCCGCAGGATCCAATGCAGCGGTTTTCTCCGTGTTAAGTATGTAGATTGAAGAGCAAACCAGAAGAGCTGTCGTGATTGCCAGTGCAGCGGTTAATATTTTCACCTTCATTTAGAATTGCTTTAAGTCGTAAAAAACAAGGACTGGATTATCATCTTCAGTTACTTTTGCAAGCTTTGCCTTTGCCGGAGCAGATAACAAGGTACTTTGCATCAGGGATTGGTCTTTACTGTTTTGGTAGTGGATCGATATAAATCTGTTCCCTTCGACAGCAATAGGTAAACTCAATGTGGAGATATTCTTGCCATGATCAAATACGGGGTCATTGCCTCCAAATAGATGTTTGGTTTTTTTGTCACGGAAGATCAAGGTCTTTCGACCCGTAAAATCGTTTTTCAAAAAAAATACGTTGTTTTTTTCGTTCTCAAGGTATTCGCCAAGAAAATAATAATAGTCATTTTGCGTAGCTGCTTTATCAAATGCGGCCATACTCTCTGTTAGATATTCCTTCGGAAGTTTTTTATCCTCGTAGGAGAGTATGAATTGAGCTGTGAGTTTGTTGTTATCCGGGTGGAAACTATAAACGGTATCCACGAACCTACTCGTTACAGATAGGGTTTCTCCTTGAGAATAAAGATAATTATAGCCTCCATAACTCACCAGTTTTTCATTTAATGGAAGCCCGGCGGATTTAATTTTGAACAGCGTATCTGTGGCCATCAAAGTGCTTTTCTTTAAATTGCCTAAGTGGTCATTTCCTTGTTCATCAAGCATCTTGAATACGAATCCGTTTTTGAACGTTTTAAAGTTATAGAATCCGAAAGGTAGCCGCTTCTGTTCAATAAATTCCCCTGAAGCAGTATAATAATTGAGGAACGAATGCTGATAGGCGATCAACCGGTCATGCTCAGTATCATAACAGATATCATAAAGCCGGTTGATTTCGCCTGGTCCCTGGCCATAGGGCATTCGTTTCACGAATTTACCTTCCCTGGTAAATACCACTAACCCACCCCCCTTTAAGCGGTCATGAACATAGATGTGGGTTTTGGTGGTCAATACCTTATAGATTACATCTAGCAGACCATCATCGGTTGTCTCCAGTGGGATCACATCGAAGCTGTTGATCTTGGATCCCAGATCGTAGGGCTTCTTGCCTAAAAATGGATCCAAAATGAGCTTTTCAGCTGAATCTGTGTTAACCGTCAGAACTCTGGCACTTTCTAGATGCAGAGATTTGATCTGAGAATTTGTAAAACGCGGCTTCTTTTTGCTGGAGTTCAGACAACCAGCGAGAAGTACAACGGGAATCAGGAGTAAGTATTTGTTCATTTTTTCAATAATAAAAGCCTGTTGCGTGTCCTTGATTCAGAAAATCTGATCAATATGACGGAACCGCATTCGGGTCTGAAACCTGGCATGCGTTTCCAGTCAACATGCCCCATTCCATTCTACAATGAATGATGGAAACGCAACAGGCATATTTGTAAATTAAGTTATCGTGTTATAGCTATCACTTTTGTGGATTGCTTAACAGTCCAAAGCTGAGCAGTTTACATTTCCGTAAGGACATGACAGTTCTTTTCTGGTGGTAGGGTTGGTCTGACTGTGGCTGTAGCTACCACCTGCGCTGCCGCTGCCAGCTGAATTGCCACCACCTGCAGATCCACCGCCACTAGAACTGCTGCTTGTCGGGCAATCCCTGAACAGTTCACGTTCATCCTGGGTAACACCTTGGAAAGGCCACTGATACCACGGATTGGTAGTGTTTCCCGTAGATGACCCGCCTCCACTGGTATTTGTCGATTGAGCGAGCACCTCGATATGCAATTTGCCATCCAAAATTCCATAGTCACTTAGCGCGTGCCTAAAGTTGAGTGTAAGTGCCAGCAATAATGTCACTGCACCTAAAATGGTCATTTTTAAATTTTTCATAATTTTTGATTTTTAAGTTATGGTTCGAGAATGGAAATAGGGCATTTTCAGGTATTACACTCCGACTAAATTTCGGCCGGGGTCATTTTGAGGGAATTTTTGCTTTTGGCTTCATATAATCATTCCGCTGTTTTAGCAGGCCCCGGATTTCCTTTTTAAGGGTGTCTGTAGTCTGCCATACGTACGTTCTTTTATGGGCATAAACCCCTAGGTAAGAAACAAAAAGAACAGTGACGGAAAGCAACAATGCGCGATAAAATGTGGAATTTATCGATCTCAAGGTCAAGACAAGGTAATAAGCAAGTATGCCCGCTAAGCCAATGATCGCTAAGTACGCATATCGGTCCGCAATGATCACAAACCTGGATAGCGGTATGACATGCAGTGCAATAGCAATATGGATGGCGAAAAATGCTAATCCGGCAGTCAAGGGTTTTAAACTAACGAGACTTTTCCTGAAGGAGATAAACAGAACGATGATCAATATGGGGTAAATCATCAACCAGGTCGGGAGTTTTTCCCCAACCTGAACCGGAAATGGGTATAAATATGAAAGGTGGAATGGAAGCAGCGTTTTGAAGCCATACTCCAAAAAAGCATAACATCCGAAAATGATTCTTTGCCACAACGGATAATTGGTTTGGGCCGATAAAAAGCCATCGCCACCTGGGTATTGAGAATAAATAGTAATGATGCCAAAATATATGGATAAGGCAAAGAAAGGCAGGACGCTCATCCAGACGGATTTGGATCTCAGGTCATAGTTTAGTATCCAATAAATCAGTAGCAACCATACCGGAAAAGTAACAGCCTGTTCCTTGCCAAGAAAACTGCATGCAAAAAGTACTAAGGTTAAGATGTAATATGCTCGTTTTTTGGTTTTTAGATATTTTAAAAAAGTGATGGTAGCCAGTAAATAAAATAAACCGTAAACAAGAATCTTGGACGCACTCATCCAGGCTACAGACTCGACGTTTACGGGATGGACGCAAAAAATGAACGCAGCGATGAATGATACCCATCGGATGAAGTCCGGGTCAAATTTCAGGGTTGATTCCATCAGGTTTTTTATAACAACCATGACCAGGATGCTATTGACCAGATGGATCGTAAGGCTCGCTAAGTGAAAAATGAATGGGTCATATCCGTTTATTGAATAAAGTGTTAGATATAAATACTCGTTGAACGGGGCGTACTGTCCTTCATAATAATCTAACATGATGTCTTTGAGATTGGATGCGGTCATCCCACCTGAAGTGTAGCCATTCATTACTACCCATTGATCATCCCAGTATTTTAGAAGTGCATTTTTAAGAATGGGAAAATAAACCGCAATAGATGCGAGGACGAGGAGAGTATATGACAGTAAAAATTGGTGATTGCGTAATTTTGAACGGTCCATATTATGTAATTTTAAATATACTTAATGTGCGATTATAGATTGTTTAAATGCCTCTTAAAAGCCTGTTTTCATCAAGGTTATTTCAGCCGGAAAAACCTTGGGATATTGATGAAAAGGCAAAATCGATGATGACGATGCGATTAGGCCGGAAAATTTACAGAGAATGGATTATGAATCAGATGTAACCTTCCTTAAACGATTTAGTTTTTGTTATAAAAGGTTGGTAGGGCTTAGAGCGTTTCATATAATTTCGATTAGATTTTTAAAACTAAAACGTTTTTTCAATAATTGCAACTTTTTTGATAATTTTTTTTTTGAGATAAATAATCTTCCAAATAGTGTCGAAAAAAAATACAAATATCTATTGACAGACAAAGTTTTTATATACATTTGAGACACACTAAAATTCCTCTCGCTAATGAAGCATCTCTGCTATATTTTTTTTTCACTTACGTGCCTGTCTTTTTTATGTGCGTGTTCACCTGAAAAGGAATCCGCACCGGTTATCCTGAAGAAATCTACAGCATCTATCCAGGATGTTGGTACGGTCACCCTGAGTGAATCACGCTTTCAACATGAGCTGATCAGCAATGGAAAAGTGGCCACTAAGAATATTGCTGAGACCAGGTTCAGCTCTTCTGCAGATATTTCGAAGATCTATGTGCATAATGGATTAAGGGTTAAAAAAGGGGAACCCCTTGCTATCCTTGATAACTATTTACTGAAGCAAATGCACGTACAGGCGAAAAATGCTTTGGATCGGGCACAGTTGGATTATCAGGATGTATTAATTGGTCAAGGTTACAAAATCAATCAGATAGCGTCTGTGCCACCGGAAATCCAGCAGCTCGCCAGGATAAAAAGTGGACTGAATAATGCGCAGGTCCAGTGGGAGATTGCGGACCACAATCTTCGGAACGCAACGCTTTTGAGCCCCATCAACGGTGTCGTTGCAAATCTAACGGCAAAGGCAAATACCCTTTCAAATCCTTCAGCCGTTTTCTGCAACATCATCGACCAGAACAGTTTGGAAATTGTATTCAATATACTGGAATCAGAGCTGTCATTGATCAAGGTTGATGACAAAATCAAAGTGGAGCCCTACGCTTTGAACAGCAGGTCAATCGCCGGACGTATATCGGAAGTAAATCCCTGGATCAATGAAAAGGGGATGATCCAGGTAAAAGGAGTTGTTGATGGGGAGTCGGGTTTATTGGAAGGTATGAATGTTAGGGTACACATATTCCGCGCCCTGGATCATTTATGGGTTGTTCCAAAACAGGCGGTGGTCATGAGGACCGGAAAACAGGTGGTTTTTACAGCTGATAAGGGAAAAGCGAATTGGCATTATGTCAAAACAGGGTTAGAGAATTCTACGCAGTATTCCATCACCAGTGAAACTTTAAAAGGCGGAGATCAGGTTATCATTGAGGGAAATGCCGGGCTTTCCCATGGTGCGCCGATAAAAGTCACGTTTCAAAGATAACGACGAGCTGCAGATATGATCAAACGACTACTTGGAAAGCCAATATCTGTCCTGGTTTTCTTTCTGACCTGTGTGATTCTGGGTTTTATAGCTTATAACAGGCTTCCGGTCTCTTTATTGCCAGACATTCCAATTCCTCAGATTACTGTCCAGCTTCAGAAGGATGGTTCATCGGCGAGAGAGCTCGAAAACACGGCGGTCAAGCCAATCCGGCAATATCTGCAGCAGTTGTCCGGCCTGCAGGATATCCGCTCCGAGACACAGGACGGTCTTGGGTTTATACGATTGAAGTTTAATCATGGTACCAATACTGATCTGGCCTTCATTGAGGTGAATGAAAAAATTGATCTGGCAATGAATTCGCTGCCACGTGATATGGCAAGGCCAAGGGTTGTCAAAGCAAGTGCTTCCGATCTACCGGTTTTTTATTTGAACTTGTCCCTAAAAAGTGATGTTCCCTATACGTCCGGCAACGATGAAAAGTTTTTGGAACTTTCTGAAGTGGCCGAGAACGTGGTCAAACGTCATATCGAACAGCTGCCTGAAGTTGCGCTTGCAGATATTACCGGTCTGATGCAGAAACACATTAAGATTATGCTCAAGGGTAATATGGGGCCGAGTTCTATTACCACAGAAGATATTGAATTTGCCTTGAATTCAAATAATATTGAAACTGAAAACATGTCGGTTGTGGATGGAAGTTATCTATACAACGTAAAACTTACCTCTCAACTGAGAACAGTGGAAGATATTCTGAACATCCTATTTGAAAAGGATAGCAAAGTGATCAGGCTCGGAGACATTGCGGAGGTTAAAGTGGCCCAGCAAAATGACATTGGACGCTCGCTGGTCAATGGGAAAAGGGCAATCACTATCGGCATTATCAAGCAGTCGGAAGAAACGATCGAAGATCTGAAACTTGCAGTAAACAAAATCTTGGTCAATCTGAAATCCAATCATGATGAGATTGATTTTACTTTGAACCGAAATCAAACCGAATTGCTGGATTATACGATTTCCAACCTCCAAAACGATTTGATTGCAGGTTTTATTCTTGTTTCTATAGTAGCATTGATCTTTCTGGGAAACTTCAAATCACCATTTGTCATTGCGGTTTGTACAATTTCCGCTTTCCTTACCACATTTATCGTTTTTTTTCTCTGCAAACAATCTTTGAATATCATCACGGTATCAGGACTGATCCTTGCCCTTGGGAATATGATAGATAGTTCGATTGTGGTGACAGATATTATTGCCCAATATAGGAACGAAGGTTATAGCCTGGATGAAAGCTGTGAGAAAGGGACAAAAGAAGTCATTGTGCCTATATTGAGTTCAACCCTGACAACGATATCCGTCTTTGTGCCATTGGTCTTTATGAGTGGAATAGCAGGTGCAATTTTTTACGCTGAGGCCTTTGCAGTTACTGTCGGCATGATCATATCCTATTTTACAGGCATCATACTCTTGCCGGTGGCATATAAAATGCTGTATAAATATGAGTTTCGTGAAAACGCGCTGTCAAACAGGTTGACTCAGCTCCATCTTAAGCTTGACAATATTATTTTCCCAATTTATGATAAGGGCATTGAGGTTGTCTTCAGGAACCAAAAAAAAAGCGTTTTGATTTTAGTCCTTTCCATTCCGCTGTGTATCCTGCTATTTGTTTTTATGCCAAAGTCGATGATGCCCAAGCTGGACCATGTAGAGACACTGACGAAGATCGATTGGAATGAAAATATATCAATAGATGAAAATAATACCAGGACATTCCGACTGGTCAAAAATGTCGGGCAACACGTAACCGAACACTCAGCCTATCTCGGGCATCAGCAATATTTGTTGGAAAAAAACAATGAGTTAAGTAGGAACGAAACAGAGATCTATTTCAGGACAGGAAGCCCTAAGCAGTTATCCCGTCTCGAACAACAAACATATAGATGGCTCAAAACAAATTACCCACGAGCAGCCATCACTTTCTCACCTCCTGATAATGTATTTCAGAGAATATTCGACACAGAAGGAGCTGATCTCATTCTGGAACTCAGTTCAAAAAATCAGGAAAACATCCCTAAAGTTGAGGATGTAAAACACCTGGATACTATTCTTCCTTCCATTACCGGAAGAACTGCAGAGCCCGTTTCTTTCGATCAGCAATATGAATTGATATTGAATAGTGAAAAGCTACTGCTCTATGGCGTTAGCCAGCATGATGTCTATAACGCGTTGAAAATTGCTTTGCAGGATAATCAGGTTGCGGTACTGCGATCGTTTGACCAGTATCTTCCGATAGTAATTTCAGGTAAACAACAGTCCATTGATAAACTCTTATCCGATACACATGTGAAAAGCGTTTATTCTTCCAATGGAAAATCGGATCTGATTCCGGTTAGAACACTACTGGGGCTGAGGCTCGCTGAAGATCTGAAAATCATCGTTGCCGGCAAGTCTGGTGAACATATCCCTTTTAAATATAACCACATCAATCAACCTGAGGAATTCATGGAGCGCGTGAAAGCGAAATTTGGGAAAACCAGCCCTTTTAACCTGAAGTTCGCAGGTGATTACTTTTATAATAAGTCAATGATCAATCAATTATCGGTAGTATTGTTTATTTCAATACTCCTGATGTACCTCATATTGGTTGCACAGTTCCAGAGTTTCCTTCAGCCGTTGATTTTGTTAATGGAGGTGCCTATTGACATTGCCTTTGCACTGGGGATTTTATGGATTACCGGAAACAGCTTGAATTTGATGAGCGCAATCGGCATCATTGTAGTAATCGGGGTCATAGTCAACGATTCAGTTTTGAAAATCGATCTGATAAATGAACTTAGAGCTTCCAACAAAAGCCACTCATTACGACATATCATCCACGTTGCGGGAGTTAGGCGACTCAGAGCGATCATCATGACTTCACTGACATCCATTTTAGCAATGGTACCTATAATATTTGCGTTTGATCTGGGCTCAGAGTTACAGAAGCCCCTGGCTATTGCAATGATCAGTACAATGTCGGTCGGAACGGTAGTGAGTATTTTCCTGATCCCATTACTTTATTGGCTGGCATATCATAAAGAAACAAGCGATGCGATTGAAAATCATGAATAAACCGGTGAAAATTTTATATCTCTTAATTGTCCTGCAAAGTGTGTTTTTCTCAGACACAAGCTTCGCTCAGGAGAAAGTTATCAGGCTCGACCTGCAAAAAACAGTTCAGATCGCTTCAGATAGCTCATTGGCAACCTTTCGCGCAAAAAACGGTTATATGGCATCTTATTGGGAATATCAAAGTTTCAAAGCTGACAGACTCCCGTCATTATCCCTCAACATGACACCCATCGCCTACAACCGGGACTATGTCAGAAGGTATGATTCAGGCCTGAACATTGATGTTTATAGAAGACAACAGGCGCTTTATAGCTTCGGGAATCTCGCCGTGAAACAAAATTTGGATGTAACAGGGGGTACTTTTTTTATAGATTCGGAACTTGGGTATCTAAGGAATTTTGGAGCCTTTGCCGCAAATCAATATACAAGCGTTCCCATCAGAATCGGCTACAGGCAAGACTTATTTGGTTATAACCCGTACAAATGGGAGAAAAAGTTAGCTCCCCAGAAATTCGAAAGGGCAAAAAAAGCATTATTACAGGATATCCAGCAGATTGCTGAAACTGCGGCAGAATACTTTTTTACGCTCGCGATGGCGAATGCAGAGTATTCACTTGCAAAAGAAATATTGAATAACTCGGATACGCTTTTCAAAATCGGGAGTGAAAGGTTTAAGATTGCTGCAATAGGCAAATCAGATTTATTAACACTGAAGCTGGATCTAGTAAATGCCAGGAATAATCTTCAGACCGCAGAGATCAACCACAAAAGAAGCATGTTTGCTTTGGCAACATATTTAAATCTGGAAAAAAATACCAAGATCGAGGTCGTCCTTCCGGATATGCCTACCTTAAAAATAATTGATGTGAACCAGGCAGTCCAGTTGGCAAAGAGAAATAATGTTACCTATCTGCAGTCTGAACAGCAGGTTGTGGAGGCCGAGCAGAACGTAAATAAAGCCAAGATAGAATCCAATTTTAATTTAGGGATATCGGCGAGCCTGGGGTTTAACCAGGTTTCCGAAACTTTTAACAAAGCTTACCGCAATCCACAACAGCAAAGTATTATATCCCTCAATCTGAGCGTACCCATAGTTGATTGGGGAGTGAGAAAAGGTAGGTATAACATGGCCAGAAATAATTTGAACATATCAAAAATAAATGCGAGGGAAAGTGAAATCCGTTTGGAAGAAGACGTCACAATGACGATTAACGATCTAAATATCCAGCGTACCTTGATTGAAACCAGTAGTGAGGCGATGGAGCTGTCCAAAACCGTATATGAGCAGACACGTGAAAGGTTCATCATTGGGAAGGTGGACTTAAACAATCTGGTCCTGGCAGGCAACCGTCGTCAGGAGACTCAACGGAACTACATTTTGTCTATAAAAAATTATTGGCAGAGTTATTTTAGGATAAGGAAATTTACCTTGTTCGACTATGATTCTAACCGCGAACTTATGGAGGCCTTCGAATGGAAAAAAGCGGTAAAAAATTAGATCATTCCTTGAAAACATCCAGCATATCGCCATTTGCGAAAATGATTTTCTTTTTGTGTTCTTCACTGATAGGAATCTGTTTAGGTTATTTGCTGCCGTTGAACATTGATTCGGCCAATAGCCTCCCGGCAATAGAGATTGATTTTAACATGCCGGGTAATGCTGCAAGGGTTGTAGAAGCCGAAGCAACTTCCAAACTGGAATCAATGCTTTCACGGATTAAAGGTATCCGAAATCTTTATTCGACATCTGGAAACGGCTGGGGAAAGGTGACGATTGAGTTTGACAGGTATACGAGAATGGATCTGGCCAGATTTGAAACGTCTAACATTATCAGACAGACCTGGCCGCGCTTACCCAGGGAAGTCTCGTACCCGGAAATATACTTAAAAAAGAGCAACGTATCTTCTTCCAGACCTTTTTTAAGTTACACCATTAACGCTGATTTGTCGAATCATGACATACAGAAATTTGCAGAACGAAATTATAAAGAGGCTTTTAAGGATTTAGAAGGACTGGAAAGCGTCGATATCGGAGGGGCGCTGCCTATGGAATGGCGACTGGAATATAATTACAATAAGTTGCAAAGTTATGGCATTTCCGTTTGGGACATCCAAAGGGCAATCCAGGAAACATATCAAACAAAATTTATTGGGACTGGAGAAATTTCCGGGAATGCATCTTACGGCAACCTAATGAGAACCAGCTTAAAGTCTGACCAAAACGAATCAATATTTGATGCCGCTAAGTTGATGGTGTCGAATAACAATGGATCACTCATTCAGCTGGATAAACTGGTAGAGGTTAAACATTCTGAAAAAAAGCCGTCCAAATACTACCGTGTAAACGGTCTTAACTCGATATACATTGCTTTTACCGCCAAAGAGTCGTCCAATCAGCTCAAACTTGGTGAACGCATAAAATATAGGATGTCCGGTTTGAATAAAACCCTGCCAGCTGGCTATCAAGTGCATGTCAGGTATGACACAACCACTTTTGTAACTTCCCAATTAAAAGAGATAGCTTTACGAAGCGCAATTTCGTTTGCTTTGTTGCTTATCCTGATTTTCGTTTATTGGCGGAATGTAGGTCTGGTCTTAATGATAGTAGCCAGCTTGTTTATCAGCATTCTGAGCGCATTTTCAGCATATTATGTTCTCGGAATTAATATCCAGGCATATTCATTGGGCGCTATCGGGATTTCATTTGCACTCATCGCGGACAATATACATTCCACTTATTACTATCTTCTAAAAAATAATAACAGATCGGTCCTTTCTACACTTTCTTCGATAAGTTTCTCCAGCTGTGGTGTGTTTACCATCATGGTGCTACTTGATAAGCCTGATCATTTGAATATTCAAGAGTTTTTAATGGTGATCACCATCAATATCATGGTTTCCTGGTTTGTAGCATTATTTTTCATTCCTTCAATCATTGATTATTTTAAGGTGGGCCCGATACAATCAACGGGTGGACGAAACATATTTTTAAGAAAGCCGGTCCGAAAATTTCTTTACGACAGCTATTCTTTCTGGTTGAGGTTTATTCTTGCGAGACGAAAGATAGTTGTATCTGTTCTAATACTCGTCTTTGGACTCCCTGTATACCTATTACCGGAGAATCTTGATTCCGAATCTCGTTTTGGGACTAAATACAATGAATTGGTCAAAACTGATTTTTACAGGGAGAGTTTAAGACCGGCTTTGAATAAGGCCCTTGGGGGGGTATCACGTCTTTTTTATCAATACGTAGTGCAGACCAGTCATCCCGTTCCGATCGGTGAGACCGTGCTGAAGATAACTGCTTCCATGCCAAGTGGTACCCAGCTTTCACAGATGAACGAATTGGTTTTAAAAATGGAAAGTTTCGTCAGTCAATTTGACGAAGTCAGATTGTTCCAGACAAATGTATACGGCACGCAAAAAGCGGGGATTGAAATTTTCTTTAAAGACCCTTCGATCTCCGGCAGTGCTCTTTCTCAGATAAAAGATAAGATAATCACTAAGGCAATAGAATTGGGCGGGGGAAGCTGGGGTGTGTTCGGAGGTGAGGATCAGAGTTTCAATAATGAGTTTAGGGAAAAAGCGGGACAGTTCAAAGTTAAGCTTTATGGATTTAATTATGATGAACTATCGTTTTGGGCAAATAAACTCAGTGATCAGCTATCGAGTCATAAAAGAGTCGGTGAGGTTTTTATCAGCTCAAACTTTTCGGAATATAAGGATGACTATGAGGAATTTCTGCTCAACATCGACAATGAGCATTCTGCTGTGTACGGGTTATCTCCATATGCCATATATAACTCGGTCCGACCTGCACTTTCCGAGGTGATGTTTGTCACCTCAATTAAAGCTGGGGATGGCAGGGAAGATCTTTTCCTTTGCAATTCCCAGCTTTCGAAGGTTGATCTTTGGGGTTTGGTCAATATCAACCATTCCGCTGGCTCCAGTATGTACAAATTGGATGAGGTGGCAAAAATAGAAAAAAAACAAGCACCAAGACAGATCGAAAAGGAAAATCAGCAATATAGATTAACGTTACAGTTCAATTATATAGGATGGAGCGAACGGGGAAATGAGGTGTTGGAGCGTGAGATAGATACGTTAAAGCGCCATTTGCCATTGGGATACTCAGTTTTTAAAGAAGATCAGCACTTCAATTGGGACATGTATTCGGATAATCAATTTCTGACGATTGGATTAATAGCAGTTGTTATATTCTTTTTTAATGCGATTCTTTTAAATTCCGTTAAACAGGCATTTGCGGTTGTGGCGATGATCCCTATTTCTTTCATTGGCTTCTTCCTTCTTTTTTATTGGTTGCGGATCAACTTCGATCAAGGCGGACATATGGCCATGCTAATCTTATCAGCAATAAGCTCTAACAGTAGCATTCATATCATAGCGTCATATAACAATATTCGCCGGAAGCATTATAAAATGAATGGCTCCGAAGCCTTCCTGGAGGCCTGCATTTCTAAAATGCCTGCTATTGCGATCACAATTTTTGCAATGATTACCGCATTGGTTCCATTTATGATCTTTTCGCATAATGAAACATTTTGGTACGCACTTTCTGTGGGAATTATTGGAGGCCTATTGACCTCGTTTATAGGGACGATGGGCATATTGCCCATATTGATCTTGAAAAAAGTGAAAAAAAATGCTGATTGATCAGTATTAATAATTCGATAAAAACGATATAAAACCAGAACAAATGTTAGAAACCTTCTTTAAATTAATCAGATTTGGAATTGTGGGACTCATTGGAACAGCGGTCGATTTCGGTGTTACTTTCATCGTGAAAGAAAAATTGGGTATAAACAAGTATGTGGCAAATACTTTCGGCTTTATCTTGGCAGTTGTGAATAATTACTTTCTGAATAAATATTGGACATTCAATAATGTTTACGGCAATTCTTTTATCCAGTTTTTGATATTTTGTACAATCAGCATCGTGGGTTTACTTATCAATTTGGGGGTGATTTATGTATTTAACACGAGTAAAAAATACCCCTTTTATGTAACAAAAGTGATCGGGGTAGCCATTGTAGCGCTTTGGAACTTCAGCATGAACTTTTTCCTGACATTCCATACTTGACACGATCCTTTAATCTAAAAAATGATTTTACAGTTTCTGTCAAGCAGGAAGTGATTTGCAGGGCTTCAATGGTGAAGTCTTTATCGTAAGTACTTGTGATATAATATACTACTATATGCATCAGATTAACTCATCTAAACCGAATACAGTAAGTTACAGGTTCAACATTTTTATCGTAAAGCATGCGACTTTGATATCAGTTATACTTCTTGGTTATTTTATCTGGTGGTGGGTTTATAAAATTGACTTATTGCCTGGACTCCATGCGGATGAAGCGTGGTTTGGTCTGGAGGCAATTAAAATTAAGAAAACAGGCGTGACCTCTTTGACGGGCATGACCGCTTATACCGGCATTTTACAGCAACTTATCAATGCGGTTAGTTTTAGAATATTCGGTATAGGGGTAATTCAATTGAGAATCACAACAGTATTTTTCAATTTAGTGGGCCTTGGCATTATTTATCAAGTATTATACAGCGTCAGAAGGGTATCATCAGTTGTGTTGTTGTTAATGCTAGCCCAAAGTGTCTTGTTTATTACGGCTAGCCGGATTGCATGGGAGGTGAACACATTTCACTTGTTTTTCTTCTCAATTTCATTTTTGAGCATCATGCGAATGATTAGAGAAGGTGAACAACGCACCGTTTGGCAACATGCATTTTTAATTGCAAATATGCTGGGAGCATATAACCATATTATATTCTCCAGTCTGGTGTTAAGTTTGTTCCTCGGATTGTTGTTCTACACCACGGTTTCCAAGGACAGGGCATACATGAGAATCATTTTTCTATGTATCTGCAGCATTTTTAACACGGCCATATTGCTTTGCGCTTTCAAGTATATACCAAATGTAATCGGTAAAGCCGATCCACTCATGCTACTCGGATGCATGATAATTTTGATTACTTATCAGGTACGAATAATCCAAAATATGGAGTTGAAAAGGTTAGTGCTGAAAACGACAGCGCTGAAATATTTTGTCGCTTCCTTTGGAATGTTTGGTCTATTGCTATTTTTGATACATCATGGGCTGGCATTTTTTCAATTTATTTCCAATTTGAAAACTTTCGAGAGCATATATGGTTTAGCTCCTAATGCTTTGTTTGAATTCAGTTATTCAATTTGTGCAATTGTTTTCATTATCTATCTTCTTGATTCACTCTTCCGCCACCTGAAAAAAAGGAGTATCCTATCGCCATTTGCATCAGTGGTCATATTTTATTTCGTAGTTTTTACGTTCTACACAACTGCAAATTCATTGAGATATTATATCTTAATATATTTTCTCTGTACAACATACCTTTCTTTAGAAGTAGGTAAGCTCCGACGAGTTCATTATCCTTTATTATTGACAGTCTTGACAATGATTTTGATGAATAGTTATTTATTGATTAGAATTTATAGCCGGTCTAAGGATCAGGTTGCTGCAGTTACTGTATCAATTGGTAATAACCAGAAAGAAAATTCAGGACACTTTCTTCCAAACAAACCGCTTATTGATTTTCTAAAGGAAAATAAGGTAAGTAAAATAAAGACAATTACTAACGATTACTTCATTCAACTGCCTGTGACATTCTACGAGCAGGCATCGCCCTGGAACAAAGTCGAAAACAATCACGCAGTAATCGACTATAATTCAAATCCAAATTCCAATGGTTTCGATATGGTTCTTGTTAAATTGCCCTAAGTGTAACACTCTGCATACCTTTAAAGGTTTATTTCGGCCAGCAAGTTTAACTTCAATGAAACCGAAAAGTAGATAGCTGATTATGCTCGCAAATACTTTTGAACAAATGTGTATTTGAGGACGGACTATTGTAAAAGGGTAGTGAACTTCTATGTTTCTTATGGGGCACCCTATGCTAATGATGTAGTTTTTGTTTCTAGTAAGATGTATCTATTGTGCTGTTTCTTTTTAAGAGTACCTCTCGCGCATCATTTTGGTTTACTTTACATTATGAGTAAAGCCAGAAACGAAGAGGAGAGCGAGAATATACAGGAAGTTCTGAAGTTGGTTGGAGCACGAATTCGTTCCCTTAGGGAAGCTAAAGGGGAACGGAATTATGAGAATTTGCCTTTAAACATGATCTTAACCGTACGCAGCTTTGGCGCTATGAAAATGGGGAGGATTTGTATTTCTCGTCCTTACTCAAAGTACTCGCCGCATTGGACATCACGCTTGCAGAATTCTTCGGCGAAGGGTTCGATCAAGTTTCTAAGTAACGGCTTCGTACTAAAACAGGAATTCAAAAAGTTAGTGAATCTGTAAATCTTGTTTGTTTAATTTCACCTTTGCATTCGGCAAGTCTGGTCCTACATATCTTGGGCTAACAATAACAATAGGCTGTTCATAGATATGCCATCATAAATCTTCCGGCGATAGTAGCTGAAACGAAATTAAGCCACTAAGTAAACACGACAATCGAATGGCTGATGCAAGAAAATTGGTTGTAACGAGTTTGTTTTTTTGGCAGCAGTGTTCCTGCTGGACTATTTGTAATTATCTTTGCATCAGAGATGAAAAGCGAGCATATACGGGAAACCTTCGGAAACATTGATATTTATTTATTCGACCAGCTATTAAAAGGCACTTATGATGGGTGCGAAACAGTTTTGGATGCTGGATGTGGTACGGGAAGAAACCTGCTTTACTTTTTAAGAAGTGGTGCACAGGTTTATGGGGTAGATCAAAATCCTGAAGCTATAGTACAGCTTAAAAATCTGGCCAGTGCCTTTCCCCATATCAATCCGGAAGAAAATTTCAGTATAGGGCCTGTAGAACACTTACCATTTGAAAATGAAAGTTTTGATCTGGTCATCAGTTCTGCTGTACTCCATTTTGCAGAAAACCAGGAACATTTTGAAGCGATGTTAAGCTCCATGTGGCGCGTACTTAAACCCGGTGGATATTTCTTCTGTCGACTGGCCTCAGAAATCGGTATTGAATCACTAGTCCGTTTTATCGGAAATGGCAGGTATATTCTTCCGGACGGATCAGAACGATTCTTGGTTAACCAGGAAATGCTGGTCAGGCTCACCAAAAAACTTGGGGGACAACTTCACGAGCCCATCAAGACGACCAATGTACAGAACATGAGGGCCATGACCACCTGGTGTGTGCGGAAATAACATTCGATTTAAAAAGTTTAGCATAGCGTATATCAGATGTATGCCCAGGCGCTAAAACAATTCGTAAAGCTGTGGGGGCAAATAGTGGAGGCCTCACCAAGGCAATTAAGGTGGCATGAGAGCTGTCGGAATAAATATTACAAGGAGAAGGAATAATCTTGTAAAAAAGGGCGCTAAGGCAGTTATTAAATTTGTCGGTGCCACAGGATTTACTGCAGTGGAGTCTGGGATTAAAGCAACAACTGGTCCAACCAAGGACAAGATTAAAGAAAAAACAAATCAATAAATGAAAAAGTATTGTTTTTATTTCATTGTGTTAGTCCTTATTGGAATATTTACCTATAAATTTATATACAGGAAAGTTGAGGGACAGTTGTTGGGCAAGGGCTGTCCTGAAGTCACTGCAGTCATCATTGATGAAAAGATTTTTTTTGGTAATAGTCCAGTCTCTCAGGATTTCTCTTATTCTTACTCCTTTACAATAGATGGTAAGACTTACGAAGGAGATTCATACGACATGAAATTTAAAGTTGGAGATACGATTCGTGTAAGGTATGTTAAATCTTTTCCTACAATGAACGAGCCCGTTCTACAATGATAACAGCGACCCTAGGGGTGAACTGAAGGGAGTACTTTCATATCAGCCGGGTTTCGGTAAGAAAGATTCAAGAGATGGATTGAATATGTATTATCTGATTATATAGGCCAATCCGAACCGGGTAGTGTTTTGTGTTGTTGAAAATTGTTGGGCGCTGAATAATCTGGAGGTCTCAAACAATAGTTTTTTGTATGCGATTGCTAATCCGGCAGTGAAATACTGTTGATCACTTCCGTTATGGTATCCTCCCCGGATGGTCAATGCTTTAAGGAAAAATAGTTCTATGCCTGTTGAAACGGCATATCCTGCGCTGCCGGATCCTGGTATTAAGAGCTTACTGATATCTGAACTCAGGGCTATGCTTCTTTCATACAAATATCCCATATTTTGAATTTTGGCTACTTTCCACTTTCGGGAAACAGGTAAGTTTCTCAAAATTGTGAGCAGGTGGTAGCGGAATTGAAATGTTATATCCCTGGTTTATAAAGGACCTAAATTTTTAGAGGCTACCAGGTTTTACCACAGCATTAAAGTTAAACTTCCAAATCCTATAAGGATTGCTGAATTGCAAAAAAAAATGGCAGGACCACGATGAGTTTTCTCCAGCAGGAGGGGGTTATAAATTTTCAGTGACATCTAGAGTATAAGAATGAAAACTCTGAATAAGAAATATTGATCATTTGCCATCATTTTACAATTATCGTTAGCCTACCAATAATTCGACCTATCTACGATGCTGTCATTATGGTTTCGTTATGTTTATATTAGGCTTTTGTTAAGTAAATCTTATATTTCAGTTGCGTAAGTTTGAGTATTCAATCTTAACCTCTCACCATATGAAATTCTTAGACAATAGACAGTCTAATTCGGAAACAGTCCTAAGCTCGCTTTTAAAAAGGCTTAAAGTTAATGTTACCCCTTCAACCAGTAAAGAATGTCTTAATAAACACCCCAACTTTCCAAGCCTTCTTGCAATATCAGACTGTCTAAATGAGTGGGGCATCAATAATGAAGCTTACCAAGTTGATAAAACCAGCTATGCTGCAGATATATTACCTATTCCGTTTATTGCGCATTTACCAGTAAATAAGGGAAGATTTATATTAATCAGTAAGATAGAAAATGGGTACATTCATTATACTGATGAAAAAAATAAACACAGTCGCTTTGAGGAACAAGAGTTTCTGAAATTATGGGACGGAGTTATTCTCAGCGCAGAAGTGCAAACCGAAAGCGGGGAAAACAAGTATAAACAGGTTTTACTACAAAATACGCTAAGAAGATTGCTGTTCCCTGTGGCAACAATTGTATTTTTTATTTTATTGGGATCAATTATGTCTTCCCAAGAGCTAAACTGGTTACACCTTTTATTGATCTTCATTAAATTAGGCGGGGTTGCAGTAAGCGTTTTGCTTTTGATCCACAGTATTAACGCGAACAATCCTCTGGTTCAGAATCTTTGCGGACTTGCGGGAAAAAATGATTGTAATACCATCCTAAAAAGTAAAGCTTCGAAAATCACGGATTGGTTATCTTGGAGTGAAGTAGGATTCTTTTATTTCGCTGGGACTTTACTGTTAATAATTACGGTTTCCTCATCATTGGTCATACTTGCCTGGTTGAATCTATTGGCGCTGCCTTATACCGTGTATTCCTTTAGCTATCAATTTAGAAATAGAAACTGGTGTACATTATGTTGCATGGTCCAAATTCTGTTGATAACAGAGGCTCTCTGTTTTGCAATTTCTCCTATAAAATATTTTGACTTTTCCATAGAGGATTTGATGCTCACAAATGTATTTCTCTGTTTTGCATTACCTATAATTATATGGGCTTTCTTGAAACCATTTTTCTTACAGGCAGCTCAGGTGCTCCCTTTAAAACAGCAGCTAAAAAAGTTTAAATTTAATAGTGACCTGTTTAAACAGGCGCTAAAGAATCAACCACGATATGCGGTAGATAATGACTTGATGCCAATAGTTTTAGGTAACCCAGATGCTGAAACAATTATCACAATGGTCAGTAACCCCTATTGTGGCCCGTGCGGTAATGCTCACCAGACTTTGAGTGAATGGATGAAAACTAGAAAGGATCTTCAATTTAAGTTCTTATTTACTACTGCAGACGACGATGATGATGCTAGAACTCAGGTTGCGAGGCATGCTACTGCCCTTAGTCAGCTAAGAGACAAGTCAATCGTAGAAAATGCTCTTGAAGATTGGTATCATCCTAGCACGAAATACGAAGACTGGATATTGAAGTATCCGGTAGATTTAAATAAAACAGTTGAAGATGCCACTGCAAGACAAAAGAAATGGTGTGAACTTGCTGAAATAGAATTTACTCCGACAATTCTGATAAATGGCTTCAAATTACCTGATCCGTATCGACTAGAGGATATCAAATATCTGATAGACTAATCTAAACACTCAAATTAATGCTCCCAAAAATTATCCACCACATCGTTGGCCCAAAGCAGAATAAAGTTGTCAGACAGTGTCTCAAATCATGGAGAATGCTTAAAACTTATGGTTATGAAATCAAAATTTGGAACGATGAGTCTATTTTAATATTCGTACGGGAAAATTATCCCTTTGCACTGCAACCGATATTAGAGGCTCGAAATCATGCCGAAGTAGCCGATATTGCCAGATACCTAATCATCTACCATTATGGGGGGCACTATTACGACTGGGATATACAGCTCCTTGATATCCCGCTCTTCCTAGGCTTAAGCGAAAAAAATCGAGATGGATACCTTTTAGAAGATCCTATTGACGGTAGCATTGCATCAGAAGCATTCTGTGCGAAAAAAAATGAATCATACCTTTATAATGTAGTTGAAGATATTACGGAGATATATGATAAAGGGATCCGCGATAGTTTACAGACCTTTAGCTATTCTGGGCCATACCGTATGAGGGATACGCTGCAAAAAAACAAAAATTCTTCTCAGAGTGTAATTCCTGTAAAAGACGTTTTTCTCTATGACTACCGGGAAATAAAAGAAATGCCGAATCGCATTGATTCCAAGCCAATGATCCATTATTGGCTGCACTCATGGCTTTAGATTTTCAATTTGATTTTTTTGAAACCTGTATTCCTCCAGACTTGGTTCTCAACAGATAATAGTTATAAAAGAAAGGATTTGCAAAATAATTAACAGAATCATTCATTTTAATTTCTTCTTTTTGAAATAACAGAACAACCGAACCAATAGTGAACGGAAGTCCAAGGGATAGCCCGAAACGGTTAGTAGGCCCACCTAAACGGCAAATCAATCTAATTAATTATCTAATAAAAAAAAACATGAGAAAGCTTTCAATAAATACAATGCAGATTTTTAGCCGTGAAGAGTTAAAGAAAATAAGAGGCGGTGATGATTTTGGCTACGGAGGTGGATCTGGAGGTGGCTGTAAGACCTCACCATGCTCATGGACAAATGCATATGGAGTAACAGAGAATGGAACGTGTGGTGCGAAAGGGACAGGCAACCCTCCTTATGGTACAATTACCGTGGAGTGTTTCTGCAATACGACTTCCCATACCTCACCTACGCCAGTGGGGAGTAACGGGGGGGTGAGCAAGTGTGCTAACTAATCAGTAAATACTATGATGGGCAATCTGCCTTCCGAAAACCAGAATAAGCTATTGCACTACTTATGTAGATGATTAGGACTGCAGATTGCTTATCATTTAATTTTGAAAAACCAGTATGAAAGTATCTCCATCAATGCTATTTTTTTTCCTTCTTTTCATAGCATGCAAGAAAAAATCGGACAACGACGCCATAATTAGTGGAAAAAGGCTGAGTCAAGGTATTAAAAGGGTTTATCTTACCACGGCAGCTGAATGGTCAGTTTTTTTGGATTCCGCAGAATGCATAAACGGCAATTTTGAACTAAAATATAAGCCTTCGTCGAAATTCGAGCCTTTTCTAGCAAGCATCTGTTATCTTGATTCTGCTAATAGAATTACACAGCTTTACGTCAGAAATGAGTTCTTGATAAAAAAAACTGGAAAAAATTCTGCGAACGGGGCATTCATGTTAGATTATGGAACTTCCGAAGTCTCATATGTTGAACGCAAAAACGGATCAGATCTTGTGGACATGACAGGGGGTAAAGAAAATGGGCTGTTTAAGCAGTATGAGTGGCAGAACTTTGGTTATGTTGGTTCAGAAAGAGATTTAATCAGATACACAAACAACAGAAAGCTTGTTAAACAAAACTCCGATTCTTACTATTTTCTTTATAAAATCTCTGAGAATAGGGAAAAGTACAGCAGAGTTCAGTTGGAGGAGATTTTTAGAGATTTCGATGAAGCTTTGCAGGAATCAGTTAGTGGCTCATATTTAAAGGAATATATAAAAAATATGCCCGAGCCTAACGAGGTGCCTGCTGATCTCTCAGCTTATTCTAACAGTAAAAGCATTAAGGTCGGAATAAACAAAACAGCTAACCTAAATATGCTGGTTTTCTGGGCCAGCTGGTGTGGTCCCTGTAGAATGGAAATCCCAGAATTAAAAAAAATCAGAAAGCTCATAAACAACAAGGATTTTTTTTTGGCCAGTATATCGATAGACAAAAACCCACTATTCTGGGAGAGAGCTTTGACGGAAGAAAACATGAGCTGGCCACAGTTTATAATCCCAGAAAGAGACTTAAATAAAGTGATGGCAAGATTCAGGTTTTCATCTATTCCTCTGATAGTTTTTACTGATAAAAGCGGTCGGGAAATTAAACGGTTTAGTGGCTACAAAGCCAATCAAACGACAGAATATATCAGTTTCATTAAAGACCATTTATTGTCAGAATAATATGCTAAAATGATTTTAATAGATTTTTCACTATAACCTCTACTTCTTCATCATTTCGATGGCTACCTCAACAAAAATGATTTTTCTTTGAAAATAATACAACGAACAGTTATCAATGTCCTTCCAATTATATAGACAGCCAGATCAAATGGATTGCGGCCCGACCTGCCTGCGCATGATAGCAAAACATCATGGCAAAAGCTTCAGTTTACAGAAACTCCGTGAAATTTCAGGTATCAGCCGAGACGGCGTTTCACTTTTAGGTATAAGTGAAGCTGCCGAAAAGATTGGTTTTAGGACATTAGGCGCATCTTTCTCTCTTAAACAGCTGTCGGAAATTGATTTGCCAGTTATTTTGCACTGGAATCAAAATCATTTTGTGGTACTTTACAAAATAAGCTCCGGGAGTGGAGTTTTTTCTGATAAAAATACTGGGAGATCGACATATCATATTGCAGACCCAGCAAGGGGTATGATCAGCTATAGCGAAAAGGAATTTAAAAAACATTGGCTGAGTACGGTTGTACAGGCAGAAGATGTAGGTGTAGCTTTAACTCTTGAAACTACGCCTAACTTTCATTCGCAGATATCAGATACCGAAAATGGTTTAAGCTTAACCTATATTTTGGGTTATCTGCGCAATTATAAACAACTGATACTACAACTGTTTCTTGCATTGGGGATTGGTAGTATGTTACAGAGTATTCTCCCATTTTTGACACAGAGTATTGTGGATACGGGCATCAATACGCGCAACTTGAATTTTGTATTTATTATCCTTATTGCCCAGACAATGCTGCTTATCGGCCGGATGAGTGTAGAATTTATTCGAAGCTGGATACTTTTGCACATCAGTACAAGAATTAACATATCGATACTCACTGACTTTATAATTAAGCTTCTAAATCTACCAATGGGGTTTTTCGATTCTAAATGACGGGAGACATTATGCAACGGATGAGCGATCAGGGAAGGATTCAAAACTTTTTAACCGGTTCGACTCTAAGTATTCTATTTTCGATGTTCAATCTAATAGTTTTTTCCTTTATTTTAACATGGTATGATACCAGTCTGTTTTATATTTTTGCAATAAGCAGCGTTATTTATTCAGTCTGGATTATTCTATTTCTGAATAAGCGCCGCGCCCTAGATGTTAAACGTTTCGACATATCCTCCAAAAATCAAAGCGCAGTCATGCAATTGATCGGTGGTATACAGGAAATTAAATTAAACAATTGCGAGCAGCAAAAGCGTTGGGAATGGGAAGGCATTCAGGCGAGCTTATTTCGTTTTAGCGTCAAAAGCCTGTCATTGTCGCAAATTGAGCAAACCGGTGCATTCTTTATCAATGAAAGTAAAAATATCGTTATTACGTTTATTGTTGCGAAATCGGTTATCGAAGGACAGTTGACACTAGGGGGGATGATGGCAATTCAGTATATAGTAGGTCAGCTTAACAGCCCTATAGAACAGATGTTAGGTTTTCTGCAGCAGCTTCAAGACGCAAAATTAAGTCTTGAGAGATTAAATGAGATACATAAGCTAGATGATGAGGAACCTTCGGGAAAAGTATTTCAAAGAGAGCTTCCATCAGATAAAACCCTCATGCTGAAAGAACTATCATTTACTTATCCTGGGGCCGGTAATGAGCCGGTGCTGTTAAATGTCAACTTGAGAATTCCAGAAGGTAAAACTACAGCAATAGTTGGAATGAGTGGGAGTGGTAAAACGACAATTCTAAAACTATTGTTGCGTTTTTACGAACCTCAGCGAGGCGAATTGAGGGTGGGCCAGATGAATTTAGATCAGATAGGCTTTAGGTTTTGGAGGGGGCAATGTGGAAGTGTTATGCAGGATGGCTTTATTTTTTCAGATAGCATTACCAGGAATATTGCTGTGGGAGATGAGCATCCAAATATCCGAAAGCTAAAACATGCAATCAAAATGGCAAACATTGAAGATTTTATCGACAGTCTCCCTCTTGGTCTCAATACAAAGATCGGACAGGAAGGAAATGGCATAAGCCAGGGCCAGAAGCAGCGAATTTTAATCGCGAGGGCAGTTTATAAAGATCCTGAATATATATTCTTTGATGAAGCAACCAACTCTTTAGACGCTAATAACGAAAAGGCAATAATGGAGAATCTAGAAAAATTTTTTCAGGGTCGAACAGTCGTAGTTGTAGCCCATCGCTTGAGTACGGTCAAAAATGCCGACAATATTGTGGTACTTGATAAGGGCAAAATAATTGAAGAAGGAACACATGAAATTTTGACGCAAAAAAAAGGGTCGTATTATAACTTGGTTAAAAATCAACTGGAACTTGGTAATTCGTAAAGAAATGATAGAATCAGATGTAGCTGAAAATGCAGACAGTTTTTTATATAACAAGGAAATCAGAAGCGAGGAGATTCGGGAAATCATAACAGCCGTGCCAAATTGGATTCTCCGATGGGGAATTACGCTTTTATTCGGAATCCTTGGTTTTATATTTATAGGATCTGCCTTTATTGAGTATCCAGACATCGTAAAGGTCAGTCTTAAAGTGAACAGTCTCAATTCTCCCAAACCGGTCTTAGCTAAGCAGAATGGCAAACTGGCAACTCTTCTTGTACATGAAGGGCAAATGGTGAAACAGGATGAGGCTTTAGCATACTTTGAAACCATTAGCGCGCCAGTTGATGTAATGAAGCTTAGCAAACTGCTTCAGGATATACAGAATAGACTCTTAACACAACAGAACAAACTGGCCGAGCTGCCTACTAATTTAAATCTAGGGGAGCTTCAGGCCGCTTATCAAAGCTTTTATCAACAATACTTACAATATAAATCAACTCAAAATAATGGTTATTATCTTAAAAGAATAGCCTTTCTCCAAAACGATCTCCGGGATATAAGTGCTTTGAGGCAACAAATTTTAAAACAAAAATCTGTACAGTTAAAAGAATACGCTAATCAAGAATTAGAATACAAAGCATATCAAAAACTATATAAAAGTAATGTTATTTCACGTAGTGAGTTTGCACAACAAGAGAACAGATACCTCTCATCAAAATATCCTTTACAACAGACCGAAACCTCTATTTTATATAATTCAGGAAGCTACAGCACTAAAGAAAAAGAGCTTTTAGACTTGAAGCATACCATAAATGATGAGAGAGAAAAATTTGCTCAATCATTACAACAATGTATCTCAGAAACCAATAGTTGGATATTTAAGTATATTATAAGAGCTCCGGTTTCTGGCAAATTAAGTTTCGCAGGCATCATTCAGCAAAATCAGAATGTTTTAATAAATCAGGAATTATTTGTTATAAATCCGGGCAATAGTGATTTTTTTGGTGAAGTACAGATCCCACAGTACAATATGGGGAAAATCGAGAATGGGGAAAGAGCGTTGGTGAAACTTCGAAGTTACCCATTTGAACAATATGGCGTGATCAGAGGTAGACTGTCGCGCATTTCAGATGTGGCTTATCGCGACAGTATTTTTATTGCAAAAATAACTTTTGATCAAGTTGAAAATAAGGATCAAAACCGAAAAATTGTACTGAAAAATGGCATGCAAGGTGTGGCGGAAATCATAACCGAGGAGAGTTCTCTTCTAAAACGTTTTTTTAGAAATATAACAAAAATTATAAAGTGAACTCATTGAAAGTAATGCATTGAAAAAAATAGCAAGAATATATAGTATTTAGAACAGAACCCATAATCTTTAGATAACAAAGGCAATGACTAGCTTAGAAAACCCCATTATCTTAAAAAACTACTTTATTAGTGAAGACGATCTTTTATCCATTAAATCAAAACTTCAAATCTTCTTGCAGGATCAGGAATATTTTGATGGACAGAAGATTGGAAAAGGGAAAGGAATTGTAATAAGTGCTGGAGGAATTAGATATTTTACATCGGCCTATATCCTTATCAAAATGCTAAGAAATTCTGGGTGCGTGTTACCAGTTGAAGTTTGGTACTATAACAAGGAACTTTCCTTTAAAATGATTGAGGCACTCAAAAATCTTGATGTGGATTGTATGGATATGCGGGAATTCGTAGACGGTAGTCCTCATGGATTCCTCATGAAGCCGTTATCCATATTATATAGTAAATTTAGGGAAGTTTTATTCCTTGATGCAGATAATGTATGCACATCTGATCCTTCTTATCTATTTGACGATCCAAATTATCTGCAAAACGGTTGCATCTTCTGGCCTGATTTCTGGAAAACCAGTCAAGAAAACCCTATTTGGAAAATCTTGGAATTAGACTATTGCAATGAATGGGAACAGGAAAGTGGCCAACTTTTAATTAACAAAGAAAAGTGCTGGAAAGAGCTACAATTGGCAGCGTATTTCAATATTAATGCCAATGATTATTACCGATTTATTTATGGGGATAAGGATACGTTCAGATTTGCGTGGATGGCCATGGGAAAAAGTTTTTATATGATAAAAAAACCTGTATCGTCATGCGGTTATAATGATTTGCAAACTGGAAAATTTTCAGGAGTGACAATGGCTCAACATGATTCTGATGGGAGAATTATATTTCTTCACAGAAATCTTTTAAAATGGGATATAACCCATGAATCAGAATATGTTTGGAAAATAATTAAAGGATATAGTACCACCGCAAAAAAGTTGGGATGTTCTTTGAACCCAAACCCCAATCATCACAGTTCCATCGATCTTCATGGAGACACCGAGCTAATCCATTTTGACGATGTAATGCATGGTTTCGAAGATAGATGCCTCAAGGAATTGAGGACATTACGAATGATGAATTTTTATCAAGACGAACTTATCCTAGCTCATATAGCTCAACATAGATATTAACCTTAAATATTAATCATCAAGCTGGTAGATTTCTATTTTCATATTTTAACATTAATGCTTTTGCGAAAGGCTAAAAAGACCATTAATATCTACCAGAGGATTACTGTTTTTTACAATATTGTGTCAATTAGGGCGGACATGCGATTTCTGTTTCGTGTTAATGAAATTGACTTATCAAAGGCAATGCGCCTTTTATGAAACTAATTAACAACAAAATTTTTTATGAAGATTTCACCAATACCGTTTTGGTTTCCTAGTTGCAAAGATGAAGATCAAAGAGATTTGGCCCTTTTGTTAACTCAGAATATTTATAGATTAATAATTCCAGACAAAGAGAGCAGTTTAATATCCTTTTGTAAAAATGGACTTGTAGGAATTGGTAATGATGAAGAAAAAAAACACTGGGATATTATACGATATGGCGAGAGATCTTATTTAGAGATTTATTCCTCCACGTCCAGATTATATTCTTTGGTGTGCAATTCAAATAAATGGGAAGGTTACTCAATGAATAATGCAGAGGACGCAGTTATATTAGTTCCATTAAAAGAGAGTCAAAAATATTATGCGTTCGCATTTAAAATGAATGGCAACGGGATTATCTCAAACTATAATTGCATTCATGTTCAGTTATCAGGACAATTAGGTAATTGTTTAAGAAATATCTCAACAATTAAAATCTTGGCAGATAGTTTAGGTTATAACTGGGATATAGATTTAAGTAAAAGTAATTCTCCAAATGCGACGATTCAGGTAATAGAAAAATTGTTCCCAGACAAGATCAAATATTATCCAGAAGGAACTTATATAGATTTCAGTGAATTAAAGCTAATGACTTTCTTCGATATCTATGGAACAAATAGTCATCCGATTGTTGAAGCGATAATTGATCGCTTTCCAGCATTTGAGTTTGGTGCCAAGCATATATATTCAGCCAGACCTTCAACAATGTCAAATGAGATCTATTTAAAAAATAAATTACAGTTTTATGCCGAAATTGACTGGCCTATCGAGATTTTACGAGAAGTCGAAGAATTTATTAGATCTCACTGTTCAGGAGATTTATCAAATTTTATTGGAATTCACATCAGACATACGGATAATTTTCAAGATTATTTGAAAACTACATTAAAACTTAACACATCGTTGGAAATTTTTATCGAAAAGCTAAGGAGCTTAGGCAATGAGTCTATCTTAATATGCACGGATAATCCAGAAGTTAGAAAGCGTATTGAATCTGAATTCCCAGATTTAAGAATTGTTTTTCCTACTACGGTCGATTCACTATATCAACCACTCTTTGAGATGTATCTTTTGTCTCAGACTAAATATATTATCGGAAGCTATTCATCTACTTTTTCATATGAGGCATCCTTTATTAAAGGTAATAACCTAGAATTATATACAGGAGGGAATTGGATTCGTTACAATATCTGTCAGCGATAAATCTAATGATGTTAAATGCGCAAATAGATTTATTATTATCATTAAACAAAGTTTATTTGATAAATTCATTGGTTTTATTTATTTTTAAATAAGTCAATTACAGTCAAATAGTTGCAAAATATAAGTGAGCATTTGGTGAGCCTATTTTGTTGTTGAGGTTTAAAGTATTGATATTCAAGCAAATGAGATTAGGTTCCGAGTCCCACCTGGACAAACTGAATAAATGTCGGGGTTTCCAGCAACTACCACCATTCATCTTCTTTTAAGATTTCCTTGGCCAAAAGATAAAAGCAATTACAATAGCCAAATCCCTATTGTTCCACTTGTTTGTAAGAGATATTCTTTCATAATTCTTCGTTTTAGGTAATGCTAGTAGAGCATTCTGTAAATAAACAGGTGTAAAATCAGTTGTTAACTTATCAGTTGAAGCATCGGTATTTTGATGCGGATAATGGATGATTGCTTTGTTATAAATGCAGTGATATCGTTATCCGTCAATTTCCTGAAGCTTTCACGAAAATCATCTTTAATGTTGGTTGTCTTCTTCAGCCACGGTAAAAGAATTGAATTTAAATATATTGATTAAAGTACTGATCACCAAGTATGTCACTTAAAAGTTAGGAATCGGTAGGGCTTTTCATAAGCCTTTTAATCAATTTTATATCCTCGGTTTATAAGAGCCATGATTATCCGATCATGCCTCACCATAAACTCGCTGGAGTAGGGACTGCCAGCATAGTGGAATTTCTCCCTGAATTATTCCATATTGCAACCAACTGAAACCCACATCTTATTATGCATTAAGGCACCATCAAAAAAAGACAGTATGAAGTATTGGCATACTGGTAGGTCTGGGAACCTTGCTCTTCCCGGAAAATGAAACTACTCCTCCAAAGTAAATAGGACAGGGGGCAATACGCTAATGCACAAGACCATATTTTTAAGCCGCCATTTGTCAGGACAATGATTTTCATCCGGGGCAATTTGTAATTATCTTTGCCCGAGAGATGAAAAGCGAGCATATACGGGAAACCTTCGGAAACATTGATATTTATTTATTCGACCAGTTACTAAAAGGTACTTATGATGGGTGCAACACAGTTTTGGATGCTGGATGTGGTACTGGAAGAAACCTGCTTTACTTTTTAAGAAGTGGTGCGCAGGTTTATGGGGTAGATCAAAATACTGAAGCTATAGCACAAGTTAGAAATATAGCTAGTGGCTATCCCCATATCAATCCGAAGAAAACTTCAGCATAGCGCCTGTGGAACAATTACCATTTGAAAATGAAAGTTTTGATCTGGTCATTAGTTCTGCTGTACTCCACTTTGCAGAAAACCAGGAACATTTTGAAGCGATGTTAAGCTCCATGTGGCGCGTACTTAAACCCGGTGGATATTTCTTCTGTCGGCTGGCCTCGGAAATCGGTATTGAATCACTGGTCCATTTTATCGGAAATGGCAGGTATATTCTTCCGGACGGATCAGAGCGGTTCTTGGTTAACCAGGAAATGCTGGTTAGGCTCACCAAAAAACTTGGCGGACAACTTCACGAGCCGATTAAGACTACAAACGTACAGAACATGAGGGCAATGACCACATGGTGCGTGCGGAAATAACAATCGATTTTAAAAAGTTTAGCATAGTATATCAGGTGTATGACGTTGGTTTATTGTGTCGGTTTATAATGGTGAAAGCGAGATCTGCAACGTCGGGCGTAACTCTGCCCGATGGTTTTTATGTACCAGAACCAGAATATACCGTACCTTTAGTCAGCACGGGATCACAGATGCCACCCTGGGCACTAGCCGGAATGTAACATATCTTAGAAGCTCTAGGTTTTTAATTCACTTTTATGAAACGCTTGATATTTTTTATTTTTATTATTTTATGTTGGCCAGGAAAATCAGTAGCCACAGTCTCGAAAATTAAAGTTATGATAAATGATCAAGATACAACATTAAAGCAAATTTGGATGTTAAAAGAGGGTGCTCCAAAGTCTCTTTGGAATGTGAAAATCGTTCCAGCTTTCCTTAATTTTGTTTCGATTTCTAATAAGCTAATTACTCGAGGAAGATCAAATTCAAGCGTAGCCGCGTATAGTTATCAGATTAGTAATAACGAAATTCTAACTGAAAAGGCGAAATTCAAAATTATATCCTTGTCAGTAAATAACATGGTACTGCAGATAGACAGTGATTATTACACCTATTATTCATTAAAAAGGATTGAAAAAAAAATCGATAAAACTCTACTTTTTAATGCGCTCACAAGTAAGCGAAAATGGATAATAGGGAATGATACCATAAGATTCTTTAATGTAAATGACGATATTCAATTCGGTCATGAACATGCATTTTATAAACTTAGTGTTGACAAAGACGGGCGGAAATTTTTTGGAACCTACTATATAGATGAATTTGAAGGACATGTCTTCTTATGTTTTTTAATAGATGGAGAGTATCAAGAAAAAATTTACGAAATTATGAGCGCTACAGATAAGACCATTAGATATAAAACAATTGGGGGTGACTACATTATTGATGCTGGAATAATGTAGTAGAAACCTAGCCTTATATAATCGGTCACTTCCAGGCTCTTCCCTACTTTTGGTGGTAAAATTCAATATCGATTGGGATCCTGAAGAAGTGTACGCAAGTAGTTGGTTAAAGGGATGTTTGTAACCGAAAATTTTCCTTACACAGGTCGACTACTAACAGTGGGGAGGAACCACTTCCACCGAAGTACACACCTAAATATAGACAGTCCAATTTTTTAGGTTCTTTTAATGAGCTTCTTTGTCTTCATGTTTATTTTGCAATAGCAGCCTCGCACGTAACCTGTTTGCAGCGAGGATAATTGCTGCATCCCCGAAACTTTCACTTATCTGAACTTCTGGCTGTCATAATGCCGTCGCAGCTTGGGCATTTCTGCTGAGCGGTTTGTCCCTCAGCAATGCCATGGTCCTGGATAAGTTCTGCTAAGAATTTGTTCATATTATGTGGATGATATTGAAGATAGACCTGGTGGCGGGCGCGGGTCAGGGCGACATAAAACAGCCGCCTTTCCTCGGTATTTTCGAAACTGTCGCTAACATTAATCCATAGGGTGTTTATTGAGATGAATAGGATAAGGCAGCAAAACTATTTAGTAGACTAATCTCCATTCCTAAAGAGAATAAATCAAACTTTGACTCCTTTTGGTTTGTTTGATGGAAGGAATATAAATAATATGATGATGAATAGCGAAGAAAACAAAAAGGTTAGTGGCGGGCAGGGCCCGGGAAATGCCGGTAATGGAATTACTGGTGATAATACGGTTAAAAATCCTGATGATTGGACCACAGGCGGTGAGCCGATGACGGGAGCGCAGGGGTCTTATTTAAAGACGCTTTCTGATGAGGCCGGTGAGGAATTTGATGAAAACCTGACCAAATCGGAGGCTTCAAAGCGTATAGATGAACTGCAGCATAAAACCGGACGCGGCTTGGATACCGGTCAGTAATAGCGTAGAACAGGGATTAAATTGCTTTAATCCCTATGTTTTTTGCAAGAATACGGTGTGATGGAATTTTCCAAAATCCGAAAAGGATTATTGTGATAAGGCACTAATTCTTTTGAAGTTGAGAATGACTTGTTACATTCTCGGTTTAACAATTAAAATAAGTTGCCATAGGCGAACCAAATGCTTGGAAAATTGTTTAATAGAAAACTGTAAACATGGAAGCCATCAAAGACCAGCTGCAGCCCAAAAAAGAAGGAGGGGAGCAAAAAGTGCTCATGGATCCTGCCGTTACCGCAGAGACCGATGAACTGGATGCTAGATTTCAGCAGGACGGGACCGGTGATGAAAAGCCGGAAGAAACAGAAAATAATTCAGCCAACAAATCACAAAACATGGAACAGTTCAGAATAGCAGTAGCAGTAGAGGGCAAAGAAAAATTGTATGACATTCGTCCGTTGGGAGATGCCCGGTATGAAATAGCAGAAAATGGCGAAGTGATCGGAACCATTCTCTTGGATGAAAAAGATCATGCCCGTTGCGAAAGCCAGGGCTGTCTGCTTGATCTTCCTGCATTGCATGCAGTACGCGAAAGCATACAGTCTCATGAGGGTTGGGACGATCAGCTTGGACATGCGTAGCTGGTGAACCCTAGCTGCTTTCTGTCCAATTGGAAATGATAAATAAGCGCCACGAATCCGGTCCATGTACAACGTGTTTCAACTCGTTGACTTATCCTTATTTTTAGTTCATTGATGGAATTTATCAAACCTCATTTCAAATAGTCAATAACGGTGTTAAGATTCAAACCCATAAACATTTGAGCGTATAGGATTTATTTATATCCTCACCTGGTCACGAAAACAACCTGAATAATTGTTAAAGGCTACCTTCTAGTTTTAATCTATCATAGATAAAGCTTAATATTATATCTTTAGCACTATTATACACCCATTTTCTCCATAATCTTCATTTTAGAAAACCTCGATTTTATCCGTTTTTATATAAGCCGCTTTACCATTTTCGCCTTTTAGGATTATAGTAAAACGTTTCTTTGATTCACTTACTTTAATTACGATTTCTGCTTTAGTTGAATCCGGATGTTTTCCAAATACGGTTTTAAATGCTTCAATGCTTGATTTTTCGTTAAGATCACAACTTGCTCCATACTTCTTATTATCGATGCCAATAAATTCAAAAGTTATTCTAGTAGGTATTGCCCTTTCGGTAGCTTGGGACAGAAGAAATTTTGCAGCATCAAGTTGTTCCATTTCTCCGTTGACCATACTGATTCCAAGGTCTGTTAATGGGTTGAGCTTTGCTTTTTCCGGTAATTCAAAGACAGGTTTCCAGTTGTAACGTATCCTATGGGTATCCCATTTTCCAAAAGGAATAGGTTTACCCTTATTTTCGACCCTTACCTCTGCCGGGATGATCTGTTCACGGGTATGTACCATTTCCAGATAATCTTTTCGCCAAAAACGGTTTTCATGGCTATCCAATCTGGCAATTTCCGATTTCGGAATTTTTATTTTTGTTCCCTGATACCGCCCTACTTCTTTCTGGACACCTGCTCCGGCTACCCAAACCACAACAATTCCGCCGGGAGCCATTCCCACGGCAATTCTATCATAATTCAAGTGCTCAGTATCCCCGCTTCCGTTCGTCACTTTTACTTCATATCCTTTGCTGAAATATGATCTTAATTTATCGCTATCAACTGGTTTATCTATCTTATAGAATTGGTTTTCCATATAAGAGATCCAAATAAAATCTAAGCGGAGCGGAAGGGTTTTAAAACCATCGTCCATTCCATTATTTATAGCACCCCACGTATTTCCGCCGGGAGTAATGCCAAAACCTAATTCAACATGTTCTCCGCCTTCACATTCGATTCCCCCTTTATATACTTCCATCGGATATCCCAAGGCAGCTGAAGTTCCTTGTGTCCATTCATATTTTGTCATTGCTTTTGTTTTTTGATGCTCTTTTTTTTTCCGGCATGAGATATGAATGAAGAATATCAGGCACAGTAAGTATTTAATTGATTTGTTCATTGTATAGGTAAATTGTTCTTTAATACACCTGTAAATCTGGATTTTTGATTTATTTCATTTGTTGCCAAAAACCAGTTTCGACTAAAAGTAGAGATTTTTCGCTGTATCAGAAATCTCTGCCTTTGCACAATTGATCAATGGATGGTAAAAGTTAGGTTAAAAAACAGTAAAATTACATCTGTAAAACTCAATATACAGATTAATCATGGGCCAAAATATTCTTTACAATACATTCAATTCGCTGACAGATCTATCCATAATAAGCCGAAATAAAAAGTGCAAAAGGGATGGCAAAAAAAGTTCAAATTCAAGAGTCGGGATTACCTGCTACCTGATCTTCCAGTTTTTGTTGATTTCTCATTTTGCAAGTTCTCAAAATATCGCCGGAAATTATTATTCGGTTGAGACTAAATGCAAACTTGGCCTTAAGATAAATAGTGCCAACCATTTCGTTTTTGATCTCGGTAATGGAAAAACAATCAAAGGAAATGTAAAAATTTCAAAGGCAGATAATGCTATCTATCTTGATTTTAATGAGATAAGTTCAATGCTTGAAAAGGATACCATTTATATTCAAAACTCAGGTAATTCGATGAATCAATATGTAAATTTTAAAAAATGTAATGAAAAGTATATTCGTTTGGTTAAAAGAGGTAAAGTTAAAAACCTGGAAACCTTATAAGCTGTCCTCAAGCTTAGATTTCAAGAATGTACTCGATTTAAAAAAATGAATAAATTATTCCATTTTCGGCGGATTATAAACAGTCTTGCAACTTATGAACCATTACGTGGTTGATCTTGCAATTAATCCAATGCATTTTATTGGATTACAAAATAAATTTGTCTTTATTTAAGGTTAAATTTTTATATATGTCTCGTATCCAATTATATAGTGTTGGAATTATTTATTTGAATATTTGTTTATCAGGCTGTGGAACAAAGGATATGAAGGCTGATCAATTGCCCCAAAAATTTTTAAGATGTCAAACCATTTTCCATGCATGAAAAACGACAATGAAACTGCTGGTGGAAAGTACCCAGCCGGTTCAATCATTTATTAGCGATGAGCATAATATCATCTTGTACACTGTGACAAAGACGACAGAAAATAAATTCTACAAAATCAACCCGAGAGGTGTGGTCATTGATTCGCTGGTATTAGTGGATAGTCCATTCAATATTGCTTTTATAAGAGGCGTTATCATCAATAAGGTGAAGTATCAGTATTATAAATGGGTTAGCAATGGCAACAAGCAACCTTTTTACATTTTATTTAAAACATGAATTTCAGAGATAGTGCAGCAGCCCAGCAGAAACAACTTGACAATATTCTTCAAAATGGAAAAGACATATGTGCAGATTACCAGGTGGAAGATCCGGCACCAAAGAAGAGAACCAGTGAAGGCATTCATACCGTTACATCAATAAAGCCCTTCGCTATCCTGACCTGTTTTTTGCAAAACAAATGTTTTCAGTTTTACACCGATTTAAATACATATAAGTATTTTACTTCGTATGATATGGAAAAGCTCCTTTTGAACAGTCTATTTAAAGTGATCGATTCCCGGTTAAATAAAAAAATCATTCCCTCAAAAAACATCCGGTACTGTTATTATCAGAAGCTAAAATCTGAAAAGGTCAGATTTTCCGGCGGGGGTGGAAATGCACCTGGTTTTGATAAAGAGATATATCACGGAAACCTATATTCTGACATTATCTTTAAGACTGATACCATAAGGCTTAAAGAATTTTTTTACCTCTCCGAGGATTGGCAACAGTCGTCCGTTGAATTTGATGGCAAAAATATAGCGACGCTGACAAAAAATAAAGAGCAGCCCCTATGGTTATAGAAGGCTATGGGTATTATATCAATCCAAGGCTCCATTATGCACTGCTTAGTTATGATGACAAAACTATTTATCTCATCAAATAAAGGCATGCAATATGCTACTCATCAGGGCATCACTTGCGTTGGTAAAACATGTGCTGGCAAGGTGAAGATAAAGCGAAGATCCGTTATCAATAGCTACAAAAACAATAGGCGGGAAACCGTGAAGAGATAATTAGTTCAGGGTGATCCAAGGATACAAAGAAAATTTACCTGCCAGAACAGGGTTAGAAAAGTATGGAGCTGACTAATAGAAAATAACAGCGTATGATCATTACTTGGATGAAAAAATAGTAATTAATAAAATTAAGATATATAAATGATGTGTGTACATTTAACAAAAAACCTGATTGGCTTTTTTACATTGATGACTTTAGTAAGTTGTTTTGATAAAAAGCAGGAATTTATTTCCCTTGATCATATGACATTTACAAATTCCTATTATAAAAACGATGTAAAGATTTCCTTCTATGTTTTAATAGCCAACCCTATTGCTGATGAAATAGAACTTAAAAATTCCATTGCAGAATATGTCAATGGCAGGTTGGGCAGCAATAAGTTCATGAAAGATACAAAAGTACATTCCCTCAATTTCGTATTCTATAAAAAAACAGCAAACACATCCTATTTCACCGAAAACATTGAAAGCCATGATGCATTGAATACCAATGAAATATCCCGTTATAAAGACGATTATATAGCCAACTATTACGTGGTCAAATGTGATGGCGGGTTTACTAATAAATTATATTTGTTTGATAGGGGTGAGCAGGTTATCTCCAACAGTTGCAAGTAAAAGCAGTTTATTTAATATCGTTATCCTGCTATCCTATGTTTAAGAAACTTCATTTTATTATCTTCAAATTTAAAGGTCCACATTTGCGCATATTCATCACATACCTCTTCTTCATCAGGGTGTGCTTTTCTATAATCATCATTTGAGTTTGTGCCATAAGAAATATTGATTTCATTATTTTTAATGTGAATAGTATACAGGTGATAACAGCCCTCATCTTTCACCTTATTCTCAAAATAAATTTTATCTTTTTTCTCTAAATCATTTGTATTTAAATGATTGAATAAATTAATTAATTCAATCATATCCGTTTTTTCATAAATCGTTTTAAACGAATTGGTGAACATCTTTTTGGTAATAGCACCATTATTTACGCTACGTTCGGCATCGAAAATGCTATCTACTTCAAAAAAATTAACAGTGCTATCTGCCAAAGGAAAGTCAAAAAAACTTAAGATGACAGTTTCATCCTCTTTTGCTATCGCATCACTGAATTTATTGAGTTCGATGATTATTTTTTCGCGTTCTGTATTACTTGCAGGGCCGTGATTTGGCTTTACAACGGCAGCGATATCAGGCTTGACTTCCGGTTTCTGTTTTTCTTTGCGATCCGTATGGCAAGACAAAAGAATGATTGATAGAAGGCTTAATAAAAGATTTCTTTGCACTACAATAACAGCTTTAATGTATGTGAATGTTGAGTTTATAAATGACCACGTTGAATATAAGCTTATCTGATGATTTTCAAGCTTTGTGTCCCTTTTGCAATATATAATAACATATCAATAAATGTTTTTTTATTCATCCCAGATTTGTCCATGTCTTCATATCCTAATAAAGATTCTCCGCGATTAACACCTTGTTTTGGTTCTAGTCTAACCATTCTGTTATTGAAATGATCACTTTTTCCTTATAATGTAGATCCCTTTTTTTCCATTATCATGAAAATTGGTGCTGTAATCATATGCAAGAAAACATATATCACTGTTTTTTGTAAATATTTCTGGTAACTGAAAAAGATGTAAATCAGTTTGCGGACTTTCTCCAAAACTGTTGTACTGATAGGCTACGCTTTTAAAATGCAAAATGTCATCATTTAAATTTAGTTCATAATATGCGGTACCATAAAAAGTAGAAGGTATGCCTGGATTAAAATATCCTTCTTTTGTAGAACTTTCCTTTGCAAAGGCCTCGGTCTTGATATTGCCACTGTCTTTGTATTTTAAGGATTGGTCTGGGAAGAAAGAAAAATCGGAGTTATAAGTGCTGATATAGCTATCCTTAAAACGAAGGGAGTTTGAATAGACCCCTTTGTGTGCATCTTTCAGGAAATGCGCCTCATGCCATTTATGCGGTACATTTTTGCCATTAATTTTACAGATAATTTCTGAACCATCAGCATATATTCCTCCAGCAGATGAGTTTATAGAGGTATATAGTTTTGTCCATTTTCCAGCTATTTGGAAATAAACGCATTGGGCAGAGGCCTGATCGGTATGCCATCCGTAAAGTACAACTTCTGATTGCTTGTAATTTTTCTCAAATATTTCAACCCATTGATTGCCTTGCATGGAATTGTCTTCATTTAATACTTCATTATAGGGAAGTGGTGCAGGATGATCTGCAGATATATCATAAATACCATCTGCGCCAATGGCAAAACAGTTAATCGTTTCTAAAAATTTAAACTGGCTATTTTCATCAATATTCAGTTCGAAAATCTTATGGCCTTTTGCGTCAATTTTTATGGGATTATAATAACCGAGTTTTTTAAAGTTATTGATTAATACGAAGTTTTTATCCGGAAAATACAAAATCTCAGCATTACTAGTTTGGGTGGCCCTGTATAGCAAATGTTTATCCGAATTTAGACCGTTTCGCAGTTCTGGATAATTCTTATATTGATTGTAACGTATTAATAATCGAGGTGACAAATTAATCGTAGTAAGTTTATTTAACCCGATAATGATTACGAAAAGAGATAGTAATATGAGCCACATTTTTTTCATCGTTGAAGTTTTACAGATAGTATCTTAAAAAAGTTATTAATTGCTGTTATTTTCGGATCAACATCCTTCCTGGAATCGTTCGTATCCAGACATTATTTTTCCCAAAAAAAGCAATGTCACGTATTTTTCCCTGATCAAGTTTTTCCACTTGCCAGCTTTTCCCGTTATTTTCACTTCTATAATATTCTCCCGTCTGGTTATCAACAATGATAAAAAAGCAGTTGTCGAAAATCCATACATCATTAATGTTGTTGCCAGGAACAGGAAAACTGATTGGATAAAGATCACCCCAGGCGTCTTGTTTTTTAAATAGTGTGATTCTTTTAGCAGCATTCTGGGTTACGAAATACAAGTTCTGCCGGTTATCCAGCAAAACCGAAAAAGCAAGATTAGGCAGATTTAACGGCATTTCTTGCATTTCATCGTTTTCGAGATTCACGCTCATATAACTTGTTCTTTTTTCAGTAAGAAAGTACAGCACCCCCTTATTCGTAATTGCAAAATCCATCGTTTGATGCGCTTTTGGAATTTTGAACTTTTTCCATGTTTTTCCTCCGTTATCGGTTTTTATGAACTTAATTGAATCATAGTTGTAGCCTCTCAGTCCCATCGTTGCCATGCCCTTTTCTGCCGTCCAAAAATGAATTTCATCAATAGCTTCCGTTGTATCGTAAATCTCTTCCCAGGTGTTTCCTTTATCATAGGATTTGTGCAAATGGGAATGTTGCCGGTCGGCTGACCTGCCATGATAAGATCTTCTCAGCGCGAATAGCGTTTTTCCTATAGATATAAAATCTATGATTTCTCCTTTTCCAAATCCCTGTTCGACCCATTGATGACCACTATCTCTAGTCATTAGAACCACCGCATCCTTATTAAATTCGGCCTGTATTGCCGTTAATTTTTTTTTATCGATGACCTCAAAATTGTTATAGGTTCCACATAAAAAACCAATACGCTCATCAATAAACTTAAATTTGTAAAAACGGTAATCGGTCGCAATTCCGGGATTGTATTCACTTTTTTCAGTCCCCTTGGTTTCTATTTCTTTCCAATGCATGTCTGGTGATCCTGTGCAGCTCCAGATACTACTCATAAGGCAGATTATTACTGGTATTCTCTTTATGTTCATCATAACCTACATTTCTGTTGAACAGTCTTGTTTACGGGTTTTCAAATTAAGTATGTTAAGATATTTATTTAGCCCATTGATTAAATTCGAAGTTTTCCCTTTAGCCCATATGTGCACCATATAGCACTTATCCTTTCAAGAAGATTAAGATGTAGCAGTATAATAATTATTTATCTATGCTCTACATAACCTGTGCATAGGGTCAGTTAATGAGACGACTCATTTACAGATGTATCGGTCGATTCACTTTCCTCTCCTTCAAGTTCCTGTTTAGCGGACCTGATATCACCTGCTGTATATTGATAATATGAATCGAACGTTTTAGTCTGGCGGTTATATATCAGCACATATTTAGATGATTTGGCCTGTTTTATCAGGCCGTTACCCTGCGCAGGAACCAATTCCATCTTGTCCAGGTATATTAAGGATCCCTTAGAAAAATGCTTTATAGTGGGCAGCTCATCATTAATTTCCTTCCAGTAGATAATATCTCCCTTTTCAGTAATAATCCAGATCGCACTGCTGGAGTAATCGCGTTTTTCAAGAAGGAATGCCATTTCCCGATCCCCATTTCCGGTAAAGTCACCATAAGCGATTACCTTTATGCGCGGTCTTTAATCTTTGTCAGAAAATATTCGTTTGTAGTAACATATTTATTGTCAATAAATATTTTGACGATCGCACGTTGAAATGCTAAAGGAATGCCGTCATATTCGGGAATGGTGAAGATCGCCTTTTTCCAATAGTTGCATTCATCTTCGCTCGCCCACCCATTTACCAACACACTATCCGTCTGCCGGATGCTTGATTCTGAAGCAGCAAGACCCTTTCTTGTTCTATAGGTTCCGAACTTATAGCCGATAAGTACTGAAATTACTATACCTACAGCAATTAGGAAAATGTATTTTGTCTTCGTCATTCTATTACATTAGTTTTTAAGTGCGTGAAAAATTTTAACGTGCATATTTAACCGTGAAGGTAAAAGTAGTAAATTAATATATCTCTTTTATGGGATATATTAATTTCTATTACGAACTATAGTTATATATTGCCTTGCGCCTCACACGGAAAGATTGTTCATTATTTTAGCCTGAAATTTACCTAACTCAGGCACTTACAATTAATTAAATTGATTTTTGTTGCTGAACAAAAAGGGTTAATAATTCAATTTGCAGGTCATGTGCACGATGGTTTAAATTATATGTATGTAGGCTGCCTATTTAGGACCAATGCCAATTATGCCTGTTATGGTAACCAGGTGCAAACCTGACATACTTATTTCTGAATTTCTGTATGTAAAGCACTTGATTGTATCATTCATATAGCTTTTTATTGGCTCTTATAGCAAACTCTAACATTGGAGCTAGTAATAGTCTAAAGTGGTCTAAGAAATTCCTTTAATCTTTTGCGTAAGCAAAATCGATGAATTGTTTGATCGCCTTTTTGATTTCCTGCTGGCCAGACTCTTGCAGCAGGTCTATCCCACAAAACTGATTCTCTTGCATATTGGCATGTAAAGTTAGGTAGTAAACTCTGCCCATCAGTATGGCATACATATCAGCTTTGCTTTAGTGCACTCCTTATTTCGTACTGGTCCATTGGTCACTTTTCTTGCCATAATACTGGATTGATGCATCACTCATTACCTATACATTTTTATGATTGATTTAGTACTATCGTCCTGGCAGATTTATTAACAATTTCTCTATTTAGATAAATTAGATTGATTGTAGACAATAAAAAACAATGAGTAAAAAATGAATAATGTATTTGCCACCCTTTTCATTATAGATTTAATTCTAAATTTATAATGAATAAAAGTATTCAAATTAAATTGATATCGGTTGGATAAGTTGTTCTTGTTAATTGATATGCCAGATAAAGAATTTTGATAAATTTTGCCTACCCATTAAAAAATAGCAAATTGCATTCAGGTAAAACTAAATATTAATAATAATGCGAACATCTTTTACAATTTTCTTTTTGATGTTTTTCATTCAGACATTTGCACAACGGGGCAAGTTGTTTAAGGGAACTTTAAACAATTCGGTTAAAATAAGCTTATATTTACAAGGATTGGAGGATGGAACTTATGCAGATCCAATTTTGGGGGCTTATAAATATGATAATCAAAAAGATTATATTCTGTTGAACGGCTATAAAAACAAAGATGGTAATATTGTTTTGGTAGAGCAGGCAACTGTAAATTTTTCGGGTATTTTTTTAGGCACCCTAAATAAAAAACAAATCAAAGGAAAGTGGATTGCTGCAAACCAGAAAAAAGCTTTTTTATTCGATGTTATAGAAACAACTGCAACAAAAGAACAATTAATCAAATTTCAGGGTGCGATTGAAGTTAAAGCAAATGAATTTAGAAATTATTAGATCCAGAGCAAGCGCCGTTTTATCCAGTTTTATTTTATTGATTGCACTTTCTTATTGCACAAAATCTTTTGCTCAAAATGCAGTTTCAACAGCAGAGCTTCTTACCGATAAACAAGTATCAGCATTGCTTCCAGATGCCTTACGTACTAAGTTAGGAATCAATTTTCCAATTTTTAAAGTTTACAAATATGTTGATAAAGCAGGCCAATACTATTGCGTACTTACAGAGAGTCAGGATGTAATTAATAAGGAAAAGGATGCTTTTAATAAGATGTCGAATTATAAAATCAAGGCTATAAATTTTAAATCTGAGAATGGCACCCTTACCAAAACCTGGGAAATTAATGATAATACGCAACCTAATATGCATGGCGAAGAATCTATATGGTTTTGGATTAAATATGCTCAGTTTAGTGATTTTGACAATGATGGTTTAATTGAGCCAATTATTGTATATGGAACACATGGGCTTAATAATTATGATGATGGACGTGTTAAATTCATTATTTATTATAACGGCCAAAAAATTGCGATAAGACATCAAAATGGAGTTCTTGATGATGAGCGAGAGACCGCGGTTGATAAGGCTTTTTATTCCTTGCCAATGAAATTACAAGAAGCGGTTAAAGAGAAAATGGATTTGATGGTTAAAAATAATCAGGCAATTTTTCCTTTCGGATGGCAAAAAGCCATGCAAAAAAAGAAAGTATTTTTTAGTGAGCGGGGCGATTAGATTTATTTGATCGTTTCTTTTTAAAATGGTAAAATAAAAGTCCTGTATTGGTAAAATTGCTACAATTAAATTGGCTATCTTATCAGTATAGGGTTTTATATAGACTTTATATATAGATCATGAATATCATCAGACGTGTAAATTGCAAATGGAATTTCCGTGTAATATTTTCACCATACTTGGAAAGGTAGATATTACTTTGGCCTACATTATACTTGAAAGTTTATAAAAGAGATTCCATGATTAAACAAAGTTGTTATATAAATATCTTTACAATGGAAAAGAGATTCAGGATGAACTTGGAGGGTAGCTGGATTACGGGGCAAGGTCTATGGTCAGGTAATTGGTAGGTGGAATAGTGTTGATCCAATGGCAGACAAGCTTGTATGGTTATCAGCTTATAACTATGTGCAAGATAATCCCATATTAAGAGTCGATTCTACTGGGGCTTTTGATTGGGTTATAGATAAAAAATAACAACCCTTACTGGTATGAAAATTTTGCATCACAAACTACAACAAAAGCTGATGAACTTATCTTGGTAAATCCGTTCAATATGAGACTAAAGAAGGATATGGTGTAAACTTAAACCCAGATAAGGCTTGGAACTATCAACTTCTTATTGACGGATATTATCATGGATAACCTGTTCCGGACAAAACCGACGAAGCATCAACCAACAATACAAGAAATACTGGATTTAGATTCATTTCTAATTCCATGAATGATAGAAGATTAATGTTAATACCAAAGTTAAAAGATGAAACCTGAATTTATTAAAGCCATTTTTTTGTTATTCCTTTCTATGCTTTCTTGTGCTACGCTTAAATCCCAGACAAAGAACAAGTATTCAAAAGAAGTTGAGAATAAAATAATTCAGGTTGAAAATCATCTGGCCAGTTGGGTAGAAATCGAAAATACACCTAAGTGGAATTTGAAAGAGCGGATGAATTTCTACGAAATAAAAGGTTTAAGTATTGCCATCATAAAAGATTATAAACTTGAATGGGCAAAAGGCTATGGCTGGGCTGATTCAGCACAAAGCAGGCGTGTCACACCTGCAACTCTTTTTCAGGCGGCTTCAATAAGTAAATCTCTGAATGGAATGGGCATGTTAAAGTTAGCACAAGACAGGAACATCGATCTAAAAAGAGATATAAATTCCTATTTACATTCATGGAAATTCCCTTACGATTCCATATCGAAAGGCAAGAAGATTACCACTTTAAACTTATTAAGCCATACGGGTGGCATAAATGTTAGTGGGTTTGATGGTTATCAGAAAACTGATTCCATACCCGATATTATCCAGATTTTGAACGGAATTAAACCCGCAAACAGCGATGCAGTAAAGTCTGTTTTTGAACCTGATTTAAAATACAAGTACTCGGGGGGAGGAACAGTGATCTCTCAATTGATTATCGAGGATGTATCCGGTAAAAAATATGCTGATTACATGAAGAGTAATATTTTAAGACCTATTGGAATGCAAAATAGCTTTTACACGAACACAACATTAAAAAGCAAGCTTAAACTGTTAGCCACAGGTTATAATGGAAGCCATGAAGTAATGATGAAATATCATATCTATCCGGAACAGGCAGCCGCAGGATTATGGACAAATCCAACTGAATTATCAAAGTTTGTAATAGAAGTCCAAAAGTCCTTGTCGAGCAAATCAAACAAATTACTTAGCCGGGAAATGACAAAACTCATGCTCACGCCTTATCTTGATAATTCTGCTGCTTTGGGTGTTTTTATTGAAGATAAAGAAGGAACAAAATATTTCAGACATGGTGGCGTCAATGAAGGTTTTACCAGCCTATACTTCGGTGGCTTAGAAGATGGAAATGGTGCAGTGGTGATGTGTAATTCTACCGATAAAACCATACTCTATGAAATCATCAACAGTATAGCAACTGTTTATAAATGGAAAAACTTCTACAAGCCAGAATTGAAAAAAGTTGTAAAAATTAACAGTAGTGAATTAATGAAATATACTGGCAAATATACCTCCAATGATCGGGAGTACATCATTTCACAAGTCAATGGAGATCTATTTCTAGAACTATCGGGGCAAAGGTGGCAGCTTTATTTCACTTCTAAAACTAACTTTTTTATGTACCAGGCTCCTGGTATTAACCATCAGTTCATTTATGAAAATGATAAAATCCAGGGATTTCAAATTAAACTTAGTGGCGGCAAAAATATAGTTCTAAAAAAAACAGAATAAAATTTTCATTGTTGGTTCCAGTATATTGACTGGAGCGTGAGAGGCAGCTTAAAAATTGTTCTGTAGGAAAAATAAAGAGCGAAATAATTTTGAGAAAAGTATCAAATAATGTGATGAAAAGTTCAACAATATATTTAAACTTACCAGTGTAGCCTCAAAGATTATCCGGTCAGACCTGACCATCTTAAAAGGCGAATAAGGCCCTTTGCGATCTGTTGATTATCCACCCGAGGAAATTGAAGGAACCAAAATTCTGGATCACCCCTGTGAAGAATATATCGTACATTGGCATCATCTCCAGGAAATTCTCCAATATGGTAAAGTTCCGTATCGTCAATGATCAAAAAGTTGTCAAGAGCATCGGCAAAACTCACAATCTCAATGTGACTATATTAACCTCTGTGGCGGACTTTAACCATAAAAGTGTGCAGGTATCCACAGATAGACAATAACCAACTGACCAAAGCCTACCTCCATCCAAATTTTCTAAAAAGCAAATTAAAATCCCCCTGCAGTTGATTTCGGCACAACGGCCATTAATACGGCTACATCAATCTTTTTTTATCACCGCATCTTTGCAGTTTATTCAAAAAAATAAAAAACGGACAATTTAAAACAAGTATGGTTTGCAACTGCAGTCTCAAAGGATTTAGGATTAACTTTTGTAAAAAGTTACTTTCTGAAGGCTACAACGTGGCAGCTACATCAATAAGTGTTGAATCCTTAACCAAAGCCGTTGGTATTGATTCTTCAAATTTCTTACCCCTACAACTAGAGGTATTAAATGAAGGCAGCATATCACAAGCCTTCGAAACTACAATCAAACCTTTGTTGGTATTAATATACTGGTAGACAATGTTGGTTATGGTCAATTAGGGACACTGGAAGGAATGACCGATTCCCAAGCCAGAGAAAATTTCGAGATCAATGTATTTGGCTTATCTATTTGAACTGTATTTTCAGATTTCAAACTGTTGCATAGAAGTGAGTATTTCTTGAGTATGTTAATATTTATTACTTTAAAATTCTGATTTTCAGATGTAGATAGGGGGCAAGTCTTAAGCAGAGGTCTTTATATTTAGGTTTAGGCTGTTTCACTATTTTTTTTCATGGCTTTATCATATTCTGATTAATTTCTGTTAATTTGTGCCCGAAAATACTACCCGGGATGTAGCGTAGCCAGGTATCGCGCCAGCATGGGGTGCTGGAGGTCGTAGGTTCAAATCCTGCCATCCCGACAAAGACAGATACAAATTGTATCAAAAACCCTCTAAATGGTTCATTTAAGGGGGTTTCGTTTTTTTATTCGGCATAGTTTGGGACAAAGAATATCAGATATTTTTTTACCAAATCCAGTACCAGATTTTTCTATTTAATATTGTCTTTCAACAAAACTGAAATTTTATTGCAAATAATTTTTTTGGATAAACCGACCAGGTCTATCGCTCTTTTTGCTGTTTTTTGGTAGTGGATCTGGTAAAAAAAATAGGAGAAGATTTTATGAAATCTAATCACAGTTTTAGCGTTAATTTCTTTGTTAGACGCGATAGGGAGGCATTTGGGATGGTTCCTTTGTATGTAAGAATTACTGTTGATGGCAAGGTCATTTGTTTTGCTGCCAAGAAATCTGTTGAGCTCTCGCAATGGGATCAGAAAGCGCAGCGAATAAAAGGAAATTCCATCGAAAACAATTTTGCACGGGATCGAATGAGACAGCTCACTAATGAGATTAGCACTGCCTATGATGAGCTTCGCTTTCAAAAAGAAGTAATTACTGTTGAAAAAATCAAGGCTAAAGTAGAGGGTGAAGATCAAAGCAAAAGTTTGAAGGATCTGATTAAGTATCATTTTGATCAGCCTGGTAAACTACTGGCGGCGGGGACACTCAAGAATTATTACTCAACAGAAAGGTTCCTATTGGAATTTCTTAAAAAGAAAAGGTCACGGATATTCAGTTGTAGAAAGTTGATTTTAAGTTTGTTACGGACTTCGGTATCTATCTTCGAACCAAAACGCCAGATAAAGGGCAGAGGGTGTGTACTAATAATACTGTTCTGAAGCACATGGAGCGATTTCAAAAAATGATGGGACTAGCATTAAGGTTTGGATGGATTCAAAGAAAATGTAAACTTATTCTAGTATTATAATTCAAAAACGACAAGTAAATTCAGGACGAGACACCAAAACCTGGGCATTTCGGCAAATGTGTACGCGCGTTTCACATTTATGCTGACACCTTCTTTCGCTCCAAACTGTACGCCCTGATCTTCAGATCAGGATTTCTTCAAACAGCAGTTCCAATAAAATTTCTAAGTTCAGGTCAATCAAAGCCTCAGAGGTAAAATCGATACCAGGTTTGATCTTGGATTCATCAGATTGATTTTAAGCGCTTCAGAGCGTCTTTTTAATTGATTTACCGACTTCATCCGAAGGACGATGGTATGTTGATCTAAAGGAAAGCGGGAAATGAGGACCCCGAACGGGAAACCGTGGAGCGCCTAGGGGAAGAAGTATATTTGCAGCCAAGCCGCCATGCGTTCAGAGGGAAAGGAATGACTTAGCAAAAAATCCGGCAGCCAAATTCGCGTACAGTTTGGAGCGAAACGGAATGTAAAGTTTTAGTGAAATACGCAGTTTACTCCGAACGCTTAATTTTTCTTCAATACCTTGAAATTGGCATAACCAGTTCCAGTACCGCCATTAGGCGATAATGACTGAACCACCACCACATAATTTCCCTCAAAGTCAGAGCTGAAAAAGCTGATTGTTGCCTTTCCATCATTTTTGGTTGTATTATTCGGGCTCCAAAATAATGTACTTCTGAAGTCTGCAAGTCTAGTCAACACGGAAACATCACCATCATACATTGGTGCATAAAACGCTCTATTAATTTGTAGCCCTTCGTAGTCAAGCTGCAGGGCGTGTTTAGAAATTGATGTCCCATTTAAGTCGCCTGCATAGGTCTGTAGATCCAGAATTCCCTCAAACTTGTCGTTTCCATTAGCATAACGACTTGCAACAATCGCTAACTTTTTGATGGTTTTAGGATCCTTCATCATCAGCGCATTTCCATCATCAAAAAGCGGGAGCCCATCCACAAGTATTAAAGGAGAAGATTCAAGGAATTTTTGGCTCCCAATATCAAATGTATTTAGATAATAATTTTTATTTCGCTTAATTATAGACACTTCAAAAACGTACTCTCGCAATACCTCCTCCATTTTTGGAAACCTTACATAGTCGTCTAATAGATAGCTTTTGTCTGCCTTATAATAGAAAACTGTGGTATCAATACTTACAGTCGTCTCCCTTTTTAATTGATTAGCATTAAATGCATTATGAACCTGCATAGCAACACTTCGATCAATCAATTTTTGAGCTTCATAATTGTTATGGAATGTTGGTAACCTGTAATCCGAAAATTGACTAACATAAGGTGATCTCAGTGTTATCTTGCCTAAGCTATCCACTCGAGGATCTGTCTGAACAATAATTTTCTTCCTTCCATAAAAGTACTTAGTAAAGAAAATGAAATTGCCATCATTGCCAATAGGGGTGGTATAAAAACTATAGTTCTTGCCAGGAATAGATAGATAAACCGAAGAACTAGCTAAAGAAGATCGCTGTGTTGGTCCTGATATTTGGCCACTGATAATTTGCCCAACGATTTCAGGTTGATACAGCAAATTCCCGCTTGGCTCTTTTAAAATATGCTTCCATTCAAAACGTCTCCAACCATGGGTCAACATGAGCAGATCTGTAGCTTCACTAGCCGCATTTTTGAGATACCATTCGGGATAATCAATTTTACCTTTTAATTCAGAAGTTAACCACAAACTAGAAGTTATATCATTAAGATGTTCAACCGAATCAGCTTGATATACAGCAATAGAAAAATCTGTGGCAATCGGTTTACCCTGTTGGGTTTGATTAATGAATAGCGCTATCTTTTCTCTTGTCGAAAATTCCTTTTGTTTTGCCGATATGGTTACTGCTAACAATGAGTTTGGTTTCTTGAAATATAATCGCTCGCAAATGGGTTCCAAATCTGTATTAAATAAAGTAAAATGAGTAATTCCATCACCAAGCAAATCTTTAGAAATACTAATGCCTGTGGCGATATCTATCGCAGTAATCCTTTTGCTGAAAACTACTTTTCTTCCGGAGTGAACAAATAGAATACCATATTGATCTTGGTGCTGATTATCCTGAATGCTTATCTTCAGAACAGAGTCTCGATCAGCTTTAATACTCATAACGGTCCCCACTGCAAATACCTTAGGCAATGTCGTGTAAAATGGTTTTCCCGCCATTGGCTGAATACAAATGCTATAATTCATGTGATCTTGCGGTTTGAAATAAAAACTTCCCAATCCGAATTGTTGAGGGCTGAACCTCACCAGTGTATCGTTTCTGCTGTCAATAATTGCTCCTTTAAACTGCAGTGGCTTTCCGCTTGCATCTACCGCCTTGAAAGCAATTTTGCTAATAAGACCTGATACTAAATTCCCACCTTCTGGAAAGAATTGAATTGCAGGCGTAGTGATAGTTGCCGATGGAATAGCAGGAGGATCAGCTTTTAATGTATTATAGATTGTTAGTTGCTTGTGGAAAAAATAATTCACATCAAAATTCTTCATCCAATTTGTGTACGTCCTCAAAACAAAATTTCCAGACCGCAAGGAAAGAGGAAGATAGAAATATCCGTTGCCATTGCCACCTTCCATTACTATTTTAGCCTGCAATACTGCTTTGTTTTCCGAATCAAGAAGTTCTACATAAGCTATCTTACTTAAATTGATTCGTCGGTTGGTATAGGCCTCTACAGTGTATAACTTAAACCAGATCATTTCTCCAGCTAAATAAGAATCCTTGTCTGTGTGCATATATATCTTTTCCTGTAAATTATTGGTCAGATAATTATTGAACTGATGTGCAATTGTAGTGTCAACAATCTGAGCGTTAACAGTGGTCAATAGCATGCCTAAAACCCAAAATAGAATAAATGTTAGTTTTCTCATGTAGCAAATATTAATTTGGCCAAAATGATGGTTTAATATTCGATCCCTTTAAACGACAATCTATACAGGCTGCCGTACTCATCGTATATCGATATAATATTGGCGCTGTAGTTCCGGGAGCAATCCAAGATTGTTCATTTACGATAACCTTATTGGCACGGATATAATTAATTAAGCTGTCCTTTGGAATAATTACTGATTCGCATGGTTGGACATACACCCAATTTGAGCCGATGGATGGTTTATCGCTATCCTTAATAAACAATCTCCTTTGCACCATACGCCCAGCACTGATCCAACCTATAACGTGTTCTTTTGGATCTGAGATACACGTAATGTTGCCTTTTAGTTCAGAGGGTTGGGGATCAAAAATGCCACCAATCTGCTCTGTGTTTTTTTTCAGATTCTCTAGGTACTCATAAGCTTCCTTTGAAAGCCCATACTGCTTCACAAGAATGCTGTATAAATAGGCAACTTTAATTGAATTGCCTGCTACAAAAGTCATTGGTGCATCAGTTATTTTATCTTGGGATAGACGTGCTGTAGAACCCAATAAGATATTTGATGAGCTCGAATTGGCCCAACAAAGTTGGATGTTTATATTTGGATCTCGCAACACAACTTCTGAGTTTCTAAATTCATGGGTTGATACAAAAGGTACCCTCACCTCCCAGGTTTCTGTATAATCCCAAGTGTAGTATTTTGTAGCATTGTTCGGATCATGGGTGTTGAGCAATATATTGAAGCCATTTTCGGTCGCCGAAAATCGGAGATCATCAATTTCAGGTGTTGCCTTGCTGGCTAAAAAAGCGGTCTCGTAAATCTTCGCATCAGCCAGAATAATGCTGAGCTTATATTTCTTTGTCAGGTTTAAACTTTGAGTGGATAAAGAGCACTCGCCAAGATCATTTGTTGTTCCTTTTATCTCCACACCATCTTCGCCCAATACCGAAACGGTGGCATTTTTCTCTGGAGCGGATGTTCTGGAGTCTGACAGGTCAATTGATCGGCTTATTTTAATGTTGGTGATGCCCCCTATGTCTATAAATCCTTCTACAACAAGTAGATCTTTATAGTTGTTATCTATCTCGGGCTTGAAAGAATCCTTACAAGCAAAATTGAGTACGCAACATGCGAATATAATCAGTCTAAGTGCTTTCATTTAAAACGAATATTATAGTTTACAAAGGGAATTGCGGTTCCAAAAATAGAGAGTTGATAGCCATTGATGACCTTGTTTTCACTGACGAAGAAAGTTGAAAATGCGTTTTTTCGATTGGTTAAATTGTATACCCCAATGGTCCAAGAGTTATGTGTTAATTGCTTTACCTTGTGATTCCCCAAAATATTGAGTGAAATATCTGACCTGAAATAGTTTGGAATACGATATTGATTTCTTTCTGAATAGAGCAATCGCTGTCCACCATTAGAAAAATACTTCCCGACAGGAAGCGTAATTGGCCTGCCTGTGCTGTAGGTAACATTGAGGGAAACACTAAAACGTTGTGAAAATTGGTAATTGCCAATAAGCGTGGCATCATGGGGTTTGTCGTAATTAGCCGGATAAAACTTTCCTTGGTTAATCGAATTAGAACCCTGTACATCTTCGGTCTTTAGCATTATTCTTGAATAGGTGTAACTGACCCAACCATTTAACCGACCAACTGACTTCTTAAGGAGAAATTCGAGCCCATAAGCCTTCCCCTTGGTAGGCAGCACATCCTGCTCTATTTTATGATTTAGAATTAGTTGAGCCCCGCTTTTGTAATCCAAAAAATCGTTGATGTTTCTATAATATCCTTCAACAGATGCTTCAATGCGGTTTGACTTAAAATTCTTGTAAATACCTAAAGAAAATTGCTCGCCAGTTTGTGGTGCAATGTTCAGATCACTTAATTTCCAGATATCAGTGGGAGACATAGAAGTAGTATTCGACATCATGTGGATGTACTGCCGTTGGGTATTATAACCCGCCTTAATAGATAAATTCTCATTCAATAAAAAAGTTGCGCCTAATCTATATTCTGGCCCGTGGTAGGTATTAAAGGCTTTTCCAGCCCCATACTCCTGTGTCGATTCGATATTCGCATCACTTTTACTTAGGTTCTCGGCATAGATCTGCTGAGTTGATGGCCCTAAACTTGTGTATAAAGAATAGCGTAACCCCGTATTGAGCGTAATTGCTGGCGTAAGCTCATAACTTTGCTCGGCAAACACCGCATTTTCTATGCCTTGTTCCTTCGGCAAAAGATCAGTAACAACCAATGACTGCTCATTGTACGGCCGCAAAGATCCTGGCTTATTGTTGTATAATATGGAGTTGGTTCCAAATTCAATGTTCATCCGCCGATTAGGAGCATAGTTGAAATTTGTTTTGAACCGGGTTTGTTTAATGCTGAATGTTAACCGGTAATCGGTTTCTTCTTGATAGTTGCTGAAATTATCATAATGATATTCATCAAGCCCAGTCGTAATTTGGCTATAGAATTTCTCGTTGAAAATGTGCTTCCAGCGCAATGATAAATTTCGGTTACTGTACTGAAAAGTGGTATCCGTTGCTAAACTTGACCTATCATTGCTTAAATATCCAGTAATGTAGAAACTGTTGTTTTTATTTTGCTGATGACTAATCGCAACATTCAAATCATAGAAACTAGCTTCAGCTCTCCTATATGCTGAGTTTTTGGGTAGTAATTTTGTAATCCAGTTAGAGTAGGTGGTTCTGCCACCGATAATAAAGGAAGTTTTATCCTTTAAAATTGGACCTTCGATATTTAATCTACTGGTTAGCAAACCTATGCCCGCAGTACCTTCGAATTTCTTTCTGTTGCCCTCTCTCACATTCATTTCCAACACTGAAGAGAGCCGACCGCCGTATTTGGCTGGAATACTGTTCTTAAATAGTTTAACATCTTTAATAATGTCTGGACTAAATGCAGAAAAAAAGCCAAAAAAGTGGGTGGGATTATAAATAGTGGCTTCATCGAAGAGAATAAGATTCTGATCTGTAGAACCTCCACGTACATTAAATCCAGCACTAGATTCACCAACTGATTTTACACCTGGAAGCGTGAGTATTACCCTCAGCACGTCAACTTCACCGAAAACTGTAGGCACCTGCTTGATGGTCTTGATATCAAGCTTTTGAACTCCCATTTGCGTCCCCGTAACATTTGTAGATTTACCTCCAGTTATCACCACTTCATTTAGCGTTAATGACTTGGTGTTTGTTACAACAGGGTTTGGAACGGCAGGAGTAGAAAGATCTGCCCCCAAAGGTAGCTTAGAGTCTTTAGGCACATCGCCTACCTGAGAGGGCAGTGTAGTGACAATATTTACAGCCTTGGTTAAAAATACTGATCTCCCAAAAATAGCAAACTTAACATCAGTCCCCATAAAGGCCCTATCCAACACCTCTTCGACGGTGCCGCCCTTGATATCCATCGATAACGTAAATGAACTGAAATGGGTTTCATCATAATAAAGATGATAATGACTTTGCGTCTCTATCTGTTTTACCAGCTCGCTAATCGGCTGATTCTGGAGCTTAATGTTGATTTTGTTGTTTAAGGTCTGTCCTTTCAACCACAATACTGAAAACAACATCCAAATGACCAATAGAAAGCGTTTATATTTCATTTTACTTAGAAATTGAATCATGAAATCCTACTAGCATCAAAACAGATCGCTCAAAGTCTTTCCCGAAGTTTAATTTGTTAGCTTTAATGTATGCTTGATTTTTATCGTTGGTAGAATTGAGCAACTTTAGCAAGTCTTTCTTGCTGCTGATCTGTTGATAACTTGAATCTTTAAGCAAATAATAGCTGTCTTTCGAACTTATAACTTTCTCAATTCGCTCTTCTATCTTTTCGGTAATTTCTTTTTGTCTCTTAACTAGCAGGCAAATTTTACCCTTATAAAGTAAGTCATAGTAACCAGCTGAAATTCCCTTAAGTGAAGTTGCTGGTTTGAGATTGATAAATTGATGTTCATACAGCGTAAAGGAATTAACATATTCTCGTTGTAATACGACCCCCTCAATATGATCAGGTGCTAAAAGCAATAGTTCATCCTTTATAATGTCATACTTCATACTTAGCTCCGGGTAAAAAATGCCATCATAGGCTATTCCTCCCTTTACATAATGTTCACTTTGAAAAAAAGCATGTTTGTTTTCCTTAAATTTAGGATGGATATTATAGATCTTTCCATTGAATATTGGCATTGTTGCTTCCTGATTACGGAAGAAGATTTTATGAGCCATTTCGGTTGTACTAGCCACAAAAAGACTATCAGTTACTGTTTGCGCACTAACTACGTTTAACTGAACTACAATTAACAAAGAAAATATTAACATACGATAGGTAATCCAAGACATACATTTTCGATTTATGGTCGATTTCAGTTTGAATAAGCATTTTGAAATCGAATACAATATTTGGTCAGGCACTATAAAGCCGAAGTTCAAAATAATTCAGTGAATTATTCAGTACAATTTGTTAAAACAATAGCAGTGATGTTCAAATCCCTCCACAAGAACCTCATTTTTTTCCAAGCTCATCATACTCTGTCACCTTAGTGCCTAGTTCTGCGATTCTCTTCAAACCTGCAATAAATTTATTGCTAATTCGCACCGTTGTCGACCCGTAACGGGGCAAGAGATTTTTAATAGTCTTTTGCCTTGTTTTTTTGTCTTATAATTATAAATTAAATAAACTTTTGGTGAAAAATTTCACAACCTTCAGTCATGTGAATAAAACTTGACTGAAATTAAGAAGACATAGAATAATTTTAATTTAACGACTTCCTGAATTCCAAAGGCGAAATATCAGTTTTAGCTTTAAATAATTTACTGAAAGACTGGGAATGCTCAAACCCCAGTTCATAAGCAATTTCACTCACTGAAAGTTCAGTTGTTGAGAGTTTTTCCTTAGCTTTTTCAATTAGCTTTTCGTGGATGTATTGTTGTGTGGTTTGTCCGGTTAAAGTTTTCAACAGACTGCGCATGTAGTATTGCGACATATTGAATTTATCTGAAAGAAACTGAACACCCGGTAAACCTTTTTCTTTTAGATTATTTCCTTCGAAATAATCTTTGAACAGAATTTCCAGCCGTTCTAAAAATTGATGATGCGCTTTATGACGTGTAATAAATTGTCGCTGATAAAATCTTTCAGCATAATTCAAAAGCGTTTCCAGCTGAGAAATAATAATGTTCTGACTAAATTTATCAATGTTGCTTTGATATTCCTGCTTAATATTATCAGTAATTTGCTGGATTTTCATTTCTTCATCTTCGGATAAGAATAAGGCTTCATTGACAGAATAATCAAAGAATTCATATTTCCTGATTGCGCCTGCCATTGGTGTATTCCAAAGAAAATCCGGATGAATCATCATCATCCATCCGGACGGATTTTTGCCATTCTCTTCTCGTATGACGCTCAGTATCTGATGTGGGGCCATGCAGAACATCACGCCTTCATCAAAATCGTAATCCTGCTGCCCGTATCTATATTTATGATTCATATCTCGTTTGACAGAAATCATGTAAAAATCAAACATCAAGCTCTGCTTTCCACTTTCCGGAGCTGGCGCCATATCTTCAAAATTTATCACACTGATGAGCGGATGTTTTGGCTTAGGTAAACCACGCAAAGTATGGAATTGAGCGATGGTTTTTATTCTTATCGGCGAATCAGACATCAGTTTAATATTTAATCAAATTTAATGAATATATAGATACAGACTATTTTGTCTCAGAGAAATAAACGTCATTTTGCAAATCTTCCATTAAAGTTGGGTATTGAGGATTCCAACCTAATGTTGCCTTAGTTACTTCACTTGAAGTCTGATTATTAAGCTTTGCAAAATGTGCAAACCAGCCGAAATGTTCTGCTGCTTCATCGTTTGTCAGGGAAACAACCGGAACCTGCAATTTTTCTGCAATAAATGTTGCAATGTCTTTAAACGGAATTCCCTGTTCTGCCACTGCGTGATATCTTGTTCCACTGATGAAAGGTTTCTCCAAAGCTAACCGGTACAATTTTGCTGCATCTCGTACGTGGACAGCAGGCCAGAAATTACTACCATCATTAATTATAGCAGCTTTTCTTTTTTCTTTTGCAATATTAATTGAGATTGGAACAAAACCAATTAAATCTCCTTTTCCATGAACCGATGGAGAGAGTCTTACAACGGCAACTTTCACACCTTTTGCGGCTACGGCATCGGCTGCATTTTCTGTTGCAATTCTGGGATGAGGATTGTTTGCGGAAAGGTCTTTTTCAGTTGTGATTCCGTCTTTTGAAAAAAGTGCAGTTCCTGAAGTGATGAGAAAGGGTTTGTCTGTTCCTAATAATGCTTCGCCTATTGTTTCAATCACTTTTCCATCAAGTAGACACATTTCCGCGAATCTCGTAAAATCGTGGACAAAGCCTAAGTGAATTACTGCATCTGAAGCGATAGCTGCTGATTTCAAACTATCAAAATCGTTTAAATCTCCGCGGTGCGCTTCTGCGCCGGCTACAATCAATTTATTTACTGATTCTTCCGAGCGGGCCAATCCCAAAACCTGGTGTCCATTGGCTAATAATTCCTGTACTACGGCAGTTCCTACGAAACCTGTAGCGCCTGTAACAAATACTTTCATTTTGATATCATTTAATGTAGCAAAGTTCAGATTTTGTTTCTGTACGCTTGTAGCCGAAAAGTGTTTTCTTGTAGCCGAAAATTTAAATTAAATTGGTGAGGTTAAAATAAAACTTAAAAGCGCTTAATTTCCGGTACATTCAATATGAATTTAGAAGGAAAAAGAATGCTCAGGAGTGCTAAATCAGATGACTCTTGAAGTTGATAAACCGGAAGATGTATTATAGCGTCTCGCAGAAAATAATTATGCAAATGCCGGAAACGTTCAATTAACAGGATGTGATAGGCATTGGATAGCCTTACGATTTATTTCCTGGTAAAATAAAAAATCAGCTTTGCAGTAGCATAAGCGGGGTCATTTTTATATGGCGCTTCAAGCGACCATGTCATTTTATTGTTATCTATGGTGACTTTGTAGGTTTCGGTGGGATTATTTGTAATGCTGATGTAGTTGACATTATTGCTGCTAGAGAAACTGTATGTATAGGTTCTTGTACCCCTAATATCATAACTGTTCACAGAGTTATTTTCAAAATACTCCCAGGTCTGCTCACCTGTACCAGACTGATCTACAGAATTTACCAGTTTCCCAGTCGCATCATAATACTCGATGATCACGCTCGTGGTGATCCAGTTACCCAAAACTTTTTGTTTAAGTGCGGCAGGATCGTTGTTTGCCGGAACATTTTCAGCATCTTTTTTGCAGCTGATGATAAAAATAAAAAGAACAAGGATGAATAGGGACAGTTTGTGTTTCATGTAGCGGATTTTTTCTGAACAACATTTAGCCATGAAAATAGTTTTGCTTATACAGCATGTTCCGGGAGTGTAAAATAGAATTGCGCACCATTACCTTCCTCGCTTTCTACCCAGATGTTGCCTTCATGTTTGATAAGGATTTCCCTGCATAGAAAAAGTCCTATGCCGAAACCGGAAACTGTAGGGCTTCCCTTAGAGCGGTAATAGCGGCCAAAAATCTTTTCCATCTCGCTCTTTTCTATCCCAGGCCCCTGATCTTTCACTCTAACCATCAGTCCTGCCTTATCTTTGCTGCATTGGATTTTTATATTGCTGCCAGGAGGCGCATACTTTATGGCATTTCCGACCAGGTTGTATATCACAGCTGAGATCTTATTGCGGTCTGCGAACACCCTCAGGCTACAGGTTGACTGAAAGGTGATCTTGTGTGTGCTGTGCATAAAGGAGAGCTCTTCCACAACTTCTTTAAGTAGCTCTGAGAGCTGGAAGGGTTCCTGCTGGAGTTCAAGACTCCCTGATTCCAGTTTTGAGATATCCAGAAAACCGGCAATCATTTTCGACATTTTATTGATCTGTATCTGCGATTTGTTTAATGCACGTTCGAAATTATCTCGGTTCATAGCATCAAGACGTGTTTTCATGATCTGGATGAAACCATTCAGGGAGGTTAGCGGGGTGCGGAGCTCATGGCTAATCATCCCTATGAATTCGTTCTTTCTGATCTCTTCGTTCTTTCTCATGGTAATATCCAGGCAGGAGGCAATATATCCGGCAAAAGAACCGTCGGATCGGAACCTTGGAGGGCACTGGCATAAATACCAGCGGTATTCGCCTTTGCTGTCGGGCATGCGGAACTCCATGTTGAAGACTTCCCGCTTTTTGAAACTTTCCATGTAAGCATTGATAAACTGCTGCTTTTCTTCCGGATGAATAAGATCAACCCAGCCATTGCGTAGCAGCTCTTCAATCTTTCTTCCGGTGACATTTTCCCAGCGCTTGTTAAAATATATACGGTTATTGTCCTCATCGCCAACCGAGATTAGTAGCTCGGTGCCTTCTGCCATGATCTGGAAACGTTCCTCACTCTCGGCGAGTTCGATAACTCTGCGCTCTACGCGCTCTTCAAGTTCAGAATTAAGCTCATGAAGTTCTTTTCTTGTTTCTTCCAAAACGGAGATGATATCCTTATAACCCTGGAGGGAGGTAAGTATTTGTTCTGCTTTTTCAATTGCCTGTTCTTTCAGAACCCTTTCGGTAACATCAATCGCGCTGTTCAGTACGGCAATTACTTTACCTTCACTGTTTTTGATAGGTAGGTACTCAAAATCGAAGTAGTAGGTGCTGATTTTTCCGTCAACCTTGAGTTCTGCGGGCGATCCCTGCCCGGAGCAGGTCTTGCCATCCAGCCATGCCTTACGGAACATATCAGGATAGGGCTGACCGCCAAGCTCAGGCAATGCATCCAGCAAGGATTTGCCGATGACATTGCTGTCCTTTCCCCATATCTTTAACATCGCCTGGTTTGCACTCTCGATTACCGCATCTTCCCCGCGGTGTACCGAGGTGGCTGTTTTCGTTAAACTATATATTTCCAGTAGTTCCTCACTGCTCATTAACCCATACCTGTGGTCCATTAGAATAACGCTTTAGCTGTAAATTTTCTTTCTTATAAACTTCTTTTAATGTAATTTTAACGTGAAAGTACCCCCTTATGTTTGAAGGAATTGAATTTAGTTTTATAAGTAGTGCTATTTGGCTGTCTTTTTATGCCACTATCGCATATTCTACATCTGGGTTTTAGATGGTTTGCCAGGCTGATGTCCTGATTATTCATGAAAATCCGGGCTGTTATTGCTTTCCTTTTTTTCCGGTTTGTCAAAATAAAAAGCAATTATTTATGGCCTTTATGTGGTTATTTAAAGCTCTGGCAGAAATTTAATAGCTGTGGTCATGGAGTATAAAGCAGGGATGACTTTTCTTCAGCCCGGATATAAAAAGTTTATCTCTTATCCATCGATTTTAAATTGGGAGGCTAAATTGAAAGGTGGATCCTTTGCCCGGTTCGCTATCTACCCAAATCCTTCCATTGTGCCGCTCGAGGATTTCTGAACAGAGATATAGTCCAATCCCGAAACCTGCGATGGTTTGTGACTGATCATTTACACGGTAGTAACGCTCGAAAAGTTTCTCTATATCTTCCTTGCTGATTCCTCGTCCCTCATCGCTCACTGATACCACTGCGTTACTGTCTTCTATTCTGCAGTTGATACTAATTGCTGTTCCGGCAGGAGAATATTTGACCGCATTACTGATCAGGTTGGTTACCACATGTCCAATTTTATCCCTGTCGGCATTTACAAATACAGCCCCGGCCTGATGAAATATAATACTGTGGCTATTTGTTGTCACCCTGAATTCGGCCCCCATTTCGCTTATCAGATCTGATAGGTCAAAGTTTTGTTTCTCAATATGGATTTTCCCTGATTCCAGTCTGGAGACATTGAGAAAACTATTGATCATGCCAGTCATCTTTTTTAGCTGGTTGTTGGCTTTTTCTAATGCGGTTGAGGTAAAACTGTCCCCGCTTTTTTTAGCCTTGCTTTGCAGCAGCTGTACATAACCGGTTAGGGAGGTCAGAGGTGTTTTGAGTTCGTGGCTAACCATGCCGATAAAATCGTTTTTTCGCTGCTCGTCTGCTTTCATCTCTGTCACCTCGGACAGTATTCCGACCATTTTTACCGGGTTTCCCAGACTGTCGTACCTCGCCCGGCCATGTGCACTGATCCAGTGCAGCGATCCGTCGGGCCACCGGATCTGGTACTCTCCTTTGTATATGCTGTGGTTTTCCTTTGCTATACGGACCAGTTCTCTGATCTTATCCCTGTACTCTGGAAGCATGGCTTCGAACATATCTCCATAAACGAAATCTTCTTCTGGTTTTTTCCCAAACATCCGCTTAAACTCTTGATTATACTTCATGGTCCCGCTATCGAGGTCAACTTCTGTAGATCCCAGTGACCCGGCGTCCATGGCGATATTAAGTCTGGTATTCATTTCAGAGATTTCCTGTCTGGCATTCACCTGTTCGGTAACTTCGGTGACTACCTGGAGAATGCTTCCAATTTTGCCATCTTCGTCGGCTATTGGCTGGTAGGTAAAATTAAAATATCGCTCTTCTGCTACACCGGCTTTGAAAATGATTGCCTTGCTCTCCATGCCATGATAAGGTATCCCGGTTTCCAGCACGTCATGAAGAATTTTTAGAAAAGGCTGGTTTGCAATCTCAGGGAGTGCCTCTTCGAATCTTTTTCCCTCGACTGCTTCTGTTTTATTCCAGATTTCCAGCATCCGGTCGTTGGCACTCTCAATAATTAGATCAGTACCTTTAAATACATTGATTGCAACAGGTGCCTGCTGGATGAGCCGTCTGAATTTGCGCTCTCCTTCCGCCAGGTCTTCGATCAGCATTTCCATCTTTTCGTTGATCGTGAAAAGTTCCTCATTTGTGGCTAAAAGTTCTTCATTGGAAGCCCTGATCTCCTCATTGGAAGCCTCAAGTTCCTGGTTTAGAAAAGAAATCTTCTCCGTCCTTTCCTTTACCAGCATATCAAGTTTTCCGTTCAGTTGCTCCAGTCTTTCTTTCGTTGCATGGAGTTCTTCATTGGTTGCCTTAAGTTCCTCCATCGCAGTAGCAAGGTCCTCATTTTGAGTATTGAGCTTTTCATTGATGTCCTGTTCCCTTTTAAGAGACCCAACATGTTCATTTACCTCATCAATTGCTATTTGTTTAAAAAAACGGTCTGTAACATCTGTGGCGCTGTGCAGGATACAAATGGTTTTGCCATTTATATCAAGGATGGCCCGATATTCAAAATCGAAATAGAACAGTTGCTCTCTGCCGTCAATAATCAGTTTGGCCGGGGTATCTGCACCGGAAATGGTCAGCCCTTCATCCCATACTCTGGCAAACATCTCAATAAAAGGTTGTCCCTTAAGCTCTGGAAGTGCCTCCTGCAGGGATTTGCCTATAACTGACCGGTCCTTGCCCCATATACGCAGCATTGCATCGTTTGCAAACTGTATATATGCATCCCGACCAATATGAAGGGCCGTCGCAGTCTTTGTATGAGTGAATATTTCAATTACCGTACGCGCATCAAGAAAACCGGGTGCAATGGACATGGGGTAGATTTTAAAGCTATAAAGTTAATGTATTGTGGTATATTCAAAAAATGAATCTATAACGTTTATTGTAATAAATGGTTTCATTATACCGCCATTTTTTATTACCCACAAGAAAGGCAGTTTACGCTGAAACTTTTCTATTATGTCTGTGATGAACCATTGCGGTGTTGAAATTTATGGCTTGCTATTTTGCTCAATGAGAGGCCAATCATTTGGATTTCCTGAATTTTATCACATGTTTTGTGAATCCTGTTCGCTTGGACTAGTCTTATTCCAGGTAGATATAATGGATTTTTGAAGATAAATGCACTTTCCGCCCTGATATTGTCAAAGAAATATCTGTGGCATTTGCTGTTATTCTTCCGTTTTCTGTCGTTTTTAATTAAACGAATGCCTGAACTCCAAAGGGGAAACATTTGTCTTTGTTTTGAAGAGTTTGCTAAATGATTGTGAATGTTCAAAGCCCAACTCATAAGCAATTTCCGAAACGGAAAGATTTGTAGTTGATAATTTTTCTTTAGCTTTTTCTATGATTGCGTTCTGTATGTACTGTTGTGTGTTTAGCCCTGTCAATGAACTCAGCATATCACTCAAATAGCGTTGAGACAGCTTTATTTCCGTGCTGATATATTTTACTGATGGCAAGCCGTTTTTCAGACTATTTTCATCTTCAAAATAGCTGTTTAAAAGTTCGTCCAGAGAAGTTATGATGTCGTGATTGATTGCTTTCCTCGTAATAAATTGCCTGTTGTAAAAACGATTGCTGTAGTTCAATAACAATTCTATTTGCGACACCAAAACATCCTGACTAAAACTGTCAATATTGTTGTCTAATTCATTGGTTATTGTAGTAAATAAATTGGCTATGATTTCTTTTTCTTTTGCAGATACAAATAAGGCCTCTGAAACATCGTAAGAGAAAAACCCGTATTGATTTATTGTTTTTCCTAATGGATAATTTCGGATAAAATCCGGATGAAAATACAAGGCAATCCCTTCATAGCTCTCTGTCTCTTCGGGTGAAAAAACGATTTGTTTAGGCTTCAAAAACGCCAGTCCGCCTTCTTCAAAATCGTAATATCCCTGCCCGTATTTTATTTGTCCTGTGAAGGTAGGTTTAAAGGATATTTTGTAAAAATCAAGACTTATTTTTTGCCCTTTTGGAAACTTTTCCATCGAAACATTATTGTAGTCAACCAATGCAATCAACGGATGCGATGGTGCAGGAAATCCCAGGATTCGCACCAATTGAGATATACGCTGAATGTGATTGATGTTAGATTGTTGGTGCATTTTTCGTTAGCGAATTTAATTAATTTTGTTTGGATGGACGAATCACAATGTCGCCAATTTCAACATCCTCCGGTTGGCTTATAGCATAAATTGCAGCATTGGCGATAGCCAGGGGGTTGATGGCAATCTGTTCCATGCCTTTTTGAATAGCTGTTTTCATTTCTGCGTTTTTAATGTTGTTCGCAAAATCTGTTTTCACAAATCCGGGTGAAATACCCGTGATGCGTATATTTCCGTCAGACTCTTGACGAAACGCCTCTGCAATCGTGCGAATGGCATTTTTAGTTCCTGCATAAACGCCCTGCGTGGGCAGAATCTTTATTCCTGAAGTTGAAATGATATTGACGATATGACCAGATTGTTGTTGTTTGAAAATGGGAATTGCGGCCGCCATCCCGTACAAAACGCCTTTAAGGTTAATATCAATCATTTCTTCCCAACCTTTAATATCCAATTCGTCAATGCGGCTTAATTGACTAATACCTGCGTTATTTACAATAACATCCAATTTTCTGTATTGTTTAACTGCTGTATTGACCAGCCGCGTCAGGTCGGCTTTATTCTTCACATCGATTTGCGAAAAGGTGGCCTCGCCACCTTCGCATTTAATTTCTTCAATAACTTGTTGCAATTCTGCTGTTCTCCTTGCACCCAAAACAACCTTGGCACCGTTTTTTGCTAATGCTATGGCGATGGCTTTGCCCATTCCGCTGCTTGCGCCTGTAATGGCTACAACTTTTCCTTTAATATTTTCCATTGCTGTTCGTTTTTATTTGTCTATTTGTTTTTCTAAAAATTCGGGATAGCGCTCACCCACAAGGGTAATCCCATTTACTGTTGTGTCAATTTTTGTAATTTCGTCGGTTGTTAATACAATATTTGTACTGCCGATGTTTTCTTCTAAACGATGCAGTTTTGTAGTCCCGGGAATAGGTACGATCCAGGGCTTTTGCGCTAAGAGCCAGGTCAATGCTAATTGTCCGGTTGTTATATTTTTTTGTTGCGCAATCCCAGAAAGTGCATCCACTAAAACCAGATTGGCCTTTATATTTTCTTCGCTGAAACGAGGAATGATATTTCTGCGGTCGACATCTTCTAATTTTTTGTTGATGATACCTGTAAGGAAGCCTTTACCTAAAGGACTGAAGGGAACGAAACCGATTCCTAGCGCTGCCAACGTCGGTATGATTTCATCTTCCGGTTCACGCCAAAACAGAGAGTATTCGCTTTGTAACGCTGAAACAGGCTGAACTGAATGTGCTTTTCTAATCGTTTTAGCACTTGCTTCCGATAAACCGAAATATTTAACTTTGCCCTCTTGTATAAGGTCTTTTACTGTTCCTGCAACATCTTCTATCGGAACATTAGGGTCAACCCTGTGCTGATAAAGCAGATCAATGTAATCTGTTTTTAATCTTTTTAAAGATGCTTCGGTGACTGCTCTGATCGTTTCGGGTCTGCTGTCTAAACCTACCGCTGGTCTGGCATCCTTACAACCGAATTTTGTAGCAATTACCACATCTTTTCTAAAAGGCTGTAATGCTGTGCCAACAATTTCTTCGTTGGTGTAAGGTCCGTAAGCCTCGGCGGTATCAAAAAATGTGATCCCCCTTTCAACTGCGTTGCGTAGTAGTGTTATGGCCTCTTTCTGATCAAGGCCTTTGCCGTCCAGAAAGTTTAAACCCATACAACCAAAGCCCAACTCGGAAACTTCCAATCCATTATTTCCTAATTTTCTTTTTTGCATAATCCTTTTTTTAATTGTTTCCAGAACTGAATAAATTTCAGGTATAAAATTCCTGATTGCCGTGCTGTAAAAAGTAGCCCAATTGGTAATTGTTGTAGTCAGATTTTCAAAGGTTTTTTTACACTATAGACAAGTCCGCTATATTTATCTAACGATTTGATGGTTTTCATATCATTGGCAGACGACTCAAAGTCAAATACATTGAAATTTTCACTGATCTTTTCCTTACTTGAAAATTTCGGATCTATAGAGATGTGTGACCAATTAGTTTAAACGGCCCCGTTATACCAATGACGAGCCAGTAGTTTATTGTTCCTTTAATTTTGGTGAGATGGGGCGATGACTTCTGGTTTTTCCAGTAAAAAACCTATAAAAGTCTTTTCGAAAGGAACGACTGTCAGCCGTTGAAAGGCAGATTAACTGATGTAGTATTTTCTGGTTTTTAAAACAAGAATATGGTATGTTATTTATATAATTTTAAATGTCTTACTATTGAACTGATTTGTTATTTTAGCCATAGGCAGGTAATCGACCTATGATCAAGCTAAGCCATCAGTATTTTAAATCCAGGAGTTACTATGCCAAGGAAATCATTGGCTTTACCTTTATCCTTTTTGCCATTTTCTTTTTCCTACATCAGCGGTATGAGCTCCATCAGCTTGGTGGAATACTCCGTTCACCTGATACGTTAATAATTGTACTTGGCATTACATTAACCATAGTTTATTGCCTTTGCCATGCCATTATGTACCGGTACAGCTTTAAGGCCATAGGTGCCAACATCAGCATGGGTAATGGGTTAAAGCTTTTTCTTAATAGGAACTTCGTTAGTGTGTTTCTTCCGGGTGGGGCGTAACCTCGCTTGCTTTTTTCTCCGGCGAGATAGAAAAAGGTGGCGTAGGCCGGACCCGGATCAGTCTGGCATCCTATATATATATGGCCTCGCAGGAATTTTTACGGTGTTTATTGTTACCATCCCCGTGATGGTTTATTTGCTCTTTACCAGGCAACAGGTGGAGGGTGATTTATTGGCTTTCGCTGTACTTAGCCTAACCATTATCCTTTTGGTAAGCCTCAGTATTTCGTTCATAAAGAAAGGCTGAGCCTTAGAAAGCTTATCCGTTTCCGGCCGGATACCGAACTTATTTTAGAAGAAATTGCGGGCAGTATAATAAGCCTACAGCTTTAAATGTGGTCAATTTGCGATGCATTTAAAGATGAAACGTTATAATTTTGCTCCTACTGATTTTTAAGCCGGAAGGATGAGATAATCCTACCGGCTTTTAAGTAACAGGATGAAATAATGCCTGTTTAATTACCTATAATGCTATCAAATCAGCATTTAGCTGATCCTTCGACGTGATGAAAAGTCCATGCGGTTCACCCTGATAAACAATGTATTTTGAACCGGGGATCATTGCAGCAGCCTGCTCACCTGTTGCTTTGATTGGCACAGTTTGATCTTCATCGCCGTGGATAACCAGGGTAGGTACATTTATTGACGAAATATCTCCCCTTAAATCAGTCGATGAGAAAGCCTTCGCACAGCCCAGCGTCGATTTTAAAGTTGCCTGCATCGCTACCACCAGGTCATTGGTCAGAATCTCATTGCTCACAGGTTTGTTTAGCAAGCCAACGCCATAGAACTGTTTCCCGAACCCACCAAGAAATCCGGCACGATCTGCCTGTATACCTGCTGCTATTTCATCGATTTTCTCCTGCGGAACGCCATCCGGATTATCATCTGTCTGTAACATGAATGGTGCTATTGAACTTATCAACACAGCTTTTGATACCCCTTTGCCTCCATGTCTGCTGAAGTATTTTACCACCTCGCCACCGCCCATAGAGAAGCCAACAAGCACAGCGTTTTCAATTCCAAGCTCGTCAATTACAGCTTTCAAATCATCTGCCAAAGTATCATAATCGTAACCTGCCAATGGTTTATCTGATTTACCGAATCCTCTTCTATCGTAAGTGATGCAACGGTATCCTGCATCAGTTAAAGCAGCTACCTGATAATCCCACATCTGGTGGTCGAGCGGCCAGCCGTGGATCAGTACTACAGGTCTTCCAGATCCTAAATCCTGATAGTGGATATTTACTTCGCTGCCATCCTGGGCTTTTGATGTTATAAATTTCATAGTTTAAATTAAAGATGTTTATGCCTTTTAAACACTGGAAAAAGAGATTATGTTCTTGAACCGGCACTGATATCCTACTTCCGGAGGTTTTGAAAATGGGGATAGACTAAAGAATTTGAATGGAATCAGGTCAATAATCGTGTTTTTTAAAGATATTTTATACTGCTGTTAGCGCTTTCAGGAAGGACCGGGGATTTGAAATGCTTGGAAACGAAGAATTCTTTTGTCTGATAACAGGATCGTCTGGATAAAAAGAAAGGGATTACCTTGAGGATATCCCTTATCAACTAACCAAACTAATGTATCCCGGGAACCACTCCGGAATCAGTTTATAAACGTATTGACACAGGAAATGTTTTAGAGCCTGTTTAAATTTTTATAGCAAATATTACATAGCATTTTACTGTCACGCTAAAGGATAATTTCTTTTATAAAAATCAATATGAACGACAGATGTACAAGAGAGGTGAATGGTCTCGAAGTATCGTTTCGACCGTAGTGGAGAATCCGAAGGCCCTGCGAAGCGAAATCTTTTAAATTAGATTTCAAATAACCCGGTACAAAAATATCTCCATTTCGCTTCGCTACATCCGATAGCTATCGGATTAGGATGACGACCATTCTATGGGATAAATTTTATTGTTCTATGAGATATATCATCTCAGGAGATTTAGATCGGGTTGGTTTACTGTAGTCAATTAACTATTTTTACAGCAGAATGCAATCCGTAATAATCAGGCCGAAAAATGAGATATTGAAAAAGTACATTCAATACTTTTTATTTTTCAAGAAGACTGATGCAAATATTTTAAACTATTCTACTTTTCCAAATAACAACCTTTGCCTCGCAATTTACAGGGAAAACAAAATCGATTACATTAAAGATTCAGATTGCAATAATTGCTTAATTACACCGGGCACGGTTAACTTCAAAAGCAGATTGTTCGGGTTTCATAAGATGCCTTTCAATGTTGAGATCAGAACTTCTCTTGATCAGGTATGCATTCTTTTTCATCCGGCGGCATTAAGCGTTTTTACCCGTGAATCTTTTGAGGATTTAATAAGCTCAGATCATGTATTTGATATATTCAAAAACAGGAATGAATTTATTCTGGAGCAGATATTTGAAGAAGAAAATTTTTCCATCAGAGCTGATAAACTTGAAAGCTTACTGCTGGCAAATCTAAATGACAGGCAGCCCGAAAAACTCAAAGAGGCTTTGTACCTGATAGGAAAGGGTGGCGAACATCATCTATCTGTTGAAACCCTGGCCGGAAAACTTGGAATAAGTAACCCTACACTGTTCCGGTTATTCAAGAATAATGTGGGGCTGAATCCAAAATCTTATATCAGGACCTGGCGCTTTAGAAATATACTGAATGAAATACTTGATAAGCGAAGTGCTTTGAAAACCTTAACGAGTGCAGGGCATTCACATTTATATTATGATCAGGCCCACTTCATTAAAGACTTCAGATCATTTTCCGGTCATTCTCCAAACCAGCTCATCGATAAAATTTCCATTGAACATAATGACCTGGCCTGGATTTTCAACAAAAAGTAATTGTGAACGATTTTTACAATTTTAAGAAACAATGTCTTAGTTTCTTTGTGAAAAAAATATACAATGAAATACCTCTTTTCGATAGCTATCTTATTCCTTTTGACGCCTTTTCTGGTTGCCAATGCCCAAATTAGGGATGAATCAGAATTGCCCGGAATATCCTATCACCAGATGCTTAAAGAGCATGATACCCTCGTTTCCTACATCAAACAGATCAGTCCGGTAGTTTACTATAACAAAGAGGTGAGGGGTATCGACTTCAGTTTGCATGCAAAGCAGCTCAGAAAGAAAATTACTCCTCAAACCACGATGGGGCAGTATCTCATTATCATTAAAAAAACACTGAATGCTGCACAAGACGGTCACACAAGCCAGGTAAATTCCACTTTGCTCGACATTGTTAAAAAATACTGGATTCCCGCTAAGCTGGTATCTTTTGACAGTAGTGAAACCTCAAACATGTATCAGTATGCAAGGTATTTAAAAGAGGCCTATTATTCTAAAGCTGAGCTCAATCTGATCTATACTTCGGGAGAATATTATAATCTTCTGCCCTTTAGCTATCAGGGAAAAAAATATCCCGCCAGCATGAAACTCCTTAGCTGTAACGGCAAAAATATTCATGATTTTGTAAAATCACTCACTCTGCTTGTATCTCCATTGCGATGGGATAAGGTAAGGAACAGGGTTTATGATGAAAATTTTTACTGGCCGGCAGAAATCTATAAAAACGGAATCCTTAAGCTTACTTTTCTTGATCAAAAAAACATCAGGCACCAGCTTAACATTTCCAGTAAGGATACCGTAAGTTATCTTGCAGTTAAACATAACAATTATGGTTATTTTAGCCAGACCGATACGGTCATTACCCATTTTTTTGAGAAACAGGGGATCTTTTATGCCAAAATCCCGGCGATGCGGGAAGAACTGGGCGATACGATAAAACGCCGGTTGGGGAGTGTTTTTCGGAGCCATAAAGTAAAAGGTGTAGTAATCGATATCAGGGGCAATGGAGGGGGAAGTGACAATACGTATAACAAATTCCTCAGTAAATTAGTTAAAGACACGCTAAAGAAGAACGTAGTTGTAGCCAGAAATTTTAGTCCTTACATTCAGGCGCACTATCATATCAACAGGGACTCTGTACTTAAAAGCAGTATCTATACTTTCAATCCTGGCGGTCCGATATTGAAATCGCAAAAGATGTATTATATCAAACAGGATTTTAATTTCGTTGTTCCTGATAGCGTTACTTATGATTTTGATGGAAAAATATATGTGCTCCAGGATAAGTTCATTTACTCATCTGCCAGCAACTTATCGAGTTTGGCAAATAGCAGTGAGCAGCTGGTCAGCATCGGTGAGACGCCTGATTTACTGGGAGGACTTCAGGCCAGTACATTGATGATGATGTTACCCTTTAGCAAATTTATTTTTAGGGTTGAGCCCCAGATCGATCTCACAGATATCAAAGCAGTAGGTGATATTTTTCAGAACCATGTAGAATATCCGGTTCCCTACACGATTCAGGATTTATATCTGCGCACAACAACAAAAGATGAAATATTTGGGAAATCTTTTCTTTTAAAACACGACCCTATGTTCCAAAAAATATTGGAACTGGAGAAAAGTAATTAAATTCATAAAGGTCGTGATGGTGAGGAACGCCTGGGTAAATGGGTATTTTGATCTGGATAGCGTTTAATTAGATGGCATGGAAGTTCTCAGGCTATTCAGGAAACTTCTGTTGTCTGTCCAGGTGTTCATACCAGTACTGCTGTTTTTAGCCGATTGTAACATGTTAACGTTTACGGCGCATTTTCAGACGGGCATGGAGAAACTAATCCCATTTTTAGGTAAGATGCACTGGCAAACCATTGTCCGATGTTCATCAATATTTGGGCCAGGCCAGTTAAATTATACGTGCGTCAAACCAACTAATGGTAGATGATATCATTGGTTCGTTCTTCAAGTTTTGGATCTGCGGGGAACTGGCGCAGGTAAAACTCTTCATAGTACGCTTTGATGATTGCAGCGAGCGGCGTTGCAAGCAAGGCGCCGGTAAGGCCGAATGCTGTTCCCATAGCCAGCAGCAGGAATAGTGATGACATGGGGTGGATATTCATTGTTGAAGACCTGAGTTTTGGCATTAGAAAATCAGAAACCAGCTCGTTAAGCAACAGGAAGAATACCAGGCACCAGAGGGCCGTTGCAGGACTTACCGATAGCGCCACCAACGTAGGGGGGATAGCCATAATATAGAACCCGATTTTTGGGATAAGCTCAGAAAAGAAGGCCAGTGCTGCCCAGACAAGTGCGCCCGGAACATTCATCAATGTAAGGAAACCATATACCAGCACAGCCTCTATTGCGCCACCAATCAGATTGGATTTCATCCAGCCGACAAGCATGACCGACGTATGTTTCATCGCGTTTTCTGCTTTTTCCCTTTGCCTGACCGGAAATACGGTAAGATAGAGCTCAATAATAGGTTTTGGATTTCCTACGAAAAATACGACCATGCAGATAAAAACGATAAAAACGAAAACGCCACCCAGAACAGAAAATGAAAAATTTCCGATGCCCATAACCGTATTGCCGATGGAAGGTATTGCTGAGGAAATCGAAGTTCCGCCATCACTGATCTCCTTTCTGAGTTCTGGAAATTTGCTGAGCAGCGAATCCAGATAGCCAGACACGCTTGCATAATATTTTGGCAGGTTTCCGATTAGCACATCCAGCTGGTCACTCAGGTGTGGAACTACCATCCAGCCGAGTAGTGCGGTAATTCCAAAAATCACGAAAAACACAATCAGACTGGCCAGCCAGCGCCTCATGCCTTTTTTTTCAAGGCGGCTTACCGGTGCATTAATGATCACCCCCAGAACAATGGCAAAAATGCCAAGAAGTACTACGCTAAGGATTTTAAATAAAAACCAGAGCAGAATAACCAGTCCTGCTGTGTAAAGGATGATTGAGGTTACTGTCCTGAATATCCCGTCGTTTGTTTTGATGCTCATGTGTAAAGTTAACCCCGGATAAGGATAAAAAGTTTGCATGAGTTTTAATGTAGGTGGAATGATGGGGATTTTCTGCCCTTCCATCTGGGAGTTTCGCAAAAAAAAAAGCAACTGGTTTTCATCCGCCATGGCCATCTTTTTCGAGTCTGTGTAGGTAAGCCTTAAAATCTTACACTTTACCAAATCTATTTTATCTTATGGTGAGGAGCGCTGTAACAAGATACATCATGGCTGATTTGTACAAAACTGAACCATTTCCGTACAAAACCGAACCCTTGCTTAGGCACAAGTAGCTAGTTTTGGAGTCTCCAAATATGACTACTACAAATTATTATGAGATCGACAGTCGGGGCATTCCGCAAAGTTCCGGAAATTCTCCCACACCGTTTATATCGATGCCAATCTTTGAGAAGATTAACAGCGGGTGGAAATGGGCAATTTATGCTTTTTTACCGTTTCTTACTTCTGCTATGGCCGGTTTACCCTGCCTCGCACAGGATGGATGCTACAGCCGCCTGGATAAGGATACCCTTACCATAGGCAATCAATTTATAGAGCGTAAGTTTATCTGGAACGGGGGGGATGTTATCACTTACAGCCTAAGCGACAAAAAAGGCAGGCAAGTTTGGTTTAACAAGCTCAGAAACCCCGATTTTTACATTCAAGCCGGCACCGGCGCAAAAAATGGGCATTATGAGGTGTTAGTGAGAAAAGACAATACTGTCCAGATCTCCGCACAGGAAACCATTATTTCTTTTTCTATAGGCAGTCTTGATATCAAACGAATTTACCGGGTTAATGCTCAAAGTGCTTCGATTGCTTGCGAAACCTATCTGAAAGGACAGGTTGAGGGGATAGCAGGAGGGCAACCGGCCAATGTCGCTGACCAAAAAAACATTGAATTTGCTGATGACATGAAGGTTAACGGTTCTGCTGCAGTTTTAGATCAATTAAAGCTGGAAGGTTACCATTGGCAGGCTAAAGCAGTTGAATTTTTTGACGTAACCGACTGGAACAACAATCTTGTACTGGAGAATAAGTTTATCCCCTATCGAAAAAGAAGTTACCGGGGCAACCTGCTTTTCGCGCACAACCAGGAAAAAGAGGCCGGCTTTTTTTTCTTAAAGGAAGCGCCAGCTTCCAGTGTACAGCTGGCCTATGGCGGTCAGGATTTTACGACTGAATTTGGCCATTTTGCCGTAAACGGTTTGGGGCTAAGTGCCAGGGATATCCGTGCAGATGAGTGGCGCAAAGCCTATATGGTTGTGTTGGGCGTTTATAGCGGACAGGAGTTAGATCAGCTACAGGCATTACGTGCTTATCAGAAAACCATCCGTAAAAATGAGCCGCAGCGAGACGAAATGGTGATGATGAATACCTGGGGTGATAGGAGCCAGGATGCTAAAGTTAATGAACGGTTTAGCCTTTTAGAACTGGAAGCTGCAGCAAAGTTGGGAATCACACATTTTCAGATCGATGATGGATGGCAGCGCGGAAAAAGTCCGAATTCTGCTTTAGCAAAAGGATCTTTTAAAAATATTTGGGACAATGCCAATTATTGGAAACCTGATACTGCAAAATATCCTAACGGACTTGGTCCGATCGTAAAGAGGGGCAAGGCGCTGGGCATTGAGATTTGCTTATGGTTTAACCCTAGTATTCAGCAAGACTATGCAGACTGGGAGAAAGACGCTTCGGCGATGGTTGAACTCTACCGGATGTACGGAATCAGGACATTTAAAATTGATGGACTCTCCATCCCCAACAAGCAATCGGAAATTAATCTTGGTAAAATGTTTAGTAAAGTGTTAAGCGAAACAGAAAACCAGGCTGTTTTCAATCTCGATGCCACCGCAGGTCGCCGGGGCGGGTACCATCTTTTTACTGAATACGGTAACATTTTTCTTGAAAACCGTTACACCGACTGGCAAAACTACTATCCTTACTGGACACTTCGTAACTTATGGCAACTTTCTAAATATGTTCCGGCAGAGAAGTTACAGATAGAATTTTTAAATAAATGGAGAAATGCCGACAAGTATGGCAATGATCCTTTCGCTCCTTCGAGGTATGCTTTTGAATATTTATTTGCCAGTACAATGGCTGCCCAGCCCCTGGCCTGGTTCGAAGGAACAGGGCTTCCTGGAGAAGCATTGGGACTGGGAAAACTAATCGCAAAATACAAAAAGGTTCAGCACGATTTCCATCAGGGAACCATTTTGCCAATTGGTGAGGAGCCTTCGGGCAAATCCTGGACAGGATTTCAATCTCTTCAAAAAGATAGGGGTTATCTGATTGTGTTCAGGGAAAACACTCTGGATGCTGCAGGCATACTGGAGACGTGGTTTCCGGAAAATGTCCGGATACAGCTGAAGCCGCTGCTTGGACGGGGGAAGGCGATGATCCAGACCACTGGTCGTAAAGGTTCCCTGAAGGTAACATTACCCGTTATAAATGATTTCGTGATGTACAGCTATACCATTTTAAGATAAACCAATGAAACAAATTATATTATACTTATTCCTTTTAACGTTCCTTAGCATCCCCGCAACCGCCCAAAAGAGGGTTAGTGTTAATTCTCCCGACAGGAGGTTGCAGGTGGATGTAAGCATTGCCGATAGTATTTGTTTTCAGCTGGAACACGATAAAGAAGGGGTACTGAGTTCTGGTGCAATAGCCATGAAACTAGGCAATGGGAAAACCTTCGGTATCAAATCTCACTTAAAACAAGCTAAAACCATTACGGTTAAACAAGATATTCCCGCTCATTTTTACAAAAGAAACCATATAAGTGATCACTACTCAGAATTAACACTGGAATTCAGGGAAGATTTTAAACTGATTTTTCGACTTTACAATGAAGGAATGGCTTACCGTTTTGTATCTACTGGTAGCAAGGATTTTATCGTTAATGAAGAACTGGCCGCTTTCCATTTTCCAAAAGATTACAAAGCCTACATCCCTTATGTGAAGACTAAGGAAAAGGCATTGGAAGGACAATATTTCAATTCATTTGAAAATACCTATACCTACAGCAATCTGAGTAAAATGGATAACCGTAAACTTGCGTTTTCGCCTCTAGTAGTAGAATTGGATAAGGGAAAGAAAGTGTGTTTGGCAGAAGCTGATTTGCAAAGCTATCCGGGTATGTTTCTTTTTAATTCTGCCGGTGGAACCGTTCTGGAGACAAACTTTGCCACGTATCCAAAATCTACCGAACAAGGCGGACATAACCAGCTGCAACAAATAGTGACCTCACGCCAGCCTTATCTCGCTAAAAGTAAGGCTGGCGCAAAATTCCCTTGGCGAATGGCCATCGTAACAACCAGCGATAAAGCCCTGGCTGATAATGATATGGTTTACAAGTTAGCCGAACCCAGCCGGTTAAAGGATATTTCGTGGATAAAACCAGGAAAAGTTGCCTGGGAATGGTGGAATAACTGGGGCCTGAGTAAGGTAGACTTTGTTTCGGGGGTTAATACCGAAACCTATAAGGCTTATATAGATTTTGCTGCCAAAAATAAAATTGAATATGTGATTCTGGATGAGGGTTGGGCGGTGAACCTCAAGGCGAGTTTGTTTGAGATTGTACCTGAAATTAACCTGAAAGAACTCATTGCTTACGGGAAAACCAAAAATGTAGATATTATTCTCTGGGCCGGATACTATGCCTTTGAACGCGATTTAGAGCAGGTTTGCAGGCATTATTCCAAGCTGGGGATAAAAGGCTTTAAGATTGATTTCATGGATCGGGATGATCAGGATATGGTTGATTTTCACTACCGTGCTGCAGAAACGGCTGCTAAATATAAACTGCTGGTCGATTTTCACGGTACTTATAAACCCACAGGGTTAAACCGAACTTTTCCAAATGTAATCAACTATGAGGCAGTAAATGGTCTTGAGCAGATGAAATGGACCGGGTCTGAAATGGATATGGTTACCTACGATGTGACCATGCCCTTTATCAGGATGATAGCTGGCCCGGTAGATTATACCCAGGGAGCAATGCGTAATGCCACCCGGCGCAGCCATAGGGGAATAAATGATGAACCCATGAGTCAGGGAACCCGTTGCAGGCAGCTGGCAGAATATGTGGTTTTTGAATCTCCCCTAAATATGCTCTGTGATAGCCCTGATAATTATGCGAAGGAGCAGGAATGTACCGATTTTATCAGCGCTATACCTACGATTTGGGATCATACCATTGTACTTAATGGTGAGATTGGGCAATACATCACTACTGCCCGCAGGAAAGGAAACACCTGGTACCTGGGTGCTTTAACCAATTGGGAAGCGCGCAAACTTGATCTCGATCTCAGCTTTCTTGGCACCGGAGATTATGCTGCAGAAATTTATCAGGATGGTATGAATGCCAATAAAATCGCTACAGACTACAAAAAGGAGCGAATTGCTATCCCTGCTGATCGGAAATTATCCGTTAACATGGCGCAAGGCGGTGGTTTCGCGATGAAAATTTTTAAAAAATAAACGTGGTAATTTTATGAAACCAATTAGAACCATTTTTAATTTCCTCCTACTGATGTGTTGCTTTCTGTCGAATCTTTCTGCACAGGAGACTTTGGTTAATGTATATGGTAGAAAAACACAATCCCTTAACGGGAAATGGGAGGCAATTATAGACCAGTACGATCAGGGGAGGAAAAACAAAATCTACCTCAATAAAAAACCTGAAGGAAAAACAGATTTTTATGAATATGCCTTTGATGGTGGCTTAAAGTTGAATGTGCCTTCAGACTGGAACAGTCAGCTATCCGAACTGAAATATTATGAAGGCACTGTCTGGTATGCAAAACATTTTGATGCCCCCAAAAAACATCAGGGGCGTTTGTTTATTTACTTTGCTGCGGTAAGTTATCGTTGTAAGGTTTATCTTAATGGAAAAGAAATTGCTGAACATGAAGGTGGTTTTACGCCTTTTCAGGTGGAGATAACAGACCTGGTGCAGCAATCAGACAATTTTTTAGCCCTGGAGGTAAACAATACCCGAACTGCAGATGCCATTCCGGCGAAATCATTCGATTGGTGGAATTATGGTGGCATCACACGCGATATAATGCTGGTTTCAACGCCTAAAGTTTTCATCCGGGATTACTTTATTCAACTGGACAAACATCGCAGTGATCAAATTAATGCGCAGGTTAAAATCAGTGATAACCAACATAATGTAGCGGTAATCGTCGAAATCCCGGAATTGAATATAAAACAAAAACTGGTTACCGATCAACAGGGGATTGCGAGAATGTCAATCACCAATGTAAAAAAAATACAGCGCTGGTCGCCGGCATCTCCGAAACTTTATCAGGTGTTTATATCTACTGCGACAGATAGGGTAGAAGAAATGATTGGCTTTAGAAACCTTGCTGTAAAAGGAACACAGATTTACCTTAACGACAAGCCGGTCTTTCTAAAATCTATTAGTTTTCATGAGGAGATTCCACAACGCAAAGGCAGAGCCTTCTCTGAAGCAGATGCCATGATGCTTTTATCTGAAGCGAAGGCTTTAGGTTGCAATATGATTCGTTTGGCACATTATCCTCAAAATGAATATACGGTACGCGCAGCCGAAAAAATGGGTTTTCTGTTGTGGGAAGAGACTCCAATATGGCAGGGAATTGATTTTGAAAACCAGGAAACCAAAAAGAAAGCCGGAAATATGATCAGAGAGATGGTTATGCGGGATAAAAACCGGTGCGCCCTCTCTTTTTGGGGCATGGCCAATGAAACGCAGCCATCTGTTGCCCGTAATGAATTCCTGAAATACCTGATCAAATGCACCAAAGATATTGATAGCACCCGTTTAATTACTGCTGCATTCGATCTGGTTCGGTTTGACCGGAATAAACAACGCTTTGTTATGGACGATCCTTTTATTAAAGAAATAGATGTAGTAGCCATTAATAAATACATGGGTTGGTACCATCCCTGGCCAGTTACGCCAGATAAGGCCATTTGGGAGGTTGCCAGAGATAAGCCATTGATTATTTCTGAATTTGGTGCAGAGGCATTGTACGGTAAATCAGGTGATGCTGATGTAGCGAGCTCATGGAGCGAGGATTATCAGGCCCGGCTTTATAAACACAACCTGGAAATGTTTAAAAATATTCCAAATCTCAATGGAATTTCACCCTGGGTATTGTTCGATTTTCGGTCACCGTTCCGCTTTCACCCTACTTATCAGGATGGCTGGAACAGAAAAGGACTGGTTTCTGATCAGGGATTCCGTAAAAAAGCCTGGTACATCATAGCAGATTATTACAAAAACATCAAATAAATTTATGAGGAGATATTTTTTAGCCCTGTTGTTAACGGTGTTATTATGGTGCAACCTTGCAAATGCACAACCATTAAAAACAGTTGTTGAAAAGGCCCTGGCTTTTTCTGAACAGCAAAGTCTTTTAATGGCCAGGAAATATGAACATGAAGCAGGAGTATTGCCCCGTTCATTTGAAGCTTGGAAAAACACGATATCTGATTCACGGTGGTGGTGTAGCGGATTTTTTCCTGGCTCGCTCTGGTATCTTTATGCGCACAGTAAAAATCCTCAGCTGCTGCAATATGCCAGGCTCTACACAGACCGGGTAGAACGCGAAAAATATACCACCGATAATCACGATGTGGGGTTTATGCTCTATTGCAGTTTTGGAAATGGTCTGCGTTTAACAGGACAAGAATCTTACAAGGAAGTTTTGCTTACGGGAGCGCAATCGCTGGCTACCCGCTATGATCCTAAAGTAGGGCTCATCAGGTCATGGGATCATAATAAAACCGTTTGGCAGTATCCGGTTATCATTGATAACATCATGAATCTGGAATTGCTTTTATGGGCCAGTAAACAATCGGGCAGCGAAAAACTGAAAAAAATAGCCCTTTCGCACGCCGATAAAACTATGGAGCATCATTTTCGGCCCGATTTCAGTTCCTACCATCTGGTTTCTTATGATCGCCGGACTGGTCTTCCGCATAAAAAACAAACCCATCAGGGCTATGCTGATGATTCTGCATGGAGCCGCGGCCAGGCCTGGGGACTCTATGGTTACACTTATCTCTATCGGGAAACCAAAGAAAAACGCTATTTGGATCAGGCCAATCACATTGCTAGCTTTTTGATCAATCATCCTAAAATGCCCGAAAATTTTATTCCTTACTGGGATTATAATGCTCCACAGGAAGCTAATACGCCAAGAGATGCTTCAGCTGCCTGCATTATGGCCTCAGCACTGACCGAATTGAGTGATTTTGTAAATGCTGACACCAGGAAGAAATACATGGAGGTGGTAGAAAAGCAAATCCGTACACTCGCTTCTGATGAGTATACGGCAAAGTTGGGCGAAAACGGAAATTTTATCCTGATGCACAGCACAGGGGCATTTCCGTTTAAATCGGAAGTTGATGCACCACTAACCTATGCAGACTATTATTATCTGGAGGCGCTCAGTCGTTTGAAGAAAAGATTGTAACCCCCAGTTCAGCAAATGATGTTGGATATATCCAGCCCAAATCCCATTGAAATACCCTATATCTTTCTATGAATACGATAAAACCCTGTTACAAACCATTATTAACTGCATTTATTCTTTTAAGCTTTTTAACTGTAAAATCTCAAACCCAGACCGTAGATTTATCTGGCAAATGGCGTTTCCAAACCGATGTGATGGATTTTCGCCGGGCTTCGCTTTCTCCAAGATACAACCATGAACTGCAGGGCGAGATCCGGTTACCCGGAATAACGGATGATTATCAAATAGGTTACAAGGTACCCTATAAATATATCGACAGGCTTACGCGAAAATATGAGTATCTCGGACCAGCCTGGTATCAGCGGGATATCGAGATTCCCCAGTCGTGGAAAGGGAAACAGATCTTTATTTATTTTGAGCGTACCAGCTGGCTAAGTTCCATTTATGTGGATGCCAAAGAGGTGAGTAAAAACGACTATGTAAGTGTTCCGCATAATCATAACCTTACAGCTTTTCTTAAACCTGGTAAAACCCATCGCATAACCGTATGTATCGATAACCGGTTTCAGTATAATACGCATAAATGGGACCATGCGCATACCGAATTTACACAAATTAATTGGAATGGAATCCTTGGTGAAATGAAAATGATAGCGGTTGATCCCGTTTATATTGAAGATTTACAAATCTATCCCAATATCGGTGAGCAATCTGTTGATGTAAAGATGGATCTGGCTAACAGGACAGGTAAACTGGTTTCGGGTAGTATTACATTTAATGTTGCCGGTAAGGATTATAATCTGGAAAAGGTGATGAAAGTAACCGGTAAAGACTCGCTGATCCATTTTGAAGGTAAAATATCACTCGGTAAAAAAATCAAACTTTGGGATGAGTTTCATCCCAATCTTTATACGCTCAGTTGCAAAGTAAGCAGCGATCCTGAAGGTGCAAGGTTTGAACATGAAAAAAAGGCAACATTTGGCATGCGTGAAGTAAAACAAGGGAAAAATCATATTTTGATCAATAACAAACCTGTCCATTTGCGTGGAAACGTAGAAAATGCCGTTTTCCCAAAAACAGGCTATGCACCGGTAAAAGAGGACGAATGGGCGCGGATCATGCAGCTGATGAAACAATATGGGTTGAACCACTTACGCTTTCACTCCTGGTGTCCGCCAGATGCGGCATTTCGAATGGCCGATAAATTTGGTGTTTATTTCCAGGTAGAAATGCCCATGTGGGGTAAAGATGCTGAGCCGGATGAAGCACGATATAATTTCTTTAGGAGAGAGATGACAGCCATATTAAAAGAGTATGGAAACCACCCTTCGTTTTTGCTGTACTGCAATGGAAATGAGATTACCGGCAATTTTGATTTTATTGAAGAGCTAACGGCCAAGGGCAGGTTGAAAGATAACAGACATCTTTTTTGCGGCTCTACTGCCCGGACACGGGTAAAATCAGATCAGTTCTACGTGTCTCAGCAAACCAATAAAGGACCTGTTAAAGTTTATGAGGGATTGCCTTACACCAACTGGGATGTGAGTCAGCAATCGGATGTAGACGTTCCGGTAATCTCTCACGAATCGGGACAGCGTGCCGTTTATCCGAATTTTGAGGAAATAAAAAAATATGCCAATAGTCCGGTGGAACCCAGAAACTTTGAGATTTTTCGTGACTTACTGGAAAAAAACGGGATGCTGGACCAGGCCAACGATTTTTTCAAAGCTTCAGGAGCCTTAACTGTGGTAGAGTATAAGGCGGTAGTAGAGGCATTGCTGCGTTCGGCAAAATCAGCAGGATTCCAGCTTTTGTCTCTTAACGACTTTCCCGGGCAAGGATATGCCTATGTAGGTATTTTAGATCCTTTCTGGGATTCGAAGGGCTTGATCAGTCAGGAGAAATGGCGGGAGTTCTGCGGGCCAACTGTCGCATTACTGCGTTATGCCAAAAGCGCTTATTTTAATGACGAGGTATTTCAGGGAGATGCTGAACTGTATAACTTTAGCCCTTCTATATTAAAAAATGCAAAGATAGAATGGCTGCTTCAGGATGAATCTGGTAAAAGGTTAAAACAGGCGCGTTTGAAAACCCAAACACTGGGTAATGATGGTGTTTTTCCTATGGGCAAATTTACATTCGATTTAAGGGACATCAAAAAAGCAGAAAAGCTAACAGTTTCAGTAGTAGTTAACGATACCATTAAAAACAACTGGAACATCTGGGTATATCCCCGAAACGAAAAACTTTTGACCACAACTGCTGATGTGCTTTATACCACAGTTTTTGATGAACAGGCGAAACAAAAACTCGCTGCAGGAGGGAAGGTTGTTTTAACACCATTGCCTGAACAGGTACAGGGTCGCAAATCTGTTTTTCATAACCACTTCTGGAACCCCATTATGTTCGCCTGGCCACCAATGACCATTGGTTGCCTTATCCACAACGAAGAGCCGGTTTTTGCAGATTTTATCACTGCTAATCATACCGATTGGCAATGGTGGGATATTTTAAACAATGCAAGGGTAATTGAAATGAAAGATGCACCGCAGGCATTACGGCCTTTTATTCAGGTAATCGATGCCAACGACAATAACGAAAAATTGGGCATAGGTTTCGAAGCCCGGGTTGGGAAAGGTAAGCTTCTGGTACTGGCAGTAGATACTAAAAAAGATATGGATAAACGTCCGGCGACCCGGCAATTGCTAAAAAGCATTGATACTTACGTGAAGGGCGATCAGTTTAATCCTAAAGTGACGATAGATGAGCGGTTTATTCAGTCGTTTATGGTCAGGTAATTCGAAAATAAACCATGAAAAAAATAACTTCCATCATTCTATTTCTTACAGTTCTATCCTGTAAAGGCATTGCACAGGAGATCAGGTTTGATCAGCAAGCCAGTATAAACCAGGTTTATTTAAAATCTCAGGAATCTAAAAACCTGTTGCCCATGAATGAGTTGAGCGTGGAAACAGGCTACGCCTTATACCAGGCAGAAATTGATACATCTACGGAAAACCCTAAACTCACTTTAGAAAATGTCCGCGATTATGCGGTAGTGTTTCTCGACGATAAATTGCAGGGAACGCTTGCCGATCAACATAAACAGCTTACGCTGAATGCAAGAGCTGGAAAGCATAAACTCCGGATTTTTGTAGAAAATATTGGCCGCATCACCTACGGCCCTGAGATCCTGGATAATTCGAAAGGACTGTTCGGAAGTATCACCCTTGATGGAAACGAAATTGAGGACTGGATGATTACGCCATTGCCCGTTAAAAACCTTGAGATTTCTAAACTGGTATTTGAGCAGAGAAAAGCGTCAGCCTTACCCTGTTTATTTAAAGCTGAATTTAGCATACCACAACCATCAGCTTATTACCTCGACATTTCTGGCTGGGGCATGGGGGAGGTGTGGATGAATGACACCTATGTTGGTGCTTACTGGGAAGAGGAAAAACAACAATCCATTCAGATTCCTTCAGAAGTGCTTAAAACCGGCCAAAATGAGATCGTTGTATTCGAATTAAAAAATCTCGGGCAGAAAAATATGAAGCTCAGTACGCAAGCCATATTTCGTTAAAATTTAAAAAAATGACCAAACAGATAACCCTTTTAACTGCTTTGATGCTGATAAGCAATGTTTTATCAGCGCAGACTAAAAAAACAAAATTTTTATATCAGGATGCGCGCCAGCCAGTTGAAGTGCGGATAAGCGACCTGCTGGGGAGGATGACTTTAGAAGAAAAGGTGATGCAGTTAAATCAGTACACCTTGGGCAGGAACGACAATGCCAATAACATGGCCGATCCGGTAAATGATATTCCGGCTGAAATTGGTTCATTGATCTATTTCAGCAGCAATGCGGAACTGCGCAACCGGGTGCAGCGAAGGGCTATGGAGCAAAGCCGCTTGGGAATTCCGATTATATTTGGTTATGATGTAATCCATGGTTTCAAAACCATTTACCCGATATCGCTGGCACAGGCCTGCTCCTGGAACCCGGATTTGGTGCAGCAAGCTACAGCCGTAGCCGCTCAGGAGTCCAGAATGTCGGGGGTAGACTGGACATTCTCTCCCATGATTGATGTTGCCCGGGATGGACGCTGGGGCCGGGTTGCAGAAGGATATGGTGAAGATCCCTACACCAATGGCGTATTTGCTGTGGCTTCTGTAAAGGGATACCAGGGAAAAGACCTGTCGGGTCCGGTGAGCGTAGCCGCGTGCCTGAAACATTATGTGGGTTATGGTGCATCTGAAGCTGGCCGGGATTATGTGTATACAGAAATTTCCGATCAGACACTTTGGAATACTTATCTTCCTCCCTATGAAGCAGCTGTAAAGGCCGGAGCTGCAACTTTAATGAGTTCTTTCAATGATATCAGTGGTACACCAGGCACCGCAAATACTTACCTGCTGAGAACAGTTTTAAAAGAGCAGTGGAAGCACGATGGTTTTGTAGTTTCTGATTGGGGCGCAATAGAACAGCTTCGCAGTCAGGGGGTTGCTAAAGACAAGAAAGAGGCTGCCTTGAAAGCTTTTAATGCTGGTGTAGAGATGGATATGATGAATCAAAGTTATGATAAACATCTTGCCGCATTGGTAAAGGAAGGGAAAGTAACACAGGGAGTCCTGGATGATGCGGTAAAAAGAGTCCTGCGCGTCAAATTTCGTTTGGGCCTTTTTGACAAACCTTATACCCCAGAAATTCCGGAAAAGCAACGTTTTCTGTTGCCTCAAAGTCGCGCTATAGCAGACCGTCTGGCCGAAGAATCTATCGTATTGCTTAAGAACGGGCATAATGCTTTACCCTTAACAGCGGTGAAAAATATTGCCGTGATTGGCCCTATGTCTAACAGCAAATGGCATTTGTTAGGCTCCTGGAGGGCGCACGGAAATGCCGAAGATGCCGGCACAATCTATGATAACATCAAACAGGAATTTGGAAATAAAGTGACGGTAACTAATGCGCAGGGCTGCGATTTTGATGGCACAGACCAGTCAGGTTTTGCAGATGCAAACCGCCTGGCCCAAAATGCAGATGCAGTAGTAATTTGTTTGGGGGAGAAAGCTAACTGGAGCGGCGAAAATGCTTCCAGATCTTCTATTTCGCTACCAGCAATTCAGGAAGCGTTAGTGGCAGAATTGAAAAAAAGTGGTAAGCCGGTTATTTTACTGATTTCCAGTGGTCGCCCTTTGGATTTAAGCAGATTAGAACCCATGTGCGATGCCATCCTGAGTATGTGGCAACCGGGCACAACAGGGGGAAAGGCAATTGCCGAAGTATTATCTGGAAAAGCTAATCCCTCTGGTAAGCTGGCCATCACTTTCCCTTATTCCAGCGGCCAGATTCCAATTTATTACAATCACCGTCAAAGTGCCCGCCCAAACCAGGGAAAATACCAGGACATTCCCAGTAAACCTTTGTATGAATTTGGCTATGGGTTGAGTTACACCACTTTCGACTACGCTGAATTGAAAGCCTCTTCCTCGAGCATTAAAGTAAATGAAACTTTAACGGTAGAGGTTGCCGTAAAAAATACCGGAAACCGCGATGGAATGGAGACCGTTCACTGGTATATATCGGATCCGGTGAGTAGCATTTCACGTCCGGTAAAGGAATTGAAGTTTTTCCAGAAACAATTCATCAGAAAGGGTGAAACAAAAGTGTTCAGTTTCCAGGTTGATCCAAAAAGAGATTTGGGCTTTGTGAATGCCCGAGGTGAGAAATTCGTTGAAGAAGGCGACTATTATATCATTGTTAAAGACAAAAAGATAAAACTTGAGCTGCTGAAGGAATAATTCTTCCTCAGCGGCCTAACCGGCAACAGTATGCTGTGCTGTTGAATAACAAAAATGATTTTCTGGCCTGTATTGTACAAAAGTAAACCATTTCCGTACAAAAACGAACCCTTCACACTATGGTTTAGAACTAGTTTTGTGCTAACCAGATATAAGAACCAAATATGAGGAGCACAGTACAGATCATTAATTTTACCTTAGCATACATTCCGGTAAAGGCTAAGCTGAGGTTTGCCGGCATACCTCAAAAATCGCCAATGCGATTCGCGGTAAAACCAGATTTTAATGCCGCGCTGTTTCCTCTTTTAAAAAAACAACCATAAAAGGCTTCAAATTTAACAGTAAGCCACCAGACCCCTGAACTTCAAAACACGCTGTTAAGTTTTCCATGACAGTGCACAGGAAATAAATAATTCAAATACTAACCATATATCACGCTAAATGATTAAAAAAATACAAATCAAACTTAAAGGCTACATTACAACGCTGGTGCTGTTATTATTCATACACGTTAGTTATGCGCAAGACCAGAAAAAAGTTACAGGTAAAGTTACCGACGAAAAAGGAGAGGTGCTCGTTGGGGTTTCCGTGAGGGTTAAAGGCAGCAATACGGGCACTTCAACTGATAAAGATGGTAATTATACCCTGCAGGCTGCCCCTGCTGCCATTTTGGTATTTTCCTATGTTGGCTTCAGTAACCAGGAAGCGGGCGTAAACGCTACGGGAGTAGTTAACATAAAAATGGCAGGAGATAAACAACTCGACGAAGTTGTAGTGGTAGGTTATGGTACAGCCAAAAAAAAGGATCTCACAGGTGGACTAGCAGTAGTAGGTAAGGAGCAGATCAATATGGTTTCTACCCCGAACTTAATGGATCGTCTGGTTGGTCAGGTAGCTGGTTTCAATATCACTACAGGTAATGCCGCCCCCGGACAAGACCAGACATTACTGATCCGCGGCGAAAACTCACTATCCGCCAGCAACAATCCATTAATCATTTTAGATGGAATTCCATATAGCGGCTCGCTTGTAGACCTCGACCCGAATAACATCGAAAACCTCACTATTTTAAAGGACGCTTCAGCGGTCGCTATCTATGGTTCACGTGGCTCAAACGGGGTTATCCTTATTCAAACCAAAAGAGGGATACTGGGTAAGGCACAGGTAAATTATAAAGGACAGTTGGGATTTGCAGAACCCATGCAGCGAATTGATGTGATGGGACCCAATGAATACATCAGGTTTAAACAGGATATCGGCAGATTAAGATTAGGCTATACCGGCGAACAGCTTGATCCAATTGCCGGAAACATCATAAGCGTTACTGAACGTGAAAATTACAAGAACGGAATTACCAGCAACTGGCAGGATTACATCTTTCAGAGGGGGATCACCATGGATCATCAGTTGAGTATCTCAGGCGGTACGCAAAATACCAAATACATGGCGGCTGCATCGTCGCTTAGTCAGGAGGGGGTAGTTTATAATTCGAAACTTTCCAGATTAAACGTTACGGCCAACATTGATCAGACTTTCAATAACTGGTTAACCGTAGGCATTGGCACACAGTTTACGCAAAGAAGTGATGGAGGAATTACCCCAAACATCGAACACGCAATTAAACAAAGCCCGTACGGAAAGTATAAAGATGCCGCAGGTTATTACGTTGCAGAGCCAATGGAATATTCGCTGATTGTAAATCCAATGCGTAATGTTAATGCAGATCAGGATCGGATTAACCGTAGTTTTTTCCTTACCGGTTATGCTGATCTCAAACTGCCGGTGAAAGGCTTAACTGCCAGATCAAACTTTGGTTATAATTACCGTAACGGATTTACAGGAACCTATTATGGCCGCGATACTTTTGATGGAAGAGAACAGGCAGGTTTAGTGGGAGGGAAAGCAAGCGTTAGCAACAATCAGTATAACGATTATACCTGGGAGAATATCCTTAAGTACGAGCGTACTTTCGGCGATCACCGTATTGATGCTACAGGTTTATTCAGTATGAACCAGACCAGAAGTGTAAATACCACTCAAAATGGAGAAGGCTTTGTTACCGATGATACGGGTTACTTCATCATGGGTAATGCCAGCCGTAACATTACAAACGTTTCCGGTATTTCAGAAACAGCCATGTTATCCTACATGGGGCGCCTCAATTACGCCTATAAAGGCAAATACCTGGCTACATTTACCGGCCGCACAGATGGAGCTTCCGTATTCGCGGTAAACAGAAAATATGCTTTTTTTCCTTCAGCAGCTTTGGCCTGGAACATCAGCGAAGAAAAGTTTGTAAAAGATAATATAAACTGGATTGATCTGGTAAAACTAAGGGTTTCTTACGGAGCTAATGGTAATCAGGCAATAACAGCTTACAGAACCTTAGACCGCCTGAATTCAAGTGTGAAATATACCTGGGGAGATGGAAGCACTGCGGTTAATACCGCTTACCTGGCAGGCGATGGTGTCGGAAATCCTAATTTGAAATGGGAAACTACTTATACAACCAATGTCGGCCTTGATTTTCAATTGTTTAAAAATCGCCTGAGCGGAACAATTGATGCCTATCTCTCCAATACAAAAGATTTATTAATGATTCGCACGGTGCCTATCATGAACGGTTACAGTCGCATCTGGGATAATATCGGGCAAACCCAGAATAAGGGCTTCGAGGTTACGCTGAATTCGCTTAACATCAATTCGGAAAATTTTAAATGGAATTCAACAGCCGTGTTTTCTTTGGATCGCGACAAGATTGTGGAACTTAGAGGCGATGGCCTGGATGATATCGGTAACAACTGGTTCATTGGCAAGCCCCTGAGGGTTTTCTATGATTACAATATGATCGGAATCTGGCAAAAGGGAGAGAACTATGCCCCTCAGCCGGGAGCAGGCGCCGGAGCTGCGAAACTGGAGGATGTGGATGGTAACGGAAAAATAGAACTCGCCGACAGGAAAGTAATCGGCTCAAAAATGCCAAGGTATACTGCTTCATTCAGCAACCGTTTCAGCTATAAAAATTTTTATATGTCTGCCCTGCTTACCGGTGTATTCGGTGTATGGCGTGATGATCACATGGCCAACATAGGCGCATGGACATTTGGCATCACGAACTATGTTCATCAAGCCAATTACTGGACCCCTGAAAATCCTGGTGCAACCATTGTTTCGCCGGGGTATACCAATAGTCTTGGGCATGGTTACTATAAGAAAGTTAACTATGTACAGGTGAAAAACATCACACTTGGTTACCGGGTAGCACCACAACTGGCTAAAAAAGTTGGAGTAAGTGGAATTGATGTGAACGTCAGTGTGAATAATCTTGATACCTTCTCCAACATCAGGCAGGTACTCAATTATGACAATACCTGGATGGCCTCTTACCCCACTGCCCGCTCTTATATGTTCGGCTTAAATGTTAACTTCTAACCCATTACACAACATGAAAATTATTATAAAAACAAGCCTGGCACTTATAATGCTACTCTCAGTAAGTGGTTGTAAAAAGTTTTTGGTAGAAGAATTAAAATCAGAACTGGCACCAACCAATACTTATACCAGTACTTATGGATTTGAAGTTGGCAGTGCCGGATTGTATGCGCTAACCCGGTCTGAATACAATACTTATGGTGAAGGTGGTGCTTTCATTCACAATGGTGCCTGTCCGTACGAAGCTTTACAGGCGGGAACAGATATCGCCGATGTGATTAATAGTGATGCATCGTTATTGCCATTTGCCAATCTTACGCTTGCTTCTTCCGATCGTTTTGTAGGGACTTACTGGAACTGGGCTTACAGCCTGATTTCCTCTGCTAATCTCATGTTGGTTTATGCTGAAAAAAATACCAACTGGGATAGCCCATCTGATAAAGCCCGTTTTCAGGCTGAAGCACGTTTCTTCCGGGCCTATGCATACCGGTATCTGATATACCTTTATGGTGATGTACCCTATGTAGAAACCATATTATACGATTTTAAACTCAATTTTACCCGCTCACCAAAGGCTGAAGTGCTGGGGCATATTATTGACGACCTGAAATTTGCAACAGAAAATCTTCCGGCAAATCCAGATCAGGTGAAAGATGGAAAGCTGACTAAGTGGGCTGCTTATCATTTGCTAAGTGAGATGTATCTACTCAACAAAGAATATGAACCTGCTGCACAGGCCGCTCTCGCAGTGATTAATAGCGGTTATTATAACCTTATGAAAACCCGTTTCGGAGCCGGTAAAGATAAGGCTGGCGATGTATTTAGTGATTTGTTCGTGGAAAATAACCAGAACAGAACAAAAAATGCCAATAAAGAAAGCATCTGGGTATTACAGTTTGAATTTAATACCGTTGGTGGTGGAACAAACTCTGACGACTGGACGCGCAGGGCGTGGATTCCAAACTATTCTTCCATTACCGGATTTGTATTGGCTGACACGCTGGGTGGGCGTGGACTGGCGCAGTTAACCCCAATGAAATGGTGGGTTGGCACTACAGGTACCAATGCAACAGGCAACGTACCCGGTATATTTGAAACCGCTGATATTCGTAATTCAAACTATAACATCAAACGCAACTGGTATTATAACAACCCCGGAGAAACATCTTTATATGGTAAAAAAGCAAATATTACCGAGCAAACCTGGTTCTCAACAAAAACTTTGTTTCCTGCCATCACAAAATTTTTCTACGGCCGTGCCGAAAATCTTAGTTTAACAGGCAGTTACAAAGACCGTATGAAATTCCGCCTGGCGGAAACTTATCTATTACTGGCAGAAGCCTACCTGGGGCAGGGCAATCCATCGAGAGCAGCCGATGCCGTGAATGAAGTCCGTAAGCGTGCCGGTGCTTCAGTAATCACCGCCAGTCAGATGACGATAGATTTTCTCCTCGATGAGCGTATTCGTGAATTGGTGGGAGAAGAAACCCGCCGGTTCACGCTGATCCGTACAGGTAAACTGGTTGACCGTGTAAAACTTTATAATGCAGCAATCAAAGATAAAATCATGGATTTTCATAACCTCTGGCCCGTTCCACAGGCAATTATAGATGCCAACAGGGAAGCACCTTTTCCACAAAATCCTGGTTACGGTAAATAATGATGAACCTGCAACTACCTTGAAAATAGCATAACCATTAATTACACTCCATATTCATTTAAGGATGAAAAGAAATAAATATTTATATAAAATAATGCCTTTGGTATTACTGATAATTGGTTTGGTTGCCTGTAAAAAGGGCATCAATGATATCGGAAAAGTTCAGGAACAACTGGTTATTATGCCCTCGTCAGAAAGCATTGTACTTGACGAGAACAACCTGTCCAAAAATATTATCACATTTAACTGGAAGCCTGCCCGGCCGCAATCGGATGACCATCTGGTATCTTATACCACTAAGCTGGATGTGGTCGGGAATAATTTCGGCTCTTCTACAGCGATTATGAACTATGAGGATGACGGGACTTTTAGCAGAAGTTTTACTTCCGAACAATTGCAGAATTGGGCCAGTCAGAAATGGGGAATCCCCAACAATAAAGTATTTACTTTAGAGTTCAGGGTTGTTGCCCAATGGGAAGGAGGCGCCACTTTCGAAGCTCCCGAAGTACGAACGGTACAAATTAAAGTAACACCAATTAAAGCTGTCGTTTTTGATGCAGACAAAATTTTTTTATCAGGAAGTGCTGTGCCTGGTATAAACAAGGTTGAAATGACAAAAACATTCGAAAACCTGAATCAGTACGCTTACGTATTGAACCTTCAGCCTGGTGATTTACAGATTCCGGTAGACTATAAAGGTGCAACCAACTATATCGCTTCTGCTGATGCAAATACAGCTTTACAAGATGGCAGTGCGGTGGCCATAAAAACCAGGGAAACCGCATTTTCATGGAAGATAGAAACCGCCGGACAATACCGGGTAGTGGTAAATATGCAAAAAGCAACTGCCACCATCTATTCGCCCCTGCAGGCCTTAACCCCAAAAGTGGTAAACTGGACAGGCGACGGATCGGTAGCTCAAACCACAACCATTACCGATTTATGGATGCACGGCGCGATCAACAGTTTTGGTACACCAATAAAAATGGAATGCAGGGTGAGTTTAGCCGACCCGCAAATCCTGGTTTACACGGGAGCAAGGGTTGGAAAAACAAAATTCATTGTTTACGGTGGCACAGATAACAATAAAAATCTTGCCTACGCCTTTAGTGCCCCGCTTTCAGCCACTAATACTGCGCAAGACCTTACATTGGTGCAGGGAACAGTAGCTACGCTATCCGGAGGGTCAACAAGTGCACAGCGAAACTCATACTACACCATCCCGTCAGGCACTAATGTGCTGGTACTCGACCTGCGTAATATGACTATTCTCTCAGAAAAAAGATAGATCTCCATCAAAACAGTGAATCATTTATCAATCACATTAAGATTTTAAAAAGATGAAAACATTAAATTATAAATCAATCCTATCGCAAATTGCGATGACCCTGATATGTATCATGGTATTTGCATGTAAAAAAAGCGGATCTGAGGAAATTACCAAAGCCGAAGGTACATTGGTTAAACCCAATTATAACAGAAGTACGATGTTCAGAAACCCGTTAAACGGCTGGGTGATGTATGGTTCAGGTTCTGGTTCAGCCAGCTACTGGGACACAGAATATTACGTGCCGGATCTTGGGAAAAAAGTAAAAGCGATTGATTATGCTTCCGCTTGCTACATCCGTACCAGTTGGGCCACTTTTAACCCGGCCAACGGCGTTTATGCCTGGAGAGATCCAAGCACCGCAATTTATAAAATGATCAAAGCAGCAAACGATAAAGGTTTGCCCATTGCTTTCCGTTTTGTGGCCGACGGGCAGGATCAGGGCCTTAACACACCGCAGTTTGTGATTGATGCAGGTGCCAGGTATTATCTGGCAGATAGTAAATTCCCGGATCGGAAATCTCCCTATCCACAGGATCCGGTTTTTCAGCAATACTATGCCAAATTTATTCAGGCGTTGGCCGAAGATTTTAACGATCCGAAGCGTACATCGTTTATTGATGGTTATGGACTTGGGAAATGGGGTGAGGGGCATGGTGTGATATATGAAGATCCCAATACCGCTACAGCGGCCAATACCGAAAAATATAAAACCGAAGTAATGGACTGGATTACATCTTTATATTCCAGGTATTTCACTAAGGTGCCTTTGATGATGACTTATCATCGTTTAATTGCGGATCCGGCCAGTGGAGGTTCGGTTAATGCCAATAGCACCCGTTTGCTGGAAATGGCAATCAACAAGGGATATAGTCTTCGTCAGGATGCATTCGGAATGACAGATTATTATCAAAGCTGGGAAAAGAATTTTGCAAAAACCTGGAACTTTAAACGTCCTATTATTATGGAAGGTGGCTGGATTACCAGCGGTACACACCGTTACTGGATTGATCCGAGTGGAAAATACAGGGAGGGGCATCCCGAAGATGTACGCCAGGGCGAGTTTGATTCGTCGGCAGAAGCTTGCGTGAACATGATGGATTTCCGCATTGGTGATATCGAATCCTGGTTCTCAAAAGCTTTCAACCTCACTCAGCGTTTCATCTCTGAAGGTGGATATCGCTTATACCCGGATCAGGTTTACCTGCCCGAAAAAGTGAATAGCGGAGCAGAAGCAACGATTACCCACCGGTGGAGAAACATGGGATGGGGTTATTTTCCAAACAACATTCCGCAATGGAATTACAAGTATAAAGTAGCCTTTGCACTTTTAGATGGCAATGGAAATGTAAAGAAGGTAATTATTGATACCAAAGCCGAACCTTCTGCCTGGCTGAAAAATAGTCCGGCTACCTACGAACTAAAAGCAAACATAGGAGTTCCTGCCGGAAGTTATACCTGGGCGGTAGCAATTGTTGATACCACAAAAGAAAACCAGCCAGGAATAAAACTTGCCGTAAATGGTGATATCACTTCTACAGGATGGCTGAAACTTATGGATGTAGCTATTCAATAATCGCAGTTTAAAGTGGCTGTATTATAAATATAGAATTGTCATTCTGAGGGATAATTTATTGGATAAAAATCGATATGAATGACATATAAAATTTAATTAGGTAATATCCCTCGGGAAATCGTTATTCCCAACCCGATAACTATCGGGTTGATTGGGAACCACGGAGTGCTCACGAATAGCTTTGAAACAAGGGAATACTTATGAATAATCTTAAAACGTTTGCATTAAGATTAGCTTTGCTGAGCACTTCGTGGTTCCCGCATGCGCGAGATCCAATAGCTATCGGATGACGATCGAACCAGTGGATTCTGTCAATGGTAGTGAGCTTTTATTAGGACCTGTTTTAAATGTCATACAGCCTGCTAACCGTTGGCAATCATAGTGCGGGTCTTAACTGAATCCAATCACGATTGATATAAAATCAAATAGAAATCGAAATAAATTTATAGATAAAAATTTTTAATGGTAATTTCAAAACTCAAGACTTTACCTGCTTCTGCCTTTTAACCTTATGGATATCCGGAAAATCTCTTATTTGCTATTTTGTTGTTGTGCATTTCTGCTGAAAAGTGCGGCTGCAATTGATATTTCAAGATATCGGTTCCATGTGATGCCCGAAACATCATATTATGGAGGTATTCAGAGCATCACCAAAGACAGTTTGGGGAGAATCTGGTATACTGGTCCGGATGCTGTTTTTATGTACGACGGGAACAGCTTTTATCAGTTGAATGAATTGGCCTCAAAGAGCAATCCCAAGGTAAAATGGGCTTACGGTTCTCTGGTAACGGATAAAAAGGGTGGGCTATTTTTGGCCACCAATCACGGTTTATTGAAGTTTAACTATGGCCAGTTTAATTTTGATTTGATTCTCCCTGGAAAAATCCGTTCGATCTGTGTTCATGACGACGGCAATCTTTATATGCTCTCTGGCGAAAGCCTGTTCATATATGATCGGGAGAAAAAGGTTTCTAAAAAAATCAAGCTACCTACCAGCAAGTATTTCAATAATGTGATCAGCCTGAAGGGAAATGTTTACCTCTCTCAGGAAAATTTACTTTACAGCTTCGATACCAGGGCAGCACGCTTTTCGGTTTTTACCGATCTGGGTCAAACCTCCTTTGCGGTGAACGATGCTGTGGCCTATCAGGGCGATTACTATTTCCTTACCCCGCGGGGAGGCATTTTCGTGACCGATGCTAAAGGTGTAATTAAGAAAAATATCCCAATAGCTGCTCCGGGTAACCAGACCACTATGGCTAAAAAAATCTTTATTGACCAGGTGGGCATGATGTGGGTAGCCACACAGTCGGGGCTGATGCTTTATGATCCGCAAACCCACGTCAGCAAGCTGCTTAAAATGAACCTGAACGATGCGTTTTCGCTGCCAAATAACTCTATATGGACCATTTACGGTGACCCGGATCAGGGTGCCTGGATTGGTACTTATGGAGGTAAAATTGCTTATTGTTCACTTTACGATGCTTATGTCCGATATTTTACACCCAGCCCGGGCGGACTAAACCACCCGGTAGTAAGTGGTTTTCAGGAAGATGATCTGGGCAATGTTTGGATTGCTACAGAGGGCGGTGGGCTCAACTATTGGAACAGGAAGGATGATACTTTTCGCCATTTTACCAAGGCAGAAGCCAATTCCATCAATTCTAACATGGTTAAGCGCTTAAAATTTGATCCCGGGCGAAAAAACTTATTTATTTCTTCTTTCAACGGGGGTATTTCTGCCTATGAAATGGCTACAAAGCGTTTCAGTAACCTTAACATCCTTTTACCCGGAAGCAAACAGCCTTTAACAGTGTATGATTTTGTACGTGATGCGGACGGAACCTGGTGGATGACTGATCCCGATAAAAACTTTTTCCACCGGAAGAAAAGCCAGGCAACAGAAACGGAGATGGTTAAACTTATCGCGGCTAATGGCCAGGCGCTGGACCTGGAAATTGAGGCGATTTCGCTCGACAAGCAGCAGCATCTTCGTCTGGTTAGCCATCAGGGCCTGTATATCGCAGATCCAAAAACGCTTAAAGTGCTGCGACATTATGTGATCAAAAATGGCCCTTATTCGGTAAATCACCTTTGCAGCTATTATGAAGCATCAAATGGAGACCTTTGGCTCGGTACTTCGGGAAGAGGTGTCAATATTTTAAAAAAAGACGGGCGTTACCTTAATTTTAACAGTACCAATGGTTTTCTTCCTAAAATTGTTTTTGGTATTCTTGAAGACGATGTTTCAGGAAATATTTGGTTTAGCACCAATGAAGGATTATACTTTTTCGATCAAAAAACTCAAAAGTTTGAAAAAGCCAGGTTTTATAAAGCAAACAGTTGTGGTTCTTTTTATTTACGGTCGGCCTATAAAACCAAAAATGGAGAGATGTTATTTGGAGGTACAAACGGGTTTTTACTTTTTGATCCGCAATACCTCAACAAAAACCTGCAAAAATCAAGGGTGTTTTTTACCAGCTTATTAATCAACAACCAGCAGGTAAGCAATGCCTCCAAAGATTCTCCATTAGTCACAGACATTTCTACGCTAAGCAATCACAATGAGCGAAGGATTTCACTTTCCAGTAAGCAGTCGAATATTGAAATCCGTTTTTCGTCAAATAGCTATTTATCTGCAGATAAAAATCAATTTTCGTATCGCATGGTTGGCTTAAGTGATAAATGGCTTAAGATGAATACCAGTCAACACGCTGTTCAGTTTTTTAATTTGCCAGGTGGAGATTACATTTTTGAAATCAAGGCCTCCAACAATGACGGACTCTGGGGTGACGAAATTTCTAGACTCTATTTTCATGTAAATCCACCATTTTTCTTGTCCTGGTGGGCCTATTCCATTTACACTTTAATTGCACTGGGGCTTTTGTTTTTCATCATGCGGTATTATACCAATAAGAAGGTTTTTAAGGAACGACTGGCTTTGGAAGTGCTGAAAGAACAGAATATGCGGGATTTAAACCAGGCGAGAACAGATTTTTTTACTAATATTTCCCATGACCTCAAAACCCCGCTTACCCTGGTACTTGAACCACTGAAGCAGTTAAAAGAAACTGTTCAGAAAAATGACCATGCAACAGGTTATATGCAATTAATTGAGAAAAATGTTGCCCGCATACAGCGTACGATCAGTCAGTTGCTACGTTTTAGAGAGATCGAAAGTCAGAAAGTGACCCTAAATCCTCAGGTTGGTGATTTTATCAGTTTTGTGCACGATGTTTTTGGCCTTTTTGAGCTCTACGCGAACAAAAAAGAAATAGAAACCAATATCACTGCCCACGAAGACCATTTATTTGTAGCCTTCGATTATGATGTTATTGAAAAGATTTTGACCAATCTTTTCTCGAATGCCTTAAAATATACTTCAAACAAGGGCTATGTAGGGGTAAGGATTTATCAATCTACGACCGAAGAGCAGTTGCGGCCAGGTGTTGAGCCAGATCACCTTGAACGGGAATACATCTCTGTAGAGGTGTTAAATACCAGTATAGGCTTTTCAGAAGAGCAGATTGCAACATTATTCACCTCCTTTAACCGGTTATCGTCTTACCGCCCTACTTTTGAAGAAAGCTCGGGCCTTGGCCTTGCCATTGTAAAAGAACTGGTTGATGCCATTGAAGGAAAAATCTGGATGGTAAATAAAACCAATAAAGTCTCTTTTACCATGATGCTCCCGCTTAAAAAAGAAGCAGGCTCCGGCGATATGCAGTCGAACGTATACGATTATACCATCTCTGAAATTGACGATATCCTCTTAGAAGCCGAAGAACCCGGCCATTCACTAAAGAATGTCAGGAAATCTACCAGCATTTTATTAATTGATGATGATCCTAACCTAAGAAACTATCTGGAACGCAGGTTATCTGAAAAGTATAATGTATACCTAGCCAGCGATGGTATGGAGGGCATTATTAAGGCTGAAAAAATCTACCCTCAATTAATCATTACCGATCTGGTGATGCCCAATACCAATGGATTTGAGGTATGCAGCCATTTGCGGCAGAACTTTAAAACCAGCCATATTCCTATTGTCATGATTTCGGGCATGGGCGATGTACACCAGAATAAAACTAAAGCGCTGGAACATGGCGCAACGGTTTTTATTGATAAACCTTTTGAAGTAGAATACCTTATTCAGCAGATTGATACCATCTTGAAAAATCAGCAGGAGATGAGGGAAATGTACAGCAAGCGGTTGGTAGTCGATCCTGCTAATGTGACCATTACTTCTATGGATGAGGAATTGCTGATTAAGGCCATGAAGTTTATTGAGCAGAATATGGCCAATCCGAATTACTCTGTCGACGATTTTGTGTCTGATATGAACACTGGAAGAACAATCCTGTACCAAAAGATCAATGATATAGTGGGCATGTCTATCAAAGAATTTATTCTAAACATCAGACTGAAAAGAAGTGCCTACTTGCTTGAACATGCAGATTTAACAGTAGCAGAAGTAGCTTATCAAACCGGGTTTAACAACGCGAAATATTTTAGTGTTTGCTTCAAAAAACAATTTGAAGCCAGTCCATCTGAATATAAGAAACGCTATAGTTCAGAGAGTAATACCGTTTAAAACGCATGCCGGGCATATAATCTACCGTTAGCAGCTAATAAGCTGGTTTAGTATAATATCTATAAAAGGGGCTATTGAATTATTGAAGCCCTGCAATTAACCAAATAAAACACATGAATCGTTTAAAAATTTTTCTCTTTATTTTATTTACAACCGGCCTTTTGTGTACACTGCCAGGGCAGCAAGTCTTTGCGCAACATCAACTCAAGGGGATGCATCCGCAACAACAGATTGATTTTGTTAAAAAGCAGATCAAAGCCAAAAAAGAGCCTTATCTGTCTGCTTATAAAGCGTTGATAATCAAAGCAGATTCAGCGCTGCAAGTGACACAACATGCAGTTGAAGATTTCAGTATTCCGGGCTTCTATTCAGACAAGGAAACACACCGCAGAACTTCTCTGGCCCTCCAGGTTGATGGTTTTTCAGCTTATAGTTGCGCCTTGGCTTATCAGCTGAGTGGGAAAACAAAATATGCTGATAAAGCAGTTTATTTTCTAAATGCCTGGGCATCCATTAATAAAAAGTATTCTCAATTGGATGGTTCGCTCGTGATGTCATACTCTGGTACCACCTTAATGATCAGCGCCGATTTGCTCAAGGACTATAAAAGATGGCAGCCCAGGGACGTAACGCAGTTTAAATGGTGGACTAAAAATGTATTTCGTGCTGCTGCAAACAGCATCCGGTATCGGAATAATAACTCTGGCGATTGGTCCCGTTTTGCCTCTCTCCTTGCTGATACCTACCTGGAAGACCATGAAGATCTGCAGCAAAACATTAACTTGATTAAAAAGGACCTTTTTGATAAGATTGCTCCAGATGGCTACCTGGTGGAAGAAGTAAAGCGCCAGGGAAAGGGTATTTGGTATACTTATTTTTCTTTGGCACCGCTCACTGCATCCAGTTGGATAATCTATAACCACACGGGTGAAAACCTTTTTGAAGCCTCGAAGGATGGTGCATCATTTAAAAAGGCGCTTGATTATTTGTTTTACTACAATCAACACCCTAAAGAGTGGAAATTTTTCAAAAATCCGGATACAGGATCTGTCCGTACAATAACAGGCTTCTGGCCGGCCAACCTGCTGGAGGCGATGAATGGAATTTACCCTTCGCCGCAATTTGATGACTTTCTTACTCCATACCGTCCCATTATGTATACCACACATGATTATGCCTGGACATTCCCAACCCTCATGCCTTTACGTTTAAACGGATACCAATAAATTATTCACCATGAAAAAACATTTATTTAAACCATTATTGCTTGGCTGTGCTTTCTGCATCAGTTTATCTGCAAATGCGCAGCAAAAAAAACATCCTAAGCCTCCTGCACTCCGTGCCAATGGATACAAATTGGTATGGGCCGAAGAATTTAACAGCAATGGCGCACCCAATCCGGCTAACTGGACTTATGAACTCGGATTTGAACGCAATGAAGAATCTCAATGGTATCAACGGGAAAATGCAAGGTGTGAAAACGGAAAACTAATCCTTGAGGCCAAAAGAGAGAAAAAGGCAAATCCTAACTTTAAGGAGGGAAGCAGCGACTGGAAAAAGAATAGGAGAGAAGCCGATTATACTTCTGCCAGTATCAAAACACAAGGATTGCACAGCTGGCTTTACGGCAGGTTTGTAATGCGCGGCAAAATCGATATCCGCGAAGGCATTTGGCCAGCCTGGTGGACACTGGGAACAAAAGGATCCTGGCCTGCAACCGGTGAAATCGATATCATGGAATACTACCGGAAAAAACTCCTCGCCAATATCGCTTTTATGGGTTCGGATAGAAAAGATTCCTGGTTTAGCACAGAGAAAAATATAGATTCCCTGGGTGGTCGGGCATGGTCAGATCAATTTCACATCTGGCGAATGGACTGGGATGAAAACAGCATTGCGCTTTATGTTGACAACCAGCTTTTAAATAAGGTATCATTAGACCGGTTAGTAAACCAGAATGGCACCAATATTAATCCTTTTAAACAACCGCATTATATGCTGCTCGATTTGGCAATAGGGGGTAAACAGGGTGGAGATCCCTCAAAGACTACATTCCCGGCAAGGTTCGAAGTAGATTATATCAGGGTTTATCAAAAATAATCAATTAAGAAATGAAAGATATGAATTTAAAACAACTGCTTCTGATTTTAGTATTTAGCTGTTACAGCGGACTTAGCGCCTTTTCAGGTGAAACACCTGTAAAAAGGGATTCTACTTTAGAAACCACAAACATTTTTAAAACGATGCAGCGGGTTGCAGACTGGCAATTAAATACCTGGAAGAATAAGGGATTTAATCATCGAAAAGCAGATTGGACCAATGGTGCCTGCTACACGGGCATTTTTGCTTTTGGTAACCTGAAGGGCAATGAACATTACCTGAAAACGCTGGTTGATATTGGCGATGAGCTAGGCTGGAATACCGGGCATTTGCGCTTTCATGCAGATGATTATTGCGTAGGACAAACTTATGCACAACTCTACATTAAGTTCAAAAAGAAAAAGATGATTGCACCTTTTATTTTGCAGGCCGATAGTATCATCAGCCAACCCCATAACGAACCTTTGAACTGGAAAAACAATATCCAAAAAAGAGAGTGGGCCTGGTGTGATGCGCTTTTCATGGGACCTCCTTCTCTGGCATACCTGAGTACCGCTACCAAAAACGAAAAGTACCTGAATACGGCTGTTAAATTGTGGTGGAAGACAACCGAATTTTTATATGATCCTGAGGAGAAGCTGTTTTTTCGGGATGAGAGTTTCTTTAATAAAAGGGAGAAAAACGGGCAAAAAATATTTTGGTCGAGAGGCAATGGATGGGTTTTAGCTGGTCTGGTAAGGGTATTGGAGAATATGCCGAAAAACCACCCGGATAGAAATAAACTGGTTCAGCTTTATAAAGATATGGTATCCAGGGTTGCCGGATTACAGCAGTCAGATGGTAGCTGGCATGCTTCATTATTAGATCCTGCGAGTTTCCCGGTTGAGGAGATGAGCGGTACCGGCTTTTTTTGCTATGCTATTGCCTGGGGTTTAAATCATGGTATTTTAGAAAAGCAGCAATATCTTCCTGTTGTAGAAAAATCATGGAAAGCCCTGGCTTCTGCTGTTCATGAAGATGGTATGCTGGGGTATGTACAGCCAATTGGTGCAAGTCCGGATGCCGTAAATGCCAGTAGTACCGAGGTTTATGGCGTGGGCGCATTTTTGCTGGCAGGAACTCAATTGTACGAATACCTGAAGAAGCCAAAACAGGCACATTAAAATTATTGATATGAAGATTAATATGAAACTATGGTTTCCGGCTTTAGTTAGGTTCAGCATTCATTTTCTGCTATTGATTTGCCTGGCTGCAAATGTTTCTGCTCAAACCCGGCGGGATACATTACGCTTATTTATTATAGGCAATAGCTTTTCCCAAAATGCATCCACCTTTTTGCCGCAACTGGCAAAAGAAAGAGGAAAAACGCTCATTATCGGGCGCGCTGAACTTGGAGGGCATTCACTTGAGCAGCATTGGGGTTATGTAGAAAAAGCAGAAGCCGATCCTGATGACCCCAAGGGAAAACCTTACAGCGGAAAATCATTAAAAATGTTGTTGAGCCAAGGGAAATGGGATATTGTTACTATCCAGCAGTATTCTTTCCTTTCGGCAGACTCCTCCAGCTACTATCCCTATGCCGGCAAACTAATTGCCTATGTTAAGGCGTTGCAACCTCAGGCGCGTATTGTCATCCATCAAACCTGGGCGTACCGTACCGATGCAAAGAAGTTTGGGCGTATAGCCGAAGGCAAACCCGCAATGAGCCAGAAGGAAATGTGGCAGAAATCACGTGCGGCTTATCATCTCCTGGCAAAGCGGATCAATGCCCGGATTTTACCAGTGGGTGATGCTTTTGAAGTCGTGGCTAACCACAAAAAATATGGCTTCAAACCCGATCTTTTATTTAATTATAATCAGCCTACAGCTCCAAATCTACCAGATCAAACCCATTCGATCAACATCGGGTACTTCTGGAGTAAAAAAGAGCTGGTGTTCGATCCTAATCATGCCAACGATGCAGGGAAATACTTAGGTGGATTAATCTGGTATGGCATCCTGTTTGATGATTCAGTTAAAAATATACGGTTTAAGCCAGAAACAGTCTCCGAAGAATTTGCCCGATATCTTCGTAAAGTGGCAGCCCATACCATAAGTAAAAAACAGCCCGTAAAATAATTGGCGATGCTCATCCTCATTCCATTTGGGCTATTTTCGGTTCGCAAATCTCAAACTTTTCGAAAATAAATTGCAGAAATTACTCATCCGTACAAAAACAAACCATTTCCGTACAAAAGTGAACCCTCTGAAGCAGATAAGCATATAGATTTGTGTTAACCAAATAATAAACCTAACTAAGTATGACAACCCATTTCCCAACTATTCCCGCTATTGCAAACGAGGAAAACACAAAATCTGAATTACGAGCCAGTACATTGATAAGGCCCTTCCGTTTAATTATCATTTCCCGGCATCATGTTTAGCTTAAAAGTCTGCATCAAATTCAATAAAAATGCTTTTGTACTGCTTTCCTATCTCCTTTCCTAAATTCAGCTGATAAAAACTGAACCCTTTTAGAGAATTTACGAGGACACCTGTAAGGTATCCTGGAGATTCGTTATGCACGAAAGTGGAAGTATTTATAATCTTATAACTCTAACCATATATCAGATAGATGATAAAAAAAATAAACCTAAGGTCCAAATGCTGGCTTTCTGTGGTTGTTGCATTCTGGTGTCAGGCACAGGCATTTCCGGCCGAGCCCATAAAAATAACCAGCAGCACCCTTACCAAACGCTCCATACCGCTGTTTCAGGAAATAACCGGAACCGTTAAGGATGAGAAAAATCAACCCATTCCCGGTGCAACCATAAGAATAAAGGGAACCACTATTGGTGTTCAAACCGATCTGGATGGAAAATATAAAATTAATGTTAACCCTGGGCAGGTGCTTGTTTTTTCAACCATTGGTTTTGAAAGCAAAGAGATAACGGTTGGTGCTACCAGCGTAATCAGCGTTACTTTAAACTCAGCAAGCAGCTCGCTCAGTGAAGTAGTGGTAAACGGTTATTCTACACAAAGACGATCAGCCGTTACTGCTGCCATCAGTACCGTTTCTGGTCAGGATTTATTAAAAGCACCGGTAACCAATGTTAACAATGCTTTGGCCGGTCGCGTACCTGGCCTGGTGGTGCAGCAAACCTCCGGACGTCCGGGGATTAATGGTGCAGCTTTGTATATCCGCGGACAGGTATCTCCCTCAGCTACAGCGCTTATTATTGTTGATGGCGTTGAACGGACTTCCTTCGGGGATATTGATCCCAATGAAATTGAAAGTATCAATGTCCTCAAAGATGCTTCATCTACCGCCTTATATGGCCTGAAAGGTGCAAATGGTGTGTTTGTGGTTACGACCAAAAAAGGCGTGGAGGGGCCGGCAAGGGTAACACTTTCAGGTAATCTCGGCATCATCAGTGCAACCTCCCGTCCGGAAATTCTGGGTGCCTATGAGAGTGCCGTGCTGTTAAGCGAAGGCCAGCAAAACGTTGGTGAATCGCGAACCTTTACCGATCAGGATTTAGCCATCTTTAAAGCCGGAAACGGCAATCCGCTACTTTATCCAAATGTGATGTGGTATGATGAACTGGTTAAGGACCATTGGATGCAAAACCAGCAAAACCTGACCATATCAGGCGGCAATGAAAAAGTAAAATACTTTACCTCGTTCAGCCACATGCGCGAGGAAGGAAATTTTAAGGAATTTAAAACACCATTAGATTATTCTACCTCCCCGAGCTATAGCCGTTACAACTTCAGGGCCAGGGTTGGCATAGACCTGACCAAAACCACTAATTTTGAGGTTAATCTTGCAGGCCGGAACGAACACCGCTACAGTCCGGCAGGCATGAGCGAATATAATGACCCTGCGGGGGTAGTAAGTAACGGTATTGAAGGGCTTGTGGGCCGGGCGTTGAAAATGCCTTCATGGGCAGCGCCGTTTTTTAAAGAATATATCAATTCCGATGATCCTAAAATTATTGCTTTGGATGGAAATTATAACCACATCGTAAATTATGGACTAGGTGGGGTAAATGCTTTCAACCCTTATGCTTTGCTCACCTACGGCGGATATGCCTTTACCGATAATAATATTGCAGAATCGATTTTCACCTTAAAGCAAAAACTTGATTTTTTAACCCAGGGCCTGAGTTTTAAGGCTCAATTTGGTTATGATGCTACACAATTATCCGGAAAGCTGCAACGTGGAAGTATAGGTTATCTAGAGCTGGATAGAGCGACTTTGGCACTAACACCTGTAGGTGGTACCTATAATGACTTTTTTGGGGCACCTGCTTATTCAAGAAGTGGTTTTACCAAAACGAATCTCCAGTTATTTTTAACCTACGGTAGGTCATTTGGCAAGCATAACCTGAGTGCTAATCTAATCGGTCAACGCGAACTTCAGGGCTCGGCTGCGGCTGCTGCTCCTTATGCCAATCAGGGAATCATCTCAGAGGCCACCTATAACTATGGAAATAAATACTTTATAACGGCCAGCGCCACTTATAATGGTTCGGAAAACTATGCCAAAGGTTACCGTTACGGATTTTTTCCGGCAGCAACGCTAGGTTACAACCTGGCCAACGAGGAATGGATGAAAAAATTTACCTGGATCAGCATGCTCAAAATACGCGGTTCTATTGGAAGGGTAGGTATTCCGAGTCCGGGAACAAGCCGCTTTTACTACCAGAACAGGTTTGGGGCCGGATCAAACGTAGTATTTGGCAACCCGAACAGTAACTTCAGTGCTCCGACTTATACCCAGTTGCAATATGGCAATCCATTTATCACCTTTGAGGTTTCCTTAAAAAGAAATATCGGGCTTGATCTTTCTCTGTTCAAGGATAAGCTGAACATCACCGCAGACCTTTTTGATGATGAACGTTCGGATATTTTAACTACCCGTTCGGCAACCAGCTTTGCTACTTATGGAGCTACTGTGCCAAGTACCAATTATGGTATTAATTACAACCATGGATATGAGCTCTCGGTAACTTACCGGGATAAGATTAAAGATTTTACCTATTCCTTTACGGGAAATCTGAGTTATGCCAGAAATGAGCGCAAAGTACTCGACGAAGCGCCTGGTCTTGCAGAAAACCTTCGGGTATCTGGCAAGCCAATCGGTACCTATTTCGGATACCATGTTCTGGGTTTTTATGCAGATCAAAAGGATATAGACAGCAGTCCGCTGAATAAAATTACCGCTTATCCTTCTATACCGGGCGATTTTAAATACCAGGACGTAAACGGCGATGGGATAATCAATAACCAGGATGTAATAGCCATTGGGCATCCTAATATCCCGGAGTACAATGCAAGCTTTAATATGCAGTTTGGGTATAAAGGATTTCAATTATCGGCACTGTTTAATGCGGTAACGAATGTAAGCTCAAATGTTGTGTTTCAAAGCGGTGGCCTTAATCAGTATTATGCACCGATGTTAAATAGGTGGACGCCTGGCAATACCAATGCAAGCTGGCCGGTAATTCGTCCGGGGCTGAATGCAAATCCTAATGAAAGTCTCAACGACTTTATACTGCAAGATGCTTCCTATATCAAATTACGAAATGTGCAGTTCAGTTACAGTTTGCCTAAAAAATGGATAACAAGACTCCGGTTAAATAGTCTTACCGTATTTGTTAGTGGTCAGAACTTAAAAACCTGGACCAATTTCTATGGAATAGACCCTGAAAATAGTTTGTCGGGAAATGCCTACGCTTCTTCCATCGCCACTATTCCCACTACCAAGGTTTTCAATTTTGGCCTCAATTTATCACTCTAATTAAAGGTTACAATCATGAAAAAATTCATATATCTTTTGTTTTTACTTTTTCTCTCTACTGGTTATTCCTGCAAAAAGGATTTTTTACAACGTGATGTGGGTATTCAGAGCGATCTTGAAGAAGTTTTTAAAGACCCGCTGCTGGCTTCCCGTTTTGGTGACTTTACCTATACCTTTTCTATCTCAGATTATGGTCGCTTGAGTGGGTACAAGGGAATGACCTCACAATTTACAGATGAATCCATTGCCAACAATGGTCAGATAGAAGTGGCGGCAATGAACAGTGGTCAGTTTTTAGATCCCGGGGCCTCAGATGTAACAGGCATTTACACCCAGATGTATCGTGGAATTAGAAATGCGAACCTGATGCTGGCCAACATGGATAAAACACCATGGACAGATCTTTACAATCCTAATTACATTAAAGGTGAACAACTTTATCTTCGTGCTTATTTTTATTTTGAGCTTTTAAGACGCTTTGGCGGAGTAGTGATATTAACCCAGCCACAGGATTTTACCGAGGCCTCTACAGATCTTCCCCGCAGTAGTTATGCAGAAACTTTTGCGCTGATTTTAAGTGACCTGGAACAGGCCATCACGCTGTTGCCATTAACCAATGCCGACTGGCCCAACCCGGCAGCACAATCTAACCGGGCTACGGGGGCTGCAGTGATGGCGCTTAAAGCAAGAGCTTTGCTATTCGATGCCAGCCCGTTAAATAACCCTGGCAATGATTTGGCAAAATGGAAAAAGGCTGCAGCCGCATCAAAGGCAATTATAGACCTGAATAAATTTTCACTGGAGCCCAATTATGCCAACGTACTTACTGTAGCAAACTCTAACGAATATATCCGGATCTGGCCGCGTGGAGGCCGTGGATTTATTGGTACTTACCTCAGCGATTTTTTGATTCCTACGAGTTATGGAGGAGCACAATCTAACCTTTCACCTGTTCAGAATCATGTTGATCTGTATGAAATGGCGAATGGTAAACCGATTACCGATGCCACCTCGGGATACAATCCACAAAATCCTTACCTCAACAGAGATCCGCGGTTTTATGTGAACATCCTTTACAACAATACCACCTGGCAGGGGCGGGCGGTGCAAACCTGGCAATCTGAACCCAATGCGCAGGGTATTATAACTTATGGAACTGATATCAGTACCGCCACGTCAATAACCAAAACCAGTTACTACCTGAAAAGGCTCTGGCCGGAAGCTTCACGTTCGGGCTCAACAGCATCAGCATTGCTCAATTATGTTTTCTACAGATATGCTGAAGTACTGATCAATTACGCCGAAGCTTTAAATGAAGAAACAGGGCCAACTGCTGAAGTTTATAATGCGGTGAATGCCATTCGCCTGCGGGCTAAAATGCCGGTTTTGCCAGTTGGTCTCAGTCAATCTGAAATGCGCGAACGCATCAGAAACGAGCGTGCCATAGAGTTCGCTTTCGAAGACATGCGTTGGTGGGATATACTTCGCTGGAAAAAAGGGCCTGAAATCGTTGCTCAGCCAATGAAGGCCATGAAAGTGATTAAAAATGCGAATGGATCTTTCAGCTATAATGTGGTAGAATTACCCGCATTTAAAAAGGTATTCAATAATAACATGTATTTATACCCGATTCCCAGAGCAGAAATGAATAAGACCAGTGGTGCCTTGAAACAGAATCCAGGCTGGTAGTTATTCAGTTATACATAATTTAAAAGATAAGAAATGACAAGATATATTAAATGTTCGGGCATTATGCTGGGCATCATCTGCTATCTGTTTACCTGTACAGCCTTAGCACAAACTACCGGTAAGCAGGAGACTGTTACAGGCGAAAATGCTAATCTGACAGACTCAACAGATAAATTAATAGAAATTCCATTTGGTACACGCAGCAGAGAAGAACTAAATTATGCCCAGAGTTCGCTTCGCTACAACCAGCTCAGTAAGGTGCCCATCAGCAACCTGTCTGGTTTACTTGCCGGGAGGTTGAGTGGTTTTTTATTCAGGTGGACAGGTAATCAGCCTGGCGGGGGAAACGTATCCTATCAAATCCGCGGAAAATCATCTTATGCGCAAGGTGCTTCACCGGCTTTTCTGGTTGATGGAATTGAACGTGATTTCGAAGATATGGATATTAGCGAAATTGAAAGTGTAACGGTATTGAAAGATGCTGCTGGCTTAAACTGGTATGGCCTGAATGGAGGCAATGGCGCAATTCTGGTAACAACAAAAAGAGGTAAAGTAGGAGAGAACCTCATTTCTTTTGATGCCCAGGGTGGTTTTCAATCTGCCGGCAACCTCATTAAACCCTTAAATTCCTTTGATTTCGCTACCCTGTATAATCGCGGGTTAACTAATGTGGGGCAGGCACCGGCTTATAATGATGCTGCCCTGGAAGGTTATAAAAACCATACTAATCCATTTCTCTATCCGGACAACAACTACTTAGATCGCTTTCTAAACAAAAGGGCGGCTACACAAAGGTATGCGCTTACCTTCAGCGGAGGGGGTAATAGGGTGCGTTATTTCAGCTCCGTTAGTTACTTTAATCAGCAAGGTCTTTTTAAAGAAACTGAAACACCTAATTACAATTCTAATTATGGTTATAAACGTTATAATTTCCGTATCAATTTAGACTATGATGTTACTAAAACACTTACGCTTACGCTGTTGGCAGGGGTTAGGAGTGAGGTACGCAATGATGTTGGAGATGGCACCAGCACTGTTTTTAGTAACTTGTATAACTTGCCGCCAAATGCCTTTCCTATTTTAAATGCAGATGGATCTTACGGCGGAACTTCACTTTTTCAAAATAATCCCCTTGGTCAGTTACAGGCTACAGGATTCTCCAGAACCACAACTAATATTTTACTGGCCAGTATCATGGCCGACCAAAAACTGTATTTTATCACCAAAGGCCTATCCGCTAACTTATTCTTTTCTTACGATGGTTATGGTAATTATGGTGATGGCCTATCCGAAAATTATGCAGTTTTCAATCAGACAGTCACTCCTGTACAAACTTATCGTACGCCGGCGGTTATTGCTTACCGGACTGCAGCATTCCAAACCAATACCAAAAATAATGAACTCTGGTTTGGCTTAGATTACAACAGGAGCTTTGCTACAGATCATCAGCTAAAAGCCAATATACGTGCCCAGCAATATGTAAGTGCAGCGGTAGACCGGTTGGATTATCGTTCCCGTATGCTCGTGGGGAGAGCAGATTACAGTTTCAGACAGCGCTATATGCTGGGGTTTACGGGGAGTTACTCCGGGTCTGAGAACTATGCTCCGGGAAGACGTTTTGGCTTTTTTCCGGCAGTATCGGCCGGGTGGCTAATATCCAGAGAAGATTTTCTGAAGGATGCTTCAGTGCTTAGCTATCTTAAATTGCGGGGATCTTATGGTCGCTCGGGTAATATTGGTCCAACTTACGATGCAAATGGTAATGTGGTCAGGTTGCCATACCGTACGCTGTTTACCAGAGATGCAGGCCCATTCTTGGGCTCTACTTTTTCTACTTCAACCACCGCAAGACTGGTAAGTCCGGCGGGTAATCCCTTAACCACTTGGGAAAAAATTGACCGCCTGAATGTAGGTACAGATGCAGACTTTTTTAAGGGAGCACTTTCCTTCTCTTTTGATTATTTTGATGAAAAACGAACGGATATACTGGGGCCTGCAAACCTACCAGGTATAGTTGGAATTGCCATCGCGCAGGTAAATTCGGGCAAGGTAAGTAGTAAGGGGTTTGATGCCAGCGGAACTTTCAATAAAAAAATTGGTGAAGTGCTGATCAGTACCAACGCCAACTTTACCTATGCTAAAAATGTAATTTTGGAAAGAACTGAAAACGTATTGCCTAGTCAATCTACAATAGGCCGATATGTGAATGGCGGAAATTATTACATTGCGGAAGGTATTTTTCAGAGTCAGGCAGAGATTAATGCCAGTCCGAAACAAACCCTTTCAAGCCTTGTTGTGCCGGGCGATCTTAAATACAGGGATGTTAACAATGACAATGTAATAGACGCAAATGATGCAGTCTCAAGCGACTATACAGATATTCCGAAAATATTTTATGGATTTGGCTTTAATATTAAATATAAACAGTTTGATTTCGGAGCACAGTTTCAAGGTGTTGGTGGCAGAACCGTAGATGTCTCTGATATTGTATATGCAGGTCCAAACGGGTTAAACCAGCTGAGTTTAGATACCTGGACTCCAGCCACAGCGACTACGGCAAAATATCCGCGTATCGGAATCTCAGACAATGGAAACAACACAGCCAACTCTACCTTTTGGTTGTATTCAGGAGATTTTTTAAAACTCAGATCTGCTGAAATTGGATACAGTACACCACAAAGCCTGAACCAACGCTTACGATTTAAAGGCGCAAGGATTTTTGTAAGTGGCAATAACATCTTCTCAATTTCTAAACTCGGTGAACTGGGTATTGATCCCGAAACACCCAATGCAGGTCGTTTTTCGTCTTACCCTTACGTAAAAACCTTTGCAATAGGCTTAAATGTTAAATTTTAATTCAAAATGAAGATGAAAAAGAAAATATATGTAATGCAAATTGTTTTGGCTGTTGTGCTGATGAGCTTTGCTGCCTGCAAAGATGAATTCTTTGAACCTTCCTACAGTGAAGGTCCCGTTAATGAAGAAGCCATCTGGAATACCGACAGGCGTGTGCGGGAGTATTTAAACAACGGTTACAATTATATGCTGGCCAGGTACAACGTTGACGGCTCAGGTGCATTAATGGCCAGCGGAAGTGATGAAGCCGTAAATTCAAACTTAAACAGCAACGTAAACATCTTTAATAATGGCAACTGGAGCAGTTTAAGGACTTTTGATGAGCAGTATACCAATCTTTATAATGGCTTATGGGTGGTGAATACGTTTTTGGAGCGATCGCCCACGGCTGTAATCTTCCCGGCAAGCGATCTTCGCGGATTAAGAGGAGAAGCATTTTTTCTGAGGGGTTTATTTCATTATGAATTGTTTAAAAGATATGGCGGAATTGTCCTGGCCACCCGGTCCTTTTCACCTGTAGAAGACCTGAACATTCCCCGCAATGCTGTTGATGATGTGGTAAAACAAATTGTTAAAGATTGCGATTCGGCAATCAATCAGATTCCTGCAGCTTCTACCAGAGATTGGGACGCTGCCAATTACGGACGTGCAACAAAGGCTGCGGGAATGGCGCTGAAAGCTAAGACACTGCTGGTTTACGCAAGTCCTTTGTATAACCCGGGTAACGACCTGCAACGCTGGCAAAATGCCGCAAATGCCGCAAAGGATTTAATCGACTTAAATAAACACAGCTTATTGAGTACGGCCTTATTCCCGAACTTATGGGATTACACCACTGCTGCAACTTCTTACAACAATGAGGTTATCTTCGCCACACCGGCAAGTAATACCAATGCAATAGAAGCAAACAATGCGCCCATTAGCTTCACAGGCGGATTGGGCAGAACAAACCCTACTCAGAATTTGGTTGATGCTTTCGAGATGACCAATGGTAAGCCCATAACCGACCCTGCATCAGGCTATGATCCGCAAAATCCGTATGCGAACAGAGATTCGCGTTTAAACCAGTTTATTGTTTTTAACGGTGCAAATTTTAAAACAGGCAGTCTGACCCGGGCTGTGGAAACTTATGAAGGCGGGCGTGATAATGTGCCTTCCAATGTAAACAGTACAAAATCCGGTTATTACCTGCGAAAGTTTTTGAGTGGTAACGCTACTTACAACATCACGGGGACCACAAGTGTAAGACGGCCCTGGGTCTTGTTTCGTTATGCAGAAATTTTGCTCATCTATGCAGAAGCCCTGAATGAATTTAGCGGTCCGGATGCAGCGGTTTATGCTTCCATAAATGCTGTACGTAACCGTGCAGGAATGCCTGCACTGGCCGGGTTAACACAATCGCAAATGCGTGACCGGATTAAAAATGAACGCCGGGTGGAATTGTGTTTTGAAGAACAACGGTTTTTCGATGTCCGCCGCTGGAAGGATGGGGAAAGTAATTTTAACGGAGCGGTTAGGGGGATGAAAATCACGAAGGTGGGTACTGCACTCACCTATAGCCCTTTTGTAATTGAAAACAGAATCTTTACCAGCAAGAACTATTGGTATCCTTTTCAACAAACTGAACTCAATAAGGCAAATAAACTTATTCAAAATCCAGGGTATTGATGATGATGAACAGATTAAAATCCTTTGCTCATCAAGGCAGATTGCTCATCAGCTTTAGGATGAAAAAAACAGTGATCTGCCTGATTGGGCTAAATTTTCTTTCTATCTGCTTATATGCGCAGAAAACAGATAAGTTTATGGGAGAAATCGTTAATTATGATGAAAGTACCGTCCCAGCTTATACCTTACCCGATATACTGCTTACCGCAAAGGGAGAAAAGGTAAAAAATACCTCTGCATGGGAAAAGAAGCGTAGACCAGAACTTTTAGCCCTTTTTGAAGAACATGTTTATGGAAAAACACCGGGCGGTTTAGATAGTTTAAAATTTGTGGTTACCAATGAGAAAGTCGATGCCATGGCAGGAAAGGCCCACTTAAAAGAAATAAAAATTACGGCATGGAATGGCGGCCATTCGGTATCCTTTCCTATAGTACTCTTTATTCCCAACAAGCGAAAAACACCTGCTCCGGTATTTTTACTGATTAACAACCGAAGCAGCAGAAATACAGATCCGGAGAGAATAGAAAAGAGTACTTTTTGGCCGGCAGAGATGATAATCGATAGCGGTTATGCCATTGCTGCTTTTCATCATTCGGATGTAGCTCCTGACCGTAAGGATAGCTATCAGAATGGCGTATTAAAACAGCTGTTTCCTGCAGAACTGGCAAAAGATAATGGCATGAAGGCCATTGGCGTTTGGGCCTGGGCCGCCAGCAGGGTAATGGATTACTTCAAAACAGATAAAGAAATTGATTTTAACAAGGTTGCGCTGGTAGGGCATTCGCGAGGTGGTAAAACAGCCTTGTGGGCGGCCGCCCAGGATCAACGTTTTGCTATGGTATTCAGCAGTTGCTCAGGCAGTACAGGTGCATCGCTTGCAAGGCGTAAATACGGAGAAACCATAAGCCTGATCAATAAGCAGTTTGGTTATTGGTTTAACAATAATTACAAGAAATATAGCAATGATGTAAACAGCCTGCCTGTTGACCAGCACATGCTCATTGGTCTGATTGTCCCAAGGCCGGTTTATACAACCAATGCTACAGAAGATCGATGGGCAGACCCTTATGGCTCATTTCTATCATTGGTACATGCTAAGCCTGTTTACGACCTCTATGGTAAGAAAGTTAACCTTCCCAAAGAGATGCCTGGTGTCAATATCCCGATAATTAATTCGGCTATGGGTTACCATTTCAGGGAAGGAAAACACGACCTCAATATTTATGACTGGACAAATTTTATCCGTTTTGCCAATCTCCACTTTAAATCATGAGGTTTGGGCTTATGTTGTTGTTAGGCAGTTGATTATGTTGTTTTTCTAATTGCGTATGTGAAGAAAGAAAGTTGGTTAGTTTTAGTTGATGGAGGCATGCTGCAAAGCGCCTCCTTTTTTGTTTTCTTAATCACAAACCCTGTTATAGCTTTGAAACATAAAGTACGTGAGACTGTATTAAAAGTGAAATCTGGTAATTAAGGCCTGAATTTTATTTCGTTCTGCGTCATTCTCGCATAGGCGGGAACCACGGAGTGCTCAGTAAAGCTAATCTTAAAGCGCGCTGCAATAGCATTAGGATTTCTAGTTAATTGGGAACAAAGATGTATCAAAATACAATTTGCTCGGTGAGCCAGCATAAATCTTTTTGATACGGCCTATTTTTCTGTGTACTTATGTTAAAACTTTGCGCGCTTTGCGGTTAAATCAACACTTAACGAGTTGAGGTTTGGGGGGGCTAAGGTGCACCTATATATTCTCACATTTCTGATTTGATTAAATCAAACATCGAAGATGCCTTTACAGTTATATAAAGTTATCTTTTTTGGAAAATGATCGTAATTTAAGCCCTTATAAGACATATTTTTCCATTGTGTACAAAATTGAACCATTTCCGGACAAAAACGAACCCTCCCGGGTCGCTCTTTGTGTATTTTTATCACAACCAAATTATATTCTTATGAGCTACTATCTTAAATTCCATTAAATGGATCGCAAGGTGAAATGGAAGGCTGATACATGTCGGTTAATTCATATATGATGGATTAAAACGTGCGCAACGCTTTTCATATCCGAAGTAGACAGTTTACTTTGGTCACCGGTTTTTAACCTTTCATGCTGATTCGGAACAAAGATTTGTCGACGATCTTTCCCCGAATTGGTAATGTCTCTTAATGTCAATCCCGTAGTTAGGTAACAACTGGTGCGCACTCAATTTAGCGTAGAAGCAAACTATTGCCTTAAGTTTCAAAATCGATGCAGCATTAATATAGCAAACTTTTAATCCAAAATTTAATATTTATTACCATGAAAAAAATCATTTTCGGGCATACCGGAAAGGCTGCTCTGCTTGCTTTTCTATGCTTGCATTCGCTTTCCTGTTCAAAAAAGGTGGAAGAAGATTTTTCGGAAACCTTTAGTAAGGGGCCTAAAAAAATGGCTGTTATTGCCAATAATTTGCTGGTCAAACCGGTATATAACAGTACGGCGGTATTAAGGAATCCACTAAACGGGTGGGTAATGTATGGCAAACGTGATGCTACCGATACTTATTGGGACAGTCAGTTTTTTGTCCCTGAATTGGGTACCAACGTAAAGGCGATAGATTATGCCTCTGCCTGTTATATCCGCACCAGTTGGAGATCGCTTAATCCCAGTCCTGGCGTTTATGCCTGGAGAGACCTTAACTCGCAGATTGGTAAATTAATCAATGGCGTTAAAACCAGGGGTTTGCCTATCGCCCTGCGGATTGTGGTAGATGGACGTGACCAGGGAGAAAATACTCCGGCCTTTGTGTTCACTGCCGGCGCTCAATATTGGTTATCCAACCCTGCAGTGCCTTCACAGAAAACACCCTTTCCACAGGATCCGGTTTTCAGGCAATATTACACCACGTTCATTGAAGAGCTCGCCAAAGACTTTAATGATCCCGTTCGCACCTCTTTTATTGATGCCTATGGATTAGGCAAATGGGGAGAAGCACATAATACCGTATATGCTGCTCCAGGGGTATTAACGGCCGCACAAACAGAAACCGTAAAGGAAGAAGTACTGGACTGGATCATGGCGCTCTACAACAGGACCTTCACCAAAGTGCCGCTGGTGATCAATTATCATAGACTAATAGGCCATCCTACCAGCTGGGGTGCAGCAAACCCTAACAGTGACCGCTTATTGGTGAAAGCGATAAATCAAGGATATAGCCTGAGGCACGATGCATTTGGAATGACCGATTATTACCAAAGCTGGGAGAAAAATTTTGCGGCAACCTGGAAACATAAACGCCCGATTATTATGGAAGGAGGATGGATTGTGAGTGGTACACACCGATATTGGATTGACTCGAGTGGCCAATATCGCGAAGGGCATCCTGAAGATGTAAGAAAAGGCGAATTTGACAGGTCGGCGGAAGCTGCTGTAAACATGATGGATTTTAGGGTTGGCGAAACAACTTCCTGGTTTCAAACCAGTTTTCCTCTGGTAAAACGCTTCAATGCGGAGGGAGGCTACCGACTTTATCCCGATGAGGTATCATTACCAAATGCGATGGCTAACGGTGCCACCGCTACATTGAGCCATCGCTGGAGAAATATGGGCTGGGGTTACTGCCCCAATAACATTCCCCAATGGAATTATAAATATAAAGTGGCCTTTGCCATTCTGGATACTGCCGGTGTGGTAAAAAAACTTTTTATTGATGAAAATGGTGACCCTTCCAAGTGGCTGAAAGATAATCCTGTTACGTATAATTTTACAACACCGGCAATTAACTTGCCTGCTGGTAGTTATAAATGGGGGGTAGCCATCATTGATAAAACAAATGCTAACAAACCTGGAATTGCGCTCGCAGTTACCGGCGACTTTAAAAACGGCTGGCTGGAACTGGGTAGCCTGCAGATACAGGCTGAGCCTCCCATTGGTCAAACCGTTAAATTAAAAGGTCCCAATAACCTGTTTGTATCGGGCGAAAATGGTGAAGCGCCGATGAGATGTAATCGCGCGAGTGCTTCTGGTTGGGAAACCTTTACCATTGTTGATGCAGGTGGGGGAAAAATCGCACTGAAAAGCATGAACAAATATGTATCTTCTGAAAATGGCGCTGCAACCGGGATCACCTGCAACCGCACAACCATTAGTGATTGGGAAAAATTTGATTGGGTGGTAAACGCAAACGGGAAAATTTCCCTTAAAGGAAGTAATGGCAAATACATTTCTTCTGAAGATGGTCAGTCGGTAATGAAATGTAACAGGGCTGCTATTGCCGGCTGGGAGGCCTTTTCCCTGGAATAATGCTGAAGAAGGGTTAGAATAAGTGATTGTTCCCTCCCAAATTTTTCAGCTGATCACCATCATCTGATGTTTGCGTATAATGTGTTGATTAATTATAATGGGTTGCTCTTCATGGGCAACCCTCGTCTCATGAACGTAATCGCCTGGGGCTGCTTTTTTATGTCCGGAGAAAACTCGGACGTAAACCGGATATAGTTTTAAAAGCGATTGAATTAGGCTGAACAGTTCCGCCATTTCAAAACATTTCTAGCTTAGTAACGAACAAATAACACACAGGATTTATTTAAACACAAAAAAAGCTGTCTCATAAATGTAGAATTGTCATCCTGAGCTTGTCGAAGGACCTGTTTTAAGTTTCTTACAAGGCGTTTCGACAGGTTCAACGTGACAAATTCAATTGAATTACAATTTATGAGACAGCCTCTTTTTTTGGCTTCTGGAATTTCATCCCAGCGATACTTTATTTAGAAAAAAATATCACAGAGGTGATGATGATAATGCCTGGTGAATAGATCTAATTTTCCTTAAGGCCGTTTCTGATCATGTTCTTTTCCAGGTATTCGATTAGTGCCTGCGGATGATCGGTTTGCATACCCTGAATGCTTTTTTTCATCGCCGCCGACCAGTCTTCATGCGTTTCACTACTGTTTTGGACATCAACAAAAATACTGATGCCCATAGACCTGATGATGGGCAAGAGTTCTTTTGATGGGATATTGTCTATGGCTTCCAAAGGCATTTTCTTAAGCGATTCCAACAGATCTTCTTTTGTTACAGCCATTCTGCTGAGCGTGGACATCAAAGGCATTTTTGGTGCATTTTTTCTCCAGGAAGCATATTGTTCACTGCTGTTAACGTAAACCAGGATTTCTTTTTCCATCCCGGCTTTTTTTATCTCGCTGTAAGCTTGTGCTACATCTGCAGCTTTAAAATCCAGGTAAATGTTGATTCTGTCTTTACAGGTCTTTAAGGCATCTTGGAAAGTGGCAATATGGTGTAAACCGCCATCTTTGCCTTTAAGGATGAGTTTTTTCACTTCCTCCAGATCAAGGTCTTTTATCTTTCCTTTCCCATTGCTCACCTGGTCTACCTGATCATTATGCAAAAGCACAAGTTTTCCGTCTTTCGTGGTGCGCAGATCCAGTTCCACATAGTCGGCCCCTATTGAAATTGCCTCCTCAATAGAGGCGATCGTATTTTCAGGCTTGATTAAGTGGCTTCCCCTGTGGGCAATAACAATGAAAGCATTTTTGCTTTCAGGTAATGGCTGTAGCGCCTGCTGTGCAAATACCGTGGGGCAGAAACCGCTCAATACCATTGTTATCAATAGTATATTTACATTAAGTCTCATATTTTAAGGTTTTAGTGCTGGGTTCATATCTGTAAATGCTGCAGCATGATCCCGGTCTGCTTTTTTTAACGAAAAAGCATCAAATAGTTCACCCGAAGTTTTATAAGCCTCAAATTTAAGATTTGCCCCATCAACGTGGATCACCTGGAAAAGCTGCGTATTTTCTAACGATACATCCATCCATTTTGCACCATCTACCTGGTACATTTTAGGGCCTGCAACCGAAACCAGGTAAACGGGTCCGCTAATTTCCCTTCCAGATAGTCCCCTTGGCAGGTTTTGCCCACGGCTATAGGTATGGTCGTGCCCCTGTAGCACCAAATCGATATGATATTTGTCAAACAAGGGTTTAAAACGTTCCCTGAATTCCTTATTGTCCCTGCTTTTTGCCGTCGAGAAAATAGGGTGGTGAAAGGTGATTACTGTCCACAGCTTTTTATTTTCTTTCAGTACTTTTTCTAGCCACTCATATTCAGCTTTGGCTGAAGCTTCGTCCAATATAATCATTTGTGAATCCAGGGAAATGATACGCATATCCTGGTAATCTACATAATAAACCGATTCTTCCAATCCCTTTGGTCCGTTGCCGGCAAAAGTGTACTGTACGCCCCAATGTGGATCAAGTACCAGTTTTCTTTTGTCATCCCGTATATATTCATGGTTTCCGGGAGCGGGGAGACTGGGAATCATACCGTTGATAAAACCACCTCCATAATGCCATTCGCCCCATTCCTGATCGTTATTGGAACGGTTGATCAGGTCGCCGGCATGGATGATAAACCTTGCATCAGGTTGGTGGGAAAATGCCTTACGGATTACTCTCGACCATTTTGAACGGATGTCGTTCTGTGCATCGCCCAGGTAAATAAAAGAAAACGGCTTACTTTTAACCGAAGCGGTGGTAAACTGAAACCACTCGCTCCAATGCTCTCCCGACCCAACACGGTAGGCATAAACCGTTTCCGGTTTAAGGTTGGTAAAAGTAACATGGTGGTATTTCGCTATTTCATAATTATTTCCGCTTCCCAACAGGGTAGAAGTTGCATCATAACTGGTGATGGATTGTTCGAGTGCCGGATTGGAGTCTTCGGCCTTGATCTGCGCTTTTGAAGCCTTAATCGTAGTATCGGTCCGCCAGTTAACGGTCTGGCTGGTGGCAGGGTCTGCGGCCCAGGTTAAAATCACGCGGTCCGGGAAATGCCCAGGTTTAAAATCCTGGGCATAAGTGTTAACCTCAACAGCTAAAACAGAGAGTGTAAATAGAAAAAGAGCTTTTATATATAATTTCATGGTTGTCATCGTTATGGAATTTAATTTATTTCAGGTACCACATTAAGGTGTACTGATTATCGGCACCGAAAACAGAAACGGCTTTTTGGTAATTAACGCGGTTTTTTGCACTTTCTGAATCAGGATAGGTATAACGTTTTGGTATACCTCTTCCGGCAGCGAGCGGACCAGTAACAAAAGCAGGGTAGCCGGTACGGCGCTGATCAAACCACCCTTCTGAGCCTTTAAACAGCATGGCCAGCCATTTTTGGGTAATTAACTGCTCAAGCGTACCATCGTATTTTACCAGCGGTTGATCGTAATAACTTTGGGCAGCAGTTACGGCATAACTGCTCATCGATTCCCTTATGCCTTTATAGTACAGCGATTCTGCCGTTTCGCCGGGTACGGTAAGTTTTCCTTTTTGTATGGCTTCTGCTAAAATAAAACATTGCTCAGTATAAGTGATCAGGCTGGCTTTTAACAATGCGTTAGAAGCGCCTCCGTTTTTTCTGAAAAACGTAGAAGAGAAAACCGAAACATGATCTTCGCCACCGTTATAGGCAGATGGTGCATCGATGGCATTGGGTACTCCCACATACCGGCTCAGATCTACGGTAGAACCTGTGGTGCTTTTTACCGGTTCTACCCAAACGCCAAGTCTTGGGTCGGTCCTTTGGATCAGCCTGTCTACAAGTTCCTTGCTTACTTTGGTTTTCTGGTAATCGAAATCGATCATAGCCAAAGGCCCACCAGGCCAGCTATAAGCCGCAATATTGCCTAAATAGGCCATTTCGGCATTGTCTGCACTGCTTTCGAAGATAGGATATGCTGTTTTATCATTAACAATTTCCTGCATCTCGGTAAAGGCAGGTGTATAGTTTTTCGAGATGCGCAGCAACATCCTTAAGCGCAGCGAGTTGGCAAACTTTCGCCAGCCAAGCGCTTTTCCTTTAAACATCACATCGCCCTTAGCATTTATTTCCTGACTGTTACCCCTCAATATTTCGTTCGCTTCCTTTAATTCTTTCAAAAGATCCGGGTAAATGGCCTGTTGCTGATCGTATTCAGGGTAGATGAGGTTAGCCTCTTTCGATTTTAATGCCTGCGAATAGGGGATATCGCCATATAAATCGGTAAGGTAGCCAAAGTTAAAAGCCTTCATGATTTTACCGATGGCAACATACTGGTTCTCCGAACGTTTCTGTGCAGTTTCCATAAAGGTTTTATTCACCGCTAAGCGCGCATAAATATCATCCCAGTCAACCGGACCCCAATCTAACAGATCATAACCGGTATTTCGAACCAGGGTAAGGTAGCGCGCTGCCGAAGCCGGTCTTCTGTTAACCGCATTTTCCTGGTAGGCATAAGCGGTGGAAACCAATACATCCGATAGTAAAAACTCCGTATTTGTAGTTTCAGGTGCATTGGGATTGGTATTTATTTCTTCAAAATCTTTAGTACAGCTTGTTATCAATGCAAGCAGTAAGAAAAGAAGCGTTGTATATTTGAATTTCATTTTTGTACAGTTTAAAAGTTACAACTTAGTTTAAAACCGAATGAGCGTGTACCCGGTAAAGTCCAGTGGCCTACGCCCAGTTTAAAGCCTTCGGTAACACTCATGGTCGTTTCCGGGTCATAACCCAGTCCATTGGCGGTCCAGGTATACAGGTTCCTTCCAATAAGTGATAACGATAGGTTACTGATGGGCAGTTTGCGGGTCAGTTTTTTATCAAACAGATAGGTTAACGAAGCTTCCCTGATTTTCAGGAATGAAGCAGAATAAGTTAATCTTTCGTAGTATTTATTATAAGTGTTGTTATAAAAGTCAGATGCTGCAATAATTACTGTATTTGGGGTAAGGTTTCCGTTGGCATCTGCAATATAACCCGGAATAATCATGCCATCGTTCCGTTTTCTGCCCTGCGAATCCGTCCATGGTAAACCGCCGGTTTCTGCATCCCTACCTGTCAGGGTGTTGTCGGTCAAACCGGCATTGATCAGGCTTTTAACTACATAAGAATAAAAATTACCGCCCTTGCGCCAGTCTAAAAGTACATTTAAGGTGAAGTTTTTATAACTGAAAGTATTGTTAAAACCAATAGTAAAATCTGGATTGTAGTTTCCTACCTTGATGTATTCAGAATTGTTGCGGATATAATGACCTGTTTTATCCAGCAAGGCTGCTCCCGCATTTGGTCCGCTGGTTACTTTGGTATAACTCGGGGTATAGAAGTCGCCGATTTTTGTACCTTCCTTAATCAGGTAACGAATATTATCCCCGTCGGCACTGCCCATCGAATATTCTTTTAAACCTTCTGATAACTCAATAACTTTATTTTCATTTTTGGTGAAATTGACATTGGTTTCCCATTTAAAGCTGCCATCAAAAGGAACAGCATTTAATCCGATTTCCCAACCGCTGTTCTGGATATTTCCGGCATTAATTAAGCGGTTGGATGAACCTGATGCAATGGTGGTTGGGATGTTAATGATCTGGTTCCTTTTGTTTGTTTTATACCAGGTTACATCGATGCCCACACGGCTTTTGAAAAAGCGCAGGTCTCCGCCAAACTCGTATGAAGTAGCAATTTCAGGCTTCAGGAAGTTGTTTTTAAGGTTAAACTCAATGGTCGCTCTTTTTACATCGCCCCAGTCCTGGTTAAAAGGGATGGTATTGTACAATTGATAAGGGTCTGTATCACTACCCACCTGCGCCCAGTTGGCCCTTAGTTTAACGAACGAAAGCACGTCTGATTTGATCTGGAACACATCCGTTACAATTGTGCTTAAAGATGCAGAAGGATAAAAGTAAGAATTGCTGCCGGCTGGAAGTGTACTCGACCAATCATTTCTGCCCGTTACATCAAGAAAAACCATATCCCTGAACGATACCTGGCCAAGACCATAAATACTATTGATGCGTTTGCGGGAATTATATTGCGAATTTACAATAGTACCTGCCTGCGCATTGGCAATGTTGTAAACACCCGGAATACTCAGGCTCTCTGTTTTCTGCGCGGTTGACCTGTTGGTCTGATCCATTTGATTGCCTCCGGCAGAAAGACTCAAAGACCAATCCTGATTTAACAGTTTTTTATAGCTCAGTAAAAAATCAGTGTTTTGTTCCTTAAAGAAGGAATTATCTATACCATATCCACCGAATTTAAATCTTTTCGAACTAAAAGGGCGTTTGGTTTCGTGCGCTTCATTGTACATGTCAAGTCCGGTACGTACCATTAAGCTCAGGTTTTTGGTGATGTCGTAAACAGCCTGTACATTTCCGGTTAACCGGTTTCTGTCGTAGCCATTGGTATGCTCATAAGCTACAAAATAAGGGTTATCAGAATCATCTGCTGAAAACTGCTCGATGTTTTCCCTTCCTGGTTTCCAGTAGTTTTTCAGGTCGTTGATGTTCATATTAGGTGGAAGTGAATACAGCATCTGCGTAACACTTTCCCGGTAAGCCGACGGTCTGTTGTCGCTTTTATTGTTTACATAACCAATATTGGTACTGATCTTTAATTTAGGATGCAGCACATAGGTGGCAGAAAGGTTAAGCGTATTCCGTTTGAGGTCGGTATTGGGTACAATCCCTTTATTGGCCAGATTGGTGTAGGATAAGCGATAATTACCATCCGCATTTTTTCCGCTGATGGAAATGTTGTTGGTGTAGGTAGAGCCGGTTTCATAAAAATCCTGTGGATTATTAGGATGCGATACCCAATCGGTGGCAATTGGTTTTCCGCTGGCATCCAAAGGACTGTTCCATTGCAGGTGTTTGGTACCTGCATCGAGCCGCGGCCCCCAGGCAGATGAGGTGGAAGATGCCGGATCGTCGGTATATTCGCCTCCTCCAAAGGTGTGCTGAAAATGTGGGAACATCCATGCCTGATCGTACATGGCGTTTGAGTTAAAGTTTATCCCTAATCCCTTTTTGTTTACCAAGCCACTTTTTGTGGTAATCAAAACCACACCACTTCCGGCCCTGCTGCCATATAATGCTGCTGCACTTGCACCTTTTAATATGGTGATACTTTCTACATCATCCGGACTGATATCCGCAATCGGGCTACCGTAATCAACCGATGAGCGGCCAACTTCTGATGTTGCACGTAGCGAATGTGCCACCGGAACACCATCTACCACAAATAAAGGCTGGTTGTCCGTAGCGATTGACGATTGCCCCCGGATGGTGATAAATGAACTTGATCCGGGATCAGCACCCGTGCTTACTACATTTACACCAGCCACCTTTCCGGCCAGTGAGTTGATCACATTGACTTCTTTTACCGTGTTTACATCACTGCCTTTTACCGTGGCAATGGAATAACCAAGAGCTTTTTCGGCACGTTTAATACCTAAGGCGGTAACCACCACATCAGAGAGCGCCGTTTCATCAGGAGAGAGGTTGATGTTTAGTTCAGTTTCGCCCTTCAGGGCAATCTCCCTGCTTTGATAACCGATCATTTTAAAGACCAGCAGGGCCTGATTGTTTAATACATTCAGGTTAAATTCTCCATTTAAGTTGGTGCTGGTAGAATTGTTGCTGCCTTTTTCAATTACGTTTACCCCCGGCAGTGGCACACCTTTTTCATCAGTTACCTTACCTTTAATTCGTATTGATTTTTTGATAATGATCTGGTTTTTCTCGGTCAGGTAAGTGAGTTGAAAAGTAGGTAATATCCGGTCGAGCAAAGCGCTTACAGCCTCATTTTCTGCCTTAAAACCACTTAGGTTTTGTTTCTCTACGGCATCTTCGTTGGTGTATACAAAATACAGGCCGGTTTTCTTTTCAATGGTTTTGAAAAGTTCCGTTAATGCTCCCTTTTTAATATTGATACTTACTTTAACGTTTAATTGTTGTGCATTTACCGGCGATGCCTGCCCTACAAAGAGCATGGTGGAGAGCATGATGTAAATAAGGGTAAAAAAACGCATTACGCTAAAAATTAATTGACTAGTCACTGCGGACTTTTTCATAACTTTGTTTGTTTTAATCTTGATGGGTTAAAATAAAATTTAAAATTTCTTAGCTGCGGCATGCGCCAACATGCTGCAGCTATCTTTTACTCGTTGTTTAGTTACATTTACCTCCTTTTATATAAATAATCTGTTTGTTTATGGTATAATGGATGTCAAATGTAAGCTCCAGTGTGCGCAACACCTCTCTTATGCTTACATTATCAAATTTTGCTGTCAGTTCACAGTTATCAAACGAGCTGTCTGAAACTACCTTAAGGGCATATTTGCGTGATATGGTCTGGAATACATCTTCCATCGGCGTTTTGTTGAAATACATTTTTCCGATCCGCCAGTCAGTTGATGTTTTGGCATCTTCCACATCTTCGCGTACCAGGAGTGCCAATTTCGTATTGTAAATTACTTTTTGATTTGGAAGAAGGTGGACAGCTGCTGATTGTGTGCCTGCTGAATCTCTCGAAACTGCTACCTTTCCGGTGAGTACGGTTACTTCTGGCCTGTAATTTTTCCATGCCCGGATGTTAAAACTGGTTCCAAGTACCCTGGTTTGGATATTCTGGCTTTTTACTACAAAAGGATGAGCAGGATCTCTTTTTACTTTAAAAAAAGCCTCGCCATTGAGTTTAACTGTTCTGATGCCGGCACGTTTCAGGTTTTGCGGAAAGCTGATGCTACTTCCTGAGTTTAACCAGATCTCGGAACTATCCGGAAGCAGCACATTAATGATTTTACCGGGCGCTGCAGTTTTGGTTGTCCACACAACCTGATTTTGGTTAATAGTCAATGGCCTTTTATCTTTAGCAATAAAAAAGATCAGTGCTCCAATAATTGCTGCAGCAGTTGCCGCTGGCCACCATTTTAATTTTTTCAATTTTCTGACCGGAGCCGGATGGATTTGTTCTTTGATACTGGCAAAACTTTCCTTCCACAATCCGTCATCCGGTAGTTGCGCCGTGTCCTGCCATAACAATAACACCTCTTCTAACTGCTCCTCACGATCACCATCTTTACCTACCCAATCCCTGAGCCTTTTTTCCAGCAATGCAATTTCAGCTTTGCTGCTGGGCAAATCTTCCTTTACAGCCAAATATTTGAGTACTAATTTCCAGGTTTCCTGATCCATTCCCATGCTTTTGTATCTACAGAGACAAGAAATGCAGGAGCAACTACGGGTCGAAACCTGTTAAGTTTGCGTTAATAAATTATTAACGCCGTGTTTTACCTGAATTCAGCGCTGTTTTGCAATACTTTTTGCTGAAGAAACTGAAAGCCTTTTACCAGGTGGTCTTCTACGGTCCTCACCGATATATCGAGTAAAGCTGCAATTTCTTTATAACTAAAGCCATCAATCCGATACATATAGAAAATAAGCCGTCGCCTTTCCGGCATCTGATCAATCAGTGCATAAAGTACACGGTTCCGGTCTTTATTCTGGAAAGCCTGTGAAGGCGTTTCTTTCCGATCGATAATTTCCGGGGCTTCTTCTTCGTTATCAATACGCAGAAGGTTTGCTTTTGGCGCTTTATAATAATTTGTAGCAGCATTTTTTATGGCACGGAATAGATAGGCTTTTTCGTTAGAAAGGATAGTTTCATTTTTCCAGATGGATATGAATACATCATTTAAAATAAGCTGCGCATCTTCTATATCCTTTACCAGGTAAATGGCGTACTTTTTCAGCGTGGGGTACATGCGGCGGTAAAGATCTTCGAAAGATTTTTCGTCAAACTTCTTCTTATTATTATTAAAACCGGCAGTATTGTTTTCGCCCATAAAATTATCGCGTCAAAATTAAAATTCAGAAACGATACACATATTAACTCAATATTAAATACTCATGGTAATTTCGCGTTCAGTTATAAATGATTTGAGAAGGGAATATTAAGCATTGGATACTATTTAACCTGTTTTTATCTGGGATATTTAGTTAGTGTTAAATTACAGGCAGGTTAATTCATTGTTAAGTATCTTTTTTATCTTGTTATAATGATAATTTAACATTAAATTTATCATTAGGTAATTTTGTATCAATGAAATTTCCTCTTTTTCTTTACTACGAGCTGCTGATCAGATTGACCATTTTTAGACCTGAGATTGGAGAATTCCGATCTGCACTGCCTTTTGATGATTATGTACTGCTCAAAACCGATAAGGGAATGATGGAGATCCCAACAGATATAATAAACATACAGTTCAAAGATCCAGGATTGATCCCGGAGCGTGAGATAGGCAAACTTGCTGCCGCCTTTCGTCCCTATAGCGAAATTGACTCGATGACCGGTGGGCCGGTTTCAAATGCCTCCTAAAGCGAGCTTAAAATATCACTTCGGCACTTACCAGAAATGCTGTCATAAGCAATTCATTGAGTGAACTTTATTTCATGTTGTATTAACATCACACCGGTATTTTGAAGATCAAAGTCAAACACAGTTTTACATTGATCCCAAAACATTCAGGCCAGGTTATCTGTAATTTATCTCATAGATTTATACCGGAGGTAAAAAGATGTGTTGCAGGCTAAATCGTTAATATGGAGATAGAAAAGTATCAATCCGGCCGAGATTTTATCGGCTTTGTGAACAATCTTTGTGCCTTGGAAGAAGATGCAGCCGCAATGCTTTCCAGGCAATTAGAAATCCTTCGTTTTAAAAAAGGACAGGCTATATTGGTGCAGGGAAACACCTGCAGGTACCTATATTATATTAACAGCGGACTGGTTAAAACAGGCTTTGAAAGTAAAGACCGCACTTTTGTTATGCGTTTTTTTGCCGAAGGCGAGATGTTTACCGTTTTGGATAGTTACCTCTCGCAGAAACCCTCTTCTTATGAAGTTGTGGCTTTGGAAGATACAGTGATTACGCAGATATCACGAACAGAAATGGATAAACTCCGTACCCGTTTTCACCACATGGAAACTTTTTTTGGGAAACTGGCTGCCATGGCTTCGGTTAATATGATGGCCAGGATCGGTGAAATATTGGAAGAACAGGCATCAGCGCGGTACGAAAATTTTGTAAAGGAAAATCCAGGCCTCCTACAGAGGGTGAGCCTTCGCGATCTGGCCAGTTACCTGGGCATTACCCAGGTTTCTTTAAGCAGGATCAGGGCTGGAATGTAATTTTTTATCATTTGATAAATTTTCACCGTCACAGATGTACTAGGTTTGAATATAAATTTAAAGGTGATGAAAACACAATTCTCTGTACCGCAAAAGTTAAGCCTGGTAATCGCGATTATTTTTACCCTGGTTGCACCAATAGTGGGATATCTTTCCATCGGATTGCCGCCTGTTATTATTGTGGGTGGATCTGCACTGATTGGTTTAGTATGCTGGTGTGCCACTTATCTTAAAAATCCCGTCGAACCAAAAATCATTTTACCACTTTTTCTGCTCACGGTTGCTGGTCTTCAGATCCACATCATAGAAGAGTACCTCACGGGTTTTGCTCCCGCAATGAGCAGGCTTTTTGGCATTCCATGGAGTGAAAAAAGTTTCTTGATGGTTTTTGCGCTGATTGGACCAACAATTTACACCCTTACTGCCCTTGGTTTGTATTACAGAATTCCGATTGCAGGTTTTGTTGCCTGGTTTATTTTTATAGGCCCGGGAGTAGCAGAGTTTACCCATTTTATTTTTCCGCTGATCAGGCCACAACTAAACGCAACAACATTGGATGCACTTACAGCGCCTATTCATGGAAAACTAATTGTCAATATGCGCAATTATTACCTCGGCACAACCGGAAAATATTATTTTCCAGGTATGTGGACAGCAATATTACCCATGATACCAGGTGTTTATGCCATTTACCGTTTGTTTAAGTTGAACAGATCCGCAAAGCTTCAGGAGTAGCCCCATATTACTAAACTGTTAAACTTTTGGTTTGCACTTTGAAATGTAAGCTGACTTACTACTTTTGCGGCGATCAAAAAGAAATGATCGTGTAGAGCGCTGGCCGGTAGCATGCCGAAGGTTCGATTCCTTCCTCTACAACTTTTCGGGCAAATGCTTCCGTCGTCAAAAGTTATTTAATGCAATCCCGGGCAGGCATCTGTAGGATATAGTTACATCAACAGGTCGTGAAGATGTTGTATGAGTGGTTTACTTCAGCCCTTATTTGAATTGGTCATGTTGGTCGTTATCGCTTCCCTCTAAGTGTTTGCGATAGTCCTGGATTACTATCAAAAGTTCATTTGCGTTCATATCCAGTTCTGATGCGGTCAGAGAGATCTGCAGGTTCCCGGCAGGATCCTGTATGCCACTGACTACCATGGCAGATAGTTTTTTTTGAATGATGGGCATATAATGCGCTGCCTTGCCTATACTTAGTACCACCAGGGTATCCCATCCGGCTTTCGTAATGGAGATGTCGAGGATGTCTTTCCATGATATCAGACCTGCGGCTTTACTCACTGCGGTAACTTCTGAGTATATTCCTTCATTACTAAGTATGAGTAGGGGAGCTAAACGATTTAGGGAGATCAGCATCCTGATGATGACAATCAAAAGGATGATTCCTAAAGCGGCCGACACCCCCGCAAGTTTAGTGGCGATATTACCGGTGAATAATCCGATACTGTATAAAAATACCGCCACAAGTGCAATCAGGATGCCTGCGCAGATAAAGATAAGCTGCGCTGATTTTTTTTTGTTTCTGTAAAATTCCATTTACTGTATTTGAATTTTAACTACTTAATGCTGTAAATAGTTCACTTCAAAGCTGCCATACATCGCCATTTCAGCACTGTGGGATATGACAAGTTTTAGCTTTAATTTTTCAATTACTTCCTTCGCGAAACTGATGCTTCTGTTCAGGTCCTTAATCCCGCGTACTTCAATTCCCCGAGAAAGCATTTTGAATTTTGATGGCTCGAATTTTTCAATGAATTTTTGAATATCGGTTACTTTTTTGTTATCTGACATATTTTGATTTTTAGTGCTTATAACTTCGGGAAATGCTTTTTGTTTGCGCTCTTTTTGCACAGTGCTTTTTTAAAATCGTCTTATCTATCGATGTTTTTTGTCTTAACGCCACTTTTTCTCTTTTTATGTATCAATGTTGCAGCGATTTACGGAGATTGCTGAGTACCTGTTAGCATCTTAAATCGGGAGCTTGTATTTTACAAATAATTTTAACAGGTCTTTCGGATACATAACAGTACAGCGCATCATTTGGACTGAGCCTATTGGCCGCTATCGATGGAATGCCCATTATACGTTTATACTAAAACACTAACTTTGGAAAATGAAGCCTAACCGCGTTATATTTTTCATATTCAATAATGTTCATCTTTTAGATCTGGCTGGTGCTGTCACCGTTTTTTATGAATCCGGATGCTGCGGAAAAAATTACGATTTACATTATGTCTCGCCGTATGAGCATCCTGTAGCCTCCTCTGGTCTTGGCTTTACTAATGTTGAGCCGCTCAGTTCAGTAACAGTAAACAGGAATGATATTGTAATCGTTGCAGGAATGGAAATTCAAAAATGGAACAGGGCAGATGACCAGCTGTGGATGCCCTGGCTGCGGTCTGCCGCTGCAACTGGTGCAACAATTTGTTCAATTTGTACGGCCGCCTTCGCGCTTGCTGCTACCGGACTTTTAAATGGGAAGAATTGCACCACACATTGGTCGTGGACGAAAGCTTTGCAACAACAATATCCACAGATTAAGGTAATAGAGAATAAACTATTTGTACAAAGTGACAGGATCTTTACCAGCGCCGGAATTGCCACAGGTATTGATCTCGCACTTTACCTCGTCGAAGAGCAGCACGGAGCAGCTTTTACACACACTGTAGCAAAAGATATGGTGGTTTACCTGCGCAGAGATGGAATGGACTCACAAGACAGTGTTTATTTGCAAAACAGGCAGCATATTGATCATCATATCCATCAGGTACAGGATTTTATTATCAAAAATCTGCATCAAAAAATAACAATTGGCGAACTGGCTGAACTGGTTTTTATTAGCCCACGCAACCTTACACGTTTGTTCAAAATTGCCACGGGAATAACCATCGGACAATATATCCAATCAGTGAGACAGGAAAAGGCCAAACATCTGCTCAAAACCGGGCATAAGATAGCCTGGGTAGCATGTCAATGTGGTTATAATAGTACGTCTCAGATGCGGAAGTTGGTTAGGGCTCGAAGTGTTAATAATTAGTCATAAATAGAATGGCCGGATCGTGACCATGTCTGTCCGGATTTATCGGCTGTATCCTATTAATTTTGGATTCAAATGATACATTTATGAAACAGCTGTTACACCTGCTCTTTTTTATACCCTGCCTGGCATTTTCGCAGGTCTATGCGAATACCTATGTGTGTCCTCCTTGTAACTGTCCTTGTGACACGCATACTTACCAACAACCCGGGATATGTGCGCATTGTGGGATGAAATTAATAACGAAAAACGAACAGGTTTTAAATGATCAAAAAAAAGTAACGGTCTGCTTTTACTTATATGATGGGGTAGAGGTTCTGGACTTTGCCGGACCGATGGAAGTGTTTTCCTATGCGGGGTTCAAAATTATCACCGTCGCAAAAACGAAAGCTCCTGTATTGTCACAGGGGATTTTGAAAATCACTCCGGATTACAGTATTAAAGACGCTCCGCAGGCTGATATTTTTGCAGTATTTGGCGGTTCTGACGAGATAGCAACAGATGATCCTGAAGTTATCTCCTGGATCAAATCCAGGGATAGCACAACCAAAAGCTATTTTTCTGTCTGCACCGGGGCGTTTATTCTTGGCAAAGCTGGACTGCTTGATCAGCTTACCGTTACCACTTTTCATAAAAGCATAATAAATCTTCAAAAGGCCGTACCAAAGGCTAAAGTGCTTTCCAATGTCCGTTATGTTGACAATGGCAGGGTGATCACCACAGCAGGGATATCGGCCGGTATCGATGGAGCCTTACACCTGGTTTCGAAACTTAGCGGTAAAGAAGCGGCGCAAGCAGTTGCAAAACAGATAGAATATGATAAATATGTGCCTGAACAGGGTATGGATTTATCCCACTAAAAGTCTGCAGTTAAGCTAAACGGATATATTTTGGAAGTTGATCATGGACAACTATTGTGTTCCACGACACTTAAACAGTGATCGTGTTCTATGAACTTCAGTAATTAACCAGGTAATGGATGAGAACGTTAATTTGTTAAATTGCGGCCAGGTTTATCTTTTTCCTGCTCTTGGCGCTAAGGTCAGAAACATCCGCTTGCCTTCAAGTTTTGGGAATAACTCTACCTTGCCTACCTCTTCGAGGCCTTGCGCAAATTTCAGCAGCAGTATTTCTCCCTGGTCTTTATAAACAATCGATCTTCCTTTGAAATGCACAAAGGCACGCACTTTTTCTCCGCTTTCTAAAAAGGAAACGGCGTGTTTGAGCTTGAACTGAAAGTCATGCTCATCGGTATTAGGCCCGAAACGGATGTCCTTGATGATGGTCTGTTTCGCCTTGCTTTTAATTTCCTTCTGCTTTTTTTTCTGTTCGTAAAGGAATTTGCTGTAGTCGATGATACGGCAAACTGGCGGCGTGGCGTTCGGGGAAATTTCAACCAGATCTAAATCCAGTTCTTCAGCCAATTTGAGTGCTTCAGCCAGCGGATAGATATTGGTCTCAATATTATCTCCGGTTAAGCGTACCTCCGGTGAGGTGATAAAATTATTAATCTTGTGTTCTGCTTCTTTTTTTTTGAAGGGCAAGCGTGGCCCCCTGTAAAATCCTGCTTTTTTTAATGCCAAATTTGAAAAGTTTTAATGAAAAAATGATGTTAACTGGAGCGGTTAATTTCGGATGAATGATAATATAGCTTTTTATGCCCATAAATCAAAACCTGTAGTTAAATGATGACTATATGCGTAATTTTATGACGTTAATATGCCTTTAGGTACATCCAGACATAGGGAGTCGTTGAGCTAAAATTGCCAATCCTTTAGCCTGTGGTTACCTGATTTACTGCCTTGTTTTCAGTCCTCAGTGCTTCAGAGGTGATTAAGATAAATCCGGATATTAGGAGCAAAATAGCCAAAACCCGGAGGATTTTTTCCGTATTTTTGGTGTTAACCATCCTGTCAGGGCAGGTAAATCTGCTGATCCCTGTCACTTTTCTCCGTTCGTTTCTGCGCCATAGCGCAAATAGGAAAATGAAGGTGCCGAAAACCAGCAGTAAGATGCCGCTAACCAGTGGTATTGTAGTGAAATTGAATGTCTCTTGTGTTTCTATCATACAAAATAGACCAACAGGTAGTAAAAAAGTTTAAAATAATATTTTTTTGCTGTTATACTGATTGTCTTAAAGGAAATTCTAACTCAATTTCTACAAATACATTTATATGCTGAAAACTTTATTTTTAGTATTTGTGTGTGTATCTCATCATAATATTTCAGCATAGAACTCATTTTAAAATCAAATAACGAAGAAAGTGTTGCGAAGATTATTGCTTTAGCTAAGAAGTTAAATGTGATTATTGAGAAGAAAAACATTGATTTTGATAATTCAGCTAAGGTTCTTCTTAAGAACCGTATCCTTAATTTTAAAGCTACAACATCTTCGTCTTTTGGCAATGCAGCTGAATGGCAACAACATCAACGTTCTGACCGTGAATTGCCTTTTCATAGGTATGGCTTTTCTTTTAGACAGTAATTTAATTATTTATTCGTATTCAAATGAGTACGAATACTTAAGGGATTTAATTATTGATGGATCCTGTATAGTATCAGAAATATCTCGCGTTGAAGTGCTCGGTTATCATGCGTTAAAGAAAGAGGAATAAAAGTACTTTAATGATATTTTTGAATATGTCGCAATCATTCTTCCTGATCAAGACATATTTGATAAGGCTATTGAAATTCGGAAAAAGTACAATCTTAAACTTGGTGAATAGTCTTATTGCTGCTACTGCTTTAATACATAACCTCGAAATCTATACTCGCAATTTAAGTGACTTCGAACGAGTTAAAAAATTAAAGTGCATTGATCCCATTCGTTAAGTCTTTAGTACTCATCCTAATTTAAGAGTTATTATTAAAATCATGATTTATAGTGAAACAACATCTTTATGGCCCAGATCAAATTGTATAAGCGAATCAAAAAATCTTTACTATGAGTTTTAATTCGAGAACTCAGATACTTCCGAATTTTTAGCCCTCGATTTAATCAATGGATAACTTTCAGTTTGCACGCGAATGCTAATCTTGTGCTGTAAATGACTGCTGTATTTTTCATTTCCAATTCCAGCTTTTTAAAATTTTCCTAATCAAATATTGAAGCAATATTCCTCGCAGAGACCAAAGGAAAGGGTCATTCCATTTCCACCTAATCCGTTAATGATCGTTACATTTTCTTCAGCCTTCAAAATAAGCTTTGTTTCTCCTCCCATCATTTTAGGATATATCAATGACGAAGATTAACTTAACTATCTAACTGTTTGAAGCGCCTTATCAAGTATGTCATCGTGTCCATTAATGAAATTACCAGGATCTGTGGTAACCTGAAGGTCTGGTGGAAAACCAATGCCTTCATACATCTTTCCATCTATGTATTTAAATGCTGCAGATGATGTATAAACAGATAAGATACCATATATTTCGAATGGTCCGGCATTGTAAACGCCATAATTTGTGATCGGTCCGGTAGCTCCCCAGGTTTGTTCCCCAATTATGCTGACATTGGGTAGACAGCGAAGCGCCATTGCCGCAGCTTCTGCTAATGAGACCGTGAAATGATCGGTAAGGACAATAATTGGCATAGCAAGTGATTCGCCATCCTGGTCAGGATTAATGGCAGCACTAATCCACGGTGTATAGTTTTTTCTTCCTCCGCCATTTTTATATCGTGTATAGCCGAAATTCAATCGTTTGTCAATGAAATGACCAACAAAGAAATTTAAATCCTCAATGTTTCCTCCCGGATTATTCCTAATATCAACAATAACAGCCGTTAAAAGTGATTTTTTTAACTTCAAACGATTAAAAAAATAGGATAGTGTTTCGGCAGCGGTGTTCTTTTCCTTGGATGTAAAAGCTTCTTTCAGCGAAAATAAATTACAATTAAAGTACAGGATTTGATTATTAATTAAGCCGCTGGTTACCTGCAATCTTTTGTTATCGCTGGTTATGAAATAACCTGATTTAAAGCCTTTATCCAAGTAAACCGTATCTATTGCAATGTAATTGTATGGTGTATGAAACTGCTTTGCCGCTATTTTTCTGGTAGCAGCAGGATAAATATAGCGGCCCGATAGCCCCATTAAATTGAAGTTTATGGTATAATGACCATCTGTTAAGCCTTGAGTGATTGACTCAAAGTAGCTAAAGGCTGTATTTAAATCATTATTATTGTTGGTTTTTAGGTTGGAAAATAAGGGCTGATATTTTTTGTACACATTATCCCAATTGGTCGTATCAATATCCCAGTAAACATAATTTGTACTCATTTGTGTCCAATAGCTTTTAAAAATCGCGTCAAAACTTTGAAGATTATTTTTCGGGGTTGAGACATCCATCTCTTTCTTGCAGCTTGACTCGGCAAATAACAGAGATAAAATTAAAACCAACCTGATTATACGATTCCTTATCATTTTCTTTTGACTAAATTATAGGTAATCCCTAAAGAGACCGATGTGGTTTGGTTATAACTGGTCATATTATAAGCTGGATTATTTTTTTGCCGGTTAGAAATTGCGTAAAAATATCTGCCTGCAATAAACCCATCCAACTGTTGAAAGAAGTTGAATTGTAGCCCTAAACCGCCTACATAACCAAAATCGAATCGTTGATCTTTTTGCTTATCAAACCTATAGCTCTGACTGTAGGGAACTAAGTTAAATTCTTGACCATGCTGATTTTTAGCGCTGTTTACTGAGAATATATCCGGCACGGTACCCTCAATTTTGCTGTTTACCCAATAATCACCAAAGATACCAGCGTCAAAAAAATACTTCAATCTTTTTCCGGTAACCGCATGCAAGGTTAATGGAATCTGTAAATACTTATTGCTATGATGTGTATAAATGCCCGCAAGTGAGTCTGTTCGACTAACGCTGTAATTCTTTTCAATAAGGCCTGGCATTGTTTCAATAGCTATTATATGACCTAATCTAAATTGAATTCTTGACGCAAAATAGTAACCATTTTGGGCATCAACACGTGTTGAAACTTTACTGAGGTCATTCGTTTTTAGAAAGTTACGGCTGACTCCTGCTTCAAAGCCCAACAATTGCTGGGCTTTTGAAGTAAGAGAAAATGATATTAATAATACAACAGTAATACCTTTGGATAGCCTCATTAGCCAGATTCTAGAATAACTTAATTGTACACATCATGGATCTAATCGATTATTCCATTTTGAAATAAAACTGGTCTATCCTAGTTTTAGGTATGACAAAAATAAAAAAATAGCCTTTTGAACTCATGAAACTCAAAAATCAAGATCTATAATTTTTAGTTAATTGTTGACCAAGTTGGCAACAAAACTCTTCACGATCAGCGAAGATGGAGCGCCATTATTTGGCACTACATTAAAGGAAACCCTTACGGCGACCTGCGTATTATTAACGGGTAAACTATGCTCCGCCAAATATTGTAAAGTAACTGACGATCCAGTATAAACGGAAAGTGAGCCAATGTTTTCATGTGTAGCATTAGCATTAAAGTTATAACCTGTATTTGGGTTTATCATCACCACCTGACAGGTTAAATTCTGAATGCTGGCGCCTGTTGCACTTGAATTAATAACAGATGTGTTTTGTTGAACTAAGCTATTAAAAATTGACGAGTTAACGGTATACTGTATGGAGTATTGGTTGTAAGGGATATTTTGACCACCTTCATTTACCAAAACCGATTGTCTGGTTGTGTGGACGTTTACAGTAGGTCTTGCACTCAAGTTAAATACGCCAAGCGGATGACCAATTAATGGAACCGGAGCACCTATTGTATTTGCAACAGTTTGACCTGGAAACACCAGGCTATTAGGAACTAATGGCTGGCTTCCTGATAATGTTCCGTTTAGTGATATGGTAGAATTCATTTTCAAATCTACTTCCTGCGAGTTGTTACTATTTCCACCGAAGATACCGCTTAGAAAGCCCGTTACGTTACCGGCTAAACCGCCGGCTGCCGCGCCACCTAAACCTGACAAAAATGTTCCCGATGCTGCTCCAGCTGTTGCAACGGTTCCGTAAATTTCTGCCGCTCCGACAATACCGTTGATCAATGTGCCTGCCAAATCAAAGCCGCTTGAGGGTTGAGTAATATTACCGTTTAAGGTACCGACATTGGTTCCGTTCAATGCTATTTGAGAAATGTTTACTGTCTTTGAATTCCACGTAAATCCTAAATGCGGATAAGTAGTATCTGCAAATGCAGGATCATAGCCTATTTCATACTGCATAGAATACCAGCCTCCGCCTACAGCTACACCCTGATTATTTGTTTTTACAAACGATGGTGTGCTTATATTAGGATCAACAATGTCAACCCCATCAAAATTCAACATTTTAGACGATGTGCTATTATCTGAGTAAGTGCTTAAACCATGTTCGATGCTAGAACTGTTTCCAAACAGTCCTGTAGGTATATAAAGATAATACCTTATTATGCCGCGATAGCGGTTATAAAGGGCAAAATATAATCCGCCAGCCGGTTGACTTGCAGCTGTTGCAATGACATTAGGATTAAACGTGTTATAAACCAGCTCCCATCCATCATTACTTTTATAGTCACTGACCAATGACGGGTCGATGTAATTACCAGATTGGCTCTGCCATGGAAGAGAAACTATCGGAGATGATCCCGCGACCGGCATTGTTGAAGCGGTTTCCCAGTTAAAATAATAATTGGGTACATCTTTTGTCGTAGATTTTACAGTAATGCTTTTGGACAGGTTATCTTTATGGCAACCTGAAAAAACAAATAAAGAAATTAGAAATGCAATTGCTTTGTAAGAAGTGGCTTTTTTCATTGGATGTGATTTGATTTAAATGCTGAACTGAATATTCATCCAATGGTAGTTATCAAATGTTAATTGATGGTGATCAAATAGTTAAGTCTGTTTTTGATTTTAACCAAGGATCAAATGAATTTAGAATTTATTGTTAAATCACCTGAATAATAAAATTAGTAACTGGGTATGCCTGGTGGTTTTCTACGCCTTCACTGCCTGTCAGCTGTTCCGTCTGAAACGAAGCAAGTAGCTCTTTCCGATGATTATTCTTTTGCGTCAAAATAAACATCACAATAAAATGTAAACTATTCTGAGAAAATCCATTAAACTACCTGTTTCGTGATTAATATCAGGCGATGATTTAATACATTTATGGAATTTTTTCATCGTTGTTCGAAACAATAGATAACTTAAAATTGACTGAAGCAATTAAGTAGATGATATGAATATATTAGAGTTTTTAAAGCAGCCATGGCCTTGGTATGTAGCCGGTCCGCTAATTGGATTAACCGTACCAGCACTGTTGATCCTCGGCAACAAGTCGTTTGGCATCAGCTCTTCTTTGAGACACATCTGTGCAGCCTGCCTGCCTGCAAACATCCCTTTTTTTAAATACGATTGGAAGAAAGAAGCATGGAATTTGTTCTTTGTATTTGGGATTTTAATGGGTGGTGCCATCGCAACAGGACTTCTCTCCAATCCAAAGCCTGTTGAAGTTAACCCAAAGTTAGCCGCGGAGTTAGCCGGTTATGGCATTACCAATTACGATAACCTAATACCACAGGACATTATGAATTGGCCGGCGTTACTCACGTTAAAAGGCTTTTTGCTAATGGTAGTTGGTGGGTTTTTAGTCGGTTTTGGCACCCGGTATGCTGGTGGCTGTACCAGCGGGCATGCCATTATGGGTTTGTCTAATTTACAATGGCCATCATTAGTAGCCACCATTTGTTTTATGATTGGCGGATTCATTATGGCCAATTTAATTTTGCCCCACATTTTATTCCTCTAAACAATCATCATGAAACAACATACAAACACAGATTTTGAAACCCGCTCTTTAGATGCGGTGTGCGTAAACGAAAGTCAATTAACACACAAATGGTACCATAACATTAAATACCTGGTTGTAGGCGTACTGTTCGGCATTGTCTTCGTGAAATCAGAAGTGGTAAGCTGGTTCCGTATCCAGGAAATGTTTCGTCTGCAGTCATTCCAAATGTATGGCATTATAGGCAGTGCGATAGTGGTAGGGATGACTTCTATTTGGTTAATCAAAAAATTCGATATTAAAACCATTTACCGAGAAAGTATCGAATTTCATCCGAAGACTTTCAATAAAGGTCAGATATTTGGCGGCTTGCTATTCGGCTTTGGTTGGGCCATTACAGGAGCCTGTCCGGGGCCGCTTTTTGCGCAAATTGGAACGGGTGCAACGGTAATCTCTGTTACGCTTGTAAGTGCTATTGCTGGTACCTGGGTATATGGACTACTTAGAGGCAGGCTGCCACATTAATTTATTAATATACTGATATTTAGTCTTTTACGTGTGTGTATAATCGGCTAATCTTTCAATTCTTTATACAGTTATTTTCTAAGCGTCAATCTCAAATTGTTGTAATATTTTTAAGTTCAGTAAAGAGATTTTTATAAAGATATAGCCACCTTTACTGAGCCTTCATTACCTCTTTTTTATTGCAAAACGATTTTCGAATTGTTCTTAATGCTGGTTTTTTTTGAGCTGATGGTAAAAGTAAAGGCGCTGCCTGTGCCAGGGGTAGACTGGACGCTGATTTGTCCGCCAAGTTTCTCAACCAAAAGTTTTACCGTCGCAAGGCCAATTCCGGTTCCGCTTTGGGCGAAGCGGTCAGAAGTGTTTAGGGTAACGTTCCTTTGAAAGATACGTTCCAGCTCTTCTTTTCTGATACCCATCCCGTTATCGCAAACGGTAATGTTGACCAGGTCGTCTTTAATTACACAATCTATTTGGATCAGGCAAGTCTGTTTGTCGTTATACCGCACCGAGTTGGTTAATAGGTTGATCATGATCTGATGGAGCGCGATTGCTGAAGTGTTGATCTCAATCTTTGCTTCCGGGTAGCTGATCTGTACATTTTCTGGAATGCTGAGCATAGATACCGTTCTGCGTAGAAAGCTACCAAGTTCAATGGATTCGTGTTGTGCCGTCAGAATTTCTGGTCTGATGGAATAGTCGAGCATGTCGTTAATCAGTTTCGCAAGGGTTTTTGCACTATTTAGGCTGGTTAATGCCAGCTTGTGCCCTTTATGGTCACCGCTATGGTTTAAGTGACGAGTCAAAAGCTCCGTACTCATAGAAATGGTAGTTAATGGGTTTTTGATGTCGTGGGCTGCAGCTGTGGCAAACTGCTGCATAAATTGATTGGTCTCAGCAAGACGCCTGTTCGCCTCGCTGAGCAGCAGTAGTTTCTTTCTTAATTCCATCTGGGCAATTACCTGTTTACCCAGTACCTTCAGCGACCAAAGCTGCTGCTCATCCAGTGTTCTTGGAATAGTATCTATCACGCACAGCGAACCGAGTTGCATCCCTTCTGAGGTTTGCAGTGAGATCCCTGCATAGAACGCAATATTGGGATCACCCGTAACGAGCGGGTTCTCGGCAAATCGCTGATCTTCCCTTGCATTGCTAACCATTAGTATTCCTGATGGATCAGTAATGGTATATGCGCAGAATGCATGTTCTCTGGGGGTCTGCTGAACATCAATGCCCAGCTTACTTTTAAACCACTGGCGCGAGCTGTCTACCAGGGTAATCAGCGCAATGGGCGTTCCACAGATCTGAGAAGCCATTTTGGTCAGTTCATCAAAATCCTCTTCAGGCAGGCTGTCCATAATTTGGTAAGAATCTAGCGCCTGTAATCTTTGCTGTTCGGTATCGGGAAGGTTTGGTGTATTGTTCAAATCGTGGTAAATTTAGCTTTAGTTTTTTCTTTAGAATCAGTTTCTGGTTGCCTTGAGCTTTCCACTCTTTTGGTACTGCTGGGTTTTGATGTTTTCCCACATGATCAGCCTGTCCTCGATTCTGGAAAATACACGGATATCCCCATCCTGGGAAATAACAATACCCAGGCTGCCGGTGTGCAACCAGCAATGAGCGATCATTGAGCGGTGCCGGGTACCAAAATGTTTCGGATCTATGGCGATCAATGACTTAGGGGTTGCGGTGGCAGTAGAGGATATATAGATCTTTCCTGGCATCTTTTTCGATCTGATTACCCCACCAAAACCCCGTGCTATCATGTCCTGTCCAAATAGCACTACACCGTCTACGCAGCTCTGGGAGGCGATGAAACTCACCGAACCCTTAATCTCGTTTGCCACTTCTGTTTTTGCATGCAGGGCGATTGTTTCCTGCTCATAGAGCGATCTGGTTACCGTTTGTTTGCCCGAAGCCAGCCGCTGGTCGATCATTTGCTCCGTAACATAATTGTTGATGGTCTGCTTCAGGTAAGCGATGATGGCAAGAAGCAACCTTTTATAGTTAAGCTCATATTTAATGTCGACGGCACTACTATCTTCTGAGATCAACACCGCTCCGCCATGATGATAGTTTTGAATTTTTAGCAGCAGCCTGGAAAGTGTTTGGGTCCAGATACTGTCTACAAATCCTTCCCAGTCTGCAAAATCTTCACCCGGATGGGAGGCAAGTAAAAAGGCCTTTATCTCGGCCCTGATTGCGCTGGCATTTTTTCTGATGATCTTGGATACTGGTCCAATGGTGAATACATCCAGGTAACGGGTAACCAGTACGTTCTGTTTTAGGGTAGCCAGCAGTTCGTAATCGAACATTACCTTAAGCGTGGCAATATCATCTATAAATACCTGGAACAGCCCGGGTTGTTCCGACCCTGATTCGGATTCATAATTCAGAAAGCTCTGGTAGTGCATAGCCTGGTCGATCATTCCCCAGATAAAGAGTTTTCCATCCTGATCATAATAGACTGCCAGCGAAGTTCCAGACGGGTCGGCTGCCTTAGATAGCTTGGTCAGAGACCTGATGTCGAGAGGAATGTGATGGCCGAATTCCACGCAGCTCCATCTTTCAGAAACGATTTTTCGCGGCGGATTGGGATCAGGGTTGGCAGGATCGATAAGCGTTACGGCCACCTTGGTCAACTCGCCCTCTTCGGTTCTCATCGAGGTGTAGAAAAGGCATTCGAAAAGTTCTTCAAGAACAATTAATGGGGGAGTGGCCAATGCCAACCTGCTATGGTTCAGCTTGGCATGGATATGCGCTGCAAGGTCCGTTGTTTTTGATTTTTCCTCAATCATTGCTTGATAGCGCTGTTATTTGGCTTGATATACGGTTTATAACAGCAGATAGATGTATAGTGTTTTTAAAAAAAATAATTAACCACAGATAGGAAGGATGCACACAGATATGAAAATCCGTGTTTATCTGTGCTCATCTGTGGTTAAAAACTCTTAACTTAATGATATTAAGGATTGGCCTTGCATCTGCAGCATTCCGTAATAGAAAGCTTAATATATAGTTAACATGGACACCCTATTTTTGCATAAATATTTTTGGTCAATCTAATTCTTCATGGTAAAGCATCAATTTCAAAACGATCCGTTGCACAATAGGGATGTTTTCGATCAGATTTACAAGGAGTACCATCAGGCTGTATATGCCAATATTTTTAAACTGATCAAGGATGCTTCCATCGCCGAGGATATTCTTCAGGATGTATTTTTTGTACTTTGGGAAAATAAGGCTAAACTAGATCCCGAACAACCGGTATCTGCATGGTTATTTGTAGTGAGTTACAACAGATCAATATCTTACCTCAGAAAGAAAATTAAACAAAATATCAGCTATATAGCTAGTTATGATCCTTTTCAAACTGTTGCCGAAGAAATATTTCCTGATCAATACCTGATCGAGGCAGAACTTAGTATGCTTGAAGAGGCTATAAATGCACTCTCGCCCCAAAAACAAAGGGTATTTAGGTTATGCCGGTTTGAAGGGAAATCGCAAAAAGAAACTGCACAGCTACTGGGATTATCTACTGAATCGGTAAAAGACTACCTCAAACAATCCAAATACTTCATCAGGGAGTATATGCTATCCAAAAATCCAACCGGTGGAATAATCAGCGTATCGGTCCTGGTGATGTTAGTCCATCTGTAGTTTTCTTAACGGTAACTTAATGTTTTAATAACATTTTTGGCCACCCCCATTTCACCCCCTTCTGCGTATTTACAGGCAGATGAACGAAATAAATCAACTCATAGATAAATTATGGTCTAACGAGATCAGTTTAGAAGAGCAGCATAAACTCCTGGAATCTTTAAAAAAAGACTCAGATGGGTTAAAATCTGATTTAAAAACTGGCTATGACCGGGAGCTGTCAAAGGGTAATAAAGAAATTACCGAAAAGCGATTCGAGCATATTTTAGCCAGGCTCCATATCCGTATGGATGAGCAGGAGGTAAAACATAGTGCAAAAATATTCCCAATCTACCATTGGATAAAAATGGTTGCTGCTTTATTAGTTGTTGCTTTAATTTCAACACTATATTTCAATCGTAATGATGCCCCACAAAAGAAAGGATTGGCCGATAACGATGTACAGATAAAAAAAGAAATACTCAGGCAGCCATACAACTCTGGCAAAAGTGAGATGATTATAAATCTTTCTGATGGTTCACGCGTTACCCTGCAGCCTCAGAGTTCACTGAGTTATTATGAACCTTTTGATAGCAGAAGTAGAAATATCAGCATGAAGGGTGAGGCTACTTTCAAAGTTGCCAAAGATAAGCACCATCCTTTTATCGTAAGTGCAAATGGTTTTACCACAACTGCACTGGGTACTGAATTTACCATTAATACCAATAAAAAAGATCGGCTCACGGTAAAGCTGATAGAAGGGAAGGTAGTTGTTAAAGCTGGCTCAGAAAGCAGGATGAAAATGAGCGATGTTTATTTAATTCCCGGCGAGCAGTTATCCATTAATACCAGACTAAAGTTGCATAGCCTGATCAATTTTAAAGATCCGGATAAAGCAGTTAAGCAGCAACAAACACTAAGGGTAGCCACAAAGGATGCACTCTTGTTTAATGAAACGCCTTTAAGTGAGGTGTTTAGCAGCTTGTCGAAACGCTATGACACTGATCTTGTTTATGAGGGAGTTGAAGAGACCGAACTGCAGAAATTATACTTTACCGGTAGCATTGGTGCTGCCGAAAAATTGAATACAATACTGCCTGTTATCTGTAACATGAACGGGTTAACCTATAAACTTACCGCCAAAAGCATCACCATCAGCAAACAAAAATAATTTTTAAACCCTGGTTTTAAACCAAAATGAATGTCCCCGAAACGGGATAAAGGGACGCTATTGCTTAATTTTTAATCATATCATGCAAACAAACAAACTTAAAAAGACAATCAGAAAATTCAAATGTTTTGCCGCATTTGCGCTACTGACCATGATTACCCATGCTGTTTATGCACAGCAGAATACTTCCGTTAAAGGAACCGTAGTTGATGAAAAAGGTGCTACGCTTCCCGGGGTATCGGTAATGATGATGGATCAGACAACTAAAAAACAAGAAAGTACCGTTACCGATTTAAAAGGAATATTTGTTTTTAACAATGTTAAAATAGGAAACAGGTACGATTTTTCTTTTAATTATGTCGGTTACGAAAAGAAGACATCACCGGCCTTTCTAATCAATCCAGGTATCAATAACTCTATCCTCATCCGAATGGAAACCAGTTCTTCAGGATTGAACGATGTGGTGGTGGTAGGTTATGGCAGCCAGCGTAAAACCAGGATTACCGGAGCAATTTCGCAGGTAAAATCAGAGGAATTGAATAAATATGCTGGCAGTAACTTCGCCCAGCAACTCGCCGGTAAAGCAGCTGGTGTGGTGATTAATGATGCTTCGGCGCAGCCAGGTACTGATCCACAGATCGTAATACGCGGCATCGGTACGCTTACGGCAGGCGTAAGTCCTTTGGTCGTGGTAGATGGTTTTCCGCTCTCTGAAGGAAGTTCGCTCAATACAGTGAATCCACAGGATATAGAAACAATTGATATTTTAAAGGATCCGGCATCAGCAGCCATTTATGGTTCAAGGGCTGCCAATGGGGTGATCCTGATTACCACTAAAAATGGCCGTTCAGATAAGAACACCGTTTCTTTCGACTTTTATACCGGTGCGCAGGTGCGTGCAGATAAAGTTGATCTTGTAGACGGCTATCAGTTCGCCCAGCTGAATACGGAAGCACGGGATTGGGGCTATGTGTCGAGAAACCCAACAAACAGAAGTATTACCGATGATTATGCCACCAGGGTTTCGAAAGGTGCGAATAAAAGAGATTTAAGGTTAAACTACATTCAGCCCTATTTAAATTACCAGCCAGGTTTAACCAATACCGATTGGCTGGATGAGATTTTTCGAACGGCCCCCATCAGCAGTTATAATGTTGCGGTTTCAGGCGGAAATGATAGATCTAAATATTATTTCTCGGGCAATTATTTTGATCAGGACGGGATCGTGATAGAAACCGGACTGAAACGTTACAGCATGTCGTTTAAGTTTGATTCTAAACTCTCTAAATCATTTGATATGGGTTTGAGCATTAACCCAAGTTACAACCGTCAGAAATTTTTCCAGAATGATGCGAGCAGGAGCAGCGATGCCATTGGTGCCGCACTGATCATGTATCCTTTTTTCCCTTCCAGAAACAACGATGGCGCTTTGGCCATAAGCCAGCAGATTACAGCGAATACACCGGAAGATGGTGCCCTTGGTGAAAATCCTGTTGCAATAATGGAAAAAACGAAATACAATAAAAACCTGTTCCGCACCTTTGGTAATGCCTACCTTAATTTTAAACCAATTACGGGGCTTACCTTTAAATCACTTTTAGGTGGAGATTACAGTAATAGTTTTATCGACTTTTTTACCCCATCTGATGTGGGCGAATACCGTACCGCAGCACCAAAACCAGCCCGGACGAGCGAAACAAATGGCTCAGTGATCAATTACCTTTGGGAGAACACCCTTACTTTTGAGAAGACCTTTGGAAAACACGATATCAATGTGCTGGCTGGAACCACTTTTCAGAAAGAATCTGGTAACAGTACGCTGGTTTCAGGTACCGGAATTCCTGATAATAATATTGACAACATCGCCGGTGCATCTTCATTTTCTGTGGTTCCGCAAAGGTACATCTGGACACAGCTTTCTTACCTGGCCAGATTACAGTATGCTTATGGAAACAAATACCTGTTTTCGGCAGCCATCAGGAGAGATGGATCTTCAAGGTTTGGTCAGGATGCCAAATGGGGTAATTTTCCATCGTTAACCGGTGGATGGATCGTAAGCAGGGAAGATTTTTTTCCAAAGGTAAACTGGATTGATTTATTAAAGTTTAGGGCTACTTACGGCAAGGCCGGAAATAATCAGATTGGTAACTATAGCTCTTATGCCCTTGCAAATCCGCTAAGTTATGTAAGCGGATCAACACTTCTTCCAGGCTTTGCTGCAGTTAATCCGGCAAACAGTACACTATCCTGGGAAACTAAAACCTCTTATAATTTTGGAATGGACTTAGGGCTTTTCAAGGTCTTGAACCTTTCTGCCAATTATTATTCGATGGTAACTTCAGATCTTTTATTGCAGGTTCCCGTGCCCTCGCAATCGGGTTACGATAGCGCATTGCAAAATGTAGGCAGGGCCAGCAATAAAGGCCTGGAACTCGAACTCGCTGGTACAAATATTAAACTTGGTCCCTTAAACTGGAATTTTGGTGCTAATATTGCCACCAATAAAAATAAGGTATTGGAGCTGGGGCCGGGACAGAACCAGATTGTTACTGGTACCAATAGCGCATTCAGAACCAAAGTGGGTGGCCCAATTGCCGAGCTTTATGGTTATAATGTAACCGGTGTGTACAAAAACCAAATTCAGATAGACAACAGTCCGCACGTTGCCGGAACCCTGCTGGGCGATTATATTGTGCAGGATGTAAACAGCGATGGAAAAATAACGCCCGATGACCGGATGGGTTTTGGTACCTATGCACCAAAAATTACTTATGGTTTCAACAGTAGTCTGGCTTATAAAAGCTTTGAACTGAATTTCTCCATCAACGGAATATGGGGAAGGAAAATTTATGATAATGGATTAGTCAATATGGAATCCGGAGAAGGTTTCTCGATGGCCGATACTTATTATTACGAGAACAGATACCATCCTGTTAACAACCCTAATGGTTTTTTGGCGCAACCCAATACCAATTACTCGGCCAACAGGCTAAATACCAATGCCTCGAATATTTTCTTCCAAAAGGCTGATTATATCCGTTTGCGTAATGTTCAGCTTACTTATAACCTGTCTTCAAAATTATTGTCTCAACTAAAAGTATCCAGGGCAAGTGTATATGTAACCGGAAATAACCTGCTCACCGTAACTAATTTTCGGGGATTTAATCCTGATGCCACCAGCGATAACGTATTGACCTCAGGCTATTCTAATTCCAACTATCCCGTGGCCAGGTCTTTTGTAGCAGGTTTCAATTTAACCTTTTAATGTAAAGCAACATATTAATTATATGAAACCCTCATCAAGCTTGCCGCTTAAAAACCATAATATACCGATGAAAAAAATAATCAATAAAATACTTGTTACAGGAGGAATTTTCTGTCTTTTAGGGCTAACTTCCTGTACTAAAGAACTTGATCAAAAGCCTATTACCTCTAAATCACTCACTAATTTTCTCACTACAGAAACAGAAGTTGAAGAGTATGTGAACGCGGTTTACGGTACCTTACAATTAAACGGCTTATATGGCCTTTACCTGCCGGCCATCGGAGAAATTCCATCAGATAATACATTCGATGAGGTGCCTGCGAACGACAGCGGGATGTATGGCCAGCTCGATCAGTTTACCACCGTTGCCTCCAATGGCATGCTTTCAGATTTATGGAAGAATTCCTATCAGGGCATTCAGCGTGCCAATACCGTGCTGAACAGGATTGATGGTATCCCTTATGCCAGCGCTGCCGTAAAACAGGCAAGAAAAGGAGAGATGCACTTTATTCGTGCCCTGCTTTACTTTAATATGGTTAGGATATTTGGCGACGTACCGTTAGTGACCAAAGAAACCACTAATCCCAACGAATTTTTTGGGCAGGGACGGACAAATAAAGGTCTGGTATATGCACAGATCATTTCAGACCTGACCAATGCCATACAAGAATTGCCTGCAAGTACCACTACACCGGGAAAAGCTACTAAAACAGCTGCTCAATCTTTAATCGGGAAAGTCTATCTGACTTTGGGTAAATTTGCAGAGAGTAAAGCTGTACTTGCTGATGTAGTTGCCTCCGGGAAGCATACGTTACTCGCCGAACCTGCAGATATTTTTTCGTTGAGCAACAAAAACAACAATGAAGTTATTTTTGCCGTGCAGTTTGCATCTGGCATAAACGGAAATAGTGAAGGCAGTTCAGCTTACCAGCAGTTCAGCCCATCGGGTACCATCAGTGGCGCAAAAGGCCATAACTTACCAACCAAAAGTTTCTACCAGTTGTACAGTGCTTCAGATAAACGCAAAACAGCTTATGTTGGTCTAACCAGTACCGGAACTCCTTTCTCTACTAAACTGAAGGCTTCAGCAACAACGCCGGTAGACGGAGGCAGTAATTTTGTGGTATTGCGTTATGCAGATGTATTTTTAATGCTGGCTGAAGATGAAAATGAGTTGGGAAATTGGGAGGTGGCAAAGACATATCTTAATATGATCAGAAAGAGAGCGGGTCTGACAGATGCCTCACAGGAAGGTGTAGTCGAGGTAAGGGCTGCTATTGCCCTGGAGAGAAGATTGGAACTGATAGGGGAAGGCCATCGTTGGTTTGATCTGCTTAGAACAGGTACTGCCATTTCGGTAATGAACGCCTGGTTTGCTTCGCAAAATATAACCACCAGAATTACAGACCGCGATCTGCTGCAACCTATTCCGCAAGACCAGATTGATACAGATCCTGCAATTAAACAAAATCCATAAGTACCATCCAATTTAAATAAAAACGAAATGAAAAAAATTATTCTGCACTTAGTTATAACATTTATTGCTTTTAGCGGGTTTGCACAATCAGTACCAGAAGCTAGCTTAAAAGAAGTACTTAACCCTAAAAGCCAAAGGGTATTGGTTACTGCCCATCGTGGCGACTGGCGCAATACGCCTGAAAATTCAATTCAGGCCCTTAAAAACTGTATTGCTATGGGAGTAGACATTATGGAACTGGATCTGAAGAAAACAAAGGATGGACATCTGGTGATCATGCACGATCAAACCATTGATAGAACCACAACAGGAAAAGGTAACGTGTCTGATTATACCCTGGCTGAAATAAAAACATTTTTCCTACGCTCAGGTTCAGGGCATCCAACCAAACACCATCTGCCAACCTTTATCGAAATACTGGCCATTGCGAAAGATAAGATCATTATTGACGTAGATAAGGGATATGATTATTACCCGCAGGTAATTAAGGAACTGCGCGAACAGGGAATGATCGGCCAGGCCATCGTGAATGTAAAAGGAAGTACACCATTACCCCAGATAGAACAGGAGGTAGGTAAAATTGAGGAAGACATTACCATTATGCCAATAGTGGATATGAAAAGAGCTGATGCTTCAGAAATTATTGCCAGTTATAAACCCCATCAAAAAACCATTATCCAGGCCAACTTCAGTACCGATACCTTACCGGTTTTAAAAAATATGGACAGCCTGAGAGCAAATTACGGTTTATGGATCAATAGTTTATGGCCAGAACAGAACGGTGGTCATGATGATGACCTGGCAGTTGAAGAAAACAAAAAGGATGAAAGCTGGGGCTGGTTGATTAGCCGTAAAGCAAACCTGATTCAGACGGACCGGCCAAAAGAACTTATTGAATATTTAAGAGCGAAAAAACTTCATCATTAGTTTTTCTGGCTGGATTTTGATTAAGTATAGCTAAGTGTTGTATAGAGGCTGTATTATAAAGACTCCAATAGAATGGTCGTCATCTCGACCGGAGCAACGCGAAGTGGAGAGATCTATTTAGTTAGATTTCTCGACTGCGTTGCACTCCGCTCGAAATGACGGTAACACGAGGGAATTTTTACATGAAGATTAATTACTGTCTTTTATATTGGTTTTTATAAAATAAACTATCCTTCAAGATGACAACTCAATATTTATGATACAGCTTCTTGTTTAATATAGTTCAGTTCGAAATCAATGTTTTTGCAGAGACCAATTTAATGCCACTTTTTTTGCGAACAGACTATAGATTGGATTTATTTGATGAGATGGAGTAGATAGTTTTAGGTTTTTCCAGACTGGTTATTAAATTTAACCGCTTTCCTTTATCTTTGCCGCTAATTTAATATTCCCTTTTTGTGATCAATGTAAATAATATCTCCGTTTCATTTGGCGGAACTACCCTTTTTAGCGACGTAACCTTTTCGATAAACGAGAACGATAAAATCGCCCTTATGGGTAAAAATGGTGCAGGCAAGTCGACCATACTCAAAATAATTGCTGATGTAGCTAAACCTACTTCCGGTAGTGTAACAGGTCCGAAAGAAGCTGTGATAGCGTATTTGCCACAACATTTGCTTACTCAAGATCAGGTTACTGTTTTTGAGGAAACCATGAAAGCCTTTGCAGAGGTAAACCAAATGCAAAAAGAGCTTGATGAACTGAACGAGCAGCTTACTATCCGTACCGATTACGAAAGTGATGATTATATGAAGCTTATCGAGCGCGTATCAGAACTGAGTGAGAAATTTTATTCGATTGAAGAAACCAATTATGATGCAGAAGTAGAGAAGGTATTAAAAGGATTGGGTTTTGAGCGTAAAGACTTTAGCCGTCAAACTTCTGAGTTTTCAGGTGGGTGGCGTATGCGCATTGAGTTAGCCAAAATTTTATTAAAGAAACCTGATCTGATTTTACTGGATGAGCCTACCAACCACATGGATATCGAAAGTATTCAATGGCTGGAAGATTTCCTGATCAATTCAGCAAAAGCGGTAATGGTAATCTCACACGACCGTACCTTTGTAGATAATATTACCAATCGCACCATTGAGGTAACCATGGGCAGGATATATGATTATAAAGCTAAATATACCCATTATCTTCAACTGCGTGCTGATCGCCGTATACACCAGTTAAAGGCTTATGAAGAACAACAGCGTTTTATTGCCGATAACCAGGAGTTTATTGATCGTTTTAGGGGAACTTATTCTAAAACCTTACAGGTGCAATCGCGCGTAAAAATGCTCGAGAAGCTCGAAGTAATCGAAATTGATGAAGTAGATACCTCGGCATTAAGATTGAAGTTTCCGCCATCGCCGCGTTCAGGTCAGTATCCGGTAATGGTAGAAGAACTTACCAAAACTTACGGCGATCATGTTGTTTTTGAAAAAGCATCTATGGTGATCGAACGGGGAGAAAAAGTAGCTTTCGTTGGTAAAAATGGCGAAGGTAAATCGACTATGATTAAAGCCATCATGGGGGAGATAGATTTTGAAGGCGGTTTAAAAGTAGGGCATAATGCTAAAATTGGCTATTTTGCGCAAAACCAGGCCGCTTTACTTGATGAGAACTTCACCGTATTTGAAACCATTGATCAAATTCCGTTAAGCGACGGCTCAATAAAAATCAAAGACCTTTTAGGTGCCTTTATGTTCAGTGGCGATGATACCACTAAAAAGGTTAAAGTACTTTCTGGTGGCGAGAAAACGCGTTTAGCTATGATTAAGCTGTTATTAGAGCCTGTAAATGTATTAATCCTGGATGAGCCAACCAACCATTTGGACATGAAAACCAAAGACATTATTAAAGATGCCTTGAAAGATTTTGATGGTACATTAATTTTGGTATCGCATGACAGGGATTTCTTAGATGGATTGGTACAAAAAGTATTCGAATTCGGCAATAAACGTGTTCGCGAACACTTTGAAGATATAAAAGGATTCTTAGCCTATAAAAAAATGAATAGCCTGAAGGAAATTGAGCAGAGTTAACACGCTTTAAATACTAAATTTTTCAAAGCAGTTCTGAAAAGAACTGCTTTTTTGTTAGGAGTAAATGAGTTAAACGAATAATTTACTTTACAGTATTGGCAATTCTATATTTTTTAATGCCATTCTTTTTGCAAAATCGATAACGCATCAGGCTGATAATTTAATATTTATAATAAATCTACTATATCCATAGATAATATAGATATATTTATATATTTGCAGTGTAAATGTTACACATAACGATATGAACCATCTTTACATTAACAATTCTACATTACCTAAAGTTAAATTAAACATCGTTTTAAGCTTTGCTGAAATTTGTTGTGAGATAGATTCAGATTGTTGTATGTGCCGGTAACAACTTAGCGCTCGCCATAAATATTATTTAATATATCCTTATTATCCCTTTTTATGAATATCCTTTTCAGAAAACTGGTAATCAGCTTTTTGGTTATTTTTCTGACATGCTTTTTTTTGAACTTTAAGCAGGCAGATCCCATTGTTAAATCTTATCCGGTAGCTTATTCTGTTTTATCTTGCTGTTCATCTAAGCTTCCAAATCGGTATGGGATAAAATTTACAGCATCAAATCCATCCAAAGAAAATTTTCCCCGCATTCGGGAAAAGGCTATCGCTGGAATGATATGGATAAACGGCGGAAGCTATTTAATGGGCGGGGATGATAAGCAGGCGCAGGCCGATGAATATCCAAAGCACCGGGTAAGTGTTAAAGGTTTTTATATTGATGTGACCGAAGTAACCAATGCCCAGTTTAGAAAATTCGTCAATGCAACACATTATAAAACTACTGCTGAGCGAACTCCCGATTGGGAGGTGATCAAAAAACAGCTTCCCCCCAACACCCCTAAACCTGACCCTAGTTTACTCGCAAAAGCTTCGCTGGTTTTTAAACCGAGTGTTAATAAGATCGATTTAAATGACTATTCTCAATGGTGGGTATGGACCAAAAATGCGGATTGGAAACATCCTCATGGACCAGAGAGCGATATTAAAAATAAAGATAATTATCCTGTAGTTCACATCTCTTTCGAAGATGCATTAGCTTATTGTAAATGGGCCGGAAAGCGTTTACCAACCGAAGCGGAGTGGGAGTGGGCAGCGAGGGGTGGGCTCGAAAATAAAATCTATCCCTGGGGTAATGAAGCCCTCAACATAGGTAAAGCGAAGGCAAACACCTGGGAAGGAGAATTTCCTAATCAAAACGCGAAGAAAGATGGCTACTATTATGCTGCACCGGTAAAATCTTATCAGCCCAATAACTATGGGCTGTACGATATGGCAGGTAATGTATGGGAATGGTGTTCAGATTATTACGATAGCAGATATTATGCAAGTGCCAAAGTTTTCGATAACCCCAAAGGTCCGGCTAAATCTTTTGATCCTGATGATACTTTTGCCATAAAAAGATCGATCAGGGGCGGATCCTTTTTATGTAATGCCAGCTACTGCTCCGGATATCGGGTTGCACGGAGAATGAAAACATCAGAAGACAGTAGTCTGGAACACCTTGGCTTCAGATGTGTAAAAGATAAATAACCAGATTCTTAACTATAAACCAAAAACAAATGAAAATGAACTGCAGAAAATAAAAAAGGGAAAAATTTTCATTTCTCCCTCCAAACTAAATAAATCTTCGAACCAGGTTCTCAATTGGCGTTGGCCCTGATTCAAATGGTAACTTAATTCTAAACAAAATTATGCAAAATTTCTATGAAGTACGTGCCCGGCGCACGCTTACTTCAAAATTTCTTACACAATACTTTAGGAAGCTATTCTCTGTTTCCTTCATCGGAAGAAAAAAAATAACCTTCAGCTTCCTGATTTTATCGTTGCTGCTTGTACTTTCAAAAACTGGACATGCGCAAACCACCCCGCTTATTAATTCAACCTTAACCGGAACGGTTAGGGATGCCAGAACGGGTGAAACTTTACCAGGCGTAAATGTGGGCATAAATGGTACTACCCATACGGCACTAACAGATAATAACGGTATTTTCCGTTTCGTAACCGGACAAAAGTTTCCGTATACGCTTACCATTAGTTTTGTTGGCTATAAAACATTGCAGGTAGTAGCCAACGGCTCGCCCCTTGAAGTAAAACTTGATGAACAGGTAAATACACTGAACAATGTAGTGGTAGTAGGTTATGGAACGCAGAAAAAAAGCGATTTTACAGGCGCTCTTTCTTCTGTTCCCACTGAACTGAAAGGCGTTCCGGTAGCCTCGCCAGACCGGCTTATCCAGGGTGCAATTTCTGGTGCCCAGGTTACCCAATCCAGCGGACAGCCTGGCGGTGGGGTTTCGATCCGGGTACGTGGCGGAACATCTATAAACGCAGGGAACGAACCCCTTTATGTAATTGATGGTTTCCCGGTTTACAATGGCGATGCATCAGTTGACGCAGGTATAACCAACGGACCGGCTATCAATCCGCTTTCTGCAATTAATCCAGCCGATATCGAATCGATAGATGTACTTAAGGATGCTTCTGCAACTGCAATCTACGGCTCTCGCGGTGCAAATGGTGTAATTCTGATTACCACTAAAAGAGGAAGCAAAAATAGTTTTTCCATTAACTATAGCGGTTATTATGGTACACAAAAAGTGAGTAAGAAAATAGGTTTATTGAATGCCAGGGAATGGGGGATGCTAAAAAACGACGCCCTTACCGATGCCGGTAAAGCACCCTTTTATACACAGGCGCAGTTAGACCAGCTTGGAGAAGGAACCGATTGGCAGGGTGAGGCTTTCAGAACAGCGCCCGTGCAGAATCACAGCCTTTCAATTTCGTCGGGTAATGAAAAAACACGTTTATTACTTTCTGGAAATTACTTCAAACAAGAAGGGGTAATTTTAAATACAGGTTTTGACCGGTATTCGGCAAAGCTAAATGTTGATCATGAAGTAAACGCTAAATTCAAATTGGGGGCTTATCTGAACGGAAGTGTAACCCATGCTGATGTTGCGCCAAGTGGGATTGTGGCCAATATTCTTTCTATGGTACCCGTTGTTCCGGTAAAAGATGCTAATGGAAATTTTACGGCCAACAGTAGTTTTGGGGCAACGGTTGCAAATCCGGTAGCCACATTAAGCTTGCAAACCAACGAAACAAAAACCACCAGGTTCTTGGCCAACAGTTTTGGAGAATACACCATTATCGATGGACTAACAGCCAGGGTTTCACTAGGCGCAGATATCATCAATAACAAACAGAACAGATATCTGCCATCTACACTTTACGAAAGTCTGCCGGGTGGAAATGCATCAATAGGCGTTTTATCTACATTAAACTGGCTAAATGAAAATACGATTAACTACAAAAAAACAGTTAATGGAAAACACAGCTTCGATATACTTTTAGGTAATACACAACAGAAATCGGTTACCGAAGTTTTTACCGCCGGTGCTTCAAATTTTGTTAGCGATGCATTTAAATACAATAATCTGGCTTCCGGAACTGTACTGGTAACTCCAACATCATTAAAAACAGAGTGGTCACTGCAATCTTTCCTTGCCCGTATCAATTATGCTTACGATAATAAATACCTTTTAACCTTAACGGCCCGCGCAGATGGATCATCAAGGTTCGGTATCAATAATAAATGGGGAACTTTCCCTTCGGCAGCAATTGCCTGGAATGCCTCAAATGAGGAGTTTCTTCAGGGTATAAAAGCCATCAGTTCGTTGAAATTCCGTTTTAGTGCGGGTGTAACCGGTAACCAGGAGATCGATCCATACCGATCACTTTCGCGCTTGTCAAGTTATCAATATACTTTTGCCAATACCCTGGTTAATGGTTTGGCTATTGCCAGTTTTGCAAACCCTGATCTAACATGGGAAAAAACAGCCCAATATGACTTTGGTATCGACCTGGAACTGTTTTCGGGCAGAATCCAGTTAACAACTGATGTGTATTACAAAAGAACTTCAGATTTATTGCTTGAAGTTCCGGTGCCTTATTCTTCAAGTTTGACCAGCGCATTTCAAAATTTAGGTGTGGTAAGAAACAAAGGGGTAGAGTTAGGGCTGAAAACCATAAACTTCCAGGGCGATTTTAACTGGACAACCAACCTGATATTTTCTGCCAACAGAAATAAAATTATTACGCTTGGTGGCGCGCCTTATTTCTTTGTTACAGATCCGGCCAGTCCCACCACTTTACCAACCCAGATTATTAAAGTTGGTGAATCGGTTGGTGCATTTTACATGTATGAAACTGATGGTGTAAATCCTGCTACGGGTTTACAAAAGTACAAAGACCTAAATGGTGATGGTGCGATAACGCAAGATGCCGACCGTAAGATTGTGGGTAGTTCACAACCAAAATTTTTGGCAAGCATTACCAATACTTTTAGGTACAAAAATTTCGATCTGTCGGTTTTCCTTAATGCCTCTTATGGGAACAAAATCTTCAACTGGACGCGCGCCAACCTGGAGTTAGGAACTGGTTATACCGGTGCTGTAGCAACATTGCTCGACCGCTGGACACCAACCAACCGGAATACTGATGTGCACAAAGCCATAGAAAACCCGGCAGTAACTATTTCTGACCGTTTTGTGGAGGATGGCTCTTTCCTCAGACTGAAAAATGTCTCTATTGGTTATAGCATTCCGGGCCGCTTACTCTCCAAATTTAAATTAAGTGCAATAAGGGTTTATGTTTCAGGTTCGAACCTTTACACGTGGACGAAGTATACAGGTTACGATCCGGAGGTAAGTACAAATGGGCAGAACTCGATAAGCACTGGGATGGATAGGGCAGCTTATCCGAATGCAAAATCAATTCAGGGTGGCATTAGCCTTACGCTTTAATTTTTTCAAAATCTAATTTTTATTACGATGAAAATAAAATATTTACTGCTGGCAATTGCTGTTGCCAGTCTTTCAGCCTGCGTAAAACTGGATGAAAACCCAAAATCATTCATCTCGCCAGAGCAATTTTACAAAACAGCTGGAGATGCCATTTCTGCTGTTAACGCCATATATTATCCAATGGTTGACAATAGCACAGGCGCACAGCCGATATATAACCGGTTGTTTTATACAGGATTGGATTTCCTGACGGATGATCTGGATGCTGGTCCGGGTTCTCCAAATGCAGAAGTAAGGGCACTGGCCAAGTTAACCCATGCCTCTACAAATTTGCGTATTCAACAAATCTGGACAGAACATTACGAGGGCATTAATAAAGCGAATATTGCCCTGGAAAGAATCCCCGCTATAGAAATGGATGGCAAGCTTAAAAACCGCTTACTTGGTGAGGCTAAATTTTTGAGGGCCTTTTATTATTTCAATTTAGTCAGGCTTTATGGCGATGTTCCATTGCTGTTAAAAGACCAGACACAGTTGAGCATTGCTGAACTGCAGGTGCCACGAACACCGAAAGAACAGGTTTATCTGCAGATTATCAATGATCTGGAAACCGCTGCCTCTTTGTTCAAAGCGGGCTCAAGTGGCGAAGCAGGTCGCGCTACCGAGGGTGCAGCGGTTGCCTTGTTATCCAAAGTGTATTTAACCAGAAGAGATTGGGCCAATGCGGTAAAATATGCTGAAGCTGTAATTACAGGTACTTATGGATATGCATTATTTGATGATTATGCGCAGGTTTTTTTACCGGCCTATAAAAATGGAAAAGAACACATTTTTTCCGCACAGATAAAAGGAAGTACGATCAGTACCGGTCACTTAATTACCTCAAGTGATATCCGCTCCGGTGTTCCCGGATTAAAAGGATCCTATGGAAATCAGTTGGCTTTTTATACCGTTGGAAGCGATAATTTTTTCAGCTTGTACAAACTTTATTCAAGTAAGGATAAAAGAAAGCGTGTATCATTTGTTACCTATTATACCAGTCCGGCAGACGGCAAAAAGTATGCAACGATCAATGCACCTGGCGATTCTGTTCCTTTTATCAATAAAAACTGGGATCCTAATTATGCCAGCACCGGAAACTCTGATGCCAATATGAACATCTTGCGTTTTGCGGAAGTGATTTTGATAGACGCCGAAGCTGAAAATGAACTCAACGGGCCAACAGGCAAAGCTTACACTTCAATCAATAAAATCAGGAAGAGAGCCTGTTTGGCCGATTTAACAACAGGATTAACCAAAGATCAGTTCAGGGATTCGGTTTATCTGGATCGTCGCCTGGAACTGGTAGGAGAGTGCCACAGGTATTTCGACCTGATCCGCCAGACGGGAACCGAAGTTACAGGAGTTGGTCCTGAAGGGAAAGGGATTTTACTTAAGAACCTGAAACTCGTTGGAAAAACGAATGTAGCAGCGCGACATTATTTATACGCCATCCCACAAGGTGAAATTGATAGAAACCCAAAACTTACCCAAAACCCAGGCTGGTAAGAAACAAATTTTTAGAAAACCATAAACTTTAAATGATACGTATTATGAAAAGGATACATTATAAGATTGCGGGAGCAGCTATTTTAATATCATCAATATTTCAAGCAGCATCTGCACAAACATCAAACCCATTAACATCCGATCAGGGTTTTAAAGGCAAAATTGGCAGAACAGCAGCCGAATCTCAGGAATATTTTCCCGAAAAGAAAAAAGCGCCAGCGGGTGCGCCAAATGTAATTGTATTTTTAATTGATGACGCCGGTTATGGTACATCGAGTGCTTTTGGAGGTTTAATGCAAACGCCGGTGTTAGATAGTTTGGCCAATAATGGGTTACGTTATACCAATTTCCACTCTACAGGGGTTTGTTCTCCAACACGTGCTGCACTGCTCACTGGCCGTAACCACCATTCGGTACACATGGGTACCTTAAATTACAGCTCGAGTGGTTTCCCTGGTTATGACGCAATTATGCCAGCCGATAAGGGAACAATTGCCGAAGTACTGCACGAAAATAACTATAGCACTTTCGCTGTAGGTAAATATCATGTTGCGCCGATTAATGAAATTACAGCAATTGGCCCGTATGATAGATGGGCTGTTGGCCGGGGATTCGATCACTTTTATGGATTTCAACTGGGGCATACCGATCAGTATCATCCAAATCTTTACGAAGACACTAAAGTTGTTGATCCGGAACCTAATGGGAAACACCTGACCACTTTACTTGCTGATAAAGCAATCAACTATATTTCAAATCAAAAATCCATTGCAAATGATAAACCTTTCTTCCTCTATTTTGCAACCGGTGCTATTCATTCTCCGCATCAGGTAGATAAAAAATGGAGCGATTTGTATAAAGGCAAATTTGATAAAGGTTGGGATTGGTATAGAGAAGAAGTTTTTACCCGTCAGAAAAAACTGGGTGTAATACCCGCCAATGCTGTACTGCCCGATCGCGATCCTACGGTTAAAGCCTGGAATAGCTTATCGCCAGAGCAAAAGAAAGTATATGCCCGTTTTATGGAAATTTATGCAGGTTTCTTAACGCATGCGGATTACGAGTTTGGCCGCATTGTTAACTATGTAAAAGAAATCGGACAGGCAGATAACACGGTGATCCTGGTAAGCATTGGTGATAACGGATCAAGTCACAGCCCGGAGCATGGTAGCTTAAACGGTTATATCAGCTCACTGGATGAAGATAAACAAGTTGCAGAGTTATATAAAAACATTGATAAATTAGGTACAGAACATTCTTTTGAAGATGCACCTTCAGGCTGGACACAGGCAACCAATACACCGTTCAGGTTATGGAAAGCAGACCCCAACAGTGAGGGAGGTACACATCAGCCGCTTATTGTGTATTATCCGAATGGTCAGCTTAAAAAAGGTGATATCCGCGGTCAATACGGGCATGTAATTGATATTGCACCAACCATATATGAGTTAACGGGGGCAAAGGTTCCTGAAGTTATTAAAGGAAGTGTACAGAAACCGATTGAAGGAACGAGTTTGGTTTATTCGTTTAAAGACGCTAATGCAGAAAACAGGCACAAAATTCAATACTATGAGTTATTTGGAAAGCGGGCTATTGTGAAAGACGGCTGGAAAGCTTCTGTCTTTCATAAATCCGGAAGTGATTTTAATAAAGATGTATGGGAACTTTATAACCTGAATGAAGATTTTAACGAACGGATTAACTTAGCTGCAAAATACCCTGAAAAAGTAAAAGACTTACAGGCACTTTTTGAGCAGGAGGCCATTAAGTATAATGTATTTCCATTAAATGACAATGCCCTCGGCCACAGCGTCGGCGGGCGAGCCCGCAGCCCGTTTGGTCTTGATAAAAAGGTGGTGCTTTACCCAGGCATTGAGCAGTTTTTAACCCTTAGCGGACCACAGTTCCAGAACGATGCATTTTCTATTACTGCAGATGTTGATATCAAATCGGCAGGAGCGCAAGGGGTTTTATTTGCTACCGGTTCTGAATTTGAAGGCTTAAGTTTATTTATCAAAGATGGAAAATTTGTAGTGGCACATAACACAGGTAGCATTGTTAAGTATCTGGAATCGAATATTCCGGTTTCGCTGGGCAGATCAAAACTGAAGTTCGAATTTAATTTCACTGCGCCGGCTCACGAAAGTAAAGATAAAAATGGACCTGCAGGCACTGAGGCTATTTATATCAATGATAAAAAAGTAGGTGAGCGTAATATTGTTGCTGCAGAAGGTAGAATTGCAATATATAAAGATGGGATAGATGTAGGTGCAGACAGAAATTCGCCTGTAACCGATCGTTACAAAGCACCCTTTAACTTTACCGGAAAGTTAAACAACATCACTATTGAATATAAATAAGATGATAAACAGCAGGCTGCCATCTTTTGGCAGCCTTTTTTGTTTTACAGCAATTTCTCAAATCGAAAAAAAATGAAAATAATACTCAGAATTTTTATGCTCGCTGTTTTGGCAAAAAACACATGGGCTCAGGATAAAGCCGGTAATCCTATTTTTAATGGAAATAAATTGTTTGCCGATGTGAAGCAATACGTTGATTTTGGGATTCATAGAACTGCGACAGATGGCGACAACAAAACATCAGCATGGCTAAAAAATAAACTGGATAAATTAGGGTATAAAACCGAGTACCTTTATTTTCCGGTGAAGCAGTATTTCTTGGAAAGTGCTTCAATAAAAGTAAGAGATAAAGTGTTAAATGTGTTTCCGCTTTGGCCTGTTGCTCAGGCCAATGTTTCTTTAAATGCTGTTTTAGTTGATGCAGATAAGAACAAACAGTCTGTTTCGGGAAAAATTGCCATCATCAGATTGAAAAAAGAAGACCGTCAATACATTGACCGTTTAGAAAAACTCGATCGGTTTAATGATTTGATTGCCCGGAATGCCAGCGCTATAATTTTGATTGTGGATAATGATGCAGGCCAAATAGCAGCTTTAAATACCCAACCAGGTGCATCATGGAAAATCCCTGTGGTTCAGATTGCGCCAAAAGATAGCGCGCAGTTAATCAGCGGTACCACAGCCTCCCTTCAGATTAAAGGCAGTTTAAAAGACGTACAAGCACGTAATGTAATTGCCAAAATTGGATCTGGCAAAAAAGAAGTAATTGTTTCTACTCCAATTAGCGGCTGGTTTACCTGTGGTGGAGAACGTGGACCTGGAATTGCAACTTTTAATGCCATTGCCGAATGGGTAAGCATTACCAAACCACCGTATACCTTTGTTTTTATCGCAAATTCATCACACGAACTGGAAGATCATAGGGGAACCCATGTATTTATTGATGAAAGGGCACCAAAGCCAGAAAATGTTAGGTTGTGGGTGCATTTAGGTGCAAGTTTTGCCATAAATGCTTATCAAAAAACAACAGACGGAATAAAAAAACTTGATGCTGCTGATCCTAAAAGAAGAGTTTATTATAGCTCAAATATGGAGAATACAATCCATAAATCCTTTGATAACAAATCGATTACTCAGCTGAAGGATGTTGCATTAGGAGAGCTTAGTGTAGCCAAAAAATACGGGTACGCTTCTTATTTCGGTTTTGTTGGCCCCGATTTTAATCCTTATTTCCACACACCAGTTGATGACGAGACCGCTACATCGCCAAAAATATTAGAAGAAACTGCTTTACTGATCAGGAATGCAATTGAATTAGAATTGGCGAATCACTTGTAATGAAATTAAATTGGGTTGCGTTATATGGTTAAATTAGCTTAGTGCATTAAAGTTGAAAAAAAGATCGATTAACACGCTCTATAATTTTACACTTAAGCACTTGCAATGCTGGATAATATGTCGTGCAGAACTTGTTTACAAGTAGACGTGGTTCGCATCTTTTATTGAAGAAAGGCCCTGAAATAAATTACCTTCGGTGAACTCGCTAAGGCTCGGTTCAGGATGACGACAGCCAAATACAAATTGATTGAGGGAAAAGAATCATTTAAGGATCTTTTCCCTTTTGATTTACTATTGTTATAAGCTAAGGAACAAGCGCAGCAATTTCTTCCCCGGTTCCCACCTGAATAATGTCTGTTTGGGTGGCCCCAAAATGATCAATAGTCAAATTTGGTGCTTTGCTCATAACCAGCGTATGGCGATTGGTATTGCCTTTGAGTTTTAATGTGCTTTTGTCGAGAATTTCCGTATACAAGCCCTCGCTACTGGTATCAATATCGGCAAAGGCATTCCCTTTAAGAATGATCTGGAGAAATTTAGTAGTAAGTTTTGCTTCTGTTTTCACTACAGCATTTTCATCGGCCTCAATGCGATAGATATCGTTTACATAAATAATAAGTTTACACTTTTCTGTATTGGGGCTGGTAATGCGCAGGGTCTCTCCCTGTTGCGTAACTTTCGCACTACCCGCGTTATCATCTGCATAAGATACTCCAACAGTTGGTCGCTGAACCAACATCACTTCTACATTGCCCTTTATCACAATCCTTCTAAAGTTTTGAATTTTATAAAGTAATGTTCTGCTTTTTTCTGCAGCCTTTACATTTGGAAGGGTAACCATTAAGGTTATTACGGCATATACCATAGTGATTAGCGTTTTAATTGAGGTTTTCATGTTGTGTTTATTAAATATTAAATTTTTTATGTTAGGGTGGTCTGCTAATGTGAATCAGTTTACACCAATATTATTCAGTTGCATAGTTAACCAAGCTGGTGCCAAAATGTAAATGTGCCTTTAATCGCTCTATAAGAGGTATTTTTGCTCATGGCTTGTCGGGACCTGTTCATTTCCGAACAGTTGATGTGCGACAGCGAACAGTTTTATATAACGCTAATAAAGAACTCCGGTTAAAAACGTTATTGATTAAAGCGTTGATTAATAATCACTTGTGAAGTAATGTCAATGGTGAAGTTAATTTATTGCCTTAAATCGGTATGAATGACAGAGAATTTAAACGAATCGATAGGCTGCAAATAATCGTCATCCGATAGCTAACTATCCGATGCGAGAAGGCTTTTTCAGCCGGCGAAGCATTCTCTACCAGCGTGGGGCTTTAAGATTGTTTCGTGCCTTGTAATGACGTTATGTAAACAACTGATATTTAGTGTTATTTTTTTGACCATATAAGACGTTTGAGGACCATACAAGTTTACATGTTCTTGTATGGTGTGAAAGCTTAAAGGATTATTTTATAAATCAGATGTTTTTAGGTGTCTAAGGTGGTTAATTAAACTGTGTAGTCTTTAATTTTTGCGACCACCTTAGACATCTTAGCTCAATGAGTTTTGCAGCATATAAAATCTTAAACCTAATACGTTAGAAAACGCATATAGGACGTCATTCCTATTTTCCAGGCCACAGACCTGGTGGTTACTTATAATGACGACCATTTATTGGATTCTGTCATTGATAACCTATCGAAGGGTTAGATTAAATAGGCCTTGGCAGGGCGTTTCGATACTTCGTCAAGCTCAGTAAAGGCTAAACTCAACGTGACAATACGAATCGAATTTAACTTTTTGATACAGCTTCATTATGCTTAAAAAGCTTCGAGCTTCAAAATCTGTGCCTTATAAGCAGCAGGCAGAATCAGGTTTCTTAAAGGTTTGTTCACCTTAAGTTTCCTGCTTATTTTGTATAAAGTAAGCACTTGTTTAATGGTTTTTCCTTCCCCCAGTTTAAGTAATTCATTCACTTTAAGCGGAACGATGAGTGCTTGTATTTTTCGCATTAACGAATATCTCAGAAAACCCAGGTGTTTTTTGTACTGATCAAAAAGATCATGAGAAAAACGGCTATAAACTAAATTTTCCTGTAACTGTTGTTCATGCATCATTTTCCAGGCCTGAAAATTAGTAGGAAGTCCGTTTATTTCCATGCGGTGCCCAACTTGATAGAAAGTGGTAAATATTTCCTCTTTTTCTTTTAAAGTGAGTTTTCTTTCCAGCACTTCGAAAGCGCGGATGGAATAGCTAATCAGCATAAATAATACATCCCGATAGGCCCAATCTGGAATTTTAGCACCTCTTCCAGCTTCAACATGCCGATGAATTATCGTAATCTGATCTATCGCTGCATGGGCTTCAGTTAAAGTAGAAAATACGATTTTCTGCGCATAACCAACCGTAGAAAACAGTCTTCCCAATGGATCTTTGGGCAGTTTACCGGTAAAATATAACCAATCAACAGCTTTATTCAGGCTAAACTCTGCTGCGGCACCAGCAAAAATAAAAAGAATAACATCCGTATTGCCCCATATTTTCCTTACGATGGAATGTTTATCTACAAAGTCCATAAGCCGTAGTTTTCTTCTAATTTTTCAATTTTTTTAATCTTGGAAAAGCATAATGTCAATGGGATAATTCCAATAATGCCAAAAGAGCAATCGATCATTTGCCAAAATACCGGGATCTGACGGATATTTCCCGCAATTATAGCCAATGGTATAATCGCAATACAACAGATCATACCAAAATCGATCACCCATTTGTTTTTGACAGGATCTTTTAAAGGCCCGATAAAAAGCACGGCCAACATCAGATGAGCAAAAGCCAGCCAATCGGTCCCATAACTCAAAAACGTATAATACAGATTGGTTGTTTTAATTGCCTGATAAACCGTTCTAAGCCAGTTTTTAAGGCTAATTGGATATGTTTCACTGTGTTTAACCAAATAAGCTATTTCGGTTTCTAAAGGAAAAGCGGTTAATCCGCTTATCACTAATCCTGCAATAATTGTACAGATACATATTTTGACGTGTAGCCTTAGTTTTTGTTCTTCCGTATTCATCGCTTGCCGGTTAAATAATGTTGATTTGCCAGTAATTATAGACCTGCTGATAATACAATAAAATCCAAAGACGAAACTTTATACTAAAATATTGAGGGGTTTGTAATTCTGATGAAATAAATTGCTTCATATTTCTATTTTTTGGAAAGCGCTTTGTTTTTCAAAGTAAGTGCTAAAAATTGAACATTCCAAAAAAAGTTGAAGATTTTGATAAGAATCTCGTTTCGATTATTAATATTTCTTTAAAGGTCTACTGCAGACATCTTTCGTTCATAATCGTCACCCTGAATTTATTTCAGGGTCTAGTATAGCAGGAAAGATGCTGAAATAAATTCAGCATGACGGTCGCGTTTGTTGCATAGGCTTAAAATTAGTCAGTATAAATAAATATTAACCGAACTGAGGTTAAAAGAATTTTTTTGTCTTGCATTTAGATTAGAAATGAGGGAGCCAGTTGTGCTTAAAGATTGTGGAATAGTTGGTTATTTACCATGGGTTTGCACAAATACTGTACGTTTTAAAAAGCAAAGGCGCCAGCATCGCGCTGGCGCTTTTGTTATCATTAACTAAACTAAATAAACGCACTGCTCCTAGCAGTTCCTTCATTTGTTAAACAAATATCCCTTTGATTGACAATTAAAACGAAGGCGGTTAATAAATACGGAAAATGTCCTGCTGGATAGGTTTTGACGGAATTTAATTTTGTTTGTATTTTTAATGATACTTTTTAATGAAATTTTGTTCTTTTTTTTGTGATCTGTATAAGGGTTAATAGGAGAGTATTCATATATTTGGGTATTCATTATAAACTAAGCCTAGAAAAGAAATAAATAGACTAACCACTATAATGGAATTATACACCCCTGACCAAACAGACAGAGATATTTTAACACTTTTACAAAAAGATGCAAGACTGACCTATAAAGAACTTGCAGCTATACTACATCTTTCAAAATCTCCGATTCAGGAACGCGTAAAACGCCTGGAACGTTTAGGATTCATTTCTTCTGTAGTGGCATTAATTGATCCCAATAAATTCGACAACTGTATGATCTGCTACTTGCAGGTTCAGCTTACCAATCATTCTGTTAATACCTTTAAGGTATTTCAGCAGGAGGTAAACAAACTGGATGAAGTACTGGAATGTTACCACACTACAGGTGGCTTCGATTTTATGCTCAAGGTTGTTGCCAGAAATATGATCGCTTATAATGATTTTCTAACCAATAAATTGGGGCGTTTGGATAATATAGGTACCCTTAATAGTTCACTAGTAATTACACAGGCCAAGCGCGAAACTGCTCTGCCTGTTTAGGGCTTAAAATAATGTATTTAATTGATAATCCCTAACCAATCAACTTAATGTAAACTTGATCGAAAACTGTGTTTCGTTAGGTTTTATTGTTTTTAGCGAGAAATCAAAGCCATGGTTTAAAAGAATTTCACGCACTAAGGTCAGTCCAATTCCTTGTCCATCTTTTTTAGTGCTGAAGAATGGGCTGAATAGCTGTTCAGTATCTAGTTGAGAGATTCCCTTTCCGGTATCTGATATCGTGAGCATTTGTTTAGACTGATTCAGCGTTAATGTAATTTTTCCTGTATTTTCGATGGCTTCAATTGCATTTTTAACAATATTGATCAGTGCCTGTTCCATTTGTTCAACATCGGCCGAGATAAAATAGCTTTCATGGGTGCCTTCGAAATCAATTTTGATATTTTTTTCGTTTGCCTGAAAATACATAAGTTGGGTAACCGATTTTATCAGCTCAACCAGGTTTATTCTTTTTCTGTTTGCCGCTGGTAGTTTAACCAGATCCGCAAAGTTGCGCATAAAAATATTTAAGTTCTGATTCCTGTCTGCAGCAATCTTTAACGCATTTTTTAAGGAATAGTCCTGTTCGTTTAGCCACAGGTTTTGTTGTGATAGCGCGGTATTGATGATCGAATTTACTGGTCCAACCGTATTGTTTACTTCGTGTGCCATCATTCGGATCACTTTACTGTACACACCTTTCTCTGCCGCAAAAATTTCGGCGGTTACTTCTTCCATCATGATAAAAATACGCTCAAAACCCCGGTCAATAAATCTTGATTTCTGGATCTTATAGGTATGCAGCCCGTTAACGCGTACTACTTTAGAACTGCCTGTTTTTATTTCATGTATTTGTTTTTCAAGCAGATACTGGTTGTCTGTTAAAATTTCAGTCGCTTTTGGGTTAATCTGTTTAACCTGCTTATCGTAATCTAATATAATAATGCCGGTAGGAGAGGTCTGAATCAGTTTTTCGAGAAAAAAGTGCTGTTCCTGTTGTTTGGTCCGTTCGGTTCTAAGTTCATCGATCATCCGGTTGTAAACATCTACCAGTTCATCTACTTCTTTTTTGCCGGTAGATAGAAATTTAACATTAAAATCTTTATCCTTTATTGCCGAAACACCCTGCCTCAAAGAGGTAAGGGGCGCAATCAACTGTTTGTATAAACTCAGCGAAATCAATATAGAAATGATAATAAGTAGCTCAGCAAGCAAGAAAATAAGCTTATTTTCTTTAAAAATGAAGTAGCTCATCACCAGACAAATCAGGTGGAGCAGCACTAAAAAGAGGATATATTTAGTCTTCAGTTTCATTAAAAGGGATTTGATATTTTTCCAACCGGCGGTAAAGTGCATTTCGGGTAATGCCCAAAGATGCAGCGGCTTTTGTAATCCTGTTTTTATGGAAACTCATGGCTTGTTTAACCATCTCAGCTTCCATCTGGTCTAAAGTCATCGTGCCAACGCCAGGCAATTTTACTTTTTCGTTCCTTAAAGGAGATAAATTCAGTTGAGATTGAAATTCATCTATTCCCAATTCATTTTTATGGCTGATCAATATTGTTCGCTCTACCAGGTTTTTTAACTGCCTGATATTTCCTGGCAAGGCCAGTTGTTGCAACCAGCGCATTGCCGCTGAGGAGATGGATAAATCCGGACGGTTATAAATCTCTTTCATGTTGTTAATGAAGAAATTTACAAGTAATGGAATATCTGATGAACGTTCTCTTAAAGCAGGCAGATGAATGGTAATTAAATTGATCCGGTACAATAAATCTTCTCTGAACAGACCTGCAGCCACCATTTCGTTCAGGTTCTTATTGGTGGCGCAAACTACCCTGGTATCAACTATTTTAGTGCGGCTGCTACCCAAAACCTCGTAAGTTCTGTCTTGCAGTACCCTTAATAGTTTTACCTGACTCGAAGCTTCAAGATCGCCAATTTCATCCAGAAATATAGTGCCCTTGTTTGCCATTTCAAAACGGCCGGTTCTGTCAAAACGGGCATCGGTAAACGCACCCCGGACATGGCCAAACATTTCACTCTCAAATAAAGAGGAAGAAATGCCGCCCAGGTTTACTTTTACAAATGGCTTGCTCATGCGGTTGCTGTTTTCGTGGATGGCTTCTGCAATCAGCTCTTTTCCCGTTCCACTTTCACCTGTAATCAGAATGGAGGCATTGGTAGATGCTACACGTCCAATGGTTTCGAGAATGGCCAGCAAACCCGGATCTTCCCCAATAATCTGCTTAAAATTATACTTTTTATCGAGCTCTTTTCGGCTTCGCGATAGTGTTTTTTTGCCGTTTAACTGTAGTAACGTTTCTACCGACTGTAGTACATAGTCATTATTCCATGGTTTATTGATAAAATCGTTTGCGCCCAGTTTCATTCCCTGCACCGCAAGTTCGATGCTCGCCCAGCCAGTGATCAATATTATAGGTAAAGCAGCATCGAAATTCCTGATTTTTTTGAGCAGATCCATACCTTCTTTGCCCGAAGTACCAATAGAAAAGTTCAGATCTAAAATAATAAGTTCAGGCTTTTGGGTTTTTACCACCTCAAAAGCCTGAACAGGACTATCTGTACTCACAATTTCATTTCCTGTGTTTTTTAAAAGAAGCGAAAGCGAAGTACGTACAGCTATATCGTCATCAACAATTAATATCATATATACGAAGTTAAGATAAGTTATTCTTCATGCAATGCAATAGCAGGGTGGATGCTGGCCGCCTGTTTACCGGGATATAACGAACAGAACAAAACCAGTAAATAAATGAATGCCACCGATAAAAGCATCGCAATGATGTAAACACCTGCGGGAACATTAAAAACACTGAGTAATGGAAATTGGATTGCAAAGAAACAACCAACCAGTAACGACATAGTAGCCAATATGATCGCTTCCATCACCAATTGATAAGAAACAGTTCGGCCGCTTGCACCGATAGCCCTGCGCAATCCGATTTCTCCCTTCCTTTTATTGATGTTATACCACAATACCCCAAATAAACCCAATGCAACATTAATAATCAGAAAACTGGCGATAATGATAAAAATAACCATTGGGATAATGGTTTGCTTATTTCTCTTATCGCGCATTTCATCCAGATGTTGTATTTCCACCGCGTTATGTGTAGAGGTTGCCATAAATTTATACAACTTACTTTCGAAAGTGGCGTCTGCACTTTCGCGTACTTTAATTAAAACCGTACCAGTCCATTTTAAGTAACCAGTATCTAAAGGGCTGAACAAAGCATTATTACCAGGCTGGAAATCGCCGTTCGCTTTAATATCAGCTACTACGCCAATAACCTTTAATTTGTTTTTGTCATCAAAATCGCCAATAAATTTTCCTGTTGCTTTTTGCTTTCCAAACATCTCATTTTTTAAGGTTTCATTAATAATAACCCCTTTGTCTTTGCTTACCGCATCTTCCGGCAAAAACCACCTGCCCTCTAGTAAAGCAACGTTCCATACTTTCTGATAATCATTGCCCACCATGTAGTTGCTCACACGATCGTATTTTCGCCTGTTATGCGTAAGTCCTGTGCTCATAAAACTATCAGAATAGGGATAATTAGAACTTGAAAGGGAGATACTTTCGATCTGCGGCATGGCTTTTAATGACTTAGTGAGATTATCATAAAAAGTAATCAGCGAATCGCGGTTTTTGGTAAGCTGGCCATTACCATAGGCAACCGACCAAACGCTTTTATAATCGAAACCAAGTGGTTTGCTATAATTCTGGTAATAATAAGTGAGGTAAGAAAAAACCGCAAATATCACCAGAAAGGAAATCAGGATTTCGGAAAGGAAAAGAAAATTCTGTTTCCTTTTATTCCATATCAATTTAAATAGGTGTATAAACATAATAATATCTTTAGGCTTTAAGGGCTTTAACTACATTCAATTTCGACATGCGCCAGGCTGGATAAACACCAGAAATGAGTCCGAAAAATACGCAGGCAAGGAAACTATAGAACAATACTGCGAAATTCATTGTAAGGCGCATGTTGGAAAGAAAATCGGATTCATTAATAAGTGCAATCACAATAAGCGAAAGGATGATGCCGATAAATCCACCAAGAAAGGTAAGGATCATATTTTCTACAATAAACTGGTAAACCAATGTTTTCGAAGAGGCACCAAAGGCTTTACGGACGCCAATTTCAGACGAACGTTCCATAATTCTGGTAATGTTGATGTTAACCAGGTTGATGGTTGGCAGTAGCAAGAAAAGCAGTATAAACCCGCCGGCCAAAATAATTACCTTTGCAACTGCACCATTTGTAGAGTCGCCTCCAATTCTTCTGCTAACGCTGGTAAAAAACGGATCAGCATTACAGTACAGTTTATCAAAATCTTTTGGAATAGGCACTTTCTTTATCATCTGCTTAAATTCCTTTTCTAATTTAGGAATATCGGCCTTACTTTTTGCGAGCAGAACTGCATTGTAAGCGCCCATTACATCAGTGTTGTTGCGATTTTCTTTTGCAATACTGTAAGGTAAATACATATCGCCATTAAAATTCCGGACTGTTTCTGATACATTTTCAACTACCCCAATAACCCTGTAATTGATGTTGTCTGCAGAAATAAATTTACCCACAACAAATTTTTCATCACCAAAATAGGCTTCCTTTGTTTCTTTCGAAATTACCGCAACCAATTCTGCATTATCGATTTCCTTCTGTGAAAAGGCTTTTCCTTCCAGAAATTTATATTCCAGTACATTCCAGTAATCTGCATTGGTGTATTGATAGCCTATAACCAGTTTTTTATTGTTTACATAAGCATTAGATGATTTGGAACCCGAGGTAATGGCCATTTTTTGCAGGTTTTTTAATGTGGCTACATAATGTTCCAAAAAATAAACGGAAACATTACTGCTGTTCATCCAACCTTCTTTAGAATTTTTGATTTCAATCCTTTCTATATATAATGAACGTTCTCTTTTATAATCGGGGTAATCCGGACTGATCATTTTATCAGCCAGTGCCGTAACCACCATCAAAATGGTGAGCGTAAAGCTGATCCCGAACAGGCTGATGAAAGTGAAGAATTTTCTCCGTTTCAATACAGCCAAGGCTATTTTAAAGTAGTTTTTTAGCATAACTTCGGATTATTGAACTTGTGAACCATCAAACAGACGCACCAGGCGGTGTGTTTTATGTGCCATACTTTCATCATGCGTTACCATAACAATGGTGGTGCCTTCATTTTTATTCAGGTTGATCAGGATATCCATAATCTCATTTCCCATGGCACTATCTAGATTTCCGGTGGGTTCATCGGCTAAAATAATCTGTGGATTGCCAACTATAGCCCTTGCAATGGCCACACGCTGCCGCTGACCGCCCGAAAGCTGCGTGGGGAAATGTTTTAAGCGGTTGCTTAACCCAACTTTTTCTAAAGCTGCAGTAGCAAGTACTTTTCTTTCTTTGGCCGATGAAGTACGGTACAATAGGGGTAATTCTACATTGTCCAGTACCCTAAGGTCATTGATAAGGTGATAACTTTGAAAGATAAAACCCAGTTTTTGATTTCTGAATTTTGCCAGTTTCTGATCTGAAAACCGGCTGATATCCTGTTCGTCGATTTCAATGTTTCCTTTTGATGGCTCATCCAGTAAACCCATGATATTCAGGAGCGTACTTTTACCACAGCCCGATGGCCCCATGATCGAAAGAAACTCACCTTTGGCAATATCCAGGCTGATTCCGTTGATGGCAAGTGTTTCTACCGTATCGGTCCGGTAAACTTTTTCAATGTTTTGTAAGCGAATCATAATGTATAATTAGTAATTAAGATTTATTAATAGGTTATTTTTCTGTTTTTTTCGAAATCGTAAAGCGAGAGGTAACGGAGCTGGTAGTAAGCACCCCAGAAATCGCGCAGGGATGAAACATAATCTCGTTTTGCTCTGTCATTTTCCTGAAAGGCGATACTGAGATCGCTAATGCTCAGGTTGCCCAGAACATAGCGCTCGCTGGCAATTTTGTATTTTTCAGCAGCAATCTTTTCGGCTTCATCAGTAAGCAGGATCTGTTCTTTCATCATGTTAAAAAGTGTTACCTGCGTTACAATCTGTTGTTTAAACGTCTGTTTATCCTGCTCTACAGCATAGGTGATAAATTGTTCGTTGGCCTGAGCAGTTTTGGTTCGCGATTTAGACCTTCCCCAATCCATCACGGGGATAGCAAGCTTTAATTCGACAGATTGCTGGTTTTTTGGCGAACGGTAAATGTCGAATGCACTGTTTGCCGCATTGGAGAAACCGAGGTTAGCCCTCAAGGTTGCAGTTAAGCCATTTTCGCCTTTTGCTTTTGCTACATCTCTTTTGGCTTCGGCCAAACGGCGGATAAAGCCAATAGCATCCGAACGGTTTTCGAAGGCTTCGGCTAGAACTTTATCTGTAATGACGGTCATTTGGGCCACTACTGCAGGCATCTGTAGTTTAATCCTGTCGTCGCCTTCAATGCCAATGTAACTCCGCAAGTTTAAGGTGGCAATTTCTACATCGCGTTTTGCGGTACCCACTGCTTTCTGCGCATTTAACACTTCTAACTGAAGCTGCAGCATTTCATTTTTAGAGATTTTGCCCAATTCGAATTTTGTACCGGCAATGGTTAAAATGCGTTTGGTATTCCCATAATTTAAATCGGCAATGTTCAGGTTAACCTGTGCCAGTAACAAATCAAAAAAATACTCTGTAACCGTTATGGCAATTTTTTCCTGTGTTTCTATAAAAACCTGTTTGCTTTCATTGAATTTTAATGGTTCTATTTTTTTGTCCCATTTTAGGCTGTTAAACTGTAGTAAGGGTTGTGTATAACCAATGCCGTAGGGGATTCCGTTGTACAGCACACTTTTTCTGTCGAAATCGTCAAAACGCTGTAACTGTGTGGTCCCATAAATGTTTCCTCCGGTAGCGGCTATGCTCTGACTAAAATTTAATGTCAACGAGGAGTTATCGTAATGTACAGGTTGAAAAAGTATACTTCCGTTGGGCTGCTGAACCTGCGTGTAGGTTTTGGTGTATCCGGGCAAAATCCCTTCCAATGCGAGTTGTGGCTGGTAATTGGATTTGAATGTACGCCACTCCCAGTATTTGGTTTCCTTTACGGTGATGGCCTGTTTGGCGGCAATAGAATTTGCCTTCGCCATTTCCACAACCTGTTGTAAGGTGAATTGCAGGGTGTCTGTTTTTGGAAATGCAAAACCTTTCAAAGTAACCATAATCAATAAACCCATAAGTAAAAATTTTCCCCGCATAGTCTTAATTACTGATGGTTATGGTTTTTGTATTTTTATAATTGCCCATATCTGAGGTAATTACCTCATCGCCGGCTTTTAGTCCGCTTAGAATTTCTACATAATCGAAATTGCTTAAACCGGTTTTAACGGTTCTGCGTTCGGCAATTCCATTTTTAAGTACAAAAACTTCCTGAAGATTGGAACCATTAAATGCCGGACCATTGGCAATCCTTAATACCCCGTTTCTGGTGGCGGTAACCAGAAAAACATCAACTTTTTGGTTTGGGCGAAGTTCTTTACTGTCCTTTTGGTTCAATTGAATGTCGAATGAAACAATGGCGTTGCTTACTGAAGGAGAGATGTTTACAATGGAGCCGCGTAACTGTGTATTGCCGATGCGGATAATGGCGGCCATATTATTGTGTATTTTATCCAGCAAGTTATCAGACATGCTTCCGGCAACTTTAAAACCGCTTAGATCGGCAATTTTGACCAAAGCATCGCCCTCATGTACACTCGACCCTATATTTTTGTTTACCCAGGTAATTACGCCGGGCCTTGTTGCAATTACATCGGCCAGATCGAGCTTTCGTTTAAGCGCATCAAGATCATTCCTCTGGATGGCCAAAGCAATTTCAGCTTCCCTGATTTCGATTTTCATAGTCTGCTGTTTACTCTTAATCTCATTTTCCAGTTGAAGTTTTTCCAGTTCAGCAACTTTTAAGTCAAGTTCAGCGCGTTCTACATCTTCCTTTGTTCCGCCGCCGGCTTTTAATAATCTTTTAGCTGAAGAAACTGCGTCTTTAAGATTACTGATACGTAATTGTTTAATGCTGTTATTGGATTTGATATCGAAAAAACTCTTCTCCAGATCTAATTTCAGCTTACGGATCTCATTTTCTTTTGATTCCATTTGAAACTGAAGTTTTCCATAATCCGTTTGACTCACCGATTTATCAAGTGATAAAATCGATTGACCTTTATTTACTTTGTTACCGGCATCCATTAAGACATTTTTAATCGATGCGTTTATCGGACTTGTTAAAACCTCTTCAAATTCAGGTAATACCTCGCCGGTAGCATTAATGGTATTTTCAATTATTCCGGTCTGTACCCTGGCTGTAGTAATATCGGCACCGGTTAGCGATGGCTTAAAATAAAACCGCACTAACCAGATGATCATCGCCAGAATAATGATGATAATAAAAATGATGAGATAAGTTTTCTTTTTCCTTTTCGAAGAAACTTCTTCTTCAATGAGTTTGTCCATTTAAATAATTTATACCACGCTTTACAATAGGGATGCCATTGTTAAGTTGCTGTTTATTAGTGATTTGTTTTTTATTTCAGATTTAAAAATGCCCGATATCGAACATCCTGTTTATTATCGGGCAAAAAAATGAAAGGCTGAATGGTCTACAGATTTGTGACAAAAGATTTAAGGTCAAATATTTGTTACGGATAAAATCTTGCTGAATAACTACTTTAGTTAGATATTGAGTAACGGCTTATATTATAATTAGATCATATTCGCTTGTTGCAACCTGCCGAATGCGGTAAAAGTATTTTTAGAACTGAAATCAAATTAACATCATACTATGTCGAATCGAAACAACGCAGCCGATACAACCGGAGCCTTAACAGATGCCGGAATAAGCCCTGATAAGAAAACATTTTTACAATCACTCACCGAAGATTGGTGGGCGGTGATATTGGGAACAGTGATTATTGCCACTGTGCTTTATTTAACCAGCAATGGTACTGTAATCAGTTTACCTGCATTTAAATGGGCAAATAGTGAAGATCTTTTGGGCAAGATATTATCGGGAGCTAACTTATTGCTGATTGTTGAAATGGGGGCTGTTTTTCTTGCCTTAGCTTCAATGGCTATAGGTTTATCGGGGGGTAATGTTGCACGGTTTGCTGGTGGTTTTGCACTTATCTATTTATTAGCCATTGTTTCCTTTATTATCGGAGGCAATAAAAGTGTATCCTATTTTGGATTGGAATATGTGGTATTTGCATTGCTTATCGGTATCGCGTTAGGTAATCTGATCAGGTTGCCCTATTGGTTAAAAGAAGCAGTGCGGTCTGAGTTTTATATTAAAACAGGTTTAGTCATATTGGGAACAACTATTTTGTCGGCCGATTTGATTAAAGCTGGTTTACCTGGTATCATACAGGCGGTTATTGTTGTTACGGTAGTCTGGTTTTTTTCGATGTGGTTGAGCCGCAAGTTAAAAGTTGATGATGAATTTGGTGTGATATTAGCGTCAGCAGTATCTATTTGCGGAGTTTCTGCAGCAATTGTAGCTGCCGGAGCTATTAATGGCGATAAACGTAAATTATCTTATGTCACCACTTTAGTGTTAATTATGGCTATCCCGATGATGGTAATTTTGCCCTGGGCGGTAAAGTATTTTCATATACCTGAAGTAATTGGAGGAGCATGGCTGGGCGGTACTTTAGATACAACGGCAACCGTAACCGCTGCAGGCGATTTGGTTGGGCCAATAGCTGTTAAAGCGGGTGTTATTGCCAAATTTTCACAAAATGTTTTTATCGGTGTAGCTGCTTTTTTTATCGCAATATGGTGGGCCTATAAAAAATCTAAAGGGGAAGATGGCGTAATCCTTAAAGCAGAGCGCCCGGGATTGAAAATTGTGTGGGAACGATTTCCGAAATTTGTATTGGGTTTTGTTGCGGCATCTTTAGTATTTTCTTTTCTTTTATCTCCTGCAACGGCAAAAAGTGTCGGGCCAACACTAAATGGTTTACGTACTGTGTGGTTTGCAATCGCATTTATTTCTATCGGTATGGAAGCTAAATTTTCATCATTGGTAAAACTTCAGGGAGGGAAACCTGCATTTACTTTTGTTACCGCACAAATATTTAATATATTCTGGACCCTTTTATGGTCGTATATTTTATTTGGCGGATATTTATTACCTGTGCCTGATTTTAAATAGAATGGGAATTGGGTTTAATGAAGTCGAGAAATTTTTAAACCTTCACAAAAATTGAAGTATCATCATTTTTCCACTACGATCGAAATGATAATACTTCAAAACCAATGTTTTATATACAGAATCGTCATTCCCGCGCAGGCAGGAACCACGCAGTGCTCAGCGAAGCTAATCTTAAAGCGCTTGAATTAGGATTATCCATAAGTTGTCCTTTTATTCAGAGGTATTCATCAGCGCTCTGTGATTCTCAATCAACCCGAAAGTTATCGGGTTGGGAATGACGATTCCTCTCAGCCCACGATTGGTAAAAAAGCGACATTTCTGTCGATTTTTTACTCTTTTGGTTTCATTATTTTGCAAGTGCAACAGTTTGCAATGCATTTGTATCCGGGTTACTCACTTCTGTTGTTAGTGCAGCAAATCTATCCAGGTTTAATTTTGGTGTTTTACTCATTACTAAGGTATGTTTTTCAGTAGCCCCGCTCAATTTTAAATCGGCATTGTCTTCGATTACGGTATATAAACTTTCTGTATCAGAATTGATTTCGGCAACAGCATTTTCTTTTAAAAATACCTGAAGATATTTCAAAGCCAATTTGCCCTCTGTTTTTACCACAGCGTCACCGGATGCTTTAACCCTGTAAATATTATTAACATAAAGTGTAATTTTGGCGACTTCATCATCTACAGAACTGATTTTTAATGCATATCCTTCTTGTGTTACTTTTACTTTGCCAGTATTGTCATCATTGTAGCTAATGCCTTCTTTCGATCTTTGAACTAAGGTGATTTCTACGTTTCCGTTTACGCTAACCTGGGTTACGTTTTTAGGCGCATAAACTTTAGTTGGTTGTTTCTCATCAGCCATTGCACTTGTAGAGAAAATAGCAGAACTTAATACGATAGCTGCTAATATAGATTTTGTTAAGGTATTGATTGAGGTTTTCATAATGCTGTTGTTTATATTTTTAATTAATACTTTGTGTTTGTTTTGTAGATAAGACGCCTATGCCCTCAAAACGTTGCAGCAGAAATATCGATATTATACCAACACAGCTAAATTGTCGACCAACTGGATTTAAAAACAGCCCAATGGTCGGATTTATTTTTGTATTCTAATGTTACGAGTTGCTGTTTGTTTAATTTCTGCTCTATCGCAGATTCTATTAATACAAAACTTAATAGTTAGATTTTATATTATCTTTAAACAAGAATTCTCAAAATGCTGCTGTATTTATTAATAAATTAGGAGCGGGAGGAATCTTGAGATCTAAATTTTTTTAACCAAATAATTTGAAAAATATATGAGAGGTGCGAAATTCAGCTATCCGTTTTTTTTGATTTGCCTGATTTATATCGGTTTTTGTGGTTTTATTTCAGAGAAACAGGTTTATCCGCGTTTAGGTATTGTATCTGGTCTGGCACAGGATAGTTTAGCTTATGCTTCTGGTTTTAAAATGATCGGTGAATCGGTTCCGAAGCTGCTTTCACCTGTATTAACCGATGATCAGTTTAATGCCAGTTTAAAAAAGATTAAAGCAGCAAAATGTAAAGTATTAAGCTGTAACCTTTTTTTTCCGGCGAACATAAAAATAGCTGGACCAGAGGTAGATGAAGCGAAGGTTTTAACTTATACCGAAACTGTTCTTTCAAGAGCGGGGCAAGCAGGTGTTAAGTTTATTGTTTTGGGTAGCTCGGGTGCAAGGAGCATTCCCGCAGGTTATAATATCGTTAAGGCAAAATCTGATTTCGTTATTTTGGCTGGAAAGCTGGCGCAAATTGCAGGAAAATATAAAGTTACCATTTTGTTAGAGAACCTCGAAACCACCGAAACTAACTTCATCACTTCATTAAAGTCAGCAGCAGAGATAGTAAGGGAAGTTAATCATCCTAATTTCAGGCTCAACGCCGATATATTCCACATGATGCGTGAAGGAGAATCTCCTGATGAAATTATTGAGGCCGGTGACTTGATTGGATTTTCAGAGGTTGCCGAAAAACAAAACAGATCATTGCCTGGTGTTATGGGCGACGATTTTAAACCTTATTTAAGAGCTTTGCACAAAATAAATTATAAAGGTTTCATTTTTATTGAAGGGAGCATCAAAAATGCTGCTGTCGAAATGCCGCTAGCTTTCAAATATCTTTCTGCTCAGATTGCAGAAGTATATTCAGAAAAGAAAACAGATTGATGTTATCTCCTATCGAAGATATAACTTGACTTATTTCGATAATAACACCAATGATTGCATATTTGATTCTTTCGCAGCCTTATCAATTTTTGGTAGACTCATTTTTTGCCATTCTGGTTTCAAAGGTTAAGGGTAGATTTTCATTTTTACTAATCGCAGCGATGGCTCTCACTAAGTTAAGCATAAATTGACGGTCGATATTTCTAAACAAGGATAGGCTGTTCAGCTTTTTTAGTTTTAGATTCTATGGTTAGTGCATTTAAGGAAATACTGATATTTAAAGTGTAGAAACCCTCTTCATCAATTCCTGCGGTCATTTCTGCATGTTGATGGTAGGCATATTTGAGTCGGTTACTGATATTATCCATGCCTGAGCCAAAGCCTACCTTGCTTTTTATCGATCTCGGTAGATTACGGCTTTCGATATGCAATTTGCCATCAATAGTGTAAACATCAATAGTGGCCTTATTTTCTGCATCATTAAGGTTTCCATGTTTAAACATATTTTCCAGAATAGTAAGCAAAACAAGCGGAATGAGTTTAATTTCATCAAGATCAGGTCCGCTGGCAAACTCAATATAAATTGCACCCTGGGTAATTTGGTGCAGGCCGATCAGGTTTTCACACTGCGAAATTTCATCACTTAAACGGACATAACCTTCATTATGTTGCGTGCTGGCTGCAAAGCGCATCATATCAGAAAGATAAAGCATCACTTTAGCATCTTCCGGAGAGTAAGCACTTAATTTTTGGTGTACAAACTCAAATGTATTGAACAGCAGATGCGGATTAATCTGTGCTTTCATGAAAGCATTCTTAGACATGGCCAGTTCCTTATCCATCTTTTCCTTCTCAATAAGCATTTGAAAACGCTGTTTTTCGATACGGGATTTTTCTGTTTTTTCTTTAATAAACCGCTTTAAGAAATAATACCCTGTAGAAAAAAGAAGGAAAAAAGAACCCCTGTAAAGTACCTTGGTTATTCTGATCTTGAGACTTGGCAGTTGCCCGGGTAAAATATTGGTATAAGTATTTAGCAAAATGTCAACACCTGTAACTATGCCTAAATAAATCAAGATAGTTGATATAACAACCAGAGGAACTTTCCATACTGCTCCGTTATGAAATGCCGTTGCTTTTTCCAGCAGTAAAGCATAGGTATAAAATAAGGTGATATTAATCGTGTAATGAATAGCGTAGTTACCGAATGTACCTAACAGGCCAAGGAAGTAAATAACCATCACAGTCTCCCAAACGATAAATGCTGTCCAAGCAATTATGTGTATACGATATGTGTATAACCATCTTTGCAACGTACCGTTGCGCCATTTCAACCTATTCATAAAGGCATATTTACTATTTGTGTAACAACTAAAGTTATAGGGTGCCATTGCCGCTAGTTTTCGAAAAAAAACAATTATGAAAACTCAAAAATTAGCAAAAAAAACACTTTTTGTATTTAAAAAAAAACAGAGCGGAAAGATCAATAGGCCAACAACCATTTCTGAACCCACCACCACAACATTTACTACAGTTTCAGGTTTAATTTAAAACCATTAAATGTTTCCATCAGTAGCCGTTATTTTTTACGGCTACTGATGATTAACCTTTCGGAAATAAAACTTTTAAATTCGTTATAATAAATATCGCCAACCGTAAAGCTAATCTGGTTGTTCATGGTAATCCGATTGCCATCTATATACAAAATCTTATCAATCGCCACAATATAACCACGGTGTAATTGTATAAAACCGTTTTTGATGCTAAGCTGTTCCCGAACATCTTTTAAGCTTAAGTAAGCAATAATTACTTTTTCTACAGTATGTAATTTAATGTAATTATGAAAACTTTCAAAGGCAATAATATCTTCATATTTAACCATTACCGCACGGTGCTCTTCTTCCTTATTTTTCACCAGAAAATAATCCTCGTTGGCACCTCCAGTCATTTCATGTCCAAAAAGCCTGGTAATTGTTGTAGCAAATTTAGCATAGCTGTATGGTTTAAGCAAATAAGCATCTCCTGCAGCTTCAAAAGCATCAAAAGCATACTCCTGGTGAGAAGTAGTGAAGATGAGTTTTCTGGTTCTGAAGCGGATGGCTTTGGCCAGTTCCAGCCCCGAAATTTGGGGCATTTCCACATCCATAAAAATTACATCAACCGTTTCTGAATTGGCTAACTCCCTTAAGGCAGTAATTGGATCGGTATATTGCTGCACTAGCCGCATGTTTGGAGTATCCTCAATATATTTTTGTAGTCCCGCTAAGGAGCTGTACTGGTCGTCTATGGCTATGCACTTAATCATCTTCAAAAAATCTGGTTCTCTTATAACGAAATTACGCCTTTTCGTAACGAAAAGAATACTATCTGTACGCTTTAATTTTAAATTTTTTCCTTATTCACTAATTTAATAGAAAAATTCTCGATTAAGTTTACTAGATGCGGGTAATAGCTACAATCCATAAAATAATGCTAATACCGATAAACGTATACTCATCTTTACCGGATTTGCTAATCTATTATAAGTTTGAAATTTATTCAAATTAAGAGCAAGGGCCCAACTGCTTTGTTACAAGAATATACATATCCCTACACCCATGTAGTTGTAGCCATTTATTAAGCATTTCATGTTTTGTGTCATTGCATTGCAACGTACCTTACGGATTATGTTGGCTAAACGTCATTTGTATTCATTTAAACGTGAGTTGGTTTTATTAAAGATATTTTTGCAATACAGATTTTACTCCTTTAATTATGGCCGATCACTTATTGAAAAATGTACTTTATTCCGTTCTCGATCTTGCAACCGTTTTAGACGGTTTTACTGCTGCAGATACCTTTAAAACCAGTCTTGATTTAGCTAAACAGTCTGAAACTTTAGGTTATACACGTTACTGGTTTGCAGAACACCATAACATGGCTGGTGTGGCCAGTTCAGCAACGGCGGTACTAATTGGTTATATTGCTGGTAATACCAATAGCATTCGAGTAGGTTCCGGAGGTATTATGCTGCCCAATCACGCTCCCTTAATTGTAGCAGAACAATTCGGCACGCTGGCTTCGCTTTATCCTAACCGGATCGATCTGGGCTTGGGCAGGGCACCCGGAACCGATCAGGTTACGGCAATGGCCATCCGAGGTGAAAACTTTAATGCTGTTCATAGCTTTCCCAGGGATATTGAGAAACTGCAACAGTTTTTCTCTGCCAGTAATAACCGGGCAAGTGTAAGGGCTATGCCTGGAGAAGGTTTGGATATTCCGATCTGGATTTTAGGTTCGAGTACAGATAGCGCGCGCTTAGCCGCAGAAAAAGGACTTCCTTATGCTTTTGCCAGTCATTTTGCCCCAACCTATTTTGAACAGGCGATATCCATTTATAAAAATAATTTTAAACCCTCGGCATTTTTACAGGAACCCTATGTAATGGCATGTGTGAATGTGGTAGCTGCAGATACTGATGCGGAAGCAGAACGTTTATCAAGCTCTGTAAAACGTATGTTTTTAGGAGTGATAACAGGCAAAAGAGAATTACTAAAACCTGCCGTTGATGATATTAATGAATATTGGGGTCAGTTGGAAAAAGAAGCTGTAGAGCAGATGTTGTATTATTCTTTTATTGGTAGTGCTAATACCATTAAAGAAAATTTAGAAGCATTTGTTGTCAAATATGGCATAAACGAAATTATGAGCACCTCGCATATTTATGATCATCAGGCAAAATTGCATTCGAATAAAATTTTTGCAGGGTTGTTTGGGTAGTTGCGAGTCATATCAATCGCGTCATGCTCCCGCAGATATCGCTGATTGCGCAGAACCTATTGCTTTTTGACATTAAGCAGTTAATGAAATTAAGACTATATTGTTAAATCAATCGCATCATGTTCCTGCCGATATCGCTGATTACGCAGAACTTATTTCATTTTGACCATTAAATAGTTAATGACATTAAGACTCTGTTATAAATATCTGCGTCAATCTTTTTAGATCTGCGGGGGGCTAATCGCTAATGTTCCTGCAGATATCGCCGATGAGCGCCGAATCCCTTCCATTTTACATCATCACGTACACTTTAAGATTTGTTAATAATAAGGGAATATTGAGCTGGTAGCTTTGCTGTGAAAAAAAGCACCATCCCTTGAGCGAAACTTTACTTTCATCTTTACAGTGCGGAAGCCATCTGGCCATGGAAAAAATCTACCAGTTTTATTGGGAAGATGTTTTTGATGCTGCGCTAAAAAAAACGGGTGATGAAGCCCTTGCACAGGATATTACCCAGGAGATTTTCATTTCGCTTTGGGAAAACCATAAAACGATTAACCTTTCCGGAAGCCTGGGTGCTTATCTGCATGGAGCCGTAAAATATAAGGTGATTAATTATTTCAGGTCGGGCAGTATTAAAGAACAGCACCAAACTGCGCTTACGACCCTGATGGATGAACAGCATTCTGCTGCTGCGGATGATAAACTAATTTTAAAAGAGCTTCACCTGGAGGTGGATGCCGCCATTGCGCTTTTACCAGAGAAAATGCAACAGGTTTTCTCGATGAGCAGAAAACAGGAAAAATCCATCAAAGAAATTGCTGCTGAACTCGACGTTTCTGTGCAGACGGTAAAGAACCAGATCTCTGCAGCATTAAAGCTTCTTAAAAAAAGTCTTTCCTATATCCTGTTAATTGCTGTATTGATCGGCTTAACATAAAGTTAATCTATAGATAACATTTTTGGTTGGTACCGATCTCCTTTTCAACTGACATGTATTTAGATGACAGAAGAACAGGCAAAGGAACTGCTGCAGAAATATCTCGATCAGCAGGCAAGTCCGCAAGAGCAAAAAAAAGTTGAAGAGTGGTACGCTACACTTCAGTCAAAAGATGTGGCATTATCCGCCGATCGGAAAGCAGCGATAGGGGCGCAGATGTTTGCTCACCTTCAGGTGGCTATGCAAGAGAAGCCAAAACCCGTCAAAGTATTCAAACTACAATCTTTTATCAGGATTGCTGCCGCCGTATTCCTCATCATAACAATTGGAATAAGCGTTTGGAAACTCAATACAAAAGTAGCGCCTGAAAATCAGGTAACAGTAGTTACCGGAAATAAGCAACAGAAGCGAATTACTTTGTCAGATGGTTCGGTGGTTTTGTTAGGTCCGTCAGCAAAACTCTGCTATCCTAAAGCCTTTGCTTCAAACAGCCGCCATATTGCACTTAAAGAAGGGGAAGCTTTTTTTGATATTGCTCATCAGGAAAAAAGGCCGTTTACAGTGCATACAAGCGCCGGGGTAGACATTAAAGTTTTAGGGACCTCTTTCAAAGTTAAATCATATCAGGCAAATAAACAGCTGGAGGTGGCTGTAGTTACGGGTAAAGTTGCGGTGAGCAATCAAAAAGGCAACCTGGCTACGCTGGTTAAGGATGAGTTTTTAACTTATGATAAAAATGACGGTCGCGCTGCCATCTGTAAAATCAAAGCGTCTGCTTTTATCGAATTTGCTTTCGATGGTGCAAACCTCAATCAGGTGATCACTAAACTCCAATATGTTTATAGCATTAAAATTTTGCTGAACGATATCACTTTGGGTAAACTTAAAACTACTGCATCCTTCAGCAGCAAACAATCGCCTGAAGAAATTTTGGATATTATCTGCAGTCTGCATCACCTCAGGTTCAATGCATCAAAAAATCATAAAACATTTAATATATACAGATGAGATAGGATATGATATAGAAATTATCTACGGTACCGGTCAGATCGTTCGCCGCAATCTTTCTTTCTGGCAATAAAAGCCAGTATAATTAAAGCTTTACAAAAATAAAATCAAACAAATTAAGCAATGAAAACAACCTCCGCTAAGAGGACACCAGCTCTTTACAAGATCATGAAATACTCATGTTTAACATTTACAATCCTCTGCATTTTTTGCAGCTCTATCCTCGCTTCGGCAGGTATGGCACAAAAATTAGAGAAAACTACGGTTAGTATTACCATCAATAAAGGCCGTAAGATGACCGAGATCATCAAAGAAATTGAATCCCGTACCGGGCTTAGTTTTGTGTACAATCCAGATCAGCTGCAACAAAAAAACATGTCTTTAAGTGGCGATTTTAACACAGAACCCGTAAGATCACTTTTAGACAGACTTGGTTTGCAGGTTTTAGAAAAAGGTGGATACGTGATTTTAAACAATGCCGTAATGAATAAGCCAGACCGGATAATCACAGGGGTAGTAAAAGATACCACAGGTTTGGCACTTCCAGGTGTTTCGGTGAAAGTATTGGGCACACAAAGTGGTACTATTACCGATGGAAACGGTGCTTATCGCATTGCAGTTGCCGCTGATGCCGTACTGTCATTCTCCATGATTGGTTATCAGACCAGGGAAGCAAAAGTTGGCGAAAACCAGGTAATTAACATGGTTTTGAAAGAAGAACGCTCCACACTTGCCGATGTAGTGGTTGTAGGTTACGGTACACAGAAAAAAGAAACCTTAACCGGAGCAATCAGTATTGTGGGGATGGATAAACTTTCTTCGCGATCATTAAATAGTGTAGGTGAGGTGCTTGCCGGAAAAACTCCGGGTGTAATTGTGACCAACGAGGGTGGCGATCCGACATCGATGCCTCGTATCAATGTTCGTGGCTCAGGCGGTATCAATGGAGAAAATGTACTTTACGTAATCGACGGATCTATCTTTTCGGGTACTCCACAGCTTAACCCTAACGATATTGAATCGATATCGGTGCTAAAAGATGGATCTGCAGCCATTTATGGCGCAAGAGCTTCTGGCGGTGTAATATTAATTACGACCAAAAAAGGTAAAAGCGGTAAGATGCAGATCAGTTTTGATGCTAAAATTGGACAACAAAGTGCCTGGAAAAAACTAGAATCATTAAATGCACAACAGCGTGCACAGGTTGCCGCAACTGCAGCTAAAAACGGTGGTACTACCATATTGCCAGCCTTTGATGCCGCAAAATATCCTGACGGGCAGATTACACGTACCAACTGGATGGATGAAGTGTTTAGAGATGGCTTATTGCAGGATTATAATGCTGCAATTAACGGTGGCTCTGAAAAATCGAATTATTATTTGAGTTTCAATTACCGCAATGCCGAAGGGATTGTGTTAAACACTAAAACCAAACGTTATAATTTCAGGATCAATACCGAACATGAGGTAACCAATTGGTTAAAAATTGGCGAAAACTTATCGTACAGCAGCACTAACGGAAACGGCGCCAATACCAGCAGCGATTATACGGGTGCTTTACTTTCGGCCATTTATTATCCTACAAATGCCACACCTTACAATGCCGATGGTAGTTTTGCAGGTTTACCTGGGCCGTATGCCGGAGATTATGGCGATATTGTTAACCCTGTTGCCGATTTAATGCGTATTGATATCAACAACCCGGTAAATGTGTTGGTCGTTAATCCCTATGCCAATATTAAATTAGCCAAAGGTTTAACTTTTAGGTCTAACTTAAGCATCACCAAAACAGATGCTGCTTTTAAAAGCTTTACACCAAAAAGGCCTGAGGTAGGAAAACCCGTATTAAGCAATAGTTTACAGGAAAGCAGCAACCATAATAGCGATTTCCTGACAGAACAAGTGTTAAATTACAAAGGTACCTTTGGTAGCCATCAGCTCGATCTTACAGGTGGTTACTCATTTCAAAAAACACAATACAGAAGTTTATTTGCTTCAGGATCAGGTTTTGATGATGAATCGCCACAATACAGGTACTTGATGAACGCCACAGTAATACAGCCTTCTTCCAGCGGTTACAGCGCACAGGCACTTTCGTCATTGTTTCTGCGGGCAAACTATAACTATCGCGAAAAATACCTGGTGTCGTTAATCGGTCGCCGTGATGGCTCGTCATTACTGACCAAAAATAACAGGACCCGGAATTATGGTTCAGCTTCTGTTGGATGGCTAATGAGCAAAGAAGACTTTCTTAAAGATGTAAGTTGGTTAAATGAATTGAAATTAAGGGGTAGCTATGGTTTTCTCGGTAATTTAGCGGCACTTACTTCTGCTGCGGTGAACCCATTGTTAAGTCCAACACAAAGTTATTTTGGCCAAACGCCAACTTTGCAAAATGGTTATGTTCAAACGGTTTTGGCCAATCCTAATATCGCATGGGCAGAATCTAAACAAACAAACTTTGGTGTTGATGTAGCCGTATTAGGCAGATTGAGTCTTACAGCAGACTATTTTGTTAAAGAAATTAATAAAATGATCCTGGTGAGAACATTACCCGGAACAGCAGGTTTAGGTACTCAGACCATTAATGCCGGTAAAGTAAAAGATAAAGGTTTTGAGTTAGGATTAAATTATAATAGTGATAAAAATGCAGCTTTTACTTATTCCGTAAATGCTACTTTAACCAAAATAAACAACAATATAGAAGAACTTATTCCTGGTATAGAAAACCAGGTTGTATCTACCAATTTCCGGAATGAAGTTGCCCCCCTTACCAATAGGGTAGGACAGCCACTGTATAGTTATTTTGTATTAAAAACGGATGGTATTTTCCAAAGTCAGGCAGAAGCCGATAACTATAAAAATGCTAAAGGACAAAAAATTCAGCCAAATGCAAAGGCAGGTGATTTTAGATTTGTAGATATCAACGGTGATGGATCTATTGACAGTAAAGACCGTTATTTTGCTGGTAGCGCTTATCCCGATTTCTCTTATGGGTTGAGCTTTAACGCAAGTTATAAAAATTTCGACTTTAATATTTTTGCACAGGGCGTACAAGGAAATAAATTATTCAATGCCGTAAAACGTACTACTTATAGCGCTAGTGGTCCTTCATACAACAAATTGGTCGGTATTTTAGATGCCTGGTCACCAGAAAATCCAGGTGGCAAAGTGCCGATTATTTCAACTAGCGATGCCAACGGAAATTTTGCAGCTTCTGATTTTTATGTGGAAAATGGCTCTTATCTGCGTATCCGTAACGTAACCCTGGGTTACAGTTTGCCAAAATCGATCGCTAATAAATTAAAAACAGGTGGTGTAAGAATTTATGCCACAGCAAACAACCTTTTTACCATTACTAAATATTCAGGCTTTGATCCGGAAATCGGAATGGACAACAACGGAGTAGATGTTGGCCGTTATCCGCAGGCACGAAGTTTTATCCTTGGTTTAAGTGTAAATCTATAATCAAAAACAACAATGAAAAAGAATTTTAAATATATCGCATTTGCAGTACTTGCTGCTTTTTCTTCATGCACAAAAGAACTTGATATCATACCTGAAGGGTCTCCATCAGCGCAAAACTTCTGGAAAACTAAAGAGGATGCATTGAAAGCCGAAGGTGGAATGTACGAAATCTATAATGCTGAAGATTTTTACGGTCGCGGGATGTTCTGGTTTATCAATGCCAGCGATGATATGGTTACCGGCCGTAACAAGCCAGAGGCTGATAACATTAAAAACTTTAACCGTACTTACGTAGGCGGTGGTTATACCGAAACGCAGTGGAGCATGCGTTATGCCATCATCAAACGTGCCAATGATATCATTACCAATGTGCCAAAGATCAATATGGATGAAAATTTAAAGAAACAGATCATTGGCGATGCTTATTTTAATGCCGGTTTGGTTTATTTTCAGCTGGCTGCAAATTATGGAAACGATAAAGCGGGTGTACCAATTGTTAAGCCTGAAACCGATGCATCTCAGCCTATTCCCCGCGCCAGCAATGTAAACGAGAACTACGATTATGTTATTTCGCTTCTTTTAAAGGCAGCTGATAACCTTCCCCTGTTTTCGGCAATGAAACCTGCAGATTATGGTAAAGCACATAAAACGGCTGCCTGGGCTTACTTATCTAAGGTGTACCTGTTCAAAAAAGATTATGCCAATGCTGCAAAATATGCTGATATGGTCATCACTTCAGGTCAGCATGATTTAATTAATACGGGTTTTGCCGATGTTTTTAAAGCGTCAAACAACTGGTCTAAAGAATATATATGGTCGGTAGTTTGTACACCAAGCGGTGGCGGAACAGGCTGGGGTAGCAAGCTCCCGGGTGTAATGCTAACCAACAAAGCATGGGGTATTTATAATGGATGGGGTTATTATCTGCCAACCAAAGAACTTTACGATTCTTATGAAGCCGGCGATCAACGCAGAGAAGCTACCATTTTGAAACCTGGCGATAAATTTATGTTCTTTGGTGCCGAGCGTAGCTTTACTAAAGATGGGGGAGCAACTTCCAATTACCAGTTTAAAAAATACATGGAGCCGTTTTCTTATGCCAACCCAATTCCAACTCATGTTAACCCTAATGGTGATAATGGAACAACTGATTTAAATGTGCCATTAATGCGTTATGCCGAAGTTCTGCTGATCAAAGCAGAAGCTGCCATTAACCTAAGCGGTGCAGGAGCGGGAGATACCGAACTGAACAAAATAAGGCTTCGTGCAGGTTTAAATGCTAAAACAGGAATGACTATAGATGACCTTAAACGCGAACGTCGTAATGAGCTTGCCGGAGAATGGGCAGATCGTCACCGCGATTTAGTAAGATGGGGCGATGCGCAATCCACTTATGCTAAACCATTACACGATTTTGATGGAACTGTAATCTGGCCGGCAAGAACTTTCAACCCACAGGTACACGATGTTTGGGCGGTGCCACAAAGAGAAATTGATAACAGTGCGGGCGTGATTAAACAAAATCCAGGATGGTAAAAAAAATAGGGATAAACTTTGCAGCGCTGGCCTTTGTGCTGGGGCTGCAAAGTGCATCTGCCCAGGTAAAACTGAGTGCAAACCGCGGACATAGCCATAACGATTATAAGCAGGAAATTCCCCTTTTAGCGGCATATTATGCCGAAATGGGATCTATTGAGGCGGATGTATTTTTAAAGGAAGGGCAATTATATGTAGCACATGAGGCTTCAGAAATTAAACCGGATTTTACACTTAAAAAAATATACCTTGATCCGTTAGCCCGGTTTTTTAAATCAAAAGGAAATCATCCCTATAGCAATGCAGCCTTAAAACTGCAGTTGGTGGTTGATGTAAAAGAAGATTACAAGCATGTACTACCGGTATTACTAAAAGAGCTCGAAGGTTATGCTGAGGTATTCGATGCAAAAAAGAATGCCAATGCGATTAAAGTAGTGGTTAGTGGCGATATGCCTGCACCAGCCGATTTTAAAAATTATGATGAGAAATTATCTTTCGATGGCAGGCCGGCAACAACTTATACCGATGCGCAATTGGCAAGGGTGGCGATGATCAGTGATGATTTGAAAAATCACACCGTATGGAATGGAAAGGGCAATCCTACCAAAACCGATGAAGCAAAGATGAGAGCCACGATAGAGCAGGCACATCGTAAGGGCAAACCTTTCCGCTTCTGGGCTTCGCAGGATAGTCCGAACACCTGGATTGTGCTCGAAAGGCTTGGCGCAGATTGGATCAATACGGATAAACCGACCAAACTGAAAGATTTTTATCTTCATCAGGATAAACTGAGTTATACCAATCCAAAACCATATACAACCTATTCACCAACTTATAAAACCGACGGCCAGGACAAAGCACCCAAACATGTCATTTTGTTAATTGGTGATGGGATGGGACTGGCTGCAATCCACGCTGGGTTAATTGCCAATCATGGGGATCTGAATATGGCAAAGTTCCATTACATTGGCTTTTCTGAAACCGCTGCGGCTGATGCCGGAAACACCGATTCGGCTGCGGGAGGCAGTGCTATGGCAATTGGCCATAAAACCAATAACCGTTACATTGGCATGGGACCTGATGATCAGCATAAAACCAATTTAGTTGATACTTTATCCATCTTCGGTATCAAAAGTGGTATCATCACCGCGGGCGATATGACCGATGCAACGCCAGCAGTATTTTACGCCCATCAACTCGACCGCTCATACAACGGCGCAATTGCGAATGATCTGTTAAGCAGCAAGGCCGAAGTTTTAGTGGGTTCTAACCGCAAAGCTTTTGAGCAGAATAAAAACAGCAGGCTTTTGGCAGATCTGAAAACTAAAGGTTTTCAGGTAACAAATAGTTTAGCTGATTTTGAAAAACAACATGAAGGTAAACAATTGGTTTTGCTGGATGATTCGGCTACCCGACCGGTGACAAAAGGTCGTGGCGATATGCTTAAAAAATCCTTAGCACATACCGCGGAGATTTTATCGCAAAATAAAGCTGGTTTCTTCATTATGGCCGAAGGCGCGCAGATCGACTACGGTGGTCATACCAACGATTTGCATTATCTCGTTACCGAATTACACGATTTTGACCGTACGATTGCCGAAGCGCTTCGCTTTGCTGATCAGGATGGTGAAACACTGGTGATCGTAACTGCCGATCATGAAACAGGAGGATTAACACTTTTAGATGGTGCTGCTGAAAAAGGAATGGTAAGGGGCGAATTTAGCACCAACGATCATACGGGTATTATGGTTCCGGTGTTTGCCTACGGTCCTGGCTCGCAAAACTTTACCGGTGTTTATCCTAATAACCAGATTTTTCATAAAATCATGAAGGCTTATCGTTTAGCGAAGTCCAAATAAAAAAGAATAAACCAAATCCCAATGGTGGTGTCTGTATACCAGAATACAATATCATTAACCACTGATGCACACAGATAAACACGGATCTATATCTGTGTGCATCCTTTTTATCTCCCGAAAGAGCCTATCGTGTGGACACATCTTTTAAGTATTTTTAGGCGTTTTGCTAACTAACTTTAATAAAGCACGGATTATAACCAAGGACGCTGTCAATCCCAGGAGCCGGGGAAATCAAAAAAACAGGTGCACAACAGTAAAAATGGCAGTAACAAACCTGAAACGCAGTGGTTTTGTGTTCATAACCGATAATTTAATTTTAAAAAATATAGAACACAACACGAAGTGTCACTGTTTTTTGATGCGCATGAGATTGTGTAAAAGGCTCATTGCTGGATCCGATAGCCATCGGATGACAAAGCGCTTTGGGTACTTTGGCGCTCCAAAATGCGCAGCATTCTTGAACACAGCTAAAAACAACATTAACTGTGAAAAACTACCATGCCCCGCGGCATAGAGCGATAGAAGAATGTTATAATTAATTGTGTCCACACGATAGGAAAGACCGGGATAAGTTGTGGTTAATTACATTTACGTAATGACATTATTCACAACACCGCTTTTTTAATTCGTGTTATTTAACATACCGTTGCTACTTTTAACCCAACAAATAACAGATAATGGAAAGAAGATCTGCGCTCAAAAATATCGGTGGCCTGTTTTTGCTGCCAACCTTATCAAAAGTTTCGTTATCCACTGAAAAAAAGACCGTTTTAAGGGTTGCGCACATTACCGATGTCCATCTGAAAAATCAGTTTAATGCACCAGCAAGATTTGCAAAATGTTTGCACCACTTACAGGCGCAATCTCCAAAAGTAAATCTGATTTTAAATGGTGGAGATATTGTTTTTGATATGAACAAGGAAAACATGAATACCATTAATAATCAATGGAAACTGGTACAGGAAACCATGAAAAACGAATGCAGCATTCCTGTACATTACTGTTTGGGGAACCATGATATCTGGTGGAACGAAGATAGCAAAGGCGATGTTTTTTATGGAAAAAAATACGCCTTGGATAAATTGCAGCTGGTTAAACCTTACTATAGCCTGGTACAGAACGGCTGGAAAATTATTGTGCTGGATAGTACCCATTTGGATATCGATAATACCTGGTACATTGGCAAATTGGGCGATGAGCAATTAGATTGGCTTAAAAACGAACTGGAAAACACCAGTAAAACAATGCCGGTCATGGTGATGTCGCACATTCCAATCCTTACTGCACTATTGATGATAGAAGATGATATTGTAAACAAATGGACCATGCTGGGAGGAGATATGCATACCGATACTGCTAAAATTATTAACCTTTTTTATCAGCATCCCAATGTAAAACTGTGTTTAAGTGGTCATTTGCACATGCGCGATAAAGTTATATACAACAATGTGACCTATCTTTGCAATGGAGCGGTATCTGGTGCATGGTGGGAAGGCAACAGGAGGGAAACCGCACCAGGTTACGGTTTAGTTGATTTGTATGAGGATGGGAGTTTTGAAGAAAAATATGTGAATTACTAATGATTGGCTTCCTAGAACCGTCATTTCGAGCGGAGTGTAATGAAGTCGAGAACCCGAAGGCTCTGCGAAGCAAAATCTATCGAGACAGATCTCTCCATTCCACTGCGTTCCAGTCGAGATGACGACTTGTTTTAGAAAGAAAGCTGCATTTAAGCCCTTTGCACTCTGCCCCCTGCTTATAAATAAAAAATTGATTATTCAAGATAAAGCCTTAAAACTATTCTTGTTATTCCCTTAACATTGCCTTCACATCCAGATCCTTGCTTTGTTCAAAAAAATTAAATGAAGAAAGAACTACTCACCCTAATCGTAGCCATATCTATCGGTATGGTATCGTGTAAAAAGAATCATGAAGAAACACCAGCAGAATTTACTTACCCGGCCGTGGCCGAAGTCTCCGATCCATCGGTACTTTTTACCACTGCAGCTGGTGTAAAAGTATATAACGGAGGTTTTGGATCAGCAGTTGCCGCCGATCCGAACTCGCCGGATGTTTTTTATATGCTGACCGACAGGGGGGCGAACGTTGCCGGACAGCTCGCAAACTCAATCATCATCGGAAAACCTGATTTTGATCCACAAATTGGAAAATTCAGGCTGAAAGATGGGAAATTGGTACTCGAACAAACTATCGAACTTAAAAATGCATCTGGCAATAAATTAAACGGACTTCCAAATCCTGCAGGAATGGGGGCTTCTGGTGAAACTGCTTATGACTTAAATGGACAGGTGATTGCTCCAAGTGCCGATGGAATCGACTCAGAAGGCTTGGTAAGAGCAGCTGACGGATCATTTTGGATCAGCGATGAATACGGTCCACATATTGCACACTTCGATGCAACTGGTAAAACAATAGAACGCATTAACCCATTTGGAACGGGAACCGGCGGGCGTACCATTCCGGCTGTATTTGCTAATAGAAGAGCAAACCGTGGCATGGAAGGTTTGGCCATTACCCCAGATGGAAAAACTTTGGTAGGCATGATGCAGTCGCCAATGTACAACCCGTCTAAAGCTGCGGTTGCGAATTCGGTGGTTTTAAGAATTTTGACTTTTGATATCGCAAGCGGAGCAACCAGGCAATACGCTTACCTGATGGATAATACTACTTTAACAGGCGTGAGCGATATTGTTGCCGTTAACAGCACTACCTTCTTAACTATTGAACGTGATGGATTGTATGGCGGCGCAGCAAGCAATCCGGCAACATTTAAAAAAGTTTTCAAAATAGACCTGAGTGGTGCTACCGATATTTCTGATTCCGGCAATGGTGCAACAGGAAAACTTTATGGTGGCAAAACCGTGGAAGAACTGAACAATGCAGCAGGTTTAAGCGCAGCGGGAATTACCCCGGTAAGCAAAGCGGTTGTTTTAGACCTGTTAAAAGATCTACCATCCATTTATCCGCACGATAAAGCAGAAGGTTTGGCCTTACTTCCTGGCAATATCCTCGTAATTTCTAACGATGATGATTTTGGTGTGGTGGATAATGGTGCAAGTGGCTTTGCACAAAAAATATTGCCTTTAACAAATTCGGTTGATAGAAACCGTTTATACTTTGTTAAAATTAAACTTTAAAGTATTTAGCCATGTATCAATTGACTCATGGCTAATTTATATCATGAAATAAGACATAAGTTGAAAATTACGTATACTTAGTAAGTCGGTAACTACCGTAATTTTACCTTTTTTATGTCTTTCTGCATACATTCAGGTTAAGATTGTTAAGTTTGGTATAACCTATCTTAATTTGCCTATGTATTATAGCTGTGCAATTGTCGATGATGAACAGCACGCCATTGATGTACTTCATGATTATATTGAAGACACCCGTTTTTTGAAACTCTTTAGCACCTTTAAAAATCCCATTGATGCATTAAAAACAATTGGTGCAGGTGATAAAATCGATTTTCTTTTTTTAGATATAGATATGGATGGAATGAAGGGAACTGAATTATCCCAGCATCTCCGCTCCAAAGCCAGGTTTGTGATCTACGCATCTTCCCACCTTGAAAATGAGGTGAGAAAAATAGATTCCAGCTTTGAATGTTATCTGGGCAAACCGATCTCCATGAAACGTTTTGCAGGTACCATTGATAAACTGATACGACTCAATAATCTGCCGATAAACAATTGAAATAGTTTATGATCGAACTTACTTACCTTTTTGAGCAGGAATTTTTAGACGATGTATCTTATCAGTTAATCCGGGCCGGTACCGAAGACCCCTGGTTAGTATTATCCGGATGCAAAGTGCTGGGTATTATTGATGAAGTTGAAGGATCATGGAAGCAAATTGCTGGAGGAGATATTCCACCAATGGTCATTAAAGGGATGGGCGATTTGATTAATATGCAGCAATTTAGCTGGTTGCCAAATCTGATTAAAAAACAATGGTCAAAATATGTACTTGATGTAGTTGTGGAAAATATAGACTGTTACGAAATAATTTGCCATAAAGAGGCTTGTTCCAAACGTTTTAAACAACGCTTTACACTGGGTATTCATGCGCTGGCGCAAAGAGAATCGGCCATTACTTTTAAAGTACGTTGCTTTCAGAGATCTGATTATTATGAAGTAATTAAAGCGCCGGCGATTGATCGTTATGTTTAACTTTTATCGCATTTCCGCGCTCAGATACTACAATTCTCTTGCTTAAGTCTGGCTTCAGGATAAAACAATCTCAACGGTATGGTATTAATCTTGTTTGTTTTAAGATGTCGATGTAATATTTAAATTTGGCGCGATAAAACAATCCTCAATATGACCTTTGTAGAAAAACTGGAGGCCTTACGCCAATTAATGCTTGCTCAGCAAGTAGATGCCTATATTATTACCGCTGCAGATCCACACATCAGTGAGTATTTACCGGCACATTATAAGGCCATACCTTTTGCTTGTGGATTTACAGGATCGGCAGGTACGCTGGTCATTACCCAGGATTTTGCAGGTCTGTGGACTGATTCGCGATATTTTACACAGGCTGAAGCACAATTGAGCGGTACCGGTTACGAATTGGTAAAGTTGAAAGTACCGCATACACCGGAGTATATCAATTGGTTACTCGAAATTTTGCCAGGTGGCGCAAAAGTAGGCTTTAACCACGAGCTCATTACGGTGGCATTAGCACTCGAGATGAAGAATAGTTTAGCCCAGTATGAAATAGAAATAATTGATATTGATTTTATCAGCGCAATTTGGCCAGATCGGGTAGGGCTACCCGTAGAAAATGCTTTTTTAATTGACGAAGAAGCTGCGGGACTTAGTATTTCGGCTAAAATAAACGAAGTAAGAACGGCTTTAAAATTAAATAAAGCAGATTATCATTTTATTTCTTCGCTTGATGACATCGCCTGGCTGTTTAATTTAAGAGGAAAAGATGTAGATTATAATCCTGTAACTTTAAGTTTTGCCTTAATAACGCCTGCAATGGTAAAACTCTTTATCGATAAAAAGAAGCTGTCGCAAACTGATATTTCTACTTTAAATGAGCAGGGCGTAACTTTGCATCCTTATGGCGAAGTAGCTCAGGCACTAAAAAGTCTGCCAAAAAATATGCAGATTTTTATCGATCCAAAACGTACCTGTTTCGGTTTGTTCGAATGTTTGCCAAAAAGTTCCAAAATCATTGCAGGAATTAATCCAAGTACACATTTAAAGAGTTTAAAGAATAATACTGAAATTAATCATATCCGAAAGGCGATGCTTCACGATGGGGTAGCTTTAACCAGGTTCTTTAAATGGATGGAAGATCATTTGGGCAGGGAAAAAATTACAGAATGGTCTGCAGCAGAGAAATTGGCCTCCTTCAGAGCAGAACAAGCTTCTTTCGTGGGTTTGAGTTTTAATACCATAGCTGGTTATAATGCAAATGGTGCATTGCCACATTATATCGTAACAGCAGAAAGCAATCAGGAAATTTTAGGTAATGGTTTGTTTCTTGTCGATTCCGGAGGCCAGTATTTGTATGGTACAACCGATATTACAAGGGTAATGCCTATTGGTAATTGCTCGGCAAGCCAGGCTGATGATTATACCTTAGTATTAAAAGGCCTGATTGAAGGTGCTAAATTAATTTTTCCGGAAGGTACCAAAGGTTATCAAATCGATTCCATCTGTAGAAAACCGCTTTGGGAACATTCCATAAATTTTGGTCATGGTACAGGTCATGGTATAGGTTTTTTTCTCAATGTACATGAAGGACCTCAGAATATTAGTCCTGCCAATGTAGATGTAGTCTTTAAACCAGGTATGATAACCTCCATAGAGCCTGGTATTTATCGTCCGGGGAAATATGGCATACGTATTGAAAATCTGGTTTTGTGTGTGCCTAAGGGAAATAGTGAATTTGGCGATTTTCTCACTTTTGAAACCTTAACTTTATGTTTTATCGATACCGCTATCATCAATAAAACACTTTTAGCAACAGATCAGATCGCCTGGTTAAATCAATACAATCAAATGGTGTTTGAGAAGCTTAAGCCCGTGTTGTCTGATGAAGAATCCGAATGGTTGAAAGTGAAATGTCAGCCTGTTTAATCATTTTTTACCAATGATTTTAAATATGATCGTCATTCCCGCGCAGGCGGGAATGTTAAAGCGCTTGCATGACGATTATTCATAAGCTTCCCTTGTTTTAAAGGCATTCATGAGCACTACGTGGTTCCCAATCAACCCGATGGCTATCGGGTTGGGAATGACGTTGCGGTGAATAAATGTGATCTCCACTCCAATGTTTTTCTAAAAAGCTGACCTCTCAGGGTATCGTTGATGCTAATGATTAGGTTTTCCCTTCATGTATGATAATCTGCGTTTTTTTTGCGTAATCTGCGGGAATTAAATGGACTAGTATTCAATATAATCGTTGTCAGTCTGAGCTTGTCGAAGACCCTTATGCTATTTAGTGATCAATTGCTTAAATGTTTCTTATATCTCTTATGTGGTTAATAATTTGATATGGGGAATGAATTCCTGCTATTCACCATCGATCCCGCCGTCCACTTACTGCCATGCCCAACTTCTCGTAAATACACCAATTCTTTACCGATTTTGCGCTATTTTTAACTTCGATGCCTGCTTTATCTTTTAAATTTTAATTTTGATTTAACCACATTCCTAAATTTCCTTTATCATCATGATTATCGAACTAAAAAAGAAGAGAACCTTATCCATAATAGCTTTTGAAGCAATATTTTGCTGTATTTTATCTTTTATAAATATTGAGGTTGTTCTGGCCCAATCACCTTGGATTGCTTTAGGCAAAAAGCCATCTACGCTGGGACTGGAAAATGGATTTTCGACTTACAATGCCGGAGCATTTAACCTAAAGCTTGTTAAATCATCACAAACTGTAGCAGGTCTCCAGCCTAAAGTGGTAAAAGATTTTGATTTTGTACCGAGTGACAGTTTAAAAGTACGTAGTTCAGATGGTTTGTATCATTTGGGCGATATCAACCTGAAGTTGCGTTATATTGGCGAAGAAGCCTGGAAAAGCTACAGCACGGCCATGAAACGAAGCCCTGTGAAAAATATAGTGCCGGGTAAAAATGTACTCGCCGCTGCCGATCTGGCTCCAACACTTCCGGCTGATATCCCATTGCAGGTAAAAAGGATCTGGGAAATGTTGAACGGAAAGCTGGTATTGCGCTTCGAGCTTAAAAACAAGACCGATAAAAATCTGGAAATCGGTGCATTGGGGATCCCGATGATTTTCGATAATATTTTAGAAGGCCGTACATTGGAGCAAACTCATGCTAAAAATGTATTTTACGATCCTTACATCGGTAAAGATGCTGGTTATTTACAGGTTACCCGGTTAAGCGGGCATGCGCCTTCTTTACTGGTTGCTCCGTTGGGGCATACACCATTTGAAGCTTATAATCCACTTAATGACGACCGCACACCAAGGGGGATTGCTTTTGAAGGCTTTTACGAATGGATGGTGTACAGTAAAGCCTATGCTGAAAACGAATGGAAAAATGCCGAGCAATGGAATACACCTACTTCAATCTTTTTAAAGCCGGGCGAAAGCCGTAGTTATGCCCTTCAGTTTATTCTGTCAGGAACCGCAAAAGATATTGAAAGTAAACTGATCGAAAATAAAAGACCTGTTGCTATATCCGTTCCGGGTTATGTGCTTCCTAAAGATGTGGAAGGGAAATTGTTTATCAACTATGCTAAAAAGATTAAAACTATTCAGGTTCAGCCTGAAAATGCCTTAAAAATAGTTGCGTCAGGCTCAACCAAAAATGGCTGGAAAAGTTACGCAGTTAAGGGGAATACCTGGGGTAGAGCAAGATTATCTATTACTTACGAAGATGGATTGGAGCAAAGTATTAATTATAAAGTAATTGAAGCGGAAAGTGATGTCATTGCGGCTTACGGTAATTTTTTAACAACCAAGCAATGGTTTAACCAGGCCGATCCTGTTTTTAATAGAAATCCTTCTGTTATTACTTATGACAATGAAAAACAGCAACAGGTAATTCAGGATAACCGTGCCTGGATATCGGGTTTGAGTGACGAAGGTGGTGCGGGTTCATGGTTAGGTGCGATAATGAAGCAGTTGGTGCAACCCAAAAAAGAAGAGGTTGATAAACTGAAGCAATTTGTTGATAGTGTAATGTTTGGGAGGATACAACTTAAAAATGGTCCTCAGAAATATGGGGTAAAAAAGAGTTTGTTTTATTATGCACCGGATTCGCTCCCTAAAGATACTTATGATGCAAAGATCAATTTTAAAACCTGGTCTGCATGGCCAAAAAAAGAAGCTGATAACCTGGGCCGGTCTTATAACTACCCGCATGTTGCAGCAGCCCATTGGGTGATGTACCGGTTAGCGCGTAATTATAGCGGCCTTATTGAGGAGCAGAGTTGGAAACAACACCTTATCGATGCTGCTGAAACAGGTATGGCTATGGTTAACATAGCCCCTTATTACGCACAGTTTGGTCAAATGGAAGGCACGGTATTTTATCTCATCTTAAATGACCTTAAAAACGAAGGACTAACAGATGAAGCAGCCAGGTTAGAAAATGAAATGAAGAAGCGAGCCAACCACTGGCGTTCATTACAATATCCCTTTGGTAGTGAGATGCCTTGGGATTCTACAGGTCAGGAAGAAGTTTATGTGTGGTCGAGCTATTTTGGCTACCAGGATAAAGCAAATGTAACGCTCGATGCCATATTAGCCTATATGCCTGTGGTACCGCATTGGGCTTACAACGGTAATGCCCGTCGGTACTGGGATTTTCTTTATGGAGGTAAACTCTCGCGTATCGAACGGATGATCCATCATTACGGTTCAGCGCTTAATGCCATTCCTGTTTTAATGGATTACCGCAAAAATCCAGGCGATTTCTATCTTTTACGTGCCGGTTACGGTGGGTTATTAGGTTCGATCTCCAATATCACCCAGGAAGGTTTTGCACCTGCGGCATTTCATGCTTACCCATCAACCTTAAAAAATGACGGCATTACCGGCGATTATGGATCTGGCTTTTTTGGCTATGCGGTTAATACATCATCTTACATTTTACAACATCCCGAATTTGGTTGGTTATCTTTTGGTGGCAATTTGGAGAAAAAGGGGAACGTCATCAATGTTAAATTAACTACAGCAGCAAAATCGTCGGTTTACATTGCGCCTGTGGGGCTTTGGATTAGTCTTGATGCCGGAACCATTGATGAAGTAGATTATAATACGGTAAATGGTGAAATTCGCTTAAAGCTAGCTAAGGCAAACGAATACCTACCTACTGCCTTGTTAAGGTTGTCGCAACCGACAAAAGTTAATGGAGTTGGTGTTTATTCCATAAAAGGCAATGGTATGGAGAAGAGAGGAGGATACGAATTCCCACTTTCAAAAGCTGATACCACTGAGATTATTCTTCAAAGATAATATCAATCCACCTACTGTCTGAGCCCCGTGATTAAAATTACGGGACTTTGTATTTTCAATTAATTCTGATAATCAATCATATATATGCTTTATCAATATTATGTGTTGATATAATATATCTATATCATTTATATTCCAGATTATTAAAGTAAACATTGAACTTGGATAGACGTGTTTTATAAATCGAAAACCATTGATTTTGTTTTATTTATAACTACATATTTACTTCATATTAATTAATTTAAAATTTTATAGTTCAAATAAGTATATAATTTAATAGTGGTGTAGTCCATTTAAAAATTGTTTAGATGGTCCTCGTTTGTAGCGAGGATAGCTTGAGAAAAGCGGTTTTTTATGAAATAGATTAAGCCTGCTATTGACAGACTCCGATAGGATGGTCGTCATTCCCGCGCAGGCCTCTATCAAAACAGATTTTGCTTCGCAGAGTACTCCGTGGTTCTAGACTGCGTTCTGATGTAAAATCGGTACAGGTAGCCCTCCGCTCGAATGACGGTAACTCGGGGGATTTTTACGCGTAGATTAATTGCTGTCAATCATATTGATTTTTATACAATAAGTTACCCCCTCATGATGACAAAAGAAACTTGATAAATGTTCTGTGTATCCGCTAAAATTGTTAATGTTAACTTTTTTTAATCAGCCTTATTGTATGCAGATTTTATCCTTTTTTTTCGCTAACCTGAAATTTATTGTGATTTTTGTGCCATAACCATAGCTTATAATTTGCAGATATACACCATATTTTATCCATTCATTTTAATTCTGATGTAATGAATATGGCTTTTTGGATATTTGCTTAACACATAAAAATATGTTTGAAAAGAAAGTTTACCTCCAAAGAAGAGCAGCACTAAAATCAAAGATAAATTCGGGAATATTACTCTTTTTGGGTAATGAAGAAAGCCCGATGAATTATAAAGACAATACCTATCATTTTAGGCAGGATAGTACCTTTTTGTATTATTTTGGAATCAGTGAGCCATCTTTGGGCGCTATTATAGATCTGGATGAAGATCAGGCAATTCTTTTCGGTGATGAAATGGGAATTGATGATATTGTATGGATGGGCAGGCAGAAAACACTGGAAGAAAAAAGTTTGGATGCTGGTCTAACCAAAGTTCTGCCTTTTGCGCAACTAAACACCTATCTTAAACAATGCCAGGACAAAAATCGTGAGGTTCATTTCTTACCTCCTTATCGTTCTGAAAATAAGATTAAACTTGCCAACTGGCTTAACCTGCCAATTGATCAGCTTAAAGAAAAAGCATCGCTTAATTTTATTAAGGCTGTAGTGGCACAACGGTCGGTTAAATCGGTTGAAGAAATTGAAGAGCTGGATCGTGCTGCAGTAATATCTGCCGATATTCATTTAATGATCATGCAGCAGGCAAAACCCGGCATGTATGAACGCGAACTTGCAGCTAAAATTCAAGGTGCTGCATTGGCTTCGGGCGGTAATCTGGCCTATCCGGTTATTTTAACGGTTCGGGGCGAAATTCTGCATAACCACTACCATGGCAATCAGCTCCGGGAAGGACAACTGGTTTTAAACGATTCTGGTGTAGAAACAGCTTTAGGTTATGCTGGCGATCTTACGCGCACTTTTCCCGTAGGAAAGAAATTTAGTGCAGGGCAGAAAGATATTTATGATATTGTATTGAGTGCTTACACGCATGGCAAAAATATGCTGGCACCGGGGGTAAGATACTTAGATGTGCATTTGGCTTCGTGTAAAATGCTGGCACAGGGTTTAAAAGATATTGGCCTGATGAAAGGTAATATAGACGATGCCGTGCAGGCTGGTGCGCATGCCATGTTCTTTCAATGTGGAACAGGACACATGATGGGCTTAGATGTACACGATATGGAAGATTTAGGTGAGCAATATGTAGGTTATACAGATGAGCTGACTAAAAATACCACCCAGTTCGGATTGAAATCGTTAAGGTTGGGCAAAGCGCTTGAAGCGGGTTATGTATTAACGGTAGAACCAGGTGTTTACATCATCCCGGAGCTAATAGACCGTTGGAAGGCCACTAACCAGTTTGCCGAATTTATTAACTACGATAAATTGGAGCAGTTCAGAAACTTTAGCGGCATCAGGGTAGAAGACGATTTTCTGATTACCGAAAACGGAAGCCGGATGCTGGGAAAATATTTGGCCTTAACTACGGATGAAATTGAATCGGTTAGGAGCGAAGCTTATTAGTAACGTTGGTTATTTGAAATGACTGTTGTTTTTTGTTTTGGAGCGCAGGTCCATTCGATTTTTTTAAAGAATGTTCCTGCCATCCGCTTTATTCCGATGAAGGATCGGAATGCCCGCTGCTGTCAGGGCTAGATACGTAGGCAGAAGCACAGGACCAGGGTTAAATAAACCTGATAGAACGGATGCTCCCGATTCTTCATCGGAGCAGAAGAGAAAGCAGGACTACCGTAACCCATGAAAAGCTGCATTTGCTTTTCAAATTAATATTTTGCTATTGCTTTTGGAGCGCAGGTCCATTCGATTTTTTTAAAGAATGTTCCTGCCATCCGCTTTATTCCGATGAAGGATCGGAATGCCCGCTGCTGTCAGGGCTAGATACGTCGGCAAAGCACAGAACCAGGGTTAAATAAACCTGATAGAACGGATGCTCCCGATTCTTCATCGGAGCAGGAGGGATAGCAGGACTACCCTAACCGATGAAAAACTGAAACTGTTTTTCAAATAATAATACGCTATTGCAACATAACAACCAGCAAAAAGATATGAAAAAAATAACCTCCTTAACCCTACTCTTCTTAACGTTTAGTACCCTGCTTTTTGCACAAAACCCCAAAAAGGTTTACACTTTGGCCGACACCTTAAGAGGAAGCTTAAATGCCGAACGGAACTGGTGGGATGTGCAGCGTTACGAACTTTCAGTTAAGCCCGATTACAATGATAAGAGCATAACAGGCTCAAATAAAATCGTATACAAAGTAGTGCAGCACAACAATGGTAATACCCGTATGCAGATCGATTTGCAGGAGCCATTAATCATTGATAGTGTTTTATATAATGGTGGTTCAAAGGTGAAATTCGAACATGTTGGCAGTGTCTGGTATGTACATGTGCCTGCACAAAAGTTATCGGCAATGAATAATGTCCATATCTTTTACCATGGAAAGGTACATCAGGCCAAAAGAGCTCCCTGGGATGGCGGTTTTATTTTTACTACCGATTCACTTTCACGTCCGTGGATGACCGTAGCCTGCCAGGGCTTAGGTGCTTCGGTTTGGTATCCAAATAAGGATCATCAAAGCGACGAGCCTAATCTGGGTGCATCTTTAACCATGACTGTTCCGGATACATTGGTGGCAGTAGGTAACGGGCGCCTGGTATTTAAAAAGGATAACCACGATGGTACCACGACCTATCAGTACAATGTTAAAAATCCGATCAGTAATTATTGCATTATCCCTTACATAGGTAAGTATGTTAATTTTAAGGAGAAATATGCAGGCGAAAAAGGTGCCCTTGATGTGAATTATTGGGTGCTTGATTACAATTACCCAAAGGCTAAAACCTACATGCCCGATCAGGTACATAAAATGCTGAAAAGTATGGAGCATTGGTTTGGTCCATATCCTTTCTATGAAGATGGTTATCAGTTAATCGATGCTTCGCATACGGGTATGGAGCATCAATCTGCGGTTTCTTATGGTAATGGGTACAAGTTCGGCTACAGAGGCAGAGATATGTCTGGCAACGGCTGGGGTTTGAAGTGGGATTTTATCATTATTCACGAAAGCGGGCACGAATGGTTTGGCAACAACATTACTACCAATGATCTGGCCGATATGTGGGTACATGAAGGATTTACGAACTATAGCGAAACACTTTTTGTCGATTATATTTTTGGTAACCAGGCTGGAAATGAATACAATTTTGGGATTAGAAAAGGCATTAAAAATGATAGTCCTATTATTCCCCCTTATGGTGTAAATGCACAAGGCAGTGGCGATATGTATCCAAAAGGAGGCAACATGCTGCATTCCATCAGGCATAGTTTAAATAACGACGAACTTTTTAGATCCATATTACGAGGGCTTAACCAAACCTTTTACCATAAAACGGTAACTACTGCACAGATCGAAAATTATATTTCTAAAAAAGCAGGTTACAATTTTTCAAAGGTTTTTGATCAATATTTGCGTACGGTACAGGTTCCTGTCTTTGAATATTACCTTAAAGATGGTAAAGCTTTTTACCGGTATAGCGACTGTGTTAAGGGCTTCAATCTCCCTTTAAGTTTGAAAAAAGAAGGAATTAAAACGCTTAAAATTATTCCTTCGCAAAACTGGCAGCAAATTACATTGGCCAAAGGGCAGAATGCACTTTTCACAAAATCGGGTATTGAATTTATGTACTACCTGCAGGTAAAAAACACAAAATAAATCATGGCGAAACAAAAAGGATAGGGGATGGTTCTCTATCTGACTGATTTTAAAGGCATTCTTGTTTGGCAGGACATTTTTTTTGTGATATCTAATTTCACTTACAATTCCTTCTGGTTTTTTCCAATCAAATCTGTCTGATTGAAGTGGCGTATTTATGACTAATATCGGTTAAAATCCAACAATATTGCTGTTGGGCAATTTCCTAACTTTGAATATCGTTTATTTAGTTTTATCTCCGGTAATCTGATTAAATGATGCCTGGCGATTAGATCCGGTTTTTGGGTTTTAGGCCAGATTAACTTTTGAAAATATTATAAAAACATAACATTACAATGAGTATCAAATGGACTGGGGTTTTCCCTGCTGTAACTACAAAATTTACAGCAAATGATGAGTTAGATTTTCCGGCTTTCGATTTAAATATCGAAGCGCAATTAGAAGCAGGTGCTGAAGGGATAATTTTAGGTGGATCGCTTGGTGAAGCCAGTGTATTAACCGATGAGGAAAAGTTTGGTCTGTTATCGCATACCTTAACCGTGGTAAATGGACGTGTACCGGTTTTATTAAACATTGCTGAGTCAACTACAAAAAAAGCAATCGAAGTGGCTAAAAAAGCCGAATCGCTAGGTGCACAGGGTTTAATGTTATTGCCGCCAATGCGCTATAACGCTGCTCCGGATGAAACTCTGGCCTTTTTTGGTGCCATTGCTGAAAGTACCAGCTTACCGATCATGATTTATAACAATCCTGTTGATTATAAAATCGAGGTAACATTAGATATGTTCGAGGTTTTGACCAAATACGATAACATACAGGCGATCAAAGAATCAACAAGGGATGTATCAAATGTAACGCGGTTAATCAACCGTTTTGGCGACCGTTTCAAAATCTTTACCGGAGTAGATCCGTTAGCGATGGAAAGCATTGTGATGGGTGCACACGGATGGGTTGCAGGTTTGGTTGATGCTTTTCCAAGAGAAACCGTTGCTATTTTCAGGTTGATTAAAGAAAATCGCATTGCTGAAGCACTAACGATCTACCGTTGGTTTTTACCTGTGCTTGAGTTGGATATTCATGCAAAATTGGTTCAATACATTAAATTAGCAGAAGTTGCAACAGGATTAGGAACCGAGGCCGTTCGTGCACCACGGTTACCATTAAGTGGAGCAGAAAGAGAGAAAGTATTGAAAATTATTAATGATGCACTAGCTGTTCGTCCGGAATTACCTGCAGGTAGCTGGGGGAAATAGTTTAAAAACCAAATATGAACGGGAAAAATATTGTAGCCGGCACTTATATTGAAATTAATGAAAGAAGCCTTAAAGCGGTTAATCCTGCAACGGGATTAACGCTTGATGGTGAGTTTTTTAAAGCGAACGAAAAACTTGTTGATGATGCCTTAACATCAGCAACATCGGCTTTCCAAAGCTACAGAAATCTTAACAAAGATCTTAAAGCCGCTTTTTTAAACGCCATTGCCGATGAAATTGCTAATCTTGGCGAGGAACTGGTAAACAGGGCTTCGGCAGAAAGTGGTTTACCTTTAGCCCGTTTACAAGGCGAATTGGGAAGAACTACAGGACAATTAAGGTTATTTGCCAATCTGGTTGCAGAAGGCTCCTGGGTTGACGCAATTATTGATACCGCATTACCTGAAAGACAGCCTTTACCGCGACCTGATATCAGGAGAATGCTAATCCCAATCGGACCAGTAGTAGTTTTCGGTGCAAGTAATTTCCCACTTGCTTTTTCAGTTGCAGGTGGCGATACCGCATCAGCATTAGCTTCTGGTTGCCCGGTGGTTGTTAAAGCACATCCCGCACATTACGGAGCCAGTGCTTTGGTAGGTGGTGCCATTGTTAAAGCAGCAGAAAAAACAGGAATGCCTAAAGGTGTTTTCTCTTTGTTGTATGATGATGGTTATACCATTGGTGCTGGCCTGGTTCAGCATCCGCTAACTAAAGCGGTAACTTTTACCGGTTCGTTTAAAGGCGGAATGGCCTTAATTAATCTTGCTCAGCAGCGCGAACAACCTATTCCGGTTTTTGCCGAAATGGGAAGTATTAACCCGGTAATCTTTCTTCCGCAAGCCATAGAAAATCAGGCAGAAGAACTGGCTAAAAAATACGCCGCATCTATTACCTTAGGCGCCGGTCAGTTTTGTACTAACCCAGGTTTATTGTTAGCGGTACAATCACCTGCACTCGAAAATTTTAAAGCCGTTTTAAAAGAAGCTATTTCAACTATTCCTTCGGCAACCATGCTTACTGAAGGTATTGCCAACAATTATGGTAAACTTTCTGCTGAAGTAGTAAACGAAAGTGGTGTTGCGCTTTTATCGGCGTCAACCGTAAAAAATACGGAGCTTCAAAATCAATCAGAGGCGAAAATTGCTCAGGTAAGTGCTGCCGATTTTATTAAAAATCCAAAACTCCGTGAGGAAATTTTCGGTCCATACTCTTTATTGGTTGTTGCTCAGGATCGTGCAGAACTGGAGCAGGCTATTGAAGTTTTGGAAGGACAGCTTACGGTAACCTTAATGGCCGAAAAACAGGAACTTCAGCATTACCAGACTTTGATAAACAAGCTGACTGATAAAACCGGAAGAATTATACTGAATGGTGTGCCTACAGGTGTAGAAGTTTGTGCTGCCATGCAACATGGCGGACCATTTCCGGCTACTAACGATAGCCGTTTTACTTCTGTTGGTTCTACTGCAATCAATCGTTTTGTGAGGCCACTGGCTTACCAGGATTGGGAACAGGAATTATTGCCGGATGAATTGAAAGATGGCAATCCATTGGGTATTTTCAGAACGGTAAATCAAAAATTAACGAAATCTCATGAGTAAAACTTTTTTTTGTGTAGATGCACATACTTGCGGAAATCCGGTTAGATTGGTTGCAGGCGGAGGACCTCAGCTTATTGGCTCAAACATGAGCGAAAAGCGTCAGCATTTTCTGAATGAATTTGATTGGATCAGAAAAGGTTTAATGTTCGAACCCCGTGGACATGATATGATGTCGGGTAGTATTCTTTATCCACCTCACGACCCTGCAAATGATGTAGCTGTACTTTTTATCGAGACTAGTGGCTGCCTGCCAATGTGTGGGCACGGTACTATTGGCACCATTACCATTGCTATTGAAGAAGGACTCATCCAACCGAAAATACCAGGGGTGATCAGAATGGAAGCGCCAGCCGGATTGGTACTGATTGAATACAAACAGGAAGGAAAAAAAGTAAAGTCTGTTAAGCTGAAAAATGTGGCATCTTACCTGGCCGCTGAAAATCTTCAGGTAGAATGCCCTGATTTAGGCACACTTACTTTCGATGTAGCTTATGGCGGAAATTTTTACGCAATCGTTGATCCGCAGGAAAATTTCCCCGGACTGGAAAACTATACCGCTTCGCAACTAATTAACTGGAGCCAGACCATAAGAAAACGCATTAATGAGCTTTATAGCTTTGTTCATCCACAAGACCCTACGATAAATGGCTGTAGCCATATCTTGTGGACAGGAAAAACAATAGATCCTGCATCAACTGCCAGGAACGCAGTTTTTTATGGTGATAAAGCCATCGATCGCTCGCCTTGCGGTACGGGCACTTCAGCCCGTTTGGCACAGTGGTTTGCAAAAGGAAAACTAAAACAGGGAGAGGATTTTATCCATGAAAGTTTTATAGGCAGCAAGTTTATTGGAAGAGTAGAAGAGGTGGTAGACCTGAATGGGATCAAAGCCATTATACCGAGTGTAGAAGGTTGGGCGAAGGTTTACGGCTATAATACTATAAAAATCGATGCTGAAGATGATCCCTATGCATACGGATTTCAGGTGATTTAATGAGTTTTTAAAAAGAATATCAGCAGTATAAATTAAAAGCATGTCGAAAGTATTAATTATAGGTGGTGGAATAGTAGGTTTAACTTCAGCATATTACTTGCAGAAAAGAGGCTACGAAGTAACGGTTTTGGATAAAGGAGATATTACCGACAATTGCTCATTTGGTAATGCAGGGATGATTGTTCCAAGTCATTTTGTTCCTTTGGCTGCACCTGGAATGATCAAACAGGGGATCCGTTGGATGTTCGACAGCAAAAGCCCCTTTTATGTTCGCCCATCTCTAAATATGAACCTTATTAACTGGGGTTTGAAATTTATGAAACATGCCACGGCAAAGCATGTAAGCCAGGCAGCAGTGCCATTACGCGATTTATCGTTACTGAGCAAAAAACTATATGAAGGCCTGGCAAAAGAGTCTGATTTCGATTTCGAATTAACCAACAATGGTATTCTGGCATTTTATAAAACAGAAAAAGCGGGAGAAGAAGAAGCACATTTAGCTGCAAAAGCAATTGAACTGGGCTTGGATATGGCTGTACTCACTGCCGACGAATGCCATGCCTTACAGCCAGATTTAAAGTTAGATGTTTTAGGAGCGGTACATTATCGTTGTGATGCGCACCTTTATCCAACAAAGTTGATGAATGCTTTGCTTAAGTATTTATTAAGCAATGGCGTTAAAATAGCGCATAATAAAGAAGTTGATAAAATGGAGACGGCAGGTAATCGCATTACAAAGGTTTTTACAGGTGGTATCGCCTGGGAAGCCGATCAGTATGTTCTGGCAACTGGTTCGTGGTCGCCTGCTGTGGCTAAAATGGCCGATGTTAAAATATCTTTAATGCCCGGTAAAGGTTATTCTTTTATGGAGCCTGAACCTCAGCAGCGTTTAACTATTCCTGCATTGTTATGTGAAGCCAGGGTAGCCATCACACCAATGAACGGTCAGATTAGATACGGCGGTACTATGGAGCTGGATAAGATCAATACCCGTATTAATATGCAAAGAGTTAAAGGGATCGTAGAATCGGTTCCGGCATATTTTCCCGATTTAAAACCTGCGGTTCCTTCAGAAAAAAATATCTGGTACGGTTTCCGTCCTTCATCACCTGATGGTTTGCCATACATTGGCAGAAGCGAAAAAAGAGAAAATCTGATCATCGCTACCGGCCATGGCATGATGGGTTTAAGTTTAGGACCGGCAACAGGTTTATTGGTTAGCCAGATTGTTTCAGGCATGGCCACTGATCTGAAAATGGAGCCATATAAAGTAGTTCGATAATAGGAATTTGTATTGTATGTTTAGTCATTACCAGACGCCATTTTTCAAAAAGGGTTGGTAGGATATGTTGAGAGGTACCGTCATCTCGACCGTAGTGGAGAGATCTTTTAAATTTGTTCAATAATTTGGCACAAAGATCTCTCCATTTCGCTGCGCTACAGTCGAGATGACGACTTTTCTATCGGAGTCTTTCAATGATAACTTAGTCTAAAAATAGCGTAGGCAATGTTTTAAAAACCTGATTGCTCTGCTACTTCTGGTTCTCAAATCAATGATTAGCTTACATTATTTCATTTGTTTTTATCCACTTTTCAGCAATTAGATTTCCTAAAAAAATAAGCACAACCAAAATTAATAGATCAACAATAAAGTATTTAAGAGAAAAGCCAAAATTCGATGTGTAACCCTGTTATTCGGGATTTGTAATCCCGTCTAAAGGGCTTTCAATCCTTTACTGGTGGATTTAAAATATATAATACCATAGGTTATACCGATTCCAATCGAGTTTGTTAATCTATAGGATTCTTTGTGTTCAAAACAAGCTTTAAATCGTATTAACTATTTTGTTTCGTCTTCATGCAAAATGATAATAAAACACTAATAATTAATTATCCTATTATTTAACGTCATTAAATGATCAATTCTAGAGCAATTTCCCCAAAAAAAAGCCGGAATAGACTACTAAGTCAAAAACAGCAAACATTACTTGTTTAAATTAATCGTTTTAAATCTTGCATTACAGTGGGTTAACTAAATTTCTAGTAATTTTCCAGCTACCGGATTCATCATTAAATCCGTCATATATTATCAAATTATAGCAGGATTTTAACCTTATTTAAGTTTTATTGGTTTATTTGAGTTAATATTCATACATTCAATTTGTAATCAACAACCAAACCTAACTAACTGAATCATGAAAGTATTACCATTTACCATGCTTGTTCCCGATGACAAGAGTGTGATATCGGAACATATTGAATCGCCTTTTTTTTACCAATATCTGCACCGTCACGATGAATGGCAGATCACGTATATCGAAAAAGGAGAGGGGACATTAATTGCAGGCAATGATATGCATGCTTTCCGATCGGGTGATATTTTTGTAATCGGGGCAAAACTTCCACACCTATTTAAAAGTAACCCCGAATATTTCTCTGCTGATAGCAATAAAACCATCAAAGCATGTTCCATTTACTTTAATCCGAACGGTATTTTAGCGGCTTTGTTTAATCTTCCTGAAATGAAGATGGCAAGTGGTTTTTTAGCTAAAAACAAACATGGTTTCAAAGTTCCGGCTGCTGCTACCAAAAACATGATCACCAAAATGTTAAATGTTCATGAGGCATCAGGAGTTGATGTATTGTTTAACTTTTTGAAACTGGTTAACAGTTTTCAGGATTTAAATGAAGATGTAGAATCCTTATGCTCAGATATGTATTCTTCTAACGTAACTGAAAATGAAGGTATACGTTTGAGTAAAATCATTAACTTCATTACCGAAAATTACAATAATCAGATTTCATTAGAAGATGTAGCCAATGCTGCATTTATGACGCCACAGGCATTTTGCAGGTATTTTAAGAAACATACCGGGCATACTTTTGTGTCATTTCTAAATGAAGTGAGAATTAATGATGCCTGTAAAAGTCTTATATCAGGAGAAAAAGCCGATTGTATCTCAGGTGTGGCTTATAAGGCTGGCTTTAACAGCATTACCAATTTTAACAGGGTGTTTAAAAGTATTATTGGTCAATCGCCAAGGGCATATATCGATACTTATAATAATGTAAGCAGGGTGAGCTATATAGGGGCTTAAGCAAAAAGATATTTTTTATATTAAATAAGCGAACCATTTTTTCAAATGGAGGCAAACGCTATTTGCCTGTTTTAACCAAACCAAATGCAAAACAAATTAAACTTTTTCGCCATTTTTTTAATCGCTAGTCTGTTATCTGGCACTTTTGTACTGGCTCAAACACCAAATCAAAGCTTGTACGAACAAACCAGTGAAATGGGTACGCTGATTGTAGGTTACCAAAGAGATGTTGATGCCATTAATGATTTCTACTATCCTTATTCCGCAGGGGGTACTTATTCTTATCCGATGACTACTTTTAAAAGTCCGGAGCAAAGAAAACGTCTGCAGGATATCAATAACGATTACTTAAACAAGTTAAAATCTGCCAAATTTGAAGGCTTTAGTATTTATGGCAAGGTAGATTATATCCTTCTTAAAAAACAGATCGAATCTTCTGCATGGCTCTTAGGTAAAGAGGAGGCAGACTATAACATCCTATCAAAGTATTTTACCTTTGCCGATGCCATTTATGCACTCGAAAAATTAAGAAGAAGGGGTACTTATAAAGAAGGCGCTTTGCTGGCTGCAGAGATGGATGAAATTTCGAAGCAGGTTGATGCCCTGAGTCTAAATTTTAAGAAAGGAATATTAACGCCCGATCAGCTTAAAATGGCAGCAGCGATAACCTCAGGTTTAAAACACCGTTTAAAAGGCTTTTACCAGTTTTATATGGATTATGAGCCGGGTTTTACCTGGTGGGTACCTAAACCCTACGAAAAATTAGACCTGGCCTTAACCAGTTACGCTAAACTTTTTAATGATAATGGTGGTGCTGCTCTTTCCCTAAAATCAAATAAAACAGAAATTAAAGGAAATCCTATCGGAAGGGAAGAACTGATCAGACAGCTAAATGCAGAGCTTATTCCTTACACACCGGAAGAACTGATCAAGCTTGCGGAAAAAGAATTTAAGTTTTGCGATGAAGAACTTTTAAAAGCGTCAGCCGCTATGGGCTTCGGAAATGACTGGAAAAAAGCTCAGGAGAAAATCAAGAACAGTTATGTGCCCTTGGGTAAACAGCCAGAGTTGATTGTAAAACTACAGGATGATGCCTTAAGTTTTATAAAGGCCAACGATCTGATCACTATCCCGGCACTTGCAGAAGAAACCTGGGGTATGGTCATGATGTCGGCCGAACGCCAGTTGGTAAATCCATTTTTTACCGGTGGGCGCGAAATCAGTATTTCTTATCCGACAAATTCGATGGAGGAAGACGATAAGTTAATGAGTATGCGTGGAAATAATCCTTATTTTTCAAGAGGAACGGTTCAGCACGAACTCTTACCAGGCCATCATTACCAGTATTTTATGAATAACCGTTATAAAAGCTATCGCGATCCTTTTAAAACACCTTTCAGCGTAGAAGGCTGGCCCTTATATTGGGAGCTTTTGCTTTACGATAAAGGTTTTGCCAAAACGCCTGAAGAAAAAATGGGGATGCTTTTCTGGCGGATGCACCGTTGCGCGAGGATTCTTTTTTCGCTGAACTTTCACCTGGGTAAATGGACACCTCAGCAATGCGTCGATTTCCTGGTAGATCGTGTAGGGCATGAACGTGCCAATGCAGAAGGCGAAGTACGCAGATCTTTCAAAGGCGATTATAGTCCTTTATACCAGGTCGCGTACCTTACCGGTGGTCTTCAGCTTTTTGCACTGAAAAAAGAATTGGTTGATAGCGGCAAAATGAGCTTTAAGGATTTTCATGATGCAGTAATTAAAGAAAATTTAATTCCTGTAGAAATGATCAGGGCTACTTTAACCAATCAGCCCTTAACACGAGATTTCAAAACTTCATGGCATTTTTACGATCAGCTTAAATAAATAAACTTCAACCAACCTTAAAACAACCAAGCAACCGAACAGATGATTGAAAAAGAAACCACACAATTTAAACCCTCACTTAAACTGATGGATGCAACCATGCTTGTAGCCGGAAGTATGATCGGCTCGGGTATTTTTATTGTAAGTGCCGATATTACCCGAAATGTAGGCAGCTCTGGCTGGCTGTTAGTGGTTTGGCTGATTACAGGCTTCATGACGCTTACTGCAGCATTAAGTTATGGCGAATTAAGTGCCATGTTTCCTAAAGCAGGAGGACAATATATTTATTTAAAGGAAGCATACAATCCGCTGATTAGTTTTTTATATGGCTGGAGTTTTTTTACGGTAATCCAAACCGCAACCATTGCCGCAGTAGGTGTCGCATTTGCCAAGTTTACCGCTTATCTCATACCTGCATTAAGTGAAGATTTAGTTGCCATTGATTTAGGTTTTTTTACCATCTCACCCGCACAACTCCTGGCCATTGGGGTAATTGTTTTACTAACCTATATCAACAACAGAGGGGTAAATGGCGGTAAAATAATCCAGACAACCTTTACCGTGGCCAAATTGTTAAGCTTGTTTGGCCTGATTGTTTTTGGACTTTTCTTTTTAGATAAAGGAATCTGGAAAACAAACTGGGAAAATATGTGGGTTTTGGGACCTTTATCTGCCGATGGCAGTATTGGTTCTTATACTACTTTGGCTGCTTTCGGAGCCATTGCTGCCGCGATGGTGGGTTCGATATTCAGTAGCGATTCCTGGCACAATGTTACCTTTATTGCCGGCGAAATTAAAAATCCTGCGCGCAATGTTGGTTTGAGTTTAGCCTTAGGAACCATCATCGTAACTGTACTCTACATCCTTACCAATGTGATGTATACCGGTGTACTTTCATTACATGATATTGCCTACGCTGATAAAGACCGGGTGGCGGTTTCTGCTGCCAACCATATTTTTGGTACTGCTGGTACCATCATTATCGCATTAATGATTATGGTTTCGACTTTCGGTTGTAATAACGGTTTAATTATGGCTGGTGCCCGGGTGTATTACTCAATGGCCAAAGATGGGTTATTCTTTAAAAAAGTTGGTACACTCAACAAAAATGCGGTTCCCGGATTTGGACTCTGGATCCAGTGTGTTTTTGCCTGTTTATGGTGCATTAGCGGAAAATATGGCGATCTGTTGGATATGATCTCGTTTGTGGTGGTGATGTTTTACATGCTCACTATTTTCGGGATTTTTATCCTTCGTAAAAAACGGCCTGATGCCGAAAGACCTTACAAAGCCTTTGGTTACCCTGTCCTGCCAATCATCTATATGATAATGGGACTGGCCTTTTGCATATTACTGATTATTTTTAAACCCAAATTTACCTGGCCTGGATTAATTATCACATTAATAGGTATCCCGGTTTATTACCTGATTAAAGGAAATATAGCCCGCCAGGATTTGAAATCAAAAGATCCGGTTGATGTGAATGGTTAAAATACTAATGTTATTCATCAAAATCTAAAGAAAACCTGCAAAGCTGCAATACTATATTTACCCACAAAAAATCTGTAATGAGCATTTACGCAACCGTTAAAAAATCAATAGTTTTTATCTTACTAAGTTTTGTTTCCGCTCAATTGCTGGCACAGCAAGCCAGGTTGCAGCCATACACCCCAAATCCTGCTGAAGTGGCGGATGCCTATCAATTATCCTTGAAAATGGATACTACCTTACGTAATATTCCAACTAACAATGATATCATTCCCTTCTGGAAAAAAGACGGGACAGCATTTTGGTATAAAAAGAATCTTCCTGATAAAACATGGGAATATTATTATGTAGATGCCGCAACAGGTAAACGCCAGGCCGCATTTGATCATCATAAACTTGCGCAGAATATCGAAAAGGTTACCGGTAAAAAACAGAATCCACTAAAAATTCAGCTTGCTGAGTTATATTTCGCCGATCAGGGCAATACGGCAAAACTAAAAATACAAAATAACTGGTATCAGTTAAACCTGAATGATTATAGCTTAACCAATACCAATGATACCAATATTTATCGTTACAATGCCAAAAGACCTTTACAGCAAAGGAGATCGCGCTGGCAAGGAAACCGCGAATCCAAAAAATCGCCGGATGGCAAAAGTGAAATCCTGATCCGCGGCGGCAACCTGTTTGTCATTGATCTGGCAACCAAGGCTGAAACCCAGCTGAGTACCGATGGTAATGCCGATAAACCTTACGGCGAATTTGCCTGGTCGCCTGATGGAAAAAATATTGTGGCTTACAAAATCGATCCCAAAGAAATTAAAAAAGTATATTATGTATTAAGTTCTGTTTCGGGCACTACCCGTGGCGAATTAAAATCGAGAGAATATGCACAGCCTGGTGATGATTTTACGGCTTATCAGCCCTATGTTTTTAATATAGCGACAAAAACGACAATTAAAGTAGATGCCGACCCGATCGATTTCTTTGGTGCACCGGAACTGCACTGGCGCGGCAATAACAGCAGGTATTATACTTATGAGAAAGTAGACAGGGGGCATCAGCGTTTCAGGGTAATTGAAGTGGACGTTTTAACAGGGAAAACCAAAAATATTATCGACGAGAAAACCAAAACCTTCATTTATGAAAGTCGCATTTATACCAGATACTTACCTAAAACAAATGAAATATTGTGGACGAGTGAGCAAGATGGCTGGCAACACCTTTATCTGGTAAATGCCTTAACCGGAAAGCAGCAGTTAATTACAAAAGGAAATTATGTAGTTCGGGATATTGACAGTGTAGATATCGTAAAACGCCAGGTGTGGTTCAGGGCAAATGGAATGCATGCTGACGAAGATCCTTATTTTATCCATTATTATCGGATCGGTTTTGATGGAAAAGGCCTGGTAAACCTCACACCAGAAAAAGGTAATCATAACCTCAGCTTTTCTCCCGATCGGAAATATTATATCGATACCTATTCTCAGGTAAATGTACCACCGGTTAGCGAATTAAGGTTAACGGCAAGCACTAAAAAATTAAACGAAATAGAACATGGAAAAACAGATGCTTATTTAGCTACAGGTGTTAAATTGCCTGAAGTATTTGTAGCTAAAGGAAGAGATGGCAAAACGGATATCTGGGGCATTGTTTGCCTCCCTTCAAAAATGGATCCGGGTAAAACTTATCCTGTAATCGAAAATATTTATGCAGGTCCGCATGATAGCTTTGTGCCTAAAAATTTCCTGCCGGCCAGCGAAATGCAGAGTATTGCCGAACTGGGTTTTATTGTGGTACAGATTGATGGAATGGGCACGGCCAACCGGTCTAAAGCCTTTCATGATGTGTGTTGGAAAAATATAGCCGATTCCGGATTTCCTGACAGGATATTGTGGATGAAAGCTATGGCGGTTAAATATCCAAACGCTGATATTTCTCGCGTAGGGATTTATGGCACCTCGGCAGGTGGGCAAAGTTCAACAGGTGCACTGTTATCTCATCCTGAGTTTTATAAGGCTGCAGTTTCTGCCTGTGGTTGTCATGATAACCGCATTGATAAACAGTGGTGGAACGAACAATGGATGGGCTATCCGGTAGGGCCGCATTATGGAGAACAATCTAACATTACCAATGCAGGTAAATTACAGGGCAATCTATTTCTAATTGTGGGCGAAGCAGATGAAAATGTACCGCCGGAATCGACCTACCGACTTGCCGATGCATTGATCAAAGCAAATAAAAATTTCGATATTTTAAGCATTCCGGGTATGGGGCATAGTGATGGGGGAGTTTACGGACGCAGACGTAAACGCGATTTCTTTGTGAAACATTTACTAAATGCCGAAGCTCCAAATCCGAATATTTCAAAGTAGGGGTTCATTGGTAGAAGTTAGAATTTTTTCAAATACATCGGAGGGTTGATGGCAGATATACATGGGACGTCATTTTCGCTGCGCTACAGTCGAAATGACGGCGACTTTTTAATTCTACCATTGGTAACTACAAGCAGAACTGGTAATTGTAAATTGCAAACTGGCAACTGAAAATTGGTCGCTGATTCATTCTATAATTAGACAGAATTAGTTATTTTAGCTGTAATAAATTACGCTATGAAAAATAACTTTTTGATTTTTGCCTTCTTATTCTTTTCTATTCCGGTTTTTGCACAAATAAAAAAGGCTTCGGTAAAAGATTTGGCATTTATGTCCGGAACCTGGGTGCAGAAAAGTGAATGGGGCGATTTGGAGGAATTTTGGAGCCGGCCAAATGGCGAAAGTATGATGAGCAGCTTTAGGTGTGTTAAAGATGGGAAAGCTTTATTTTACGAATTCGTTGTGATTGAACTTGAAGAGGGTTTGCCTGTGATGAAGATGCGGCATTTTAACCGCGGAAGCATTGCCTGGGAAGAAAAAGAAAAACCACTACTTTTTCCGCTGGTATCCTTAAAGGGAAAACTTGCTGTTTTTGAAATGAAGGATAAGTCGGTGAGATTAAGCTATCAATTGATTACTGAAAATAAATTAAGCGTTGTGCTGGAAGAAAAGGATAAAAACGGTCAGCCTAAAAAAGATATATTCAGTTTTACCCGAAAACTTTAAGTATTTTTCCATTCAAAATATTGACCTCCTGATATGTTGCCAAAAATTAAAATATCCTGTCTGTTTTTACTTGTGTTATTATCCAGCGCATTTGCTGCTCATGCATCGATAGATTTCTATCAGATCAAAATTTACCACTTAAAAACCGATGCTCAGGAAAAAACGGTGGATGATTATTTGCAAAAAGCATATCTGCCTGCATTACATCGAAGTGGAATAGCCAAAATTGGTGTATTTAAACCCATTGTAAGTGATCAGACTGGCGCTAACGAGAAACTGATTTATGTATTCATTCCATTAAAATCATTTAATGGAATTTTGGAACTGGATAAAAAGCTGGCAAAAGATAAACAATATGCTGTTGATGCTAAAGCTTACCTGGATGCGGTTTACACGGAGGCACCTTTCGAGCGTTTAGAATCAATTGTATTAAAAGCTTTTGAAGACGCACCTCACTTTATGCTACCTAATCTAAAATCGCCGATGAATGAACGGGTGTACGAATTAAGAAGCTATGAGGCACCTACTGAGAAATATTTTCAGAATAAAGTTCAAATGTTTAATAAAGGTGACGAAATCGGTTTATTCAAAAGATTAAATTTTAATGCCGTATTTTATGGAGAAGTAATCGCCGGAAGTCGTATGCCTAACCTCATGTATTTAACCACTTTCGAAAATAAAACAGATAGAGATGCGCACTGGAAAGCATTCTCAGCAGATGAATATTGGAAGAAACTTTCAGCAATGCCAGAGTATCAACACAACGTTTCTAAAAACGATACTAAATTTGTTTACCCAACAGACTATTCAGATTTTTAAGAAAGGCAAAAGCTGAAAGACTAAAGCAAAAAGGTAAACTAAATTCCGTGCAACTCTGTGCTTCCGTGGCAAAAAAACTAACCAGAAAGATCCTGAAATAAGTTACCATTGACAGACTCCAATAGAATGGTCGTCATCTCAACCGGAGCAGCGCGAAGTGGAGAGATCTATCAAAACAGATTTAGCCTCGCTGAGCACTCCGTGGTTCTCGACTCCTCTCGACGGTAACCCGGGGAGATTTTTACGCGTAGATTAATTGCTGTCAATCATGTTGATCTTTATACCATAAATTACCCCCTCAGAACGACGATCGCATGATCTGAGCAATGAAAATCTTAATGCCCTTAATTGCTTAATGTTAGAAAAGGCGAAAGCTGAAAGACTTTTCAGATAAACAGAACTGCGGATTGACCGGTTTTTGTGTAACAATAATTTAGCAAATTGTATCTTTACCTCCGCTAAAAGATTTTTTTTTAGCTATTCTGTCGGTTTGCCCTTCTAATGATGAGATTTATAAAAGCATTTGGTTTTATTATGCAATTCTGGCTGTTTTTTAACAGCGTTAATGCGCAGGTACAAAATTCTATTCCAGAACATTATGTGCTTAAAACCTATGGCATTAATGATGGTCTCCCATCTAAAAATACTACCGTTGCTTTAAAAGATAAAAGAGGTTTTGTATGGATAGGTACAGAAAATGGGCTCTGTAAGTTTGATGGTTATTCTTTTAAAGTTTATGTAAATATTGCCGGCGATAGCACCTCTTTAACCAACAATTATATCAATGCTATGGTAGAAGATAGCAATGGTTATTTTTGGGTGGGTACCATGAATGGCTTAAACAGGTTTGACCCGGTTACCGAAAAATTTGAACGTTTTTACCATAAAGAAAACGATAAGGCTTCGCTAAGCAATAACAAAGTATGGTCTTTACTGATCGATAAAACCAACAAATTGTGGATTGGTACCGATGATGGATTTAACCTTTATAACAAAAATTCAAAAACTTTTAAGGTTTATCAACCCGATGCAAAAAATCAGTATGCTATAAAAGGAAAATCTGTTAATGCTATTGCAGAAGATGCCGCTGGCAATTTATGGTTGGGCAACTGGAGTAACGGACTGAATAAATTCGATCAAAAAACAAAGCGGTTTACCAATTACATGCAAAAGGAAATCGCGAATCAAAAAAATCCGAACGATATCTGGACGCTCTGCCTTGATCATGATGGCATGATATGGATTGGATGTTATTGGAAAGGCGAGCTTTTCCGCTTTGATCCTAAAAGTGAAAAGTTTACAACCTATCCAGGTGTGGGAACAGGTAATTCTTCCGTATTTAATGTTTTAAGTCTAGGAGCCGGAAAATTACTGGTAGGTGGCAGCGCCGGAATATTCTGGGTAAATACAAAATTAAATAAATGGGAAAAAATAGATAAGCTCGAATTTTTTGCCAACGGCGGTTTATATCGTGATAAAAGCGGAATGATATGGCTCTGTGGTAAAAACGGCCTGACTAAAATTGATTTTAACCAATATAAATTTAATTTTATTTCACTTCCTTTCGGACAGGCAGAAATCAGGTCGATAATTAGTGATCGTGGCAGTTTTTGGCTGGGTACCAACAAGGGCCTTTATAAATACAATCCAGATAACCGCTCCGTTACCAGGCTTTCGCACACCAGTAACTTAAACAGTTTATCCAGTAATGATATTATTAACCTGTCTGTTGATTTAAAAGGTCAGTTATGGGTAATGAGCGAGAACGGATTTGACCTGTATAACGAAAAGGAGAATAAGTTTGTACATCACCACCATCGTTCTGCATTGGGAAATTTTTTTAACGAGGATGTTTTCAGAGACCTGATAGAGGTAAATGATGGCGAATATTATTTAGCTACAGATGCAGGCTTAAAAATCTATAACGATAAAATTAAAGCCTATACGCATTACTATAATGATCCTAAAAATTTGGGCTCTCTGAGTAATAACCATTTATACTGCCTTTTAAAAGATGCGCAGGGAAATATCTGGATAGGGACATACGGGAGTGGCCTGAGCCGTTTTAATCCTAAAACAAAAAGGTTCAGCAATTACATGATCGATAATTCAAAAACGGGCGGCATTAGCAATAACATCGTAATTAGCCTTTATCTGGATTCGCACCAGAATGTTTGGATCTGTACCCGCGATGGATTGAATAAATATGTAGCTAAAACAAATACTTTCGAGATATATTCAAAACAAAACGGTTTTGCGAGCAATGTTTTTACCGATCTGGTAGAAGATAATAATGGCAAGCTGTGGGTAACTACCGAGCAAGGTGTATCACTTTTCGATCCTGTAAACAAAACGGTTAAAAATTACGATGAGAAAGATGGTGTTTATGCCAATGCTGCCATCTGTAAAAATGCGAAAGGAGAAATTTACCTGGCAGGAAGTAAAGGCATCGTTTATTTTAATCCACAACAACTTAAATACAATAAAGAAGCGCCTGCAGTTTACTTTTCTGATTTTTCAGTTTTTAACAAACTGATTCTCCCTGGCAAAGATTCTCCTTTAAAATTACCCGTTTATATGACAAAAAGTGTCACACTGCCTTACGATCAGAGTGTACTTTCTTTTGGCTTTGTGGCCTTAAACTATACACTTTCAGAGAAAAACCAGTATGCTTATTTTCTGGAAGGCTTTGATAAAAAATGGAATTATACTGGCAGCGAACATAAGATTACCTACACCAACTTAAACCCTGGTAAATATATCTTGAGAGTAAGGGCATCAAACAACGATGGCGTTTGGAATAGGAAAGGAAATTCAATCCAGATCATCATTACGCCACCCTGGTACCGTACCTGGTGGGCTTTTTGTTTTTATGGACTGGCTTTCTTTGGCATTGTGTATGCCTATCTTAAATATCGTGAGCACCAATCTAACTTAAAATTTCAGATTAAACTGGCCCATGTAGAAAGTGAAAAAGAAAAGGAGCTGAGTGAAAAGAAACTATCCTTTTTTACCAACGTATCGCATGAGTTCCGTACACCGCTTACCTTAATTATCAATCCGGTTAAGGAGCTTTTGTATAAGAATGATAATAATGTGGATACTACTGATTTAAATATTGTGTACAGGAACGCTAAACGGCTTTTAAGTTTGGTAGACCAGCTGTTGTTGTTTAGGAAAGCAGATACTTACGGCGAAAAGTTAAAAGTGGCACCGATAAATCTGGTGAATTTGTGCAAAGAGGTATTTCTTTGTTTTATACACCAGGCCCGGTCAAAAAATGTAATACTCGAATTTAGCTGCACCGAAGAGGTGATTGCTTTTTACGCCGATCGGGAAAAAATTGAAATTGTGTTCTTTAATCTCCTTTCTAATGCGATAAAATTTACGCCGGAAGGTGGTAAGGTTAGAATGATTGTAGATAACAGCAAGGAAAATGTAATCATAAGTATTGAAGATTCAGGCTGCGGTATCACAGATGTGGCAGGAGAAAAATTATACGAGAAATTTTATCAGGATCCCGGAAACAAATCAGCTAAAGGTGGTTTTGGAATTGGTTTATACCTCGCTAAAAATTTTATTGAAATGCACGGAGGCACTATAAACTATACCAGTATAGAAAATAAGGGTACTACCTTTAATATCGCTTTGTTAAGAGGAGTGAGTCATTTTAAAGATGCCATCATATTACAGGAAGAATTAGTAGATACCGACTCTTCATTATTTAAAGAATTGATAGAAGATGAGATCAGCGCCAACAAAGTTGTAGAAGCTGCTGAAGGACCAATAGTGGATAACCAGCTGGCCATCGAACTAAAAAGCATGCTGATTATTGATGATAATCTTGAAATAAGAGAATACCTTAAACAGGTTTTTAGAATGGATTATCACCTTTACGAAGCCAGTACCGGAGAAAAAGGCTATGAGATGACGAAAGCGCTATTACCCGATATTGTGATCTGCGATGTAATGATGGATGGCATAACGGGTATAGAACTATGCAGTAAAATAAAAGAAGATGTTTCCATCTCTCACATTCCAATTATTTTACTTACTGCCATTTCTGCTCCGGAGGTTAAGCTTAAAGGAATTGAAGGTGGCGCCGACGACTATATCAGTAAACCTTTTGATAAGGACTTTTTAAAAGCAAGGGTAGCCAGTATATTAAAGAGTAAAAATGCCCTGCAAAAGTATTTTTATAATGAAATTACGCTCAACTCAAACAATACCAAAATCTCTGCAGAATACAAAGAATTTTTAGATAACTGCATCCGCATTGTAGAAGAACACCTTACCGATCCTGATTTTAATATCGATACCCTGTCAACCGCCCTGGGTATGTCGAGATCTAATTTATACCGTAAAATAAAATCCATTTCAGGTCAGTCTGCCAATGGCTTTATCCGTTTCATCAGGTTGAGGAAAGCGGCCGAAATTTTTATCAATACCGATAAAACCATTCAGGAAACCTCTTACATGGTAGCCATTACCGATCCTAAATATTTTAGAGAGCAGTTTTATAAACTGTTTAACATGAATCCATCACAGTATATTAAAAAATTCAGGAAGCCGTTTTCCAATCATATCCAATTAAATTCGACTGGCAAAAAAGGTAAATCATAAATTGTATTTATTTGCCCGTTTTTCTGCAATATGTCTTAAAACCTTATTTAGGGCATAATCCGGTCTGTTTGCCCCTCTAATTTGGATTGTTTGCACCCTATAGGAGTTGTTTGTTGGCGCTAATTTAGCCTTTCATAAAGCAGTGCTATAATCGCGATTCCGATAGAGGGTTCTGTTGGGTAGGTTATAAAATTGATCTGCTAACCAAATATTAAACTTGCAAACAAATATGAGAAGAAAAGTTCTGAAAGGATTTTTGCCAAAATTCTTTACAATTAAAACACTGGCATTTCTATTTATCGTATCCATCAGTTTACCGGCAATGGCATCTTTAGTTTCCGTTAAAACAGGGATAAAAAGACAGCTTAGAGAAATTGTGGTAACGGGTACAGTAACAACCGAAACCGGAGCTACATTTCCGGGGGTAGCGGTTAAAATTAAGGGAACCGAAAAAGCGGTTCAAACCGATGCAAAAGGTAAATTTAGTATCAGCGTGGCAGCCACTACAGACGTACTTGTTTTTTCTTATGTAGGCTACACCAGTCAGGAGCAAACAGTTGGCGATAGAACGACCATTAATGTTCAGCTTGGTTCTGATACCAAAACACTAAACGAACTGGTAGTGGTTGGTTATGGAACACAAAAGAAAGCAACGCTTACAGGATCAATATCGCAGGTAAAGGGAGCCGACCTGGTAAAGAGTCCGCAACCAAACCTGTCAAACTCTTTAGCGGGCCGGTTTTCGGGAGTTATCGTAAATAACCGCAGTGGCGAACCTGGCGTTGATGGTTCTACCATTACAGTAAGGGGGCTTGCTACTACCGGGAGCAATAATGTATTAATTGTTGTAGATGGAATTCCCGGGCAAATTGGCGGACTTGAACGCTTAGATCCCAACGACATCGAAAGTGTATCGGTATTAAAAGATGCTTCTGCAGCTATTTACGGTAACAGAGCAGCCAATGGCGTAATTTTAGTGACTACGAAAAAAGGAAAAACGGGTAAACCAACTATCAATTATAGTTTTAACCAGGGCTTTAGCTCGCCAACAAGGTTGCCTAAAATGGCCGATGCTGCAACTTATGCACAGATTATGAACGAAATTAGTTTCGATTCCAATCCTGCAGGCGGTCTTAATCAATCTTACACCGCAGATCAGATCGAAAAATTCCGTAATGGTTCCGATCCGTTATTATACCCTAACACCGATTGGCTGGATCAAACTTTAGAAAAAACAGCTTTACAGAGCCAGCATAGCCTTTCTATTAATGGTGGTAGTGAAGATGTGAAATATTACATGTCCTTAGGAACTGTTTCTCAGGATGGGTTGTACAAAAATGGAGCAACTAAATACAATCAATACAATTTCCGTACGAATATAGATGCCAATGTTTCTAAGTACCTTAAAGTGGGCTTATCAGTATCAGGCAGACAAGAGAATCGAGTGTTTCCGCAAGTTGGGGCAGGCGATATATTTAGATCCATTTATAGGGCAAAACCAATTGCAGCGGCATATTACCCAAATGGTTTGCCAACAACGGGTATAGAAAACGCAAACCCTGCGGTGCAGGTTACCGATATCGGTGGCACCAATAAAAATCCTACACAGGTTTTAAACGGAATCTTAAGGGCTACATTTATTATACCAGGGGTAGAGGGACTTTCTGTAGATGGCTTTTTCTCGGCAGATAAATCAAATGTTTTTAGTAAAAGTTTTAACAAACCTTACCTGTTGTATCAATACGATACAGGTTCACAAATCTACAAAAGTGTAATCGTTGGTGGTAACAATCAAAAAGCAACTTTAACCGAAAGCCATAAAAACGAATCGCTGCTTACTTCAAATATTAAATTGAACTATGCCCGTAAGTTTAACCTGCATGATATTAATGCTTTTGTGGGTTACGAACAAAGTGAAAATCATTTAGAATATTTCGATGCGCAACGCTTTAATTATTTATCTACATCACTGCCTGAGCTTTCGCAAGGCGGCACAGCCGCTACCGATTTTCTGAACTCGGGCTATAGTTCTAATTATAACCGCCGGAGTATAATCAGCCGTTTAGCTTATACTTATGATGACAAGTATCTTTTTGAAGGCCAGTTGCGTGTTGATGGATCATCCATTTTTCCAAAAGGGAAACAGTATGGTGTTTTTCCGTCCGCTTCTGCAGGTTGGGTGATCTCAAAAGAAAAATGGTTTAACGAAAGCGTTAAGTTTATTGATAACTTAAAAATCCGTGCATCGTATGGTGCGCTGGGTAACGATAATGTAAATGGTTTCCAGTATTTTGATAATTATGTATTGGTGGGCAATGGCTTCGTAGCTCAAAGCCCTGGTGCAACAACATCAACCATACAACCTGGCGTGAACCTGGTTAAATTGGCAAACCCAAACATTACCTGGGAAGTAGCAAAAAAACTCGATATCGGAATTAACGCTACAGTATTTAAAAACTTTAGCATCGAAGCCATTTATTTTCAGCAAAAACGCTCCGATATTTTAACCACCAGAAATGCTTCAGTACCAGGTTCTTCAGGTATCGTAAATCCATACGATGATAAGAGTGTGAACTATACGCCATTAGTACCTTCAGAAAATATTGGGAAAGTAAACAGTAATGGCTTTGAGGCTACTTTAGGCTATAACCATAATGGCGAGAATCTGAAATGGAATATTTCTGGAAATATAACCTATGCCAAAAGTGAAGTAATTTTTATTGATGAAGCCAGTGGTACTTTAGATTATCAACGCAAAACGGGCAGACCATTAAATGTTGATCTCCTTTACAATAGTATTGGCATATTTAGAACGCAACAAGAGTTAGATGCTTACCCCCATGTAAGTGGTGCTAAAGTAGGCGATTTGAAGTATTTGGATTATAATAACGATGGCAAAATTACTGCCGATGATCAAACCAGAACGCCATATAGCAATACCCCTCAAATTACTTATGGTTTAAATTTCGGAGCTTCTTATAAAAATTTCGATTTATCATTTGTTTTATCAGGCCAGGGACAGGTAAGTCAATACGTTTTGCCTGAAGCAGGAAGCATTGGTAACTTTTACAGCAGCTGGGCCGATAACAGGTTTAGTGCCGCAAATCCGAATGGAACTTATCCAAGGGTAACCGATCGTGCTTCGAATGCCATCAGTGGCGGACAGTTTACCAATACGTTTTGGTTAAATGATGCCTCTTTTTTAAGACTTAAAAACGTAGAGCTTGCCTACAATGTTAAAGCAGCATTTCTTCAAAAAATAAATGTATCTGGCTTAAGGTTTTATGCGAGTGCATTTAACCTGTTAACATTCTCAAAAGTTAAAGATTACGATCCTGAAGGAAACAATGGTAGTGGCCAGTTCTATCCACAGCAACGCATTATTAATTTAGGCGCTAATATTAAATTCTAAACACCATGAATAACAAATCAATATATACATCACTTTTAGGCCTGTCTCTTATCTCCATGAGTATTGTGGGCTGTAAGAAAGATTTTTTAAATGTAGAACCAACAGATCGTATTGCAACCACCACTGTAGAAACAGATACTGCGGTATTGGAAGCTTTTATAACGAACAGATACATTGGTACCCGATTGCAGGACAAAGAAGCGGATGGCTCTGCACCGGGTTTTGGCAGAGGTTTCGAGTATAGCATGTGGAGTTCTTTTACCGATGAATCTGTTTATAATAACGACGATGCTACCTGGTTAATCCAAAGAGGACAGTTGGAACCTGAAAATTTAGGAAGTGCGGGTGTATATTGGGGCAGGAGTTACAGAAGTATAAGAGAATGTAATTATGCGCTTGGTGTGCTTGCTAAAATTGAAATGAGCGCCGCGCATAAAAAACAATTGGTAGCAGAGCTTAAATTTGTAAGGGCTTTCCGTTACCAGGATTTAATTCGCAACTATGGCCGCGTAGTTTTAATGGGCGATAAGGTAACCAACCTAACTGATAATTTGCAGGATCCGGCATTGTTTCAACGCGCCTCGATTAAAGAATGTATAGATTATGTCGCTGCACAGCTTGACCAGGCTGCAGCAGATTTACCTTTAGATAATAGCGGAAGCTGGATGGTAGGAAGGGCAACCAAAGGTGCGGCACTAGCGCTCAAATCGCGCTTATTGTTATATGCAGCGAGTCCGTTGTATAATGCAGGTACCTGGCAGGTGGCTGTTACAGCAGCGCAGGCAGTTATTTCTTTAAATAAATATGGAATATATACCGGTGGATATGCGAACTTGTTTTTAACTGACCAAAGCAATGAGGTTATTTTTGCAAGGTTGTTTACCAAAAATGCCAATCATACCCACTTAGAAATTGCCAACGGACCAAACGGTTATGGCGGCTGGGGCGGAAATTTACCAATGCAGAACCTGGTTGATGAATATGAAATGGCCAACGGGAAACCCATTAGCGACCCTAATTCTGGTTACGACATCAATGAACCTTACAAAGGTCGTGATCCGCGTTTTGCCGCAACCATTTTATACAATGGAGCAGCTTATCGCGAGCGTAATGTAGAAACTTTTATTCCTGGGGGAAAAGACAGTAAAGATGGAAATGATAACTGGAATACCAGCAAAACCGGGTATTACCTCAAAAAATTTATGAATGATGCCTATCCATTGCAAAACCCCTGGGGTAATGCAGGTTTTCAGCCATGGATCTATTTTAGATATGCAGAAATTTTGCTTAACTATGCTGAAGCGGCTAACGAAGCTTACGGACCTGACGCTGTTCCTGCCGGATCGACCATGTCGGCCAGGCAAGCCATTAATATGGTAAGGGCAAGGCCAGGTGTTAATATGCCTGAACTGGCTGTTGGACTTACGCAGACACAAATGCGTGATGCTGTTCGTTATGAGCGCAGGGTAGAGCTCGCTTTTGAAGAACATCGCTTTTATGATGTAAGAAGATGGAAAATTGCCGATGTAACCGAAAACAAACCTGCTGGCGGAATGATTATTACCAAAACAGGCAGTGGGTTTACTTATACACCTAAGGTTGCTTTAGACGGGCGCAAGTTTGAAACCAAACACTATTGGTTACCTATACCAAGAGCCGAAATTTTAGCTTCAGGTGGTAAATTGGAGCAAAACCCTGGTTACAATAAATAGAAATTAAGTTTTACATGGTAAAGTCATATCAACATATTAACAGTTTTTTTATCTGCCTGGCCTTATTTTTCTGTGGCAGAACAGCTCTTGCACAAGAAACTATTCTGAAAATAGAAATTGATCCTGCCAGCACATTTCAGACTATAGAAGGCTTTGGCGCTTCTGATGCCTGGAGTTGTCAGTTTGCCGGATTATGGCCTGCAGAGAAAAAGGATAAGATGGCTGATTTGCTTTTTAGTACCCAAACCACAAAAGAAGGGCAGCCCCTTGGTATCGGGCTTAACATCTGGCGTTTCAGTATAGGTGGCGGTAGTGCCGCCCAAGGTAAGGCAAGCAATATTGGCGACGAATGGCGTCGTCAATATGCTTTTTTGCAGCCAGATCGTACTTATAACTGGAACGCGATGCCAGGGCAAGTCTGGTTTTTAAAAGCAGCCAAAACCCGGGGAGTGAAACAGTTTATCGGCTTTGTAAACAGTCCGCATGTCCTGTTTACCAAAAATGGGAAAGCCTATTCTACAGATGGCAATTGCAATTTGAATTTTGAAAAACTTCCGGAATTTGCTGCCGATCTTGTAACTACCATCAACGGAATAAAAAAAACAACCGGGATAGCGCTAAATTACCTTAGCCCTGCTAATGAGCCGCAGTGGAAATGGAATGAACACAACCAGGAAGGCTGTCCTTATAACAATAACGAACTTGCTCAACTTTACAGGGGTATTAATGAAGCCTTTGTTAAAAATCAGGTTAAAACCAAAATACAAATAGGAGAGGCTGGCCAGCTCGATTATTTATACGATAATGGCAATAGTGTAAAAGGAAACCAGGTATATCAGTTCTTTAATCCTTCATCACCCAATTATGTCGGCAACCTACCGGGCATAGATCAATCTATTTCCGGCCATAGCTATTTTACAACAAGTCCGGAGCAAAAGTTTATTACTGTGCGAAAAAAAACAGGAGCGGCAGTAGCTCAGATAAAAGGTTTAAGGTATTGGATGTCTGAATATTGCATTTTAGGCGATAGTTTAATGAAAGGAGAAAAGCGCGACCTTGGTATGGCTCCTGCATTATTTATCGCCCGGTTAATCCATCACGACCTGGTTTTATCAAACGCTACGTCATGGCAGTGGTGGCTGGGCATCTCAGCCAGCGATTATAAGGATGGTTTGGTTTATATCGACAAAAATAAAACAGATGGGCAGGTTTATGATAGTAAAATGTTATGGGCCCTCGGTAATTATAGTCGTTTTGTTAGTCCAGGGAGTAAACGCCTTCAGGTTAAAACATCCGGGGTAAATGTACCTCAGGTTGATGTATCATCCTATCTGCAAAATAAAAAGCTCGTAACAGTAGTAGTTAACCCTACAGAAAACGATCTTGATCTGGATATTGAGGTAAAGGGGAATAAACAAAAATTTGTTCAAACTTATGTTACCTCAGCCGAATATAATTTATCACCCTATAAACAATACCAGGATACCAAACGTGTTCGTATTCCGGCTAAATCTGTTACCACTGTACTCAGTAATTAAACCTGATTGATTTGAAATGATAACACACCTCATTTTTTAATCCCATCCTATTTGTTTGAGCTGAAAAGCACTTTATAAACCGATATGGGAAAACTATGTTTTTGATTTTTTAATATTTAACACATCCTAAATGAAACCTACCCTAAAACATGTAATGATTAAAGTAATTTTAATTACTTGTTTTGCCAGCTTTGGTGCATTCGCACAAGTTCAGCACACTTTTAAACTTGCAGACTCTGTTTTTCTGCTCGATAATAAACCTTTTCAGATCATTTCGGGAGAAATGCATTATCCCCGTATACCTAGAGAAGCCTGGCGCGACAGAATGAAAATGGCTAAAGCCATGGGTTTAAATACGATTGGTACCTATGTGTTTTGGAATGTGCACGAGCCTCAGAAAGATCAGTTTGATTTTTCTGGTAATAATGATATTGCCGAATTTGTGCGCATTGCAAAAGAAGAAGGCTTATGGGTATTGCTTCGCCCTAGTCCGTATGTATGTGCCGAATGGGAATTTGGCGGTTATCCATTTTGGTTACAGAATATTAAAGGTTTGCAGGTTAGGAGTAAAGAAACACAGTATTTAAAAGAATATAAAGAATACCTTAAAGAGATCGGTAAACGTTTAGCACCTTTGCAAATTAACCACGGTGGCAATATCTTAATGGTGCAGGTGGAGAACGAATATGGTTCTTATGGAAATGACAAAGAATACCTGAAAATTAATGCTCAGCTGTTTAAAGATGCCGGTTTTGATGGTGTACTTTCCACCTGCGATCCGGTTCCGGCACTGGAAGGCGGTCATTTGGCGGGCTTGCTTCCAGGCGTAAATGGTATCGATAATCCAGCTCAGATCAGAACATTAATTAATAAATATAACAATGGTTCCGGACCTTATTTTGTACCAGAATGGTATCCGGCATGGTTCGATTGGTGGGGTACAAAACACCATGAGGTAGATCCAAAAACATACGGCAATAAGCTGGATACAGCACTTAAAGGTGGAATTTCTATTAATATGTATATGTTTCATGGTGGTACAACCAGAGGTTTTATGAACGGGGCCAACTTTAATGATTCTACAGCTTACGAACCACAGATTAGTAGTTATGATTATGATGCACCTTTAGATGAAGCAGGTAATGCAACAGCAAAATTTATGCTTTTTCGCGAAGCGATTAAAAAGAATCTGCCTGCAAACCAGATACTTCCTGATGTACCCGGCGCTAAGCCAGCAGCGGCATTGCCTGCAATTACATTTGCCAAATCAACCGATATTTTTAGCCTGATTGGAAAACCAAAATTAAATGAACAACCACTAACCTTCGAAGCCCTTAACCAGCCCTATGGTTTTGTATTGTACAGCAGTACAATAAAAGGCGGACGCAAAGGTGTTATTAAAATCAACGAGCTGCGCGATTACGGATTAGTATATATCAATAAAAAACTTGTAGGTGTTTTAGACAGAAGACTTTACCAGGATAGTTTGATGCTTAATCTTCCTGTTGGCCATGTGCAATTGGATATCCTGGTAGAAAACATGGGGAGAATTAATTTTGGCCCTTACTTACTTAAAAATAATAAAGGGATTACTAAAAACGTAACTTTTAATGGAGAAGAAATTAAATTGTGGAAAATGTATCCATTGCCATTTGATAAAATAGATACCAAAAAAATGCAATCTAAAGTAAGTAGTCAATCTGCAGCAGCACTTAAATCAGCTACCTTTAATTTAACAAAAGTTGCCGATACTTATTTAGATATGCGCAAATGGGGGAAAGGACTGGTTTGGGTTAACGGACATAATTTAGGTAAATATTGGGGTATCGGACCGCAACAAACCATTTATCTGCCAGCAGAATGGCTTAAAAAAGGAAAGAATGAAATTGTCGTTTTTGAACTGCTTAAACCTGCGCAGAAGACGTTAACCAGTTTGAATAAAGCTATTTTAAATGAGTTGAAAAAATAATATCTTCATTTCCTTTAGGTTAACGCTTCACCAATATAATTAAAGGACTTAAGGAAATTAAAGTTTTAATTGTAACGATAGCCATTATGTTAGTATATGCTTAACATAATGGCTATTGCTGCTTTATCATTAACAGATGAACATATAGGTTGGATTTGATTTTTTAGCAATACATCTTTTTACGCAAAAGTTTTACGCATCAATTTAGAAGATACTTCTTTGCGGTTTCAGTTAAATCATGCTCCTGATTCTGCTCAATGTTTCGAGCCTCATGCCCGTAAATGAGGCCACGTACTTTAATGGTACACGGTTAATCAGGTGTGGGTAAGAAATCAGGAACCTTTGGTAGCGTTTTAATGCGGTAGGAAGCCTGCAGATATAGGCTCTCTCAGATGCTCCCTGAAAATAAATTTCAGTCATCTTTCTACCAACATAGTTTGCGATAGGAAAATTTTCGTAAAGCAGTTTCGACATTTCATGCGGAATCGCAATCGCAAATACCGGATCTATTGTTTCAATGTACTCATCAGAGCTTTCATTCTCCCATAAATTCCTGATGGTTCCTGCCAATTCATTTTCTGCAGCAATCCAGGTGGTAATCTTTTTATTTCCCATTTTAAGGTAGCCATGTACTGCTCCTTCCAGAATAAGAAAAATGTAGCGGTTGTATTTTAATGGCGAAGCGATATGTTTGTTTTTAGCAAAACGTACAGGGAATGTGTAACAGTTAATAATTTCCTCCATTTCTGGAGTAAGTGCATGGTAAGACCTAAAGACTGTAATAATTGGCGAGAAACCACCAAGCGTAGCCCATTTATCTTCACCATAAATATTTTCAATATTCATTAGGGTAAAGGAAGTATATATGTAAAAGTGAAAATAATTATAAAAATAAAAAAATCATTATTCTCCTTACAACCAAGGGGAATGTCGATTGCTAATCAGCTACAAATTCATAAAAATTAGGGTAATGTGTATTGCTGGTAATTCGCTTTTCGGTTGTTTATGGTAAAAGGATAATAACGATTCTAAGAGATTTTAGGCAGGTTAAATACATATTTCTTTAAGAGGTTTATTAACTTGGAATCAGTTAACTGAAAAGGAGAAAAAATGATTTTTTTATTCGCATTTAACCTGATGATTCCTAAATATTTAACTCCATTTTATTTAGTTATTGTTAACTTTCTATTAAATATTTTGGATTTACCTTTTGCAAGAATGAATTTAATTCCTAACTTCGCAGCCTCGAAAGGGAGAAAATGATTCCGTAGCTCAGCTGGTAGAGCATTACACTTTTAATGTAGTGGTCCTGGGTTCGAATCCCAGCGGGATCACAGAAGATAGTATCAAAACTACGTAAAAGCTTGTAAATCTAATGATTGCAAGCTTTTTTTTGTTTTACCGGAAAACCCAAAATATGCAATAAATCGCATAAAAAAAGTGAGTGATTCGGTGAGTAGTTTTATAAAGTGGTATACTCACTAAAAACAACGTAAGTTATTGACTTACAAAAAGTTAAATCATTTAACGACTTGATACGATTAGACTGCAAGGCTAACTTTGTTAACTTTAAATCAGTCGATTATGAAAACTAATTTCAGTCTGCTCTTCTACCTGAAGAAACCAAAAAACTATCTTAAAGGTGCTGTTCCTGTTTATCTAAGGATTACTGTAGAGAAACCGTGCGGAGATGGCCACTAATCGGAATTGCGACCCTAAGCGATGGAATGCAAAGGGTGGCCTGGGCTATCGGTTCTAAAGAAGAGATCAAGGTGTTGAACACCCATTTTAACCAATTGTAGAATGCCGTTTATTATACTCATTAACGTGTTTTCGATATGGGCTTTCCGATTACAGCAGATGCAATTAAATCCATTTAACTCGGCACACTCACCAATTCCCATACCTTATTGGAATTGGAGGCCGTTGCATAACATAACCTAAGAATAAATAGGATTTATTCTGGTGTAGGTATTTGTAACGGATGGACTATGACAGATAAGCGTTATTAGGGACATGGAGAGTTGTGTAAATTTTTATTTTAAATTATGGCTTTGAAATAATTTCAGGTGGGGTTTTTATTTTCAACTGTTGTCATACCAGATCCCAGTCACAACTCTAGAGGATGGAAAGAAACAGCGGTAAAGGATTTAACAATTAATGTACTACCAGAAAGTTACTTGGAAAACATTTGGGATCTTATCACAACAGCAAGCATATATGCTACTGGGAGTTTTGATTTGACAGTTGGAGTGCCTGGTGATCTTCCTAATGCGATAGTTGCAAAAGAAGCTGCATTAGCTGCGAACACTACAATGATAGGACTTGAAAGAAGCTATGGAACAAAAGGACTAACAATTCTTATAAAATCTGGTACCTTAGGTAAATCGGTGGCTAAATTAATGCAAATACAACTAGGGGCAGTGATACCCGGTGCAAGAGTAAGTGCTAGATTAACAGGGAAAACGCCTCCTCATACATCGGTAACCGGAACAAATTGTCAATAAATGGATAATATAAAAGAAAAAATTTATCAGATAATCAAAAATCAGTTTCAAAGAGATTTTTTTTATGATCAGGGTTCTATAACTACTACTGAAAATATTAATGTGCAAATCAAAAAATTTGAGAAGGAGAACCCAAATGCTTCAACTATTTTTTTAAGTAACCTGAGTAATAGCTTCCCAAATATTAAAATGGAAAACTTTACCCATTTTTTTAATCACGATAGATGTATAAGATTTCTTATTCAAATAAGTGAAGAAAAAAGATTTATATGTCAATTAAGTGTTTTTAATTATTTTTCGGTGTATCAACATAGTGCAAAATTAGCTCATAGTAGATATGAATATGAAGTACCTCATTACGTTAACATCAATGAATCAGAAATTTGCGATGAAATATATAGATGCAGTAACGTAAACTCAATTAGAGCAATTTGGTTAAGTAGAGATATTTTAAACGAAGTGGTAGATGAGTTTTCAATTCTGGATGATGATCCATTATTCCGGTATGAAATAAAAATTTCGGACATTCTTTTCACAGATCATTATATATAACGAGGAATGAAAATGTTTTCACGACGACTTCTTTCAAAAAACGGTCCAAACTGTTATTTACCATGGAGCCAAACATTTCAAATATATAAAACATCAACAGGTGTTGACTTAGCTGAAACAAAAAAGGCGCTGAGTTATATAATTAGTGCATTGGCACAAAAAATCCCAGTATTAATAGGTGTTGACAATAGATCGGGTGCCCCAGCAGCAAATCCAGATAACTCAACAGATCATTTTGTTGTTGTTGTAGGAATGGGGACTGACGAAAAAGGAAAATTTTTACAATTTGTAGATAACGCAACTAATAACCCTTCTACGGGTGCAAGTTTCAGTAACCGACTTTATTATAATTCTACTACAGGAAAAATCACAGGGAAAACAGCTGTTACTGACTATAGAAATTATCCGGGTATGCATGATTATATTGTCACCCAAGTTCGTAATAGCATAAAAAAATAAAAAAAATGAGATATCTACTAATATTATTTGTCCTTTTATTGTTCACATGTAACAAATCTTACTCCCAAGTATATGACAAAGCTATTAAGGGCACCATAGTTAAGTTTCTAAAATGGCATAAAGAGGGAAAAGAAGAAAAGTTAGGAGAATACTATTTCGTACCCAGATATGACGGAACGGGAGACAGAAAAAGATATTTTGATCGTGATAGTTTAGAACTTTATTATAATAATTTTAGGCATAGTGGCTTAATTTCGGAATTATATATTGAGCAATTAAAAGAATATTTCAACTATTATGAAAAATTTCTTGGGGATAAGCCTAAAGATGGGGAATTAATCAAAATTGAAGGTTTAGACCAGGATATCGTACTCAACACGTTCGAACCAGAAGAAATTTTAGAAAATATAGGGACATTAAAAATCACTAAAATTTTAGTCATATATAATAAGGCATTAGTTGGGATAAATTTTAAGAGAAATGTTAATATGATTTTTCAATTGACAAAAACTGATAATAAATGGCTTATAGATTATATAGGGGGCGACAATACAAATAAAAATAGTGCATTTAGTCAATAACCTGTACCTGATGATCAAGTTCTCATCTTTCAAATATATTAATATTTGATAATTTGGATCAGGCAAAAAAGTTGGGGGGATAAATAATTAATAATACTTTACCAGCTCTTTAAATTCAGGTTGTCTATTTCCTTAAGGTGCTTGTCCTTGGTGTGTAACTTTAGGTCAAATTGCTTTGATACTGCGGCTATCCACATGTCATTCTCCGGTATTGGCTTACCTTTTTGCAACAAGGCAGTTTTGGTTAAGGCATAGTGATTTGCTGTTTCTTCATCAGCAATAAGAACATTACACCTTTCTAGAAAAGAGTTGAGTTGATCTGTTTAATGTGCTCTTTGGGTTAGCTTATCTGTAAGCACCCAGATATAGTTCTCCTAATACAGCAAAAGGAATATTTATTTCCTCCCCTAAGGTTTCAAGAAACGCTGTAATTGTTGGATTGCCTTTAAATAACTCAATAACCACATTAGTGTCTAATAGATTACTTCCAGTCATCTGCGTGGATTGTTTCACAAGATTCTGTAATTATACGTTCCATTTCTTCCGTCTCGTCCTTAGACCAGATTCCAGAAAAATCTTTTAAGCTTGGCGTTTTCTTAACTGTTCTATTATTGTTATTCTTTAATAGCTTCTCCAAAGCAGATAAAGTAGCTTCACTCTTTACTTTGAGCATTTCTTCTATCAAATGTAATTTACGTGTTTCTATGTGCATGGATATGATATTGAGTGTTAACACCAAAATAAAGAATTATTTCTAAAATAACCATACCCCTAAATCCTAATGAACTTGAACAAGTGCTAGTTATACATGTGATTTCAAGTTTTTAATTTTTTCGTGATCTTTATTTAAAACCATCTCGCTAGACTTTTGCAACGAAAGTTTTATTGTGGTATAGCTCCGATTTGAGTCATTAAAGCTAGCAAATCAGGTTGTCCTATTTCTTCAATTATCTGGTTGTCAGATAAACGATAAAAATTCATTGCGCTAACTGCGATCGGTTTTCCGGTTGCGGGTACGCCAAAGAAAGTTCCTTTATGGGTTCCCTTCATTGTAAATCTAACGGCTACTTTGTCATTTTCAGTGATCATATCTTCAATACTCCATTGAATATCAGGAAAGCCGCTGCGCATCATTCCTATAAGCGTTAGATAACCTTTAGGCCCTTGCAACGGATCAGCCTGAAACGGCACATAGAATTTCGCAGCTGGACTTATTAATTGTTGAGACAAATTTTCATCAGCAGTATTAATAAATTGTAAAAATTGATTGAGGAATTCTTTTGTTGTTCCCATTTTATATTTTTTTGACTTGTAAAACTGTGTTGTTATACAATGCAAAGATGGTTTACAAATGTCTCTTCAGCCAATAAACAAGCTTAATAAATAGTCTTAATGTAGTTTAAGGGTAACTATTATTTTAATGATATATCTTTTCTGATTTTGCTCAGAAATTCAGGTGTTATGCCCAAATAGGAAGCTATCTGAGCATTGGGTAATCTTGAAGATAACTCGGTATACTGTTCAAGAAAATCCAAATATCGTTGCTCTGCATTTGAACTGAAATTTTGTAACAAGCGGGTCTGAAGTTCAATAAATTTTTCCTCCACGATCACCCGAAAGTTTCTGTCAAACTTTGGTGAATTCACAAAAAGATAAAGCAAGTCTTGCTTCTCAATTTGCAAAATGGTAGAAGGTTCAATTGCCTCTATGAATAGTTTGCTTGGTTTTCCCGAATAGAAACTCCCCAGATCAGCAACCCAATCATTTTCTGCTGCAAACCTTAGATTATGTTCCGTCCCTTTTTCATCAATGCCATACATTTTAAAGCAGCCTTTCTCAACAAATGTATAATGTTTGCAAATAAAGCCCTCCTGTAAGATCATCTGTCTCCGTTTTATTTTCCTTGGCGTTACTCTTTCGGAAAGCAAAATTATTTCATCGGAATTTAGAGGAAGGTACTTTTTAAAATATTCAATTAAAGGTTGTATCGTCAAGTTTTTGATATTAAGCCTGTATAGTTTTTACAGAAAAGAGTTCCTAAATAAATCAGCAATTTAGAGCTGCAAAAATAGAACTAAAATTCTGTAAATCATTAGCAATGATAATTGGATTTTACGGTTAAATTCCCTAAGCTTAGCAGAATGCTCCTTGTTCTTTCCCTTTGAGGTATTTTGGGGGCTAAGCCTAATCCTATTAGTAATGTCCTTACGGCTGACGATCACATAAATCCTCCAACGCTCATTGGAAAACGATTTCACTATGCTGAAATCCCGAACCGCTGTTTATTGCCTTTTACCCCGTGCTGCTCCGACACAGCTGTAGACCAACAATACCTTAGGCTAACTTTCTCTTTACCTTTTATTTGGCTATTGTGAACCTGCCAATCGAAATCGAGGTAAATTTTTGATCTAGCTCATCTAAACCAAGGCTACAGCTCAACCGAAGTAAGTGTGAAGTAGTGTGCAAGCAGATACGAAGCAGACCTGGCCGGAAGGTGGCTTAAACGTGGGGTAGATGTGGGGTGAAGGTGGAATTGGAATATTCTTTTTGGAGATTTTTAATCAGATGGATCGATTTGGGTGATCATCCCTTTTTGATTATCCTAAGATACTAAAATTATGGTTTTCAGGGTTGTCATGATCAAAATTAAATAACAAAAGGCCCCTTTTTTACAAACCGCAGAATTAAGGCTCTGGTAAGAAAGGAGACATGGTAACAGCCTGATGGCATTGGAGATTTGGCCCATCTTTTCTTCAAATTATCCCCGAAAGCAAATCTTTTACGCTGCCTTCTACCGGCAATAGGGGTTTTTATATCTTGCAACGCTATTTTTTGCTTCGCAAAATGCTTTTGTGTTAAGTGCCGAAATCGCTGATGTAAGCCAAAATATAGTTTTACTTATTTTTTATGGGCTTGCATTTATGCCCGGGCCCCTCTTCGAAAATGTAACCAGTTGCCGTGCATCAGGTTTTTGAAATACATGGCTCTTTACGAAACACAGTTTAAGAAGTTTACAGGCATTGAAGACCAGTATGGATATAATTTATCAAAAAAAATCAATAATGAACGCTTATCAAATATAACATACTTACTGATGAAGCCATTAGAGTGGGTTTTTCTGATCTGTTTGTATCTTTTTACGCAGAAGCCTGAATACCGCATCAGGAAACAGTATTCAATGGGAAAAGGCTAGGCGATTACAGAGGCCGTTTTTTATTTCTATTGATGATAAAGAAAACAATAACGAGAATTACTCCTGCCAGCACTACCCACACTATCGCTTGGCCAACAATATATCCTAATCCAAATGCTATATTTCCCATATTGGAAGTACCTTGTTGTCGGCTCGCCTTATTAGCGGTAATCTTTAAGGAATTGAAAAAGCGCTCCCGGGCGGGTTTAGAGACTTCGTCTTTATCCTTATCCGTCCAGAAGTCAACATAAAGCATTTGACTGTTCAGGAACAGAATCCTTTTAAACCGTAAATTTGATAAATTAGGATTGTTGGTTACATACTTAATCTCATATCCTTGCAACCCATCGAGATGGTAAGGCTTTTTACTGACAAGTTCGCCCTTTGATGTTTTTAATGTTCCTCCAATGAATCCGGAATAAAGGCTGTCAAGTTCATTGTGACTAAAACCTGCTCCGTTTTTACTAAGATCAGAAAGACCGGCAAGATAAAAGCCTGATGAATCACTATAATGATGTACATGTTGCCCTAAGGTATCAATGGTTTGAGGTTTATCAGGGAAGTCAATTGCGGCTAAATCGCCTAGTGTTTGATGGAAAAAACCTGCTCTAAAAGAGCATAAAACGATAAATAACACAAAAATTGTAAATATTTTTTTAGTCATAGAGGCTGTTCTGGTAATTTCATAATGGATTGAACGATGAGAAATAAGAATACAAGGTAATCATTGCAGCCAAAATGCACGAAGAATTGCGTATCTATATTATTTTATAGTTTGATATAAAATATGCTAAAGAATTAGCAAAAGGCAGGGCAATTACTCTATGATCCTGTACAATCCAAAACCGGGGGAATAAAGATATTTGATGCCGTGCAAGGCAATCACTTGTGGCAGAACCAAGTTCTCCGCCTTGAACTTAAGGTCACCTAATTTATAATAAGACATGTATACCGGAGAGGGAAGCCTGCCTTTTTTCCATCGAACTAAAACATCATCATCAAATTCTTTTACGTTTTTTGCAGTTCTCGAAAATTCACTGTTGAAAAGATAGTCATTGCGCACAAATAAGGTTTCATCTTTTATTTCAAAAATATTACATCGTTCCTGATGTACCGTTACATATTCACAAGGTTTGTAACCGTATCGTTTTAAAAGTGCTGTTTCATATTGATGAAGTGCCAAACGTTTTAAACTGTCATTTTCAATTTTAAGCGCTTCCGACTTTGCACTCAGACTGTCTGTAAAAACTACATTTTTGAAATCCTGGGATTTGCGATAATCCGGATAGAAGTATTTTTTACGATTAAAATAAAGATTACCCTTTTTATCTATAAAAAAAGGTAGCTCCCAGTCATAAGTTTTCTCAAAAATGATTCGTTGGTTTACGTCCATTATTTTAAACGGAGCATCACTTCTGTCTGGTTTCAAAAAAAATCTGTCATCTTCTAAAAAGATAATTTCACTTAAATTTTGCATGTCTGTAACCAGCTTAAACTTACCCTGATCCTGAAGTAAATCGGAAATTAAAGGCACTTCCGGATGGCTATCCTTCTTTGGAAATGGATTACATGCTGAAGCTAACAGCATCATCATCAAACCGGCAAATTTACATCTCATGGTACGTTTTTAAGAGTCGAACCTGTAACAAAAACTGATCCATAAGCATGATTGCCGGTTTGCTAAGCATCTGGTATGTTTGGCTCTACAAGTTTAATGAGTTTTTCAAGGGATTCCTGCCAGCCAAGATAACACATCTCCAGGGGTATCATCGCGGGTATGTTTTCCTGCAATATTTTCAGGTCTGTACCTACGGATGTTTTTCTGAACCAGATGGTGTTTACGATGATACCCGGTAAATTTGAATCTTCAAACTTATCGGTGTATTTTAACAGTTCATTCGGAACAACCTCTAAGTATTCGCCACCAAACGCGTTAGTACTTCCTGTGGTGAAATTCTGGAAAGACATTTTAAACGTGCCGCCCGGCTTTACATCCATGTCATGAATGATGCCGAGAAATCCATAAGGCGGCATCCATGATGCAAGTGCTGTAGGCTCTGTAAAAGCACGGTAAACCTTTTCAGGGGATGCTTTAATAACTCTGTGTAATGAAACGCTGTTGTCTGACATACAATTATTTTTATTTTAGAATTTTACTTTGCTTAACAAAGATGACGTTATTACCAGATAATTTGCAGGGTTATATACGACAATTTACAGGGGATATCGGACAATATTTTCTTCGACAACATGGTGCAGGCCAGCTTTCGTTGTGGTTACCCACCAGGTGATTGATGGGTCTGATGGTTTCCTGATGTGATAATGAATGCCTATACCAAAGGAGTTTTCAATGTTATGTAATTGAATGATGGGGGATGAATTTTAACCGAACCGGGATAGGCTAGGTATCACAACTTACATCGTCCCAATCTTGTTCTCCATACCTGATTAGCCAATTTAGGGCGTAATGCCTTTCATATACTACGCCGGAAATAGCTTCTGCAAGTTGGACGTTTGCCAATCTCGCATCTACACAAGCCCAGTCGATTCTGTAGTAAAGGTCATTTGCGTCCAGAATTTCAGCTGCAGATCTTGTTTCAGAGATGGAATTGATAAAAGTATTGGGGTCTTTTTCCGCACCAACAGGATAATCTTGTTCAGGGATGTCATTTAAATTGCAAAGTTGGCCAGGCAAATCAAGTTCATCAATCTTACCTAAGGCCCACATCAGCGTGTAAATACATTCGCTTTTCCAACTTTCCGTATTTTTCCGCGCTTCGGTAGGATTACCCAGGAATTCTTTTTCTGCAGGTGTGGTTTGTGCCCATAAATCGTATTGCTGCAAATAGGCAATTGCAATATCGGCCGGTATTACATTATTTGCAACAAAATTAGTGACGGCTAGCACGCATAACCTGGTCGCAATTTCTTTTGGTGTTCTGATTAAAGTTTCACTTTCAGCATTAATGCAGGGTAAACTTAAATTAACTTTGATGCTCCTTACTTTCAGTAATGCTTCACTTCTTTCTTTTCTTCTGATTTGGTCATCAGATAATTGAGATTGTTCCTTATCAAAATATTTCGACTCAATACTAACACTAAGTTTCTCAATTTCTGAATTTCCTGAAGTATCCAGAATTAGAGCTAAATTATTATCTAAAAAGTGTTGTCCGTCAGACTTGCTGATTAAAGTGCCTGGCTGTGTGAATATAATAGCATCAAACTCAGTTGCTAGTTTTTGAAGCAGTGGTTTTATGTCTTTGGTGTCCTGCGGTTCCTGTTCTACAGAAAACTCGCTATTTATAGTAGAGACTTTAGCCAGCAGCAAATGTTTCAACTGTTCATTTGATGCCGGTAATGATGTAATATATCCGTAAAGGCCTTTTAAGTTTGCCGTTAGCGGACTGTCGTCAATTTCCGGAAGCTGGTAGGAGGGAAAGGCCCTTTCACGATAGCTTACTCTAATCGTAACAGATGGACTAAATAACCCGCCTTTTATAACCAGTTGCGCTATTTTATCTTCACCTGGACCACTGATGGATAATATCCCTTTAGGGAATTCTTTCTGAAGCAGGTCTGCGATTTTTTCAAACCCAATGTAGTGGGAATAATACGTACAAATCATGTGTTTTACTTTGAACCGGTGATGAATCATCGCAACAAAAACTGAACCATACATGGCATGAATTTCGCTATTCCTGAAGCTTATTACTAAACACGCCATGAAATTACTAAATTACGCCGTAGTCTGCTTTTTCTGTTGTTATCTTTTTTCCTGTTCAGGACAGGTGGAAACCAAATCTAAATCCAATGACTCTTTAGCTAATGAAATGGTTAATGCATTCAAAGGCAAGAGTCTGGAAGAAATTAATGAGTTATTAAAAAGTAATTCCGAACAAATTGAAGGGCTTTTTAAATTAATGGATACACGGCTGGAGATAACTCCTGCGAAAAGTAGTAATCCATCTTCTATTGAAGGCGTTATATCCGGACCTGCATTTACAATTAGCCCGGAGAAAATCATAGGACCTGCGCTTAATGAAATGGCTAAGCACTATGAGTTTTCACAAAAGATCTTCCCTGAAGGTTCGGTTATCACAACATCTCTTAAACCAGGCTATACCCCCGTTATTCAGGATCCTATAGGAAAAGACGGATCTACTGTTTTACGAAGTGAATTTATAGTGCATGGTTTATATTTTCATGACCATTCCAGTTTAAAAGACAACATTGGATCGGCAGACAGTCATGAAAATATTATGATTAAGGGGAGAAAGCCAATAGACAGCCTTAAAGCAACTGTAAAATATACCTATATCACTAAGATGGAAAAGGTGATATTGGATGAGAAACAGACAGAGAAAAAAATTGGTGAAGGTACTATAAAACTTAAACAGCTGGGCGACGGTTCGGCAACCTTTACCTATAACGGGCCTGAGGGATATCTGCTATCAATAGCAGGAATGGATACGCAAGGCAGATTGATTGATCATAATAGTTCGGCTACTAACTCAATTCCTTCAGCTGCTAAACGTAAATTTCTGGACGAACTTAATGAAGTTCTAAAATCTACAACGAAGAAGATCGACGCAGGGAAATATAAAAACGTGGATGAATTAATTACAGATCTAAAAGCTACCTTACCTTCATCAATCACTGAAAAAGATGCCGCTGAAACCAATTCCCAATTGTCAAATTATCACTTTTATCAGGATATTTCCAAGATTGTGGTTTATTATGCTGCGGCTGTTAAAACGGTTGAATATCAGGTGACACTGAGAAGTGAGGATATTATAGCCACTGGTCTTTCTATAGGAATTGGTGAAAAACAAAGCGGTTATGGAATTGTACAGGCAGACGGCAGTTGGTTAATAAAACCTTCTTTCAAAATCCTTCATGCTATAAATCCATTTTATTACGGAACCTGTGAGGAGTATACTGCTGATGAAAAATGCGAATACTTTAGATTGGATGCGAAGAATAAAAAAATGATTCCATTTGAGCAAAGCAAGCTAAAAGGTTATGTACTGAAGCGTGCTTTAAATGCAAATCTGGTTCTTTTTCAACAGAGAAATATCGACCCCGCAAAAGTCTATGATAATGGAGTGATGGATAAAAATGGCAACGTTATCATGAAACCGGTTTACTATGACGTATGGATTGCAGGAAATTATCTGATTACCGCAGGAGAGAATGGGAAAACCAGTGAAGGAGAATTTGGTTTATACACACTAGCCGGTAAGCCAATTATTCAGGGAAGTGCCCAGCCAATCGGTAGTAAAGGTAATTTCATCTTTATTGAACAGGAGGGTAATCCGAATGATGGGAATAAAAAATATAAGTTACTGGATAACCGCTCAGGAAAAAATTTTCTGCCTGAAGGGACCTTTGCACTAGAGACGAACTATGTTGGCGATGCCCTTCTGGTGAGCAATGGCAAGGGCAAATACCTGATGGATAAGAATAAAAACAAAAAGGCTGATCTATCTGAATATGTGGTAATCAAGCAATTTGTAGGCAATTACGCACTTGTAAAGTCGAAAGCAGGCTATTGGGGAGTGATTAACAATGCCGGAAAGCTGGTAGTAGCCTGCGCAAATACAAGTTTATCACCAGTATACAATGATATTACGCTAATTACCGATGCACAGGGGCCTGAAGGTAAACAGCGAAACGGATTGTTAAATATTGTAACCGGCAGAATGATTGTACCATTAATGTACAGAGGAGACAATGACGTAGCCTCTGTACATGGAGAAGCTTCAACAACCACATATTATATAGCTGGCAAAAAATTTGATGCTTTTGGCAAGGAAATGGAAAACTAAAGGCTGTCTAATAAATATAGAATTGTCATCCTGAGGGATAATTTATTGTATAAAAATCAATATGAATGGACAGGTGGATCTCGAAGTATCATTTCGACCGTAGTGGAGAACTATGTTAAAAGATCTCTCCACTTCGCGTTGCTGCGGTCGAGATGACGACCATTCCCTTGGAGTCTGGGAATGGTAGCTTGTCGAAGAACCTGTTGTAAATGCCTTACCAGGCATTTCTGGCTGATATTCCTTTGTGCCAGATAGATCAGTTTCAGCAGGATCAAGCAAAAAAGTTGGAGGCAAGCTTAATATCCCTTTTTAACAAGAATCGATCACACGAAATATCAATAATCAATATTTCCATTCTCCAGGTGGGCGATACGGAATATTTCTCTGGAGATAATGGCAATATTTTCTTTTAGCTCATCCAGCGAGCAGTTTATGGTGCCAATAGGAATGGGCAGTTCCATAATTTCTTCCAGAAATTCTATTTTTAATGAACAGCCTGGAGTATCTTCTGCGTTGCCTTTTAGCAGGGAGAAAATTTCGCTGGCTTCTTTTTTGTCTTTGCCAAGAGAAAATTTGCCATAGGTGATCTTTCCACCTGGTCCCTGAAGGCTGATATTGATGGTGAAACGGGTTTCCATAGCTAAACTGTTGTATTTTTTCTAAATAGACTGGAGTACATGATCAAATAAAAAGTGCCGCATGTAGCGGCACTTGGGAAATTATTGTATCTCAATCTGTCTGGAGACTGCTTTAGCTTCTTCCTTTTTTGGAATGTTAAGTTTGAGTATGCCATCTGTATAAGCGGCCTCGATACGATCAACATCAGCACTTTCCGGAAGGGTAAATGCTCTGGTAAATGAAGCGTAGCTATATTCCCGTCTGTTATAGGTTTTACCCTCATTATTGTTTTCGGTATGCTGCCCGGTAGAAATGCTCAACATATCCCGCTCTACGGATACCTTGAAATCTTCTTTTTTTAACCCAGGTGCCGCCAGTTCGATGTGGTAAGCTTCATTTGATTCGGAAATGTTGACTGCAGGTACGCTGTTTAAGCGACGGTCGTTAAAAAAAGTATCGCCTAATACTGATTCGAAGATGTCATTAAAGCCTGGCAATAATGAACTGTTCTTTTTTTCCGGATTGAATTTAACCAATGTCATAGTTTTTTCTCCTTTTAATGTTTTAATAATAAATGGACTATAAATCAATTAATTTAACACTTTAACCTTCTTTCAAAGGTTACATCTCTGGTTAATCAAGCGCTGTGCCAGGGCGTTCAAGGCAGGTTTGCGAACGGTTTTACCTGAAAAATTTTCATTTTTTATGAAAATTTTTCAGTGCATTGCTGAAATTTTTTCAGTTTTACCCTTCTGTGCCTGGCCGCTCTTAAATGAGCGAGATGAAGTAATTTTAGCGTTAATGGCTCATTGCAGTTTAGCGTATTTTGTCTGCTTTCTCCATTTTACTTATTCTTAAAGCATTTCAGCAGCAGCATCGGATAATAGCAACCAAAACCGGATATATGATGCGGACAATATTTTTTTCGAATCCCTGACTGGCTGCTCAATTCGCCAATGCACCATAAATCAACATTAATTAGGCCGTACGTTCAAAGTAGATGATATGGTTATCGAAGTTACCCTGATAAGGATTCCCTTTTGCCCGGAAACCGTTGGCTACAAGAAATCGCTGACTGCTGGGGGTTGCTGTGGTAGAAAATATAATACCATGATGATCACTGATTTTTCTGAGTAACATCCGTTTTAATGTGCTGCTGATTCCCTTTTTACGAACTGATTCACGGGTGAACGAATAACCGATTTCTAAAAATGGTTTGTCTATACCTGCGATAATACCAGCTTTTTTATACACTTCTTCCAGGTACGATGGACATGGCCTTTTAACAGCCGAAATGCCGACCAGTTTTTTTCCATTGTAGCAGAATGCAAGAAACGCTGCATTGAAAATCTTTAAGTGCAGATCAACAGGCGAAACTTTATTTCCCTGTCTCAACAATAAATAGAAGTGATGGAGCTGGATCATCGAACAATCATAGGGTCTTTTGATTTCAAAATGGCAATTGCGGAGAAAATTCGGTTGCTCATGATAGTCCTGATCAAATACCAGGTCGGTAGATATATTGTGGTTCATCAGAATAAATTTAGGTAAGGGTAGGAATGGCTGGTTTTTACGGCAGCTTATTTGTTTTTGATACTTAATGATGTACGTAAAGGACCTGATAAGGCAAGCATTTCGCACACTTTATCATTCCAGTCTATCAATGCATCTTCAGGTGAGGTTCCAAGGCCCGAAACATCGTGTTCCTCTTCAAAGGATAATACCGCATAAAAGCAATCACCATCCTGATATACGGAGGGCTTAAATTGCATCACAAAAGTGGGTAATCTATACCTGTTATAATCAAAATCTACCAGTTTTCCTGGTATCGTTCTGGCTTGCTGTTTCATCGCTTAATGTTTTATGGAAACATTGTTATTTACCTGTTTTTTACTTGTTGTAAGCAAACGTACCTGTAAAATAGCCAACCAATGTTTTCTTAAGGTTAGCTGATTATTGTTTGTTTGTTAAGTGTTTGATAGCGTTGTGTTCTGGAGGAAAAAAATGTTGGTTATATGTTTTCCGAAGGCTGGGGAGAGTAATGTCGCATCCTCATTTGTAAAAAAAAGAAAACATTTTTTTAAAAGGAAGTCGCAGAGCTTTCCTGTTACTATGCGGCAGTAAATAAAGATATTCAATTTTTTAACAGAGATGTGATGAATGTAACGACAATAAAGATAAATTTTCTGCTGTACTAATCCTTTTTAATATAGATGCAGTCAGATACAAGTATACTTCCGTTCCTGAGGTGTGCAACGCGGAATATTCCCTGGAAATAATGGCAATATTTTCTTTTAACTCATTCAGCGAGCAGTTTATTGTGCAGATAGGAGTGGGCAATTCCTTAATTTCTTCCATAAATTCTATTTTTAACGAGTAGCCTGGAGTATCTTAGGCGCTACCTTTTACACAGTATCAGATAGCATGCGGCATGTACATGAGACAACAATACGAATTGTTAAAAAATGTTAAAATATTTTGAAAAAAAAACAACTTTTTTTTGTTTTGAAGCCTCATCAGATAAGAAGATCAGAAAACATTTTTTAGAGCAATTATTAACATTTTGGTTTAGATTATGTCACTACAATTACTACCCAAACCCTTGCGGAAAGGCTTATTTCGCACATTTTTATTAATCATTTTTTTTGTGGCGGCCAAGCCACTTTATGCACAAAATCAGGAAACTCCGAAAGGGACATCTGAGTTTTCTGCCAAGCTGATTAACATCGAATCGGCTGTTAATGAACCGTTCCGCTTTTCCACTTCACTGCACAATGGATCAGCCAGCCAACAAGTTTACGAACTGAAGTCGGAATTGCCCATAGGATGGCAGATTAGCTACCGCGTAGATGGTAGCCTGGTAACCTCTGTTAATTTAGCAGGCGGCCAAACGCGGGAGATCGCCATCGAAATTACCGCACCCAATAACGCGGCTACCAGAAAGTACCTTATTCCTGTAAAAGCGGTATCCTCTTCACAGACGCTGCCATTACAACTGGAAGCGGTGGTTAAGGGATCTTATGGTGCCAGCATCGGTACGCCTGGCGGAAGGATGAGTGAAGAACTTACGGCTGGTTCTCATCAGGATATTGAGCTTGAGGTGCAAAATACGGGCACCCTGCCTTTATCCTCGCTGAGTATTTCTTCACAATTACCTACCGGATGGGAAGCAAGTTTTTCGCCAAGCCAGATTGAAAGACTGGAAGGTGGAAAGAAGGCGACCGTTAAAGTGACACTAAAAGTGCCGGATAAAACAATTGCCGGAGACTATAGTGCCACCTTTACCCTGGGCGGTAACAATGCCAATGCTCAGGCCCCCTTTAGAATCTTTGTTAAAACCTCTGTACTTTCCGGCTGGATTGGTATACTCATTATTGCACTGGCAGTTGCAGCAGTATATGTGCTCATCCGTAAGTACGGTCGTAGGTAGCCATTTTTTAAGAAACCTTAAAATCTTCAACCAGAAAGATGGAACCAATCATAGATTTAAAGGACCTGTGCAAAAGCTACGGTTCGCATGTTGCCGTTGATCAACTCAGCCTAAAGATTCCTCATGGCGAAATATTCGGGTTGCTGGGCCCAAACGGTGCGGGTAAGACTACCAGTATACTGATGATGCTCGGCCTGACTGAACCCGATAGCGGCACGGCCATTATTTGTGGCCATAATGCCACACGAGATCCTATTGAAGTAAAACGAAAAGTGGGCTATATGCCCGATAATCTGGGCTTTTATCCACAGTTAACCGGTCTTGAAAACCTGGTATATATGGCAAGGCTTAACGGGTTGGCTGAAAAGGATATGATTGAAAATGCCCGTCGGTTCATGGAATTGGTAGGGCTGAAGTCAGCTTCAGATAAGCTAGCCTCCAGTTATTCCAGGGGTATGAAGCAAAGACTGGGACTGGCTGAAGTGCTTATCAAAAAACCGGAACTAATCATCCTGGACGAGCCTACTTTGGGATTGGATCCGAGCGGGGTAAAGGAGTTTCTTGAACTTATCAAATCTCTGCAGCAGGAACAAGGCTTAACTGTATTGCTTTCGTCGCACCACCTTCACCACGTTCAGCAGGTGTGTGACAGGGTAGGTATATTCGTGGATGGAAAGCTGCTTGCTACCGGGGATTTGCCTGCACTCTCCCGCGAGCTCTTCGGAAACACAGGTGTAGAGACCAGCATTGATCTGACTCAAATACCAGTAGATCCTGAGGTGCTAAAGGATAAATTCAGTAGTTTTCCGGAGTTTAATAGTCTGACTATTAACGGTGTGAGCCTGAAATTTAATACCACTGAAGACATCACCCCAAAACTTATTCGCAGGCTTATCGAATCAGGTGCAGACATCCAGGCTGTAAGCCAAAAACAATATGGACTGGATGAGATCTATGAGAAATATTTCGAAAAAAACACAAATTTAACCCCAGAGCATGAAAGCGCTTAGCGAAAGCCATTATTGGGCAACAAACAAAAATAATTCAAAAGAAACTTACCAGCTCAGTCCTTTTAAGGTGATGGTGAGAAAAGAGGTGTCAGATCACGTGCGTAGCTGGCGTTTTATCCTGCTGCTTGCTTTGGTGGTGCTCACATTTTTTGCCTCATTGTACATTTCCATGTCTAACATCCGGGCAACCTTTACCAATACCAACGATCCTGATCATGCGTTTTTTTACCTCAAGCTGCTCACAGCCACAGATGGTTCTATGCCACCTTTTCATGTCCTGATGAGTTTTTTAGCACCATTGCTTGGTATCACTATGGGTTTCGATGCCATTAATTCCGAACAGAACAGTGGTTCGCTGACAAGATTGTTAGCCCAGCCTATATACCGAGACAACATCCTGCTGGCTAAATTTTACAGCGCAATGCTCATTATTGCAACGCTGTTTATTGCCCTCACCTTGCTGATGATTGGCGGGGGACTGTTTGTTACCGGGGTAAGGATTGAGCCTCAGGAGTTTCTGAGAATTGTTGCCTTTGCCTTACTCACCATGGTTTATGTCGGTTTTTATTTAAGCCTGTCTATTATGCTTTCGGTTGCTTTTCGCCACGCCGCCACCTCAGCCTTAACTGCGCTGGGCATCTGGTTGTTTTTTACGGTATTTTATCCGATTGTGGTTAATTTGGCCATCAGGGCTTTTTTACCAGATGCAGCTAATCTGACCCAAAGTGAGACTATGGCCTACAATGAATTAATTCTGAGTATCATGCGTATTGCCCCGGGGCAGTTATACAGCGATGCTGCAACGACCATGCTAATGCCATCTATCAGAAGTCTCGGGCCATTGAGTATGGAGCAGCTTTCCGGAGCCATTCCCTTGCCGCTTCCGCTACGGGAGAGCCTGATGATTGTGTGGCCGCAACTTAGCGGACTTCTGGCAGGCAGCATTGCTTGTTTTGCGGGCTCTTATTATCTTTTCATGCGTCGTGAAATCAGAAGTTAATGTCCGGATGATTGAATAAAATAACATTCCTGTTTAATTTCCGGTTTCAAATCGAATGTAGTTGCCCAAAATGCTAATAGCCAGATCAGGGTGATCGCTTGGCTTTCTGCTCAATCCGGTTTTGGGTAGCTAACATTTAACTTATAATTTTTTGTTTTACTGACCAGATCCTGCTCAAAACAACCTCAATTCGATCATCAATCTGTCTTTGAATAAGATTAAAATTTTCGGCTGTTAATCTTTTTGGCTTAACCATAGTCAGATGTATTATACAGGTGCAAACGATGAAGGTTAAAAAGAAAGCTTCGAATACATTAGATAAAACCGGAGACGAGGAGGATAAAGGCATCTTCCCCAAAAGGATGATATTTTTTATTCTTTTGCTCAGCGCGCTACTAATGATCCTGATCTTGTTTAAAGCTTAATTTAGATCAGTTCATAGTGATTTAAGGCATCGCTGGCTGATCCTGAAGATAAAAGATCAATTCTCCGCCCTGAACCAGCGATTGATGTGTAATTTGATTTTTGGTAAAAGATTTTCCGTTTAAAGTGATTTTTGAAATGAAAATAGATTTTTTAGTCTTTTTGAAGGTTGTTATGGTTAATTTTTTGCCATTGTTAAAGGATATTACCGTTTGTGTAAATAAAGGACTGGTTAACTGGTAGTTTCCTGAAACAGGATCTACCGGATAAAAACCCATCGCTGCAAATACATACCATGCTGACATTTGTCCGGCATCATCATTACCACTTAAACCGCCAGCCCCCTCATCATACTCTTCTGCTAAAATACGCGATACCTGTTGTTGGGTTTTCCAGGGAGAAGTGGTGTAATTATACAAAAAGGGGATCTGGTGACCAGGCTCGTTACCGTGCCAATATTCCTTTTTGCCGAAAAGGGAATCCAGTTCATTTTCGAGATTTTTACTTCCGCCCATTAATTTAATCAATCCAGGCATATCATGCGGTACGTAAAAGGTGTATTGCCTTGGGGTTCCTTCCGTAATATAGGGTTCACGGTGGTCAGGATAAAAGGGCTTATACCAGGTGCCGTTTGCAAAGCGACCCCTGGCCATTCCCACCTGTTGATCGAATACATTTTTATAATTAGAAGCCCTCTCCATCAGTTGTTTATAGTCCGCAGTTTTACCCAGGTCTTTCGCTACCTTAGCCAAAGCATAATCATCGTAGGCATACTCAAGCGTTCTGCTCACCTGTTCCCGTTTGTGGTAAGCATCCGGAATGCTGTCTTCCATGGGGATATAACCATATTTCAGGTAACTGTTGATGCCACGGCGGCCTTTGCCGTTGAGGTAATCGGCAGAATCGGGCATCTGAAAGGCATTTTGTCGCATCAGGCGATAGGCTTCCTTTACATTATAACCGCGGATTCCCTTATTATAGGCCGAAGCCAGAAAAGCAGTAACGTGGTCGCCAATCATGGCTGCGGTATAATTATTCCAGCAGGGGAAAATGGGTAGCCAACCACCTTGTTGTCCTTTTAACACCAAGGAATTTGCAAAATCGTTAGTTAAATCGGGTTTTAAAAATGTGATAAGCGGTAATTGTGCGCGGTAAATATCCCACATCGAAAAATCATCATAATAATTTCCTTTGGTCAGTGTTTTTTTGAGGTAATTGCCTGCAAACTGAGGGTATCCACCATCTGCATCGTTAAATAAACGTGGGTGTTGCTGTGCATGGTAAAGCGCCGTATAGAATATCCGCTTGTTTTTTTCATTAGCGTCTTTAACCTTAATCTGGCCAAGTGCCTGCTCCCAAGCCCGACTTGTTTTAGCCACAACGGTTTCGAGGCTAGCGGTGTTGATCTCGGTTTCGAGGTTACGTTTTGCTGCAGCTATGCTGGTAAAAGAAGTACCGGCGTAAATGCTAATGCTTTCTCCTTTTTGTAATTTAAAGCCAACATAGGCACCTAAATCTGTCTGGTTTTGGATAGATTGATGTGCTGAAACATGGCCACCGCTAAATACACCACTTCTTGTAAAACCTTTTGTAATGCGGATGAAAAAATAGCCGCTAAAGCCCGCAGGCTGTCCCCAGCCCTGGTAAATGCGGTGAACAGGATTATACCCCGAGATTTCACCTCTTTGGCGGTCAATTTTAATATATCCTTTACCCTGATCACTATTTGGGGTAATTAACAGGTAAATACTATCTGCATTTAGTGCTGTCACTCTAATCAGGCCACAACGCAAAGTGGCGGTAGCTTCAGTACGGAGGTGATAGCCAGGTAAATTTGTTTTGTAATAAGCAGGTGTTGCTACTTCACTATGGTGCGTATAATCAGCAGCGTAATCTGTTGGGCTGGTTTTCAGCTTGCCAGAAATGGGCATGATGGTAAAGCTACCATAATCTTGCGTACACGAGCCGCTGATCCAGTGACTAGCCCTGATGCCATAAAATTTCTTGTTATTGTAATAATAAGGGGCAAGACATTTCTTTTCCGAAAGCTGAGTTTGTGGCGTCCACTGGGTCATACTAAAGGGTGGCGCAACGGCTGGTATGGTATTAGCCAACCGTTCTGTTTTGTCTTCTATATGCTGGCTGGCTAGTGTGGTACTGGAAGATGTACCCGAAAATGGCTGCACATATTTGATTACAGGTTGCTGCGCGATGCCCTTACTACCAACAAGTATAAAAAGCAATAAAATACGGATATAAAATGTTAACCGGGCTGTCCGGTTGTGAATTCGTTTTGTAAACGTTTTAATCATTTTTATATCGGAAAAGTTAATCATCTCAGCGCTTTTATGGCCTCTTTCTGGTCAATAATATTTTTAATGTATACCTGATCTGTTTTTTTAATTTCCTTAACGAGATTTACTGGTGCACTACCCCGATGGTTTTGCGGTATTTCTGATACATTTCCAGTGCCACATTTACCGGGTTTCCAACAGTTTTAGTCGGGTAGTCTTTTCGCTGATTCACCCATTTCCATTCCCAGTTGCTTACTTCTTCATTAAATTGGCTGGTATTAAAATCGCTTTGCTGTTTTAGTGATTGTTCGGCACGGGCAAAGAAAAGCTGCCACCTTGGTTTATAAAAATCAGTTAACAAGCCGCTCCATTGCCTGCAGGCATACTCGTTCAAGGGGCTTTTCGCATCTCCCCAAAGGGTAATCAGGTCTTTGGCATTCATTTCGTAAAGCGCTTTTTCTGCCGGGGTTTCTCCCCATTTCCTTGCATCACTTACCCATGGTCCAAGCATAAAATCTTTTCTGGTGGCCAATAGCCTGTCCATATCATCAATCAGCTGGATAAATTTGCTACTTTCTTTTTTAAACGTAAGCAGGTCTTTTTTACGGTAGGCCGCCACCATGTTTCTTTGTACGGGCAAGGCATAATTGGCCATTACCTGTCGGGTAATATCAACCAGGTCGTATTGAAAACCATCGCTGGTTTTGCAAAGTGGTGCGGCTTTTACAAATTCATCCCAGGCCGGAAGCAAATCTTTTTCATGGTAATTTAAGGTGGTTTTTGCCCAACGGGTTAACGAATCGAAGGTAGGGCGTGCCTGAATTATCGATTCTGCACCATCTCTGATATATTGATCAGCAGGTACATTGTAAACGGTTTTACGCAATATTTCCCAGCCTTTTAAAGCATTTACATTACTTTTTCCGTAGCGGTTGCGCACAAATTTGGGTAACCAGGTTTTCAAATCTATTGGTTTAGACTGCCAGGCATTATCCATCATTAACTCATAAAGTACCGGATTTTGTTCTATGCCCTCCATGCTCAATCCAATACCTTTCATTTTACCACTTTGCGGATCATTGAGCGCCTCGGCCGGGGCAGTTGCCACTACATCCATCCGCCCGAAAAGGTTGGTATTGCCACCAAAATTGTGCAGCATATTCCAGATCCATGGTTTACCATAAAAGCCTTGTGTCCTTTTCCAAACCGGTTCTATTTCGGTAGCCAGATCAAGTAAAATCATCTTATCGTTTGGTACAGCCTTTAATAAGGCCTCTGTTTGCGGCTCTTTCCAAAATTTTCGGTCACTATAGAATAACCATCCCTGCATTACCCAAATGGCTTTCGGATCTGCCTGTGCCATACCGTCGTAAATTCTTGCGCTTAGTTTACCTAAAAAACCGGGATCGGAAGAAGGTGGCTCATTTTCGTTAAAAGTATCGGCAGAGTAAAGGTGATCGGTGCCCAATAATTCAGTTTGTTTTTGCAGGAATTTCTTCCCGATCTGCGCAAACATCGGGTCTTCCGAATCAAGAATATAAGTATCGGCAAAGCCATTGGTCCAGTTGGTGGCTTTTAACTTTGCCTGTGGAAATTTATTTTTAAATGCTGCGGGAACATGTCCGGTAAAGGCAGGTAGTACCGGTTTCATTCCCAGCGACCTTTGCCTGGCTAAAATTTTCTTTTGCAGTTCAAAGTGACTTTTCATCCAGCTTACCGGAAGCGGACCGCCCCAGCCATCAATATTTCCCATCCAAAACCAGGAGAAATAAGCAGGACCGGTAAAAAAATCTTTAAGTTCTTCATCTGAAAAGCCCATTTCTTTGTATAAAAGGTACCAGGTATATTCTTCGCCGGTAATGGCAAGAGGCATGTTAATACCATGGAGGGCCATCCAGTCTATCTCTTTTTCCCAACGCGACCAATCCCACCAGCTCATACTGTAATTAAAAGTACAATAGTTTAAATAGTAACGATAATCGTAGGGTGTTTCCTTTCTTAATTTCGTTTTTACTGCAGGCAGGGTAGCAGGCAGATTTAAATTGGTGCCATTCCAGGTAATCTGGCAGTGCGCATATTCGGTTAAGTAATAATAAAAAGCCGAAGCCAGGGCAACACCGCTGCTGCCACTAAGTACGATCTTGTTGTTGCTGCTTTCAATTTCAAAAACATCTTTACCGTTTACTGCAGCAATACTCTTGGTAACGAATGCCTGGTGTTGTTTTGGTAAAATCCGCGCAATAAGTTGATTAGATGAGGCCAGGTATGCCTGAGACCAAAGGTTATTGAACGATAGTACGAGCAGCACTACGAATAGCATTTTTATTTTCATATCAAATTTTTAGGAACCACTTTTTATCAAAGAGGAACTTTAAGCCAAACAATTGTATTAGAAGTACACCTGTCCATACGCCAGCCTGTTGCCACGCAGTAGGGATGGTATTGATGATTCCGCCGAAGAGGAAGTTAGCAGTAGATTCGAAATTGAACAGACCGTGCGCAAAAATATAAATTAAGATGGAATTGGTACCCATCCATATCATAGGCATGCACCATTTTTGATAACTGCACACATCGATAAAATAATAGAAAAGTGCAAAAAGTATGATGCTCCAGCCGCCTGCAAAGATGACAAAGGTGCTCGACCAGATGGTTTTGTTGATCGGGAAAAGGAAGCTGCCAGCAAGCGCAATGAGCAGTAATGCAATACCCGCAATGATTAAATACAATACTTTTTTATTTGGATTGGGGCATACTGTTTTATCCTTTATAAAGCTGCCGGTAAATATGCCCAGCATGGCCGAGCAAATGGCCGGTATAGTACTCAGTAAACCTTCCGGATCGTAAACTACACGGTGAAGCTTGCCTGGAAGCAACAAACGATCTATATAAGCTGAAAGATTGCCTTCAGGCGTAAATGTGCCACTACCAAAGCCTGGAACAGGTACAAAGCGCATGATGAGGTAATAGCCAGCCAGGATTGATACAAACCAGATAACCTGTTTTTTAAGTGAACTATTCAGATAAATTAAAGCAGCAAAGAAAGTGGCCAGGCCAATACGACCCAGTACACTGGCAAAACGGATCTGCTCATAACCTTTCCATTGCAGCATGCCGTTAACCACTGCACCCAGTAAAATTAAAATCAGGGTTCTTTTAATCAGCGCATAATAAATCTTACCTGTTGAAGCCTGTCCGCTCTCTTTTTCCATGAAATACTTCTGATAAGAAAAAGGCATAGATACTCCCGAAATAAAGATGAAAAGCGGGAAAATAAGGTCGTAAAAGGTAAAGCCATTCCAGGGCGAATGGTGCAGCTGGTTGCTGATACCCACTAAAATCTTTTCGAACAGGGAAAGGTTTGGGGTGCTTGCAATGGTCCAGTTATACGAATCCCTTATCAGTGCATGGTCTTCTTTAATGCCATTGGCCAATCCATGAAAAATACCTTCGCCACTCACAATCCAAAACATATCAAAGCCACGTAAGGCATCTAGTGAAAGCAGCCGTTTTGGTTTATTTGCCGGGTGTGCTGTTGAAGATAGGGTACTGGTTGGTTGATCCATGATTCAGATGATGCTTGTTTTTGGATTATTTTTTAATCAATGTATTATAAATAATCTCACCCTGATCGTTAATGGCTTGTACGCGTAATTGGTTATTGTTTACCGAGAATAACATAAAGCCATATTCAGATGCCACCATTTCGGCATCGGTAATGAGTTTTACTGGTGTTTTTTCAGAAGCAGAACCAGAAATAAAATAATGTGTTTTTCCGGCAGGTTTAATATACTGCATACTGTGTTCGTGACCGGTAAGATACACATCTACACCATATTTTTCAAACGTTGATTTTAAGGAATTACGCACAGCTTTGGTATCATACGCATCGGTGCGGCTGCCGCCCGTATAAATAGGATGGTGGCCTACAACGATTTTCCATTTAATTGCAGGATCAGTATCGGCGAGTGTTTTAGCTATCCAACGTTTCTGCGCCGTGGTATCTTGTCCTTTAACATTTGGGCCGTATTCGGCATTGCTGTAAAATTCGGGTATAAGTGGGTTGGTGTCAATAAAAGCAATGAGTACCTGGTTATTGAGGTCACCATTGATGGGGAATTTTTTAGCGTAATACCGGGCCGGCATTTTCCACCTGCGGCTGATTTTTGAATATTCTACCTGTGCATCGGGGTTTGATTTATAATCGTGGTTGCCCAGTACAGGGTACCAGTCCCATTGTAATGAAAAATCGGTATATATATCTTCGAAAGAATATTTAAAAGAAGGATCTTGTGCGCTGATTACGCCACTGGGATAAAAGTTATCGCCGGTAGAAATAATAAAATTAGCCTTTACTTCGGATGCTGTAATACCCATTTGTTTGGCTACCTGTTTTTGATGATCGGCACCGTTCCGTCCCCAATCGCCCATAGCGATGAAATTTAAGGCAGTTGGATCTCTGGTCAGCACCTTTGTTGCCGTAATATTTTGTGAAGGCCTTTTGGTTATAGTTTGAGCATATAATGAACCCGAAATAACAAGGGGGAAAATCAGTAGTAATTTTTTAATCATAAAGGCAGGTTTAAGCTGTTGCAAGTTTAGGATAAAAAAATAAGAAGAGGCTATTTCATAAATCAATTTATCTTTGAATTTTGTCACGTTGAGCTTGTCGAAACGCCTTAAAAGACACTTTCGCAAGTCCTTCGACAAGCTCGGTATGACATCTGTATTTATGAGACAACCTCTTCTTATAAATTTGCTGGATATTTCTAATTGTATCCTGGATTTTGTTTCAATTTAGGATTTAAAATTAGAGCTGAGGCTGGAATCGGCATGAGTCGGTGAAAAGTTTGCGCATCCGTTTTAAAGCCCCATGTACCTTCATACTTTCCAAAGCGTATCATATCGTTACGGTGCCAGCATTCCCAGGCCATTTCTCTGCAACGTTCTTTATATAAGTCTTCTAAGGTAACTGAGGTCCATGCAGGTGAAGTAGTACGAACGGCACGTAACTGATTTACCAATGATAAAGCAGTTTGACCTTGTGTTGGTGTTGCGCCTCTCAATATCGCTTCTGCTTTCATTAACAAAATATCAGAATACCTGAAAACCGGTACATCATTATTCTGGTTTCTGCTGGATGAGGTACTGTCACAGTAAAATTTATTATTTCTGTATCCCATATTCCAGGCAATTTCATCGTTTCCGGCATCAAAAGGTCTGGATGCATCTCTAAGGGTAACATTTGGTGTAATATCAACCTGATAGGTAAGGGCATCTGCTCCATCTGAACCGGTATAAAATTGATCATATCCTTTTTTTGTGGTAGGCACTGTTACCGGTGAGCCATCATAATATGTCTGTAGTCCTTTGATCCATTGTGCATTCCTTTTATCATTAGGATCATTGAAATTAGCATAATATTCAGGCAAGGTACTCATTGGTGCACTTGGCGTAAATTTTAAGCTGTATTTTTTCTGTAAAGAACGAGGTAAGGAGTAACGCGAATAAATCATGGTACCATTACTAAAACCCGGATCGAAAGGGATCGCAAAAATAAATTCTTTGATCTGAGGTCCATTATCTATGAAAAACATTTTTCTGTAATCGCTTTCTAAGCTATAAGGAGAACCTGAAGCCCCAATAATGGCATCGCACATGGCTACTGCTTCATTGTATTTTGGTGTATTAATATAAACTTCTGCATTCAGGTACATTTTAGCCAGAATAGCATAAGCTGTATACTTATTTGGGCGGCCATAAGTCGCTGTTCCTACCGCGCTACTTAAATTAGGCAATACTTCCTTAAGTTCTGCTTCAATAAAGTTGAAAACTTCAAGGCGCGATTTGGTTTCAGGCGGCGTTGTTTGCCCGAAAGTGGTTACAACAGGAATATTCCCCCATAAATCCATCATCATGAATAATGCCAGGGCTCTGGTAGCCCTAACTTCTGCTACTGCTGCTGTTTTTCCCGGAGATTCAGCCGCATCTTTCAGTAAGAACAAGCTTTGATTTGCTTTACTTATGGTTGCGGAAAGCCAGCCCCAGCCACTATTTACATGGCCATTATCTTTAGTCCAGGTATGCTTATGGTGGTTTTCAAATACGCCACCATCATACCAGTTACCGCCCCTGGCAGGCATAATGGCTTCATCAGTACTTAAAGACTGCATAAAGAAATAATCGGTACTCCAGTTTTGGCGAAGCTGTACATATACCTGACCGGTTAGCTGTATAAAGTGTTGGTCTGTTTGAGGAAATGTTTCAGGGGTGAGCTGTGTTTCCACTTTCAAGTCCAGTTTATGGCAAGATGTGAACAGGCTTAGCGATAAAGCTGTACCTGCTATGTATTTAATAAGATTTTTCATCTTTTGTGATTTTTAATTAAATGATACGTTTAACCCGAATAAAAATGTTCTGGTTTTAGGGTAAAAGTTATTGGTATCTACACCCGGAGCAGTACCGCCCTGGTTAATTTCCGGGTCGATGCCTTTATAGCCTGTTATTACAAACAGGTTATTCGCTGTAGTATACAAACGGATAGCGTTTACACCAGGAATAAGACCTTTTTTGAAAGTATACCCAAGCGTAGCATTATCTAAACGCAGGTAACTACCATTTTCCAGGAACCTGCTCGAATATTTATAGGAGTTGAAATCAGCTGGTGATTCATTTTCAACCTCTACCGGTATATTGGTAAACTGTGCAGTGCTCGGTCTGAACAAATCAGCACGGGTAACGTTCATAATTTTAACGCCTAACGCCGCTCTCATAAATACACTTAAATCAAAATTCTTATATCTTAAATTGTTTGACCAACCTAACAGCGCTTTCGGTTGCGCATTGCCAAGAATATAATAGTCGGTTTTGTTAAGCGGGGTCTTTGTTATATTTCCTGCAGCGTCATAATACTGTGAAACACCATTTGCATCTTTACCTGCATACTTAAAGGTGAAAAAAGTTCCGATTGGCTGCCCTGGTTTTAGTATTTGAAGTGTTGCACCACTTTGTCCGGCACCATCAGGAGAAACAGTAAGGCGATCCTCGATATTGAATCTGCTATCATCTGATAAGGTAATGATTTTATTTTGGTTATGCGCCAGGTTAAATCCGGTAGTCCAGCTGAAGTTATCCGTGCTTACTGGCGTACCGTTTAAAGCCACCTCAATACCTTTGTTGCTCAGACTACCAACATTTGCCGTATAAGAACCTGCTGGGTATAAGTTCGGATCAACGCCAAATGTCAAAATCAGATCGGTTGTTTTTTTATCATATAGGTCTACAGATCCTGTTAACCTGCCATTAAATAGTCCAAAATCTAAACCTATATTGGTCGTAGCGGTTTTCTCCCATCTTAAATCAGGGTTTTCGTTTTGGATTGCGCCATAGGCACCTTCTCTCGGCGAACCGTTATAATAAAATTGTCCTACCTGCCCATAAATGAGTTTAGTGGTCAAGGGGGCAAAACCAAGCGAGTTACCCGCAATACCATAACTACCCCTTAATTTAAGGGTTTTAATTACACCTACATTTTTAAAGAAATTTTCCTGATCAATGTTCCATGCTGCACCTACAGATGGGAAATATCCCCATTTCTCATTAGCACCAAATACATTCGACCCGTCTTTTCTAATCGATCCTTGTAAAAGATATTTGTTTTTATAATTATAATTTACCCTTGCAAAATCAGAGATCATCAAAATTTCCTGATAAGTTACATTTGGATTAAAATCAACTCTAAAATCAGTTACCGCGTATGGGTTTCCTAAACTTAAATTATTATAACTAACCTGGTTAATCGGGAAATTTGTAGAGGTAGCCTGAAACCCATCATTATTTAGCGATTGCTGATAAGAATAACCAACAACGGCATTGATGTCGTGGTCACCAAATTTTTTATTCCAGGTTAAATACGTTTCTATAATTTTATTGGTGTTTTGATAGGCATTTCTAACCGCCAAGCCATCTTTACCCACCAGGGTTACAAAGCTAGGTGTTGCCGGTGGTTCTGGCGTGTTACGAACATTGTTATACCTGGAAGTATAGATGTTATTATAAAATGCACCATAAACATTTTGGCTATTCTGGTAAGATGCAGAAACATCGTAAGAGAAGCCAAATGGTAATTTTAAGTTAACGGTTAAATTTCCTAAGATATTTTTATTCTTCAGGTTCTCTGTACCGTTTTCAAGCATAGAAACCGGATTATAATAGCTGGTCTGGATTAAGTTATCGAAATAAGACCCATCAGGATTTTTTACCGGTGCTGTTGGCAGGTAAGTAAGCATTTGCGATAGCACGGTATTACGATATGGAACCAGATTAGCGTTGGTTACCGAGTTGCTAATGTTCAATCCGATCTTCAACTTATCGTTTAAAGCTTTTTGTTCAATCCCGATGCGACCGATAAATCTGTCTAAATCGCTGGTTTTGATAATTCCTTCTTGTTTAAAATAATTTAAACTGGCATTGTAGGTAGTTTTTTCCGTACCACCACTTAAAGAGACGTTGTGGTTGTATGATAAAGCATTACTGCGTTGTACCTCGTTTTGCCAATTGGTATTAGCACCTTTATCATTGGCTGGTGTAAGGGCGGAATTGCTTTTCGCTAGGAATGCCTTTAACTGATCAGCATTCATCATGTCATACCGGTTAGATACGTTTTCTACACCAAAGTAACCATTGTAAGCAATCTGTGTTGCACCTGCTACACCTCTTTTGGTGGTTACCATAATTACACCATTTGCAGCCCTGTTACCATAAATAGCGGCAGCTGCAGCATCTTTTAGTACATCGATCGAAGCAATATCATCTGGTGCCAGAATTGAAATGTCGGCACCAACCACACCATCAATTACAAATAACGGCGATTGTGCACCATCGCGAAGGGTAGATGCACCACGCATAATGATTGCTGCATTTTGGCTAGGATCTCCATTTCTGGTAATGTTTAATCCCGGTACTTTACCTTGTAACATCTGGCCAATATCACTAATGGCCCCTTTATTCAAATCATCACCTTTAACCGTAGATATGGAACTGGTTAACGCTTTTCTTGAACTTTTACCATAACCCACTACAACCACATCATTAAGAGCGGCCGTAGATTCTAAGATAGTGACTTTATAGGTAGATGCTGTACCTACGGTAAGTTCTTTAGTTTGATAGCCCAGGAAACTGAAAAGAATTTTGTCGCCGGTTTTTGCTGAAATGCTGAATGATCCATCTGTACCTGTGGAAGTTACTTTCGAGGTACCTTTTACTGAAACAGACGCACCGATTACAGGCTGGTTTGTATTATCTAATAAATTTCCAGTAATTTTTCGTTCAGTTTGCGCGTAGGCAACATTGAACACCTGGCTGATAAGTAAAAGCAGCATAAATATGCCACTATACTTTAAGCGTGTACATTTAAATCTCATGATTTTTGTAAAATTAGATTCATAAATTGTTTATTTGGTTATTAATGTTTGGAGATAGAATTAAAATTTAATAGTAGCCGGTAAATATTTAGCCACCAGTGCTTTGTAATAAGGCTGCAGTTCTTCCCAGCTTTTCTGATTGGGGTTTTTAGAATATAAATCGTAAGGGTTAAACAGGTTAACCCATTTAAACATTTCATGGTCTTTTTCATTCATCAGGTGCTCATACGCATTTTCCCTGTGCTGTGAATAAAAGGAATGGTAACGGAGCATATATAAACCTGGTTCTGGCAGGTAGGGCTTCATCATGTGGTATACATATTCATCATGCCCCCAAGACATATCTACATGATCCAGGCCGCAATTTTGAGTGTAGACACCCAATTTGGTTTGATAAGTTTCATTATTATAATCGGGATTCTGACTGAAAAATTCCGGATAAACAATTTTATCTGAATACGCACATCCTACCGGGAAAGTATCACCAACTACGGCCCATTGTGGCTCTCCGAATAAACAAAGCACTTTACCCATATCGTGGATTAACCCAACCAATACCATCCAATCGGGATGGCCGTCGTTTCTGATGGCCTCAGACGTCTGCAACAGGTGTTGCATCTGGTCTAAATCGGTATCCGGATCAGAATCATCCACCAGCTTATTCAGAAAATCAAACGCACTCCAGATTGGCATCTCTTGCTTGTCGAACTTTAAGTAATCTGCTTTTTTCTGTTTTACGAAATCGTATGTTTGATAGGTATGGTTAAGCCTGTAAAACTCTTTTACACTGTCTTTTTCTGTTTCTTCGTAATTTCTGAACTGCTCTTCTTTTTTGTCAGCATTGATGTTTTTAGGATCCGGATAGCGGGTTAATATATCCTCTTCCCATTGATCAAGATTTTGCAATGGATTTTGATTGTCCTCTGAAGATGCACTTTGGTTTCTCATAAGGCTAGAAATTGATTTGTATGAAATTTTGTTGGTTGTTGGGTTAAAGTTGAGTTTTTGAAAGCTTAAAATTTTATGTTTCACCAACTTTATTTACTTAAACGATTACGTAAAATCCTGTTTTGGATTAAAAAATATGGTTTAAAATGTTTAAATTTAAGTAGTTATGATTTTTGGCTGATTTGACTGAACGTATGTTAGAGAAAAGACAAAAGAAAAAAATGAACGGTGATGTAACGATTATTTTATATTTTCGTTCGCGGCCAGATATTTATTCCGGTAGGAAAAGATATCTGCTGCTTACTCAGCTAACTTGTTTCTGAACATCAACTTCACCTGGTTATATCCGTATAGCCAGGAAGCAGCTGTTTTTGATGAAGTTGCTGGTGAAAAAAAGGGAGGATTTGGCTTATCTCAATGCTCTTGGTGAAGCCAGGTAAACTTCAAAAAACTAACAAAACAAAATTAAAGACATGGCGGAAACAGTTAATATTAAGCGGTTGGCTCAGGAATTGAATATTTCTATTGCAACCGTTTCTAAGGCCCTCAACGACAGCTATGAAATCAGTTTAAAAACCAAAAACAGGGTGTGGACTTTGGCTAAGGAACTGAATTATACACCAAATCCGGCAGCGAGTAACCTTCGGAGCAACAAAACCAAAACTGTTGCAGTAGTTATACCCTGCGTAGCCAATAATTTTTTCTCCTTATCTATCATGGGAATTGAAGAAATAGCCCGACAGCATGGTTACCATGTGCTCATTTATCAAACCCATGAAAATATAGAAGCAGAAAAAGCTTTCACCAATAGTTTGTTAAACGGGAGGGTAGATGGTATTCTTACTTCCGTATCAAGCAGTGAATACAATAGTGAATATTACGCCAATCTGGTTAAGAAAATCCCTCTGGTATTTTTTGATCGGGTATATGAAAACCTGGATGCGGTTAAAGTAACTACTGATGATTATGAGATTGCTTTCCAGGCCACTGAACATTTAATTGAGTGCGGCTGTACCAAAATTGCCTATTTATTTGGCCTCGAAAATCTTCCGGCAGGTAAAGCAAGGTTTGCCGGTTATCTCGATGCACTGAAATTACATGGGATAATGGCTTCGGATGAAGTCATTGTTAAATATCATGATGACGAAGAATTTAACCTGCAACAGATCAAGGAATTGCTTGGGAAGTATAAACCCGATGCACTTTTTTCTTCTATTGAAGAATTCATCATTCCTGCTTATTGCGCTTGCAGGGAATTGGGTTTGCAGATTCCGGATGATATTAAAGTTCTCAGTTTTTCTAACCTGAGTACGGCAAAGCTCTTAAGCCCCTCGCTTACCACAATTTCGCAGCCTGCCTTCGAAATTGGACGTGAAGCGGCAAAATGCCTTTTCAAAATCCTTAACAATAAACAACTGGACGATGAACAGAATATCATATTGAAATCGGTGCTGACCAAACGCGAATCTACAGGTTGTTAACAGGCTGAATTTAAGTTATAGCTAGCTGATACGCGAAAACGTTTACGTAATTAAATAATCGAATTAAACCTTCAACATTGGGATTTTTTCTGACTTTTAAAAAAACCAAATGTAAAAAACCCTTATGAATCACTTGTCTGTATTCGATTATGTTGTTTTTTTAATGTATTTTATCATTGTTTCGGTATACGGCTATTGGGTTTATCGAAGCAAGAAAAAAAAGCGTACTGATACGAAGGATTATTTTTTGGCAGAAGGCTCACTCACCTGGTGGGCAATTGGTGCATCTATCATTGCTTCTAATATTTCTGCCGAACATTTTATTGGCATGTCGGGTTCGGGTTTTGCAATGGGGCTCGCCATTGCCAGTTACGAATGGATGGCTGCCGCTACATTAATTATTGTGGCTATATTCTTTCTGCCCATTTACATTAAGAACAAAATTTACACCATGCCACAGTTTCTGTCTAACCGTTATAATAATACGGTAAGTACATTAATGGCAGTTTTTTGGTTACTTGTTTATGTATTTGTAAACTTAACTTCCATTTTCTTTCTTGGTGCCATTGCTATTGAAACGATTACGGGCATTCCTTTTAATATATGCATCATTTTCCTGGCTATTTTTTCTGCTATTATCACCCTTGGCGGCATGAAGGTAATTGGTTATACTGATGTGATACAGGTTTTTGTTTTAGTGGCAGGCGGATTGATTACCTGTTATATGGCGCTTAAACTTGTAGCTGAAAAATTGGATGCACCCAGCGTTTTGGCCTCTCTTCCATTATTGCGCAGCGAAGCATCTGATCACTTTCATATGATATTTTCTAAAGGAGATAAATTTTACAGCGAATTGCCTGGTATTGCGGTACTGGTAGGTGGTTTGTGGATCAATAATTTAAATTATTGGGGTTGTAACCAGTATATTGTTCAGCGGGCATTGGGAGCCGATTTAAAGACCGGGCGTAACGGATTAATATTTGCCGCATTTTTGAAATTACTCATTCCGGTAATTGTTGTTATCCCAGGTATTGCTGCCTACGTGCTTTATCAGCGTGGTTATTTCCATTCCGAAATGCTTGATGCAGCCGGAACTGTTAAACCTGATCATGCATACCCGGTTCTCATGAATTTATTACCCGCAGGAATAAAAGGACTTGCTTTTGCTGCGCTTACTGCCGCTATAGTAGCCTCACTTGCCGGAAAATGTAATAGCATTGCCACTATTTTTACACTTGATATTTACAAGAAGTTTATCAAACCCGAAGCATCAGAAACACGATTGGTTTCAGTTGGTCGCTGGTCTGTGGTTGTCGCATCTTTAATTGCTATCGTTATCGCTCCTGCATTGCGGAGTTTCGATCAGGTTTATCAGTTTATTCAGGAATATGTTGGTTTTATTTCGCCGGGTGTTTTTGCGATCTTTTTACTAGGCTTTTTCTGGAAGAAAACCACTTCACGTGCTGCGCTTGTCGCTTCTTTATTAACCATCCCTTTATCTGCTTTTTTTAAATTCCTGCCTGCGCTAAGCAGCGGCGCTATTGCACCGATTCCTTTCTTGAATAGAATGTCATGGGTATTTGTGATTATTATGGTTTTAATGGTTCTGGTAACCTTAACGGATCCTAAAAGTAAAGATAACCCGCAGGGACTGGAGATTGATAGCAGTATGTTTAAGGTTACTCCGGCATTTACCATTGCCTCGGTTATTATTTGTGGTATTCTTGCAGCGCTTTATACCGTTTTTTGGTAAGTGAGTATGTACTTAAAATAACCCAATTTATATTTATAACGAATTGAAAAATGAAGATAAGAATTTTACTTTTTTTTGCACTGCTGATTTCTTTCAGTGGGATGGCCCAGAATAAATTATATAATATTAAAAATTATGGTGCAGTTGGCGATGGCAAAAACAACGATGCAGCGGCCATTCAGAAAGCCATCAATGCCTGTTCTGCAGCAGGGGGCGGGCAGGTAATTGTACCCGCAGGGAATGTATTTTTAGCCGGTCCATTTAACTTAAAATCGTTTGTTGATTTAAGGGTAGAGGGTGGTGCTAAAATCCTGGCCAGTCCTGATGAAAAACTGTATACGCAAAGTGCTTTTAGAGAAAATAAAGGCGAGGGTACCATCTGGATAGGCGGAGAAAAGCTTGAACAGGTAAGCATTAGCGGAACAGGGGCGATTGATGGAAATGGAATTTCGTTCATGGGGGAGGAGCTTAGCGACTCGTATGTTTTAAAACCTTTTAATATTGTAGATCCGCGACCGCATTTGCTTACACTAACCGGCTGTAATAAACTGAATATAGATGGGGTAACTTTTCAGAATTCTGCCTACTGGACCGTTCATTTAATAGGTTGTAATGATGTTTCGATATCGAATATAACATTACTGAACAGCATTAAGATCCGTAATAGTGATGGTATTGATCTGGATCACAGTAAAAATGTGCGGATTACCAATTGTTTTATCGAATCGGGTGACGACTGTATCTGCTTAAAAAACAGGCGAGAGTTTGAAGAATATGGCGCCTGTGAAAACATTGTGATCAGCAACTGTACCATGACCTCCAGCTCTTGCGCCATTAAAATAGGTTCTGAAAATATGGACCGGATCAGTAATGTACTGATCAATAACTGTAATATCAGAAAGAGTAACCGCGGTATTGGTATTCAAAACCGTGATGAGGGTACCGTAAATAATGTGATTTTTTCTAACCTGTTTATCGAATCAAAACTTTTTTCGGATGTATGGTGGGGTAAGGCAGAGCCGATTTATATTACCGCTTATCCAAGAGCAACCAGCAATAATAAAGATGCTGGCTGGCGATTGCCGAAGGGCCAAACCAAGGGCAAGGTTGGGGCTGTTAAAAATATTTATTTCAGTAATATCCGGTGTACCGGAGAAAGTGGTGTGTACATCAGTGGCGAAAGCCCCGATAAAATTTCTGATATCTATTTTGACCAGGTGAGTGTTTACCTCGATAAAACAACAAAAGAAGGAGGGGGAGTATATGACCGCAGGCCAAGCAATGTTGAAGGGCTGGTTAAAAGTGCAATTGCGGGATTTTATTTTGAAAATACCGGATACATCAGCCTGCTTAACAGCAATGTAGTATGGGGTAAAAATAAGCCAGACTATGCAGGAAAAGCTTTGGAGGAAAAGAATGTGAGTAAACTTAAAACGGTTAATTTTAGCGAAACTACAGTAGAGAAGTAAGGAGATTTTAAATACCTGGGCTGCGTTCGTGAACCAGCCCCTGCTGTGTTTTTATATATTAGTTTATCTGTTGCTTTCCGTTGTTACTGATGTCAATTTCAGCTAATGCAGCTGTAATTTCATTAATAGTTTTGATACTGAAAACATGTCTGCCAGTTAACCACCTTTTGATTTCATCAGGATTAATATCCAATATAAATGCCAGGTCCTTTTCAGATGAACCCTTTATTGCAAGTATTTCTGTAGTTTTAAGGGCAACTTCGAGGTTTAGCTGTTCTAGTTTTTCAATTGCTGGATTTCCGTTTTCTTCCAGCCAGATAGAAACAAAATCGTTTTCTTCCATTTTAGTTTTTTAACATTTAGCGTAACAGTTGATTGATCGGCAACTGGCTTTTAGAGCGGCAAATTTAGTGATTAAGCGTATTATTGCAAACCAGAATCAAAAGAGAAAGATCTTAATCAAATAAATCAATTTAAAAATGGCATCAGATCAGAAATTCGTAGACTTTGTTATCGATCAGATTGGTTATTCCGGACGTGTTACCTTTAAGAAAATGTTTGGTGAATACGGTTTGTATTTTGATGATAAGTTATTTGCGCTCGTGTGCGATAACAAATTGTTTGTTAAACCTACTTTATCGGGAAGAGCGTATATCATTGACGTTGTGGAAGCGCCACCTTATCCAGGTGCAAAAAATCAATTTTTAATAGAAGAGCAATTGGAAGATAGCGATTGGTTAAAAAAACTGATCAGCATTACAGTAGCTGAACTACCCGAACCCAAGCCACGGAAAAAGAAATGAAGACATGATTTAAAATTTCGTAACAAGCTTGTTTTATTGCCCTGAATTAAGGCTTTTACTGCTGGAGCAGGGTTGTTGTAGTGCATATTTTAGCTATATTGGAAGTATGAAAAATTTATTCCTTGTTCTGTTATTATCACTTTCTTTTCGCCCTTTATTCGCACAGCAAACGCAAAAGCCGATGCTTTATGGTAACAGTTGGATGGCCATCACCGGAAAGCCAATGGCAGCGACAGCAGGTGCAATGATCTTTCAGCAAGGGGGAAATGCTGTTGATGCGGCATGTGCCATGTTAGCTGCCACTTGCACCATGTGGGATACCTTGAGCTGGGGAGGAGAGACGCAGGCGCTGATTTACAATCCCAATACAAAAAAGGTGATCGCCATTAATGCGATGGGCGTTGCACCAACCGGAGCAACCGTAGCCTTTTTTAAAGCTAAAGGTTATAGTTTTCCGCCAGAATACGGTCCTCTGGCCGCCACCACGCCGGGTACGCCCGGCGGCTTGATCTACATGCTGAGTAAATACGGCAGCATGAGCCTGGGTCAGGTTTTAGCACCTGCCATTCAGATGGCTGCAGGTTATGCCATAGAAGCACAGGCTGCAAACAGTATGGAACGGGATAAAGATTTGATTAAAACCTGGCCTTACAGTAAAAAGGTGTTGTTGCCACATTTGGGTGAGAAACGGGAGGCGCCAGAAGCAGGGGAGGTTTTTGTTCAAAAAGAGCTGTTGGCCACCCTAACCAAAATGGTTGAAGCAGAGCAAGCAGCATTAAAGAAAGGAAGCACCCGACAAGAGGCATTAATGGCCGCTTATGATCGTTTTTATAAAGGAGATATCGCAAAAGAATTTGTTCGCGGAAGCAAAGAACAGGGTGGTTTAATTACCATGGATGACCTTGCTAAATGGAAACCGGCTGAAGAAGAAGCGCTAAGCACCGATTATAAAGGAATCAAGGTGTATAAATTAAAACAGTGGACACAAGGACCTGTTTTACTGCAAGCTTTAAATATACTGGAGAATTTTGATCTGAAAGCAATGGGCTATAATAGTTCAAAATATATTCATACTGTTTATCAGGCAATGAACCTGTCGTTTGCTGACCGTGATTTTTATTATGGAGATCCAGATCAAAATCCTGCTGAACCAATAAAAGGTCTTTTAAGTAAAGATTATGCAAAACAACGGGCCTCACTTATTCAATTTAATAAAAATGATGCAAATGTAGGCCCTGGCGATCCTTACCCTTATGAGGGAAAGAAAAACCCTTATTTAAATCTGTTAAAAAGCAGGGGTTATAACCCGGATACAGCCAAACGTAATTTTGCACCAAAGCACGACCTGGGCAACAATACGCCAAAAGAAATTTATGAAGACCGCTTGTGGCGGGGAACAACATCTATAGAAGCTGCAGACAAAGCAGGTTGGGTAGTATCAGTTACCCCAAGCGGAGGTTGGCTTCCGGCCTGTATTGCCGGTAATACAGGTATTGGAATGAGTCAGCGCATGCAAAGTTTTGTGCTCGATTCTGCCTTAAACCCCTTCAATGTTGTTGCGCCTGGCAAACGACCAAGAGTAACCTTATCGCCCTCACTATTTCTCAAAGATGGTAAACCTTTTATATCTGCTGCAGTTCAGGGTGGGGATACCCAGGACCAGAACTTACTGCAATTCTTTTTAAATATGGCTGAATTTGATATGAATGTGCAAAGGGCAACCGAAGCAGCTAATTTTAATACCAATCAACTTTGGCTTTCTCTGGGGGGTACTAAAACGAGCGACAGAGAACCAAAGCCCGGTCAGATCTTATTAAATGCCAATACTAAAGAGGAGGTGCGTACTGAATTGAAAAAAATGGGTTATACACTCAGTTTTTCAGAACGTACCAGTGGCCCTATCAATGCCATTTATTTTGATTGGAAACACAATAGTTTGCAAGGTGGATCGAGTAACCATGGAGAAGATTATGGCATTGCATGGTAGTAAATTAGGATCGTAGTATACTGGGCTATAATTTTATTATTTGGTAGAAATAATGAACAAAATGCACGTGTCTAAACACGCTTAGTATTGAAATTTATAATGCAGTTAACTACTAAACGTAATTACAGTTAATATTTATAATTGCATGCTTTGATTAAGATTTGCATTTTCTGTCTCTGGATTTTCCGGCGCTTCACCTAATGGAACTATGCCACAAGCTGCCCATATAAATTTAAAAATATTTAGGAATTCGCATTGTATATCCCTTTCAGATTGCATTTCTTTTTCCATGTTGTGCCGCTCTAATCTGGTTATAAAACAAAGAAAGCTGGTTTGTGTTTGCTAAGATAATCCTTTAATGTAAGTATTGTGTTTCGTAAATGTTAAGATAATGTTTGTTTTGAAAGGGTAAGAATTATGTAGAAAAACAGCGATATGTTCCGCTTTTCTTTTTGCATTCTTCACAAGTAGTATAGGTTATTCCTGTTTCACTCCAACCACCATCTTTTCTTTCGAAAACACAAAACTCGCCATCAATTTCTACGCACCTTAATGTAGGTAAGAAAAATAGTTTATCTCTCTTAGCCCTTTTTTTTCTTAATTTTCTCATTGTTAACAATGTTAAGGTTTCAAAATAATGGTGTCTTCATACCTCATAATAAGCGATACCTTATCGCCCAGTACATCATCAACCGATATCACTAATGCCTTGTTGCCGCTTAGCTGATTGTCTTGCGTGAGTACTACCTTTTCAATCCGGAGACTGTCTGAATTAAAGTTGGAGCCATATCGTTTATCCAGTAAAAAATATATTTTGTTACTGTTCCTCTTGGTAGGCGTATAAGCTTTGCATTTAGCTGTTATCTTAAAAGTTTCATCAGCAAGGAGATAGGGGCCAGCTGCCCGGCTGTCTAAAATTCCATAATAAAAAGGGCTAAAGCCTGTAGCAGTATCAGTATCTAACCATGGCCGCTGAACCGTGAAAAACAAGAAACTGTTCTTGTTTCCACTTTTTGCATCAAACAAAATGAGGTAAACATCATACTCGCTTTTGCCCCCACGGTTATAGGAAGTAAACTCATTTTTGCGTTGTTTACTCAGAACTGCCCAGTCTACAAAATGATTCTGTTCCATCCAGCCTTGTAGAAAACCTGCTTTATATACTCTTGCACTGGTGGCATTCTTTTCAGCGGCCAGTATAGATTTACTTCCGCTGATCACATTTTGCAAAAACGCTTTATCAATGTCTTTATTAAAGTTAAACGGATGTTTTCTGATGGTGCAGGAAGTGCTCAGCGCCACCAGCAAAAAGACAATGAGTTTACTGCTATTTAACTTTAACATAATTGACATTATTAAATGATCCTCCAATAAAAACCCTGTTCACATCGTTATTTGGGTGCAAAGGCATTTTGCCAATGACGTGTATCAGATCCTGAAAAGAAAATATAGTTCCGTTTTCACCTACCCTTAACGAACCCAAAACACCCGCATCAACACTAAAATGTTCATTTAGTCCAATCCTGAGATGATATTGAGAACTGTTGTAGTTCGAATCTTTTTTTCTTTTCGACTGATCATCGGCAGACTGAGCATACGGAGGAACATCTATACCGATGATTTCAGAAAGCTCAAACAAAAATGGCTGGTAACCGGTAAACTGGTCGAAACTTAACTCGCCATAGTTAAAACCCTTGCGGGAGTGTACGAAGAATGAACCACCACCCGTCCACCAGCGATCAAAACCATCGCCAATGCCAAACCACTTTACAGGTGCAGCACCATCATTATAATAATTAAAGCTAAGTCCCGGCCCTGAAAGCGTAACCGAACCTACCACCTGGTTGCGCCGATGGTTATTGAATACAATATTGGTAGAGAGCAGGCCGAAATAATTGTTGTTTAAGTTAATGTTGTAGAAAGCTGAATTCTGCATCGTGCGAATCAGTTTATTGTAACTTAACGGATGGCCTCCATATCCGGCAGATATAGCGTTGGTAAAGTCTATTTCAACATTATCAATCAGGGGATTCAGATTGGTGCCAACAGTTTTCCTGTATATAGAAATGCTGCCTCCATAGTTTGCGATGAAGCTGTTTTTGTAAACGGCGCTCACTGCAAACCCGCCATAAAGGTTTACCCCGGGAAAAGTTTGCTTTTTTCCATAGTTAAGATTTGCATTGAGTCCGAAACTGAAATATGGTGCATAAGCCCAATCTTTTTGAGCATAGGTATTACCATTAAAAAGGGCTAAAAAGGCTAACGCTATTAGGTATTTCATGGTAGAGCGACTTAAATAATCAAGTTGTTAATACCGTAAATCCATACTTCCTGTAATCAGAACGCATGAACTTAATTTTAAGGTATAACAGCAATTTGTATTGGTAATGCAATTTAATTATTCTTGTACAGAATACAAATACCCGATATTAGGTATTTACTGGATTTCCAATATGTGATCAGGTTTTATACCCAATATTGGGTATTGTAATCTATCAGATGATCCGTTATATTTACGTATTCGATAACTGGAGCGCTTTAGGCTAAAGTAAGCTGTTATCTTCGGTTGAATGCTGTATATTTTCAATTGATTTAATATTATTCGGTATGTCCCCAAGTGGATTTTGTGCTGTGCCTTAGGGGCATTTCATCTAAAACCTTTCAACTTATGAATATCGCTGTTGCAGATTTACATTGCCACCCTTCAATGAAACCTTATGGGCGTAGCTTTCCCGATAGGATACCTGGGACCAATCCTTTAATAAAAGACTGCATTTATTTCTATGGTGATCCACCATTTGTAAAAAAGATCCTCAATAAAATTTTAGGTATTACCAGTTTTCCCCAGGCGGGCATTCAGGCGCTAGAAAAGGGAGGTGTCGGACTTATTTTTTGCTCACTTTATCCTTTCGAAAAAGGATTTGTCAGGAAAGGTGCCTTACCAGGTGATTTAGTTACCGATAGCGTAAACCTTGTTACTGGCATTGGAAAAGAGCGTATACATTACATTCAGGATTCACACAATGGATATTTTGCAGATCTGGAAAATGAATATGTTTTTTTAAAGGCTTTAGATGGAAAAGTTTTCACTTTTGGACCAAAAAAAATTAGATATGTATTGCTGATAGATTTTCAGCATATTGCCCAAAGTGAAGATGATGAGGTGCGTACAGTCTACATTGGATTATCTTTTGAAGGGATGCATGCCCTTTACAATCGCTTTGAGGATGTAGGGAGCGACGATCCTTTGGTAAAACAAAGCTTAATGGATAACCTGGCAAAGGTAAAGGCCTGGCCGCACTGCCCGTTGTTTATCACTTTTGCCCATCATTTTTATAATGGATTATGTGGGCATGCCGCCAGCTTAACTGATTTTTCAGTAAAGCTGATCACCAATCAAAGTGTGATGCTTGGAACAGGCCTAAATGCATTAGGTAAGGATATGATTAGGGCATTATTATCCAAAACAAACGGAAAGCGGATCCTTATCGATATTAAACACATGAGTATCGCATCCAGAAAAGAATATTTCGAACTTTTGGATCAGGAATACAAGAATGAGCACATACCGGTAATTGTGAGCCATGGGGCAATATGTGGCGACGAGCATGCTTATAACTTGTTTTTAAGTTCGGATATTAACTTCTCTGACCGCGAAATTGTGCTCATTGGCCAGACTAAAGGGCTGTTTGGGATACAATTAGATGAAAGACGTATTGCCAGCAGTCATGAAATTGCACTATTTAGAAAGCACCTCGGGAGCGAGGCAATCTTGCTTCATGCTGCACTGTTTGTTTGGAGGCAGATTCGTTATATTGCAGTGTTGCTCGATATTAACAGGCTTCCCGCCTGGGACATTCAATGTTTAGGGAGTGACAACGATGGTATTGTTAATCCTATTGATGGGATATGGACCTCTGCCGACTTTGGATTACTGAAAGACAGACTTCTTATCCACGCAAATGCTTTTGTTGCAAATCCCGATTACAACATGTCGATGCCGGATAATTTGATATCAGGAGCAGAAATTGTAGAGAAGTTTATGAGCCGGAACATGCTCAGTTTTATGGAGAAAAATTTCAGATAATTTCCAGATGCAATATTTAATCTATAGAAAATGATATACAACGATCGAAAAGCCATGGATCCTTCTATAAAGAAATGTCTTATCGACAAATTGCTTAATAATCAAATTACGGTTAGCGAACTTGTTGAGTTGCGGCCGGAGATTAATGAGTTTGATCTCTCTGAAATTATTCAGCATATCTACGACCTTAATCTGGAGCAGGTACGGAAAATAGCAGCACTAGCGCCTGTTATGGCTAAAGTAGACGCATTAAAAAATAGCCAGCGTAATACCCGTTTTATAAAAAAGGTAAAAAATAATTTTCGTAAGCATAGCGCTAAGCATAACGGACTTAAAAACAGGGTAATAGTGGTAGAGGGCGATTCCTGGTTCAATTACCCGATCCTTTTAAGTGATGTAATCGACTGGGTTTCTATGGAAGAGAATATGGCTGTTTATAGTCTGGCCTCTGGAGGCGATTGGCTGATGAATATGGTTAGTGCCAAAAAATATGTCGAACAGCTTTCTACACTTCAGCCTGATGTATTTATCATTAGCGGGGGAGGCAACGATCTGGTTGGAAACCGGAGAATTGCAGCCATGGTTACACACAAGGGAGACTCTAATGAATTTGAAAATAGTGCATTTGCGAAATACCTCTATCAAAATGCAGCTAATCCGCCCGACAAACCTGAAGATTTTAAGCGGGGTATTCAGTTCATATCCAAAGATTTTTATGCTTTGCTGGCCTTTTTTCAACTCCAATATTACTTTATTATAAACGGAATTCTCACCGGAGGTAAAGGTAAGGGTGAAAAGGGTAAATTTCCGGGCATACAGATTATTACACAAGGTTACGATTATGCCATTCCAAGCGATAAAAAGATAGCAGGATATAATCCGCTAAAATGGTACCGGCTGTTTGCACGAACCTTTCTCGGACATGGCGGATGGCTAAAAACGCCCTTGCAGCTCAGGGGTATTTACGATTCTGAAGATCAGCGCAAAATTGTTTATGCCATGATTTACCTGTTTAATGAAATGATGATTGATATTGGACGCATTTTTACTGAAATGTTAGGGGAGAACCGGGTATTCCATATCGATTCCAGAGGATCAGTTGGTAAAAATGGCTGGACAGATGAATTGCATCCATTACCCCAACATTTCAAAAAAACAGCAGCGGCCTTGATTCATTGCATTAACAACCCAAATCAAAATGGAACTGCAGTTGTAGAAGTTTTAAAACAACAGGAAGGAAGCCAGCAATGAAAAAGATATTAATTTTGGTTTTTATTACCATCTGTGGTATAATGTCTTTTCAGGGAAATGTACTCCAGCAATTCAGCGGCAAAGGAATCATTAGTCTGGAACTCGCCAATAAAGATGCAGGAACGGAAATCATCTCGCTTTGGAGCGACACGCTGTACGGCGACCAAACACTTTTAAACCTCGCACTAAAGAATACACACCTCGATTTTCTGTTTATTTTGGTATATGTATTACTCATCATGACCCTGTCTAATGCGCAAATGCAAAGAGAAAAAACAAGTTGGTTAAATGAATTGCTAAGATTTAATTTATTTCTGGCCTTTTTAATTGGCACAACAGATGTTGTGGAGAATATCAGGCTGATTCACAGCTTTCACCACCTTGGAAATCTGGGTGAGTTTTGGCGAACAGATTTTATTGCCTGGCCTAAATTTGTGATGGCAGGTTGGGTAATCCTGATCTACATTTTCTCCGTGATTAAGTGTTATTTTAATAAGTAATTTTGGTATCAACCGGTGTCCATCCCAACCGGTGCAGCTGTGGAGTGGAGAAATCTCCGGACTATATTTATGTTTCTGTAGAAAAGCAGCCATATTACCGCTTTTCAATAACCTTAAAAAACTTAACTGCCACCTCGCCGGTTATTGATAGATAAATATGCCTATCCTGAAGAACATATAAATCATAGGTTTCGATAGCCCCATGCTTTGGCACAGGGCTATCGAAATATTTATTATTTAAAAACGGACGATTAAATTGCCCCGTCTTCTTTAACCATTTTATTAATGGCTTTTTGTACTTTGATTACATCTGTTTCAACTGTTTTTCTAACCGCTGGATCAAATGACGCTGCAAATTCTGCACCAATAGAAATCTGATCTTTTTCATTCAGTACATTGAGTACAAAAGCATGGCTTCCGAATTTAAATCCGCTTTTTATTTTGATCACGTCTTTTTCAAATATTTTCAAAAATTCGTAACTGTTGCTGATCTGATCAAAACAATCTCTTACCGCTTGAAAAACGAGGTGTGTTTCTATATTCAGACCGTTTATAATTACCGTAACCGAAGTGAGGTCATTTAGCTCCGGAAGAAGGTCTTCGCTGTAAATAATTTCCTTCGGGTCCAGGATTACGATGGTTTCCTGATCTGCATTTTCACCTGCCTGTTGTGATAATTGCATAGTGGCATTACCGTCTTTTAGGATAACAGTGTTTGCAAAAGTGTTTTCAATTTTAATATCGCTAATGGTATCTTTTATGATGCCTACAACTAGTTCGAGCGCTTTTGATTGGGTACTGTTCATTATGGTATTTTTTGCAAAGGTAAGGCTTGCCTGCGGTGCTGGATAATTATCTTTTAAATAAATATAATAATTATTGCTAAGTGTTTTATTTTTAACGGCTTAATCTTTTATTTTGGCTGGTGTTGTTTTATTTCAACTGTTTATTAAATGACGAAGGTAGAGCTACGGATTATCCAAAAATGATTACATGAGGGTAAACTGCTCTGTATTCTTATACTCGATTTCTGATATGCCGTTTACATCAAACTGATAGATGCTGAGTCCCGGATAGCTGATGAGCTAAAAGGAGTGCTCGGCAATTAATAAACTGGGCGGGCCGCCCGTTTTTTCCAATTGATTAATTCATTTCATGTAGTTAAACAGTCATAAAACCTGTTTTATCCTTATTGTTAAAATATTCAGATCATCCAAAAACAAGAGCCATTTTTGTGGATTTATTGTTTCTTCATCAAAAAAGGGTTATTAATTCTCTAAATTGGCAAAAAAGCATCTTTAATATTCTGTTTGTGGTTGTAAATCATCTTTTTATCTTTTAAATCATGATTTTCGGATAGCAAACATGAATTTCAACTTCATTTAAACTTCATAAATCTGTATTTATTTCGCCTTCGAATTAAATCATTGCGTAACCATAATTTATTGAAATCAATTAAGTGTCTGCAAACCGGTCGTAGACAGCTTTTCATTATAAATTGGTTGCCAGGGAAAACTAATTAGAGAATAAAAATAAATCAGATTAAAACCATTCAACGAAAAAAAATGAAAAGAGTTCTCATGTGCTTAGGCTTGTGTACTTTGCTTTACGTAACAGGTTGTACCTCGAAGAAAGAAGAAAAAGAAGAAGTAGCTACTTATGCGGTAACCACGCCGCTAAGAATGGATACTTCGTTTACCAAGGAATATGTTTCGCAGATTAAATCTGTCCGGAATATCGAAGTTAGGGCCCAGGAAAAGGGCTATCTCCAAAATATTTATGTAGATGAAGGCCAGCGTGTAAAAGCGGGTCAGCTGTTATTTAAAATTATGCCAAAAGCAGCCCAGTCTGAGTTGCTAAAAGCACAGGCTGAAACTAAATCGGCAGAAATTGAGTTGGAAAACACCAAATTATTATCGGATAAAAATATTGTTTCCAAAAATGAACTGGCGATGGCCAAAGCCAAACTTCAATCGGCAAATGCTGAAACCTCACTGGCAAAATTCCACCTGTCAAATACCGAAATCAGGGCACCGTTTGATGGCACCATCGACCGAATTCCATTAAAACTGGGTAGTTTGGTTGATGAAGGCGCTTTGTTAACCAGCCTTTCGGATAACAGTCAGGTTTTTGCTTATTTCAATGTATCAGAGCCAGAATATTTAAACTACCAGAGTGCAGCAAAAGCAAAAGGACAGCAGGAAGTAAGTCTATTACTGGCCAATAACGAGTTGTTGAAATCTAAGGGTAAAGTGGAAGTGATAGAAAGTGAATTTGATAATGAGACAGGGAATATTGCTTTCAGGGCAAGGTTTAATAACTCAGATAACTTGCTTAGAAACGGCGAAACCGGTAAAATTCAGATGGTTGTTCCTTTAAAAAATGCCATTGTTATCCCACAGAAAGCAACTTACGATATCCAGGATAAAACTTATGTTTTTGTAATCGATAAAAACAATAAAGTACACTCCAGGGCCATCACCATTGCTGGTGAACTGCCGGATTTATACATTATTGGCGATGGCATCACAGTAGAAGATAAGATCTTACTTGAAGGTGTACAGAAGGTTAAAGACGATGATAAAATTGCCTTTAAATTCCAACAGCCTCAGGACGTGATGAAACAATTGAGATTGAAAACAGAATAATCTAAACCCCTCCATACTTATTTTATGTTTAGTAAATTCATACAAAGGCCAGTCCTTTCTATCGTAATATCGCTTATTATTGTGTTTCTTGGTGTGCTGGCCATCAGCTACCTGCCGGTTACACAATTCCCTTCCATTTCTCCGCCCAAAGTAAATATTACGGCAGAGTATCCTGGGGCGAACAACGAGCTGTTAATTAAATCGGTAGTTATTCCACTCGAGCGTGCACTTAACGGTGTACCTGGAATGAAATATATTGCTTCTGATGCCGGTAATGATGGTGAAGCATCAATCCAGGTGGTATTTAACCTGGGTACCGATCCCAATCAGGCCTCGCTTAACGTACAGAACCGTGTAGCCGCTGTTACCAATAAACTTCCGCCTTTGGTGGTTCGCGAAGGGGTAAAAATCACCCGTGAAGAGTCGAACATGTTGATGTACATCAACTTGTACAGTAAAGACCCTAAAATGAACCAGAACTTCCTGTACAACTATGCAGATATCAACTTGCTTTCAGAGCTGAAAAGGGTTGATGGTGTGGGTTTTGCCGATATTTTGGGCGACAGGGATTATGCTATGCGTATCTGGTTAAAACCAGACCGTATGCAGGCGTATAAAATCTCAGTTGATGAAGTAATGAAATCGCTTGATGAGCAAAGTTTAGAAGCCTCTCCCGGTAAAACAGGAGAGAGTTCGGGTAAACGTTCGCAGGCTTTTGAATATGTATTAAAATATTCAGGTCGTTTTAATACCAAAGAGGGATATGAAAACATCGTAGTAAGGGCAACTCCCAATGGAGAATTACTTCGTTTAAAAGATATCGCTGATGTAGATTTTAGTGCTTCTGCCTATAACTTGTACTCTACCTTAAACGGAAAAGCATCTGCCGCGATTGTTTTAAAACAATCTTATGGCAGTAACGCCAGCCAGGTTATTAAAGATGTGAAAGCTAAAATGGCTGAGATTAAATCGGCATCATTTCCTAAAGGTTTAGATTACGAAATCAGTTACGACGTTTCCAAATTTCTGGATGCATCTATCGAAAAGGTTATCCACACCCTGGTAGAGGCTTTTATCCTGGTGGGTTTAGTGGTATTCCTGTTCCTTGGCGATTGGCGTTCAACCCTTATCCCAGCCATTGCTGTACCGGTATCGTTGATCGGAACATTTGTGTTTATGCAGTTCTTCGGCATCACACTCAACTTAATTACCCTATTTGCTTTGGTATTGGCCATTGGGGTAGTGGTAGATGATGCGATTGTAGTAATTGAGGCGGTGCATGCCAAGATGGAGCACGACAGACATCTATCGGTTTTAAAAGCTACACAGGAGGCCATGAAAGAGATTGGTGGAGCGATTATCGCAATTACCTTCTTAATGGCGTCGGTATTTATTCCGGTAGCATTTATGTCTGGTCCGGTGGGCATTTTCTATCGTCAGTTCTCCATTACCATGGCAACGGCAATTATCCTTTCTGGTATTGTAGCTTTAACGCTTACGCCTGCATTATGTGCCATTATGTTGAAGAATAATCATGGTTCAACCAAAAAGAAAACCATAATCGACCGTTTCCTGGATGGTTTTAATAATGGTTTTAACAAACTTTCTGGTAAATATGAACTGGTATTGAGCAAAGTGGTAAGCCGCAGGATATTAACCTTTGGTATATTGGTTGCCTTTTGTCTGGGGGTTTGGGGATTAAGTGGGAGTGTACCATCAGGCTTTATTCCTAACGAGGATCAGGGGATGGTGTATGCCATTATCCAAACGCCTCCGGGATCTACTTTGGAACGTACCGACCAGATTGCCGAGAAACTGCAAAAAATGTGTGAAGACATTGATGGTGTAAAGTCAGTTTCATCATTGGCCGGATATGAGATTCTTACGGAAGGTACAGGATCGAACTCGGGTACCTGTTTAATTAACCTGAAAGATTGGAGCGAGCGTAAACATTCGGCTGCAGAAATCATAGAAGAGCTTGAAGAAAAATCAAAATCTATCCCTGGTGCAACCATCGAGTTTTTCCAGCCACCAGCAGTTCCAGGTTATGGTGCAGCAGGTGGTTTCGAGCTTCGTTTACTGGATAAAGCGGGTAGCGGCGACTACAAAAAAATGGAAACCGTTGCCAACGATTTTGTAAGGGAACTGAATAAACGTAAAGAGTTATCATCCGTATTTACTTTCTACAGTGCGAGTTTTCCGCAATACATGCTTGATGTTGACAACGACATTGCGCAACAAAAAGGAGTAAGTATTGACAATGCGATGAACACCCTGTCAACTTTTGTGGGTAGTAACTACGAAACCAGCTTTATTAAATATGACCGCCAGTATAAAGTAATCGTACAGGCATTGCCTCAATACAGGGCTTTACCAGAGGATATCTTAAAACTATCGGTTAAAAACGATCGCGATGAGATGGTGCCATTCTCAGCCTTCATCAAAATGCGTAAGGTTTATGGTTTATCGGAAATTACCAGACACAATATGTACAATGCTTCGGAGATCAGCGGACAATCGGCTCCTGGTTACAGCTCCGGTGAGGCCATTAAAGCCATTACCGAAGTAGCCAAGAAAACCTTGCCAAGGGGATTCGGTATCGATTGGGCAGGTATTTCTAAAGATGAGGTATCAAGAGGTAATGAAGCTATTTATATCTTCCTGATCTGTTTGGGTTTCGTGTACCTTGTTCTGGCTGCACAATATGAAAGTTTCATTTTACCACTTTCGGTAATCCTTTCTTTACCGGCCGGTATTTTTGGAGCGTTTCTCTTCCTTAAATTATTAGGATTGGAAAACAACATTTACGCGCAGGTAGCCATGGTGATGCTGATCGGTTTATTGGGTAAAAATGCCGTACTGATTGTGGAGTTTGCGACGCAGCGCCATGCACAGGGGGCAACGATATTTAAGGCGGCAATGGAAGGTGCAAGTGTACGTTTCCGTCCGATTTTAATGACCTCTTTTGCCTTTATTGCAGGCTTGATTCCCTTGATGATTGCAAGTGGACCGGGGAAAATCGGTAACCGTACCATCGGATCTGCGGCTGCAGGCGGTATGCTTTTCGGTACCATTTTCGGGGTAATTGTGATCCCTGGGTTATATTATATATTCGGAACAATTGCAGCAAAACACAAGCTGATCAGAATTGAAGAAGAACATCCGTTAACTGAAGAAATTGAGAATAATGTTTAAAAATAATATTTATAAAGGCCTTGGATTAGTGCTAATATGCGCTGCATATACCGCCTGTAAGTTACCGGAAGTAGCCCAACGTGCCGAAAATAAAAATGTACCTGTGAGCTTTAATGGCTCACAGGATACAGTAAGTATAGCTGGTATTCAATGGCGTAACTTTTTTACAGATCCTAATCTGATCAACCTGATTGATACCGCACTGAAAAATAACCAGGAGCTGAATATTACCCTTCAGGATATCGAAATCGCCAAAAATGAAATCAAGGCAAAAAAAGGAGAACTTTTGCCAAATGTAACCTATGGAGTTGGCGCTGGATTGGATAAAGTTGGCCGTTATACGAGTTCGGGCGCCGGCGATGCCTCTACTGAAATTACTCCAGGCAAAGGGGTGCCAGAAGTATTGCCTGATTACCACTTTGGTTTGCAGGCCAACTGGGAAGCAGATATCTGGCATAAACTGCGCAATTCGAAAAAAGCAGCCATTAACCACTACCTGTCGACAGTAGAAGGTAAGAATTTCGTAATCACCAATTTAATTGCCGAAGTAGCCAATTCTTATTATGAATTGTTAGCCTCTGATAATCAGTTGGAAACGGTAAAAAAAACAATCGAACTCCAAAGCAATGCATTGGAGTTGATGAAGATCCAGAAACAGGCCACAAGGGTTAACGAACTTGCTGTACGTAAATTTGAAGCAGAGGTGTTAAGTTCTAAAAGTTTGGAATTTGATATTCAGCAAGATATTACCGAAACAGAGAATAAAATTAATTTCCTGTTAGGTCGTTTTCCTCAGCCAATCATTAGGGATAGATCTAGCTTTACCGATCTGGTACCTGCAACCATACACTCGGGTTTACCAGCTCAGTTGTTGGCCAACCGTCCTGATATTAAACAGGCAGAGTATGAACTAGAAGCTGCTAAATTAGATGTTAAAGTGGCTAAGGCACAGTTTTATCCATCATTGGGTATTTCTGCTTCAATTGGTTATCAGGCTTTTAATCCTTCATATTTATTAAGAACACCAGAATCTCTGATCTACTCTTTGGCAGGAGATTTGGCCGGACCGCTGATCAATAGAAATGCCATTAAGGCGGAATATTCATCTGCAAACGCCAAACAACTACAAGCTGTTTTTGATTATGAAAAGACCATTTTAAATGGTTATATTGAAGTAGCCAATCAGCTATCGAAAATCAGCAACCTGCAAAAAAGCTACGATCTGAAATCGAAACAGGTTAACGCACTTACGCAATCGATCGATATTTCGAACGAATTGTTTAAAGCAGCCAGGGCTGATTATTTTGAGGTATTGATGACGCAACGTGATGCTTTACAATCGAAATTAGAACTGATCGATACCAAAAAACAGCAGTTAAACGCTGTGGTAGATATTTATCATGCGCTTGGTGGCGGATGGAAATAGGTGAATACCACAGTCCCCTTAAATAATTACAATACTTTAAAGTATATTATCCTTATATCCAATCAGGCTGTTCCATTTGGAGCAGCCTTTTTCTTTTTTGTCATTCTGAGCGCAGCGAGGAATCTTTATAGCTACGCTCGTTTTCTAACAGGCGTTGAATACCTCTCGTTATCGTTGTTGCTGAGAAGGCTTTTCCAGCCGACAGCCAGCCCCGATTTTCGGGGAAGCAATCTTACAACAATCGCTATTAGCGTATGCATTACAATGACAACTTTTCTTTTTTGATCTCTGAGCAGTTTACAACGAGCACCCACCTCACAATTACCCTTTGTTCATTTATTTATCATAAAATTCATTTTGCAAACAATGCCTTTTGTCTGCGGTTATTTTATCATGGAATTTATCATCATATCTGAAATACAATGGGAAAAACAACATTTAAATTTGGCGAATTAGAAGTTAACCGTTTAGGTTATGGCGGAATGCAGTTAACCGGCAAGGGTGTTTTTGGCGAAGTAGAAGACCGCGAAAATGCGATAACCGTTTTGCGCGAAGCAGTTGCAAATGGCGTTAATTTTATTGATACTGCAGAGGCTTATGGGCCGAAGTTTAATGAATCACTTATTGCTGATGCCTTATCTCCTTTTCAAAAAGATCTCTTTATTGCAACTAAAGGTGGTTTTGATCGACCAGGTCCAGACAATTGGGTGCCTAACGGTGCCCCTGAAAAAATCAGGCAGGATATTGAAGGAAGTTTGCAACGATTAAAAGTAGATTCAATAGATTTATGGCAACTGCACCGCATCGATCCCAATGTGGATGTTGCCAAAACCCTGGCGCCTGTGGTAGAAGCTGTGAAAGAAGGCAAAATAAAAAATGTAGGATTATCAGAAGTAACCATCGATCAGATTAAACAAGTGCAGGATATTCTTCCGATAGTTTCTGTTCAAAATTTATATAACCTTAGCAACAGGCAATGGGAGAGTGTTTTAGATTTTACGGCAGAAGAAGGTCTGGCTTTTATTCCCTGGTTTCCTTTGGCTTCTGGTCCGCATAAGTTAGCGGATAAGATTAAAGCGATTGCCGAAAAACATAAAGCTACAACCGCACAAATTGCTTTGGCCTGGTTATTAAAAAGATCGTCAAATATCATTTTAATCCCTGGGACAAAATCTGTAGAACATTTAAAAGAAAACTTAAAAGCCGGAGAAATCGAATTGACTGAAGAAGAATTTGAAAGTTTAGCGAATTAAGGAGAAGTTTTGAGCGTAGCGAGGAATCTTTTTCTTTTTTACCGGTTTTAGCGTCTTTACAGGTCTTAGCGTCCTCGCTAAGACCTTTTTTATGAAATTTATTTTTTGCCACGGAGGCGCAGAAACACGGAAAATTCCTATCGATCTGTCACTCTGAGCGTAGTCGAAGAGCCTTAAACTAAAGTATTCAGTCAATATTGGTTCTCTTTTTTTTTATAATTTATTTTTTTGCTACGGAAGCGCAGAAACACGGAAAATTTCCTATCGATCTGTCACTCTGAGCGTAGTCGAAGAGCCTTAAACCAAAGTATTCAATCAATATTGGTTCTCTTTTTTTTATAATTTATTTTTTTGCCACGGAAGCACAGAAAACATGGAAAATTCCTATCGATCTGTCACTCTGAGCGTAGTCGAAGAGCCTTAAACCAAGTATTCTGTCAATATTGGTTCTCTTTTTTTTTATAATTTATTTTTTTGCAACAGAAGCACAGAGAACACGGAAAATTCCTATCGATCTGTCAATCTGAGCGTAGTCGAAGAGCCCTGAACCAAAAAATTCAGTCAATATTGGTTCTCCCGTGCGCACAAATGAGAGTGGTTGGAGTTATTAAATTAATAATAGATTTAGAAGGGCCGTCATTTCGAGCGCAGCAGATAAATCTTTTAAATTTGATTTCAATAACTTGGTTCGAAGATCTCTCCATTACGCTGCGCTTCAGTCGAGATGACGATTTTTCTTTTTTTAAATAACTTTTCATCTTTTTTTCAAAATATTCCTTTATAAATAGGATATTTAAGCATGAAAAAAGTCTTCCTAACCAGCATTATTTTATTTTCTATCCTATTTCAAAAAGCCATGGCGCAAAATAAAACCGAAAATGTACCTGCAGTTTTAAATCATATCGCTGTTTATGTAAGCGATCTGAGTAAAGCCACTATTTTTTACGAAAGTGTTTTCAACCTTAAAATGATTCCTGAACCTTTTAAAGATAACCGCCATACCTGGTTTACCTTAGGGCCAGCCGGACAGTTGCATTTAATCCAGGGGGCAAAAGGAAATGAAACTTTTGATAAAAACGGGCATTTATGTTTCAGTGTTCCATCGGTTGACGATTTTGTAATGAAACTGAATGCTAAAAACATCAGTTTTGAAGATTGGGCAGGCAAAGAAAAAGGTATTACTCTTCGAGTTGATGGTGTAAAACAGATTTATTTCAAAGATCCGGACGGTCATTGGCTTGAAGTAAACGACGCGAAGTAAATTTTTTACTACGTATTAACTTTGTTTGGTCTCATCACTTATATTTAGTGCTTAGCCCCGATAAACTCATGAAAATATCTTGCCTTAAGCATCTTCTTGTACTTCTTTTACTTTTTGGGATAACGCAACAGTCAAATGCCCAAAATGAAAAAGCCGAAGCCGATTTTCAGCAGGTTATGGAGAAATACAGTGCTATTGGCGCTTCAGTAGCTGTAGTAAAAGATGGCCAGATTATTTATACCCATTCGTTTGGTTTAAAAGATTTAGAGAAAAAACTGCCTCTAACCGACCGGGATATTTTTAGGATCGCTTCGATTTCTAAATCTTTTTCGGCAACATCAATCATGCAATTGGTAGAAGCGGGAAAAATTCATTTAGATGATGATTTCGGTGATCTGGTAGGTTTTAAAATCAGGAATCCAAAATTTCCTGATCAGAAAATTACCTTAAAAATGGCCTTGTCGCATACCTCCGGTTTAAATGATTCGCAGGGCTATTTGAACCTCGATGTAATTAATCCGGATAAAAACCCCGATTGGGCCAAATGTTATAATGATTATCCGCCAGGAAGCAAATTTGATTATTGTAATCTCAATTTTAACCTGATCGGCACCATCATTGAGAAAAAATCAGGAGAACGTTTTGATAACTATGTGAAAAACCATGTTCTGAAACCTTTAGGCCTTTATGCTGGTTATTGTGTCGATTCTCTTGATAGTACCCGTTTTGTAAGCCTGTATGAATATCATGCTGATACAAAATCTTTTAGTCCTTCGCCAACCGCTTATGCTCCAAGGAGAGCCGAAATTGCAAATTATGTGATGGGTTATAGTACACCGGTTTTTTCGCCAACAGGAGGGATGAAAATTTCTGCTAAAGATTTAGCTAAATACATGATCATGCACATGAATTACGGCACCTCGAATGGCGTTAAAATTATAAGTAAAAATAGCGCTAAAAAAATGCAAACTGCCTTAACTGATGATGAAGGATATGGCTTGGCCATCAGAACTGCAGATCACCTGATACCCGGGGTTAAACTTAAAGGACATACTGGCTCTGCTTATGGCTTATATAGTACCATGTTTTTCAATCCCAAAGAAAAATTTGGATTTGTAATCATCACCAATGGAATAAATGCAACTTATACCGATGGTTTCCCCGATTTCAGTCGCGCCGCTATTAACAGTTTGTACCAATCTTTTCTTAAATAAGATTTAAAGCAAGTTTGCCAGACCATTTTTATTCGAAAAGGTTGTTAAAATTTTAATACAGGCTTTGGGATGATTGATATTAGTTCCTTTCACTTTACCGTCAAAAACATTTTTTACAGGTGCCAAATCTATCAGATGTGAACAATCGGTAATTGTGTGATCATCTGTTTTTACTAAATTTCTGTTTTCGTTAATCTCGTAATCCATCTTCTCCATTATTGATTCGCAAACCTTTGATAAGTACTTCCGGATTTAATTTTCTCCATCATTAAATATTCTTTCAATATTGAAAATTCCATACTCTGAATGGCTTTAACAACTGATTTTAGTTGCTCACCTGTTACCCCTAAACGGGCTGCCCAATAATTGCGGTCTTGTTCGTCTGCGATTTCGATAAATTCTTTCCTCGCATTCATCGAATTTAATTGATATTCCATCTTATGAATTTTTGGTTAGTAATATTTAAGAAACACTAATAAATTACTTTTGGTTTTGGAGTTTTGTCAGTAAATTCTCAGATAAAGTAACATACCTGTTGAACAAATGAAAAATTACATAAATGACGATGATTTTTTGCTTTAAAAACCATCTAAACGCTTGATTTCAGCATATAAATAGCGAGCATAGACTAATTTGAAGAAATTAGTAATATTTTCTTTACAAAAACATTAGGTTTTGTTGAATTACATTTTTATTATTGTATTGTAATATAATTTTTACAATGCTTAATTATTTTCTAACCAATAATCAAAGTCTGTATCCAAGTCGAAAATATTATCAGGATAACCGGTTTGTATTATTTCTTTGGGTACTGATTACCCTGATTTTTGTAATAGATTCGTGGGCAACACATCGTTACAATAATTACCTGATTTTCGAGAATACATTTAGAAACTTACTGCACGAGCATTCGCTCTATGCTGTTTATCCGGCTTATCATGATGATGCGAATCATTATGGTCCCATTTTTAGTATGTTAATTGCCCCATTTGCAATCTTTCATAACTGGATAGGATTATTGTTATGGAACCTGTTTAACTGTTTCCTGCTTTTTAAGGCTATACAAACTTTGCCATTAACTGAAGATCAAAAAATAATTATTGGATATATTGCCATTCCCTGTTTGATAGAATCTATGCTTAACCAACAGTTTAATGCTGGTGCAGGTGCACTGATGATATTGAGTTATACGCTGGTGAATAAAAATAAAGGGATATGGTCGGCACTTTGCATTGTACTTGGTACTTTTATCAAACTTTACGGTATTGTAGGCCTGGTTTTTTTCTTTTTTGCCAAAAAAAAGCCGGCTTTTACCTTATGGTTGATTATGTGGTCGATAATATTATTCTTATTGCCCATGCTTTTAGCGTCTCCTGATTATGTGGTTCACTGTTATGTAGATTGGAAAAACTCTTTAATAGATAAAAACATGGTCAACGTGTTAGGCGGAGGGATCGATATTTCCATTATGGGTTTCTTTAGGGAGCTTTTTGGTGAAAAGAAAATACCGAATTTTCTATTCCTGATCCTTGGTGCCGTATTATTTATGTTGCCATTTATAAATATATCGCGTTTTAAAAAATGCAGATTCCAATTGATGATCCTGTCATCGGTATTGATTTTTCCAGTATTATTCAGCACTGGAGCGGAAGACTGTACATTCATTATTTCTATTGTTGGGGTAGGTGTATGGTATGTGAGAGAAAGTAACGCGGCTATGAAAAAGGTATTATTGCCCATTTTACTTCTAATTACGTGTAATTTCCCTCTATTATTATTTCCGGTATTTGCGAAATCGCACCCGTTATTTTTGGCTATTATCAGCCTGCCTTATTTTCTGGTGTGGTTAAGGGTTGTTTATACCGCTACTAAAAACAGGTTCGCCTATGCAGAAGAAACAGAGTCGGAAATGGTTACTGTGCTAATAGATTAAATTTTAAAATTTTATTTTTTTAAAGGTTTTAATACCCGTTTATAAAAACAGATATTAAAACCTTTTTTGTTATCAGGCTGTTTTATAGCAATGTAATCAAAAATTATTATGGATGATAAACAAAAAAACGGGGGTGCTGATCGCGGTAGGATCAACATTAACGAGGATTATGAGCTGGATTATTGGTCAAATAAATTTGGCGTGAGCAAAGATAAGCTAAAAGCAGCTGTGCAAACGGTGGGTACTTCTGCCCATGCAGTAGAAGATTTTTTAAAAAAATAAACATTGATTATGAGTCTGGAAAAATATGTTGCCAAGCGCGATTTCTCAAAAACGGCAGAGCCCAAATCAGGTGAAAGCAGCGATCCGAACAAGTTGCACTTTGTGATCCAAAAGCATGATGCATCACGCCTGCACTATGATTTCAGACTTGAAATGGAAGGCGTTTTAAAAAGCTGGGCCGTACCAAAAGGTCCGTCAACCGATCCCAAAACCAAACGTTTGGCCATGATGGTAGAAGACCATCCTTACGATTATAAAGATTTTGAAGGCATTATTCCGCAAGGCGAATATGGTGGTGGAACTGTAATTGTATGGGATGAAGGTACCTACGAACCAATTGAGGCTATAAAAGGCAAAAAAGCACAGGAAAAGCATCTTTTAAAACAGTTAAAAGAAGGTTCGTTAAAAATTAAATTGAACGGAGAAAAACTTCAGGGCGAATTTGCGCTGGTTAAAACGCATGGGATGGGCGAAAATGGCTGGCTGCTCATTAAACATAAAGATGATTATGCCTCCACAAAAGATATAACCAAAGAAGATAAATCGGTTCTTTCAGGAAAAACTATCGAAAAGATGGAAAAAACATCAGATAAGGTTTGGAAAGAAGGAAAAGAGCAAAAAATAAAGCCCGAAAGAAAAAATCCCGGGCCGAAGGTTAAAAAACAAACAAAACCAGTAGGGGATGATAAAAGCATTGATGTGAAAGCCATCCTGAAAAAAGCGCCAAAATCGGCTATGCCTAAAAACATAAAACCCATGTTGGCTACGTTGGTGGATGAGCCATTCGATGATCCAAACTGGCAATACGAAGTAAAATGGGATGGATACCGGGCTTTGGCTTTTATCAACAAAGGAAAAGTGGAGCTCTTTTCGAGGAACAATAAATCATTTAACGAAAAGTTTTATCCTATTTACGATCTGCTTAAAGAATGGAAAATCAATGCCGTTTTGGATGGTGAAATTTTAGTGTTAAATGATAAAGGCATATCCAATTTCGGTTCATTACAAAACTGGCGAAGTGAGGCAGATGGTGAACTTGTTTTTTATGTTTTCGATATCCTTTGGTATGAGGGCAAAAACCTGATGGAAATGCCGCTTAATGAACGCCAGGCCATTTTAAATGATATTTTGTCTACAGATGATGACCGTGTGCGTTTAGGTAAAGTTTTCAAAGCCAGTGGTGTCGATTTTTTTGATGCCGCACAAAGGATGGGGTTGGAAGGCATCATCGCTAAAAAAATGGATAGCACCTACGCTCCCGACCGAAGATCGAAAGAGTGGTTGAAAATTAAAGTGCACAAACGCCAGGAGGTTGTTATAGCCGGTTTTACCAAAAATGCCGATACCTCCAAATCTTTCAGCTCCCTTTTACTGGGCTTATATGAAAAAGGAAAATTGCAGTATGTAGGTAAAGTTGGTACCGGGTTTTCCGATAAACTGCAAAAAACAATGATGGAGCAGTTTAAGCCTATTATAATAGATAAAAGCCCTTTTGAAAGTATCCCCGATGTAAATAAACCATCCCGTTTCAGACCAAATCCACCGAAGGCAAAAGCCACCTGGTTAAAGCCGCAGTTGGTTTGCGAAGTCGCTTTTACTGAAGTAACCGAAGATGGTGTTTTCCGTCACCCTTCCTTTCAGGGGATGAGGGAGGATAAAAAAGCGAAAGAAGTGGTTCGGGAAGAGGAAAAACCTACTCAAAAGGTTGTTGGTAAGGTGAAAGAAAAAGAGGAGCATGCCCATGCTATTAAACCGCCCAAAGGAAAAGAACCCAAAACCTTATTAAACCCTAAAGATGAAACACAGGTAAGAAAAATTAAAGGCCACGAACTTAAATTTACCAATTTGAGCAAAGTGTATTGGCCAGAGGATAAAGTAACCAAAAGGGATATGTTTAATTACTATTACCAGGTTGCTGATTATATTTTACCTTATCTTAAAGACCGGCCACAATCGCTTAACCGTTTCCCCGGAGGCATCCACGGGCCAAGTTTTTACCAAAAAGATGTAAAAGGAAAGGCACCAGATTGGACAGAAACTTTTCCGTACGAAAATGGCGAAGGGGAGAAAAAGGAATACCTGGTAGGTACGGATGAGGCTTCTTTATTATGGATGGCCAGTTTGGGCTGTATTGAAATGAACCCTTGGTTTAGCCGTGTGCAACACCCTGATAATCCTGATTATTGTGTCATCGATCTCGATCCGGATAAACACTCTTTTGATCAGGTGGTTGAAGCTGCCCTCGAAACCAAAAAAGTGCTTGATGCAATTGAAGTACCCAGTTACTGCAAAACTTCAGGCTCAACAGGCATGCACATTTACATTCCTTTAAATGCTAAATACGATTACGATCAGAGTCAGATGTTCGCTAAAATCGTTGTAAATCTGGTACATAAACAGATTCCTGACTATACTTCATTAGAGCGAATGGTAGCTGCAAGAAAAGGAAAAATGTATCTCGACTTTTTGCAGAACAGGCCAGGGGCGACCATCGCCGGACCATACTCTTTACGGCCAAAAGTGGGGGCAACGGTTTCCATGCCTTTACATTGGGATGAAGTAAAACCTGGTTTGAAGATGAAAGATTTCAATATTTTTAATGCGATAGATCGTTTAAAAGTTGAAGGAGACTTGTTTAAAGGGGTTTTAGGTAAAGGTATAGACTTAAAAAAAGCCATAAATAAGGCCCAAAGTGTTTTTGGATAAAGATGAATGATCTTTTCCCGCTTTGATTATATTTGAAAAAAAATTAAAATAATGATAGCACACCACGTTTTATTCTGGCTTAAAACCGATACCACTGACGAGCAAAAAACTGCCTTTCGCAATGGCTTACAAACATTAGAAAACATTGAAGTTGTTAAAACTTTTCATATTGGCGTACCAGCCCCGATTGAGCGTGCCGTTGTAGATACTACTTATACTTTTAGCTTGCTATTATTATTTGAAGATTTGGCTGCGCATGATGTTTACCAGGTTCATCCATTGCATAAAGCTTTCCTGGATGAATTCAGGGTTTATTTCGAAAAAGTTGTCATTTACGACGCAGAATAAAGATTTCATGCCTCCGATAAACCGGAGGCATTTTTTAGGTTTTGATTTCTAATGGATTTCTGAATAGCACATTGTTATACAGAACAGTCATTACCTTCATTAGGGGGCATCGGATAAAATGTAATGAGGATACAGAAAAGCCTTAAGTATATACTGTGCTTTATTCAGCGTGCCCTGTGGCTCAATGTGATTAAGGTAAGCTCATTAGCACAGGTGGAAATAATTTAACCACAGATAAAAAGGATGCACACAAATGTGAAAATCCATGTTTATCTGTGTACATCTGTGGCTAAAAACCTTAACTTAATGACATTGGCTTGCTGGCTAAACGGTTTTATAAATAAATGTGCTCTGCTCAACTGGTTTATGAAATCGTATATCACTAATTAAAAATACAATTTTATATACTTATTTATAAAGAATTTGTAATGCTGAAAAACCAAAGTGTTTTTGATTGCGTAAATGTTTTAAACCGCGATCATTATGGAAAAAACAGCTAAACTTATTAAAAGAGCATCAATTAATATAAATCAGTTGGATAGCATTAAAATTGGTGATTTTTTATCTGATGAATATGGTAAATCGGGTAAGGTTTGTGAAATTGAAAAGATAAACCGTCATGGTGAATATCATTATTACTTTAAACTGCTAAAATCGGGTACCATATTGATTATTCTTTAATTCTTTCCAGGTTTAACAAATTGATTATATTTATGTTATGAGAAGATATCTTATAGCATTGTTTTTTTTATTGCTTGTTAATCAAGTTGTTTTGGCTCAAGCCATTAAGGGTAATTTCGCCATCAAAAATGTGCTTACCGGCATGCTGTTGCGCGTAAAAGATGCCAGCGGTAAAAATGGAACACCACTGGTAGCTTACCAACCGCAGAACTGGAAATGCATGACCTGGAATTTTATTGCTGTTGAGGGGAATACTTATCAGTTAAAAAATCTCTTTACCGGAAAAACTTTTCAGCCAAAACCTAATGATCAAATTTTAGAGGAACAGCCTTTAACCCTGGGCAGCGATATTCAGCAATACGAATTCGAGCCTGCCGGAAAACATACTTATTTCATAAAACTCAAAGGAACCGATCTTTACCTCACGCCAGAGGATAAAAAAGTAACTACAAATTCAGCCATTATCCTGGCAAAGAAAACGAAAACCAAGGAACAGCAATGGACGATATATGAGCAAGCACCTACGATGTAAATGCAAAAAGCTCCATATCACTAAAACTGGAGCTTTTTGTTGATAGGCGCTTTTGCTTAAAATTTATAAGCTAATGTAGTCATAAACTGACGTGGAGGAATTGGGTTAACACTGTAGTTCTCATGTACAAAGTAATTTAACTCATTCGTAATGTTCGAAATTTTAGCCAATAATGAAAGCTTTTTCCAGTTGTAGCCGGCAGATAAATCGAATGTGGTAAACGCAGTTAAAGGAATTAACCTGCTATAAGTTTGTACCTTGGTGTCATTGTAACCACCGTTACGCGAACCTGTATAATAAGCAGATGCACCAAGCTTTAAGCCTTTAACACTTCCTTCCTGAAAAGTATAAAATAAAGTTCCGTTTGCAGTGTTTTTGGTAGAACCTACTAATCTTTGTCCTTCTATCACACCACCCACTATAACATCTTTGGTGGCATTAGGATCGGTTTGTGTTGGAGCTGCTATTTTTAAAACTGTTCTATCACGGGTTTCGGTATAACGAATAAAGTTATAACTATAACCTGCAATAAAATTCAGGCCTTTTACAATTGTACCTGTAATATCTAACTCTAAACCATCGCTTAACGATTTTCCATTAAGTTCCTTGATGTTTGCATCACCATTTGGTGCACCCTGAGCATTGATAAGGGCCTGTTGTGCATATTTGTCATTGGCAATTCTATACCAGGTTAGGTTAACTGATAACCTGCCTTTAAATAAATCATTTTTAACACCAGCTTCATATTGTTGCAAAGTTGAAGGATCTAATGGTGCTAAGTTAATGTCAGTTCCGGTATTTTGAACAAAATTGCTCGAATAACTTGCATAAACTGATGTCGTTTTCAATGGTTGGTAAATTAAACCAAGTTTTGGGGTGAAAGCACTTTCTACTTTAGATTTGTTTAAACTGTTTACGCTTAAAGTTTGTATGCCAGTGGCCAGGTTTGTGGTAACCGTTCGAGGCGTTTTTTGAAAGGTATAACGAACACCTGCAAGTACTTTAAATTTGTCTGTAACCGAGATCAAATCCTGAACAAAAGTCCCCATACGATATAACGGTGCAAAAGTTTCTGAAACAGTGTTTACGTTTGGCTCAATACCCGATCCGAAATAAGTTGATGGATCAAGCAGGTTAACGGTACCATAGTTAAAGGTAGTTAAGTTATTATTGTAAGTAAATCCACCACTCGTTGTGCGTGATTGATCTGCATCGGCACCAACTAATAACGTATGGGTTATGTTACCGGTTTTAAAGTAACCATTTAAGTTAATCTGCTCATTGTAAGTAAATTCTTTTGTTTTAGAACGGGTAACATTACGTAAAGCAAGGCCATATGGAAGCGGATTGGCTGCTTTTGTATCTGCAAATGGACGTTCTGCACTGAAATAATTACGGTTGTAAGATTGTAGGTTGGCCAATATATTCAACTTCCAGTTATCATTAAATTTATGGTTAAGGTTTAATTGTGTAGTAGCGGTATTCGTTTTATTGTAGGCCCAAGGCGCATTCACAAAAGCCTTACGGCCTATGTCTGCAATCTGGTTCTCCACCGTACCGATACCAAAATCTGGTGTCATGTTGCTTTTTAAATAATCACCTTGTAACAAGATGTCTGTTTTCTCGCTAATTTTATAGAGCAAAGATGGATTCACATAAACTCTGTTCGAGGTTACACTGTTTCTAAAGCTGGCTGCATCTTCATAAGTACCGATTAATCGAAAAGCCAAATTTTTAGTGATCGGGCCATAAATATCTGCGGTTGGTTTATACATATCGTAGCTACCAGCACGCATCGAAACTTCTCCACCATATTCGAATTTAGGTTTTTTCGTTACCATATTCACTACAGCACCGCCACTTACGCCACCATAAAGTAAGGCTGCACTTCCTTTTAAAACCTCAACCGATTCTAAAGTACTGGTTTCGGGCATACCGCCACTGGTAGCACGTGATCCATTTTTGAAAACGTTGTTGGCGCCTAAGCTATAACCACGGGCAAAGAATGTTTCGCCACTTACCGATCCGCGGTTTTCGCCAAAAGCAACGCCATTTACATTTTTTAATACATCACTTAAGCGGTTTGCCTGTTGATCGGTAATTACCTGGTTCCCGATAATTTGTACAGCCTGCGGAAGATCCATAGGAGCAATTGCAATTTTACCTAGGTTAACTGGCTTTCTATTGGGGGTTTTATAACCGTTAATGGCTACTTCATTTAATTGTGAGGAAGATTCTGCTATGACGAAATCTGCATTTACAGTCTGACCGGCAATAACAGTAATTGATTTTTCCTGAGCTGAAACACCAATAGCAGATGTTTTAATCGTATAAGTACCAGGTGTTATATTTTTGATGATAAAGTTACCTTTCTCATCAGTTTGTGTCGTTTTACCTGTGTTTTTTAAACCAACATTTACATACACAGCTGGATTGCCATCACTTGTTTTAACTGAACCTGAAACAGATCCGTTTTTGATTTGTGCCATTGTATTCCCTGCTAAAAACAGAAAAAGAGCTATAGTATTTAAAAGAATAGCAAATTTTTTATTCATTTTATTTAGATTAATTCTTAGGTGGCGCAAAGGAACTGTTTAATAAGCATAATAGCAAAATTATTTTTATTCGTTCTAAATAAGATTAATGATTCTGTGAATATTTTTGAAATATATATCATCTCCTAATACGTATATTAGAACTGTTGTATCAGAACTATGCCAAGTAACCAGGATCATTTTTATTCCAATCTTTCAACTAACAAAATTCTTTTATACCAGCTATTGGTTAAAAAGCATTTGTTTAAGCAAATACCTTTAGATTGGCATGTAATCATTACTGATATTAAAAGTTCTACAGCTGCCGTTAATGCAGGTTTGCACGAAAATGTAAACCTTATTGCAACAGGGAGTATTGTTGCAGTGCTCAATACTGCTTTTAAAGCCAATATTACGGTGCCATTTTTCTTTGGGGGTGATGGAGCGACCTTTATCGTTCCACCTGGAATTGTAGACGGCGTGATGAAATCGTTGCTGAAATATAAGAATAACACCAGCGAAAATTTTAATATTGATTTAAGGGTTGGAATTGTACCTGTTGCAGAAATTTATGCCAGGGGACATAACCTTCAGATTTGTAAGTTTGCTAGCGCTGAAACATTTTCTATACCAATTGTTTTAGGAGATGGCTTGGCCTACGCCGAAAAATTGATCAAAGGAGAAGATTACCTGTTATCGGGCCACGATACTGCCAGTGATGAAATTGATTTAAGCGGTATGCAATGTCGATGGGATAAAATTGAACCACCAGAGAATAGTGAAGAAATTGTAACCCTTATCGTAATTGCACAGGACTACGGGCAACAGGCGGATGTATTCAGCAAGGTGATTCATCACCTCGATCAGATTTACGGCTCTCCTGAAAAACGACAGCCGATTTCGGTTTCTAAACTGATATTCAGGACAAGTTTTAACAGTCTGGGCCAGGAAATGAAACACCGTTTAGGGAAGATCAAATTTTTTGAACTTGTTAAGTCATGGTTCATCAATATCTATGGATATATTTATTTCCGAACAGACCGTGGTAAAAAATACCTGAAGCAACTTGTCGAAATGTCGGATACACTGGTAATAGATGGCAGGATAAATACAGTAATTACCGGTACCGCAAAACAACGTTTGGCATTAGCGCAAGTCCTTAACCAGCTTGAAAAAAATAATGAAATTTTGTACGCTTTTTACGTAAGTGGCGAATCGGTGATGTCTTGTTATGTAAGGGACCTGGAAGACGACCATATTCATTTTGTTGATGGAGCGGATGGAGGATATACCCGGGCCGCAGGGATCCTTAAACAAAAAATAAGCCATAAATTTAATGTTGAGTGATAAAAGTCAACAATTTAACAAACTACCCCAAACATTTGTGAAGGCTACTTGTATGATACTTAGTCTAATTCGATTAATCAAGATATCAGCATAGTCTACCTTAAATATGGAAAGTTATTCAAAGGTTTTAAGTAACGATCAACTTTTAGAGGTTCTTTTCCTATCTAAAGATGCAACAGCCATATACACGTCAGAACAAATCGTAATCGAAATGGCCAACGATGCCATGATTTCTTTTTGGGGTAAAGACCGCTCTATTATTGGCAAACGCCTGGAAGATGCCGTACCTGAGTTAAAGGGGCAGCCTTTTATTAATATGCTGAAAAATGTATTGCTAACAGGCATTACGGATAGTGGTGATGCTATCCCTGCCGAAACGATGAGAGATGGTAAGTTACAGACCGCTTATTATACCTACGAATACCGGGCCATTAAGGACGATTCAGGAATGCCATATTGTATTCTTCATACCGCGAGCGATGTTACTGATATTATGAAGGCAAAAAAAGCGATCAAGGAAACAGAACTGCAGCGGGAAGCGCTGGATCAGGAACAGATTTTAATCGGCATAAAGGAAGAACAGCAAAAGAATGATTTTATCAGTATGGTAAGCCATGAGCTGAAAACGCCATTAACTTCTATCAGTGCTTACGTACAGTTAATGCAGAGTCGAAGTTTAACAGATGCTTTTATCGCAAATACTTTAGCTAAGGTGCAAAAGCAGATCCGGAAAATGAGCACATTAATCAGCTCTTTTTTAAATGTATCGCGTTTAGAATCAGGAGAAATTCAATTGAACCTATCATATTTTGATCTGAATAAACTAATTCACGACCTTGTTGAAGATTTAAGTTTAGTATATCCGACTAATCAGATTGATTTTAAAGGGGGAGATTCTAAATTAATTTACGCAGATAAAGATAAAATTGGCTCTGTAATTTCAAATTTAATTAGCAATGCGGTAAAATATTCTGATCAGAATAGTACCGTTTTGATTCAATCTGCAAGCAGAGAGAATGAAATGAATGTTTCTGTAACGGATCATGGCATTGGCATTCAGGCCCATGATCTGGAAAAAATCTTTGATCGGTTTTACCGTGTAGAAAGCCACAAAACTAAAACCATTTCAGGTTTTGGGATAGGTTTATACCTCAGCGCAGAGATTATTAACCTCCATAACGGGAAAATATGGGTAGAAAGTAAGTATGGCGAAGGTTCTACCTTCCATTTTGATATTCCACTTGTTCCTTAGCTGATATATTCAAATAAAAAACACAATCTTAAATGCTTATTTGTTACTGTTAAATGAGCATTTCATCTATAAACCCTGTAAACGGGGAAATTATAAAAACCTATCAGGAAGATACTGAAGCGTTAATCGGTCAGAAAATCGATCAGGTACATCAAGCGTGGTTAAGTTACAGGGAAACCGATTATCAAAGCCGCTCGAAACTATTGCTGCAGGTTTCGAAACTATTAATCGAACGTAAAGATCAGTTGGCCGGACTTATGTCGCTAGAAATGGGGAAACCGCTAAAAGCTGGTGTTGCTGAAGTTGTTAAATGTGCCTCTGTTTGTGAATACTATGCTAAAAATGGTGCTGAATTTTTGGCTGATCAAACCATAAAAACCAGCGCATCCAAAAGTTACGTGAGCTTCCAGCCTATCGGTGTGGTATTGGCTATTATGCCCTGGAACTTCCCTTTTTGGCAAGTGTTCCGCTTTTTGGCGCCGGCATTAATGGCCGGTAATTGCGGTGTTTTAAAACACTCATCAGGCGTTACAGGCTGCGCTATAGAAATAGAAAAAGTAATTGAAGATGCCGGCTTTCCTGCAAATGTTTTTAAAACGCTGATCTGCAATAGTAAAGCCATTTCAAAAGTAATCGAAAACCCCCACATCAAAGCCATAACCCTTACAGGAAGCACTGAAGCCGGTAAAAAAGTAGCCGAACAAGCAGGGAAACTGATCAAAAAAACAGTATTGGAACTTGGTGGGAGCGATCCTTATGTGATTTTGGAAGATGCTGATTTAAAAAAGACCGCCAAAATATGTGCAGAAGCCAGGTTAATTAATAACGGGCAAAGCTGCATTGCTGCAAAACGTTTCATTGTGGTAAAAACAGTTGAAGAACAGTTTACAAAATTTTTTAAAGCCGAAATGGAAAGTAAAAAAACTGGCGATCCATTGCAGAGCGATACTGATTTAGGACCAATGGCGAGGGCAGACCTTCGCGATGAGTTGCATCAGCAGGTTTTAAAGAGTATCGAACAGGGTGCAAAATGTGTTCTAGGTGGCGAAATCCCCGGTATGGAAGGTGATCATGCCTATTACCAACCCACCATATTAACCCATGTAAAAAAAGGCATATTGGCTTATGATGAAGAAATATTCGGTCCGGTGGCCGCAATTATCTCCGCAGACGATACTGAAGATGCCATCCGCATCGCCAATGATACCAATTTTGGACTGGGCGCAGCCGTTTTTACCGAAAATGCAGCATTAGCAGAAGACATTGCCCGGAATAAACTTGAAGCAGGATCTTGTTTTGTAAATGAGGGGGTTAAATCAGATCCCGCTTTGCCTTTTGGAGGCATCAACCAGTCCGGTTACGGCCGTGAATTAAGTATGTTCGGTATTCATGAGTTCGTGAATATCAAAACCGTGTACATCAAATAATAATATCCTATATGAAAGCAGTTAGAATCCACGAATTTGGCGGACCAGAAGTTTTATCTATAGATGAAATACCAGTTCCCCAGCCAGCACCAGATGAAGTATTGATTAAAGTGCATGCAACCAGTGTAAATCCGGTAGACTGGAAAATTAGAGAAGGACAAAGGAAAGAGAAATTTCCGGTAAAGCTACCTTTAACTTTGGGTTGGGATGTTTCTGGCACAATTGAGGCATTAGGCGAAAAAGAAAGTGCTTTTAGAAAGGGAGATGAGGTGTATGGTAGGCCCGATCCGACAAAAAATGGTGCTTATGCTGAATACATTGTGGTTAAAGCCAACATCATCAGCATTAAACCTACCAGTATTGGACATACTGAAGCTGCTGCGGTACCCCTGGCAGGTTTAACAGCATGGCAAGCATTATTCGACCACGGTTTGTTAAAAGCAGGACAAAAAGTACTGATTCACGCAGCAGCCGGTGGGGTAGGAACATACGCCGTACAATTTGCAAAATGGAAAGGAGCTTATGTAATTGGCACCGCCTCAAGTGCTAACATCGATTTTTTGAAGCGTTTAGGAGCCGATGAGGTAATCGATTATAAAATGGAAGATTTTGAGACCGCTTTAAGTGATGTTGACTTGGTTTTAGATACTATTGGCGGAGAAACGCAACTCAAATCGTTAAATATATTAAAAGACGGGGGAAGGGTAATCACCACCCTAATGCCAGAGTTTGTGGCAGAAGCGAAAGTGAAAAATGTTCATCTTATCGGTTTTACTGCACAATCAATTCCCGATCAACTGGCTGAAATTGCCACTTTGATCGATTCTGGTAAAGTTAAACCTATCATAGAAAAAGTTTTGCCTTTTACCAGCGCCAGACAAGCTCAAACCGAAAGCGAGCAGGGACATACAAGAGGAAAAATTGTATTGCAGGTAATTTAGGGTAGGGAAGTCCGAAGTCGGATGTTAGAGGTCCGAAGAAATAATAATTCATATTGTTTATCGTCCTTCTGAATTTATTCAGAAGGACGATAATATTCAGACTCTAAATCTTAATGATCTTAACAGCTTAATGGTGAAAAAGAACCTGTAACTCTTTTCACGTGTTTTGCTACTCGCTCAGCGACTTTCGGTAAAAAACAATGATTATTTTATATAAATATCCTTGCTAAAATCATTTTCCGCTACATCAACAGACTGTGGCTGGATAATCACAAACTTGATCACATTATATTCTGATTTTATTTTATCCCTCAGCCTGTCAATCGCATTGGTTAAATTGGTAGTGTTTAATTCTGCTTTAAATGTAAGAATGAGCACCAGCAATACTTCCTTTGGCGATTGATATTGGGATAATATGCTCGTTACCGTAATTACATCCTGATCATTTTCTGTCAGTTCTTTTATCTTCTGCTGTGTTTCTGGCGTTAAGCCTTCGCCCATTAATAAACTACGGCTTTCCCTGGCCAGTATAAAAGATACAAAGATTAAGAGTGTACCTACTAAAACAGAAGCCAGTCCATCTAAAAACGGAAGGTTTAAGTTGTGGCTTAACACCATAAATATAAAAACAATCATTAATCCTAAAACGGCTGCTCCATCCTCAAATAATACTAAAAAGCCAGAGGGATCTTTGCTTTTAATAATGGCTTTCCACCAGGGCAAACCTTTACGTGTTTTGTTAAATTCTTTCATTGCAATGATCAAAGAAGCGCCCTCGAATAAGAAAGATAATCCCAATACCACATAATTCCAGGTTGGATTTCCCAAAACTTCAGGATGGCGGATATGCGCAATCCCTTGCGAAATAGATACTACACCACCTAAACCAAAAATCATGATGGATACAATGAACGACCAGAAATACAGCTCTTTACCGTAGCCAAATGGCCGTGACTTATCAGGTGGTTTTACACTTCTTTTTAAGCCATACAGCAATAAAAGCTGGTTGCTGGTGTCAACCGTAGAGTGAATGCCTTCGGCAATCATTGATGAACTGTTAGTAAATGCCCCTGCAATGAATTTAGTTACTGCAATTAATAAATTGGCCGCTAATGCGCTGTAAATAGAATTGTTGGCTCTTGCCATAGATTAAGGAATGTAAAGGATTCATTTCTTAAACGGTTTTAATCTGATTTGGTTTTATAACGAGCGATGAAAAGATGCTGTATTCCCAATTCAATTGGGAATCTTAATGCAATACGCTTTAAGATTCCCGCCTTCGCCTATCGTGTGGACACAATTAATTATAACATTCTTCTATCGCTCTATGCCGCGGGGCATGGTAGTTTTTCACAGTTAATGTTGTTTTTAGCTGTGTTCAAGAATGCTGCGCATTTTGGAGCGTCAAAGTACCCAAAGTGCTTTGTCATCCGATGGCTATCGGATCCAGCAATGAGCTTTTACACAATCTCATGCGCTTCAAAAAAACAGTGACACTTCGTTTAATCAGGTATTGTGTGTGTTTTCTTTGGTCTGATTGAGCCCTGCGGGGTTTGTGTTCTATATTTTTTAAAAAATTAAATTATCGGTTATGAACACAAAACCACTGCGTTTCAGGTTTATTACTGCCATTTTTACTGTTGTGCACCTGTTTTTTTGATTTCCCCGGCTCTTGGGATTGACAGCGTCCTTGGTTATAATCCGTGCTTTATTAAAGTTAGTTAGCAAAACGCCTAAAAATACTTAAAAGATGTGTCCACACGATAGGCCTTCGCGGGAATGACGATTTTTTAACTCTTAAACGGCGTTATTTGATTGGTCTTGACCAGTACAAATAAACAGGACCGTCATTTCGACTGCAATGGAGAAATCTTTTAACAAAGTTCAAAGATCTCTCCATTGCGTGATGCTTCATCCGATAGCTATCGGATCGGGATGACGGCTATTTTTGGAATTTTTAACCTAAAATCTCATCAATTAACTTGATTTCAGTTTCACTGAATTTGATATTATCTAAAGCTTTAATTGAATCAGCAATTTGTTCTGGTTTACTGGCACCTATTAATACCGTTGTAATGCGGTTATCTTTTAAAATCCATGATAAAGCCATCTGTGCCAATTTTTGGCCACGTGCTTTTGCTACTTCATTTAATTTGCCGATTACTTCTATTCTCTCCGGGGTAATATTGCTCTCTTTTAAGAAAACACCACTGGTAGCCACCCGGGAGTCGGCAGGGATACCGTGTAAATATTTATCGGTGAGTAAACCTTGTGCCAATGGCGAAAATGGAATACAGCCTACACCATTTTGTTCCAAAACATCAAGTAAACCATTTTCTACCCAACGTTCAAACATAGAATATTTCGGCTGGTGGATTAAACACGGAGTACCGTTATCTTTTAAAATTTTAATGGCTTTTGCAGCATCTTCCGCCTGGTAATTTGATATGCCTACGTATAAAGCCTTTCCTTGTTGAACCATTAAGCTTAATGCCGCCATGGTTTCTTCAAGCGGAGTTTCTGGATCAGGACGGTGGTGGTAAAAAATATCAACATAATCCAGTTTCATGCGTTTTAAGCTTTGATCCAAACTCGATACCAGGTATTTTTTTGATCCCCAGTCACCGTACGGACCATCCCACATGGTATATCCCGCTTTGCTTGAAATAATCATTTCGTCACGGTAGCCCTTAAAATTTTCATGAAGAATTTTCCCGAAAACTTCTTCAGCCGAACCAGGGGGCGGACCGTAATTATTGGCTAAATCAAAGTGAGTAATTCCATTGTTAAAAGCAGTGTAGATAAGGTTTTTGCTGTTTTCAAAAACATTTACATATCCGAAATTATGCCATAAACCCAAAGATATTGCGGGCAATTTTAAGCCACTGTTTCCGCAACGGCGATATAGCATTTGGTCGTAACGATCTGTTGAGATACTCTGGTTCATATTTGTGGTTTGATTGCCACAATAATAATCAGTTTCAACGGATTTTAATGACCATTAGTTAATATATTATCAGTTTATAATTGATAATTACAAAATCAGCACTCTTGTTGCTGCAAATATTTGACTCAGGAGTAGAACAGTAATTATAAACTGCCTTCGTTTACTTAAAAGTTAAGATCAGGTAATTTTAATACTTCCACATTTTGTGATTATCAATTCTGCAAATCGCATCGTTGCTGATGTCTTAGGTAAATTATTCTATAAGATATGCTTTTTACTTATTCTAAATCGTTTTATTTGCAATATTATGTGATATCATTATATTTAAAAAAAATAAAAAATCTAAACCAAGTATTCCATTTTATGAAATTAAAATCACTAGCTGGCCTCGGCGTTCTGGCTGCAATCGGGTTTGTATCCTGTCAATCTGAAATCAAAAAAACTTCTTCTACAGATAGTTTGAAAAGCGACTCTGCTGGAGTTGTTAAACTAGTTCCCGATTCATTTAAAAAAGAAATTGATGGTAAACCAACAGCATTGTATACTTTAAAGAATAACAACAATGCGGAAGCAATTTTTACCAATTACGGCGGGCGCCTGGTTAGTTTATTAGTACCTAATAAAGATGGTAAGTTAATTGATGTGGTGGTAGGTTTTAAAAGTGTTGGTGATTACGAAAAATCTACCGAACCCTATTTTGGCGCAACTATTGGCCGATATGGCAACCGTATTGCCAAAGGTAAGTTTACGCTTGAAGGCAAAACCTATTCGCTGTTTACCAATAACGGGCAGAATACCCTTCATGGAGGAAAAAAAGGCTATCAATATGTAGTTTGGGATGCGAGCCAGCCCAATCCCAATACTTTGGTGCTACATTATCTATCAAAAGATGGCGACGAAAATTTTCCTGGTAATTTAGATGTTAAGGTCACTTACACCTTAACAGATGATAATGAATTGAAAATGGATTATGAAGCCAAAACAGATAAAACAACAGTAGTAAATCTGACAAACCATGCATTTTTTAATTTAAACGGCGATGGAAGCGGTACCATTTTAAACCATGAAGTGCAAATTTATGCTGATGAATATACTCCTGTAGATTCGACATTGATCCCGACCGGAAAAATTGATAAAGTAGCCGGAACACCTTTCGATTTTAATAAAACCACAACTATAGGTGCCCGTATAGACGATAAAAATGAACAACTAACCTTCGGTAAAGGTTATGATCATAACTACGTACTTAATAAAACCAAGGCAATGGGCATGTACCACGCGGCTACAGTTAGAGGAGATAAGTCGGGTATAATAATGGATATTTATACGCAGGAGCCAGGTTTACAGTTCTATAGTGGAAACTTTATGCAAAGTAAAAATACTTTTAAAACTGGTGCTAGAGATGATTTCAGAACTGCAATTGCAATGGAAACGCAACATTTTCCGGATTCTCCAAACCAGCCTGCATTTCCTTCAACTGTATTAAAACCCGGACAAGTTTACAAGACAAGTTCAATCTATAAATTTACCAAATAACATTTGGTAATCCCTACATCTCTGTGATGATAACATGGTATACGGTCTGTGGAAACACAGGCCGTATCTGTTTAGAAAAGATCTTGTAGTACCGGACCGGTATAGTCTTCTATAAAAGCAATAATGTTATTGTAAGCAGAAAATTCTTCACTGGTGTGCATGGTGGTCAGTACAATACACTTCATCCCCGCATTTTGAGCAGCTTCAACGCCTTTTGGTGCATCTTCAAATACAATACATTGGTTAGATTCAACACCTAAAATTTCAGCACCTTTAGTAAATGTTTCAGGATCTGGTTTGCTGTTTATCACATCTTCTGCGCTTACTATCGCATTAAAATAAGAACGGATATTTAAATTATCGAGTACAAAATTAATGTTAAAGGGAATTGCAGCCGAACCAATAGCCATTTGAATGCCTGATTGTTTTGCTTTTTCCAAAAAATCGCCTAAACCGGCTATCAACGATAAATGTTTTTTATATGCAGCCTGATAGCGGTGTTCTTTTTCAATGGAAATCTGATCAATCTGTTCCTGAGAGAAATGACCTACACCAAAAACACGTTCCAACAGATCCTGGTTTTTACCGTACATCTGTTTTTTGACCGCATCAAAACTGATACTCGCGCCTAAATCCTTTGTAAGGATGTTATGCCATGCCTGATTATGAAAAGCCATGTCGTTAATCATGGTGCCATTTAAGTCGAAAAGAAAAGCTTTGGGTTTATCGTTCGTCATGGCGGCAAAATTATCAGATTTTTTTATGATTCTGTTAAAATACAGTTATCATTACGAAAATTTAACTGAAAATTGTTTGTTTGCGGGGCGCAAACATTATGGAGAAAATAAATTTCCCTTCAACGTAATTTTTTGGCAATTACACTCGTTTTCATTTTTTTTAAATTTAGTATTCAATTAATTGCAATGTATAGTTTAACACCAGAGATAAATATGATGACTGATGCGCATGATGAATGCGATGCACTTATTGATTATTTAAATGGACTGCAGCCATTAAGAAAAGAGATAATTGATCGGGCAAAAAACGAAACCTTCAAAATATCTGTGCGAAAGAATGAGGTTTTGCCAAACCTTAATAGTATTAATGGGGATTGCTTATGTTTCATTGTTAAGGGTTTAGTACGGGCTTTTATACTGGATGAAGAAAAAGACATCACTGCCTGGTTAATTGATGAAAATCACTTGATTGGTCGTATTCGAAATCCAGGGGCATTTGGACCAACTTACCAGGAACAGTATCAGGCACTGGAAGACTCCGAATTGCTTATATTTCCATATCGGTTTATTGATGATCTGTATGCAAAATTTCCCGAAACCAATATTTTAGCCAGAAAATTATTGGCTATACATTACCATATGTCGCAGGAGCGATCTATCTTGTCACTAATCCCTTCAGCAGAATTAAGGTATAAACAGTTCAAAATCAGGTATCCTGCTATAAAGTCTAGGGTGCCACTAAAATTTTTGGCAAGCTATTTAGGGATGCGGATTGAAACTTTAAGCAGAGTCAGAAAAAAAGAAAAACTGCAAGAAAGGTGTTAGCGCCTGTTTAGAATGAAATGAAATTTATTTCGTATGTCGGTCTGAGCGTAGTCGAAGATCATTTCAACGCATAAATAAAGTGCTTCGACCAGTCTATCAATGACGGATTTAAAAAATTGCCATCATTTTGCCCTCTTGTATATTAACCTTTTAACATATTTGAAAAGGTTCTAACCTCTGCCATTAAGGTTATTTTGCAAATCGTTATTAATCAATATTTTATTGCTTACGCATTTCCATCCAACTAGGCCATATACAAATAAAATACCCCGTTCTGCGGACACCCTTTCTAAAAGAGGGGAATTATATGCCAAGTGATATTTTTTAGCATCCTTTATATTGATCTTTATGAAATAAGTTATTCCCAGGATGACAGCAGTGGGCTATTTATATTTGTTGTAAAAATTTAAACATGCGCTTAATCTTTTTTCTTTTTAAAATAAAAGTAACAAAGTGGAAAAAGGCAGATCAGGCCTAACAGAAAACCACCAACAGTATCTGTAAACCAATGCGCGCCCAGGTAAATTCTGGACGGGGCAATGGTGATCATCAAAAAGGCTGATAGATAAGTTACTATATTTTTGGTTAGCTTTGGCAAATCTTTCAACGTATTCATCAAAATAATTAAGAATCCAAAAAAGAGCGTATAAGAGAGTACATGCCCGCTCGGATAGCTTTGAAACCGGTTTACTTCCACCAGCCGTACGTAAAATGCAGTAGGGCGGGGACGGTTAATTACATTTTTTATACCCAGAATAATTAATCCAGATAATAATACTGTCGAAATAAATATTCCTTCGCGTTTATATTTCTGATAATAAAATATGATCGCCACTATTACTACTGAAAGTAATGAATAGGGAAGTTCGCCAAAAAAGCTGATGGCCAACATTAATTTATCTAACCAGTCTGCGTGGTATTGCTGAATAAATAACGAAGTTTTAATGTCAAAACCAAGTATGTGATGTTGTGCAATAAAAAAACTTAAACAAGTAAAAGCAGCAATTAGTAATGAGAGTATAAAAATTAATGTATTTCGTTTTAAAGGCATAGGCACAGATTGATAAAAAGCCAAAACTATGGATTTTATGCCAATAGAAGCAAAATTTTCAGCTTTTTAAATTGGACATGATTGAGAACAAAAGTCGGTAAAAGCCCAAATTTAACGATATGGAAAACTACAAGCCAAAAATTTCATCAAGGAAATAAGCCGATTCATCAAGGAAATAAACCTATCTGTATAATTCTTTATGATAAGCTGAAATGATTTTTAATCTTCGGGTCAGATAATAAGGATATCTATGCTTAAGTGGTTGGCAGGATTAATTCCTGCCGACTAACGAAGCGCACCCTTCGACAATTTATTCATAAATTATATTTTTTGTATTAACGCTTCGGCCAAAGCCTACCTCCTTTAAATGAGGAGGTGCTTAGGTTGTTACCATATCTCCGTTTTAGCGCTTCGGGCATTTTAGGCCGTTGTTTTACCAGTATTGTTCTTTAAATTACAGATAGGTTCTCAAGTAATTTTTGTGGCTATCCATTTAATATCCGTAATTTGGTTTTTTAATTTGCAGAAGGCAAATCCTAACGCTGATGAAGACTAAGCTATTTTCATTTATTTTTTTTCTGATATTTATCATTCAGCTTTACGCCGAATATAGCAATAATACCAGTTTGCGTACTTTTTCCAAACCTTTAATTGTGTTGGTGCTTTTGGTGTGGCTATATGTTACTACAAATTTAAAAGGCCGTTTCCATAAAAGGGTTTTTACGGGATTAATTTTTGCCTGGGCGGGAGATCTGTTATTGATGTTGCAGGACGGTGGGACAAGTTTTTTTATCTTCGGATTGGCTGCTTTTTTAGTTTGCCATATTTTTTACATCAGGGCTTTTACACTCGATCATAAATCCAATCCAAGTCATAAGACGCCATATTTTTTATGGGCTGTGGGTGCATTTGCTATTTTCTGTTCTGGTTTGTTTTTCTATTTACAGCCGCATCTTGGGCCTATGCAGTTTCCGGTTTTAATGTATGCCATTATCATCTGTGTGATGGCCTTAATGGCAGTTAACCGCTACGGGAAAGTTAATATTTTTAGTTTTAAACTTATTCTTTATGGTGCGTTGTTTTTCTTGCTGTCTGATAGTGTTTTAGCCGTTAATAAATTTGCACAACCCATTCCGCAAGGTGGTGCGCTGATTATGGCTACTTACATGATTGCCCAATATTTAATTGTTTACGGTACTATTGAGCGCAAGTTGGTGGTAACGCGGACGGAAGTGTAGGGAGTTGTTTTGTACTTTGTCATGCTTCGTGCCTACCATTGACATGGCTCCAATATAAAGGTCGTCATCTCGATCCGATAGCTATCGGATGTAACACAGCGAAATGGAGAGATCTATTTAGCTAGATTTAGCTTTGCTAAGCACTTCGTGGTTCTCGACTGCGTTACCGATGTAAAATCGGTACAGGTAGCACTCCGCTCGAAATGACGGTAACTCGAGGGATTTTTATGCGTCGATTAATACTGTCATTTATAATGATTTATATGAAATAAATTAACCTTCAGCATGTCAACATATTTAAGGTCATTTCAAATTAAAAAGGATTTTCACTATACCAGGTTTATAAAACTCAAGACTGTAGAGAGAAGAAAAATATAAATCACTACATCAACCTTCATCTACTTTTCACCTTTCTTCTCCTTATCCAAAACTGTAAAAACCTGTACCAGGCGTTCTCCATTTTCATCAACTAAGGTTAAGGTATGTTTACCTGGTGGCGGACTAATGGCCAATTGATGAAAATTAGTAGTGGTGCTTACGTATTCATTATCAATGTGCCAATATATTTTAGCACCTGGATTTCTGTGTGCTGCATTAATCACAATTTTACCTCTTGATCCATCCTGTTCTAAAGGAATGTAAACTATCGCATTATTTTTTGGGTAAATGATCTCCATTACACTATTTCCACCTGAGAGTTCACAGCCAGCTTTAAAAGGAGGGAGGGATTTATAATCGCTGTTTTTTATTTTATAATAATATTCCATGGCAGGTGGTAAAATAAACCAGCTTTTGTGCTGCATATTGGTTATACTTTCACATTGGTCGGTAACCCTGAAAGTACCGGTTCTGTCTAAATGGACCAATTTGTGAAATGGACAAATGGAAGTCTTTTCTCCCGAAACAGGAACAAGTTCTTGTACCACATCAGTACAATATTCTGCTGCCTTGTAACCGCTTTTTTTGCAAATTTTAAGTTTTTTAAGTTTTGTTGTGGGCGTTTCGAACCATTTTCCGTTGGGTAATAACCTGAAAATATCAAAGAGCACCGGTGCGGCCGCTTCTATTCCCACCAAACCAGGTCTGCCTTCACCATCTGCATTACCCACCCAAACGCATACGACGTAATTTGGAGTTAAGCCTACGGCCCAGGCATCGCGGAAACCAAAACTGGTACCTGTTTTCCACGCTATTCTTTGCGACGAGGAAAATTGTTCCCATAAACCTTCATCACCTGGGCGCATCACTTCTTCCATGGCATTAAAGGTTGCCCATATTGCACCATGATCTAAAAATGAGTTACGCTGATAGTCTTTTTCTTCTTTAGTTTTATTATTAAAGTAAGTTGCCTGTTTATAATCTTCAGGATTATAGAGGCCTTTGTAGGTGTTGAAATGGTTTAGCGTACGTACCATACCCATATAAGTATTGGCCAAATCCCACATCGTAACTTCACTGCCACCCAAAATTAACGACAAACCATAGTGATCTGCCTGCTGGTTCAGTGTTCCGATCCCCAATTTTTTTAATTTATCATAAAAACGTTCGTATTTATACTGCTGCAACATTTTTACAGCCGGGATGTTTAGCGAACGGCTCAGCGCTTTATCTGCAGCGATGGCACCATCATAACCCAGATCGTAATTTTGAGGCGAATAACCTGCTATTTGAGTCGGGATATCTGGAATTAAGGTGTGCGGCAATATGAATCCATCATTCATCATGCTGGCATAAAGCAAAGGTTTTAAGGTACTACCCGGGCTGCGCGGCGCCTTAATCATATCTACGTGACTTTGCAGGTCAGCATTTTCCGGCTGGTAAATATTACCTACATAACTCACCACATGACCAGTTCTGGCATCAAGCACTAAAGCTGAAATATTATTAATGTCGTTGGCTCTATAGCGGTTGTTATAGCGTTTTAATATCGAGTTTACTTTCAACTGGATGTTTTCATCTAATGTGGACGTAATCCTCGTAGAATTGATTTTTAAACTTGCTCTTTCTGCTTTAAAACGGTTTAATAAGTGTGGCGCATTTTGCGGTAGGGGCATGGGCTTGCCCGGAACAGGCTCTAACTTAGCTAAATTAGCCGTTGCCTGATCGATGTATTTTAGCCTGGCTAACTTATCTAATAAATCGTTTCTTTTTTTGATCAGCCTGCTCGAGTTTTTACCGGGATGAACCAACGACGGGCTGTTGGGAAGAACGGCTAAGGTGGCCATCTCGCCCCAGGAAAGCGTTTGAGCATCGCGTCCGTAATAGCGCCAACTTGCAGCCTCCAAACCCACAACGTTACTTCCAAAAGGCGCATTAGCAGCATATAGGCCAATAATTTCTTCCTTTGAGTATCTTATTTCTAAGCGTACTGCTAAAATCACCTCCAATAATTTTTGCCAAACCGTTCGGTCTTGTTTTAGTGAGAGGCGAATTACCTGCATGGTTAAGGTACTGCCACCACTTACAACGCTTTTGGCTCGCCAGTTCTGTCGCATGGCCCTGCTCATGGCCAAAATATCCACACCAAAGTGATTATAAAACCGTTTATCCTCGAAAGCGATAATGCAATCTTTAAATTTTACAGGAACACTATCGGCCACCGGGAAGCGCCACTGGCCATCGCTGGCAATTGCAGCACTCAGTAAATTGCCATTGCTGGCTTCAATTACATAAGAAGTAGTTGTTTTGAAAAGTTTGGAGGGTAAAGCGAAAAGAAATGCCAAAAGCAAGACAAAACAGATGAGATCAGAAATGAGAAATGCTTTTGGGATTTTGTTCATGTAGATTTTGAAGATAAGGAACTTTAAACTTAAAATTTGAGAGGTTTTATTTGTAAATTTATACTCAGGCGTATTTAATTTTTCTCTAAAATGTCAAGTAATTTATAATTGATATAAAGCTTTTCTTTTCCCACTTTAGTTGATTTTAAGAAACCATTAGACTCTAATAGAGTAAGGTAATTCCCGACGGTTTTAGGTGTTCCTAAATTTGCATTTGTTAATGTCTGTCGTTTTGTATAGGGTAATTTGAATAAAATTTCAATTAAGTCTTTTGAATACACTTTAGGTAATCTCAATTTAATTTCATCGGCAGTTACATTCATTAATCTAGTAATATTTTCCAATTGGGTAATGCCTGTCTTCGCTGTAACCTCTATCATATCCAGCATATAAATGATATAAGGCTCCCAATTGTTAGTTTCGGTTACAGCTTTTAGATTTTTATAATAATCATTTTTATTCTTGATGATGTACCCGCTTAAGTAAATTGCAGGAATGTGTAAAAGCTTACTTATTTTTAAATATAATAAAAGCAAAATACGTCCTGTTCTACCATTTCCATCAGCGAAAGGGTGTATTGCCTCAAACTGATAGTGCATTGCCGCCATTTTTATTAAAGGATCAATTTCTTTGTTGCTATTTATGAATTTTTCTAAATCAGCTAATTTTTCCCTAATAATATTTTCGCCTGTGGGTGGCGTGTAAATCACTTCGCCTTTATTGTTTTTTAAAGTTGTTCCTGGTGTGTTTCTAATTGCTGCCTGGTTCTGTTTTATACATTGTACTATCTCTATACATAAATTTGTGGTGATAAAGGGTTTCTTTTCTAATTTTTTTAAACCTAGCCACAAAGCTTCTTTGTAATTTAAGACCTCCTTTGTCAAGCTATTCTCAAAATTATTGTCGGCTACTAGGTTTTTGTATAGTTCATCATTTGTTGTAATGATGTTTTCAATTTCTGAACTGGCTTTTGCTTCTTGTAAATGAATGGTATCTAAAAAAAGTGTTGGGTTTGGTAAATTAACAAGTGCACCATTTAATTGAGCAAGCGCTCTGCTTGCAGAAATTGTTTTAAGCAATATTTCTCTGGTTTCGATATCCTTATTAGGAGGTAATAAGGGTAATTTATTATAAGGTATTTCTCGTTTAAACTTTTCCATAACAGAAGTAAATTTTACCTGCAATCATACAACGAGTGTAAATATAGTTAAATTTTACACTCGTAATTTATACAAGGGTAAAATTTACGCTCGTAATATAAACGGGAGTAAAATAAATTTAATTTTACCCTCGTTTTTTAAGTGTCCTAATTATCTGGCTGATCCTATACTATTTAAGATCGATTTTACTAAGCTTAAGCGATTTATAAAATTATTTATCAAGTCCCTTATTTAATATCGTTTCAAAAACTGGCCGGAAATACAGTAAAACTTTATCATTTATGAGTTTGTAATTTTCTTTATCAAAAACCACATCATCGAATTTGTGATTTTTGTAGCCAGGCGCCAGAAGTATTTTTAAATTATTGCTTCCTTTTAAATACCTAATTAATGATAAATTATAAAACAATATTGGTCGCTTATCATATATACTCAATGTTGCAATGCCAAAATCATGATCGAAACCATAAAACATTTGCATAGGATCTGTTAAGGTATAAGCATTTTCTTTTCTAATAATTATAATTTGATCCAGGTTATTTTTAATGCAGAAATCTTCAGCATAAGCAACCATTTTTTTGTATTTATTTCGCTGAGAAAAATACTCCAGTTCCTTAAAATCAAAATTTTCTAATTCCTTATTTTCAATATCTTTTTTATTTAAATAATCAGTTAAATAAGTTAACAGATTAAAACTTAAGTCGTTCTCAGCAAGTGCTTTGGGTTTAAATGCTCCTTTCAGGTAAACGTATCCCATTTGATAGTTAATGTCGGAGACAATTCCGGTTTTTTGTGCAATTGAACACAACGGAACAAGAAAAATTAAAATCGTAAATATAATTTTCATTTTAGACGGTCTCTGTTTATGAATACGTTTTATTTCCTCTATTTTTTCATTCGTATCTCACGAAAAATTTAAACCTCCCAGGTTTTTAAAACCTGGGAGGTTTAAAGATATTCTATTTCACCACCTGCACCCACTTACCTGCTTCTGTGGCCGAAATATCATTATTATACATCGCTTCACATTGAACAGCCGATAAGTAATATTTACCCAGATAAGATGCGTTCAGCAATACCTTATAAACCAGGCTTTCGCCCTCTCTAACATTAAAGTAAGTGAAAACGCGATCATCCCTAATGTCCTGATAGGTAAAAGGAGATGAAGCTAAAATACTCTGGTTATCGTTAACGCGGGTATTAATAATTTCCCATCCCGAAGGGAAAATTTGAGTTAATGCCATTTGTTCGTAGTAACCCATCCTGCCAGGATTTTTTACCGTTACCTCTGCGTAGAAATCTGTTCCTTGTTTTAAAGTAGTAGGATCTAGAACTTTTCCGTTTAAACGTTTGTAGCTCACACTCATATCTAAAACCTCAGGACGGTTAGGTAAAAAGTTGTTCTGACCAGCAACTGGTTGACCTTCTAAAACCAAGCGAACAAAAAGTACATTATTTCCATTGTTAGTAACCGATGCGGTGTTGCCTTTAAAGGTTACAGGTGTGCTGTTAATATATTGATTTGAATTAACAGGTGCCGTTTTTCCATCTAATATATATTGGTACTGCAATTTATTGGCAGACTGATTTGAACCGCAGAATTTAGCGATAGCCAGCAAACTGTAAGCGGTTGTTTGTGTGCTATACCAGGTGTTTTCACCAAGTTTGGCTGCTAAAGGTTGTAATAAACTGGCTGCTTTTGCTTTCTGACCGAGTAGGGTTAAGGTTTCTAAAATCATGGCTTGATCACGAACATCAGACCCATAAGTGCCACCCAGTTGTTTGTAAGCCTGGATGGAAGTATCCAGTCCTCTAATAATGTTCAGGGCCACCTCATTTTGCCCAGCTAGTTTATAAGCTGCTGCCAAACGCCATTTCGCTGCCACAGATAAATATTGGAAAGCTTTTAAACGGTTCATGGCAGCCATTTCAGGCTTTTTAGCCAATGCCAGCATGTATAAACGGTACGCTTGTGATAGATCGCCACCATAGAAATTATTACTGTTTGGTGCCCAGTTTGTCGCTTTTGATTTTTGAAAGCGCAATAACTCATCCAGAAGGCCGACAGGTAAGGTATAACCAGCATTTTGTGCCTCAATTAAGAAATGACCGGCATAATTACTTCCCCATTCGTCAGATGTTCCTTCTCCAGGCCAGTAAGATAAACCACCATCAGTAGTTTGGAAACCTTTTAGTCTGTTTATTCCAGCTTTGATGTTTTTCTCTGTTTTGGCTTTCTGCTGATCATTCAATGGGCTCAACCGATCTAAAAATAGTTGTGGGAATATGCCTGATGTAGTTTGTTCAATACAGCCATGGGGATATTGAATGAGGTAACTCAATCTTTTGCCAAGGTTAATCGCCGGAATAGAAGATACTTCTAGTGAACCAGAATTGGTACCGGTCATTCCGATCGGTAAATAGTTTACAGCCCATTTGGTATGCGGCTGAACCGTTGCAGACACCACATTGGTTACATAAGGATTTGGATTTCTGATGTCCATTTCTACATCGTAAACCGTTTTTTCTGATCCACTTTGCGCGATCACTTTTACCTTGGCAATACCTACATTGTTCGGTGCTTTTACCTCAAAGGAGGTCATCTGCTCGCCCGTTTGTTTGTAGTAAAGCTGTTGTTTATTATTGCCCTGAACAATTAAATTACTGGCCTGAAGCTGTACGGATACCTTTTTAAGGTTATTCTCTGTAGCGAAAACGGTTACAGGCAGCGTAAAACTCTCACCTGGGCCAATTACTCTTGGCAAGGTAGCCAAAACCATTAAAGGCTTCTTAACCTGAACCGATTTTTCTGCAAAACCATAAGCTGCATCCTGTCCGGCAACTACCATAGCCCTCACCGCGCCAATATATTGCGGTAATTTAAATTTGTGTGTTTTACTTTCTCCTTTACCAATGGTAAACGGCCCCATAAATTTAACTACTGCTTTAAAGCGGTTCGCTTTAGCCGGATTAAGGTTTTTGTTGATGCTACCATCACCACCGATGCTTAAAATACGCTCTAAATTTCCACCCCATGCGCCAAGTACATAGTCGAATAAATCCCATGTTTTAACACCCAAACCTTCGCGGGCATAAAATGCACCATGTGGATCCGGTGTTTTAAATCGGGTTAAATCCAATAAACCTTCATCAACCAGGGCAATGGTATAGGTCATCGCTTTACCGTTCTGCTCGCCAACAGTGATGGTGTTTTCGGTTTCCGGTTTAATTTTATCGGCCATTTTAATGGTCGGTTTTAAAATGGTTTGCGGATCTTCTATAGAAAGTGGAATAGCTCCATACATTCTAATTGGTAAATCGTTAACTGTTTGTGCATGCGGTTGTAATAAAGTAATATTGGCAAAAACATTAGGTGCCATCTCTTTTTCAGCTTTGAACTTAAATTGCGTTTGTCCGGCTTTGGTATCTACCCAGAAGGTTTTTAATACCCGGCTTCCATTTTCAATGGAGATCAGTGCTCTTCCGTTTTTGCCCGTTGGAATGGTTAGGGTAATATCTTCTCCAACGGTAAATTTTTCTTTATTGGCTGTGAAAGATAACATAGAGGCCTCAGTTGGGTTGCTGCCTTGTTCACGTTGTGCCCAGCCCGGCCAATCAATGTAAACAGATTTGCCGGTAACATGTCCGCCATTTACATCGCGTACTAAAATTAAATAACGGCCCCATTCTGGTTCATCAACGCGTAAATTCCAGCTTCCTTTTCCGTTGAATAGGTTTACCTGATGACTTTCTACCAGTTTATTGAACTGGTTTTGAGTGAAATTGGCGTAAGTGTTCTGATCATCCTGTTCCCACCACCAGCGCCATTGGGTTTTATACAACTCTACTGTAACGGTTTTGGTGCCGCTCAATAATTTTCCATCGGTATTTACATTAACGATTTCAATTTTATGCTCTTTTCCGGTAACCAACATACCACTTAAACGATCGCCCTTTTCAGCACGGATCCCTAAATAGCTGTTGTATACGTGATAGGGAATACTGAAATTATCGATGCTGAAGTTACCTCCCGGTTCGAAAACTTTTGTGGTGAAATTTGCTCTTAATACACCAGGAGCAGTATTGTTCTCATTTAGATTGGTGTTAATCTGAGCGGTACCGTTTTGGTTTAATGTACCTTCGAAAATGGTTTTAACCTGCGATTCAAAGTTAACCGTAGGATTATCAAAACTAAAACCCTCAAAGCCTTTAAACTTGGTTTCGGTGGTGTTTAAGTTTACATCAACCTTTGCTTTTAAGTTTTGTGCAACGGCACCGAACAGCCATTTAGCAGATAGGGTAGCAGCTGAGGTTCCTGCGCTTAAATATGTTTTATTGCCAACGTTGAAATCAATTTTCAAGCGGTTTGGCATTACGGTTTCAATTTTTAAGGTTTTGGTAAAAGTAGCACCGCCTGCTTTCACTTTGGCCATCCAGTTACCGGTAGGTGCAGTACTTTCTGTCGCGGTTTTAAAGGTGTAGAATCCATTTAAAGGCTTGCCATTAATCAATCTTTTGTAAAGCTGGCCTTTAGGATTATAGAATTCCATGGTTACCGGGTAGTTGGCCGGAAGTTTTTTTAATTTATCTTCCAGAACGAAAGAAACAAATAAACTGTCGCCAGGTCTCCAAACGCCACGTTCTCCATAAATAAAACCTTTTAATCCACTTTGAACTATATCGCCTCCCACATCGAACCGGCTTAAAGGAAGTGAGCTGCCATCGTCTAATTTAAGGTAGCCACGTTCCGAACCATTTTTAGCGATCAATAAAAATGGCTGGCGTTTCAGGTCAAAACTTGCAAAACCATCACCATCAGTTTTAGTCGTAAAAATGATCTGTTTCTGGTAATCCATTAATTCCAGGTTTATACCACTCAATGGTTTTGCTGTTAATAAATCTGTTGCGACAATCAGCATGCTATTGTCGTTACCGCGTTTAGCCACTAAGCCTATATTTGAGGCAATTAAGTTTCTGCTAGCCCAGCGCTGGTTGGTATAAAATGATGGTGTACATGGATTGTCTTTATCATCCCATCTGTAATTTGGCGGATAATAATTATTATAACGCTGCCAAAAATCATCATCCTCATCAATCTTTTCACCATAACCTTCATAATCCCCATATTCGCTTTCTTCATCATTACCATCGCCTTTTTCTACTCCGGCTTTGCAATTGTAAGCGTTATATTCCTGTCTGAAAGCAATGGTAACACGGTACATCGCACCAGGTTCAGTACGGATCATTTTATCCAGATCGAGTGTAAAGCGGTTCTTTTTATGAAGGTTAAGCGCTTTATCTTCATCTAAGCGTACCGTTTTTTGCAGAATTGGTTTGGCTACTCTCCGCAATTCGTTACCATCTTTATAACTATTGGTTTGAAAAAACTGCGGAATGTTGTTTTCATAAATCTTGATCACTGTTACATCAACAGCCTTTAAATTAATTGCTTCAAAAGGTAAAACCAATTTTCCTGAATTGGGTAAAATGGTGCCAGCACCTGCAATGGTAACTGATGGTAGTTTATCTTCGAAGACAAGATTGGCTACTTTACCGGTGGTTAGCGTTTTGGCGTTGATATTTTCGACCCCTGCATTTACACTTAAAGCATAATTGCCTTTTAATTCTTCTGGTGCGTACACTTTAACCTGACTGGCATCAATGGTGTACCTAACATCACTTAGGTTGCCCAGGGTGATCATACCGGTTAAATCCTGTCCTACACCAATTGGTTCAGAAAACTGTACCAATGCATAATCTTCTTCTCCCTGAATGGCTTTCATATCAAGGATTTCGAATTTATTTATGGACGGAACACGAACTTCTACTTCTCCTTTTTGATCGGCATCAATGGCATCACCATCCCATTCTAATTTTAAATTTTGGTCGTTACCCGTCTTTTTAATGCTATCGATGGTAAATTTCGAGGTGTTTTTAGCCGGATCATGTTGCCATTTGATTTTTAATTTCTGATCAAAATCCAGTGACAGCGTTTTTTCAATTTTACTTGTTTCTTCCACGTCGGCAGTAGCTACTTCACCTGTAAGTTTCATGTAATCCAGAGAAGTGTTGTTTTGCGACACCAATCCGTTTTGAGAAAGCATGATCCCCGGGGTAATTACTTTAAACTCAAAATCGAAGTCTTCAAGACCTTTTTCTGTAGGAGAAACTTCCGAAAGTTTAAAGGTCGCCTCGTAGTTTTTACCTGGTTTAAGGCTTTCATCAGGTCTGAATTCAACTGTTTGAGGGTCTATCCAATAGGTTTTTCCAGAGATAGAAGGAGAGAAGTCGAAAAGTTCGCGGGTATCTGCTTTGCCCAGATCCTGCATGCCCGTTGCGGCATTAGCCAGGTGGACGCGGATAAAACTCTTTTTCGAAATGGTACCGGAAGTATAAGCTTCGATATATTTCGCATAAGCCTGGTTTTCTTCGTGATTTTTCTTTTTCCTGTTAAAATAAATAAATACGATTGCAACTATTGAAATAGCGAGCAAGCCAATAAAAATAAATTTCTTTTTTGAGGACGATTGGTAGGTAGATGGTTGTTCCATAAATGAAATTCGTTAAGATAAATGAGATTATAACGCTGCGGTTGCCACAATTGTTATGCCGTAATTCACTCGAATATACCGAAATTCCACTGTTCCACCCGAAAATCAACTAAATTGAAGTTAAAAGAAATAATGTTGAAAATTAAAGTGAATGGTTTGTTCATTTGCAGGGTTTTGAATATGTTTACAGCATCAACTTCAATAAAACCAGATATGACAAAGAAACTCTTAATTCTTTCGTGTTTATTAATTTCTATGCATTTTTGTTTTGCGCAAAAAACAAATGCAGAAAAAGAAGTAAATGATTCTGTAAGCAAACTGATCAGCTTAATGATAAATCCTGATAGTCTGGGTTTGGACAAATTGTTACTCAATAACCTGAGTTATGGCCACTCAAGCGGGAAAGTGCAAACTAAACAAGAGTTTATGCATTCGCTTCTTTCTGGTGAATCTGATTTTCTAGATATCAACTTAACGGATCAATCGGTTATTATTCAGAATAAAACAGCCTTAGTTAGGCATACCTTAAATGCTAAAACGAATGATAAAAATGTTCCAGGAAATGTAAAATTATATATTCTTTTAATCTGGAGTAAAGAAAAATCAGGCTGGAAGTTGCTTGGAAGGCAGGCTGTTAAGGTTCTATGATTTTTTTTACAATTTCGGAATCCGATTCCGAAATTGTAAATTTATAAAATGATAGAAAGAACTGCTAAAAAAGAACTTCTTGATTTAAGTAATCAATTTAAATCAGTAGCCGTAATTGGCCCAAGGCAATCTGGAAAAACTACCTTAACAAAAAATGTTTTTCCAGAGAAACCCTATGTTTCTCTGGAAAATCCGGATACGCGTTTATACGCCGAAGATGACCCTCGTGGATTTTTAAGTCAATTTCCTAATGGAGCTATCTTAGATGAGGCCCAGAGGACCCCTAAACTCTTTTCTTATATACAGCAAATTCTTGATGAATCGAAGTCTAAAGGAAAGTTCATCATAACTGGATCTAATAATTTCTTACTTCAAGAAAGTATTGTGCAAAGCTTAGCTGGGAGAGTAGCTTACATTAAACTGCTACCTCTTTCTATCCCAGAATTAAAATCTGCAAATTTGCTTGAAGAAAATATTAATAGTTTTATTCTTAAGGGCGGTTATCCACCTATCTATGATCAAAACATTCCGCCGAATAAATGGCACCAAAATTATATAAATACCTATTTGGAAAAAGATGTGAGGCAGATAAAGAATATTACCAATTTATCATTATTCGAAAGGTTTTTAAGACTATGTGCAGGTAGGACCGGGCAGTTACTAAATATGAACAGTTTAGGAATTGAAGTTGGGGTAGACAGCAAAACAATTGCTTCGTGGATTGCGGTTCTTGAAAGTAGTTTCGTGATACATCTACTGCGACCTCATCATCAGAACTTTAATAAACGTATAGTTAAAATGCCAAAGTTATATTTTTATGATACAGGATTGGCAGCAGCTTTACTTGGAATACAAAATGAACAACAATTGGATACTCACCCAGGTAAAGGAAGCCTTTTCGAAAATATGGTTATTATTGAAATGTTAAAATCAAGATTTAATTTAGGTTTAAGCGATAATCTATATTTCTGGAGGGATAATGTGGGGAATGAGATTGATGTTCTGATTGATGAAGGAGGTACGCTTTATCCTATTGAAATTAAGGCTGGCAAAACCATAAACACCGATTACTTTAAGGGCATTAATTTTTGGAATAAATTGACTTCTGGAATAGGAGGTACAATAATATATGCAGGAAATCAATCGCAGATAAGGAGTAATGATATTAATATTTATCCTTGGAACAGCATCGGTTGGAAATAACTAGACGGACAAGCGGTTAAGGTGCCTTAGCTGAGTTTGGAGTTGAGCGTTTGGAGTTGTGAGGACTAAATGCAGAAGAAAAAATTTATCATTTAATTTTTTCTTCATACTTTTAAATCGTTAGAAAAAGACTCCAGACTCACCACTCCAAACTCCCAACTATTTTATCATCACCCCCGGTCTGTTCACTAATGGAATTTTAATCAGATTAGAGTCGATAATGCTTTCAGGTAAGAAAATAAATTTTTTGTCGTAAATGGTACTGCCGATGTAATAGCTCAGCCAGTATTCGTTGGTTAAACCAAAAACCTCGGGATCAATGGCTTCTACGCCAGCAAAAGAATTTGCTTCCATATCACCAACAAAGTGCCTTAATACAGAAGTTTTTACCTGCTTACCGTCTTTTTCTCCATAACCCTTAGAGCTGATTAAAACATTGGTTATGGGTTCGTTTTTTAAATTGACGAGATAAACCGTCCAGCTTTTTACTTCAGGTGTTTCGCCCATTAATACAACGGCCATTGCGATATCTTCAACTGTATTTTCTGGTAAATCTGATTTCAATTGGGTTAACTGTTAAATTGTTTAATCGTACTGTGTAAATTAATGAATTTCAAGATGATCTTTAATCTTAGATTTATTTCTTCTTCGCTACAGCCTTTTTTGCCGGCGCTGCTTTTTTCTTTGCGGGTGCTTTTTTCTTCGTTTCAAAAGCATTAGGCACCTGTTCCACGATCATTTTCTTCACCGTTTCCAAATCAATGTCTGCCAGTTCTTCCGGTGTATATTTCTGCTTGGTCGCCTCGTTATTCCTTAATTTGAGCATCAGTTTGCCAAAACGGATAAACGGTCCCCAACGGCCATTCTCAATAGAGATTTTTTCAGCATCCCAGGTTTTAATGTACCTGTTGGCTTCTTTTTCTACTTTTTTGCCGATTAAGGTATTAATATCTTCTTGTGTTAAATTGTCGAAATCGTATCCTTTTGCCGGAATATTGATAAAAAGATCGTTCCATTTGATAAACGGACCAAAACGGCCTTTTCCTTTTGTTACCCCTAAACCTTCGTAAAAAGCAATCGGCGCATCAGCATCCATTTTCTCTTTGATAATTTCAACTGCTCTTTCGTAAGTTACCGATAGCGGCTCTTCGTTTTTAGGAAGAGAAATAAAACTTTCGCCCCACTTTACATAAGGACCAAAACGGCCAACCCCAATCATTACTTCCTTACCTTCAAAATCAGGAAGCTGGAAAGGAAGTTTAAATAGTTCAAGCGCTTCATCTAAAGTAATGGTTGCAACAGATTGTGTGCGCATTAAGCTGGCATACCGGGGTTTTTCCTCTTCATCCAATTCTCCAATCTGAACCAATGGGCCAAATTTACCAACCTTAGTATATACATTTTTACCAGTTGCCGGATCTAATCCCAATAAACGCTCACCTGTAGCACGTTCGGCAGTTTCTAAAGTGGTTTCTACTTCGCTATGGAAAGGATTATAAAAAGAATGCAGCATTTTGGTCCACTCTTGTAAACCTTGCGCAATTTCGTCAAATTCCTTTTCTACTTTGGCCGTAAAGTTAAAATCTACAATACCTTTAAAATGTTCTACTAAGAAATCGTTTACTACTTCACCTATATCAGTAGGGAAAAGTTTCGATTTTTCTGCACCGGTAATTTCCGATTTAATTTCTTTTTTTACCTGTCCACCAGCTAAAACAAAAGCAGTAAACTTTCGTTGTTTGCCGTCTCTATCTTCTTTAACCACATAACCACGGTTTTGTACGGTAGAAATAGTTGGTGCATAAGTAGACGGGCGACCAATGCCCAGTTCTTCCAGTTTTTTAACCAAACTGGCTTCTGTATATCTGGCTGGCGGGCGCGAATAACGCTCCGTGGCCTGCATTTCTTTTAAAAATAATTCCTGCCCCTTACTTAAAGGAGGTAAAATTGCACCACCTTCTTTTTCTTCGTTTTCTTCATCATCCGTAGATTCCAGGTAAACTTTTAAGAAACCATCGAACTTTAATACTTCACCTTCTGCCACTAAATGTTCTTTTCTGGTTGAAGCGGTAATCTGTGCGGTTGTCTTTTCAAACAAAGCTTCACTCATTTGCGAAGCAATGGAACGTTTCCAGATCAAATCGTATAAACGTTTTTCTGAAATATCTCCATCTACGGTATGTCTGTCGAAATATGTCGGGCGGATGGCTTCGTGAGCTTCTTGCGCACCAGCCGATTTGGTTTTATAAACGCGGTGTTGGTGGTATTTATCTCCATAAGCAGATTTAATCTCGGCAGCAGCAGCATTTAATGCGGTTTCTGATAAATTTACAGAGTCTGTTCTCATGTAAGTAATCTTACCCGCTTCGTACAATCTCTGCGCAACCTGCATGGTTCTCGCAACCGAAAAACCTAATTTTCTGGAAGCTTCCTGTTGCAGGGTAGAAGTGGTAAAAGGGGCGGCCGGATTGCGCTTTGCCGGACGGGTTTCTAAACTCGTGATATCGAATTTAGCATTTACACAATCCTGAAGAAATTTTTCGGCATCCGCTTCACTTTCAAAACGTTGTGGCAATTCTGCCTTCACCATTTCTTTTCCTTTTCCGGTAGAAAACTGTGCAGTAATTTTATAAGCAGCGGCTGCATTAAAGTTTAAAACTTCGCGTTCTCTATCCACAATTAAACGTACGGCCACGGATTGTACACGGCCTGCAGAAAGGGATGGTTTTACTTTTTTCCATAATACAGGAGAAAGTTCAAAACCCACCAAACGATCCAATACACGGCGAGCCTGTTGAGCATTTACCAGATTATAATCAATCCCACGGGGACTATCGATTGCTTTTAGAATTGCAGGTTTGGTAATTTCATGAAATACAATACGTTTTGTTTTCTCTACTTTCAGGCCTAAAGTTTCAAATAAGTGCCAGGAGATGGCTTCTCCCTCGCGGTCCTCATCGGATGCCAGCCATACCATTTCGGCCTCTTTAGCTAGTTTTTTTAATTCGGCGACAACATTTTTCTTGTCGGCGGGAACCTCGTAGGTTTGGGCAAAATTGTTCTTAATATCAATCGCCATATCGCCTTTAACTAAATCACGGATGTGGCCATAGCTAGATTTCACAAGGAAATCTTTGCCTAAATAGCCTTCTATAGTTTTAGCTTTTGCGGGTGACTCGACGATTAATAAATTTTTGGCCATGAAATACGTTTTTGTGCAAATAAAGCTATAATTAAAGCATAAATCCAAACCTGAGGAGAATTTAATATATTTTTTTTATCAATTAAGTGATAAATATGTTGGTTTATATGTCGATTTTAATCTGGTTTTAATCTTTTTTATTTTTGAAAAGCAATAACAATGCTGTTAGGTTGAGGTTGGGCCCGCCCCCGTTTCTGCCGATGAAAAATCGGCATCTCACTTCGGTCGGGTTTAGTTGGCTTGGCTGATGCTGCTATTCAGGTTTTAATAGCGTTTTGCTAGTATGAAGCGATAAGAACAGACTTTGTTAATTAAACCGGATAGAGCGGAATAGCCCACAGCGCAGCGGGGACTATAAGCGATAGCAGGGCTACAACTGCGAAGAACTACTGCGCGCTCATTTCTTGATCAAAAGAAATAATGATTTATGACAAATAGCCGCCTTATTGGCAATACCTCAAATGCTTTAATTATGGATATCACATAATTTACAGCCACATTACATCAAGACAACCGTTTTGTACCTATATTCGTATATAAAAATAAAAACAACGATGATCAGCACTATTCTAATCCTATTAAACTTATTGGTATCTCCACCAAAAAATGTTTACGATTTCAGCTTTAAAACCATTGATGGTAAGGAAATTAAGCTTTCTAAATTTAAAGGCAAAAAAATCCTAATTGTTAACACTGCATCTAAATGTGGTTTTACGCCACAGTATGAAGATTTAGAAAAACTTCAGAAACAATATGGTAAAAAGGTCGTATTAATCGGTTTCCCGGCGGGTAACTTTGGCGGACAGGAATTTTCTACTAATGCAGAAATTAAAGAGTTTTGCACCGGGAAGTATAATGTTTCGTTTTTGCTTGCAGAAAAAAGCAGTGTTAAAGGCGATGATATCAGTCCTTTGTTTAAGTATTTAACTTCTCAGACCAATACTGAAGAGCAGGGTGATATTAAATGGAATTTTGAGAAATTTCTAATCAACGAAAAAGGAGAATTGGTACACCGTTTCCGTTCTAAAACAAAACCTACTGACGAGGCGATCGTAAAAAACCTGTAAAAGGATGTAAAATGGATTATGTAAGAGGGGAGATGAATTTCTTTCTTCTGCAAATTATTTAAAAGGTAAAGTGGTATAGCCATTTTGCCTTTTTTTATACACAATATAGGAGAGATTGGAGAATTTTGGGCAAGAGAAAGGGGCTTAAATCCATAAGCCCCAATAAACCAAACAAACTATTTATGAAGTTTAAATAAAACGCCTGTTTAGCTAAAAAGTTTTTGAAAAAAATAAATTTATTAGTTGATAATATTGCGTTAACAGATCAATCCCTATTTATAACGTAAAATGGGCGATACTGTAACCAAATTGATGGAAAAAGGCGGGATATTTTTGACGCTGAGATGTTAAAACAGGTTAAGTTGCTCGGGTTGGTATAGGCTGGGATCGAAGTTGTAAACTTCAGGTGTATTTTGCCTGTTGCTAACGTAATAGAGCGCTGTTTCCTCATGTCTCGAAGCTACTTTTACAAGAGTATCACCGGCCACATTTTTAAAAAGACTTTCAACTAAGTCAGCGTTGTTATTATCTTTTGATAAGTGGCTCAGTAATAGATGGCTCATGTATGGCGCTTTGTGGTTGATGAAAAGTTCCAGTGCCTGTGCATTGCTCAGGTGGCCATGGCCACCTGTAATCCTTCTTTTCAAAAAATAAGGATATTTACCACGCTCCAGCATCGCTGCATCATAATTGGCTTCTAAGAAAGCGGCATGACAGTTTTTGAAATGGCTAATTAAACGATCGCATATTGAGCCAATATCTGTAAAAACCCCAACTCTTACTTCATTACATTCAACAGTAAAACTATAAGGATCAGCGGCATCGTGAACTTTAGAAAAGGCGGTAATCTTTAAGTTGCCAATATGAATATGTTGTTGATGGTTTAATGAAAAGGTATTGTTTGCATCCAAAAGAAGCCGGCTGCTTTTTAAGGTAGCTGTACTGATGTAGACCGGGAGTTTATATTTTTTAGCAAAAACAGCTAACCCTTTAATATGGTCGCTATGTTCGTGCGAGATAAAAACAGCTTTTACTTTGCTTACAGGCAAACCCAAACGGTTCATCCGGATTTCAACCTCTTTGCAGGTTAGGCCGATATCAACCAAAACAGCTTCATTATCATTACCTATATAGTAACAATTGCCATTACTGCCTGAATTGATTGATGTAAAATATAAAGCCATTTTGAGGTTGCAAGATAAGGCTTATTTGGCGAAGCAAAAAAGAAAATTATACTCTGACACCATTGTGTTCTACTAAACGCGAAAGCAAGGGTAAAAAAGCCTGGATGAGGTTGATTTCTTCAGAAGAAAAGATTTTTTCCATGGTTTGTACCAGCCATTCTTCTTTTATTTTTCTACTTGCAACAATATGTTTTTCGCCAAGTTTGGTTAAGCCGATAAAAACCTTTCGTTTGTCCTCTTCACTTGGAAAGCGCTCTACACATTTAGCATCAAACAGGCGGTTAATGATCTGCGAAATGGCTTGTTTGGATACTCTTTCCATGTCTGCCAGTTCTGTAGAAAGCATTTTGCCATGTTGTTCCAATAACGACATGGTCAGTAATTCAGCGTTACTAAAGTCTGAACTTACATTTTGCTTGCGTAACTCCCTGGTTAAGCGGGTAACGGTGCTTCTTAATTTTGCGGCAATCTCTTGTGTTTGAGTAGGCATATTATTGGTAAATAAACTTTACAAATATAAGGTTTTATTTCTATAGATGAACTAAAGAGCTTTTATTAGGTGTGTGAATTATGATGATAGCGTGATAAAAAGACGTACTTTTTGTTTTACAGTTTAATTAGAATTTTATACTTTTGTAAAGTTACTTTACTATTTTGATTATGAGTATTTTTCGTTCGTTAAGACATTACAATTACAGGTTATTTTTTACAGGCCAGGCCATTTCATTAATAGGTACTTGGATGCAGCGTGTTGCCATTAGCTGGTTGGTTTACCGTTTAACAGGTTCGGCATTTTTATTGGGACTGATTACTTTTTTAAGTTTAATCCCTTCGCTGGTACTGGCGCCTTATGCAGGGAGCTATGTTGACAGGCATAACAAGTATAAGATTTTAGTGATTACCCAGGTCATACTGATGCTTCAGGCTGGTGCTCTGGCTTTAATGATCTGGTTTAAGGTGTACGATATGTTCTGGATTGCAGCACTTGCGCTGGTTCAGGGCCTGGTAAATGCTTTTGATGTTACCGCCCGACAATCGTTAATGGTAAATTTAATTGATGATAAAGAAGATTTGCCCAATGCCATAGCCCTCAATTCTTCAATGTTTAATGCGGCAAGGTTGATCGGGCCGGCATTGGCAGGAATAATTTTAAGTACCTGGGGTGAAGATATCTGTTTCCTGATCAATTTCGTAAGCTTTATTGCGGTATTAGGTTGTTTGGTTATGATGAAACTGAAACTCACCAGGCATCAAAAATCGACAGAAAATATCTGGATCGACCTGAAAAAAGGCTACGATTATCTTAAATCATCTCCGGATTTGGCCTCTATGGTATTAATGATGGCCGCATCGAGTTTATTGGTAATCCCTTTTACTACTTTGTTGCCTGTTTTTGCAAAAGATATTTTTAATGGAAATGCCACAACATTTGGCTGGTTTGAAAGTGCTGCAGGGCTTGGGGCTTTCTTCGGGGCAATTTATATGGCTACTTTAAAGGCAGGCCAAAATCTACAGAAAATTGTTATGATGTCGGGTGTGCTGCTGGCTATTTCTGTTGTGGCGCTGGCTATATCCCCATCACTTATTATGGCTTTAATTTGCACCAGTATGGCTGCCTTAGGCTTAATGGCGCAAACTTCATCTATTAATACCTATTTGCAAACCCACGCCGATGATGTCATGCGGGGCAGGACTTTAAGTTATTATATTATGGCTTACCAGGGGGTATTGCCGATCGGAAGTTTATTGATGGGTTATTTGGCGCATATTTTTGGTACCCAGGTTGTAGTCGCCTTTGAAGGTGTTGCAGGGTTGTTGATTGTGGCTGCGTTTGTATATCATGAAAAACATAGAAATCAATTGAATAGCAGTGCGATGTCGCTGAATTAATATTTCGTCCGTTTTTTTGTGTGAGTGGTCGTCACCCTGAATTTATTTCAGGGTCTTAATAGATAAAGATGCTGAAATAAATTCAGCATGACGATCGCGTGGATATAAAGTTGCGCGCAAAACGCCAGCCGCTATACACTACCCGCATTTACCCGTGCACCATCAACTTACAATCGACCATTACTTTTTGGTAATTATGAATATCAATTTCTTTGTTAATCAATTGTATCAATAAAGAAATTGCATTTTCACCTACCGATTCGGGGTTTTCTTCAACAGAGGCGATAGGGGGTGAATCGAGATAACTGATGAAAGAAGTGTTGCCAAATCCTATACATTCCAATTTGTTAGTGTTCAAGTGGTTGGTGGATTTTAGGTATTTGATCGCATCGAATAAGATAGGTTCTTTAAAAGCCACAAGTGCAGTGGGTTTATTTTCCGGATAGATGAACAAATTCTTAATTGCCGAGATTGTATTTTCCTTATCAAAATCGGTATAAGCAACTAATTCTGATGAAAAAGGTAGCTCTTTATCCTTTAAGGCATTGATATAGCCATTAAAGCGATCGTGCGTGAAATTAATCATTTTGGGGCCACCCAAATAAGCGATCTTCTGATGCCCCCTGTCTATTAGAAACTTGGTAGCCTGGTAACAGCCCTGGAAAGTATTGCACAATACTTTGTGGCAGTTGAGGTTAAAACTCGGGTTCCGGGTATAATATACTACCGGAATGCCTATGTTTTCGAACTGGTTTAGGTGTGCAAAATCTTGTGTATACTTCGAAATAGCCACAATTAAGCCATCTACCCGGCTCCGTAACAGCATATTTGCAGATTGAATCTCTTTTTCCAGCTCATCGTGAGATTGACTGATAATCACATTGTATCCATTTTGTGTGGCAAACTGCTCTATTCCATAAATACTCCTGGTAAAAAAGTGATCTAAAAGATTGGGTAAAATAACGCCAATAATGCGCGATCTCTTTTCTTTTAAATTGATAGCTGATTTATTCGGCGTAAAATGCAGATCGCGTGCCATTTCCTGAACACGCTGCCTGGTGTATGCGTTTATGGTTGGGTAATTGTTAAGGGCTTTTGATACTGTTGAAACTGACATCTTTAACTTCTCAGCCAGGAATTTCAGTGTAACAGGGGTATTGTTCATCATCTTTTCCAATCTCAGTACATAATTAAGAAAAAAAGCAATTATTTCAAACGTTTGAAATGTATTTTCAGTAGATTTTATCGCGCTTTGGCCTTTTTAAAACCACTTAATCTGTTAAGCTTTTCTAAATTCGTTATCACAATATAAACCAAGCAAAAACAGAATCTTGCTCAAATTTAGGCTAGCGACAGAGAAACCGTCCGCAATTAATTGTTAGTTTTGAAACGATCAATTAATAATATTAAAACTTAAGTTATGCTAAAAACAACCTATAGCGTATTTTTAATCTGCTTTTCGCTTCTTTCATCATTCAGTTACGGTCAGGTTACGGCTATACAGAATATTCAGGGCCGGAAAATCCAGAGTCTTAATGGTAAATGGAATTATATTGTCGATCCTTACGAAAATGGTTATTATGATTATCGTCATGATCCATACGATCAATCGAAAACCGGATCCGGGGGCTTTTATGATGATAAAGTTCAGAAAGATAAGTCAGAGCTGATTGAGTATGATTTCGATCATTCGCCTCAAATGAATGTTCCAGGTGATTGGAATTCGCAATCAGAAAAATTAGAGCTTTACGAGGGCAATGTTTGGCTCCGTAAAAAGTTTGATGCAAAACCCGAAAAAGGGAAAAAATATTTCGTTTACTTTGGTGCAGTAAATTACGAAGCCCATGTTTATCTCAACGGTAAAAAACTAGGGGTACACAAAGGTGGTTTTACGCCCTTTCAGTTCGATGTAACCAATAATTTAAAAGCTGGCGAAAACTCCCTGGTGCTTAAAGTTGATAATATCCGTAAACAGGATGAAATTCCCACTGTAAATACCGATTGGTGGAATTATGGAGGCATTACACGTGATGTTTTTTTAGCAGAATTTCCTGAGCATTTTATCAGTGATTACAAACTTCAGCTCGTTAAAGGAAATAATAACCTGTTAAGTTTTTCGGTAAAACTTGCCGATGCCACTGCCGGACAGGAAATCACACTTTCTATCCCTGAGCTTAAGCTCGAAAAGAAATATAAAACCGATGGCGAAGGTAAAATTGCTGATGAGTTTACCTGGAACAATTTAAGCTTATGGTCGCCCGAAACACCAAAATTATATGCCGTAAATATTAAAACCGATAAAGAAAATATTAATGATAAAATTGGTTTCAGGACTATTCGGGTTGATGGCGATAGCATCCTGTTAAATGGTAAGTCTGTTTTTTTAAGAGGAATATCACTTCATGATGAAAACCCTCTTTTAGCCGGGCGATTACGCTCAGAAGGGGATATGCGGATGATGTTGCAATGGGCAAAAGACATGAATTGTAACTACGTTCGGCTGGCACATTACCCGCATAACGAGGAGATGATTCGCCTTGCCGATGAAATGGGACTATTGGTTTGGGCCGAAGTGCCTGTTTACTGGACCATTAGCTGGACCAACCCGGCAACCTATGCCAATGCCAAAAAACAATTGACTGATTTAATTGTACGCGATAAAAACAGGGCCAGTGTAATCGTTTGGTCGATCGGGAATGAAACCCCGCTTAGTGATGCCCGTTTAAGTTTTATGAGTAATCTGGCAGAAACTGCCCGCACATTAGATGATACCCGTTTGGTGGCTGCTGCTTTAGAGGTGCACCGAGAAGGGAATACGATCATTTTAAACGATCCTTTGGGCGAAAAAATTGATCTGGTTAGTTTTAATGAATATGCCGGCTGGTACTGGGGAGGTAATCCATCGGAAATTACCAAATACAATTTCGATATCAAATATAAAAAACCTGTGGTAGTGACTGAATTTGGTGGCGACGCACTAGGCGGGTTCCATGCTGATGAAAATACCCGCTGGAGCGAAGAGTACCAGGAGGCATTGTATAAAAACCAGATTACGATGTTGAGCAAAATCGGTGCTTTACGCGGGATGACGCCATGGATTTTAACCGACTTCAGATCGCCAAGAAGACAACATCCAATTTATCAGAATTTCTGGAACCGCAAAGGATTAATCAGTGAAACAGGTAAGAAAAAGAAAGCGTTTTATGTATTAAAAGATTTTTATGACCAGATGCAGGTTAAATATAAATAAATAAAGAACCATAATCTGTTGATTAACGGATCATCAGATTATAAAATATAATTTATGGATAAATGTGAGACTGCAACAGCAAGTAGTTTACACACGCCATTGTAAGGGTATAGAATAAATAAAAGAACTAAATAAATGGTAAAAGAAATAGAAGGCCTGTTTTCGTTAAAAAACAAGGTGGTAGTGGTTACAGGTGCTACGGGTGTTTTGGGTGAGGCTTTTGTAAATGGATTATGTGCCGCTGGTGCTGTAATTGTTGTTATAGGAAGAAATGAAGAGGCTGCAAAACAAAGGGTTACTGATGTAACAAATGCAGGAGGAAAAGCCATTTATATAATTGCTAATGTATTGGATGAGCAGAACCTGCTTGATGCGAATGAAAACATTATCAAAGAATTTGGCCGCATAGATGCCCTGGTAAACGCAGCGGGTGGAAATGTGGCGGAAGCTGTGATTCAGCCAGGAAGTGATATTTTTGATCTTAATATTCCGGCCCTGAAACAGGCATTTGACCTCAATTTATTTGGAACCATTTTGCCTACGCAGATTTTTGGTAAAGAAATCGCAAAAAATGGGGGAAGTATCGTGAATATTTCATCTGTTTCGGCTAACCAGGCCATCACACGCGTATTGGGTTACTCATTGGCCAAAACTTCAATAGATTGTTATACCAAATGGATGGCTGTAGAACTGGCCAACCGCTATCAGGATAAAATCAGGATCAACTCAATTGTTCCAGGCTTTTTTATCACCAACCAAAACAGGGCTTTACTGACCAATGCAGATGGTAGCTTAACTGCAAGAGGGCAGGCCATTATTTATAAAACACCATTTAAACGTTTCGGTGCTCCTGAAGAGTTAATTGGTGCATTGGTGTATTTGCTAAGTGACGCCTCTAAATTTGTAAACGGCGAAAATATTAAAGTAGATGGAGGATTTACTGCGTTCTCCGGAGTTTAAATATCTGTGTAATGCTCCAACTATTATCGGTGTAATCATATAAATCAGTGTAATCATATATTATATAATGAAAAAATTAGAACAAACCTGGCGTTGGTATGGGCCAAACGATCCGGTTAGCTTACAAGACGTTAAACAGGCTGGCGCTACAGGTATTGTAACTGCATTGCATCATATTGCACATGGCGAAGTTTGGCCATTGGAAGATATTCAGGAAAGAAAAGCCATTATTGAGGCTGCCGGTTTAACCTGGTCAGTTGTAGAAAGTGTTCCCGTACACGAAGCGATTAAAACACGTAGAGCAGATGCCGGGCAGTATATTGAGAATTATAAAACCTCTTTGCGTAACCTTTCGGCCAGCGGAATTAAGATCGTATGTTATAATTTTATGCCGGTTTTAGACTGGACACGTACGCAACTGGACCTGGAAATGACCGATGGATCGAAAGCGCTTTATTTTAACTGGATCGATCTGGCTATTTTTGATCTTTATATTTTAAAGAGGGAAGGTGCAGCAGCTGATTATTCGAAATCTATTTTAGATCGGGCTGCAGCTAAATTTGCTACCTTGTCAGAACAGGATTTGGTTAATCTTCGGATCAATGTATTAATGGGGATCCCCAACGAGAAAGAAATCGAACTGGATACCTTGCGTAACAGTATTAATGAATACAAAGCTATTGGTACACAGGGTTTAAAAGAAAATCTGAAATTTTTCTTATCTGCTATTGCTGAGGTTTGTACAGAGGAAGGCATTAAAATGACCATTCATCCGGACGATCCTCCTTATGCGATTTTGGGTTTACCAAGGATAGCAAGTACACTGGATGATTTTAATTACATTATCAAAGAAGTAGACCAGGCTTTTAACGGGGTTTGTTTCTGTACGGGTTCTCTGGGTGCCGGTATGGGGAATAATGCATTAGAAATCTTCAATGCGGTTAAAGAGCGGGTGTATTTTGCGCATTTACGTAATGTTAAAAAAGATGAAGATGGTAGTTTTTATGAAGCAGATCATCTAGGTGGCGATGTAAACATGTACGAAATCATGAAAGCATTAACAGAAGAAAATGCACTTCGGGATAAATCGATTCCGTTCCGTCCGGATCATGGTCACCAGATGCTGGATGACCTTGCAAAAGAAACCAATCCGGGTTATTCGGCTATCGGCAGGTTAAGAGGTTTGGCCGAACTAAGGGGATTAGAAATCGGGGTTACAGGGAATTATTAACCCAGAGTATCGGAACTAAATAAGCAGCCGTCACCCTGAATTCATTTCGGGGTCTTCCAGAATGCGCACAGATAAACATTGATTTATTCGTGCGCATTCTTGTATCCGCTTTTCGCCAACCGCCAAACACTTATCGTTGATCCTTATTATCCATAAATACACCCCAATTGCCAAAATTTTAACTCACCTTTGCTTGTGGCTTGAAATTTGAGTCTCTTAAAATTATGGAAAACAGCAATAATCCCAAGAAGAAAATTTTAACGCCTTCTGTTGTGCATGACGATTTACCAGAGGTTAAAAAGCCTGAACATTTGAGGAAAGTACCGCTGGATCACGATAGCGGATTGCCCGAAAATCCGGAAAGAAACTATCACCACGAAGAATTAAAGAGTATAACCTCCAGTCATGACGAAATCAGGCAAGCAGATGATGATATCTGGAATGGGGAAGACGCTTAATTTAGGTGTTAAACTTATAGTTATTTACCTATAAAAAAAATAGACTTAAAATTACACTGCAATTTGTTGGTTAAAGTTAAACAAAGTCTAGAAAAAGAAAAAGCTTCCAGTTTTCACTGAAAGCTTTTTTTGTACCCCGGAAGGGATTCGAACCCCTGACCCACGGTTTAGAAAACCGTTGCTCTATCCAACTGAGCTACCGAGGCTCATTTTTTAATGAGCTGCAAATATAGAAGTTCTATTTAATATGTAAAAATATATTTTAAACTATTTAGAATGTACTTTTTATATTTTAAATAAGTAATTAACAACGAAGCAATTAAAATTGAATCTTTATCATATTAATTTGTTTTTCGGCCTCAAAGACCTGATTATTTTGAATTCAACGCCAGCGAACGTTTCTGCTCGGATAGAACGGAAAAGGAATTTTATGAATGTTCAGGCGGAACAAGCGGTGGACAGAAAGAAAAACTGGCCTTCACCATCCTAGTCCAAAGAAGAATGGGTGGCCGCAATGAGCGATAAGCGTATAGCAGCATTGCTCACCGATATGATGGCCTGAGATTTGCTAAAGCGCTGTATTGAATTTTTTGTACGGTATTTTATCCTGTAAAAATAAAACGCCATACCAATCGGTAGGCTTTATTAGTCTGGTATGCTGTGGTTTTAAGGTATGATCTTTTTCTGTTTCAATTTCTGGAATAAGCTGACAAAAGAATCTTCCGTGCTTTCAAAAGCAGTAAAACCGTATTTTCTGCTTTTAGACATATCGGTCATCACTTCCAGCGGCCTTCCTAAATCGAGGTCGGTATGCCAGGCTGAAGTCAACCGGTGAAGATTGCTTTCTTTCAGGCCGTATTGAGCGGCCATCCGGCCCCAGATATCCTCTTTATCTGCCATTTCTTTTTCCAGCGGCCTGATGGAACCGTCGTAACCATCTGCTTCAATTCCGAAATAAGCTGCTATTTTTTCCCATAACCATTTCCATCTAAAAACATCTCCATTGGTGATGTTGAACGCCTGATTTCTAGCATTTTCTGCAGTAGAGGCCCAGATAAGCTGTTTTGCCAATATTTTAGCATCAGTCACATCTGATATCCCATTCCACTGGGCTGCTGAACCTGGCCATACAAATTTTGCACCTGTTTCTTTGCATATACTTGCGTAAACAGCTAATGTAATGCCCATGTTCATCAGGTTGCCGATGGCATAGCCTATAACGGTATGCGGCCGGTGAATGCTCCAGGTGAAATGGTCCCTGTTTGCCGCTTCATACACTGCATCTTCCTGAGCATAATAGAAATTGGGGTAGGTTAACCTGGGATGTTCTTCCCTCACCGGTGTTTCAGGCCATATTCCTGCTTTCGCATAGGCTTCAAAAGGGCCCAGATAATGTTTTAAACCGGTAACCAATGCTACGTGGCGAACTGATTTTTTAGGAGCTAAGGCATTGAGCAGATTGCTTACCATGGTGCTGTTAACAATGATGTTTTCTGTTTCATTATCTTTCCTCATCCAGGTGGTAAATAAAACGTGAGTAGGACAAACATCTTTTAGTGCAACAGATAAACTTTCTTCATTTAGCAGATCAGCCTGAATAGTTTTTAACCCTTTAATAGGGATGCCGGGGTTTCTTGCCAAACCATAAGTAGTCCAGTTTTGTGCGATTAATTCCTCAGCAAGATTGCTTCCTGTAATTCCGGTTGAACCCACAACCAATGCAATATTTTCCATAATTGATGCCTTTTGTTAAATTTCTCTTATCACCACAAAAGTAAGAAGAGACCTTTGGTAAAATACTTGACCAGGATCAAGAGTTTATTATAGAAAAATTATTCATGAAATAATAGCTTTTTTCTTATCCTGCTAACCGTTTCCGGACTTAATCCTAAATAGGAAGCAATAAGGGTATGTGGTATTCTTTTAACCATATCGGGATTATGGTGTACCAGCGAGCGATACTTTTCCATTGCAGTAGACTTATTGGAAATCATTAGCCGGCGATCTTTAGTAACCAGACTATTTTGATACAGGATTCTGAAATAGCGATCCATTAATGGAATCTGAAGCGTTAATGCTTCATAATCATCAAAACTGATGAGCAGCAATTCGGCATTTTCGATAGCACTGATATTCAGCAGGGCTTTTTCCCTGTTGATAAAGCTATTGAAATCAGAAATCCACCAGCCTTCAAAAGCAAAAAGATTGATCCGTTCCTGACCCTTTTCATCGCTTACAAATGACTTTAGGATGCCGCTGCTTACAAATGCGAGATGATTGCAGATTTCCCCTTCGCGTAACAAAAATGCTTTCCGTTTGAGCCTTTTACCCGTAAAAAAAGTTTTCAGCAAGATCAGATCCGTTTGGTTCAAATCAACCTTATCACGAATATGTTTTATTAAAATTTCGAACATTCAATAATTAAGATGAATAATAATGCAATTTAAAATAAATTAACGGCCAGATTTAATATTGATGCATTTAAATAGGACGGTGATGATTGTTTAGTCCTGAAATAGCAATGCAAAAATGAATCGTTATGACAAGTATTAAAATTCGGGTTATCAAAAGTATACCCAAAAAGACTATTCCTTATCTTTTAAAGATCAGATTGTTTTCTGGATTGGACAACTTAATCATAACCCAGCAGGTAATAAGGTATTGTTTCCAAAAATTGGCATTAATAGCTTTGATTGAGCTTTGTACAAAGTTTAACCTTGATCATTGTATGTGCTGATACTCAACAGCCTCAAATAAAAATTTTAGTGAAGTAAATAGATCGTTTCAGACCTGAACACCATGTTGTATGATAGATAACATGATATTATATAGGGGAGGATCGTAACAATAAACAATGCATGCAGATTTAGGAACCATCTGCATGCATTGGAGAGCTGCCGGAACGACTATCCCTTCCGGGTTTTTGTCGGTTTACCAGCCATAATTTTGAACCAGGTTTGGATCTTTATCAATTTCTGATTGTGGTATGGGCATCAGGTAGTGTTTATCTGCAAAGACACGGTTTTGCAAGATAACGGTTTTGTAAAATACAGCCACCCCCGCCGCCTCGCTGGATACATCCAGCCCTGTACTGCTCAGTTCAGCTGCTGAAGGACGGGCGTTTAGTCCTAATGCTGGGGCATTATCTACTGTTTTGGCAATTAGCCAGCGCCTTACATCCCAGAACCGGTGGCTTTCAAATGCCAGTTCTACCCGGCGTTCATTTTGGATCCGGTTGCGCATACCACCTTTAGTATTGTCTGCAGGCAGAATGGGCAGGTTGGGCATGGCCACCCGACTGCGTACCAGATTAAGGTATTGATAAACAGAGGGGTCTGGTGCATCAAGATATTCATTCATGGCTTCTGCATAGTTCAGGTATATTTCTGCCAGGCGGAAAATGGGAAAGTTACGCGTGCCGGTACCTGAATTGGCATTTCTATCATAACCGGGCGACAAAAACTTGCGGACATTATAACCCCAGGGATTTGTACCCGATTTGCCCGTTGCCCAACCATCTGTTATGCCGTTGCCGGCGCCATACCAGGCCAGTCTTACCGGGCGCTTGGTGGCGTCGAACCGCCACACATCGTACTGGAAAAAGATACTGGCATAAAACCGTGGGTCGCGATCTTTGTACATGTTGGATATATTACTTACCGTTTGAAATTTCAGGCCATCCCATAACTGCCCGCTCCAAACCCCGGTAGTATTGTAGCCAGAACCTGTTTGGTTAATCGGATAACCATTTTTCATCTCATAAGCATCCACAAACTGCTGTAACGGGGTAAGTTTTCCATTTCCCTTAAAAGGGGAGCCATTGGGCAGATAATTACCATCAATATCGGTAGAATTACTGAGGATGCGCTGCAGGATGGTTTCGGTATAATCGCGCGTGTAAAACTGTGCCGCATAATTTTGTACCGGATTATCTGGAAAAGGCGCATACAGTTTGTAAATGCCCAAATCAATAACCGCTTTTGCTGCGTCTGCGGCCTTTTTCCATTTTTCTTTATCATAACTACTGTTAAAGAGCACTTTGCCATCTTTGTTTTTTATACTGGCGTAAATGGGATTGCCATTAAATAGCGGGCTGGCTGCATACAGCAAAGTCCGTGCTTTTAGTGCCAGTGCCGCGCCCCGGGTAATGCGGCCGGTTTGTGCCGCTTCCTGAGTGAGTGGCAATGCAGCTGAAATTTCATCACATTCTGAAGTGATAAAATTTACGACCTCATCTACCGAATTACGTGCTACCTGGGTATCTTCCAGGTTCCCGGGGTCTACATCGTTTGAGCTGGTAATTAATGGAACCGCTCCATAGCGTTTAAAAAGTTCAAAGTAAAATTGAGCGCGAAGAAAACGGGCCTCAGCTTTGTAACGTGGTTTCCAAATCGCATAATAACTTTCCCGATCCAGCGGTACAGGAACTGCGTCTATGCGTTTAATAAAGATATTGGCCCTGCGGATATCCTGGTATTTGCCAGACCAGTTACCATACGGATTATCATTGGTGCTCCATGCGCCAAGGTTATATTTGTAGGCATCTACCGCCTCTCCATTATCGAACCAGTGGTGGTAGGTTTCATCTGTTGCAGCAGTTAAGGGTGAGGTCAGCTCATTCGGTAGTGCGTTGTATAGACGGGCCAACGCCTGCTCTGTCAGATTGATATTGTTATAAACATCATTTTCGCTCGAATATTCGGAGGGAACAACGTCCAGGTATTTTTTACAGGACGTGCTGCTGAATAGTAGTGCTGCCAAAAGCAGCTTGATTATGTTTTTCATGGGATTACAATGAAGCATTTATTCCTAAGTTGATTACGCGCATTTGAGGATAGTCTCCAAAGCCATTGGTTCGCTCCGGATCGAAAATCTTCATTTCAGACCAGGTAAAAATATTTGATCCGGTGGCAAAGGCCCTGATATTGGTGAGTCCGATTTTTTTGATCCAGGTTTTGGGCAATGTGTATCCTACCTCCACATTTTTAAGCCTTACATAATTGGATGATCTAAGCCAGAAGGTTGAGTTTTGGTTGTTATTTACATTGTTGGATGAAGATAATCTTGGCCATTTGGCATTTGGGTCAGGATTCTGGATGGTCCAACGTCCGTCCATATAGTCGGCCAGCACAGAGCTGTTGCTGGCGAAAGCCCATGCGGAAGTACCGGTTAACCAGAGTTTTCCTCCGGCAGCACCCTGGAAAAGGACATTCAGGTCAAAGTTTTGATAAGTGTAGGACACCGTTAAACCCAAAATTGATTTTGGGGTGGTTACCTGGCCCAGATAACCTTCATCCTGACTATTAATCACACCGTCATTGTTTCGGTCAAAGTATTTGATATCACCCGGGCGAACGGCACCAAATTGCTGGGTAGGGCTTGCAGCAATATCTGCTGCATCTTTAAATAAGCCAAGTGCAGTGAGGCCGTAAGCTTCATTGATCTGCGTACCTTTTAATCCCCGGTATGGCAATGCATATATCGGCTCGGCAGCATATTGTATCCGGTTGGTGGCATAAGAATAGGAGCCCCGTAACATCAGGTTGTGGCTGCCGAAACGTTTGCGGAAGGTAATTTCCCCTTCAAAACCTTTGTTGTCTACAATACCCGCATTGATGGCAGGTAAATTTTGAACACCCGTTACATTTGGAATGATGGCTGCCGTGGTCAGGATCTGCGAGCGCCTTTCGGTAAAAACATCACCGGTAAAAGCGATCTGCCCTTTAAATAATTCGAAATCTACACCAATATTGGTTTTTTTTGACTGTTCCCAAGTGAGAAATGAATTCCCGGTGGCACTTTCCTGAGCACCGGAGTAGCCATCTCCATCTGCCGCCAGACCGAAGCGGTAGCCACTGCCGTTACCGGTTTGCCAGGTACTGAGGTAGGCAAAGCGGCCAACACTGTTATCAACACCTACTATACCATAAGACCCCCTTAATTTCAATAGGCTTACCACTTTAGAATCTTTCATAAACTGCTCGTTAGATATGATCCATCCGGCAGAGGCCGCCGGGAAAAAGCCCATGCGCCGCCCCTTCATAAAGTTCTCTGAACCATTATAGCCCGCATCGAATTCCAGCACATAACGCCTGTCAAATGAATAATTAACCCTACCTACTATTCCTAATTGTTTATAGGGTAAGGCAGCGATGGCGCCATCAGCCGTGGCCGTGGCCAGGAAACTTTGCGACTGGTTATACCGGAGCATCCCCGAAACCACATTTTTCTGCGCAAATGTCCGGTCATAGTTCAGGTAACTTTCAAAGGTCGATTTACGGCTACCGTTGGCAGCGATGGCGAAACCGAGCAAACCATCACCTGTGGTCAGTTCTTCATACCTGCCTTTGCTCAAGTCCGTTTCATTTTCGTTCGTGATAAACCTGTAGGTAGAATAATTGCGTTGTCGGGTAATGTTTCTGAAGTTCTGCGCATCGTAAGCAAAGCGTGTTCTAAAACTTAGTCCTTCGGTAACAAAGGGCAATTTTAGGGTAAATCCGATAATTGAGCTTAAGGTATTTTCAAAAAAGCGTCCATATCCAAACTGAGTTAAACGGCCGTAAGGATTGGCCGGTGAATCTTTTTGCCCGGACACCGAACCGTTTGGATTTGTTAAAGGATAAAGATAAGCTGGTGTATTGCGTATTTCAGACCAGAATGCGCTTGCCGTTTCTGTCGGATAGTTTCGATCGCGAACAATGTCTGAAAGATTGAGCTCCAACTTTAGTGTAGGCAAAAGATCAATATCAATGTTGCTTCTGAAGTTGTATTTATTCATTACTGCATTGATATTGTAGGCATTGAGGTCATCGTATTTGTACAATCCATCCTGTTTTAAATAGGCCATGGATACAAAATACCTGGCCGTTGAAGAGCCTCCGTTAACATTGAGGTTAGCTTGGCTCATCATGGATGAGGGCTTGATCAGTTCTTCTGTCCATTTCACATTCGGATATAGGTATTGATAGGTTGGATTACTGCGGTCGCGGAATTTATTCAGGTAGGCATCGGTGTAAAGGTTGGCATTCAATCCGTCATTATTCAGGGCTTCCCTAAACAAGGTTAGCGCATCGAATGAGTCAAGGTATTCTGGCATATTGAACGGACGTTGTTGCGAAGTCTGTGCGGTAAGTGAAATAAGTGGTTTACCTGTTTTTCCCCGTTTAGTCGTAACCAGTACAACTCCATTTGCACCCTTCATACCGTAAACAGCTGTGGCAGCTGCATCTTTTAAAACGCTCACCGTTTCTACATCGTTCGCATCAATACCATCAATACTGTTCTCAATCCCATCAACCAACACCAGGGGGCTTTTGCCCTGGTAGGTACCAAACCCACGGATGTAAAGCGCAGAGCCGTCGGCCCCGGGCTCGCCACTGCTCTGTATGGTTAAAAGACCGGGTAAACGTCCGGCAAGGCTGTTGGTCAGACTGGCGGTTGGGGTGCGCAACAGTTCTTTTGAGCTCACCGAAGTAAGTGCACCGGTAACGTTATTTTTCTGTTGGGTACCGTAACCTACTACCACCACATCTTCTAACATGGCTTGGTTCTGGCGCAGCTTAACCGCAATAAATCCGCGTGAACTGACGGTGACTTCCTGCCGGATAAAACCCACCATGCTATATACCAGCGTTGCATCTTCAGGAACTTTGATCAGGTAGCCACCATTAACGTCGGTAACTACACCATAGCCAGTGCGGCCTTTTATGCTAACCACTACGCCGGGCAGGCCGACCCCGCTGGTGTCGGTTACGGTTCCTCTGACTTCGATATCTCTCAATGCATAGTTAACAGAAAATATGTCAGGCATATTTTTTTTAGCCGTGCTGGCATGCACAAGGGCAGCAGAACAACAGCAGATCATCATGATGAAGAACACTTTACGGAAACCAAGGCTTCCGGCAGCAGCTCTTCCTTTATTGTAGTGTAAAAGTTTTCTCATAGCTGGTTAAATAGTTTTTTTTCAATTAGTGGTTTAAAATAGGTTGACAGATAGACGGCGGTCTTTCTGTTGATCACGGTTTTTTTTGGCATCATACATGATTTGATCCGGTTAGTGATATAAAAAAAGGCTAAACAGTGCCCATCTTGCCGCTTTAGCGGCACAGTATAAGATGGGGTTATATTCATTGGCCTATTGTTCGTTGATGGGACAGGGGAGGTTTATCCCCGTACTGTTGGCGGTTCCGAAATCAGGTGATCCATCTGCCTTCCAGGAAAGCTGCTGCATTCTTGTCGTTCTGGCCTGTCCGGGATCATTTGGCATGCTGCGGGCGTGATAGATAAACCAGTTTTCGGTTTTCACCGTGCCGTTTTTATCGGTGTGGCTACTGGTAAAAAAACCATTATGTCCAGGCCCATAGACCGCATTTTTATCACTCTTTACAAATACCTGTTTTTTGTTGATCCAGTTTTCTGCAAGTGCGGGGTCGCTGCCGGTTTTCAACTGGATCTGGGCCAGGCAGTAATGGTCACTGCTGTATCTGCTGGCCGAGAAAATGATAAATAAGGGGCTGTTGGCGTCGCGTTGTAGCATAACCGGTGCTTCGTTTACTCCTGCACCAAGAAAAGCGGGTTCCCATTTTTCCCAGTCGTTTGTTGGTGATGAGATCTTGATTCTCGGCCCGCTGATGGTCCAGGGGTTCGACATGGGCGCGAGGTAGATATATTGTTTATATTTCTCTGTTGGATTTTCCCAGCCCGACCAGACGAAATAGTTTTTATTGCTTACTGTAACCACAGAACCATCTATTGCCCACTGATCATTTGCCGGATCGGCAATTTTACCTTTGAAATTCCAGGTACCCTGGGTAGGATCTGCGTTATCATTTTCAAGCACAAACATGCGGTTACTATCATCTACACCCTTTTGTGCTGCAGCAACATAAATATACCATTTTCCCGCTAAAAAATGTAACTCGGGTGCCCATAGGTCGGCAGAATGATCGGTATTTTCAGGTGGGGTCCAAACTGTGGTTTCAGTAGCAGCAGCGAGTTGCGACATGGCCGTTGTTTTAGCTATTGCCACACGGTTACCTTTAGTTGAAAGAAAATAATAGTTTCCATTTTTCTGGGCTACAAAAGGATCGGCATGATCGCCATTGAGCAATGGGTTTTGAAAATACTTCACCACCGTGCCCTGTGTGGTGAGAATAGTATCTCCCTGAGAACTTTTCTGACAGGCTGTGGTGAAGAGCGGAAGCCCTGCAGCCATCAGGATAAAAAATCTGTTTCTCATAAAGTTTGAAATGATAGTTATTTGGTTTAGCCAAAAGTAGCAATCAAAAAACGGTATCGTTTCCATCCAAGGCCCGCTTTTCTTTAAATCAAAATCAGATAAATTATAAATATCTGAAATATAGTATTTTATGAATATTTTGTGTTTTTAAAATCAAGACTTTTTTTAATGTTCGAGTGGAGATAGCTACTACATTACTGGTTTTGGAACATGATATGGAAACAGCATTTTAACTTAAATAATAATTTATTGTATGTTTATGTACAGAGCCGCAGGCCAACAGCATTATTGATGATAAAGAAAATTTTTGCATTTATTATTCCGCTCCTTTATGTGTTTCCCGTTTATGCGCAAACTTCAAAAGCGGACAGTTTATGGAAAGTACTCAGGTTGGAACTTTCAACAGAAAACAATTATATCCGGCAAAAAGAACAAAAGATTGCCAGACTGCGTAACCAGCTTTCGGCCATTGCCACACCCAGGTATCTGGAGCGGTACAGATTGTTATCTGCATTATTTAATGAGTATAGTTCTTTTCGTTTTGATTCTGCTATTACAAATGCTAATAAATTAATTGCGCTTTCAAAACAGCTGAGCGATAAACAATACCTCATTCAAAGCCAGATGGGACTAGCTACAGTTTTGGTAAAGTCGGGCTTTTATAAGGAGGCTTTTGAAACAATTGCTGGAATAGATACCATTGGCGGCCCAGGTAAATTACATTTTGACTATCTAAATTTACGTGGCATGCTTTTCGATGAAATAGCGGCTTACGATAATGATGCATATTATGCCAGGGGCTACCGTAAGGCTGCCCGAAAAGAATTTGAAAAGGCGGGGAGTTTGATTGACCCAAGTGAACTTGAAAAAACCATTAACCTTGCTTTTTTGCATGGCTCCGGGCAAACTAAGCAGCCAGATGCAGCATTTTATTACCGCTATTTGTTGAATCACGATCTATCCGAACACCAGATTGCGATCATCGCCACCAGAATCAGTCATGCCTATTCAGGCGAGGATAAATTGATGTTGCTTACGCTTGCGGCAATTAACGATATCCGGTCGGCAACGAAGGAAACCTTTGCCATATTTTTGCTGGGGCAGGAACTGTTTAAAATGAACAGGAATGATGATGCTTATGTATGTATGCAGGAGGCGCTCGGTAATGCCGCTTTTTATGGAACCAGAAACAGGGCAGCACAGATCGAGTCGGTATTACCGCTCATTGCAAGCAGGTTGATAGAGGAAAAACAGCATGAAAAGGAAATGCTTTGGATTGGAATTGTGCTGTTTATTCTGGTGGCCATTGTATTGCTTTTCCAGTTGGTGCTTTTCCGCAAACAGATGATCCGGATTGAACAGAACGATCTGATCATTACAGAGAAGAATACAGAACTTGAAGATGTAAATGGCAAATTGTGGGAATCATCACGAATCAAGGAAGAACTCATTGGCCTGTTTTTTAAAACCTGTTCTTCCTACATCGAAACGCTCGATAAAGTAAAACGCAAAGCGCAGCACAACATTAAATTAGGAAAATATCAGGATGCCACCCAGGTGCTGGGAAATGTGCACATACAAAAAGAGAAAACCCAGCTGTTTAGTACCCTGGATAGCGTTTTTCTGACCCTTTTTCCGAACTTTGTTTCCTCTTTTAATGCACTTTTAAGGACCGATGAACAGATTGAGTTAAAGGAAGGGGAAATGCTCACCGCCTCGCTCCGTATTTTTGCACTGATCCGTTTAGGGGTTACCGATACGGAAACCATTGCCCGCATACTGGATTATACGGTAAATACGGTGTATACCTATAAGGCTCGTATGAAAGCAAAAGCATTGGTGCCTCCGGAGCAGTTTGAGGAAAAGATTATGGAAATTAAATTTACAGATGAACGCTGATGAAGCAGGAAGTGCCAAATATGTAAATAACACTTTAGGATATTACGCTAATTTATGAGCTATTGCAGTATCGTTTAACGGGTTGCGAAAAAGCTGACATAGATCCATAGTCCCGCATAAAGTAAAAGTACAATAGCGAAAAGTATGGCCATTACCAGGCCCATTTGTTTCCAGAAACTTATTTTCTTTTTTTCCCCTCCAGGTTTATCGGGAAAATAGATGGATTTAATCAAGCTTGCTGCAACAATGATAATGATTACGCCAACGAACCAGCGCATCCGGTAAACCATGTCTTTCAGGTGCAGCCAGCGCGCAACCGTTTTTTCTACAAATGTACTGCTGCTGATGCTGGTCACATATTCTCCCATTTCTGAATAGCCTATTTTGATATCAAGTTGCTTCTTATCTTTAAGATAAAAATAAGCGTATGGCCTGGCTTCCATTTTCATGAGCTTCCCATTCCGTAAAATTGTTACTTCGGTATGGTCAAAACCTAGTTTGCGTTTGAAAACTTTTCTTACCTCGATGATCTGTACTGGCGCAAGGGTCTGTTCCTTAACAGTCGAGTCCCAAAGCAAGCTGCTTTGTATAACCATATATTGGGTGGCAAAAGTTAATAGGGCACTATATCCCAACAGATAGCCTAAAAAACCATACCATTTAGCCTTTTCAGCAAATCCGGTTCTTAATGCAGCATATATGGCAACAGGTGAAATGCCTATCGCTACCCATTTTAGCAGGCCCGACTGTAGTTTGATTTCAGTCATTTCGAACATAAAACGTGAAGCCAGGTAGATGAATAACCATAAACTGAAATAGCTGATCAAGAACCAGGTTTCGGCTCTGCGGAGTTGATATTTTGTATTCATGGAGTTCAAGTTCGTTTTAGCATATTGATTCTGGTTATGCGTAATGCGATACCTTTATTAACAATAATTCTTCGAAAAGTATTAGGGAAAATAATAAAATTTGACTGGTTTTTATTTAAACCTTAGTAATGAATGTTTTGCGCAATAAGTATTAAAGATACCACATCTTAAAATTGCACAATTTTAATTTTTTTGGGGATCGCTTCAGAAATAATCAGCAATTTACGGGAATGAATAAGCTTGCTGGCAAAAGTAAACTGATCTAATATAAACTTTCCGGGCTTTTATCTACGGCATATCAGTTATGATACTTAAAATAAGGGGATTAATTATATCCATAATTAACCCCTCAATCTAAATTAACGCGCTCAAGCTTTCTCCTGTGCAGGACGTTCACCCCTTACATTACACCATAAGTAAAAATTTATCAGGCGGTTTTATGCTAACCAGCATAAATTGGTTCAGAAACGGGAGAATCAAAAAAAATGATTCAATGGATTAAATATAACTAAGTCTTTTCGCGGATAATATTAAACCTCCGCACCTGTGATCGGTTTAGAAAATAAACCTCATCTGATCAGAATTTTCAAAGCCGGGCTTTTATCATTTTTGACAGAAATGAAATCAATGTTTAGAAATATCTATTCTTACAGGTGTTTTTTACAAATTCAAAAACTTTAAATAACAAAGCATAAACCTTTATTACCATTTCCATGTTAAGAGCAAGAGAGAATAATAATCCAGTTATTATTAACATTAGATTAATGGCCGTCACATTTCACATTCAATGCGATAATTATAAAAAAATCATTTTTTGGAAATTACTCCAATATAAAAATGATTAGATCCAACCTAAAACTTAATTGATTATTATGACTTCCTTCAACTGGAAAAACATATTCCTAAACGATCTTGACTTCACCATTGCGTTGGAAATTGGCATCCGTACCGTTATTATGTTTGCCCTGGTACTGATATTCCTGCGGTCTACCGGTAAAAAAGGAGTACGGCAGCTCAGTATCTTCGAGGTGGCCATTATTATTGCACTTGGCAGTGCTGCAGGCGACCCCATGTTGAGTGGTGAATCCGCAATCATTCCATCTGTATTGGTTTTCCTGGTGATTTTACTCATTTATAGGATCATTACCTTTTTTGCCGCTAAATATCAAAAAATTGAGAATATACTGGAGGGTGTACCCATGTATATTGTTGAAGATGGCAGGTTTACCATGAATGAACAAGGGGATGCCAATTTTGCGCAGGATGAATTTTTCGCTGAAATGCGTGCAAAGGGCATTGAACATGTTGGTCAGGTAAGGGCTGCTTTGCTCGAAACCAACGGCCAGGTAAGTTTTCTTTTTTTTGACGATGAAGAGGTAAAACCAGGCTTGCCCATCTACCCAAAACTATATAATAAGAAATCTAATGTAATAGCTGAGCCCAGACTTTATGCATGCACAAACTGTGCAGAAGTTTTACACCTAACGCATCAGCAGGCTTGCAGTCGTTGTAACAGAGAAGAATGGGTAGCCGCACTTAGCGATAAGCGTATTAAATAGTACTTGCGCCGACAAGCCGGCTTCAGACATATTTGCATTGGAGGATAGTGTAAAAAATATCCATATAATTTTGCTTGTATCTTACATATTAAAGGCCTCGCCTGGTATATTACTTATTAAGATTATTTTTTTAGCCGTTCTTTTAGCTTAGCAATAATTACTTCGGCACTTTTGTTCTTTGGATTGAGTTTTAATGCCTTTTCATAATTTATAAGTGCTAAATCATACATTTCCAGCTCGGCATAGGTTTCGCCCAAACTGTCGTAAGCATTAGCACTTGATGGATATAAGTATACATTTAGCTTAAATAATTCCAAGGCATCTTTCAGTCTTTTCTGCGATACAAATTGATATCCCCAAGCATTCACTTCAATTTCTGTCAGGACAAAATCTTTATTTTTTGATTTTAACTTTCTAACGGTTACATAAGCATTTTTGTAACCGTTCTTATCTAAAGCCAATTTCAAGGCTTTACCAGAGGGAGACATTCCGAAACCATTAGCAGCCTTCATATCCGGTATAAATACTCCTGCAAGTTCATCTATAAATCCATCAGGCGTACCACCCGATAAATTCGTTAATATGATAATGGAAAGATCATCTTTGGGATAAACAAATACAGCAGACCTTCCTCCACCTACAGGAGCCACTGCAGGATGCTCATTTCTTACTATAACCGGCCACCCTGCTGCATAACCATTAAGAAGTCTGCTAAAACCAGAGGTTTTTCCATTATTTAATATATCTGGCTTCCAAAGTGCTTCTAAACTTGATTTCTGCTTTAACAATACCATATTCTGCAGTGCAATAACCCAATTTGCCAATTCATTGGCTGTAGCGCTCATGCCTGCCGCCGTTTGTAATGGCATAGGGAAAGAAAAGAACATATTATTGAGCTTGCCTTTAGCGAATTGGTATTGGTTGGCTGCATTAGGTACCAGTTCTTTAGATGCGCCAAACCCTGACTGAATGGTAAGCGGCATACCTACACTTTCCAACTGTTTTTTAGTAATATACTCCTGAAACGAAATGCCGCTGAGTTTATTGATAATAAGACCGAGCAGATAGTAATTTGTCTGATTATATCTAAATTCTGCACCTGCAGTAAAATCATTGGGCATTGCTAATACCTTTTTCCATGAAAGTTCAAAATTGTCAGCAATCATTACTGCTTCCTCTTCATCTACAAGATCAGGAATTCCTGAAGTATGAGATAAAAGTTGCTGTACTTTCACCGTTTTCCAAGCTTCAGGAATATCTGTCAGGTACGTCGAAATCGGCAAATCCAGTTTTAATTTTCCTTCTTCCACAAGTTGTAGAATAGCAACGCCCACAAATGCCTTAGTAATGGAGTTGATTGTAAATACTGTTTTTTTGGTTACAGCAATAGAGTCCTGAATATTGGCAATTCCATAATAGCCCGTTTTGATGATTTTACCATCTCTCACAATTGCAAGTTGTAGTCCTGGAATCCTACGTTTTGCATCTGGTGCTGAATAAATATATCAATGCTGTCTGTTTGAGAGAAAGCAGAAAGGGTACATGAAAGTGATAGGGAAACTGCCAGAAAAAACTTCAAAAAATGTTTCATGTAGAATAATGGACTAGGTAAGGATAATGTCTGGAATAATGACGGATAAAGATATACAGATATAGCAATCAATTTATATAAAACCTGAGAATTGCACGGTTTTAATCTCAAAATGGGTTTACTGGAAAACAAGGTTGTTAGAAACACATCAATAATTTAACTTTTGAAATGATTTTCGGTAGGCCAGAAATATTGATAATAAATGAGTTAAGTAAAAATTAAAAAAGAATCCTGGATGTTTTTGAAATATGGCACAGGAAACGTTGCACGCTTATTAAGTACTAATGAGATACCTGAGCAGAATTACTGAACAAAATAGACAACCACATACCCTTTTTGAGGGTAATTATGCATCGGGTAAAAATCAAAGCTGCATAAATTGCTTTTCAATATTTAAAGCCATATAAATTGGAGATTGTATATTTATAGTAGAATAGATCATGCCATAATCTCTGATTAAAAATCGCGGATGTGACAGATTAAACTTTGAAACAGCAGAACAATTGAATAACGCTATACAAGACAGGATGTTACCATCAATCATTGATCATATTAAACAAATTGAACATGGCTTTAAGCATATAATAGCGGCTGGCGATCAGATTTTAGCAGATCAGGAAGAGCATCATTTTGACCTTGCTCTAAAGCTTCTTGCCGACAACAGTTACCAGGTAAGGATGCTGGCTACCTATATTTTGGGGGAGCTTTCGCCAACCCATCCGGATGCGCTTCTGACCCTTAAGACACGGGTGGCAGATGATCAAAACTGGCGGGTGCAGGAAATGCTTGCAAAAGCTTTTGACCAATATTGCAAAGTTGCAGGTTACGAGAAAAGTATTCCAATTATTAAAAAATGGCTTTCAGACCCTAATCCGAATGTGAAAAGAGCAGTGACAGAAGGGCTCCGCATCTGGACAGGCCGCCCTTATTTTAAAGATCATCCGCATATTGCCATTACGCTGATCGGTACAAATAAATCAGATGATAGCGAATACCTGAGGAAATCAGTTGGGAATGCCCTGCACGATATCAGCAAAAAACATTCCCAAGCAGTGTTAGATGAGATTTCGAAATGGGATTTGAAGGAGAAAAAAACGGCATTTACCTATCAACTGGCTATGGGGAAGTGAATTCCAGATGTTGAGTCGAAAGACTGCGCTTAGATTTTATATGCGAATATAAACAATCTTGAAACAGGATTGGGCTTAGTTTACGACTACGATTGAAAGAAATCGGTAAAAAGCTAACCGCCTTTATTGTTAAAAAAACATCTCATCCTCACTTTCGCCTGCGCTATTGCTTATTTTTGGGGGCAAATGGTTATATTATAAAATGGATAACAAATTCTCAGATAATTCAAAGGTTGCGGTTGTATCCACTTTTTCTGATCTTATAGATACAGCTTTTAAAGGAGATATTAATGCAGTTTGCTGGCATAGAGACCTGTTGGGCGATTTTAAGGAAATTGTATCCAAAATTGAATTGAAAGCGGATCTGACAGTAGTATCCATGGAAGATCTCCAGGCACTCGAGCTCTCAGAAAAAGGAAGTATGGCCAGGGCGGTTATCCTAAACGATTTTCAGTTGTTAACCGATGCCGGCGCATCACCTTCGCTGAACTTAATTAAAAGTTACGAACGTGATGAAGAATTCGATTTTATTTCAACAGATGTATATTCTTTTCACGTAGACCGGTCGCCGATTGCTACCGATACTTTTTTATGTACCTATTATGGTGCTGTAAGTGAAATCTTAGCCAATCACCAAGCTAAACAAAAAGTGCTGTTGCCAGAGATCAGGCAGAAGCTGCAGGAATTATATGATGGTACGGAGGAGGGGTTTGAATGTTTTTTGACGGAGCATTATTTCGACCTGCATTACCAGGCCAAACCAGGGGCAATACCTGTAAATCTGGGATTGGGCCATTTGTGGAGACTGGCGGTAGATCATCCTGAGAAACAGTGTTTACCTTGTATCCATCGGGCACCAATAGAAAATAATGGGGAGTATAGATTGCTGCTCATCTGCTAAATTAGTCTGGGTTAAGTCTGTAATAGAATTGAATGTTATGGTTTTCTATTTTTCTCATGCGCTAATAACATTGGTAAATATATGTTATGCCCTATTCATCAATATAATTCAAATATATTTGCGACATGTTAAATAGCAGCATTTTTTTGCCTGTCATCATTATTGCTGGTATTGCTTATAGTATCCTGGCCAAAAAACTGACCATTCTGGCTGCGCTTACAGGCGGCACGCTGGCCTGTCTTATTTATATTGCCGCTGGTTACACAGGTGTTGCGATGATGAGCCTGTTTTTTATCATGGGTTCTGTGGCCACTTCCTGGCAAAAACATAAAAAGCAGTCTTTTGCCACAATAGCGGAAACTAAAAATGGACGCAGTGTGCTGCAGGTGCTGGCTAATGCCGGGGCTGCTGGTCTTGCGGCTATAGTGATTTTATTTTATCCCTCTTTCACTTATTTAATGCTTCCCGCAATGGCGGCAGCTTTTGCTTCAGCTACTGCAGATACGCTATCATCAGAGCTGGGGATGGTTTATGGAAAACGGTTTTTTAATATTATTTCTTTCCAGCCCGACCGTTGCGGGATGGATGGTGTGATCAGTCTGGAAGGAACGGTGATCGGTATTGGAGGTAGTTGTATTATTGCTGCTATTTATGCGCTGGGGTATGGATGGAATATTAACTTTTGCTTTATCGTTATTGCTGGAACGGTGGGAAACCTGACTGATTCTATACTGGGTGCTGTACTAGAGCGCAAAGAGATAATAGGCAATAATATGGTCAATTTTTTGAATACATTAACTGCCGTGCTTGTGATGTTGATATTGGAAATTATTTTTATTTAAAATTGCTGTGAATAAGGTAGATACGATATGATTTTGATAGCGAAAATCATGTTCGCCTATGAATATCAGGCCGATTATACTTTGCTACCTTTAATTTTTCGATACCCTTTTTTAGTACGATCAAAATTTATTTCTAGCCAATTTGTAATAAGTTTTTTTACGATATTTATCCTATTGTTTATTCCATAAGATCATGAAAAAAATCATTTTTGTTTTACTGCTGGCAGCCTGTGGATTTTCAGGTTACGGGCAAACTTATCAACCTATCACCAGCAAGAATAAAACCTACCTGGAAACATTAAAAGGAGTGAGTTACAGTTATAAACAGGGCATTGTTACCCTGAAGAATAATGGCAACTATGCTTTAGGTACTGTGAGTGTTATAGCCTCATCAAAAGTTGACAGTACCCTTTTTGGGATTGCTTTGTTTGAGGATGGGATTGAAAAAGGGGAGTCTGTTAAAGCCGAAGTTTATTTTACTACCGGTCGGGCCAAGAAGGTACATGAAGTGCCTTTAAAGCAGGTTGATCAGAAAAACCTGGTACTGTCTTTTGATAAGGCAACCCGTGCTGTAAAATAATGGTTTGCATTATTAATTTTTAAAGTGCTGATTTTGAACTTGCAGGCCAGGCATTACGGTGATAGTTTAGCAAAAGAAGACTGATTGCCCCAGAAAAATAGCCTGAAAATCAGTATCGTTAATTATTGAAGATCAATTTTACCATAACAGGTGATAAATATTTAACACTAGATTAATAATCGGTATTTAGATTTGCGGTGTAAATATTTGGTTAGTATTTATAAGTTTAGGTTAGTTGATTATAAATGCCCGGATGGATATCTGGGCATTTTATATTTTAAACCATACATGTAAAAAACACCTTAAAACGTCACTTACTCAATAGCGCCTTGACCCAGAAACAAATGCTTCTATATGGTTAAATGTTGCTTGCCAAAATTAATTTGCCCGACATTAAGTTGCTCAGATATGAAAACTAAATGAGATAATATTATATAAAATGATATAAGAATACCACGTCACCTACGTATGCCGGCTTCGGTTGGTCTTTAATTACAAGAGTAGCCTGAATGGTAACTTTAGTGATTCCCCTCAAATTACTGATACAAATTAATTTAGCTTTTAACTGCACTTCGTTATCCACTAAAACCGCCTGGCCAAATTTAAAACGTTCAATACCATAGTTAATTTCCATTTTAGTATTGCGAACATCTGCAATTTGCTTCCATAAATAAGGAATTAAGGATAAAGTTAAATACCCATGTGCAATTGTCGCCTTAAATGGTCCTTCATTTTTAGCTTTTTCCGGATCGGTGTGTATCCATTGATGATCCAGGGTTGCATCGGCAAATTTATTGATCTGCTACTGGTCTATAGTATGCCATTGCGAAATGCCTAGTTCTTTACCTAGATGCGATTCATACTCTTCAAAATTATTGATCACCAACATATATTCTGTTTATAGGATTAGTACTGTTTTAACACGTCCTTTAGGTACAACAATCCCTCAGGTATATAGTTTCATTCACGTTTTTGTATTCAATGATAATCATAATAACGATGTGTTTAAAGGCTACGGATAAAAATATTTTAAAAAAAAACATTGCTCAATATTGCTTTGGTTTTTAGGTTATTTATAATCAGCTAGATAAGTGCCTAAGTTGCTGATTAAAAAATCTTAATAAAAGAAGTCCGGTATAAAAAAATGGCACTCGGTTGATCTGTGGCTAACAAATGCTGCTTGGTTATCAGTACATACCTGTTTTGAGAAAATGTAAAATATAAGATGGATGATGGAATCTTCCGAACGCTAAGATCTTTGTGGCTAACTTAAGTAGCCAGAGTCTAAATATTACAACTGCGAAAATAATATTTTACCAGCCTTCTCGCACAACACCAGCCATCTTTTTATTTAGTAAGATTCATTGATTTGGATTCTGCTAAATATTGTCTAAATATTTTATTTGATTTATTTAAATTAAAATTTAGATTTGTCTAAAATTATATTTAGATAAATCATTTATATTCATGAAATCCCTGTTACTATATTGCTTCTGTTTTTTTATAACGCTAAATGCCATCGCTCAAAAGGTTATAGTTAAAGGAGTAGTGACTTCTCAGAATGAACCTGTAGAAAATATCACTATTAAAATTTTGGGTACCAACAGATTTACAAAATCAAATAATTCAGGTACTTATCAATTAAATGAAATCCCTTTTGGAAATTGCGATCTCGTTTTTTCAGGTGTAGGTTATCAGTCCAAAAGAATTAGGATAACATTAAATGGAGATACGGTTTTTGTTAATGCTGACTTACTAAGTTTAGCTTCCGATTTAAATGATGTAGTGATTACCGGCGTAAACCGGGCAACACAATTACGGAAAAGTCCTGTGCCTATTGCTGTGCTTTCTAAAAAAACGATGGACCAAAACGTCAATACCAATTTGATAGAAGCCATTGTGAAGGGAGTGCCAGGAATTACGGCGGTTACCACAGGTCCAAATGTTTCTAAACCTTTTATAAGGGGCTTAGGTTATAATCGTGTGTTAACTTTATATGATGGCTTAAGGCAAGAGGGGCAACAATGGGGCGACGAGCATGGAATAGAGGTGGATGAATATGGCATTACCAGAGCTGAAGTAGTAAAAGGACCTGCCAGTTTAACTTACGGTTCAGATGCATTGGCCGGGGTAATTAATATGATTCCTTATACACCGAATTTTGAAGATGGAAAATTGAAAGGCGATTTTACCGCGAATTACCAAAGTAGTAATGGGATGATTGGTTCGTCGCTCGGACTAGCTTACATTAAAAACGATTGGAAATATACCTTTAGGGCGACCAGGAAAACAGCGCATAATTACCAAAATAAAATTGATGGATTGGTATATGGAACAGCTTTTAGAGAATACAATTTATCTGCCAGTGCCAGGGTAGATAAGGCCTGGGGTTTTACTAAAACAGCCATTACCTTTTACGATAATTTGATGGAAATTCCTGATGGCAGCAGAGATTCTTTGTCCAGAAGATTTACCAGACAGGTTTTGGATGATGGAGATGATATCAAAAACAGGCCTGTTGTGCCTGAAAGTGATCTAAAGACCTATTCCATTAATCCCTTGCATCAAAATATCCAGCATTACCGGTTTTACAACACCAGTCAGTTTAAATTTGGAACGAGTGATTTAAATTTATTGATTGGCGGACAGCAAAGTGTAAGGAGAGAATATAATCACCCGACATTACCAGGTCAGGCGGGGCTTTACGTTGTGTTAAACACTTTTAATTATGATCTTAAATACAACCTGCCCGATTTTGCAGGTATCGAAAGTACCATCGGGCTTAATGGTATGTATCAGGCAAACAGGAGTAAAGATGCTACCGATTTTCCTATACCCGATTATGATCTTTTCGATGTTGGTGCTTTTTACTTTGCGAAAAAATCGATGGGTAAGGTAGATGTTTCAGGAGGGATTAGGATAGACAGAAGAAATATACACTGGAGTGATTTTTATGTTGGTACCGATTCACAAACAGGTTTTGGTAAACAGGTAAGTTCGACCGATGCCACTGGAAAATTGCAATTCCCTTCTTTTAATAAAAACTATTATGGCGTATCAGGAAGTTTAGGTTTAACTTACAATATTTCCGAAAGGCTTTTGATTAAGGCCAATATTGCGAGAGGTTACAGGGCTCCAAATATTACAGAAATCGGTTCTAACGGATTAGATCCGGGTGCGCACATTGTATATCTGGGCAACAGGACCTTTAACCCAGAATTTAACCTTCAGGAAGATATTGGCATTATTGTTTACTTAAAAGATGCTGAAATAAGTGTGGAACTGTTTAATAACAATATTCAGAACTACATTTACCAATCTCGCTTAACCGATGCCAACGGAAATCCAGTGGTTATCGTTCCCGGAAACCTGACTTATCAGTACCAACAATCAAAAGCCAGGTTATATGGTGCAGAGATTTCTGTGAATCTCCATCCAAAGGCTTTAAAATGGCTAAGTTTTAACAATAGTTTGGCTTATACGGTAGGATTGAATAAAAACCAGGCGCTATTGGATCAGCACGGCGGCGATGCCAAATACCTTCCTTTTATTCCGCCTTTACAATTTAGAACGGAAATTAAGGCAACAGCGCAAAAGCCTGTTGGTATTTTTGATAAACCTTATATTAAAATCGATGCTGCTTTTTTCGCAGATCAGGACAAATTTTATGCGCTTGATAATACTGAAAGTTTTACAGCAGGTTATACTTTGATTAACGGGGGAATAGGGGCAGCCCTGAAAACAAGAAAAGGAAAAACCATCTGCGATATTTTTCTTCAGGCCGATAATATTTTCAATATCGCTTATCAATCTAATCTAAACAGATTGAAGTATTTCGAATATTACAACCGCTCGCCTAATGGCCGGTCAGGGATTTACAATATGGGCAGGAATTTGAGTTTTAAATTGATTATTCCAATTTAAGAGTGAAAATAATGAGGATGTATCATGATATCAAGTTGTCATACAGAGCTTGTCGAAGTACATTGTTTAGATGTCTTAATAGCGTTTCGACAGGCTCAACGTGACAAATTCTAGGTTAAATAGCGATTTAAGATATAGCCTCTTGTTTTTTTCGTATTGCAAGGTTGAACGATAGCTTGTCTGGCTCGTTCAGGGAAGCAATCTTTTAATTGAAGGCATATTACTTGAAAATGAGCATTTAATCGTTCTTAGGGCTTGCAGTCCCGCTTTCGCTTATAGTCCTCGCTATGCTCCGGGCTATTCCGCTCAATCAGGTTTAGAAACAAAGGTTTGTGCACCCTGCAACCCAACAAATGAAATACTGTTTTGGCCATTTAGCTCCGGTTGCAGCATTACCCTGCAGCAACGAGGCACGAGGCAGCGAAGCGTATAAGCGTAAAACGGGCAGAAATTAGTTGTTCACAGTAGAGGCCTTGCGCTCCAAATAAAATGATGCCCTTTAATCAGGAAATAAGCGGTTCGTGCTACTATATAAGCATGTTCCCGCTTTTCGTTGGTATTGCCGGCATGGAGCCTGCAGCTACCACTGCAATACGGGTTTAGGAACAAAGGTTTGTGCACCCAGTAACTCCGAAAATGAAATATTATATTTGGCATTTAGTTTTATCTATATTTACCTGAAGCATATTATATTAAATACTTATAGCTATGGAAGCCTCTTTAAGCGAACAGCGTTTAACTTTTTTAAGGCAGTCAATTGGCAAGGTCATTACCAATTCGCCTTCTAACTTTATGAACTGGCTGGCGCCTGTTTTAGTTAAAGCAGAGCATGGCATATTGATTTGCCAGTATACCATCCGTAAAGAAATGACCAATCCTTATCAAATTTTACACGGGGGCGTAACAGCAGGCATTATAGATGATTTAATTGGTGCAACAGTTTTTACTATGGGATTAAATGAACGGTATACTACTGTAAATAATTATATCGATTATTTTGCTACAGCCAGCGAAGGCGACGAAGTTGTTGCAGAAACCTCGATTGTAAAAAGAGGACGAACAATATTAAATCTGCAATGCGAAATATTTTTACCCTCAAAAAAGCGTTTAATAGCTAAAGGTTATTCCAATATGTTAAACATAGGTTAAGTCTTTTCTGTTAGCTTAAGAATTAATTATTAATTCCTTTAAATTGACGAAACATTCTCGTTTATAATTTGTTGTAAATTAACCAAAAATATAATGAGCCATGTTAGAAAATTATTCCACCCTGCAATTCAATGTGAGAGGCAAAATTTTTAAGGGATTTTGCATGCGTATTCAAGATGATTTTCACGAAACTTATGCCGTTGTTTTAGATGGCTACCATTCTTTCTGTATCTGGCTGGATAATAAAACAGAAAAATGGTGTGCTTCAAAAAACGTAGCAATTGATCCTGATGCTATTGATGAAATCATTACCAGGATATCTATTCCGCAACCATCTTGCTAATATTACGTAATAAAAATACTTTAGCATAAATCTTATAGCTGACCTATAGGATTTATGCTGCTTTACTCTTTATTCTCTTCTTTTTCCTGAATTGTCATTCTGAATGAAATGAAGAATCTTTAAAAGAAGGCGAATGGAAGGATTTGCAACTTTTTCCTGAATGAATACTCTTGGTGCGTATTGACTATTAAAACAGATTGCTTCGCTGATGAAGAATTTATTTCGCAATGACGACAAGGAGCTTGATACACCAATGCCTAATAAACCAATGACTAATGAACGAACCTTACGCAAAAAACATATAACTGAGTGCAATCGCCGTACAAACCCCAACTAAATCAGCCAATAACATCGAGCCGATAGCGTAACGCGTATTTTTAATGCCAACAGAGCCAAAGTAAACTGCTACTACATAAAAAGTGGTATCAGAAGCACCCTGAAAAACACCGGATAGCTTACTGGCAAATGAATCTGGTCCGCTTGAAATCATGGTGCTTACCATCATTCCCCGGGCAGCACCACCACTTAAAGGCCTGATTAAGGCTGTGGGTAATGCATCAACAAATTTGGTGTCGGCTCCAAAAAATACAAACATGTTTTTAATCCCGCTCATGATCACATCAAAGGTTCCGCTGGTTCTCAACATGCTTACGGCCACTAAAATTCCAACTAAATATGGGATAATTTTAAGTGCGGTCTCAAATCCGCCTTTGGCTCCATCGATAAATGCGTCAAAAACATCTATTTTTTTATAGAGCGCGCCCAATACAATCAATAAAAAGATCAATAAAATTATTCCGCCGCTTAATAAGCCTGAAAATGATTTTATACTTTCCGCATTTAATTTGCTCACATACCAAACCAGTAAGCCTACAACAGCAGAAATACTGAGTACCCAGGTAATGATAACAGGTTGAAGTAAGTTTATCTTTTGTTTAAAGGATACAATGAGCATGGCGGCCATGGTGCCAACAAAAGTTACAATTAAACATGGGATGAAAATATCAGTTGGGTCTTGCGCATTTTGAGTTGACCTGATGGCAATTACACTAACAGGAATTAGACATAAACCAGCAGCGTGCAGGCATAAAAACATAATCTGCGAATTACTGGCAACATCTTTATTTGGATTAAGCTCCTGCAAACTTTCCATCGCCTTTATACCAAATGGAGTGGCTGCATTATCTAAACCTAATAAATTGGCAGAGAAATTCATGATCATGTGTCCCATAGACGGGTGCCCTTTTGGAATTTCGGGAAAAAGTTTCGAAAAGAAAGGGCCAATAATCCTGGATAATAAACGGATGCCACCTGCTTTTTCGGCAATGCTCATTAAGCCCATAAATAAAGCCAATGTTCCGATCAATTTAATACAAAGATCAACCGCAATCCAGCAGGTTTCAATAATGCCATCTAATTTTAAAGGATTTAAGGGGTCGGATGATTTACCGATTACCATCCAGTTAAAAATATCGCTATGTCCGAAAAAGAAACATTTAATACTCGCTACAACGATAGCCACAATAATAAATGCCGACCAAATTCTGCTTAATGCCATTAGGGTTGCTTAGTTTTATTTGAAGGGGTTAAAATACCGCTTTTAAGCGAAAGTTCATAGTGGAGATGTCTGGAGTCGGTAGTCTTTAGTCCGAAGTTGGATTCTGCATACTAAATAATGGTACATGGTCAATAGTCAAGTAGTTGATAGCCTGCTTATTCAGAATATTTGACTAAGAGCTATTCGCAATGAAATCATCAACTCAAAATAAAAAGTCCATGGCCAGTATTAAATACTCCTAACCATGGACTTCTGACTCCGGACTTGGGAGTAACTAAGGTTTATCTTCTGTTAATTCAAAACCCCAGGTTTTTCCTTTTTCAGTAGCAGGGATTCCGCTTGTCATCCAGGCCGGGGCTTTTGCCCCTTTTAAATAATAGTCGAAAAATTGTTGTTCGCGAATTTGAATATCCTTACGGTTCTGGCGTTGAACCAGGTTGTGTGCCTCACCATTATAGTTTAACATCCAAACAGGTTTACCTAAACGGCGCAGAGCGGTAAACATTTCGATACCCTGATACCAGGGCACGGCACCATCTGCATCATTAGCCATGACCACAACAGGCGTATTAACCTTTGGAAACATAAATAGTGGAGAGTTTTCGATATATAATTCTGGTTTTTCCCAAAGTGTTGCACCAATACGGCTTTGTGTTTTCTCGTACTGGAACTGACGGTTCATACCGGTTTCCCAACGGATACCTCCATAAGCAGAGGTCATGTTAACTACAGGTGCTCCCGCCCAGGCAGCAGCATACATATTGTTTTGGGTAATGAGGTAAGCCACCTGGTAGCCACCCCAGCTTTGGCCCTGAATACCAATTTTACTACCATCTACCCAACTATTTTTCTTCAGACTTTCCACACCCGAATTGATGAATTCAACTGCTGACTTACCTGGGTGACCAGTTTCGTAGCTAATATCTGGCGCAAATACCAGGTAGCCGTTACTTACGAAGTAAGAAATATTTAAGCGGGATGGAGTAGGGGCCGGCGCTTGATAAGTATATAAGCCATCTGTTAGTTTTTCGTAGAAATAAGCGATCATCGGATACTTCTTATTTGGATCGAAATTTTCCGGTTTGTATAAAATACCTTCGGCCTTATATCCCTTTGGTGTAGTCCACTTAACCAATTCAGCAGTACCCCAATTGTAGTCTTTTTGCTGAGGGTTGGTATTGCTTAATTTTGTTTCAGTTTTGAAATCGGTGGTGATATAAACATTTGGCGATTCTACATAATTGGCTTTATCGTAAATGTAAATATCAGCATCTTTAGCTTTTACCAGGTTGGAGTATTTAAATTTAGCCATTACAACCAGTTCAGGCGCTTTAGATGAACCTACGTTGGTGCGATAAAAACCGTTTTCTTTTGTCAAATTGTTAAAGCCATCTAACCAAACTATTTCATTTGTTTTTACAAATTTGCTGTCTGCATTGCGTTCAAACCTGTTATCCTGTTGTACTCTTTCATAACGGAAAGTAAGGTTATTGGCCCTTCCGAAACCGGCGGTAATATTTTTTGGTGCCGCTTTTCCATCAGGAGAGAACGACCAGATATCATATTTATCGTAAATTAATACAGCCTTATCGCCTTCAGTCCAGGTGGCTAAACCATAAGCAGAAGGTAAATCGGGTACGTCGTTTTCTTCATCAACAAATTTTTCAGTTAATCCGGCAGTTAGTACGGTTAATTTGCCCGTGGTTATGTTATAAGTATTCCAGCTACCTGCTTTTCTATCAAAATATAAAACATAGTTTCCGCCAGGAGACGCCATAGCATATCCGCTTAAATTATCAATGATTTTCTTTTTCTGACCGTTTTTAGTGTCAACTAAATAGTAATCTTTTGTGGTAGAACCACTCCATTGTGATTCGATTCTACGACCATAGTCTGTAGATGCTAAAACCATATTGGCATCACCTTCCGCAATGATATTGGCATCCGGTAGTTTTAGGTCTGTTAATGGAATTACTTTAGGATCGCTGCTGTAAACATCAATAACGGATAAATAGCTTTTTTTGCTGTCCCTATCCGCATTTTTAAGCTGCATCGGCTGTAGATAATCATCTTTGTAGTTCCAAACATCAACTTTTGCCACTTCGAAATCTACGATTGTAGTATCTTTTGGCTTTTTAATGGGAGAGATGCCAAAAAATAATTTCTTGCCATCTTTACTGAAAATTATCTTTCCATCGCCATTCACAGACCATTTTGCAGGTAAGCCCGGCATATCAAAATCTACCAGTATCTGCGCCGTATCAAGTGTTAAAGAGTTGTAATAAATATTGTAATCTTTTATTTCTTGTTTCTCCGGACTTTGCTCACCCACAAAAGCAACATGTTCGCTTTCCTCATCAAAAGTGAAGTTTTTAAAACTTCCTTTCCCTTTAATCAAGGTTTTTAATGTGCCTTTTTCTGTATTGAGTAAGAATACACCTTGAGCTGCCGTTTTGTCCTTTTTAGATCCACTGCAGGCAAAAACCAACTGTTTGCCGTCTTTACTAAAATAATAATCGGTGACGAATTTATAGGTTTTATCTGTGCCTGTTAAAAGGTTTTTTACCACAAGATCGGTTCCCTCTTCAGTTTTGTCTTTTCCGGCAGGTTCATCCTCAGCAAAATCAGTTTCGCCATCTTTTTTATCAGCAGGCTTTACCGTTTTCTTTGCTGTATCTGGCTTTTCAGTTAAATAGGCCATTACACCAGCGCCTTCTTCAGGGAATTTGAAAGATTTTACCCTTGCTACTTTTGTAACGGCACTGGTAGTGAGGCTGAGGATCCCTAATGAATCTTTTGGCAATTCATCTGTCTTTTTCTTTTTAATTTTAGCCTGGCGCAAATCTTTATTTAATGGACGGATGTTAAATGCCGCGAACTTGGAATCATTGCTAAATTGCGGGTTCATCCCTCTTGGGATATTTATCTTTGCATTTGTTTTAATATTAGTAAGATATAATTGTGCATCTCCTTCTTGCTGTAAGATATTGTACATAGCCCATTGACCATTATTTGATAATTGCTTTGTGCCTACTGATTCCCAGGTATCATATACCGAATGATCTAGAGGTTTCTTTTGTGCGTAGGCAAAGCTGACAACGAAAAACAGAATAATTGTTAGTCTCTTTTGCATTTTTTAATTTATTAATTTGTTGGTTGAGATTTAATCTTCTAAAATTGGAATTTTTTAGCTTATTAGGAAACTTGTATACCAAATATTACAATAAAAAGGTGTTTTTGAAGAGACTAAATGGAACTAGTCTGGAGAGGCAGAGGTCGGGGGCCTAAAAGTTTAAGCTGTGTAGGCCAAACGCCTCACGCGTAGCGCCCTTAGTTCCATGCCCTCTGCTCAAAACTAAAAACCCCCGATTGCTTTAAGCAATCGAGGGTTGTGGTATCATTAAAGGCTAAATTATTTTTTAGCTTGTTGTTGCTGACGCATATAGTCATCTAAACGCTGCTGGAATTTAGATTTTTTCTTTTTTTCATCAGCTGGTCTGGCTTTGTTTTGCTGGATTAGCGCATGGATTTTCTCATCGTCAACCATTCTACGAATTAAGAACTGCTGTCCGAAAGTCATTAAGTTGGCTAAGAAATAATAATAGTTTAATCCGGCAGGGTAGCTGTTTAATACACCTAAGAAAATAACCGGCATAATGTAACCAATATATTTCATCTGACCGGTAGCACCTGAAACCTGGTTATTGAAATAAGTCATAATCAATGTAGAGATGGTCATCAATACACACATTAAACTTAAGTGATCGCCAATGAAAGGAATTTTTACGCCAAATTTGATAAACTCATCATAAGTTGATAAATCTTTCATCCAAAGGAAACTCTCGCCTCGTAACTCAAACAAGTTAGGGAAGAAGAAGAAGAAAGCCATAACCAAAGGCAATTGAAGCACCATTGGTAAACATCCTCCTAAAGGATTTACGCCAGCTTTCTTATATAATTTTAAATATTCCTGTTGAACCAATGTTGGGTTATCTTCGCCTACCTTAGCTTTAATTTCGTCCATCTCTGGTTTCAATACCCTCATTTTAGCCATTGATAAGTATGACTTGTAGGTAAGTGGCGATAAAGCAAGTTTTAACAAGATGGTTAATACCAGAATGATCAAGCCGTAGTTCCAGTTAAAACTGTTTAAGAAATTAAATACAGGCAATACAATAAAGCGGTTAATGTATTTCAATGGCCAGTAGCCCATATCAACCTGCTGCTCTAAATCATATCCCTGCGCTTTTAAAGTAGAGAATTTGTTTGTTCCGAAATAGAATTCCATTTCGTAAACCTGGTTGGCTGTATGTACATAAGGCAATTGCATATTGGCATCATAAAACTTTACCTGCCCAGGAGCAGTTGGGATTTTAACTTCTAAACTTCCTTTTTCGAAAGCTTGTTTCGAGATTAAAGAAGCGGAGAAAAAGTGTTGTTTGAAAGAGAACCACTGAATTTTACCTTTTGATAATTCTTCTTTTTCATCTTTAGAAACACTTAGGTGGTTAACATCACCATCTAAATATTTGTAGTATGGTGCAGAATAACGGTGCTCACTTTCGATGGATTTTTCTTGTTGTAATAAAATAGTAGACCAGTTTAAACCAATCGTATTGCCTGCAATTACTTGTTGTAAACCAACTACATTAACATTGAAAGCTACTTTGTTGCTCAAAGCCTTTAAATCGTAAACATATTCTACGTAAGCATTAGCACCATAATTGGCACGCATGGTAACCGTGTTACCTGTTTTTGTCGAAGTAAAATATAAATCGTTGGTATTAATTACCTTACCAGCTGCATTTAAACTTAAACCAAACTTGTTTTCGCTACCAGCAAATAAAATAAGTGGTTTACCCGTAAAGGTTTTCTGTCCTTTAACTTCAACAGATGTAATTTTACCACCTTTATTACTTAAAGTGATTAATAAATTTTCGTTTTCTAAAACAGTATTGGCTTCAGTACCGGTTATGGCGCTACCAAAAGGGCCTTTTAAGGCTAAGGAATCTACAGCCGGATTAGCAATCGCTGCAGTTTTGGTGGTATCTTTTTGCGCAGGTGTTACACCAGCTTTTTTCAAAGAATCTAAACGCTCTGTTTCTTTGGCTTTTTTCATTTCAGCCTCGTTCGGCCTCAAAAAGTAGAATGATCCTGCCAAAATGATCATAATCAGGAACAGTCCTGTAAAGGTATTTCTATCCATTATTTATGTTTGTACTGCTTTTAATTCGTTTTCTTTTTTGCAAACTCCATCGCAGCGGCGACAAATTTAACAAAAAGTGGGTGAGGATTAGCAACTGTTGATTTTAATTCTGGGTGAAACTGCCCGCCAACGAAAAAAGGATGATTTTTAAGCTCTACAATTTCAACTAAATTGGTTTGCGGATTCATACCTGAAGCAATCATTCCTGCATCTTCATATTGCTTTAAATAAGCATTGTTAAATTCATAACGGTGACGATGACGCTCGTTGATATGAGATTTACCATAAATAGAAAAAGCCTTTGTTCCTTTTTTAATATCGCAAGGATAAGAGCCTAAACGCATGGTTCCACCTTTATTGGTTATTTTTTTCTGCTCTTCCATCATGTTAATTACCGGATTTGGCGAATTTTCTTCAATTTCTGTCGTGTGTGCGTCTTTCAAACCTAAAACATTACGGCCAAATTCGATAACTGCACATTGCATACCCAAACAGATTCCGAAGAAAGGAACGTTGTTTTCGCGAACATATTTGATGGCATCAATTTTACCCTCAATACCGCGGCTGCCAAAACCTGGCGCCACTAAAACACCTTGTAAATGACTCAATTTCTCTTTGACGTTATCCGGGAAAATACCTTCCGAGTGGATATATTCTACCCTGACTTTACATTCGTTTCTCGAACCTGCGTGTACAAAAGATTCGATAATTGATTTATAAGCATCAGGTAATTCTACATATTTACCAATCAAGCCAATTTTTACTTCGGCAGTTGGGTTTTTTAAACGGCCCAGAAAATCTTTCCAGCTTTCCATATCCGGATCGTTTTTGGTAGGCAGTTTTAATTTCGATAAAACAGTTTTATCCAGTTGCTCTTTTAACATCAACAATGGCACATCATAAATAGTAGATGCATCCATCGATTCGACTACCGCATTGATGTTAACGTTACAAAATAATGCAATTTTTTTTCTGATATCAGGGCTGATGTGGTGTTCTGTTCTACAAACCAGTATATCTGGCTGTATTCCGTATTCCAAAAGGGCTTTAACGGAGTGTTGTGTTGGTTTAGTTTTTAATTCACCTGCAGCAGCTAAATAAGGAACCAGGGTTAAGTGTATAACAATGGCATTAGTACTGCCTTCTTCCCACTTAAACTGACGAACAGCTTCGATAAATGGCAGAGATTCAATATCGCCAACTGTCCCTCCAAGTTCAGTAATCACAATGTCGTATTCACCACTTTCGCCCAAAATGCGCATGTTGCGTTTAATCTCGTCGGTAATATGTGGAACAACCTGCACCGTTTTACCTAAATATTCGCCTTTACGCTCTTTGTTAATTACGTTTTGGTAAATGCGGCCAGTAGTAATGTTATTTGCCTGCGAAGTTGGAACATTAAGGAAACGCTCATAATGACCAAGATCCAGGTCGGTTTCAGCACCATCTTCAGTTACAAAGCACTCTCCATGCTCATAAGGGTTTAATGTTCCTGGATCGATATTAATGTACGGATCGAATTTTTGAATGGTTACACGGTAGCCACGTGCCTGTAAAAGTTTAGCTAAAGATGCGGAAATGATGCCCTTACCTAAAGAGGAAGTTACACCGCCCGTAACAAAAATATACTTTGTCATGATTGATAATTTGTGGAATTAACCAGGCTTTTTAGGTCTGGTTAATTGTTTTTGTACGGGATACAAAGGTACAAAAAAATTATCGCTCGTTAGATACTTGCCCGAATATTTTTTAAGTGCATTATGTCTTTGATATTGACTGGTTTAAGGAAAAACACCGGTTTAAAGTATCAGCGTATAAAGTTCTTTTTTAATATCTTCTATCTTTCTGGGATTCTTTTTATCATCATAACGGGTATAGAGGTCGACCATTTTTTTGAAATCTTTTTCTGTGTCGGTTCTCTTTCCCTTTGCCGGAGCTACGATGTTTAAGATCGGAACATTTTTCGCTTCCACTTTTGTGGCAAACCAGGTGGTGTTGTAACGTGGTATAGCCAAACCTAATATCATTCCTGGTAAACCGGTAAATCCCTCCGGGCCACCTTTTAATAAAATTTCATCAGTATAAAAGGCCACCACTGTAACAGAATCGTTTATTACGGTTGTCGCTTTACGGCATTCATAACCTGCAATTTGGCGCACATCATGCATAATTTTCCATTGGAGATGGGGGATAGTATCTTTTAAAATGAAGTCTTCACCACTTACTGGTTTTCTGATTACCCTTGCTTTTTTACTAAAATCGGTATACATTTCATTGGTATTCTCACCAGCAATAAAAAAGAAATTATTGTCGTTTAAGGTTTCCTTCGGTTTAGCCTTATATATGGAGCTACTATCGTTAAAACTATAATGCCAGCTGGAAGTCCTGTACTTGCTCATTTTATCTTTAGCATCGTCTGATATCCAATCGTTTTCTGCAATTTGTTGCTTCTGGTTTATCTTTTTTTCAAATGTTATTTTTGCACTTCTGATGAAAACAGTTTGTGCCCTGATTATTGTAACTGCAAAAAATAAAATTATGCTTAATCCTAAATGTTTCATCTGACGTTATTTTTTGTCTTGTTTAACAAAGTTTCCGGTTAAATTATAGGTGACACCGATCAGTACATACCTTGGAATAAAACTGTTGGTATTCTCACTAATATTGTTACCGCCAACGTATCGATTGTAACCGATCCTTTCGGCTAAAATATCTGAAATCGCTACTTTTAATTCCAGTTCCTGAGCTTTAAGCATCTTCTTTGATAAATAGGCATTCCAGATAGCAACATTTACCGGCCTGCTGAACGAAGTGTTGGCAGGTTGGTATGATAATGATATTGAGGTGTTGAATTCGGTATTGTATGGCAGTTCGATGGTACCGGAAATTTCATGGTTATGGTAAAAGTTTTTACCATTATTTATGGAGCCGATAGATGAGCGGCTGTTTGAAAAGGTAAAGGATGGATCGTACTGAATTTGAAGTTTATCGCTATAGTAACTCAAGCGTGGGCGTAAACTGATACTATTGTTTACATTTTCATTCAGTTTATTGTTTAAAATAGAAACCGAGTTTGAATGGTTATAACTGGCATTTAAGCCTGTACTAAAATTAATCTTGCTGAAACTTTTATTAAAACTTGCGCCGGCGTAAAAATTGTTATTACCATTTAGATTGATGTAACTGCTGGTGGTTTTGTTTACCTCATCTACAGTACTCGTACTCACTACTGCATTTTTAGTAAAACTGTAGCCTCCATACACGTATGCGTACATTTCCGATTTTTGCTGGTAGGTATTTAAGTTAAAGCCAAAATTATTGTTGAACGATGGTTTTAAATTTGGATTACCTTTTATTTCGTAAAGTGGATTGTTTATTTGTCTGATCGGTTGTAATTGGTCTAAGCCAGGCTGTCGCGTATTTCCGTTATAGTTTAAGGATACACTTGTATTTTTTCCGAGTTTATAGTTAAGATTACTTTGTGGTGCCCAGTTTAAGTAATTTCGGTTAAATTTGTTGCTTCGGTCTAAATCATTCAGCTCGAATGTTGTTTGTGTAGCTTCTGCACCACCAGACAAAGTAAATTTCTTTGCCCGATATTGTAATACCACCTTGCCTATATTCGAAAAATTATTAAAATCGAAATTATTACTTAGCGAATCGATCCGTTTATTATTTAATGATTTATCGAAAACCAGTTTATGACTATTGGAGTTTACCGTTTTAAAGCTATAGGCGGTTTGCAAGGAGAATTGTTTGTTCAAAGGTTCAGTATATGATATTCTTGCGCCAAGTGACGTTTCCTTGCCTGAATTATCATTGAGAAAGTCCTGAGTGATTGGCGGCCCTTTTGATACACCATTGTCATCATAATAATTGGTGACACTTTTACTGTTGCCGAGACTGGTGCCGTTTTTGGTTTCTGGTTGTAAATCGATAGACAGCGTTCTTCCTTTTTTGGCAAACTTTTTTGAATAATTGATATTGCCGTTAAACAGATTGTCAACTCCGTTGCTGTTGTTTGTTTGATCACTATTATTTACAAAAAAACCTTCACCGTTTTTGGTTTCGTTTGTGCTGGTGTACTCATTATTGTTTTTGTTTTTACTCGTGGCAAATGATATTTTTAATGTAGAAAGCGAGTCTATCTTAACATCCACACTTCCTTTTAAACTTTGTCCCGTACTTTTAGTTTCACTGTTTGTGCTGCCGGAACTAAAGAAATTTGTTCCATTAGGCAATAGTGACTGGTTTTTATATGTTGTTCTATCTATGATATCCCGATTATTGCCTTTATAATTTAGTTTCAGGCCTACTTTATTTTCATTCCATTTATCGGAGAAGTGTGCACCATAACTGGTGATATCAGGCAAGCCGTTTGTTGGCGAAAAACCATCATCATCTCTGTTGCCGTACATAATCATAACGGTACTGCCATCATCGCCAACTTCAATTAAATCATAATCATTTCCTTTTAATTTGCTCATGGCGGCACTTGCCTTCGAATCCTGATTGATATTGGAGTTAAATCCAAATACTGCCGCTTTTAATTTGCTTTTATAGATGCCGGCCATGCCGCCAATGTTTTTAAAATGATTTAAGTCACTGTTCGCATCCAGAGTGCTGAGATAGCCGTTTTTGGCATTCTCCTTGAGTTTGATATTCATCACCTTCTCTTTGGCATCACCCTCTTTTATTCCTGATAACTCTTCTTCTTTGGTTTTTTTGTCGTAAACCTGAACTTCACTAACTGCATTCGCCTTTAGGTATTTCTGAGCCAAAAGCGGATCGTCGCCAAAAAATTCTTCTCCATCAACCAAAAGCGTATTTACGTCTTTTCCACCTGCTTTTATTGCACCATCTTTATCTACCTCAATTCCAGGTAATCGCCTTAACAGATCCTGTAAATTGGCATGTGGTTTTACCGCAAAACTATCTGCCTGGTAGGTTATCGTATCGCCTTTCATGCTAATGGCCTGTTTTTGTGCCTTTATTGTCACCTCATTCAAAAGTGTGGCCTTACTGTCCATTGTAATATGGCCAAGATTAAATTTCGAGGAATCTGACAATTGGATATCCCTGATGAAATCGGCCATTTTTGGGAAGGTGATGACTAAAGTATAATTGCCTTTTTTTAGGTTCGATAATTCGAATTCGCCATTGGCCCTGGCCCGCGTATCTTTAACTAAAACGGAATCTTTGCTTGATATCAGCAGGATAGAACTGTTTTGTAATTTTCTTTTCTCAACGGTATCGACCACAACGCCTTTTATGCTTGCTTTTTGTGCCAGTGCTGGAAAAAATAATAATGAAAAAATAAAAACCGTGAATAGTTGCTTGAGCATGTATGTTGTAGAGAAACGTTAAATAATTTGTGTTTGGTTCAATGCTCTAAAGTACAACTATTTATTTAGTTTAAAAATAAATATTAAAATATTTTTTTGTGGCGAAACAGAGGAGGGAAAGCTTAAAACGCAGAATGATAGTATTTTATTCCCCTGCCGCCAAAATCAGTTTTTTGATGAGTACAATCTGTCCTAAATGATAATAACTGTGTTCAATTACAGCTTCTAAATTCCGCAGGTAAGTGCCATACTTTTCGTTTACAAATACCTCATCAAATTGTTCTTCCGGCATTTTTTCTACTGCGTTAGCAAAAACTGAAGCATTGTCAAATAATTCAGAAGCTAGTTTATTCCAATCAGCTTCCGAATGTATAGGTGGAAGATCGAAACTATATTGGTCTTTAATTTCCAGCACACCACCATTAAACACAGTTAAAATTCCGGCTAAATAATAATTGATATGATAGGTTAGGGTCGCGATGGTATTTAAATTTTCTACCTGATGGGTGGCCTGTTGCCAATTGATGCTTGCTAACTGATCTCTATAATTGGTATTAGCTATCCAATAACCATTTAAAAAAATCTCTCTTAAGCGATTTGCAATAAAATCAGATTTTTTCATTGCTAAACTTTTAAATATTTTTGATTAACAGCAATTATAATAAATTTTCACTTTCTGCTCTTTCTCGCTCCAGGCAATGTAAATGTTGTTTTCTTTACCCAAACGGTATTTGAAGCCATTTAAACCTGATTTTTTTAGCTCTTCATAAAGAGCCTTATCCGGGGTATATTTATCAGCCTTATCTTCAGGCATTACTGCAGGTTCAAGAAAATTATCATCGCTGAAAAAGTCGTCTGCAATGGTTTTTAAGAAAATAATCTGGTCTTTCTCTTTAGAAAGGTCAACATTTGGGTCGGTATTGTTAACCAGTTCTGTTCCCTTAATTTTAGCATTGTAAATCTCTTTTCCCTCTGCATTTTTGATGGTGAAATTCAACACCATTTCTTCGGGTTTCCTGCCGGTAAGTTCTATCTTGAAAGTGTCCAGACGTTTTAAATCAGAAAAAGATTTAGCCAGGCTTTGGTTCACATTTTTAAATTCAATGGCAGTGCTTTCCTTTTTATCTTTCGAATTACAGGCAACAAGTGCTAATAAACAGATGGTAACAAAGAGCGGTATATTTCTCATATTCAAAACTACAAATTTTATGTTTTAGTTCAGGTCCGTATTTTATGATATTCGTTAAATTTAGAAAGAATAGCCAATAGATAACCACAATTGAAAGTCGAAATAACCACCAGGAAGCTTATTTTCTAAATTATTTTGAATATGATAATAATCTCCGTAACCCAGGCCTGTCAAACCCTCTAAAAGAAAATGTTTTCCAGGAATAAAGATACCCCAAATGTTCCGCCATAACGTAAAGAATTCGCTTTGAAATCCCTGTCATGACCCCAGCTAAAAAAGCCGGTATTGTCTACCGTGCCATGCGACACCACTGTTTTGTTCAGGTTTCCAAAATAGGCACCATAGAAAGCGTTAGCTTCTTTATTTTTAATTGGCCTGAGGTATTTTTTCGCCCGGAGTAAAAAGCCATTATAGTGGTAATAGTCGCGATAACCGAAGTTTTTAATTTCGCCAAAAGTATAAGCCGCTTCCAATCCATAAAGATTAGCAAAGGTTTTTTCTACAGATAGGGTAGGCCTTTTCGCCACTAAATTTAAGACATTGGTTTTTACAATTAATCCAGCCGGTTGCCTGGCAAAAATCGCATTACCATACACAATAGCGATAATTAAGAGTGTTTGCTTTGTCATAGATAAACTAAAATACTAAAATATTAGCGAAGCCATTAAATGTTATTGGATAATATCATTTTGTTCTTATATTTGCGTAACTGATTACGTAACTGATTTTATTGTGAATTTTTTTGAAGAAGTAGGCAAAGTAGCTATAGGTAGCAGGTTAAGAATGTTAACTGATATGGTGACTGAAGACGCTGCACAGATTTATAAATTGTATAATATTGATATGCAGCCCAAGTGGTTTCCTGTATTTTATGCTTTGGTTCAGGAGAAAGAAAAAACGATTACTGAACTGGCTAAAGATATTGGCCATTCTCATCCATCTGTGAGCAAAATCATCAGTGAGATGCTGAAAAAAGGTTATGTTAAAGAAAGTAAAGACAAAACCGACGGACGAAGAAATGTAGTGAGCCTTTCTAAAAAAGGAGTGGAGATTTCAAAAAAAATAAAAGATCAGCTGGTTGATGTAAATGCCGCTATTGAAGAAATCTCGGCACAAGCGCAGCATAACCTTTGGGAAGCAATAGGGGAATGGGAGTTTTTATTGGAGCAGAAAAACTTGTTGAGAAGGGTAATGGAAAAGAAAAAGGAAAGAGATAGTTTAAAGGTTGAAATTGTAGATTACCTGCCCAAATACCAGGTAATATTCAGATCGCTGAATGTAGAATGGATTTCAGAGTATTTTACCATGGAAGAATCTGATTATAAAGCTTTGGATAATCCGCAGGGTTATATTTTAGATAAAGGAGGTTTTATATTAGTTGCACTTTACCAGGGTGAGCCTTTAGGCGTTTGCGCATTAATTAAAATGAACGATGGCGAATATGATTTTGAACTGGCCAAAATGGCCGTATCGCCAAAAGCCCAGGGAAAAAATGTAGGCTATTTATTGGCAAATGCTATTATTGAAAAAGCAAGGTCATTAGGTGCATCTAAAATTTATTTAGAAAGCAATACCATTTTAAAACCGGCCATAAATCTTTACCACAAATTGGGTTTTAAAAAAGTGGCAGGTAAGCCTACACCTTATGCGCGATGTAATATTCAGATGGAACTGGTGGTAAAATAGTCCGAAGTCGGTAGTCCGCAGTCTGAGGAAGATTAATCTCAAGTTATTAGCACTTGGCCATGAACCATCAAAATATCAACCATGAACCAACCAATGAACTAATGACTAATGAACCATAACCTTACTCGTGCTTCAGCGCATCCAATAGATTATTTAATTTTAGTAAATCTTCCGGAGTATCAATAGCAACTGTTTCAAGGTCGGTAACTTTTGTTTGGATATAAAATCCATTCTCGATCCAGCGCAGTTGCTCCAGGCTTTCAGCAATTTCTAAAGAAGAAGGTGGTAATTTGGTAATGGCTTTTAATGATTCGGTGCGGTAACCGTAAATCCCGATGTGTTTATAAAACTGGTGTTTTTCTGCCCATACGCCTGGTTCTCCGTTTCGGATAAAAGGGATTGGACTCCGGCTAAAATACATCGCCCGGCCATTTACATCAATCACCACTTTAGGACTATTGGGATTGTATACACTTTCCTGACTTTGAATAGATTTGATTAATGTTGCTAACTGTACTTTTTCTTCAGTAAAACAGCTTGTCAATAATTCAATTTGTGCAGGTTCGATAAAAGGTTCATCGCCCTGAATGTTGATCACAATATCAAATCCTGGTAATTGCTCAATCACTTCGGCACACCTATCGGTTCCGCTTTGGTGATCGGATGAAGTAAAGATAAGTTCTCCACCAAACCTTTTCACTTCATCTGCAATCCGTACATCATCGGTGGCAATTACTACTTTTGATAAGCTTTTGGCTTTCGATGCTTGTTCATAAACCCTTTGGATCATGGTTTTTCCGGCAATATCTACCAAAGGCTTTCCGGGAAAACGGGTAGAGGCATATCGTGCTGGAATAATGCCTATAATCCTTAAATCTTCAAGTGGGGACTTTAAGTTTTTATCGATCATATATTGTTGCTATAAAAATTGATAAAAAACAAATGTAAAGATCAATGCAACAATAATAAAAGATACAGGATGAGCAAAATTAAATGTCCACCCAAGCAATTTTATGCGCTTTGGAACAATTAACCTGGAGTCTTTTTTATTGAAATAAAAAGTATCCCATTTCCAGTTTTCTGGATTTTCATGCTCGAAATCTTTTTGCATATTTATCGCATTAAAAATTAAACCATTTATTATGAACTCAACTCCCTTTTACGGGCTGGGGATTAAAACAACCCGTTAATCTCTGCCTCAATCGATTGGATCACCGTACCTAAATCTTCAGGATTATTGGTGAAATCCAACTTGTCTTTATCTAAAATTAATAATTTGCCCAGGTTATAACCTTTTATCCAGGCTTCGTATTTTTCGTTCAGTTTAGAAAGGTAATCGATACGGATCCCTGCTTCGTATTCACGGCCACGGCGCTGGATATTATTAACCAATGTCGGTACCGATGCCCGTAAATAAACCAATAAATCCGGCGGTTTGATAAAAGAGGTAATATTATCAAAAATAGCACGGTAGTTATCATGATCCCGGGTAGTCATTAAAGCCATATCGTGGAGGTTCTCTGCAAAAATATGCGCATCCTCGTAAATGGTTCTATCCTGGATCACATTGCGTTTATTGACCTCAATATCCGTAATTTGCTGAAAACGGCTGTTCAGGAAATAAATCTGAAGATTAAAGCTCCATCGTTTCATGTCGCTGTAAAAATCTTCCAGATAAGGATTGTTGTCCACCGCCTCATATAAAGCTTCCCATCCATAATTCTTAGCCAATAAACCTGTTAAAGTGGTTTTACCGGCACCTATATTTCCTACAATTGCTATGTGCATCTTTTTTTGCGTTTTGCGGTGAGCGTTTTGCGATAGGCGATTATAACGCCAACCGCCTGTCGCTTACCGCAATATTAATTAAAAACTTTTAAACCCGATTAAACTGCGTACCTCTCTTATGGTTTTTTGTGCACTTTCACGAGCCTTTAATGCACCATGTTTAGCCACTTGCCTTAAGTAAGAATCGTCTTTGGCAATGTCCTGGATGCGCTCGCGCATTGGTGCGGTAGCAATGATCATATCTTCTGCCAGTTGTTTCTTGAAATCGCCGTAACGGATCTGCATTTTATTATACAGGTCGTCAAAATGCTGATGAGTATCTGCGCTCGATACCACTTTCATTAAGTCGAAAAGGTTCTGGATCGGTTCAGGTTTTGGTTGGTTCTCTTCTGTCGGACCACCGTCACTAACCGCTCTCATTACTTTTTTACGAATGGTTTCAGGATCATCAGATAGGTATACCGCATTGGCCTCACCTTCTGATTTACCCATTTTACCTTTTCCATCTAAGCCTGGTACTTTAACCAGTTTATCAGAGTAGCTAAAAGCATAAGGTTCTGGAAAATATTCTGTACTATACAATCTGTTGAAACGGTTTCCGAAAGTACGGGCCATTTCTAAATGTTGTTCCTGATCTTTTCCAACAGGTACTTTGGTCGCCTTATGGATTAAAATATCGGCTGCCATCAATACCGGATAGGTTAATAAACCCGCATTTACGTTATCAGGGTTGGCACGTACTTTATCTTTAAAAGAAGTACTACGCTCTAATTCACCCATATAAGCGTTCATGTTGAGGTATAAATATAGCTCCGCAATTTCGGGAACATCACTTTGTATATAAATGGTGCTGTTTTCTGGATCAATTCCACTTGCCAGATACTCCACCAAAACATGTTTGATATTTCCGTGTAAATCGGCTGGAGTAGGATGTGTAGTTAAAGAGTGTAAATCGGCGATAAAAAAGTAGCAGTTATATTCGTTCTGCATTTGCACGAAGTTTTTAACTGCACCATAATAATTACCCAAATGTAATTTTCCTGTTGAGCGAATGCCGCTCACCACTGTTTCTTTCATAATGGCACGAAATTAAAAATAAAATGTAAGCAATCCGCAAATCACCTTAATTTTCATGGTAAGAATTTTTAGTGTAGTCGTCATCTCGACCGTAGCGCAGCGTAGTGGAGAGATCTATGCTTATGCTTTTCATAGCGCTTGGTCTCTCATGCACAACTATACGGTATTTATAATTTGAAAATGAAAGTCAGCATTTCATCGGAGGCTTCAGTCCTTCTTTCCGTTGCAAGTCCTCGCTGCGCTGTGGGCTTTGCACTTCAATAAGGTTTATAAACAAATGTTTCTGCAAACATGGAGCCATTTTAACCTGCTAGCATCATCGAATCTAGAGTCTTCATCAAGCGGTCGTCATCTCGACCGGAGTTCCGTAGCTAAATCGTCATCTCGACCGTAGCGCAGCGCAGTGGAGAGATCTGTGAGCTGGTTCTTTCTGTTGGCCCTCACCACAATCTTGATCCTTAGTTTGAAATATCAAACTATTTTATATTTTTGGTATAACTATGATCCACTTTCTAAGGCAGGTACACCGGGTTTGGTTTTTATTCTGGATACTGTTTTTTTTCGCCCTCTTTTACCCCTTTTACTACATTACTTCACGTAATGAAAAATATTACGGTATTTTAAACTTTTGCCGTAAAGCCAATAGTTTTTTATGCAGTTTATTTTCAGGCGTTTTTTTTCGTTATCAATACGAGGAAAAACTTGATCCTAAACAAACTTATATTTATTGCGCCAACCATACCTCTAATCTGGATATTATGATTTTTTGCATCATGGGGCATGGTAAATTCCATTTTATGGGAAAAGATGAGTTATTGAATAATCCTGTATTGGGCATTTTCTTTAAAACAATTGATATTTCTGTGAACCGCGACAGTAAAATTTCAGCTTTTAAAGCCTTTAAAAAAGCTGGCGAAAACCTTGAAAAAGGGATGAGCCTGATTATTTTTCCGGAGGGCAAAATTGATGACCATTATCCACCAAAGTTAGGCGAGTTTAAAAATGGTCCGTTTCGTTTAGCCATTGATAAAAATATCCCCTTGGTGCCTGTAAGTATTGTCAATGTTTGGAAAATTAATTGGGATGATGGCGCAAAATACGGAAGTAAGCCAGGAATTTGCGATATTTACGTCCACAAACCTATAAAAACATTAACCCTGGTTGATGTTGATTCTGATATATTGAAAGAAAAGGTTTACAGTTTGATCGATAGTAAGTTAATATAGATATGAATTTAGACGCAAAAACCATCCATAAAATAGCCGATCTGGCCCGAATTCATATTGATGAAAAGCAGGTGGATACGTTGATTCCTGAAATGAACAAAATTTTATCATTCATGGAAAAGTTAAACGAATTGGATACCTCAAATGTAAAACCATTGGTTTATATGAACGAATCGGTAAATGTTTGGCGCGAAGATGTAGTGAAACAAGAAATTTCTACCGCCGATGGTCTGAAAAATGCCGCAAAACATACCGACCAATTTTTTATGGTCCCAAAAATTATTGAAAAATAATGCTTTATCTTCAAGCTAATCCCACAGCTATGGGAGTTAATTCAGCATCATAAGATTAACATTTGTGCAGTAATTTTTAAATTGCTTGTAACATCTTACCTGCTATGCCTGTCTAAAAAAGAAAAAACATGGAGAAACCACTCATCACTATAAAAGAAATTGGCCGTAAATATGTTATTGGATCTGAAGTGATTCACGCTTTAAAATCAGTTTCTTTAGATATCAATAAAGGCGAATTCGTAGCATTGATGGGTCCATCTGGTTCTGGTAAATCAACCCTAATGAATATTTTAGGCTGTCTGGATACACCTTCAAGCGGAACTTATGTTTTAAATGGAACAAATGTGAGTCAGATGAGTGATGATGCCTTGGCAGAAGTACGCAACCAGGAAATCGGTTTCGTTTTTCAAACTTTTAACTTATTGCCACGATCAACATCTTTAGATAATGTTGCTTTACCTTTAATTTATGCCGGAACAAGCAAAAAGGATAGGGATGCGAGGGCAGCTAAAGCATTAGAAAATGTTGGTTTAGGTAATCGTATGGATCATAAACCCAATGAACTATCAGGTGGTCAACGTCAGCGTGTGGCAGTGGCGAGGGCATTAATCAATAATCCTTCTATTATTCTGGCTGATGAGCCTACCGGTAACCTAGATACCAAAACATCAGTAGAAATTATGGGCCTGCTTGAAGAAATTCACAGTAAAGGCAATACCATTATTCTGGTTACGCATGAGGAAGATATTGCGCAACACGCCCACCGCATTGTACGCATGCGTGATGGTTTGATTGAAAATGATTATTTAAACACCGATATCAAAAATGTATCTCCACGCTTGCAGGCCTTGAAAGATAACGGCAGCGATTGGGAGAAAATCAATTAACCCCTAAATTCCCTAAAGGGGACTTTTAGGACTAACCATATTATTCCCCCTTAAGGGGGCTAGGGGACATGAAAATCTACACTAAAACCGGCGATAAAGGGCAAACCTCACTAATAGGTGGTACCCGTGTACCTAAATATCATTTACGTATCGAAACCTATGGTACTGTTGACGAGTTAAATTCGTACATCGGTTTAATTATGTGTCAGGATATTGAGTCGCAGGACCAGAAATTGCTAAAAGAGATTCAGGATAGGTTATTTACCATTGGCTCATCACTAGCGGCAGACCCGGAAACATCTAAAATGAAGATCCCCGATCTGCACGATGCAGATATTACCTTGTTGGAAAATGAGATGGATCTGATGAACGAAAAGCTACCCGCCTTAAAACATTTTGTTTTACCTGGCGGAAATACTGTTGTTGCTTACTGCCATATTGCCCGGTGTGTTTGCAGAAGGGCAGAACGTTTGACAGTAGCGCTTGCAGAAAATAGCTTTGTAGATGAGCGTGTAACAGTTTATTTAAATCGTTTAAGTGATTATTTATTCGTTTTGGCACGAAAACTGACCGTATATTTTAACGCGGAAGAAAACATTTGGATTCCGAGGGTATAATAGTGGAAAAATAAGTTTGTTTTGCTCAAAAATTTTAATATACTTTGCGCAATAATAAGAATTTAATTGAATTGAAGATATGTATTGGACATTAGAATTAGCATCGCACCTGGAAGACGCACCATGGCCTGCAACTAAAGACGAATTAATTGATTATGGTATCCGCTCTGGTGCCCCGGTAGAAGTAATTGAAAACTTACAGGCACTAGAAGATGATGGCGAACCTTATGAAACCATTGAGGAAATTTGGCCTGACTACCCAACTAAAGAAGATTTCTTCTTTAACGAGGACGAATACTAGGATTTTAAAACAGATAAAAGAACCTTTCAGTAAAACTGGAAGGTTTTTTTGTTTATTTATTTTAATGATGTAAATCAGCAAGATAAGCGAAATCTTTACATTTTCTAAACAAAATCTAAAAGCCGTGTGTTAATAATGCAAAAATGTAACATTACTTAAAAAAAATTAACACTATGGGAAATTTATTGTACTTAGTCGCAGTAGTATTGGTGATACTATGGGTGATCGGATTTGTATTTCACGGCTTCGGCGATGTTGGTAATATAATCCACGTATTATTGGTAATCGCAGTAATTGCCATCTTATTAAAAGTAATTGGCAGGGCAGCGTAAAAATATATCGCACCGACATTCATTCGTTTAGAAGTAGGGAACACTTTGAAATAGATGGATTAAAAAAAGGAGTTTCATTTTTGAAACTCTTTTTTTTAAATGTTAAAATCAGATGTTGATTAATTTTTTATTCCTTTGATTAGTGCTATCGGATCAGGGGACAGCGCTGTGTTTAAATCGCCGCAGAACTTTTATGGCTGTCTATTAGATGAATTTAATACTTTTAATTCTTCAATAACAGCTCTGCCAGCTCGAGATCAATAGGGAAAGTAATTTTAATATTTCCTCTTTCTCCTTCGATGATATTAATCTCATACCCGATAGATTCTACCACGCTTGCGTCGTCAGTAAAATGGACTTTGAACTCTTGGTTGTAAGCTTCTTTAAGAATATTATGGCTAAAAGTTTGCGGCGTTTGCACCAAAAAGATTTCATCACGTTTTAATGCCGTTGTTTTGTTGCTTCTAAGCAAGCGTACGCTATCGCTGGATTGTACGGCTGCAATGACATTCCCCTTTAATTCAGCTTCTTTAAAACAGTTGTCTATAAGAGATTTGGAAACGAGCGGACGAACAGCATCGTGAATGGCAACATAACTTTCCTCTTCAATAGCGGAAATGGCATTTTTTACAGAGTAAAAACGCTCTGTTCCGCCGTCTATAACCTGATGCGGTATATGGAAATTAAATTCCTCGCATAATCTGGTCCAGTAACTCTGTTGATCCTTGTTTAGGACTAATAAAATTTTAGGTTGAGTATCGCTTTGTGCAAAAGCTTTTATCGTATGCATTAAAACCGGAAGGTTTTTGAGCAGTAGAAATTGTTTTGGGGTTTCTGTTTGCATCCGATTTCCAGAACCGCCTGCTACAATTATAGCGTAGTATTTCATAGTTGAGCGTTTAGGGTAAGGCGTTTAGCGCTAAACCGCCAAACGCCAACCGCAAAACTTATATAATTAGCATGGCATCGCCATAACTGTAAAATTTATATTTTTCTTTTACTGCAACTTCGTAAGCATTCATCACATTCTCATATCCGCCAAATGCGCTAACCATCATCAATAAAGTAGATTCCGGGGTGTGGAAATTGGTTATCATGGAGTTTGCAATACTGAAGTCGTAAGGAGGGAAGATAAACTTACTAGTCCAGTCGTTAGCTGCTTTTAAAGTTCTGTTAGCAGAAACAGCCGATTCAATAGCACGCATTGAAGTAGTTCCTACCGCACAGATTTTTCTTTTATGCTCTAAAGCTTTGTTTACAATGTTCGCATCTTTTGGCTCGATGATAAATTGCTCCGAATCCATTTTATGTTTGGTTAAGTCTTCAACCTCAACCGTTCTGAAAGTTCCTAAACCAACATGTAAAGTTACTTCTGCAAATTCTACACCTTTAAGCTCAAGGCGTTTCATTAGCTCACGACTGAAGTGTAAACCAGCAGTTGGAGCGGCTACTGCACCCTCGTGTTTAGCGAAAATGGTTTGATAACGTTCTTTATCCTCGGCGGTAGCTTTACGTTTAATATACTTAGGAAGAGGAGTTTCACCTAAAATTTCAACGTTTTTTCTGAATTCTTCGTCAGTACCTTCAAATAAGAAACGGATAGTACGACCACGTGATGTGGTATTATCTACAACCTCGGCAACTAATAAATCGTCGTCGCCAAAGTACAATTTATTACCTACACGAATTTTACGTGCCGGATCTACCAAAACATCCCATAAACGTAATTCCTTGTTTAATTCACGAAGCAAGAAAACCTCGATGGTTGCACCGGTTTTTTCTTTGTTGCCATATAAGCGGGCAGGAAAAACCTTGGTGTTGTTCAATATCATTACATCTTTGTCATCGAAATAACCTAAAACGTCTTTGAAAATTTTATGTTCAATTTTACCGCTGTCTTTATGTAAAACCATTAGGCGAGCTTCGTCGCGTTGTTCTGCCGGATTGTTGGCAACTAATGATTCAGGTAAGTTGAATTTGAATTGTGATAATTTCATTCTTGATGAATTTTTTGAGGTGCAAAAATACGAATTTAATTTTTCTTTTTCGTATTTTATCAAACGCAATTTGTGTATATAATGTTTTCATCATTTTAAATCAAATAATACAGCCTGATTAATGCAATTGTAGACGTAAAATTAATTAGTTTTGAAGATAAGCTGTAACCTTTTGAGAGGCTTTGCATCTAACCTTTAATTATGATAATCTTTAGGCTAATAGGCGAGAGTTTCCGTTTTGCATTTGATGCATTGCGCCAGAATAAATTGCGCACCATGTTATCGCTTCTGGCCATAACAATTGGTATTTTTACCATTATCGCTGTATTTTCTGCAGTAGATACCTTTCGCGGTAAATTGCAGGCCAGTGTAGATAAGCTGGGCTCTAACACCATTTATATTCAAAAATGGCCCTGGAGTTTTGGGGATAATTACCCATGGTGGAAATATATGAACCGTCCTCAGCCTTCATTACGCGATTTTGAAGCCCTAAGAGAGCGAATTGAAAATGCTCAGGGCGTTACCTTCGAAATATCGACCAGCGATAGGACCATTAAATACAGAAGCAGTTCTGTTGAAGGGATTTCGGTATGGGCGGCATCGCACGATTTTAATAAAACCTGGAATTTTGAGCTCCAGGATGGCCGGTATTTTACTGATAATGAAAGTAAAAACGGATCGCCTGTTTGTATTTTAGGTTCTGATATAGCCGACGGACTTTTTGATGGAGATGCGGCAGTAGGTAAGCAGGTTCAGATTTTAGGAAGAAGATTAACGGTTATTGGTGTTTTTAAAAAGGAAGGAGAAGATATGTTGGGTACTTCTCTCGATAAAAACGTCAATATTCCCATTGCTTTTGCAAAAGGTGTTTTAGATATACAGAGTGAACGTTATGGTCCGCAAATTACCGTTCGTGGTAAGGATAATGTGAGCCTGGAAGAAGTTGAAAGTGAATTGAAAGGTTTAATGCGCTCCATCCATAGGATTAAACCAGGCCAGGAAGAAGATTTTGCGTTAAATAAAACCACCATTATTTCTAATCAGTTAGATTCGATGTTTAAAATGGTAAATATTGCCGGTTGGGTAATTGGCGGGTTTTCGATTTTGGTTGGTGGTTTTAGTATTGCCAATATCATGTTTGTATCGGTTAAGGAACGTACTAATATTATCGGTATCCAGAAATCGTTGGGCGCGAAAAACTATTTTATCCTGCTTCAGTTTATTTTTGAGTCCATTTCGCTATGTATTTTAGGCGGTTTGCTGGGTTTATTACTGGTCTTTCTGCTTGCTTTGGGGATTGGGGCAGCGACAGATTTTCATATTATATTAGGCTTGAATAATATTGCTTTAGGCATTGGCATATCGATTATTATTGGCACGATCTCTGGCTTTTGGCCTGCATATTCAGCATCAAGGCTAGATCCGGTAGAGGCAATTAGAAGTTAATTCAGTTGGCAGTTTTTATTTCGCAATTTGCAGTTACCTGCACTTGCCATAGTGAATAAACCTTATTGAAGTGGATAGCCCGCAAAGCCGGTTTTTCACCGGGTGCGGACTAGTAACGGAAAGAAGGACCGGGTTCTCCGATGAAATGCTTGCTTCCATTTCAGAATCAGGAACACTATTCTGCTAGTCGGTGAGGCAACGACTAGAGGAAAATTAGTAGAGCATCGAACGTCTTATTTCTTTATTTCTGGAGATAGATCTCTCCACTACGCTGTGCTCCGGTCGAGATGACGGCCTGGAGATGGGAATGTAGTAAGACGATGATTATACTATATAAAACCCCCTCGTTAAATTTAATTAATGAGGGGATTTCTGCTTACATGACTGTTAACTGAAAACAGCCAATTGTAAAAGACTAGGCTAATTTACCCAGAGCTTCTTTAATTCTTCTCAACGCTTCAACTAAACTTTCGTCAGATGCTGCATAAGATAAACGGATGTAGTTATTGTTTCCAAACGAATCACCACCAACGGTTGCTACGTGACCAACGTTTAACAGGTATAAAGCGAGATCTGACGAATCTTTAATTACGTTTCCTTCAGCATCTTTTTTGCCAAAGAAAGAACTGATTTCAGGGAAAAAGTAAAATGCACCATCAGGAAGATTCGTTTTTACACCTGGAATTTCATTTAACAGATTATAAACCAGTTCTCGACGGCGTAAAAATGCTTCTTTCATTTCTAGAACACTTGCTAAACCTTGCTCGTAAGCAACAATTCCGGCTCTTTGTGCAATAGAGCATGTTCCTGAAGTAGTTTGTCCCTGTAATTTATCGTTAGCGGCTGCAATTTCTTTATTTGCTGCAATGTAACCTAATCTCCAGCCTGTCATGGCAAAAGCTTTAGAGAAACCGTTAACAATGATTACGCGGTCCTTAACGCTGCTGAATTGAGCAATAGATTCATGTTTATCAACAAAGTTGATGTGTTCATAAATCTCATCAGATAAGATATAGATATTTGGATGTTTTTCGAAAACGGCAACCAGGGCTGCTAATTCTTCTTTACTGTAAACCGAACCTGTTGGGTTACATGGCGAAGAAAACATGAATAATTTCGATTTAGGTGTAATAGCTGCTTCTAATTGTGCAGGAGTAATTTTGAAATCACTTTCGATATCCGTGTCAATAAAAACAGATTTTCCTTCTGCAAGGGTTACCATTTCTGAATAAGAAACCCAGTAAGGTGTTGGGATAATGACTTCATCGTCCGGATCGATCAAGGTTAAAATAACATTTGATAAAGATTGTTTTGCACCTGTTGAAACAACAATCTGCGAAATATCATAGTCCAGGTTGTTTTCTGTCTTTAGCTTATTTACAATCGCCTGGCGCAGGTCTGGATAGCCCGGTACTGGTGAGTAACGTGTATAATTTTCATCTAATGCCTTTTTAGCAGCATTTTTGACGTGATCGGGTGTATTAAAATCGGGTTCACCAACGCTTAAACTAATGATGTTAATGCCCTTAGACGCTAATTCGCGGCCAAGTTTGGTCATTTTAAGGGTTGCAGATTCGGATAGACTGTTGATTCTTTTAGATAAGGTGCTCATGGTTAATTACTTTGAGCGCAAATATATAAACCAAATATTATTCTGCACTAAAAAAGGCATAGTTTTTCTCATTTAATTTATTCGATAAGCGTATTTTTGAAAAAAATATTCCTGTGTCGGTAAAAAAGAAAGCGATAATAATTTCCCTGGTGGTGAGTGTGGTGTTGATGCTGGCTAAGTTTGTTGCGTATTTTATTACAGGTTCGAACGCCATATTAACAGATGCAGCGGAGAGTATTGTAAACGTAATAGCAGGTAGTTTTGCTTTTTACAGCATCTACCTGAGTACACAGCCCCGAGATGAAAATCATCCTTATGGACATGGAAAAGTTGAATTTTTCTCTGCCTTTGTGGAAGGAATATTGATTTTGATTGCGGGCGTGGTGATTATTTTCAAATCATCGTACAACCTTATTTATCCTCATGTAGTGGGCGAGTTGTTAACCGGAACACTAATTATTGGTATTACGGGCTTGATTAACCTAATAGTTGGACAATACCTGATTAATGTTGGCAAAGATGAGCATTCGGTTACCTTGCAAGCTGATGGCAAACATTTATTAACGGATACTTATACCAGTGGAGCGATTGTGATTGGATTAATCTTAATTCAGTTGACAAATATTATTTGGCTAGATAGCTTACTCTCCTTTATAGTAGGTTTTTACATTGTTTATTCTGGTTATAAACTCACCCGGGGTTCGGTAGGTGGTTTAATGGATGAAAGCGATTTTACGCTGGTTGAAGAGGTGGTTGAAGTGTTGCAGAAGAACAGGCATAATCCCTGGATTGATGTACATAATCTACGTACTCAGCAATATGGTCCTGAATTTCACATTGATTGCCACGTAACGTTGCCTTATTATTTTGACTTAAATAAGGTTCACCGCGAAATATCGCAGATTGATGAATTGATCAATAAAAATGGCGTTCGTAAAGCAGAACTCTTTATTCATGCAGATCCATGTTTGCCCGAATGCTGTCATTATTGCCACATGAGCGAATGTCCGGTGAGGGCAGAGGCCTTTAAAAAAGAAATTGTGTGGACACCTGAAATAGTAATCAAAAATAAAAAGCATTTCGAAAATGAGCTACTTTAATGTAAGGGTTTATGGATTGTTAATTAACCAGGACAATGAGATTTTGGTAAGTGATGAGGAGGAATACGGTTTTCGTTTCAGTAAGTTTCCGGGTGGTGGATTAGAATTTGGCGAAGGCTTAATTGATGGATTAAAACGTGAGTTTATGGAAGAGTGCAATGCGGAAATTGAAGTATTATCTCATTTTTATACTACAGATTTTTTTGAAAAATCTTCATTTAATGATAGCCAGGTAATTAGCGTATATTATGTCGTTAAGGAAAAAGCTCCGTTGCAGTTGGCCTTTAAAGATACCATTTACGATTTTGATGGAGATGGTGAAATTCTTCAGGCTTTCAGATGGGTGAAAATAGATGATTTAAGTATTGAAGATATCACCTTTAAAACCGATAAAACTGTAGCTCAGCTTTTAAAAAATCAATATTCAGCTAAATTATAATTATGATATCCGATAAGTCTCAAGCCTTAGCTTCTTCCTCCCCATTAAATTTAACTGAACGTGATAAAAAAGTAATCTGGCACCCCTATACCCAAATGAAGAATGCGCTACCGCACATCCCGATTGTGAGGGGTGAGGGTGTCTATGTTTTTGATGAAAATGGAAAAAGGTATATCGATGCGGTTTCATCCTGGTGGGTGAATATTCATGGCCATTCACACCCTCATATCGCAAAAAAAGTAGCCGATCAGCTCAATGTACTGGAACATGTAATTTTTGCAGGCTTTACGCACGAGCCCGCTGTATTGTTGGCAGAAAGGTTGTTGCCTATTTTACCGGGCAAACAAGATAAAGTTTTTTATACCGATAACGGATCAACAGCGGTAGAAGTGGCTTTAAAAATGTGCCTGCAGTACTGGGACAATAAGGGCACACCAAAAACGAAGATTTTAGCCTTTAAAAATGCCTATCACGGCGATACTTTTGGCGCTATGTCAGTAAGTGGGCGCAGTATTTTTACAGATGCCTTTAATAGTTTATTATTCGATGTTGAGTTTATCGATCTGCCCGAAGAGGGCAATATCTCATACCTCACCTCTCACATTTCAAATCTTACAGATACCGCTTGTTTTATCTTCGAACCACTCATTCTAGGATCGGGTGGCATGCTGATGTACGAAGCGAAATACCTTGATGAACTGGTTGCTGCCTGTAAAAAAGCAGGTATCTTAATTATTGCTGATGAGGTAATGACGGGGTTTGGCCGGACAGGCACCTACTTCGCCTGCGAGAAATTAACTAATAAGCCTGATATTATTTGTTTAAGCAAAGGCTTAACCGGTGGAACAATGCCATTAGGGGTAACCACCTGTACGAATGAGATTTTTGAAGCCTTTTTAAGCGATGATAAATTAAAAACGCTTTACCACGGGCACTCTTTTACCGCGAACCCAATTGCTTGTGTAGCTTCTTTAGCGAGTTTAGATATTTTATTGCGGGAAGAAACACTGATCAATATTAAAAGGGTAGAGGCTAAACATGCCATGTTTTTACAGGAGATTAAAGCGCATCCTAAAGCTAAAGCGGTTAGACAAACCGGTACCATTATCGCTATAGAGTGGGAAACAGGAAATGAAACTTCTTATTTAAGTAATCTGCGTAATTTATTGTATGCCTACTTCTTAGACAAGGGAATTATATTAAGGCCATTGGGCAATATTATCTATATCCTTCCACCGTATATAATCAGTGATGAAGATTTGGATTATATTTATGCAACGATAAAATTAGCACTAGAAGAAATATAGGTAGTTTGTAAGGTCGTAGCGAGACACTACGACTAGTAATTGTCTTTTTAGAATAGTCGTCATTCCCACGCAGGTGGGAATCTTAAAGCAACCTATAAATCAAACTAAAGTATTGTCTGTGGTGTAAGATGTTACCATCTTACACTTCATCAAATCTTTTAAGTATATGATAAGTCAGGTGGTAACACCTGACTTCACTATAAAAATCGACTTTAGAAGAAGTACAGGTGCTTTTAGGTCGTAATGCGACACCACAACCAGTATTAGATTTGAATACATCTCTTCTCATAAAGTGATTTGTATATTAACCGCTCAGGCAAATTTTAGTTTTTTTTTTAAAAAAACTACCCTAAAGGCATCTTGCTCATGTCCATATAAAGGATACTCCATCTTTGACCATCGAGATCAACAAAACCACAGCCATACATCCAACCATCTTTGTAACCAGGCTCGCCATAGAGTGTACCTCCTGCAGCTACCACTTTTTCAGCCAGGCTGTCTACTTCTTCCGGACTTTCTGTATCAAAGGAGAATAATACTTCTCCGCCATTTCGTTTATCGGCAATGCTGGTTCCTGCAAAACTCTCGTACAATGTTTCTTCGAAAAGCATGATGGCTAGATTGCTTTCTCCGACAAAAAAGCAGGCAGAATCTTCACGTGCGCCATATTGGAGATTAAGGTTGAAGCCTAAGGCTGTAAAAAATGCTTTCGATTTATTAATGTCTTTTACCGGAAGGTTTATCCAGAGTGATTTTGTCATAACGTTTTATATTTTGTTGTGAGTAAAGATAGGTAACGAATTGTGGGGTTGACCTTGCTAAAAGCGAAAAACTACAAGGGTATTTGAGACAATTTAGGTTATTATGATTAGCTTATTTCTTCTATTCCTTATATGGTTAAAGTATTGCGGCAATGTTGCGCGTTATAAAGCACAATGCTTTATTAGCCTACGTTTTTAAATTTTATAACCTCAGTTCGATTAATACTTATTCACATTGACTAGTTTTAAATTCTTGAAACTAGTGCGATCGTCATGCTGAATTCATTTTACAAGTAGAAATAGTGTTTTAAATCGTCTTGTAGCTACTACGTCGTCAGCATCTTTACTGCTAAATAGACCCTGAAATAAATTCAGGGTGACGGCTATGAAAGAAAAATGCCTGTAGTAGATTTTTAAAGGAATATTAATAATCGAATTGTGGTTTATAGGCTTATTGGTTAGTGATTTATTGTGCTAATTCTTACCATGTAAGGCATTTAAAGCCATTTCAGCTCATAATCTTAGGAATTGTACTTAAGCTTTGTACTTTTCGGACAGCCTTTTAAGCGATACATTACAATAAGAAAGTGTAAGTACATCGATAAGCATTTCATCTGCTAATTCCGTTAGGTCAAAAATTGTCCAGCCTTGTTTGCCCCAGGCTCCTGTAGCTTGCCGTATTCTGTTCGGGTCAAAATCACAAAAAACAGACTGATCGATTGCCGATAATTTGAATGTCGCCTGTTTTTTTTGAAGATTTAGCGTAGCAAAGATCTTTTTATTTACGCGGAATGAAGTTTTTTCGAAATGCGGCAGCTCAATAACTTCATCAAAAGATAGGCAGTAAGCTATAAAAGTTAAACTATCCATTGGTTTTATTGCATGAAAGAAATCGAAGAACTATTGAATATTTGCTTAGGCAATTGGCTATTAATTTTAAGAGTTAACACTTTAACAGGTTTTTCATCTGTGTCGTAAAAATAAAGGGTATTGTTATTCAGTTTAAAAGGCAATTCATTGGGCATACTGAAATGATACCGGGCTTTGAATTTTTTATTTGGACTGTAAAATATAAGCCAGCTATTTCCGTGGTATACCATGGCAGCCTTTATTCGGCTAAATTCTTTAACTACATAAAATCGATTTCTTTTATTTTTATCTGTTATTTTTCCTAGATATGTAGATCTGGTATCACCATTTTCCGTTTTTTGAAATATCTCCTTCCCAATATTCTTTTCAATGAATATTACATTTTGTGCAAAACATAAAGTAGATGAAAGTAACAATAGCAGGATTATTGCAGAATACCTCATTAGCATTGAATCGAGTTTTCTACAATTTATACAATTTCTGTGGATGTTGCTCTGCGTAATTCAGAATTAAATTTAAAATATAACTATTGGATTGATAAGTGGATAAATCGTTCTTGATCGGGGCCAATCCATCTGCCAGGTAATTTTTATTTGTAAAATAACCCATTCCATAAAATTTTCCGTTTTCCACAACTAAACAGCTAAATTCTTCTTCTTTTCTGCCTTCGTCAACCAAGGCGAAACTGGGTTGCTGATTTTGGATATCGTTTAAAGCTGCATTTAATTTTTTGTTGTAAACGGCCACGGTTTCTATTCCGCTGCAGGCACCAAAACATTGCCCGTTTTCGTGTGCATAACATTTTGTAGCTGTTTTTTGAAGATAACAGAGCTTAGCACAAAGTTGGTATTTATTAATTAACTGGGTTAAAAAGTTATAACCTTCCAATAAACTGTTAAAACTCTGTATGGCATTATTATTCTTTTTATGTTTATCAACGGCTAAACGCAGGTAGCCGTTCTGATCTTCAAAAACGTATAAATCATATTTATGCTCATAACGTTTCATGGCCCGGTTGTTTTCAGGCCAAAGACGCTTAATTTCATTGGCTTCCAAAATTAAGGCCATCAGTTCAGTTCCGCAGATCACGAAGTCGACATGATGTATGGTACGCAAAAAGTCTTGCCGCTGCCGGTTAGGGGTGTTCCCCGTAAAATGACTGGTTACGCGTTTTTTTAGGTCTTTGGCTTTACCCACGTAAACAATTTTGCCTTTACTGTCTTTAAAATAATAAACCCCAGGCTGATTGGGCAATCTTAAAATAGAAGCTTTATCTAAATGTGGCGGTAAAACCTGTTCTTTCGAAGTTTTCTTTAACATTTCTGGAATGATCCCTTCCAGATCATTATCCAATAACATATTAAAGAGGATGCTGGTGGCATCGGCATCGCCTGCAGCCCTGTGCCGGTTTTGTATCGGTATCTGGAGGGCTGTACACAATTTACCCAGGCTGTAAGAAGATTTACCGGGAATTAATTTCCTGCTTAATCTTACTGTGCATAATTTTCTACATTGTAAATCGTAGCCCACAGCGGCCAAATGGTGCTTTAAAAAGGAATAATCGAAGTTTACGTTATGCGCCACAAAAACCTTGTCATTCAGCAACTGATAGATCTGCAGCGCAACATCAGGAAAAGTTGGCGCATCCTTCAACATGGCATTATCAATGCCGGTTAAAGCCGTAATGTAATCCGGGATCGGTTGTTTTGGATTGATCAGGGTAGTGTAAGATTCAACAATCTGATTGCCATCATGGATATTAATGGCAACTTCGGTAATGCCATTTGCTGAAGCATGACCGCCAGTGGTTTCGATATCTACAACTGCGTATAACATTAAAATAATTTGAAATACAAATCTATGCTAAAATAATTAGTATAAAAATAATTTTGATTATTTCTTTAGCATAAAAAAAGCGGCTACGTATTTAACGTAACCGCGCCTTTATTTTGTATGCAGATATTATTTAAGTTTACTGAGTAATTTGCTTAAATTAGGCTTAATACCAACAGAGATAGGTACAGTATTAAAAGTTCTGTTCTGGATTTTACTAAAACCGTACATATAACTCGCCTCCACAAATAAATTAGCGCCACCAATATTGTATTCAATACCTGCACCACCTTCGGCAATGCCCAATCCATTTGATTTATTATCCTGCGTAACCTGCAAAGTTGATGTATTAACGGCTGCCTGTGGGGTAAGTATAATTCCACCACCAGCACCCGCAAAACAATAAAATGCCCATTTGTTTACAATCTTACGGTAACCTAATGCTACATTTAATAAGTAAGTGGTAGCTCTTCCTTTTTGCAAGGTATAAGTGTATCCTGCATCTGGGGTAATCTGGTTGAAGGTAAAAGCATGTAAACTTACTTTAGGATAAAGGAACAAGCCGCCATCGCCTAGACCCAGGTTTAAACCTAATGATGTTGAAAATTTTGGCTTAAAATAATCTGAGGTTTCACCCATAGGGAATGCAAATCCAATTCCACTCATCGAATAGAGTTTGTCGGGTCTGTTTTGTGCTATTACCCTGGTTGATACCATGGTAACCAGCAATAAAAGAGGTGTTAGTAGTTTTAATTTCATATCTGATTTTTTTAATTTTCGATTAAAGCATCTACTTTTCTGAGTAAATCTGCTATATTAAAAGGTTTTTCTAAATAATCATCGGGGTGATATTTTTGTGATGTGATGTAATTTTCATCATATCTGGCCGATGCCATAATAATTGGTATATGCGCTGTTTCAGGATTTAACCGTAACTCTTTAAATACGGCACGGCCATCCATGCCATTCAACATGATATCTAGAATAATCAGATCGGGTCTAAAATCTTTTATCGTTTTAAAAATATACCGTGGTGAAAGTAGTGGATAAACTTTATAATGCTCAGTTTCTAATACTTCCTGGAAAACTTCTAATACATCTGGATCATCATCCACAATCAGCACTCTTTTCAAAACAGATTAATCAATTAAATAATAAATAGATTATCCTAATACAAAATTTTGGACGTAATGTTTTGATTATGCATTAAAATGGATGGAAGATGCTGATCATGGGTGATTAAATACTATATAATGGCGTCAGGGCGGGGTTTTTCTTGTTGCAGATTGTTTTTGATAAAATTTTCGAAAAGTTCAGCATAGGATTCTGAAATGTTAATGGATACTTCAGCTGAGAGCAATATTTTATGATTAAGTACACTTTTGATATGCTGTTTTGCAATTACAACAGAAGGAGTAACCTGAATAAATGCGGGATGCTCTTTAAGCATTTTCAAGGTCTTGGTAAAATTAGATTTCGAACTCAAAAAAGCATTTTTTGTAGTTTTAAACTCAATATCATCTCCTATTTCTTCAACAGCAATTAACTCATTCAAATCTATTCTTACCAAGTCACTATTTTCTCCATGTAAAGGAATATAAAAGAAATGGTCGTCTAAAATGGAAAAAGGATGTTTGGCTTTTTTTCCGGTTGGGTAAAGGTTATTTATCGTTTTGGCTAAATGTAAAATAGAGTAGGGCTTAAGCAAATAAGCATCCGCCTCTACCTTGAAGGCATCAATGGCATACCTTGGGTGTGCAGTGGTGAAAACGAGGTATGTTGTTTTTTGCCTTAACAATGTTGCCAGTTCGATTCCGGATAGTGAGGGCATTTCGATATCCATGAAAATAATGTCTACAGGGTTAGATACCGATATCTCTGTCAGTGCCTGGAGCGGTTCGGTGAAAACTTGGATAAGCTTTAAATCAGGAAGCTTTTCCATATATGCCATTAAGCTTTCCAGGGAATGAGGATCGTCATCAATAGCAATACAACTTATTGACATTTCTTATAGGTTTAGTTAATGCAAATTACAATTTCGACAAGTAAAACGAAAAAAAAACACATTTGCAATGAATTTTTATGTATTCGGCAAGGAAAAATAGGTTTTTTTTGAGATTATGTATAATTTAAAATTTTTGTTTAAAGATATTAAAACAATTCCTTATTTAATTTTATAACCGCATTAGCTGAATACTGGTTTAAACCAGCAAAGTTGTTTTAAATTAAGCATTTGCAACTGGCTTTGGCTAAACGCTGGCAAGAATAACAACACAAAAAATTAAAGCAGAAATTTACTAAAAAAAAGATATAATGACTTGTATGATAATATATTGTATTTTGAAACGTAATAATTAATAGATATATTTAATAACCAGAGTAATTATTCTTAATTATCTAAAACAATATCCCCATGAAAAATAGAATCCAAACCATCAACAGATTAAATGTATCTATTACCAAAAAGGTTATTGAACTACAGGAGCAAGGTTACGATTGTGATTTTCTTCTGCTGGCCAATGGTAGTTTGCAATGTATGCAAACTAACTTCAATTATCCGTTGGGCACTGTAGCTATTAAACAGAGAGAACATGGCTACGATTTCTTCAGCCATTCTTACAAAAATGTACATACTATAGAGACAGGTAATGGTGAAAGAGGTGTATTATTGACAGAACAGCTATTTTAATCTGTAGTTTCCTGGTCTTCTAATTTATCCTTAACCTAAAATTTAAATACTATACCTGATCGGAACTATTATAGGCCACGCGAGTAAAACAAAGAATGATCATGCTGTTGAGGGCCTGCTTTAATGCCATTTAATTCGTTCCAATATTTCTTCAAGCTAAGCATAAGACGGGTTCAATATAATAAAATATTTAGGGAGACTTGTTTTTGATACAGCCTCATCTAATCAAAGCGTTTAATTCTTGGTTTTGAACTATTGACTCAACGCCTTGAGGTTTTCTTTTAAAATAAATTTGCTGTAGATGTAGTGAAAACTTTTTTTTCTTTTTTTTTGTTTAAGTTTTATTAAATATATTTAAACAAAATAATGACTTACTCTATTGCAGATCTTGAACAGCTTTCGGGCATCCATTCTCACACCATCAGGATCTGGGAGCAACGCTATAATGCATTGAGTCCGTTGCGATCCCAAGGCAATACGCGTTTATATGATGATCAGCAGCTTGTAAAACTATTAAACATTGTAACCTTAAATAAAAGTGGCTTAAAAATTTCTAAAATCTGCAGTCTCTCAGATGAGGAGATTGATGAACTTCTCGACCAGCAATTATATCATCCTACTGATGATAAGCAAGATGATTATTATGTTTCTCAACTTATAAAGTATGGTCTGGCCTTTGACGAGCCCTCTTTTAATCATTTAATTGATCAATGCATCGGTCAATTGGGGCTTTCTGGCTGCTATAGGAAAATAATATATCCTCTGTTGTTGCGCTTAGGCTTAATGTGGCGAAAAGACGATATTTGTCCTGCACACGAACATTTTTTATCAAATATTATCCGTCAGAAAATATTTACCCATATTGATAATCTTCCTATAAATGAGCATTCAGGCCAAAGTTGGCTGCTTTTTTTACCAGAGGACGAAGATCATGATATTGGGCTGCTTTTTGCCTGTTATATGCTGCGAATGCAGCATCAGCATGTTATTTTTTTAGGTAGCAAAGTCCCGCTGGATTCAATTAAACGGGTATTTTCTACCTTAAATGTTAGCCATGTGCTGCTTTTTATGGTAAAATCCAGATTAGCACCTGCAGCACAAGAATATATAGATCATTTATCCGAAATATGCTCGACCACTAAAATCCATCTTGCTGGAAATAGTCAGGTTATTGGTAAACTAAATCATATCGATCACATCAACTGGATTAAAACGCTTGATGAATTCGAAAAAACAATAGAATCCCTTATTTTACATGAAAGAAATTTTTGATCAACTATCTGCCGATTGTAGCCGGCTTACCACTAAATTATATAGTACCAGCTTTTCGTATGGTATTTATTTTCTTGGTAAAGAACTCCGACAACCCATACACGCTATTTACGGCTTTGTACGTTTAGCAGATGAAATTGTAGATAGCTTTCATCATTATGACAAGAAATTTTTGTTAGCTAAATTTAAGGAGGATACTTTCGAAGCCATTAACCTGGGCATTAGTTTAAACCCCATCTTAAATTCATTTCAGGAGGTTGTAAATCAATACCAGATAGATCTTGAACTTATTGTTCTTTTTTTAAGAAGTATGGAGATGGATCTTTCTACACAAAAATACACTCCCGAACTTTACAACGATTACATTTTAGGTTCTGCAGAAGTAGTAGGCTTGATGTGCCTAAAAGTTTTTACCCATAGGAGCGATGTAGATTACGAACAGTTGAAACCTTATGCCATGAAGTTGGGCTCTGCATTTCAGAAGGTTAATTTTTTGAGGGATGTTAAGGCTGATCATCAAACACTTAGCAGGAATTATTTTCCTAATGTTAATCTGGCGGTATTTTGCGATAATCAGAAAAGGGAAATCGAAGAAGAAATTGAAACAGAATTTGCCATGGCACTTACCGGTATTAAGCTATTGCCAGTTGCTTCCAGAAATGGTGTATATTTGTCTTATATCTACTATAAAAAACTATTTGCTAAGATAAAGCGCTTAAGTGCTGAAAAGATAATGACTGAACGAATAAGAATTTCGAACACCCGTAAAGTTGGTTTGATGTTTGATTCGATTATCCGTAATAAGTTAAACGTAATTTAAATGGAAGAGCAGGTTATTCTGGTTGATCAGGAAGATGTGCCGAAAGGGCAGATGGATAAAATGGAAGCGCATGAAAAAGGTTTATTGCATCGTGCCTTTTCTGTTTTTATTTTTAATTCTAAATGTGAATTGTTGTTGCAACAAAGAGCGATGAACAAATACCATTCGAGTGGCTTATGGACGAATACGTGCTGCAGTCATCCACGGATTGGAGAAAGTAGTATCCAGGGGGCTAACAGGAGATTGATGGAAGAAATGGGTATTGCCTGCGAGTTAAACTTTTTGTTTAAATTTACATATAAAGCAATATTTGAAAATGGCTTAACGGAACACGAGATAGACCATGTTTTTTTTGGCATGAGCGATAAATTACCAGTTATAAATCAGGATGAAGTAGCCTCCTTTAAATATGTGGATTTGGATACTTTAGCAAATGATATTGCGGTTAATCCAGATGCCTATACACCTTGGTTAAGAATCTGTTTAGATGAAGTAATTGCACATGCATCAACGGCTAAAATAAAAAACGGGCATACAGCCTAAGCCATATACCCGTATCTAAATTAACGCTCTCGAGGACAAATATAGGACTACTTTAGAAAATTCCAATAATTTAATAATTCTTTTACTTTAAGATTATAGTTTGTTGTTTAATAAAAGGTTTTACTCTAATTTAAATGGTTAATAATTAGTGTTTTATGTTTATATGCTGAAAAGTTTAATACAAAAAATATTTTTTTGCTAGCGGTATAGTTTTTGGCATTTTTCGCAGAAGTAAGTTTGACGATGTGTTTTGCCAAGTTCCTTTTTCTCTATTTTGTGTTTAAGCGGACACTCTTTCTGACTGTATACTTGCCAATGTTTACTGAATGTATTTTGCTTTTTCCAGTTTAAAAAATCAAAACTATAATTCCGGGTATCGTTAACCAATGCTTTTAATTTTGCAGGTGGTATATTTTCAATTTTGGTCAGGGGATGTATGCGGTTACGGTATAAGACCTCATTTTTAATAATATTACCCACCCCGCTAAAAATTTGCTTATCTAGCAATATGTCGCAAACCAGAGACAGGGGTTTTTCTTTCAATGTTTTAATAGCTGCGCTGCTGCTCCATTCATCAGCCATAACATCATTTTCCCAATTGTAATGTTTTTTAACATTCCCTTCCAAGAGGTCAACTTTGCAGGTATAGAAATTTAATTCATCGTTTTTAAAGATCAGCCCCAGCTTTTAAAATCCTGGATCTTTTGATGGAGCAATCTATCTTTATCGAAATTTTTAGCATTGCCTGCTACTTTCAGTACTTCCGGCTTACCCAGATGAAGCGCTTTGATTAAATCTTTTAATATCACGATTGTTGGACCTTCAGGCATATTATTCTTCCTCCAGTTTCTGGAACTTATATTTATCTTTAATTTTACTGTTAAAATATCTCCCTTTTGATCCGGATGCCTTTAACATCTCGTAAATCTTTCCTGGAACATTCTTATACAAATAAACCATACCGGTTACAAAAATGATTTTTAATGTTTCTGTAGCTGTATCATAACTAAAGTATTTGATTACTGATGACGGCATAATATCAGGTTATACGTTAAAAACAGCGCCCGTTATAAATGGTTTCAATCATTCTTGAGGGTTGATTCTTCTTTCTGAACTTTGATTTTTTCTTTCTTCAAATCAATACGGATAATGTTGTACAGGCTCATATAAACATTGGCAATCCATACAATAGAGAAGAAAGAAATAATATAGCCACGCCAATCCGGATAAATTAAAGTAAATTTGGTAATAAAGAGCAGTATTAAGGTTACGTAGTGACTAAAGCAGTATTCGCATGTAAATACATAAAAAAATTTCCTTTTTATCAGTTGATTGCAGTTTTTAGAGCGATTTACACAGAATTCACGCGCTTCTCTGAAAATTTCTTCTTTGGTAACTGTCCACGCGATGCAAGCTACAGGCAAAGCCATAATAAAGAGATAATAAAGGTGTGTTTCCATAGTAATCAAATCGGATTATAATACAACCTTAAACACTTGAAAATGTTTAAATAAGCAATAAACATTTTAATTAGATTTATGTTAATTAAGATATAGTTAATTATTTATTCTATGGAAAGATCAGAAATCATATCTCTACTTGAGGTAATCAATCAACAGGTTAGTTCTTCGGTTTTGGGCGGGATGGAAGAAGCGTATGAAGAATTAGAAAGTATGGGCCTGATTAAAATTAACCGGGATTCGGTGCAATGGTCGTCTGCGATAACACCTGCCGGCATTGTTTATTTGGGACACGATTAGAACAGATTACAATGTTTACCACATATGACGCAGGGTGAGGAGCATTGAGATCACAAAGCTGCCTGTGGCTGTCGATACTGAAAATAATCCTCGATGAATCGTCATTCCCAACTTGATTGGGAATCTTAATGCCATAAGTTTTAAAATTCCCGCTTGCACTAAAAATCAACCGTTATTTGGAACTTGTAGATGGTAGCTAAATCTAATACTCTTAGATGCATAGGTTTAATATTAACCATGTTAGAAATATAAGGTTGCGTGTTATTATATGGTTAAAATGATTTGGAATCTGTTTAATCTTATATTTAATATCAAGATTATTTTAATTTGACTACTACCAGCGCCCCGGTAGCCCTGATGGCAATGGAAATCCCTTTTGGATGATCGTTGAATTGTCTAATTTAATGGTTTTAACCAAAAGGGTTGTAATGTACAGCAGGACTGAACCCTCAATAATGGTTACTGGCATTGCGCTTCAAATAAATAACTTTCTATTTAACGATTAATTGCATTCCTACAAGGATCTTTACGACTAAACTTTGACCAATTTATTGTTGGAATTCTGCTAAATTTGCTGCAAGTTTAGAATTGTGCATAAACAAAATAAGTGGCCATTCTACCTGCAGATATGAACGATTTACAACTTAGAACGGTAAATGTAACCAGATACGTTACGCCTTTGCGCGAAGGTGGCTCGATGCCCGCCATTGCCGAGGCTGATGATAACTTTTTATATGTACTGAAATTTAGAGGAGCAGGACAGGGTCCGCGGGCTTTAATTGCCGAACTAATTGGTGGCGAAATTGCCCGTTATTTAGGTTTGCGTGTACCGGAGTTGGTTTTTGCTAATTTGGATGAAGCTTTTGGGAGAACAGAGCCCGACGAAGAAATTCAGGATTTGTTAAAAGCCAGTATAGGCTTAAATTTGGCATTACATTATTTATCAGGAGCGATAACGTTCGATCCAACAGTAACTACTGTGGATGCTAAACTTGCTTCGCAAATTGTATGGCTTGATTGTTTTTTGACCAATATGGACCGTACCTGCAGAAATACCAATATGTTACTGTGGCATAAAGAACTTTGGTTAATAGACCATGGTGCCGCATTATATTTTCATCATTCCTGGCAAAATTGGGAAGAGCAGGCCATTAAACCTTTCTTTTTGGTAAAAGACCATGTATTGTTGCCATGGGCTTCTGAACTGGAAAGTGTAAATGAAGAATTTAGTAAACTACTCAATCCTGAAAAGATAGCAGCGATAATTAATTTAATTCCTGATAACTGGCTGGAAGGCGAAACGAATTTTGAAAGCAGAGTGGAGCATCGCAATGCCTATAAACATTTCCTTTCTACCAGGTTAGCTCATTCAACTATATTTTTAAAAGAAGCACAGCATGCCAGAGAAATTCTTATTTGAGTACGCTGTAATTCGTGTAATGCCAAGGGTAGAACGTGAAGAATTTATTAATGTGGGTGTTATTTTGTTTTGTGCCAGGCAAAAGTATTTAAAAAGTGTGTTCACGCTTGATGAGCAAAAAATAAAGGCCTTTTCTACTGAAATAGATTTACATGAACTCAAAGAAAACTTATGTGCTTTTGAAAGAATAAGTACGGCCGCAAAAGGATCTGGCCCCATTGGTCAATACGATCAGGCGTCTCGTTTTAGGTGGCTTACGGCAACCAGAAGTACTGTAGTGCAATGCTCAAAAGTGCACCCCGGATTTTGTGACGATGCGGAAGAGACTTTATTGAGGTTGCACCAGGAGCTGGTTTTATAGTGCTAAGTGCTAAGTGCATGGCGCTAAGCGTTTGAACTACCTCTAAAACAAAATATATTCAGTTCCTGAACAATCCAACAATTAATCAGTTTACAATTGGTAGTTATCAATTAACAATCAAGCAATTCAACAATTAACTAATTTCCACAATTAACCCATCTACCTTGCCAAAAGAATATTTCAAAAAACTCCAGGATCTGCTAGATACCGAACGCAACGAAGATTTACAATCGTACCTAAAACTTACTGAAAATACTTCGGCTGCTGATAGGAGAGCCCTGGGTTTAACCTGGTACCCTATTGCAATCAGGAATACAGAAATAGGCCGGGGTGATTATTTAACCATTGAGCTGGAAAGAACTACCCATCAGGATTTTTCCCATCAGTTCCGTTTTGGCGCTGCTGTGGTATTATTTTCTAATCACGATGCCAAAGAAGACCGGGTAGAGGGGATTATCAATCATCAAAGTGGCAACAGGATGAAAATCAGCTTGCGTGTGGATGAACTGCCAGACTGGACCAGAGATGGCAAACTCGGCGTTGATTTACTTTTTGATAATAATAGTTATGATGAAATGCAGAATGCCCTTAAACAGGCTACGCATTTGGCAGAGAATGAATCGGAAAATAAACTGATCCATATTTTAACGAAAGGAGAAAAACCTTCATTTCAGGGAGAAGAGAAATTTATCATTCCCAATACACTAAACGACTCGCAGCAATTAGCCGTGAATAAAATTATTGCAGCCGATCATCTGGCTGTGGTTCATGGTCCGCCAGGCACCGGAAAAACAACAACACTAGTACATGCTATAAAATCGTTGGTTAAACACAGTGATCAAAAAATTCTGGTGGTGGCACCAAGTAATACTGCGGTTGATTTACTTACGGAGAAGTTAGCTGCTGAAGGGTTAAAAGTAATCCGTGTGGGTAACCCGGCAAGGGTTTCGGAAAGATTGCTTGCGGCTACGCTCGATCATCAAATGGCCGATCATCCGGAGATGAAAACCATTAAAGTTTTAAAAAAACAGGCCAGTGAGTATAAAAATATGGCCCACAAATATAAACGTAGTTTTGGCAAAGCAGAACGCGACCAACGCAAGGCCTTGTTTGATGAAGCACACAAAATTGGAAAAGAAGTAGAAAAAACCGAACAGTATATTATGGATAATCTGTTTACCAAAGCACAGATTATTACTGCTACACTGGTAGGGGCTAACCATTATACCGTTCGGAATTTAAAATATAATACGATTGTGATTGATGAGGCGGGACAGGCCTTAGAACCAGCCTGCTGGATACCGATTTTAAAGGCGCAGAAAGTAATCTTGGCCGGGGATCATTTCCAGCTTTCGCCAACCATAAAATCAAATGAGGCAGCCAGAAATGGTTTAGGTACCACTTTATTAGAAAAAGCTGTAAATCTTCATCCAGAATCGGTTGTGTTGTTAAATGAACAATACAGGATGAACAAAGATATTATGGGTTATTCGTCCAGGGTATTTTACAAAAATGCATTAAAAGCCCATCAGTCTGTTGCCGATAATTTATTATTTACCGGTGATGAACCGATCCAGTTTATCGATACGGCAGGTTGTAGTTACGACGAAAAATTAGACGGAACCAGCACAACCAACCCTGATGAAGCTGCGTTTTTGGTTAAACATCTTACGCATCTGGTTGCTGGTTTGATGGATCAAACCTCAACTGAAAGCTTTCCATCTATTGCTATTGTTTCTCCATATAAACAACAGGTTCAGATTTTAAATGCCCTGGTTCAGGAAAATGAAATTTTAATTCCATATCGAAATAAAATTTCGGTAAATACAATAGATAGTTTCCAGGGGCAGGAACGTGATGTGGTTTATATCAGCCTGACCAGAAGTAATAGCGATGGAAGTATAGGGTTTTTATCAGATACGAGGCGAATGAACGTGGCCATGACGAGGGCCAGGAAAAAGCTGGTTGTGATTGGGGATAGCGCTACATTATCGAAATCTAATTTTTATGCAGAATTTATTCACTATGCAGAACAATTGAATGCCTACCACAGTGCCTGGGAGTTTATAGACCTGTAAGTAAGTTAAACCTTTTCCAGTTTCTTTTCTTCTTCAAGCTTGCCCGATATACTTGCCCCTGCAATCAATAGTTCGTGCGTAATGGTTTTGGTGTATTCTGTAATTTCGGATTTAAAATCTTTTACTGATGAACCTGAGCGGATTTCTTCCAGTCTTTTTTCCCATTGTCCGGTAAGTTCAGCCTGTGCGATCTGTTTATCCTTCACTACTTCGTAAACAGCCAAACCTTTATTGGTAGGGACAAGATTTCGCTTTTCCCTTGTAATATATTCTCTGGTAATTAAGGTTTCGATAATGGATGCACGTGTTGCCGGCGTACCTAAACCACTATCTTTCATGGCGTAGCGTAATTCTTCATCTTCAATCTCCTTGCCGCATGTTTCGAGCGCTTTTAATAAGGAAGCTTCGTTGTACATTGGCTTAGGTTTCGTTTGTTTTTCTAAAAGAGATTTTTCTGTGACAGGCAATTGTTCGCCAACAGCAACTTTTGGTAATGCTGCATTGTCTTCATCCTTCTTATCATCTTCAGGGTCGTTAAAAACAGCCCGCCAGCCTGCAGATCGGATTACGGTTCCGTTGGCCACAAAAGTAACTCCTGATTGAATGGTTATTTTGGTTAACTCCTTGATACATTCCTGGTGAAATGCCTCGATCATACGTCCAACAACCATATCGTATACCGCTTGTTTATCCGGACTCAATCCATAAGCCTGTTCGCCTGTCGGTAAAACAGCATGGTGATCGGTTACTTTTTTAGCATTAACACTTCGTTTATTTAAGGCAATGGTTTGCAGAAACTGTGCCTGTTTTCCAAAATCAGCATGATCGGTGAATTTAGCAATCAGATCCGGAACGCCGGCAAAAACATCATCACCAATATAGCGCGATCCGGTACGGGGATAAGAAACCAATTTACTCTCATACAGGTTCTGCAGGATATTAAGTGTTTGATCCGCAGTATATCCTTTTTTCTTATTGGCTTCCTGCTGCAAACTGCTTAAATCGTGCAGTAGCGGAGGGGGCTCTTTTCTTGGTTTAGCTTCTACAGCAGTAATGTTTCCACCTGTTGGAAAGCCAGAGGCCACATCCTCTACAAGCGCAAATAACTTTTCTACCTCTTCCTTTTCCTTATAGTTCGAGGTTGATATCGCCTTGAAAACCTGTTCATCTTTAGCCAGTAAAATGCTGATCTGGTAATAGGTTTGAGGAACGAAATTTTTAATCTCTAAAAAACGGGCACAGATCATGGCTAGAGTAGGTGTTTGTACCCTTCCCAAAGAAAGAACTGTTCTATTGCCTGCAGAAATACTTAGTGCCTGAGTAGCATTCATGCCCACCAGCCAATCCGACTCCGAGCGACAATGGGCTGAATTAAATAAAGTATCGTAATCTGTTCCGGGTTTTAAATTTCTGAATCCATCTTTTATGGCTTCATCTGTTTGTGAAGAGATCCAAAGGCGTTTGAATGGTTTTTTGCATTTCAGGTAATAATAAATGTACCTGAAAATTAATTCACCCTCACGCCCTGCATCCGTTGCCACAATAATTTCGCTGGCCTCATCAAAAAGTTTTTTTATCGTATCTAATTGTTTGCGTACTGCTGGATCTTCTACAAAACCATCTTTCGTTTTAATTTTTCTGACAGCAAGTTTGAATTTTTGTGGAAGCATGGGTAAATGCTGCTTCCTCCAGCCAATAAAACCATAATCCTGAGGAGGAGCTAATTGTAATAAGTGTCCAAATGCCCAGGTAAAAGAATATCCTTTACCTTCAATGTATCCATCTTTTCTGGTGGTTGCTCCAAAAACTTTAGCAAGTTCGCGACCAACAGAAGGCTTTTCTGCAATTACAATCTTCATGAATGGGCTTATCTTTTCAAGCCCAAAGATGATTAAAATATTGGCAACAGATTAAAAAAATTACTCACAATGCCTTTTAACATTCATTTTGGTAAACAATTATCAGATAACTTTGTCCATTATCTGGATCGGCAATTTTTATATTGAATTGATTAACAATCCAGTAATATCTCCATCTAAACGCTGCTATTATTTTAATGAATGGATAAAATTTACGAACTGAAAGGAAACAAAATTAAAGTTGGACTAGAGCCTCAATTAATCCGTGTGTACAGTAATGCTGAACTGTGGGCTTATCTGGCAGGAAAAGCAGATGCAAGACTTGAGCGATTCGAGCTTTTGGTCAATACAATTAAAGCCGACTATGAACAGCATTTTGGTAAAAAACTTGCTATTTCTAATGCTTCGCTGATTGTAGAAATTCTGGTACATGTATACTGCGATTACCTGGGTTTATACTTTAACCGCATTATACAAATAAGATGGATTCAGAATATCGTTAAAAAACTGCTCAAGCGTGCCGAGGTGGTGGATTGCGGCGAAAAAGAGGTAGACAGCAACCGTTGGGTTTGGGATTTGCTTGCAGGCAGCCAATCACTTTTCATTAACATCCTGCCCAAAAACCTAAACGCCAAAAATATTAAGCATTATTAATCCATTTGTGATGCAAAAAACTGTGATTGGTTTAAAGCTACGCTGGATGCAAGGGTTTCGTTTAAAAAGGAAGAATAATATAACTGCTCTGAATTATTGATGAAAAGTACTGTTCGGTCTGAGATAGTATTAATCACATGATCTGCCAGTTTAGCGGGAACAGCGGGGCAACCCTGGCTTCTGCCCAGTCTACCCAATTCATCTATACTTTTCTGGCTTACATAACTTGCGCCATGAACCACAATTGATCTTTCTCTGGCATTGCTGTTAAAACCTTGATCCATTCCATCCAACTTGAGCGAACGACCATGTTTACCATTATAAATTTCGCCGGTTAAATAGAAGCCCAAACTGCTCTGGTTTGAGTTGATGTTATTCGAGAAAGATGAAGGTTTATCGCCACCACTATTTTGTCCGTGCGCTACCCAGGTGTTTAAGATTAGCTTTTTACAGGCTAAATCGATTATGTACAGACGTTTTTTTGTACTTTCCTGATCGAAATCGGCAATTGTTAAAATAGGTTTAGCATGTAATAAACCAGAATATTTCATATTATAAAACCCGGTTAATGCCTTTTCAAAAACCTGTTCATTTAATCCTGCAGAATCTAAATGAATTTCGTGGTATATATTTAAGATGTATTGATTGTACAGACTGTCTGCCGCTATATTTTTAATCGTATCTTGTTGTATCTGGGGTCGATCTATCGCTTTCCAACTTGTTCCGACAATGCTCATACCCGCTAAAAAAATCGTAGCAATGTCCAGGATGTATTTCTTCATTCAGTTTGGTTTGATAATGAGTTATTTATACGGTAGTTCTACTTAAATGTTGCCCATATTTATTTTGTAGGAATAAAAATACAGGTTGTTTTACACTCTCATGACTTAAGCGGTGATTATATAGCCGTTAAGCATGTGAATTTCTCTTTATTCAGAAAATTATGCTAACAAAGCCATTTATTTAGTGTTATCTCTTAAATCCCGGACTATGAAAATTTTATTAACTGGTGCAAATGGCTATATCGGAACAAGATTGCTTCCACTTCTTCTGGAAGAAAAGCATGAAATTATTTGTATGGTCAGGGATAAGCGTCGGTTCATTTCCGAATCTGAATTAAGCGATCAGGTAAAGATTATTACAGGTGATTTGTTAGAAGCTGAAACCTTAAACGAGATTCCTGAAGATATCGATGCCGCTTATTACCTGGTGCATTCCATGTCATCCAGCCAGACCGGATTTTCGGATATGGAAAAGGCCTCATCCGAAAATTTTGCAGAAGCGGTTAAAAAGACAAATTGTAAGCAGATCATCTATTTAACGGGCATAGCCAACGATGAACATTTATCCAAACATTTAGGATCGAGGTTAGCAGTGGAGGAAGAACTTAAATCATCGGGAAAAGCCTGCACCATATTAAGGGCAGCCATTATTATTGGCTCTGGAAGTGCTTCATTTGAAATTATACGTGATTTAACCGAGAAAATCCCTTTTATGATCACCCCAAAATGGGTCGAAACACGCTGTCAGCCAATTGGCATACGCGATGTTTTAGCTTATCTGATCGGTGTACTGCATAATGATAAAGCTTATGATCAAACTTTCGATATCGGTGGACCTGATATATTAACCTATAGAGAAATGCTTCTAGGTTACGCAAAAGAACGGGATTTGAAGAGGTGGATTGTTACCGTACCTGTACTCACGCCACGGTTGTCTTCTTTATGGCTAAACATGATTACACCTGTACCATATTCGCTTGCAAGGAGTTTGGTGGATAGCATGAAAAATGAAGTGATATGTAAGGATAACAGTATTCAGAAAGTGGTACCCCGGGATTGTTTAAGTTATGCAGCATCATTACATCTTGCCTTCGAAAAGATTGACCAGAATTCTATTGTTTCGAGCTGGAAAGATGCTTTGAATCGAGGTTATCTCGATTCGAATTTTATGGACCAGATTAAGGTACCACAAAACGGCACCTTGCAATATAAAGTTAAAATGCCTTTTGAACGCAAAGCGGAAGAAGTTTTTGATAATATCTGGAGCATTGGGGGTAGTAGAGGTTGGTATTTTATGGATTGGCTTTGGCATTTGCGTGGCTTTTTAGATAAAATGTTTGGTGGGGTAGGTACCAGAAGAGGCAGGACCAGCAATACTGACTTACAGGCAGGAGATGTGCTCGATTTCTGGCGTGTACTGCTTGCCGATAAAAAGAGTAAAAGATTGTTATTATATGCCGAAATGAAAGTGCCCGGCGAAGCATGGCTCGAATTGAAGCTGGTGGAGTTTCATGGAAAAGCTTTTTTATCGCAAATCGCTACTTTCAGACCAAAAGGTTTATGGGGCAGAGTATATTGGTATGCCATGTGGCCATTCCATATTATTTTATTTAAGGGAATGGCACGGCAGATTACCACTTACAGGCCCGATAATTAAATATATTTGCCTATTTTTGTCGCAAAAGTAGTAAAATGCCAAACGACGAAAATGATTATTCCTTCTGGACTAAGTACAAGAAATTTGCTTCTACAGAAATCCTAATGTACCTCATTATGATTATTGGAATCGGTTTGGGGATTATTTTTTTAAGCTAAGGGCGCTTTGTTTCCCACAGATTACGCAGAAAAGAAGCGCAGATTTTTACAATTATTAAAAAAGTGGTCTATTTCTTTAAGCTAAGGGCAAGTTTTAAATAATCAGCCGAATTTACATCATTTATAAATTTCGAAAATGCTGAGTACTGTTCCGCCGGGAATGTTCCATCATTTAAAACAAATTTTCGGTGATAGGTTAATTTGTTGCCTTCTATAGATATTTTACACACATATTGCCCAAAATCGCTTTTAAACGTTTTATCCTGTCCTATAATTAATTTGGTGTCTACATTATCAGGCAGGGTGTATACAATCGTATCTTCATCAGTATAACCCCGGTTAATGTAAACGGGTAGCGTTCTGTTCTTTATTTCTGGGATTGATCGTTTTATGTTAAAAGCATTGGGCTGTAAAAACATCTTATTCCCATTTACTGGTGCATAATTTCTGATATTGATTTTTAGATCTTCTATTAATTTAGGGTTAATATCTTTTTTCTGAGCGAAAGAAACTGTTTCAAAATCGATATTATCAATGTTGTAAGTTTCTTTTAATAACTTATGTTGTTCGGTTACAGGTTTACCAATCATTGATTCCTGATTTTCGTACTGGGAGCCGGCATAAACGGTACTCATTTTGCCTGAAATACTTCCATCTGGTTGAACAGTTAACTCGGCTTTACGTGTCTGCAAGTTCTCAGCTGTTGTTAGTTTTGGCGTACGCAATAGTTTTCCGCCATCGGCAGTACAGGCCAGTACCAGTCTATCATCAGTAAAATCGCTTAAAAAACCAAACGGAATTTTTTGGCTGGTACATTCCAGCCAGGTGGTATCGCCTTTTAAAGGCATACAAAGAATAATGTGATTACCCTGCACCATACTGGCGTATTTCGGATCCATACTCTTTTTTTCAGAACCAGCTTCTACCACACAGTAATGCGATTCTATATCGGCTGCACTCAACAGGCTTTGCATGTAGTTTACCAAAGCTTTACAATCGCCATAACCTAGGCGGTCTACCTCGCCGGCCGCAATGGGCTGAAAACCCCCAATACCAATTTGTACGCTGATGTATCTTGTTTTGTCTTGTAAATACTGATAGATTTTACGCGCTTTATCTTTGTCCGTTCTTTCGTTTTTTACCAGATCTTTTACCATTTCAACGGTTGCAGGTGGCAAGGCTTTGCGTTCTGCTAATAAATCTTCATAAATCCATTTACCCAGCTCTTTCCAGTTGGTATAACTGCCTTTATGGTTGTAATAATAAAATGCTTGCGGCGCAATCTGGATATTGGTGGCATAAGTTTCGCGAGCCGGACTATAGGGTTCAGTTCTAACGGCCAGGATATTATTTACTTTCCAAATTGTTTTTTTCTGCTTATCATCAGTTAGTATTTCTGGTGTTGCACTATAATTCTGTGTTTTTATTCTTACCTGATCTGTTGGCTTACAAATAAAGGTATAGGTACTTTTCTCTACAGAAACATCATCTGCTGGTTTTGGACTCCAATCTGGAATAATCAGGTTTTGCTTATTTCTAATTTCATAATTGTAAACCAGGGTGTAAGGATATTGGTTTATTGATGGCAGATAGTGTTTTACGCGGCTATCAACAAATAAAGAGAATCCGTCGGCAGCGCTCATATCAGCAAAATCGTTCTGAGAAAACTTGTTAGTAAGTTTACCAACGCTATTGTAAACTTCTCCCTTTATGCTTTTGATCGAAATGTTTTTATCGTAATAGAGTACCAGCCGGGCTTCATCCTCTCCATTTTGGTTAAATACCGTAATGGCTTTTTTTACATTGAGCATTACATTATCAGGCGAGCGCATATCAATGGTTGTTTCTTCATTTCTGATGCAGGCATTGGCCCGGTTGCGCAGGTTAGCGGGAATTAAATCGACATCATAGTTGTCTTGCGCAAAGCCAACAGCAGAAATTAAAAGCAAGAAAAATACGGTAAATAAGAATCTCATTTAATTTGCCTTTTTTAATAAAAATTCTGTTTTCTGGTTCTGGATGATCTTGCTATAAAATTCCTTTAAGAAAAGATATTCTCCTGGTTGATAAATAGCATTGTTAAACTGTAAAATCTGACTTACGGAAATGGTGTTTTCATCCAAACCCGTCTGTAGTAAATACTTTCCACCAGCATCCGGCAAAGCAATAGCCATATCTTTTGGTTTTTCCAGCAATTGGTATTTTTCCGGTAAAAGTACATTGATGACGATGCGCTCGTCAGACGCTGCGCCTAAATCAACAGGATAGGTGCGTTCGTTTAAATTAAACGGATTTTTTGAAATGGTATTGATAAAAAATGGACTAAAATAAAACTGATCTCTATTGGTACCATCGTTTATGGTAAATTCCACCTCATATTTTTCTATCAAAGAATTTTCTACACTATCCAGGTTCAAAATTTGATGATCCAGTATTTTAATTCTGGTTAAACGTTCATCAAGTTTCTCGACATATTCATCCGGAGAATTGTATCGAAGAATATCTTTACGTTTGCTATATGCCGCGTAACCCATTGTGTAGGTAGTTAAAGTGCCGGTAATTTTCCCATCGGTAGTCATTTTTCCCATAAGAATATAACTGGTAGTTGTTTTCTGGCTGGCCTTTAAATCAATCCAGTAAGATGGTTTTTTCAAATTGATTACCCTTCCCTGGTCGTTAATGCACCGTAGTGGTAACAAACCGAAGGGTAACAGTGGTTCTGTAGCATCCAACAAATAACTTTTATCGGCAATATTCACTTTTGCAACCAGATAATTAAAATCGCTCATAACCGGATAAAGCTTGTTTACCGTTCCATTATCACGGGTAGAGAGTATAACGGCTTCCGCATCCAAACCAGCTGCAGAAAGTGCTGCAATTAAGCTCAGGTTAATATCTGCCACATTGCCAGATCTGTTTTCCAATGCTTTTTTAATATTATCTTCTGCGTATTTTCCGTAATAATTATTCCACTTGATCTGTTTTTTGATATAATTATAAATGGCTTTTGCTTTGTCTAAATCCGTTGAACTTCCTTTTGTGATTTCTGGAATGAGGTCTTTAAAAACATCTTTCCTTTTCATCTGGTCGCCCAGTGTTTTATAGGATGAGAGCTCATAATCAATATCTTTCCACGTTTTGGTATAGGACGTTTTACTACCGTTTAAATTCTGAACATCAGAAAGCTCGAAGTAGATGGCCGATTTGAAGTTACTCGGAGCAGTCATGTTATCTTCCTCAATAAATGCCGGAATATTTTTCATCACGTAGGTGATTTTTGAGCAATCGATAGCAACGCCTGAAAGCCTTAAACATTCTTTGCTCAATTCTGATTTTTGATCAGTCAGTTTTTGAAATCCGCGTAGAGAAACGTTATAGTTGTAAATCCCTGGAATATAAACCAAATACTCACTAATCACCTTTGGAATGTCGCCTTGAAACTCCCATGTTCTGAAATTAAATAAGTTGGGCGATTTTAACCTGTAACTATATTCAATTATTGAGCCTTCTTTGAGGTTCGGAAGGGTAAACTTGGTTAGTCTGGTGTATTTCGACCGATTTTCGGTGAAAATGGCTTTCCTGTCCATAATGGTTTCAACAAAATTATTGTCTACATAATTAAAGGTAGAAGCTTTTAAATCACTAATCGTCTCTTCGCGGGATTCATCTTTATAGGTTGGAATAACAATATTAGCTTCTTTAAAGCCTTCTTTATTGTAGATTTTAATTTTTACATGCTGTTCAAAAATCAACTCTAAACTGCCTGTAATGTCGTCGCGTTGAATTGATGCGGTACCAAATTCTTTTAAAACAACAGCATTCGCATTGCTGTCTAATTTTTTTCTGTCGAATTCGTAATCGTCATAAGTGATTGATCCAAAGTTAAAGTTTTGAGCATGAGTGGTTAGTGATAAAAACAGAAGGAATAGTATGGCTAATATTTTATTCATTTGAGCGTATATAAATTGCCGCAATTTAACGCTGCAAAGTAACATTCTAAAATAATATGACAATTAAATTTATAAATTAATAAAGCTGTTTTACAGAACTAATGAAACCTTTTTAGCATTTTTGGAAAAAAAGAATTTGACATTCCGATTCAAATCTAATGTCGCTAATCTCACATCATAAGAAATGAAATTAAATTTAAAGCGTCCTCTAGCATTTTTTGATTTAGAAGCTACTGGAGTTAATGTTGGAGCTGACAGGATCGTTGAAATAGCGATTTTAAAAGCCATGCCAGATGGTTCCGAACTTATTAAAACCTGGCGGGTAAATCCGGAAATGCCAATTCCTTTGCAAACTTCGTTAATACACGGTATTTATGATGAAGACATTGCTAATGAGCCTACCTTTAAAACTTTAGCAGTAGAAATTGCTGAATTTATCGGAGATAGTGATCTGGCTGGATACAATTCAAACAAATTTGATATCCCAATGCTTTTAGAAGAATTTTTAAGAGCAGAAGTTGATTTTGACATGAACAGCCGTAAATTTGTTGATGTACAGAATATATTCCACCAAATGGAACAGCGTACCTTAAAAGCAGCGTATAAGTTCTATTGTCAGGAAGATTTAATTAATGCGCATGCTGCAGAAGCTGATGTTATTGCCACTTACAAGGTTTTACTTGGGCAGCTGGAAATGTACAAAGAAACTGAGTTTGAGAATAAACAAGGTGTAAAAAGCATTCCAGTTGTAAATGACGTAGATGCACTGCATATCTTCACTAATATTAACAAACCAGTAGATTTTGCTGGTCGTTTGGTTTACAATGATAGCGATGAGGTATGTTTTAACTTTGGTAAACACAAAGGTAAAACTACTGCTCAGGTATTTTCGGTAGAACCTAGCTATTATGCCTGGATGAAAAATGGCGATTTTCCATTGTACACAAAGAAGAAATTAGACGAGGAGTGGGCAAAGTTCAATGCGAAGAAAAATGAGAACAAGGCAGCACGACCTCAAAATAACACGCCTGCAAATAAGCCTCAGTATCAGCAGAAACCTCAGCCGAAGCCAGAAAAACCTGCTCAGCCGATTAATACGGATATGTTGGAACAATTGAAGATGAAATTTGGTAAGTAGTAGACCGGATAATTGTTAAACGCTATGCGCATTGCGCTAAGCCCTAAGCTAAAAAAATGAAATCTATAAAAATATTTAGCCTTTTACTGTGTGCAGCTTTTTACGCTAGTGCGCAAACTACTTTACCGATAGCACCCGTATTTCAGAAAACTTATCAAAAGGAAACCAGAAATGCGAATGGGAAACCCGGTAAGCATTATTGGCAAAATACTTCTAAATACAATTTGAATGTAGATTTTAATCCTGGCAGCAGGTTATTAAAGGGTAAGGTTCAGGTAACTTATACCAATAACAGTCCTGATACTTTGAAGGAAATCTGGTTTAAACTATATCCAAATCTATATAAAAAGGGTACACCAAGAAAATCAAAATTGGCAGAATCTGATCTTGGTGATGGAGTGACTATAGAAAAAATGGCAGCAAACGGCAAATCAATAGCCGATTTTAAAATTGATGGAACAAATATGACCGTTAATGTCCCTGCTGTTGTACCAGGCAAAACCATTAGCTTTTCTATTGATTATAGTTATACTTTAAATAAAGGATCGCATACGCGTACCGGACAGGTTGATGAAGGTTCGCATTTTGTGGCTTACTTTTTTCCGCGTATCGCAGTTTATGACGATGTAGATGGCTGGAACAAATTTCCATATACAGGTGCTGAAGAATTTTACAACGACTTTGATCAGTTTAATGCTTCAATTACGGTGCCAGGAGGTTATGGTGTATGGGCCACAGGAGACCTGAAAAATCCTTCGGAAGTTTTCCAGAAAGATATTGTTTCGAGAATGTTATCTGCCGAAAAGAACGATGCTATAATTGATGTGATTACTGATAAAGATTTAGCCGATAAAAAAGTAACGCAGCCTAATGCTTATAATACTTTTAAATTTGAAGCCAGGCATGTAACCGATTTTGTATTTGCTTTGAGTGATCATTACTTATGGAAATCGAGCAGTTTAGTGGTTGATCCTAAAACGAAAAGAAGAACCCGTGTAGATGCTGTTTTTAACCATAAACATAAAGATTATTATGAAGTGATCGATTTTGCCCGTAAAACGGTAGAAGCGATGAGTTATACTTTTCCAAAATGGCCTTTCCCTTATAGCCATGAAACAATATTTGATGGTTTAGACCAGATGGAATACCCAATGATGGTAAATGATAATCCGGTTGATAATCGTACGGATGCCATTACCCTAACTGATCATGAAATTTTTCATACCATGTTCCCGTTTTATATGGGTATAAATGAAACCAAGTATGGTTGGATGGATGAAGGTTGGGCAACTATCGGTGAGTGGCTAATATCACCAATGATTGATTCTAGCATTGTAGATGAATATGGTGTGCAGCCTACTGCTTCATCTTCTGGCGGGAAAGACGATACACCAATTATGACTTTGACGCCTGATTTAAAAGGATCAGGCTCTTTTACCAACTCCTATCCTAAACCTGGTTTAGGATATTTGTACGTTAAAGATTATCTGGGAGATGAATTGTTTACTAAGGCTTTGCATACTTATATCCAAAACTGGAATGGCAAACACCCAATGCCCTACGATTTCTTTAACAGTATAAACGAGGGCAGTGGTAAAAATTTGAACTGGTTTTGGAAAGCCTGGTTTTTTGAAGATGGTGTGACCGATATGGCCATTAAAGCCGTAGATAAAACTTCAGGTGGATATACAGTAAGTATTGAAAATAAAAGTGTTAAGCCTTTGCCTATTGATTTAACGCTAACCTTTGAAGACGGTACCAAAGAAAAAAATCACAGTACTATTGGCGTATGGGAAAAAGGTGATCGACTGGTAAAAATTGAAGTGAAGACTACTAAAAAATTATCTAAAGTTGTGATGGGGAACCCACACACGCCTGATAAGATTAAAAGTGATAACAGCTTTTCGGTGAATTAAAGCGGGGGACGGTGAATTGATATTTAATGAGCTTGTTTAATGCGCATATTCGAAACCTTTAAGCCAGAAAGTGAACTAATAAGGAAATATGTAAGTTATTATTACCTGCACATCACCGATAATCAAAATGAAGAAAACGAGTATATTTGCTACCCTCATTATAACAATACCATCTCGTTATATAGCAGTCATCGTTTTAAATACGAACCAGACCATGCCATTTTGGAATTTGATATTGAGTCGAAACCCGTTCAGATTTATACCCCGATCAGAGAACGGCCATTAAAGGTTACGCAAATTGGATTTGTTTGTAAAATAGCTATTGTTTTTAACCCCTTTGGAATTAATCAATTTTTAAATGGTTCATCATTATTGACATTCGATGCAAATTTTTCGTTTTTTGAGGAGGAAGAAATTAAGCAGTTATTCGGAACAAGTAATATTGAAAAACTTGTTACTTTCGTTGATCATCTGCTTATTAAGCGATATGCTAAAGTTGAGAACTTATACATTGAAAAAGCATTAGACTTATTTCGCGATAACGTTGATGATATTTCAATTGACTCGATTGCTGAAAATAAACTTGGCATCAGCAGAAAACATTTAAACCGGCTATTTCATAAATATCTTAATATCAGTCCACAGAAATACAGGTCGATTGTGCGTTTTAGAGAATTAATGTCGAATAAGTTAAGTAATAACAGAGATCAGAATCTATCTGATCTTTCTCATCAGGCAAACTATACCGATCAATCTCATTTTATTAAAGCCTGCAAATTACTCACAGGTGTTGCTCCAGCCAAGTTTTTTAATGATGGAAAGATTATCGGTAAAGAGGATACCTTCTGGAAGTTTAGCAGTTAGCCAAATGTCCCAATTTTACAATTATGGCATCCAATTCTCTCTTAAATTTGAGGATCTAAATCAATAGCCATGAAGAAAATTCTGATCCTGTTTTTATTTTTAAGTATTGTTTTAAAATTAAATGCCCAAACCTATACCAGGTTAACCGATAGTGCATTAAATGTGATGTGGGATGCAAAGGATACTGTCTATTACAGGAAATCTCTAAACTTATACAAAAAGGCATTTATACAATTTCCAAAAGAGGTAAGCGACCAGTCTCTATATAAAGCATCTGTTTTAGCTTCAGAACTTAAAGATAATAACGGTGCATTCGAATATATAAATCATTTCCTGGCGCTAAATAATGATGAAAGAACTACATGGGATTATTTAACGTTTGAATATCCTCAAAATGAATATAAAAATCTTTTTAAAGATAGCAGATGGCCGGTCGTATTGGCGAAAGCTCAAAAGATGAAGTCAGTTTTTTTTAAAAAGTTGCACGATCGGCAGGATGAATTCCAGGCTGGCCCCTTAAAACAGGACACTTATTTTAAAGCTAAGGATGGCAAACAAGCATATCAGGAGATTAAATCCTTCAATGCCTATCAGGCAAAAAAGTACATTGGTTATTCCGTCGAATTTAAAGTGACAGATAGTTTAATTACCTCGTATTATGTTAGTTTACCATCACACTATAATCCGAAAAAAAGCTATCCTGTACTATTTTTTCTTCATGGAGCGGTAAGTGGTAATGGCCTTTCGAGTTTTCAAAATGCATCCTGGGTTATGGATGGCTGGAACAGATATTATACCAAATATGCTGCTGTAAATGAGGTAATAATGGTTTATCCAAAAGGTTCAAAGAAATTTAACTGGATGAAACCTGATGATGGTTTCTTTATGGTACCAGCAATGCTAAAGGAAATTAAAAAATCCATCAATGTAGATGATGATAAAGTTTTCATCACCGGGCATTCAAACGGAGCAACAGGTTCTTTTTCTTATTTAATGAAGCAACAAAGTCCGTTTGCCGGCTTTTATGGATTTAATACGCAGCCAAAGGTTAGAACCGGAGGCACATTTGTGCGCAATATTTTAAACAGATCGTTTTTTAATGTGTCTACGGATGAAGATTACTACTTCCCACCAGACGCAAATGATTCTTTAAATATAATAATGAAAAAAATGGGGGCAGATTATCAGGATCACCGATATAAAGGGTGGCCTCACTGGTTTCCGCAATTTGATGAATCTGAGCCTGCTTACCAGTTATTATTTAAGGATTTAAAAAGCAGAACCAGAAATCCATTTCAAAAATCCATTTATTGGGAATGCGATGATGTGAAATATGGTAAAACAGACTGGATCCAGATTACAGCATTGGATACGGTCAATAAACCAGCAGATTGGCACAAAATAATAAATTTCGATATATTTAAAGTAGTTGACTATGATCAATCAAAAGATACAGTTATTACAACCGATACATTATTTAAAGCATTTAACTTTCCAAGAAAATCGGGGGCAGTTAAGGCTACATTTAGCAATAACGAATTTCATATAGAAACTTCACAGGTTAAATCGCTGACCATCTTTCTATCACCAGAAATGATTGATGTAAGTAAACCGGTATCTGTTTTTATAAATGGAGTTAAACGCACTGAAAAAATGGCTGTTTATGATAAAAAAATTATACTAGATAATTTTAATAAAACTTACGATCGCAAGGCAGTTTGGATTGATCAGATAGAACTTTTAATATCAAACTAATTTTCAGGTTTCAGAAAATCGATATTCCTTTTCAGTCCGGTAAATTTGGTGCGCTTAACTGCCGATCCTTTAAAAACCTTTTTAAAAACATCATCTGTAATTTCAGTGAGGTCTTTTGCGTTCAAATCCAGTAATCCATTCCCGGGCTTAAAGGCCTCTTCATTGTGCGCTTTTGAGAAACGGTTCCATGGGCAAACATCCTGACAGATATCGCAGCCAAACATCCAGTTGCTCATTTTGTCTTTAAACTCATTTGGGATTTCATTTTTGAGCTCAATGGTGAGGTAGGAGATGCATTTCGTTCCATCCACAACCTGTGGTGCAATAATGGCATCAGTAGGGCAGGCATCTAAACAGCGGGTGCAGCTTCCACAGTAATCTGCCTGATAAGGATGATCGTAACCCAATTCCAGGTCAACAATCAATTCAGCAAGGAAGAAAAAAGAACCATCGGTTTTACTAATCAGGTTAGAATTTTTACCAATCCAGCCAATTCCTGATTTTTTTGCCCAGGCGCGGTCTAAAACCGGAGCAGAATCTACAAATGCCCTTCCGGAAACTTCTCCAATATTTTCTTCTATAAAATGAGTCAGTTCTTTTAATTTCTCTTTAATTACGGTATGGTAATCTTGTCCGTACGCATACTTGGAAATTTTTGGTGCGTTGGGGTCTGACTGTTTTTCTTCAGTATAATAGTTTAGCGATAAGGAAATTACCGATTTAGCGCCATCAACCAGTAATCTGGGATCAAGGCGTTTATCAAAATAATTTTCCATGTATTTCATTTCGCCATGACGGTTTTGGTTGAGCCAATTTTCCAATCTTGGCGCTTCCTCTTCAAGGAATTCAGCTTTAGCAATGCCACAGGCCATGAAACCTAAACGCATGGCTTCATCTTTGATCAGCTGGCTATATTTTGCATAATTGTTGTACACCGATCTGCAAAGATAAGGCTTAGGATTTAAAACATTTTCATTAATCACTTGTTCTAGAAACAGAAACTAAATTAATTAATTATGGTTCCTCCTGATTGTTGTAACACTACGCAGGGAGAGCTTTTAAAGCATTAGCTATGGAAAATATAGATCCACAACATACGGAATCAGGAGAAGCTCCTAAACCGATTGAAAAAGATTACGAAAATCATAAAGAAGATCCGGGACCGGCAAAACCAGCCGTTACAGAGAAAGATGAAAATGGAGGAGGACAAGCCTTGAAGTGGGTATTACCTCTAGCGGTAATTATCGGTTTGATTATCTGGTTTGTGATGAGAAAATAATTAGCTTTAGATCAAAAATGAAATGCCGGTACATTAATTTGACCGGCATTTTTATAGTACTTATTTTAAAAGTTTAACCTGGTAAAGGTCTTTCCGCCTGTCTTTTAATACTTTTACCGTTCCATAATGATGTAGTTCGTCTAATAAATGTAAGTCAACATCTACTACCAGTACCATTTCGGTATTGGGTGTTGCCTCTGCTTTGATGGCATTGGTTGGAAAAGCAAAATCGGACGGGGTAAAGACTGCTGATTGGGCAAACTGAATATCCATATTATTTACCTTAGGTAGATTGCCCACGCACCCTGCAATGGCCACGTAACATTCATTTTCTATTGCTCTTGCCTGCGCGCAATGGCGTACGCGTGTATAACCGTTCTGTGTATCGGTTAAAAATGGTACAAATAAAATTTGCATACCCTGCTCGGCGTAAATACGGCTTAATTCAGGGAATTCTACATCATAACAAATCAAGATGCCCACTTTACCGCAATCAGTATCGAAAACCTGCACTTTATCTCCACCAATCATGCCGTAATATTTTTGCTCATTTGGTGTGATGTGAATTTTTCTATACTCATCTATTTTACCCGTACGGTGACAAAGGTAAGTAGCATTGTAAAGTTTACCATCCTCAATAAGTGGCATACTGCCGGTAATAATGTTTGTATTGTAGCTTAATGAATATTCATGCATTTTTTGTACAATCTCTTCCGTTTTTTCAGCAAGCTTTCGCATAGCCTCAATTTCTGGTAAGTGATTGTACGGTTGCAACAGTGGCGTATTAAATAACTCAGGGAACATCACGAAATCTGATTTGTAACCGCTCAAAGCATCAACAAAAAATTCTACCTGTTCATAAAAAGCTTCCATATTTGGGAACAAACGCATTTCCCACTGCACTAAACCTAAACGGATAGTCATTGCCGAACGGGCAGAGGCATCAATACCCTGGTAATAAATATTATTCCACTCAATTAAGGTCGCATATTCTTTCGATTCTTTATCGCCTGGCAAATAATTCTTTAATACTTTTCTGACGTGAAAATCATTCGAAATCTGAAAAGTTAGCGTTGGGTCGTAAATTTCTTTTGCCTTTACCTTATCTATATATTGTCTTGGGCTTAACTTCTCCGAATATTGATGGTAACCAGGAATTCTTCCGCCGGCAATAATGCTTTTGAGGTTAAGGCTTTCACAGAGTTCTTTCCGGGCTTCATATAGTCTCCTTCCTAACCGTAAACCCCGATATTCCGGGTGCACAAAAATTTCGATACCATACAGGGTGTCGCCATTTGGATCGTGTGTTGTAAAAGAATAATCACCAGTAATCAACTTGTAGGTATGCCGATCTCCATATTCGTCGTACTCTACAATAATGGCAAGGGAACAGGCTACAACCTTATCATCAACTGCGATACAGAGCTGCCCCTCGGGAAAAATATTTATAAGTTTTGCAATACTTGATTTTGGCCAGATGGAACCGCCCATACTGTCGTAGGCCTGGAGCATAGATTCTTTAAGATCTGCGTAATCTTCGAGCGTTAGTTTACGTAATTCAATATTCATAATGTTTGATTTCTATTTTATGAACACCAAAAGGGCTTAAATGTTCAGATGGATTATATATTTCTTTGAAGATCCTGAAACAAGTTCAGGAGGACGAGCCACGAGATTTATCAAAATCCTCCTGCGATGCGTCACCCTGACCTGTAGTGAAACGGAAAGCTACGAAGTAAACTGAGCTTTAAGCGAGTTCACCGAAGGTAATTTATTTCAGGGTCTTTAAATCTTATTGTTCAATCTCAGTGGAGAGATCTTTAAACACTACGATACTAGATTTCTCCATTCCGTTGCACTTCAGTCGAAATGACGATTTAGCAAGAAAAAATCTTGTATTAAAACAATTTACCGGTTTGGCCAGGATAATTTTTCTTTAAGTGCTTGTAAGCCGCTTCGGTAACCTCGCGGCCACGTGAAGTACGCATAATATAGCCTTCCTGGATTAAAAAGGGTTCATAAACCTCTTCAATAGTACCTTCATCTTCTCCAACAGCCGTCGCAATGGTTTTTAAACCTACCGGACCGCCCTTAAATTTGTCGATAATGGTAACCAGAATCCTGTTATCCATCTCATCTAAGCCATGTTCATCCACATTTAGTGCATTTAAGGCATAGCGGGCTATTTCGGTATCGATATTTCCATTTCCCTTAATCTGCGCAAAATCTCTTGTTCTGCGTAAAAGAGCATTTGCTATACGGGGCGTACCACGGCTACGGCGGGCAATTTCATAGGCACCTTCGTCACTTATAGGGGTTTTTAATATATCAGAAGAGCGTAGTACAATTGTGGTGAGTAGCTTAGCATCGTAATAAGCCAAACGGGCATTAATTCCGAAACGAGCTCTTAAAGGCGCCGTTAACAACCCAGAACGCGTAGTGGCACCAACCAACGTAAAAGGATTAAGCGATATCTGTACGGAACGGGCATTCGGGCCAGTTTCAAGCATAATATCAATTTTAAAATCTTCCATTGCAGAATACAGGTATTCTTCCACAAGAGGAGATAAACGATGGATCTCATCAATAAAAAGGATATCACCTTCATCCAGGCCAGTTAATAAACCAGCCAGGTCGCCAGGTTTATCTAATACCGGACCAGAGGTTACTTTTATTCCAGTTGCCATTTCATTGGCAATGATATGAGAAAGTGTGGTTTTACCTAATCCGGGAGGGCCATGCAGAAGAACATGATCTAAAGCCTCACCGCGGAGTTTCGCCGCCTGAACAAAAATCTTCAGGTTTTCCATCACTTTTTCCTGCCCCGTAAAATCTTCAAAAGCCTGTGGCCTTAAAACCCTTTCAATATCACGATCGGTAGGGGTCAGATTGCTTGCTTCAGGGTCCAGGTTCTCATTCATACGGCAAATATAAAATTAAATGCTAAAAAAATTAGGATCTTTTGAATTTATCAGAAACAGTGAGGTCTTTTGATCCCGAAATATATTTATAAAAGCCTTCACCAGTTTTAGCACCTTTTTTCCCTGCCGCCACCATGTTTACCAGTAACGGGCATGGCGCGTATTTGGGATTACCAAAACCATCGTTTAATACTTTTAGTATGGCCAAACAAACATCCAGACCAATAAAATCGGCTAACTGCAAAGGTCCCATAGGGTGTGCCATTCCTAATTTCATTACGGTATCAATTTCATACACACCAGCTACGCCTTCATAAAGCGTGTAAATGGCTTCATTGATCATCGGCATCAAAATGCGGTTGGCCACAAAACCAGGATAATCATTTACTTCAACAGGAACTTTCTCCAAACTTTGGGAAAGCGACATAATGATACTGGTCGTTTCATCACTGGTGGCATAACCTCTTATTACTTCTACTAACTTCATTACCGGAACCGGGTTCATAAAGTGCATTCCGATTACCTTATCACCTCTTCCGGTTACAGCAGCAATTTGCGTAATGGAAATAGAGGAGGTATTGGAAGCGAGAATAGCATGTGCAGGCGCATACTCATCTAAATCCTTAAAAATTTTCAATTTTAAGTCTACGTTTTCGGTAGCGGCTTCTACAATTAAATCGGAACTTTGAACACCATCTTTTATTGACGTGTAGCTAGAGATGTTATTCAGAGTGGCTGCTTTATGATCTTCTGTTAAGGTTCCTTTTGCAAGCTGTCTGTCTAAATTTTTAGTAATAGTTTGTATGGCATTGTCCAATGCAGGCTGATTGATATCAATCAGGTTGACTTTATAATTGAATTGTGCAAAGGTATGGGCGATGCCATTTCCCATAGTACCAGATCCTATAACTGCGATTTGTTTCATCCTTTAGGAGATTAGAAAAAGAGAATTTACGAGTAAACGATTAGTTGAAATAAAGATCTTGCTGTAAAGCTGATCTCTTTTGATTTTTATAAAAAACCTTATGGTGCTAACCTGGTTTTAGTCCAGATGCCTTTTATCAGTTCGAAGTTTATCCTGTCGTGCAACCTGCTTCTTCTTCCTTGCCAAAACTCTATTCTTGTCGGTTTTACGATATAACCGCCCCAATGCGCTGGTTTAGCAACACCTTTGTCGGTACTTTTAGCTTTAAGTTCTTCAACTTTTTCTTCCAAAAATGTTCTGTCCGGAATAATCTGGCTCTGTGGTGAAACTACTGCTCCAATCTGACTGGCAATCGGTCTGGTGTTGAAATAGGCTTCAGATGTTTCTTTATCCAGTTTTTCCACTGTTCCTTCAATTCTCACCTGTCTTTCCAGTTCAGGCCAGAAAAATACCAAAGCAGCGTAAGGATTGCGTTTAAGTTCTTTCCCTTTGGCACTCAGGTAATTGGTGAAAAACCTAAAACCGTCTCCATCAACCCCTTTTAATAACACAATACGCGCATCTGGTCGGCCAGCTTTATCAGCTGTAGCCAAAGTCATTACATTTGGTTCGTATATCTGGGCATCAACCGCATGTTGAAACCATTTTTGAAACTGGACAATCGGATCTTGATCAACGTCAGATTCGTCTAGCGAAGCGCTTTTGTAATCTTGGCGCAGGTTTTGTAGAAATTCATTTGTAACTTGCATACAACAAAAATAGGCATCTTTTACGGTGTAACAAATGATTATCATCATGCTGAACAATATAAAACCAAAAACCGGCCGCTTACTCATCTCGGAACCTTTTATGGCCGATCCTAATTTTAAAAGATCTGTGGTATTGTTAACCGAACATGGTGATGATGGTACGGTAGGCTATATACTTAATCAAGTAGGAAACCTGATCCTGAACGATGTTATTCAGGATTTACGGGATGCAAAAAACTACATTTACTTCGGTGGACCTGTTGCTGCGGATACCTTACATTTTATTCATAGGTGTTATGATAAATTGCAAAGTGGTGAAGATATAGGAAATGGTTTATACTGGGGTGGAAATTTTGAAACACTTAAAATCCTCTTAAATACTAACGCAGTAAGCCAGGATGAAGTGAAATTTTTTATGGGTTATTCAGGCTGGGATTATGGACAGCTTGACCGGGAAATAGATCAAAATGCATGGATGGTGAGTGATATTTTTAATCCGGACCTTATTTTTAGTAATGATGATGAAAAGCTTTGGCGGGATGTAATTGTAAATCTAGGCCCGAAATATGCGCATATCAGTAATTTTCCGGTAGATCCGAGTTTGAATTAGTTAGTTTTCAGTTGGTAATTGGCAGTTTTCAGTTTCCAGAAAAGTAATATTATAATAAAATGGGCAATGTAAATAGATTATATCGCCCGTTTTATTTTTACAGTTGAATAGACTAAAGACTCACGACTTAGGACTCAAGACTGTCAGCACTTTCTTCAACTTTTCTTCTTAATTCATCTTTATAAGTCTGCATTTTAACCGTTAAAGATTCATCAGCTGTAGCCAGGATCTGCGTAGCCAGTAAACCTGCATTTTTAGCAGCATTTAAAGCTACCGTAGCAACGGGAATACCATTTGGCATTTGTAAAATCGATAAAATACTGTCCCAGCCATCAATAGAGTTTGATGATTTAACCGGAACACCAATTACCGGTAAAGTAGTAATAGAAGCCACCATCCCAGGTAGGTGAGCAGCACCGCCGGCACCTGCAATAATTACCTTTAGGCCACGGCCTTGTGCTTCTTTAGCATAATTAAACATGCGTTCTGGTGTTCTGTGTGCAGAAACAACCGTAATTTCGTAGTTTATTCCAAATTCTTTTAATACATCAGCAGCATCTTGCATCACAGGTAAATCTGATTTGCTACCCATGATAATTCCTACTAAGGCCGAATTTGAATTTCCTTGACTCATATTTATTTTATTTCTTTTTTAACTTCTTTTATAATTTTGTATTTCCACTTCGATATTGGTTCCCCTTCAAGGGGCTAGGTGGCTTAAGCGATTACCTTCAATGTTTTTTGTACAAACCTTGCTTTTTCAATCGCCTTTTCCCTGTCAATATCTACAATGGTTACATGGCCCATTTTGCGAAAAGGTTTTGTGTATTTCTTGCCATATAAGTGAACATAAACGCCATCAATGGCCAATATTTTTTCTAAATTTTCATATCTGGCTACACCTTCAAAACCTTTTTCGCCAAGTAAATTAATCATAATGGCATTGGTAATGCTGCTGGTATCGCCTAATGGTAAGTTATAAATTGAGCGTAAATGCTGCTCAAATTGAGAAACATAATTGCCTTCAATTGTTTGGTGACCGCTATTGTGCGGACGAGGGGCTACCTCATTAACTAATAATTCTCCGTCTTTGCAAACAAACATCTCAACCGCTAAAATTCCGGTAATATTCATCGCAGAAGCTATGTTTTTGGCAATATTTTCTGCCTTTTGCTGCAAACTCTCGGCAAAAGTTGAAGGGGAAATTAAAAATTCTACCAGGTTGGCTTCAGGATTAAATTCCATTTCTACCATTGGGAAGGTTTTCATATCGCCATTGGCATTACGGGCTACAATCACTGCAACTTCTTTATCAAAATCGACCAGTTTTTCAATAATACAAGGCGCATCAAAAGCATTGTCAAGATCTGACGCACTATTGATTTTCATTACGCCTTTACCATCATAACCATCTTTCCTCAATTTCAGAATGTAAGGAAAATGAAAAGGACTATTTTCCATATCTTCCTTTGTATTTACAATCTGGAAAGGGGAGGTAGGAATATCATTTTCTTTAAAAAACTGTTTTTGTACGCCTTTATCCTGAATTAAACGGATTACCCTCGATTGGGGAAAAACTTTTTTACCTTCTTTTTCCAGCTGCTCAAGCGCATCGATATTTACTTTTTCAATTTCAATGGTGATGATATCGGCCTTTTTTCCGAAGTTATAAACGGTATCAAAATCGGTAATGGAACCATTTTCGAAATAATTTGAGATATGCTTACAGGGAGCATCAGGATCAGGATCTAAAACCAAAGTGCTTACATTATAATTGATTGCCTGTTGTATGAGCATTCTGCCCAATTGCCCGCCACCTAAAATACCTAATTTTAATTCGCTAATCTGTTTTGCCATGCGCTTGAAAATAATGCTATTTTTGCACAAAAGTAACCATAATAAATTTTATTGATGAATGCTGATGCAATAATTATTGGTGCAGGTGCTTGTGGATTGATGTGTGCGGTGCAGGCAGGCTATCTGGGTAAAAAAGTAATTGTGCTCGAAAAAAACGAAAAACCTGGTGCCAAAATTTTAATTTCTGGTGGCGGCCGCTGCAATTATACCAACCAATTCGCATCAGCTGAGCAGTTTATATCAGCCAATCCTCATTTTGTTAAATCTGCCTTTACCCAGTGGACAGTTGATGATACCATCAGTTTTTTTGAAACTTATGGCATAGCAGGCAAAGAAAAAACTTTGGGACAATTATTTCCTGATGATAAAAACGCCAAAGATGTGGTACAGGTTTTTACTTCCATCTGCGAGGATTTTGATCAGGAAGTTAGGTGTAGTGCTGATGTAAAAGACATTGAAATATTACCTGACGGCTTTAAAGTAAGTTATGAGAAGAATGGTAAAACTGTTGTTTTAACAGCAGCCAAGCTGGTAATTGCAGCTGGTGGCTTACCAATTCCAAAAATGGGCGCTACCGATTTTGCCTTGCGTTTTGCCAAAAAAAATAGTTTAAAAATAATTGAAACTGCTCCGGCTTTGGTTCCCTTAACCATTACCGGCAAGGACGAAGAGTGGTTTTCACAGCTTTCGGGAAATTCTGTTTTTTGCGAAGTCAGCAATGATGAAATCGCTTTCGAAGAAAATATTCTTTTTACCCATTGGGGATTGAGTGGTCCCGCTATTTTACAGATCTCTTCTTTCTGGAGAAGAGGCGAAACGATTAATTTAAACCTGTTGCCCTATCAGGATATCGTAGCATTATTGGACGAGGAAAGAAAAACAAATGGTAAAACTTTACTGTCGACGCTGCTGAACCGGATTTATACCAAGAAGTTTACAGATGCCTTGGGCAAGTTTTTGCCTTTAAATAAACCTGTTGCTGCATTAACTAAAGGGGAAATCGATTTAATTGAACAAACAATCCACCATTTTAAAGTTAAACCCGCAGGCGATAAAGGTTACGATAAGGCCGAGGTAATGCGTGGCGGAATTGACACCAACGAAATTTCTTCTAAAACGCTGGAATGTAAAAAAATACCGAACCTGTTTTTTGGTGGCGAATGTTTAGATGTAACCGGTTGGTTGGGCGGTTATAACTTTCAATGGGCCTGGGCCAGTGGTTTTGTAATTGCGCAGCATATTTGACGATTCCTAAACCTATCAGGTTTTTAAAACCCGATAGGTTTGTAAGTCGCTCAGGTGACTAAGGTGGTCAATATCGTTTTGGAAATGAACGGCTGTAGTGCTTCGGATTGCAGCCCTGCTATCGTTCCAAGCCCTCACTCGCTCCTCGCTTTCCACTTTATCAGGTTTATTTAACCTAAAACAGTGGTTCTTTTGCAAAAATCTCAGATGCAATAAAACCACTTTACGCTTTAAAATTTACGATTAAATTTAGTAAATTTGATATACTATGGAATCATTAAAAGATATTATTTCAACCAACGCCGATATTTTGGGAGGTTTACCTGTTTTTGCAGGTACAAGAGTCCCGGTTGAAACCTTATTTTTTCATGTCGAAAAGGGAATCACCATTGATGAATTTTTAGAAGATTTTCCAAGTGTTTCTAAGAAACAGGTTATTAGTGTATTAGAGGTTGCTAATAAACTGATAACATCAGATCATATAGATAAAATCTATGAAATTGCTTCTTGATGAAAATCTTCCCAAAAGATTAAAAGAACATTTTGAAAGTCATGAGATTTATACTGTTCGTGACATGGGCTGGAATGGTGTTAAGAATGGAGAATTACTGAAGTTAATGATTGCCGATGAATTTGATGTATTTATTACTTTTGATAAAAATCTTCAATTTCAACAAAATTTTTCAAAATATACACTTCCGATAATCGTTTTGAATGCATTTGATAATACTTATCTGACATTAAAAGAATTTATACCTCAAATTTTATTATTACTGAAATCGAATCTCAAAGTTGGTGCAAACATCATTACCTACAAATAAACATTTGGCATAATTTCCCAGGCCCATGGCTTTTTAAAGGTTTTGAAAGTTCTCAGTTGAGAAAAATATAATACCTCACTTGTTCTCCTATTAGCAATGTCTCTTCGGTGCAGGTTACCAACAGTGGTAAATAATTCACGCGTTTTGAAATCGTACACCCTTTCTGTCATATCGCCGCTGTTCTGGTTAAAGTAAAGATTGATGGCACTGGTTAAAAACCAATCTTTGTTTTCGAATTTAAAGGTATAACCCAATTCCCAGCGCCACTCTGATCCTCCTTGAAAACGGAGATAGAGTTGTTGGTCTTTAATCGCAATCTGCTGTAGCGGGTCGCCCAGTTTACCACCTTCTTCCGAGCGTAAAATAAAATCGTTGTTCTGTGTAGATAAACTTAAAGCACCTGTTGATTTATCTTTGAAAAATATGGCTAAAATCCTCGGTTTTTGTGTTTCCTTTATAATTGCGCTGCTGTTATCGCCATAAACCCGGGTTTCATCAATTGGTTTGTTGTACTCAAAAACCACTGCTAAATCGGCTGAACCATCATTGTTCAGGTCGCCCTCAACCTGGTCAATAATCATCCAGTTGGCTGGTGTAAATTGTTCAACAGAAGTGCCTTGTGTTTTAATTTTAGGAAATATAAATGTTTTTTGCGCAAAGCTGATTTGCACACAGAGCATCAGGATGGATAAACAAAAAACTTTCATTCAGGTAGAAAAAGGTGTTGATGTGAGTATAAAACGTGTTTATCGGGGTTTTAGTTTGTCATTAAGTTCAAAGACAATTAACAGCCACGGAATCACAGAAAACACGGAGGATTAATCGCAGTTCATTTTCAGTTAGTTCAATAGTGTTAAAATTACAGCCCTAAACTTCTAAAATTCCCGTACTTTTGCAGAAAAACAATTCCTTTTGAAAACCGAAATTCTTGCCATTACGCCGCCGTTTACCCAACTGAATACTCCATATCCAGCAACGGCGTATATAAAAGGTTTTCTGAATACCAAAAATATCAGCTCAACACAGGCCGACTTAGGAATTGAAGTAATTTTGGAATTGTTCTCTAAAAAAGGATTACAAGATTTATTTGCGGTAGACAATCAAAAACCTAAAAGCGAAAACGCCAAACGGATTTTTGCTTTACAGGATGAATATTTAAAAACCATTGATGCCGTAATCGCCTTTCTTCAGGGGAAAAACCCAACCCTGGCCTTACAGATTTGTAGTGATGATTTTTTGCCCCAGGCTTCACGGTTTGCTGCTTTAGAAGAATTAGACTGGGCCTTTGGGGCGATGGGTACACAGGATAAAGCAAAACATCTGGCCACACTTTATCTGGAGGATATCTCCGATTATATTGTAGAGTGCATCGACGAAAATTTCGGTTTTAGCCGATATGCTGAACGTTTAGGCAGAAGTGCGAACTCTTTTGATGAGTTGTATAATGTTTTATTAAAAGAACCTACTTACATCGATCAGATCCTGATTTCGGTTTTAAAAGAGAAAATTAAAACGGTAGGGCCTAAATTATTTTTGATTTCGGTTCCTTTTCCGGGTAATTTATACAGCGCTTTCCGCTGTGCGCAATGGATAAAAGCTAATCATCCTGAAATCAAAATTTCTATGGGCGGCGGCTTCCCAAATACCGAATTAAGGTCGTTGTCAGATGTACGGGTTTTTGAGTTTTTCGATTACATTACATTGGATGATGGCGAGTTGCCGATCGAATTGTTGTACCATAACATTACGCACCCCATCCCGGCTGAAGCCCATTTTTACAAAAGAACTTTTCTTCTCGAAAATGGTAAAGTAGTTTACCGTAACGATGCTTTCAGAAACGACTACAAACAAGCAGACGTAGGCACACCCGATTATACAGGCCTGCTTTTGGATAAATATATTTCAGTAATTGAAATTGTTAACCCGATGCACCGCATGTGGAGCGATGGACGCTGGAACAAACTCACCATGGCTCATGGTTGTTATTGGGGTAAATGTACTTTCTGCGATATTTCATTGGATTATATCAAAGTGTATGAACCCGTTGCTGCTAAATTAATTGTAGACCGCATTGAGGATTTATATGCCAAAACGGGACAAAATGGTTTCCATTTTGTGGATGAAGCGGCACCACCAGCGTTGATGCGTGAAGTGGCTTTAGAAATTATCAGAAGGAAATTAGCGGTTACCTGGTGGACCAATATCCGCTTTGAGAAAAGCTTTAGTCAGGATTTATGTTTGTTGCTCAAAGCTTCCGGTTGTATTGCTGTTTCGGGTGGATTGGAAGTAGCATCCGATCGTTTATTGAAACTGATCGACAAAGGGGTAACCGTAGAACAGGTAGCAAAGGTTACCCGCAACTTCACCGAAGCAGGAATTATGGTTCATGCTTATTTAATGTATGGTTATCCTACGCAAACGGTGCAGGAAACGGTTGATAGCTTAGAAATGGTACGTCAATTATTTGAAGTAGGTATACTACAATCGGGTTTTTGGCATCAATTTGCCATGACGGCACATAGTCCGGTGGGGATGTACCCTGAAAAATTTGGCGTGGTTAAAGAAACTGAACTAATTGGAACTTTTGCCAATAATGATATCAATTATACCGATAAAACGGGGATAGACCACAATAAATTCAGCTATGGATTAAAGAAATCGCTCTTTAATTTTATGCATGGCATCTGTTTTGATTACGAACTGCAGGATTGGTTCGATTTTAAGATCCCCAGGACGAAAATTCCTGCTGATTTTATTGAAAGAGCATTAAATGAGGACGATCATTTTAACACTAAACCGACTGCAAAAGTAGTGTGGATAGGGGGAAAGCCCTCGGCCGGTTATTTTACGAAATCGAAAAAAGGAAATACCTGGGAAATGGCCTCTCTTACCTTCCATCATAAAAAGGAAACATTTACCGTTCAAACCAATAAAAAAGAAGGAGAGTGGTTAACTGCCATTTTGAATAAAATTTCTATCTCTAATGAGAAAGTATATACTTTTCAGGAAATTAAGGTCGATTTTGAGATAGAATTGGAAAACTTTGAGCTTTTCTGGTATTCTAAGCCTGTTAATACTTTAAGAGAATACGGTTTGTTGGTTTTATAAGCTAATGTGAGCTTTAAAATGGCGATAATATGTTACGAAAGTTCATCATTTCGACCGCAGTTGAGAAATCTTTCTTGATGGATCTCTCCATTTCGCTGTGCTTCATCCGATAGCTATCCGATCGAGATGACGATTATCTATTAAAAACGAGTGCAAACATCGCTGAAATTACATCTTCATTTTAAAATGCGTGAGAAAATAGATAATACAGATGAGTATAATTGAATTTACGATGAGCAGCAACCAGGAAATAACAGCCCTCCGGTTTTTCATTACTGCAATAAAAGAAGTGATGTAAGCCATTGCAATCAATGCTAAAAACAGGTTTACCGTTTGGATGCCTAAAATGTAATAGCCACTATAAGAGAAAACCAGTAAGCTTAATATTAAGAATATAACTGAAGCGGAGGTATAGAGTTTGTTTGGTTTCATATTGTATATTCTAAATTAACTGCTTTTCAAATCTTTTAATAGCCAATTCATTTTGGTATTTTGAGGTAAGTATTTAATTATTAGTCATTTATATTCTGATTGATGGTTAAGGTGTTGTGCGTTCAAAACATTAACTAATAAGAAAATATTAATGCTATATTTTTGACCATATAAGGGATGTAAGATCATGGAAGCTTATATGTACCTCATATGTCTTATATGGTCAAAAAATGTTTCTGAAATACTTGTTAGGTTTAATCACAGTGTGGAACGGTAAAAGTCCAGGTTTCTGATTCTCCGTTTGGAATAATATAACCATTTCCTCTGATATTCTCGAACCACAATTTGCCACGAAGTTTTTCTCTTGTACCTACTTCGTTTAAGGTGGCACTATCATAAAGGCGGCCATTGATCATCACATATTTGATTTTTTCCGAATTTCTAATGTCATCCAATGGGTTAGCATCCATAATCACCATATCTGCCAGTTTACCAACTTCTAGCGAACCAATTTCTTTATCCATGCCCAAATAGCTTGCCCCATTTAATGTTGCCGCCCTGATGGCCTGCATCGGACTAAAGCCACCTTGAACCAGCATCCACAGTTCCCAATGCGCTCCTAAACCCTGGATTTGTCCGTGTGCGCCAAGGTTAACCTTTGTGCCACCATCGGCAATCTGTTTCGTGGCTTTAGCAATATCAATGTGGTTATAATCACTGTATTCGGATGTGGTTCTACGTCTTGCCCTCGCATCTATAATGGACCGTGGGGTATAAGTCATTAATTTTTCGTTTTCCCAAACGTTGGTTCTATCGTACCAATAGTTTTCGCCCCATTGACCGCCGTATGCCACAATTAAAGTAGGGGTGTAGCCCACTTCGGTATTGTTCCAAAGCGTGGTTACATCTTTATAAACCGGTAAAACAGGGATACTGTGCTCAATTCCGGTATGGCCATCAGCAACCATATTCATATTGGTGAAAAAAGTAGAACCTCCTTCAGGTACAACTTCCATTTTTAACTGTCGGGCAGCTTCTAAAATCTGCTGGCGCTGCTCTCTGCGTGGTTGATTGTACGATTTTACCGAAAAGGCACCAACGGCTTTTAACCGGCGTAAATTGGCCAAAGCATCATCTAAACTGTTAATTACTACTTTAAAATCCCCATCAGCACCGTATAAAATAGAGCCGGTAGAATAAACCCTCGGACCAACCATTCTACCTGCCTTAAGCATTTCGCTTTGGCTAAAAACCATTTCTGTATTGCTTGATGGATCATGTGAAGTGGTTACACCAAAGGCTAAATTGGCCATATAGCTCCAGTCGCTCTGTGGCGTAATGCCATCCGGACTGGTGCGTAAATGCGCATGAACATCAACAATGCCCGGCATAATGGTTTTGCCATTTACCTCAATTACTTTGGCATTGGCAGGGATGGTTACCGCATCCGATTTCCCGATTGCAGTAATTTTATTACCATCGGTAAGAATGGTTCCATTTTCAATTACTTCATCACCTTTCATTGAAATAATTCTGGCACCTTTTAAAGCCAAAATTCCCTTAGGAACATCTGATTTTAAAACCAGATTGATATCGATAGATGAAGCTTCAGTTTTAGGCGTGGTGCCATCAAAATTGAAAGCACTACTTACATCAATGGTGAAATATTTCGGTCCTAACGTCCAATGCAGGTTTTTACTGTCGGCACTCCATTGAATATAGGTTCCACCATCAGTAGTCACTTTTGTAACCGGAATAGCACTATTACCTCCCGATGCATCCTGCGCCATACCAATATTGATCATCGGTGTAATGTAAACGTTAAATAATTCGTTAAAGGCTACCCACTTATTATCAGGACTAATAACGAATTGGGTAGCATATTGAGAAGTAAAATGTGTTCTTTCGTTTGCCCCGTTTAAATCGATACTTTTCAGGGCTTTTTTACCATCAGCATAACTTTGAAAATAAATCCGGGTATCAGTATTGTTAAACTGCGGACGGATTCCATTGTCAGAAATTAAAATTTTTGCACCTCCATTGGCTGGCATAATGAAAATTCCGGTTCCACGCCCATAATTATAACCTAAGACATCATTTCCACTTCCTTTTCTGAAAACGATCCTATCACCTTTAGTCGAATATTGTGGAGAGTAATAAAAACCTTTTTCATCGCTCAGGGTGATGGTTTTACCTGATTTTAGATCAGTTCTTTTTATTGCTCCACGCAATTCATCACTCCAGGTAGTATAAACTACATATTTTCCGTCAGGACTAAAAGCCGGTTCAAATTCGAAATCCAGACCATTCGTTAATCTTTCTGGTGTTCCGGTAGCTAATTCTTGTTTGTATAGATATCCTGCCGCATTAAAAACGATTGTTTTGCCATCAGGTGAGGTGGTAAGTTGTCTCAACATTTTCGCCGAAAATTCATTGCTGAAAACCTGTTGCTCAAAATGTAAAGCCTGTTGTACAGTTTGAATGGTATTTGCCTGAAAAGGAATGGTGCTGTTGATCAGTGTTCCAATTTCGGTTTTCCTGATTTTTCCTTTAGCATAAAAAACGATGCTTTTGCTGTCTGGTGTCCAGGCGAAATTCGGATAAACGCCAAAAATCGCCCAGGTTTCCTGCTGATCGTGTGATAAGTCCTCATTTACAGGCCATTCTTCGCCTGTTTTAAGATTCTGAACATATAAAGTAGATTTTAACCTTACCCGTTTCACAAAAGCAATTAAATTTCCATCTGGAGAAACCTGCGGACGACAAGCACCTCCCTGCTCATCAATTAAGGTAATTAATTTACCTGTTGTTAAATCCAGCTGACGGATGGCATAAATACTTCCATTAGGATCTTTACTGTATTCGAAATTTGGGCCAGGGCTTACATCTTCACTAAAGTAAACATATCTTCCGTCCGGCGAAACGTTAGGCTCACCCGCATCCTGTTGGTCGTTTTTACGTTTAGTTAACTGCACACCATCACCGCCGTTTATACTGTACATCCACATTTCTCCGGCGCCTAAAGAACGGCTTGCCGTAAAGTGCTTTCTGGCAATTATGTATTCGCTGTTTGGCATCCAGGTGGCATTGTTCAATAACCTGAAACTCTCTTTGGTAACCTGTTTTTTGCCCGAACCATCACGGTTCATGATCCAGATATTATCGCCTCCACTTTTATCGCTCGTATAAGAAATGTATTTTCCGTTAGGGCTAAAGCGAGGCTGTACGTCCCAGGCAACACCTCCGCTAATCAGTTTAGCTACTCCACCGCTAATGGGCATCACGTAGATATCGCCCAGTAAATCAAAAACAATTTCCTGTCCATCAGCACTTACATCAAGGTTCATCCAGGTACCTTCATCTGTGTTTAGCGTGAAATTTTTTGTAGTGCCCTGGTATTTTTCAACGTCCCACTTTTTTTCCTGGGCAGCAGAACTGAAAAATAATAGTGAAAGAGCGGATAAAAAATAAAGGTGTTTCATTATATATTGGATGGTTATTTGAATAATTCTTGTATTTTTCTTTGAAGTAATTTTTTATCGGGTAGTTGTGTTTTGTATTCTGCGACTAAAGTGGGAGATAGACTTCTGCTCAAGGCATATTCTACCACTTCGTTATCTTTATCTTTGCAGAGGAGAATACCAATACTTGGGTTTTCATTTGATTTTTTAACATCTCTATCTAAAGCTTCCAAATAGAAATTTAACTGACCTAAATGTTCGGGCTTAAATTTATCTACCTTTAATTCAAATGCAACTAAACATTGTAAGCCACGATGGTAAAAAAGAAGATCAATATAGAAATCGCTATTCCCGACCTGTATTTTATATTCTTCACTAATAAATAAAAAGTCTTTTCCGAGTTCAAGAATAAAATTTCTCATTTCTAAAACTAAATTTTTCTGTAGATCGTTTTCGCTGTGAGGTTCGGAAAGATTTAGAAATTCAAATACATAAGTATCTTTGAATATGGTTTTAATCTCGTTTTGTAAAACTCTCACCACTGGTGAGAGTTTTGTATTTCCCATTATAGATATTTCGTAATGACTAGCGGATATCTGTCTTTCAAGCTCTCTCTTACTGTATTTTTCTTTTAGACAAAGTTTTAAATAGAATTCTTTTTCCTCAATTGATTTTAACCTGGAAAGAATAATCAGATTGTGCGTCCAGCTAATTTCTCTCAGCAGTGGTGAGAGTTTTGGATAATCTTTATAACTTTCATAAAACTGTTTCATACGCCAAAGATTTTTATCCGAAAAACCTTTTAAATCAGGTTCGTTCTTTGATAAAAATTCTGCTAGTTGCTTTACTACTGATTGTCCCCATTCGGCGTTTTTAACTCTGTTGTGTATATACTCACCAATATTCCAGTATAGGTTTATTAATGTAGAATTAACAGTTTTCAATGCCACTGCCCGGGCATTTTTAATTAAGCTGACAACATCTGCAAACTGCGTTTCTAACATTTAATCCTTCTTATTTAGCAAAGTTAATAATCTTTTCTAAAGATGATTTTTCAATTTCTAACAATAATAAGTGACGATTTTGGATTAAATGTATAGTTTTGATACTGCCGATTTATGACAGCAATAGAGATTTTACAAAAATATTGGGGACACCAGGCTTTTAGACCTTTACAGGAAGATATTATTGCTTCTGTTCTGGAAGGAAACGACAGTTTAGCACTATTGCCTACGGGTGGGGGAAAATCGATCTGTTTTCAGGTTCCGGCCTTGGTTAAAGATGGGATTTGTATAGTGGTTTCGCCGCTAATTGCGCTGATGAAGGATCAGGTAGAAAACCTGAAATCAAAAGGGATTGAAGCCATTGCCATTTATGCCGGGATGGGGAAACGGGAAATCGATATCTTGCTGGATAACTGTATTTACGGAAAAATTAAATTTCTTTATTTATCTCCAGAGCGTTTATTGTCAGATTTGGTGCGGGTTCGTATTTCCTATATGAATGTGAACCTGATTGCCGTAGATGAAGCGCATTGTATTTCTCAATGGGGTTACGATTTCCGTCCACCTTACCAACAGATTGCCAAACTCCGAGAAATTCTTCCCAATGTTCCGGTGCTGGCACTTACGGCCACAGCAACAGATTTTGTAAGGAAGGATATTATCGAGAAACTGGAAATGAAAGACCCGCAGGTTTATGTTAAAAGTTTCGCCAGGGACAATTTAAGTTATGTGGTTTTTGGGAATGAAGACAAATACAAAAAACTGATCGATATTTGCCAGAATGTAAAAGGAACAGGCCTGGTTTACGTTCGTAACCGCAGGGAAACTGCTGAAGTAGCCAATTTTATTAACCGAAATGGTATTAAAGCGGATTTTTATCATGCCGGATTGGAACGAGATGTTCGTTTCCTGAAACAGGAAGAGTGGAAAAACAATAAAACCCGTATCATGGTGGCTACCAATGCTTTTGGAATGGGAATCGATAAAGCCGACGTCCGTTTTGTGGTGCATTTAGATCTGCCCGAAAGTCTGGAAGCTTATTACCAGGAAGCAGGCAGGGCAGGACGCGATGAAAAAAGAAGTTATGCGGTCCTATTGGCCAATCAATCTGATATCCTTGGCTTAGAATCCCGGTATTTAGATAGCTTTCCTTCACCGGATGAAATCAGAAAAACCTATCACTACCTGGGCAATTACTTTCAATTGGCCTTTGGTGCCGGTGAAGGTTTAACCTTTACTTTTGATATCGCTGATTTCTGTAAACGGTTTAATATTAGTGTTTTAAAAACCATTTCTGCGTTGAAATTTTTAGAGCATGATGGTTATCTTACGTTATCTGAAAGTGTTTTTTTACCTTCAAGGATAATGTTCATCGCCAGTCATGAGGATATTTATCGTTTTCAGATCGAAAATAAGTCTTACGATGGCATTATCAAAACTATTCTGCGCTCGCACGGCGGCGCTTTTGATGGTTTTGTGAAAATCAATGAAGCCGATTTAGCCAAAAGAACGGGTTTATCTTATAAGGAAATCATTACTTTACTCAATAAACTTCAAAGCATTGAATTGCTTACCTATATCCAGCAAACCGATCAACCACAACTGCAATATGTTCGGCCACGGGTTGATATGGATCATTTTGATCTGGATGTGAAATATTTGGAACTGAGAAAAGAGATTTTACATAAACAGATTAACGCGGTGGTGGCTTATGCTTCATCTAATTTGTGCAGGAGTGTTCAATTGCTGGACTATTTTGATGAGCATCATGCTACAAAATGTGGGGTATGCGATGTTTGTCTGGCTGAAAAAAGAGCCGAGAGCCAAAATCAAATGGGAGAGGAAATCGAGTTCGAGGTTGTCTCTTTATTACAACAACAGCCTTTAAGTCTTGATGATCTTGTTACCAACATTAAAAATGGCGCTGAATCAGAAAGAATTGATGCCATTCGAGAATTATTAGATGCTGGTAAGATTAAAACTGATGGGAAGAAATATTATCTTTAGATGTGAGATGTGAGATGTGAGATGTGAGATGTGAAAGGTGAAAGGTGAAAGGTGAAAGGTGAAAGGTGAAAGGTGAAAGGTGAAAGGTGAAAGGTGAAAGGTGAAAGGTGAAAGGTGAAAGGTGAAAGGTGAAAGGTGAAAGGTGAAAGGTGAAAGGTGAAAGGTGAGAAAAATGCCCCTTAAGTTAGTAATAAATATTAGTTTTGTAATGAACTATTTAATTAGTGTAGTCTTCCGAGAAGCGAAAAACAAATGATAGAAAAAGATAATAAGAAAACCATACGCTCCTGGGCTTTCTTCGACTGGGCAAATTCTGCCTATAATTTAGTGATTACCTCAACCATTTTTCCTGTTTACTATGTTGCAATTACTACAACAAAAGCGCATGGTGACGAAGTAACTTTTTTTGGCAAAACGTTTATAAATACCGTTCTTTCTAATTATGCGCTTGCTTTCGCTTACTTATTAATGGTGGTTTTGTTGCCGGTACTATCTTCCTATGCAGATGCAAAAGGCAAAAAGAAATTCTTCATGAAATTGTTTACCTATATCGGATCCTTCGCCTGTATGGGTTTGTTTTTCTTCAAACTGGAAACTTTAGAAGCTGGAATTATTTGCTTCGTTCTGGCTGCAATGGGCTATGTGGGCGGTGTAATGTTTAATAATGCCTATTTGCCCATAATTGCTTCAACCAATAATCAGGATAAAGTAAGTGCCCAGGGATTTTCATACGGCTATGTTGGTAGCGTGATATTGCAGTTAATCTGTTTTGTTTTTGTACTAAAACCCGAACTGTTTGGAATTACTGATAAATCATTACCGGCTCAAATATCATTTTTGCTGGTTGGTATCTGGTGGTTTTTATTTGCTCAGATTCCTTTTAAAGTGTTACCTAAAGATGTTCCTAACGCAGGCTATCTGAACAAGGGAATTATTAAAAGCAGTTTTGGTGAATTTGTAAAGGTGTGGAATCAGCTAAGGCAAATGAAGTTTTTAAAAACTTATTTAATTGCCTTCTTTTTTTATTCGATGGGGGTACAAACCATTATGCTTGCTGCTGCCGGTTTCGGCGCCAAGGTTTTAAAAATGGAATCGGGCAGTTTAATTGCTGTTATCTTAATTATTCAGCTTGTTGCAATTCTGGGTGCATGGTTAATGTCGGTTTTAGCCAAAAAAATGGGAAATATTAATGTTTTAATGATCGTTGTATTGATTTGGATAGGCTGTTGCATTTATGGATACTCCATAACCAATCAATATCAATTTTATGCCTTGGCCGCCATTGTCGGCCTAATTATGGGCGGAATACAATCTTTATCGCGTTCTACTTATTCAAAACATATTCCGGAAAATACAACCGACACTGCTTCATTTTTTAGTTTCTACGATGCCACAGAGAAATTGGCAATCGTAATTGGTCTGTTTAGTTTTGCATTTATCGAGGGTTTAACACACAATATGCGCCAATCCATTATTGCTTTGGCATCATTTTTTATAGTAGGATTGGTGTTTTTAGCGTTCCTGAAAAAAATCGGGCGCAATGAAACCGCAAATTTGTAAGTTTGCAGTCGTTTAGAATATGATGAAAGTAGAATTATTTGTGCCTTGTTTTGTAGATCAGTTATACCCCGAAACTGCTTTTAATACCTTAAGGTTATTGGAAAAATCGGGATGTAATGTTGCTTACAATTCGAAGCAAACTTGTTGTGGACAACCGGCATACAATGCGGGTTATTGGGATGAAGCTAAAGAAGTGGGCACAAAGTTTCTGAACGATTTCACCGAAAATACTTATGTGGTGGCTCCATCTGCATCATGTGTAGGCATGGTGAAAGGTGGATTTAATGATCTTTTTACCAATACCATTGTACACAACAAATGCCGGAGTTTGCAATCAAACATCTGGGAGCTTTCTGATTTCCTGGTCAACATAGCCAAAAAGGATTATTTCGGTGCTGAACTGGAAGGAAAAGCCGTTTACCACGATTCGTGCAGTGCTTTACGCGAATGCAAAATCAAAGATGAACCGCGCCAGCTGCTTTCTAAAGTACATGGTTTAGAAATGATCGAAATGGAAGATACCGATATGTGCTGTGGTTTCGGAGGTACTTTTGCAGTAAAGTTTGATGCCATTTCATCAGCTATGGCCGAGCAAAAAGTTAACCATGCTTTGGCACAACAAGCCGATTATATCATTTCTACCGATCTGTCCTGTCTTTTACACCTTCAGGGCTATATCGATAAAAATAACCTGCCCATTAAAACCATGCACATTGCTGATGTGCTTTGTAATGGTTGGTTGGAAAGTACAGAATATTAGCCCACGACCCCTAAAGGGTAGCACACATGTTGAGGGAAATGGTTTATCACGATAAATCTGCGTTAGGGCTTGTAAGGGTTCAGTACCGATTTTTATCGGTACCGGAGCGAAGCGGAGCCCTGAAAAGCCTGACCCTTGCGTAGCTTGGGTAACGCCCAAATTAATTTGCATTTTACGGTTTTTATTAGGGCTCATATTAAAAAACCACTGCAATTGCTTTTTTAAAAACAAGCGCTATTGTAAAAAATAAATTACATCTGCCTTTAAACAGCCTGTTCAGCCAATCCGGCTATTGATTTTAACACAATTTAACATGCTTTACTTAGAATCTAAAATACCTTTGTTAAACCTTTTACAGGCTTTCATATCTAAACCACAAAACAAAATCAACAAAATGAAAAAAATATTCATCGCTTTATTAGGAGTAATGTCGATTGCAAGTGTGGCAAATGCACAAAAAAAGACTTCCGGAGCAATACAGTTTGAAAATACCATCGATCCTGCCGCTATGGCATCAGCCAGCGGTATACAGTTAACCGACCAGATGAAAGCCAGGATGCCTTCATCAAGCAAAACCAATTTTGAGTTATTATTTACCGCTACAAATGCCAGTTATATGCCTGTTGAAGAAACCGAAGATAGCAATGGAGCAGGTGGCGGTGGCGGCGGAATAGGTCGTATGATGATGCGTTTTGGTGGTGGTGGCGGCAACCGCGAATACTATTATACTTTCGCGGATAAAGGGCTTACCGAGGTATTCGACCTGAACGATACCACTTATTACATGCCTAGTAAATTAACTTTGTCTACATCTGGTCCGATTGGTTCGATGAGAATGGGGGGTGGAAACACTAAAGATACCACGAAAGCGCAACCTGCTCCGGCACCAAAAATAGAAGTAGTGAAAACAGATTCTACTAAGCAGATTTTAGGCTTTACTTGTCACCAGGCCATTGTAAGATCAACAAGAGCAATCAAGATATTGGATATGGATAAAAATGTAGTGGAAGAAACCAAAATCTGGTATACGAAAGATTTAGGTTTCGATTTTTCTCCAAACCCAAATATGTGGACAGAAGGTGCGGTATTGGCCATTGAAGGTAGGGGTAACAGTTCGATTGCTAAAAGCATTGAATATAGAAATGTAAGTTCGAAAGATGTAACCGCTCCTAAAAAAGCGAAATTGATTACTCCTGAAGAATATAAAAATAAAATGGAGAACATGATGAAACGTTTTAGACAGAACAGACCAGGTGGCGGTCAGGGAAGAGCGTTTGGAATGAATTAATTCAGTTCGTTTCCAGACATCCGAAGTTTGAGCATAGACCTATGCTCAAACTTCGGATGTCTTGACATAAATTACCACCATAATGATTCTATCAGCCTTGAAAGTGTAAGCATTCAGGGCTTTTTTTGTATCATTTCTGAAAAGGTTTACTTTAGTTTTTGCATCTAAATGGAGAATAACTATTATTGGGGTTAAATAACCTAACCAAAAGTGATTACAGCGGAAAACAAAACAAACTTATTAGCAAGCAAACAGCATTTCGAAATTTTAGATGGATTAAGGGGGGTAGCAGCCATTGTTGTGGTCATTTACCACTTTATGGAAATCGCGATTACCAATTATAATAAGAATTTTCTTTCGCATGGCTTCCTGGCTGTAGATTTCTTTTTCTGCTTATCGGGTTTCGTAATTGCTTATGCTTACGATAACCGCGCACCGCATATCGGGATCACGCAGTTTTTTAAACTGAGGCTGATCCGTCTGCATCCCTTGGTTGTAATAGGTTCAGTTTTAGGGCTGCTCACTTTTCTGATCGACCCATACAGCGATCTTTATGAAGTCTATGGGTTCGGGAAAACCTTTCTTTTGTTTTTATCCTCAGCTTTTTTAATCCCTTATCCGGCAATGCCTGAGCGGTACACCAATTTATTCTGCTTAAATGCCCCGGCCTGGTCATTATTTTGGGAATATATCGCCAATATCCTTTACATTTTTGTGCTTTACCGGTTAGGAAAAAAATCACTGATTGCCCTGGTCGTTATAGGTGCAGTATGCCTTTGTTTTGTTGCCGTGCGCGCTTCCAACATAGGCGGTGGCTGGGGAGGACAGAATTTCTGGGACGGTGGAGCGCGTGTGCTGTATTCTTTTACAGCCGGTATGTTGGTTTACCGTTTAAATTGGGTAATCAAAAATAAACTTGATTTTTTAGGCATGATCGTGCTTTTACTTGCGGCCTTTTTGGTCCCTTTTAATGATAAATACAACTGGATTACCGAGCCGATACTTGTGTTGTTTTTCTTTCCATTTTTAGTGGCATTGGGAGCTGGCACAGCATTAAATCCATCGCTTAAAAAGATCTGTAATCTCTCAGGCGAAATATCATACCCGCTTTATATGGTTCACTATCCATTTGTATGGATATTTTTAACCTATGTAGACGAAGTTCAGCCACCAGCATCCTCACTTTGGATGATTATCCCGGTTTCAGTACTGCTTTTAATCGTTTTCTCTTATATGGTAATGAGATTCTTAGATATTCCATTGCGCAAATATTTGAAAACCAAATTTTTGCTTTAATGTTATGATTAGTTGGTGGAGACACGAACCATCACGATAGTAAATCATTTAAACAAACAATTACGATAAAAAAATATGAAATTTTTTAAACCTGCTTTGCTTTCTATTTCTTTAATGCTGCTGCTTAGCTGTACATCATCAACGAGTGATTATGCCTATAATGAAAAAGTAACTTCCGTTTTTTTGCGACAGATGAGGCAGATCGACGAAACGGATAGTGTTTTTAAAGATACTTCGAAGGTTTATATAAAAGGATTCCCGGATTCTATTTCTTTATCAAACAAAGCAGAAAACCTGGTCAATAATTCGAAAATGGATCTTGCTGACATGGCAGATCTGAAACCCAGTAAAGCAGCTAAAAAATTTAATGAGGGTGTAATTGCTTATCTGACAGCCATAAATGATTATGGTAAAACGGCAAAACAAATGCTGCAGACAAAAACCATTAACGAAAAGAAAAAATTACATGATCAGCTGATGTTGAAGTATGAAAAACTGAATACATATCCTGATCGTGTGTTGGCAATACAGAAAACATATCTCGACGAAGTGGGGCTGCAAGCCAGGTAGAATTTCAACTTTATCTATCAATAACGTTATAAAATTCGTACCTTTGCACAAAATAAAATCACATTGTAAGTGATCTTTAAAACATTTTTATTTAAAAATTAAATCATAGTTGTAGATGATTAACATTACTTTACCTGACGGTTCTGTCCGTCAGTACGAAAAGGGCATTTCTGCCCATCAAATCGCATTGTCAATTTCTGAGGGCTTAGCCCGTAACGTATTAGCCGCTGAGGTTAATGGCGAGGTTTGGGATTCAACAAGACCGATCGAATCTGATTCATCAGTGAAATTGTTAACCTGGAATGATACTGCCGGAAAATCGACTTTTTGGCATTCATCTGCCCACTTAATGGCTGAGGCTTTAGAGGCACTTTATCCGGGAACCAAATTCGGTATCGGGCCGGCAATTGAAACCGGTTTTTATTATGATGTAGACTTTGGTGACCGTGAATTTTCTTCGGATGATTTCAAAGCCATTGAAACCAAAATGATCGAACTGGCTAAACAAAAGGAAACTTTTGTGCGCGAAAGTGTAAGCAAAGCTGATGCGGTAAAATACTTCACCGAAAAAGGCGATGAGTATAAATTGGATTTAATTGACGGCCTTGAGGATGGTAAAATTACTTTTTATACCCAGGGCTCATTTACCGATTTATGCCGCGGTCCACACATTCCTAATACTGGTTTTGTAAAAGCAGTAAAACTGATGAATGTGGCTGGTGCTTACTGGCGCGGCGATGAAACTAAAAAACAGTTAACCCGTATTTATGGGGTAACTTTTCCTAAGGCGAGCGAGCTTACTGAATATCTTTTAATGATTGAGGAAGCAAAAAAACGCGATCACCGCAAATTAGGAAAAGAGCTGGAACTGTTTGCTTTCTCAGAAAAAGTGGGCATGGGCTTGCCTTTATGGTTACCTAAAGGAACTGCTTTGCGCGAGCGCTTGGTGAACTTTTTAACTAAAGCACAGGCTAAAGCAGGTTACGAGCAAGTAGTAACACCACACATTGGTCATAAAAACTTATATGTAACTTCTGGCCATTGGGAGAAATACGGTAAGGATTCGTTCCAGCCGATTAAAACTCCACAGGAAGGAGAGGAGTTCTTCTTAAAACCGATGAACTGTCCGCACCACTGCGAGATTTACAAGACAAAACCGCGTTCTTACAAAGATCTTCCGGTTCGTTTTGCAGAGTTTGGTACCGTTTACCGTTACGAACAAAGTGGCGAATTACATGGTTTAACCCGTGTACGTGGCTTTACTCAAGATGATGCACACTTATTCTGTATGCCAGAACAGGTGAAAGAAGAGTTTAAAAAAGTAATTGATTTGGTGCTTTATGTATTTAAATCATTAGGTTTTGATAACTATACCGCTCAGGTTTCGTTAAGAGATCCGGAGAACAAAGCAAAATACATTGGTTCTGATGAGAACTGGAGACTATCTGAAAATGCAATTATCGAAGCAGCTGCAGAAAAGGGCTTAAATACTGTTGTAGAATATGGCGAAGCTGCTTTCTATGGTCCTAAGCTCGATTTTATGGTAAAAGACGCTTTAGGTAGAAAATGGCAATTAGGTACTATCCAGGTTGATTATAATTTACCGGAGCGTTTTGAATTGGAATACACCGGTAGCGATAACCAAAAGCATAGACCAGTAATGATTCACCGTGCGCCATTTGGTTCATTAGAAAGGTTTATTGCCGTTTTGATCGAACATTGTGCCGGAAACTTCCCGTTATGGTTAAGTCCGGAACAATTTATTATTCTTCCTATTTCAGAAAAATATGAAGAATATGCAAAAAAAGTTTTAGATGAACTAAATAATTCCGATATTCGCGGGCTGATTGACTTCCGTGACGAGAAAATTGGTCGCAAAATACGCGATTCGGAAGTTAAAAAGATCCCATACATGCTCATTATCGGTGATAAAGAAATGGCAGAAGGAAAAGTTTCTGTGCGTAAGCATGGTGAGGGAGATTTAGGTGAAATGACGTTGGAAGAGTTCAACAATTTATTAAGAAAAGAAATAACAGTTTAAATTAAATAGTACAAATTTGGCATTAGGAAGACCAGGATTTAACAGGGGACCACGTCCACCTTTTAAGAAAAAAGAAGCAGAGCATAACATTAATCAGTATATTAAATCGCCCGAAGTGCGTTTAGCTGGCGATAATGTTGAACCGGGGATTTATCCTTTGGCAAAAGCTTTGGCACTTGCTGATGAACTGGAATTGGATTTGGTAGAAATATCTCCAAATGCCGTACCGCCAGTTTGTAGGATTATTGATTACAGTAAATTTGTTTACGAGCAAAAGAAAAAGCAGAAAGAAATTAAAGCTAATGCGAAACAAACTGTAATTAAGGAGATCCGTTTTGGTCCTAACACCAATGATCACGATTTCCAGTTTAAATTAAAGCATGCAGTAAGCTTTTTAGAGAACGGTGAGAAAGTTAGGGCTTACGTGCATTTTAAAGGTAGAGCAATTGTTTACAAAGAGCAGGGAGAAATTTTATTATTAAAATTTGCCCAGGCTTTAGAAGATGTAGGAAAAGTAGAGTTATTACCTAAGTTAGAAGGTAAACGTATGTTCCTGACAGTTGCGCCTAAAGTAGCAAAAAAATAAAAATAGGTTTATAAATTAAAAAACAGGTTATGCCAAAAATGAAAACCAATTCCAGTGCTAAAAAGCGTTTTTCGCTTACTGGAACAGGTAAAATCAAAAGAAACAACGCATACAAAAGTCACATCTTAACTAAGATGAGTACTAAACGTAAACGTGCCTTAGGTCAAGCAAGTATCGTATCTGATGCTGATATGGGTAACGTTAAACGTATGCTTTGTATCGGAAAGTAATTTATTAATTCACCAGGTATCAGGCTTTAAGTTTCCGGTTAAAAGGAACGCCGCTTACCAAAAAACAACAACAACATGCCACGTTCGGTAAACGCAGTAGCTTCGAGAAGAAGAAGAAAAAAGATCCTTAATTTAGCCAAAGGTTATTGGGGAGCAAGAAGTAAGGTTTATACTGTTGCTAAAAACACAGTAGAAAAAGGTTTGCAATATGCATACCGTGACCGTAAAGTTAAGAAAAGAGAATTCCGCGGATTGTGGATCCAACGTATCAACGCTGGTGCACGTCAACATGGTATTTCTTACTCTCAATTGATCGGTAAACTAGCTTCAAAAGAAATCGGTTTAAACCGTAAAGTATTGGCTGATTTAGCAATGAATCACCCAGAAGCTTTCAAAGCTGTAATTGATGCAGTAAAATAGAAATTTTCGCTTAGGCGATAATCATATTTAGAAAAGGTTCCGATGCAAATCGGGACCTTTTTTGTTTCATTTTGTTCGCCATCTCGACTGGAGTAACGCGGAATGGAGAGATATAAATCAAAAGTGCCATTAGACAGATTTTGCTTCGAAGAGCCTTCAGGTTCCCGACTTAGTTGTAGTCCGCCCGAAACAACGAATATTCTATGATAGAGCTAGTAGTTGTTCTGAAAACGCTTACCGCCAAGCGCTAAGCGTTTTCTTTTTATTTATTAAGGCGTTAGGCACATTAAGGTTATTGTACGCCGTGTAGCAATGAATAAGTGACTATTGACCGTCTAAATTTGTAGTTGGGGGACGTTTGGAGTCGATTAATCAATTTAGACAATTAACCGATTAACCCATCTCTGGTGAAACGTTTCTACCCCAAACTATTCGTAAACCTCATCCTGATTCCGCTTTGAAAATTGAGGATAATTTTAAAGATTTCTATCAGTGTTACCTTTTCAATTTTAGTCAAACTATCAATTTCAATAAAGTTATTAGGGGCAGCCTGATCATTGATAATAAGATTGGCCTGATGTTTTAATCTTAAACCCATCAGGTAATAGTACGATTGCGAAAGTTCGTTAAATTGCTCTTCGCTAAAAACACCCAGTTCTCTTAAGGCTTTTAAACGCTCGCCGGTATTTTCTTTTTGAAAGATCCTGTTCTGTAAGGCATAAACCCTTGCAAGATCTACAATAGGGGTCATGGCTGTTTTAATATCAAATACCTCTTTTTTATGGATTTTTTGCGTTCTGATATTTCTAAAATAAGTGAGCGGCGGCTCGTAGAGTAAGGCATTTTTCGCCAGGTATACGTAGAATTTTTCAATAGGTTTTTGTAATTCTTCATCAACAAAAGACCTTAGACTTTCCATAATAGCTAAATCGCCATAAATAGCCCTGCAATCGAAAAATGCAGCAAATTTTACAGCAGCTTCTGGCAAAGCCTCTTCTATCCAGTTTTTATAATTGTACTTCCAGTGCGATAGTGAATGCGTCCAGTTTGGGTTAGTGGCCATGTAGTCACCATCACAGTATACAAAACCCACAAAATTTAATTTATCCGAAACCTGGGTAGCCAGGTCAAGAAAATAAGAACGTACAGCTGCTCTATTTTCTTCTCCGGTATCTTCGTAAATAATGGCATTGTCCTGATCGGTTTTTAAGCTAAGCTCTTTTCTGCCCTCGCTACCTAAAACCATAAATACAAATTTTGCAGGTGGCGGGCCTAATTTGGCAATTACCTCTTCAATAATTTTAAAGGAAATGGTATCGGCAATAGTGGTAATTACCTCGTTTACAATTTTCGAATGCACACCTCTGGTCAATAGCTGTGATACTATACCAGGTACTTTCTGCCACTTTAGTTTTAAATCGCTGGTATTTACAGCCGACTTTACAGATTGGATAAAAACTAACGGAGATTCTGCCTGCTCACTTAACAGGCGATTTCTGCTGAGGAAACCAACATAATTGCCATTGTCATTTACCAATAAATAGCGAGATTTTTTACTGAACATCATCAATATTGCCTCATATACATAAGCATCAGGAGTTATGGTCACAATATTGGTGTCCATCACTTCATCAATCGGCAAATTTGCGTTCAGTTGTTTGGCAATTACATTATCTCTTAACGTAATATCGGTTACGAAGCCCAGATAAACGTCCTGATCACTTTTAATAAAGAGACAGCTGGTTTTCTGTTCAGACATTTTAATTGCCGCTTCAAAAATAGGTGTGCCAGGACTGCAGCTCACTATCTTTTTGAAAGTAATGTCTCCAATGCGGGCAGTATAAATTTGATCAGCTAGTTTATCCTCCATTAAAAAGTCCCTGTAAAATTCTTTTAAACGAAAATTCTTTTTTCTTTTTCTTCTCCAGGTTAAAAGTATGCTCCTGATGGTAGGCTGAAGTTAAGCTAATTTTGCCTGTTTTTAAAAGGTGAAAGAAAATCTTTGCCGTGTTTAGTGTATCAGATAAAGCATTGTGGCTATTTTCGGGTAGTTCATTAAATAAAACGGTATAAAATTTATCCAGTTTTAAATGACTGATCACCGTATTGGTAATATAGGGGGCGCTTGCCTTCATCGTACAGAAAAAAGTCAGGTTTTTAAATATATTTTCTTTTCCAATGCGGTACAATTCAACATTGACCATGTGATAATCGAGCTCAATAAAATGCCCGATAACCAAAGGTTTATATTTTTCTATATCTTCAGAAAACTTCAACATCACATTTTCTTTGTTTTCACCATATTCATTCAGGTATTCAGGGGTGATTTTATGAATTTTTAATGCAGCCTTATCAATGGTGAAACCGGTATTTTTAATGTAGTGATTCTCCCGCTTAATTTCCTGATAAGATTGATCATAAATAATCCAGGCAATCTGGACAATATGCGGCCAGTTCTTTTCTTTAGAATAAGGTGCCGTCCAATTTTTAGGCAGGCCTGAAGTTTCAGTATCAACAACGAGGAAGTATGCTTGCAATTTTGAATGGTTAGCGTATAAGATTGATCTATTTCAAAGATAATTATTTAAGAACATAAACTATAATTATTCATGCATCCTTTCAATAAAGGCGATTTATAATTAAAGCTTTTTTTATTTGTTAAAGTGAAAGATTAACACTTATTTGGTGCCAAAATTTAATTAAAATATGCGCTCTCTATTATTTAGCTCCCTAGCTTATATTTTGTGCCTTGGTTCTGCTTTTGCTCAGGAAAAGCTCCAGGAGAACATGCACTTTAAAAAACTCGGTAATGGTTTGGAAGTACTGGTTGTAGTAGACCGGACGGTACCGTTGGTTACCATCGAAATGGCCTGCAGAAATGGTTCATTTACTGAAACCAACGAATTTAATGGCTTAAGTCACCTTTACGAACATTTATTCTTTAAGGCAAATAAAGATTATCCTGATTTTGAACGTTTAAATTCGAGAATGAACGATCTGGATATCAATTCGAACGCCACTACGAGAGAAGAAGTGGTAAATTATTTTTTTACACTTCCTGCGGCTAATTTAAAGCCTGGTTTAAATTTAATGAATTCCTCTATCCGTTATCCGAAATTTATAAAGGAAGATATGGCTTTGGAAAATGAAGTGGTAAATGCTGAATTTACAAGGCACGAATCGAGTCCGATATTTGCTTTGATGGAGGCTAATTCGCGCCACATGTGGGGTGCAAATTATTCCCGTAAAAATGTAATTGGTAGCCACGAGGTGATTTTATCAGCTACTCCATCAAAAATGGATTCGATTAAAAATAAATACTATTGGCCAAATAATGCTGTTTTGGTCATTGCGGGCGATGTTAACGCTGATGAAGCTTTTAACTACGTAAATTCTATTTTTGGAAGCTGGAAACGATCGCCTTTTGATCCTTTTGTAAAATGGCCAGTTCCAGAGTTTAAACCACTTCAAAAAAACGACTATTATTTTGTAGAATCAAATAAGAGCCCTGTTCCGTTTATGCTTTTTAGCTGGCATGGTCCAGATACCAGAAACGATATTCCTGCCACTTATGCTGCTGATGTTTTTTCTTTTATCGTTAATCAAAACGGTTCGAAGATGAAACAGGCGCTTATTAATTCTGGATTGGCCCAGCAGGCAGATGTAAATTATTATACGCAAAAATATACTGGTCCAATTAGCCTGATGGTGAGTCCTAACCCGGCAAAAATAAAAGAATGTTACCAGGAAGTGTTGAAACAAATCTCACTTTGGGGTAATGATGATTATTTGTCTGATCTACAGATTGAAAGAGCCAAAAGATTATTATCTATTGAACAGGTAGAAAGGAGAGAGGTTACTTCCGATTATGCTCATTTACTTTCATTTTGGTGGGCTTCAGCATCAATTGATTATTATACCCATTACGAAGAAAATGTAAATAAAGTAACCAGGAAAGATTTATTAGATTATGTACGCAAGTATATTAAAGATAAACCTTATTGCGCCGGCCTGATGATGGATAAAGCAGGTATGACCGGAGTGAAGCCAGAAACATTTTTTAAATCACCCAAATAACTTAACGCTCAATGAAAAGATTCATATTTTTAATCAATTTTATCTTAGTTTTTCATATAGTTAACGCGCAAACGAAAGCCATTTCATTTGATGTGAATGGTTTAAAGGTGATTTTAAAGTCTACCCAGAAGGAAACGGTTAGTATGAGTATGTTTTTTAAAGGTGGTGTAATGAATTATAACGCTGAAAGGGCTGGAATAGAAAACCTGGCTCTGGCATCAGCAGCTACCTGCGGGACTAAAAATTATAGCGTTGTAGATTATAAGGAGCTAGCTGATGAATATGGAATTGATATTGCTGGTTCATCAGGCACTGACTATGGTACAATTAGTATGGATTGTATCTCTAAGTATCTTGATCAGGGCTGGAAGCTTTTTTCAGATGCAGTAATTAACCCTGCCTTTGATAAAACAGAGTTTCAAACCACTAAAGAGCGTATGATTACCGGGATTTATCATAGTCAATCTGATCCTGAAACCAGGATTGAACAGCTGACTATGGAAACGATGTTTAAAGCTTCTCCTTATAGCATTAATCCTTTGGGCACAAGCAAAACCGTTGGCGGCCTCACCGCAGAAATGGTTAGCAATTATTACCATAATGAATTGCTGAATAAGAATAAAATGTTTTTGGTAGTTGCCGGAAACATTACAAAAGAAGAACTGGAAAAAAAAATTCAAACTTCTTTTAGTGCGCTTAAAGGAAAAGATTACATCCCGCCAAATTACACCAATAAAACTTTAACTGGCGAACATTTGGTAATAGAGCAAAGGGATATTGCGACTAATTATATGAGTTGCATTATGAATGCCCCCGCGATGATGAATGCTGATTATTATGCTTTTGTGCTTGCAATTAATGCATTAAGTGGTAGTTTGAATTATGAACTGAGAACTAAGCTTGGGTTATCGTATGCGCCAGGCGCATACGTTAAAGTTCAGCAGATTCCATATACTTCTATGTTTGTAAGCACCACACAACCTAAAAAAGCGTTTAAAGCAATGATTGCTGTTTACAACGATATCAGAGAAGGGAAGTATGGCGAACGTTATCTTGAAGCATTAAAAAAGGACCATCGTGACAGGTACTACAGGCATCAGGAAAGTGCTGGTTCGATTGTAAAAGATTTAGGCGATGCTGAAGTTCTAGGGGATTTTAGTATAAATGAGAATATGGTAGCAAATTTCAACAAAGTAAGCTTACAGGATATGAAAACCTCTTTTGCGAAATATTTAAAAGGTGCTATTTGGATATACCTAGGAGATGAACAAGTGGGCAGAGCTGCTTTTCAATAATTGTTGAGGGGCGTGATTTGTTCGTGATGTCAGATGTTACCATTTGATACCAAATAAGTTTTGGAACTGAAATTCTTCAATTCTCGTTTTTGGTTAATGAATCTAGATTTGTTTATAGTCAGATGGTAACATCTGACTACACAACTAAAGCTGCAATCATGAAAGAGAGTTGTCAACTTTCTAGCGAAAAGTTATTAAGTTGAAGACTCAAATGCTATTATTTACTAATCAGTAAAAATGCCACAGCGGCCAATACTGATCCGATTATTGGCCCAACAATCGGTATCCAGGCATAAGCCCAGTCGCTGCTTCCTTTTCCCTTCATTGGGATTAAAAAGTGAATAATACGCGGACCTAAATCTCTTGCCGGATTTATGGCATATCCAGTTGTTCCCCCTAAACCCAAACCAATTACCCATACTAAAAATGCTACCGGAATTGCGCCCATTGAGCCTAAACCAATAGGAGTGGTAACGGTTTCTTTCGTGCCCATACTGGCATCAGTAAAATAAAAAATCACAAATATTAAAACGAAAGTGCCGATAATCTCTGATAACAAATTTGACGTCATGTTTCTGATGGCGGGAGCAGTTGCAAAAGGAGCAGCCTTTAAACCCTGATCATCAGTGGCGTCGAAATGGTCTTTGTAAATGATCCAAACTATAAAAGATCCTGTCATTGCGCCAGCTAACTGTGCCATGATGTAAAATGGAACCAACGCCCAGCTAAAGCCTTTTCCGATAGCAAGTCCGAGGGTTACAGCCGGATTTAAGTGCGCCCCGCTATACGGGCCTGCAACAACAACTCCTACAAATACGGCAAGTGCCCAAGCCGTTGTAATCACCATCCAACCACTGTTATTGCCTTTTGTACCTTTTAACACTACATTCGCTACCACACCATTTCCTAAGAGCATCATTAGCGCGGTACCAATAAATTCTGCAAGATATACGTTCATTATAAAATTTTAAGCAATTTGTAATTAATTTATTAGGTTCAATCAGATTAACAGCAATTTGTAACCAGCATCTGTTTATATAAGGCTGTCTCATAAATATAAGAACTGTCATTCTGAGCTTTTCGAAGGACTTGCTTTAAATGTCTTACAAGGCGTTTCAATACTTCGTCAAGCTCAGTACAGGCTAAGCTCAACGTGACAAATTCGGTTGAATTACAATTTATGATACAGCCTCGACGATCACCATTTATTAGTTCTCAGCATTTACCCTGGCCGCTTTAACCGCCCTGTTCCAGCCCTTTATTCTTTCGCTATTATCAATTCCTTCTTCAGCAATAAAGGTTCTGTTAATTTTCCATTGCGAACGGATCTGATCGATACTTTCCCAAAAACCCGTAGCCAAACCAGCCAGATAAGCAGCGCCAATAGCGGTAACTTCTGTTACATCTGGTCTGATTACTTTACAATTCAACAGATCAGCCTGAAACTGCATCAACAAATCATTGGAAGTAGCGCCACCATCAACTCTTAATTCGGCGATATTTACACCTGCATCTGCTTCCATAGCTTTCAAAACATCCATGGTTTGGTAAGCAATACTTTCCAGGGCTGCCCTTGCAATGTGCGATTTGTTTGTGCCTCTGGTTAATCCTGTTATCGTTCCGCGGGCATGCTGATCCCAATGTGGAGCACCCAGACCTGCAAAAGCAGGAACAACATAAACTCCATCGGTATCTTTTACTTTTTTAGCCAAAGTTTCTACATCAGCAGACCTTGAAATAAAGCCCATTTCGTCCCTAAGCCATTGTACAACCGCACCGCCTATAAAAATACTTCCTTCAAGCGCATAATTTACCTTGCCGTTAATCTGCCAGGCGATGGTTGTTAACAGGTTATTGGCAGAAATTTTTGGTTTCTCTCCGATATTCATCAGCATGAAACAACCCGTGCCATACGTATTTTTTACCATGCCAATTTCGGTACACATCTGACCGAAAAGTGCTGATTGCTGATCGCCGGCTATTCCCGCTATTGGAATTTTAGCCGCCAGTATTCTTCCGGCGGTTTCGCCATAAACTTCGCTTGATGATTTTACCTCCGGAAGCATCTCTTTTGGAATGGAAAATAATCCCAGCAGTTCTTCATCCCAGTTAAGGGTATGGATATTATAAAGCATGGTACGAGAGGCGTTGGTTACATCGGTTACATGTTTTTCACCTGCTGTTAATTTCCAGATTAACCAGGTGTCGATAGTTCCAAAGGCAAGTTTTCCGGCTTCAGCTTTTTCCCTTGCGCCTTCTACATTTTCCAAAATCCACCGGGCTTTGGTTGCAGAAAAATAAGAATCGATGATGAGGCCCGTTTTCGCCTGGATCTTGCCCGCCAAACCTTGGGATTTAATTTCGTCGCAATAGGCTGAAGTACGCCTGTCTTGCCAAACAATAGCATTATAAATGGGCATCCCTGTTTCTTTGTCCCAAACTACTGTGGTTTCGCGCTGATTGGTAATGCCTATGGCAGAAATATCGTTTACGGTGAGACTGGCTTTTACAATTACTTCTGTAACAACGGCCAGCTGTGTCGACCAGATTTCCATCGGATCATGTTCCACCCATCCGGCTTTAGGGTAAATCTGCGTGAATTCTTTTTGCGCAATGGCAACAATTTCGCCATCGTGGTTAAAAATAATGGCTCTCGAACTTGTGGTTCCCTGATCGATAGACAAGATGTATTTGCTCATAATTAAGAATCTGGTTAGTGGTCTATGCCTTAACAGTTATTTTATAGGTTGATGATAAAGGTAACCATCAGCTAATTTATTAAAAGTTTGAATTTGATTGGCCTTCCAGTTTTCATCTGCCGATAATTCTTTGGCCAGGAGCAAGGCTACCCGTGGCGCCATATCCTTTGCAGCCTGAGCATCAATAAATAATACCCTTAGCCTTCTGCTTAAAATATCCTCTACGGTTTCGGCCATTTCATTCCTTGCCGACCAAACTACTTCGGCTTCTACAAAAGGAAAAGATGGATGTAACTGTTGCCCGAGACCTGGATTTTGTTTGATTAAAACCTCAATTTTATCACGGTCTGATCCATATATCGATAAATGATGATCTTCTTTAATGATATGGCTGCCATGGATGCTGAGATTTTCAGTTACACATGCTTTCGGTTCTAAACCGGCCTCAGTAATGGCCAAATCAACGGTTTCTTCAGCCATACGGCGGTATGTGGTCCATTTTCCACCGGTTATGGTAATTAATCCCTTTGCCGAGACGATCAGTTTATGATCCCTGCTGATTTCTTTTGTACTGTTCCCATCACCATTGGTAGGGGCGGCCAATGGTCGTAAACCAGAGAACACACTTAAGATATCTTTCTCAAGGGGCATGCGGTTAAAATAGCTTGCCGCAGTGCTCATAATAAAATCTACCTCTTCTTTTAAAGCACGTGGCTCAAGGCTGTGTTCATCCAATGGGGTATCGGTGGTGCCTACTAGCAAATGATCATGCCATGGAACCGCAAACAATACACGCCCATCAGCAGTTTTCGGGATCATTAAGGCAGATTTGCTGTTTAAAAAGCTTTTTTCCAATACCAGATGCACACCCTGACTGGGGCGGACCATCTTTTTCGAATCGGGATTGTTCATGTGCAGGATATCATCTACAAACACCCCTGTGGCATTAATTACTACTTTGCCCTTGAACTGTGCTTTTAAACCTGTTATGGTATCTTCTGTTTCGATCCCTGTAACGGTTTCGCCATATTTTAATAAACCAGTTACTTTAGTGTAATTTAATAATGTAGCACCTTTTTCGATAGCGGTTTGAGCTATATTGATGGCTAAACGGGCATCATCAAACTTTCCATCATAATACCTGATGCTGCCTTTTAAACCTTTTGCTTTAATGCCGGACATCATGGACAATGTTTCTTTTTTAGAGAAATATTTAGATTTCCCGAAACTGTATTTTCCTGCCAGCCAATCGTAAAGAGTAAGTCCGGTTAAATATTTAATAATGGAAAACCAATCGTAGCAGGGGATCAGAAATGCTTCTTTATGTACTAAGTGTTTAGCGTTCTGTTGTAACAATCCACGTTCTTTAAGGGCATGTCTCACCAGGCCAATATCTCCCTGGGCCAGATAGCGTACGCCTCCGTGCACCAGTTTTGTGCTCCGGCTCGATGTTCCTTTTGCATAATCAGCCTGCTCTACCAGTAAGGTTTTATAGCCACGGCTGGCCGCATCAAGCGCTGTACCCAAGCCTGTTGCCCCGCCTCCAATGATGATCAGGTCCCAATTTATGTTTTCTGCTACCAGCGGCTGATGTAATCTTTTCATTTTTATATTTAAAAGTAACAAAACGAAACAATACGCAATTATAAGAAATCGTAAGTGAAATGATATAATATGTGCGTTAAAAATTTATTAAATATTTGTGTAAAATATTTTATAGCATTTTTTTATTACTAATTTGCAGCACGCTAATTTAATATACTATGATGAATTTGGCTGAGAGGCACCAGTTTATTTTAAGTCGCCTGCAACGTGATCAATACGTAAATGTTGTGGATTTGTGTAAGGAATTGAAAGTGTCGTCTGTAACAATAAGAAAGGACTTAAAACTACTGGAAGACAAGAGCCTTCTGTTTAGAACACACGGTGGTGCAACCGTAAACAATCCATATACGGTAGATCGTCCGGTTAATGAAAAAGAGAAAATACAATCTACCGAGAAGAATAAAATTGGGATAGCTGCCGCTGCATTATTAAACGACAATGATTCTATCGTAATAGCATCAGGTACCACGGTACTGTATTTTGCGAAGAACATTGCGCCCGCAACAAACCTAACCGTTGTTACTTCTGCATTAAATGTGGCGCTGGAATTAATGCGCGAACCGAGTATTGAAGTAATACAATTAGGTGGGCTGCTGAGAAAAAGTTCTTCCTCCGTAATGGGCGCTTATGCCGAACAGGTTTTACAGGATTTTTATTTCAATAAGCTGTTTTTGGGGGTAGATGGAATTGATCTGGATTTCGGATTAACCACTACAAATGCTATGGAGGCCCATTTAAACCGCAAAATGATCGGTGCTTCACAAAAAACAATTGTACTGGCCGATTCTACCAAATTTGGTAAAAGAGGCTTTGGAAAGATATGCGGATTAGAAGAAATTGACCATATCATCACAGATAAAGGAATTTCTGAACAAATTGTAAAACATTTAGAAGGCTTGGGTGTTACTGTTACTATCGTGTAGCGCATTCCACGCGAACGGTAAATCCCAAACATATAATTTGAACATGGAAAAAAAACGAATACACATTTTAGAAGACGATCAGGAGATCAGAAACGTGATTGAAATCCTGTTAAAAGAAGAGGGTTTTGAATTACAGCTTTCCTCATCTTTTGCAGAGCTGAAGAAAAATATCCAGGATGCAATGCCTGATCTTTTCTTGTTAGATGTAATGTTACCAGATGGAAACGGAGCTGAGATTTGCGAAGATTTAAAAAACGATATTTTTACCAAACACATCCCGATTATTGTAATGTCAGCACAGAACAATAGCGAGCAAAAAGCGATTGATGCCCTTGCAGATGATTACATCAGCAAACCTTTCGATATTGATGATGTGCTTGAACGTATTCATGCACAATTAAAAAGAAGTGCCGAAAACCGGACTAAAGTTTAGTTGAAACAGGATATAAAAAAAGAGAGAAGCTTAACCGGCCTCTCTCTTTTTTTGACCTGGATTTTTCTAGTACTCGATTACCACTTTACCAATGGTTTTACCGCTTTCCAATAAACGGTGGGCTTCTTTTAAGTTTTCAACCGTAAATCCCTTCAATGTTTGGTTTAAGGTCGTTTTAAGTGTGCCATTGTCAAATAATTTGGCCAGTTCATTTAAAATGTGATGTTGCTGTTCCATATCATCAGTTTGGTACATCGAGCGTGTGTACATCAGTTCCCACGAAAAGGTAACACTTTTGTTTTTTAATTTGTTTAGCGCAATTGGAGTGGCTGAGCCTGTTATTGATACGATATGGCCCTGCGGTTTAATCAGCTCTACCAGGTCATCCCAGTAACTGTTCAGGTCTACAAAATCGAGAATAAAATCCACTTCCTTAAAACCTGCCTCACGTACTTCTTCAACCAGGTTTTTATGATTTACCACTACGTCTGCACCCATGGCTTTACACCATTCTTTTGTTTTTGGCCGCGATGCTGTAGTAATCACTTTTAAGCCACTTATTTTCTTCGCCAGCTGTATGGCAATGGAACCAACACCGCCTGCACCACCGATAATCAGGATGCTTTTTCCTTTATCTTTTTGCTCACTGATGCGGATGCGGTCGTAAAGTGATTCCCATGCCGTAAGTGCTGTTAATGGCATGGCTGCTGCTTCAGTGTCCGTTAATGATTTAGGTTTTAAACCTACTATACGTTCATCAATCAATTGATATTCGGCGTTTGATCCGCTTCGCGTTAAGTCTCCGGCATAATACACTTCATCTCCGGCTTTAAAAAAGGTAACGCCTTCGCCAACAGCTTCAATTGTTCCAACAGCATCCCAGCCAATTACTTTCGGTGTTTCCAGTACAGTGTCTTTGGCGCTGTTCTGGCGGATTTTAAAATCAACCGGATTTACGCTGATGGCCTTTATTTTTACGAGCAGGTCGCGTCCTTCCGGCTGTGGAACAGGTGTTTCAAACGCGATAAAACTTTCGTTTTCGCTTATTGGGAGTGAGGTTTTAAATCCTATGGCTTTCATTGCTGATGAATTATTTTTAATTAAATATATTGTTTTTATATAGCAAATATAAACTGATATAGTTTTGTAAAACGCTGGCTTTTTTAACTCGCAAAAGGGGATGAGTCTTTAAGCCTTTAGAAGCTCATTTGTGAGTTAGTTGGTCTAAGAGGTAATTTAATTCTGTAAAATCATCTCAAAATCCGTAATGTGCAGTAGATCATAACAATATATGATGGGAGTCATAAATATCGAACTGTTAAGTTTTGATATTTATACCTGTAAATCAATGTGTTATGAAAAATAAAAATATTTGCAAAAGCTCCGCTACCATTAAGGTGATTTTTATTTCTTTAACGCTGTTTTGGGCCTTCTTATTGGTATTTAACGCTTTTGGGGTGCCCCTTAAAAACGCTGAATCAGTAAATGCCGATTCGCTCTCTATCAGAAAAGAAATCGCTGGCCTGCGTCCAAAACTGAATTACCCCAATCTTGTTGACCGTTTCTATCAGGAAAGATTATATAAAAATGCCTGGGTAAGGCAGGACACGGTTAAATCAGATGTCTGGATGTCGATGTTATTGATGGACTGCGTATTGCAGTTTGGCTTGAACAGAAACGATTTTCATCCCGATCAGCTCACTTATGATGCGCTTCGTCCGCTTACCAAACCAGGTGCCAAAGTACAAGAGCAGGAAGTTTTTGATATTTACTTAACGGATGCCCTGATTACCCTGATCAATCATCTTCATTACGGTAAATTTAATCCGGTAGTTACCACCGGGCGATTGGAATCGAAAATACCTTTGGGTTTTGATCCGGTGTTACAGCTCGGGAAAGCCATTGGGCATCCTAATTTTATGAGCAATGTTACATCGGCCCAGCCGCAAACAAATATGTATAGAATGCTCCAGGATTACCTCCATTTGGTAAAAGGGCAATATATAGACGATTGTTATGAGTTCCCGGAAGGTGATGCCAGAAAAATGGCCATTAATATGGAGCGGTTACGCTGGATAAATACTGACGATCGTTATTTTATACAGATCAATATCCCCTCATACACACTTAAGTTGATAAAGGATGATCGCATAGTGGTATTTAAAACCGTTGTAGGCAAGCCTTCCAGTTCTACGCCAGAACTGGAAAGTACAGTTAATAAAATCACCACGTCGCCAGACTGGAAAGTTCCGCATAAAATATTTACAACCGAACTGTTGCCAAAAATATGGAAAGATTCAACCTACCTGATCAGCAACCATTACAGTATTTACGACCGGAAGGAAAACGTGGTGCCTTTAACCAAAAGTACCATCGCCTCCATTAAGGCTAGTCCTAACTTGTATCATGCCAGGCAGTCATCTGGTTGTGATAATGCGCTGGGTAAGGTTGTATTCCGGTTTCCGAATATTTTTGATATTTACCTGCACGATACCCCGGAACAGCAATTATTTAAAAAACAAGAAAGGGCATTTAGCCATGGTTGTATCAGGGTAGAAAATGCTGGTTTACTTGCCGAACTGTTATTGCAGAATGATGGAGCAGCAGATAAAATGCCAGCTTTAAAATCATCAATGCTTAACATGATTAAAAAAGATTTTCGCCTTAAAAGTACTGTTCCGATAAAGATCACCTACATCACCTGCGAGATTAATGACGGTCAGCTCAGTGTATATCCTGATATATATCGCCGCGATCAGGTTTTGGAAAATTTAATGTTTCCCATTAATAATAAACTGGTAAAGAAGTAAAGTGCTTGTAATCACCTTTGGTTTTACCTACTGCTTATAGCATTACCATCTAAAACCTGATTTAGACCAATTTTTGTCCTGATGAAGAATGTCGTTATTTAAGCCATTGGCATAGGTGAAAAAACAAATAACCTTAACTTGCCCCGGTCTTTCGGGAGATAAAAAGGATGCACACAGCTATAAAAATCTGTTTTTATCTGTGTGCATCAGTGGTTAAAAACCTTAACCTAATGAGAATGCCTGATGACGGTAATTTTTGGTCGTGAAAAAGTGATCGCGGTCATTTTTTGTTTTGAGCCTTATCATCGCTGTATCAATTAAACCAAGGTAGTTTTGCTGTAGAAATTATTTGGTCATTCATTATGTCGGGGACCATTTTACATCAAGAAACACCATGTTACACTCCTTTCATATTCCTGTTTTAGGCTTGGGTTACTCTATTGATACCCCATTAAAAGTTGCCAGGTATGGCATTTCTTCCGTACTCTCTATTGTTGATGACGAATTGGTAGAGCGTATGCGGGCTTATCATTCACAGAACAGATCGGTGGATTTCGAGGCGATTGCCAAAGGTGAAAGCGATAGCCGTAGCCGACGCATTACTGCATACCTCAACCTTTTATCCGATTGCGTCAACCAGGATTTTAAAGCTTTAAAACAGCAGGATTTTAAGCGAGGGAATGATATCTGCCGCTATTTCGAACTTTTGCCCGATAACTCAAAATTAAAGCATGGTTACGAATTGATGATGGGGTATCCTGAAGGGGAAACCAAACAAAGCTTGCAATCCCTACTGAAAAATGCGATGCGCATGGGTACCATTGACGTTAACATTATGGCTAAGGTGGATAAAATGAACTATGTGAATGGCAAATACACTGGTGATGGAAATACAGATGCGCTAGCGGCTTTACGCGGTTTTGCAGAAAGTAAACTTAATGCTTCAATAGTACTTTCTGCTGGGATGAACCCCAAATTATACAGCTATATGGAACATTTTCCGGACTTTTTTCCAGGTGAAAATGCTTCATTAAAAAAGAGGATTATTTTAAAAGTAAGTGATTTCAGGTCGGCCTTGATTCAGGCTAAATTTTTGGCCAAAAAAGGATTATGGGTATCAGAGTTCAGGATCGAATCGGGCTTAAATTGTGGTGGCCATGCATTTGCCACAGAAGGCTATTTGCTGGGACCGATTCTGGAGGAATTTAAAACTAAAAAAAACGACATGTACCGGGAGCTTTTTGAAATGTATCAGCTTGCCTTGATGCAAAAGGAAATTACGGTCGAAAAACAACCCAAGCAAAAGATCACAGTGCAGGGCGGAATCGGAACTGCTTCAGAACATCAGTTTCTGTTGCAACATTATCATCTCGATGCCACAGGCTGGGGAAGTCCTTTTTTACTGGTACCAGAGGTAACCAATGTAGATGCTGATACCTTATTACAACTTACCGGCGCAACAACACAGGATTTTTATTTAAGCAATGCCTCACCATTAGGGATCCGTTTTAATAATTTCAGGAACAGTACCATAGAGCAGCAGCGCACCGGGCGGATTGAAAAGGGGAGACCGGGAAGCCCCTGTACCAAGAAATACCTCTGCAATAATACCGAATTTACCGAACAGGCCATCTGCACCGCATCGCGGGAATATCAGCACTTAAAGATCAACAGCCTTAAAACAGCTAACCTAAGCGCTGATGAATATGAAAAGCAATTTAAGGAAATTACCGGAAAAATATGTCTTTGCGAAGGGCTCTGCTCTTCCACTTACTTAAAATATAATATTCTTAAACGCAAAGAAAATAAGGCGGTGGCTATCTGTCCGGGACCAAATCTGGCCTATTTCTCCGATGTATATTCTTTTGATGAAATGGTCGGTCATATTTATGGTAAAGTTAATCTCCTGGAGCAGGTAGAGCGGCCTCACGTTTTTATCAAAGAGCTTAACCTTTATATCGATTACCTGCAGGAAGATATTAAACAGCAGTTGCAGCAATTTAGTGATAAAAAGATAAAACAGTTAAACGGGTTTAAACAGCAACTGGCCAAAGGAATCAATTATTATAAAAAGCTTTTCAGCGAAATGACAGATCAGGCTTCTGACGACATTAAGCAATTATATGAACAGCTGGCAAGTTCGAAACATAAACTTGATGCACTGATTGTTGGCTAAGAAAAAAGATCGCTAATACTTTTATCTATATTTACGGAGATATACTTGAAGCATAATGGATAGGTCGAAATTTTTGGATGCAATTATTGAAAATGCTATTGATGGGATTATTACCATCGATGATAAGGGGATTATAGAACATTTAAATCCTGCTGCGCTTGAGCTTTTTGGTTATGGAAGGGAAGAGTTAGTGGGGATGAACATTTCGGTGCTGATGCCTGAACCCGATCATTCGCGTCATGATGGATACTTGTCCAGGTACGAACACACGGGGCAGAAACACATTATTGGCATCGGGAGAGAGGTTTCTGGCAAGCGTAAAGATGGTTCTGTATTTCCGTTCAGGCTGGGGGTGAGCGAGATCAAATTTAGTGATCGTAAAATTTATACGGGTTTTATCCACGACTTGAGCAAAGAAAAAGCCAACGAAGAACAGATTAAAAGTTATACCGAAAAACTGGAAGTTAAGATAAAAGAACGTACACAGGACCTGGTTAAACTCGTGTCGGAACTGGAAATGGCCAAAGAAAATATGCGTGCACTTTTTCAAAAGGAAAAGGAACTCAACCAGCTTAAAACCAGGTTTGTATCTATGGCCTCGCATGAGTTTAGAACACCGCTCAGTGCCATTCAGCTTTCAGCATCACTCATTGATAAATATACCACCAAACAGGATGTGGCCAGTGTGGAGAAGCATACCTTGAAAATTAAAAATTCCATCAATAACCTCACTACGATATTAAACGATTTCCTTTCGCTCGAGAAACTGGAGGCCGGGAAAGTGGAGGCATCGGTACAAGCTTTTAATATCATCAGTTTTGCCGAAGAAATAGCTGAAGAGATGCAGATGATGACCAAACAAAACCAGCATATTATTTACGAACATACCGGAACAACCGCAGAGGTTTACCTTGACCCGAACCTGTTGAAGAACTGCATCATCAACCTGATTTCCAATTCGATCAAATACAGTGGTGAGGATACGCTTATCCAGTTTAATTCCATTTTAAAAGATGATGAACTGATTTTAGAGGTTAAAGACAATGGGATTGGTATTCCGGCAGCCGATCAGGGCAATCTTTTCGAACCATTTTTCAGGGCACACAATACCGGCGATATTCCGGGAACAGGACTAGGATTGAACATTGTAAAAAGATATGTTGGCCTGATGAACGGCACCGTAACCTGCAATAGCGAGCAGCACTCGGGCACGGTATTTACCCTTATTTTTCCCTTTAAAAATAATTTTATAATTTAAGATCTATCCCATGGACAAGAAAGTTTTAATCATTGAAGATAACGACGATATCAGGGAAAGTACTGCTGAAGTGCTTGATTTGGCAGGTTATAAAACTTTTACAGCTAAACATGGAAAAATCGGTGTTGAAATGGCTGTTAATCATCTACCTGATGTCATTCTGTGTGATATTATGATGCCCGAACTGGATGGATACGGGGTTTTGTACCTGTTGAATAAAAATCCTAAGACGGCCAATATTCCTTTTATTTTCATCACCGCAAAAACAGAGCGGGCAGATATGAGAAAAGGCATGGAAATGGGCGCAGATGATTACCTCACCAAACCCTTTGATGATACAGAACTTTTCAGGGCGATAGAAAGCAGGTTTAAGAAAAAGCAGCAGGCCACCAGTTTTAGTTCAACAGAAAGCAATAGTGAAACGGTAATGGATGAACTGCGCAAAAAAGGTAAACCGAGAGGGGTAAACAGCAAACAGGTGATTTATATTGAAGGCGATGAACCTACACACCTCTATTACGTAAATAAAGGGCAGGTGAAAACCTACAAACGTTTTAAAGATGGGAGGGAACTTTCTTCAGGACTTTACCATGATGGAGATTTTTTTGGTTACGAAAGTTTATGCAACGGCGAGCTTTATGCTGAAAATGCTGCAACGCTCACTGAATCAGAAATTATCCATATTCCCAAAGCAGATTTTATGGAATACCTGCTCAGTCACCAGGCTGTATCTAAAACATTTATTGGTCTGTTATCCGGAAACGTACGCGATAAAGGAAAACAGATGCTCCAACTGGCCTATTCCTCCGTAAGAAAACGGGTAGCCGAAGCCCTATTGCAGGTTGCAACAAAATTTGGCGATGGCATAGCAGATAGCTGCACCATCCGCATTTCCCGCGATGACCTTGCCGCACTGGTAGGAACTGCCAGCGAAACAGTAAGCCGGATGCTCGCTGATTTTAAAGATGAAAAACTGATCGATAAAACAGGTAATGCCATTAATATTCTCTCTATCGAAAAACTCAGGAATATTAAACAATAGCGTTCATTGGTTCATTAGTCATTAGTTCATAGCCACATTCGTCATTATAAGGCCGGGCAAGCGGGAGCCGAAGCAATCTCTTCAGCTGGGACACAATTAATTATAACAATCATCTACCGCTCTATGCCGCGGGGCATGGTACTTTGGAACGCCAAAGTACCCAAAGCGCTTTGTCAATCCGGCAATGAGCCTTTTGCACAATCCCATGCACATCAAAAAAACAGCGGCACTTCGTTTTGTGTTCAATATTTTTTAAAATTAAATCATTGTTATGAACACAAAACCACTGTGTTTCAGGTTTGTTAGTGCCAATATACCTAAACTACAACTGTTTTTTTGATTTCCCTGGCTCTTGGGATTGACAGCGTCCTTGGTTAAAATCCGTGCATTATTAAAGTTGGCTAGCAAAATGCCTAAACTATTCTTAAAAAAGATCTGTATACACGGTAGACTTTAAGTCGGGGCTGCGCTTGATCCATAGCTATCGGATCGAAGGGAAGATTTTATTATAAAAATTGGCTGAGTTTTAATTCTTAAATTAGTTCATCGGTCCTATGTTTCTTTTTAAATCGGTTAATCCCCTCCAAACGCCAAACGCCCAACGCTACACTCAAAATGTAACCAGTATCATTTTTTTCTCTAAGCATTCTCACCTGTTGCCTTACACTTCCTTCATAGTTTTGTATCCATAAACATTGTATATGAAAGCTATAGCTTACAACATTAAGCCCGATGAAAAGGAATGGTTGGTACTGGCCAATTATAAAAAACACGATATCACCATAATTGCCAATAGCTTAACAGCCGATACGCTTTCATTTGCAACCGGTAAAGAAGCCCTTCTGGTTTTTAATAACGATGAACTCAGTGGTAACATGATATTAGGACTTAGGGCGCTTGGTATCAAGTATATCGCAACTTCATCTTCACAAACAGATCACCTCGACCTTACCGCTGCCGGACTTGCCGGTATGAAGATTGCCAATGTGCCATTGCTTTCCGATCAGGCCGATACCAAGGCGAGGATGGAGCAGGTTATCAAAAACCTCGATCAGTGGGCAGCTGGTAAATGCGTAGGCAAAGCCTGCTGCTGCCAGAACGATTGTGCAACGGCTAAAAAACTGTAAAGATGGAAAGTGCCGAATTGCTTAAAAAATATAATGTAGCCGCCCCACGCTATACCAGTTATCCAACTGTTCCGTACTGGGATATTAAAAATTTTAATGCAAATGGTTGGCTGGCCAGTGTGGCCAACACTTACCTCAGCTATAAAGAGGAAGGCATCAGTTTGTATATCCACCTTCCGTTTTGCGAAAGCCTGTGTACCTATTGTGGTTGTAATACCCGTATTACCAAGAATCATTCGGTAGAGGCGCCTTACATCCAGGCTTTACTTGCAGAATGGGGCATGTATGTGGATGCCTTGCGGGAGAAACCTAAACTAAAAGAACTGCATCTCGGTGGCGGAACGCCTACTTTTTTTAGTGCAGAAAATCTCGGGCTACTCATTAACGGCATTATGCAAAATGCTACTTTGGCTCCTGATGCCGAACTCTCTTTTGAGGCGCATCCGGCCAATACCAGCAACGCACATTTAACAGCACTCTACCAGCTTGGTTTTAAAAGATTAAGTTTGGGGATACAGGATTTTGATCCGAAAGTTCAATTTTTGATTAACCGTTTTCAAACACCTGAACAGGTAGTTAAAGTAACTGGCGAAGCAAGGGAAATCGGTTATACTTCCATCAATTTTGATCTGATTTATGGCCTTCCGGGACAAAGCATTTCTGGATTAACAGCTACCATAAATGAAGTAATTACCATGCAGCCAGACCGCATTGCCTTTTATAGTTACGCACATGTGCCCTGGTTAAAACCCGGGCAAAGGCATTACACCGAAAAGGATATTCCCGCGGGAGATGAAAAATTTGCGCTTTATCAGTTTGGCAGAAAGCTACTGCTTGAAGCCGGTTATAAAGATGTGGGAATGGATCATTTTGCACTGAAAAGCGATCTTTTGTTTCAATCGATGGCAACAGATAAACTCCACCGGAATTTTATGGGTTACACCAGTCAGCATACCCATTTACTTATCGGGCTCGGCGTTTCGTCGATCAGCGATAGTTGGACTGCCTTTGCGCAGAACCCTAAAACGGTAGAAGCTTATTTAGAAAAAATAGCACAGAAATTATTACCTGTAGAAAAAGGACATTTTTTAACGGATGAAGACCTCACCGTAAGAAAGCACATTCTTAATATCATGTGCAGGGCCAATACTGCGTACAGCGAAGGCATTCCCGAAAAGGTACATGAGCGGCTTTTACCCTTGTTAAACGATAAACTGGTCTTGATAACTGAAAAAGAAATCAGGATTACCACCAAAGGAAAGTCCTTCCTGAGAAATGTTTGCATGGCATTCGACGAAAAATTATGGCTTAAGCAGCCTAAAACACAACTATTCAGTTCATCAATATAAGAAATAATTACAATGGAAGATCAAAGTAAAACCACAACCAAAGCCATTTGCTACCACTGTGGAGAGGATCTGCCCAAGGTAAAATATCAAACAGATGATAAAGATTTTTGCTGTGCGGGCTGTATGGCTGTTTTCAAAATCCTTTCAGAAAACAACTTGTGCAATTATTATGTGTACAACAATAACCCCGGCAGGCAATTAAAAAATGAAAGCCATTTAGAATACCTCGACGATCCTAAAATTATCGATCAATTGCTCGATTACAAACATGAAAGTTCGAGCATCATTACGTTTTACATTCCCGCCATCCATTGCAGCTCCTGCATCTGGTTATTGGAACACCTTTATAAAATCAATCCCGCTATTTTCAGTTCACGGATCGATTTTCTCAAAAAACAGGTAACCATCAACTTCAACCATGAAGAAATTTCGCTAAAATATTTGGTAGAAACCTTAAACCAGATCGGTTACGAACCCCTGATCAGTTTGCAGGATGTGGTAAAGGCACACAGTACCTCGGTTGATAAAGTTTTAGTGCTGAAAATTGCTGTCGCAGGATTTTTAATGGGCAATGTGATGCTTTTTAGCTTTCCCGAATACTTTGGTTTATCAGGTTTTGAAAAACAGTTCCAGTCTTTATTCGGTTGGTTAAACCTGGCATTCTCCATTCCAGCGGCTTTTTATTGCGGACGAGATTATTTTACCTCTGCCATTACCAGTATCAAACACAAACACATCAATTTAGATACACCTTTGGCACTGATTATTGCCATATTGTTTTTACGCACCGCTTATGAAGTTATTTTTGCCACCGGCCCAGGTTTTGCCGATACCTTAACAGGCCTGGTCTTTTTACTTCTCATGGGGAAATGGCTTAAACAGCGAACTTATCACCACATCTCTTTCGACCGCGATTACCGTTCTTATTTCCCGATTGCGGTTACTACCTTACAGAAGGGCAAAGAGAAACCTGTATCCATTAATGATATTAAAATCGGTGATAGATTATGGATCAGAAACGGAGAACTGGTGCCTGCAGATGCCATTTTAATGAAAGGCGATGCCTGGGTAGATATGAGTTTTGTTACCGGTGAATCGGAGCCGATTCATAAAGTGCTGGGCGAAATCATTTATGCAGGGGGGAGGCAAACTACCGAAGCCATAGAACTTGAAGTAATCAAGCCGGTTTCGCAGAGTTACCTTACCGGACTCTGGAATAACGAGAATTACAAAAACAATATCAATAAACAGAATTTTAACGATTCTGTCGCAAAATATTTCAGCCTTGGGGTTTTTCTGATCGCATTTTCGGCTACAGCTTACTGGTTGTTTCAGCACGATAGCCATAAGGCCTGGTCGGCATTTACCGCAGTTATTATTGTTGCCTGTCCATGTGTACTGGCTTTAAGCACGCCTTTCACTTTATCTGCTATCTTATCTGTTTTTGATAAAAAGGGATTTTATGTAAAAAATACAGATGCGGTTGAAGAACTCGCCAAATGTGATACCTTGATTTTCGATAAAACAGGTACCTTAACCAGTAATGAAAATGCCGAAATCTCTTTTAGTGGGGCCTTAACAAATGAAGAAAAACTGATTGTAGCTTCGCTATTGCGTAACTCTACACATCCTTTAAGCAGGCATATTTTAAAGGCTTTAAATGTTGAAAGATTTTATTCACTTAACGATTATAAAGAAGTGGTTGGTAAAGGTTTATCTGCCCGGATCAATAATCATACTATTTATGCCGGACATTTATCCATGATACCGATAACGGTAAAATCGGCTGGTGAAACCGGTGTGCATATTCTGATCAACCATACTTATAAAGGTTGTTTTGATATCAAACAGCAATGGCGGCCCGGATTGGCTCAGCTGGTTTCGAAACTCGCTAAATTTAATTTGCAGGTGTTATCGGGAGATACGGATAAAGACCGTTCCATGCTGACGACCATTTTTCCTGAAAACACTACTATCAGGTTCCGGCAGCGTCCGCACCAAAAACTGGATGCCGTTTTAAACCTCCAGGAAAGCGGGAATACCGTAATGATGCTTGGCGATGGCCTAAATGATGCCGGAGCTTTAAAGCAGAGCAATTTTGGGATCGCATTAACAGATAACATCAATAATTTTACCCCGGGCTGCGATGCCATTCTGAAGGGTGGCGCACTAAACCTCCTGCCGTATTTTATCCAGCTCAGCAAAGATGGGCTTAAGGTAATTAAAATAAGTTTTGCCATTGCCATTGCCTACAACTGCATCGGTATCTATTATGCCGTACAGGGAACATTATATCCATTGGTTGCTGCGGTGCTGATGCCAATTAGTACCGTTACCATTATATTATTCACCACCCTGGCCACCCGCTGGTTTGCCTGTAAAAATAAACTGATATGAATATCCTCTACTTTTTGGTTGGCTGCAGCGTTTTAATGGCACTCATTTTTCTGGGGGCCTTCTTTTGGGCTTATAAAACCGGTCAGAACGACGATGTGCATACTCCTGGTATCCGCGTATTGTTCGACGATGAAGTGATTGCCGAAAAAAGTGAAGAAGATCACTTTTCCAGCTAACCGCAATCATCCTTTATCTCTTGGCTGCAGGATACCTTTGATGTACAAAACATACAAAATTCCGCTTCTATTATGCAGCTAGAAAAATTTACTTACGATAACAGGATTGTCAGAAACTTTGGCATTGCCACCCTGGTTTGGGGAATTATAGGGATGACTGTTGGACTGCTTGTTGCCATGCAGCTCTTTAAGCCGGCAATGAACATGGGCAACCAGTATACCACTTTTGGTAGAATCAGGCCCTTGCACACCAATGCCGTGATTTTCGCCTTTGTGGGAAACGCCATTTTTATGGGCGTTTATTATTCGCTTCAGCGTTTACTTAAGGCCAGGATGTTTAGCGATGTGCTCAGCAAGATCCATTTTTGGGGCTGGCAACTCATTATCTTATCGGCCGTAATTACCCTTCCGCTGGGTTTTACTACCTCACACGAATATGCCGAACTCGAATGGCCAATCGATATTGCCATCACCCTCATCTGGGTGGTTTTTGGCGTAAACATGTTCGGTACCATTATTAAAAGGAGAGAGCGCCATCTCTATGTGGCCATCTGGTTTTACATTGCCACTTTTGTTACCATTGCGGTTTTGCACATTGTAAACTCTTTTGAGCTGCCCATTTCTTTTATGAAAAGCTACTATGTGTATGCGGGCGTTCAGGATGCATTGGTTCAGTGGTGGTATGGGCACAATGCCGTAGCATTTTTCCTCACTACGCCTTACCTGGGCATGATGTATTATTTCCTGCCAAAAATGGCTGGCCGACCTGTTTACTCCTATAAACTGAGTATCCTGCACTTTTGGTCGCTCATTTTTATCTATATCTGGGCCGGTCCCCATCACTTATTATACACCTCATTACCGGGATGGGCACAATCATTAGGCGTTGCTTTTTCCATTATGTTAATTGCACCAAGCTGGGGCGGTATGATCAACGGTCTATTAACTCTTCGTGGTGCCTGGGATAAAGTAAGAGAAGATGTGACCCTTAAATTCATGGTGGTTGCCCTTACCGCTTATGGTATGGCCACTTTTGAAGGCCCTTTATTGTCGTTAAAACAGATTAACGGAGTAGCGCATTTTACCGATTGGATTGTAGCTCACGTACATGTTGGCGCTTTGGGCTGGAATGGCTTTTTAACTTTCGGTGTACTGTACTGGTTAATCCCTCGTATTTATAAAACAGAACTTTACTCTAAAAAACTGGCAGGTTTCCACTTTTGGATCGGTACTTTGGGTATCCTTTTTTATGCTATCCCGATGTATTGGGCCGGTTTTACCCAAGGATTGATGTGGAAAGAATTTACCCCTGAAGGTTTATTGAAATACCCTAATTTCCTGGCTACAACATTGCAGATTATCCCTATGCATGTTTTACGTTCAATCGGTGGTGCACTCTATTTAACCGGGGTTATTGCAATGACTTATAACCTGGCCAAAACCATGCTTGGAGCTAAACTTGTAGCCAATGAAGCTGCCGAAGCCATGCCTTTAACCAAAATTGTAGTGGATAGTAGTCCTGCCGATAAAGCCTGGCATAGAGTGTTGGAACGTAAACCAATGAAATTTATGGTGCTCTCATTGATCATTATTCTAATTGGGGGAATGGTTGAGATGATGCCAACTTTTACTATTCAATCTAACGTGCCGACTATTGCAAGTGTAAAACCATACAGTGCGCTCGAGCTGCAGGGCAGGGATCTTTACATCAGAGAAGGTTGTGTAAACTGCCATTCACAAACTGTTCGACCTTTCCGCTCAGAAACCGAACGTTATGGAGAGTATAGCAAGGCCGGAGAATTTGTTTACGATCACCCGTTTTTATGGGGCAGTAAACGTACCGGACCAGATCTTCACCGTGTAGGGGGAAAGTATTCTGATGCCTGGCATTACAATCACCTGGCCGATCCTACTTCAATGTCGCCGGGAAGTATTATGCCACCATATCCATGGCTCATTGAACAGCAACTGGATATCAGCACTACTGCGAGTAAAATCAGGGCCATGCAAACATTGGGCGTGCCATATCCTGAAGGCTATGACAAACATGCCAATGAGGATTTAAAAATACAGGCTGAAAAAATTGCTTTAGACCTGAAGCAGAACAACATTAAAGTTAAAAGCGACCGTGAAATTGTAGCCATTATTGCTTACCTGCAACGATTGGGTACTGATATTAAAGCCAATAAAGAAACCATTCCTTCAAATCAATAAAATATGTTCAATCAGATCAAAGATTTAGCCGGTGGCGAAATATACCTCGTTACCTCTCTGCTCATGTTTATGGTGTTTTTTGTAATTGTTGGCGTTTACCTCTTCAAATTAAGCAAAAACCATATCAAAACCATGAGTGAAATTCCTTTTCAAGACAACAAAACCAATCAATATGAAGAAGATTAAACTATTGTTATTTTCACTGTTTTTATCGGCGGCAAGCTACGCTGCTGAACAAAAAACAGCAGAAGCTATAGTACCTTCTCAGCCTGGATTAGGACTTAGCCAAACTGAAATACTCATTATACTGCTTTTGCTTTTTGCATTAGTCCTGCTTTTTGTTTCGCTAACGTTGCTCAATGCATTTAAAGTAATGTACCAGGAACAGTTAAACCCCACTAAATATAGCGGACCTGTGAAGGAGGGGGCACTCGATTACGATAGCTGGTTGAAACAAAAAACGGTAAAACCTTCTATATGGGCAAAATTGTTGAGTTTAAAACCCATTGAAGAAGAAAAGAACCTGGTGATTGATCATGCTTATGATGGCATTAAGGAGCTAAACAATCCGGTACCGGCCTGGTTTAATTTCCTGTTTTTTGGTACGATGATTTTCGCTGCAGGTTATCTCTTTTATTACCACATTGGTGGCTATGGCGATCTGCAGGATAAAGAATACGAGAATGAAATGGCCAAAGCACAAGTAGAAAAAGCAGCCTATCTCGAAAAATCGGCCAATACCATTGATGAAAACTCCGTAAAGTTTGATAATACGCCAACGGTATTGGAAGATGGGAAAACGATTTTTAATACAAACTGTGTGGTTTGCCACGGCGATAAAGGGCAGGGGGTGATTGGTCCCAACTTAACTGATGATTACTGGTTACATGGTGGAGGTATTAATAATGTGTTTAAAACCATTAAATATGGCGTTCCGGAAAAAGGGATGATCAGTTGGGAGAAAAACCTCAATCCGAAACAGATCAGTGCCGTGGCTAATTTTATCTTGTCGTTAAAAGGAAGCAATCCAGCGGGTGCCAAAGCCCCACAGGGCGAAAAATACGAGGCGAAAGATGTAAAAGACAATGAGATGAAAGTAGCGAAAGATAGTGTAAACCAAGCAGATGTTACCAAAAAATAAACCGGAAAGTAAGGGCAAGGGCAGAAATTTCATTTACCCTAAAAAACCGTCTGGTAGATTGTACACCTACCGCAAGTGGGTAAGTTATATGTTGCTGTTATTTTTGTTCTCCTGCCCGTTTCTAAAACTTAACGGCGAGCAATTGGTGCTGCTGAATTTCATCGAAAGGAAATTCGTTTTCTTTGGGTTGATTTTCACCCCACAGGATTTTTACCTTTTTGCACTCGCCATGCTCATCTTTATCATCTTCATTGTATGTTTTACAGTGGTATTGGGCAGGTTGTGGTGCGGATGGGCCTGTCCACAGACCATTTTTATGGAGATGGTTTTCCGTAGGATAGAATATTGGATAGAGGGTGATGCCAGTAAGCAAAAGAAACTGGATGAAGGACCCTGGAACACCGAAAAGTTATGGAAAAAGGGAATCAAACATTTTATTTTTCTGATCATCTCTTTTGCCATCGCCAATACCTTTCTGGCTTATATGATCGGCTCTGATGTGCTGTTTAAAATCATCACCGAGCCCATTACGGGCCACGTTTCAGGTTTTATATCCATCTGGCTGTTTACTTTTATATTTTATGGTGTATTTGCTTACGTGCGCGAAGTGGTATGCACTGTAATCTGCCCTTATGGCAGGCTTCAGGGGGTGCTGCTTGATAACCAGAGCCTCGTAGTAGCTTACGATTTTACAAGGGGCGAACCCCGCGGACGTTTACAGCGAAATACACAAGAACAAAAAACTGGCGATTGTATCGATTGTGGCTTGTGTGTACAGGTTTGCCCTACGGGGATCGATATCCGCCAGGGAACACAGCTCGAATGTGTGAACTGTACCGCCTGCATCGATTCGTGTGATGAAGTTATGTTGAAAATAGGCAAACCCAAAAACCTGATTGGTTTCTTTAACCAGGATTTTATTGCAGAGCGGAAACCTTATAAAATTGGATTAAAATCTTATGGTTATGCTGCGGTTTTATTCGTGGTATTAATGGTTTTTTCTTCCCTGATTTATAAAAGAGAAAACATCCAGACCACCGTTTTAAGGGCCAGTGGTACTTTATACCAAAGCAGGGGAACGGATAAAACCAGTAACCTGTACAATGCAGAGCTGGTGAACAAAACCAATAAAGCGGTAAAATTTACTTTCAGGTCGCAGGATAGTAGTGATCAGATCGATTTTATTCAGCAAGCAACTGTTTTACCAAAAGAAGGTACCGTGCACCTCACATTCTTTCTGATCAGGAAAAATAATTCGATTAAAAAATACAAAACGGATGCCGTTTTCGAAGTGCTTGCCAATGGCGAGGTGTTGAGTACCGCGACAACTAGTTTTTTCGCACAGCCGGAAAGTGAATGATTGAAGGAGAGAATGAGAAAATAATTGAATGAGGGAAATAGAAAAGCAGTGAATTATAAGAGTAATAAAATGAGAAAATGACTCAATGAGAAAAAGTTAACGATAGAATATGGATTTGCCTTTAAACATTCTCTCATTCAAAACTCACTCATTCAATCATTAATTTAAATACAAAACGTATGAACTGGGGAACAAAAATAGTAATGGGGATGTTTGCATTTATGCTATTTATCGTGGGGATGGTGATTTACATGTTCCATGTGCACGGTAGGGACGCCCTGATCGAAGAAAATTATTACGAAAAGGGAATCAATTACAATGCAGAATACGATGCCAAACAGAATGTATTAAACGATGATGCCAGGCCTAAAATTACCATTACCCATACCCAAATTGTAATACAGTTAAAAGACAGTGCGCAATATGAGCTGGTATTGATGAGGCCCGCCAATAGCGATGATGATGTTAAACGAAAAGGAAATACCACCGGAGCTTCGCATCTTATCCTGGTAGATAAAACAAAAATGGCTAAGGGAATGTGGTTTATCAACCTTTCATGGCATGCAGAGGGCAAAGTATATCTTTTTAAAAATAACATTACCTTATGACCGACTATCTGCCATTGGCATTTTTAATGGGCCTGTTTGGAAGCCTCCATTGCGCGGTAATGTGCGGACCCATTATGCTAGGCATGCCCTTCAGAAAACAGGATTTCTTTAATAGTGCGGTTCAGCTTTTGTTATATCAGCTGGGTAGAATTGCTGTTTATACCATTTTAGGCTTGCTGGTTGGCATTTTAGGAAACAGCATACGCCTTTTCAGTGATCAGAAAACGTTGAGTATACTTATTGGTTCGGGATTAATCCTATTCACCGCTTTACAGTTAAATAAAACATATAGAAACCGTTTTTCAACGCTTCAGTTAAAGGCGATGAACCCGCTGAGCAAATTAATGGGGAAGGTATTTAATTTAAAATTATGGGGATTGTTTGCAGGTATGCTTAATGGCATTATCCCCTGTGGCATGGTTTACCTGGCCCTGGCAACGGCATTAAATACGGGCAATGTTCAATCGGGTGCTACTTTTATGTTTCTTTTCGGCCTCGGAACCACCCCATTAATGCTCATGATCTCGCTTGGGGGAATCTTTTTGAAAAAATACATCCGTTTTAACACCAATAAGCTTATTCCCTGGCTAATGCTTTTTATGGGCGCTTTACTCATCATGCGCTCCGCCGATTTGGGCATTCCGTTTTTTTCTCCCAAAAATACAGGCGGTTATGGGCATTCGATAGAGTGCAGGTAAATGGGTTTGGAGTTGGGCGTTGGGAGTCGATTAACCGATTGAATCATCGACCATATAAAGAAATTAAGAATTTAAGATTTAGATAAATCTTATAATACGATCGTCATTTCGACTGAGGCGCAGCGAAATGGAGAAATCTGTGAGCTAAGTTAAAAGATTTCTCCACTTCGCTCGAAATGACGATTTTTGTAGGAACCAATGATCTGTTAACCGATTAACCGATTTGCATGAACCAATGACCAGTGAACTAATGAACATAATTCACTACTGCGTGCGTTTCTTCTCCTCCTCACTTGCCGAAGTTCTTTTCCTCGCTGCTGTAGGATTACCGCCCAGCCTGTACGAGAAACTTAAGGTAGCGCTGCGGGTATCGTTTTGCTCGTAAAAGCCATTGCGTTGATTTTCATAATTAACATCAATCCGGTAGGCATTTCCATAAAAAATATCGTTTACAGCCAGCCTTAAAGTTCCTTTACCTTTTAACAAACTTTTGCTCATACCAGCACTCACATCGTAAAGCCGTGCAAGCTTATAAATACCCTGTATGGTAGGGGAAGAGTACCATGCGCTGATTTCTGCTTTTAAACCCTGAGCTTTATTTAATGTAAAAGCATGGTTAGAACTTAGATAAATGCCCCATACATGATAATCGTAGCGGGCCTGTAAATATCCCGATTTTTCCTGGCGGTAGGAGCCCTGTGCATAATTGTTGATTTCCCACCATGAAGCCGCCTGGATCGGAAAGGAGGCTGAAAAGCCCGTCTCCTGGCTTAAATCGAGGTTCCTCTGGGTATCATAAAAGAGTTTTGAGCCATTATCCTGTACCGTGATATTACTAAAATAATCAACCACCCGCCTTAGGTAAAATGAAATATTATATTGCTGTTTGTAGGTATAACCCAGTTCGCCATTGTATATAAAAGCAGGTTGCAATGCCGGGTTGCCCTCCAGGTAGGTGTATGGACTGGTGTAAGATTTAAAAGGGTTAAGCCTCCAGTATTCAGGCCTGTTGATTCTCGAATTATAAGTGAGGTTTATTTCATGGTCCTTATTCATTTTATACGCCACAAAAAGTGTTGGGAAAAGCTTAAAATAGTTGTTTTGGTTATTGGTGTTTAATACCATTGATTGGCCATTTGTCCGGGTGTATTCGCCACGAAAACCGCCTTCAAAGCTCCAGTTACCTACATCTCCACTAATACTCGCGTAAATAGCCGATACATTTTCTGCATATTCAAAACGGTCGCTGCGGTTCGGTATCAATTCTGGGCCAGTGGCCTGATTATTATAAAAATCAAAGTTGTTACGGGTACGGATACTGCTGTATTTCAGTCCCGATTCAAAGGTCCATTTCTTCCAGAACTTATCCGTATAATCCAGTTTTCCCGAATAGATATCGATATTCTGGTTAGATGGAGTAAAGATGTGGTAATTGTCGGAAAGTAGATTGCCGTTGGCCAACGTGCCATAAGTATCTACCTGCTGACTGTTTTTGTTCTGATATGGCACATAATCCACATCTACGTTAATATTCCGGCCATTGGTATCCAGTTTAATCTTGTAATTAAGGTTAAAGCTATATTGGTAAACTTTTCCATTAGAAACGTTTTGCGTATGGAGGATTGAATCTGGTAATGGTTTATAGTTATTTACAATCGTGGTTAGCACCTGGTTCGGCCTGCTGTTGTTCCCATTGTAGCCATTTACCAAAATACCAATTACCTGTTTGCTGCTGAGGTTGTAGTCGGCACCAATTTTATAACTATTGGCATTTCCCGAGCGTATTCCCGATTTATCATTCCGCCAATCCGAGTAATTTTCAGGCGAGTCGAAAATAACATATTCATTTTCTGTATGGTCCTTTTTACGCCTGCTGTAGCCGTAACTGCCGTACACATTCAGCTTGTCTTTCCGATAATTGAATACCATACTCGGATTATAGCTGCTATAGGTTGATTGGGTATAACCGGCAGAAAGTACGATATTAAAACCATCACCTTTTGGTTTTTTAGAAATAATATTGATTACTGCACCACCCTGGGCATCGTATTTGGCAGTTGGATTAGCCATAATTTCTATTTTGGCAATATTATCTGAGGGCAAACTCCGGAGGTAGGCCGCCAGATCTTCACCCGATAACCTGATGGGTTTATCATCCATATAAATCACCACGCCTTTATTGTTTGCCGTTACCCCGCTATCAAAACGCGTTTGTACGCCAGGTGCTCTACCCAGCGCATCCCAAACCGTAGCACCACTGGCCACTATGCTGTTTTCGACATTGAATATCACCCTGTCGATTTTTCTTACAATAAGCGGTTTTGAAGCGGATACCGTGACCTGATCCAGCGTTTTATCGTCACTGATCATCATTATCGTGACTGAATCCATCGGAAGACCTATTGCTTTGCTCATATCTTTATATCCAACGGCCTTCAGCGTTAAAACATAATTGCCTATAAAAGGCTGCTGAAAACTGAACAGCCCGTTTTTTGAAATCTGGACGGCTACGGTCGAATCTGCATGGTGCAGGACAATGGTTACCCCATCAATCGGTTCGCCGGTTTTATCAGTTACCAAACCGTTACGCAACTGCGCTAAAGTGATCAGAGGGAAATATAAGAGAAGGAGTAAGAGGAACTTTTTCATGTTCCAAAACTAATGGCTAACCGTGTAAAGCAAGGTTAATATCGGTTAAATATGGTTAAATCTTCTGCCCAAACTTCCATTGATAAAATGATTTGTTCAATTTAGGGGGATGAAATGGCTAACTTCCAGATATGTTTTTCCTTTGGCGGTGATTACACTGATCATTAGTCTATGCCTGCAGTGTGCGTGGATAAGGCAATTGTATCTGGCGCAAAAGAAATCTGTTGCTACAATGCTCGAATCTATCGTTAGTGATGCTTCGCGGCAGATCACCTATAGGAGCATTGCCAAAGGACACGAGAAAAGTGCCCGTTTTCAGCAATTTTTCCTTTCTCAGGAGTGGTTGGCCCTAAGGCAGGCTTTTGATGAACTAAAGGTCGACAATCTGCGGAGCCGATTCCATTATGGGATTACCAATGATAGCTCGGTAGTGGAAATGAAAATGTCGTTTCTGAATGATGCTAAACTGAAATTCGACCATAAATCTTCAGCCATTACCGATGGCAAATCGCAACGGGAAGTTTCGTTACAAGATCAGCGCGACCTGAAAGTAATGGATAGTTTAGTGAACCATAAGCTCGATCAATTGGGTATGCCTATCAGAAGAAATTATGCCCTTTACGATTATTCAGATGGGAAACTGGTGAAAGGAAAGCCGATTACTAATGCTTCCTCTGCTTTCGTAAGCGGGAAATATACTTATAACCTTAAGTTTCAAAACAGGTATCAGCTGGTGGTGCCAAGCATTACCTGGCTGATCATTTATCAGATGAAATATTACCTCATTTCGTCGTTTATGATGTTGGTGCTTACGGCGGCAGCGTTTTACCTGCTCATCAGACTGATGAAAAACCAGCAGCTTTATGCGCAGGCGAGGATGAGTTTTACGAGCAATATGACGCATGAACTCCAAACCCCGATCTCGACGATTGCTGTTGCCCTCGAATCGATCAGCAAGTATCATTTAATTGATGAACCCGAAAAACTGGAGAATTACATCAATATCAGCCGCCACGAATTGCAGCGGTTGCAGGCGATGATCGAAAAAGTGCTAAAGCAGGAGCAGATGGATCTTGGAAAAACGAAACTACAGTTTAGTCTGTTCGATGTTCAGCCAGTACTGCAACAGGTTATTTACGCTATGGATATACAGGTGCAGGAGAAAAATGCAGAACTTATACTTTTGCAATCGGATGAACCTGTTTTTATCAAGGGTGATGTCATGCATATTTCGAATGTATGCTATAACCTGATCGATAATGCATTGAAATATTCTCCTCCTCATGCTAAAATTGAGGTATCCTGTAGCATTGCTGATCATGAATTAACAATCAGTTTTAAAGATAACGGCCCGGGGATAAATGAAATTTATCAGCAGCAGGTTTTTGAGCGCTTTTTCAGGATTTTTAACCAGGATAATATACACAATGTGAAAGGATCAGGCCTGGGACTTCACTATGTAAAACAGGTGGTGGAACTCCACGGCGGACGTGTTGCACTGCAGAGCAAAATAGGGAAAGGAAGTAATTTTATGATCATTTTACCAATGTATGAAGAAAACTAAGGTTTTATATGCTGAAGATGAGCCGTTTTTGGCGCGGATTGTCCTCGATGGTTTAACCAGCAGTGGTTACGAGGTTAATCTTGCTGCTGATGGGGCGCTTGCCTGGAAACAGTTTGTAGCAGAAAAACCCGATATCTGTGTGCTCGACATCATGATGCCGCAAAAAGATGGTTATACACTGGCGGCTGAAATCAGAAAATCGGATCCCAATATTCCGATTATCTTTTTGAGTGCCAAAGCCCTTACCGAAGATGTGGTGATGGGATTTAAAAACGGAGGTAACGACTACCTTAAAAAACCTTTCAGTATTGATGAGTTGCTGGTGCGGATGGAATCGCTGTTAAATAGATTTGGTCCTGCGAATAAGGGTGAAAATGAGGTAAATAAAAAATACCAGTTCAGAAACTGTGAACTTGATCCTGTTGGCCAAAAATTAAAAACTTCTGCAGGCGAATATTCACTTTCCTATAAAGAAACCGTTCTGCTCGAATTACTATTGAAAAACCGGAACAACATTTTGGAACGGGAGGATGCTTTGATTAAAATATGGGGAGAAGACAGTTTTTACAATGGACGCAGTATGGATGTTTTTATGGCGCACCTGCGCAAACTCCTGAAAAGTGAACCTGAAGTACAGATCATCAGTTTAAGGGGAGTGGGGTATAAACTGATCTGTTGACTGTTGCTTCCTACTATTGCAATAATAATATGCTGAACGCGATCAGGCTTTGATAAACTCTCCATGTTCACACACAATGTCATTGCCACAGTTCGTAATGGCTTCCAGAACAGGAACAAAACCTTTTCCAAAATTAGTTAAACTGTAAATAACCTTAATTGGTGGCTTTTTACCATACACTTTCCTTAGTACCAAAGCATCTTTTTCCAACTGTTTTAATTGAAGGCTTAATGTCATTTCGGTGATGGAGGGCATTTCCTTGCGGAGCTCGCTATATCGTTTAGGTCCGTTTTTTAAATGGTACAAAATTACCGCCTTCCATTTTCCGCCAATTAAATCCATCGTAAGGCTTACCGTACAAGGGTACGTTTTTCCTTTTAGTTTAACATAATCGCCTACACATTCTGTTTTCATCTTCAATTTTTCAGGCCTATCTGTTTTGATAGTTATTGCAAATGTAAATTACTCAAAATACTTTTGCAACTATAATAATGATAGTTTAAAAATCAAGAAAAAATGTTACATACTTCAATAGAAAATAACGCAACTTCACAAATTGAAAAACCGCTCATTACCATTGTTGGTATTTTGGGCAAGCAAGGTTATAGTGTTGCGCATAGCCTACTGGCAAGCGGCGCTTACCGTATTCGCGGTATAACCCGCCGGCTTGATATTCCGGAAGCAGTTGAACTGGCGGAAAAAGGCGTTGAGCTTGTAAGCTTACCGCTCAGCCTTGGGTATAAAAAAGAGTTTACAGAAGCATTTCGTGGCGCAGATAGCATTTTTCTGATGACGCCGAACATTGCTCCGCCGGCTACCTACGAATTTGAATTGGGTAAAGAACTGGCAGATGCAGCTGTTGAGGCGGGGGTGCAACAAATCATTTTTAGTAGTCTGGAAAATGTAGACAAGTTAACAGATGGAAAATTATTCGCACCGCATTTCACAGATAAAGCCATGGTTGAAGCATATATCCGCACTTTACCTGTAAGAAGTTCATTTATCTATATGGCTTTCTTTTTTACTAATTTAATGGAATTTTATAACCCTCAATTAAAAGGTGATACGCTTGTATTTCCGATTTATTTACCGAAAAATTTTGCTGCGCCATTTGTAGATCCGCTTACTGCAACCGGACCTGCTGTTTTAGAGATTCTTTCAAATCCGGATAAATATTCAGGCAAATCCTTACCTGTAATTGGTGATATCATTAGCCCGCAGGAAATGGTTGATACTTTTACCAAAGTGACAGGTATAAAAGCTGAATACCGTTCGGCATATAAAAGGCAGGAAATGCTCCAATATTTCCCGGAATTTGCTTCAAATGATGTTTTGTTGCGAGAGATTTTAGGAATGGCAGAATTTGCTGTAGAATATGGTTACTTCAGTAACGAGCGTGACCTGCAATGGAGCCGGCAGATCAATCCGCGGACACTAAATTGGGAAGCGTTTTTACGCAAAACCAAGTGGAAGGGTCAGAAACTTATGTACTAAAAAGAATCAATCGAATTTTAAACGAAAATGTTGGCGAAATATAGAAACCCATCTCCAAAATCAATTGACGGAGGAACCGATGATCTCATTTGTTATCGACAAAAATTTAAGCAGATTTTTCTTGTCAAAAAGAAGGGTGATAAAATGATCGTCCTTCTTAAAAAAAAGTCTTATGCCTCCAGGATATTCGCCATCCTCATCAAGCTTTTCTTTCTTGATTTTGTACCTGCTGAATTTTAAAGCACTTTGTTGAGGGGTTGTCTTGTTCATCACCAAATTAAAGGGCATGCCTTCTACCTCAATTGGTTGATCGTCAGCGATGTTAAAAAACATTTCTGTTATGCTTTTGTCTTCCCCAAGGCTACAGTATAGTTCCAGCCCTGATGTGGTTTGCCACTTTGCATAGGGCTGCTCGTTAGCATCTTCATAAAAAACGGTTTTTACGCCTAATATTGCAGAAATTTTATCTGGCGTTTGAGGAAAGATAAATTCAGAATTTTTATTTAAAAGGGTTTTAAGACCAGCATTTTTCTGCGCAAAAGAAAATAGCGCGAAGAGTTGAAATAGCAATGTTAATCTGAATGCAGTTGTTTTCATAGTATGATTGATTAATTGATAGTCAGTAGTTCTATAACAATTGTTGCTGGTGGGCAGCTGCTATCAGTTCGGCGACATTTTTGACTCCAAACTTCTGTATCAGGTTCCTCCGATGGGTATCTACCGTTAACGGACTTAAATAAAGTTCCTGGGCAATATTCTGACTGGTCTTTCCCTGCGCCACGAACGATAGGATTTGCTTTTCCCTTCTGGTGAGCTGTGGTGTGTTGCGTAACTGGTTCTTAGTTGGGCGGCTGATAATTTCTACTACTTCCTTACTGTAACAGATATCTCCTTTCACTGCCGCTGCAATACACTGTCGAAGCTCCTCAAGTGAACTGTTCTTAAGGAGGTAGCCACTGGCACCGTTCTGTATGGTCTGCATAATAATGCTCCGCTCAGTGTGGTTGCTGAGGATAAGTATACTTGTAGCAGCGGATTGCTCTTTGATCATCTGGCAGAGTTCCATACCGCCAATATCCGGCAGGGTAACATCCAGCAGGACAAGATCTACGGGGTTCCTGCTTAAATAAGAGAGTAGCTCTAAGCCGTTTGAAAAGCCGCCTACAATCTCCAGATTATCTTCATTTTTAAGTAGGGTTTTAAGCCCTTCAATAACAATGGGATGATCATCTACTATAACAGTAAGCAGTTTATTCATTGATGTTGGTTTTAAGTTCTATATCTATACTTGTTCCTTCGCCAGGAGCGGAATGCACTTCAAATTTCCCTTGCAGAAATGCGATGCGGTTCTTAAGATTATCCAGGCCCATTCCTTTTTTATCAGAAAGGGTGTCCATATCAAAACCCCGGCCATTATCTTCAAAAGTAATAAAAATAGTATTTTCGTTCTGGCTGCACTGTAGTATGAGGTTGTCAGCATGGGCATGTTTGATTGCATTTGATATGAGTTCCTGCACGATTCGGTAAATGTTCAGCTGCACATTCATCGCAATATCTTTTTGAATGCCAAACATTTCTGAAGTGATGTGCAAACCGTCACGCATGTAAAATTCGCACAGGTCTTTTAAAGCGGTTTCAAGACCAAACTTCAATAAGGTTTCGGGTACCATGTTGCGGGCAATGCGGCGCAGTTCCGTGACCGAGGTGTCCAATTGTCCGATAATGCGATGAAGGTCCTTATCTTCGGAGATGCCTGGCTGTGTGTCTGTCCAGCCTGAAAGTCCTATTTTAACTCCTGAGAGCATGCCACCCAGGCCATCGTGAAGATCCCTTGCAACCCGTTCTCTTTCGAGCTCTTCACCTTCAAGCATGGCTTTGGTAATTTTGAGCTGTTGTTTTCTTTCCATTTCGCTAAGCTGTTGCTTGTAATTGATCTCCTTCTGCTGTGCCAGCTTGCGCCGGCTCCGGGCCGTAAGAAGAACGAAAACGAGCAAAAGAAGCAGAAAAAGGCAGATCAAACCAAGTATAAGCCTGTATAAACGGTCGTTTCGGGCATTAAGCTGGGCCTGCTTGTTCTCCGATTGCAGTACCTGTATTTTCTGCTGGTTTCTTGCGCTTCTGTATTTTGTCTCCAGCTCATTAATCTTTACTTTTGTCTGGTCAGTGTTGATGCTGTCATTCGTCTGCCTGTATTTAGTCAGCCAGCGGTATGCCTCTTTATAATCCCCTAGCTTTTCACTCATTTTTGCCAGTTCCGAATAAATCGTTGCCCTGTCATTACTTTTGGCAGTCAAAGTTCCTTCTTTAACAATATCCAGTAATATCTGCCGGGCCCTGGCATAGTTTTTCTGCTTCTGATAGATATCATATCTGCTGAAAAAAAATTGTTGGTAGACCTGTTTCTGGTTATACTTTTTAGCCAGCGGAATTCCTTTATCTATACTTGCGAGTGCTTTATCGTATAATGTTTTAGTGGTATAGTAAAGCGCCTCATTATAATAGTATATCGGATAGTTTAGAGAGGTGGGGTATGGCTTCAGCAGCCGTTGTGCCTTTTCCAGAAGTACCTGGGCTTTGTCTGCTTGGTTGTCATAACAATAGATGCTTACCCCTGAAAGATAGGAAAACAACAGATCAGTAGAACCAGGATTTTTGGTTTCCAGTAAGGCGATGGCTTTTTCATTATAGGCCGTCGCTTTTGAAAACTGGTAGTTGTTCATCAGGATAGTGGAAAGCTGCGTATAATAGTAAGCAATGCGTGCCGGATCGCCCGTCTTTTCTATAATAGGAATAGCTTTTTCCAGGGTTATTTTCGTCATAAAATCATATCCCATTTTGTCAACATTCATCAAGGCATAATTATACCATGATGCAGCCCGCTTTGCATAGGCGATTTTAGTGTTGAATGGAGAAAGTGCTTCTGCAGCTTTTTTAAAAGCATCGGATGCCTTCGCTTTGTTCCAGTTAAAATAATACTGCCCTTTAGAGAAGAGTGCCAGTGCATTTAAAAATTTATCGTTTTTGGCGGCAGCTGTACCTGCCTCCAGGTAGGCTTTACTCTTTAAGGTATCTTTGAATTTCCAATATTCTACCAATAGAAAATTGGTGCTCGCTCTTGAGCTATCTGTAATTTTTTTCTGTAGAATGTGCTGCAGGCTATCCAGATAATGCTGCTCATTAAGGGGAACCTGCTGTTGACCAACAGATTTAAATGAAACCAAAATACCTATCAGGAATAGAAAAAATTTTATCATGATTAAAAAAGAAGTTTATTCATTAGCCGTAGATCAGGTTATCTTTTGGTAAGGAAAATTTACCTGTAAATATGAGACATAATTCCCAACCCTTCATCATTTCATCCATCTGTTATGAAAAATACCTAAAAACCAGTAGAAAAAAAACGGTAAAAATTGGTATTTCTTTTGGCTGATACAACCAATAGCTTTGCCCTCATACCTTAATTAGCATGAAACTATGAAAACAATAACCTTGAAAGAAGCTTTTTCAGCTAAAGTGACTATTAGCCGACAGTTATTAATCCATAAAATCAATACCATGAAGCTGAAAAAATATGCCCTTACATTTCTCTATGTAATATCAGCAACAGCTGTAGTTTCGGCACAGTACAAAGAACCGGAAAAAAAAGATAAGGTGGAGATCTTCCGCCCGGAGATGGCATTCGACTCCCTGCAGGCAAAAAAAATGTTGGCAAAAGGGAGTGGTGTTATTAAAGGTGTAGCATATACGAAGCAGAAACATCCGCTTGGATATAGCGTTCCGTTCTCACCCCGTATACTGGCTAACAAAATGAAGGTAGTGCTTTTACCGGTAACACCTTATTTTGAAGAATGGTACAGGCTTAGAAAAGATAAAGAAAACATCAGGAAAAAACGTTTTGTCTATCTTTCTGATCAAGCTTACAGATATAGGCTTGAAGCAATCACAAATAGTGACGGGGAATTCACATTTCCAGACATGAAGCCTGGTAAATACTTCCTGCAGGGTATGCTGGATTATACCCTGAGGGGCAAGTATAATGCCTACACAGGTAGCGGGTATAACGACTATGGAGGGCGAACCGATTATTATCAGCAAAAAGAATATTCCAAAAATATCCAGGACCGGATTGAGGTGTTCGTAGAGGTAAAGGAGAACGGAGAGATTGTTAAGGTCAAACTGCATTAAATTCACAAAACAATAAACCTACATTATGTTAACAGATAAAAAAATTACGGGGGTTATAATTGTGCTATTACTGATCTCAGGAATTAAAGTACATGCCCAGTTCGGCGGACTGCTTGATAAAGCAAAAGAGAAAGTGACAAAGGCCGTTGAAAAAAAGATTGATAAAAATACCGCTTCAGAAAAATCCGGAGCTGCAATTAACTCAGGCAACAGCCATATCGTGACTGGTGATTCGCTGATTTTCGCAGAAGATTTTTCGGTATCTAAATCCGGTGCCACTGCCACAAGTTTCAAAACCAACGGAGCGGCTACTATTGTAACAGCAAAAGGGCAGAATGGGAAATGGATGGATGTAAGGGATAAAGCGATCTACAAATTTTCCCGTCAGCTCAACTATCCTAGGCGGTTTACCTTATCTTTTGATATCATTGCAAAAGCAGACCAGATAAAGGACATTGCTCCAATGTCATTTGGTTTTGCAAGCGATAACAGTGTTCGTCAGTACGAAAGCAATATTGGTACTTACGTGCAGCTCCACTATTACGATACCAACCAGGTTAATATAGGCAGCAATAAGCCTGAAAAATTCGTAAATACCACTTTTGATCTGGCCCCTTGGCTCAACCGTCCGCTTCATGTTGTGCTTTCTGTTGAAGGTGAACGAATGGCTGTCTATCTCAACAATGTAAAGCTTGCCGATACCATTTTGTTTAGTCCTGCTGCGGCAAAAAACTTTTATATCTCCGCACCCTGGGAATATGCTAACGATGCAGGTGTATTGGTTAGTAACTTTAAAGTTTCGGGATTTAGGAAATAGGAAATGATGGGGTGTATAATAAGTTGTAATTTTACTGTTAATTGTCAATATGGAGCTTAGCCTGTACTGAGCTTTACGAAGTATCAAAACGCCTTTAAGCATTTAAAAGAGGTCCTTTGACTATTTGTTCCGAAACTTCGGGAAGCTATCATTGACAGAATCCACTAGTTCAGCCGTCATCCGATAGCTATCGGATCTCACGCATGCGGGAATGTTAATGCAAAGATGGTACCGTCTGGAAGACGAAAAAAAAATCGTTCTTATTGATCAGTGATGAGGTGTGAGTAAAACCGGAAAAACGAAATGATGAAAATGTTAAATCAGGTAAAGTTAAATAAACCAGTTATTAAATTTTAACTTAAATTTCGACAATCAATTTTATGAATGATTATAAAAACATCCTTCTTTTTTGTACAATAACATTATTGCTAACTACAAATGTTGCTGCACAAAGTAACACTGGCAAAACGGACATTGATAGCGTGATGAGTAAAAGAATGTTCGAAAGTGGGATTGTCGGACTTGGTGCAGCCATTATCATCGATAAAAAAGTTGTCTGGAAAAAAGGATATGGATTTTCAGATATACAAAGCGGTGCAGCTTTCACCACATCAACCCTGATGAACATCGCATCAGTATCTAAAACGGTAACCGGTGCTTGCCTCATGAAAGCTGTAGAACAGGGCAAACTCTCCCTGGATGAGGATATAAACAACTATCTTTCCTTCAAAATTCACAATCCTTATTTTCCGGAAGATAAAATAACCCTTCGAAACTTATCTACTCATACTTCAGGACTTACAGACAGGTATCCTTTTTACACCGACAGCCTTTATTTTAACGGGAAAGATTCCCCACAGGTATTGGGCGATTTTCTGCAGAACTATTTTATGCCCGGTGGAAAGTATTATTCGAAAGAGAACTTCCTTAATCACAAATCCGGAACATTCCGTGAATATTCTAATATTGGTGCTGCACTTGCGGGTTATATTGTTGAAGTCAGAACGGGTCAAAAATTGAACGAATACAGTAAAAGATACCTGTTCGGTCCGTTGAAAATGGAAGATACCGGATGGTTTATGTCAGAGATAAACCTGAAAAAGCATACCAAACTTTACAAAAAACAGGATAATAACGTTAGGGAGATTCCTTTGTATGGCTGCACTACCTATCCGGATGGAGGTGTTCGCAGCTCGGTAGATAATCTAAGTAACTTCTTTATCTGCCTTTTAAATGATGGAAAATACAAAAACAGGCAGGTATTAAAAGCAGAATCCGTTATGGAAATGCTCAGATTCCAGTTTGATGAAGCCAATAAACCTGAAAATGTAAAACCTAAATCACTGAATTCAGGTATTTTTTGGGCGACAAAGATGGGGGCTACCAGGATCGGACACAATGGATCGGACCCAGGAGTAAGGGTTTTTATGCTTTCTGATCTCAATAAGCAAGTTGGCGTTATCTTATTTATAAATACTTCGTTAAGTGAAAAGGAAGAAAATAAATTCTTTGAAATTTATGAAGATCTCTATCGATACGGCATTAAACTTAGAGGATAGGATATACGAAACCGGTGAGAATAATTAAAACTAGAATAGCATACCATTTAGATGAAAAAAACCTATAAACCGTTGATTCATTATTCTCTGTTGCTGTTTATGCTGGCCAGTAGCAGTTGCAAAAACGGTAAGAATGAAAATACCGCTATAGATAAACGGGAAAAGAAGCCGCTAACAACAGTTAAAGAGAAATGGCACTGGGGCAGTGGTAAAGATCAAAATACAACAGCGGGATATGCCCAGGTTGTTAAATCCGGCAAGGTAATTTACATATCAGGTGTTCCTACAAATGACCTGAGTCCAAAAGGGATCAGCGAGGTTTATGAAAGGCTTAATCAATGCCTTAAAGCATTTGGTGCTTCCTCAAAGAATGTTGTTAAAGAAACACTTTACACTACCGATATTGAAGCGATGAAAAAGTATAACGGTGCAAGGAAAGCGTTTTATAAAGACGACTTTCCTGCTGCAAGCTGGGTTCAGGTCAGTAGACTATATGAGCCCGATTCAAAGCTGGAAATCGAACTAATTGCACATCTCGAAGGTATTGAGGAATAAAATGTAAGCAATGCTCATTTCTTTGCCAGGGCTTGAATTTTATCATAAGTTGCCGGCCATTTCAGGATGCTAAATGTAAGCTTAACAAGATGGAAAAATACTTTATCTGAGATGATGAAGAAATTGAAAATCCAATTGTATCAGAAAAATTCCCACTAAAACTAACAGCATTTATAATAAAACAAAAATATGAAGACCTTTCTAAAATGGACCAAACGTATAGTCCTGGGCTTAGTTACCTTGCTAATATTGTTGCTCCTGATCGGATTTATTTTTGAAAGAATATCACGGAATGAAGCTGAAAAAATTAAACCTGATGGCCAGTTTGTAGAAGTTGAAGATCATCGTCTTCATTATTACAAAAGAGGGAACGGCGGCCCAACCATTGTATTTGAAACCGCATTCGATCCGGCCGGACATCTGCAATGGTACAATATTCAACAAGAATTACCAAGCACTTATACAAGCGTCTCGTATGACAGGGCCGGGATTTTATGGAGTGAGCGAGGTAAAAATCCAAAATCAGGTGAGGAAATGGCTAAAGAATTACATCTTATGCTGGAAAAAGCCAACGCCCCAAAACCATATATTCTTGTAGGCCATTCCTTTGGAGGAACACTTGTCCGGTTTTTTGTCAACAAATATCCGAAAGATGTTGCAGGCGTAATATTTGTGGATAGTCAGTGCCCCGATGACGAAAAATATTTATCTCCCGAACTATTCAAAATGGTCAATCAGGGTTTGCCAGGTAGCTTTCTAAAATTCGCCAACACTTTTGGGCTCGCCAGATTAATGTTCAAAGGTATGTTTCCCAATAATAAACAATATGAATATCAAAACACCATAATGCCCGCTCTGCTGTACAAAAGTGCTGATGCATTACTGGAGGAACAGGATCAGATGCGTTCGATCAAAAATGAAGCATCAAAAATAAAATCTTTTGGCAATATTCCTCTTTATGTATTGACTGCCGTAGATGAAAAGCGCTTTGATTCTTCCATCAAAGATTTAAAACTGAAAACAGAGATGCTAAGTGCGTGGAATAAAATGCAAAAAGATTTTCTGCCACTTTCCACGGAAAGCAAACAGATCTTAATACCAAATAGCGGTCATTATATTAATCAGGAACAGCCAAAAGTTATCGAAACCGCAATCAATGATATGGTGAATAAAATATTACCTCAAAAATAAAACATCATATCTGACCTATTAATTTGAAGGTAGTAATACAGTTTTCGAGATACCAACGCTTAGAAATATCGCATCGTTTTCAAAAACCAGGGAGAAGAGAATAGTCAGATTATAATACGCTTACAGTAATTTACTACATCATTTACACTGAAAATTTTAGGCCATAATATTATATATGAAAAGAATCCTGTTACTTATCCTGATTTTGCACAGCTACTACTTCATGCAGGCACAACAAGTGCATGAACCATCTTCAAAAAATCACCCTGAATGGTCAAAGCCTTTTCCTCCTTTTCGGGTTGTGGGTAATCTGTATTATGTGGGCACAGCCGATCTGGCTTGTTATCTTATCGCTACGCCAGAAGGAAATATTCTGATCAACACCGGACTGGCATCATCAGAAAGGCTTATTGGGGAAAATATTAAAAAGCTGGGTTTTAAACTTTCAGACACCAAAATATTATTAACAACACAAGCACATTTTGATCACCTGGGCGCAATGGCTGCAATCAAGAAAGCTACAGGGGCTAAGTTCATGGTAGATGATGCAGATGCAAAAGTAGCGGCTGATGGTGGCCTTTCGGATTATGACCTGGATGGAAAGTTTTGTGTTTTTAAGCCTGTTAAAGTTGACCGCATCTTGCACAACAATGATACCATCAGGTTAGGAGGAATGGAACTAATTATGCTTCACCACCCCGGGCATACCAAAGGTTCATGTAGTTTTCTGCTCTCTGTTAATGATCAAAAAAGAAAGTACTGGGTGCTGATCGCGAATTTGCCGACTATCGTTACGGAGAAAAATTTTGCAGATATTCCTGCCTATCCTAATATTGCAAAAGATTATGCCTACACCTTACAGCGTATGAAGAACTTAAAGTTCGACCTCTGGGTAGCATCACACGGCGTACAGTTTGATCTCCTTCAAAAACATAAACCCGGAGATACCTATAATCCGGCTGCTTTTATGGATGTTAAAAGCTTTTATGACTATATTGATGAATTGCAGGTAGAATATGATAAGAAAATTGGGAAGGGGTAAAAATATCACCTACTGAACTAATACCCAAGGCAATTATATGGATCTGACTAGTATGTTATTAGCTAAAGTAGGCCTCGCCATGGATAAGGCAATGAATGCTTATCATGAGGATGAGGATATTATTTTCAATGATCTGTCTCGATCAAAGCGGTTTCATTATGATCCTAAATACATGCTTTCTCTTGGCTGGAAGAATAGTAATATCTGCATGTATCCAGGATGTGATCAAAGCGCGGTCAAGGCTTCACATACCATACAGAAATCAGCATCACTACGAAGCATAGCCCAGGATAATCACTTGTTAACCCCTAAATTTGATTATAGACGGGAAGTAATGGATCTTATTCCCATAGGTCTTAATGAAGCGTCAACCTTTCCCGGGTTTTGTCCCGGCCATGAGCAGTTATTCGGCGTTTAAGAGGATAGGAAAGATCTGAAGGAAGTGGAGGATTTTAGGCTTCAGCTTTACCGGACGATCTGCCGGGAAATTATAGCCAATGAACGCTCTTTGAAAAGTTTTGTGCTACGTAAATCACAATATGTCACCTTTCGCGACGAAACCTTAAATGACATGATTCGCAAAGAAGCAATTGCTTTAGGGGTACTACCCGAGCAAATGAAACAGTTTACTCATGAGTATCGGGATCACCGGATAAGGTCTTTAAATGCGGCAATTGAAGAAATTAAAACGAATCTGCTTCATTTGGATGTCTTTTATCAGGAAATCTTTAATGATATTCGTAAAGCAAAAATTCAGAAGATCTTTTTCCAGGTGGTAGGGATGGATTGGGTTATTCCGTGTGCATTGGCAGGAAGAGGTGAGTTTATAGCGCAGACGAGATCAAAAAAGGTGAATGTAGAGGTAATAATAAATGTGATTCCTTACCATAACCGTACCTATGTAATTATTGGTACGCATCATAAAATGAAAGAACACCTGAAATCATATCTCAGGCGCTACACCGAGCATCCGATGAAGATGATTGCGATGATTGAAAGCTGGATGCTTTATGGTTCTGATCACTGGTTTTTACAGCCTGCTGTCTGGTGGGAGCTTGCTGAAGTCGATAAAGGCCTACTCATAGAGGAGATGTTTACCAAGAAAAATATTAATGAATTGCCACCCCTTCCAATATTCATAGGATTAAGGTCGCAACTGAATAAAATGATGAATCCGTCAGATCAGGCTTAACAATTTTTATTTTATGGTTGTTTGCTCAAGGCTTTTGATGATGTTTTAGCCCATACTAGCACAAGTCTTAGTGCAACGGGGGTATTGAGGCTGACTTGTGCTTTCAATAGATAATTTATCTATGAGATTGTTTTGAGCGCAAGTCAGGCAATAATGGGCCAGACCAGAGTACTAAACCTTGCACTTTAAAGGACACTATTATCCTAAAAAATCAACTATGAATTTATTGTATTCTTCACGCATCGGCAATTCGAAATCAGTATACAGATCCCGTTTATCTGCCGATACATATTCACTGGTTTTAGGATTAAACCCCGCTTTTTTTATATTTTTCCAATAAAATCCTATTCCTCTTTTTTGCCAGGCGGGAAGGTTGTTGAAATTGATGCCATATTGAAATAGTAATTCGTTTTTGGCCGCAATACTCATTCCTTCAATTTTAGAAGAAGCTTGGTTTTTGTTATGATTGTCCTGTCTCAACCGCCAATAGCAATGTGCATTCAAAGCATTTCTATGTGCATCTTCGCTGCGCCATCTGAAATAATCTTCAACTAATTTTTTGTTAGGAAGTTCAGAAATACGGCAATCAAATGCGCCAACATCTCCCAAAATGGAAGAAAATTTAGCACTGGCTTCGCCAGCCAAAACGGAAATGTATTTTCTTGCCTTTCGCCCAAAAAGATTTTCACTAGGGTGAAATAGCAACGATATTTCATCACTTTGGGTATAACCGTAAATGACATTAAAACCGCAGTTCATCAGATGTTTTACGGTCTCGATCATCATATTCCGGAATTTTTCATCAAACGGCGCGTCAAACTGATGTACTTCCTTGGTAAGCCTGGTAAAACCCCGGCCATCAATTCTGGCAACCATGTACATTTCAGGTAAAATACAACGATCCTGTGCGGTTTCATAAACCCTCATCTTAGCATCCAAATCATCAAATTTCATCTGACCATGGTTTAATAATAAACGAGTTATTCTCTGCCGTTACATAATATAGCTCGTCGAAACCCTCATTAATAGAGGGTAAGTTCAACTTTTTAAAAGTTCCCCTTATACCAATTTCAGGAATCTTTTCTTTGCCTGAGCGCTGATTATTACGTTCGACCGCATCAGTCAGTTTCGATTGAAAATAATATCCGGTTACTTTGAATTTGTTTGCCTTCGCAATGGATATATACTTTGCTCTTTCTTCTAGAGTAGGATTCGTATTGTCTACTACAAAAGGCTGAGAGGTGAGGATACAGGTTTCAATAAACCTGATTTCCTTATTTCTCGTGTTTAATAAATCTAAGGAAATATGTACATGCGTTTTAAAAAACCTCTCTTTAAAAAAAGTAGTTTTTCGAGTTGCCTGAATGCCACAAAATATGATTGCTTCCATCTTCCTAAAGATTCGGTTTTATGGATACAAAAAAAGGAAGAATTATCATTAATTCTTCCTTTTTTTTGATGCGGAGAGCGAGGGATTCGAACCCCCGGACCTGTTACAGTCAACAGTTTTCAAGACTGCCGCATTCGACCACTCTGCCAGCTCTCCGCTGCAAAAGTACAAACTCAGCTTAAATCTGCAAACTCAGAAAGCTTTTTTTTTATATAAACTTGATAATTACTTAACACAGAGGGAGAAAAAATTATTTCTTCTGTATATTTTCTTCAATCGGCTCCGATTTTTTGAACAAATTAAAAGTAGGGCGAATGATCTTCACACTTCTTTTGCTTACATCAACGCTGGCATTGAGCTCAAAACCAATCAATAAAATCAATGAATTGAGGTAAAGCCAGATCATCACTACGATTAACGTTCCGATAGAACCATACACCTTGTTGTAAGAAGCGAAATGATTGATGTAGAAGGAAAATCCCCAGATGGTAAGAAAAGCCAGTATGGTTGCCAGCCAGGAGCCTGCGCTGAACAAGCGCCATTTTTTGGTGTGAGATGGACCGTAACGGTATAAAATGGAAATGGTGATGAAATACAGAATCGCCAATAATGCCCAACGGGTAAATTTGATGGTATAAACCAAAAAACTATCTTTTAAATGTAGCTCGTCGTTAATTTTGTTCAGCAGAACTTCACCCAAGGCCATGGCGCTAATGCAGATGATGATCGAAAAACAGATAATCACTGTTAGTACAAGCGCAATTAAACGTTGTTTTATCCAGCCCCTGGTTTCGATAATCAACGATGATTTATTAAAAGCCTTCATTAAGTTTTTAACCCCATTGGTAGCAAAAAACAGGGCTGATAAAAAGCCGAAAGACAACAAGCCTGTATTTTGCTTTTTGATGATGTCTTTCAATGTTGTTTCAAAGGCATCAAAAGCATTGTGTGGCAGTACCAGCTGAATTAAATTTAAAAGCTGATCCTGGAAACCCTTTATCGGTATAAAAGGGATTAAAGTAAACAGGAAAATAATCCCCGGAAAAATGGCCAGCATGAAACTGTATGCCAGCGAGGAAGATTTGTTTACCAGTGCATCTTTGCCGATTTCGCGGAAGAAAAACGTAGCAACGGTATATAAAGGCAGAGGGCTAAATCCGGGCAAAACACATCCCTTAGTCCATTCTATAAACCTGGAATAGAATTTAAGATGTAATAATTGCCTGTGTAACCATTCCATTGTATTGGCTAATTAAAAAACACCGATAATTTTTCCATAAAATTTTCGGGTGGATTTGTCGGTTTATTTTTCTCCATGTCAACAAAAACCAGTGTAGTTGCCCCGATGTTGATGAGTTCTTCTTTTTCGTTATACAGCTCGTACTCAAAAAAGATCCTGATGCCGGGCAAGGTTTTGATAATTGTTTTTACGGTAATTTCCTGATCGTAAAGGGCAGGTTTAATGTATTTACACTTTAATTCTAAAACCGGCATCATAATGCCATCAGCCTCCATAGAACTATAGCTCATGCCCAAACTGCGTAACATTTCTACCCGGCCAACTTCGTAGTATTGTGCGTAATTGCCATAATACATATAGCCCATCTGATCGGTTTCGCCATAACGAACCCTGATTTTTGTACTGTGGCTATACATTATTTAAATATATTTCTTTTGTTTAACGCTTCACGGTATTTCCTGGCATTAATTTCGTGCTGGGCTTTATTTTCTGCGAAATTATGGTAGCCTGAAAAATCTTCCTTCGCGCACATGTAAATGTAATTGTTGTTATCGCGGTTTAATACAGCATCAATGGCATTAATACTAGGCATCATAATTGGTCCGGGAGGCAAACCTGCATATTTATACGTGTTGTAAAGCGATTGTACCTGCAATAATTTTCCTGTTACCCTTTTCACTGTAAAATCGTTGTTTGCAAAAATTACCGTCGGATCGGCCTGAAGCAATATGCCTTTATTTAAACGGTTTAAATATAAGCCCGCTATAATTGGCATTTCTTTGTCGTAAAGCGCCTCTGCATCCACAATTGAAGCCAAAGTGTACACCTGCGAAGGCGTAAGGTTTAAGCTTGCTGCTTTTTGTCTACGATCGGCATTCCAGAATTTATCATATTCCTTATGCATGCGCTCAAAGAAATCAACTGGTGAAATATTCCAGTACATTTCATAAGTATTCGGAATAAACATGGCATACACATTATCCTGGTTAAAACCATATTTACTGATCAGCGCTGTAGAATCTAACACATTGATAAAGCTCAGCGAATCGGCCTCCAGATTGCTGGCCAGGTAGGCCGCAAAGTTTTCTTTCTTACGGATGTTATGGAATTTCAATTTAACCGGATCCTGGTTTCCGGCTTTGATCAGGTTAATCAGTGTGCGGTTGGTCATTCCTTTTTTCAAACGGTAACGTCCGGGTTTAACGCTTGTAGCTAAATTCATTTTTCCGGCAGCTGCTGTAAAAGAAGAAATGCTTTTTACCAGATCTTTCTTTTTAATTTCTGCAATCAGATCATCGTATTTACTCCCGGTTTTGATATATAAATATTTTTGATTTTCGGTAACGTTAGGGGCAAAGTAAAGCCTGTAAATATTTAACGCAAAGTAACCAGCAATTAAAATCACGACAAGCGCGATAATTATAGCCGCTTTTTTGCCTGTACTCATGTTCTTTTTTTCTACTTCAGTCATCTGTAATATGATACTTGTTTATTGTTGTTTGTTAGATAGGGTAATGTTAATCCTGGTGCCTATAGCCACTTTTGTTAACGAATCAACCAGCATAGGGTCTTGTTTAATAATAACAGCAGCAGCACTATCGGTAATAGGCCCATCGTAAATGATGTTGCCTAAACTCAGGTTTGAACCCCTTAGGCTAAATTTAGCTTCATCCATGGTTAAACCCATTAACTGGGGAATATCTACTTCTTCATTTCCACGTCCATCGCCTAAAACCAGGTTAATTCTCGAGCCAACAGGCACAATCTGTCCGGCCGCAATAGGTTGACCGCCAAAGGAGGCTTCTAACACCACATCACGACTTACGTCAGGCTTATAGGTTGTATCTCCAAGCTTTAATCTCGAACTCTCTATAATGGCCTGTGCTTCCCTTAAAGTTTTAAACGCTATATCAGGGAATTTTGTATTCGGTGTTTTGCCTGCGTTAATGGTTAAATAAATGGTACGGTTATCTTTTACAAAGGTATTGGGGTCAGGATCCTGATCAATTACAATTCCGGCAGGTTGATCCATAATAAAAACAGAATCTACTTCATATTTTAATCCTGCATCTTCCAGTTTCTTAACTGCCTGCTCAAAAGATAAACCTTTTACCATAGGTACATTTAGGCCCTGTCCGTGCTTGGTGTAATATCTTAAACTAAAAAAAGCAACCAATAGAAGTACTACAACGGTTACTATAGCGGCTAATATGTTGTTTCTAAACGATTTGGTTTTTAAATAATCTATAAATTTAGACATGAATCTTAATTTGGGTTATGCGTACAAGCTCAAATGTAACTATTTTAATGTTGGATTGAATTATCGAATCTGTTTCTTCATTCATCATTCAATTACTCACTCCTTCAATAATTCTCCTTCAATAATACTAAAGCACAAAGATATTTATATTTTTGAGGATATATTTATATTCAATTTCTATTTATAAAAGGATTTTTAACATGAAGAAAACGATAGCATTGTTAACAGGCGGTACCACAGGCGAATGGGTTGTTTCTGTAAAAAGCGCAGCCACTATTGCTCAAAATATCGACCCCAATTTATACGATGTGTATAAGATTATGCTGAACGAAAAGGGCTGGTTTTATGAACCTGCCGATTCTGTTAAGATTGAAATTGATAAAAACGATTTTTCCTTAACACTTGAAGGAAGAAAAATTAAGTTTGACGGCGTTTTTATTGCCATACATGGTTCTCCTGGCGAGGACGGAAAATTGCAGGGCTATTTCGATATGTTGGGCATTCCATATACCGCCTGCGATGCATTAACTTCGTCTATTACGATGAATAAGGGTTACACGAAAGCCGTTGTAGCGGGTATTGATAAGCTGTACACCGCAAAATCTGTTCAGATATTTAAAGGTGGAAATTATAATTTAAATCAGATTAAGCAGGATTTAAGATTGCCTTATTTTGTTAAACCCAACAGCGGGGGCAGCAGCATTGGCATGAGTAAGGTAAAACATGCCGACGATCTGGAAACAGCCATTGAAAAAGCATTTAAAGAAGATAGTCAGATTTTAATAGAAGAGTTTGTCAGTGGCAGGGAATTTTCGGTCGGCATTTTTGGCGCTGAGGGCAAAGTTATTGTTTTACCAGCAACAGAAGTGATCCCGAAAAATGAGTTTTTCGATTTTGAGGCAAAATATACGCCTGGCGCAACGGAAGAAATTACCCCAGGCAGAATGAGTGCCGAAGAAGTGACCCGTGTGCAACAGGTGGTAAAGGATGTATACCAGAAATTAAATTGCAGGGGAGTGGTACGCATTGATTATTTCCTGGAGGAAGGAACCGGTAAATTTTATTTTATCGAAATCAATACCATTCCCGGACAAACAGCAACCAGTTTTATTCCACAGCAGGTAGCTGCAATGGGAATTACCCTGAAAGAATTTTATACTCTTTTAATGAAAGAAACGCTGGGGTAGTACTTGTGAATTTTGTCATTCTGAATGCAATGAAGATCTTTAAATAGTAGCATTGCTTTATGAACATATCTACTTTGTAAGCGCGGCAATTTAGGTCCAGTCTTTTATTTGTTAGGGATTATTCATTTATTTAGGCTAATTTTAATGGTATTTATGCTTGCTTCGCAAGCCTTAACTTCGTTCAGAATAACAAGTGACACATATAATTATATCAAAAATAATCTTTAAGATCTTTAACAGAGGTATCTAAAATATTGATTTGCCTAAACAACGATGAATATCCAAAAACTGATTGATAAAGGTTTAAAACTCAAAAGCTATTCAAAAGATTCAGTTATCTACGAGCCGGGGATGCAGCCCCGCTACGTGTATTTTATCAAATCGGGCGAGGTGCGAATGGTTACCGTGAGCGATGAAGGAAAGGAATTTATACAAGGCGTTTTTAAAATGGGGCAGTATTTCGGTGAACCTGCTCTATTAGTGAACCGACCTTATTTAGCCTTTACTATTGCCAATAAAGATTCGCAGATTATTGTGGTAAATAAAGAAGATTTTTTCGGACTGATTAAAAACGAACCCGATTTTAGCATGGAGTTGATCCGTACTTTAAGTAACCGCCTCTTTTATAAATCGATGATGCTGGAAGAACTGGCGAGCGAAAAGGCCGATCATCGGTTGTTAACGATTATCAATTACCTTCTTAACGATATTGCTGTAGGTGAAAATTTAAAAATAACGCGACAAGAATTAGCCGACATGACTGGCTTAAGGGTAGAAACAGTTATCCGTAGCACTAAAATATTAGCGGAAAAAGGCCTGATCAGAACCATTAAAGGGAAAATAGTAAAGGTTTAGCATGGCTTAACCAATTTATACAACAATCCTTAAACATGACTTAGATCATAAATTAGTATTTAATTTTAGGCTTACCTTTGTACTATCAAATTAGAAGATTATGGCTGAGTTATCGAAATTCCAGGCTTTTGTACAGTGTAAATGCCCACGTTGCCGCAAAGGAGATATTTTTACAGGGAGTGCTTATTCTTTCAGACTACAAAAAACCAATATCAACTGTCCGCATTGCAACTTAAAATTTGAGCGCGAGCCAGGGTTTTTCTACGTGGCTATGTTTGTAAGTTATGCCATGAACGTTGCAGAAATCATAACCATTGGTGTGGCATCGTATGTTTTGGGTTTAGCCTTAGTATATGAAAACTTGTGGTACTATGTTGGTTTAATCCTGGCCGGTGTTTTATTGTTGTCACCAATTAATTATCGCTATTCGAGGGTTATTTTGCTTCATTACCTTACGCCAGGCTTACATTATGTTGCTGGCAGTGGAGACTAGTAAACTATAAATAAAAAGAGACTGTATCGTAAAACTGATTTCTCTTCAGGTTTTGTCGTGTTGATCTTGTCGAAACAGCGCTGCCAGAGCTATTTAATCTAGTCCTTCTACAGGTTTTTGTTCTTGTGTTTACATACTGAATCGAGACAATTCAATAAATTAAGTAACAGCGTGCTTTCGTCTCATTAAACCTATTATCAGATTGATGATCGGTAGTAGTTGAACAACTAAAAATCCGAGTAGCATTGCAGCGGTGCTATTCTTGAATCCCTGTGAATAATCTGTCGAGTCTGCGCTGGTAAACTCGGCCAGGGTAAGTGATTTGTTGAAATTATAAGTAGAATAACAAGCAAGAAAAAAGAATAAAATAGATAATAAAATGTGAGTCCAGCTCAAGATATTAGATGCTATAAATGATTTTAAAAATTTGTAGAATAATGCAAAAACGAATAAAAATATCGCATACCACCTAATGAGTGGAACATTATCGATCATATAATAACTGTCGTATATATTGAAAGCAAGGTTAACTGCCGGAAGCAATAATGAAGCTGCCAACAGAATGGTCGCTACTAAAACCAGGAAGTTATAGGTTTTAAAGATTTTTTTCATTTTTTGTTTGGCTTGAGGGGTTCCTTAATCTAAGTGTGCAATTGTTTGGAGAGCTATTTCACATATTTATGATCAGTTTTTTAATTAGAAAATGGGTGTTCAGTCATGCTTCGGAAACAGCAGTCCCGTTATTCGCTATAGCTCCGATAAAAGATCGGAGGCTGACGCTTTTACCGGGTTTATAGAACAGAGGATTGTATAAAATACAAACGAAGACTACATTAAGTTCAAAAATCAGGCGTCATTGCGAGAGGAACGACGAAGCAATCCTATCGCAGACAGGAAGATTGATTCATCCGATGAAAAATCGGCTTGTCAATATTAACTCGCAACCTTTCATTTCAGGCATTTTGCTACAGGTATGAAATCAGTATAGCTTCTGCTTTAGCTAATGACAGCTAAAATTAATGATTTATAGAACTATTTATACAATCTACTAACGCTTTCACTTTTGTTTCTGAAGTAAGTTCATACCGGTATTCGTCATCAATACTACCCATTTTGGTTTCCGTATTTCTGAATTCCATTTTACTTGGTACAAATTCCTTTGCTGAAGCATGAAATTGTGTAGCACCGGTTTGATCAATAAGGTTTTTGATGTTGTTTTCATTTATCCCCGCACCAGGCATGATGGTAATGCGGCCATTGGCTTTTTTTACCAGCCGTGATAATTTTTCTGCTCCCAGAATTGCAGAAGAAGCACCTCCGGAAGTGAGCACTCTTTTTATGTTGAGTGAGATCAAATCTTCCAGTGCCTGATCCATATCGTTACTCATATCAAATGCCCTGTGGAAAGCCACCTCCATAGGTTTGGCCAGCGCAATTAATTCAGCGCATCTTTCTTTGTCGACAGTGCCATCAGCTTTAAGTATTCCAATAACTATTCCTTCGCAATTTAATGATTTGCAGATTTTTATATCTTCTTTCATTAATTCGAATTCTGTGCCGGAGTATAGGAAATCGCCACCCCTCGGACGGATAATCGGCCAGATTTCGATGGATAGATTTTTCTTCGCAAGTGCCAGCTGACCATAACTTGGTGTGGTACCACCTTCTGCCAGGTTATCGCAAAATTCCACTCTTTTCGCCCCGCCATTTTGAGCGGCTAAGGCTGATTGGTAAGAGTTAGCGCATACTTCTAAGCAAGGAATTGCTCCTTCATTCATGATATTTGGATTTATGTTCTACAAAGCGAATTTACTTTCTTATCGTCACCCTGAATTTATTTCAGGGTCAATTAAGTAAAGGAGACTACAGATCGCGCCTTCATTAAATAGTTAAAAATTAAATATTTACATCCGACAAACAATAAACTCTGATTAATAATAACTCTTGCCTTTGATCAAAAGATCTTGTTTTTCTGCATTACAAACCGCATAACTAAAGCCCTGTTGAATGGCATAAGCACCATATTCGCCTTTTTTATTGATAGCTAAAAATCCTACCTGTATATTTTTGGCAGTTTCGGGCTTCTTTTTAATGATGCGCATTACCGCTTCCTTACAGGCGGCTTCGGGTGTATAACCCTGGCGCATGAGTTCTACAACTAAAAACGAACCTACATTTCGTACTACCTCTTCGCCTACACCGGTTGATGTTGCGCCACCAACTTCATTATCTACATAAAGGCCAGCCCCAATTATCGGACTATCACCAATTCTACCATGTAATTTGTAGGCCATGCCACTGGTGGTACAAGCGCCGGAAATGTTTCCTTTCGCATCAATAGCCAACATTCCAATGGTATCGTGGTTATACTGGTTGCCTGGTAATTTTTGTGGGGCAGCTTTCTCGTAAAGTTTATTTTCGATATTCATCACCGGCGCATATTTCGCTGTTTTTAACCATTCTTTCCATGCTTTTTCGCTAGCCGGAGTGAGTAGATTCTCTTTTTTGAAACCCTGCTCCAAGGCAAACTGTAAAGCACCATCTCCAGCTAACATGACGTGCGGTGTTTTTTCCATCACCTTACGCGCAACCGAAATTGGATGCTTAATATGCTCGAGTGCTAAAACAGCGCCACAATTACCCAGTTCGTCCATAATACAGGCATCGAGCGTAACATGGCCATCACGATCCGGTAAGCCACCATAACCGACAGATTGATTGTGCTCATCAGCTTCGGGTACCCAAACGCCTTGTTCTACTGCATCTAAAGCACGTCCACCAGTTGATAAAACTTTCCAGGCATCAGCATTTGCCGCAATGCCAAAATCCCAGGTAGAAATTACAATCGGGAAATTTTCTGCTTTTGATGATTTTTTTGGAATTACATGCGCAATACTACTTTTATCAATGGCCAGCAATCCGGCCGATAGGGCAGACGCTTTTATAAATTTACGGCGGTTAAACATTTTTTTGGTTATTGTTGAAATTGGCTAAATAGTTAATTATTTGATTGTCGAATTGTTAGATTGTTAAATCGAACGATCTTGTTTGGTCATTTTGATTTGAACATTGGTTATCATTCATTAATCGTTTTACTTCCGTTTGAAATTGCAATCTGATATTATTTAATTGTTAGGTTGTTGAAACAATCGTTCCTGTATGAAAATTGCGACTTGACTATTGGTTATTAATTTAACTGATCGTAAATCTATCCGCATCTTTTAGAAAAGGAAACTGTCTTCTGATTTTAACCAGTTCTTCGTAGTTGATACTAAAAGTGTATAAATCTTCATCTTCCGGTTTATAATAGACGGTATTGCCATACGGATCTAAACACATCGATAATCCACTGTGGTAAATCTGGTTCCCATCGTGCCCAACGCGGTTCACGGCAATTACATAACTTTGGTTCTCAATTGCCCTGGCTGGGATTAATGCCTTCCAGTGTGCCGAGCGTTTATCAGGCCAGTTGGCCACCAGGAGTAAGATGTCGTATTCCTGATCTACATTGCGTAACCAAACCGGAAAGCGTAAATCATAACAAATGGCCAATCTGATTTTCCATCCTTTAAGTTCAACAATGAGTTTTTCTTTACCTGGACTAAAGTGGTGGTCTTCATCACCCATGCCAAACAGATGGCGTTTATCGTAATGCTGGTTTTTACCATCCGGCTCCATCCAGATCAGGCGGTTAAAATATTGGTTATTTTCTTTAATAATCAAACTTCCTGTAACTACACAATTGTACTGATGCGCCATTTTTTGCATCCATTGCATCGTTTTACCACCCATTTCTTCCGCTAAAGCTTCAGAATTCATGCTGAAACCTGTGTTAAACATTTCGGGTAAAATGATAATATCAGTTTTCTCCCTTACACCCATCGACAATCTAAGTGCCAGATTCAAAAGGTTTTTCTCAATGTTTTCCCAAAAAAGATAGGCCTGAAAAACAGTTACTTTCAGATTTTCTATTTGAGTGTAAACAGGTGCTTCCATGGTATATCGGTTAAGTCTGGTTAAACATTTTTTAGTTTCCCGGCAGCTAAGGCGAGGGTAGCATTTTCTTTAGCAAAGCAGAACCTGATAATTTTATGATCTGTTGCTTTTTGGTAAAATGCAGAAACCGGAATGGTGGCCACTCCAAATTCCTTGATCAGCCTGATACTAAAATCGGTGTCTTTTTCGTCGCTGATATCGCTATAACTTGCACATTGAAAATACGAACCATTACAAGGCAAAAGTTTAAAGCGGCTTTCGGACAGGAGACTTCTAAAATAATCTCTCTTCTGTTGAAAGAAGCTGCCTATTTCAGTATAATTTTTTGGCTCTTTGATGTAATGGGCAATTGCTTGTTGCATGGGACTATTAACGCTGAAAACATTAAATTGGTGTACCTTCCTAAATTCTTCGGTCAATTTCTCTGGCGCCAAACAATAACCCAGTTTCCAACCCGTAGCGTGCAAAAGCTTACCAAAAGAGGCTACGACGAAACTTCTTTGCTTTAATTCCGGGTAGAGCATTACACTCTGGTGTTTTTGTTCATCGTAAATCAGGTGTTCATAAACTTCATCGCTCAGGATTAAAATATCGGTGCCACTAACGAATTTAATAAGCGATTTCATATCATCTGGTGACAAAATACTACCTGTAGGGTTTTGTGGAGTATTTAAGATGATCATCCTGGTTTTTGCGGTAAACAACTTCTTAACCATATCCCAGTCAATAGCATAAGTGGGTGGGGCAAGTTCGTAAGTTTTAACCAGGCCACCTAAAAGTTTAATGGTAGGTGCATAACTATCGTAAGCTGGTTCAAAAATGATAACTTCATCACCGGCATTGATAATTGCCGCTAAAGCTGTAAAAATAGCCTGTGTTCCACCTGCTGTAATGGTAATTTCTGTTTCAGGGTTATACTTTATATTGTAGAGTTTTTCAACTTTCTCTGCGATGGTTTCTTTTAAAAAAGTAGAACCTGGCATTGGTGCATATTGGTTAAAACCATCTTGCATGGCTTTATTTACCAATTCAACCAGTTTTGGATCACAGGCATAATCAGGAAATCCCTGAGAAAGATTAATGGCATTGTATTCAGCTGCAAGTTTACTCATCACCGAAAAAATGGTGGTACTTACGCCAGGAAGTTTAGATTGTATATGAAGCATCTTGTAAGCGAAAATAGGAAAAAAAAGCTTAAGGCGTAAAAAACCTATTTCAAAAGCCATGCTGCAAGATTATAATAGTAGACGGAGAAAAACATTTTCAGCAGTATTAAACCCTCACTTTAAATTAACATCAATAACCTAAACAATAAACCCCTGGCTTTAGCAAATTAACCCTGGAATTTTGTATTATTTCAAATATATTGCTGCTTATTTAAAATTATTCCAAATAAACCCTTTTATTTGCACTTGAATCTTAATATCCATTAAATATGAAATTTAAGCACTTAACTGCTGCTTTTTTACTGATCATAAGTGCCTCTGCATTTATTAGTCCGAAAAAAGCTTTAAGAACATTTGTTTCCAATTACGAAAATGTATTGGGCACATCGTTAGAATTAAAATTTAAAACGAGCAGCCAGGCCGACGCGGATTTAGCAGAAGCCCGCGCATTAAATGAAATAGATCGACTGGATGATATTTTAAGTGCTTATAAAACTAACAGCGAGTTTAGTAAATGGATGGGCAATGGTAAACAAACTACCAAAGTTTCGACTGAATTATTTGAGGTTTTAAAACAGTTTGAAAATTATAAAGTGTTAACCAACGGTGCGCTTGATGCATCAGCCAAAGTAATAGGTGAGGTATGGAAAAAGGCAGTTGCCGAAAATCGTTTACCATCTGCTGAAGCACTACATCAGGCGGTTACTTTGGTTAAACAAAAACATTATATCTTAAATGAACGGGATAAAACGGTTACCCGTTTGGATGATGCACCATTAGCATTAAATTCTTTTGCGAAGAGTTATATCATTAATAAGGCTGCTGAGAAAGCTATTCAATCTCCTGGTATTGAAAACGTGGTCGTAAATATTGGTGGCGATATGGTGATTAAGGGAAACCAGCCTGAAGCTATCGAAATTGCAAATCCTAAAGCTGATGCTGAAAACGATGTAGCACTAACCACAATTAAAGTATCAAATATGGCTGTGGCAACCAGCGGTAATTACCGCAGAGGTTTTATGGTAAATGGAAAATGGTATTCGCATATCGTTGATCCGCGCAGCGGAAAGCCTGCTTCAGAAATAATCAGTGCAACGGTTATTGGTCCTGATGCCAGTGAAGCAGGTGCTTTAGCTACTTCTTTTAATATACTTTCTGTTGCCGAGATTGAAGCATTAACTGCGACTAGAAATGACATTGCATACTTGTTGATCACTAAAGATGGCAAAGAAATCAGAAGCAAGGAGTGGGCTAATTATGAGGTTGTTGTAAATAAGCCGGCTGGTGTTGTAGAAAAAGCAAGCAAAGCTGATAAACTTTGGAATACCAAATATGAGTTGGTGGTAAATTTAGAAATTGCCAATATAGAATCTACCGATGGTAAACGTGTCCGTCGCCCTTTTGTGGCCGTATGGATTGAAGATGCAGCTAAAACACCTGTGCGTAATCTGGCTATATGGTATAACAAACCACGTTGGCTACCCGATTTAAAATCATGGAACCGTGCCAACGGCGATGAGTTCAAAAAAGGAGCAGAAGGAAAGCTGAGCTCAACAAGTTCTGCTACACGTGGCCCCGGTAAATACAGCTTGTCATGGGATGGAAAAGACGATAACGGGAAATTGGTAAAAGCAGGCATTTACACTGTTTTTATTGAAGTTGCCCGCGAGCATGGCACTTACCAGGTGATTGCTAAAGAAATGAAATTTACAGGCTCGGCCCAAAAAGTAGAATTAACGCCAAATACAGAACTAACATCAGCATCTCTTGACTACAGAAAAATCGGAACCGCAAAAAAATAAGATAACGGTTGCACCTGGCGGACTGGGTAAAAAACAGGTTAAAAAAGAGATCGGTAAGGGTAAGGCTAAAAAGCGTTTAGCTGGTTTATCTCGCTGGTTGCACATTTACTTATCAATGGTGAGTTTTACGATTCTGCTATTCTTTGCAGTATCGGGCTTAACTTTAAATCATGCAGATTGGTTTACATCTGGTAAGGAAGTGGTTACTAAAGATGCTGGATCGGTAAACCTAAAATGGGTAAACCAACCTGATACCAATAAGATCAACAAGTTACAAATTGTTGAGTTTTTTAGAAGTAAACATAAAGTCAAAGGCGCATTGAGTGACTTTAGAATAGATGACAGAGAACTGAATTTAACCTTTAACGGACCTGGTTACCTGGCCGATTCTTTTATAGACCGCGAAACCGGTAAATATGAATTAACTATCACCAGATTTGGTGCGGTGGCCGTAATTAATGATTTACATAAAGGAAGAGATTCTGGCAAGGCCTGGTCGTGGATTATAGATATTTCGGCAGTGCTGATGACATTGGTATCTATCTCAGGAATTATCTTAATCTGTTTTATTAAAAAGAAACGATTAAGTGGCTTCATCATCGCAGCGGTAGGCACAATGGTTTGCTATTTGATTTACAGGTTATTTGTGCCGTAGTTTTACGCCCCAACACAGGGAGAGGCCATATCATATTTGTGATTCCAATAGAATTGTCGTCATCTCGACTGTAGTGCAACGGAATGGAGAGATCTATCTTGGCAGATTTCTCCACTTCGGTCGAAATGACGCCACCGAGATTGATTTTTATCCGATAAATTAGCCCCCGGTATGAAAATTCTAAATTTACGATAGCCCAAGTGTCTTTGAGGGTAAATATTAATGCGCTATAACAGCCGAATCAGATGATGCATCAACTTCTGTAGTGATAAATCTTCTGCCGATTAATAAACAGCCTAAAGCGATAAATGCAGCGGCTGTCATGACCAAAGGCATGGGCACTACAGAGTGTTCGCTAAATAAACTCACTATTACCGAGGCCAAAGCGCCTAATCCCATTTGTAAAGCACCCATTAAGGCAGATGCACTACCAGCGTTTTTGGAAAATGGCGCAAGCGACAAAGCAGCCGCATTAGGATTAATTAGACCTAAACAGGCTAAAAATAATGCGATAAAACCTATTGTAGCATATAAATTTAACCAGTTGTTTAAAGCAAAAATCAAAAAGATTAAGCTGAAAATACATTGGGCAATAAGTGCATAGGTAACAATATTTTTGCTGGTAAACCATTTTAGTATTAAGCTATTTACCTGACTCGAACCAATAAAGGCTACCGATAGCAGCGCGAAAATCCAACCATAGCCAGTCTTACTCACTTCGTATATTTTCATAAATACCTGAGGTGATGAAGATACATAAGCAAATAAACCTGAAAAGGTGATTGAACTGATTAAGGCATACGTGTAAAATTGAGGCTCTTTTAAAACGGTAAAGAAATTGGTTAAAATGGGTTTAGGTTTTAGGGAGTAATTCAGATCTGGTTTATAACTCTCCGGTAACTTAAAGATTGAAGCCAGGAGCATCAAAACCGCCATCAAACCTAAAAATACGAATACATATTTCCAGCCTAATGCCGAGATTAAATAACCACCTGCTGTTGGCGCAAGCATCGGTGATACGGCAATCACCAGCATTAACGACGCAAACACTTTGGGGCTTTCTTCTACCGAAAACAGATCCCGTACCATAGCAACGGAGGCTACAGCCGTGGCACAGCTCCCAATCGCCTGAACAAAACGTAAAACAATCAACTGGTTTACATCAGTTACAGCCAGGCATAAAAAAGAAGCAAAAATATAGAGTCCTAAACCAAAGTATAAAGGTTTTTTCCTTCCAAATTTATCCAAAAGCGGACCGTACAATAACTGACCAGCAGAAATCCCGATAAAAAAGCTGGATAAAGAAAGTGCTACAGTTGATTCAGTACTTTTTAAATCTTTTGCAATATCCACAAAGCCAGGCAGGTACATGTCGATGGAGAAAGGGCCAAGGGCTGCCAATGATCCTAAAATGAGTATGAGATAGAAGTGTTGTTTTTTAGCCATGAAGATTACCGGAATTTGATGAGGGCAAAGATTGGGAGATTTAAGTTGTTAACCTATTTTTATGGTCGAACGATTGTAAAAATCATACTTTAATAACTAATTCGTAAAGAGGCATCTGCATAATCTTTGTATCAGCTATGTTAAAAATATGATGATTGCTATACTAAATCTGCTATTTATTTATAGATTTATAGTCTATGACTTTTAAGACAAAAGAAAGCCGTTTACTACTCATTCTGGGTAGCTTTTTTGTAGCAAACGCTATATTATCAGAGTTTATTGGAGTTAAACTATTCAGTGTTGAAGAAACGCTGGGGTTTAAAAAGTTCGATATCAATTTGCTAGGAGTTCCAAATCTATCGTTTGTGATGTCGGCAGGGGTATTAACCTGGCCAATCATTTTCATTATGACGGATATTATAAATGAATATTTTGGTGTAAAGCAAGTCCGTTTTTTATCTATCCTCACTTCAATTTTAATCGCATTTGCCTTTCTGGTAGTTTGGGGCTCTATGCATTTAAGCGCTGCCGATTTTTGGGTACACCAAAAAATTAATGGTGAAGACTTAAATATGAACAATGCTTTTGCAGGGATTTTTGGTCAGGGAATGTGGATTATTGTAGGTTCCATTACTGCTTTTATTATTGGACAGCTGGCAGATGTTCTGATTTTCCACCGGATTAAAAAAATTACCGGAGAACGTGCTTTATGGTTACGTGCAACCGGCTCAACATTGGTTTCTCAGCTGATTGACAGTTTTGTGGTGATTTTTATCGCGTTTTATTTAAACCCACAATACCATTACAGCTGGAAAATGGTCGCCGCAATTGGCTTGGTTAATTATACTTATAAATTTATTGTCGCCATTTTAATGACCCCGATTTTGTATATCGTACATGCGATAATTGATGGTTACTTAGGAAAAGACCTGGCCCACAAACTCATTAAAATGGCAGGTAGGGGATAACAACTTAACCAAATAATATAAAGATGAGATTTAATATTTTAGCGCTCTTTGCAGGATTTTCGTTATTGGCTTGTTCTAATAAAAAGGACAGTGGAAAAGGTCTTGAGATTCAGGGTACATGGCAATTGGTTTCGGCTACCACCATTGATAAAGGAAAAAGTGAAACCACTGATTATTCAGGGAAACTGAAGATGATCAAGCTATTTAATAACAGCCATTTTGCTTTTCTGAAACATAGCCTTGATCCCAAAGATACCACTAGTTTTGATGCAGGAGGGGGAACTTTCGTTTTAAAAGGCGATGATTATACCGAATACCTTGAATATTATAAAAACAAAGATTGGGAAGGCAAGACTTTTAATTTTAAACTGGCCATCCATAATGATACTTTGATTCAGAAAGGGGTTGAAAAAGTGGAGGCCGCCGGTGTTGACCGCGTAATTATTGAAAAATACATTAAGGTAAAGTAATGAAACGCAAAAGGTCAGACTCGCTCCGACCTTTGTACTTAACAACAAAACAAATAAAAAAAATAACCTTAAAAATAAATTATAGGGTTGCCAGTTCTGCGGCAAAAACATTTTCACTCAATTGCTCCTGTTTGTATATCTGTCTGCCGGTGTAGGCAACAAAAACAGATTGATCTAAAAGCAAATCACGGTTTTTAATCAAACTTTCTAACTTAACGGTCCCAACCACGTATTTATAACTGCTTGCAGCATAACGCTCGCTGATGTTGTCAAATTCCAGTAGGGTAATCAGATCTTCATCCGCATAACGCAAATAAATTTCTAAAAGAATTTTTTCTGTATGTTTTACACCATTTTCCGAATGGTATTTTTTGTATTCATAACGGTAATCGTAACGTAAAGCCGCAATATCAGATAGTACAGCAGCACCGGTAGGGTGACCACCGGCACCTTTACCATAGAAAAACTGTTTATCAGCAAAAGCCGCCTGAACGGCTACGGCATTGTACTCATTTTCTACATTGTAAAGAAAATCGTCCTTAGCTACCAGTTTAGGGAGTACATAAGTCACAATATCTTTTGTATTTACCTTACGAGCCGTTGGTACCAACTTAATTTTGAAATTTTTCTCACGAGCATATTTAATGTCATAGTTAGAAAGGTTCTGTATACCGATGTTTAAAATGGCATCAGGATTTACAAACAAACCATAGGCATGTGCGGTAGCTATGGCCAGTTTATATTTCGGATCATAACCTCCCACATCCAGGATCGGATCGGTTTCTGCGAAACCTAAATCCTGTGCCTCTTTTAATGCCGAATCGTAACTTTGACCCTCGTTAAATATTTTGGAAAGGATATAATTAGATGAGCCATTAAAAATTCCGCTCAAAGCATGAAATAATTCATTGTCGTAATACTCTTCCAGGTTACGGATAATTGGAATACTGCCGCAAACGGCTCCTTCATACAATAAAGAAGTACCATACTCTTGTTGTAAATCTACCAGCTCTTTTAAATGCGTGGCGATCATTTTTTTGTTGGCAGAAACTACATTTTTACCGTTTTTTAATGCCGTAGTTACAATTTCGTAAGCAGCATCAGCATCGTTAATTAATTCTACGATCGTATTGATCTCTGTATTGTTTAATATTTCGTTGCGATCAGTCGTAAACAGATCCTTGTTTAGGGTACGTTTCTTCCTTGGGTCTTTTATCGCGATTTTTATGATCTCCAGGTTCAGGTTCTGGCTTTGGATGATATCCAACAAACCTTGCCCTACAACGCCAAAACCAAATAAACCGATTTTTAAATTCTTGCTCATTGTTATAAAGTGATTATACAGACAGGTGTATTACACCGATATAGCTGTTCTTATTTTTGTAATTTGTTTTAAATTTTGTGTTGGCATCCAGTTAATCACCTTCCACCTTTGTACCCTCAACCTTCCACCTATCTAAGCGGTATGCTGTAATCTGATGATTTTTTTATTCCGGCTTTCCTTAATAAAGTTTCCGATTACATTAGTGAGGGCATCTGTTTCGATCAAAAATCCATCGTGACCATAATCTGAATGCAAAGCACTAAATTCTGCTCCCGGAATATGATCGGCCAGGTATTTTTGCTCTGATAAAGGAAACAAAACATCATTTTCTATCCCGATTACTAAAGTATTTGCCGTAATTAGTTTTAGTGCATCTGCAATACTTTTGCGGTTACGGCCCACATTGTGGCTATCCATTGCTTTGGTTAAATAATAATAACTGTAAGCGTTAAAGCGGTTGATCAGCTTTTCTCCCTGATAGTTCTGATAAGAAGACGATCTGAAATTGTCTGTCTTATCGTTTACACTTTCTAACTGTGTACTGCCGTAAGCACTGTAGGTTCTATAACTTAAAAGTGCAATGCTTCGGGCTGTTTTTAAACCCTTGCTGCCACCGTTTGGTTGGTTGGCATAAAAAGTTCTGTCTGTTGTGATGGCTAAACGCTGGCTTTCGTTAAACGCAATTCCCCATGGAGAATGCGCAGCATTAGTCGCAATTAAGATCAGGTTTTCAATTTTATTAGGTTCCGAAATGCTCCATTCCACAGCCTGTTGCCCACCTAAAGAACCACCGATTAATAATTTAATATAATCAATACCTAAATGTGAAGCCAATAACTGATGTGCCGATACTAAATCCCGGATAGTAAATTGTGGAAACGAAAGATAATAAGGCAAGCCCGTTACCGGATTGGTACTTAACGGGTTGGTACTGCCATAATGAGAGCCTAAAACATTTGCACAGACAATATAATGCTCTTCCGGATTGAACAAAGCATTTTGACCGAACAAACCTTCCCACCATTCAAAAACATCAGCATTGGCAGTAAGTGCATGGCAAACCCAAATTACATTATCTTTATTTGCATTTAATTTGCCATAAGTTTGATAAGCAACTTGCAGGTTACGGATTTTTTTTCCGCTCTCTAATTTGAACTGTTTATTATAATTATATGTTGATGCTGTACTCATTGTTTATTGTATTCGGAAAATGAACGGGCTTAGGCTGATAAACTCTCTGTAGGGATCTGAACATTTATAGATGCAAAAGCCTGCTCGAAATCGGCCTTAATATCATCGATGTGTTCAATACCGACTGAAACCCGTAATGCGTTTGGCTTTACACCTGCAGCCAATTGCTCCGCTTCACTCAATTGTTGGTGTGTGGTTGCCGACGGTTGGATAATCAACGTTTTGGCATCGCCCACGTTTGCGAGATGCGAAACCAGTTTTAAATTATCAATAACCTGTGTGGCATTTTCTTTACTTCCTTTTAATTCGAAAGATAGAACCGCGCCGAAACCGTTACTTAAATATTTTTTTGCCAGGCTATTGTATTTGCTGCTCGCTAATCCTGGATATTGTACTTCCTGAACCAATGGATGGTTTTCTAACCAGGTGGCCAGTTCTAAAGCATTATCAACATGGCGTTGAACGCGGAGTGATAAGGTTTCCAATCCTTGTAATAAAAGAAACGAATTGAAAGGTGATAAGGCAGGCCCTAAATCTCTTAGTCCTTCTACGCGCGCCCGGATAATAAACTGAATATTGCCAAATGGTCCACCGATGCCAAAAACATCACTGAAAACCAACCCGTGATAGCCTGCTGATGGCTCAGAGAACTGAGGGAATTTTCCATTGCCCCAATTGTAGTTTCCACCATCGATGATCACACCACCAATACTCGTTCCATGGCCACCAATCCATTTCGTTGCAGATTCTACCACAATATTGGCTCCGTGTTCCAATGGTTTAAATAAATAACCGCCTGCGCCAAAAGTATTGTCAACCACTAATGGAAGATCATATTTTTTAGCAATTGCAGCAATTTTCTCAAAATCTGGCACACTAAAAGCAGGATTGCCAATGGTTTCCAGGTAAATTGCCTTAGTTTTATCTGTTATTTTAGCTTCAAATTCTTCAGGTACATCTGGATTTGCAAAATCAACATGGATACCCAAACGTTTAAAAGCAACTTTAAACTGGTTATAAGTTCCACCATAAATATGAGTAGAAGAAACAATGCTGTCGCCAGCTTCTAAGATATTATTTAGGGCAATAAACTGAGCGGCCTGTCCTGATGCTACTGCTAAAGCCGCTACACCACCTTCTAAAGCTGCAATTCTTTTTTCGAAAACATCATTGGTAGGATTCATGATCCTAGTGTAAATGTTGCCAAACTCTTTTAAGGCAAATAAATTAGCTCCATGTTCGGCGCTGTTAAATCCGTAAGAAGTGGTTTGGTAAATCGGCACAGCCCTCGAACCTGTTGTGGGATCTATTTCCTGGCCAGCGTGTAATTGTAAAGTTTCAAATTTATATGATGTTGACATGATTACTATTTTATTTTGTTGAACGATTAGATATGGTGGTTTAGGTTGATCCTAAAACCTGGCAGGGCGTATCCCGATGTTCGGGACCTTCCAGTTTGAAAGAAACAAAAAAGGAAGATTTTTTAAACTAATGTATGCAACAGCACATACAAATAACCGCACGCATATTGCAACAAGTAAAAGAAACAGAGTATTGTTCTGCATTTTTAAGGTTTGCATTGGGTTCGCTTAGCGATTGAAGATTTAATGTTTTCATCAGTTCTAATTTATATCACCAGATAACACCATGCTATCCGGTCAGGAATTGGCACCTTCTCTTTCTGAGGGTTGCCAGTGGGTCATCGAGCCAGTCTCTCGCCACTTCTTTATAAATCAACCCGTGAAGATTGACTTTTATTTAGCTTTCCACCAAATAATATTTCAAATGTCTTAATTAAATTTTAATTCACAAAATAAAATTTTGATTTTAAATTAACTATCTAAAAATGAACTCGTTATTTTTATGCTGATTTTGCCATTTAAAATTTTTAATATAAAATTAACGCTTAATATTTTAAGTTTGTGCATCCTATCTAAATCGTAACTTTATGAAAAACACAAAATCACTATGTTTAGGACTGTTATTTATTGTAACGGGTTTAAACAATGCCAGCGCTCAATTTGGAGGCTTAAAAGATAAATTATTAAAAGTAGGCACAGCACAGGGTGCTAAAGCCCTGGGGGTAGACAGGTTTTTAAAACAACCCGCCGCTATTACTACTAGTTTTGAAGATGTAAACAGGGAAGGTGAAAAAATGCCCGACTTTGTTAATCCTTCAAAATTAAAAGCACAGCCTTTATATTTATTGCCCAAAAACCCTGAGGGTGGTTTTGTACTTTGCGAAGGATTGTACGAAATGACGAATAAAAGCTATTGTTTAAAAGCCGGAACATTTGCCCCTTCAAAAGGAGATGGTTACATGTTTGCACCGGTTTTAGGCCCGAAAGAAGAAATTGTGGTTTCTATTTTGAAAAGTGCAGAAAAACATCCTGAAGTAGAACAGCACGATATACAAGCGCTACTTTGGACAATTATTGCCAGAACAAAATTTGCCGATTACAACGGACAGGTTAAAGTAACTGCCCTTAAACTATTAACACCTAAACAGCTTACACAATTAGAAGGTGGCGCCCTGGGCATTTTGCCTTTCGATGTCATGGAAAAAGCTAAAGATCAATTGCCATCTGGCGTGAGGGCAGTTTTTGAGGCAGAAAATAATATCCGCCAATTGGTATCCTCTGGTAACTATACTTATGCTGATATGGAGAAATATGCTATAATAGCAGGGATGGCCCCGCCAAGAAGCGATGTGCCAAGTGGCATCTGGACGAAACATCCTGATGGTTATTATGTGCGTTATTTTCCTTCAGGATATTCGATTACCAAAGTGCAGGTATATGTACCAAAAGAATTGTTAGCTAACGGAAATAAATTGGTTTATGATGCAGCAGGAGATATTGCTTGTCCAGCCAATACAGGCTCGCAACGTTTGGCGCAAACTAATGAGCCATTGGAGGCTAACTATTCGTTAAAGTTGACCACGATTTGTAATTCTAAGTAGGTTTTGGAAAATTAGGGTTCTGTAATCCTTATGCGATTGCAGTCCCGCTTTACGCTTTATCTTTTTGGCTACCCTTCGACTTCGCTCAGGGTGACAGCCAAAAAGGATATCGCTGCAATCGGGTTTAGCAACAGAGGTTCAAAATAACTATAAGAGGCTTTCTCATAATATTGTTGTCATCCTGAGCTTGTCGAAGGACCTGTTTTAAATATCTTACAAGGCGTTTCGACAGGCTCAACGTGACAAATTCAATTGAATTACAATTTATTATACAGCTTCTATTTTTTTAACCCAGCGCCTGCGCTAAATCGGCAATAATATCATCTACATGTTCCAGTCCTACTGAAATGCGGAGCAAGTTTTTAGGCGTTTTACTATCCGGCCCCTCAACTGAATAACGGTGTTCAATCAAACTCTCTACACCACCTAAACTCGTTGCCTGTGCAAATAGTTGGACTTTATTTACCACTTTATGAGCAGCTTCTGCATCGCCCTTAACTAAAAACGACATCATTCCGCTGAAATCTTTCATCTGTTTTCTGGCAATTTCATGCTGTGGGTGACTCTCCAACCCAGGATAAAAAACGGCTTCAACATGAGGATGTCCGTTTAAATAGCGGGCTACTTTTTTTCCATTTTCACAATGGCCCTTCATGCGGTAGGCCAGGGTTTTAATGCTACGCGTTAATAAAAAGCAATCGAAAGGAGAGGGTACTGCACCGCCTGTTTGCTGTATATTTTTGATACGTTCCCATAATTCATCTTTTTTTGCCGTTACTAATATCCCGCCGAGCACATCACTATGACCACCTATGTATTTGGTACTGCTGTGCATGACCATATCGGCGCCCAACAAAATCGGATTTTGTAAAATTGGAGAAGCAAAGGTGCTGTCGCAAACCAGGGTGATATTTTTTGCTTTAGCTATTTTGGCAATCTCTTCAATATCGGTAACCTTTAATAATGGATTTGATGGCGTTTCGATCCAGATCAGTTTGGTATTAGGCTTAATGCTCGATTGTATCAGATTTAAATCGGTTTGATCAACAAAATCAAATTCCAAACTTTCATTAAAAATGGTCAGCAGCTGTTTTTTAATTCCCCAGTACATGTCATCCGGAGCTATAATATGGCTACCCGGTTTTAAAGCCTGGAACATCGCTAATCCGCAGGTATTACCCGAAGAAAAAGCAGCAGCATCTTCGCCATATTCTAATTTGGCTACAGTGTTTTCTAAAGCAGACCGGTTTGGATTGCTTACCCTGCTATACATGTGCCCACCGGGATAACCACCATCTTCGCCGCGAAAAAAAGTGGTAGACAGATTAATCGGCAGTGTAACATCACCGGTAGCGATCTTTACGAGATTAGAAGCGTGAATAGCAAGGGTTTCGGGTTTCATAATAATTGATTTTGATCGAAATGATTTCGGGAAGCAATTTAATAATTTGGCGCTAATTTAAGGTTCGTAATGGTTTTGGCAAGATTTATGTAACAAGTTTGTCGAAATTTAATTAAACAAAAAATGAAAAGATTATTTATAGCTATCGCAATAGCATGTTCTACTTTAGTAATGTTACAAAGTTGTAATACTGCAAAAAGAGTAACTGCAGGTGTAACAGGTAGCAGAGGTACAGTTGTTCGCGAATGGGTGGTGAGTAATGTAGCTTTAGAAGGATTGCCTGATGGCGCTGTTCAGGGATTATTTGGAGAGAAATCTTACAAATGTTTCCAGGGAAGTACATGGAACTTAACCAATAGTGGTAATGGTTCTTATACCTTACCAGCATCAAGCGCTTGTGGTTCGGTAATGCAGACTATTTTCTGGTCAGCTGCACCTAAAGACCAGACTTTCCAGTTCAAAAAAATATTTGAAGGTGATAAGGCTAAAAACGTAACAGAAGGTTACCGTTTGGTGTTAACTGATCTTTCCAGTACACAAATGATCTTGAAATCGCCAATTGAATTTGGTGGTAAAACTGCTAACATCGTTTTAACGTTTGTACCTGCAGCAAGATAATATCTAATACTGAAAAACATACCCTAGAGCACTTCTGAAAAGAGGTGCTTTTTTTTATATCAATAATTAACTGCAGCTGAATTGATTACATCAAAAACTTTCCTGTAATAGTTTGAGATAGCTTTGTCACGCTGAGCGGAGTCGAAGCGCTTTACTTGTCAATTACAACAAAACAAAATTTAGTCCATTTATTTCATGCGCCTGGTTAGATCTCTCTATTCCACTGCGTTTCGGTCGAGATGACGAAGTTAGTTAGTTTTTATAAAAGTATTAAATCTGTGTTTATCCATGTTCATCTGTGGTTAATTAACATGCCCAACATTCAAAAATCACGGTTTGTTACAAGAAAATGATTTTCAAATCGCCTCATTATTGTATTTTTGTTCAAAATAAATCAGGAATGAATACAACTGAACAAGTTGAAAAAATATTAGCTGATACCAATTTATCAACTGAATTACAAAACATAGCACACAAAGTTCTTTACGGACAGCGGATTACATTTGATGAAGGTGTGCATCTTTACGAACATGCGGAACTAGGTTACCTGGGTGTCCTCGCAAATTACATCCGTGAGAAAAAACACGGTGATAAAACTTATTTCAATCGTAATTTCCACTTAGAACCAACCAATCTTTGTGTTTACGACTGCAAATTTTGCTCGTACTCGCGTTTAATCAAACAAAAAGAAGAAGGCTGGGCTTTAACGATGGAGCAAATGCTTGATATCGTCAAAAAATACGATGGTGAACCGGTAACGGAAGTACATATTGTTGGGGGCGTACTTCCACAGTATGATGTAGCTTTTTATTCAGCATTATTCACAGCCATTAAGCAACACCGTCCTGATCTGCATGTAAAAGCATTAACACCTGTAGAGTACCACTATATTTTCAAAAAAGCTAAAATCGATTACGCAACAGGTATGCGTTTGATGAAGGAGGCCGGATTGGAATCGATACCAGGTGGTGGGGCAGAGATTTTTCACCCGGAAATCAGGGAGCAGATTGCCAAAGATAAATGTACCGGTCAGCAATGGTTGGATATACATGAAGAATGGCACAAACTAGACATGCGTAGTAATGCGACCATGCTTTATGGACATATCGAAAAATACTGGCACCGCGTAGATCACATGGAAAAACTTCGTGAACTGCAGGACCGTACAGGTGGTTTCCAGACTTTTATTCCATTAAAATTCAGAAATCAGCATAACCAGATGAGTAATGTACCCGAATCATCGGTAATTGAAGATTTAAGAAATTACGCCATTGCCCGTATTTATATGGATAACTTCGATCACATTAAAGCTTATTGGGCGATGATCAGTCGCGAAACTGCTCAGTTATCTTTAAATTACGGTGTGGATGATATCGACGGTACTTTGGATGATACTACAAAAATATATTCTATGGCCGGCGCAGAAGAACAAACACCAGCAATGAGCACTAAAGAACTGGTTAATCTGATTAAACAGGTAGGCAGAAAAGCAATAGAACGAGATACTTTATATAACGTGGTTACGGATTTTGAAAATGTTGTTTTCGAAGAAGAGAAAAAACCCCAGTATTATAAATTACCAGTGGTGAATTAATGATTGAATTAGAGAATGACTGAATGAGTGAATGAGTATATTGAGCGTTAAATTTAACATTCAATCACTCAAAAATCCCTCATTCAATAATTAATTAGATGAAAGAAATATACATCATACGCCACGGCGAAACGGAACTTAACAGACAAGGCATAGTACAGGGCAGAGGTATAAATTCTGACTTAAATGATTTAGGAAGGGCACAGGCAGAAGCTTTTTATCAAAAATATAAGGAGATTCCTTTTGATAAGATTTACACCTCTGATTTAAAGCGTACCTGGCAAACCGTTCAAAAGTTTATAGATGCTAAATTACCCTGGGAAAAACTTTCGGGATTAGATGAGTTGGCCTGGGGTGTTTGGGAAGGAAAACCGAATACTGAAGATGCGCGTGATGCTTTCCGTGAGATGTTACAGAGCTGGGAGAATGGAGATTATACCGCTCATTTTGAAGGCGGCGAAAGTGTACAGGACGTTTACGAACGTTTAAAACAACCCATGGAAGTTTTAATGACCCGGCCTGAAGAAAAAACAGTGCTGCTTTGTATGCACGGCAGGGCAATGCGTGTTTTTCTATGCCTATTATTGGGTAAACCATTAAGTGAAATGACCGAATTCCCACACCAGAATACCGTGCTTTATAAAATGGGTTTCGAAGACGGAAAATTTACTGTTCTCGAATTTAACAATGCCGTTCATTTAGACGGTTTAGTAATTGAATAACTTCCACAATTCGTCATCCTGATCCGATAGCTATCGGATTTGTTTCAGGATCTGTTGGCAGAATAAAGGGATTTGATTTATATAACGGTTCGTGAGGACACGAACCATGGCAAGTAAATGGGTTTCGAAGACTGAAAATTTACTGTTCTTGAATTTAAGAGCGCCGTTCATTTAGACGGTTTAGTAATTGGGGAATAAACCGCCTCGGTTCGTGTCTTCACGAAACGAAACAAGTTATAGTTCGTGGACACGGACCATGGCGTAGAAACAGGTAAATAGTTTAGTAATTGGATAATCCGCTTATCGCAAACGCGAAGCGCAAAATATAACACCTTGAATAAGATTAAAATATCGGCTGTTGCCTATACCAACACCAAAGCTTTTATATACGGATTAGAACATTCGGACATTATAAATAAAATTGATTTAAGTTTAGATATCCCTTCAGATTGCGCAGCCAAAGTGATTAACGGCCAGGCTGATATTGGTTTAATGCCTGTAGCAGCAATTCCATTGGTTCCCAGTGCGAACATCGTAGCAGATTACTGTATCGGCAGCGATGGCGGTGTAAATTCGGTATTCATTTTTAGTGAAGTTCCGGCAGCGGAAATAAAAACGGTAAGGCTTGATGCCCATTCGCGCACCTCTAATAATTTGGCCAAAGTTTTGCTGAAATTCTATTGGAAAAAAGAAGTGGAGTTTACTATCGATCCAACTGCAAAAACAGATGCTTTTGTTTTAATAGGAGACAGGACATTTGGTAAAAAAGGCGATTTCGCTTATGCCTATGATATGGGTGAGGAATGGAAAAACTTTACCGGTCTGCCATTTATGTATGCAGCCTGGGTGGCCAATAAAGAAATCTCACAAGAATTTAAAAACGAATTTAATACCGCTTTAAAATTTGGTTTAGATCATAGAAAGGAAGTACTACAGGAATTACCAGCATCGCCAAATTTCGACCTGGAAGATTATCTATACCATAAACTTCAATTTGATGTAACAGATGACCGCAAAAAAGCTTTAAATCTGTTTTTGGGGTATATTGAGCAGTTGTAAAGAAATATATTTCAAAGATTCGTCATTCCCAACTTGATTGGGAATCTTAATGCATTTTTAAAGGCTTTAAGATTCCCTCCTTCGCGGGAATGACGATAACTTTAGTTATAACTAGTGACTTTTCATTTTCCCAGCCACTTTTTCAAGCGTGCTTTTTAATTTGGTCAATGCGCCGGTAATGGCCAAATCGTAGGTATTTCCCAGGTTAGAAACTGCAATTGGTTCTTTACCGGTAATCCTGGCTTCCAACAAACATCTTTTATCATCTAAACCATCTTTACTGCCGTTTTCATCAGATAGATGAACTTCTAAACGCGTAATTAAATCGCTGTATCTGCTCAAACCTTCACTCAACTGGGTCTGGATTTTTTCGTCGTATTCCTGGTGTATGGTTAAATTTTTGTCGGTATTCAGTTGGATCGTCATAATTAAAAATATTAGGTTAAATTTATATTAGGTTAACAGATGAGTGAGGTTAATTGTTTCTATGGGTTAACTGGTTAATCGTATAAATTAGTTAACTGTATAAGTATGAGAACGATGATGCAATCGGTTAAAACAGCCCATTGTTTATAAACCAGATTGAAATGAAAAGCCCGTAAGTGAGGAACGAGCGCGGACTTGTAATGAAAAGCAGGACTGCACAATCCCAAATGCACAGAACCCCTCATTTCCAAATAATGGTTAACTGTTTAAATTGTATAAACTGGTAAACTGTTGAAGCAAGAAAACTATTATGTAACTGAGTTAAAACAGACCATTGTACCTAAACCTGGTAGGAGCGAACACGAGTGTAGCGAAGTAAAGCGGATAACAGGACTACACCAACTGAAATGCACAGAACCCTTCATTTCCAAATAGTGGTTAACTGTTTAAATTGTTATAACCGGTTAACTGTGATATCCTACGATTAACCGATCTAAACAGTTAATCGATTAAATCACTATTTTTTTTAACTTTTCAACAAAACAGCTGTAAAATGCTTATTCGTGTTATCTTTATGGCTTTTGTAAATTAATTTCAGTTTTGGCTAAAGACACGAATAAAGAAACCCCGTTAATGCAGCAATACAACGCTATTAAAGCGAAGTATCCGGGTGCACTTTTACTATTTAGGGTTGGCGATTTTTATGAAACCTTTGGCGAAGATGCCATTAAAACGGCACAGATTTTAGGTATAGTACTCACCAGAAGAGGCACTGGCCCAAATGGTGGCGCTTTAGAACTCGCCGGTTTTCCGCACCACTCTTTGGATAACTATTTATCTAAACTGGTTAGGGCTGGTCAGCGTGTGGCGATATGTGATCAGCTTGAGGATCCTAAAACGACAAAAACAATTGTTAAACGTGGTGTAACAGAGTTGGTTACGCCAGGTGTAGCTTATGGCGATAACATCGTAAATCAAAAATCGAATAATTTCCTGGCCTGCGTTTTCTTTGATAAAACACAACTGGGTGTTTCATTTTTAGATATATCAACAGGTGAATTTCTAATTGCACAAGGCAACAGCGATTATATTGATAAACTTTTACAGGGCTTTAAGCCAACAGAGGTTATTTTTCAGAAATCTAAAAGACAGGTATTTACCGAAAACTTCGGCGATCGTTTTTATACTTTTGGCTTAGATGAATGGCCTTTCACCACTGATTTTGGGAACGAAACCCTGATGAAACACTTCGAGGTTTCATCTTTAAAAGGTTTTGGGGTGGAGCGTTTGCAGAGCGGAATTGTGGCTGCTGGCGTTATTTTGCATTATCTGGGTGAAACTGAGCACCGTAATCTGCAACATATCAGTTCGATTGGGCGTATTGAGGAAGACCGCTACATGTGGTTAGATCGTTTTACCATCCGTAACCTCGAATTAGTGAATTCGCCAAACGATAACGCGGTAACTCTTTTCGATATTCTGGATCATACCTGCACCCCAATGGGTGCGCGTTTGTTGCAGAAATGGATTATTATGCCCTTAAAAGAGCTTAAGCCTATCCAGGAACGACTTGGTATGGTGGAGTATTTTGTAAAAAATGAAGAACTACAAGGCGAATTTCTGAATAACATTAAACAGATTGGCGATTTAGAACGACTCATTTCCAAAGTGGGCCTGCAGCGTGTTGGGCCAAGGGAACTGGTTGCTTTAAAACGCGCACTTTATCATATTGAAGCGGTTAAAAAACTGGCTGCTGATTCTAAAAATCCTTTTCTGATTAAAATAGCGGATCAATTGAATCCTTGCCTGGCCATCCGGGAAAGGATTGAAAGGGAATTACAGGCCGAGCCACCAGCATTGCTGATCAAAGGAAATGTAATTGCGGATGGAGTTGACGAAGATTTAGACCGCTTACGTAAAATTGCCTTTGGTGGTAAAGATTATTTGGTTCAGATCCAGAAGCGTGAAGCAGAAGCAACGAGTATTCCATCACTAAAAATTGCCTTTAATAATGTTTTTGGCTATTATTTAGAGGTTACCCATACTCATAAAGATAAGGTGCCAGAGGGATGGATCCGTAAACAGACGCTGGTAAATGCCGAGCGCTACATTACGCCTGAACTTAAGGAATACGAAGATCAGATTTTGGGTGCAGAAGAAAAAATACAGGCGATTGAAATCCGTTTGTATAACGAACTGATGTACGAAACAGCCAGTTATATCAAACCGATCCAACTCGATTCATTTTTAATTGCGCAGTTGGATTGTCTATTGTGTTTTGCACAGTTAGCCGCTAAAAATCATTATAACAAGCCAAAAGTTACCGAAAATAAGGTGCTTGATATTAAGGGGGGGCGTCACCCGGTAATTGAAAAACAGCTGCCTGTGGGAGAGGAATACATCACCAATGATGTATATTTAGATACGGAAAGCCAGCAGATTATTATGATTACCGGTCCCAATATGGCGGGTAAGTCGGCCATTTTAAGGCAAACCGCACTGATTGTACTGATGGCGCAAATGGGTTCCTTCGTTCCTGCCAAGGATGCAGAAGTGGGTATTGTAGATAAGATTTTTACCCGGGTAGGGGCATCTGATAATATCTCTTCAGGAGAAAGTACGTTTATGGTCGAAATGAATGAAACGGCCAGTATCCTGAACAATATTTCAGATGATAGTTTGATCTTACTGGATGAGATTGGCCGCGGAACGAGTACTTATGATGGTATTTCAATTGCCTGGGCAATTGCCGAATTTCTACATCAGCATCCAACAGCTCGACCAAAAACCTTATTTGCTACACACTACCATGAATTAAACGAATTGGCCAATACCATGCCGAGAATTAAAAACTTTAATGTATCGGTAAAAGAAATGACCAATAAGGTGATTTTCTTAAGGAAACTGGTACCAGGTGGCAGTGAACATAGCTTTGGGATACACGTTGCGAAAATGGCCGGTATGCCAACAAAATTAATAGGACGTGCCAACGAGATCCTGAAGAAACTGGAAATAGACCGTACGGAAGGGCAAAGTATAAAAGACAGCATTAAAAAAGTACAGAACCAGGCTTATCAGTTACAGATGTTCGCGATTGATGATCCTGTTCTGGTGAAAATCCGCGACACGCTGAATAATCTGGATGTAAATGCATTAACACCTGTTGAGGCACTGTTGAAATTAGACGAAATACAGCGGTTGATTAAGAATTAGGGAAGGTGTGGGGTGTAAGGTTTAAGGCATAAGGTCTTAGTCATCCAATACCCCATGCCATTAATATTGATACAATGGAAATAACCTTAAACCACTCACTTTATAACTTAGGCCTCAAAAAAAATGTTTTCTATTTAATAGCGCTCATGCTATTCCTGTCATCCTGTGGAACAAGAAAGTATACCGTTAAAAGTGACTCCAAAGCTTCTAAAGCTGCTGATGCCATGGCGAATTTAAAAAGCAAGCCGCTTTACCGTTTCATAACCGATTGGACAGGGGTGAGGTACCGTTTTGGCGGATTGGATAAAAATGGTGTTGATTGTTCGGGTTTTGCTTTTTTACTGGAAAAAGAAATTTATGGCGTTACGTTACCAAGGATTTCACGCGATCAGGCCAATGCGGTAAGAAGAAAAGATATTGATAACTTAAAAGAGGGGGATCTTGTGTTTTTCTCTTTTGGTGGCAACGATGTAGATCATGTGGGTGTCTACCTCAATAATGGTTTTTTTGTGCATGCCAGTACTACAAGAGGGGTAATTGTAGATGATTTAACATTACCGGCTTATCAAAAGGTTTTAGTCAAATCAGGATCGGTTAATTAGTTTTTTTTCAGGGCGGGGCGTCATTTCGACTGAAGTGCAACGAAATGGAGAAATCTTTAATATGGGTTTATTCATTCCCAACTTGATTGGGAATCGTAATGTCTTGGTAAGGTTGTTGGTTTCATTAAGATTAGCTTCGCTGAGCACTTCGTGGTTCCCGCCTGCGCCTATCGTCTGGACACATCTTTATTAAGTATTTTTAGGCTTTTTGCTAACCAACTTTAATAAAGCACGGATTTTAACCAAGGACGCCGTCAATCCCAAGAGCCGGGGAAAATCAAAAAAACAGGCGCACAACAGTAAAAACGGCACTAACAAACCTGAACGCAGTGGTTTTGTGTTCATAACCGATGATTTAATTTTAAAGAATATTGAACACAAACCCCGCAGGGCTCAATCAGACCGAAGAAAACACACACACAATACCTGATTAAACGAAGTGTCGCTGTTTTTTTGATGCGCGTGAGATTGTGCAAAAGGCTCATTGCTGGATCCGATAGCCATCGGATGACAAAGCGCTTTGGGTACTTTGGCGCTCCAAAATGCGCAGCATTCTTGAACACAGCTAAAAACAACATTAACTGTGAAAAACTACCATGCCCCGCGGCATAGAGCGATAGAAGAATGTTATAATTAATTGTGTCCACACGATAGGCCTGCGCGGGAATGACGGCCAACTGTTCAGAATGACATCCGTAGTTAAAACAAACTTCATCTTTTTTCGTTATCCATTTATGCGTATATTTTTTCTAATCTGCTTATCTTTAATTACTTATTCTGTTAATGCGCAGGTAAAACTGCTCAAATTAGATGACTTGGACAAACGCATCGCCAATGGAAAAGACACAACCTATGTAATCAATTTCTGGGCTACCTGGTGTTCGCCATGTGTGGCAGAATTACCGAATTTTGAGAAATTACGTTTAGCCAATTTAAAAAAGCCGGTAAAGGTACTTTTGGTAAGCTTGGATTTTAAATCTAAGCTGCAAAAGGAAGTGATTCCATTTGTTGAGCAACATAAGATTAATGCGGAGGTATTTCTTTTAAATGAGCCCGATCAGCAGCAATATATTGAAAGGATCGACAAAAAATGGTCAGGTGCTATTCCAGCTACATTGTTTGTTAACAAGAAAACCAGGCAATTTTATGAGAATGAATTTACCGAAACAGAACTGAAAAATACTTTGTTAAACTTAAAATAGATCATCATGAAAAGATTGATTTTAATGACTTTTATGCTCATTTCAGGAGTTGCATTGGCTCAAACTGAAGGTTATAAAGTAGGCGATATAGTTAAAGATTTCTCGCTGAAGAATGTAAACAACAAAAACGTTTCACTCGCCGATTATAAGGATGCCAAAGGTTATATTATCGTTTTTACCTGCAACACTTGTCCGGTAGCAAAAGCCTACCAGGAGCGAATTGCGGCATTAAATGCTATTTACGCAACTAAAGGTTACCCTGTTGTGGCCATTAACCCAAACGATGCAGGAGTTGTTCCTGAAGAAAGTTTCCAAAAAATGCAGGCTTTGGCATCTGAAAAGAAATTCAATTTCCCCTATCTGTTAGACCCTGATCACCTGGTAACCAAACAATTCGGTGCAACCAGAACACCGCATGTTTATGTACTGAACAAAACTGATAAAGGAAATGTAGTAGAATATATCGGCGCTATTGACAACGATCCGGAAGAAACAAACAGTACAAAAGTGGAGTATGTTAAAAACGCAATAAATGAATTATCGGTTGGTAAAAAACCTGCAATTGCTTCCACTAAAGCGGTTGGTTGCAGTATCAAATGGAAAAAAGGTTAAACATACCTTAACCACCATTGCCGGTGTGTTTCTTTATATTTTTTAAACCATCGGCAAGGCAAATACAAGGCTGCTACCACACCAAACCATATTAGATATACGATTGGCAAACTAAAGCCAAATGCCGCTGGTCTGAACAAAAACGGTACCTGCACAATTTCTTTAGTGTTATGTCCACTGGCAAAAAATATCACCACCAAGAGTGTATGTAACAGGTAGAAGTGTATTACATAATAGAAGAATGGTACAGCGCCATACACAGAAGTCATTCTGGTAAACCAGTTACTTAGGTTTTCGGTGAAAGCCAAAAATATGATAGCCGGACCTAAAGTCATAGATATATATTGCAATGAAGGTGGATATTTGCTTACATTGAAAAAAGCAAGTAAATTCTTGAACAGGTCATGATATTCTTTTCGAGGAACAGGATCGCCATATACATTGACCAACCTTAAAGCAAAAAAAAGTAATATAGTAAGCGATCCGACAATTAATAAATTACGCTGTCTGCGTTTCGCTTCGTAGCTTTTCTTAAACCAGGCCCCAATTCCATAACCGATAAACATAACACCAGTCCACGGGAGGATGGCGTAAAAAACACCAACTAAATGATTGCCGGACAGCGGGACAACCGTCCCGGAAGCCGTAAAGAATATCTTCAATATTAATCCGCCGGTTGGATCCTGAGGTGCAGGGAATAAATTGAACATATTATGGCCAAAAACCAGTATTAACCCAATAATCAATACTGTTTGATAAGAAATACGACTTACGAGCGCCAAAAAGACCATGCTCCAGCCAATGGCCCAGATGACCTGAAGAATAATGAAATTGTATTGCAGATTAAAGGTTAAGCCAAGTGATATCATTGCGATTTCGATAAAGACAAGCCAAAGTCCACGTTTAAATAAAAAAGCACTAGCTTGTGCCGGCGTTTTATTCTGAGCAGATAAATAAGCGGATAATCCGGACAAAAAAACAAAGGTTGGTGCACAGAAATGGGTAATCCAACGGGTAAAAAATAACATCCCGGTAGTGGTTTCAGGATTTAGCGGATCGCCAGTCATGGCACCAATATGAAAGAAATCTCTCGTATGATCCAGCGCCATAATGATCATCACTAATCCGCGAAGGATATCAACAGATAAAATGCGTTTAGACAGGGTAGTGTTACCGGCATTCATAAAAACAGGTTTGGTTGTTTAAATATACGCATTCAGAATTATTTTTACAGCCATACCTGATTACCTTAGGACATCAGAAGTAGACCTGAATCGATTTTCATAGATTGTGTAAGAAAATCGATTTAGGAATAGTCTAATTGACTATCATGATTTTGATGTTCGAAAAATTATCATAATATTTGTTAAGGGCTAACCAAATACTACGCTACCATTATCACTTATATGAATTGATAATAGAATGTGTTCCGTTCCTTAAAAATTAAACCAAAATATCATATACATCATAATGAAAAGAAGAACATTTATACAAAACACAGGCCTGTTAGGGGCAGGAGTTGTTGCATCGAAATTTTCTTTTGCGGCCAATCTTGCACCAGAATTTCCTGTGGTACGTGTAGCTGCCGCAAAACGACACTTTCAAAGTAAAGCTGTAGATGCTGCCATTAAAACCTTCCAGGCAAACGTTAAAAATCCTGAATTGGCCTGGCTGTTCGAAAACTGTTTCCCAAATACATTAGATACTACTGTTTATCATTCAGAAAAAGATGGCAGGCCAGATACTTATGTCATTACAGGCGACATTGATGCGATGTGGTTACGCGATAGTTCTGCCCAGGTTTGGCCTTACCTTCAATTTGTAAATGAAGATGAGCCGCTAAAAAAATTGATTGCCGGTGTAATTATCCACCAAACCAAATGCATTTTAAAAGATCCTTATGCCAATGCTTTTTATGGCGATGCCACCAAAGTAGGCGAGTGGAAAACTGATAAAACCGCTATGCAGCCGGGTGTGCACGAACGCAAGTGGGAAATTGACTCCTTGTGTTACCCTATCCGCCTGGCTTACCACTACTGGAAAAAAACAGGTGATAAAACACCATTCGATGCCGATTGGAAAAAAGGAATTGAGGCCACTTTAAAAACTTTTAAAGAGCAACAGCGCAAAGCAGATAAAGGGCCATACCATTTCCAAAGGGAGACCACGCAGCCTACCGATTCGTTACCAATGGCGGGTTATGGTTTTCCTGTAAATCCGGTTGGATTGATCTGTTCTGCATTTCGTCCGAGTGATGATGCCACCATTTTTCCTTTCCTCGTTCCGTCTAACTTTTTCGCCGTATCTAGCTTAAAGCAGGCCGCAGAAATGATCAAAGCCTTAAACAGCGATAAAACATTAGAAAGTAGTTTATTAAATCTTGCCGATGAGGTAAACGCTGCGCTTCAAAAACATGCTGTTGTAAATCACCCTAAATACGGCAAAATTTACGCCTTCGAAGTGGATGGTTTTGGCAGTTCGTATTTAATGGACGATTCGAACGTACCTAGTTTATTAGGTTTACCTTATCTGGGCGCCATGAAAATTGAAGATCCGATTTATCAAAATACAAGGAAATTTGCGCTTTCTAAAGATAATCCTTACTTCTTTAAAGGTACAGCGGCAGAAGGTATTGGTGGTCCGCATGCTGGTCAGGACATGATCTGGCCAATGAGTATTACCATGCGCGCGTTAACTTCTAAAGATGATGCCGAGATTAAATATTGTATAGATACTTTGCGTAAAACACATGCCGGCAAAGGTTTTATGCACGAGTCTTTTAATAAAGATAATCCTGAAAACTTTACAAGAGCCTGGTTCGCCTGGTCTAACACCTTATTTGGTGAGTTACTTTGGAGAACCTATCACGAAAAACCAGCTTTATTAAAAGTTTAATATAACCAACCGTATTGATTGGCGTTAGTGACTGAGTTTGATATTCAGTTTAATTTCTAGTCAATACGGTTTCAGGTTTCTTTTACAACCCGATGTTAAATACTATGAATTTATACATCAATTGGGAATAAAACGACCAGTATAATGTAAAAGCGCTGTTAGAACAGCTATTACTTTTTTTTACTAATGTAAATATTTGTAATTTGCTCCAAATTATCTCCTTAAAGCATTGCAAAATTTTAGTAAAACCATTCTTAATGATATCGAATCTATAAGTAAGATTCCTGCAGTTGCACATATTTTAGAAATTGTTTGTAGAACCACAGGAATGGGCTTTTCTGCTGTGGCCAGAGTAACCTCTGATAAATGGACCGTGTGTGCTGTTCTTGATGAAATTAATTTTGGCTTACCAATTGGTGGAGAACTAAAGTTAGAAACGACCATCTGTAATGAAATCAGGCAGCATCAGCAAGCCGTTGTGATTGACCATGTTGATGAGGATGAGAATTTTAAGGGACATCATACACCAATGATGTATGGCTTTCAAAGTTATATTTCGGTTCCGATTATTTTAAAAAATGGCGACTTTTTTGGTACGCTCTGTGCTATTGATCCCAAACCGGCTAAGCTGAAAAATCCAACAATCACAGGTATGTTTACCATGTTTGCTGATTTAATTGCCTTTCATTTAGACGCACTGGAAGAATTGGCAAAAACAGAACAGGAACTCAAAAAAGAACAGGAAATAGCTGTTTTAAGAGAGCAGTTTATTGCTATTTTGGGCCACGATCTACGAAATCCACTAAATGCAATATCGAATAGTGCACAGCTTTTAGCGCGTTTAAATTTAGATGAACGTGGTGGCCGTATCGCTAAAATTATTAAAGATTCATCTTTTAGAATGAATGGTTTGATTGAAAATATGCTCGATTTTGCCAGTGGTCGTTTGGGAGAGGGAATTACCATCAGCAAAACACCAGACGAAGATCTGGAGAAATTACTTCTCCAGGTAATTGAAGAGTTACAGGCCATTTGGCCATCGAGAGACATTAAGGTAAATTTTAATTTCGCTTTCCCTGTTCATGCAGACGGAAAGCGGCTCGCGCAGCTTTTTTCTAATTTATTGGCTAACGCTTTAAATTATTCCCCATCAGATTCTACCGTAGAAATTACCGCATTTAGCAATACCGAAGAGTTTAATCTTTGCGTAGCGAATATGGGCAAACAAATACCAGCTGCTGCTATGGAGCGCCTGTTTCAGCCGTTTTCGAGGGGGGAAGTAGAACCCAATCAAAAGGGCTTGGGTTTAGGTCTTTACATTGCCTCAGAAATTGCAAATGCGCATGATGGTACTCTTGACGTATCTTCTACACCTGAACAAACCTGTTTTACCTTACGCTTACCTTCACAAAAATGATCACTGTTCACGATAGTTTGCCAACATCAACACTTTTAGAAGTGAAGGTGGGAGAGGTGATAACAGACGGAAAGGGGCAATCTGGCACCGTTATAAGTATTGAAATCAGTGAAACGGATGAGTTTTTAATGTTTCTTTTCCAATTGGAAGGTGGCCACATTATTGTTAAGAAGCTTAAGCAGATTTGCTAGCTACTACCTTTTACAGACTCCAATAGACTGGTCGTCATCTCGACTGAAGCACCGCGGAATGGAGAGATCTAATTAGTTAGATTTAGCTTCGCTGAGCACTCCGTGGTTCTCGACTGCGTTGCACTCCCCTCGAAATGACGGCAACTCGATGAATTTTTATACGTAGATTAATGCTTTCACTTATATTAATTTTATAAAATAAATTATTCCCCGGGAGGACAGTTGCATAGATAAGTTAATCTTATAAAATTGGCCTTGGATCGAATATTACCTGAAAGGATTTAATCTTGCCGTCTTCCAGTTTGTACCAGCCGCTTGAAAATATTGTTTTTTCACCCATGTTGATATCATACCACAGGCAAACTTCTTCCTGATCTACAAATACCTTTTTGACATCGTATTTGAATTTCATCTTTTTCATGTCTTTTATATATATATCAGCTCCATTTCTTTCGCCCATTACACCTTTAAAAATCATATCGTCTTTCAATTGCTGTCTGGCCAAATCAAATTCTTCCGCATTTAATGCATTGATAAAATCAAGTACAACAACTTTTGCATTATGTTCGGTTGTTATCTTATTGGATGTACGCATGGTATTTCTTTTATGATAAAACGGAAATTTGCAAAGGAATGTTTGAAATGAAGAGACTTAAAGCGTAAATAGACAGATTTTAATAATAATGTTGTCATTCCTGCGCAGGTGCCATCGTGTGAACACATCTTTTTTAAGAATGGTTTGGGCATCATGCTAGCTGGCTTTAATAAACCACAGTCTTTACCCGAAGGACGCCGTCAATCCCAAGTGGCGGGAGAATCAAAAAAACAGGTGCACAATGGCTCAAATAGCATTGCCAAACCTGAAACGCAGTAGTTTTGTGTTCATTAGCATTGAATTTAAAATTTAATATAAATTGAACACAAAACGAAGTGCCACTGTTTTTTTGATGAGCGTGGGCGGTGAGAAGCCACATTGCTGGATCCGATAGCCATCGGATGACAAAGCGCTTTAGGTACTTTGGCGCTCCAAAATGCGCAGCATTCTTGAACACAGCTAAAAACAACATTAACTGTGAAAAACTACCATGCAACCGCGGCATAGAGCGGAAAAAACAACATTTATCTCCAAGTATATTTTTAAGATATTAAGTTTGCCATTAGGAGGAAAGATGCTGAAATAAATTCAATCTAATTCAATCCTATAAATCATCACCTGATCTCCGTGCTATCCTTCAAAATTATACACTTTCCCAACCTGCGTTTTAAAACTGTATCTAAAATCATTTCCTGATTTTTCTTCGGCAATGCCTTTAATTTTTTTAAGCGCATTCGGACTTCTCACCAAACAATCTTCGCCTGATAAGGATTTGATTGATAGTTTCACAACTTTACCATCCTTCCATTGCAGATCGGTAATTTCGAAATTACCACGGGCCCTTAAACCCTGAATACTTCCCGCTGCCCATTGATCAGGCAGAGCTGGTAAAAATTGTAATTCGCCAGCCTGGCTTTGTAAAAGCATTTCCGAAATACCTGCGGTATAGCCAAAGTTTCCGTCAATTTGAAAGGGTGGATGTGCGCAGAACAGATTGGTATAAATTCCACCGCCTTTGTTATAATCGGTACCTGAGCCACCAACAGGCGTGATAAAGTTTTGTAAGATTTTATAGGCATGGTTTCCATCCTGCAAACGTGCCCAGAAATTCATTTTCCAGGCCATAGACCAGCCAGTTGATTCATCCCCGCGGGCAGTTAAAGTTACCCTGGCAGCTTTTGCGAGTTCCGGCGTTTTAATGGTACTGATCTCTCTGCCAGGATGCAAGCCAAAGAGGTGTGAAATGTGCCTGTGTTGGTCAGTTGGATCATCGCGATCGGTTTCCCACTCCTGCAGCTGACCCCATTTTCCAATTTTAGGTTTTAATAAATGTGCTTTTAAATCAGCAATGTGTTTTTTGTAATCTGCATCAATACCTAAAACTTCAGCAGCTTCAATATAATTGGTAAACAGATCAAACACAATTTGTTGATCATGCGTTACTCCATCTTCGGTTGGTCCATGTTCTGGCGACCAGCCCAATGGAGATACCAATGTTCCATCTGGTCTTCTTTTCAAATGATCATCCCAAAATTCAGAGATTTCTTTTATAATCGGGTAAGCGAAATTCTTCAGGTAGTTTTTGTCTCGTGTAAAGGCATAATGTTCCCAAAGCGCCTGTGCATACCAGGCACTTCCAGGGGTATTCCATAGAAAACTCATGCCGCCAAAAATATTATTTTCGGTTTTTACCGTCCAGCCTCTGGTATTGGGATACTGCTTGCGGGTTGCTATAGCACTTACTTCTCTCATGCTATTAATATAATCCAGGTAAGGAATCTGGCACTCTGATAGATTGGTCGGCTCAGCCAGCCAATAATTCATCTGGATGTTGATGTTCGAGTGGTAATCGCTGCCCCAGGGTGGGGTATTACTTTCGTTCCAAAGCCCTTGTAAGTTGGCCGGTAAGCCGCCTGGTCTTGACGAACTGATTAACAGATATCGGCCATATTGAAAAATTAAAGCTTCCAGTTCCGGGTCGGCTAACTTTTTATAATTGATCAGCCGCTGGTAAGTAGGCAGTTTTTGGGTGTCGGCATTACTTGTTCCAAGGTTTATAGCCAGGCGATTATATAAACGGCCATAATCCAGGATATGCGTTTTTAAAAGTTTATCGTAACTTTTGGTTTTAACCGCATTTAAAACACGCTCAATTTTAGTCGCAGGTTCTTCACCTTTCCAGTTTTGCCCGCGTTTGTTGATGTAATTGGTAGCTGCAGTAAAAATCAGGGTAACCGCATCTGCATCTGTTATTTTTAATTTTTCGCTGTCACCATCTTTAACAGCCTCAAGCTTCCCATTTTCTATTTTAACTACAGCAGTAGCCTGGTAAGTCATGCCGTTTGGTAGTTTACCACTGATTTGAATGGTATTTCCGCTGGCTTTTATAGTACCATCATGTGCATCCTTTAGGCTAATCATGGCTGAATAAGCTTTTTTCTGGTTAGCGGTGAAACGCAGCACCATCACTTTATCCGGAAAGCTGCAAAAATACTCACGTTTAAATTGGGTGCCGTTTTGTGTGTAGCTAATGGTATGCAATGCGTTAGTAATATCCAGTTTGCGGCTGTAGCTGGTAAATTGCTGATCTTTATTGTTGAAATCGATAAACAGATCGCCAAAGGCCTGATACATGCCGCGGTCATTTTCATCACCGGTCCACAACGTGTTATCGTTAAACTGAATGTGTTCCTGATCAACACCGCCAAAAATCATCCCGCCAATGCGGCCGTTGCCAATAGGGTAGGCTTCCGTCATCCATTTTGTGGCGGGCTTGTTATCCCACATCGTAAAAGCAGGATTTTCTGTGTTTTGGGCCAGTAACCTGTTGGTGAAGCAGAGTAGTAAGCACGATAATACGGCGCAAACAATGTGTTGCCTGTAATTTAAAAGCATGTTGGTTATTTGATTAGTGTGTAAATCAAAGATATATAAAATAGAATAGGTGACATGGAAAGCCAGGCAATAAAGCATCGCGATATTTGGCAAATTATTCAACTATTTAAGCATTAGATTTACTATAAGATCTCCAGATCTTAACATTTTGGGTTTGAATTTTCTTCATAAAAGCTGAGATCATTGATAGCGATTTCTAAAACATTTGAAAGACTACAAGAAGTCGTCATTGCGAGTAACCATCAGGTCAAGTGGCCTGAAAAAAATAGGAATGACGTCCTATATGCGCTTTCTACATTATTAGGTTTAAGATTTTACATCCTGTAAAACTCAAGAGGGCTAAGATGTTTATGGTGGTCGTAAAAATTAAAGACTATGCTGTTTAATTAACCACCTTAGACAGTAAGAATATCTAATGCATTAAATAATCCTTTAGGCTTTCACACCATAAAGAAGTATAAGAACACGTAAGCTTATATGGTTCTTAAATGTCTTATATGGTCAAAAAAATAATACTGAATATCAGTATCTACATAAACGTCATTGCTAGGTAAGGGGCAATCCTAATGCGATTGCAAGTAGCTACCGTTGTAAGATTGCTTCGTCGTGCCTCCTCGTATCAGATAGCTATCGGATGACGAATTTCTGATGGAATATGTGAATAGTAACTATTCTGATATTTTGTGGATAGGACTGATAGATTTTATATATTTGATATAACACTAAAACGTTTTATGTAAATGAAGTTGCTAACCAAATCCTTAACCATTCTCTTAATGGGAGTTATTGTGAGCCTGCACCAATCTTATGCGCAAACTAAACTAACGCCATACGTAAACACCTTTATTGGTACCGCACCATTAACTGATCCTAAAATTTTAGGGTATGAGTTGCCACAGGGCTGGCGATCGTGGGCTGGTTTAACTTTTCCGGGTAGCTCATTGCCTAACGCGATGGTGCAATTAAGTCCGGTTACAGAATTTGGCTCTGGCGCGGGCTACGAGTATGAAGACGATACTATTTATGGTTTTGCACACACCAATAAAGGCCACTGGAATCTCTGTAACATCCCCATTTTACCGCTTTCCAATCCTGGGAATAAGTTTGGATCAAAGTTTTCGCACAAAAACGAAAGTGCGGCACCAGGGTTTTATCAGGTTTATTTGGATGATTATCAGGTAAATGTAAAGCTTACTTCAACATTAAGAGCCGGATTTCATCAGTATGAATATAAAAACAATCACGATCGGCAGATACTATTTCTGCTCGGAAAGGCCAATAGTGGTGTTTCTACCTGGAATATCGAGCAGGTTGGCTCTTCCGCTGTAAAGGGCTTTCAGGGTGGTGAGAATATTTATTTTTATGCAACTATAAACGGCAAAATAGATAAACTTAATCAAACAGATGTTGGCAAACGCTCGGGTTATGCCATTATCCATTTAACTGATGGAAATACAGGACCCGTAGAATTAAGAATCGGACTCTCGTTTGTGAGCACTACCAATGCCAAAGAGAATTTAGAAAAAGAAATAGGTAATAAAACTTTTGTTCAAATCCGTAACGAAGCGACTGCAAAATGGGAATCACTTTTATCAAATATCCAGGTAAAAGGTGGTACTGAAAAACAAAAACAGATGTTATATTCGTGCCTGTACCGCTCATTCTTATGGCCTGCTTTGCGCAGTGATATAAACGGTGAATTTAAAGATGCAAAGCACAATGTGGTAAAAGGAAATTTCAATTATTATACGGAGCCATCGCTTTGGGATACCTACCGCAATAAAGATGTGCTTTTAGGTCTGATTACACCTAAAGTAACCTTAGATGTAATTAAATCAATGAAAGATGTTGGCGATAAAACGGGTTTTATTCCCACATTTTTTCACGGCGACCATGGTGCCTCTTCAATTGCAGGCGCTTATTTGAGGGGGATAGATGATTTCGATATTAAAGGAACTTACCAGATTTTATTGCGTAATGCTAATGTGGATGGTGGGGCCCGTCCATTTGTGAAAGAATATATCGAGAAAGGGTATATTTCAGACCCTGATATTAAAAATCCGCATGTAGAAACCAAGGCCAGGGCAGGTGTTTCTAAAACGCTGGAGTATGCCTATGATGATTATTCGCTGGCCCAAATCGCTAAAAAACTAGGCGATAGCAGCAATTACCGCATCCTGATGGCCAGGTCGAAAAACTATAAAAATATGTTCGATCCAGGTACACGCTTCATGAGGGGCAGATTAGAGAATGGCGACTGGATTAAACCTTTTAATCCACAATACCCTTATTACGAATATATGTACAGAGAAGCCAATGCATGGCAGGTTTCGTTTTATGCTCCTCATGATATGAAAGGTTTAATCGAGCTATATGGCGGAGCAAAAGGCTTCGAATCCAAGTTAGATTCTTTGTTCACTGTGCCCTGGAACCCGAAATATGTAGCAAGGAATGTTGAAACCATGATTGGTCAATACTGCCAGGGCAACCAGCCGGATCATGAAGCTCCTTTTGCCTATACCTTTATTGGCAAGCCAGAAAAATCACAAAAAATTATTGATAAGATCTTAAACGAATTATATGGTATAGGGGCCGGTGGTTTGGCGCTTTCAGGAATGGATGATGCCGGCGAAATGTCTGCCTGGTATGTATTCAGTTCTTTAGGTTTGTATACATTCTCTGCCACTGATCCAGAATACCTGGTTACCGCTCCGCTTTTTGATGAGATTAAATGGAAAACCAGTACGGGTAAATTGTTAACGATCAGCAAACCTGGTAAGGGAAGGGGCATTACCAATATTAAAGTTAACGGGAAAGCAAATAATGGATATTTCATCTCCCATGATTTGTTTAAAAATGGAGGTAAAGTAGAGATCGTTACACAATAAGCTTATTTTAAATAACGATTTATTTAAGAAAGAAAATCTATTTAGAAAGCGGTTTCATAAATAGGAAACCGCTTTTTTGTTGATTTTTAATTGGTTATTGATAAAGAATTATTTTACAATAAATTTTCACTTTTAGTATAAAAATATTAATATTGATTTGAAAATCAGGTTATTGACTCAAATATTGTTAATTGCATGAGAAGATATACTGTAACACAAAGAAGCAGATACCCCCTTGTTTTTATTGAGATAGCTGGCATCTCAATATTTTCTGCTTATTGGCTGTGTAAACAGTACGGCTGGGATTGGATTATGGGCATTGCTATTTTCGTGACTTGCCTTGTCGCTATTGGGATGCTTTTTTTTCGGTTCAGAATTTTCCGTTACATTTTTTCGATCGTGTTTTCATTGGCCTGGGGATTTTTGGCCTTTATATTCGCTTCCAGTGCAAGCAAGTCTAACTTGAGCCATTGGATAGCCCTTATCTTAGTGTTCATTATAAGCCTTTTTATCCATCGTAGCTATTTTTATATCGAAACCAACAGTAAAAAGATAGACTTTAGGGCTTAATTAAAAATACACTCAGGATTTTAAGAATTAAGCGTGCAAGGGGATTAAAATCAGTTGATAAAATATTTTTATTTTGGTGTTGAATCACTAAACTTCCTTTTCAGATGATAATACCGAAATAACAGGCGGTCATACCATAGAGCACCTAGCAGCATTACAACAGGAAGTAATAATATTTTTAGCTGAAAATGCTGATATCCCAGTCCACCCAACATTCCGCCTAAAAAGAATCCGCTTATGATCATGGTTTTAAGGAAAATACTCCTGCGTATTGCTTTATATACTGAGTTTTCTTTGTAAAGCAATAATTGAGAAAGTTCTATACCCAAATCTGTGAAAAGTCCTGTCAGGTGGGTGGTTCTCACTACAGACTGCGAAACCTTGGTTACCAACGCATTTTGCAGTCCCATCGAAAATAATAAGGCCGAAGCTATAACTGATGGATACGTCTGATACCATTCAGGAGCTAAAAAGCAGGTCAAACTGATGGAAAGCATGACGCCGATTTCCAGAGAGATAGGGATAATATAAGAATTGTGGGATCTGTATTTTGATGCCCATTCCATGATCAGTCCTGATACAAAGGCACCGGATAAAAAAAACAGTATATAATACAGATAGGTAAAAGCCATACTATAGTTCTCCAGGAAAAGTTGTTCAGAAAAAAATGCAAAATGTCCGGTTACATTTGTTGTTAAGGTATGTACCGACAAAACCCCGGAGATATTCACAATCCCCGCCACAGTTGATAAGATCGAGGCTAGTTTTAGATTATGGGAATAGGTACGGCCTTTCCCTTTGTGTCTGAACATCTGTAGATTCTTTACCCGCTAATTTACAAAATTCAATCGCAATCCCATTTAATAATGATCTCCGTTATATTTTGTATGCAGAAATATGGAATCTGTGAGAAACTTAAGGTACTACACATTTAAACATATTGGCAAACAAATACTGATAAAATTAATAGTATTGAAATTGGATATGCTGTTTTTAATTTTCCATTAAAGCTTTGCACCTATCAATTATTCACAGCTTAATTTTTAGATGTTTGTAGCGTCTGGCAGTGTTTTCACCAATGTACACCACATATTCGATTGTGATGCAAAGAATGATCACCATGCCCAACCAAATAAAGCGGCCACAAGCTTTTCGAATATTTTTTTTACGTTATCATGAGGAGTATTTAAAGTTCAGAATTTGTTTATTTATATGTATAAACTTACGTATTGATCATTCTTTGCATATTTTATACGTCAGTTCAAATTGTTGATTTTTTATTCAGTGAAAGACAATTCTTAGCACATTAATCATTGAAATGTCATTGTGGCCGGGGATTTGCAGGGTGACAGCTGAATTAATAATCTTCCTGATATGATCAAAAATCTCTTGTTTACGCTTCTAACCATCTCCATCACATCAACAATTTTCATTTCCTGTACAAAGTCAGTTGACGAAAAGCTGGAAGACCTTAAGAAAGAAAAGCTTGCTTTTGAAAAAAAAGTAGCAGCAATTAAAAACGATAGCCTTAGAAAACAAGCCAAAGAATTTGGCGGAATGCTTTTCTGGTTCCAGGAGATTGACCTTGAGAACGAACGTCCGCCAAAGGATACGGTATATGATGAAAATCCATTCCTTATCCTAAAAGATTATGGTTCTACAGGCGACATGGCAAGTAATTATTTAGACGGCATCTTAGTGGAGAAGGACGAGTCTAGAGGTGATAAAATTGAACTGAAACTTCATTACCCCTTTGCCCTTCCATTTGCCCAAAAAACATCCTGGAAAAGTGTAAAATTTAACGACAATTCCAGTACAGACATTATTGAGGATGAAAATAACTCCCTCATCAGCAGACAAGTGGTAAGAACCAATTGGAACAACGAGGAAGGATTTGATATCCTTTATCCTGATGAAAAATCCTATTCAGCAGACCCCGTTTCCTTAAACGGTTCTGTCGAAGCACAAATCCCGAAAGCCATCTTAAAGTTTACTTTCGCCGGCAATGAAAGAGGTGACACCAAAGAACAGCATGGCATCAAAGTGAAACTAGCAAGTGTTAAAGGGCATGCGGTAAGTATAGAGGTTGAAAATCCCAATAAAACAGACCCTGCCGTGGATACCGAGAAAATGGATTTAGTGACCATTTTGGCAACTGACAAAACAAAAAAGTTTTTGCACCAAAGTGGATCTTCCAGCGGTTCAGGCGAAATGTTTGATTTTTACAAAAAACTTTTAAATGAGGTTGTAGACAATCCGGAGAAAGTAGGCACACTACAAAAGGACCTGGATGAGGAGCAACGTAAGTATGATGAAAAGCATAAAAATAGGTCATACTATTCCGCTTACTTTAAAGGCACGGTAGAGGATGTGGTGATTTATGTGATGGATTATTCAAAAGCTACGATCCGGAAAAAGAACTTTTCATTGCCGGTTTATTCTTTTAAGGCAGCTGAAAGAGGTTATAACAGCACTGCTCCATACCAGGAAGTATTTGACATCCCAACTTATGCCACGGCCTACGACCCTGCTGTGGATAAGCTTTTAAGTACAAAGCCAGAGCTGTATGCAGGAGAAATTGGCAACAAAATTAAAATTGATCAATCGTCCATGACTTACACAACTCCATCGGGTGATCAAGAGAAATGGCGGGTAAGCTTCGAATATCCGGAATTGATGAGTTCTTTTTTTATTAATAATATAAGCCGGTACGAGGATGCAAAAGAAGTTGCCTTTTTTGAGGAGCAGGATGGAAAGCAAATCTCCATTCCAAAGGATTCGATTGACTATGGTAACGGGGAGTTTAACGGCACTGTTCCTGTGGTTGAATTTAACAGATCCAGCCTTAATTTTGTACCCAAGGGAATACTTGCAAAAGCAAAGTATGTTAAGGGAGTAATGCAGCTTAATCTTGCCGAAATTTCCAAAGCCAGTTACCGCATCGATCAACTTCCTCCAGGAATCACGGTATCTGGCAATAAGGTGATGGTTGACGAGGCAATAATAAAAGATAAGATCTTAATTTATCCAAAGAATACTTCGGGAAGGTATTTAAAGAAAATTACTTCCGCGAGTTTCAGCAGGGGTGATAATTTCGGGCCTCATATAAAGGCAGACTATTATTACGGGAAACCTTTCCTGCTTGAATGCTACCTGTTGAAGGGCAATCACCTTGTTGATTACCACTTCAATGTGAAATTAACTTATGACGAGCAGAAAAAAGAGGAAAAAACAAAATCAAAATAATCAATATTTCAGGTACCTTAAGCATAGCGGGTACTTGAAAAATTTTGAACACTAAGCATACCACCTTAGTTTTCCATATTACTCAAACCTGATGTTGTGCCATAATTTTCGTATCTTAGCATAACCAAAAGGGTAATCACCCAATTTAATCCTTTGATTAAAAATCCCCAAAAAAACATTCTAAAGTCCACCTTCACCCCACATTTACCCCACGTTTAGGCCACCTTCCGCCCAGGTCTGCTTCGTACTTACTTGCACGCTACTTTACACTTACTTCGGTTGAGTTTTAGCCTTGGTATAGATCAGATAGGTTAAAGATTTATCTTGCTTTCGATTGGTGGGTTAACAATAGCCAAAAAAAAGGTGAGGAGAAAGTTAACCTAAGGTATTGTTGGTGTATAGCTGTGTCGGAGAAGGGCAGGTAAATAGGCAATAAAGGGCTGTTTGGGATTTTAGCATAGTGAAATCCTTTTTAAATAAAAATCCCCTAATGAGAATTGGAGGATTTTTATGATCCCGCTGGGATTGGCTCAGCCCCACAACCCCGAACCCGACCCTGAGCCTTTTACAAATCGAACCCAGGCCGGCACTTCTGTTCGAATCCCAAACGGGAATAAAACAAAAAAGAGGCTGTCTCAAAAGTCTCTTTTTCAAAAGTTGTGCAAAATAAAATTTGTCTCAAATCTTTAATAAGACCAAAAAGGGCAATTTTCTAAATTGAAAATTGCCCTTTTTACATTCGAGTCTGACCATTTTTGGTATTCTGCCAAATTAAATTCCGAGAAGGCTGTCTTGTTTTTATTTTTGAGACAGCCTCTTCTTGTGATCCCGCTGGGATAATAACTTAATAATCCAAGCGGTACTAAATGAGCAAGTTATAAATAATAGTTAGTCGTCATTTCTGATTGGGCACCAAATTGGGCACCAGTTATTTCGATACGATTTGATTAACTTTCAAGAACAATCTTCAAATCAAATATATAAAAAATGTATGTCTATTTTGTAGAAACTTCTATTGCAAATATCTATTATTTCAATTCCTTTTCGTCAATTCAATGGGCATCTATCAAAATATTTCTTGAATAATTTATATTTGATTGATTACTCTCAGAAATTATTAAATGAATACTCCACCCCGGTGAGTTTTTCTGCCAACATCCACAACTTGCTTGCAGGGTCGAGGTCTTTTGCCTTTGGGAATAACTGCAGGTCCTGGCGAACCTTTGAGATGCATAAATCCTTAAGGTCCCCAATAAGTTCCGTTCTACACAGCGGGGTCTGTTGCCACAAACGGGGACGCTAAAGCAGCTTTATCGGCGGCTTGCGAGATTAATGTGTAACGATCTTTTCGATTATAAAGCCGCTTGTGGGCTGAAGATTGGTAGGCGAAACTCCCGTATGAACAGCGACAGAAATGGTCTTTGAGCCAGACACGGCTAACCTCCTGGTCAGTTCCAAGGCGAATGCTAAGTTGGCAAGCTTGGCCTGTCCATATGCTTCGAAAGGCTTATATTTTTTCGTTCAGTCATGATATCTTCAAAATCAAACTTTGCAAAATTAGCCGCTGAGCTCGAGGGCGACACCACTCGCGATGCTGGAGTTGAAATCAGTAATGGTAAAGTAAGCATGGCATCAGCTTTTTAGGATTAAAACTAAACTTGCCCAAAGCGTCTTGCGCCAGATAATGTAACGTGGATGCTTTTGCGAGCAGCCAATTTTATCAAACCATGTGCACCATACTTTTGGTTTAAACTGAAAGTCTACCAGATCAGGAGGAGGAACTCATAGTCCAAAGACCAGACAGATATACGGATGCAGACCTGCCATATACATTCCCCAAGATCTACATAATTATCTTTAAATAATGTATTCATGATCAGAACAATACACTAAAATATCGCCTGGTTGACAATTTAGTGCCTTACAAATTGCCTCCAATGTGCTTAAACGTACAGCTTTTATTTTACCTTGCTTCATAATTGACAAGTTTGATAGTGTGATGTTTGTTAATTCGGACAGCTTGTTAAGACTCATCTTTCTTTTTGCCATAACGACGTCTAGATTTATCACAATGCTCATTATACTGTTAATTTATTTTCTTCTTCCAATTCAATTCCCAGCTTAAAAATTTCGATTGCTGCGAACAACGTTATTGAAGTAAACAACAAAGCATAATTTAAAGATGGAGATAGTGTTACGAATTTGCCAATAGCTAGATTAGTTTGGAAGAATTTATTGGCAATTAAGGTAAATACAAACTGCATAATAGGAATTACTAAGATTATTGCTGCAATTACTCTTAAATGATTAAGATTACTTTTAACAAAGTTTTTATCCGTCTCGAAATTTTTAAAGATCTGTTTTATTTTATAGGTAATAAATATTACAATCCCTATGCAAATTGTATAAACAACTGTCATCAGAGCCACATTTTGCCAGCTGGATTCTAGATGAAATACTAAAAAACCGGCATAACTGTCAAGCCTTGCATCGGCAATATTTGTATTCACAGCTTTAATACTCATGATGTTTGTCTGAGAAAAACTTACAGGAAACATTACGACAATTTGTGTTCTAAAGTTAGCAGATGCTAAAAATAATGATAGAAACGATACACCACATAGTATTTCCAAATACCATAGAATAGTTATCATCTGGGATAGAATTTTAAATTTGGTTCTTGAGGCTGGCATAATATTTATTTTATTTTCAAATTTAATAAATATTTATTGATTATCAATAAATATTTATTATTAATAATACTTTTTTTCTTGGTAAACTTTTATGGTGATACTATTGATAGGGTACTGCCGTCCATATTATTTGAAAGACCATATCAGAGCGATTCATTTCAAAACACCGTAGATCTCTCGATCAATATATCGGCTTAGAACTGCAAGATTTGTCTAACATCGCTAATATGTTATTATTTTTTAATCAATTCTTTCCATTTTTTAGCAGAATTAAGGTAACAATTTAAAATTGTTACAAAAGCCTTTATATTCAACCAATCTTTATTACCGCGATCATTGGATAAGTGATCGGTTATTGCTTCGAAACGCGTTTAACCTAATATATTTTTACATTTAAATTCACAATCCAATGAAAAAAAAGTTTTTTTTAGAAGATCTTTCTAATGAGGACATGTTTTCCTCTTTTGAAAATCACAAACTCCCTACCTTGGCCTCCTCAAATCTAAGAGGAGGAACTTCGACTACCTTATGTAAAACAGACGAGGGCTTTTTAGACAGAGATACTGAAGGTCCAACTGCAGAAAACCTCAAAGACAAAACTTGCGTCCCTAAAGTCCCTGACTAATTGCTTTAACTAACTTTAATTTGTTAAACGTAACTTCTGCTGCAAGATGCGCAACATGAAGTTTATTGAGTTCAGCTACTGGTTGTTCTAAAAGAATAATCTAAAAATTTGAGCTGCGCAAGTCTTATTTAAATTATTAACCCTTAAAAATTTTTAAACAATGAAAAAAAACATTGAACTGGAAAGCCTATCTAATGAGGATATTTTCGGAACTTTCGAAAAAAGTAGACTTAACACTTTGGCAACAAGTAATATCAAAGGTGGCACAAGTACAACTCTATGCAAAACAGACGAAAGTGCTTTAGATGAAGATACTTATCACTCACAGGAAAGTCTTAAAGATAAAAGATGCTCAGGAACTATAACTGAACCACTTCCTTAACCGTATTTAAAATCATGAAAAAATTAGAAGATTTAACAAACAAAGATTTGTTTTCGACCTTTGAGGATCATAAAGTAACTAGACTTCAATCAACGAATTTGAGAGGCGGAACGAGTACTGCCTTATGCAAAACAGACCAAAACCTAGCTGATCCCGATTCTGAGGCTTCTCAAGAAAACCCTAAGGATAGTCGCTGTAAAAAGGTTACCCCTCCTGTTCCAGACTAAATAAGTTCGGTACACAGATCGCGAGTCTGTTATTTATTTTTGAAATAAAGATGTATTACAGGGAGTCTTGGATTCCTTGTAATATTCCATATTTAAATTCTCTCTTATTTGTTATCTTTTCCTTCTATGCGATTGCTCTTGCTTATCTTTTGTGCATTAATTTGCTGTAGTCCATTATTTGCCCAGCAATCTTTAAAAGTAGCTGGTTCCATTAGGGATTCTTCTTCACTAAAACAGATCCCTGGGGCGGTAGTACTTGCTAAAATCACCGGTCCCGGTTTCCAGACAAAGACATCTAACTTAATTACCAACTCGGAGGGTTCTTATTCTTTAAATATTCCGAGAAATCACCAATTGAGCATGCAGATTAATTCGATCGGCTATAAAAGTAAAATTATAGATCTGGTGGTTAATAGGGATACCACAATAAATATTTTGCTAGGACCGGCAATTATTGAACTCAAGGAGGTAAAAATAACCGACCGTTCAAAAGGTCAGCTTAAGTTAGTTCCAGGAGGCTTTAATATAATTACAGATACCAAAGCATTCTCACCATCGACATTCGTATCAACATATTTAAAGTATGTTCCTGGAATTACGGTTTCACCTAAGGGTTCAATTTCTTTTTTAGGTAATGACTTAAAAGTTTATGTAGATGGAATTTTTGTAAACTTATCTGGACAAGACCTGCTTAACTATCTTCATCAACTGACGGTAACCGATCTTGCGAGCATTGATATTCTTACTGAACCTGGTGCTAGTTACGATGCAAACAGCGGTAGCATCATTAATTTTAGAACCAAAAAGTTTCTCGCCGTTGGACTTCAAAATATTCTAGGTTTAGGCCTGACAACACATGATAAAGCCTACGTAAATAATTCTATGCAGTTCAGCAGGGGCAAATTCCGTATTGTTGGAAGTGTCCTGGCAAATCACAGTAATTTTTATGACAATACTTACTCTAGTTTAGTATCCAGTTCAATGCCGAATATAAATTCAGAGCAGGTACTAAATTTAGCAGAAACGCCACAAAATAATTTAGGATTAGATCTACGTGTAGACTATCGAGTGAATAAGAGTCTTCAAACTGGCTTTGATATATCTACCGATTTTGTGTCAAGTAATTACGACTATTCATACCATATTGTCAACAACAATGTAGCCAAATCTATCGCAACAAATTTTGATTCTGACGATAGAAGAACCAAAATAAGCGGTTATTTTCAAGTAGACTTGAAAAAAGGACAATTTCAAATTGATTTCTCGCACATTAACCAAAATGGAAATAGTGAGGTTATTAATAATTTGAAACCATTAACTAATCCGGGTTCCGGCATCACGACATTTAACTCCACTAGAAATGAAAATTATTTTATTAACCTTAAACAGACACATAAGTTTAGCGATAAACTTTCAATTACTGCTGGGTTAAAGTATACTAATAATCGTTTGAATAATAATTTTTCACCTGCGTTACAAGGAGTAGTTGAATCATCAATGACCGATTATAAAGAAGATATTTACGCGGCTTTTATTGAATCATCTTTAACTACGAAAAAGTTCTCCTTTCAGATAGGTCTCCGGGCGGAACACACCAATCTTCTTGTTATACAGGAAAAATCTTCACTGCAAACAAATAAAATTACTTACTCCAATTTGTTTCCCAATGTTGTATTCGTTATTCCAAAATTAATTGGCATTAAAACCCATATATTTTTTAATAGTGGAATCTCAAGACCAAATTATAGTCAGTACTTGCCGTTCCCAGAGAACTTTAATTTAAATGCTGTCGCGTACAATGTCGGAAATGTCAATCTAAAAGCTGCGACTACATATGGGTACGGGCTTAAGTTCAATAAAAATTTTGAGAAAGACTATTCAATAATAGCTATCTTAAAAAATACTAAAGGAATTAATCCGGTAATATCACTACCGTTTATAATTCAGGGTTCTATTTTCAACGCGCCGGTTAACCTTAATGATATAAATGTATACGGCCTTACTCTGATTTTAAGTAAACAATGGAAATCGTCGAGCATTACGGTTTCACCAGTATACGAAAAAAGATTTTTAAAAACTTCCGATGTTGCTTATGAGAATCAAAATTTATCAGTCAGTCTTAATGGAATAAATTATTTCGCAATTCACGCAAATTATAACTTCGAACCTATTTCAAAATTTTATGCCTCAGTAAATATCAGCTATGGGACTCGGCAGAACCAACCTGTGGGTATTCAGAGGGGATCAGGTTATTCTTCAATCAATGTAAGCCGGGGGGTTTTCAAAGACAAACTAAGTGTTAGTCTTGAGTTATCTGATCCATTTAATTGGTCCAGAAATTTTACTTACCAAAATTTTAACGGAGTATCTTTCGATAATCAAAATAAACCAGAGACTAGAATGCTTTACTTTTCTGCATCCTACACAATCGGCAGACTTAAACGGAGTAAAGCAAGTAGTTTTAGTTTTGAAGACGATTCAAGACTTGAAGAATTCAGAAAATAATATTCTCGCTCTCTGTCACTACATTTCACAATTTAAATGAAATTCTTTAAAAAATTCCCTCATTTCCAACAGTTAGAATCTAATGACTGTGGCCCCGCCTGTTTAAAAATTATTTTTGAACACTATGGATATTCAGTGCCATTCAAAGAAATCCGTAATAAAAGTAAGCTTGATTGGAAAGGTACAAGTCTCTATCGTATAGAAACAATTGCTAAAGAATACAAATTCAAGACTATTGCGATTAGCTGCTCTTGGGAAAAATTCTCAAAGGAAGCGATATTACCGGCAATTGCGATGATAAACCAGCGTCATTATGCAGTCGTTTATAAGATCACTTCCGCACATGTATGCGTTTCTGATCCGGCAATAGGTAGATTAAAATATACTATAGAGGATTTCAAGCGAATCTGGGAAACGGAATCTGGAGATGGAATTGCTCTTTTGCTGCACCCTACTGAAAAATATCGATCCCAAGAGACAAGCTATCAGAAAAGCCGCGATTTTTCTGATGAAGTTAGAAAATACATAAACAAAAATCAGCGTGCTTTTATATACATATTCTGCGGCCTGTTAATGGGCAGTGCAATCCAGTTATTATTACCTTTTTCAACACAAATTATCGTTGACGAGGGGATCGGTAATAAAAACTTAAGTCTTATTGTTATTATTTGTCTAGGACAGATGATGTTTCTACTATCAAGAGCTGTAATCGATCTTATCAGACGTTGGATATTAATACATCTAGCAACCATATTCAATATTTCCTTAATTCATAATTTCCTGCTTAAGCTTATTAAACTACCACTAGCATATTTTGAGTTTAGGTCTCACGGCGATTTACTACAACGGGTTGAAGACCATAAAAGGATAGACAGACTTATTAACTCATCATCACTAAATGCTGCATTTTCATTAATTACATTTATACTATATGGAATTATACTTCTGATCTACAACAAATATATATTCATATTTTTCATTTTGTTTAGTATCATATATTTCGCTTATAACGTTTATTTCACAAAATATAGAGAGTTATTAGATTATAAACGCTTCCAGAAATCTTCGGAAGCAAATGATTCTATATTTCAAATGATATTTGGAATAAATGAAATCAAAATATATCAGGCCGAATCACTTAAACTACACGAATGGAAACGCGTTCAGCATTCAATATTTAAGATAAATATCCAGTCAGCACGTTATTTAAATTTCCAGGAAGTTGGAAGCCTGGTACTTAGCGAAGGGAAAAACTTTGCAATCTTATTTTATTGTAGTTACCTAGTTATACAAGGACATCTTACCTTGGGAATGATGTTGTCTGTTCAATACATCATCGGACTGTTAAACGTTCCTTTATTTGAATTTATCAGATTTCTGAACGATTATACAGAGGCTAAAGCGTCATATGAAAGAATTGTAGATATTTATGATTTTCCAGATGAGCAGAGTGAAATCGCCGCCGGAGAAGAAAAACATATTTCACCATATTTCCCACAGCCGTTGGGACAGGTCGCTTATGAAGAAGAATTGTTTAACCTTAAAAGTGCTAGCATTGATTTCTCCAACAGAAAAACCAATGCTGTATTCGCCGACTCCAGTGACGTCGCTTCGAATCCGACACGCGAGTTTGCGCTTAACATCGAGAATGCTTCTTTTACTTATCAAAAATCTTACGGCGGCGATGATGAAATATTCGGATTACAGGAAATAAACTTCAAATTGGAAGCTGGAAAAAAACTTGCTATAGTAGGTTCCAGCGGAAGTGGAAAGACTACCTTACTTAAATTATTACTGAGATTTTATCCACTTGATTCTGGAAATATTTCCGTAAATGATGAAGATTTTTATAAAGTTCCAGTCGAAGAATGGAGAAGCTTGTGCAGTTCGGTAATGCAGGATGGATATATATTTTCAGATACAATAGCTAACAACATAGCGTTGGGCGATCCTAACCCCTGTAATGAGAAAGTACAAAGGGCTGCGAAATTAGCAGAAATACATGATTTTATCTTCACTATGCCCGGTAAATTTGAAACGTTTATAGGAAATAATGGGCAAGGATTAAGCCAGGGTCAAAAACAGCGCATTCTCATTGCAAGAGCAATTTATAAAGATTCACCTTTCTTTTTCTTCGATGAAGCAACTTCCTCCCTGGATTCGCTTAATGAAAGGAATATCATGGACAATATCTACAATCACTTATCCAGAAAAACTATGATAATTATTGCCCATAGACTGAGTACGGTAGTAAAAGCCGATGAGATCTTAGTTATGGATAAGGGCAGGATTGTTGAAAGAGGTACTCACCGGGAACTGGTGGAAAACCGGGGTTATTATTTTAATCTTGTTAAAAATCAACTGGAACTAGCAAAGTAATGAAGAAACTTTATACAACAACCGTAGTGCTTTATCTAACGTGTACAATACTTTTATTGACTTATCTTATCTCAGTAAAAGTTTCGATTACTAGCCTCTATAATGGGCAAGTGATTACTCTTAACGAGCTAAAGGATCAAAGCCTTAATAAAAGTTTAGCCAGTGTAATTTTTAAGTCAGATACTGAAGTAAAGTTTAATAAAGATAGTCAGGTTTTATTTGCTTATAAAACAGTATTAAATGATTCGCTTACATCATCGCAAGTCGAGGTCGAAAGCCTTGATGGAAAGGGTGCCAAGGGTGAGTGGGTAATAAGGTTTAATAAAAACTTTGTACCAGCCAAAAAAGACAACGGAAAAATATACGAACCGAAAGTTATAGTTCGCGATAAAAGCCCAATTTATAAAGTTTTATTGAAAAGTATTTTTAACCCATTTAATAAATGATTTTAATTTTTACCCAAAATTTTGAACCCTCGACCGATAAAGTTATAGAGTGGCTTAAATATTATAATAAGCCTTACATTCGGGTTAATTGTAATACCGATGCAATCAAGGATGTCTGTTTTGAGCTTTTAGATGAAGCGATAGATTCACAGGAAGGAGAAATTCCGAAGATACATATAGATAAGGTTGTTAAAAAATTAACAATTGGCCTGACGTCAGGCATTTCTATCGACCTTAAAACGATAACAAGCGTATGGTACAGACGTGGAGGAATGCCTTCCTATGACACCAGTTCTGTAAGTTTAGAAGCTCTTAAATCCAGTTTTTTTGTGCAGAAGACAAGGGAATATATGCGTGAGGAATACGATGAAATTGTTCGTTACATATATTTTTATTTATTCGAAAATCCTAGGATAAGGTCTCTTGGAAATCCTTATCGTACGGGTTCTGACAAGCCTCGGTGTCTTACTATTGCGAACCTTTTTGGCTTAAAAATCCCAGACATGTATATAACTTCTAATAAAAGTAATTTACGGTCACTATTAACTAAAGTTCATCATAGTATAACAAAGGGAATATCAGAACTATTTCTATTGTCCAAGGGTACTCTTAGAATTACTTCTTATACGAGCAATCTTGATCTGGATGATGTTGACAAACTGACTGAAAACTTTTTTCCATCACTTTTACAAAAGAAAATTTTAAAGATTGCCGATATCAGATCCGTTTACTTTCGAGGCGAATTTTATTCAATGGCAATTTTTTCGCAAGGTAACTCAAAGACGGACACTGATTTCCGCAATTATGATACTGTTACACCCAATCGTAACACTCCATTCAAACTTCCATCAGACATTGAGCAAAAGTTGTCCCGGCTTTGTAAATATCTCGGTCAAGATTTCTGCTCCATAGATATACTTATGGACAGTAATTATGATTTTTATTTTCTGGAAATAAATCCGGTGGGCCAATTCGGCATGGTATCAATGCCATGTAATTATTATATAGAAAAAAAAATAGCAAACTATTTATGATATTATTAGAATCTAAGATGGAATTTGACGAGCAGGTCAATCTTCCTTTGCCAATTTTGAAGGCGACTAAAATTAATATGGATAAAAACAAGACGCCACGCCACTTTTTTTTTACCAGTAAATCTTACAACACAACGGCGAGAGTTTGCATAGGTCATCATAAGCCAATTAGCAAAAATTTTCATTTGGATAAAATATTTAAAGATGATAAGTAATACAGAATACTTTAAGTTATACTCTACCTGTATGGTCGTACGCGGAGCACGCAGAAGTAGTATCTACGATTTGGAAAAGGAAGAATACCATTATGTTCCTAACGGAATGTCAGAGATTATTGAACTATTAAAAAAAGATTCATATTTGGATGTTTTAAAATCATTTGAACCGTCGGATCAAAATACAATTAAAGAATATATTACATTTTTACTAAATAAAGACCTGGGATTTTTTACTCCAAGACCCGAGCTGTATCCTGATATGGAATTGAAATATGAAACATTCAATACTATAACAAATGCCATCATCGATAGAAATGAATCGTCCTCGTATGATTTATATGCTGCAATAGAACAGTTAGACAACCTGAAATGCCAGGATTTGCAATTGCGATTCTATTCAAAAGTAGAAATAGAATACTTAGATCAGGTAATGGCATTCCTGAGTCAGACAGAAATAAGATCTGTTGAAATATTTGTACCATTCAATCAAGTGAGAAAATCTGTAGTTGGAAAATTCATCAATAAGTGGCCGAAAATAAAGTTGCTTTTAATTCATTCAGCACCAAAATCAGAGGTCATTCATCTAAATAAAAATAATTTTTACACCAGTAATCAAGGTAATGTCCTGGTAACAGAAGAAATTATCTCTTCTGAAAATAATTGCGGGTGCATCTCCAAATCATTCTTTTCTATCAATGTCGAAAGTTATACCGAGTCAAACCTATATAACTCGTGTCTGCATAAAAAAATAGGTATAGATTCAGGCGGTAATATAAGGAATTGCCCAAGTTTAACTCGCCAATTTGGCCCTGTAGATAAAACCCAAATCTCAGATGTGATACTCACTGATGAGTTCAAGAGTTACTCAAAAATAACGAAAGATCAAATCAACGTGTGTAAGGACTGTGAGCATCGATATATGTGTACAGATTGTAGGGCCTTTGTTACTGACATCCATGCAAAACCCGCAAAATGTGGTTACAATCCTTACCTGGCAAAATGGGAAACTAATTAATTATTAAACTTTGGAAAATATATTTAGATCATTTCTACAGAAATACTTTAATATCGATGATTTTAACAGTGATTTCATGACAGAAACGCTATTAACTCCCGAAGTTATACGAACAAATTTGCTAAAATATGGAATAAGATGTACTTATTTTGATTTGAACAGTATCGGAGATCGCGAAATTAATTTTCCATTCATTTTTCTTAATGACAAACTTAAATCTGCAAGCATTATAAGTTCCCTATCCAACGGAAAAGTGTGTACTCCTTTATTGGATACATTTTTAAATTTGTGTATTTCGAGAACAAAATTTCTTGGGGGAAATACGGGGATAATCTTTTTACTGTTAGACGAGCAATACAGCATCAGGAAGCGGCGGATTATATTGTTGTTACCGACTTCATTCATTATGATGGCAATCCTAATAATTGCTTTAACTGGTGTAATTATTAATGAAATCAATTTAATATACTTAATTCTTGTGAGCTGCCTACTCACTGCGCTACAGGTGGTTAATCAAATATATTGGCTTAATTCTAAAATCGATTCTGTTAATAGAACCAGGTGTGTAACGATTGCGACTCAGTGCAATAGTACAGATGAAGAGTCAAGGAGCAATAGATTAGATCTGAATCCTTTTTCAGCATTTATCTCAACTTTAACTACGACTTTTTTTATTGCGGGAAGTTTTACAAAGATTAATTCAATTAGTAGTATGCTCGGCATAATTGCTATATCTGGCTTATGCATTGTATCTGGTTTGTTTATCTATAATTTAACGCTACGTAATAAGCCCTGTCTCCAATGCTTTTCTCAGCATTTTTTGTACATATTATTATTTTTCGGTGTGTCGCTCAGCTTTATTCAACACGTCAAAACTGGTCTAGTGGATATTCAGATAAATCCAGGGCAATCAGTGGTTCTCGTTGGTATCGCATCAATTTTGTTTGCTTTAAACTATATGCTAATAAATCTGGTGGCAAATAAAAAGAAGAGGATGTCCAAGCAAAAAAGAATGGATATAATCAATAACAATCTTAATAAGATACCAAAACAGATTGCATCTGACTTTATTCAAGCACTTTTCCATTTAAACACATATAGCGGTCCGAAATCAAAATCTATTAATGATTATATATTAATTTTTTACGATCATGACTGTGCTCTATGTTACTCCGAAGCTATTGAGCTATATTACAACTACCAGTTCCAAAATTCAGAAGAAAAAACACTTTTGGTGCCTGTTTTTAGTGACGTTACAGCCCTAAATCTGATTCAGATATATAATGAATTAAGGATTGAGATTTCTGATAGAAAGTTGATGACAAATAAGTTAAATAAGGAAATATCTGATGAAAATCAAAGTTCGATATCAGTAACAGAAGAGGTGGAAAAATACATTGTCAGTGTAAACCTATTTATAAATTATACCTCCTTAAATAGCTTTCCTTTCGTATTGAATAGAGGTTTCGCCAGCCTTTGAGATTTTATCGTAAGATCTAATTTTCCAACTTTAATCAAGAAGGCTTGAGGCCTAAATAGACAATTTCCCTTTCTATTTTTGAATTTGGCAATAATGTTGTTTAGAAGAATTTTCATAGCGAAGGATTATAATCCCAATAAATATGCCGGCTTAATTTACTGACATATAGACTTATATGCAGCTATCAAAAGACCATATGCTAATTCTTAATCAAAACCTAAATTGTAGCAGTAAGTTCCTGTGCACTGACTATATATTATAATTTTTCCATTACAGACAATCAGATGTGTATGCTAAGCAGATATTTTCAATTCTTAAGCATAGCTTCCATATTGGAAATAACAGGGTAAACGAAGTAATAGTCTTCTAGAAATTCCTTAAATTTTGAGGCATAAATAAATACTCCATATTTATATTGCGTTTGTAGGTATCTTCCAGATCAGTTAATTCGGGCATTCCTTTAACATCCGGCATCCCTTTAACACAAATCACGCAGGTGATATACCAGAATTTCACAGCGGTAATTTTTCCTTTTGTCGGCTGAATTTTACGAATGACCATTAAGCCTTTAAGTAAAGCTGCAATACTTTTGTTGGATCACCATTTAGTTTTCCGTGAAATTCAGGCCTGATGTAAACAGTTTACCATTCCCTGGCATTGGTTTCCGATCTTTTCAGATGGCAGTGTTTGACCTCGTTAGGCCAGTACTAGATTTTTTTTCCAGGCCCGTTTTGCTTCGACTCGAAACTTTTAGACTCTTGTTTAAGTTCTGACTTTTGATTAGAACTTTTATTGTTTGCTTAGATCAGATAGGTAATAAATGTCTTTTCCCAAGGGATAATTTTGGCCGCAAAATTCAGTTTAAGGCCCGATGAAGATAGGCCATCTTTTAGGTTGACACCCATTTGGCGATTAAATCCAATCGGATCCATTTTATATTGATGGGGGAAACTTATAGCTAATAAGTCTTTCGGAAATGCTGTATCTGATCGTCCAATTCTTCTAATTGACGGTTTTTTGGATTATAAGGAATAGTGTAAATATTGGTGGAGTCATCAAAATAGTTTTCAATGGGAAAACAGACAAAGTGTTTTGGCATTGGAGAGATGTAATCACGTTAATTTGGTTTAATCTTATAAATGCATTTGTAGGCAAATACTACTAAGTTAATAAAATTTTGGAATTCGTTGCATTCTGTGGAAAAACTAACACCTATTGATCCCTCTTTACGAAAAATATTTTTTTTATTACTCATTGATAACTAGTTTATTTCGGAGGCTTTTAAAATCGGCGGAATGAGGTTAATCAAATGGGTTTATCCAGAATACTGTTAAACTTTTCCCTTTATCGGTGTTGAAAAGGTTATCATTTAGGTTTTTTATTAATCATTTTGCCATTATCCGGATTCTTTACATTTTTTTTTGAAATCAGATGATAATTAGGATAAGGGTCATAGGTCAATTAATTTTTTAGAAGTTACAAAAGTTAAAATACCATTTATTTTTAGGTACTACCCAGGTAGTAACCAAAAACTCTCAGTCGTCACCCCCAATTTTGAGTTATCATTTTAATAAGTATGTTATGGCAACTATCGAATTCATAACCAAAGAAGATTTGGAACAATTCAAACAAGAACTGTTTTCGGAACTAAGAAGACCGGGGCAAAAACTGCATAAAACAAGTGAACAAAAGGAATGGCTCAAAAGCTATGAAGTCGGCAAACTTTTGAGCATCTCACCTGGAACTTTGCAGAGTCTCCGAGATACTGGAAAACTTAAATTTAGTAAAATTGGCGGATTGATGTTCTACAAATATGATGACGTAGCACTACTGATCGAGGGAAAAAATAACAGTGCTCGCTACTGATTGCTACAACAACACTTTAATAATCCCAACAACCATTAATCAAGTAAAAATCCAAGTTCAGCACCACTATTCTATGGGCTACCTGCAAACACCCGAGTGTTTGGCAAGATGTATTTTTGTCCACATGACAAAAACATCTTGCCGCCCTTATGGTCGGAGCAAGCACTCGGAACTCGTGCCTGCCTGAACATTTGATATGTGCCAATATGAGTAGCATAAACAATGATAAGCGACGGAAAAATTTTGACTATCCCATCAGGACAAGGGTTAACAAAGAGACTTATCAGCGATTGGAAAATCTGCTTGCAGGTAGCACCTGCCAGAGCATGGGCGAACTTACCCGAAAACTCATCATAAGGGAAAAGATCAGCTGCACGCATAGGGATGTAACCATGAATGCACCCATGGAACAACTCACCAACATCCGAAAGGAACTCAAGGCCATAGGAATCAACATCAACCAAATCACACGGACATTTAATCACCTTTCTGTTAGCCATTCGTTCAGTCGGACAGAAAATAAAGTTTTAATTGCCATCTTTTATTCGCTGACTGATCAGCCATGTAGCCTCAAACAGTTTAACCAATTGTTCGTAAACGGTAATTACTTCAAATTTGGATAGTCTTTCTTCCACGAAGGAAGTATTAAGCGCATCGTGAAGCCATGTGTGCAGGATTTTTTTGTACCCGTCCAATTTATAGATCCTGAACATTTTCTTTAGTACAGATGAAGGTTTTACGATCTCCCGAATGCTCAGATTTTCAGGATAATCCCTTAGCTTCTTCCTTTCCGTTTTGATGTACCATTTTGCGATATCACTTTCCTGTTTGTCATCGAAGTCAAGTCTGCCAAGCTTGTAGTTTTTTAAGAGCCAGGCGGCCTCTATCAGCTTTATGGTCAGTTCGTAATGATAAACAAGGTAGTCTGGGCTACATTTTTTGGGTCCTTCGGATTCAAATGCAACATCGTTTCGCCAGCGTTTCAGCATCTTTAAATGATTGGGCAACCATGCGTGACTGAAAAACTCGTGTACCACTTTTATCGGATTGGTTATTTCATCATCGTTAAGATAAACAATCCTGTTATCTGATGTGTCTTTTGCCTGCTTCTTCATAGCCTTAAATATTGGTCTGTAATATTTTTTCGATCTGTACATGATCAGCGTTTTTTAAGACTGCATAGAGTCTGATGCCGATTTGGCCAGCAGTGCTATCTTTTCATTGCACATCTGCTTTGCCAGCAAAAGAAAAGATGCGACCCGTTGATAAAGACGCTCCGCATCCTGCCTGGAAACCGTAAAATCATCTTTATAACGTGAACCAGAATAACTTTTTGCCATGATAGCAAATAAGCGCTCATCTTCGGGAGTGGACAGAAAAAGTTGAAAAGGCTTTTCAGAAAAGCAAGTACACAAACGGAGCAGGCGGTAAATGTTATGGAACTCAGAACGGTAGGCAATATGAACCCTCACCATGCAGATACAAGCCTGTTCTACAGCCTGATGGAGCATAAAGGCACAAATTCCGAACTGTTCGTTCTCCAGACATTCGGACGCGCACATCAAGAAACCATCCGCCAGCGGTATGCGATATTCATAATGTCTGAGTGCCTTAATTGCACCCTTAGCAGGAATATAAGGAGGGAGCACGTCGCCATCTAATAGTCCGTCCTTACTGTAGAGTAGTTTTCCATAGGTAAGCACGCTGATAAAAAAGCGGCTGTTTTGCTGTACGGCGTCCATAACGGATTGCCTGCCATGGGAGATCACCGTAATTGTTCCATGCTGATAATAGCTGTTGGCGAAATCCTGCATTTCATAATCTATTCGGGTTGCCGTTTCGCTAATTGCCAACAGGCAATAGTCACATTTAAAATATACCTGATTGTCGTTAAAGCAACCTTGGGAATGGTGTGTATAACTGTTCTGCGAAAAGCTGAAGATCTGGAGTGGTTCGAACTTTTGGGCGAGCCGATGGATCAACGCCCTGAAATGGACAGCGGGATTGGCTTCTGGTGATAATTGTGGTTCCATATTGATCTCATTTAAGTTTTAACATTAAATAAGCCTCAACAAGTGGATGCCATCATTACAATAGGGTTGGCAACCCACTTAGTCTAATGTAACTTGGCTCTGACAAAGCCACCCTTCCTTTCAGAAGGGCTCCCACAAAAGACATAAGCGAGCACCAACCCTATAGCAAATATAGGGTTTTGGTTGCTCAACTTACTCTCGCGGGAATAAACTGTCAGATTTAGTTGCGAGGCTTGTTAGCAATTCCTTTACCGATGATAGAACTGCAATTTTATTTTTTGTTCTTTTATTTTTTCATAAAGCTAATTTAAAGAAGATTATTTTTAATAGCAAATTTGCTATTAATTATTTTGTTTTATAGGTGTCTATTTGTTTTGTGAAGTATCTAAAAGACGAAGATTTTATTAAGAAATTCGGCCAAAAGCTAAAACAGGTGCGAGAGAGCAAAGGTCTTTCCCAAGAGCAGCTATCATTACTAACTGAAGTATCGCAAAGCCAGATTGCCAGAACGGAACTAGGGCAGGTAAACACGAGCATTAGCCATGTTTCGATCTATGCCAAGTACTTAAAAGTTGACGCAATGAATTTGTTTGATTTTTCTGATTTAGTTAAGTAATCAAATTTTATTCAATACTTGTGAGTTATTCATTTTTAAATCCAAGTATCAGTAATCCTTGATACGATATTTAAAAATTTTAAATTGACGTTTTAATCTTCCGCATTGCTAAAACATGTTTTCATAATGGATAACATTGAAAGAATGATTTATCTTTATGCTCTAAAAAAGAAGACTTGGACGGTTCAAACATTGCATTAACCAGAACTTAAATAATGAATATAGAAATTTTAGATAGCCTAATTAGTGAAGGAGAAAGTTTATTTACGACCATTACATTTGTTCCAGCTGGCGCAAATGTAATACGTACATTCTCGGTTTATAAAAGTTCCGAACAAGACCGTTACCAGAATTGGAAATCAGCAGCGCAGAGATTTGTCAAAACTTTTCATCCAAGCGATCTAGATGATATAAAAAAGGCCTCTGAAAAAATAAGCCCCGATAATCACAGGGTGATTTTAGGTGTCTTAAAAGCTATCAAGTTATTGCCAGATGAACCAGCTACATCGATAGATGATAAAAGAAGTGCGACGAATAACATAAATATAACAAACACTCAAAACGTTTCTCAGCAGCTTTCAATAAACCTATTTCTTGATGCTGTTAAAGAGGAAATCACTGGAAAGCAATTAAGGGAGATAAAAGAAATTTTAAAAGCCTTTGAAGAACCTGAGGAAAAAAGAAGCAGGATACTTGAGAAGATAAAAGGATTTGGTGGTGATGTGTTATCAAATATTGTTGCAAATATATTGACGAACCCAACAATCTACAATGGACTTTTTTAATAGTGGCTCAAAATAATTCGAGCAGTATCGAAATATTCATAAGTCTTATCTTGAACTGTATTTTCGCATTGATAATGAAACTGCAAAGCTTAAGATGTTAAAGCGCATGATATTTTTAAATTGGTACGCTCTGGTCAAGCCGAGTTGTTATACAGGAATTGAAGATCTTGACAATGTAACCTTATCTGAATCGTATTCCATTCTAGATCAATATTTAATCGATGGAAAAATCGATAAGGAATTTAAGTGGATGTTGTCTTTTTATTCCAGTTGGGATTACACGATACTTCCATTTTCAGAAAATAAGCTTGAAGCCTTAACTGCATTTGTAAAACGTGTAGATACTTCCATTTCAAGCTGTCCTAAAAATCAGTTGCCAAAAGGCGTAATGGATAACAGGGGACAAATGGGAATTTACTGGATAAGTATGTCAGTTGAAAAGAAGATGATGTAAGCACCCAAAGCAAAAAGATATACGAGTCCTTATGCTTAGCTATAAATTAATATATTAGCAATACAAAACCAGCAAATTTATGGCTCGAATACCACTGCTTACAGCTGCATTGGAGAATGTTTATGCCTGGTATATATAAGTTACTGGTAAGCTTAAGAGGACAATACAGTGGACAACAAAATTGAAACATATTCGACACTTTGGAGTTTGGTTGACCTCGACCAGACAGATCACAAACTGAAGGAAATCGCGGTCCTCTTCTTAAATGCAATGAACGACTGGCCGACACAAGGCCAGCACAAAATTGCAGACTTTGACAAAGAACTCAAAGAATATTTCGGCTCACCATTGACAATTGAGAAAATACAACTAAAGAAGTTTAACGGGAAAAATGCTTGGCAGGTTGAAGCGGGCAGTTCAATAGTTGAAGTTATTGACACTTCGGCAAGATTTTGCAATGAAAGCAACTTTGATAACATATTAAAAAATATTCTTGATTTCTATGAACAGGAATTTAAGAAGACTGACTTTATTGCACAACTGAAATATAGGACAACAGAACAAGGCGGTAGACAGACTCCAGCTAAAAGCGGTTACAGACCACAAATAAAGTTTGACTTCATAGAAATGCAGACATCAGGACAACAAACTTTTATTGACAAGGAAACTGTTTTTCCTGGTGACACAGTTAACGCAAAAATTAAAATATTATCACCAGACTATTTTTCGGGTTGTCTGACAGAAGGAATGGAGTTTGAATTTAGAGAAGGTGAGACAGTTATTGGGGCTGGAGAAATAAAATATATCGTAAATGACAAACTTGAAAAGCCAACCGGTAACAGCACCTACCCAGATGGCGGGGTTTCGTGTTCCTAAGACAGTAATGATGAAAAAATCAGTACTAAATCATAAATTGCTTTCAATTAACCACGCTTTGTCAGAGCCTGTATGAACAGAAATTATATGTTATTTAAGTATAAATCAGCTAAACATTTCATAATGCTGTTTTTTGCATTCTGCTTTATTTCATGTGCTACGATTTTCGAAGACAGTCCTCTTATGCTCTTGAAAGAGGCTTATAATCATAAGAAGACAAAAAAAGCTATGGTGTTTATGAACGATGGGAACGCAACAACTGATAATTCGTTACATGTAATTCTGGAAAATGCAGATTTTGAATTAACCGAGGCGGAGTCAGGAAATGTTTTTATCGTAGATTCTGATCATAACGCTGCAAAACTGGATTCAAATGCGATGAACTTAATCTGGTTAAGTGAAAAAACTTTGGAAATCTCATTCGATTCAAAATTGAGGACATTTAAAAAAGCTGATGAAATAGATGGAGTGAAGATTGTATATAAAGAACGATAGAAATAACGATATGAAATGGTAAAAGGAATTGAGCTGATGGTCTTGCATCAGTGTCTGGATCAGATCCAGTGTCCCTGGTGTAACTGTTTCTTTGTGTAACATCTGAGTTTTTCTTGGCTCAACTGAAAATATTTACAAACGGCCTCCATGGTCATATCAGAAAGATAGGTGATGTCTTCTTTGATGGCTCGGATTACGTTTTCTCTACCATAAAACCTGATCATCTCTTCCCAATCCATTGTAGTGCCTTTATCAAGCACACGTTCGATAACGGTTTTATAACTCCTGCTCCAGTCCAGTTTATCAAAATCAAAGTCCCAGAATAGTGACTTTGAAAGGTTGGGTCTTCTGACCTTTTGTATCAGTGGCTGTCTTTCAATTTTGATTTCATCGTTTTCAAACGGAATCTTCTTTTTCGAAAGATAGTTGTTCAATGTATGATAGTTGTAGCCTGGGTAGCTGTCGCAAAATCCCTTCAAACTTGAAAACACATCGATATCTGTACTGGCAAATCTTTTCCAATGCACGACTATAACTCTTTTGTTTAATTCCCTTGACATCACAAAAATCTAATCAAAACAGAAATAAATGGTTTGGTCTGTTTTTCCTTTTTAAGTTTATCGGACATTTACCGATGATGGTATTTTGTCGATTTTTTATCTCCTTGTCTAATCAAAATTCCTTTCTCTACCAATTAATAGCATAACGGTAGTTGCAAAAGTATGATGAATATCTTTATATAAGCTATTAATTTTGTAACACGCTGTACATTAATAGATTATATGCTATTCGGTGAGTCAATTTTAACCGTTTTGCCTTACTCACCGAATCACTCACCAAAGTTTTGTGAATTCGTGCGATTTTTGGCAATTCCCTAAAAGCAAAAACCCTGCTAATCGTGCGATTGCAGGGTTTTATACGTTTTGATAGTCTTTGGTGTGATCCCGCTGGGATTGGCTCAGCCCCACAAAACCCCGAACCCGGCCCTGAGCCTTTTACAAATCGAACCCAGGCCCGCACTTCTGTTCGAATCCCAAACGGGAATAAAACAAAAAAACCTCACATTTCTGTGAGGTTTCTTGTGATCCCGCTGGGATTTGCACCTGGTGCTAAAATCAGCGTTTAAATAGTATTTTTGGCAGTTTGGTAATTCCACTCATTGAATTACTCACTATTTTTTTAATACGTTTTAGCTGCAATTGCTATGGGTTAAATATACGGAATTTACAATTAAAATCAAAAGGAACTAGTTCAGGAAGGTAAATCGGAGATCTATATACAACCCAATTTTTACCGTATTAAGAAACGCCGGAGAATTCGCTAAAAAGTTTAAAGGTGTGAAAAATTGTTATTGTCTAAAAAAAATGATAATTTAAATATTATTTCATAATCCACTTAATTCTTTTTAGATTAGACGTATTTTTGTAAGGAAAATTAAACTAATGATGCTCAAAACAGAACTTGGCAAAACAAATATATCGGAGGTTAAAAATCAGGAAATACCAGACACTGATTTATTTGCAGTTGATTTTTTTTGTGGTGCAGGTGGTGTAACTTGTGGTTTTGCAAAAGCTGATATAAAGGTTTTAGGTGGAATTGATATAGATCCCAAATTTAAAGAAACTTACGAAGGAAATAATAAGTCTTTATTTATAAATGAAGATGTATCAAATTTTGCTCCCGAGAAACTAAAGGACTTACTTCCTATTTCAATTAGACAAGATAATTTAATCTTTGTTGGCTGTAGTCCCTGTCAGTATTACTCAAATCTTAAATCAGATAAAGATAAGTCTCATGCGGGAAGGTTATTATTAGATGATTTTAAGGAGTTTGTAATTCATTATAAGCCTGGTTTCGTATTTATTGAAAATGTTCCTGGCTTGGAGACAAAGGTTGGAAGTCCGCTTCACAAGTTCAAATTAGCTTTAAAAAAAATTGGATATACATTTGATCAAAAAGTTCTTAATGCGAAGTTCTTTGGTGTACCCCAGAACCGACGAAGATTTGTTCTTATTGCAACGAGGCTTGTTTCAAAAATTGAGCTACCTAAACAATTAAAAACCAAAGACAAAATTATTACCGTTATGGATGCAATTGGAGATTATAAAAAATTTCCAATGGTGAATGCTGGAAATAAAGATTTTAGTTCATTTCAGCATTCGGTAGCTAATTTATCTGCGCTTAATCTCGAAAGAGTGATAAATACCCCTAAAAATGGAGGTTCGAGGAAAGCGTGGGAAAATAACGACAAACTGCAATTGGAATGCTATAAAAGCCATAATGGCCATTATGATGTTTATGGAAGGCTACACTGGGATAAGCCTTCTCCTACTATAACTACTAGATTCATTTATACTAGCACAGGAAGATACTCACACCCTGAGCAAAATAGAGCTCTCTCTCTACGAGAGGGCGCCACCCTACAATCGTTTCCATTAGATTATTCCTTTAACTCTACATCTCAAGGTGTAATTGCTACTATGATCGGAAATGCAGTACCTCCAAAACTATCACAGGCGATAGGAGAAACTTTAAAATCCCACTGGAATAAATGGCTAACTTCAAAGCAAGAGCAAGGGCATTAGATTTATTAGGTCGACAACAAATCGCCGGAATTCCAACAGCAATCAATGAGTTATTTAAAAATGCTCATGATGCCTATGCAGACAATGTTGATATTGATTATTTAAGGAAAGATAAACTTTTAGTTCTAAGAGATGATGGTCTCGGAATGACAAAGAAGGACTTTGAGTCCAGATGGCTAACACTTGGTACAGAAAGTAAGTTTACCAATCGTAAGATTCCAGCACCTCCTCAAGATCCTGATAAGAAACCCCGACCGATTATGGGAGAAAAGGGGATTGGCAGGTTAGCAATTGCTTCAATTGGCAATCAAGTTTTAGTTTTAACTAAAGCAAAACGCACTAACGAAGATCATAAAATAGTTGCTGCATTTATTAACTGGAGCATATTTGAATTACCTGGATTGGATCTTGATGATGTTATCGTTCCTATTAGAGAATTTGATTCAATGCCCGATTCAGATGATATCAACGAAATGAAAGACGAGTTAATTATATCGCTAAAAGCACTCGTTGATAAAGATGATATTACAGAGGAAGAATCAAAAATTATTTGTGATAATATTAGAAGTTTCGTGGTATCTCCTAAACAGCTAGACCAACATATATTAGGTGACTTCTCATTTGACAACAATTATTTCGGAACACATTTTTACATATCCCCTGTAGACGAAACATTAAACAATGATATAGATGGAGACAAAAGTTCGAGTGATGCGACAAAAATAGAAAAAATGCTTATGGGGTTTACTAATACAATGACCCCTGGGCATCCTAAGCCGGATATTAGTGTAGCCTTTCGCGACTACAGAAGTAATGACGGTACATATTTTAATATTTTAGATAAAGATGAATTTTTTACGGAAGAGGATTTTGAAATTGCTGATCATCACTTTCAAGGAAGATTTGATCTTTATGGACAATTTTCTGGAATGATAAAAATATATCAAGATAAAAGCTTTGATCATAAAATTTCCTGGAACAATAATAATTACCGTGAAACAGATTGCGGGCCATTCTCGATTAACTTAGCATATATACAGGGCAGACTAAAACAATCGATTATTGATTTTGAATCGCACACTAGGATAATTGCCAAAGGTGATAAATATGGTGGACTTTACATCTATAGAGATAATATTAGAATTTTACCGTATGGAAATCAAGATTATGATTTCATAGACATTGAAAAGAACAGAACTAAAAGTGCATCATTTTACTTCTTTAGTTATAGAAGGATGTTTGGAGTAATAGATGTCAGTAAAAAAGAGAATTTCAAACTAAAAGAAAAGGCAGGAAGAGAAGGATTCATTGAAAATAAAGCTTATCGGCAATTACAAGATATTTTAAAAAATTTCTTCCTACAATTGGCCGCTGATTTCTTTAGAGAAGGAAATTCTGGAAGTCCAAAATCAGAGTTTTGGGTTAAAAAAAGATCCGAACGTGAGAATTATTACAAAGCGCTAGAGCGAAGAGACCTCCAAGCAAAAGTGAGAAAGGAAAAATTTCAAATTGCACTTAATGATTTTTTTGACAATTTAAATTCTAAAAAATACAAGAATGAGATTGATGAGATTTTGATGAATTCCGAAAAGCAAATAAGTTCAGTTGCATACATAGAGGATCCAGAAGAGGCTAGTCAAGCATTAATTGCTTATGAAATTTCTGCAAGAAAATCAATCGAGGATTATAAACAAAGAATCAAAGTTTCACAGCCAAAAGGATTTACGATTTCAAAAGAAACTAGAAAAGATTTCGATGCCTATATCACAGAGATTCAAAAGTTAGAATTTGGAATTCTTCAGCAAGCAAATAATAGTATAGACTCGCTGATTGATGATTATACTACCCGACTAAACATAGAAATTAGTAAGCGAAAAAGATTAGAGCAGGCTGTTGATTATATATCTATTGAGGCAAAAAAAACAGCCTCAATGAAGCAAAAGGAAGCTAAAGAAGCAGTTTCAGAAATCACTTCTAGGGTCAAAGATTTAACAAGTGACTTGATGATCGATCTTGATAATCAAATTCGAGATGTCAAGGATCGATTCAAGACACTCAATTTAAAAGAATCAGAAGACTTTGATCTTGTAGAAGAACGTAAATTAATGGAAGCAGATATAGGGCGTGGCAAAGATAGAGTAACTAATGTCCTAGAAAGCATAATACGTCAACTCCAAGGCATTTATTGGGATAAAAATCCTGAAAATGAAATTATTACAAATGATCAAATAGCTGATGCATTGGCGGAAGAGGTTGATGAACTTAGGGAAAGATTACAAACCGACATTGAATTAAGCCAACTGGGATTGGCTGTAGGTGTAATTCATCATGAGTTTAGTAGCACTATTAAATCAATTAGAGGAAGTATAAAAGATTTAGGTGCTTGGGCTGATGTCAACGACAAACTTGATTCCGTATACAAAAACATAAAAATAAATTTCGAACATTTAGATAAGTATCTAAAGCTTTTTACCCCTTTAAATCGGCGATTAAATTATGAAAAAGAAGAAATTCATGCTCATGAAATAAAGACCTTTTTAATAGATCTATTCGGTAGTAGATTAAATAGACATAATGTGCAATTTAAGCACACTAATGGATTTACTAACAAAATAATAGTCGGCCATAAATCAACATTCTTTCCAGTTTTTGTTAATCTAATTGATAATGCTATACACTGGCTAAATCAGATTCAAGGTAGTGAAGATAAACTGATAAGGCTGCACGCTGATGATTCTGGGATTTATATTTCCAATAATGGACCACAAATTCCTTTACAGGATTCAGATAGAATATTTGAATTAGGTTTTACAAGAAAACTGAAAGGACGAGGAATGGGTTTGCATATAAGTAGAGAAGTGCTTGAGGCGGACAATTACAGACTTTTTTTAGATTCGCCTAGATCAGGTGCAAACGTTACATTTAAAATTGAGCCTTTTAATCCCGCATAAATGACGACTCCTTTTTTTGATAGTTCCAAAATCATAGCAAATGATTTTTTACAAAGTATAATTTTTATTGATGACAGAGCCTTCTTAAAAGAACATACTGAAGACTTGAATCAAAAACAACATGATTTCGATAGTTTAAAAATTACTAATGCATTTGCTGAAAAGCAAAAAATATGTGCCGTATATAATCCAAAAACACTAAAAGATATTGATAACCTTGCAATAATTGCAAAAAAAGCCGATATAACAGTTATTGATTGGCAGATTAACCTTGAACCAGTTGCGATAGCAAAAGATAAAGAAGAAGAAGACGCAGACAATGACGATACTAGGGGGCCGCACACCTTGAAAATTATCAAGGAAATTCTTTCTGATCCATTAATGGGTAGAGGAAGTTTAAAGCTAATATTGGTCTATACTGGTGAGATTGATTTGCCTGGTATTACAAAAACTATTTTTGATGAGCTTTCAACACAAAATATACAGGGTTTGAAAGAAGGAGATTGCGAAGTTTTCACAGAAAATATTAAGATTTTAGTTGTAGCTAAACCTGAAATAGATGGGGTTCATGATTCTAAATTTAAATATAATAAAGAACTTCAATCTAAAATTCAACGGTATGAAGATTTGCCTGACTTTATTTTAAATGAGTTTAGTTCAATGACTTCAGGATTACTAAGTAATTTTGTTTTAAGATCCATGACAGTTTTACGAAATAATACTTTTAGATTGATAAAGTTATATAATAAAGAGCTTGATGCTGCCTTTATTACTCATAGGATAATGCTTCCAAATCAAGATGATTCAGTAAGTTTATTGATTGAAATGCTATCCAATTCAATTGAAGCATTATTAAATTATAATCAAACAAATAATAGCATTAGTAAGGAAGATATTGGAAATTGGATTGAAACTCGTGAATTTGGTGAGAAGATTTTAATTGCCAATAGGGAATTTGTGGTAGATAAAGATTTTGTAAGAGATTGTTTAAATGATAGTTTCATTTCTTCAATTAAAAAAAGATGGGGAGACGAAATATCTGGAAAAAAAGAAATTGAGATAAAAAAAGATTACGAAAAGCTCTTTAAAAATTTCCCTTATCTGTTTCGATCCGATGGTGATACTTCAAATATTAATGAATTTTTTTCAATTTTATCGCATCATAAAAGTCATCTAAAACAGCCATCAGCAATTCCATTTCTTTCTTTGGGAAGTATTATAAAACAAATTAATACTGAACGATATTTTGTTTGTCTTCAGGCTAAGTGTGATAGTGTAAGAATAAGCGAGCCAAGAAAATTTATGTTTTTACCTTTGGAATTAGTAAAAGAGGGTCAATCATTTAACATAGTAGTTGATGAGAATGATACACTTTTCAAGTTAAAGCTTATCAAAAGTTCATATGATATTCGGACAATAATTTTTAAGCCTACACAAGAAAACTCAACAATTGTAGGGGTTCTGGAGGATCCTGATTATATTTTTATATCTACTCATGGAGAAAAATATAAATGGGTATCTGATCTTAAAGATGCACACGCGCAAAGAATTGCTAACAATTATGCTGCTCAGGTATCAAGAGTTGGATTAGATGAATCGGAATGGCTAAGAAGATGGTCTAATAATAATTAATATATGCTAACGTCTCTCGATTTATTATTGAAAAATATTAGAAGTGCAAAATCTGCAAATACTTTTAATAAATACATAGATTTTATTCAATTCCCATTCTATAGAAATTTAGAAATTAATACCCGTATAAATTTTATGTTTCCTTTGACTGTTTTTATAGGTCAAAATGGCTGCGGTAAAAGCTCGGCATTACATGCTTTATATGGATCTGTTCTTAATAAAACTCCGTCTGAGTTTTGGTTTGACACCAAACTCGATCCTATTAAATATTATGATGACGCTAAGCGGAGGCACTCGTTTTGGTATTCATTTAGAGAAAGTAATCAAGAAAAACAAGTTGTTAAAGCGAGAATAAAAAGAAAAGACGATCCAAATTATTGGGAGACAAGCAGACCTTTAGTTTGGGCTGGAATGGATAAAAAAATGTCACGAAATAAGCCTCTTCTGAAAGACGTTTTGTATCTCGACTTTAGAGGGGAGTTAAGTGCTTTTGATAAATTCTTTTATTTTGGTAATACTAAAGGTAGTAAGGCTAAAAATAAACAAGAATTTATCAGAACAAAATCTGTATCACTTAATAATATCTTTGAAGGAAATAAATTGCTTATAAGTTCTAGCAAAAGGGCACTCAATGATCCAATGGAAATTCTGACATCTGATGAGTTGGAAAGTATTTCATATATTCTTGGGAGAAACTATAAATCTGGAAAGTCAGTAAAACATTCAATTTTTAGAAATGAGGGATATTCAGTTCTATTTGAAACAGAGTATGCATTATATTCTGAAGCTTTTGCAGGAAGTGGTGAAATGGCCGTTGTACGCTTAGTTCAAGAAGTTTTAAAGGCAAATGATTATTCATTAATTTTATTGGATGAGCCAGAAGTTTCACTTCATCCAGGTGCACAAGAAAGGTTGAAGATATTTTTACTAAATCAAATTTTAATAAAAAAGCACCAAATTATTATAACAAGTCATTCACCTTCTATTGCTCGAGCATTGCCGGCTGAATCATTAAAAGTTTTCTATCAAAACCCCCAAAATGGCAGATTTTTAGTTACTGAAAATCTATTGCCTGAGGAAGCATTTTTTCACATTGAATTTCCAATTGAGGTACCCAAGAATATAATAGTTGAAGATAGATTAGCAAAAGATATCATAGATTCTATGATTAAAAGTCTTGGACAAGCCACAGCAAATCTTTTTAACGTTAAATTTAATCCAGGCGGAGAGTCAGTAATCAAGAAAGAATTTATAAGCGTTTTTTGCAGAACACCCAATTCTAAAGATTATGTAATTTTTGACGGAGATCAAAAGATTAATGACGTCCATTATGATTGGAAGAGTTTTCCGGTAGATTCCATTACTGAACCGTTCTTGAGGCAAAAAATTAAAGAACAAACTAATGAAGAAATAAAGTTTTCTGTTGATGGCGGAAATGGCGTAAGTAATAAGGAACAAAAAATTGAGCTTTTGAAGCAATATCTCGATTATTACAATAAAAATGTTTTTTACTTACCTGGAAAAATTCCCGAAGACATTATTTGGGATTCTGAAAAGGCATCTCAATTGATAGGAATTTCTATAGTTGATCCAGAAGAGTTAAAAATTCTAGAAATTGAATTGGGCCAATTAAATTCTGCCAAATTAAAATTTGCTAAAGTTGCTGATATTGTAATGGGAAATTCTAGCAATGAATCAATCACAAGTATTCATAAAATTTTTATTCAGGCTTGGATTTTAAAAGAAAATTCCGAATTCCGTGAACTGAAGAATATTATCTTACAAATTAAGAAATAAGCAATACGATTTTTTCTTCTTCTATTTGATAGGTAGGCTCGTTGAATGTACTCAATCTTTACCAACCTATCATATTTCGCCATCTTTCGAAATAAGACGAAGTTTAGGGATAACATACTATTGTTTCTTTGCCTTCTAATGCCTATGTGATGAGTAAATATACCTATCTCTTTTTCAAGTTCCTTATATAGTATTTCAAAAGCCTTCGTTACAAGGTTTGCATAGCAGTTTGTATGACGAAAGACTACCTCCTAAGAAGTTATGTGTAATATGTCTTTAGATGAGTTTTCAAGATTTTATGTTTTATTACAACTGTAATTCTGACATGAGATTAATAATGCTAAAAAAAATATTTTAATAAACTGGGTGCGAAACGCACCCAGCTCTATTTCTACTTTGCTAACTATAAAGATTGCTTTTTGGAAATGGTGGCAACCCTAAGTAGTTCAGCTAAATCTGGATTGTCATCATTCCAAATCGGTGCGTCTGAATTCCAGTATAAATTATGTAATACATTGTCTAAACTAGTCAACCCCTTTGAATACGTGCCTTTTCTAGTGTTAAGAGCAACACGTTCGCCTTTTTTAACCAACAATTTAGGAAATCTAAAATAATGTCTCATTATGTTCGAAGTTTTTCCATTATTAAATGTGGTATCTAAAATTGCGTAATCGAACAGGTTGATATCGGCTGTAGCTTTAAGCATTACATATTCATTTTTGGCATCGCCATGTTTTTTTATTGATAGTATTTCTAAACTCATTTTTTTATTTTATAATTAATAATAATTTAAATGCCGTTAGGCATTATAATAGGCAGATAAGAACTTATCTGCCTAAATCTTCTGCTCTTAATTTAAAGCTGGTAACAGCCTCATATTTTTAGCTTCTTCAACTTGATGTGGCTTAGGTTTGGATGTAGAACCTTGCCAGCCCATAAAAACTGTCACCATAAAACGAAGGATATTTTCTTTACCGGCAATCTGTTTGAACTCCTTTATAGCTTCATCAGCAGAGCCAAAAGCTTTAATCCAAGTAGTTTCTGGCAAATAGCAGAATACAGGTTTTCTAGTGCCAATTTCGTAGGCAGGTACTACGCTGTGCCAGTCATTATCTAAAAGGTCAGCAATTATTTGTTCGTGGTTGTCACGAACATCGTATGTGATTAAGTAATTTATTTTCATTCTTATTTTAAAAATTGTTTTTAGTTTAAATGCCTCAATACGAGACATGCTGATCCATATATCATCACAAATGATTAATATTTAAATATTTATAATAATATATTTGGATATTTAAAATAAGTGTTTACTTTTGCAGACCGCTTGGGAAGAGGTGTGCAATAAAAAACAACTTATAGTCATAAGTTAGGGTATACCAGCCCACAAGAAATTTGGTAATCAGTTTGGTTTAAACCATGCTCAATTCGAGGATGGCAATAAATAAATACTTCAAAACCTGACAAGGTAACCCAAAAAAATATCAGTTTTTTCTATCGCTTTGATAATCAGGTTAATAAATTTAAAAATATTAAAGCTGAAGATTGCTAATGAAAATTAAACTTGTTTCTTTTCGTCCAATTTAAACTGTTTTTGCATGTAACATTGCAGTAGCCTTGGTCGCTTCGTCCAGTAAAGGTTTGTGACAAAATCCCCAAGTCCTGTTGGTATTAGTTTATATTTTTCTTGCCCAGTATTCTGACTGGCAGGCATGTAAAAAAGATGTTGTATAAAACGAATTACGATTCCATCAGTATCTTCAATCCGATTTAGTACATCATTAGCAACAACTGTTCATCGCTCTGTAGATTAGATAGAATTAAAATCAATACCCAGCAGTTATACATCATATCTATTTGCGTGAAACTTACAGGATAAATTTTTCTATTTTAGTATTGAAATAATTATCTAAAAAATGACGGGCTTAATTCAATTTTTAACTAAAATACAAACTTTTGAACTCCGCATCATTGCTAAGGCTGAATTGAAAAGCCCAATAAAACAAGATGGAAATAAGCCAGCTTATAGCCTTGGCCACGAAACCCACTATTATGATTCTTTTACTTATAAAAGTGAAATCAGGGTATTAAAAGACATGGCGTTAATTGATCTGGTGTCACTTAGCGACACCAGTTTAAAAAGAGAACTGGAACAGCTCAAAAAATTAAAGGATAGGTTTAAACTGATATGGGCAAATTTCCATGAGCATTATAATGAGTTTAAAGATGAATATCCCCGAAACTTCATATTTTCGATCCAACTCCAATATTTGTTCATTGTTAACAACCTGCAATCAGACTACAAGGATATTTATATAGGTGATGAGTTTGTGGAAAGTTTGCTTGATACCTTGAAGATCAGGGACAAGTTTTTAAGTGAGCTGGTCAACGAAATCGATGAAATTATAAATCCCCATGAAACGTTCGAGGAATGGATGGCTAAACAGGAAAGCCCGCAACAAACTGAAGATGTCGCCCTCGAGCAGCCCACAAAAATCCCATATAATCCCGAAGCGGGTCGGCCAAAATTCAATCATCAGTTTACAGGTGATTTTCTGAAACTGCTAATGACTTATTTTTCAGAAGAACATTTTGTACAGCTTACTGCGCTTATAAAATTGGATGAACAGCCTATAACCCAACTGATTTTTAATGGTAGAGGCAACCAACTTGCCGATGCTTTTAAGCAACTCTATGAAGCGAACCTGATTGTTGGATGTAATAAAGCAGAGCTTGAAAAATGGGTTCTAAAGCACTTTTTATATAGCATCAGAGATAAAGTAAACGAATATACAGAGGGCTGGCTAAGTGCGGTCATATCTTCTGATACCAAGGTTTGTAAATCACCGATTTTAGAGGTAAGGATAAAAGACAAAGTTCCTTTTCTGGTTCCAACACTCCGAAACAAAAAAAACAGTAAATATTAGTAGGGAAACGGTAAGGATGGGGTTTAACGTGTTGTAACCCTACAAAACAAGCGACTAACATTGCGGTATCAAAACAAAAAATACCGCTTATGAAGTACACATTTGAAGAACTACCGCAGGCCATTAGCGTACTGCACGAAAAGGTAGATTGTATTAAAGACCTGTTGCTGGAAAACAGGTCGCACAATTCCCAACGTCCCCGAGACGATTTATTGACCATTGGGCAGGCTGCCGAATTTCTAAGCCTGTCTGTACCCACGCTTTACACCAAAGTGAGCCGGAAGGAAATCCCCGTGAACAAGCGGGGCAAAAGACTTTATTTCTCCACGGTGGAACTATCCGAATGGGTAAGATCGGGAAGAAAGAAAACCACTGAAGAAATCTATTCCCCAACGAACGGTATACCACCACCAACATAACTACATATCCCTATAGCCAAGCAGATACTTCCCTATAGCAATATAGATATATATTCACATACAATGGTTTATGTGTAACAAAAACCACTGGCACAGCAGGCTAATTCGAGGCAGCCCAGAGGATTGTGGAGCTTTCAAGGATGCTGTGAACGGCGGTAGAAAGGCGATTCAGGCAGTCAGTCCCCTTTTCAGGGGCTGAGCAAGCGGAAGTTGGGCAGAGCCCTACTTGCTTGCCCTTACGCTATCGCTACAGGGGTTTCAAGTAGCCTCCGGGGCTACTTTGAGGCTTTGCAAGCCTTTTAGGAACCATAAACGGTATACTTTCAGGTATACCAATTAGCTAAACTAGCAGGTAAACAGTTAGCCAGCTAATTAGCAAATTAAAATATTAGAGAGGAGCGCAATTTATGAAAATGGACATCATCACAATGGAAGACCTCCGCCAGTTCAAAACAGAACTGTTGCAGGAAATGAAAGGCATCATCGGTCAAGGGACGGAAAGCCAGCAAATCGGGGAATGGCTAAGGAGCGCACAGGTGCGCAAAATGCTGAACATATCAGCAGGCACTTTACAGAACCTCCGCATCAACGGGACATTGCCATACCGCAAAATTGGGGGTACAATGTACTACAGCAGGGTACAAATAGAAAAAATGCTGAAAGGAGAATAACATGAAGAACTATCTGAATATACAACAACACGCCATGAGCGGGTATTTTGAACGGGTGGCAATGGAAAGCCGATTTTATGCGACCCACATCAGCCTGCTGATGGCATTGTTCTACTACAGTGACAGCGATGCACCGGAAAAGCCTTTTCAGGTCAGCAGGCCAAAGCTGATGCGGTTCTCCCGTATCAGATCTATCGCCACCTACCATAAGAACATCAAAGACCTTGTAGAATTTGGCTACATAGAATATAATCCCTCATGGCACCCGCAAAGAGGTACACAAATAAGGTTTATTATACCAAACCATCCTTAAACATTCAGGATATGGAGGATATTAATACAAAATCGGTGCGCTACCCTGTAGCCACCGATATCAAACTGGAAAAGATCGCCCTCAAGCTGGGCAGGACAAAAAAGACGACCGTCATACAAATGGTAGAATATTTCTACCGGAGCAAGAAAGATCCCTTAGACCTGAATGACGAATTGCTTAAAAAAGAGCTGGTCAACGGAAACAACCGGATTATTGGCTTTTTTAAAACGCAGGAAAAAGATTTCCTGTTGCCCATCTTCAGCGATTCGGGTACACTGGTCACCATAGCAAAACAACACACACTGTACATTAAGGATATAGGCAAGTATATGGCGCAGGATCTTGAAAATACGAAAAAGCTTGCAGAGGGTATAACTTCACTTCAACGTGGTATTGCCAGAACACAGACCCATCTGGAAGACAAAGCGTTGTTGAAATTACGATTTAGCAAGATCCTCGAATATTACATCACACAAAGGGAATCGCTGGGCTGGACTACGGCCAACGTTAAAAAAGAGGAACTGCAAACCCATGTCAGGCAATCACTGGAAAATCTATAGCTTATGTTTATCAACATCACCACATCAGAAACGGGAGACAATAAGGGCAGTAGCGGTGCGCTGGTTAATTACCTTGAAAAAGAGAACCAGATGCAGATTGAAAAAGGCAGAGGTCTGGAACAGGAAAATTGGTTTAACGGCACAGGTAACGAAATCCGCAGGCAGGAAGTCAGGATGAAGATAGACGGCAACATTGCCAAACTTGGACGCAGCGACAGTAAATTTTTTCTAATCAACATCAGTCCGAGCCAAAAAGAACTGGCGCACCTCTATGAGAAATACGGCAAGGAAGGTACAAAGGAAAAACTAAAGGAATTTGCGGTAAAGGTAATGGATGAGTACGCAAAGAACTTTAAAAGACCAGGCATTAACAGCCATAAAGATTTGCTCTGGTACGGCAAGCACGAAAACTACCGTTATTACAAACATACAGATAAGGAAGTAAAGGACGGGACAAGGAAAAAAGGCGAGCGCAAAGATGGAAGACAGGATCATATCCAGATCATCGTCAGCAGGAAGGACATTACGAATAGGATTAAGCTTAGCCCCCAAAATACCTCAAAGGGAAAGAACAAGGAGCATTCTGCTAAGCTTGGGGAATTTAACCGTACAGCTTTCAAACAGTCGGGCGAAAAGCTTTTTGATACGGTTTTTGACTTTAATCGTGCGCTGAAAGAAACTATTGACTATGCCAATATTATGAAGAATGGGACAAGCGAACAAAAAATGCAGATGCAGATTTTAGATGACATTCAAAACGAGCAGCCTAAAGCCGCTCAAATAGCTAAAGAATTAAGTAAGAGAATTTCAGAAGGTCTGTTTGAAAATATCGGAGAAATGATAACTTCTACGGGCAAAGTAGGAGCTGATTTTTTAAGTATTCTTATGGAACCTGTCTACGTTGCGCCACAATCAGCAACTATAGATACAAGAAAAAAGAAGAAAAAGAAAAAAGGTATGGATCAAAGTCAGGGTATGGGACGATAAAATCAATTAGTACATTTTAATTTTTACATTAATTAATTATGCCCTTAATTTTTGGACTGCCTAAATAACTGGAATAATTAGAAATTGCTAGACCAATCAGGTTTAGCCTCTTCAATAACGGCATTTTTATGCTTGGTTTCTAATGTTTGGATGTATTTTACAGTGGCTGTGACATTACTAAAAATAAATACACTTTCATCATAATTTAACACCGGATTATCATGCGCAAAACTTCTATTATTGCGAATATCATTGAAAGCCTGCATGACTTGGAAAGTTGACTGAATAATTTTTTCGGCCATTTCTGATTCAATTAGACCCTTTGACCGAATAGCTTTTATGTACTTACCATATATAGCATTTATCGATTCCTCATTTGAATATTCTACATTATGACTTTTACAAAGTTCTTTTAAAAACTTAAATAGGAAGGTATGTAATCTGTCCAGTGCTGATTCCGGTTCATTATTCTCAATACTTTCTTTTATGAGCTTTGCAAGTTGGTGAAAATCCTTATCGTCGTTTGTTGCTTGTATAGCGTCTATATGCTCAATTATTTTGCCCGAAAGTAGCCTCTCTGATATTTTATAGAATTCGTTATAAAAACTTTGGTCTACAACCTTATTTTGCTCATTTTCAATAATCAGCTTATATTGATGAAGCCTAGTAAACAATTTGCCAACAGTATAGTCATCTTCCAATTTCATAAACTGTTTAAGTCGATTACCTTTTGATCCTGATGTTCCCCCTGCATATTTATCAGAAAGAATATCCATTCCTACAGCATCACCCACAAACTCTTGAAAGGTACGATCAGAAAAATTCAAGACATATCCACCGCCCATTTCTAAAAAACTAGTTACAACACGCATTTCCAAAAATGAGATTTCGGCCATTCTAGTTACTAATCATTATTTTTTAAGAAGTTCGTTTTTTTCACGCTCACTAGCAAGCAGGCGCTCATATAAATCCTTATTTGCTTCTAAAGCTTCCATTAGTTTATCAAGAGGATTAAATGTGCAGCCATGGTAAGCGTTGAATGAATGTGTTACTTCATCATTAAAAGTATTAAAATAGTTGACAATACCCTCTTCTGTAAAATTTTTTATCCCTTCAACAGTGACACCCAAAACAGTAGCAATTTTTTCTAAAGTCGACTCTTCTACTTCTTCGCTTTGCTCAATTTTAGAAATCGTCTGTTGGCTTACGCCAAGTTCAATAGCAAGAAAATCTTGTTTTATTCCACGTATTTCCCTGATACGGCTGATCTTTCTGCCGATGTGCACTTTGTTTGATTTTGTAGGCGTTTCCATAAAGCAAATATAATAAATTCCTAAGATAGTAATGAACCAATGTATTGTAGTAAGATACCAGCTTTAGTGGTAGGTTACGGCATTGCCGTACCGCATTTTTGATCTAATAAATCAAAAATGTCACGATTATGGAAACACAATTCTCGCAATCTGGCCAGTTCCAGAAAGAAAACTTTTCCGGCTTTATCAAAGAGCTGGTTCAAAAATTCAAGCCCGAGCAAATCTATAGCTTTGGAAAATATATCGATTTTAAAGTCAATAACGGGTGCTTCATAGAGAACCACAGCGTAGAAAATTATCATTATTTTTTATTGATGGTGACCGAAAGCGTTACCAGAATTGAACACGAGGTACAAGACTTTGCCAATAATCATTATCCTTTCGGCAAGATTACTATATTAGCTCATGGGAAAGAAACTATTGCAGAGGCAATAAAGGCCAATAACAGGTTTTTCATTACCATTTATAACGAGGGCCAGATTCTTTATAGTCGGGATGGTATGGTACAACCTTTCCAAGCTACAAGTTTGATACCTACACAGGGAGCAGTAAAAGCCCAAAAACATTACAACCACCGCTTTCCACTGGCAACAGGTTTTTTAAAAAGCGCAAAAGAATGCCTGACGAACCAACATCACAATTTAAGTGCATTTATGGCGCACCAGGTAGTAGAACAATGCTGTATTGTTTTGATCAGGGTTCACTTGGCTTACCGCTCTGATATACACAACCTATATAGACAGCTTCGGATGTGCGATAGTTTTTCTCCGGCACCATCAAGGCTATTCTTATCGGGCAGTGAAGAGGACAAACGGCTCTTTGATATCATGGTAAAAAGTTATTCCGCTGCACGTTATAAGGATGACTTTAAGGTTGAACAAGCCGATGCAGAGCAAATTTTTACCCGTGCTTCAACCTTTTTAAAGCTTACTGAAATTATGTGCGGTGACAAGATAAAATCCCTTGCACAAGTGGCGGAATCATACACACAATTAAAAAAAGAAAGTGAGGTGGATCATGCCGGATAAAACTATTCCATCAATGAACTTCTTTCATTTGCCCTTTACGCCAAATACAAGGATACTTACAGAAAATACACTGAACCAATATTCCGAGATCAGAAAACCCAAAAGGGGCTATTTCCCCATTAAAATCAGAAAAATATCTTTCAGCAATGAACTACTTGTAATAGGTGTAATTGTGGACAAAGAACCCGAAGAACTTGTTTACATTAAGGTTACCGCCTCCGAATTATTAATAAGTTGCAGCGTTGATACCCATGAAAACTATTTGAGCCGATACGCTTATTTTTCTCTTACCCAACTGATGTACTATGACACTGAATATGATTTCGAAGACTATTATTGGCCGGATTTCTTTGATCAGAAAACAGGGGAATCTAGGTACCTGATGATTAACAAGTCGAAAGATAATTTACATGTATCTCCAAAAGTACGATACAAAGGATTCTATAAACCGAAAAAAAAACTTCCTGTAATATCACAAAACCCTGTTCCGTTAAGAAAAGCAGTTCCCTGCATTCAGGAACAACCGCCTGAAGAAACCCATGTGATATTAGGTTTTTGCCTTGCCGATTCTAATAATGAATGGTATCGAACTAACCATTATCCTTTTTTGATTCCTTATACAGGGATTTTGAACAAGGCCAAAACCGATTTAAGAAGCTTTACAACATATGTGCTTAATGAAATGCAGCTACCGGAAATTGATCTTACGGATGAGCAGCAAAAACTCGTTGAGATTTGCTTTGACATGAGGAAGATCGCCTTAGTAGCAAGCCCAGCATATAAAGATGATACCAATAAGCTTGCTGAAAAACGGAAACAGAACCAATATAATTTCAATCAGCTTTTTGAGCTATGGCAAAAGGCGCTTCCTTTACTTTCAGGACGGTTGTACACACACTACAGCTATACATATGGAATGCGTAATGTAAAAGGCAAGCCAAGAAGATCGTATATGACGCCATGCGCCTTTAATAACGAAACACCAGAAATCTGTTTTCTATGGAAAGACATGGGTGATTATTATAAACTGGAACTTCGATTAATGCTTCAAGGAAGAATACATCCGCTACAATATTACTTCAATACCGCTTTTTTTGCTATGCTGAGCTACAGCCCGAGAAAATATGTGCTGTTGAACTCTGTTAGTGACAGCCAACTGATCAGTTATTTTCAGCAAAGCCAATTTCAGCTCTTAGTACTAAAGAAACACTATGACGGTGATTTTAAAGATTTTGTAGATCAATTAAGAATGGTATATCGTTTCATCAATAAATAGAATGTTATGGAAGAAATTTTAAAGGCTTTAAATTATCAACCTGTTGATATCTCAGATGAGGATTTTGATAATCCTGTGCCAACAATATCTTATTTTTTCGTGAACCATCCGATTCACGAATCCCGTACTAAGCTTTGGGAGCTGTACGAAGGATGGATCCATTTCGCTGCTGAATCCCCTGAAGGCGAGGAACTAACGGATATGTTATTTTTTTATAATCAATTGGTCGAACTGCTGAACCTATGTTATGTATTTACCCAAAAAATTGAATTAAATAAATAGCGATATTATGAATCAAAAACCATAAATAGGATTTAGTTGAATAATGCCTGCAATCTGGCCGTCCCGCATTTGCGGCCTGCGGAACGGCCTCCGCTCTTGGCTGTCGCTGTTCCCGCTTTTGGCATATACGGAGAAGCCAGTAACAGAAAACTACAGTTCGTCGGGTTTGAACCCAATTCGTGTCCTTTTCGGTGCTGGCCGTTCCTGTTTCTCCAGCAGTTCGTCTAGGTAGCGGAAAACGATCTCCATGTTTTTGTCCTGGTTATCCAGTTTTCCTTTAATCTTTTCAATTTCCAGCCTGATCTCTGTATTGTCGGATAGCACATGGCGCATTCTGGTAAAAATGCGGATGATCTGGATGTTTACCTCAATAGCCCTTGTACTGTTTAGCACGCTGGAAAGCATCGCTACGCCTTGTTCGGTAAAGGCCATGATGTTATATTTCGAGTGGGCCCCATGTCTTAAGGTGCCAAATTGGCTCCTTAAGATTTTCTGTTCCTCCGTATTCAACTCAAACATGAAATCTTCGGGAAAACGTTCTGCATTTCTTTTTACCTGCCGCTTTAGCTGTTTGGTTTCCACTCCGTATAGTTCAGCCAGATCCGAATCCAGCATCACTTTATGCCCTCTTATCATGTAAATCTGGTTCATAACCAGTTCATCAGAAATTTTGATCTTTGTTTCCATTCTATTATCGTGTATTTAAAACCGGTCGGCACATGAGCTGCCGACCGGAAAGGGTTAAATTGAGGCAAATATCTGTCTCAAAGGTGCCATGTCACTGCTTACCTTTTCATCCAGCATTTTTGCATAAAGTTGGGTGGTGCGTATATTGGTATGTCCCATCATTTTTGATACGCTTTCAATAGGCACACCATTCAGCAGGGTAACTGTAGTGGCAAAAGTGCGCTTAGCAATACGGTTGCCCAATGTTTTGACGATGCCCGACAGGGCGGCAATCTCCACCAAATATTCGTTCATTTTTTGATTGCTGGAAACCGGTAGCGCCCTGTTCTGATTGACACAGAGAGGGTGATCTTTATACCTTTCCAGAATATCGGCGGCTATTGGAATAAGCGGGACGGCTACAGGCGTACCAGTTTTTTTGCGGTAGCTAAACAGCCACTTTTCCCCGTCAATACCAATACGTATGTCAGTTTGTTTGAGTTTTTGCACATCGGCATAGGACAGCCCTGTATAACAGCTAAACAGAAAGAAATCCCGAACTTGCGTTAGTCTTGCGGTACTGTATTTTTTGCCTGCAATGTTTTGCAGTTCATCCGCAGTAAGGTACTCACTTTGTACAAGCTTTGATTTCAGCTTATAACCAAAGAAGGGATCAACGATGATCCATTTGTTTCTGAGACATATGCGGACTATTTTCCCCAGATTCTTAAGATGCTTACTGGCGGTATTGGTATCATTATCCTTTGAGGTGTGCAGGTAAAAATCGAAACCATCAATAAACTCATGGTCTATATTTCGGATGTTGAGGTCACCTGTTTGATATTTGAATGAAAGATATTCTTTAACGTGCTTTTCAAGCACTCTAAACCGTCTCAAAGTGCCTTCCGCATAATCTTCCTTTTCTACAAGTGCGGCCATGTTTGTATTATGGATTTTAATGGCCTCCATAATGGTGTGTGCTTTTTCTGCCTTGCCCAGATACTTGCATTTAACGCCCTCAGCGGATATCTCTGCGTCTTCTACGCATAAGGCAGTATGGGCAGCAATAACGTCCGCTTTCATTTTGTCGAGATAGGAATTTAAAGTTTTGGCATCTTCCTTAGTGCCGATCATGTGACCCGCTTTGGTGTTCCACAATTCCGGTTCACATTTTCTGCTGGCGGACATTTCCACAGGTTTTCCGTCAACGGTAATCCTTAGATAAACAGGAATAGCACCTTTAACATAATTTTTTGGTTTCTTCAGGTAGAAGAGCAGACTGAAATTAGTTTTCATAATCGACTGATTTAAAGTTAACAAAGTTAGCCTTGCAGTCTAATCGTATCAAGTCGTTCAATGGTTGAAATTTCTGTAAGTCAACAACTTACATCATTTTCAGTGAGTATACCACTCTGTAAAACTACTCACCGAATCACTCACTTTTTTTATGCGATTTATTGCATATTTTGGTGTTTCCGGTAAACGATAAAAGCTTGCAATCCTTTGATTTGCAAGCTTTTACGTAGTTTTGATACTATCTTCTGTGATCCCGCTGGGATTCGAACCCAGGACCACTACATTAAAAGTGTAATGCTCTACCAGCTGAGCTACGGAATCATTTCCTTTTGTTTAAGGAGGTGCAAATATAGAGATAAATCCCTTCTTTGCAAATGTTTTTATAAAATGTTTTCGGCCTTCATCGTTAAAATTAGGTTATCAGTTTGTAACCTGCTGATTTTAAAATGGCTAAGCGCCAAAAATAATTTTCACCTTTTTAAAATAAAAGCTAATACAAACTAAACAGGTGTATAATTACCAGAATTTTTTATTTAGTGGCCTTGGGTATAAAGTTTAAAAACGACTGAAACTGTGCTTTGTGTTTGTTTTTATCGAGCTTAAAGTAGAAAGCACCACGCCTCGAGCTCGATTTATCTTTCTCGTTTTGTTTAATGAGTAAACCACTAGCCGTAATTTTACGGATAAAGTTACGGTTATCAATCGGTGCATCGTACACCTGTTCATATAAAGCCTGCAATTGCGGTATGGTAAAGCGTTTAGGTAATAACTCAAACAAAACAGGGTGGAGGGCGGCCTGGTAACGGATTTTATCCATCGCTGCTTTTACCATAATGTTATGGTCGAAAATCAGTTCAGGTACTTCTTTAAGCGTAAACCATTCGGCATGGAACTGATCATTAATCTGTTTGCTGTATTTATTGATGTCGATCAGCGCAAAATATACCACCGATACCGTACGCTCAATAGGATCACGATCGGGGCTGCCATAAGCATGCAGCTGCTCCAGATATACATCATGCAGGCCGGTAAGCTCTAAAAGGATTCGCTTCGCAGCGCCATCCAGGTTTTCGTTTTCGCCAATAAAACCGCCCATTAAGCTCCATTGATCTTTTATTGGCTCAATGGCCCTTTTAATAACCAAAAGTTTCAGTTGTTCGCCGTCGTAACCAAAAATAATACAGTCTACGGCAACCAATACAGGTTTTTGATTTAAATATTTTCTCATGTTTTAAAAAAGCAGATTTAATTTAGTATCGTTGTAATCGTTAATATAGTCCAAAATATTTGGATAACCGTTAAATTCTTCCCGGCTATGTGTAGTCGTTAACACCAGGCACTGCATACCTGCGTTTAAAGCCGATTCTACACCTTTAGGTGCATCCTCGAAAACCAGGCAATCGGCCGGTGCAACACCCAGGGCAGCTGCTGCCTTTAAAAAGGTTTCCGGATCGGGTTTGCTCATTTTTACGTCATCGGCACTTACAATGGCATCCAGGTAATGGCGGATGTTTAAACCATCTACCACAAAATCGATGTTAAAAGGAATAGCTGCCGAACCAATGGCCATCGGGATTTGTGCCGCCTTAGCCCGTTCCAGAAAATTATCCAAACCAGCTATTAATGCTAAATGTGGTAGATAACCCTCCTGGTAGCGTTTTTCTTTATCTACTGAAAGGCGTTCTATTTCTGCAGGACTAAACTTATCCTTACCAAAAACACGCTCCAGTACTTCGTGGTTTTTACCATACATTTCTTTTTTTACATTTGCGTAATCAAGTTTGGCACCTAAATCTTCGGTCATGATGCTGTACCAGGCTAATGTATGGTATTCCATATCGTTAATCATGGTTCCGTTTAAATCAAAAAGAAGAGCTTTGGGCTTGAAATTAAAATCGTGCATATTCTTGCTAAATTATGTGATTTTTTTTTGATGTAGTGAATGATGATCAATATTAACAGAAATAATATTATAATCGTTAACCTGACGTTAATTATTTTTACTACTTTAGCTGTAACCAAAAATAAATCTATATGCAAGCATCAGGAGTTTTGCCAGGTAAAATTCACGATTGCTTCATCAACTTAAAACAATAATAACTGATGAAAAAACCATTTCTTAAGGCATTGCCATTGGCTACCTTGTGTGTAGCCCTTGCTTTTAGTGCATGTAATCCTAAAACCGATAAAGGTGCAACAGGCAGTACACAGCAAGATTCGTTAAAATACAGCGCAACCATTGATGGTAAAGCGGTTAAACTTTACACGTTGAAAAACAAACAAGGTGCTTCGGTATCGATTAGCAATTTTGGCGGCAGGGTAGTTTCGTTGTTGGTGCCCGATAAAAACAACAAACTAACCGATGTGGTACTCGGCTACGATAGCGTGGGTGCCTACCGTAAAAAAGGTGAACCGTTTTTTGGCGCATTGATTGGCCGCTACGGAAACCGCATTGGCAAAGGTAAGTTTACTTTAGACGGAAAAGAATACCAGTTACAGCTTAACGATGGTGTAAATACCCTGCATGGCGGTACCGATGGCTTTTACGGCAAAGTATGGGATGCCAAACAACCGGATAGTACAAAGCTTGAATTGAGTTACGTTTCTAATGATGGCGAAGCCGGTTACCCTGGTAAATTGGATGTGAAAGTAACTTATACTTTAACCGACGATAATTCGCTGCAAATTGATTATGCGGCTACTACTGACAAAACGACTATTGTAAACCTGACCAACCACGCTTATTTTAACTTGAACGGCGAAGGCGACAGTACCATTTTGGATCACGAACTGATGATTGATGCCAATACTTACACACCAGTTGATTCGACCCTGATTCCAACCGGAAAATTACAACCTGTTGCAGGTACTGCTTTCGATTTTAACAAAGCAAAACTAATTGGTAAACAAATTGGCGATAACGACGAGCAGTTAAAATTTGGTAAAGGTTACGACCATAACTTTGCCTTAACCCACCACGATGGTAAAACACCGGTGGCAGTGGTAAAAAGTACTAAAACCGGTATTATTTTATCGGTTATCACTACCGAGCCTGGCTTACAGTTTTACAGTGGTAATTTCTTAACCGGGGCTGATAAGGATGGTAAAGGCGGTAAATCTTACCCACACCGTTCGGCTTTCTGTTTAGAAACGCAACACTTCCCTGATGCACCAAACCACCCGAATTTTGCTTCAACCGTACTTAAACCGGGTGAAACCTATAAAACGAGTACAACCTACAAGTTTTCGAAATAAGGTTAGGCTGTATCATCAATATTGAATTGTTATCTGAGGGTTGATTTATTTCATCAATCAATAGGAGTGACAGGCGATTTTAATGAATTAATATATTGCGTGGAATCGTCATTCCCAACTCGATTGGGAATCGTAATGCCTTGGTAGGTTGCATTAAGATTCCCGCATGCGCGGGAACCGATGGCTATCGGATGACGACGTCGCTATTGAATTCTGTCAATGGTAGAGGGGATTTATTTATAAAAATCAATGTAGCTGACAGGAGAATTTTTAACGAACTGTAGGCTATGAGGAATCGTCATTGCGAAAAGGCTTCTTCAGCCGACGAAGCAATGACGATTTTTCCCTATTGAGTTTATTAATAGTAGCCTGTAGAAGCCTGCCGTTATGCTGTGTGAGGCGTTTCGATACTTCGCCGGGCTCAGTACAGGCTGAGCTCAAGGTGACAAATTCTAGAAAATCAGGGGTTGATACAGCCTTTTTATACTGCCAATAACCTTATACTTCCAATAACCTTTCAGGGAATTGCGAAATTTTTTCTATCGTAAGTTGCTGCATAATCTGGTATAAATGGGTTTTAAACATATTGATGGTATGTTCTCCGCCTTCATTACCTAAAGCACCAACTCCATACATAAAAGGCCGGCCCATAAAGTTGAATTCAGATCCAACCGCATGCGCCCTTGCCAAATCAACACCCGAACGGATTCCTCCATCCAGCATGATTTTGAGTTTTGATTTATAAACTTCATTTCCGGCGAGTTTAATTAAAGAATTGATCGATGATTCCCCCGCATCAATTTGTCGTCCACCGTGATTGGAAACAATCACCCCATCAACACCAATTTGTATGGCTGCCTGCATATCTTCATCGGTAGCGATGCCTTTTAATACCAACGGGCCTTTCCAGATTTCGCGGATGGCGGAAACTTTTTCAATATCAACCTTACCGGTAAATGTTTTGTTCATGAATTGTCCCAGTTGCGACATGTCCATTCCTTTTTCCATGTAAGGCTTTAAGGTAGCAAATGATGGAATGCCATGTTGCAGGGTTTTAATTCCCCATAACGGACGGGCAAAAGCCTGCAAGATATTGTTGATTGACATTTTTGGTGGAATAGATAAGCCACTCTTAATTTCCTTATACCTTAATCCAAATGCAGGAACATCTACCAGCACCACCAACACCGGGCACTCAACCGCTTTTAGTCTTGATAAAATATCATCCCTCAGTTTATTTTCAGTAGGATGATAAAGCTGAAACCAGGCTTTTCCTTCAGACACTTCGGCAATGCGTTCGATGCTACTGGTTGATACGGTACTTAATGTATAAGGAATATCGGCTTTAGCAGCAGCCTTTGCTAAAATTTCGGGTGCATTAGGCCACATCAAACCTTGCAAACCAATCGGAGATATCCCAAATGGAGCGCTGTATTTACGGCCAAATAATTCAACCGACATGTCGATATCTCCACCAACACGTAAGTAATTCGGTTTAAGGTAAATATTGTCGAAATCGCTCTCGTTTCGCGATAAATTAAGTCCCTCATTACAGCCCCCCTCCAGGTAGTCAAAGGCAAATTTAGGAATCCTAGATTTTGCCTTTTTTCTTAAGTCCGCTACAGAAGGGAATTGGGGATTGTAAGGGAATGTAATCTTTTTACTCATATTTAAATATTGTATTGGTCAGATTGTGTTTTAAAATTGAAAACTAATGTTTTGTATTATATTTTCCATCCTGCACTATCTGCTATTTTGTATTGATCGTTTTAAACGAGCGTTAGCTATAAAGCTTAATCCGTCATTTCGAGCGAAGTCGGGAAATCTGTTTAAACTGAGATGACAGATTTAAAGATTTCTCCATTTTGTTATGGTCGGGTCGAGATGATCATTCCAGCACATCATCACCCTGAATTTATTTAGGGTCTTTCATGCACAATAGATCTCTCCATTCCACTGCGTTCCAGTCGAGATGACGGCCGTTTCATAAAACTAAACTCCATAAAAAACCTTAGCATTATCGCTAAAGATTAGTTTATGTTCTTCTGCAGAAAATCGCTCAGTGTACTTAGCAACCAAATTAAACCAGTCCTGGTAAGGCCTGCTGATCAACATTACCGGCCAGTCGCTACCATACATGATTCTTTCAGGGCCAAAATGTTCGAACACCACATCAAAACAGTTAAAAAGCTCTTTCTCCGTCCAGTTTTGCCAGTCGGCTTCAGCCAATAAGCCAGATACCTTGCAATTCACATTTGGATTAGCAGCCAATATTTTAATGTTTGCGGCCCAGGCGGCCAAATCCTGGCTTTTAACATCCGGTTTTCCACAATGATCCAATACAAATGGCTGATCGGGTACCTGATCAACCATTTGTATAATAGCCTCCAACTGATTGTGGTAGCACAATAAATCGTAAGTATAGTTGTACTTTTTTAACAGCTTAACGCCTGCAATAAATCTTTCATTCAAAATAAATTCCGAATTTTCTGCCTGTAATACATGTCGCCAGCCTTTAATGGTTTTGAAATTGCTCCAATAGCTTAAACGTTCATCCAGATTGGGATGAAGCAGGTCTACCCAGCCCACAATACCTTTTATAACCTCGTTCTGCTCAGCGAGTCTCAGCAGAAAATGATTTTCTTCTTCTGATTGATTCGCCTGCACCGCAATACAACCGGTAATCTGAAGATCGTTATAAACCCTCAAAAGGTTCTTCGGAGAAAAATCCTTTCGGATCGCCATCATCTCTTCATTGATCCAGCTATCCCTAACCGGATCAAAATTCCAAAAATGCACGTGCGTATCAATCATATAAAAGCGTTTAGAGTTTAAATATCTGATCCATTAAGATCCATTTTTCGCCTGGTTTTGCACCTGGCAGTGCCTGCTGGAATTTCCACATTAAAGTTTCCCATTCCTGTACTTTTGGATTGGCCAAATCAGCTTTTGCTTTTTCATCAAAAGAGAAGCTTTCGTTAACCTCCATAATCATAAATAAGCGGTTACCTAGGAGATATATTTCCAGGTTTTCGATGCCTGAAGAACTTATACTTTCTTTAATCTCCGGCCAAACCGATTGATGGTACTGCTTATATTCTTCTATCAGTTTTTCATCATTTACAAGATCGAGTGTCAGGCAGTATCTTTTCATGTTAATTTCCGCTGTAAGCTTTAACCGTTTGTTTGCTTGTGCCCAGGCCATCAATTCCCAGTTCAACCACATCACCAGCTTTTAAATACCAGGGCTCCGGTTTCTGGCCTAAACCTACACCTGCAGGTGTTCCTGTGGTAATTACATCTCCAGGTAAAAGTGTCATAAACTGACTGATGTACGAAATCATAAAAGGCACATTAAAAATCAGGTTAGATGTATTTCCATCCTGTAAGGTTTTGCCGTTAACGGTTAACCACAGGCGAAGATTGTGTACATCGGCAATTTCATCCTGCGTAGCGATAAATGGGCCGATCGGCGCAAAAGTATCACAGCTTTTTCCTTTTACCCACTGGCCGTTTCTTTCGATCTGAAACTCACGTTCGCTGTAATCGTTGTGCAACACATAACCTGCAATGTGATCCAAAGCATTTTCTTCAGAAACATAACTCGCTTTTTTACCCACAACAATGGCTAATTCTACTTCCCAATCGGTTTTTTTGCTGTTTTTTGGGATAATCAGGTCGTCATTTGGACCAACAATAGCGGAAGTGGCCTTGAAGAATAAAATCGGTTCCGAAGGAATCGGTGCATTGGTTTCTGCAGCATGGTCTTTATAATTTAAACCCACGCAGATAATTTTAGAAGGACGTGCCAAAGCAGGACCAAGGCGCACACTTTTATCAACCTGGGGTAAATCAGCCGATTCGATGTCTTTTTTAAGTTTCTCTAAACCATCGCCACCAAAAAATTCTTCGTTATAATCTTTCACCAATGCAGAAACATCGAAATAATTATCGTTTATAATCACTCCTGGTTTTTCAGCTCCCGCTTCGCCAAATCGTATTAATTTCATTATTATATATTTAAAATGTGTTATTAATTATTTAAGGTCGTAAATCCACCGTCAATCGGGTAATCACAGCCGGTGATAAATGAAGCTTCATCACTGCACAAATATAAAGCCAGTGCGCCTACTTCTTCCGGTTTAGCCATTCTGCCGATAGGTTGTGTTTTAGAAAGCTTTTCGAACATTTCAGGGATATTATCCGGATAGTTTTTCTGTAAAAAGCCATCTACAAAAGGTGTGTGTACCCTTGCCGGAGAGATGGAATTGCACCTGATGTTTTCGCCAATATAATCTTTGGCCACACTCATGGTAATGGCTTTTACTGCACCTTTAGCCGCACTGTACACGAAACGGTCGGGCAGGCCGATCAAAGCCGCAATTGATGCCATATTGATAATCACACCGCCACCTGCCAAACGGATTTGCGGAATGGCTGCGTGCAAACAGTTATAAACACCTTTAACATTTACGCGCATTACCCGGTCAAAGTCTGCTTCGTCAGTAGTATCAGCCTTTCCAATATGTGCGATACCTGCATTATTGATCAGGATGTTGATGTGCCCGATCTGGTTAAAAACCTCGTGAACCGCTTTATGATCAGAAACATCGCAGCCATAACTAAATGCTGTGCCACCGTTTTCCTTAATTTCATTAATCGTGTCCTGTGCCTGTTCAGTGCCCAGTTCGATGATGTGAACTTCGGCTCCCTGTTTAGCTAAAATGGTTGCAATGGCCTTTCCAATGCCGCTTCCCCCGCCTGTAACCACGGCTCTTTTGTTTTTTAGTGAAAACATGTATGGTTATAAATTATAATTGATTAGAATATAGAATACAAATAAAATAAATATTGTTGGTTAAAAATTTTATCTTCTTGTCTAAATATTAACAGATATTGTCATACTCCGCTTGTCGTCTCCTAACCGCCTTACCTTGCATAAATTTTACAAACGCGGAAAGCTAATTTACTTATATTTGAATATTATTTTTATATTTAAATAATATTTTAACCAAATATCACATTTCATCTTTCTGTAAAAGGAGAGTTGTAAACCCCAAATTGAATGAGAAATTTTCTGATTTTTATTTCCTGCTATTTTTTATCAATCCCATTATCTCATGCAACTTACCGTGCACAAAAAACGATTATAATATCTACTGAGCAACATGTCCGCATACGTTTTGGCGCAGAAAGAATTTCAAAAGCCTTAACTACATTAAATTATTCGATCAAAATCGAACAGAAAGACAAAATTGGTAGCATAGTTAATTTGATTGCTATTGGTGTATTTTCGGATAAACTTTTCGCTAATCATCTTCCTGCGGAAATTAAAAATAAGATCTCCATCACAAAAAAAGAGGGTTTCCATATTTATACCTCAAAAAACGGTATAATTTATATAATCGGTAACGATGCATCGGGTGCTTTGTATGGCTGTATTGAACTAGCAGATCAGATTAAAAGTAAGGGTAAATTACCATTGCAGCTAACAATGTCCGACCAGCCAGAAATGGTATTACGTGGCACTTGTATCGGCTTGCAGAAACCTGATTATTTGCCAGGCCATGATGTTTATGAATATCCTTACACCCCGGAAACTTTTCCCTGGTTATACGACAAAGCATTATGGATCAAATATCTCGATATGATGGTCGAGAACCGTTATAACTCGCTTTATTTATGGAATGGCCATCCCTTTTCTTCTTTATTGAGGTTAAAAGATTATCCGTACGCAGTGGAGGTAGATGAAGCTACGTTAAAAAAGAATGAGGAAATTTTTCAGTTTTTAACCACAGAGGCTGATAAAAGGGGAATCTGGGTCATCCAGATGTTTTACAATATTATTATCCCAAAACCTTTTGCGGATAAACACGGATTAAAAACTCAAGATCGGAACCGACCGATTATTCCTTTAATAGCTGATTATACCCGAAAATCAATTGCTTCCTTTGTAGAGAAATATCCAAATGTGGGTTTAATGGTGGCTTTGGGAGAAGCGATGGAAGGCGTTGGTCAGGATGATATAGACTGGTTTACCAAAACCATTATCCCAGGGGTAAAAGACGGATTAAAAGCGGCTGGGATTAAGGAAGAGCCTCCAATTGTACTGCGGGCACACGATACCGATGCGCCGAGTGTAATGAAAGCAGCCTTGCCACTTTATCATAATTTATATACTGAAAATAAGTTTAACGGAGAGGCCTTAACTACTTATACACCACGTGGGGCATGGGCCGACTTAAACCGGAAATTAGCAGCCATTGGAACGGTTAACATTTCTAATGTGCATATTTTGGCTAATTTAGAGCCATTTAGGTATGGTTCGGCTGATTTTATCCAAAAATCAGTGCAGGCGATGAATAAAATTTATGGGGCCAAAGGATTGCACTTATACCCACAGGCAAGTTATTGGGACTGGCCTTATGCTGCTGATGAAGTAACAGGAAGATTATTAGAGGTAGATCGCGACTGGATCTGGTATAAAGAATGGGCCAGGTACTCTTGGAATTCGCAGCGAGACCGCAAACAGGAAATCGATTATTGGGGCAAAGAACTCAGTGATAAATACGGCACCAATTTAACAGGTGGTAAAGCCATTTTGAATGCTTATGAAGAATCTGGTGAGATATCACCTAAACTTTTGCGCAGGTACGGCATTACGGATGGTAACCGGCAAACGCTGACTTTGGGCATGTTAATGACACAATTGATCAATCCATACCGTTACGGACTTTTTACTTTACTATATGAATCGGAAGCGCCTGAGGGTGAAATGATTATCGATTATGCAGAAAAGGAATGGAAGAAGCAGGGACATGTTGGCGAAACGCCTGTTCAGGTGGCAAAAGAAGTGATAGAACACGGCAAAAAAGCCATCCAATCAATAAATGAAGCTGCGTTAAACGTAAAAAAGGATACGGCAGAATTTAAAAGGCTTAAAAACGATATCTATTGTTACGATGCCATGGCCAATTTTTATGCGGACAAAGTTAAAGCGGCGCTTTGGATATTGCGGTATAAATACTCCAACGAGGTAAGCGATTTAGAACAGGCATTGCCTTTCCTACAAAAAAGTGTAAATCATTATGCAGAACTGGTTAAACTAACCGATCATACTTATTTGTATGCCAATAGTATGCAAACCAAACAGCGTAAAATACCGATGCGTGGTGTAGACAAAACTTTTATCCATTGGAGAGAAATGTTGCCCGTATTTACCAAAGAATTGAATCATTTTAAAGGCAGTATAGATTCATTAAAATCAATTAAACAAGGAGCATTTACTGCAATCAAAGCCTATAAAAAGGCAGATGTTAAGGTGCTAAACGAAGCTGAAAGCTATATCATCGCCAAAGATGCTTCGCTTTTTACGGATACAACAGTTAAAATTAAAGAAGTGGCAGCACAGCTACTCGGTTTGAAAGGCATTAAACTGAGCAAGGCACAACAGATTAAAAACGGGACAGAAATTAAGTTTAGCACCAATTCTCCTGTAAAGCTGTTGGTTGGCTTTTTTAACCAGAAAGATCCGCAATACCTGGCTCCGCCACAATTGGAAACCGATGCAAGTGCCAATAATTACGGTCAATCCGAAATTAAAATATCAAACGCTTTAGTGCCTTATGGTTTTCCACCGGTAAATGTACACGCGTATGCTTTTCCGGCAGGAACACATACTTTAAATTTAGGAAAAGGTGCCTGTTTGGTTTTAGGTTTTATTGATGATAAACAGGAACTACGCATTTTTAACGCAGGTTTAGATGGCAGGGGAAAAGATATAGACTGGTTATTCGAATAATGATAAATACAAGAAAATTTATAGCCACAGCAACATTGTCGATATTGACAATTACTGGCTTTGCGCAACAAAAACCTATACTGGGAACTGAAAAATTGAAGAAATATGTGGATTATTTTAATTCAACAGATACGGAAGCGGTAAAGAATTATATTCCTAATAGCGAGGCTTTTAAATGGCTTGCCGATCAGGCTCCTTTATTCGAATGCCCGGATTCGGTATTGGAACAAAATTATTACTACCGCTGGTGGACTTACCGCAAACATTTAGTTAAAACGCCTGAAGGTTTCATATTTACTGAGTTTATCGAACCGGTTAAACACGCAGGCAAATATAACTCAATAAGTTGTGCATTGGGTCACCACATTTACGAAGGCAGATGGCTGAAAGACAACAGTTACCTGAAAGATTATATCAAATTCTGGCTTTACCATGCCGATGTGGGGCAAACGAAACAACGTTTCCATCAATTTAGCAGCTGGGTGGATGATGCCGTGTATCAAAACTATCTGGTGAAACCGGATCAGGGATTTCTGAAAGAAATTTTACCGGCATTAGATAAAGATTATGGTAAATGGGAATCGGAAAGACAGCTTAAAAACGGATTGTTTTGGCAAAATGATGTGAAAGATGGCATGGAAGAATCGATCAGTGGATCACGCAAAGACCAGAACCAGAGACCAACCATAAACAGTTACATGTATGGAAATGCAGTGGCATTGGATAAAATTGCGGAACTTTTAGGCGATAAATTACTTGCAGGTAAGTATAAAAACAAAGCAACTGCAATAAAAAAACTGGTCCAGGATAGTTTATGGAATACTTCTGCGTCGTTTTTTGAAACGAGAAAAGCCAAAGGCGGCTCAGCTGAGGTACGGGAAGCCATCGGTTTTACACCCTGGGATTTCAATTTACCCGATGATAATGCCAATTATGCAAAAGCATGGGACCAGTTATTGGATACGGCCGGATTTAAAGCGCCATGGGGCTTAACCACAGCCGAAAGGAGAAATCCAACCTTCAGAACAAGAGGAACAGGGCACAGCTGCGAATGGGATGGAGCACTTTGGCCTTTTGCCAGCTCACAAACGTTAAAAGGATTGGCAAATCTGTTAACGAATTATAAAAAACATGGTAAAATGAATGCAAATATCTTTTATCAGGAACTGCATCAGTATGCGGCATCTCATGTCAAAAATGGAAAACCATACATTGGGGAGTATCAGGATGAAAAAACCGGAGAATGGTTAAAAGGTGACAATCCACGAAGTAGTTTTTACAATCACTCTACCTTTAACGATTTAATTATCAATGATTTAATAGGCTTAAAACCGCGTCAGGATAATGTTTTGGAGATCTTCCCCTTAATTCCTAAAAATCAATGGGACTGGTTTATGCTGGATAATGTTTCCTACCATGGTAAAATAGTGACGATTTTATGGGACAAAACCGGTACAAAATATAACAGGGGCAAAGGATTATTGGTATTTGTTGATGGCAAAGAAATTTATAATGGCAAAGATTTGAAGCCTTTAAAGGTTAAGATGGATTAAATCAATTGTCCCCGGTCTGTGTCTGCACAGGCCAAAATTTTTTATTGGTCCGTGGAGACACAAACCAGGGCTTATAGAAAAGCGATAAAATCACTGATTCATTCATCCTCGTTACAAACGAGGACGATGTGGATGTAGGAAAATGGGCATAAATATACACGGTCGTCACCCTGAATTTATTTCAGGGTCTAAACAGCAAAAAGGATGCTGAAACAAGTTCAGCATGACGTGACTACTAAAGAAATCAAAGGAATAATGAAACGAATAAAATACATTTTCAAAACCTTACTTTTTATAATTGCGTTAATTACGTGCTTAACCGCCAACGCCCAATCTTACTATAACGTAATCAAATATGGTGCAAAAAACGACAGCAGTAAATTGGCCACAACCGCCATCAAAAATGCAATAGAAGCCGCATCAAAAGCGGGTGGAGGCACCGTTTATTTTCCTGCAGGAAAATATTTAACCGGGGCAATTCACTTAAAAAGCAACATCGCCATATTGATTGATGCCGGTGCAGAATTGCACTTCAGTGATAATTTTGATGATTATCTGCCTATGGTGAAAAGCCGCTATGAGGGCGTAGATGTAACCAGTTTTTCACCGTTGTTTTATGCCTATAAGGTAGAAAATATTTCGATTATTGGTCGCGGAATTATCGATGGACATGGTAAAAAGTGGTGGGATTTTGTAGAAGGTTATAAAGAAGGACAACCGCGATCGAAGTGGCAGACCACTTTTGATGGTTTAAATAAGGATATCGTTTTACCTGACGATCCAAAACAGATGAAAAGAGGTTTTCTCCGTCCGCCGTTTATACAACCGATGTTCTGCAAAAATGTATTGATTGATGGTATCACCATCCGCAATTCACCTTTTTGGACAATCAATCCTGAGTTTTGTGAAAATGTTAAAGTCCACGCGGTTACCATTAACAATCCCCATTCGCCTAATACAGACGGTATCAATCCTGAATCTTGTAAAAATGTGCACATTTCTGATTGCCACATCAGTGTGGGTGACGATTGCATCACCATTAAATCAGGCAAAGATGCACCCGGAAGAAAAATGGCCATTCCGGCAGAAAACTACGTCATTACAAATTGTACGATGTTATCAGGTCATGGTGGAGTGGTTATTGGCAGCGAAATGTCGGGCGATGTACGTAAAATAGCCATCTCGAACTGCGTCTTCGACGGAACAGATAGGGGGATCCGCATTAAAACTGCCCGTGGCAGGGGCGGAGTGGTTGAAGAGATCAGGGTGAGCAACATCATCATGAAAAATATTAAAGATCAGGCCATTGTATTGGATATGCAGTATGCAAAAACAGATGTAGAACCTGTTTCAGAGCGAACGCCGGTCTTTAGAAATATCCATTTCAGCAATATTACCGGTCAGGTTAACCAGGCAGGTTATTTAAATGGTTTGGAAGAGATGCCTATCGATAATATTACTTTCAACGACATCAATATGGAAGCTAAAACCGGTTTTTCTATTCAAAATTCCAGTCATATTGAGTTTCATCATGTAACCGTAAATACAGAATTGGGATCATCTTTAAAGGCAGCTAAGGTGAATAACTTGATTATAGATGGCTTGAAAAGCAACAAACCGCAAGCAAATTCAGCAGTAATCGATCTTAAAAATGTATCTGATCTGTTTTTGTACAATGCTTTCCCTGTAAAAGAAACGGCTACCTATTTGAAGTTAAGTGGTGCGGAAACTAAAAACATATACCTTGGAAATAATAATTTCAGAAGGGTTAAGGAGGCCGTTAAAAAGGAAAAAGAAGTAACAGCAACGGTCGAAATTATTTCGGGCGATAAAGGACAGTAACATGAAGTTTAAACTTTTATCAGGCATTTTGTTTTTGATATTAACTGCGCATAGCGGTAGCAGTTTTGCACAACAAAACAACCATACTTTATGGTACACCAAAGCTGCCGAAAAATGGACGGATGCTTTACCCATCGGAAACGGCAGATTGGGTGCAATGATTTTCGCCGGAACAGCTGTAGATCATATCCAGTTTAACGAAGAAACCATTTGGACAGGCCAACCAAGAGATTATAACCGAAAAGGTGCGTATCAATATCTTCCTGAAATTAGAAAATTGCTTTTCGAGGGCAAACAAAAAGAAGCTGAAGCGTTGGCACAGGAGCAATTTATGGGGCTTCAAAGTACTTCAGGCGACCGAAAAATTTGGGTAAATGAAATGAAAGCCGGAAAAGGTATTCAGGGAAACCCCGCAATGGCTAATTTTGATGATAAACTTTGGAAAACGATAAAAGTACCTTCTTACGAGGGCTGGGAAGCCGTTGGTTTGGCAAATTTAGATGGTGCAGTTTGGTTAAGAACAACTTTTGATGTTCCGGAAAATTGGATTGGAAAAGATCTGATCTTAGATCTTAACCGCATCCGCGACCAGGATTTTACTTATATCAATGGCCAGCTAGTTGGCAATACCGATAATACGGAACCTAGAAAATATACAATACCTGCAAAGTTGATTAAAAAAGGCAGAAATGTGATCGCTATACAGGTGCTCAACTATTTTGATAAAGGCGGGTTGGCAGGCTATAAGGATACTTCCAAAAAAATCGGCATTTATCCTGTTGGAAGCAGCGTAGAGCAAGGCATTTCCCTGGTTAAAGAATGGAAGTATAAAATTCAGGATGAAGATCCACCTGCCGTTCCTCAATATCAGGGTAGTTATCAGCCTTTTGGAGATCTGAACCTGTATTTCAAACAGACCAAATCTATTGTTACCAATTACAAAAGATCTTTGGATATCAGTACCGCCATTGCAAAAACCACCTATACTTTAAATGGCGTAAATTATCAGCGTGAGTATTTTGCGAGTCAGCCAAACCAGGCCATTATAATCCATTTAACGGCCGATAAAAAGGCATCCATTAGTTTCGATGCAGAACTTTCCAGCGCTCACCGAAAATCATCGGTAAAAGCTTTAGGAAATAATGTAATTGCCTTATCTATTCAGGTAAAAGATGGTGCGATTAAGGGAGAAAGCCGGTTAACAGCTTTAATTAAAAATGGATCGGTGAAGGTGATTAATGGCAAAATCAGTATCAATCAGGCCGATGAAGTAACACTTTATTTAACTGGCGGAACCAATTTTATCAATGCACAGGATGTTTCAGGGAACCCTGCAACGGCCAATATTAAAACACTCCATAATTTAAAAGGTAAAGCGTACACCGAAATTAAGCAGAACCACATTAAGGAATACCAAACTTATTATAACAACTTTAGCGTTGATTTTGGCACATCGGAGAATGAAAAACTACCGACAGATGAAAGGCTGGAAAAATTCGCAAGCGCTAATGACCCTGCATTTGCAGCTTTATACATGCAATATGGACGGTATTTATTGATTTCGAGTTCAAGGCCAGGAACACAGCCTGCTAATCTTCAAGGCATTTGGAACGACCTGCTCACACCACCCTGGGGAAGCAAGTACACCACCAATATTAACCTTGAAATGAATTACTGGCCGACTGAAATCCTTAATTTATCAGCCTTAAACGAACCACTTTTTAGTAAAATTAAAGGATTATCCAAAACTGGTGCCGAAACGGCAAAAGCATATTATAATGCGCGTGGCTGGGTTTTACACCACAATACTGATTTGTGGAATGGTACAGCCCCAATTAATGCCTCTAATCATGGTATCTGGGTAAGTGGTGGAGGGTGGCTAAGTCAGCATTTGTGGGAACATTACCAATTTAGTAAAGACCGTAAATTCCTCGAAACCGAGGCTTATCCTTTGATGAAACAAGCTGCTTTGTTCTATGAAGACTTTTTAGTGAAAGACCCAAAAACAGGCTGGTTGATCAGTACACCATCTAATTCACCAGAAAATGGTGGTTTAGTAGCTGGGCCAACAATGGATCACCAGATTATCAGATCGTTATTCAGAAATTGTATAACTGCTGCTGAGGTATTGAATGTGGATGAAGATTTTAGGAAATCCTTAAAAGAGAAGGTAAAACAAATCGCGCCAAATCAGATCGGTAAATATGGACAGCTACAAGAGTGGCTGGAAGATAAGGATGATACGACCAATAAACACCGTCACGTTTCTCATTTATGGGGTGTTTATCCCGGAAATGACATTACCTGGGATAACAATGAAAAAATGATGCATGCCGCAAAACAGTCTTTATTGTACCGCGGTGATGATGCTACTGGCTGGAGTTTAGCCTGGAAGATTAATTTCTGGGCCAGGTTTAAAGATGGTGATCATGCCATGAAGCTGGTAAAAATGTTAATGAAACCGGCTAATAATGGGGCAGGGTCTTACGTTAATCTTTTTGATGCGCATCCACCTTTCCAGATTGATGGAAACTTTGGCGGTGCAGCCGGAATTGCCGAAATGATTGTGCAAAGCCATCAGGGTTATCTGGATATTTTACCTGCTTTGCCAGCAGCTATTCCAAATGGTGAGATTAAAGGTTTAAAGGCACGTGGTGGATTTGAACTGGATTTGACATGGAAAAACGGCTTATTGACCTCAATTACTATAAAATCTAAAACAGGAGGAGATTGTAAAGTCCGTTATAAAAACAACAATATAAGTTTTGAAACTAAAATTGGTCAAACTTATAAATTGAATGGAGATTTGAAATGACAAGAGAGTTTAAAGGCATTTTAAAAAGTATTTTGAACGTAATGAGGTCCGTGAGTACACGCACCTCGGCTATAGCCCTTTTAAAAAGTGTTTTGAACGTGATGAGGTCTGTGGGTGCACGTACCTCGGCTAGAAAGAATATGGCCTTCAAGAATTCCAAACGCCTTAGTCTTTGTTTCCACAGACGAAAATTGAAACATTTCACGCGCCATGGTTCGTGTCTCCACGAACCAATAACCGAGTCAAATTTTGCGTGGACACTTTTACTATCTTTTTGCGCTATTTTCTTAATGGGAATCAATTTCGTTCATGCACAAAGTTCAACCAGAAAAGATATCGCCTTAAACGCCAATTGGCTCACCATTGCCGATGATAAAAACAAAAATGCTTTTGATGGTTTTCAGTCGGCCGGCTACAACACCTTAAACTGGAAAAATGTTAATGTTCCACATAACTGGGACCAATACGAAGGCTACCAACGCAAACTTCATGGCAATAAACATGGTTATGCCTGGTATCGAAAAACATTCAAAACCAATGAAATTAAATCCGGCAAAAGGTTCTTTTTATACTTTGAGGGCGTTGGTTCTTATGCCACGATCTGGTTAAACGGTAAAAAGGTTGGCTACCATGCAGGCGGGCGAACAACTTTTACTTTGGATGTTACTGTTGCCATAAAATTGAATAACCACGACAATATTTTAGCTGTTCGGGCTGATCATCCCGCAAATATCCAGGATTTACCCTGGGTTGATGGCGGTTGCTCAACAGAACGCGGTTTTTCAGAAGGTTCGCAGCCCATGGGGATTTTCCGTCCGGTGCATTTAATGGTGACCAATGATATCCGTGTTGAACCATTTGGCATTCACATCTGGAACGACAATAAAATTTCAGAAAAAGCAGCAGCATTAAACCTGAGTACAAGCATTAAAAACTATAGTTTAAAACCTAAAAATGTATCTGTAATTAACCGGTTGCTTGATTCAAGCGGAAAGCAGGTTAAAGAAATTAAAAAAACACTGATTGTTTCGCCAGGTAAAGAAATCCAGATTGATCAGCAAACCGACAAAATCATTAATCCAAAACTTTGGTCTTTGGAAAATCCATATCTCTATACTTTACAAACTACCATCATCGAGAATGGAAAAATTGTTGATGAATTGAAAACACCTTATGGCATCCGCTGGATCAGCTGGCCATCCGATAGTAATCCTATTGGCAATCAGGCCAATCAAAAACAGTTTTTATTAAACGGAAAGCCAGTTTTTATTAATGGAATAGCAGAATATGAGCATTTAATCGGGCAGAGTCATGCTTTCAGTAACGAGCAGATCAGTTCGAGGGTGATGCAGGTTAAAGCAGCAGGTTTTAATGCCTTCCGCGATGCACATCAGCCACACAATTTATTGTATTCTGATTATTGGGACAAGGAAGGAATTTTATGCTGGACACAAATGGCCGCTCACATCTGGTACGATACGCCCGAATTCAGGAAGAATTTTAAAACGCTTTTAACGGACTGGGTAAAGGAAAGAAGGAATAGTCCTGCGGTAGTGTTATGGGGATTGGAAAACGAAAGTACCCTGCCCGAAGATTTCGCAAAAGAATGTACCGAACTCATCCGTAAACTGGATCCAACAGCTTCTTCACAAAGAAAAGTAACCACTTGTAATGGCGGCAAAGGAACCGATTGGGATGTGCCACAAAACTGGACGGGTACTTATGGCGGCAATCCTTTAACCTATGGCGAAGATTTGAAAAGACAGGTTTTGGTAGGCGAATATGGCGCCTGGAGAACAATAGATCTTCACGATACTGATGCCAATGGAAAAGGGTACACGGAAAACAAAATGACCGACCTGATGGAAACAAAAGTGCGCCTGGCCGAATCGGTAAAAGATAAAACTGCTGGTCATTTTTTCTGGCTTTATAGCTCACATGATAATCCGGGAAGGGTACAGGGTGGCGAGGGTTTAAGAGATCTGGATCGGATTGGTCCTGTAAATTACAAAGGCATGTTTACCCCTTGGGAAGAACCAACAGATGTTTTTTACATGTTCAGGGCCAATTATGCACCAAAACAAACGGAGCCTATGGTATATATCGTTTCGCATACCTGGCCAAACCGCTGGACAAAACCCGGCATAAATGATAGTGTTGTGGTGTATTCTAACTGTGATGAAGTAGAACTTTTTAACGATGTAAACGGACAATCTTTAGGCAAGAAAAAGCGCGGCCAGATTGGTACGCATTTCCAATGGAATAAGCCTGAAATTAAATACAATGTACTTTATGCGGTAGGTTATGTAAATAGAAAAGCGGTTGTAAAAGATCAAGTAGTTTTGCAGAATTTACCTCAAAGTCCAAATTTTAACACATTAATTTCAGAGAGAAAACTTACTGCTCCCATGAAGGGTTATCATTATGTGTACCGCATCAATTGTGGAGGAGGCAATTATGCCGATGTGAACGGCAACCAATGGTCGGCCGACCGGAATTTAACTTCGGCTGATCGTTTTGGCTCTATCTCATGGACGGCTAATTTCCCTGGGATACCCGATTTTTTTGCCAGTCAACGCCTTACTTTTCAACCTATTGGTGGCACTAAAGACTGGAAGCTTTTTCAAACCTTCAGATACGGTAGGGATCAGTTAAAATACCACTTCCCATTACCTGATGGAGAATATCTGGTTGAACTTTATTTCATTGAGCCCTGGCTGGGAATTGGTGGTGGTTTTGATGCCAAAGCCATGCGTTTATTTGATGTGGCCTTTAATGGAAAGACGGTTATTAAAGATTTGGATATCTGGAAAGAAGCTGGCAGCAGTACATTATTGAAGAAAACTATCAAGACAACCATTAAAGGTGGCTTTTTGGATATTAATTTCCCTGAAGTGAAAGTGGGTCAGGCAGTGATCTCGGGCATTGCCGTAGCCAGTTTAAACCAAAATATTAAACCTGCACCAGCAAGTAATTCGCTTTTAACCAAGATCAAAAATGCCCAATTAAACAGCTGGCTGGATATTGGAGATGAGCAATTTAAAGGAGAAAAATCAGCATTTACCGATTTGCCTTCAAATTTATATGGCGCAGAATGGCTAAAAGCCTCACGCGAACAAGAAAGTATCGAATTTACCGCTACTGATAGTGTTGATGTCTTTGTTGCACTCAATAAAACCAGCAGCGTTCCGCAGGGATTTGAAAATACCAAAAGCACTTTGAGCAACAGTAATAATGAAACGTTTGATCTTTATCGCAAAAGACTGATCCCGAACGAAAGAATCATTTTTGATGGTAGGGTGGCAACCGTTTTTGTATTACCTATTACCCATTTACAACCTGCTTATGATTTAAAAACCACCACAAGTTACAAAGCGACTGATGGCATTTTAGCTGGTAAAGACATTACAAAAGCAGTATTGATGGACAAACAGCGCGTAATTTTTAATGCGGGTAACCAGGCTAGCCTCACCTGGAATATTTCAGTTGGCGTTGCAGATACCTATTCCCTAACCATTAAATACCACAACCCGTCTGCTCAGCCCTTGAAAGCCAAATTGGAGTTTTTATCGGCAGACGGAACCTTAATGAAAACTGAAATGGCTGAATTTGCCCCTACAAAAGAGGGGAAATGGAATTACCTGAGCACCAATACCGGAAGCATGATTAATGCCGGAAGTTACAAAGTACGCCTAACCGCAACAGAAACTAAAGGACTGGCAGTTGATGCTTTAGATGTTCAATAAGATAAGATGGTATAATATGTGGCCAAAATCTTATATTAATGATGATATTTAGCGATGCATATTTGTTTTAACCAAATTAATAAACGAGCCAACAAGTAATGAAAGGTCTTCCTGTATTCGATCTTGCGATCATCTTCATTTATCTTGTTGGGATGATATTAGTTGGGGTTTATTTTTCGCGAAAAAATAAAAACTCCGAGCAATTTACAAAAGCTTCGGGCCTGATTCCCGGATGGGCGATAGGTTTATCTATTTATGCAACATTTTTAAGCAGCAATACTTTTTTGGGCGTGCCCGGTAAATCTTTTGGCGGCAACTGGAATGCATTTGTATTCAGTATTTCGATGCCTTTGGCGGCATGGGTGGCTTCTAAATATTTTGTGCCATTCTACCGCAATACCGGAGAAATATCAGCTTATACCCATTTAGAAAAACGTTTTGGGGCATGGGCAAGGGTATATGCAGTAGTATGTTTTTTATTGACACAATTGGCCAGAATGGGATCTATATTTTTCGGGATCGCACTAAGCCTGCAGGCACTTACAGGTTATTCCATGCAGATGATTATGATCGTAATGGGTATATGTATCATTTTCTACACCGTTTTAGGAGGAATTGAAGCGGTAATATGGACAGAGGTGGTACAGGCCATTGTGAAAACCCTGGGCGCATTGCTCATTTTGTACCTGATTGTTACGAACATGCCGGGAGGTGTATCAAAGATTGTAGAGATTGGAAAATCTGCCGATAAATTTAGCCTCGGCAGTTTTAAATTCGATTTTGTCGGATCGTCGTTTTGGGTGGTTTTGCTTTATGGTTTTTTTATCAACCTGAACAATTTTGGAATGGACCAGAATTATATTCAGCGTTACCATACGGCATCATCAAGTAAAGCTGCTTCGAAATCAATATGGCTATGTGTTTGGTTATACATCCCAGCCTCATTGTTATTTTTCATTATAGGATCTTGCTTGTACGCTTACTATGAGGTTAATCCGGAATTGGTGCAGTCGATCAAACATCAGGTAGCTATTGAGCGCTTACCTTTACATGCTTCAGCAGCAGAGGTGTTGAAAGTGCAGAATGCTTTGGTCCCATCAGATTATGGCGATAAAATAATGCCTCATTTTATGGTCACCAGGATCCCGGTAGGTTTGGTTGGACTAATTGTTTCGGCCATTTTATCTGCAGCCATGAGTACCATCAGTTCTGGTATGAACGCTTCAGCTACCGTGTTTTCGGTAGATATTTACAAAAGATATTTCAAACCCGGCATCACCGAAAAACAAAATTTATCGCTGTTACATTTGGCTACCGTAGGATTTGGATTATTGGGTATGATTGCCGGGATTGCCATGATCGGTGTAAAAAGCATTTTGGATGTTTGGTGGGAGTTATCAGGTATTTTTGCGGCTGGAATGCTGGGATTGTTTTTATTAGGCATCATCAGCAAGCAAAGCAAAAACCATGAAGCCATCACGGCAACCATTATCGGTATTGCTGTAATTATATGGATGACATTTTCTTCACTTCTTCCTCCAGAATATGAAGTTTTTAGAAATCCTTTACATAAAAACATGATTATCGTAATCGGTACTTTAACCATTTTTTTAACAGGACTTTTCCTGACAAAAATTAAAAACAAAAAGACAAAAACAGTCCATTAAGCTCATTCAGATCTTTTCTGGTACAAAAAACATAGCACATTTACCATATCAAACTACAATGGAAAACTCACAAAAAGGGTTCATCCCGGTTATGCTCACGCCATTTTTGAGCAATGGGAACATCGATTATCCTGCTTTAACACAACTTACGGAGATTTATTTACAGGCAGGAGCTTCAGGTTTGTTTGCCAATTGCCTGTCAAGCGAAATGTTCGAATTAAGTGATAAAGAAAGAATCCAGGCTATAAAACATGTCATCAAAGCGGCAAATGGTGCTGTACCTGTTGTCGCCACCGGAACCTTTGGTGGTGAAATTGCCAAACAAGCCGATTTTATAAAGGAGGTAAGTGATGCAGGTGTAGAAGCTGTAATTGCCATTACCAGTTTATTGGCTAATGAGGGGGAAAGTGATGAAATATTTAACGACCGTGTGTTCGATCTGCTGCATCAAACGGATGAAATCCCAATGGGTTTTTACGAATGCCCTGTACCCTACAAAAGAGTATTAAAGCCACAGCAACTGGCCGATTTTGTTGCTACAGGAAGGGTAATTTACCATAAAGATACCAGCCTGGATCTTACTCAGATAAAAGAAAAACTTAAACTAACCGAGGGTTATGCTTTTGGTTTGTACGATGCCTACATGGTTCATGCCGTTGATTCGCTAAAAGCAGGTGCTTCAGGGTTATCCTGCATTCAGGGCAATTATTTTCCGGAGTTAATTGTTTGGTTATGTGATCATTATAATGATGAATCGCTTAATGATGAGGTACAGGCCGTGCAACAGTTTTTGATCGATAATATGGAGGTGATGCATCATGTTTATCCGGTAGTATCTAAATATTTTCTGCGAAAACGGGGTTTAAACATTTCTACTTTTACACGAAGAAATGTGGGGGCATTTACCACAAGCGAAGAGAAAGGAATGGAAACCTTGTTTGATGATTATACTTCATTGCGTAATAACCTGAATATTAAGGTTTTTATATAGTGGTACAGTCGTCATTTCGACCTAAGTGGAGAAATCTTTTAAATAGATCTCTCCATTTCGCTGCGCTACAGTCGAGATGACGATGAAATTCATGCTCATTCGTCATCGTGAATTTGTTTCAAAATCTATTTTGTAGGTAAGATGCTGAAATAAATTCAGCATGACGATCGCGAAAGAAATTTAATTCAAATACTTTCTTTTATAGTCCAAAGGCGTCATTCCTGTTACTTTTTTAAAGTGCCGGTAAAAATTAGATACATTATTGAAACCACAATCGAAACAGATCATTTCGGTAGGTAACTTATTTTCAATCAGGAAACGGCAGGCATGGCTCACCCTGATCTCGATCAGAAAATCATAGAAAGTCTTTTTCGTCATTAATTTAAAATAACGGCAGAAAGAAGTCACACTTAAATTACTCAACGATGCCACTTCCTCTAAAGTAATATCCTTTTTATAATTGCTGAGGGTATAATTACAGATTTTATTGATGCGTAAAGTTTCCGATTCGTTCGATTGATAAAAAGTATTTTTGCTGGTTACAATGGTCGAATACTCATCCGTTTCTGCCAGCGTTTTTAAGATCGAAAGTAAAATAATAATGCGGTCTAAATTCGTAGCATCAACAGCAGCCCGCATTAAATCAACCAGTTTATCTTTGGCCTTGCCTTTAATTACCATGCCACTTTTAGCTTTTTCGAACAATTTGGGGATCAGGTAAGCCTCGGGCAAAGTGAGCATATATTTGCCCAAACAATCGGGCAAGAAATGGATCACCATGGCTTCCGTTGTGAGGTCGGGATTATTCTGAAAGTACTCATCTTTACAACGCCAGGTGTGTGGCAGGTTTTCGCCTAAAAGCACCATTTCATCTGGTACAAAATTGCTGATATTGTCGCCAATAAAACGGACACCTTCACCTTTAATTACATAATGAAGTTCGAGTTCGGGATGGTAATGCCAGATGTTTCCAAAATCGGGTTTAATGTCGTGACGGATACTAAAAGAACTTTGTAAAGTAATGGGAACTTTATGAAAATGGGGTTTCATCTCAGGGTTAAAATATTTGGTTAGCACCGCAACAATTAACTCAACTAAATTTGTGCAGCAGGTCTAAAGTTAAACAGTTAAATGATAATATCCTATATTAATTGGCTAAAAACCATTAGAAAATTGTGTTTTTCTATGTTGAGTTTTGTATAAAGACCAATAGGCTTAACCAAATTACAAACAAACAAATTATTTTCCTATAAATTTTTTGTTTATTAATAAATTATGAGACAAGGGAAAATCACCAAAAATTCCACTAATTTAGGCTGGGTATTTAAACATCCTCTTCATCAAAACTGTTGGTGGTGGATGGATCCCGTTTAAATTTTAATGCTTCAAAAAAGCTCAAATTCCATTAAAAATATATTCAATTTAAAATATCAAATACATGAAATTATCCCTTTTGGCCTTTATGTTAACGTTCTCCGGCATGACAGCCATTTTTGCACAAACTAATGCCGCTGCTGATAAAGAAACCTATACCAAAATGATTACCGATCGTGCTGCTAAAATTGTGACCAATTTAGGCCTTACCGATGCCAGTAAAACAGAAAAAGTAACGGTTATTGTGCGCGATCAGTACAGCAATCTGAATGATATTTACGCGGCGCGTGATGCCAGGGTTAAAGAAATTAAAGAAAAAAACAAAGACAATAAGGTAGAACGCGATTCGGCACTGGCCAAAGATGGCCGCATTGTAGAAACAGCTTTAAACAAACTCCACAAAAAATACATCAGTAAACTTTCTGCACAACTAACTAATGAGCAGGTAGAGCTGGTTAAAAACGGCATGACTTATAATGTATTGCCCATCACTTACAAAGCTTATCAGGAAGAAATTTTAACGCTGACCGAAGATCAGAAAAAACAGATCCTAACCTGGTTAACCGAAGCGCGGGAGCATGCCATGGATGCAGAATCATCTGATAAAAAACATGCCTGGTTCGGTAAATACAAAGGCCGCATTAATAATTACTTATCAGCAGCAAGCTACGACCTTAAAAAGGAAGGCATAGAATGGGAGAAAAGGCGAAAGGCCAGGGCTGAAGCCAATTAAAATCAGAAAAAAAACCAAACTAACCAAATAAACTATTATGACCTTTAAAACTTTACGAAAAACCCCATGGGTTTTAATGCTACTGCTTTGTGCTTTTACAAGCGTTTTTGCTCAACAAAAACAGATAAAAGGCAAGGTGGTGGATAAAAAAGACGGGCAACCCATACCCGGAGTGAGCGTTGGTATCCGTGGAAAAACCAACAATGTAAGTACCAATGATAAAGGAGAATTTGCCCTGGTTGCCGATCCTACCACCGATGTTCTCGTATTTTCTTATGTGGGTTATGCCCGTCAGGTGGTTACGCTTGCTGGTAAATCAACTTTGGAAATCAGCCTGGCAGAAGACAGTCAGAGTTTAGATAATGACGCAGTAGTGGTAATTGGTTATGGGTCTAAAAAGCGTTCCGAAATTTTGGGTTCAGTGGCCAATATTAAAGCCGAAGAAATACAGGATTTACCTGTACCAAACATTGCAGCAGCCTTACGGAATAAAATACAAGGTGTTGGTGTAAATAGCGTTTCAGGTAAACCAGGTTCTTCTATCACCTTAAACATCCGTAATTCAACTGCTTCCGATCAATCAAAACTCTATGGCGTTACTTCCGAACCGCTTTATGTTATCGATGGAATTACCGTAACCCGCGATGAATTCGACAATATCGATATCTCTATGGTAGAAGATATTTCATTTTTGAAAGATGCTTCGGCAGCCATTTATGGTGCATCTGGTGCAAAAGGGGTTGTTTTAGTTACCACCAAAAGGGGAAAAGCAGGGAAACCTAAAATTAGCTATACCGGTTATGTGGGTTATCAGGATAATACCAGTGATGTGAAAATGCTCAGTGCTTATGATCATGCTACTTTACTGAATGATGCCAACAAAATTAAAAACGCCCCAACTTCATCCTTGTTTTCAGACGCTGAGCTGGAAGTTTTAAAAAACAATCCCAATAAGAGCTGGTTCGATGAGCTTTGGAAAGTAGCTTCAACCAACAGGCACAACATTAATATTTCTGGTGGTTCGGATGCCATTACCTTTTTTGCAGGCGGTAATTACTACAATGAAACCGGTAACTACGGAGGTATTACTTATAATAAATACGCTTTCCGTTCAGGTATGAATGCCAAGATTTTTCCGGGTTTAACTGCCGATGTAACCTTAAATACTGATTTTAACAAGAAAAACAGCGATACCTATAAAAATGGCGGGGAGAATGATCAGGCCTTTTTCCAACAGTTGATTACCACCCCAATGTGGGTACCTATACAGATTGATGGCAAACCCGTAAACTACAACGGAAACACCAATCCTTTAGCGGTTATCAATTCTGGCAATAACATTTACAGTAAATCGCAGGGTTTAAACATCAACGCATCATTAAACTATAGCCCTTCTTTTATTAAAGGTTTAACGGCAAGTGTACGTTTTGGTAAAAACAACAGGAGCGGGAGTGGTGGCCAGTATATTCCGCCATATACCGTTTATAATTTCAAAATGACCGGTCAGAACGGATTGTTGTACACCAACGAGCCTACTACAGCCATTACCGCTGTTGGTTTGGCTAATACCATATTATTAAAAGGTAACGATATGGCCTCGAGCTATCAGGCTATTGGATCATTAAGCTACAACCGTCAGATCGGTAAACACTCCATCACCGCTTTAGCTGCTTTCGATCAGTCAGAAAATAACAGCGAATCGCTTTCTGTATACTGGAGAAACCAGGTATTGCCAAATGTGAACCAATACTGGGGTTTTGATCAATCTACCTTCACCATGCAGGAAAACACCTTTGGTGAAGCCGTACAACGTTCGTTCATTACCCGTTTCAGTTACGATTTTGACAAGAAATACCTATTAGAAGCGATTGGAAGATGGGATGCCTCTTCAAATTTCGCTCCGGGTAACCGCTGGGGTTTATTTCCAAGTTTAGGCCTGGGCTGGGTAATTAGTCAGGAAAATTTCTTTAAAGAAAACGTAAAATTTGTAAGCAATTTAAAGGTCCGTGCCAATTATGGTATGGTTGGCGAAAGCCGTGTGGATGCCCGTTTATGGCAATCGCGCTATAAGGTAGATCCGAATGGTTATTCTTATAACGAATCGATGTATGGTGGTTTAAATCCATCAATTTTGCCTAACCCTGATATTACCTGGGAGAAAGCACGTACCATGAACTTAGGTTTGGATGCAGCCTTATTTAACAATAAACTGAACATTACCTACGAGTTTTATCACCGGTATTCTTATGATATGTTTGATAAAGGCAATAACGAAAACTTCCCGATGTATGCCGGGTTCGAAGCACCGATTGTAAATTATCAGCAAAGAACATCCTGGGGTCACGAAATTACATTGGGTTACCGCACCAAGCTGGGTAAAGATTTTGGCATATCAACCGATGTGATGTTCGGTTTTGGCAATAGCCGAATCGACAGGATGTTTTATAACCAGTTCCAGTTATGGGATACCACTTACCCGGATCTTAAATACCAGTTTGGCACCAATCCAAATGTATACAATACCTCAAACTACGGGCTGATTTCGAAAGGAATGTTAAGGACACAGGCCGATGTAGATGCTTTATTGAATAAATATCCTACCTATACCATTAACGGATCAGTACCGCAAGTGGGCTGGCTATACTATGAAGATGTTAACGGCGATGGAAAGATCACTGAAAAAGACCAGACGCTAATGTTCAAAAGCCTTAATTCCTTTGGAGTTGGTTTTAACGTTGGCCTTACCTATAAAGCCTTTAGTTTGAATACGAATTTTGTAACCCGTTTTGGCGGAAAAGCATTTTTTGACACCAAATCTAAAGCTCCGGCAAGCACAACTGTAAATGTTCCGGCTTATTGGAAAGATCACTGGACACCAGAAAATACCAATGCCGAGTTTCCACGTTTTGATGATCCTTCTATTGCTGCTGGCTGGAATTCGACCTTCTGGGCAAGAAGCGGCACCATGATCAGGATAAACAACATGACGCTGACCTATAAAATGCCGAGAAATTTCATGAATAAATTAGGCATCGCCGATTCGCGATTTGTATTAACGGGCAATAACCTGTGGACAATCATCAATCCTTTAGATTACAAAGATCCTTATTCATCAACCATTTATGATTACCCTACGCTCAGAACCATCTCAGTAGGATTAAATGTAAGCCTGTAATGTTGTATCACTCTAACCAAGCTAAAATGATTTTAAAAAATAAAACCACATTGCTGATCGGAATGATGGCGATGCTTATCTTGTTCTCTACTTCCTGCAAAAAGGATTTTTTCGACCTCGAAGATAGAAACGGAATGGATTCACGGATTTGGGATAATGAAGGTTCTATTCAGTTTCTTTTAAATGATACCTACGATGTAACCATGCCCGATTTCCCTTACGAAATAACGGCCGATAATGTGATTTATGCCAGTGATGAAGATAAATTTTCTTCTTCAGAATCAATTATGCGTAAGGCCATTGGGGTAAACGGGGTTTTAACCTCAAATGACGTAAAATTTATTGCCACCAAATACCAGGGCAATAAAGGTGATAACCGTTATTTCGATATTGCCCGCTGCAATGTTGCCTTAAAAGAAATCCCGAAAGGAACCTTATCACAAATTTCGAAAAACAAGTTGCGCGGACAGTTTTTCGCGCTAAGAGCCATTACCTATTTCCAGTTGGTAAGGCTTTATGGTGGAGTACCACTGGTGCTTGAAACACAGGATCCCGATAATTTAACGCTCACCGGGCGTGCAAAAGCATCGGCATGTTTCCAGGCCATTGTAAGCGATCTCGATTCGGCCATGAACCTGTTAAATGGAGTAACCTGGGTTGATGCTACCGAAAGAGGAAAATTTACCCGTCAGGCGGCAGCTGCATTAAAAGCAAGAGTTTTATTGTACTGGGCTAGTCCGCAATTTAATCCAACCAATAATCCCGCACACCCATTCGATCAAAGCAGGTGGCAAAAAGCTTACGAAGCCAATAAAGAAGCTTACGATATCTGTAAAGCTGCAGGGGCGTCGTTAATGCCAAATTATGCCGACATTTTCCTTAAAGAAGGAACGGCTAATCCTGAAGCCATCATCGTTCGTTCATATTCGGCCAAACTTTCTAAAAGAGGACAAAATGTAGAACAAAAAAGCAGACCTACAGAAGAAGGTGGCAATGCATCTGCTTTTACACCAACCTTACAATTGGTAAATGCCTACACCATGAAAGATGGTGTTCCGGTAGGGCAGGCCAGTTCTTTCACTTATGATCCGGTGGTGTTTTGGGTAAACCGCGATCCCCGTTTAGATGCAAGCATTGCTTATAACGGAAGTCCGTGGAAATTAAGCGGCCTGGCTACCCGTAAACAATGGTGTTACAATAGTGGCATTACCGAAGCATCACCACAGGGTTTTTATTTAAAGAAATTTTGCGATCCTGATCTTGCTAAAGGTTCAGTAATTAATGCCAACGATTTTGGTGGAAACGGTTTAGACTGGGTAGAGCTCCGTTTTGCCGAAGTCATTATAAATTATGCCGAATGTGCCAACGAAATCGGCAATTTACAAGAAGCGAAAGACCTGATTAAACAGATCAGGATCAGGGCAGGGATACAACCGGGAACTAAAAACTATGGTTTAGACCTGGCTACTTCAAAAGAACTGATGCGCGACCTGATTATGAACGAACGTATGGTTGAGTTTTCTTTCGAAGGTAAACGCTCATTCGATCTAAGACGCACCCGACGTTACCATTTATTGAGCGGCCAGATGCAGACTATTCAATGGACAGTGAAAACAACCGCATTGAAAACCGAATTAGAAGCTGTAGGTACCAATGGTATCCGTTTCAGGGAAAGCATTAATGTAAACGACCGCGCTACGTTTGATAAATATTTTGCTGCAACCAACGTAAATCAAGGGCCTAATGGTTTTGGGATATTGGATACCTATTATTTTTACGCCCTGCCGTCTACATTTATGAATTCGAGTCCATTGTTAGATCAAACCATAGGGTGGGACGGTGGAACATTCGATCCGTTGTAAACCAATATTCATCAGTAAATAAAATTTAAAATGAAAAGAAATTTAAATATTGTTGGCCTGATCGTAATGGCAACAATTTTTTTTACAGCCTGTAAAAAAGAAACCACTAATATATTTAACATGTTCGAAGATGTTACGGTAACCTATTCGGCCAAAAGCCCTTATGCTGTAACCAGTTATAAAGATGTAAACGTAGGCGATAGTGTTTATTTAGAATACACCATCGAATCGCCTAAAACAGATATGTATGTGGCCTGTATTTTCGAAACCTCATCTGCCATCCCTACAAAAATTGCACTGGATGATACACAGCGCAAAAAAGCTACAGGTATCGTTAAGCTAAAAATGGACACAAGGGTGGGGTTAATCTCTTACCGGATTTGGGCGTTGGATAAAGGTGGCATTTACCTGGGCGATGGTTACAAAACCATTACTTTAAATGTGCTGCCCGATTATAAATATTGGTCATCCAGAGAAATCTTTATTCCGGACACCGTTACCAAAGTAGCCAATTCTTATATTTCTTTAACCAGCGGACAACTATACAGCTACTCCAACGGTAAAGAGAACACCGATAAAATCGATCTTGGTATTTATCGTACGCCGGTAACGGCCAATGGTGTAAACGGTTATTTGTACAATACTTATGCTTTAGATGCCAATCCGATGCCATTTACCGCTTATGATATGAGCACATGGACAAATAAACGTGCAACCTTACTTGCTGCCCCAAAAACGGGACAAGCTTCAGCTTTCTTAAATTTAAGAACCGGTGCGCAGATTCTTACAGCAGGTAAAAGCGCAAAACCCACACTCAAATCTATTACTACGGGATTAATACCGGGCAGTTTATTTTATTTCTTAACGCCCGAAGGTAAGTATGGTGCTTTCTACGTCAATTCCATCTCCAGTAATAATTCATCCCGGGGAGTTTTCTTAAATGTTGATGTGAAAATTCAGAATTAAAACATGAAGTTTTAGGTAGACAATAATTTCACTTTTTGTTAAAAATCGAGGCAATTTAATTGTCTCGATTTTTTTATTTAAGAATATTTCATTTATATATGAATTAATTATATCTTGTATCGCCAAATCAAAACACTGGCTGTTGTTTATATATTTTATCCTTCAATTTGATAAGATCGTATAATAAATAGCGAACATACTCGCTAAAACAGGCAATTTTTGATTGCAACTTTGAATTACCATACTTTCTAACCAAAATATTTATCTAGATCCAAATAAAAAAATGAGCCAAATCACATCGATTTTTTTTTCACTTTAATTTTTATAAGCGTTAATCGAACGATTTATTTTGTTCTTCTTAACAACAAAAGTTTAAAAACTGATTGATCAGTGTAATTAGACAATTAGTTATAACATAAAGCATTAAAACGCGGGCCTCTAACCAGCCTAAATAATAATATTAACTAACCAAATAATAAAATGAACTTAAAATTTTTACGCAAAATTTCTTTGTCATTGCTTTTTATGCTACTGGCAAGCACAATCCTCTTTGCCCAGGACCGAAAGGTGACGGGAAAGGTTGTCGATCAGGCAGATGGACAGGGAATTCCTGGTGTGAACGTAAGCTTAAAAGGGATTCCGAGTAATGTAAGTACAAATTCGGATGGAAATTTTACCATTCAGGTAAAATCTGATGATGATGTGCTGGTATTTTCTTTTATCGGATACGTTAGACAGCAAATCAAAGTGGGTAAACAAACCAATATAGCCGTTCGATTGGTATCCGAAAACAAGAGCTTAGAAGATGTAGTTGTGGTAGGTTACGGTACTCAGAAAAGAAGTCATTTAACCGGTGCTGTGGTTGATATCAAAGCAGCAGAAGTAGAAGATTTACCAGCGAGTAACATCGGTGCTGCCCTGGCAGGAAAAATATTGGGTGTTGGTGTAAGTGGAGGTATTTCCAGACCAGGTTCTACTGCCAAACTTACCATCAGAAATCCAAACACTATTTTTTCTAAAGATGGTGGTTCTACAGATCCACTATATGTTATTGATGATGTAATCCAGATCAATCCTCAGAACGGGCAGCCAGATGCTACACTTTTCAATAACCTCGATCCATCTGAGATTGAGAGTCTGTCTTTCTTAAAAGATGGATCAGCGGCAATTTATGGCACAAGAGCAGGTAACGGAGTCGTATTGGTAAAAACTAAACGCGGTAAAATAGGTCCTCCACGCATCAGTTATAGCGGTTCTTATGCAGTTAATGATGAAGCTTACCGAACCAAAATGCTTAGTGCCTACCAATTTGGCATGTATTATAACATTATGAACGGACCTAACGGCGCAAATGTAAATCCAACAGGAGCCTCTGCGGCGGATAGTTTTTTTAGCCAGGATGAACTTGAACATTTTAAAAATATCAATTACGATTGGTTAGAAGACGCATGGAAATCGGCCTATAATATGAAACATACATTAAGTATTTCAGGAGGCTCAGACCGTGCAACTTATTTTGGTGATATCGCTTACTACAAACAGGATGGAAATCTTTCAAGTCTTGATTTTAAACGTTGGAATTTCAGATCAGGTGCCGATATTAAAGTTGCTACTAACCTAAAAGTGGGTTTACAGGTTTCAGGAAACAATAGTGAACTGATTAAAACTTTTAATAAAATTGGTAGCGAACTGGATGATAACGATTACCGTAACCTGATTCTTGCACCACGTTATGTTCCTATTTATATCAATGGATATCCTGTTAAATTACCAGGAACAACGAACGATTTTTCTACTTATCATTTCTATGAAATTGAAAAATTGGGCAATTTGGCTAATACCAGAACTACAAATTATACTGTAAACTTAAATGCTCAATATGATATTCCATTCGTAAAAGGCTTAAGTGCAAGAGCTGCATATTCGAGAAATATGGGCAGTAGCGCCGGCTCACAGATCGGTACAAAATATAATGTATACACCTTTAAAAAATTGGGCACCAACGAGCATATTTACGATGGCGCAACACAGCCAACTGCGCTTGTAGCTTCTAATGGTAACAGGCTTTATTATTCGAACACCACACAAAGTTCAACTCAATCGAACTTTGTGCTTACCTACAACAGAACTTTTGGAAAACATACCATTGGTGCTTTAGCAACGGTAGAACGATCAGAACAGGCTTATGATAACGAAGTGGTTTTTAAAGCGGATCCTATACAGCAAACAAATGGTCAGTTTAACTCAGCTACAGGAGCTATTGACGGAAGTACCACAAAATCAGAAGGTGGATCGCTATCTTATGTGGCCAGGGCCAATTATAGTTACGCAGATAAATACCTTGCCGAATTTATGTTCAGGAGTGATGCCTCAACCAAATTTGCACCAGGTAACTATTGGGGCAATTTTTACTCAGGTTCATTAGGCTGGGTAATTTCTGAGGAAGACTTTTTTAAAGTGCCGGGTATTGACTTCTTGAAATTAAGGTACTCTATAGGTTTATTAGGAAACGACCAAACCAAAGCCTGGTTATGGAGACAGCGTTATACATTCCAGGATGGTAAAGGAGCGGTTTTCGGTGGAGATGGTAATGCTACAGCAGGTTATAAAATGGAGGCGTCTCCAAATCCAGATGCAACCTGGAGCGACGAACTTAAAAACAACATAGGTATTGATGCTAAATTCTTAAAAAACCGACTTACATTTTCTGCTGATGGTTATTACAATCATGCCACCAACATCTTAACAGAGGTAACATCCAACATTCCAATTACCATTGGAGGCTCAGTAGCTTCACAAAATTATGCAACAGCAGATTATTTTGGTTATGAGCTTGGGATTGGATGGAATGATAAAATTGGAAAAGATTTCAGTTATGGAGTCGATTTCAGGTTTGCATGGTCAGACAATAAAGTAATTAAGGCAGATTATAACGCAAACGATATATTGTATCCATGGAATCCACGTAATGGCACCTCATCTGATGTTGGTAAATGGGGCTACGATTATTTAGGCATGTTCAAAGATCAGCAGGAAATTGATGCTTACGTAAATCAGTATAAAATCACCTCGGTTAACCCGGGCGCCGCAGGAAGCAGTTCAGCAGTTTTGGCAAAAGATTTAAAACCAGGTATGCTTTATTATAGAGATGTTAGAGGACCGCTACAACCTGATGGAACTTTTGCTGGCCCTGACGGCATCATCGATTTTAATGATCAGGTACAACTATCTAAAAAAGCTAACAACCACTACGGTTACGGTACAACATTGAAAGCCAATTATAAAGGAATTGGGATTGAAGCGGTAATTTCAGGCTCGTTTGGAGGGTGGTCGGAAATTGATGCGCGAAAAAAAATGAACAATTCTATTTCCCGTACTTTTGCTAGTGTGCCAGAAATCTGGGGCGATATTTACGATCCGATTCTTAATCCAACTGGTACAATGCCAAATCCTAACTGGGAAGCTACAAGTTTAAGTCCAACTTCAAATTTCTGGAAAGTTTCTTCTTTTAGAATGCGTTTGGCCAGCTTACAGTTAAATTATTCTTTGCCAAAAGCTTGGCTCGAAAAAGTTAAAGTAAGCAATGTACGTGTTTATGCAACAGCCTTGAACCCTTATAATTTCTATAATCCATATTCATATAGAGACAGTGATACAGCATACGACGTTTTTCCTAACCTGAAAACGTTTTCTTTTGGATTAAACGTAACGTTTTAATAATTAAAAGTAGTTATACTATTAAATTTTAAAGACATGAAAAAGAATAAAATAATATATGTTTTGGTATCACTGGTAGTTTTAAGCGCCAGCTGCAAAGACAGTTTTTTAGAAGAGAAAAAAGATTATGCAGGCTTTAATGAGCAGGTTTTTCAAGAAGCATCCTTAGCTCAGGGATATGTAGATTATGTTTATGGTATGTTTTTGCCTGCCAATAACGGAACTCCGAATGTTCAGGTACAGAGTGCTACTGATAATGGTACTTACAGTTCGGCCTTTACCCAAACAACTGATGAACTGGCAGGTGAAACAGATTGGAATAAAGAATGGGCTCAGATCTCTTATGTAAATTCAAATGCTTTAAAATACTTTGGCCAGCGTTTGCCAAACAGTGTAGCCAATAATACCTGGACACGCATGAAAGAGATTAATCTTTTCCTTCAGGAAATTGACAAACACGGTTTAACAACAGATGTTACCAATAAATTTAAAGGACAGATGTATTTTTGGAGAGCCTGGCAATATTTCGAATTGGTTAAATTGTATGGTGGTGTACCACTACTATTAACACCTCAAGACCCGATTGTTTCTTCTGGTCCAGCAAATGAAATACAAAGAAGTTCATCTTCTGCCTGTATCGAACAGATTGTTAAAGATTTAGATCTGGCAATTTCTTTATTGCCAGGAAAATGGGCAGGCGTAGATAATGGAAGGATTACATCAGGTGCTGCTGCCGCACTAAAAGGCAGAGTACTGTTAACATGGGCTAGTCCACTTTTTAACCGTACTGATGACCGGGCCCGCTGGGACAGAGCTTACCAGGCAAACTTGGCAGCAAAAACGTTATTAGAATCAAATGGTTTTGGTTTGTATAAAGTGGGAGGAACAGCAAACGGTGTGGCATGGGGAAATATGTTTACAGCTGATAACAGTATCGAATCTGTATTCGCTTTTGGCTTCAATGCGCTGACCATCGGAAACCCACAAAAAAACAATGGCTGGGAACAGGCTACACGTTCGCGTGAAATTAATGGGGCTGGATCAATATCTCCAACCAAGCAGATTGTTGATGCCTTCCCGATGAGAGATGGTAAACCGATTACAGCTTCATCTTCAACTTACCCATATTCTGATGCTAAGTTTTACAAAAATAGAGATCCACGCTTTTATAAAACTTTTGTATATAACGGTGCCATCTGGCCATATAGCGGAGCAACAAATTATAAACAATGGACTTATGTATGGAAAAAAACAGCTACAGCAGGTTATAATGGAACTACCGAAACTAAAGGCGCCAATGCTAGTGGTATCTATTTATGCAAAGCAAATAATCCAAATGCGAACAACTCCATCGGTAATTTTAGCAATAGTCCGACAGATTATATGGAAATAAGATTCGCTGAAGTAGTGCTTAACCTAGCCGAATCGGCTATTGGAACAGATAAGTTGAGCGAAGGCTTTGATGGAATCAAATCAATAAGAGATAGAGCAGGTATTTTAGCAGGCACCGATGGTTCGTATGGTATTGGAAATGGCTTAAGCCGCGACCAATTATTTGCAGCCGTATTAAATGAAAGAAAAATAGAATTTGCTTATGAAAGTAAACGTTTTTGGGATTTAAGGAGGTGGATGTTATTTGAATCAGGCGCAACTACAGCCAGATTAGGTTTTGCTCCATTAAACGGTACGCGCAGAACTGGTTTTTATATTGGCGTTAAAACAACTGCAGGTGCAGATTATGTTGGCGCAAATGATCCATTACTAAAACCTGCTACAGGAACGGCTCCGTTAATTGACAGAGACCCCGCAACCTATCCTGCAGGCATAACAACATACGATCAATACCTTGATTATCTTTACGATAACTATTTTAAGGTAAGTGTTCGGGATGATCTTGACAAAACAAGTCCAGCGAATTGGAAATTTACCTGGTATCCTCAATATTATTTCTTTGGAATCAATCAAACCGTATTATCGGCAAGTCCTTACCTACAACAAACAACAGGTTGGGATAGTATAAATGGTGCTGGCACGTTCGATCCACTGAAATAACAAGATCTTAGGGCGGTTTGCTCGCCGCCCTGGTTTTTTATATTTGGTTTTTAGAAAAAGGGAACATTAATTTGTTTCCTTTTTTTTTCATTTAAGAATGTTACATTTATATATGAATATTATTTCTATCTTGTAACACGGTTGTGAAAATGAATTTGATTTGTTACAGCCATTTTAACCAAATGAAAAGATGATACAATACCTGGCCAAAATTATACAGTAAACAGCCAATTTTTGCATGCAATTTTGAAATATAATATACTTTCTAACCAAAACTTATAACCAAAGAAATAAACAGAAATGAGCCGATTTTTATAAAATTCCCGATTGACAATTTCACCAATCAAAAAATATCAGCTAAATTTCTTTTGCTTCTTTAACGGGCAAAACACAAATGAAAAAGAACTTTTTAAATCTGTTGTTCACAACAGCATTAATGCTCTCCGCTAATTATTCTTTCGCACAATATCCCAATATCCCTGCCGATGTGAAAAAGTCTTCCGATTCGATGATGAAAGAAGCTTATCATCAATCGGACATTGCCTGGGAAAAAGCCAAGCCTATTATTGCTAAAGAAGCAGGCGAAGGCAAACCATATATCCCATGGGCTGGCAGACCGAACGATTTGCCACAATCTAAATTATTGGCCTTTCCGGGTGCTGAAGGCGGAGGCGCTTATAGTTTTGGTGGTCATGGCGGTAGAGTAATCGTAGTAAAAAATTTAAATGATAGCGGTCCGGGGTCATTGCGTGATGCCTGTGAACAAGGCGGCGCAAGGATTGTAGTTTTCAATGTTGCAGGGATCATCAGGTTGAAAACCCCGTTAATTATCCGTGCACCTTATATTACCATTGCCGGACAAACGGCTCCGGGTGATGGCGTTTGCGTGGCTGGCGAATCGGTATGGTTAAATACACACGATGTAATTGTGCGTTTTATGCGTTTTAGAAGGGGCGAAACCTTTGTAGGCCGTAGAGATGATGCCATTGGCGGAAATCCGGTGGGTAACATCATGATCGATCACGTTTCTGCAAGCTGGGGACTGGACGAAAACATGTCGATGTACCGCCACATGTATAACGATAGCACTGGCAAAACCGAAGAAAAACTAGGAACGGTGAACATTACCATCCAAAATTCGATTTTTTCTGAAGCATTAGATTACTGGAACCATGCATTTGGTTCAACCTTAGGGGGAGAAAACTGTGCTTTTGTACGTAACCTTTGGGCTGATAATGGTGCCCGGAACCCATCAATCGGTTGGAACGGAATTTTCAATTTCGCCAATAACGTGGTGTTCAACTGGAATAACCGCTCTACAGATGGAGGCGATTATACTGCGCAATACAACATCATCAATAACTTTTACAAACCAGGTCCCGTTACCGAATTAAAAGACCCGATCAGTTACCGCATTTTAAAACCAGAATCTGGTCGCAGTAAATTACCTTATGTGGTTTTCGGACGTGCTTATGTCGCTGGAAATATCATCGATGGCAATGAAAAAGTAACCAAAAACAACTGGGATGGCGGTGTACAGCTGGAAGATAAAAAAGGAAATCTAATGTCTTACGAGCAAGCCAGTAAATATTTCGCAGCGATGAAGGCAAAAGATCCCTTCCCAATGCCAAAAATCAGCATTATACCTACCTTACAGGCAAAAGATTACGTATTGGCAAATGCAGGAGCTACTTTACCAAAAAGAGATCCGGTTGATACCCGCGTAGTTAAACAGGTAAGCACAGGTAAAATCGAGGTGCATCCTGATGCCAAGCCGTCCGCTTTCCAGTTCGAACACCGCAGACTCCCTGGCGATTCTTATAAACAGGGTATCATTACCGAAGTTTCGCAGGTGGGTGGTTATCCGGAATATAAAGGAACACCTTACAAAGATTCAGACGACGACGGTATGCCTGACGCTTACGAACTGAAAAACGGTTTAAATCCGAAAGATGCTTCTGATGCCTCAAAAATCACCAAAAGTGGTTATTCTAATATCGAAGTTTATGTAAATAGTGTAGTTCCTGTTTCCATTGTAAAACCAAACTAAAATGCGCACCAGGAATTCAATTTTTAGCATTATTGCACTTTGTGGAATTGGAAATATGGCTTTCGCCCAATATCCGGTTATTCCGGAAGCGATGGAAAAGAAAGCTGATTCACTTTTGAAAAGCATCGAAGATAAATCGGAAAAGCAGTTTTTAAAGGTAAAATCCATTGTGGATGAAGAGGCCAAACACGGTAAACCCTATATTCCATGGGCAGCCAAACCAGGCGATTTGCCTCAATCTAAAATGGTGGCCTTTCCTGGAGCCGAAGGTGGTGGTGCTTATTCATTTGGTGGTCGTGGCGGTAAAGTGTATGTGGTAACCAGTCTTGATGATGCGGGCAAAGGAAGCTTACGGGAAGCCTGCGAACAGGGTGGAGCAAGAATTATTGTGTTCAACGTTTCCGGGATCATCAGGTTAAAAACACCATTGATCATTCGCGCACCTTATGTAACCATTGCTGGTCAGAGTGCACCTGGTGATGGCGTATGTGTCGCTGGCGAATCGGTATGGATCAATACCCACGATGTGGTGATCCGTTATATGCGTTTCCGTCGTGGTGCAACCGATGTTACCAGAAGAGATGATGCCATTGGCGGCAATCCTGTTGGAAATATTATTATCGATCACGTTTCGGCAAGCTGGGGACTGGATGAAAATATGTCGATTTATCGCCATGTATATGATCCTCAAGACGGTTCTAAACCTGTTAAATTGCCTACTGTAAACGTCACCATCCAAAATTCAATCTTTTCCGAAGCATTGGATACCTATAACCACGCTTTCGGAAGTACAATTGGTGGTTTAAATTCCACTTTTATGCGTAACCTTTGGGCATCAAACATCAGCAGAAATCCATCGGTGGGCATGTATGGCGATTTTGGTTTTGCCAATAATGTGATCTTCAACTGGTGGAACAGAAGTGCCGACGGTGGCGATAATGCCTCATTTTATAGCTTCATCAACAATTATTATAAACCAGGACCCATTACACCTGCCGGAGAACCAATTTCTTATCGTATCTTAAAACCTGAATCGGGTAGAGATAAAAAGTTCGCCAACGAATTTGGTAAAGCTTACGTAACCGGCAATATCATTGAAGGGAACGAAAAAGTAACCAAAAACAACTGGGATGGTGGTATACAGCCTGAAAGCAAAAGAGATAAACAGAAACTATTGGATTCCATCCGTACGGATCAACCTTTACCTATGGCCAAGATTTCCATCATCGATACCAAAAAAGCTTATGATTATGTTTTGGCCAATGCCGGAGCTTCATTACCGGTTCGTGATGCGGTAGACCAACGAATTATTAAACAAGTAACAACCGGTAAAATTGAACACGTAGAAGAGGATAAATTACCTGCCAAACAAAGTTATGTAAAACGCCGTTTGCCAGCCGATTCTTACAAAAAAGGCATTATTTCTGATATTGCCCAGGTTGGCGGTTACCCTGAATATAAAGGAAAACCTTATGTGGATACTGATAATGATGGTATTCCCGATGCCTGGGAAACTAAAAATGGTTTAAACCCAAAAGATGCAAAAGACGCTGCCAAAATTTCGAAATCAGGTTATTCGAATATTGAAGTATATTTAAATAGCCTGGTGGATGTTAATAAGGTGAGGCCTGCGAAAGGTTAAAGAAGAAAGACTAAAGCTGAAAGACTGGTAATCTTCTTCTACAAAAAATCGTCATCTCGACTGAAGCGCAGCGAAATGGAGAGATCTATCTAGCAAAATAGATTTCTCGACTGCGTTGCCCTCCGCTCGAAATGACGGCCAAAGAGAAGGGTATTCGATGCCTTTGTGGTCAAATAATAAAAATATGCCAAAAACTAACCATATATCAAAAGCAATACAACTAAAAACCTTCGCCATGATGGTTATCTTGTTTTTAGTTGCAAATTTGTCTTTTGCACAAAAAACAAAGCCTGTTGAGCCACCAAAACCCATTTTTAAAGGCAAAGATGGTAAAATGGCTTATACCCCGGATGAACAAGGGAACCGCATTCCCGATTTTTCTTATGCAGGTTACATGGCAGGCGAAAAAGCCATTCCAACTGCTACAATAAAAGTTGTTGTTCCTCTTGCGAAAGGTGATGCCACTTTAAGGATCCAATCGGCCATTAATTATGTTTCAAAATTGCCTGTCGGGAAAGATGGTTTACGTGGTGCGGTTTTATTGGAAAAAGGAACTTACGAAGTTGCCGGAACATTAAAATTAACCGCCTCTGGCGTGGTGCTACGTGGCAGCGGATTTGGCGAAAACGGTACCATGATTTTTGCCACAGGCTTAGATCGCATTGGTGTGATCAGGATTTTAGGCAAAAAGAACCGAATTGAAGAAAAACCCATTGCCATTACAGATGCTTATGTGCCTGTAAATGCAAATAAAATTACTTTGGCAAATACCAACGGCCTTAAAGTTGGCGATAAAATCATCATAAACCGCCCATCTACTAAAGAATGGATTGAAACCTTAAAAACAGTCGAATTTGGTGGTGGTGAAAGTGCTTTAGGCTGGAAACCAGGAACCAGGGATATCCATTGGGACCGTAAAATTACCGCAATAAACGGGTCAAGCATTACTTTTGATGCGCCAATTACTACTGCATTAGATGCTAAATATGGCGGAGGCACCGTTTCAAAATACCAGTGGGAGGGCAGAATTGCCCAATCGGGTGTGGAAAACCTAAAAATCGAATCAGATTACCATAAAGAAAATATTAAAGATGAATATCACCGCTGGACAGCCATCTGTTTAGAAAACGTAGAAGATGCATGGGTGCGTCAGGTGGTTTTTGAGCATTTTGCAGGTTCTGCCGTGAATCTACTCGAAACCGCTAAAAGAATTACCGTTGAAGATTGTAAATCACTTGCACCGGTTTCTGAGATTGGTGGCGAACGCCGTTTTACCTTTTTAACCACAGGTCAGCAAACGCTTTTCCAAAGGTTATATTCTGAATATGGTTACCATGATTTTGCAGTGGGTTTCTGTGCTCCGGGACCAAATGTTTTCGTTCAATGTCAGTCTTATTTACCTTTCAGTTTCAGTGGAGCGATTGATAGTTGGGCATCAGGTGTGTTATTCGATATTGTCAATATAGATGGACAAGCTTTAAGTTACTTAAACCGCGGACAAGATGGACAAGGCGCAGGCTGGAGTGCCGCGAACAGTGTTTTTTGGCAATGTAGCGCTGCAAGGGTTGATAATTTTCAACCACCAACCGCACAAAACTGGGCTTTCGGAACCTGGTCGCAATTTGCCGGAAACGGTTATTGGGACATGTCGAACGAGCAGATTCAGCCCCGCAGTTTATATTATGCTCAATTAGCAGACCGGATCGGGAATGATGCAGAAACCAGGAATTTTGTTCTTCCGGTTGAAACCGAAGCATCAAGCAGTCCGCCCGTTGATGTTGCCCAAAAACTCACAAAACTGGCTTACAAACCTGCTTTAACCGTTTCAGAATACATTGATGGGGCATCTGATCGGAATAAAATCCCGACAGAAACCGGGCAGGCAAAAAATATTGATAAAATTGGCTTGGATAAGGTGCTTCAGCCCACGCTTGCTAACGCGATGAGCATCAAAAATGGGTGGCTGGTTCGTGGGAATCAAATTGTGGTGGGGGATCGCCAGGATGTACCCTGGTGGAACGGCAGTGCCCGTCCTTATGGATTAAAAAATACTAAATTCCATATTACCCGTTTTGTTCCCGGTCGCTCAGGAAATGGCTTAACAGATGACCTTGATGAAATTACCGATTCGATGAAAAACGATTCGGTTAAGGTGCTTGATCATAACTATGGACTTTGGTACGACAGGAGAAGGGACGATCACGAACGCATCCGCCGCATGGATGGAGAAGTTTGGGCACCTTTTTACGAATTGCCTTTCGCCCGTAGCGGACAGGATAAAGCCTGGGATGGGTTGAGCAAATACGACATCACCAAATATAATCTCTGGTATTGGGACAGGTTGAAACAATTTGCAAACCTTGCCGATCAGAAAGGATTGGTGTTGATCCACGAAAATTATTTTCAGCACAATATAATCGAAGCTGGTGCACATTATGCCGATTTTCCATGGCGTACCGCAAACAACATCAATAATACGGGTTTCCCTGAACCTGTGCCTTATGCCGGGGATAAACGCATTTTTATGGCCGAGCAGTTTTACGACATCACCAACGAACACCGCAGGGCTATCCATAAAGCTTATATCAGAAAATGTTTAGAGAATTTTGACGGAAATTCCGGTGTCATTCAATTAATCGGTGCCGAATTTACTGGTCCTTTGCATTTTGTTCAGTTCTGGATCGATACCATTAACGAATGGGAGAAAGAAACAGGCAAACACCCGATTATCGGTTTAAGTGTGAACAAAGATGTTCAGGATGCAATTTTGGCCGATCCAAAACGTGCTGGAGTGGTTGACCTGATCGATATCCGTTACTGGCATTACCAGGCAGATGGAACCGCTTATGCACCACAAGGCGGATTAAGTTTGGCCCCACGTCAACATGCCCGTTTGCTAAAACCGAAGAAAACGTCCTTCGAAGAAGTTTATCATGCCGTATCCGAATACAAAAACAAATTCCCTGAAAAAGCAGTGATTTATTCGGCAGATAGTTTTGACAGCTTCGGATGGGCTATTTTAATGGCCGGAGGTTCGCTATCTAACGTAAGTAGTATAGATGCTTCTATTTTAAATCTTGCGTCCGCTATGAATCCATTTCTTCCGGCAGGCAAATCAGCAAAACAGTACGGATTGGAAAATGCAGGCAAAGCTTATATTTTATATAATGCTTCTACTGAAGCCATCAATCTCGATTTAAGTCAATTTTCTGGAAAATTTAATGTCAAAATATTGAATACCAAAACGGGAAAAGCCCTTAAAGAAGAGAAAATAAACGGTGGATCCGTAGTGAAATTAAATAAAGCAGCAGCAGGCGACGAAGTGATTATCATCAATAAAATTTAACATGAACTTTAAAACCAACATATTTTTACTTGCTATTATTTCCTGCATCGCTTTTGGCTGTAAGAAAAAGCCTCATTTTGGAGATAAGAGCATCCTGGTTTCTGAAAATGGCAGATACCTGACCACCGGCGATGGCAAACCTTTTTTCTGGTTGGGCGATACAGCCTGGTTATTGTTCAGCCGGTTAACCCGCGAAGAATCGAATACTTACCTCGAAGATCGTAAACAGAAAGGTTTTAATGTAATTCAGATAATGTTACTGCACGATGTTCCCTCAAGTAATGTGTATTTAGATTCATCAGTGGTTCATGCCGATATTTCAAAGCCGATGCTTACGCCGGGCAATGATCCAAAAGATTCACTGGCTTACGATTATTGGGACCATGTGGATTATATCGTTGATCAGGCAGCGGAAAAAGGTCTTTATATGGCCTTGGTTCCGGTTTGGGGTACCAATGTGAAAAATAAAAAAGTAAATAAAACGCAGGCAAAGGCTTATTCTGAGTTTTTAGCTAAACGTTATAAAGACAAATGGAACATCATTTGGTTAAATGGTGGCGATATTAAAGGAAGTGACGGTGCAGACGTTTGGAATACCATCGGTGAAACGTTAAGAGCCAATGATCCCAATCACCTCATTACTTTCCATCCAAGGGGAAGAACAGCATCATCACAATGGTTTCAAAAGGCTAAATGGTGTGATTTTGATATGATTCAATCAGGTCACCGCCGTTATGATCAGGATACTTCTAAAAATGAAAAATTGCATTATGGCGAAGACAACTGGAAATATATCGAAGCGGATTATAAATTGAAACCTACCAAACCAACCATTGATGGGGAACCATCTTACGAGGATATTCCTCAAGGTTTGCACGATACCACACAACCCCGCTGGACAGATGCCGATGTAAGAAGATATGGTTACTGGTCGGTTTTTGCAGGTGCTTTTGGTTATACTTATGGCCATAATTCGGTGATGCAGCTGTACAAAAAGACAGATTTAAAACCTGCTTATGGTCCGAAAGACCAATGGATTACTGCCATTAACGCGCCAGGTGCAAAACAGATGCAATATTTAAAAGATTTAATGCTGGTACATCCTTATTTCGACCGCATACCCGATCAAACTTTAATTGCAGGTAAAAATGGCGAAAAGTACGATCGCATTCTTGCCACAAGAGGGGAAGAGTTTGCATTGCTTTACACCTATACGGGACGAAATTTCAGTGTACAAATGGGCAAAATTGATGGTGATGAAGTAAAAGCATCCTGGTTTGATCCAAGAACAGGTAAAACGATAAAAATCGGAGAATTTGAAAATAAAGGAATTAAAGAATTTAACCCGCCCGGCGAATCTGCAAATGGTAACGATTGGGTGTTGGTGTTGGAGGGGATATAAAAGAAGGTTGAGGGTTTAAAGGTAGAGGGTTTAAGGTGTATCATTTTAAAAAAATCGTCATTTCGACTGGAGTGTAACGGAATGGAGAAATCTATTGCGATAATCTAATAGGGATTTCACCCTGAGCGTAGTCGAAGGGCAATCTCTTTAATTATTACAACTTGAGGTCTTCGACTCCGCTCAGACTGACAGTTAAACTAAAGAAAATAAAAAACAGTGTTTAAACCAAAATCCATAGCATCATTTCGTTTCGCCATTATTGGCCTGCTTTTGTGCGGATTAAGCTCCTGCACCAAACAAGCCTATTTATTCACTTCTTTTCATGAACCCGCAACTGAGGGTTTAAGGCTTTTATACAGCTACGATGCCTACCATTGGACAGATTTAAACAAAACCTTTTTAAAACCTGAAGTCGGAATACAAAAAGTGCTACGTGATCCATCCATTGTTCAAGGGCCTGATGGAACATTTCATCTGGTGTGGACCTGCAGCTGGAAAGGTGATAAAGGTTTTGGTTATGCCAGTTCAAAAGATCTGATCCACTGGACGGAGCAGAAATTTCTTCCGGTAATGGAGAAAGAACCTAAAACCGTAAATGTTTGGGCGCCTGAAATCTTTTACGATGACGAGAAAAAGGAATATGTGATCATTTGGGCCTCAACCATCCCATTTCGTTTTGCAAAGGGAATAGAAGAAGAAGAAAACAACCACCGCATGTACAGCATCACCACAAAGGATTTTGTGACTTTTTCGGAGCTTAAACTCTTCTTAGATCCTGGTTTCAGTGTGATTGATGCGGTTATTGTGAAAAGGGCTGTTAAAGATTATGTACTGGTGCTGAAGGATAATACCCGTCCGAATAGAAATTTAAAGGTTGCTTTTGCAAAAAATGCTTTAGGTCCGTATGAAAATATTTCGGAAACCTTTAGCCCTAAATTAACAGAAGGACCAACGGTAGTAAAAGTTAAAAATGATTGGCTGATCTACTTCGACGCTTACGGACAAAAGATTTATTCGGCTTATAAAACAGCCGATTTTAAAACTTTTAAAGATGTAACAGCAGAAGTTTCAGTGCCAGAAGGACATAAACACGGGACAATTATAAAAGTGAAAAAGGAATTGATTGAGAATTTATTGAAATAGCGGTTACAAACCTCGTAGGTTTTTAAAACCTACGAGGTTTAAACTTAAATACTGTTGTCATCCTGAGGCACGAAGGATCTTTATAAGATGAAAAACTGGCTGAAAACCTCACTGTAAGCATTTGAGGTTAATTTCAGGAAGTGCTAATCGGCTAGAGAATCTTCCTTTGTCAGAATGACAGAGACCAAAATATAAACATGAATACATTTAAAATACTTTGTTTAACCCTGCCATTTGCACTTGCGATACAATCCTCGCAGGCGCAGGATACCGTGCGTTATACAGGTAAAACTCTGGTTAATGCCGATTATCACCACGGGCAGCTTTCGCCGGTGATGGGCGTACACAGCATCCAAACGTTTAGGGCAAACCGCGAACACCCAGAACTTGCCGAAAACTTTGGCTGGACTTACAACCACGCACCAATGTTAGCCTATTGGAACAACAAATTTTATATCGAATATTTAAGTGATCAAGTAGGCGAGAGCATCCCGCCAGGACAAACTTTAGTACAATCTTCAACAGATGGTTACACCTGGACCAAACCTGAAGTGGTTTTCCCAATTTACCGCATTCCTGATGGAACGACAAAAGAGGGTAGAACCGATGTAGCGAAAGATTTGGATGCCGTGATGCACCAACGCATGGGTTTTTATGTTTCTACCAAAAATATATTTCTGGTTCTGGGGTTTTATGCCATTAGTTTCGATGCAAAAGATGATCCGAACGACGGGCATGGAATCGGTAGGGCTGTAAGGGAGATTCAGGCCGATGGAAAATATGGTCCGATTTATTTTATCCATTACAATCCCGGTTATTCAGAGAAAAACACCAAATACCCGCTATACACCAAAAGCAAAAGTAAAACTTTCATTGAAGCATGTAATGAATTGTTGTCAAATAGGTTAATGACGCAGCAATGGAATGAAGAAGCAGATAGAAAAGATCCTTTAATTACCTTACAGAAACAATATAAAGCTTTCAGCTACTATCATTTACCAGATGGCAGAGTGGTGGGATTATGGAAAAATGCCCTAACCGCAATCAGCACCGATAATGGCAAAAGCTGGCCTGAAAACGCTTCGCGTGCGCCTGGTTTTGTCAACAGCAATGCCAAAATCTGGGGGCAAAAAACTTCGGATGGCAATTATGCCACCGTATATAATCCTTCAGAATATAGATGGCCTTTAGCCATTTCGACCAGTAAAAATGGCCTGGATTATACCAATTTATTGTTGGTAAATGGCGAAATTACGCCGATGCGTTATGGCGGCAATTACAAGTCGTATGGTCCGCAATATGTGCGTGGCATTGAAGAAGGAAACGGAAAGCCGAAAGACGGTAAATTATGGGTAACCTATAGTATGAACAAAGAAGATATCTGGATTTCTTCGGTTCCTGTGCCGGTTAATGATAAGGCAAAGCAGCATGTAAATGATGATTTCGGCAAATTATCAAAAGATAAAGCACTCGAAATGTGGAACATATACAGTCCGCTTTGGGCACCTGTAAAAGTTGAGGATGGAGCTTTAATCTTAAAAGATAAAGACCCATTTGATTATGCAAAAGCCGAAAGATTGTTTCCTGCATCCCGCAAAATCATTACTTCATTCTCGGTTACACCAAAGCAGAAGGACTTTGGATTATTGGAAATTGAATTACAGGATGCAAAAGGAACCGCTACCGTTCGTTTGACTTTTGATAGCGCTGCAACGCTAAGTGCAAAAGCCGGAGCACGTTATAAAAATTTCATGAAGTACGATGCTGGCAAAAACTACGATATCAAACTGAAGTTAGATGCCTTTACGCGGTTCTATACGATTACTGTCAACGGAAAAGAGGTGCTGACCAGTTTGGCTTTCCAGCCTGTGGCCGATGTTTCACGTATTGTTTTCCGTACCGGCGATGTCCGCCGTTTTCCTGATATAGACACTCCAGCCGATCAGACTTATGATCTTAAAAATGCAGGGGAATCGACAAAAGAGGCAGTTTATTCAATTAAATATTTAAAAACGGAAAGGTTTTAGATGCACAATTTTACTAGAAATATCGTCATTGCGAGTTTTCGATTTTTCATCGAAACGAAGCAATCTTTGCGTAAGGCTAAAAAGATTGCTTCGTCGTGCCTCCTCGCAATGACGATAATTACTATTTTTTCCTTCACCGCCAACGCAAAAATCCTATTGCCACAAATTTTATCGAGCAATATGGTTTTGCAACGTGATAAACCCATTAATATCTGGGGTTACGCTGCTCCAAATGAAAAAGTAGAGGTTACTTTTGCGGGGCAGAGAAAAGAAGCAGTTACCGATAAAAGCGGAAACTGGTCGGTTATGTTAACACCTTTAAAAACATCAGCTAAACCACAATCGATGACGATTTCAGGTACAAACAAAATTGAATTAACCAATATTTTGGTTGGCGAAGTTTGGGTATGCTCCGGACAATCAAATATGGAATATCAAATGCGAAAGCTGGCGAAAATTCCTAAGCCTAAGAATGAAAAACTGGGTTTCCCGTATGACGAAGTGGAAAAAGCTAAAAATTTACAAATCAGGATTTTCCTGGTAAATCGCAAGCAATTAAGCAAACCTGATTCCACTCATAAAAGCTGGGCAGTGGCACAAGATTCAGCATTACGTGCTTTCTCGGCTGTAGGCTATTTCTTCGCTAAAGAAATTCAGGCGAAATTGGGTGTACCTGTTGGCATGATTTCTTCTGCCGTTTCTGGTAGCGCCATCGAACCCTGGGTAGCACCAGAAGCTTTTGCACAGGAAACCTATTTTACAGACAAAAAAGTTAGCAATGACCCCGGAAAGTTTTATACACCAATGATTGAGCCGCTTGCGAAATTCAAAATCCGTGGTTTTTTATGGTATCAGGGCGAAACAAACTGTTTTTTGAATGAAAACATCAGTTATTCCTACAAATTAAAAACATTGGTAAACCTTTGGCGTAAAACCTGGGGCGAGCAGTTGCCTTTTTATTATGTGCAAATTGCTCCTTATGATTACAGTAAGCAAAAAAGCGATAAGATTATCTTAACAGCTGACACAGAACCCAACTTTTGGGAGGCTCAACAGCAGCTTTTGCGCTTGCCAAATACCGGCATGATTTCCACTTCGGATTTGAATGATAACGGTGGAGATTTGCATCCAACCTATAAATGGGAAGTAGGCAGAAGATTAGCGCTATTGGCTTTAGGTAAAACCTACAACCAAAAAATAGATTTTTCAGGTCCCGTTTACAAAAGTATTTCTTTTGTTGGGGACAAGGCAACCCTGGATTTTGATTATTTGAAAACTGATCATTTATCTTCCATCACTGGATTTACAATTGCCGGAAAAGAGGGTAAATTCGTTAATGCTGAGGCTATTGTTAAAAATGGAAAAGTTGTTGTTTCAGCAAAAGAGATCGAAAACCCGGTAGCCGTGCGTTACAATTGGAGCGAAAATCCAACCGGAAATTTTTACAGTAATGGTTTACCCGCATTGCCATTCAGAACCGATAATCCGCTAACCAAACAATTTAAAACCAATTAATGAGACTCAGATTTATACTTTTCTGGTGTTTAACAATAATGTTCTGTAGCGTAAAGGCACAGCAAACAGAAAAACTATATCTATCCGGAACAGGGAACGACAATACCGTTAACTGGGATTTCTTTTGTACCGCCGGTGCTAATTCGGGCAAGTGGACAACCATTCCAGTACCTTCGAACTGGGAATTACAGGGTTTCGGAAAATACAATTACGGTTTCAATAAAGAAGAGAATAAAGGCAAAGAACAAGGACTTTATAAATACAGTTTTAAAGTTCCTACCCAATGGAAAAACAGGAAAATCAATATTGTTTTTGAGGGGTCGATGACTGATACCGAAGTAAAAATAAATGGAAAATCAGCCGGAGAAATACACCAGGGATCTTTTTATGTTTTCAGATATGATATTTCGAAATTAATAAAACTTGGAGGCGATAATTTACTAGAAGTGAAAGTATCCAAGCATTCTGCCAATCAATCTGTTAACGAAGCCGAACGTAAAGCTGATTTCTGGATTTTTGGTGGTATTTTCAGACCTGTTTATCTTGAATCGGTACCTTTAACACATATCGATAGAATTCAGATTGATGCCAAAGCCAATGGAAATTTCGATGCGAAATTAGCTTACACTGGAGATGCGGATAAAGTTGAAGTAGAACTTTTTACGAAAGATGGAAAACGTTTTGGCGATAGGTTTAACACTTCAATAAAAAAGGGAGCTCAAAATATTACTCTTGACCATCAGTTTTCTAATCCTGAATTATGGTCAACGGAATTTCCAAATCTTTATACTGCTCAATTTACATTGATCAAAAATGGAAAGGAAATTCATCAGCTTTCTAAAAAAATAGGTTTCAGAACCGTTGAAGTAAAAGAACGTGATGGTGTTTATATCAACGGAGTGAAAATGAAATTTAAAGGCGTAAACCGTCACTCTTTTTATCCATCATCAGGCCGTACTACGAGTAAAAAAATCAGCATTGCCGATGTATTATTGATGAAAGAAATGAACATGAATGCCGTTCGGATGTCGCATTATCCTCCTGATGGTCATTTTTTGGATGTTTGCGATTCGCTGGGATTGTTTGTAATGGACGAGCTGGCTGGCTGGCATGGCACCTACGATACGCCAACGGGTACCAAATTGATGAAAGAAATGATGTTGAATGACGAAAACCATCCTTCGATTATCTTTTGGGCAAATGGAAATGAAGGTGGACATAACCGGGAACTGGATCATCTTTTTGCTGAAGAAGATATACAAAAGCGCCCATTAATTCATCCCTGGGAGGTTTTTGGCGGTTTCGAAACCACACATTACCGCGAATTTAATTACGGAATTGGTAACTACGATCACGGACATAAAATTTTAATGCCTACCGAATTTCTGCATGGCATGTGGGATGGAGGTCATGGTGCAGGGATCGAAGATTACTGGAATGCCATGTGGAACAATCCACTTTCGGCAGGTGGTTTTCTTTGGGATTTCGCCGACCAGGGGGTAGTGCGTACCGATAAAAACGGCGAACTGGATACTGATGGTAATCATGGCCCTGATGGGATTGTTGGTCCATACCACGAAAAAGAAGGCAGTTTTTACACCATTAAAGAAGTTTGGAGTCCGGTTTTTGTAGAAAAAAGAGAAATGACCGCTGGATTTGATGGTTCATTCCTGCTCGAAAACCGTTATGCTTTCACTAATCTTAATCAATGTACATTCAGCTGGAAATTGAAAAAACTAAAAGCAGGTGAGGATGCTGAATTCAAAACAGGAAAAGCGGATGCGCCAGATATCAAACCTTTTGAAAAAGGAAAATTAAAAATCAATCTTCCTGCTGATTGGAGAAATTTTGATGCACTTTACCTTACCGTAAACGGACCAGATGGCAAAGAATTATTTACCTGGAGTTTCCCAATTGCCTTGCCAAAGGATGATGCAGAGAAATTGGTGGTAAAAACCGGAACTTCAAAAGTAAAATCCTGGGATACAGGAGAGACGTTCTGGATTTCTGTAAATGATTTGACATTTACAATAAATCAACATGATGGAATGTTGGAGAAAGTTACAAATTCTAAAGGCGTAATTCCTTTTTCTAATGGTCCTATTTTACAAGATGCCGTAAATAACTTTAAAAATTTTACAGCTAAAATGGATGGAGAAAATTTGGTTATTGAATCAAAATTCGATAAAAAAGAAAGTTGGAATACCTTACAATGGACCATTTACCCATCAGGTTGGTTAAAAATGGAAGTAAAATATTTTCCTTCAGCTTACTTTACCACTTTCGTAGGCCTTAATTTTTCTTATCCGGAGACTGAAATCAAAGCAGTGGAATATAAAGGAAACGGTCCGTACCGTGTTTGGAAAAACAGAATGAAAGGTACCCAATTCGGGATCTGGAAAAAGGATTACAACAACTCGGCTACTGGCGAGGCGCCCTGGCAATATCCCGAGTTTAAAGGTTATTATTCGAACATGTACTGGTGCGAATTTATTGGCAAACAGCAATCTTTTAAAGTGGTAACCGATCGTGAAGATGTGTTTTTGAGGTTATTCACGCCAAAAAAATCAAAAGATACCGAATATGATAACATGAATCCGACCTTTCCGAACGGTGATATTTCTTTTATGAATGGCATTTCGGCAATTGGCACTAAAACACAGAAACCAGAAACCACCGGACCAATGGGAATGAAACATGTATTTTATGATTTTGATAAAGACCCGACCAGGGCATTGAATATGACGCTGTATTTTGATTTTTCGGGGTTGTAGATTAACCGCAAAGAACGCTAAGTCTTCGCAAAATAAAGAAGAAAAAATAGCCCGCAGATAAGGCGGATTTACGCAGATGAGGGAATCGTTGGTCTGCGGAAATCTCCGAAATCAGCGGGAGCAAATAAAGAATAACTAAGTAAGTGTAATCAACCTGGAAGTGAATGAACATTAAAACCTACATATCGATCATCAGCATTTGCTTACTACCCTTTTCAAAAGTGGTGGCACAAATTGCTTTGCAGCATACCACCTGCGAGATGCTCGAAAATCCTTTGGGAATCGATGTTCAAAAACCCAGGTTTGCCTGGCATATCATTTCCAAAGAGCGTAATGTAATACAAACCGCTTATCAGATTTTGGTTGCTTCATCTGCGGAAAAGTTAAAGGCAAATGAAGGCGATATATGGGATTCTGGCAAAGTAAATTCATCAGAATCAATTCATATTAATTATAATGGAAAACCACTCAATAGCAGGCAAAAAGCATATTGGAAAGTAAAAACCTGGACTAATGTGGGACAAAGTGAATGGTCGGCAAACAACTATTTTTCGATGGGTTTGCTTTATTATAAAGATTGGCCCAAAGGATGGATTGGTTTCGACAGGGCTTTTCCGTGGGATAATATTAAAACAGATTCGCGTTTATCAGCCAGGTATTTCAGGAAAGAATTTCAGAGCACCAAACAGATCAAATCTGCCACGGCGTCGATTATTGGTTTAGGTTTATATGAACTTTATATCAATGGTAAAAAAGTAGGAGAAGACGTCTTGTCGCCATCGCCAACCGATTACACCAAAAATGTAAAGTATAATACCTATGATGTAACCAATTATATTCAGAATGGTAAAAATGCAATCGGTACAATTTTGGGTAATGGCCGGTTTTTCGCCATGCGGCAAAATGAAAAACCATATAAAATCAAAACATTTGGCTTCCCGAAAATGCTGCTGAACATCAATATTATATACACCGATGGGACTACAGCCAATATTGATACCGATGATAGCTGGAAAGGCACCGCCGATGGACCAATCAGGGCCAATAACGAATACGATGGAGAAGAATATGATGCCACAAAAGAAGCAACTGGCTGGAACAAAATTGGTTTCGACGATAGTAAATGGACAAAAGCCGAATTTGTGCAGGAGCCAACAGGAACCATTGAAGCGCAGATGAACGAAAATATGAGGGTAATGAATACACTAAAACCGGTTTCAATTTCAAAATTAGCCGGTGGAAGGTATATCCTCGACATGGGGCAAAATATGGTGGGTTGGTTGCAAATTAAGATAAAAGGGGCAAAAGGAAAACAGATTAAACTGCGCTTTGCAGAATCGTTACAGGAGAATGGTGAGCTTTTCACCGCAAATCTCCGCAATGCCAAATGCACCGATTTATATACCTTAAAAGGGGGAGAAACGGAAACCTGGGAACCTACTTTTAGTTACCGCGGGTTCAGGTATGTGGAGCTTTCGGGATATAGTTATGAACCCTCTATAAATGATTTCGCAGGAAAAATGATTTACGATAACATCAAAACGATCGGAACCTTCGAAACTTCAGATGCGTTAACGAACCAGATTTTTAAGAATGCCTGGTGGGGAATTGCAGGCAGTTATAAAGGCATTCCGGTTGATTGTCCGCAACGTAACGAGCGTATGCCCTGGCTAGGCGATAGGGGTGCGGTAGCTTACGGAGAAAATTTCGTTTTTGATAACGGCAGGTTTTATGCAAAATGGCTGCAGGATATCCGGAATTCGCAAAAAGAAGATGGTGCTATTCCTGATGTTGCGCCTGCATTTTGGAGGTATTACAGTGATAACATGACCTGGCCCGGGGCCATGCTTTTGGTTACAGAAATGCTGTATAAACAAACGGGCGATGTTGCTGCTGTTCGCGATAATTATCCGGCAATGAAAAAGTGGTTGGCTTACATGCAAGATCGCTACATGAAAGATTACATCCTCACCAAAGACAGTTATGGCGATTGGTGTATGCCACCAGTTACCATTGAGTTTGGAAGAGGAAAGAGTGCCGATAAAAAATACCCATCCGAGTTAATTTCTACGGCTTATTATTATCATTTTACCCAGTTGATGATCCAGTTTGGGAAAGCTATCGGCAACGAAGAAGATGTAAAAAACTATGAGCTTTTGGGGAATCAGATCAAAGATGCTTTCAACCAAAAATATTATAACAAAGAAGGCTATTATGCTTCAAATGCATTCACTGATAACATCATTCCGCTTTATTTCGGGATGGTTCCTCAAAATAAAGTAGAGACCGTTTTTAAAAACATCACGAACACAGTCGAAGTAACCAATAAAGGACATTTAAGCAATGGGTTGGTGGGTATTCAGTGGCTAATGCGCTGTTTGAACGATTATGGCAGACCAGATTTAGCATATACAGTGGCCACACAAAAAACTTATCCTGGCTGGGGTTACATGGTCGAAAATGGTGCCACTACGATCTGGGAATTGTGGAATGGAAATACCGCCGACCCAAAAATGAATTCCCAAAACCATGTGATGATGTTGGGTGATTTATTAATCTGGTATTACGAAAACCTGGCTGGAATCAAATCTGAAAGTGCTGCTTTCAAAAAGATTACGATGAAACCTGAAATGATTAACGGCTTAAATTCTGTAAATGCAAGCTATAATTCGGTTTATGGCCTGATAAAAAGTAGTTATACCAAAACAGCAGATCAATTTAAATGGAATGTAACCATACCCGCAAATACAACGGCAATGGTGTATATTCCTGCAAATAGTAGAAGTGAAGTTTCAGAAAAGATAAAATCAGTTAAAGATTTAAAATTTATAAAAATGGAAAACAATAGAGCCGTTTATGAAATTGGCTCGGGAGATTATGCTTTTGTGGTGGAGAAGAAATAAAATAATGGTTCGTGGCGACACTAACCATGGCGAAAGACGATTACAGGTACAAGCCTCGGTTTGTGTCTTCACAAACCGAAACAGAAATTAAAATACAATTATGAGAAAATTTTTTAAACCATTTATGCTGCTGACGTTACTACTAAGCACAGTAAATACTTTCAGTCAAACCAAAGATGTTATGGTACCCGAAGAAATTTTAACCAAGGCAAAAGAATGGGTGGCTGCATTGAATTTAACCGATGCTACTAAAAAATCTGCGGTAGAAAATACCATTATGGTTCATTTAACCACCGTTAGAGATTGGCACAACGATCATCCATCTTCAACTGTTCCTGATGGAATTAATCCGGTTACAGGAAACAAATTAAGCGATCTGGATAAACAAATTATTGCCGATTCTGCCATGCCTTCAACTGTGCATCAAGCTTTAATAAACGACTTAAGAAAAAACCTCACACCAGAACAGCTGGAAACCATTCTGGATAAATACACCATCGGAAAGGTTGCTTTTACGATGAAAGGTTATAAAGCAATCGTTCCTGATTTAACGGCAGATGAAGAAGCAAAAATTTTATCTTTCTTAAAACAGGCCCGTGAGCAAGCTATAGATTATAAAAGTATGAAAGAAATTTCTGCAATTTTCGAAATTTACAAAACCAAATCAGAACAATTACTCAATAACAATGGACGCAGCTGGAGAGCGCTTTACAGTGCGTATACTAAAAAAATAAAAGAGGAGAAAGCAGCTAAACAGTAGGCAGTTTATTTAGCCAAATCGTCATTCCCGCGCAGGCGGGAACCACGCAGTGCTCAGCGAAGCTAATCTTAAAGCAAAGGATATGCAGTGCTAATGCAGTAGGATTCCCAGTCAAGCTGGGAATGACGCCAGCGGGTAGATTAATGAAATAATTATGTTAAAAAGAAAAATATACATCACATTAGGACTTGTTTTCGTAGCAGTAATTACCGCTCATGCCCAGGTAGAAAAGTGGCAAACCGGGATTGTAAAACAAGAATTCCTTTACGATAAAGCGCCATTTCCATCGTGCCATTCTGCAACAATAGCAGAAACACCAACAGGTTTAGTCGCTTCATTTTTTGGGGGAACAAAAGAGCGTAATCCCGATGTTGAAATTTACATCAGCCGTTTTGTAGATGGAAAATGGATAGCACCGGTTTCGGTAGCTAATGGTATCCAACCTGAAGGTAAGCGATTACCAACCTGGAATCCAGTTCTATATCAGGTGCCCGGCGGAGATCTGTTATTATTCTATAAAATCGGACCTAAACCTTCCGAATGGTGGGGTATGATGAGAACTTCAAAAGATGGTGGCAAAACCTGGTCGGATGCCACTAAATTACCTGATGGCTATATCGGTCCGGTTAAAAATAAACCAGTTTTGCTAAGTAATGGGAATCTTTTTGCGCCATCAAGCAAAGAAGGCGACGGCTGGAAAATCCATTTTGAAGTAACCAAAGACAATGGCAAAACCTGGAGAACCATTGGTCCTTTGCCCGAAAATGGAATCAAAGCCATTCAACCCAGTATTTTACAGCATAAAAACGGCAAACTGCAGATTTTAGCCAGAACTGCCAATAGGGCAATTGTCGAATCGTGGTCTACAGATAACGGAGAAACCTGGTCGCCATTAACCAAAACATCCCTGCCAAATAACAATTCGGGAACGGATGCCGTAACCATGAAAGATGGTCGCCATGTTTTGGTGTACAACCATGTATTGCCTCCGGGCGATTTAGCCAAAGGACCAAGAACACCATTAAATGTTTCCATTTCTAAAGATGGAAAAGAATGGTACGCAGCATTGATTTTAGAAGATTCGCCGATCAGTCAGTATTCTTATCCGGCAGTTATCCAGACCAGCGATGGCTTGCTACACTTCATTTACACCTGGAGAAGAGAAAAAATCAAACATGTAGTGGTAGATCCATCAAAATTAAAACTAAAGAGAATTGAAAATGGTGTTTGGCCAAAACTGAAAGGTTATACCGCGCCGGTAATTACCGAAACTAAAAACGAGGAGCCATGAGAAATATAAAAAAAACGTCATTGCGAGCGGAATGCAATGTAGCCGAGAAATCTTTTATCGACAGTTGTTTTTGCGTTCGTCATGCTGAATTTATTTCAGCATCTTTCATGCCAGGCCTCATTGCTATTAAGACCCTGAAACAAGTTAAGGGTGACGACCGTTCATGCATGGACTCTAATTTAGTTAATCTTGCCAATATTAGGGAAGCCATCATAAAACCGACAGAAAAAGTTAAGTTTTTCATCTTTGTCTTCCTTTTATTCGCTTTTACAAATCTCTCCGCCCAAACCCAAAACACCGACAACCTCTACAAAAAACCATTAGTTGATGTCCTTAAAGAGATCCAAACCAGATTTAAAGTACAGATTAAGTATTCGGAGCCTCAGGTAAAAGATAAATGGGTGAACTATGCAGAATGGCGTTTCCGTACCGATGTAGATGAAACACTAACCAATGTGCTGATGCCATTGGATATGAAAGTAAACAAGGAAAAACCCGGCGTTTACAAACTTAAAGAATACGAATATTACCGTTGGGAAGTGCAGGATGGCTGGGCTTATCTTGATACGCTGGCGACAAAATACCACGATAAAGCCAGCTGGGAAAAACGCAAAGGGGAAATCAAACCTGAACTTTATCAGGCCTTAATGTTATCACCTTTGCCTGCAAAACCTAATTCAAAACCGATTATCACGGCAAAAAGAGTTTTTGATGGGTATTCAGTAGAAAATATTGCTTTAGAAATATTGCCTGGTGTCTGGATCAACGGATCACTTTACAAACCATTAAATGTTAAGGGAAAAATCCCGATGGTGTTAAGTCCGGATGGACATTGGGAAAAGCAACGCTACAGACCCGATTGCCAGATCCGTTGCGCCACCATCGCCAGGATGGGAGCAATGGCTTTCAGCTATGATTTATTTGCCTGGGGCGAATCGATGCTCCAGTTTAAATATGAAGACCACCGCCGTAGTTTAGCACAAACCGTGCAGGCTTTAGGTGGAATAAAGATTTTGGATTATTTCTCTTCTTTAAAAGAAACGGATACCAGCAGAATTGGCATTAGTGGCGGTTCAGGTGCCGGCAGTCACTCTATTTTAATAACTGCTATGGACGATAGGATTAAATTAAGCGCTCCGGTGGTGGCCATGTCATCGTATTTTTATGGTGGTTGTCCTTGCGAAAGCGGAATGCCCATCCACCAATGTGGAGGCGGAACCGATAATGTAGAACTGGCCGCTATGGCAGCACCGCGACCACAATTATTAGTTTCTGACGGCGGAGATTGGACAGCACATACACCCCAGCATGATTTTCCGTATCTCCAAAAAATGTACGGCTATTATGGTGTGCAAGATAAAGTTGAAAATGTACATCTTCCGGATGAAAAACATGATTTTGGCATTAATAAACGCATTGCATTGTACGATTTCCTGATCAAGAACTTCAAACTTAATGGTGCCGCCGTTAAAGATAAAACCGGCAAATACGACGAAAGCAAAGTGACCATCGAAAAGGAAAACGCGATGTATGTTTTTGGTGATAAAGGCGAAAAATTACCTAAAAATGCAGTAATGGGCTTTGAGAACCTGGAAAAACTTTTTCCATTAAGTACAACAAAATAACAGATGGACACTCAGAACAGGAGAACTTTTATTGGTAATGCGGCTTTGCTCGCGGGCACTTTGATGATTCCTGATCAATTACTTTTTGCTGCAGAAAAGAAAAACAGGTATAAAGTTGCGGTAATTGACCTTATGATCCTTAAACGTCAAAAAATTAGCGCTTTACCACTTGCTAAAGAAATTGGTGCAGATGGTTTAGAGATCGACATGGGTGGTTTAGGGGATAGAGAAACTTTCGATAATAAACTGGCAGACCCGAAAATCAGGCAAGAGTATTTGGATAAAGCCAAAGAACTGAATCTGGAGTTTTGCTCATTGGCCATGACCGGATTTTACGCGCAATCTTTCGCAAAGCGTCCGACCTATCAAAAAATGATTCAGGACTGTTTGGACACGGCTAAAGCAATGAACATCAAAGTCGTTTTTCTGCCATTGGGCATTCAGGGCGACCTGGTTAAAAACCCTGAACTGAGAGAACCGATTGTGGAGCGGTTAAAAATTGCCGGTAAAATGGCAGCAGAAGCTGGCATTGTAATCGGTATAGAGACTTCTTTAGATGCCAAAGGTGAACTGCAATTACTCAAAGATATCGGTTCAAAAAACGTGAAAAGTTATTTCAATTTTTCAAATGCCATTAAAAACGGCAGAGATTTACATGAAGAGTTACGGATTTTAGGCAAGAAAAATATCGTTCAGATTCATGCAAGCAATGAAGATGGTGTTTGGTTACAAAACGATCCTAAAATCGATTTAAATAAAGTAAAAGAAACGCTTGATGATATGGGCTGGAGCGGGTGGTTAGTGGTTGAAAGAAGCCGCGATGCAAAACAGCCCACTAACGTTAAATATAACTTCAGCGCAAATACCAGCTACTTGAAATCGGTTTTTCAAGCCAAATAACTTATGAAACAGATTAGCCTAACCATATTCTTGATACTGAACTTGCTGTACCTCAAAGCAGATGCAGTAGATATTTATGTTTCATTAAATGGCCATGATACTAATGTTGGAACAAAAGAAAAGCCCTTGGCCACATTACATTCTGCAATTAGAAAAGCACGCGAATTACGTCGATTAAATGATGTTTCGATTAAAAATGGCATCACAATAATCATAACAAAAGGGTTTTATCAATTATACGAGCCTGTTGTGCTCCGTCCCGAAGATTCAGGGACAAAAGAAAGTACGACAGAAATTATAGCCACTGAAAAAGTAGTATTGAGTGGAGGTGTGAAAATAAAAGGTTGGAAAAAATTTAGTGGAACCCTCGCTGGCTTGCCAAAAGAAGCCATCGGGAAAGTTTGGGTTACGAATATCCCAAACTTTGATGGGAGCGATCTGCAATTCCGCCAACTTTGGGTAAATGGTCGAAAAGCCATTCGCGCAAAAAACTATAATGGTGCTGCTATGGGCAGGATTTTATCATGGGATAGCAAAAACCAAACCTGTAAAATCCCACTCCAAAAGAATATCAATTTAGACAACGTTAAAGGCATGGAAATGCTGATCCACCAATGGTGGGCCATTGCAAATCTTCGCGTAAAATCGGTTAAAGTGATGGGTAATACGGCTGAACTATCATTCATGCAGCCCGAAAGCAGGATTCAGTCCGAGCATCCCTGGCCGGCACCATGGATTTCGGAGAAAACAGGTAATTCTGCTTTTTACCTCAGCAATTCCATTCAATTTTTAAACGAACCTGGCGAATGGTTTGAAGATCTGCAAAACCATAAACTTTATTATTGGCCTAAAGCGTCAGAAAACATGATTAATGCCGAAATAATTGCTCCGGTATTAAAAAATCTGGTCAAAATTGAAGGAACAATAGACAATCCGGTTGCTTTTGTAAATTTTAAGGGCATTTCTTTTGAGCACAGTACCTGGTTAAGACCTTCCAAACAAGGTCATGTGCCACATCAGGCTGGCATGTACATGCTCGATGCCTATAAACTGGATAAAGCCGGAACACCTGATAAACCGACTTTAGAAAACCAGGCATGGGTTGGCCGACCAGCCTCAGCGGTTGAAGTGAATTATGCCCATCATACTTCATTTGAAGTTTGCCGCTTTGAACACCTTGCTTCAACAGGATTGGATTACAAAAAAGGAACCGCAGATAATATAATTAAGGGAAACTTATTTAAAGATATTGGAGGTTCAGCCATTTTAGTCGGAACTTTTTCTGACGAAGCGACTGAAGTGCACTTGCCTTATAATCCATCCGATCAACGTGAAATATCGACCGATGATAAAATCGAAAATAACCTGATCACCGATGTAACCAACGAAGACTGGGGCGCATTGGGGATCGGTGTGGGCTATGTTCAGGGGATTAAAATTCTACACAACGAAATCAGCGATGTTTCTTATTCTGGTATCAGCATGGGCTGGGGCTGGACGAAGACGCCAAATGCGATGAAGAATAATACCATCAGTGCCAACAAGATCCATCATTATGGCAAACATTTATACGATGTTGCCGGAATTTATACTTTATCAGCCCAACCCGGATCTTTTATCACCGAAAATGTAATCGACAGCATTTACAAAGCATCCTATGCGCACCTTCCCGAACACTGGTTTTATTTATACACCGATGAAGGTTCATCATATTTCACCATCAAAAACAACTGGACACCAGCTGAAAAGTACCTTCAAAATGCCAACGGACCAGATAATGTATGGGAAGATAACGGTCCAAAGGTTTCCGAAAAAATTAAACAGCATGCTGGTTTAGAAAAAACCTTTCAATACCTGTTAAAAGAAAAAGCAGCATATTCTAATAGCGCAATAAATCAGGCCGTAGATCAATCGGTGGTTTTTGAGTTAATTTTTAAATCTTCCGAAGCTCCTACAGATCATGCTTTAAAAACTTTCGCAAAGGAAAATAATCTACTACCAGGTGCGATTTACAAATGGAATAACCGATTGGTCATTTATACTTCCAGTTTAAAGGTTGAAAGTTTACAACAAACTTTAAAACGCTTAAATGCTACTGAAATCAAACTTTACGACGATTTATTTTACGATTTCAAGCGGGAGAAGAATTGTGGGGACAAACCGGTGGCAGAATGGGATAACATCATTTTATCGGCCAATTTAGTGAAAGACGAAACGATGCAAAATGAATACCTGAACTATCATAAAACTCAGTTTGAGAAATGGCCTGAAATATCAAAAGGCTTTTGTAATGCAGAATTTCAAAGATTGGCCATATTTAAAAAAGACAGACAGTTAATGTTGATCATCAGTATCCCAAAAGGAAAAAAATTAGACGATTTGAATCCAAAAACTACTTTAAATAATCCAAAAGTGGATGAATGGAATACAATAATGAAAAAATACCAGGAAGGAATTGAAGGCACAAAACCTGAAGAGGTTTGGGTGTTTTTTAAACCGGTTGAGTAATATTTTTAGTATGTCATCCTGAGGCACGAAGGATCTCTTTACAATGGAAAACTGGCTCAAATTATAGCACAACAAAAAACTCGGATAAAACGGTGGGTTCGGTGCAGTTCGGTTTGAGATTCTTCCTGCGTCAGAATGACAACAGTTTATAAAAACAATAACGCTTATAAAAATAATATCATGTTAAGATTAGGGATTTTAGGATTAGGAGAGGGCAGAAGCACCATCTCTGCATCATTGGCGAGCAAAAAGTTTAAGCTGATCCAGATTTGTGATGCCAATAAAAAGCTTTGCGAAGAGCGGGCTTTAGAATTTGATTTTCAAAACTGGACAACGAACTACGAAGATATGTTAACCAGCGACAAAATCGATATGATTGCGATTTACACACCCGATCATTTGCATTTTGAGCACATAAAACTGGCGCTTCAACATGGGAAACATGTGGTTTGTACCAAACCTTTTATTGATGACCTGGCGCACGCGAATGAACTTTTGGAGCTTGCTAAAAAATCAAGAAAGAAAATTTTCGTGGGACAAAGTTCCCGTTTTTTCGAGCCTGCTATGCGCCAGAAAAAAGATTTTGAAGAAGGTTTAATCGGTGAACTGATTACGATAGAAAGTCATTACCACGCCGATCACCGTTGGTTTTTGGAAAAAGGATGGTCGTTAAAACAATCATTTAAATGGCTTTACGGAGGTTTAAGTCACCCAACAGATTTTATCCGTTGGTATTTGCCTGATATCGAGGAAGTAATGGGCTATGGGATGTTAAGCAGCAACGGTTTAAAGGCTGGTTTAAAAAATCAGGATACCATGCACTTTATTTTCAAGGCAAAAGATGGTAGAATTGCAAGGGTAAGTGGCGCTTATACCGGACCAACACAACCCGCAAGCCGCGACAGTGGCATGAGCTGCATACTCCGTGGTACAGAAGGCGCCAGTCAGGCTGATTATCATGAACTGCGTTATTCTGTTACCACTAAAACAGGCGAAGAAAAGATCATTACCTGGGGCGACTCCACCTTAAAGCATTACTTCCGTTTTGAAGGGCAAAGCCACCATGCCGGAGAATACCAAAATTATCTTGAATACTTTGCGGATAGCATCAATAACAATTTTACAGCCTATCCTGATTTAAAAGAAGGAATTGGAACAGTAGCATTGTTGCAAGCCATGGATCAATCTTTAGAAACCGGATTGCCGGTAAAGATCGATGATATTTTAAAAGCCAATCAGATTACAAGGGAATCGATAGGACTTTAAAAGAAATATCGTCATTGTGAGGCAAGAAGCAATATATTTTGCATGAAAGATTGTTTCGTTGTACCTCCTCGCAATGACGAAAAGATTAGCTATGGCTCGTATCTCCAAGAACTATAGCTATTGAACCTTAAAAAATCTGTGTTTATCCGTGTTCATCTGTGGCTAAAAACTATCGAAGCCGTACAATCAAACTAACCAAATAAACCAATGGGAAACATAGTAGAACGTTTAACCAATTTAGATTACATCATCGTCATCGCATACCTCGTTATCCTGATGATTATAGGGTACCGGGCCAGTTTTTCGAAAAAGAAGAGCGAAGATGAAACCTTATTTCTCGCCAATAAATCACTTAACTGGAGCAGCATCGGCTTTAATATGTGGGGCACCAATGTAGGTCCGTCTATGTTATTGGCCTTTGCCAGTATCGGCTACAGTACGGGTATTGTGGCGGTCAATTTTGACTGGTATGCCTTTATATTTCTATTTTTACTCGCGATAGTTTTTGCTCCAAAATACCTCGCAGCAAAGGTGAGTACCATGCCCGAATTTATGGGCAACCGCTATGGCGATTCTACTCAAAACATATTGGCCTGGTATGCATTGGTGAAGATTTTAATTTCCTGGTTATCGCTTGGTTTATTTGCAGGAGGCTTTTTGGTGAGGCAGATCTTAGGCATTCCCATGTGGCAATCTGTTACTGTTTTAGTCGCTTTTGCAGGCCTGTTTACCTTTTTTGGCGGATTAAAAGCTATTGCCAAAGTGAATGTTTTCCAGATGATTTTACTAATTGCCGTTTCACTTTCTTTAATGCTTTTAGGCTTAAACAAAGTTGGAGGCATTTCAGCACTTTATGCCAAAACACCACATCATTTCTGGAATTTGGTACAACCCGCCAGCGATCCCAAATACCCATGGTATGCCATTTTATTAGGCTATCCGGTTGCTGCTGTTGCTTTTTTCTGTACCGATCAGTCGATGGTACAATCGGTCTTAGGCGCTAAAAACCTAAAACAGGGTCAGTTGGGTGTGAGTTTTATCGGTTGGTTAAAAATCCTTTCCCTACCATTATTTATTGGCACCGGTATCCTTTGTTATGTGTTATTTCCCGGCTTAAAAGATCCTAACGAAGCTTACATGACGATGGTAACCAACCTGTTTCCTCCAGGCATGAATGGTTTGGTGATCGTGGTATTGATTGCCGTATTAGTGGGCACCATTGGTTCATCCTTAAATTCATTAAGTACTGTTTTTACCATGGATATTTATGTCAAAAAAATCAATCCACAGGCCAGTAATAAACAGATTATCAGCATCGGAAGATGGAGCGTTGTGGCTGGTTGTATATTTGCTGTTATTGTAGTGCTGGCGATCGATAACATTAAAGGATTAAACCTATTTGATGTTTTTCAATCCGTTTTGGGTTTTATTGCCCCGCCACTTTCAGTAGTATTCCTGCTTACCGTTTTCTGGAAAAAAACCACGAGAAAAGCAGTAAACTTCACGCTTTCTATTGGCTCAATCTTGAGTTTAGGCATAGGGGTAACTTATCTGTGGATTTTGCCCTCAAACAAATTTCCCTTTTGGCCACACTATTTAATGCTGTCCTTTTTCATTTTCGCCGGCTTATTGATCATTGCCATCCTGATTTCATTGCTGGATCGATCACCTAGCATTTATACGGTTAATGAAGAACATCAGGCCAATATAGAAAAACCGGCCAAATCGGTTTGGATTTCGTGGATTGCTTTGGCTGTTGTAATGGTTGCACTTTATATCTTCTTTAACGGACATTAAAATTAGAAGGATCGTCATTCCCAACCCGATAGCTATCGGGTCGATTGGGAATCTTAATGGACAAATAAAAAAATGAAAGTAATAAATGAACCACAGATGAAAAGGATACACACAATATAAAAATCCGTGTTTATCTGTGTCAATCTGTGGCTAAAAACTAAATAGTATGAAAACCCTAAAAAAGCTAATGCTCCTCATCATTTTCAGTGGCTCCGTTGTTCAGCTCTTCGCCCAAAAAGCCTCCTGGATCTGGTATCCCGGCGATTTCGATATTTACATGAGTAATGTAATGCAGAACCGCAGAACAGAAAGAGGCTCCTTTTTTCCTGTATTCTGGAAAATGGACAGTCACTATGTTTTGGTCGATTTTCATAAAGAATTTAACCTTACGCAACCTGAAGAAGTTAAACTTATTGTAGAAGGCACCTATAATGTAAAAATTGATGGCCAGGCCATTCCCGGTTTTCCAAAAAGCATCCAAATTCCTGCCGGAAAGCATAAATTGAGCTTAAAAGTTTACAATCAGGCGCATGTTCCGGCAATTTTTGTACAGGGCAAAACTGTGGTATCAGACGAAACCTGGCTCACCACTTTTGAAGACAAAGAATGGATTGACGCCAGCGGAAAAACCTCTGATAAATCGGGTACCACATTTGTTTCTGCCGGTTCGTGGAACTTAAACGATCCGAACCAATTGCCATCGCAATTTAAATTGCCCGTTGTCGCACAATCTGCGGTTAAATCAGAAAAAATTAATAACGGTGCAATCTCTGATTTCGGCAAAGAAACCTTTGGTTTTATAAAAGTACATGGCTTAAAAGGAAAAGGGAGCCTGAATATTTATTATGGAGAATCGAAAGAAGAGGCCTTATCTACCGAAAAATGTGAAACTTTAGACCATCTGGATATCGACCTCGCTCAGAAAAAGGATTCCATTATGCCGCTTTCCAAAGCCTTCAGATATGTGAATTTTCAACCCGGAAATGGTGTTTCTGCTGATTCCGTTTCCATGTTGTATGAATATGCTCCGGTAACCGAACGCGGAAGTTTTAAATCATCAGATGCAGAGCTCAATAAAATCTACGATGTAGCCAAATACACCTTCCATTTAAACACAAGGGAGTTTTTTATCGATGGCATAAAACGCGACAGATGGGTTTGGAGCGGAGATGCTTATCAAAGTTACCTGATGAATTATTATTCGTTTTTTGATGCACCAACGGTAAAACGAACGTTGCTGGCTCAGCGTGGTAAAGATCCGGTAACGGCACACATCAATACCATCATGGATTATTCTTTCTATTGGTTTTTAGGGATTTATGATTACTACAAATTTACCGGCGACCAGAAATTTGTGCAGGATATTTATCCCCGTATGCAATCGTTAATGACTTATATAGATGGCAGAAAGAACAAAAACGGGCTATTAGAATGGATGCCGGGCGACTGGATTTTTATTGATTGGGCAGACAAATTGAGCAAGGATGGCGAGGTAAGTTTTGAGCAGTTATTATATGCCAGAAGTTTAGAAACCATGGCTTTATGTGCCAAATTAGGCAATGATGCGGAAGGTGCTTTAAAGTATGACCAGCAAGCAAAAGAACTGAAAGCAAAAATCTTTGAACTTTACTGGAATCAGCAAAAAAATGCCTTAGTGCATAGCCGAATTAACGATAAACAGACTGATAACGTAACCAGGTATGCCAATATGTTCGGTATTTTCTTTGATTATTTTAGCCTGGAACAAAAATTAGCCGTTAAAGAAAATGTACTCTTAAACGATAAAGTAGCCAAAATTACCACGCCTTACATGCGTTTTTATGAATTGGAAGCCCTTTGCGCCATGGGCGAGCAACCTTATGTATTGAAGGAAATGAAAAACTATTGGGGTGGCATGTTAAAATTGGGCGCCACTTCATTCTGGGAAGAATATAATCTAGATAAAATAGGCACTGAACACTTGGCGATGTATGGCCGTCCGTTTGGGAAAAGCCTTTGCCATGCCTGGGGAGCCAGTCCTATTTATTTATTGGGAAAATATTATTTGGGCGTTCAGCCAACCACACCAGGGTATGAAACTTACACCATCGAACCAAATTTAGGTGGTCTGGCGTGGATTGAAGGCAAAGTGCCTACCGCTAATGGTGATATCGCTGTGTATTGCAGTAAAAAAGAAATCAGGGTTTCTTCTGCAACCGGAATTGGGAAATTAAGGATTAAAAGTAAATCGAAGCCAGTTGTTAAAGGTGCCGAAGTAAAAGAGCTTTCGAAAGGCGTATTTGAAGTGATGATTGAAAAGGGCAGGGAATATGAGGTGAAGTATTCGCTTTAGGCTAACGCTCGTTTCTAACGAGCGTTAAATAATTCATCGTTTACAAACGATAAAATCGTTTAGCTATTGATGCACTCGTCAGGAAACGAGCGCAAACATTTTTAATTTAAACCTCTCAGGTTTTAAAAACCTGAGAGCAAAGGGTAGGGCCTAAACCCCAATCCTTTGTTCAATTTTTTTAACGCACTTCTGCGCTTCAGCGAGTATCACATCATTTTCGATCGCCTGATCTACATTAATTGCATTTAACATCGAAATGGTTAAACAGGCGATAATTCCATTATTACCATTGATTCCAATGGGTACCGAAAGATCGGTTACACCCGAAACCGAATCACTGTTTTTGAAATACGAACCCGTTTGCTGAATATCTTCCAATGAAGTCAGAAAATCTTCTTGCTGGGCTTTAGGGTATTTCTTGAAAATAGCATTGTTTTTTAAAGTGGTATTTCGCTCATCCTCCTGCATGTAAGCCAATAAAACTTTCCCTGATGCGGTTAAAGGCAATGGGAATAAGTTTCCTTCTTCAATAGAAAGTGCAATCGGTCCCGGACTTTTAGCATGAATAATCACCATTACCTGGTTCATGTACAAAATACTCAAATGGCAGGATTGGCGGATGGTATTAGCCAGTTCTTCCAACGGAAATTGTGCTGCTTTGCGTAACTCATCAATAGGTGAGTGCCTGTGCGAAAGGTAAAAAAGCTTTAGTGATAGCCTGTATTTACCTGAAACCTCATCGCGCAGAATGTACCCACGGCTTTCCAAACTCATTAACATCCGGTAAATTTCGTTCGGTGTTTTCTCTATTCCGATCGCAATTTCAGTTTGAGATAATGGGATAGATTGTGCAGATAAATATTCCAATATATCAAGTCCCTTATCTAAAGCAGGGGCCTGGTACTTCGATTCCTTTTCGTTCATACAGGTTTAAATTTGGCTGTAGCGTAATTTTTACAATTTCAAACATACAAAATGCTTTCCTATTTATCGAGAGGAAGATTTTGTAATTTAAATACTAATATATGTTTTCATATTTAAAAAAAACATTTATATTTGAATTGACACTGTTTTATTAATCAAATCATCCCAAAAATCGATTATTAATAAGATTAAGGTATCAATTAACCATTTATAAACCAAAATTAACCATTGCTTTTGCGTAAAAAATTCCGCAATGCTAACCAAAGGATAATGAGCAGATTTCTGATTTTTTCTTGGCTTTATCTGTTGGCTATTCCGCTTTTCGCACAGGAGATTAAAGTGGTTGATCTGACTTGTGCTTATAGAAATAATCCTATTGGTATCGATTTACCTAATCCTAATTTAAGCTGGAAATTACAGTCATCCAAACACAATGTGAGGCAAACCGCTTATCAGATTTTGGTTTCTAGTAATTCCACAAACCTGAAAAAGAACATTGGCGATATTTGGGATACTAAAAAGGTAAATTCTGCTCAATCTATACAGATCACTTACGAAGGTGCTAAGCTATTATCTACCAAAACATACTATTGGAAGTTGCGTGTTTGGGATAATTTCGGAAACACATCAGAATGGAGTAATCAAGCCTATTGGCAAATGGGTTTATTAAAAACAGCCGATTGGAAAAACGCTAAATGGATTGCTTATGAGAAGCTCGCTGATTCAAATGTAAATACGCTCCCAACCGATGGAAAAAAAGATAAATACAACGCCAATAACATTTTACCGATGTTCCGCAAAGCTTTTGCAGTAACTAAAACCATAAAAAAGGCAACGGCTTTTATTTCTGGATTGGGTCATTTCGAAATGAGTTTAAATGGCGAAAAAGTTGGCGATGATTTTCTTGCACCCGGCTGGACAAAATACTACAAAGAAGCTTTATATGTTAGCTATGATATCACTAAACAGCTTAAAAAGGGCAAAAATGCTATCGGTGTAATGCTAGGTAATGGTTTCTATTATGTTCCGCCGGTTAAGGAGAGATACAGAAAATTAAAGGTGGCTTTTGGTTATCCAAAAATGATCTGCCGCGTGTTGGTAGAATATACCGATGGAAGTTTTACAAATATTATCAGTGATCAGAGCTGGAAAACCGCTCCATCGCCGGTTACTTTTTCGAGTATTTATGGTGGAGAAGATTATAATTCCAGCCTGGAACAAAAAGGCTGGAATTTAAGCAGTTTTAATGATAAAAACTGGAAAGCTGCCTTATTGGTTGATGGACCAAAGCTAAATGCACAAAAAGAAGAACCTGTTAAAATTTTCGAAAATTTCTCTGCTCAAAACATCACTGCCATAGCCAATAGCGAATGGGTTTATGATATGGGGCAAAATGCTTCGGCCATTATCGAGCTAAAAGTACGTGGTAAAAAAGGCGATACCATCCGCATTACACCTGCCGAATTATTGAAAGCCGATGGTTCAGTTACGCAAAAAAATATCGGTGGTCCATCTTATTTCACTTACATTTTAAAAGGCGGTGGTTTAGAAACCTGGCGACCAAGATTCTTTTATACCGGATTTCGTTACCTGCAGGTTAAAGGAGCTGTCCCGGCAGGAAAAGAAAATGCCCATGGCAAAGCTATTATTGAAGATTTAAAAGCTTTACACATTAGAAATGCGGCCGAAAAGGTGGGTGATTTCTCCTCTTCGAACGATTTATTCAATAAAACCTACAGTCTGATCGATTGGTCGATCAGGAGCAACATGGTGAGCGTATTTACCGATTGTCCGCACCGCGAAAAATTAGGCTGGTTAGAAGAACTGCACTTAATGGGCAGCTCTGTACGTTACAATTATAATGCTGCACCGCTTTTCAAAAAGGCCTTGCAGGATATGAAAAACTCGCAGTTAGCCAGTGGATTGATCCCGGAAATTGCACCTGAATATGTGAAATTTGAATGGGGCGGAGATATGTTCCGCGATTCGCCAGAATGGGGTAGTAGCAATATTTTAATGCCATGGTACCTGTACCAGTGGTATGGAGATAAACAGGCTATGCTTGATTATTACCCGATGATGCAACGCTACATTAATTATTTAGGCACGAAAGCAAATAACCATATTTTATCTCAGGGCTTGGGCGATTGGTACGATTTAGGACCAAAACCGCCGGGTGTTTCACAACTTACGCCAATGGGTGTTACCGGAACAGCGATTTACCATTACGATTTAAAAATATTAGCGCAAATGGCCACACTTTTGGGTAAAAAGGCTGATGCGATGGCTTATTCAAAACTTGCCATTGAAGTAAGCAAAGCATTTAACAACCAATTTTTTGATGCCAAAACAAAGCAATATGCAACGGGTTCACAGGCTGCAAATGCCATGGCCATTTATATGGGGTTAGTTGCAGAAGAGGATAAAAAAGAAGTAATTGACAACCTGGTTAAAGATATCCGCGACAGGAAAAATAGTTTATCTGCTGGAGATATAGGTTACCGTTATGTGCTGCGTGGTTTGGAAGATGCAGGACGATCGGATGTGATTTTTGATATGAACAGCCGCTCGGATGTACCAGGTTACGGCATGCAGATCGCCAAAGGTGCTACTGCGTTAACGGAATCGTGGGCGGCTTTACCAACAGTTTCCAACAATCATTTTATGCTCGGTCATTTAATGGAATGGTTATATAGCGGTATTGGCGGTATTCGTCAGGCAGAAAATTCGATTGCTTTTAAGCAAATTAAAATAGAACCAGAAGTAGTGGGTGATTTAACTTCAGCCAATGTAAATTACAATTCACCTTATGGCAAAATATCCACCAAATGGGAGAAAACAGATAAAAATTTCATGCTGGAAGTTAATATTCCGGTAAATACCAGGGCTGTAGTTTATTTTCCGGCATTGCCAAAAGGTGAACTTTCAGAAGAAAATCATGCAGCATTTACCGATGCAGGGATCGAAAACGGCAAAACTAAAGTTGCCATAGGTTCAGGCTATTACAAATTTAATTTAAAGTACAAATGAGAAAGATAAGCATCATGATTCTCCTTTTTGTTTGGGCTTTTAAATCAATCGCACAGCAAAATCAAACCATCTCTCCGGCAGAGATGGAAAAGATTTACCAGGAAGTTAAAACGCCTTATAAATATGGCTTGGTAATGGTTCCTGAGGATAAAGACCATAAAATGGATTGTCCGACTGTGTTTAAAAAAGGTAAAGATTGGTACATGACTTACCTCATTTTTAGCGGTCGCGGTTACGAAACCTGGCTGGCAAAAAGTAAGGACCTGTTACACTGGGAAAATCAGGGAAAACTGATGTCGTTCGCTGATGCAGGCAACTGGGACGATAACCAAAAAGCAGGCTACAATGCTTTGCTTGATATAAAATGGGGCGGAAGTTACAGGGTAAATCAATTTGATGGTAAATATTGGATGTCTTATTTCGGGGGAAAAGAAAAAGGTTACGAAGTAGAGCCCTTATCCATCGGGATGGCTTATAGCGCTAAACACCCATCGGTTGTGCAGGAGTGGAACCGTTTAGACAAACCCGTTTTAAGTTCTCTGGATAAAGATGTACGCTGGTGGGAAAACCGCAATAAACTATTTAAAAGCACAGTGATTGAAGATCAGAAAAGATTAACCGGCCATCGCTTTGTGATGTATTACAATGCTGTGGGCGATTCACTGGCAAACAATAAAAAAACACGCTGGTACGAACGGATTGGTATGGCAGTTTCTGAGGACATGGTTCATTGGCAGCGGTTTAATAAAAACCCTGTCCTTCATCATCCTGTCGGTATAACAGGAGATGCTGTATTACAGCAGATTGGCAAGTCTTATGTCATGTTTTACTTTGGAGCCTTTTGGCAAGACAGGAAAGGATCTTTCAACCGTTTCGCGGTTTCAAAAGATCTAGTAAACTGGACCGATTGGACAGGCGATAACCTGATTGAATCTTCAGAAAAATATGATGAACTGTACGCACATAAATCATTCGTTTTGAAGTATAAAGGTGTGGTTTATCATTTTTATTGTGCGGTGAACAAACAGGATCAGCGTGGAATTGCAGTAGCTACATCGAATGATTTAGGTAAAAGTAAGTTGGATTTTGTAAGCGAAATAAAGAAATAACATGAAGAGGCTACATAATTTTAAAGTTGTAATTTTTCTGACATTGGGTTTGTGGGCATCTCGTCATTGCGAGGCTAAGCTTGTCCCGAAACATTGGGAAAGCATTCCTAATGCGAAAGAACGTCCAACCCATAGTAGTAAGATTGCTTCGTGCCTCGCAATGACGACCAATCGAGATAAGACTGCGCCGGAATCCCGCACCAGAACCAGCTTTAACAAAGACTGGAAATTCTTCCTGGGCGATGAACCAAATGCTAAATTACCTTCTTACAATGATTCAAAATGGCGAAAATTAACCTTGCCTCACGATTGGAGCATCGAAGGAAAATTCGATGAGAAAAACCCTGCAAAATCCGAAGGAGGTGGTTTACCCACCGGAACTGCTTGGTACAGAAAAGGATTTATTGCTCCTGCCAATTTTAAGGATAGATTAATCACAGTCGAATTTGATGGCGTATATAAAAACAGTGAAGTTTGGGTAAACGGTGAATATTTAGGCAAAAGACCTTATGGTTATAGTTCATTTTCTTATGAAATCAGCAAATTTCTAAAATCTGGAAAAAACATGATTGCTGTTAAGGTTGATAATTCAGCACAGCCTGATTCGCGCTGGTATTCAGGCTCAGGTATTTATAGAAATGTATGGTTAACCTCAACTGCTAAAGTTGCCATAAAAGAACATGGCGTTTTCGTTAAAGCGGGCTTTGTAAGTGGCGATTTCGGAGAATCGACAGATGGAGGCAATTTGAAGCCCGGGCAAGCAGTAGGTTTTGTAGCACCACAGGTTAGTTTTATAAATAAATCTGTAGATAAAACTAAAAAATACAAAATTGAGTTTTCTGTTCTTAATAAAGAAGGTAAACATGTCGCAAATTATCTTATTGCAGCAGATGTATTAGAAGATAATACGGGGAAAAATGTTTCTAGCCTGCTGATCAGTCAGCCAGAAATATGGTCAGTAGAAAGACCTTATTTATATACTTTACTGGTTAAAATCATCGATTCAGAAAATAAAATTATAGATGCACAAAGTACCACTTTTGGCATCCGGAGATTTAATTTTGATGCGATAAAGGGTTTCTCCTTAAATGGAAAACCGATGAAAATCCTGGGTGTTTGCCTGCATCACGATTTAGGGGCTTTAGGCGCTGCCGTAAATGTCCGTGCGATGGAACGCCAACTCGAAATTATGAAGAAAATGGGTGTAAATGCCATCCGTACCGCGCATAATCCGCCTGCATCTGAGTTTTTAGATTTATGTGATAAAATGGGCTTTTTAGTCATGGATGAAGCCTTTGATATGTGGGCGAAGAAAAAAACCAAAAATGATTATCACCTGAACTTTTCTGAATGGCATAAAGCTGACCTGGAAGATATGGTTAAGCGCGACCGTAACCACCCATCCATTATCCTTTGGAGCATCGGCAACGAAATCCGTGAGCAATTTGACAGTACAGGCATTGCGATAACAAAAGAGTTGGTCAAAATTGTTAAAAATCTGGATAATACCCGTCCTGTAATTTCTGCATTAACGGAAACAAAAGCGGAAAAGAATTTCATCTACCAGGCCAATGCGCTTGATATTTACGGCTTAAACTATAACCATAAACTGTACAAAGATTTCCCGAAAAACTATCCAGGTGTTAAGTTTTTAGCTACTGAAACCACCTCAGCACTTGAAACAAGAGGATTTTATGATACTGCAGATACCATCCGCCGTTGGCCGAAAGATGGTAAAACCAAATTCACAGCAGGTAATAAAGAATGGTCAGCATCTGCTTATGATAACGTTTCGGCTTACTGGGGTTCAACACATGAAGAAACGTGGAAGGAAGCTAAAAAATATGATCATGTGTCTGGTTTATTCGTTTGGACGGGTTTTGATTACCTGGGCGAACCTTTACCTTACCCTTGGCCGGCCAGAAGTTCTTATTTCGGAATTGTTGATTTAGCAGGTTTTCCGAAAGATTCCTATTACATGTATCAAAGCGAGTGGACCAATAAACCCGTTTTACATATTTTACCACACTGGAATTGGGAAAAGGGCAAATCGGTTGAAATTTGGGCTTATTATAACAAAGCCGATGAAGTTGAACTGTACCTCAACGGAAAATCATTGGGTAAAAAATCTAAACAAGGAGATGATCTCCATGTGCTTTGGAACGTAAATTTCGAACCGGGGACATTAAAAGCCATTTCGCGTAAAAACGGGAAAGAAGTATTGGTCCGCGAGGTAAAAACTGCCGGAGCACCTGCTAAAATTGAATTGATTGCCGATAGAAAAAACATCAAAGCCGATGGCAAGGATTTATCATTCATTACCGTCCGCATTTTGGATGCAGCAGGAAATGTGGTACCAAACGCCGATAACTTAGTCGATTTCAAAGTAGAAGGAAATGGCTTTATTGCTGGCGTTGACAATGGATTTCAGGCCAGCTTAGAACCTTTTAAAGCGAATTACCGCAAAGCATTTCATGGTTTATGCTTAGCCATACTGCAATCAACAGAAAAAGCAGGAACAATTAAGTTAAGGGCAACATCTGCAGGTTTGTCGCCTTCGTCGATCATAATTAAAACCAGGAAATAATGATAATACGCAGCTTTATAACCATCAAGTTACGAAGAACACAAAATAATGAAAGGGATTTTCTTGAATCGCTAGGCCGCGAAAAATCGTCATTCCCAACTCGATTGGGAATCTTAATGCAATAAGCTTTAGGATTCCCGCCTGCGCGGGAATGACGATTGCCTTGATGGAATCTTCCAATGATAGTCACATGAAATCATGCCGTGGTTCGTGTCACCGCGAACCACAAATTAAAAACCTATCGGTTGGTGTCTCACCAACCGAAAAAATTATAATAAAAACATGGTCGGTGGAGACACCAACCATTAGATAAAAATAAAGTGGAAAAGATAATTAATTTAAAAGGAATAACCTGGAACCACAGTCGTGGGCTTTTGCCGATGGTGGCAACAGCACAGCGTTTTTCCGAATTACACCCCAGTGTGCACATCACCTGGGAAAAAAGAAGTTTGCAGCAATTTGCCGATTTTTCCATTCAGGAACTGGCAGAGCGTTTTGACCTGTTGGTGATCGATCATCCATGGGCTGGTTTTGCTGCAAAAACAAAATCCATAGTGCCTTTAGATCTTTATCTTTCTGAAGATTATCTAAAAGATCAGGAAGAAAATTCCGTAGGTCAATCTTTTGAAAGTTATTTCTATGACGAACACCTCTGGGCACTACCCGTAGATGCAGCAACACCTGTGGCGGCATCGCGACCGGATTTACTCGCCGAAAAAGGATTGCAATTGCCTAAATCATTCGAAGATCTACTTGCATTGGCCGATAGAGGTTTAGTTGCTTTTGCAGGTATTCCGATTGATGTTTTAATGAATTTTTATACCCTTTGCTGCTCTTTGGGAGAAGATCCCTGCCAAAATGATGATGAAGTAATTTCAACTGAAATCGGCGTAAAAGTTTTAAAAATGTACCGGGAACTGGCGTCGAAAATAGATCAAGCAAACTTCAACAGAAACCCGATTCAGGTTTATGAAGCAATGACCTTAAGTGATGAAATTGCTTATTGTCCTTTTGCTTATGGTTATTCCAATTACTCGCGAAATGGTTATGCACGCAAAACCCTGCATTTTCACGACATGATTTCTTTAGATGGTAAAACCAACCTGAGAAGCACATTGGGTGGAACAGGTTTAGCCATTTCTGCTAAATGCGAAGCGTTGGAGCTTGCTGCCAAATATGTAGAATTTGTGGGATCACCTGCTTGTCAGTCTACTTTATTTTTCGAAAGTGGCGGTCAGCCAGGACATTTATCCGCCTGGAAAAACGAAGAAGTCAACCGCCAGAGTCATAATTATTTTCAAAATACCTTACCCGCTTTACAGAGAGCATTTCTCCGTCCACGCTACCATGGTTCCATGTATTTTCAGGATCACGCGGGTGATGTTGTCCGCGATTATTTAATGAATGGGGGTGATGAAATTCAGATTTTATCGGCCATGAACGAGTTATATCTGCAATCTAAAAGTTTAGTGTTATCATGAACAGACCGCTAGAAGAACTTTTGATTTTAGAGTTTTGCCAGTTTTTGGCCGGACCATCGGCAGGATTAAAACTGGCCGATTTAGGAGCCCGTGTGATTAAAATCGAACGACCTAAAACAGGCGATGCTTGCAGATCTTTATCTATCAAGAATCTTTTTGTGGATGAAGACAGTTTGCTTTTTCATACCATCAACCGGAATAAAGAAAGTTATACTGCCGATTTAAAAAATCCGGAAGACTTAGAAAGACTTAAAAAATTAATCAGTAAAGCCGATGTGATGACACATAATTTCCGCCCTGGTGTGATGGAGAAAATTGGTCTGGATTATCAAAACGTTCAAAACATCAACCCAAAAATTGTTTATGGTGTGGTAACCGGCTATGGAACTGAAGGTCCGTGGAAAAACAAGCCAGGTCAGGATTTACTGGTGCAATCCGTTTCCGGATTAACATTTTTATCCGGTGTTGATGTAGACGGGCCGGTTCCCTTCGGACTTTCCGTATCGGATATCATGTGCGGAAACCATTTGGCACAAGGCATTATGGCCGCTTTAATTAAAAGGGCAAAAACCAATAAAAGTGTTTTGGTTGAGGTGAGTTTGCTGGAATCCATTTTAGATGTACAGTTTGAAGTATTAACCACCTATTTAAATGATGGCGGTAAATTGCCCGATAGAAGCGGAGCAAAAGGCAGCGCTCACGCTTATTTAAGCGCTCCTTATGGCATGTACGAAACCAACGACGGTTATATTGCCATGGCCATGGGCAACCTGCCAAATATCTGCGCGATCATCAATTGCGATATTACTGATCTGTACGTAGAAGCTGGTTCAGCATTCGAAAACCGTGATAAATTGATCATACGTTTGGCTGAAACTTTTAAAAAAGAAGATACCAAACATTGGGTCGATCTTTTGGAAAGTCACGGTATCTGGTGCGCAGAAGTACTGAATTATCAAACTGCTACAGCCATGAATACTTATAAAAGCTTGCAGATTGAGCAGGAACTGGATTTAGCTGATGGCAAAAAAATAAAGACAACCGTGAGCCCGATTCGTTTGGATAATCAAAAGCTATTTGCCAGTAAAGCAGCTCCAAAACTGGGTTTTGGGACAGCTGAGATTAATAAAGAGTTTGAGTTGAATTAATAAAAGTATCGTCATTCCCGCGCAGGCGGGAACCCTAATGCCCATTGTATTACGATTCCCAATCAAAGTTTGGAATGACGATACGCTAGACTTAACGGATAAATAAAAGAACAATGAGGCATGGTAAACAAGCCTTATTATAAATAATAGAATTATGCTACCGCTTGAAGATTATTTAGTTATCGATTTCAGCCAGTTCCTATCGGGGCCATCAGCGAGTTTGCGCCTGGCCGATATGGGTGCGCGTGTAATCAAAATCGAGCGATTGGGTGTAGGCGATATTTGCCGCACGCTCTACACCTCTAACCTGATCATGAACGGCGAATCGTCGGTTTTTCATGCCATCAACAGGAATAAAGAAAGTTTTGAGGTTGATTTAAAACGCGAAGAAGATTGCGAAATGGTACGCGAACTGCTTAAAAAAGCAGATGTAATGATCCATAATTTCCGTCCGGGGGTAATGGAACGTTTAGGTTTCGATTATCAATCCGTTTCCGCTTTAAATCCAACCATCATTTATGGCGAAATTTCAGGCTATGGCAACAACACGGAATGGAAAAATAAACCTGGTCAGGATTTACTTCTACAATCCGTTACCGGTTTAACTTCCCTAACTGGAAATGCCGATAGCGGCCCTGTGGCAATGGGCTTATCCATTATTGATATGTTGGCAGGCGCACACCTCGCGCAGGGAATCCTTGCTTGTTTATACCGGAAAGCGATAAAAAACGAAGGTGGTTTTGTACAGATCAGCATGATGGAATCTGCTTACGATTTCCAGTTTGAAACCATCACCACTTTTATGAATGATGGCGGATCGTTGCCCCAACGTTCGAAAAAGAACAATGCAAATGCATATTTAGGCGCTCCTTATGGGATTTATCAAACAGAAAACGGATATTTAGCCCTGGCGATGGCATCCATTCCACAGCTTGGTAACCTGCTCGGCTGCGAAGCATTAGAAGATTACATTGAAATTAGCGAGGCATTTGATAAACGTGATGAGATTAAGGCAATTTTGGCTGATCATCTTTTATCGGCCACTACCGAAAAATGGCTTTCCATTTTAGAACCGGACGATATCTGGTGTGCCGATGTATTAAACTGGAATGCACTGATGGCCCATGAGGGGTTTAAGGTGTTAAACATGGTTCAGGAAGTGGAAATGATTGATGGTTACAAATATGAAACCACCAGATGCCCGATCCGCATTGATGGAGAAATATTGACTTCATCAGTAGGTTCGCCAAAATTAGGTCAGGATAATGAAAAAATTATCAAAGAATTTATAACACAGCATACCACTGCAAATGCATAACCAAATAGAAACTTTCAGGATAGCCGTTCGTAAATTTGCCCCATTTGAAACTGCCATGCAGAAATTCTGGGATCAATATTGTACCCTTTCGGGCTGTACACTAAAGTTGGAAATGGTGGTAATGGATTTGCACGAACTTTACGAGAGTACCATCACTCAAAAAGGTTTGGCAAAGGGCGATTTTGATATTGCGCATATCAGTACCGATTGGGTTTTGGAAGGTTATTCCGGCAATGATTTCGAAGTTTTAAATCCTTACATCAATAAAAACAAACCCGACGATTTTCCAAGAGGATGGAGCAAATCGCTTTTAGGGCTGCAGCGTTTCGGTTGGGAAGTGGTAGGCTTGCCATTCCATGATGGTCCGGAATGTTTTATTTACAGGAAAGAGTTATTCGAAAGCGAGGCCGAACAGGCTAAATATTTTGCTCAATTTGGCAAAACCTTAACAGTGCCCAAAACCTGGGAAGATTTTCATCAGATTGCCCGTTATTTCAACCGCCCGGAACAAAATTTGTATGGCAGTATTTTCGCCTGTTACCCTGATGGCCACAACACTGTTTTCGATTTTGCACTGCAATTATGGACGAGGGGTGGGACATTGGTTGATAAAAATGGTTTTATCCAGATCAATACCCAGGCAGCCATTGATGGATTAAATTTCTATCGTAAAATGGTTAATGACAAAACTGCTGTTCACCCAAAATCGGCCGAATTCGAATCTGTAGCCGCAGGAATCGCCTTTTCACAAGGCGAAGCTGCCATGATGATCAATTGGTTTGGTTTTGCGGCTATGTGCGAAGTGGATGCCAATTCCAAGGTAAAAGGAAAAGTTGATGTGGAACGATTGCCATCTGCTCCAGGTAAAAACTCGGCATCGCTAAATGTATATTGGCTTTATACCATCGCCAAGGGCAGTAAAAATAAAGTTGTAGCGTACGATTTTTTACGTTTTGCCCTGGCTGCTGAACAGGATAAACAAATTACTTTAGATGGGGGGATCGGTTGCCGGATATCGACCTGGAAAGATGAAAAAATCAACCAGATTATTCCTTATTACCATAAACTGGAACAATTACATGAGGTGGCCAATATGTTGCCACAGAAACAAAAATGGGCTGCTATTGCCTCCATTATCGACCAGATGGTTTTACAGGCTATTAATACCGATGCCGCGACTGAAGAACTCATCCAGCTTGCACAGCACCAGATTAATGAAATTGACAAATGAGTATGGATATTAAATATAAGCCAGAATTACCACAAACCAAACAGCCCATCATTATCATTGGTGCAGGGGGAATAGTGGCCGATGCGCATCTTCCTGCCTATAAAATTGCAGGTTTTGAAGTGCATGGTATTGTAAACCGGACCAAAGAGCGGGCACAGAAACTGGCTGATGCTTTTGGCATTCCAAATGTCTACAATTCGGTGGCCGAAGCAGTAAAACTGGCTCCAGCAAATGCAGTTTACGATTTAACCATCATGCCTGAGCAATACATCGAAACCCTGCAACAATTGCCGGATGGAAGTGCAGTATTGATCCAAAAACCCATGGGCGATGATTTTGCACAGGCAAAGGAAATCCTTGAGTTATGCAGGGTAAAGAAGTTTAAAGCAGCAATCAACTTCCAGTTGCGTTTTGCACCTTTTGTAAGCGCTGCAAAGTACCTCATTGATCAAGGTTTAATTGGCGAATTATACGATATGGAAGTCCGGGTGACGATTAAAACACCCTGGGAAATCTTCCCGCATGTAATTATTCATCCAAGATTGGAAATTCAGTACCATAGCATTCATTATGTCGATTTAATCCGTTCATTTTTGGGTAATCCCGAAAGTATTCTGGCAAAAACCTTAAAACATCCTGCGAAAAGTTTGTCTTCATCACGTTCTACCATTTTATTCGATTATGGCGATACCATGCATGCGGTAATCAATACCAACCACGACCATGATTTCGGTCCAAACCACCAGGAAAGTTACATCAAATGGGAAGGAACAAAAGGTGCTATTGTAGCTAAAATCGGTTTATTGATGGATTATCCGCATGGCTTACCTGATGTATTTGAATATTGCATAGCAGAAGACGGAAAAACTCCGGAATGGCAGACAGTTAAATTAGACGGCTCCTGGTTTCCGGAGGCTTTCATTGGCACCATGGCCAATTTAATGCGCTATAATGAAGGTTCAACCGATGTGTTGCAGACCAGTGTTGAAGATGTGATTCAAACCATGGCCGTTGTAGAAAGTGCCTATCAATCGAGCGATATTGGTGGAGTAAAAGTTAAGGAGCAGTTAAAAAACTAAATGCTTAAACTTCGCAGGTTTTTAAAACCTGCGAGGGTTCGTAAAAAAGATTAAAATTATGTATTTCAAATCAACATTTTTTGAAGATTACCAATTACAGGATAAACGTGTAACCTTAGGTCGGACCATAACCGAAACCGATTTTGTGGTTCATGCGGGGCATACCGGCGATTTTTTTCCGCACCACATGGATGCGGAATGGTGTGCAACACAACCTTTTAAACAACGTATTGCCCACGGAACCATGATTTTTAGTATCGGTATCGGTTTAACCGCATCAGAAATTAATCCGGAAGCCATGAGCAAAGGTTACGATAAATTACGTTTTGTAAAACCGGTTTTCATTGGCGATACCATCCACTCCGAAATTACCATTTCAGAAAAGGGGGAGAGCAAAAGACCTGAATATGGCACCGTAACCGAACACGTAGAAATCATCAATCAACATGGAGAAGTGGTATTGGTCTGCGACCACCTGCTTGTTGTAAAGAAAAAATAATTAACCTTTATCTTATGTCCCCTCCAGGGGATTTAGGAGTAAACCAAATATAATGAACCACAACACACAACCAGAAACTATAACACAGGGTGATCAATCATCGGGCAGAAAATACCTCATACCATTTATCTTCGTCATCAGTCTGTTTTTCCTTTGGGGAATGGCGCATAACCTCGATTCAAGTTTAATTCCACATTTACGGAAAGCTTTTAACTTAAGTAATCTCGAATCGATGTTTATTGATACATCGATTTTCTTAGCGTATTTTATAATGGCAATCCCGGCTGGAATTATCCTTAAGAAATGGGGATATAAAATCACAATGATTGTGGGGCTATTAGTATTTGCATTTGGAGCATTTTTATTTGTTCCAGCTGCAAATAACCTTTCGTATTTCACCTTTTTAATTGCATTATTTATCATTGGATGCGGTTTGGCTACTTTAGAAACCTCAGCTAATCCTTATGCAGCTGTTCTTGGTGATCCGGCAAAAGCAGCAACCCGCTTAAATTTAGCGGCTTCTTTTAATGGCTTAGCAGCAGCCGTGGCTGGTTTTATTGGTACCCGTTATATTCTATCAGGGAAAACCTATACTAAAGATGAGTTAACCAATATGACAGAGGCAGTGCGCCTGGCAGAAGCATCATCTGTTAAAGTGCCCTATATTATTTTAGGAACAGTTTTAGTTGCAATTGCTATAGCCTTTTGCTTTATTAAATTCCCCGAAATCAAAACAAAAAGTGTAGATGGTGAAGCAAAAGGTAGCTTTTTAGGAGCACTAAAACATAAGCATTTGAGATGGGCCGTTATTGCACAATTTTTTTATGTAGGTGCCCAGGTATGTGTTACAAGTTCATTTATCCGTGCAGCGCAACAAGGTGCTGGTTTTGATGAAAGAACCGCAGGCATTTATTTATTTATCTATGGTATACTATTTACAGTTGGTCGCTTTGTAGGCACAGCCCTATTGGCTTATGTAAAATCACCTAAGTTGTTGTCTATTTACGCCTGTGTTGCCATCGTCCTATGTTTAATTGCGATAACAGTTAAAGGCCCAATTGTAGTGTATGCACTAGGTGGTTTAGGTTTTTTCATGTCGATCATGTTTCCAACAATATTTGCATTGGGCATTGAAGGTATTGGTGACGATACCAAACCAGGTTCCTCATGGTTGATTATGTCTATAATTGGGGGTTCGGTGGTTCCATTAACAATGGGTGCAGTAATAGATGCAAGCAATGACAATGTACAAATTGGCTACAGCATTCCATTAGTATGTTTTCTGATTATCCTTTATTTCGGCTTACGGGGTTATAAAATCGCACATAAATAATGATCATTTCTAAAAATATCAGGGTTTTATGCTTAGTACTGATCAGTCTTCACTTTTCAGCAAACCTTTTCGCGCAACAAAATGAAAATGCAAAACCCTGGGTATTTTGGTATTGGGTTAAAGGTGGGGTTTCAAAAGCCGGCATTACTGACGATCTGGAAGCCATGAAATCAAATGGCATTGCGGGTGCTTATTTAATGAGCATTCAAGGCCCTGATAAAACACCAGTTTATTCACCGCCTGTAGTTCAACTTACGCCAGAATGGTGGAAAATGGTTGAATTTGCCATGAGTGAGGCCAAACGTTTAAACATGAAACTGGGCATGCATGTAAGTGATGGTTTTGCTCTGGCCGGTGGACCATGGATAACGCCGGAACTGTCGATGCAAAAAGTGGTTTGGTCAAAAATAAACCTCAGTAATACAACTAATAAGATCTCTTTACATCAACCTGAATCAAAAGAAAATTATTATAAAGATATTGCCGTTTATGCTTACCCTTCTCCAATTGGCGAAAACATGTCAACACGAACTGTTATTCCTAAAATTACAGCAAGTAATGGGGCCGATGCCACAGGTTTAGTGCAACCTGGTAATAAGAAAAACTTTGGCTCAAATGAGCCTTGTTACATTCAATACGAATTCGAAAAACCTTTCACCTGCAGAACAGTCACCATTAAAGTGAGTGGAAATAACTATCAGGCACAACGTTTAGCCATTGAGGTGAGCGATGATGGTAAAGTTTTCCGCTCCGTTGGCAGGTTAGAAGCCCCGCGACATGGATGGCAGGATACCGATGAAGATGTAACGCATTCAATTGTAACCACCACCGCAAAATTTTTCAGGTTTATTTATGATAAAAAGGGTTCGGAGCCAGGTTCAGAGGATCTGGATGCAGCCAAATGGAAACCTTCTTTAAAATTGGTCAATCTGGAGTTATCTGCTGAAGCACAGGTTAACCAGTTTGAAGGCAAGAATGGTTCAGTTTGGCGAATCAGCAAAAGAAGCACCGAAGCAGAAATTGCTAAAAATCTTTGTGTGCCCTTGAATAAGATCATCAATCTAACAAACAAATTAAGTCCGGATGGAACCTTAAACTGGAAGGCACCAAAAGGCAGCTGGACCATTCTGAGAATAGGCCATACTTCAACCGGGCATACCAATGCCACTGGTGGTGGTGGAAAGGGACTAGAATGCGATAAATTTAACCCCGAAGCGGTAAAACTACAATTCAACAATTGGTATGGAGAAGCTTTAAAACATGGCGGACCCGAAATTGCCAAGAAAGTTTTAAGTGTTTTTCATGTGGATAGTTGGGAATGCGGCAGTCAGAATTGGTCGCCGGTATTTAAAGCAGAATTTTTAAAGCGAAGAGGTTACGATTTAACGCCTTATTTACCCATCATGACCGGATTACCTGTAGAGAATGTATCCGTGTCCGAAAATTTCCTTTACGATGTTAGAAAAACGATTTCTGAATTAGTTGTCGACCAGTTTTATAAAACGCTGGCTAAGCTGGCAAAGGATAAGGGGGTAACTTTTACGGCCGAAAGTATTGCACCAACCATGATGAGTGACGGATTGATGCACTACAAAACGGTTGATGTACCTATGGGTGAGTTTTGGTTAAACAGCCCAACACATGATAAACCGAATGATATGTTGGATGCCATTTCCGGAGCACATATCTATGGTAAAAACATTATCCAGGCCGAGGCTTTTACCACCGTCAGAATGAACTGGAATGAAAGTCCGGCAAATATGAAAACTTTGCAGGATAGAAATTATGCCCTCGGGATCAATAAACTCGTCTATCACGTTTTTACACACAATCCATGGACGGATAGAAAACCCGGAATGACCTTAGACGGTGTAGGTTTATATTTTCAACGCGATCAAACCTGGTGGAAGGCCGGAAAAGCCTGGATAGATTATGCTGAAAGAACGCAGAACTTGCTACAACAAGGAAAACCTGTTGTAGATATCGCCGTTTTTACTGGTGAAGAATTACCCCGCCGTTCAGTTTTGCCTGACCGTTTGGTAGAAATCTTGCCCGGTATTTTTGGTGCTGATGTAGTGGAAGCTGAAAAGAAGCGCCTGGCAAATGTAGGGGAGCCATTGAGGCAGATTCCGGCAGGTGTTACCCATTCCGCAAACATGGCCGATGCCGAAAACTGGGTAAATCCTTTGCGTGGTTACGCTTACGATAGCTTCAATCCCGATGTTCTAAAAACAGCAAGCGTTAAAGATGGTAATGTGATGTTCGAAAGTGGCGCAACATATAAAATATTGGTTTTCCCTGGCAACATGAAAATGAACCCGAATCACCAGTACATGAGTTACGAAGTAGTTAAAAAACTTTCAGTATTGGTTAAGGCAGGAGCTAAAGTGATTGTAGGAGATAAGCCAATTTATCAATCTGGAATTAAGCAGGTTAATAAGATTGAATTTGATAAAATTGTTGATGAAATTTGGGGAGGAAACTTTGAGTCTTTCAAAAACGGAGGTAAGCCTATTTATACTAGAAAACTTGGCTTAGGACAAATTTTCAAAGCTCCGTTTGAAGGTAATGATTTTACAAGTCTTGGTTTGGAAAAGGATTTGGATATCAACGAATTTCAACCGTTATTAAGTTCTCACATTTTACCGACTAGACGTGTGGCATTTGCACACAGAAAAACTATTGATAATGATATTTATTTTATTACAAATCAAGAGAATAAGGAAAGGGAATTTAATTTTTCGTTTCGGATGATTGGTAGAATTCCTCGAATTTATGATGTGGCCACAAACAATAATATTGATTTAAAAAGTTGGTCGCTTAAAGATGGTAGAACTTATTTTAATCTGAAATTGCCGGCAAACGGTTCAATTTTCGTGATTTTTAAAGAGAAAACAGATTTAACTCAATTAAATAACGGATCAAATTCAAGCAGATTCAAATCCATTCAGGATATTTCCAAATCATGGCAGGCAAAATTCGATACGTCTTATGGAGGACCATCGAAACCTATAATATTAAACGATTTAACCGATTGGACAACAAACGCTGATAGCGCTGTTAAATATTATTCCGGAATTGCTGTTTATAACAAAACCTTCAGTTTCGCCGGAAACGAAAAGGGTAAAACATGGATTGATTTGGGCGAATTCTCCAGTATTGCAGAGGTAAAAATCAATGGTATAAACTGTGGCACCTTGTGGACGGCACCACACCGCCTGGATATCAGTAAGGCAATAAAAAAGGGCGAAAACAAAATAGAAATCGAAGTTACGAATACCTGGGCTAACCGTTTAATTGGCGATAGTAAATTGCCAGAAGATAAGAGGATTACAAAAACCACTGCACCTTTCCGTTTGGAGGGGAAACCATTAAATCCCGCTGGATTATTAGGTCCGGTGCTGATTCAAATGGAAGAAAAATAAGATATGAAATCATTAAAAAATAGTGTATTTATAACATTGTGTTTGATCTCGCTCTGCGTGCAGGCACAAGATAAGGCTTTGGTCAATACATCAAATTCTCCTTACGCAAAACTGCACAGCATCAATATGACAGATGTAACCTGGACAAGAGGGTTTTGGGCCGGTCGTTTTAAGGTAGCCACCGAAACCATGGTACCGAATATGTGGGCCATTTATAACGATCCGAAAATCAGTCATGCTTTTGAAAATTTCAAAATTGCCGCAGGTTTAGATACAGGTTCACACTCAGGACCTTCTTTTCATGATGGCGATTATTACAAAACTTTGGAGGCTGTAGCCGTTTTATATGCTTCTACGAAAAATCCAAAACTGAACGAAATGATGGATAATGCTATTGCCGTAATCGGTAAATCGCAACGCGAAGATGGCTACATTTATACCAAAGCGATGATCGAGCAGCGCAAAACAGGCTCTAAAAACCAGTTTCAGGATCGTTTGAGCTTTGAATCGTATAATATTGGCCATTTAATGACGGCAGGCTGCATCCATTACCGGGCAACTGGAAAAACGACACTGCTTAACATTGCTAAAAAAGCATCTGATTATCTCTACAATTTCTATAAATCAGCATCTCCAACTTTGGCAAGAAATGCAATATGTCCATCTCACTATATGGGTGTGGTAGAAATGTACCGTACCACTAAAGATCTGCGTTATTTAGAACTGGCGCAGCATTTAATTGCGATTAAAGGAAAAATTGAGGATGGTACAGATGACAACCAGGATCGGATTCCTTTTTTACAGCAAACCAAAGCCATGGGCCATGCCGTACGTGCAAACTATCTTTATGCCGGCGTTGCTGATTTATATGCCGAAACGGGTAAAGATTCACTTTTAAATACTTTAAATTTAATGTGGGATGATGTCAATCAGCACAAAATGTACATCACGGGTGGTTGTGGTTCACTTTATGATGGCACTTCGCCAGATGGAACGTCTTACAATCCGGCCGATGTACAGAAAATCCATCAGGCATTTGGTCGTGATTTTCAATTGCCAAATTTTACCGCACATAACGAAACCTGTGCCAACATAGGCAATGTACTTTGGAACTGGCGCATGTTGCAGATTACGGGCGATGCTAAATATGCCGATGTAATTGAACTGGCTTTGCACAACAGCATTCTGTCTGGAATCAGCCTGGATGGAAAGAACTTTTTGTACACCAATCCACTGGCACAATCAGATGATTTACCTTTTAAACAACGCTGGTCGAAAGATAGGGCGCCTTATATTGCATTATCCAATTGTTGCCCGCCTAACGTAGTTAGAACGATCGCAGAAGTGAGTGATTATGCGTACAGTACTTCAGATAAAGGACTGTGGTTTAATTTATATGGTGGTAATAACTTAAGTACTACATTAATGAATGGTCAAAAAATTTCATTATCCCAGGAAACCAATTATCCCTGGGATGGGAAGATCAAAATCAACATTAAGGAAACAGGAAACAAAGCTTATTCATTATTTTTTAGAATCCCGTCGTGGACGCATGATGCACAGATCACCATCAATGGAAAAGCCGAAAATGTTAAAGCCATTTCCGGAACTTATGCAGAAATCAACCGCATTTGGAAAAAGGGCGATGTGATAGAACTAAATCTCCCGATGGAAGCTACTTTGATTGAAGCCAATCCTTTGGTGGAAGAAAACAGAAATCAGGTAGCGATAAAACGCGGACCGATTGTTTACTGTTTAGAATCGACAGATTTACCTGGTAAAAGTATTTTTAATGCTTTTATTCCAGCTTCGACTAAATTTGAGGCGAAACCAATTAATATAGATGGCGCTGTTATGATGAGTTTAGTAGGAAATGCAAAAATAGTAGCGCCAAACAACTGGAAAAATGTGTTGTACAGGCCCATTGAAGATAAAAATACAACAACATCAATTAAACTGGTACCATACTTTGCCTGGGGAAACCGCGGCCATTCAGAAATGTCGGTATGGTTGCCAGTGAGTAGGTGATATTTAGGTTTTACCATATAAGACATGTAAGAAAATATAAGATTATGGCAGTTAATAGTTATTAAGTAATAAACTAAGATGCGCTCAGGTGGCTCAGGTGGTCGATAGATGAGGCGCCAAAAATATACTATTGAGCTTACATGCCTCTTAAATGTCTTATAAGGTAACCAAAACTAAGGAATCTTAAGTGATGAAAAACAATAACAAATGAAACTAAAGCTTTTAATTTTCTTAAACATTACCTGTTGCCTCATTGCATCAGCCACAGTTAAACCTGCATCGATTTTTACCGATCACATGGTGTTACAGCAACAAAGCAATGTAGCAATATGGGGCTGGGCCAAGCCTTCTACCAAGGTAAAAATCAACACCTCCTGGAACAAACAGAACTACACCATTACTTCTGATCAGAATGGTAAATGGAAAATAAAAGTTGCTACTCCGTCAGCCGGTGGTCCATACAATATTGAATTAAACGATGGCGAAAAACTTGTCCTAACCGACATTTTAATTGGTGAAGTTTGGTTTTGTGGTGGCCAATCGAACATGGAAATGCCTATGAAAGGCTTTAAAAATCAGCCGATAATTGGCTCCAACGAAGCAATTTTAAAATCGACCAATAAAAACATCAGGCTTTATACTGTTCCGCGTTCTTCCATCACCGAACGACAAGATAACAGCAAACCTTCACTATGGAAATTAGCTGCACCTGAAACCGTTTCCAATTTCAGCGCTACTGCTTGTTACTTTGGCTCCTTATTAAACGAAATATTAAATGTTCCGATCGGGATCATCAACGATAGTTATGGGGGTTCTACAATTGAGGCCTGGATGTCGCCCGAGGATTTAAAAGCATTCCCTGAGATTAAAATCCCTTCAAAAACCGACACTATAAAAGAAGTAAGCAGAACGCCAACAACTCTATATAATGGTATGCTTTATCCGGTAATCGGTTATGGCATAAAAGGTGCCATCTGGTACCAGGGCGAATCGAATTACGAACGTCCAGACCGCTATGAAGATTTATTCCCTGCAATGATTTCTTCCTGGAGAAAAAACTGGGATAATGGAGAGTTTCCTTTCTATTATGCTCAAATTGCACCTTATAATTATGCCCAATTGCCACCTTATCATGTTGGTGCAAAATTCAATTCAGCATTTTTAAGAGATGCACAACGTAAATCCTTAACTAAAATCCCAAATTCGGGAATGGCAGTTTTAATGGATATTGGCGAGGAAAAATCAATCCATCCCGCAAACAAAAAACAGGGTGGAACACGTTTGGCTTACCTGGCCCTATCCCAAACTTATGGCATAAAAGGTTTTGGTGCATTAAGTCCAAACTATGACTCTTTCACAGTTGATAAAACTAAAGCGGTCATCAAGTTTCAAAATGCAGCAAATGGTCTAACTTCGTTTGGAAAAGATTTGGCCTTATTTGAAGTAGCAGGTGCAGACCATAAATTTTACCCCGCAAAGGCAACTATAACAGGAAGCAGCATCACCGTTTCAGCGGAGCAGGTTAAGTTACCGGTGGCTGTTCGCTATGCCTTTAAAGATTTTGTAACCGGCGATTTATTTGGTAACGATGGGTTACCCGTTTCCTCATTCCGTACTGATGATTGGGATAACTAAGATGATTTTAACCACGAAGCCACTAAGCACACGAAGTACTTCATTTAAGAACTTAAATGTTCTTATATATCTTATATGGTCAAAATTTTTGAACCATGCCTCAGGTGTGCTCAGGTGTCTTAGGTGGTCAAATACTATATGCCAAAAAATGTTAACCACAAAGACACAAAGAGAACAAGGTATTTTATGTAGGAACTTAAATGCTCTTATATATCTTAAATGGTCAAAAAACCTTAACCTTTTCTTTGTGCTCTTCGTGTCTTCGTGGTCCATACAATCAAATGCTTTTTCCCAGGAAAAATCTCCATCTAACGTGGTTTGGAATACCCAAAGCCTTAATTCATCAGAATCGATGCCTGTAGGTGGTGGCGATATCGGCCTCAACCTCTGGGTAGAAAATGGCAATGTTTACCTTTATCTATCCAAAAGTGGTACCTTCGATGAGAACAATACCTTACTCAAACTTGGTCGAATAAAACTCAAATTATCCCCAAACCCATTCCTAGGAAAAACATTCAAACAAGAACTGATCTTAAAAGATGGTTACGCCCAGATTTCAGGCGCAAATAGTAAATTAAGCGCCAAAATCAATGTTTGGGTAGATGTTTTCAGTCCTGTCATTCATTTAGACATTAAATCAAGTAAAAAAATCACAACAGAAGCAAGTTACGAAAACTGGCGATTTGAAGACCGCATAACCAAAGGCAAAGAGAACAACCAAAATTCGTATAAATGGGCGCCTCAGGGCATTGTAAAAACCTTTAAAGATGAAATTGCTTTTAAAAACAATACCCTTCAATTCTACCATCAAAATAAGCCCGAAACGGTATTCGATGTTGCTGTAAAGCAACAAGGCTTAGAAGATAGAAAAGCTGAATTATTCAATCCTTTAAAAAACCTGATTTTTGGAGGCTCAATGCAGGGAGATAACCTGTTTCCGGCGGGGAATTATGAAGGTGTTTATTTAAGTACACCTTTTAAAGCCTGGGTTTTGAAGAGTAAAAAGCCTTCAAACGCTACCAATATTACCATTACATTAAATACTGTTACAGCAACCTCTGCAAAGCAATGGGAGCAAAGCTTAAATGTTATAAACAACAAAAATAGCCAGAAAGCAAGTATAAAATGGTGGAACGATTACTGGAAAAGAAGTTTCATTTATATTAATTCCAAAGATGAATCTGCTAATCAATCGGCTAAAAATTATCAGTTGTTCAGGTATATGTTGGGTTGCAATGCATTCGGCAAATATCCTACAAAATTTAACGGCGGTCTATTCACTTTCGATCCACAACTTACAGATACCGCTTTAAAATACACACCCGATTTCAGAAACTGGGGTGGAACACATACTGCCCAAAACCAGCGTTTGGTTTATTGGCCGATGTTAAAAAGCGGTGATTTTGAAATAATGAAACCCCAGTTCGATTTCTACCTGAATTTGTTAAAAAATGCTGAAATCAGAACGCAAGCTGCCTGGGGACATAACGGTGCCAGTTTTACAGAACAGTTAGAAAATTTTGGCTTACCAAATCCAGCAGAATATGGCTGGAAACGACCTGCAGATTTTAACAAAGGTATGGAATACAATGCCTGGTTAGAGTATGAGTGGGATACCGTTTTAGAGTTCTGTATGATGATTTTGGAAACGGAAAGATATAATGGCAACCACATCGAAAAATATCTGCCATTAATTGAAAGTTCTTTAACATTTTTCAAGGAGCATTACACCTATTTAGCCAAGCAACGCGGGGCAAAAACTTTAGATGCTGATGGACATTTGGTTTTGTATCCGGGCTCTGGTGCCGAAACCTATAAAATGGCCTACAACTCCACCTCAACCATTTCGGCTTTAAAAACCGTTTTGGAAAGACTTGTGGAGCAACCCAATTTATCTGAAAAGCAAAAATCAGAATGGAAAGCCATGCTAAAAACCATTCCACCAATTAGTTTTAGGGTATTCGATGGCCACACAACAATTGCTCCGGCGAAACTTTGGGAACGCGTTAACAATACCGAAAGTCCGCAATTGTATCCGGTTTATCCCTGGGGGATTTACGGCATCGGAAAACCCGGTTTAGATACGGCTGTCAACACCTATAAATACGATACCGATGTGCTAAAATTCCGGAGTTACGTAGGGTGGAAACAGGACAATATTTTTGCAGCAAGATTAGGTTTAACTGAAGACGCTTCAAAATTAACCACAGCAAAGTTAAAAGACTCTGGAAGGAGATTCCCAGCCTTCTGGGGACCAGGTTTTGATTGGGTGCCAGACCATAATTGGGGCGGCTCAGGCATGATCGGTTTACAGGAAATGCTAATGCAGGTAGACGGCAAAAACATCTACCTTTTTCCTGCATGGCCTAAAGATTGGGATGTGCATTTTAAACTTTATGCGCCTTACCAGACCACTGTTGAAGGACAATTAAGGGACGGAAAATTAATAGATTTACGAGTATTACCAGCATCAAGGAAAGCAGATATAAAAATAATGATTCACTAAGAGGTACCGTCTTCCTGAACTCGTTTCAGGATCTGAACAACAAGAGAAAGATGCTGAACTAAATTCAGCATGACGAACGCTTTAAAATAATTAAAAAACTATGGATTTACAGTTAAAAGAAAAAGTTATTATCATCACTGGTGCTGCAAAAGGCATCGGCAGGAGCATTGCAGAAGTGTTTGCTAAAGAAGACGCCATTGCTGTTATTGTTGGCAGAAAAGCAGAAGATAACCAGAAAGTAGTTGATGAAATTATTGCTCAGGGCAAAAAAGCAGAACAGTTTGTTGCAGAACTTTCCAATCCGGATGATTGCGGAAAAGTGGTTAAAGAAATCGTTGCTAAATTTGGAAGGATTGATGGTTTAGTAAATAATGCAGGCGTGAATGATGGGGTAGGTTTAGAAAATGGAAATTACGATGATTTCATGGCTTCGTTACATAAAAACGTGGTGCATTATTATTTAATGGCACATCATGCCTTGCCAGAATTGATTAAAAGCAAAGGCGCCATTGTAAACATCACGTCTAAAACGGCTGAAACCGGACAAGGAAATACCTCTGCCTATGCTGCCGCAAATGGCGGTAGAAATGCATTAACCCGCGAGTGGGCTGTTGAATTATTGAAATATGGCATCCGTGTAAACGCAGTAGTGGTTGCCGAATGCTGGACACCTGCTTACGAAACCTGGATAGAGACTTTAGACAATGCAGAAGAAAAACTAAAAGAAATTACTTCAAAAATTCCATTGGAAAACAGAATGACAACTGCAGAAGAAATCGCAAACATGACCGCTTTTTTAATGTCTAATAAATCAAGTCATACCACCGGACAGATTATCCATGTTGATGGTGGTTATGTACATTTAGATAGAGCTTTAGCGAACGCTTAGAAAATTAATTATTGAATGATAAATTGAGTGAATGATAGAATGATTTTAAAATCGCTACCAACATTCAATAATTCATTCATTCAAAATTCAATCATTAAAATAAGAATGAAAACCCTTACCTGTACCACACCCGGAACTTTTGAATATTCGGAAACAGAAAAACCTACATTAAAAAAAGATCACGCCATTATAAAAATTAAACGGATCGGCATCTGTGGAACCGATTTACATGCTTTTGAAGGCACCCAACCCTTTTTTAATTATCCCCGTGTGTTAGGGCACGAGCTTTCTGGTGAACTGGTTGAGATTGATGGAGCTGAAGGTTTTAAAACAGGAGAAGCCGTAACTTTGATTCCATATTTCAAATGTGGCGAATGCATTGCCTGCCGGATGAACAAATCAAACTGTTGTGTTAAAATGCAGGTTTGTGGGGTACATGTTGATGGAGGGATGCGCGAATATTTACAGGTTCCATCGAGAACGCTTTTACATGGCGAAGGGTTGAGTTACGATGAGCTCGCCTTGGTTGAACCTTTAGCCATTGGGGCGCATGGGGTTAGAAGGGCAGCTATTCAGCCCGGAGAGTTTGTACTCGTTATTGGCGCCGGACCAATTGGTTTAGGTACTATGGAGTTTGCCCGGATTGCAGGTGCAAATGTAATTGCGCTGGACATTAATGAAGACCGCCTGGCATTCTGCAAAGATAAATTGAAAGTGCCCTATATGGTTAACGCGCTTTCAGCTGATGTGGTTCAGCAACTGAGTGATATTACAAATGGGGATATGCCAACTGTTGTAATTGACGCTACCGGTAATCAAAAAGCAATTAATAATGCCATCAATTATATGGCTCATGGTGCAAGGTTCGTTTTAATCGGATTACAAAAAGGCGATTTAATCTTCAACCATCCGGAGTTTCATAAAAGAGAATCTACTTTAATGAGCAGCAGAAATGCCACTATAGAAGATTTTGAACACGTCATTAAATCAATGAAAGCCGGTTTGGTTAACCCAACCAATTACATTACCCATCAAGTTAAATTTGAGGAAGTAAAAGGTGAGTTTGAAAGCTGGCTTGATCCGAAAAATGGGGTGATTAAAGCGATGGTTAGTATATAATCCTCATGTTTATAATTAAAATTAAAATAGGAATTTTAGTGAATTGCTAGTCTGGCTAGAATCGTCATTCCCAACTTGATTGGGAATCTTAATGCAATAAGCATTAAGATTCCCGCCTGCGCCTATCGTGTGGACACAATTAATTATAACATTCTTCTATCGCTCTATGCCGTTGGGCATGGCACTTTGGAGCGCCAAAGTACCCAAAGCGCTTTGTCAATCCAGCAATGAGCCTTTTGCGCAATCTCACGCGCATCAAAAAAACAGCGGCACTTCGTTTTGTGTTCAATATTTTTTAAAATTAAATCATCGGTTATGAACACAAAACCACTGCGTTTCAGGTTTGTTAGTGTCATTTTTACTGTTGTGCAACTGTTTTTTTGATTTCCCCGGCTCCTGGGATTGACAGCGTCCTTGGTTAAAATCCGTGCTTTATTAGAGTTGGCTAGCAAAATGCCTAAAAATACTTAAAAAAGATGTGTCCACACGATAGGCCTGCGCGGGAATGACGAACTTCTACTAAAATCTGTAAATGGTAAATGAACGAAAAGCAGTTGAGAAATCTATAATAGATCTCTCCATTTCGCTGCGCTTCAGTCGAGATGACGACCACTCTAGATTTATCCTATTGGCTGGTCTCTTACCGACCAATAAACAAATTCCATTATTAAGAACAAAAAAAGCCGATAATCCTGAAATTATCGGCCTGAACATTGAGCGTTAATTAACTAAAAACTATTTATAGAAAACCTCATTCCAATGCAATTCATTTCTGAATTGATTGATTTTAGTATCTGCACCGATATTTACATATTCTAAACCGGCAATATTGGCAAAATCCAATAAATGTTCGGTAGTTAAGTTCTGGCTGTAAGCGGTGTGGTGTGCGCCACCAGCATAAATCCAGGCTGCACAACCTGTTTTCATATCAGGCAGTGGTTTCCAAAGTACGCGTGCCACAGGTAAATTTGGTAAATCATGTTCCGCTTCTACGGCTTTTACTTCATTCACTAACAGACGGAAACGGTTACCCATATCAATTAAAGATGCATTTAAAGCATCTCCACCAGCTACGTTAAAAACCAAACGTGCAGGATCTGCTTTGCCACCAATACCCAAAGGATGAACTTCTAAACTTGCTTTTCCACTTGCTAAAGAAGCATCAACTTCAAGCATGTGCGAGCCTAATACCATTGAATTTGCCGGATCAAAATGATAGGTATAATCTTCCATAAAAGCATTTCCACCCGCTAAACCAGCACCCATTACTTTACAGGCACGTACCAAAGCAGCGGTTTTCCAGTCACCTTCACCAGCAAAACCATAACCATCGGCCATTAAACGTTGTGCTGCAATTCCCGGTAACTGGATCATACCATGCAGATCTTCAAACGTATCAGAGAAACCTTTAAAACCGCCATCAACCAAAAACTTACGTAAACCCAGTTCAATTTTAGCCGCATCGTAAACCGATTGATGTCTCGCACCACCTGCCTTTAAGTCATCGGCCATGTCATAGGTAGCTTCGTATTCCTTTAATAACGTTTGAACAGATTCCTCACTTATTCCATTAATTACCGCCACTAAATCACCTATACCATAGGTATTTACCGCGAAACCAAATTTCATTTCAGCTTCCACTTTATCACCATCAGTTACCGCAACATAACGCATATTATCACCAAAACGGACAAATTTAGCTCCTTGCCAATCGTGCCATCCGGCAGCAGCCCTGCACCAGGTATCAATCTGTTTGGCTACTTCCTCATCCTGCCAATGGCCAACCACTACCTTACGGTCTTTACGCATACGGGTCACCATAAAACCAAACTCGCGATCGCCGTGAGCACTTTGGTTCAGGTTCATAAAATCCATATCGATCGTATTCCAAGGAATATCGCGGTTAAATTGCGTATGTAAATGCAATAAAGGTTTTTGCAAAACATTCAAACCTCTGATCCACATTTTTGCCGGAGAAAAAGTATGCATCCAGGTAATTACCCCAATACAACTTTCATCAATATTAGCTTGCTGTAAAGTTTCAAAAATCTCTTCTGTCGTTTTTACAATCGGTTTGTAAACCACCGAAACAGAGATATTTCCATTTTGGTTTAAGGAATCTGCCACTTGTTGCGCATGTTCTGCCACTTGTTTTAAGGTTTCTTCGCCGTACAAATGCTGTGTACCGGTAATAAACCAAACCTGTAATTTTTTTAAATCAATCATTACTATCTATGTTATTTTTAATTTATAATCTGTTTTCAAACCTCGCAGGTTTTTAAAACCTGCGAGGTTTATTAAATCCAATTTTATTCCTTTTTTGAAAAGCAAAATTCCGTATTTCATCGGTTACCGCAGTCCTGCTTTCCGTTTTATTCACCTACCTGCGGTTTGGGCTCATGCTCACTCCAATCAGGTTTAACTTACTTAGGCAAACCTTATAATGTTAAACCCGACAGCAGCGGCAGCTCCCGATTCTTCATCGGGACTATAGCGAATGGCGGGACTTTCGTTTCCTAAGTACTACTGCCAATGCTTTCCAAATTCTTTAAAATTTTTATATCATTAAGCCTCAAAATTCCAAACTAACAACTCCAAAATCATTTCTGTCCATAATAAGCCCCGGAACCATGCTTACGCTCATAGTGCTTCTCAATCAACGAATCTTTTAACCTTGGGGCCTGCGAATTAATCTGCTCGGTTAATAAAGCCATCTGTGCTACAGTTTCTAAAACCGCGCTGTTATAAACTGCTTTTTCGGCCGTTTTCCCCCAGGTAAAAGGAGCGTGGTTACCTACTAAAATCATTTCGACTTCTTGATAACTCAGGCCTAAACTTTCAAAATGGTTCATAATCTGGAAGCCCGTCTCATACTCGTAATTCCCTTTGATCATTTCATCCGCCATTGGTGGTGCACATGGAATATCGACGGTTAAATGGTCGGCATGTGTGGTTCCAAAAATTGGAATTGCCCTTTGTGCTTGTGCCCAGGCCGTACCATAGGTAGAATGTGTATGCACAATCCCCCCAATTTCTTCCCAGTGTTTGTATAAAACCGCATGGGTTTTAGTGTCTGAAGAAGGGCGTAAATCCCCTTCAACTGTGTTCCCGTCAAAGTCTACAATGACCATTTTTTCCGGCGATAAATCCTCGTAAGGCACACCGCTTGGCTTAATCGCAAATACTCCCTTTGAACGGTCGGCAGCACTTACATTACCAAAGGTAAAAAGTACCAGACCCAGTTTAGGCAACTGCATATTGGCCAGATAAGCCTGTTGTTTTATATCCTGATAGTTGCTCATGATAAATAAGGTTTTACATCTTTTTTATTGTATTTTTCCAGGTAACGGCCAAGGCCTAAATATTGCTGGTAATGCTGACGATAAAGCTTTTGCTTTTTCACATCAGGTTTGTATTCTTTCTCAAAACCAGTTCCCATGGCTGCCATCGCGGCTTCAATATTCGGATAAACACCTGCTGCTACTGCAGCGAACATAGCTGCACCTAAAGCACAGGTATGCTCGAAGCGGTGTATTCTGATTGGCATTTCCAATACATCTGCCATCATTTGCATAATATAAGCTGATTTTTTGGCTACACCACCAATACCGATAATTCCTTTTACAGGTACACCTTGTTCGTTAAAGCGGTCTACAATAGCCTTGGCACCGAAACAGGTGGCTGCAGCTAAAGCACGGAAAAAACGTGGTGCGTCAGTTCCTAAACCTAAACCGGTTATGGCACCTTTAAGTTCCTGGTTTGCATCCGGTGTTCTACGACCGTTTAACCAGTCAACTGCCAGTTCTGCGTAATCATAGTCTTCTAAAGCTTCAGCTTGTTTACTTAAACTGGCTATAATTTTGGCCTCCAGCTCTTCTTTTAAAGCAATTGCCGTAGCTTCATCTATTAGTGCCGATTCGGTCAATAAATGATTCAGTGGCCAGCTGATTAAATTTTTAAACCAGGCATAAACATCGCCAAAAGCAGATTGCCCCGCCTCTAAACCAGCCATCCCCGGAATTACAGAACCATTAACCTGTCCGCAGATACCGTTAATCAATTTGCCATCCAGATCCTGGTTAGGTGCAACCAAAATATCGCAGGTACTGGTACCCATTACTTTACTCAGGTAATAAGGCTCAATTTGTCCGCCCACCGCGCCCATGTGCGCATCAAATGCGCCAACGCCCACAACTACATCCGTGTTTAAACCCAGTTTTGTAGCCCATTCTTCGCTCAATGTTCCCGCAGCAACATCAGAGGTATAGGTATCGGTGAATAGTTTATCTCTAAAGCCGGCTAAAAGCGGATCAAGACTACTAAAGAAATCTTCCGGAGGTAAACCGTTAAATTCTTCTGCCCAAAGTGCTTTATGGCCAGCAGCACAACGGCTGCGCTTCATTTCTTTAATATCATTTCCACCACAAAGTAAAAATGGAATCCAATCACAGTGTTCTACCCAGGATGCTGCAGCTTTTTTAATACTTGAATCGACCCTTAAAATATATAGCAATTTAGACCAGAACCATTCAGAAGAATAAATGCCACCAACATATTTAAGGTAATTGGTGCTGAATTTTGTAGCATGCTCATTAATCTCCGCGGCTTCTTTAACTGATGTATGGTCTTTCCAAAGCACAAACATGGCATTTGGATTCTCTTCAAAATCTTTGGTTAAAGCAAGGGGAGTACCTGTTGCATCAACAGCAACCGGGCTGGAGCCGGTTGTATCAACTGAAATACCTTTAACCAAATGCGCAATTTCTGCACCACCGGCTTTGGCCAGGCAATCTTTTATGGTGTGGGTTAAACCTTCAATATAATCTAAGGGATGCTGGCGGAACTGATTAACAGCGGGTTTACAATATAAACCTTTCTGCCATCTTGGATAAAGAAAAACAGATGATGCTATTTCTTTCCCGTTTGCGGTATCGACTAGAACAGACCGGACAGAATCTGACCCGTAATCTACTCCAATTACATAGTTTGCGTTGCTCATAACAATAAATAAATGTCTAATTAACGTTTATTTATCCGGATTATAAAATTTTATGAAAATTTGTTAAAAAAAATATGCTGAAACATTTATCGGCTTGAAATAAATTTCAATAAAAAAGCGCTGCATTTCTGAAAGGCTTAACTTTAAATTCTTTTTGGAGTCAAATCAAAGGCGATATATTCAGGTTCGAAATGTCCTTGAGCACCATCGCAAAAAATGATTTATTCTGAGAAAGGACGGAACGGCAAATGGATAAAACTTCTTTACCTTTAAGCCATAACGTCACCGTTTTTATCCACAATTTCGTATCTCCTCCAATCTTTACTGATTATTTATTGTTATGTTAAGCAAGAAGCATTCACACCGAAATTAAAAGAAGAAGTGGAACACGCTTCGGAGTGAACGTATGACGGGAAATATGATTGCTGAAAATGCTATTTTTATTGAGGATAGCTTGACGGTGATAAGGAATATCAGTATACAAAGATCATATAAATTTGAAATAAACTATAGGCTTGAATTTCGTACATTATGAAAAATATTAATTTGCTTCTTGGATTAATGCTCTGCCTGGCTGCTTGTAGAGATGAAAAGCCAAAAGTGGTTGTGGGTAAATCTGATACATCATTAAAAAAGATTGATAATATTGCAAAAGCCCCTGTTAGACCAACAACCGGGTATATTTCGGTTGAAACCTGGATCGATGATTTTAAAAATTTCAGACGAGCGGTTTACCTTAAAGACAAAGCTAAACTGAAAACGTATTTTAATTTTCCGATTGTTGCCGATGAAAATTCCAGTTTATGGTTTATTGTGCAACTAAGTGAAACTGAGTGGAAAAAGCGGAAGGCAAAATATGCCCAGGCGGAACTATTTTATGAAGAAGATTTTGATCTTCATTTTGAAAAAATTTTCAATGCCGATTTTAGTAAAACCCTGATGAAAATCAAGACAAATAAACTTTTTAATGACCACCATTCTGAATCTCCTGTGTTTACAGTAACAGATTACACTTACCAGATGTTAGCTGATGTTCAGCAAGGAGATACTGTCCTTTACTTAAATATGAGTTTTGGAAATAATGGTGTTGATGAAAATGGCAAAAAAGTAAGTGAAGGTGAATATAATAATATATATATGTTCAATATCGTGGATGGTAAAACCATCCTTTTTAAAGGGCTTACCATGGCCGGTTAGTAAATACCGTGAAAAAAGCAGGTAACAGAGCAAAAAAGGTGTTCATGCCAATTATTCGAAAAGACAGTATTAAACCGTTCATTAATTTAAAAAAATAGCGCTATGAAAATAATAGTCTATACGATTTGTTTAAGTGTAATAATTAATCTTTCGGCCTGCAAAAATGAGAAAAAGCAAACCACAAGCAATACTATTTCAGTGGTTAAGGAAAATATTGATACTGCAGGCAGAAAGGCCGAAGCTAAAAACAGGCTTGAGTTTCCGGAACCTGATTTCTCAAAAATGGGCAATAAAGTTGCAGCTTTAATTCCACCTGGTTATGATATCGATATGGAAGCCAACGGAGATTTAAATCATGATGGCATAGAAGATAAGGTAATCGTGTTAATGAAGACCAAAGACACCACTGCTCATCGGCTCGCCCTGATATTATTGAAAATGGATAATACCTATCGCGTTGATGCTAAATCCTTTTCAATTCTTGGTTCAAAATTCAGGGAAGACGGATACCAGAATTATGATTTTGAAGATCTTAACATAGATAAAAATGGACAACTTATTTTTACACAGCAATCAACCGGACCCAACGGAAGTATAGAAAGTACTTTTAAATATATTAACAACGAGCTGGTTTTAACGCATATCAGCAGTTTTGCCATGGGTGCCGGTGGGCAAACTGAACTAAAGTTAGATTTGATTAAGGGTATTTTTGAGCAAACCAACATTAATACCATGAAAGAAGATATGCCAGCAGAAACCACTACCAAAAAGTATAAATTACCGAAGGTTTTATTCGCTAATAGCGACCCGAAAAATATCATGATAAATGCCTATAATAAAGTGGGTCAATAATAAATCAAGCTGTAGTTCTTGTAACTAAACAAAATGTATCTAAATGAAAAAATACTTATTGATTTTAACATTACTATTGATAAACAAAGTATTTGCACAACAAGAAAACAGGATGACTAAAAATACATCAGGCAGATATGTACAGGGGAGTCAGAACGGAATCTATATTTACGATGATGGCAGTTTTGCGCTATTCGGCTACGCAACACTTGTGTTGGGAAAATATACTTTAAGCAATAACCAGATCAATTTTATACCTGATATTCCAAAGCAGGTTTTTACCGTTCTGGGAAGAAAGAATACGGCTGTAAAAAGTGGCGTGAAACTAACTTTTGCCAGTGGATTTTTAAATGACGGACCAACTTATATCAAGTTCGATGATGATAGCCTGATGAATACTTTTGAGGAAGATTATGATGGCGGGGAGCCATACTATGTGATTGAATTGGCTCGAAGCCCGAAAACTTTAACCTTAGCTCAGAATACCATCAATCATCTATATCAAAACAATACCAATATTTTCAATTTAGATCATCATTTCAATGATTTTCTGCTCTTTCATCATAAAACTGTTGGCGAGCAGAAGCCTTTTTCGGCAACTTTTAAAACTGAAAATGGCAAAACCATTTTACAATCCCGTTGGGGTGATTTTAAGAAGAATGAAACAGGTGCTGATGCGGAGTTTGATACCTTTATCAGTAATTATAAAAAGCAACAGCAAAAAGGTAAGGAAGCGAAAGAATTTTACTTTAACAATGAATTGAAAACTGCCAATGGCTTTAATTATTTATCTGAAGCGTTTTCAGTTTTTGATATTAACAACTACATTTTAGATGAATCGTCTAATAAATTTATCCGAAAAGATATCTATAAAAAAGGTACTGATTATACCAATGCGGTTGCAGCAGATTATCATGATGAAAGTTACCTTTTAAAGTATGATGATATTAAAGTTGTTGAGCAAACGCTTACTGATTTTGGTAAAGTAAAGATAGGCCCAAAAGCATTGTTCAAGAAAGCTGGTTTAAATCAAAATGGTAATGGTTCTCAGAAAGAGAAAAAGTCAACCTTGCCTTTGATTACGGAACCATTAAAAACATTAGACACACAGTATCCGACAAAAGCAGAACCAGTTAAAATTGAAACGCCAAAAATTAAGAAGAAAAATTAGATCTCATAGATAATCCCTGATTTAAGGTAAACTAATTTCCGGACCCTTACTTTTCAAATTCCACCCAGTCTTTCAGGATGTAAACTGGAATTTGTACCTGTTGCGCCTGTACAACACTGGCTTTTATGAAGCTACCTGTGCTACCGATGTATGTAATGGATGTATTTTGCATTTCTGAGGTAGCATAATAGGCACCATAAGGACAACGGTATGGATTTCCTTTAACATCTGTTGTAAATACCGAAAAGAGTATGAGTTTCCGCGAGTTCGTATCCGGCTTTTCATAACCGAAAATCCTGTAATCGGCCCTGATGTTTCCATAGATGGTTAGAGTGCTATCATTTAGATTTATTGTTGCTTTTTGATAGGCTTCTTCGCTCATCTGCGTGGCTCCAATGTTTCTGATCGTATCTCTTCCGGCTGTTGTTTTTGCGAGCTGATTTTTCTTTTCAAGAGATTTAATGCTACCCGAAATGGTTTTTTCTGCCACAGGCTGATGTTGAATTTTCTGGTGTGATTGATCCTGGCAGCTTGTCATCATCATCATAAAGACGACCATTAAACAGCTTTTAAGTTGTGGCGATGCATTCATTGTTATCGTTTTATGTTTATTGATTTAATAGATGCTAAAATATAAAAATAAGCGGCATTAAATGATTAACGTTATTGCTGTAACCGTGATACTGCCGGCATGAGCTATTCTATAGGTTTCAAATACAGCCACTTGGTAAAATTGAACGGGCTGTTGCGATTTTCAGAATCAAAGTATATATTTAGCCCTTCTTTAATCTGTTTTAATGGAGATTTCTGACCAAATTTTATTAAAAGACCTCCAGAATGGTAATCAATCTGCTTATGAGCTGGTGTTTAAAAAATATTATAAGGCGCTGGCTTTAAAAGCGTATCTGATGCTGGAGAACGAAATGGAGGCGGAAGACCTGGTTCAGAACCTTTTCATCTCCATGTGGGAGAAATCACAATTTCTTTCTGTTAATACTGCGTTGAAGGCCTATCTTTTCAAGGCGGTACATAACCAATGCCTCATGTGCCTCAGAAAAAGAAAAACCGATCAGCAGCGGCTGGATGAATATACCAATACACTTGATTTGATTACAGACGAAGAATTTTTATCAGATGCGGCGCATGAAAAAATGATTCAGTATGCGCTGGAAGAACTACCCACGCAACGTCAGAAAGCTTTTCAACTGGTATATTTAGAAGATAAAAAATATAAAGAAGCCGCAACAGAAATGGGTTTATCTGTCAACTCTGTTAAGACACACCTGAAACTCGCCGTTAAAATGTTGCAGGAAAAATTGATTTCATTCAGATAAACATTCACCTAATTTAAACATTAATGCATCTATCAATTAGCGATGGAATATAAAGAGGAATATATTAAAGGGCTTCTGTTTGAAAAAATGGCGGGAACGATCAGTGATGGCGATGATACAATTGCAGAAAAAGCAATCGCTGATATTCCTGAAATTAAAGCATACTGGCTGAAGCTGAAAACGAAAATGGATGAGCCTGGTGCCGCAACATTTTTATCATCACTGGATGAAAAAGCAGCGTGGCAAAAACTAAGTCCAAAACTGGCAGATCAAAAAACAAAACCACTTTTTTACCGGAATTTAAAATACATTGCTGTTGCAGCCACGCTCTTGATCGGTATGCCGCTGGTATGGCATTTTTATGCAGATAAAGGCAGTAGTCATGGTCCTTCGCCATCAGCTATCCAAACTAATCAGGTATACCTGAAAACCAGTGACGGCAGGACGATTGAACTCAACACTGACCGTAACATTAACCAGAATGGTTTAAACGGACAAGCCAGAGCAAATGAACTGACTTATCATGCAGACCAGGCCACTGACGCAGATCAGGCTACGCTATATGTTCCGGCCACTAAAGACTATAAGATAAGACTGCCGGATGGTACACAAGTGTGGATGAATTCGGCTTCTACTTTGAAATTTCCCTATAACTTTAATCAGCAGATCAGGGAAGTTTATTTAACCGGTGAGGCTTATTTTGAAGTGGCACATGAAAAGAAACGAAAATTTATAGTGCATACAGCATTTGCCGATGTTCAGGTTCATGGTACTTCCTTTAACGTAAATGCTTATGATCAGGTAAGTTTTTCTACTGCACTTGTAGAAGGATCGGTTTCGGCTGTAAAAGACCGGCAGCTCATTGATTTAAAACCAGGCGAACAGGTGAACGCCATCCGGGATCGCCTCACTAAGCAACCTTTTGATGCACAGGAACTGTTGTCCTGGCGCAAGGGACTTTATTATTTCCACAATCGCTCGTTAGGCGATATTGCCCGGGTGCTTAGGCGCTGGTTTGATGTGAAAGTAGTTTTCAGTACACCCGATTTAGCGGAGCAAACCTTCACAGGCGAGGTCAATAAAACCATGCCACTTAAGGTGGTACTTTCCAATCTGGAGCTCAGTTCGGGCATTCGGGCACAGCTCAAAAATGGTATATTAATTTTTAAATAATTTTTTTCTTCAGCCATTCACCCATTTCAGTTAAAGTTGCATCTTAAGGAAAACCACTTATAAACTTTTAACTGTTATGAAAAAAAATCTTACCCGAAAGAGTCGGCTTTGCTTGCCAATTGTTTTTATACTGCTTTTTACAGTGGTGATGGGCGCTCAATCCCAGGCTATAGGTAAAATCAACATGGAAGGCAAAAACATCAGCTTTGCGTCGGTATTTAAGAATATTAATGCGCAAACTGGCCTTACTGTTTTCTATAGCAATAAAATTCTGAATGATTCGGAGAAAATTACCGTCAGCTTTAAGCAGGCCGAACTGGATGAAGTGCTGAATGTCAGCCTGAAAGGTAAGGGACTCAGCTGGACGGTTAAAGAAAATTATATCATTTTGCAAAAGGCCATCGCAAAGCCGGCGGCCGAAGAGCATAAACCTACGGTATTGGCCAGTCCAAAAGCAGAAGATAAAACCGGGCTCATTACTGATGAAAATGGTTCGCCTATCCCCGGTGCAGGTATAAAAATAAAAGGCAACAGCAGCGGAGGAACGGTCAGCGATCAGAATGGACGCTATAAAATTAATGCAAATGCCGGTGATATCCTTATTTTTTCCTATGTGGGTTATACACCACAGGAAATATCGGTAGGAAGCGATAACCAGATTAATGTGAAATTACTTCCCCTGAATCAGAATTTAAATGAGGTGGTGGTGGTAGGTTATGGTGTTCAGAAGAAGGTGAATTTAACGGGAGCTGTTTCACAGATTTCGGGTAAAGATCTTGCCGCACGACCTGCCGGACAAACTTCAGCAGCACTGCAAGGTATGGCACCAGGGGTTACGGTAAGGCAAAGTTCGGGCCGGCCGGGTGGCGATGCCGGTACCATCAGGATTAGGGGAATTGGAACGATCAGCGATCCTAACCCGTTGGTGATGATTGACGGGATTGAGGGCAGTATGAATAATATTGATCCGAACCTGATTGAATCTATCTCCATCTTAAAAGATGCTGCGTCGGCTTCTATTTATGGTTCAAGAGCAGCAAACGGTGTGATCCTCGTTACCACAAAAAGAGCCGCTGCTGATCAGGTCAGCATTTCCTACAACAATTATATTGGCTGGCAGGAGCCAACCAACATGCCCGATCTGGTAGATGCGCTTGACCACATGCTTTTAACCAATGAGGCTTATGTCAATACTGGCCGTACCGCTCTATATTCTGACGCACTTATTCAGAAATACCGGGAGCAGAATGGCGCCAGTTCTGATCTTTACCCGAATACCGACTGGCAGAAAGAAACCTTAACCGGCTCGGGCTTGCAGCAAAGTCATTTTTTAACTATACAGGGCGGCACCCAAAAGGTAAAGCTGCTGGGTTCATTCGGGTTACTTGACCAGAAAGGGATCATCGAAAATTCGGGTTTCAAAAGATATACCATCAGAAGTAATGCGGATATTGCTTTTTCAGATAAGTTGAAGGCCAGGATAGATCTTCAGTACGTCAATGCCATCACCACTGATCCTTCAGCAACTTCTGATGCCATTTTTCAATGGATGAACAGTATTCCGGCCAATCAGATCGGGGTGAACCAAAGTGGCCAGTGGGGGGTGGGATGGAATGGATTCAATCCCATTTCAGCAGGTAAAGAAGGGGGAGCTAACCGTACCAATGCACCTTTTGGCAGCATTAACGCAGCACTGAATTATAAGCCTGTTGAATGGTTAGAAATGGAAGCCGTTTATTCGCCAAAGTATGCCTTATCTTCATCTAAAAATTTCCGGAAAGCCATTCAGTCTTACCTGCCCAATGGGGCCACCAGCTATTTAACGCCTGCACTCAGTTCATTAACGCAATACAACAGTCAGTCTTTTTTTAACAATATGCGTGCAACGGTAACCGCATCCAAAACTTTTGGAGACCATAATCTTAAATTACTGGCCGGTGCATCAAGGGAAGACTATTTTAATCAATGGACCAATGCCTACCGCGATACCTATATTTTACCAGATTATCCTGTATTAAATGCGGGCTCTGCCCAAAACCAGCAGGCTACCGGCAGTGAAGAAGAATGGGCCCTGCAATCGCTTTTCAGCAGGTTTAACTACGTGTATAAAAATAAGTACCTTCTGGAGCTCAATGCCCGTTACGATGGTTCTTCCCGTTTTTCGGCTGGTAATAAATACGGGTTTTTTCCTTCAGCTTCTGCAGGCTGGCGCATATCGGAAGAAAATTTTATGGCCGGTTTAAAAAATGTAATCAGTGAGGCTAAACTTCGTGTATCATGGGGTAAACTGGGTAATCAGAACATCGGTACCTATCCGTCTATCACCACCATTTTGCTGGAGTCTTATACGCTTGGAAAGCAGATTGTGAATACGGCTGCTTTGAATACCCTGGCCAACAAGCTGATTTCGTGGGAAAGTACCGAGGAAAAAAATATTGGTTTAGATCTTACTCTCTTTAAGAACCTGAACATCACGGCAGATTATTACAGGAGAAGAACGAGCGACATTTTGTTACCGCTTGATATCCCCTTAATTGTAGGTTTTGAAAAACCTTATCAAAATGCCGGTGTAGTGGATAATATCGGCTGGGAGCTGGGGCTTACTTACCGGGGAAAGCTGAATGAATTTAATTACAATGTAAGTTTCAATATTTCCGACGTGAAAAATACGGTAATTGATATGCGTGGAATTAATCAGACAGGTTTAACCGTCAACCGTGAAGGTTATCCCATTGCATCGCTTTTTGGCTACCAGGCAGATGGATTGTTCGCTTCAGATGCCGAGGTGGCTACCCATGCCAAGCAGTTTGGATCAGTTAAGGCAGGTGATATCCGATATGTTGATCAAAACGGAGACAATATCATTAACGAATCAGATAAGATTGTGATGGGCAGCACCATTCCACGCTATACCTTTGCCACCAATCTAAGCGGTTCATACAAAGGCTTTGATTTTTCAGTGCTGGTTCAGGGTGTTGGCAAGGCCAATGGTTACCTGGCTGGTCCTGGTATTTTACCTTTTAATGTGGGTGGAGCTATCGGTGGCACCATCCGCGAAGACAATAAGGATCGCTGGACACCTGGCAATCCAAATGCCGCTTACCCCAGGCTGGCCTTTGGCGAAACCAATAATGAGCAGGTGTCTACCTATTTCCTGAAAGACGCATCCTATGTGAGGATAAAAAATGTTCAGGTAGGTTATACATTTCCGGTAAACATCGCACAGAAGGTTGCTTTGAAAAGGCTCAGGATTTTTGCAAATGGTTCAAACCTGGGCTCATTCGATCGCTTTTGGCAGGGATATGACGTAGAAGCGCCCGTGGGAGCCGGAAATATCTATCCACAGGTAAAGGTTTACAGTTTTGGTTTGGAAGCATCTTTTTAATTTAATACAAATGAAAAATAAAATATACTGTTCGATAATTGTTTTTTTATTAGTGGGATTATCCTCCTGCCAGAAAGATTATCTGGATAAAGTGCCTTTAAGCGGTCCTTCTGATGAAACCTATTTCAGCAACCAGGATGAGCTGGTACTGGCGGTGAATGGTTTATACCGTTATGCCAATTACGCTCCGCTGGATAACATGCCCTTGAACCTGCTCCTGGATAATGGAACGGATATAGGCTGGGACCGTAATAACGGCCCATTACAAAGCCTGGGCAAAGGAAACCAGGACAGCAATAATGGCCTCGCGATCAGCGTATGGACAGAAGCCTATCGGGTAATTGCAAAATGTAATTTTATCCTGGATAATATCGGTAAGGTTAAAGATAAATCTACGGCGGCCATCTATAACCGCTCCAGGGCTGAGGCGCGTTTTGTAAGGGCTTATACCTACCAATACCTGACCGATTATTTCGGCGGTGTCCCGCTGGTCACCAACGTGCTTACGCTCGAAACTGCCCAGGTAGCCAAAACAGAAAAGGCAGCTATTGTTGAATTTATATTAAAAGAGCTTACAGAAGCCGCTGTAGATTTGCCACTAAACTATTCAGGTGTTGATGTAGGGCGGGCTACAAGGGGTACTGCCCTGGCTTTTAAAGCCAGAACGGCATTAAATAATGCGAAATGGGCAGAGGCTGCAGAAGCTGCAAAGGCTGTAATGGATTTGAAAATATATAGCCTGCACAATAACTACGGCACACTGTTTTCCTATGCCGGTCAAAGCTCTCCTGAAATTATCTGGGCTTTCCAGTACCTCAAGGCATCCAGGATCAAAACACATTCAACACCAAATGCCCTGCTTTCCAGAAACGGACTGGGCTTTACCAACAAAGTACCGTCTCAGTCGCTGGTGGATGCTTTTCCCTGCACCGATGGACTTAACATTGACCAGTCACCACTTTTTGATCCGAAATCTCCGTATAAAAACAGAGACCCAAGGCTTACCTTTACCATCGCAGTGCCAGGCTCTATTTTTTATAATTACCAGTTTGAAACCCATCGCGACAGTGTAAAATGCTGGAATTACAATACCACTCCGGCCACACGCGTTGATAACCAGGATGCACTGAATGCCTTTGCCACTTTTACCGGCTATTGCTGGAAAAAATATGTCGATCTGGATGATAAGGCCGACCGCAGTAATTCTGAGATCAATGTGATTCAGATCCGGTATGCCGAAATACTGTTAATTTATGCCGAAGCGAAAAATGAACTTGGCCAACTCGATCAGTCGGTATATGATGCCATTAACCAGGTAAGAGCCAGACCCAGCGTCAACATGCCCCTTATACCGGCCGGACAAAGCACCGCATCATTCAGAAGCCTGGTGCGTAAGGAACGTTTGTATGAACTTGCTATGGAAGGGCTCAGGTTGTCTGATTTAAGAAGATGGCGCATCGCAGATAAAGCCATGACAGGCAATTTTTATGGCAGAGTACAAAGAGGCCTGCTGGCCGGTCCGCCACAGATCGATGAAAACGGCCTCGCCAACTATAACAATGTGGCCAACCGGGCAGATCTGAGAATTATAGAAACAAGAGTTTTTGATACAGGCAGAGATTACCTTTGGCCGATTCCAAACATTGAAACCGTGACCAATCCGAAACTGACTCAAAACCCTAAATATTAAAGATGAGTAATAAAATCAAATTGACCATTTTAGGTCTTCTGATCACTTTGAACAGCCTAAAGGCGCAGCAGAAATTATATAAAAGTTATGACGTTTGTGTTTACGGCGCTACCTCCGCAGGGGTAATGGCCGCCTATACCGCTGCGCAGTATGGTAAATCAGTCTTGCTGATTGAGCCTGGAAAACATGTGGGTGGAATGAGTTCCGGCGGACTGGGTTTAACCGATATCGGGAATAAATATGCCATTAGTGGCCTGGCGCTTGATTTTTACAGGCAGATCGGTCAGCATTATGGTAAATTCGAGCAATGGATCTTTGAACCCCATGTGGCTGAAAATATCTTTAATACTTACCTTAAAAAGGCAAAGGTGCCGGTGTTGTACCAGAACCGGGTTACGGCAGTGAAAAAACAGGGCAACGTGATTACCGAAATCCTGCTGGAATCAGCTGATCAGCATTCGGTTGGCAGCGTAAAAGCCAAAGTGTTTATTGATTGCTCCTATGAAGGCGATTTAATGGCCAGGGCCGGCGTTTCTTACATGGTAGGAAGGGAAGCCAATACCACATACGGTGAAACTTTTAACGGGGTTCAGCTCACCAATGGTCACCAGCTTCCGGATGGGATTGATCCTTACAAAGTTAAAGGCGATGCGAAAAGCGGTTTGCTCTGGGGTATCACCAATGGTCAATTGGCCGCAAAGGGGAGTGGCGACAACAAGGTACAAGCCTACAATTTCAGGATTTGTCTCAGTAACGACCCTAAAAACCGGATTCCGATTACCAAACCTGCCCATTACCAGCCAGAGCATTACGAACTGCTGATCCGCCAGATGGAAAAAAGAACCTGGAAATCTTTGCAGGATGTTTTCATCTGGAGCAGGATGCCCAACCAGAAAACGGATATCAATAACCGCAACGGATTTTCAACGGATATGATCGGGATGAACTGGGATTATCCGGATGCAGATTACCGGAAGCGACAGGAAATATGGTCGGCCCACACGGATTATACCAAGGGTTTACTTTACTTTGTGGGCCATGACCCACGCATTCCGGAATATATCCGGGCAGAAATGAACGAGTGGGGATACCCGAAAGATGAGTACAGGGATAATGAAAACTGGACACACCAGCTTTATGTGCGCGAAGCCAGAAGAATGAAAGGTGCGCTGGTAATGACCCAGCACCATTGTGAAGGCCGGGAACTTGTTCCTGATGGAATAGGCATGGCGGCTTATACTATGGATTCTCATAACTGTGAGCGGCTGGTGGTGAATGGGATGGTTAAAAATGAAGGTAATGTAGAAGAAGGTGGTTTTGGCCCTTACCCGATTGCCTACCGGGCCATTACGCCTCAAGAAAAAGAGGCAGCCAACCTTTTAGTTCCCGTATGTCTTTCAGCTACACATATTGCCTATGGTTCCATTCGTATGGAGCCGGTATTTATGGTGTTAGGGCAGTCAGCTGCACTTGCTGCGGTAAAGGCAATAGACGGAAAATCAGCGGTTCAGCAGATTGATGTGGCCAGTCTTCAGCGCCAGCTCAAACAAGATCCACTGGCAGATGGCAGTGCGGCAGATATATTGATTGATAACAGTGATTCATCCAGGGTGAAGATGGCTGGACAGTGGTCAGTACAAAAAAGGGGTGGTTATGGACCAGATTATTTCCTGTCTGACGGAAATATGGATACCAGCAGTTTCATCCGCTATTACATTGACCAGCACATTAAAGGCCGTTATGAAATCTATACCTACTATGCCAAACTTCCGGAAAGAAATGCCGTGACTGCTGTAAAAATATTTGATGGGAAAGGGCTCCGGGAAGTTGCTATAAACGATGAGGAAGTCAAAGTAGTTGGGCAGACCTCCGGAGAATGGGTGAAACTGGGCGACTTTACTTTTTCAGGAAACGGAAAACCATACGTTGAAATAAGCGGAAAGGGGAAAAAAGTAGCGGCAGATGCAGTGCTGCTGGTTTCTTCCCGTAAATAAAAGGTAATAACCTGTTATGCCTAAAAGCAGGAAGCTGATTTAAAATAGCAGGAGTCACTTTCAGACAGTTCCTGTTGTTTACAATCCCGTGCATGACCTCCGGATATACGGCCAGAAATCAAAACTGGTTAAAGCATAATTATATCAAAAATTATCATTCATTTTAATGGAAAGTTATAATTTAGCGTCCATCTAACATCCTGAAAAATATTCATCTAAATTCGCAACATGAAAGCCGCTACAATTTGTTTTTTAATTTTATTTCCACTTTTTGGTTTTTCCCAGTCTGTCAGTAAAGACGAAATCCCATTCCAACTGTTACCCTCAGGGCATCTCCTGGTAAAAGCTAAAATAGATGATGTACAGGGTAGTTTTATTTTTGATACTGGCGCTGGTGTAACGGCATTTACCAGGAAATTTTTTGATCAACTTAAACATGCTAAAAAAGAGGATGGAGGCTATACCGCTTTCAGGGCAACTGGTGAGCGGTTGGATATAGATCTTTATCATGTTCCCAATTTTGAAATGGGCCCTTTTAAAAAAGCTGAAGAAGAAATAACTTTTATAGATGCAGATTTCGGCGGCATTGATGGCATTATATCCCTAAAACTGTTAGAAAACAGACCTTTTACGATTGATTTTGAGAAAAAGGTATTAAGACTCGAATCACCTGCGTCGCTGGCCGTAATAAAAAAGACAGCTAAAAAGTTAAGCATTCAATTGGAACAATCGCGGGAAAAATCGCTTACTATTTTTTCTTATTTTAAAATAAACAATAAGCTCACTTTACAACTCTCACTTGATGCTGGTGCCGGAAAAGACGTTTACAGGCTTAATACTAAATACCTTAAGGCTTTAGATATAGATGTATCGGATACTACCCAGGTTAAAAAAATCCAAAAGAAGAGCGAAATCAATGAAACGTTTGTTTCTACTATTTACCGCACAAAATTAAAAAGTATAACGGCCAAAGATCAGCCGACTGTGTTTGTGAAGGATAACCCTGTACAGTTTGTAGATGGCCTGATTTATGATGGCATTATCTGGATCAATTGGCTGGGAAAAAGAATAACTTTTGATCTTGAGGATAAAGCCTTACTGGTAGAGCGTTAACACCTTATTGACAGAAGTACATTAATTCACAGCTATGGCCGAGAAATTAAATTATACCATTGAGGTTTGTCAAAAGGAAAACGTAAAGAATATTATCGACGGTATAAACGAATACAATTTTAAGAGTGTACCTGCACTTGCTGAGGTCTGGACGCCACTTGAGTTTGTGGCCAAAGATAAAGCAGGTATTGATATTGGCGGGATACTAGGAGGAATTGGCTGTTGGAATGGCTTAGAGATCATCTTCTTTGGGTTAAAGAGGAATATAAGCGAAAAGGACTTGGTTCACAGCTGCTAAAATATATAGAAAAGATTGCCTTAGAAAGTGGGGCAACAATTTCCATGCTGGATACTTTCGACTTTCAGGCGGAAGGATTCTATGTAAAAAACGGATATAAAGTGATAGGAGAAATAGCTGATTTTCCTAAAGGTCATAAGCGCATATATTTTGCGAAAAGATTCGATTACTAAACAGTTAAAAAGCCTTTACAATTTCATTTAATGCCGATCATGTAAACCCATTTTCCAGATTTATAAAAAAACAGGAAATGAAAAAAGCGCCAAAAATACTTTTAACCATTAGTTAAAAAAACCGTGTTCATATGCGTGTACGTGGCTAATCATTAAGATGAGTTGATTATTTGGAGCGCAGTTACTGCGCTGGTCGGTACCGGTAGTCCCGCTTTCCTTCCTGCCCCGATGAAAAATCTGTGGCATCCATTCAATCGGGGCTAAGAACAAGGGTTTCTGCCATGAAAAACCAGGCGCTGTTACATAAACCTGATAGCGCAGGTTAGCCCGGAGCCCGGTTTAAGCACTGTTTTATGTTGCCTTTTATTGAGTGCTTGCTTGTTTCTCAGGTTTCATCGGGGGAGGACTAACAGCAATAGCAGGACTGCCGCCCGCAAAGAAACACTAACGTTCGTTTTCAAAAAAATAATACACCCTTTTTACAAATACCCTATAGATATTTTTTCCCGGCCGTTGCAATAATCCTGATTTAACTTTAGCTTGCAGGCATTAAAAATCAACCTATTATTACATGGCCATTAATCTTCAAAAAGGACAACGCGAAAATTTAAAAGCTCCAAAATTTACCATCGGGCTGGGCTGGGACACTAACAATGCCGCCAGTGGTTACGATTTCGATTTAGATGCCTCGGTATTTATGCTGGGTGAAAACAGGAAATTGATTGCCGATGAATATTTTGTGTTTTATAACAATTTAACCTCTCCGGATGGCGCCCTTACCCATACCGGCGATAATTTGACAGGAGAGGGAGATGGTGACGATGAAGCAATCCATGTTGACCTTACGGTTGTAAATCCTGCAATCAGCGAATTGTGCATTGTGGTAACCATCCATGAGGCTTTGGCCCGCAGGCAAAACTTCGGCCAGGTTAAAAACTCTTTCGTACGCATTGTAGATACCAATGGTGTAGAAATTATGAAATATGAACTTGAAGAAGATTTCTCTATCGAAACCGCCGTCGAATTTGGCCGTATTTACCGCCGTAATGGAGAATGGCGTTTTGAAGCCGTAGGTGTAGGGATGAAAGGCGGACTTCAGGATTATGTAAATAAATACCAGTAATTGTTTTTTTAAAGTTAGCAGAAAAATAATTTTAAGGGTTTCGATAATGGCAACATCTGGTTTTAACTCCATGTTAATCCCATGCATCTGTTTTCAATTACTAAAAATGAGTTGATCATTCGGAGCGCAGTTGCTGTGCGTATCGGTACCGACAGTCCCGCTTTACTTCCTGCCCCGATGAAAAATCAGGGGCATCCATCCAATCTGGGCTAGGAACATGGGTTTGTCGCATGGAAAGAAATCAACGTTTCCAAAAAAAATCCGTGTGTACCGGTAGTTTATCATTAATATATTATGATTATTTAGAGAGCGAGGATATTGCTGATCAATAAAGAAAATATAAGCCCTGACAAACAGTTGTCATAAGTACCCGATACCTTCGTTGCACAATTAAAATAATAGCAATGAATTTAATATCCACCCGCATCATTACCGCCCAGGTAGAAACACTCATCAATTTTTATGAACAGGTAACAGGCTTAACTGCCATCAGGTACACGCCTGATTTTGCCGAGTTAAAAACCCAAAGCGCAACATTGGCCATTGGTAGCACACGCACTTTACAGTTTTTTGGCGGCGACAATGTTGCCCAACCTGCACAGAACCATAGTGTGATTATCGAATTCAGGGTTAATGATGTACAGCAGTGTTTCGAACAATTAGCGGAATCCTTAAAAAGCGCAATCGTACAAGAACCAACCATTATGCCCTGGGGCAATCAGTCTTTGTTATTAAGAGATCCTGATGGCAACCTGGTGAACCTGTTTACTCCGGTAACGCCCGAAGCTGTAGAAAAGTTTAAGGGTAATTAAACCCCTGTGATAAGGCGATTATTTAAAGGCTGACTGATATCTTTCAGGATCGAAATTAAAAAAGGGGTTGTCCGATCTTTTCCGAACAACCCCTTGTTTTTTTCCTATAAATAATTTCTGACCTGAATAATATTATTTTTAAAACGGATAAGAATAAAGTGTAGCGCTGATTTTAGCATCTTTTGCAATATTATAATTTCCATAGCCATAACCCAGATTCCGGTTTGTCAGGTTATATACAATAAAATCGAAAGAAATATTCGATGGCAATTTTATCGATACCAATCCGCTTGCATCAGTTACTCCTTTAAGGGCAGATGAATTGATCACATCTGCAATATTACCCGAATTAAGTTTAATATCATTGACCGGGTAAGCCACCACGCCCACATTTTTTAATGGAGATCTGTAATCGCTGCTGGATATCAATGTGAGGTTTAAAATACCTGAGAATTCAGAAACTTTAACGGTCTTTTTTTTCTCCGTATCTGCAACAACCTGAACAAATTCATCAGTACGGTATCTCACGTTATTGATAATGGCAGTATCGCAAATTACCAGGTAGTTTTTAGGCAATAGCTCAGGGAAATAAGCCACGCCGTCCTGATCTGTCCTTATTGTGGCTACCAGGGCATTAGCATTTGGGTAACTCGTGTTTAAAATGTTCTGCGCATCGTATAACGAAACTTTAGTCCCAGTCAAACCTTTCCCTGCATCATCTACAAGTTTATAACTTAATTTGCCAGAATTTAAACCATCAACTAACTTAACATTGGTAATCTTTTTACAGGACAATGCTAAAATAAACAGCCCGAACAGGACCATGATTTTACATTTCATATTATTATAAAAATAAGCGCGGTTATAATCAAACTATTGTTGATAGATGGTCATTAAATAGTTAACCGTAGCATCTTTTTGTACTGATACGCTATTATTATAATTGTATGAAGCATTGGTAACCGTATTATAAAGGTATACCGAATATTGCTTAGCTGAAGGGATTTTGAAAGTGATCAAACCGGCATCATTGGTAACTCCCGAATAATCGGCAACTTTTAAATTAGTAGCGGTAGTTGATGCGTAATTGAATTTATTTGACGGGATCATAATCACACCTATATTTTTTAAAGGTTGATTATTATTGTAAGATCTAACTGTTAATGCAAATGTTCCAGAATAATCTGTCACTTTTGTTTCCTTAGCTTTAACTGCACCAGTACGCACCTGAACATACTCCTGAACCAGGTAAGCTACATTGTTAACTTTTGCAGAATCGGCAACAAGCAGGTAATTGTTTGGATTAAGGTCTCCAAAGTCAGCCAAACCGTTCGGGTCTGTTAAACGGGTTTCTAACAGGATATTGTAGTTTGAATAATAAGTATCTGTGCGATCAAATAAAGATACTTTTACATTTGCCAATCCTTTTCCGGCATCGTCAGTTAGCCTATAGGTAAGTTTTCCGCTGGTTGAAAGTGTAACATCAACGTTAGTAGTTTTTTTGCAGGAGATAAAAACTGCAACAAGAAGAATTAAGAGTGTTAATTTTGATTTCATATACATATTTATTTTGGGCGCAAATATAGAATAATGATTGAGCAATTATTAAATATTTTTATCCAATTAAAAGACAAAACAAATAGTGATTTGATAATCAGTGGACTTAGAAAATTGTATACAAAATAAATTGCCAGATTTTAAACGAAATGTCTCTATATCCTTACGTAATAGCACATATTATCCATTAAAATCACATTAAATTTGTGCCCATCAGGATCAGTAAAAGTAAAACTATAATAATTGGCTTCATCTCTTTCCACTTGCTTGAGGATAATACCGCCGGCATTTTTAACCTTATCTGTAAATTCATTTACTTCCTCTTCAGTTTCTGCAGAAAGGGTAAAAATAATTTCACTTTTGTTTACAGGTCCTGGCGCTAAAAATTCATCTATTATTGAGCCTTGTTCAAAAAAATGGATCACAAATTTATCCCCGCCAAAAAGAAAACTGCCAATTGAGGGGGCTTTGTTTGGTCCATTGGTGGTAAAACAATGCTGTATAAAATTGATTGCTGCGCTGCGCATCTTTTATGTTATAATTGGTCCAAATTTTTGTTTTATCCGATCTGAAATTAAAATTATCGTTTAAACACGAAACCCAATAGGTGCCGGGGTCACATTTAACAGGGCTGTTTGTGCCAGAAAAATTTCGTTCCCGGTATTTTAGGAAGATTAAACAAGCAATGTAACCGGCTTAAATTTCTGAAGATATTTAAAGTATTTTTGACATTGATCCGTCTTCATTATCAAAATCCTTTTTAGTTCTAGAATGGGCAATAAAAGATGAAAATCGTATCCCAACAAGATCAACATAAAAATAATGGCAAGAAAACAGTTAAATAGTGGAAATGCACCGGGCGTTGAATTATCAAAAGCAAAAATAAACAGGAAAAGCTTGGGCAATGTGGCCCGTTTGCTTACTTATCTAAAACCCTATCGAGGCAAATTCATTGCTGCATTGTTTTTCCTCTTTTTATCAAGTTTGGTAGGATTGGCGTTTCCATCTTTTATAGGTGCATTAATTGATACCGCACAGGGCAAGCACAGCAATAATTACCTGCCCTGCACCATTCAGGGCATCTTAATGTTAGCCTTTATCGTGTTGGCATTGCAGGCAGTAGTGTCTTATTTTAGAATCTTATGGTTTGTCAATGTAGCTGAGCGCTCCCTGGCCGACATCAGGCGCGATACCTACTTTAAATTGATCACCTTGCCCATGAACTTCTTTTCGAACCGCAGGGTAGGTGAGCTGAACAGCAGGATTTCTGCCGATTTATCGCAGGTTCAGGATACCTTAACCACCACCATTGCGGAGATGTTACGGCAGTTTGTATTGTTTGTAGGTGGGATAGTTTTTATGGCCATCATTTCGAAAAAACTGGTCTTTGCGCTGCTTTTAATCTTACCCGTGATGATAGTGTTTGCTGTTCTGTTCGGCCGCTTTATCAAAAAGATTTCGCGTCAGGCTCAGGATAAAATGGCCGAATCAAACAGTATTGTTGAAGAAACCTTATCAGGCATTTCCAATGTAAAAGCATTTGTAAACGAAGCATTCGAAGCCACACGTTATAAGAATACCATCCGCGAGGTAGCAGATATTGCTATTAAGGGTGCTAAATTCAGGGGTATGTTTGTATCCTTTATTGTGCTCTGCGTTTTTGGAAGTGTACTGGGGGTGATCGGTTATGGCTGTATCCTGGTTAGTCAGCAGGAAATTACCTTTGGCGAACTTTTAAAATTTTCACTTTATGCGATGTTCCTCGGCAGTTCGCTGGGTAGTTTTCCCGAACTTTTTGCCAACCTTCAAAAAGCTGTAGGCGCCAGCGAAAGGGTACTGGAAATCTTGGGAGAGCAAGGAGAAGCTGTATCCATTACCGAAAAGGATAATGTGGTAAAGCAAAAAATAGTGGGGAATCTCGCTTTCAACCAGATCAATTTTGCCTATCCCTCAAGGCCGGAAGTTGAAGTCTTAAATAATGTATCTTTTGAGGCCAAAGCCGGACAAAAAATAGCGATAGTAGGGCCAAGTGGCTCGGGCAAATCGACTACCGCAGGATTGATACTGCAATTTTACCATCCGCAAAGTGGCGAAATCCTGTTTGATGGCAAACCTGCTTCTGCCTATTCGCTTAGGGATATCCGGAATCAGATCGCAATTGTTCCACAGGATGTGATGTTATTTGGCGGAACGATATTGGAAAACATTGCCTATGGCAAGCTAACGGCTACAAAAGCAGAAATTATACAGGCAGCTAAACGGGCAAATGCGCATGATTTTATCAGCGCATTTCCTGAAAGCTACGAAACAGTGGTTGGAGAACGTGGGGTAAAACTATCAGGCGGACAACGTCAGCGCATTGCCATTGCCCGGGCACTGCTAAAAAACCCGTCTATATTGATTTTGGACGAAGCCACTTCTTCACTCGATTCTGAATCAGAACGCCTGGTACAGGAAGCCCTGGAAGAATTAATGAGTGGTCGTACTTCTATTATCATCGCTCACCGCTTATCAACCATTCGTGAAGCCGATAGGATTCTGGTAATGGAAAAGGGACAGATTATTGAATCGGGTACACACCAGGAACTCATTAGAAGTGAACAAGGGCTGTATAAGTACCTGAGCGGTTTGCAGTTTGAGGTGCAGCAGTAAAAAACAATAGGAAGCTGTAAAATTTAAACGTTAACAACTCAACGGATACAAGAATAAGAAGCTGTATCGTAAATTGTAGTTTAATTGAATTTGTCAGGTTGAGCTTAGCCTCTAATGAGCTTGATGAAGTATCGAAACACCTCGTAAAATATTTAAAACAGGTCCTTCACTTCGACTACGCTCAGTACAAGCTCACTACTATCAACAGATACCAAAAAAAAGCTCGTCATCTCGACCGAAGCAGTGCGACGTGGAGAGATCTATCAAAAACAGATTTTGTTTCACAGAGCTTTCGGGTTCTCGACTGCGTTACCGATGTAAAATCGGTACAGGTAGTACTCCGCTCGAAATGATGGTAAAGCGAGAGAATTTTTACATGTAGATTAATTACTGTCATTTATATTAATTTTTATAAAATAAATTATTCCTCAGGATTGACAATTCTATATTTATGAGATAGCCTCAACGAGTTACAGACTCTTTTCTATTATTAATCCGTAGCGCCCTTTGGAATGCTATGGACAGACATGGGATAAACCAATTTGAGTTTTAGAGAAATCAGCAATAAGCCATCAGGTTATTGCTCTCTTAATTTTAGTGAGATGGGGTAAATGACTTCTGGTTTTCCCGCAATACGTTTTACTTATTAAATAGAGCCCCCAACCACTAATCTTGATTCATCGATAATCGTTTGAGCGAATGAGCTTCCTGAAATGCATTTCATCATCCTGTTAAAGGCTAACTTACCTAAATTATAACCACTGGTTTCAGCATAGGTAATTTCCGGGTAAAATAGCTGGGGAATCATGCCGTCGCTTATTGCGATAACGCCCAAATCTTTTGGCGCTTGCAGCCCTTTTCTTTGGATAGCTTTCATAGCACCCGCAAGAATTTCATCACTCATACAGAAAACGGCAAATTTTTCCCCGATATGTTCGGGCAGAAGCGCTAAAGTAATTTGTTCGGCTTCTTCTGAACTTCTGGCATGAACTGTTTTCAGTTCTACCTTTTTATCCTCTTTATATAATATTGAGGTGAACTTTTGGAACCGGGCTTTGGTAATCGACATATTTTTATCGCCAAAAATTGCCAATACATTTACTATGCCCTTTTTTAAAATTTCTTCAGCTGCTAGGATAGCCGCATGTTCATCGCCGACACAAATTTTGTTACAGGATTCATATTGCGGAACTTTATCGAAAAAAATAACCGGAATTCCATATCCATCCAGTTTCAAAAAAGGTTCTATCTCTATCGTTTCTGAAGTGATGGCGATAAAAATCCCTGATACACGTTTATGTTTGCAGCTTTTTAATATTTCCTGCTCAATTTTCGGGTCGTTTGATGAGCGATAAATAATTACAGAATAACCAAATATCCTGGCCTCTTCTTCAATGGCGCTGATAAAGGAGTGATAAAAGAAATTTGAAAGACTGGGGACCACAACCGCAAATTCTTTACTGCTGTGCGTACGTAAATTTACGGCATAAGGATTTGGATCGTATTCCAGCAATTCTGCAAGCTCGTTAATCTTTACCTTCGTCTCCGCTGAAATATCCGGATGATCTTTCAATGCCCTCGAAACTGTAGATATACTTACATTTAACCGCTCAGCAATCTTTTTTAATGTTGGATTCTGTTTCATGGTTTATATTTGGTTAATCAAATATAAGTTTTCCACAACAAACATTTTCGCAAATGTTTCCGCAAACGTTTGCGGTTATAAAACGTCTATTTTAATGTTTTTACATTAATTATAACCTATCTTCATATTATCAAATGAATGAGGTATTTCTGCAGATTAATTTTTGCGTAAGTGCTTCATCAGTTTAACCAAATATTAAAAGCGCATAAATTGAAGCCGGATCTTTTGGCTATGCTGTTTATTTATCAAAATTATGAGAAATTTTACTCCTGTTGTTTTAGTTTTCATTTTACTGTCTGTATTAAACTGCGCTGCGCAGCAGGCATCGCCTCTAACTGAGGGTAATAAGCCGGTTTTTTCTTCGTCAAATGATGCATATAGATATGAGTTAAATAGGGCCTATCATTTTGAAATAATGGATATCGGGAACGATCCCAGCGCTCATAAACTCATTGATTTAAGGGCCTTTACCAAATGGGATAATTCATTTGCAAATAAATACTGGTTTACAACTACACCCCAACTTTTACTAAACAACGCTGATGAAACTGTAACAATAGCTAACCATACAATTAACCTTAAACCGTGGCAAGCTGTGGTTTTTAAACTTAATCAACATTAATATGATAGGGGCTCAGGCAGAAAAGGTTAATAATTTTTCATCGGCAGCGAAGTTGAATTTTTCTTCGATAATTGCCATGAACTTAGGTTTTTTTGGCATCCAATATAGTTTTGGCTTGCAGCAAACAAATATGACACCCATTTACTCGTACCTGGGTGCAAATGCAGATCAGATTCCGTTGTTAAATTTAGCAGGCCCAATGACGGGGTTAATCATCCAGCCGATTGTTGGCGCAATGAGCGATAAAACAACGAGCCGATTCGGAAGAAGAAGGCCATATTTTTTAATTGGTGCGATAATTTGCAGCATTTGTCTTTTTGCTATGCCATACAGCAGTTCAATTTGGATGGCTGCCGGAATTTTATGGATTTTAGATGCCGGTAACAACATCACAATGGAACCATACCGGGCTTTTGTCAGCGATAAATTACCTTCAGAGCAGCATGCACTTGGTTTCCTAACCCAAAGTTTTTTCACAGGTTTGGGGATTACGCTGGCTAATCTGACGCCTGGAATTTTGATTGCCGCAGGCTTAATCGGTATTCATTCCAGAAGTGGAAACAATATTCCTTATACAACTTATGCAGCATTTTTTATCGGGGGAGTGGTTTCTATCGGCTCCATTATGTTTAGCTGTTTAACCACAAAAGAAACTCCATTATCAAAAGACGAAATAAAAAAGATTAAGGCAGAAACTGGCGGTGTAGGCAGAATTTTTAAAGATATTATTGAAGCTTTTAAGGTGATGCCTTCTACCATGAAAAAATTGGGCATTGTTTACCTTTTTAACTGGTATGCCATGTTTGTTTACTGGCAATTTGTAACGCTTTGTCTGGCTAAAACTATTTATAACACAACTGATGCCGCCTCTGACGGTTTTGCTTCCGCACAATTACTTACCGGAACGGTTAATGGTGGCTATAACGTGGTAACTTTTCTCGTGGCATTTCCACTTGCATTTTTTGCACGAAAGATAACGGCTCAAAAAGTACATCTTATCAGCCTGCTGTTCGGAGGAGTGTGCCTTATTTGTTTGCCGTTGATTCATCATTCAGCTTTGTTATTCATTCCAATAATCGGCCTGGGCATTGCATGGGCAAGTATGATGGGCACACCTTATGCTATGCTCGCGGGAAGCATTCCAAAAGAAAAAACAGGAATTTTTATGGGCATTCTGAATATGTTTATCGTAATGCCAATGCTTCTGGAAACGATTACCTTCAAATACGTTTACCGGTACCTGTTAGGTCACAATCCTGAAAATGCAATTGTTTTTGCAGGTGTACTCATTACGGTTGCAGGATTTATGGTGTTATTGATTAAGAAAAAAGATAGGGGAGTTGTAATATAATGGTCGATTTAAAAGCATATAACGAGGCATTAAACCTTTTGCAACAGGCATCCACTCCTTTTGGATTTGTGGCAGCAGTGCAAGACCACGACAATTATAAACGCGTGTGGACCAGAGATGGCGTAATTACGAGTATTGCTGCCTTGCTAAGTGGTGAACATGATCTGGTAAAAACTGCAAAAGCTACAATTGAAACACTTTTAAATAATCAACATATAAACGGATTTATGCCGTCGAATGTTTCTCCTGAAAATGGTTCGGTAAGTTTTGGAGGCACGTCAGGCAGGGCCGATAATCCATCGTGGGCAGTTATCGGCTTATGTGCTTACACTTTATTAACAGGAGATAAAACGCTTTGGGTAAAACATCAGGCACAGGTAGATAAATGCCTTTCGGTTTTAGAAGCCTGGGAGTTTAACGGAAAACATTTGGTTTATGTGCCCCAAAGTGGTGATTGGGCTGATGAATATATTCAGCATGGCTACATCTTGTTTGACCAGTTACTTAGGGTTTGGGCCTTAAAACTGGCTTCAAAAATAGTTTCAAATAAAAACTGGAATGATAAGGCCCTGGACATTGTAAACGCAATAAAAGCGAATTATTGGAAGGTTGATGGACAGCCAAATGCCTACGCCCCGAATTTAGTCCACCAGTTGAAAGATGCATCAGCAGATTTTTGGTTAATGGGTTTTAACCCGGCCAGAATTTATAATTATTTTGATTTGCAGGCAAACACATTTTGCCTTTTAATTGGAACTGGTAATGAAACTCAAAATCGATTAGTGATTAATTATATAAAAAAACTACAAGAAAACCATCAATCAATGTTGCCGTCTTTTTATCCAGCGATAGAAGAGAATGATGACGATATGAATGAGCTGAAAAATAACTACGCCTATTCATTCAGAAATAAACCCGGGTATTTTCATAACGGTGGCTTATGGCCGGTTTGGAATGGCTGGCTGGCAGCAGCTTTAAGTTTAAGCGGAGAAACTGAATTTGCGAAATCGATTACATCAGCCATTCACACCTCAAATTCAAAGGCAGATTTATTTAACGAATGTTTACATGGTTCTACGCAAAATCCATGCGGGGTACCGAATTGTACGTGGAGTGCTGCAGGTGCAATAATTGCTGAACAGGCACTTATAAGTGATGATTTTAAAGCGCTTTTTTAATTTTTAAAAGATTATTACGATGAATTCGACAAGAGGTATTTCAGCAAAAAAAGTTTTAGTAGTAGGCGAATTACTTGTAGATATGATATCTGATCAGAACATTGAATCTCTTGCGGTTTCCTCACAGTTTTCTACTAATCAGGGTGGAAGTTCAGCCAATTTATGTGCGAACTTAAAATGGCTTGGTATTGATGCAGAACTTGTTGCTACCGTTGGTGAAGATAATTTAGGATCTTTTTTAATTAATGAACTTAAAACAATTGGTCTGTCAGACAAATACATACACCGTTCGGCAAACAGGCAGACAAGTGTGATATTAGTCGCTAAAAATGAACATACACCGGATTTTATTCCTTATCGCAGCGCTGATTTGGCCATAAAAAGAGTAGAAGATGCTGCCATTAATTCATCGGATATGATCCATACAACTGCTTTTGCCCTGAGCAAAGAGCCGGCCCGAACCAATATCCTTCGTGCCTTTACCAAAGCACATGAATCAGGTAAATTTTTGTCGGTCGATTGGAATTTCGCACCCTCCATCTGGCAGGAGGATGATGGCAAAGATGTTTTCAAAAAACTGATGAAAATGGATCCGTTACTAAAAATTAGTGTCGACGATTTGGAGCGTTTCACCGGGGAAAGCCTGACTATTGAGGAAGCTGTTAAATGGCTGGATAATCTGAATGCTCAGATAATCTGCCTTACCTGTGGGAAAGATGGTGTCTGGTTTAAAACAAAAAACCAGGCCTGGCGGCATAAGCCGGCACTTCCGGTAAATTCCGTAATTGGCGTAACCGGTGCGGGAGATGCTTTCTGGTCGGGATTTCTATCGGCATTTATACACGAAAAATCCATTGATGAATGCATTAGTCAGGCGCTGGAGGTAGCCAAATTGAAAATTGAAAAACCATATCCTTTGTATAAAAAATAATCATCATACTAACTAAACTAAACTAACAGAATTCATGAAACATCTACCACCTTAAGATTCAGCGTAATTATCTGAACTAAAAAAACAAAAAATTCTAACCAATTAAATCATTCCATTATGAACATGACTCTACCAGGCAATTGGTCTGTCTCGCCTGTGAAACAGAAATTGTACGCATTGAAGAAACTTACGTTTTTAAGTTTCTTTATGGTCCTTTTAAGCACGGCAGCTTTTGCGCAAACTGTGGTAAAAGGTATAATATTCGATAGTGATAAATTACCCTTACCCAGTGCAACTATACAGGTTGCAGGAACTAACACTAAAACACAAAGTGATGCAGATGGTAAATATCAAATTACGGTACCATCGCCAACATCACGGTTAATTGTGAGTTTCGTAGGTTTCGAAACACAAACGGTAAACGTTAACAATCAAACCCAGATTAACATCACACTGGCTTCGCTAAACAACCTGGATGCAGTTGTGGTTGTTGGTTACGCGTCGGTGAGGAAAAACGATTTAACAGGAGCCGCTACAACCGTATCGGCGAAAGACTTTAATAAAGGTCCTTTAAATGCACCCGACCAGTTAATTCAGGGCAAAGTTGCCGGTGTACAAATGATTAACAATAGTGGTCAGCCAGGAGGCGCTTCTACGGTTAGAATCAGGGGTAACTCGGCAATTACAGGAACAGGACAACCACTTTATGTTGTGGATGGTGTCGCATTAGATGGCCGTTCAGCAAGACCATCTACCAGTGCAGGTATCGGAACTGCGCCTGATGGAAATCCGCTAAACTTTATCAATCCTGCTGATATCGAATCGATGGAGATTTTAAAAGATGCATCTGCAACCGCAATTTATGGTTCACGTGCCGCTTACGGTGTGGTGTTAATTACAACTAAACGAGGTAAATCCGGCGATACGAAAATTGATTTCAGCGCATCTGCAGGTGTCAGTAATATTGCCAGGAGGGTAGATGTGCTTTCCGGAGATGAATACCGTGCAGCGTTATCTAAATATGGGCTTGCAAACGGAAATTTTGGCACCAGTGTTGACGCACTCGATGCGATTACCAGAACAGCATATAATCAGAATTATGCTGTCGGGATAAGTGGTGGCGCAAACGGAAATACTTTCCGTGTTTCGTTAGGTTACCAGGATCAACAGGGTATTATCAAAACAACTGATTTTAAAAAATACAGTGCTGGTTTTAACGGAAACTTTAAGTTTCTGGAAAGCAAAAAACTTGGCCTGGATGTAAACATGATTAGTAACCAGTACCTGGAAAGTATAGCGCCAATTACGACCGATGCAGGTTTTACTGGAAGTTTAATTTCACAAGCATTGTCATGGAATCCCACACAATCCTTCTATAATCCGGATGGCAGCTTGTTTATCGATTACGGTTCAACAACCATAAATCCTTTGGCTGCACTGGCTGCAAATAATGATAAAACTAAAGTAACCACCATTTTAGGAAGCGTTTCGCCTTACTATAAAATTACGCCATGGTTAGAGTATCGTATGCTGGCCAGTGTTAATTACAGCACAGGTATCAGAAGGGCTTCAACAAGGAGTACTTTAAATCTTCAGGGTATTCAGCCAGATGGTAATTTCTTAGGTGGATATGCAAGTTATTCCAATACAGAATTAATTACACAACAATTTACAAATACTTTAAACTTTAATAAGGAAATTGCAAATAAGCTAAATGTGAATATGGTAATCGGATATGAATACTCAAATTTTATAAACAAAAGTGCAGTTAATACTGCAACTGGATTTGGAAATCTTCCTTTTGATTATACCGATGCATTTGAGGCTACCCTAAAGTCAAACAGAACATTCGTAACAAGCAACGATCCTACAACGGAATTACAATCCTATTTTGCAAGGGGTATTTTTAACTATAATAATAAATATATATTAACAGCAACAATCAGATCTGATGGCTCAACAAAGTTTGGTACAAATAATAAATATGGATATTTTCCTTCATTTGCAATAGCCTGGAACATTAAACAAGAAAGCTTTTTTTCTGATGTGAAATGGGTGGATTTATTAAAAATCAGAGCGGGTTATGGTAAAACAGGTAATCAGGATTTTCCTTCAGGCTCTTCCCAACAGCGTTTTGTGTATAGAACACCTAGTAAGGCCGGCGATCCTATTCCCCAGGTAGGTATCAATAATCAGAACGATAATCTAAAATGGCAGGAAGATAAACAAACTAACGTTGGTGTAGATTTTGGACTATTTGGAAATAAAATAACGGGAAATATCGATTATTTCAATAAAACAACAAAAGATCTGCTCTATCCACAAACAGCGTTTGCTCCTGCAGAGCAGGGAAATGTGATTACATGGAAAAATTTGAATGGTGAGATTGTCAACAAAGGTGTGGAGATGAATCTGAATGCTAATATCATCGAAAAGGACAACGTATCATGGTCTTTGGGTGGTAATGTAACTTATATCAAAAATACAGTTAAAAATCTAAATGATTTAATTAAAACCGGTTCATTAAGCGGTCAGGGATTAAGTGATGTAACAACTGAAGTTATTCAAAATGGCCTGCCATTGTTTGCTATGGTAACCAGACAATACAACGGCTTAGCTGCGAATGGCTTCTCTTTATACACTGATGATGGATTTACAAAATATTATGTTGGTAATCCTAATCCGAAATTTATTATGGGCCTGAGTACAAATATCAGGTATAAAAAAATATCTTTTACTGCTAATTTTAATGGAGCATTCGGCCAAAGTATTTATAATAATACCGCAAATTCTGTATTGGCAATTTCGAATTTAGGTAATAGAAATGTCTCATCTGCACTACTAAATTCGGCGATTCAGGAATCATTGGCTAATCCTATTGCAGCATCATCCAGGTATATAGAAAAAGGAGATTATTTGAAACTGGCTAATGCGACAATTAATTACAATATCGGCAACATTGGTAAAGCAATCAAATCACTGAACATTTATGTTAACGGTCAGAATCTGTTTGTAATTACAAATTACACTGGTTTCGATCCGGAGGTTAACGTAAATAAAAGTGTTAATGGGGTTCCTTCAGCGGGGATAGATTATACCGCATATCCAACAGCAAGGACATTCAATTTTGGTGTTAATTTTTCTCTATAACTTAAATTTTTTCAATATGAAAAATAAATATATTTTATGCCTGGGAGTAATAGCGATTACTTTTTCGGCTTGTACAAAACTTGATGAAGATCTGCACGGACAAGTAAATTCGGGAACACTTACTCAGGGAAATGTACCAGGGTTAATTTCTGCGACTTATATTGCAATGAGAGGCCCGTATCAGGCACCCTGGAATTGGTCTGCCTTACAGGAGGTAACCTCAGATGAAGCAATTGTACCTACAAGAGCCGGTGACTGGGATGATAATGGTGCATGGAGAGCGCTTCATTTACATAGATGGGCCGCAGATGACGGAAGAATATCCGGTGTCTTCAGGGATTTAAATAGTGTCAGTTATGCAGCTACTACTGTTTTAAGATTTAATCCTACTCCAGCGCAAGCTGCTGAAGCTCGTTTTCTTAGGGCTTTCGCCCAATTTTCTATTTTAGATGGCTGGGGGCAAGTTCCTTACCGTGAAACTGGAGAAGGTGTAACACTTCCTTCCAAGGTTAGAAATGCAGCCGAAGAAATTGCTTATTTGATTAGTGAACTCACTGCTATTATTCCTGATTTACCAAATGGTCCGGCAAATGTGGCGAATAAAAATGCGGCTAAAACACTTTTAATGAAAGTTTACCTGAACAAAGGTGCTTTCTTAAACCGTGCTGCGCCAACTTTCGATGCAGCAGATATGGCTAAAGTAATCACTTTAGCTGATGAAATAGCAACTGGCGGGTACGTATTGTCAGCTAACTATTTCGATAACTTTGCCCCCACGAACAATGTTTTATCTAAAGAAAATATTTTTACTGCAGAAAATACTGCTGGAAATGATGGTAGCGATTTAGACGGTCAGTGGAAATGCACCTTACACTATAACCAAAATCCTAATGGCTATAATGGCTTCTCTTCGCTATCGAACTTTTATGACAAATTCGAAGCGGGCGATAAAAGAAGGGGTGGAGCTTACACCGGACAAACAAATGTTTCTGGCGTCAGAGTAGGCTTTCTTGTTGGTCAGCAGTTTGACCAAAATGGAGCTGCTTTAAAAGACAGGAAAGGTAATCCTTTGGCATTTACACCAGAGGTTGCCATCATCGAGCGCGATCCGAACCACCTTGAAGTTGCAGGTATTCGTGTAATTAAATATCCAATTGATTATGCCAATACTGGTTCGAAGAAACCGGATAACGACTGGGTTTATTTCCGTTACTCGGATGTTTTGTTAATGAAAGCTGAAGCGCAGTTAAGAACATCGCAAACGGCGCAGGCTTTAATATTGGTAAATTCATTAAGAACAGTTAGAGGTGCTTCTACTTTGACTAGCCTAACTCTGGATGTTTTGCTAGATGAACGCGGTCGCGAGCTTTACTGGGAAAGTTTCAGAAGACAGGATTTAATCCGTTTTGGGAAATACCTTGCAGCCTGGCAGGAAAAACCAGCCAGTGATGCTAAATATTTGTTATTTCCAATCCCTGATAATCAGCTTGGTAATCCAAACCTGGTTCAAAATCCAGGCTATTAAAATCCATTAATCCTGAAAGCCAGAGGCTGCAATTGTTAAAGATTTTCTATCCGCTAACAATTCAGCCTCTTGTTATTTAAAATTTTTACATATTCTACAGAGCTTATGGTTATGAAAAAAAATGTACTTTTCTTGTTGCTTGCGATAGTAACATTAAATTCAAACGCTCAAGACCCATGGAAAATAAGTGCTGATAGAATCGACCCTAATAAATATTTCGGAATAACAGCTGCCAACGGCATCATTGGTATTGTTTCCTCACCACAGCCATTTAAAGTTAAAAACGTGGTATTGGCTGGTACGTTTGATACCTATGGGCGCGGTCGTGTAAGCAATTTTCTTAACGGTTTCAACTTACTGAATATGTATATCGAAATTGATGGCAGAAGGCTTGATGACCAAAATACCAGCAACATGCTGCAGCAATTAGACATGAAGCATGGGGCTTTTACAACGCAATTGCTTTATGGCAAAAAAGCGAATATTAAATACACCTATTACGCATTACGCCATTTGCCATTTACGGTTTTAATGGATGTAAGCATCACGGCGAATGAAGATTTAAAATTCACTGCGGCAAGTGTGATGGAAACTCCGGATGCGCTTCGCGATGTTGAGAATTATTATAACGAAATAGACAGGCCGCATGTTACTTTAAGCCTGCTCACCTCAACTGCGAAAAGCCCCACAGGTAAATTGCAGCTATGTGCATCGAACAGTTTTTTGTTTACAGAGCTCCATGGCAGTGAGCCAAAAATTATCCACGAAATGTGGGATAATAACAGCCATTTAATGAAGTTCAGTAAAACGCTAAAGGCAGGTGAAAGCTATACTTATTCGGTTATTGGCAGTACGATAAGTTCTGCTCAACATGCGGATCCACTTAATGAGGCAGAAAGAATGACCATTTTTGCAAAGCTTGAGGGGCACGACCGACTACTTAAATATCATAATGCAGCCTGGGATGATTTGTGGAAATCGGATATTTTAATTGATGGAGCCCCGCAAACGCAGCAGGATGTACATAGCATGTTGTATCACCTCACTTCATTCTCGCGCGCGGGAACTTCCTATTCACTTTCTCCAATGGGCTTATCAGGCTTAGGCTATAACGGACATGTGTTCTGGGATACAGATATCTGGATGTTTCCGGCTCTCCTTGTGCTTCATCCTGATATTGCAAAATCATTGATTGAATATAGATTTGAACGACTGGAAGCAGCAAAACGGAATGCTTTTTCACATGGATTTAAGGGCGCTATGTATCCCTGGGAAAGTGCGGATACAGGCGTAGAAGAAACGCCTGTTTGGGCTTTAAGTGGCCCTTTTGAACACCATATTTCTGCCGATGTTGCATTGGCCGCATGGAATTATTATTGCGTAACTCAGGATAAAGTTTGGCTTAAAGAAAAGGGCTGGCCCATTCTGTCACAAACTGCCGATTTTTGGGCAAGTAGGGTAGAGCGTAACGGACCTAACCAATATGATATCAAAAATGTGGTGGCCGCTGATGAATGGGCGGAAAATGTAGATAATAATGCTTTTACAAACGCAGCTGCCAAATTGAATTTAAAAAATGCTAACCTGGCTGCAGCAATTTTAGGCTTGCCTCAAAATAAAGATTGGGAACTGGTCGAAAAAAACATTCCCGTTTTAACCTTTCCTGATGGTGTAACCAAAGAACATGCAACTTATAAAGGTGAAGGTATTAAACAGGCTGATGTTAATTTATTAGCCTATCCGCTGAAATCGATCACAGACAAATGTCAGATTGTTAAAGATTTAGCCTACTACGAAACCAGAATTCCTGATGAAGGCACACCTGCCATGACACATGCAATTTTTGCATTGTTGTATGCCAGAACGGGAAATGCTGAAAAGGCATACAAATATTTTACCGAGGCCTATCAGCCAAATCTAAATCCACCGTTCAGGGTGATTGCGGAAACTAAAGGAGGCACAAATCCATATTTTGCTACGGGTGCCGGCGGGGTTTTACAAAGTATGCTCATGGGATTCGGAGGTCTGGATATCACGAACAAAGGGATTATTCAAATTCCCAGCGTTTTACCTTCAAAATGGAAATCACTTAAAATTACGGGGGTTGGTATGGAAAAGAAAACCTTTTCTGTTGCAAATAAAAATTAAAAATTTGTCGTTTTGAACTTGTCGAAACCAGTAAATATTCCGACAAGTTCAATTTGACAGACTCCAATAGAGTGGTGGTCTTTCCAGCGTAGGCTTATCGTGTGGACACATCTTTATTAAGTATTTTTAGGCATTTTGCTATCCAACTTTAATAAAGCAGAGACTTTAACCAAGTACGCCGTCAATCCCAGGAGCCGGAAAAATCAAAAAAACAGGTGCACAACAGTAAAAATTGCACTAACAAACCTGGAACGCAGTGGTTTTGTGTTCATAACCTAGGATTCAACTTTAAAAAACATTGAACACAAAACAGAGTGCCGCTGTTTTTTTGATGTGCTTGAGATTGTGCAAAAGGCTCATTGCTGGATTGACAAAGCGCTTTGGGTACTTTGGCGCTCCAAAGTACATTGCCACCGCGGCATAGAGCGGAAAAACCAACATTTATCTCCAAAGTATATTTTTTAAGATAATTAAAGCTTGATATTGTCAGAAAAGATGCTGACGACGCAGTAGCTACAAGATAATTGAAAATACTAACTTCTACTTGTAAAATAAATTCAGCATGACGATGGACCTAGACGAAAACGCTAAAAAACAAATGTAAATTAACAGAGGTGTGTCCACACAATAGATGTAGGCAGGAACCACGCAGTGCTCAGCGAAGCTAATCTTAAAGCTTATTGCATTAAGATCATTCATTATTTTTTGTTTTTTTTATCGGCATTCATGACGATCCTCGGGGCCTATTCAACGCGCTAAAATCCATCTGTCATTTTTATATTGACCTTTATGAAATAAATTAGCGCCAACTTGACAATTATACATTTACTTTTTCATAAGTTTCAAAAGTACGCCGTTTGTCCAGCCGAAACCGTCCTGTAGCGGGTATTCACCGCCACCACCTTTGCCCGAAGTTTCGACCACATTATATTTTTCCATTAACTTTCCGGTTTCTTTAAAAACAGCAATGTTCTGGTTTATCCATCGGGTCGTGATCGTATCGGCAAGTTGATGATAACCGTAATGGTGTAATCCCTGAATACTTACATATTGTAAAGGCGCCCAGGCGTTTGGCGCATCCCATTGCTCTTTAGTTGTAGTAAGTGTGGTAATCAGACCACCTGTTTTCAAAAAATCTTTCTCAATTCTTTCTGAAACAGCTTTTGCCTGTTGTGGTGTAGCAATTTTAAAATAAAGAGGAAATGAAGCGGCTAAGGTAATTTGATTAGATAGACGCTTACTTTTCCAGTTGTAATCTGTAAAAAAAATCTGTTTCGGATTCCAAAAGTACTTTAAAATGGCAGCTTTACGTTTATTGGCTTTTGCCGTAAACAAAGCTGCTTTAGTGGTATTTCCCGATTGTTTATTCGCTTCAGCTATCGCAATTTCCAAATTGTAAATTAAAGTATTCAAATCAACGGGTAACAAATCAGTTGTGATGATCTGATTAAAGCTTTTCCCATCAGCAAACCACCTGCTGCTAAAGTCCCAGCCAGATTCTGCTGCGGAACGTACATTGCGAAGAAAAACTGATGGGTGTTGTTTTGTTAATTTTGCAGCTTCAAAATCTTCCCGGTAAGATTCCTCACGGGGCTGGTCGCCGGCATCATAATAACGGTTTAAAATAGTTCCATCAGCTAATTTTACAGCGTGATTTGCGGCCTGCCCGTTTTTTAATGTTGCCGAACCTTTCATCCAGAAATTATACTCTTTTTCCAGCGCACCTTTGTATTCGCTTATTTTATAATCAGGATTATTTTGAGTAAGCAACTGAACCATTGCCGCAAAAAACGGAGGCTGAGAACGGGTTAAATAGTAGCTTCTGTTCCCATTCGGGATAAAGCCGTATGTATTAATCAGATAAGCGAAATTATCAATCATATCTTTCATGATTTCTGTTTTACCCGCCTTTTGCAAACCTAACATCGTAAAGTACGAGTCCCAATAATAAATTTCTCTAAATCTCCCGCCAGGAACAATGTAGAGTTTTGGTAAAGGGATTAATGAGGTTTGGAACTTTGTAGCTGTATCAGGATTTCGCTTCAGAACCGTCCATAACGTATCCAAATGCTTCTCAATACCGGCGCTAATATCCGATTGGTAAATGGCATTATGATTTTCGGGCAAAGAGAAATATGTATTAACAAACGCTTTTAAATTAAATTCCTTCAAGTCTTTCTGCGATTGATAAGCAGCCATTATTTTCGAAGGTTGCATTTTAGGAATCGCATCTGCGAAAGATTTACTATCCAGATAAATTCTCGCCAATTGTACTTTCTCAAATAAATCCGGGTAGGTCGCTCTCGGACTTAATTCTTTCTGCGCAAATAACTGACTCGAGATCAATAGAAAACAAACAAACATCGTTGTTTTAAAGAAGTAGTGTTTGAGATTTTGTTTTTGCTGGCTCATATTATTATATTTAAAATTAAAGCTAATCAATTTTGGGTTTAATATTTAGGCGGTTGTGTGTAAATTGAAACGTTGGATTGAAATTTTCGTTATCTTCTAATGGTCTGCTTTTTATTTACGACGCTAATTTTAGAACAATGAAACATTACATTGCGATAATTATTGGTGCCGGCCAGGCAGGAGTACCGCTGGCAAACAGCCTCGCAAAGGCAGGAAAAAAAACTGCAATTATCGAAAGAGCGTTTGTCTTTGATTTTTGTTGCCATTTTTTGTTTTTAATGACAAGCTACAACACACCTGCTACATTTTAGGACAAGACAATTGCAAAAAACTAAATACACTTTTCCTGCTGCAATGCATTGTAAGACCGAACTGCGGTAAACGCCGGAAAGCTTGAAACAGAATAAGGAGAGCTATTGTTTGCTATGCCAGCTTTGTACTTCAATCATCTTTTTTGCAAAGCGGTGCCCCAGGCTAGTTGCCGAAGGGCCATCGAAATGGGTACTATCTCCTTTATGAACCAGGCCCTCAGAAGTTGCCAGGCCCGTAAATGGTATGTTTTGCGGTACTTTAGCAAGTTCGGCATTAATTAACGCGTATTGCGCTCTATAGCGGCCAAGTTCGCCCACAATAAAAGGTAAGTTTGGGTTGCCTACTTCTTTTCTAATGGATTTTATAAGCGTATCCAGTTGTGCCAGGTACAACCTGGCTTTCTCCTCTGAGCTGTTGGCTTCACCCTGATGCCAGAGTACACCTTTAACAACTCCACATTTCATGGCTTCCCTAATGCGAAGTAGGGCATCATCATAGGGATGGGTACTGGTAGACTTATCGAAAGCTCCCGGCTTCCATCGTTCTATTGAAGTTCCGCCAACGGCACATGGGATCAGACCGATCTTAACGTTAGCATTTGCGTTGGCCATGTCTATTCCAAAGGCTAATCCGGGGCCTACACCATCTGCTTTGGGCTTATCAAAGTGCAGCGGGTTTCTGGCAGGTAGCCATTTATGATCCTTCGTGAACGTAAAAACCCTCGGGTGGCCCTGTTTTTGAAATTCGGGTGTTATGATTCCCCTCCCAGCCATGTTCGACTGCCCAATGAGAATATAAAGTTCAAAATCAGTGTTCTGGGAAAAGCAATGGCCAGCTAGGAAAATGATGAAGCCCATGGCTAAAAATACTTTTCTTATAATATGATTGGTTATAGCTAGTGTGTACATAATTCGATTTAACTTCCTGGGTTTAGTTTCTAATTTCAATTTGGTGCCAACCAGTTAGTTTTTTGCTTTTTCGTTTTAAGATTAGCCTACTCAAATTAGCGGGCCATGACGCTGCTAATCTTGCATCATCTATTTTTTTCAGTTCAACTTCAAAATCAAATACCTGTGGATCAAAAATTAACGATATGGTTTTTCCCTGAGGGTTTCTGATCTGGAGATTTCCTTTCGCTAAGGCCGATATAGTGCCGTTGATGAGAAAACTTAATGACGAACTTGTTCTAAATGCACTCAGCTTAAAATCTTCCCTCAATTTAATAACCTCTGTCTGATGCTCAAATATGAAAGCTCTCTTCCAGGTATCTACCTGTGCCTCTTTTGGGTAGGCCGTTGACAGTTCCATCGAAAGTTTGGTGACATCTCCTTTATTTTCAAAGGATACCTCTGTGGCCTGATAACTTTTTCCGGCCTCTTGCACTGCACCATTTATGGTTGGGCAATTATGCCAATCAGACCTGGTGTTCCAAATTTTATACCGATCAGGTCCAAATGTCTGCTTGTTATATACGCCTACACCAGCATCAATAATCAGGGGGGTGCCGTCTTTGTAAACTATAAAGTTGCCGATATCGTTATGGTTATGGCTTTCTGCATTGTTGCCACCTTTCACGGCAAGAAACAGGCCTGTAGCGCTTCCTTCGTTCTGTCTGGCCGTAAGTACCTGAACATCATTTAGCCAGGCATATTTTAATTGAGGTGCCGCTGGATTAAGGGATTTGAATTCATCCCTTGCTGCTAAAGAATTTACAAAGCCATTGATGTTACCGAGGTCAAAAGTCTGGTCGCCGTTATTTATTTTTCTGATGTATGCTGCATACTCCAACAGCTTTTTATCTTGATATAATTTGCCAAACTTATAAACCTTCGTGGGATCCTGGGCGTTTGATGCAGTAGCATCGGCAAAATTTACATAATAATTTTGATCGATGTGGACCTTGTAAATGTAAGCACCTATCTGATGGATAAGTTCACTTTTAGAGAAATCTAACTGATGGTTGGAAAATACCGAAAGCAGGTCGATATAATCTATCAGCGCACCGCCAGCTATTCCCCAATAGGAGGGGCCTTCGTCACAGCCTCCGTCAGGGCTATACGAATTGAGGAAGATATCAACGCTTTTCATCGATTTTTCGATCATCGATTTCCGTCGGCTGGCATCATCTTCCGCTAATATGGCCGAACTGAGCACATTCGTATTGGTGAAAATATTCCAGTTGTTCATTTTTTTGCTGGTATGGAAACCCATCCACCAAAAATCGTCCCTGTTAAGGTAGGGATCGAATATGCGCTTTTTTAATTCTGCATCAATTCTTTCATTTAATAGGGGATAAGAGACACTAAATTTATCTCCAAACAAATACTTCGCATACGATAAAATCATGCCGGTATGGCTTGCAAAGAGATCAATAACAGGCTCATTTACGTCGGGCAAACCGTTACCGGCCTTTTGGAGGCTCATGTGAGCAGGTAATGCCCAGGTACTTTCTTCGCAGATGAGTCCAAGTCCATTTACAATTTCATTTAAATATCTGCCATCATTGGCCACCAGTTCTCCAATCATTAAAATGTTTAATTTGTTTCTACGGGCGAAGTAGTTATTCTCATAATTTACCCTGTTGCCTGTAGTTTTAAATTCATTAAACTCGCTTAAGGTTAATAATGTCCATGGCCTTTCTAAAGCAGCATCTGTGCCTGCAATAATTTGTTTCTTTGCATTGTCTGGCAAGGCATTAATTTGTGCCCTAAGCATTTCCTTATTGGTCTTTTTGATATGGTCAACAGCAGCGAATACCCCGGTGCTGTTTTTTGCCTGGTACAAACCGAAGATGTAGGAGCTGGTGTCCACCTGGGCCATTACTCCATAATAATGGCATAAAACAAGGGCTAAAAAAAGCAATTTCTTAAAGGTCATAATTAGGTTAGTCGATTTTACTAAGCGTTGGTTAGTGCTTTAAATTAATACTTACTTTTTTAACGGTTCCGGCATTTACATCTGCATCAACATCAACAATGGTTAGCTTGCCGTTGTTGAATTGTTGGAAAACACGGCCGCCAGAAACCAAATATGCGCCTTTTTTCATTACAAATCTTACCCTGCAGCCAGGAAGTTCGACTGGTAACTTATTTCCAATTACGGCAACATTACTGGTGGCTAACCCAGCATTGTTAGACTTAAATGTGAGCGTTAAGTTCAGTTTAATCTTGTTATAGGCATCGGTAGGGTTGGAGCAGAAGCGTAGAGGGTCGGTATAAGTGAATTTTTCTCCATCAATGCGGATAATGCGGAAAAACCCAAGAATTTGTTCCCATCGGTGATTTTCGCCACTCCTGCACACTACTCCTGGTCTAATTCTAATGGTAGGTGTTTTGCCCAGCGTATCTACGTGGGGCGTGTGGATATGTCCATTTACAATTAAGCCAATTTTTTGTTCGTTGAGGAAGCCGGTGTCAGCCCGATCATGACGATGTTGTGCCATAATCCGCAACTGGCCAGGTCCGTTAAGAGCCAGGAAATTTCGAAGTATTTTGCCTTGCAGGCCCGACATCGGTTTTTTATTGGGAATGTCTTTCTCCTGATCTCCCAGATAGTCGTCGATAAACATAAACCTGGTGCCTGCATAGGCGAGTCCAGAAACCCTAATGCCGCATAAAGCATTCCATTGGGCAGCTTTAGCGGGATGGTCATCTTCATTCATCCCATAAAAATCGTGGTTTCCCGGAACCGAGAATACCGGAGCATTGATATATTGCACACCTCTGTAGCCTTGGGCACCCTCAAAATAGTTTCTGTATTTTTCTTCTATGGTGGGCAGTTTGGTGTATCCCTTAATAGTATCGCCACCCCAGCCGCGGGCATCCTTATTAAATCGGGTATAGTCATGGATCAGATCTCCGGTTACAATAACAAGGTCGGGTGAGATGATGTTGGCAACCGTAATAAACCGGTCCATTAGCTGCAGTTCTTCAGCAAAGCCATTATCGGCAGATCCAACCCAGTTACGGGAAATATGCGTATCGGTGATATGGATAAAGCTGTGCTTCGGAGAAAATTGCTTAACCAGTTTAACCGATCGTCGGGAAATTTCAACTTCTCCTGCGGCATAGACCATAAGGTCATACATATCTTGCGGACGGCCTTGCGGTACAGTTACCCAGATCTTATTGTTGGTGTACATGGTGGTATAGGTATCGTATTCGAACCTCCCTTTGGATATTGAATCTATCTTTAACAAAACCCTGTTATAAGGACCTTTGAGTACAATGGAATCAATTTGATGCTGGGCCTTATTATTGTACAGGATATGAAATTGTGTTCCCGTTTTTACGATGGCAGGCGAGGCCCGAAAAGGGTAGACGATTCCTCCCGCCGGGATAAAAACCTGAGCAAGCCCATTTTTGCTTACCAGCAAAAGGAAGGTAAAAAGTAAGTATATGCTAATTTTTAGTGTTCTCATGGTACTATCGTAATTTCTATTTCCTTTAAAAGTTCTTTTTTGGAATTTATCCGGTTATTTGATGTGGCAAATACAGCTTTATAAACACCAGGTTTGGTGTAAATGTATTTGTAAACTGATGGCAGGGTTTCAGAAATGCCCTTGATTGGAATGCTTTTATCTGGCCCTAGTATAATTGTATTCAAATCTACAGCTTTACTTACTGCCCAGAAGTCGGTTTCCACCAGTTTTCCTTCATTTGTAATGTTGCCACGGAAAACAATCTGTCCATTACTCTGCGTAATCGAACTTCTGTTTGGCTCAATTATTGGCCCGGACTGTACCAGTGTCCAGGCTGCAGTTAATTGATCAATTGCTGCATTTTTTCCTAATTCTGTTACCGTATTAAGGGCCAAATCCCTAATGGTCCATGTCCTTTGCGTGCCGGTCGCCGCATCCTGAGGTTTTGTAACGTAACGAAATGCAACATATAAAGGTTTGGTTCTATCGGTAACCAGGGTTGATAAATCTAGTGTGCCGGAAGGAGCATATACAGCGTTTGCAGAACCTAAGGTGACTAAATCTGTAACGTTTTTAAAATTTCCTGCCCTTATAGATTCCATATCAAATTTTCCGTTAAAATCTGAAGATAGATATACACTAAGCTGATTCGCCTGGTTTCCATTCTGAACCCGTGACTGAAAAGAAAGAGAAATGGATTGAATATCTATTTTCCTTCCACCGATGAATGAATAATTGTTCAGGTACTCTCCAGAGTAAAAGGAAACAAAATCCGGATCGCCATCTAACTTGAAAATAACCGTGTCGCCCAATTTAAAAGTGGTTTTATTAACGGTAGCGTTGAATTCAGGCATATCTACAGTCTCCTTTTTACAACCAAGGAAAAGCAGTACCAGTAGTATCGCAAGTTTTCCTGTTAAATATTTTGTTTTCATGTCCTTTTATTTAATATCCTGGATTTTGTCTCATTAAACTATTTAAACTTAACTCTAGTGTTGGAATAGGCAATAGCAGATTACGGGCTTTTACATTGGTGTAACCCGTTGCACCATACTGAAGATTGGTAGGCGCATTGTTTAGGATGTCATTTTCTACATCCTTCATCACGTTGATAAATATTCCCCATCTAATCAAATCGAATTTGCGAAGTGCTTCATAGCACAGTTCTCTGGAACGTTCATCCTGGATTATTGCGCGAAATTTATCTTTATTAGGAGCATCTACGGCAGTAAAGTTTCTCGCTTTAGCCCTGGTTCTTACTTCATTTAATGCATCAAACGCTAATTTGGTCGGTCCGTTCACTTCATTTTCAGCCTCAGCGTACATTAGCAATACATCGGCATAACGCAATAGCGGAAAGTTTGTTGGTCCGAAATCGGGATTTCTTTGAACCGCTATTTCATCCTGGATCCGCCACTTTCCGGTATCTCTGGCGTAGATATCTGTTGGCAGAAATGCTAAAGTATCTGCTAAATTGCCACTAGTGATTACCGGAAAATAATAGGTTGCGATATTTCTATTTTTACGAACATCATGGGCATCATCATATTTGCGGTACAATACTGCAGTTGCACCCACTTCGGCATAGCCATATAATTGAGGAGATGTATTACGCACCGATAGCTTTTTAGCAAAACCACCACCCGGATAGATTGGATTTGACAATCCATTTCCTACAACTTCAACCTCCCATAAATTCTCGTTAATATCATATTTATCCTGTGCATGATTAATGAAAATTTGCGCGTAATCAGGATTTAATTTGTGTACACCCGATTTAATAACCATCTCCGACCATTTTCTGGCCTCCTCAAACTTCGACACATCATTTAAAGGCGCGCCGGCCATTTTTAGGCAAACTCTTGCCAGGATGCCTTGAACAGCTGTTTTGCTCACCCTTCCGGAAAATCCATAATCTTTGATGTTACCTACCAAACCTTCTGCCGTGATCATATCGCCCAGGATCTGGGCATATACCTCTTTTTGTGGCGTACGGGCATGATCTACTTCTAATCCGGAAAGGGTAGGCGTCAGGATCAATGGTACATCGCCCCAATTGTGTACCAACTGGAAATAAAAGAATGCGCGCAAAAACAAGGCTTCACCTTTAATTCTCCCTCTAAGCGTTTCATCCATTACAGGCTTATTGATATTAGCCAACAACAAATTAGCGGAGTTAATTCCAGTATATAAAGAACTCCAGGTAGTGGTAATGGTGTTATTAGAACCATCGGCATTATAAACAATCGGATCTATCTTAGCTGCTGATCTTTTATAAAATGCCTCATCGCTGCCAAAGGCCAAATCAAAAACCAGGTTTCTACCATATACACCTCTGTTATTAAGTTGGCTATAGATACCTGTAAGTGCCTTGTCGAGGTCGCCAGCAGACAAGAAATAGGTTTCTGGGGTGGTAAAGTCTTTAGGTGCTACATCAAGGTATTTTTCACAGGATGTTACCGTTAACATGATGATGAGCAGAGGGAATAAATATTGTATTTTCATAACTGATAATTAAAAAGTAAGGTTTGCACCAAATGTTATTGTTCTGGCACGTGGATAAACAGACCAGTCGAATCCTGGTGTCAGGGCAGAGTTATAGGCCGAAACCTCAGGATCATATCCCTGATATTTGGTCCAGGTATACAAATTCTGTGCTGACAAATTAAACCTTAAGGATTTTACTCCTATAGATTTCATTAATTTAGCAGGCAGCTGATAACCGAGGGAAACTGTTTTCAAACGTAAAAAAGAGGCATCTTCAATCACTCTGCTGGAGTAGGCATTCGGGCCATATCCACCTGTTCTATAATAAGTATTGTTTGGGTTTTCCGGCGTCCACCGGTTGGCATAAGTTGCAAACATGTTTTGCGACGAACGGCCAAAACCTTCAAATACGATTCTATTTGCATTCAATACTTCATTTCCGTAAGAAAATTGGAAGAATACGTTCAGATCGAAACCTTTGTACGTAAAATTATTAGAAAAACCGCCGATGAAATCAGGGTTGGGATTACCAATTACGGTATAATCACTTGTATTGGCAATTCCATCGCCATTAAGGTCGCGGTATTTGATATCGCCTGGTTGAATATCTTCGCGGTCGTTACCATTTGATGCGATTTCGGGTTTGAGCAGGTATTTTCCTGAAGGAAGTTTATTAAAATCTGCATATTGATAATTACCTTCCCAAATTAATCCATAAAACATGCCTATGGGTTCTCCAATTTTAGCCATATAGGCTGGCAAATTCCTATAGTTTGTATCCCAGTTAATTTGGCTAACCAATGCTGTTTGATTTTGCGTTAGTGCAAGTACCTCATTACGGTTAAATGCGATGTTGAAGTTACTAGACCAGCTGAATGTTTTATTCCTGATATTTGACGCTTCTAAAGTAAACTCCAGGCCCCTGTTTCCTACACTACCAATGTTCTTAAAAGAACGATCAAAACCTAGTGAAGGCGGCAGGGTCGCATTGAGTAATAGGTCTTTAGTGGTTTTTTTATAGGCATCTACATTTAAGTTTACACGATCTTTAAAAAAAGATAACTCCAAACCTAAATCTGTTTGAATAGTGGTTTCCCATTTCAATTTATTATTGCCTAAATCTGTTGCAATCACTCCTCTTGATATTCCATTGTTAAAGGGATAGATTCCGGAGATAGACTGGAAAAGCGTAGACATATAAGCAAAATCACTTACCCTGTTATTACCAGTTGCACCTATTGTTGCTCTTAATTTTGCATCCGAAATAAATTTCAATGGTTTCATAAATTTCTCCTTACTAAAGCGCCACGCAATCCCACCTGACGGAAAATATCCGGTTTTATTCCCTTTGGAAAACTTAGAAGAAGCATCTGCCCGCATAGATAGGGTTGCTAAGTATTTAGATCCATAATTATACTGAACCCTGGATAAAAACGAAATAAGCGTATTATCGGTAGCGCTTGATGAAATGCTGTTTGGTACCCCTTCGTCTAAACCATAAACCCCAAGAGCTTCGTTTGGAATAAAGTTAGCCGTTGCACCAAAACCACTGGCACTTCTGCCTGAGATTTCAAATACACCAATTGCATTTAACTGATGATATTTTCCAAATTTCTTATCATAAGTAACCTGATTCGTGTTGACATAATTATTTACTTCAGAAAATGAAACTGAGCCGCTCACTCCACTTGCCTGGCCTTGTGGAGTTAAGGGACTTCCGGCACGTGTACCGGAACCGTCGAACGAATTTAACCTTGTCATTTCACGTGTGATACTTCCACCTACCTTAAACTTAAAATCGTTTAAGGTGTACTCTCCGTATGCATTGGCACTTAGTGAACTTCCGATCCTGTCGCGGAGCATATTTTCATAGTTCTTAAGGGGATTAAACCGCTTATCATTCACAATATCAACAGAAAGATCAATGTCTTCTTCTCCGACATCAACTCCCGGGTTTCCATTTACAGGTCTATATCCCCATACACTATACATCAATGCTTCAGATAAAAATGAACCTGAACCTGGAATAGGTGAACTGCCGAATTGCTTATTATGGCTATAATTGATGTTCCCCGCCAGCATGAACTTATCAGAAACGCTCTGGGTTATGCGCATACGTCCCTGGTAACGCTGGTAACCTGAAGTCACCAAAACTCCCTCCTGATCTAAATAGTTGCCTGAAAATGCATATTTGGTACCCTTTGTTCCACCGCTGATGGACAAACTGTGGTTTTGTTGTGCTGCACTCCTAAACATACGGTCTTGCCAATTTACAGCCTCTACATTACGATAAGACTCAAGAGAAGGACGATCTGCATTAATATATAATAAAGGAGCGAGATCTGGTATCCTTTCGAAGGAATACTTTACGAATTCGTAAGCATCAAATACCTCCATGCGCTGAATAACCTTTTGAGCACCATAACTGCCATCGTAAGCGATCACCGCAGTTCCCTCTTTACCAGATTTGGTGGTGATAATAATTACTCCATTGGAACCCCTGGCGCCATAAATTGCCGTAGCCGCGGCATCTTTTAGTGTTTCAATCGATTCAATATCATTTGGATTGATATTGTTGTTATTTGGATTTTCGATTGCAAAACCATCAATTACATAAAGTGGGGCATTTGTGCCTGTAATTGAATTTGCTCCGCGAATAATAATATTGATGTTCGACCCAGGCTGGCCGTCAACTGAGGTTACCTGAACACCTGCAATACGACCGGCCAAAGCTTCTTCGAAAGACCTTACTGGTGCTTTGTTCATGTCGGCCACATTCGCTGATCCAACAGATCCTACTAAATCTCTTTTTGCAACAGTACCGTAACCGATTACTATCATTTCATCCAGTTGTGAAACACTTTCCCTCAGCCTTACATCAATTATTTTTCTACCTGAGACGGCAATTTCCCTGGTATCATAGCCAATGGATTTGAAGATCAATATATCGTTATCATTAGGTACTTTTATCGTGTAAATTCCAGCGTTATCTGTCACCACAGCAAGAGCAGTTCCTTTCAATTGTACAATCGCCCCTGGTACCGGGCGGCCTGTGGTGTCTGTTACAGTTCCCCTGACTTCAATGGCTAATGACGGCGCCACTTTCTTTTCTTTAATGATTACTGTTTTTTCTTCGATGATGAAGATAAAGGGTTGTCCTGAGAGACAGCTTTCCAGTGCATCGGTTAGCGACACATTTTTGATGTTCACATCAATTGGCCTGGCCTTCTCCAACATTTGAATGTTGTATATAAAATGATATCCGGTTTGTTTCCTAATGTCGGCCAGGATTGTGGCTATCGATGCCTGTTTAAGGGAAAGGCTTACCCGCTGTGCGAAACTAGCAGCTGAAACGTGCAATAGAAAGGCGATTAGGAAAAGGATTGTTAATTTAATGCGCATAACCCACTGTGTTTTATAGAGCTTTGAGGTACCTGATAAAGCAGGATTGTTTCGTATGTAAAAATTCATACATTTGATATGTTTTGTTTGGTTTGAATTTGTTATGATGGCAATATTTAAGGCTTTCCAAAGCGATTGGCCAGGAGTGTTCGAAGCACTTCTGGTTTTTTTGGCTTAGCCGGTCGATTGTAATGTTATGGCATAACAGTTACCCTCCTTCCTTCTATTTTAAAATGAATACTTCCGGTATATTCCAACATCCTGAGCACTTTTGCTGCTTCATCAAATCGGGATACTGATCCCGTAAAGCGCTGGTCAACGAAATTCTTGCTATAGTTAACATCAATATTATACCAACGGGATAATTTTCGCATAATGCTCTTTATATCTTCGTTAGTAAACTGGAAATATCCCTGTTTCCACGCTATCGCCTCTTCCAGGTCTGTTTTTTGAACAGTTATTTGGTGGCTTTCTATATTAAACAAGGTTTGTTCTCCGGGTTTGATTAATACAACATTATTTTCGGTAACCACTTTGACTGATCCTTCCATCAGCGTTGTTTTGGTGAGGGTCTCATTGGGATAACTACTCACATTAAAATGTGTTCCCAACACTTCTACCATCTGTCCCTGGCTGATTACCTTAAATGGCTTGTGTTTATTAGCTGCCACTTCAAAGTAGACTTCCCCAACAATTTCCACGGTTCGTTCAGCAGCACCAAAAATGTTTGGAAATTTTAATGAAGATTCCGCGTTTAGCCAGGCTCTTGTACCATCGGGAAGCTCAATCTGATATTGGCCACCACGAGGTGTTCTTAAGGTATTATAGCTGACTTCGGGACCAGAAGATAACGCATTGGTGCCATTAAATGTTAATTTGCCACCTCCCAATTGTGCCACCATGGCTCCGTTCTTAGCTGTCATTAGCCCGGCTTTTGCATTGGATAATGGTATAACCGTTCCATCTGATAAAAGCAGTTCGGCCTGATTTGTTCCTGGCATTATCCTGGAAATGCTGACCGGCTTTTGATTATTGCGTTGTTCATTTGAATGATAGAAGAAAAGGCATATTGCCAGGCAGGCCGCGGCGCTCGTGATCACTAACCAATTTAGTCTTCTGGGTGGCTGGCTGGCTTTTCTTAGTTCCTTCCAGATATTGTTGTCCAGTTCCGCGTAGTCTGGGTGGCCGGGATCTTCAGCCGAAGCTGCCGTAGAATTATACCAGGATTCGACGATAGTACGTTCTTCTGGTGTACAAGTATGGTCAAGGTATTTCCTAATTAACTCTTCTGGTGTGCTACTCATATCTATCCGAATGTCGGTGTTATAGGTAGAGTAGGTTAACTAAAACGAAAGTGGTAGCCGAATTTGATTTTTTTTTCTACAGCCAAAAAACCAGTTAAAGACAAATGCTTCCCAGTTTCAGGCGTAGGATCTTAAGTGCGTTATAGATCTGCTTTTTAACGGTCTGGTCTGAGATATCCATTTGCATGCTGATTTGCTGATAGCTGAAATGAGATTTTCTGCTGAGTTCAAACGCTTCGCGCATTTTTGTAGGAAGCATGGAAATTTCATGCTCGATTATTCTGCTCAGTTCATTTTCTCTTACCGCATGATCTGTGGTGTATTCACCTTGTTCTATAAAGTCTCCCAACGATTTCAGATGGTCTTTACGCACTTTTCTTTTATCGATTAGATCAAATACCTTGTACCTGATCATGCCATATAGATAGGAGCTGAGCGAGGTTTCTATATTTAGCGCTGGTGCCTTATTCCAAAGCGTCAAAAACAAATCCTGTATCAGGTCTCTAGCTTCTTCATCATTGGATAACATCCGTCTGGCATGACGAAACAGCATAACCCAGTAACGGCAATATATTTCCTGGTAAGCTGTTTGGTCACTGAGTTTCAACAGTTTTATCAACTCACCGTCAACAAGATCTTTATAAGCAGTTGCACGGTATTCCATATTAACTTCAGCTTTTAGGCACGAACAAAGATAATTCGGCTATGTTAAGCTATAATTAATAAATGATAGGGGTTTTATTAACTACCGGATTATATTTAATTGAGATATACCTTTGAAAACTGATGGTTTGCGCAGTTTGGTTGGTTAGCAAATGGACACATCAATCACTGGTTTTCTTGCCGCAGTGCATATCAGCAGTGAAGTTGGCTTTCATGTTGCAAAATTTTTACCAGTTCAGGCAGGGCAAAACAAAATCGGTGCAATTGATAGTATGAATTGGAAGATGACGAGTTAAAAATCTTAAGTTATGGCGAAAATATTCATCACAGGCCCGGCCGATGGGCTGGGTTTATTGACAGCAAGGCAGTTGATTTAGGTAGGAAAATTAATCCGTGAATTGTCCTGTAACTGCCCTGATTGTTGTCTTGTAATACCTCAGCCTGCTACGTTTCTTTGTATCATAGAAATTAATGACAGCATAAGCTAAACAGCTTTGTTTAAAACAAAAGGAATTATGAAAACTGTATTGATTACCGGGGCAAACAAAGGAATCGGATTTGAAACTGCCAGGCAACTGGCCCAATTAAACTACTTTGTGTACTTAGGCAGCAGGAACAATAAACGTGGACTTGAAGCCATTCAAAAGATGAATGATCTCGGCATAACGAATGTAGCAAATATTCAAATTGATGTTGCCGATATAAATTCTGTACGCCAGGCGAGGCAGGAGCTGGAGGGTAAAATTAGCGCGTTAGACATTTTGATCAACAATGCGGCGACAGGTGGGGTATTACCTCAGGATTTCTCTACCCTTGATTTAAAAAACTTACGGGAGATTTTCGACACCAACTTTTTCGGTGTTATACAAACCACCCAGGAGTTCCTGCCATTGCTGCGAAAATCGGAGCGATCATCCATTATCAACGTTTCCAGTGAAGTGGGTTCACTCACCGCGCTGAGCGCACCGGGAGGAAACCCCAGCCGGGATAAATTCCATGCCTATGGTTCTTCTAAAACCGCACTGAACGCATTCACCGTAATGCTGGCAAACGAACTTCGTAACAGCGGCATCAGCGTTAACAGTGTCACTCCTGGTCATACCGCTACCGACCTTAACCAATTCCAGGGAACCAGGACGGTAGAACAAGGTGCCATGCCAATTGTTAAACTGGCCACTGGTCTTGAGCATGGAATTACGGCTAAATTCTTTAAAGAAGGGGGCGAGGCCTCCTGGTAATTCACCAACAAGGAACTACAAGCATGATATCACAGTGGTTTGCCTGATCAAGCTTCCTAAAGTACAGGTGGCAAAGATTGCTCATTCAAATGCAGATAAACTTCTGAATTTAAAGATATAAAGTAATTTTGTATTAATGAAGAGCATTCCAGTAGATCAGTTGCAAAATAAGACCAATACAGGTCTTCAGGTCATCGCTTTTAAAGCTGATGACAAACCGCATCAAAACCAGATTTATGATGTTCACAGGGATGATCATTATATATTTTTCATTCTAAAAAAAGGTTCAGGAAAACTCAGGGTTGAATTTCAGGACATCACCGTTCCTGCCGGGCACATTTACTATGTATTGCCTTCACAAATTCATACCAAAGTACAGGGCGACCAGGCCGAAGGCTGGTTCCTTGCTGTAGACACTTCATTAATTGCGGGCAGCTTAAGAGATGTTTTTGAGAACAGGCTGAATCTCCAGTTACCCGGTAAATTATCCAAATACGAATTAACCCAATACGAAACCCTGCTTGGCCTTCTGCATAATGAGTTTACCCAGCGGCAAGGTAATCCATATTACCTGCCGATTATCCACGCCCTTGTCCAATCGTTTTTGGGAATGGCCGCCAGTAGCTATAATTCTTCAGACACCATAGCAAATAAACATACCCGCTCAGCGGAAATCGCCCGGAAGTTCAAAAATCTACTTTCAATAAATATAAAGGCCATAAAAAATCCATCTGCTTATGCTTCAATGCTTAATATATCAACAGGTCACCTAAATGAGGCGATAAAGGGTGTTACAGGTTCAACGGTAAGCTATTGGATACAGCAGGAAGTGTGCACTGAAGCTAAATGTTTATTGTATCACAGCGACGCGGATGTGAAAGAGATTGCTCATGAATTAGGATTTAATGATTACGCTTATTTCATTCGCGCTTTCAGAAAAGTGTGCGGAATCTCTCCTTTAAAATTCAGATCGCTTAACCGGAAGTAAAAAACCGGCACTTGCAGTTAGGGAGTCTGTTGTCATTTAAGAGAAACCATTTTAGGCTTATTTTTAAATTCTGCTACCATTTGCCATCTAAATACTGGTATGTTATTTATAACATATTTATATATACAGTTAACAAGCATTATATTCCATCTGAATATCACTTTCTATAATATAAAATTCCAGTGTGTAATTAAAGATGAACAAAGGCCTTTTATTGGTAGTTATAATTTTTTTATTTGCTTGTAGGAACGATAGAGGCAATCAGAAAGTTGGCAAGGTATAACCAAAAAAGGGGTTGAAGTGTTAAATTGAACTTTTGTGCTTCTATCAAAATTTGTATATTTACTGAACTAAAGGCATCAAATCCCGCCCTTCGGCAATAACTGCCAAGTTACAGGCAATTCTACAGAACATGCTATGAGAAAAACATTCTTACTGATTACAATTGGGCTTTTATCATTTAATCTCACATTTGGTCAGTCTGCGCAATACAAGCAACTTGACAGCTTATTTAACGCGCTTTTTAAGCAGAAAATGTTTAATGGAAATGTGCTGATTGCAGACAAAGGGAAAATGATATTTGAAAAAAGTTATGGTCTTGCTAATGAGAAAACCGGACAAAAACTTAATAACCAAACCATATTTGAGTTGGCATCTGTTTCCAAACAATTTACGGCGATGGGAATTGTTTTGTTAGAAAAACAAGGAAAACTGAACTATGATGACAAAATTTCGAAATACATTCCCGAATTAGCTTTTTACGGAAATATCAGCATCAGAAATTTACTTAATCACACTGGCGGGCTTCCTGACTATATGGAGATTTTTGAAGAAAAGTGGGATAAAACAAAATTTGCTACCAATCAGGATATTGTAGATGTCTTCGCGAAATACAGACCAAAAGTTATTTTTCAACCAGGCGAAAAATACCAGTACAGCGATACAGGTTATACTTTGTTAGCGTTGATAATAGAAAAAGTATCAGATAAGACATTTGGACAGTTTTTGAGTGAAAACATATTTCAACCCTTAAAAATGAGAAATACGTTTGTCTATAGAAGTAGATTTGAACCAAAACAAATAAAGAATTATGCTCTTGGTTATGTTACAGATAGCTTAGGACACAAAGTACTTCCAGATAGTTTTGGAAAAGAGTTTTACACGTATTACCTAGATGGAATAGTAGGTGACGGAACCGTAAACGCTACAGCAGATGATCTGTTAAAATGGGACAGAGCACTTTATACCAATAAATTGGTAGATGCAAAAGATAAAGAACTTATATTTAATTCTGCAAAAACCAGCGATGGAAAAGAAACCAATTATGGATTTGGTTGGTTCGTAGGGAATTCGAAAAAATATGGCAAAATTGTCTATCATACCGGAGGTTGGCCAGGGTATTCCACTTATATAGAAAGGCATTTAGATAATGATAAAACGATAATAATCCTGCAAAATCATTCGGAAGCAAAAATAAATTCATTTCTGCAAAAAGTAAGAACGATATTGTATAATTAATCATAAAAAAAGAAAATGTATACTTTTTAAGGGAAGACCAGGATCGTTGCCTCATCTAACTTTTAGCTTTTAACCATTTCAAATACCCGGTATTTCTTTAGGTACCTGAAAAATTCTAAAATTTTAGAAGGTACAATTTCACCTTTCTTACCAGAGCCTTAATTCCGCGTTTGTAAAAAACAAGATCCCGTTTGCCCTTTAATTTTGATCATTCCATTCCTGACAGCCATAATTTTAGTATATTAGGATAATCAAAAGGATGATCACCCAACTCAATCCGTCTTATTAAAAATCTCCAAAAAAAATATTCCAAATTCCACCTTCACGCCACATTTACCCCAAGTTTAGGCCACCTTCCGGCCAGGCTTGCGTGGTACTTACTTGCACACTACTTCAACCTTACTTCGGTTGAGTTGTAGCCCTGGTGTAGGTCAGGTAGGTCAAAGATTTACCTCGCTTTAAATTGGCAGGTTAACAATAGCTCAAAAACAGATAAGGAGAAAGTTAGCCAAAGGTATTGTTGGTGTATAGCTGTGTCGGAGAAGCCCGGGTAAAAAGGGCAATAAACGGCTATTCGGGATTTTAGCATAGTAATCCTTTTTAAATAAAAAAATCCTGCAATGAGCGTTGGAGGATTTCTGTGATACCCGCTGGGATTTGCACCTTGATTAAATATCAGCGATTATTCATTATCTAGGAGATTTTGGATTTGATAATCACCGAATGACTCACCTTTTACTTGTATCTTTTAGTTGCAATTGCTATATTTTAAATATACTAAAATTAAGTTTAAATTCAATTTAAGATTTCTCAATGAATTCCTTCCAAGACAGCAACAACGCCTCTAAGTATGCAATAGGCACTATTTTGTTTTCATCAAAGTATATGTAATCTTCCCCTAACTAGCTACGTTCAAAACTAAAGAATTCCAATTCATATTGCTGTTATTATCTTGCTGTAATGTGGGAAACTGGGGCTTGTTCAGCGTTGGGAGTTTTCATATATCAATAAGAATTCTACAGGTGTCAGATATTCCTAAATTTATAAAATACTACATTTATTTATGTAGCTGTTCTTAGGGAAGATTACTTTTTATGGTTTCTGTCGGTCTCTTTTTTTGTCCAAACACTACGGCCGTATAAAAAGTTAAAAGGATAAGTAAAAAGATTTTATTCATATTACAGAATAAATGGCATAAATCAGGCGTATTTTTTTGGAAAAATACAGGTTTCAATTGGACTGAGAAAATTGATTGAAAAATACTTTTTCAAGACTGAATAGCGTCAGTTGATCCGCTGATTTTGTTCTAGTTAAACATTTTGTTAACAAAAACGACTTGAGCGGTTGCAATAGATCGGTCACACTTGAAATAATATCAAGAAAAATATCAGTATATTGGATGTGAGAAGACTAAAGCTATTGCTATAGCCTATAAAAAAGCCGTCCCTGCAATAAGTCATTATATATAGAAAATGTACTATCCTGTATAGCAGATTTGATAGATTTTTATAAAAACAATAAATATGAATAATTATTTATTGTTAACCTCAAAATAAAAAAAAAATGAAAAAAGTGTTATTAACCACCGTATTGTTTTTCTCTATCATGGCAGCGTCTTTCGCTAAAACAAGGTACACTTTTCACACCACTTGTGGTACTACTGTACAAATCATCAGTGATCAAAATTGGAGTGATGCTACACTAACTTCAATGATGAATGGGATCAATGAGGCTGACTGTAATGAAACTCCAGGCTCGGTAGAGATTATCCGTTAATTTACCCATGTTTCTTCGTGGCTTCAAGGCCATGAAGAAATTTTATTTTTTTTTAAATCTAAGAGGGTAACTATTTGAGGTGCTGGTTATTCCGAAAAAAATAAATACCGATGTTAAAATCATTTTTTCTTGGCTTGATAATTCTCTTAACGGCTCAAATATCTTTTGCACAGTCTAAAGATAATGATCGGTTTGAATGGAGCGCCCAATATAAATTCTATTTCAAAACAGATAGTATGCAGTCTCAACCAAACTCTGAATATATGTTACTGATGTTTAATCAGCAAATTTCAGGTTTTAGGTCTGTATCCAGATTCCTCCTTGACAGTATTAGGAAAACAAGTAATTATAAAGAAAGGCCTCAAAGTGAGCGTGTTGCCATTGGAATGAAATACCCGACCAATTTTGAAGAGTATATTTTTACTGACCTTAACAAAGGACAAGTTACCGTTACCACTGTTGCTAATTTAAGTGTTCCAACCAGTCCTCAATATACTGAGTTTGTATCGCCTAAATGGCAAATCAAAAACCAGACAAAAAGAATCAATAACATTTCTTGTACAAGGGCGGAGACTGTTTTATTTGGACGCAAATGGATTGCCTGGTATGCTAATGATTATACTTTTCCCTTTGGACCATATAAATTTTATGGTTTGCCAGGATTGATTATAGAAATCGCTGATGCTACTGGTAGCTATCGATATGAACTTGTAAAGTTTAAAAAAGAGCAAATTATTTATCCCCGGGTTCCAGTGGACAATGTGCTAAAAGTTAGCAAAGCGAAGTGTTTGGAATTGTTTCGTACCGGAAAATATACAACAGCAATGTTTAAAAACGTTCAAATTGAAGGGCGCGGTCCTGAGTATTTTAAGCGTATGCAGGATGGCATGGACAAAAAGCGTAAGAGGGATAACAATCCTATAGAATTACAGCCGTAACCTTTGGGAATTCAGTAGCGCAATGTTCAGATGTACCCTTTTTCTGCTTATATTTCTATTTTCATTTTTAGCTAGAAGTCAAACTGTCGTTTCGGGAAGGTTATTTTCACCGAGCGGGGAGCCAATTCCGCACGGATCAGTTAGTGTAATGGTACCCGCTGACAGTGCAGTGATTTCATTCGTATTAAGCGATTCAGAAGGTAGGTTCAGACTTTCTTTCATCTCAAAGGTGAAGAAATTGCAATTGGTTATAAAAGCAATGAATTATGAAACCTTTTATCGATCGATTGAAAACCAAACTCAACAGTTAAATTTTAGTTTACGGCAAAAGGTGATTGAACTTGCAGAGGTTGATGTTCGAAAACCACCAATTGTAAAGAGAGGCGACACTTTAAGTTATGATTTAAATTCTTTTGCAAGCTTACAGGATCGTACTTTAGGAGATGTTCTTAAAAAAGTACCTGGTATAGAGGTGAGTGCTAATGGCCAGATTAGATATCAGGGGTTGGCCATTAATAAGTTTTATGTAGAAGGAAAGGATTTAATGGCTGGCAACTACGGAATTATAACGAATTCTCTACCAAATATCGATGTAGATAAATTGGAAATACTCCCAAACCATCAACCCATAAAGCTCCTAAAGGATAAACTGTATTCGCCGCGGGCCGCCATCAATATCAAACTGAGAAAAAATGTAACGACAACCGGAAGAGGGGAAATTGGTGGTGGATTAAGCCCACTCGCATGGCAAACTAAGCTTACACCGATGCTGTTTAGCAAAAAATACCAGTCGTTATTGAACTACAAATCAAATAATATTGGAGAAGACATCACTAAAGAAATGAACAATCTGGGTGTAATTGATGTTTCGGAGGGCATAACTAAAGAAAACACAGATAATAAGTGGATCAGCATCTCTCAAACTGTTCTGCCAACGATAGCTCAGGAGCGATATCTATTTAACCGGACACATGTCGCATCAGCCAACCTATTGTTTAACCTGACTAAAAAATTGGAGCTAACGGGAAGTGTAAGTTATCTGAACGACAGAATTGAGCGCGAGGGAGGGCAAGAAACGATTGTTAACCAGTATGATTCTTCTGGAAATCAGCAAGGTATCATTTCATATGGGCGTTCAAATTTAACACGATTGGCTAAACAACAAGTAAACGCAAGGCTCATTTTGACACAAAACACTGACAGCAATTTTTTAAAGAATATTTTGTTTTTCCAATATAATAGATCCAGTGATATTGGAAACATTAGGATTGGTAAATCTTCAATTGCACAGTTTCTTGCCTCCCCTGAATATGTGCTGCAAAATTCTTTGAGCTCGATTATCCCAATCGGAACCAAGAAAAAATATTCAGTCAATTTACATTCGTACATCAATTTTTCTAATGTAAAGCAGCATTATCAAGTTTCACCTTTAACTTCATTGTATTTCCCGGGTATATCTTTCGTAAAGCCAGATCTGCTAATTCAGGAGCTCTATCTAAAAAAAATTGAATCAAAAAATACATTGTCATCATCACTTTCCTTCAATGATATTACTTTGACACCAAGGTTCGGTTTACAAGCTGATCGAAGTTTGCTTCGTTCAGGAATTTCGGATATCAACATTGCTCAAAATGGAGCAGATCGATACATCAACAATATCAGTTATACCATTTTTAGATCATTTGCGTCTATTGATTTTAATTACAGCGGAAGAAAACTTAAAATTCTTACATCGTTTCCTGCCAAAATTAACAATATCACTGCGCTTTCCAGGCTACATGATTTTCGCAAGGATCTGCATCTCAACACTTTTGAGCCAAGTTTGCAATCGGAATATCGACTCTCTACCAGGTATAAGATCGTTGCTACAGCAGCTGTTAGCAACGATTTTGCAACGTTGGAAACACTTTATCCTGGCTATATATTAAGTGGACTGGATTTTAGCTCTTATGGCTCGGACATTTCAAGAACCAGAACACAAAATTTAGGAACCAATCTTATTTATGAGAATGTCCTCGACAATACATCCTTTAATATTGGGTATAATTACTCAAATAAACTGGGAAATGTAATTTTTAACAGAAAAATTTATGAAAATGGACAACAAGTACTCGAGGCTCTTAATATGAAGAATCCACAAAGCTTCATCAATTATCAAATAATTCTGGCTAAATTTTTTGCTGAACAAAAAATCAATACCTCCATAACTTATCTCATCAGCAATGGGAATACAAATAGTTATGTTAATGGTACCTTTCTTAACAGCCATAGTTATGGTCAATCCGTAGGTTTAAAACTAAACTATAACAAATTAAAGTGGCTGAATATAGATTATAATGCAATAGCATCCTTTAACCGTGTTAAAAATAATTTTGACATAACAAGGTTCAATTCCTTATCACAAAAGTCTCAATTATTTATTTCTCCTTTTTTAAACCACAGTCTGGATGTAAGCCTCGATCAGTTTCGATACAACTTTTTGGGTAATACTTTTGTAAATTCCTTTTTAGATATAGGCTATCGATTTTCATGGACTAAAAAAAAAATAGATTTTGATTTAAAGTGGGCAAATATTCTAAATAAAAATAGTTACAGGCAGTTTATGGTGAACGAAAATCAAACAACTGAAGATGTATTTAAACTTCGTCCATCCCAATTATTATTCGCTGTAAAGTTCAACTTTAGGTAAAGTTTCAAATACTTACTACTGTGCTATCGGCTATCAGTATCATCTGAAAAATGATGACCCCTAATCCCCGGAACATTTAAGATTAAAGTAAAAACCTCGTTAAGGATGGAATAGTTTAAGGAAACCTGCTTTCCGTATTTATATTTAAGACGCTTTCTCACATTATTTAAACCCAATTTACTAGAATGAATATTGATGTTTTTTGATTGCACATTCCTGGTGGTAATAGTTAACGTATCGTTTTCATATAAAAAATCGATAACTGCCTGTTGCTGTGGATTTGAAAATTCTCCATGCTTGATCATGTTTTCTGCCAGGGTCAATAATACCAGTGGGATGAATGGAAGTGAAAGGATTTCTGGAGGATAGTTTAACCTTATTTCTGTTTTGATATTCCTTAATTGGTACAGTGAAAATAGCGTTTCAACATGTTTGATCTCTGTACCCAAGCAGATTACTTCACCCATATGATCTGAATCGATTGCGAAACGCATTATCCTGGAAAGATGGATCACGGCATCAGAAGCTATCTGTACATTATTGGTCATGGTATGATATATAAAATCGAGGGTATTGAAGAGAAAATGGGGATTTATTTGGGCTTTCAATAGCGAATTATGAGATTTTACTAATTCCTGCTCAGTTTTTTGCTGTTTAATGATGTTTTGCAGATGGAGCTCCTTTAACTGTTCTTTTTCGCGCTTTTCTACCTGTGTCCTTTTAAACACAAAATACCCTGTTGAAAAGAACATAAAATATATACCCCGATAAAGATTCTTCAGAATAAACTGCCTATCTAAAAGATATGGACGTTTAACCATAATTACATTGATATAGATCAATAATAAATTTGCCAAGTAGTGAAAAAAAACATAGGTAGCCAGACTAATCATTATTACTAAAGGTAACCTCCAAAATGCTTGTAGATCTCTCCTGAAAGACCAGGGTAAGCCCAGGTCAGAAAAAAAATAAAAAAAAACGATTATCACTACATAATGGAAAAGATAAGTAACTGGATTCTCAAAAATATCAAATATTAGGCCTACAATTATGGTTTCGTAAACAATAAAGACAGACCATACAATAAAATGAACTGAGCTACTCTTTAATTTATCCAAAATCTTTTTCATGCATTTCCTGCTTTAAGTGTAGGTTAACGTCCATTTAATGTAACAATATTTTTTCCTGAAAGTAACCGAACTAAGTTGCAAAAAAAATACAAAAACATGCAACAACAAAAGACAAAACTCAAAGCCAAAACTGTTTTTATTTTCAAAAAATCAAGCAGCTCAAATTATTTAAACTATGCAGAAACAGAGCCTACGACTACGCTTGTTACTACTGCGCAAACACATATCGCTAACAAAGGATAAAGCAAAGAGGAGGATTTACCTCCTCTTGGTTTTTATTAATTTTTCAGAAACGAATGAAAGAAAGTCTTTTTTGTAATAATCACCTACAGTCATCTCACAACCGTTAACCATTTTAATCGAATTACCGGAAATGTACTCAATATGTTCTTCTGCAAGAATGAAACTCCTTTGGAATCTTAGAAAACCTGGTTGACATTTGAATATATCTGAAACCTCTGACAAAGTCATATAGGTGAGTATTTTGCGTTTTAAAGTATGAATCATTACATAGTTCATTTTACTTTCTACAGCTACAACATCAGAGAATTTTATATTTAGCATTTTGTATCTGTCTTCTTTACTTTTGACTAAAAACGAAGCATTTTTATCGTAAGAGTTACATTTCCGACCATTTGAGGAGAATACTTTATTCATAGAGGTTAGGAATTCTCCTAACGTAAAAGGTTTCAAAAGATAATCATCAGCTTCAATTTTGAACGCCTCGTATCCATACTTGGTATGTGCAGTAGTGAAAACTATTTTTTTTGTTTTATTCCTGAGCATTCGGGAGAGTTCGATACCATTGATATTTGGCATATCGATATCCAATAGCACAAGATCTACGCAATCAACGGACTCGAAATATTTTAATGCTGCTAAAGGGTTTGTAAACGAAGCAGATAAATACAATCGATCGAAGTTACTCAAATATTTTTTTAAGCCCTCAATGGCGTGGGGCTCATCATCAACGATTACGCATTGGTACATATAGCAGAAAAATTAGATTACCTGAATTATAATTTTAGCTTTTTTCTGTCAAGAAATAGAACATTGTTTTAATTCCCTGTGGTATATGTATTGAAAACAACTTTCAGTAATACCGAGGATAGGGCCATTCCTTCCGGATCAGCATAGCGTAATTTTTAACATTCCTGTTCAATGAGTAACAAAGCTGCAAGCTTTTTCAAAATCAGTTTTCCTGATCTTACGCGAGAATTGAAATATTGGTCATAAGCCAGATGCAAAGCATCATCCTCAGCATTGATCAATAGTTTTCTATTCAAACTCCTGTATTTGTTCAAATGATTAATTGCCGCAAATACATCAGTGTACAATGTGAATGTATCCGCCAAATTGACCGATACAATTGGAGTTTGTATGATAATTTTGGCCCTGTCTATAAGTAGTCCAACATAATCGTTTGCCTCCACAATATCAATTGCCTCAAGCAAAAGTTGGTATTGGAATTCATCAATGTTAGCAGTTTTTACCATACAGTAAATTTAAGTTGATGTTGAAGCGTGAACCTGTTTCTATCTTCTTGAATATATTCAACAAAAGAAGTAAAAAAGAAGCTTAATCACTATAAACCTATCTATAAATTGTTAGTGATTATGTAGAATGATCAGAAGCAGGGGTAGAAATAGAGAATTAAAAAGGATAAATAATCCAGTAAGTGGCTGCTAGTCTACTTATGATCATCAGTTTTCATTTTATTTTTGGATCTGATCAGATTCTTATTTAAAAAATCCGTAAAACTTTTTTTGTAATATTCACGAACAGTAAGCAATAATCCATTTTTCATTTTAATGGTGTTTCCATCTATATAATCTATAAAATTATATGATATAATAAAACTTCGATGAAATTGCAAAAAACCTGTAGCTTGGCTCAAAACCTTAAACATTTCACCTAATGACATGTATGCGGTTACTTTTGCATTTAACGTGTATATACTCACATAGTTGAGCTGACTTTCCACAGCGATGACGTCACAATATTTAATAGCAACTATTCGATTTCCATCATCCTTGTTTTTAACAAGAAATGTCGAAATGTTATTGGATATATAATCTGTTGGTTTTATAAGTGCTTTGTTAATAGCGATCAGGAACTCGCCAAGCGTATAAGGCTTTAACAGATAATCATCCGCATCAGCCTTGAAGGCTTCATAACCATATTTAGTATGACCTGTCGTAAAAATAAGCTTTCTAGTTTTTGCTCGAATTGATTTCGACAACTCAATTCCGGAAATATTAGGCATATCAATATCCATAAGAATCAAATCAATATCTTTAAATGTCTCAATTTCAGTTAATGCCATATAAGGATCACTATATGCTGCTACCAAATCGATATTCGGTACGGATTCCAAATATTTTTTCAGTCCAACAATAGCATGTGGCTCATCGTCAATTACAATACATTTATACATTATTAATAGTTTGCTGATTAAAAATCTGAGTATTACATTAAATACCTACATATTAACTAAAAATCAAGTTTAATGCCTAATGTAAAGAAAAGTTCACAACAAAACAACATGAGAGTGCTGGTTTTGGATTTAGAGTGATTCGGCTTTAGGCATATTTTTTTTAATCCATTCAGATAAAGCAAAGCACTTTTCAGAAATACCGTTTTACTGTATTTATAGGCGGACCAGCTAAGTTGATCGAAGAAATTACTGATAACGAAAAATTTAGTATCTATAATCTCTTGCCAGTATTCAAGGAAAAAAATATTTGATAATAACTTCTTAACGATTTGGTGGTTCCCTAAAAGCAAAGATCCTGCTAATCTTGCGATTGCAGGGTTTTATATATTTAGATCGTGATTGGTTTGATCCCAGAGGGAAATGTATACATGCTGATCTGTTTAAACTGTGAAACAGAAGCCAACCCTGCATGGGCTTAGACATTCATTTGCGACACACTTATTGGAGGCGGGAACAGTCATCAGGTATATCCAGCGTTGTTGGGCACAGCAGTACAAAGACGACCGAGATCTATATTTCATGTAAGTACAAAGCAGAAAAGTTTGATAAAAAGCCCACAGGATAGTTTAATATTTGAAATCTAATGATAGATTTCGTTAACTTAAGTGAAAAATATACGCTATAGCATAGCGCATATTTACTAGTTGGCAGTAATTTTGCAGAACAGACCTTGAAATAAAATAGAGATGGCAAAAAGTATAATTTTAACAGTAACAGTCTTGACTATTTTATTGCTGAATTTAACCTATTGTTATGGTGGTAAAGATACTCGTAACAGAACTGATACGAGTAACGATGATTATGTTAATCAAACTAAAATTATCCAATACATAATGAATTTTCAATTTTAGGAAAATGGCAAAGAACAGCCCAAAGTGAAAGTAATGGAGGTGCTAAAATTTATACTACACAAATAAAAAATGGAGAAATATTGTCGTTTGAAAAAAACAATAAAGTAAAAGATGAACAGTGAAATTTAGGAACTTATACTCTTGATAGAGAAAAACTAAAAATAACCCTAAATAAAAAAGAAGAATACTATTTTGTTTATTATGATAAAAAAGACGAAACAAAAATTTATTCGAATCCGGTAACCCCGAAATATCAAATAATTTGTGATGAAGGATGCGCTTATACTTATACAAAAAGATAATAATTGAATAAACAATGAAAACAATACTTACACTTTTCCTTTTAATAACTTTTACCCAAATATTTGGACAAACAGGCAAATTGTACAAAGGCACAATTAACAATACGATAAAAATTACACTTTATTTAGAAGGATTAGACGAAGGAATAAATGCAGACCCAATTATTGGAACATATAAATATGACAACAAAAAAAATTATATTTTATTAAAGGGTTTTCGAAATAATGACGGAAATATTAGTTTGGTCGAACTATCAACTGCAAATTTTTCAGGTACTTTTTTAGGTACCTTAACTAAAAATAATATTATAGGGAAATGGATAAGTGCAAATCAAAAGAAGAATTACATTTTTGAATTGACTGAAATTGTAGCTACGAAAGAACAAATAAATAATTTTCAAAAGGCAATCGTGGAAAAAGGAAACGAATTTAGAAATTATTAAAAAACTACCGCCAATAAGGGTCTACCTTCGGTGAGGACTTCGCCGTTTGGCCAAACGGGCTGAAGTGCAAAATTCAACGGCAGTTTTTCAATTGAACTTTATTTATAAAACCAGCTTTTGTGATTCGATTTTCCGCCCGAACGCAAAGGCCCAAAACGTTGGCGACAATTTTACAGAACCGTGAAAGAAAATTGCAATGAAAAAGTACCTTATCTTAATAATACTTACTTTGACAGTCTTGACAATTTTCATTTGTCAGATTGAAAGAAAAGAGGTTAAAAACTCAAAACAACTTAAAGAAGAAATAATTAAAGAAGTTGTGAATAAGTTAAACCCAAAAGATTCACTTTTTATAGTTACTGCGAGAACCCTCGGAGTTTGTGGAAACGATGAACGCTATGACGGATTTACAACACCAATTGAGAAATTTTCGGAAATAAAATTTATATTGGAAAATCCTTATTTCGTTGACGGAAGCATAGGCTAAAGAAAACTATCTGATAAATAATAAAACTATAATTACAGGTGGAGCTTTTGACAATGAGTTTGCTTCAAATACTTTAAATTTTAAGTATGATGAAGTGAAAAACGAAAAACAAGTGTATGACATTCAGTTCACTACCGTAAACAAAGACACGGTTTATGTTTCCATATTCGATTATTTTAGTAGAGAAAGGAGGAATGTTAAATTTAAAATGGTGCAAAAAAATTCAAAATGGAAGATTGAAACAACTGAATAAAAAGACATCGCAACCGCAAAATCGATCTTTGGCTTTGCAAGAATAAAGAAACTATTTGAAGTGGCTGTATATCTTGATACACCATACTTCCATTTTCAGAAAATAAACTTGAAGCCATAACTGCATTTGTAAAAGGGGCAGATAGTTCCATTTTAAGCTGTCCTAAAAATCAGTTACCAAAAGGCATTATGGATAAGAGGGGGCAGATGGGAATTTACTGGATAAGTATGTCAGTTGAAAAGAAAAATTAACGAATAGGCAATTCCCAAAAGCAAAACCCTGCTAATCGTGCGATTTGCAGGGTTTATATATTTGATAGTCTGTGTTGTGATCCCGGACGGAAATGGATACCTCCTGATCTGTTTAAACTTTAGCGTTAAACTTTGGGTAAGCTGTAACCGTTGTGATACGGGGCCAGCAGGTATTTATCGTTAACCTTCTGATCTGTAAACTGATGTTTGGCATTGTCCCATGATAGTTTTTGCCCGCTTCTGAAGGCAAGATTTCCCATTTGGGCAACGGTAGCTACATGCGCCGCATCCTGTATAGAACAATTCAGTTCTTCTTTTTTTCTGGATCTCACCACACTAAAGAAATTAACCATATGATTGTCCAGTCCATTATCTGAGGATTTAACAAAGGGCTTACTCACTTTATTGCCACTTATCTTTTCTTCAATAACTTCCCAGCCTTGCCTGTTGAGGATCAGCGTGCCGTTGTTACCGATATAAGCAATCCCATGGTTGCGGTTATAAGAGCCGTTATCAATACCCATGGCAGAATCCCATACCATGTTGAATTTGTCGAACTCATATAGGGTAGTGAGCGTATCAGGCGTTTCTTCGTACAGATCGGGATAGGCGAAGCGACCGCCTAATGCAGATATGGTTTTGGGTACGGGTGAATTCATACCCAGCAAGCCATAATCCAATAAATGCACACCCCAGTCGGTCATTAACCCGCCGGCATAATCCCAAAACCAGCGGAAATTGAAGTGATATCGGCTGGCATTAAATGCTCTTTTATTCGCCGGCCCAAGCCACATGGCATAATCAACGCCTGCAGGGGGTAAGGTATCAGGCACTATGGGAGCAGGTTTCATCCAGCCCTGGTAACACCATACTTTTACCGTTCTGATATTTCCCAGCTGGCCGCTCTTTACAAAATCTACCGCATCTTTAAAATGTTGCTGACTGCGCTGCCATTGACCTGCCTGTACCACCTTATTGTATTTTTCCTGCGCTTTAACCATGGTACTGCATTCGACAATAGAGTTGCCGACCGGCTTCTCCACATATACATCTTTACCTGCCTGTACGGCATGGATCATCATCAGGGCATGCCAGTGATCGGGTGTCCCGATAATTACGGCGTCGACATCTTTATTATCAAGCAGCGCACGGTAATCTTTATATCTTTTTACTTTTGCGGCATCAACATTCATCGACTTTAATTCGGCTATCCTTTCATCAAGCACGTTGGCGTCACTGTCGCACAGGGCGATCAGGTTTACGCCCGGTACTTTGAGGGCCGCCTTGAGGTCGGACCATCCCATGCCTTTGATTCCGATTACGCCAATATTGATTTGGTCGTTTGCGCCAATAGTCTTACTGAAAAGGGCATAGGCAGGATTATCTAAGGCAGAAAGCAGGGCAGTAGTTCCTACTGCGGTTGCAGCGTAGCTGAGGAAATTTCTACGGTTTAACATTTAATTTGGTCTATGGTTCATAATACTTTAAAGTAAATTACAAAATAATTAGTCGAGCATCCAGATATATCGTTAAAACTAATAAGAATGTTACCCATATTTTTGTCAACCCATCAGTTTATGGGTTACTTATTTGACTGGGCAGCAAAACCGCTAAAAAAGAGGCTGTCTCATAAATCAATTAATCCATATATGTTGTCACATTGAGCTTGTCGAAATGCCAATTAAAGCATTTTTTACAAGTCCTTCGACAAGCTCAGGATGACATTATGTATTTATGAGACAGCCTCTTTCGTATTAGGTAATCGGCAACTATAGAGGTTTTTTCTATTTATCCCAAAAAATACGTGTGTCCATATTATCTGGTCCGCCATTGTCTGCAACCGCTGCCTGGTAATTTGTTAAATTTGCAGAAAGCTCAAGCGTTGGATAAACAAACCTGCGAACAAAACCACCAATTATATTTTGCCCTGCTATGGTGTTGGGCGATAAGGCTGGAAAACCGCTCCTCCTGAAGTTAGCAAATGCCTCGGTACCATTGCCCCAGGAAGCCACCCAATATTGCGTATTAATCAGGTTGAGTGCATTTGCCGCATTATAAGCGTTAACGGGATTATTAATAAATGCATTTTGAGTAGCTAAAGGAATAATGGCTGCCGGGTTATAGGTTGTCCATTGGTCCATTGCCGCACGTATACCGTTAGCATAATAAACATCAGCTGTACTACCGCCGGTGATCCAGCCTCTAACAGCGGCCTCTGCCAGCAGGAATTGTGTTTGAGCGTGAGTGATGAAAAATTGTGGGGCGGTTAAACTGCCGAAAATACTGTAATTAACCTGGGAATAATTAAAACCCGAACCGTTAGCACCTCTAAACCCCGGAGCAGTTGGTAAAGTAGCACTGCTATAGCCTACAGGGAGTCCGAACTGATTTGCAGATGTGGTATCTGGTACGCTTGTTGGTGCAGCTAATGGGTTTGCATATTTACCGGATATAAACTTCAATCGCGGATCTCCGCTATTTTTTAGCTGATTTACAAAGGGAGCCGCTAAATAATAAGTATTTGCTATCGCCGTAATCGTCTGGCTCACGGGATTCACGTAAGTTGCATTGTATTTCAGGTAACAGTTGTCGGCATTTGATGTCATTACACCACCAGTTACCGCAGCTTGCACAATAGTTTGCGCTTTTGCCGGATCTATTTTACTATACCTCATACCTAATCGAAGTAGTAACGAATAACCCAATTTTTTCCACTGGGCGATATTGCCGCCATAAAATACATCAGCTTTAACGATATCCTTTGTTGGATCTAAAGCTGCCGTTGCCTCAGTAACTTCTTTGATCAGATCGGTATAAATCGCGGCCTGATTATCATATTTAGGGGTAAGCACATTTGATAAATAGGCTTGTCCGGCTTCACTATAGGGTACGTTTCCGTAAGTGTCTACCAGCATCATAAATTGATAAGCTTTCCAGATTCTGGCTTCATTATATAAATTTGTTCTTGCTGCATTACCTTTAATTTGGCTTAATATCTGGACCAGTAATTGAACAGGGCCTGAAGAGCTTGTTGCGCCACTATTTGTTCCTGTATATTCAGCATTCCAATTTTGCGAAGTATAGGTTTGATTCAGCTGATTAAAATTAAACGCCGAGGTGATTCCTGAAAACGGATTTACAAATTGCTGTACAATGGTTGGCTCAGTTTCCATTGTCGCTCCATGTGTTCCAAATTGTGCACTTGTAAACAGGAATGCCGCGTCGAGTTCTGTTGGATTATTTGGACTAATATTTAATTTATCAAACCCTTTATTGCAACTGGAAATTACTGGAATACAGATGGCGATGGCTATAATTCTGATTAAATTTTTCATATTGTATATAGAGTTAGAATTTTACGTTTAAGTTAAATCCGAAAGTACGTGTTGTTGGTAGCGATGCCTGCTCATAACCTGTTAAGTTATCCCCGCTTGAGGCTATTGCTTCGGGATCAATGTTCGGCGTATATTTCTTAATGATTAATACATTACGGCATACGGCAGATAACACTAAGCTTTTCACATATTTTTTATTGATAAATTTAGATAAGTCGTATCCCAGCGAAAGGCTTCTTAATTTAACAAAGCTTGAGCTGTAAATGAAAGGGTCTAAGATATTCGTTGAACGATAATTTGCGTAAAAATCTTCCGCATTTACAGCGGTGGTGTTTGGTAACCCGTCAGTAGCATTTACGCCAGGAAAAATTACGCCACCTACACGGCCAGGTAAAGACTCTTTTGATAAACCTTCTCTTAATAAGTTTAAACTGGTACTCGAAAGTACTTTACCACCTGCTTTATAATCAATATGGGAGATAAAGGTAAAGCCTTTGTAATTTAATGTGTTTAGCCAACCCCCTGTTGCTGTAGGGAGGCCGCTACCAAAATTAACTGGTGTAGCACTTGCTACGGGTTTGCCTCCCGATAATACGATATTTCCGGAAGCATCCCGCTTGTAAGTTGAACCTACAATTTGGTTAAGGGGTAAACCTACCACGTGAACTATAGACCCAAAAAACTCAGGACTGCCCACTACAAGCTGCGATTGGTTGTTGGCTAATGACAATACTTTTGAAGAATTGAAAGCAGAATTAAAAGCCGTTTTCCAGGTAAAGTTTTTGTTTTGGACAGGGATTAATTCCAGGTTAAATTCTAATCCTTTATTGTCCAAACCACCTAAGTTAACTAACGTGGTGCTGTATCCACTTGCTGCAGACAGGCTGATTGGAACGGCTTGATTAGTCGTTTTTTTATCGTAAGCAGCCACATCCAGATTCACTCTGTTGTTGAACATACGTAACTCAATACCGATTTCTTTTTCATTTACGCCAAAAGGCTTAATCTGGGTATTTGGTGAAGCTGTTCCGTTAATACTGCCTAAAGGAAGCCCATTAAATGAATTTTGAGCTAGCAAAAATGTTAATGCATTGTAAGGAGCAACCCCCTGGGCACTTCCTGTTTCTGCAACAGCAACTCTCAACTTTCCAAAATTTAACCATTTTGCATTTGGAAGTAATTCCGAAAAAACGAAACTTCCGCTGATTGAAGGATAGAAATAATGATCTATATCTCTGGCCAGTACCGAATACCAGTCTGTACGGCCGGTAACATTTAGGTATAATAAATTTTTGTAGGAAAACTCTGCAGTACCATACAATGAATTTACGGTTTGTTTAGTTAAATTGTAGCTCGAATTTGCCGTAACACCGTTTCCTATGGTGTATAAATCTCTGATGTAAAAGTTGGTTACCGCTTCATTAAATGTAGATGTAATTAAGGGAAAGTGATTACCACCTACTGTTGCATTAAATGAAAAATCTTTCCACTTGTGCCCGCCACCCAGCAGGAAGTCAAAATTATTCTGGCGTGTACTTGCTGTACTTATTCCATAGCTACCATTATATAGCCCTGTTGGTGCTGCAGATACAGCCAGCGTACCCGTTGGCGTGTTTGATTCATAAGTAGTTTGCAAAAGGTCCATATTTGCCCTGCCCTGAAGATATAGCCAATCAAAAAACTGATAGCGTACCACAGCAGTACCTAACAAATGATCTTTTGTTTGTCTTTGAAATTGCTTCGCTAATATCCAGTAGGGGTTGGTAACGGTTGCAAACCTCGAAGTAGGTGTTTCATTTCCGTTGGCATCTATTGCGCCTGCCTGGAGTACATCAAAAGAAATGGAGTTGGCCAACCTGTAAATTGAGGTAGGAATTGCATTTCCCTGTACGCCTACAAGTGGCGGATTGTTATTAAACTGGTGATCGTAGTTAACGTAAAATTGTGTAGATAACTTATCGGTAAGTTTATAGTTAATGCCAACGTTAAAAATCTTTTTATGATAATCGTTGTTTGGTATTATACCCTGAGCATCCTGATTAGAAAGGGACACCCGGAAACTTCCTTTGTCATTACCGCCAGAAAGTGCAACTGTATTACTCCACGATGGCGCAAGTCTGAAGAAAGTCTTTATCCTGTCTTTAACAGGTGCATACGGACGCTGAACGCCGTCGAACTGAAACGTTGGTACATTATCAAACGGCACACCAAAGCTCCATGCACCAGAACTCTGCGCAGTACCTACTGATGACGGACGAATATTATTCTCGCCTTGTCCGTACTCATATTGAAAATCTGTATAATCCAGTGCCTGGTTTACCGTAAAATTAGAGTTGAACTCAACACCTATGCCACTATTTTTTGATCCCGACTTTGTTGTAATAATGATTGCTCCGTTAACGGCACGAGAACCATACAGGGCTGCTGCGGTAGATCCTTTTAAAACAGTCATCGATTCGATGTCATCCTGATTGATGCCTTGCATATTATCTCCCTGATCCACATTTTGTGTATAACCATTACTGCTGCTTGCACCCTGCGACATTGGCAAGCCATTGATTACGATGAGCGGCGAATTGTCTGCAGTAAAAGATGATTGTCCACGTAAGCGAATCTTGGTACTCCCACCTGGTCCTGCGGCCGGTGGAGAAACGTCCAGCCCGGCGATTTGGCCCTCAAGCGAATTGGCGAGGTTAGTTGTACGGTTGGTTTGTAATGCCTCTACGTCGGCTTTTTGAGCTGAATATCCCAGGCTTTTGGCCTCCCTTTTTATGCCGAGTGCAGTTACAATAACTTCATTTAAAGCATTTGTAATCGCTACCATAGACACATTAACTACGGTTTTTGTATTTACTGTTATTTCTATGGGTTTATAGCCAACGGATGTGAACACCAATACCGCGTTATTATTGGTAACATTTATGGTATAGCTGCCAGATGAATTGGTTACAGCAGCATTCCGCGTTCCCTTTTCAACTACGCTTACGCCGGGCAGGCCAACGCCCTGTTCATCGGTAACTTTACCTGAGATTCCTATAAAGGCTATTTTTAACTTTTTGGTTGTTGAAGGCGTACTAAAGACTCCGGTTGTTAGCCCACCGGCTGACGCATTTAAGGGCTCGAAAAGAATGAATCCCATTAACACAGTATATGCAAATACCAGTGGAAGTAATTTTTTTTTCATCATTATAATTTGGTTAGCATTGGTTTTTTAATAAAAAGCTTATATATCCCGGAAAACGTTGTGTAATCAATTTGGAATATAAGCAGTATAGCAACTAGGTGCCGTGGCTGGACGTTAAGTAAATCTATCTCATATTAAATATTGGTTAGTTAGTTAATTAAATCGCTGTTCTGATCATCTAAGGCAAACATGCTTAATGAAATATCTTGTTTGAAGAAAATAATTGCGGGAATAGAAGCATTACTTTCTTTTTATATTTGGTTTCGAAACAGTTATGTTACACAGGCAAATAAAGACAACTTTAATGAAAAGCAATTTCAGTATTGCTGCAAAAAATTGTAACATATTAACATAGATATGTCTTTCCTGATTTTGTTGTGTTTTAACAGGGTATTGTAAATCTATCTGTTTATCAATTGCTTATAGAAAAACCTTGGTGCAAAATCAATCTGATGTACAAATAATAAAACCTGGCGTTGTTAACATACTTACTATCAATAGGTAAATTAGATAGTCATTATATCGCACATAATTTATAATTTCATGCTATAGTTAACCAATTATAAACATGAAGGCTACGTTAAAAAAGGCTACTCCAAACCCGGAGCATTCCTTTAATATCCATAAGGATATAGGGCATGCGATATTAAGTGCCTGGCACTATCATCCCGAGTGCGAGTTATTGATTGTTAAAAGGAGCTACGGTACCTGCCTGATAGGCGACCATGTTGGTCCTTTTAAAAATGGTGATGTATTTTTATTTGGATCAAACCTGCCACATACTTTCCGGTGTGAACAAAAATACCTGGAAAACGATACGGAAAAAGTTGGAGAAACCATCGTGATTCTTTTTCAAAATAACATCTGGGGCGATACATTTTTGAACCTTCCTGAAATTAGTCCGATTGTTAAACTGCTAAACACAAGTAAGCTGGGTTTGCGTTTAAAAGGAGCAACTAAACGAAAGGTTGGCAAAATAGCAGAGGAAATGCTTAACGAATCGCCTGCCCGTAAATTAATTAGTTTATTATCTGCTTTAGAAATAATAGCTGCTACGAAAGAATATGAAATAATATCATCCAATGGCTTTAACCTGGAAGTAAACAGCATCGACCAGAGCCGCATTAACACCATTTTCGAATATACTTTTAATCATTACCACCAAAAAGTAGCATTAGAAGATGTAGCCTCATTAATTAACATGGGAAAGCACTCTTTTTGCAGGTACTTTAAATCCAAAACAAAAAAAACATATATCCAGTTTTTAATGGAAGTGAGAATTGGAAATGCCTGCAGGTTGCTGGTAGAAGAGGAATTTAACATGACGGAGGTAGGCTATGCCTGTGGCTATAACAATATCTCTCACTTTTATCATCAGTTTAAAGCACTTACCAAAAAAAATCCAATGGATTACAGGTCCAGTTATATTAAAACGGAAGAGAGGAAATTTACCGAATAGATATTTGCTGGCTGCTTTTAGTGGGCATTTAGGTTAACACAATTCCTAAATCATTTTGCTTAAGGTGAGCTAATCTTTAAAAAAACGGTTAGTTAATCATGATCCTATTCTCACCAATCAGGTCATATAATCCTTAATTTTAGTATTGCAGCATTTAATTGTATTATATTAACATTATGCTGTAAATGTACTTTAAAAGCATTTATTTGCTTTATTATTTACCGCTTGGATATGAAAATTGAGTTTAAATCTAATTTTCGATCCAAAAAAACTTAACCAAATATGATGAGAATCTATAATACCTCGAGCGGGATTATTATCAACCACAATAACCAATATTTCTTAACAGAAGAGAAAAGCTGGGACCGGTTTGTAAACAGAAGCAACCTTTTTAAAGTGATCAGTAGTGAGTTGCAACAGCTTCAGCCTAACGATGATTTACAAGCGCTCACCAATTCAGCTATTTTAACACCTATAGGTAACCAGGAGGTGTGGGCATCTGGTGTAACTTATTTTCGTAGCAGGGAAGCCAGAATAGAAGAATCAAAAGAAGCAAAAGGTGGGGATTTTTATGCCAGGGTATACGATGCAGACCGGCCGGAACTTTTTTTTAAATCACCAGCTTACCGTACAGTGGGTTCCGGAGGAAAAATACGGATCAGGGCAGATTCTAAATGGAACGTACCTGAACCGGAACTGACCTTATTTATTTGCTCAGCAGGCACTATTGAAGGTTATACCATAGGTAATGATGTATCATCGAGGGACATCGAAGGCGAAAATCCGCTTTATTTACCGCAGGCAAAATCATACAATGGAGCTACCGCTTTAGGTCCTTGCATTTTAGTAACAGAGGGCCCAATAGATCCGGATACGAATATCAGCATCGAAATATCCAGAGATTCGGCAATCCTTTTTAAGGAGAAAATATCCATTAATCAAATGAAACGTAAGCACAAGGACTTAGTGGCTTACTTGTTTCGGGAATTGGATTTCCCTCATGGTACTTATTTAATGACAGGTACTGGCATAATCCCTACAGATGATTTCACCTTACAAAGCGGAGACATGGTAAAAATAACCATTTCAGAGATTGGTTCACTTGTAAATACCGTAGCATGATAAACAAATTATAGGTTTCGAAACGGCTGCCAAAGCAAGTGAAACGATTGGTTCGATAAGCAGGGCTACCGGCAAAAAATCTAAATAGGAAGTTAAAAAATAGCGCAACATAGTATATCTGGATATGAAATCATATAGAAGTTCGACCTGGTTTGGGAAAAAAGATAAAATGGGCCTCATCTATCGCAGCTGGATGAAAAACCAGGGCATGCCTGAAGACATGTTTGATGGCAGACCGGTAATTGGGATTTGTAATACGTGGTCAGAACTTACACCTTGCAATGCCCACCTGCGTGATATTGCTGAAAGTGTTCGCCGCGGAGTATTGGAGGCTGGTGGCTTTCCGCTGGAATTTCCAATCATGTCATTAGGTGAAACGCTCATGAAACCCACTGCTATGTTGTTTCGTAACCTCGCTAGTATGGATGCAGAGGAATCAATAAGAGGCAACCCTATTGACGGAGTAGTGCTACTTACTGGCTGCGATAAAACGACGCCCTCTACATTAATGGGTGCGGCAAGTGTCGATTTGCCAACCATTGTGGTTCCCGGCGGCCCCATGCTAAACGGAAAATATCACGGACATGACATAGGCTCAGGAACAAGTGTATGGAAGCTGACAGAGGAATTAAAAAAAGGCGAAATTACTTATGATGAATATGCAGAGGTGGAAAGTTGCATGTCGCGTAGTCCTGGGCACTGTATGACCATGGGAACAGCTTCCACTATGGCTTGTATGGTAGAAGCGTTGGGCATGAGTCTTTCCGGTGGGGCAGCTATACCTGCCGTCGATTCCCGGCGGAAAAGGCTTGCTCAGCTATCCGGAAGGAGAATAGTTGAAATGGTTAAAGAAGACCTGAAAATTTCTAAAATACTAACACGGGATGCTTTTGAAAATGCAATTAAGGTAAATGCCGCGGTTGGAGGTTCTTCAAACTTTATTATTCACCTTACGGCTATTGCAGGGCGTATGGGTGTAGCGCTGAACTTAGATGATTTTGATGATATTGGCAGCAAAATGCCACTTCTGGTAAATCTTATGCCTTCTGGGAAATTTTTGATGGAGGATTTTTACTATGCCGGTGGTGTACCCACGGTTTTAAAACAAATGCAATCTGTTTTAAAAATGGATACCCTAACGGTAAGCGGGAAAACGCATGCCGAAAACATTGCCGATAAAGGAATAAATTACAATAAGGAAGTTATTTATGAATTTGAACAGCCGATCATTCCGGAAGCCGGAATTACCGTACTAAAAGGTAATCTTGCAGTTAACGGTGCGGTTATAAAGCCATCTGCAGCTACGCCCGGCTTAATGCAGCATCGGGGCAGGGCAGTAGTGTTTGAAGACATTGAGGATTACCATGCGAGAGTGGATGACCCTGATTTGGATATCGATGAAACTTGTGTAATGGTCTTGAAATCGGTTGGTCCGGTCGGCTATCCGGGTATGCCCGAGGTGGGTAATATGACTTTACCAAAAAAGCTACTTGACAAGGGCGTAACAGATATGGTAAGGATATCGGATGGCAGGATGAGTGGTACCGCTTATGGTACAGTTATACTGCACGTATCGCCGGAGTCTGCTATTGGTGGAAATTTAGCGCTTGTAGAAAACGGAGATATCATTGAGCTCGATGTAGCCAATAAACGTATTCATCTTGAAGTGAGTGATGAAGTGTTAGCCCTGAGGCGAAGCAATTGGGTACAGCCAATTCCTTCTGCAACACGTGGCTATGTAAACTTATATATCAAACATGTTCAACAGGCAGATAAAGGTGCTGATCTGGACTTTTTAGTAGGCGGCTCAGGTTCAGCCGTAGCCAGAGACTCCCATTAACAGAAATATGGATGTACTGATTCTTTTAGGCTGTATAGTTATACTTGTATTATTAATTGCCTGGGCGAAGGTGAATACCTTTCTTGCATTTTTAATCGTATCTGTAGGGGCAGCCTTATTGCTAGGTATGCCAGCCGCCAGTATTCCGCAAACGGTTAATAAAGGATTAGGAGATACATTAGGATCTCTGGCAATCATCATCGTTTTGGGAGCCATGCTCGGAAAACTTGTCGCCTCCAGTGGTGCCGCTCAAAAAATAGCCACGGTATTAAAAAACACATTCGGCTATAAATCCGTAACCTGGGCCATGGCTTTAACAGGTTTTATAGTGGGCATTCCATTATTTTATAATGTTGGGTTTGTATTGCTTATACCCATTATTTTTTCTGTAGCCTATAACTATAAGTTACCCCTGGTATATGTAGGATTGCCTATGCTGGCATCGCTCTCCGTAATGCATGGTTTTTTGCCACCGCATCCATCGCCCATGGCTTTAGTTACTCAGTTTAATGCAGATCTGGTTAAGACCTTTACTTATGGTTTAATAGTGGCTATACCTGCAATAATTATTGCAGGTCCTATTTTCGCAAAAGCATTAATAAATATGCAATCCAGGCCAACGGTTACCCTACAAGCCGATGAACTGCCCGATAATGAGCTGCCAGGAATAACAAATAGTGTGGTTTCCGCATTATTACCTGTACTTATCATTTTGGGGACCACATTGATCACCAGGATATGTAATGACAATATCGCTGTGTTAAATTTTGCCAGATTTACCGGTGATCCAACTATTGCCATGATATTAACCATTTGTATTGCAACATACACCCTTGGGATGAGGTTAGGTAAAAAGCTGATTGACATTATGGTAATTTTTGTTGATGCAACAAAAGATATAGCAATGATCCTTTTAATAATCGGTAGTGCAGGTATTTTGAAACAGGTATTTGTAGAAACAGGGGTAAGTAACAGCCTTGCTGCAATTTTGCAAGGATTGACCCTGCCACCCTTGTTACTGGCCTGGTTAATAACGGCTGTATTAAGGCTTTGTCTGGGTTCGGCTACCGTAGCTGGCCTCACCGCTGCCGGTATCGTATATCCGCTTATCGGGCCTCATGGTGCCGATCCAAATTTAATGGTGCTTGCGGTTGGCTCAGGGAGCCTGTTTTGTTCTCATGTAAATGATTCTTCTTTCTGGTTATTCAAAGAGTATTTAGGATTATCTATCAAACAAACATTTTTGTCCTGGTCGCTGATGGAAACCTTGGTTTCAGTTATCGGACTTATCGGAATACTGATTATAAACCAGGTACTGTTTAGGTAGATCATCATCATCTTTAATAGATACAATATGTATAGTTTACAACATACTGTAAAGTAAATGGTTATGAGCTATTCGGTGAGTCAATTTAAAATTTTGCCTTACTCACCGAATCACTCACCAAAGTTTTGTGAATTCGTGCGATTTTGGCAATTCACTAAAAGTAAAAACCCTGCTAATCGTGCGATTGCAGGGTTTTGTACATTTTGATAGTCTTTGGTGTGATCCCGCTGGGATTCGAACCCAGGACCACTACATTAAAAGTGTAATGCTCTACCAGCTGAGCTACGGAATCTACTTTGTTTAAAAACGTTATCCGTTTCCTTTAAAGTGGTGCAAATATAGGGTTATAGACTGTTTCGTGCAAATAAAAAATCGCCAAACGTGTTAGTGTATTGATTTATAGGCAAATTAATTATTCAGGCCTGATTTTTTAAATGGATTTGATATTTTTATTGCTCTTAATTTAAGATTAACCCCTGCGAAATTCCACCTGTTGCGCTATTTTTTTACAAATGGGCTCCATATTACCCTGCCAGTCCAATAAAACTAAAGAAGAGGGAAATGGAAAATACATACAAGATTCACTTTTTCTGAATAACACAGAAGGCGTATCAGATACAGCTACAACCATACGAAACCAACTATACCTAATAGAAGAAGGAGGTTATTTTATATATAATGCCTGTTATTGCAAAGCTTACCGGCTAAATCCAAAATCAAACCTATTGTTGATACCGCATTAGTGCATAGGGCTTTAGGCTAGTTTAGCATTAGCTAAAAGCCCTTTTTTGTTAAAGTTGAAATTACGCAAACGTTTGATACATTTTAATTAAATATTATTGTTTAGTTTGGCACAAACAAATAAGCCGAACCAAAACTTTATGCAACAAACAACAAAACTAAGTCAAACCCAAGGACCAAAACCGCTTATTATCATTTGTGCGCTATTCTTTATTTTTGGCTTTGTGACATGGGCAAACGGAACATTAATTCCATTCTTTAAATTGTCTTTCGGATTATCAAATTTACAGGCATTCTTTGTAACCTTTGCATCGTACATGGCTTATTTCTTTTTAGCGTTGCCATCATCGTGGATACTTAAGAAAGTGGGTTTTAAAAATGGGATTGTTTTAGGTTTGGTCATTCTGGGCCTTGGCTCATTAATATTTATTCCGGCAGCGCAAACCCGGACTTTTGGTCTTTTCTTAACTGGTATTTTTGTTCAGGGGGCTGCTTTGGCTTTGCTGCAAACGGCGTCAAATCCTTATTTAACCATCATAGGTCCGATTGAAAGTGCAGCCAAACGCATCAGTATTGCCGGAATCTGTAATAAATTTGCCGGCATGATTGTGCCTTTGATTATGGGCAGTCTGTTTCTTAAAAATGCTTCAGAAGTTGAAAAACAGATTAAAGCGGCTACGGGCGCAGCACATGAACAATTGTTAAACGATGTGTTGGGCCGTGTAAATATGCCTTATGTTGTTTTAGCAATCGTTTTTTGTCTTTTTGCAGTGCTGATTAAATTTACCGATTTGCCAGAGGTGGAGGTTGAAGAGGATATTATCGACGAAAGTAAAGGCGCAGTAGTAAAACACAGCAGTATTTTTCAGTTCCCTCACTTATTTTTAGGTGCCCTTTGTATTTTTGTATATGTTGGTGCAGAAGTAATGGCAGGTGATATTATCGGGATTTATGGCCGCGAATTGGGCATCAGCGTCGAAATCAGCGGAAAGTTAACCTCCATTACCCTTTTTAGTATGTTAATTGGTTATATCATTGGGATCATTACCATTCCGAAATACATCTCTCAACAAAAAGCACTTCGCATCTGCGCCATTTTAGGTATCATATTTACGGTTTTATCTTTCGCCATTTCGAACTGGTTTGCTGTAATTTTTGTAGCCTTGCTTGGTTTGGCAAACTCGTTAATGTGGCCGGCAATATTCCCGCTCGGCATCAGTCATTTAGGAAAATTCACCAAAATCGGTTCAGCTATTATGGTGATGGGTATTGCAGGCGGTGCAATTATGCCTTTATTGTATGCCTTTTTAAACGAAAAATTACACATCAATTTCCAATTGGCTTATCTGTTAACCGTATTGCCATGTTACCTTTATATTTTGTTCTTTGCTGTAAAAGGTCATAAAGCCGGACTAAAGTTAAAATAACCAAAACCAAATAAATTATGATTAAGCCCGGTCTATAATAGATTTGGCTTTCTTTTGCGATTAATTTTCAGTTATTTTGGCGAATTATAAACGAGACCTAAATCACATGTCTCACATCTTGATACTTGATACTCAATCCCCATATTTAACAATGAACAAAGCTATTTTTCTCGACCGCGATGGTGTACTTAACCACGAAATTTACGATTACATCTGCCGGGTTGAAGATTTTAAAATATTGGATTACCAGATCCCTGTACTCAAAAAATTCTTCGATGAAGGTTATTTGTTAATCGTAATCACCAACCAGGGCGGCATTGCACTGAAACGTTATACCGAACAGGAACTGGCCATTATGCACCAGATGTTAAGAAATGCTTTTGTGGCCAAAGGGGCCGATATTGCTGGCTTTTATTACTGTCCGCATCATCCAACTGTTGGCGGCGAATGCAAATGCAGAAAACCAGCATCGGGAATGATTTTAGATGCCATCGACATGTATGATATTGATCCGGCACAATCAGTTATGATCGGCGATAAACCCAGAGATGTTGAAGCAGCAAACGGGGCAGGAGTGAAGGGAATCCTGATTGAACCTGATGAGCAGATTAGCTATGAGAAGGTGAAAGAGGTATTGAAAAGAGAATCTTTAGTTTAGTTTGGAGTTCGGGGTTAGGAGTTTGGAATAAGCAAATCGCCCATACCAACATAATATGGAAAAGGTAATATGGAAGGTGAAACCTGCAATGGCAAGCGCCAGTAAAATCTTAATTACCTTAACTTCTTAATGGTCGAAAAATGTAAAATGGAGAAAGGAAGACTGGAGATGTAACCTGCAATTTGCCCATCACACCTATCTTACATCATCCATTTTATTAATTTGGGCGTTTTAACACGCTTATACACTATATCTTTTTGGCTGTCATTTAACTACGCTATCATTGACAGACTCCAATAAGAATGGTCGTCATCTCGACCGGAGCAACGCGTAGTGGAGAGATCTATCCAAACAGATTTTGCTTCGCAGAGCCTTCGGGTTCTCGACTGCGTTGCACTCTGCTCGAAATGAAGGTAATAAGAGGGAATTTTTACATGTAGATTAATTACTTTCCATTCCTATTGATTTTATAAAATAAATTATCCTTCAGGATGACAGCCAAAAAGGATGCCGTTCCCATCGTTAACGCAGAATGCCGCAATGACTTAAGAAGTTTAGAAAGGAAAGAAGCGAATGAATAACTTCGTCAGTCAGAAGCTTCTGAAATTCTATTAAGCTTTCCCTACCTAATACTTACGAAAATCTTTCCGCACGCCTTCCATTGAGTATTTCGTAAGTGCCGTAGCCATCTAGACCTGATTGAAATGGCATTCCGGTATTCGACTATTTTATATTTACCGAACATTACCGGAATATAATGTAAAGCAGGACTGCAGGAACCGATCTGCACTGTTCTTGCTCTCCAAAAAAAATCATGTAAAATTGTAAGAGGGAAAACGGATGATGTAATCTGCAATTTGCAAGAACAAGCACCAATAAAGCCTTAATAGGCTTAACTTCTTAATGGTAGAAAAAAAGGAAAATGTAAGAGGGAAAAGGATGATTTGACATGCAAGAGCAAGCACCAATAAAACCTAAACTGTCTTAACTTTTTAATGGTACAAAAAATGGAAAAGGGGAGATGTAGCCTGCGCTTTGCCCATCATCCATTATACATCTTAGATTATCCATAAAACAAAAAATCCTAAGTCTTAAACCGGAAATCCGACTCAAGACTTAGGATTAAAGTCTTCCGACTTTAAATATTATTTACCCGCTGCTTTAGCGTGGTCAGCTAAGAAAGTAGCCAAACCGCTATCAGTTAATGGGTGTTTCAATAAGCCAACAATTGCAGCCAAAGGAGCAGTGATTACATCAGCACCTAGTTTAGCACAGTTTACAATGTGCAATGGTCCGCGGATTGAAGCTGCGAGGATTTGAGTTTCGTAACCGTAGTTATCAAAAATAGTTCTGATATCTTCAATTAAAACCAAGCCATCACTAGAAATATCATCTAAACGACCTAAAAACGGAGAAACGTAAGTAGCACCGGCTTTTGCAGCCAATAATGCCTGGCCTGCAGAGAAAATTAAAGTACAGTTGGTTTTGATTCCTTTTGATGAGAAATATTTAATGGCTTTAACACCATCTTTAATCATCGGAACTTTTACTACGATTTTCGGGTTCAAAGCGGCTAAAGCTTCACCTTCTTTAACAATTTCGTCAAAAGTGGTCGAAATTACTTCTGCACTTACGTTATCATCAACGATATCGCAAATTGCTTTATAGTGGTTGATTACATTTTCATCGCCGGTAATACCTTCTTTAGCCATTAAGCTAGGATTGGTGGTTACGCCATCTAAAATGCCAAGATCTTGCGCTTCTTTGATTTGATCAAGATTTGCTGTGTCAATAAAAAATTTCATGTTTATAAATTCTTAAAATGATAATTAGGTTCTGCTGCTAGAACCCCTGAAGAATTTAATATCCCCCCTTCAGGGGGTTAGGGGGTAAAAAAAGGGCAAGCACCTTCTATCGCACCGCTACAACCTTCTACCCTTGCTGCGTTCCCACCCTGGGGGAGTTCAAAGGGAGCTGGTCGTAAAAGACTTGCCCGGCCACAAAGGTAGAAAAAGAAGTTGTTTCGCAAAATGCATTTTTCTATTTTTTTTCTGTTTTAAGCTATGTGGCTGATTAGTAAATTAATAAAATTAAAATGTGTGTTTTCAGATTATATAAGGAAATACATGATAAACAAATTTTTAAGTATAATATTTGTATATGAATTTAATATTCATGAATAAATAAAATTAATAAAACGATTTATCATGGAATCTAGCTGGAAAAGCTCATTTATTGTACAATATTATCATTACAAATTTGATAATTATTAATGTGTAAAAATAAAAATATTTCAATTTAAAGACTTTAAATTACATAAGGACTAAAATTTTTCCAAAAAACATATCAACTCTGTAATTTTAAATTTGTTTTTCCTATCTTAGTGTTTCCTATACACTAACAACTAACGAGCAAAGAATGGAACCAAACAGTGGATTGTACGATGCGCAATTTGAACACGATGCCTGCGGTATTGGGTTCGTTGCACATGTGAAAGGGCGAAAATCGCATCAAATCATCTCTGATGCACTTACTATTTTAGAGAATCTAGATCATAGAGGAGCATGTGGAGCAGAACCAAATACAGGCGATGGTGCAGGTATTATGATTCAGATTCCTCACGAATTTTTTTACGACGAATGCTTAAAAGCTGGCTTTAGCCTGCCTGAAACCAATAATTATGGTGTAGGTATGTTATTTATGCCAAAGGATATCAGATCGAGAGAAGAGTGCAGAGAATTGATTTACCGTGCCGCCGAAAAACTTGGCCTGGAAATTTTAGGTTTTAGAAAAGTTGATGTCGACACTACGGATATTGGCAATATGGCCCTTTCTGTTGAACCGGAAATTGAGCAGGTGTTTATTGCCCGTCCTTATGCAGTAGCACCAGGAGCAGATTTCGAGCGTAAACTTTATATTTTTAAAAATTACCTGATTAAACTGATCGTGAACACCGTTCACGGAGGTAAAGATTTTTATATCGTTTCGCTTTCTGCGCAAACCATTATCTATAAAGGTCAGCTCACTTCATTACAGGTACGTACCTATTTTACAGATCTGAGTGATAAGCGCATGGTTTCAGCTTTAGGCTTGGTTCACTCGCGTTTTGCAACCAATACCTTCCCTTCGTGGAGGTTGGCCCAACCATTCCGCTTTATTGCGCATAATGGTGAGATCAACACTTTGCAGGGAAATTTAAACTGGTTTAGGGCAGGTGTTAAATCTTTTGCTTCTGCTTATTTTACACCAGAAGAACTGGACATGTTACTGCCTGTAATTGACGAAACGAATTCAGATTCAGGCTGTTTAGATAATGTTATTGAATTATTACTTCACTCCGGAAGAACCCTGCCTCATGTATTAATGATGTTGGTGCCGGAGGCCTGGGATGGTAACGAAGATATGGACCCGGTAAAAAGGGCATTCTATGAGTTCCATGCTACTTTAATGGAGCCATGGGATGGACCTGCAGCGATTGCTTTTACTGACGGTAAATTAATCGGCGCTACTTTAGATCGTAACGGTCTTCGTCCTTCCCGTTATGCCATTACTTCAGATGACCGTGTAATTATGGGTTCTGAGGCTGGTGCGCTAGCCATCGATCAAAGTACAGTAATCGAAAAAGGCCGTTTAACGCCAGGCAAAATGTTCGTGGTGGATATGGAGCAGGGCAGAATTATCAGCGATAACGAAATTAAAGGAGAAGTTTGCGGCAAGAGCCCTTATGCCGATTGGATTAACCAATATCAGATCCGTTTGGAGGAATTACCGGAACCACGTGTAATGTTTACTGGCTTATCTACCGAATCTATATTTAAATACCAGCAGGTTTTTGGTTATAGCAGGGAAGATGTAGATCTTTTACTTAAACCAATGGCCATTGAAGGTAAAGAACCAATCGGTTCAATGGGTACCGATACACCATTGGCTATTTTATCAAAACGTCCACAACATTTATCTTCTTATTTCAAACAGTTATTTGCACAGGTAACCAATCCGCCAATAGACCCGATCCGCGAAAAGGTAGTGATGAGTTTGGCCAGTTTTATGGGTAGTAACGGTAATCTTTTAGAAGAAAATCCACTACAAGCACATTGCGTTGCCATTAAACATCCTATTTTAACCAACCAGGAATTAGAGAAGTTAAGAAGTATTGATACAGGTGTTTTCCAGGCGAAAACTTTACAAACCTATTTCAGAGCTGATGGCAAGCCTGGTGCTATGGCTAAAGCCTTAGACCGTTTGTGCCGTTATGCGGTCGATGCGGTTGAGGATGGTTTCCAGGTAATTGTATTAACTGACAGGGCTATTGATTCTGAGCATGCTGCAATGCCTTCTTTACTAGCCGTTTCTGCTGTACACCATCATTTAATCCGCAAAGGATACCGTGGGGCTGTAGGTATTGTAATAGAGGCTGGTGATATCTGGGAAGTACATCATTTCGCCACTTTATTGGGCTTTGGTGTTACCGCAATTAACCCTTACCTGGCTTTAGAAACCATTAGTGAATTTAAAGAAGAATCGGGCTTATCAACAGAGCAGCTTACCAAGAACTATATCTACGCTGTAAATAGCGGTTTACTTAAAATTTTCTCGAAAATGGGCATCTCAACCTTGCAGTCTTATCAAGGTGCACAGATTTTCGAGATTTTAGGTTTAAATAAACAAGTGGTAAATACTTATTTTACGGGTGCTGTTTCTCGTATTGGTGGCTTAGGCCTGGATGAAATTGCAAAAGAAACGTTAATTAAACATCACCGCAGTTTTGGCCCGCTAACACAAACCGAAAACTTGTTGCCAGCAGGTGGAACATATAAATTCCGCCGTAAAGGTGAAGCGCATTTGTTTAATCCGCAGACCATTCACTTATTACAGAATGCTACGCGTAAAAACGATTACAATATCTTCAAACAATACTCTAAGTTGGTGAATGAGCAAACGCAACAGGCTTATACCATCCGTGGATTGTTCGAATTTAACTATAGCCGTCCTTCAGTTCCTTTAAATGAGGTAGAATCAACCGAAGCAATTTTAAAAAGATTTGCAACAGGAGCAATGTCCTTCGGTTCCATTTCTCACGAGGCACACTCTACTTTGGCAATTGCCATGAACCGTATCGGCGGCAAAAGCAATACCGGAGAAGGTGGTGAAGATGAAATGCGTTATACTAAATTGCCAAATGGTGATAGCATGCGCTCAGCCATTAAACAAGTTGCTTCTGCACGTTTTGGTGTAACGAGTTATTATTTAACCAATGCTGATGAGTTACAGATTAAAATGGCTCAGGGTGCTAAACCGGGAGAAGGTGGTCAATTACCAGGACACAAAGTGGATGATTGGATTGCAAAAGTTCGTCACTCTACACCAGGGGTTGGTTTAATTTCACCTCCACCTCACCACGATATTTATTCGATCGAAGATTTGGCTCAGTTAATTTTCGATTTAAAAAATGCCAATCGTGCCGCAAGAATTAATGTTAAACTGGTTTCGAAAGCTGGTGTAGGTACCATTGCTGCAGGTGTGGCTAAAGCACATGCAGATGTGATTTTGGTATCTGGTTTTGATGGTGGAACCGGAGCATCTCCGCTTACGTCAATCCAACATGCAGGTTTACCTTGGGAACTTGGATTAGCAGAAGCGCACCAAACTTTGGTAAAAAATAAATTGCGTAACCGTATTGTGTTACAAACCGATGGACAGCTTAAAACAGGCAGAGATATCGCTATTGCTGCATTATTAGGTGCCGAAGAATGGGGTGTTGCTACAGCAGCATTGGTAACTTCGGGATGTATTATGATGCGTAAATGCCATTTAAATACTTGTCCGGTTGGCGTTGCAACACAGGATCCGGAATTAAGAAAATTATTTACCGGTGATGCAGATCATGTAGTGAACTTATTTTATTTCCTTGCGGAAGAATTACGTGAGATTATGGCTGAATTAGGTTTCAGAACCATCCACGAAATGATTGGCCAGGCTGATATCTTAAAAGTACGCGAACTGCCTGCTGAAGACTGGAAACTGAAACACCTTGATTTATCAGCTATCTTATATAAGGCAGAAGAAAATGGCTTGCCTTTATTTAATACGGAAGGCCAGGATCATGGTTTGGATCAGGTTTTAGATCATCAGTTAATTGCTGCAGCACAACCTGCTATTGACAATAATGAGCCTGTATTTGCCAGTTTCGAAGTTAAAAATACCGACCGTGCATTGGGCACCATGTTATCAAATGAAATATCTAAAGTCCATTTAGGTGCTGGTTTACCTCCCGATACGATCAACTTTAAATTTGTTGGTTCGGCCGGACAGAGTTTTGGTGCTTTCAATACCCGCGGGGTAACCTTGTCACTGGAAGGTGAGGCGAACGATTATGTGGGTAAAGGATTATCGGGTGCCAGATTGGCTATTTATCCTTTTTCTAATTCAACTTTTATCCCTGAACAAAATATCATTATTGGTAACGTAGCCCTTTATGGTGCAACTTCCGGTGAGTTATTTGCCCGTGGCAAAGCGGGTGAGCGTTTTGCTGTACGTAACTCTGGTGCAACAGCTGTTGTGGAAGGAGTAGGCGATCACGGGTGTGAATACATGACTGGTGGTGAAGTGCTGATTCTGGGTGATACCGGAAGCAATTTCGCCGCAGGTATGAGTGGTGGTGTAGCCTGGATTTATGATGCCAATGGCACTTTTGAACGCAAGTGCAATAAAGAAATGGTTGATTTAGATCCACTGCAAGCTGAAGATGAAGAACGCATTTTAGCTTTGCTTAAAGCGCATATTCGTCTGACTGATAGTAAAGTAGCTGAGTTTATCTTAAGCGACTGGAAAACACAATCTGCTCATTTCGTAAAAGTATTCCCTAAAGAATACAAAGCAGTTTTAAGCAAACGTAACCAACAAGTAAAAACACACTAGGCCATGGGAAAAGTAACAGGATTTCAAGAATACGATAGAGTTGCGCCCACTAGAGAAGAGGCTGCAACACGTGTAAAACATTACGGTGAATTTTTAAATAATTTACCTTCACAAGAATTAAACAATCAGGCTGCCCGTTGTATGGATTGCGGTGTACCTTTCTGCCAATCAGGCTGCCCGCTGGGTAACGTGATACCAGAATTTAACGACGCTGTTTATCAGGGAAAATGGGAATTAGCTGCCAATATTTTATTAAGCACCAATAATTTTCCTGAATTTACTGGTAGAATTTGCCCTGCGCCATGCGAATCTGCATGTGTGTTAAGCATCAACCGTCCGCCGGTTTCAATTGAGGAAATTGAAAAACACATTATTGAAATAGCTTTCGAAAAAGGGTTTATCAAAGCAAAAGCACCATTAATCAGAACTGGTAAAAAAGTAGCTGTAATTGGTTCAGGTCCGGCAGGCTTAGCTGCTGCTGCTCAGTTAAATAAAGTTGGACATGAGGTTACGGTTTTCGAACGTGATGATGCTCCGGGTGGTTTACTGAGGTACGGTATTCCTGATTTCAAGCTACAGAAAAATGTAGTAGATCGCCGTATCGATTTGATGAAAGAAGAAGGGATTATTTTTAAATGTAATGCCAATGTGGGCGAGAATGTTGAGATAGGTACTTTGTTACGCGATTTTAACGCGATTGTACTGGCTGGTGGTTCAACTATTCCGCGCGATTTACCTATTGATGGCCGTTCGGCTAAAGGTGTGCACTTTGCAATGGATTTCCTGAAACAACAAAATAAACGTGTAGCGAGCAGAACTGTTGAAGCAGAAGATATTATGGCTACCGGTAAAAATGTAATCGTAATTGGTGGTGGCGATACGGGATCTGACTGTATTGGTACTTCAAACCGTCATGGGGCGAAATCAGTTACACAATTCGAGATTATGCCAATGCCACCACAGGCACGTAACGAGCACATGCCCTGGCCAAATTACCCAATGTTATTAAAAAATACTTCTTCTCACGAGGAAGGTGCACAACGGGCTTGGTCAGTTAATACCAAAAACTTTATTGCTGATGAGAAAGGAAACCTTAAGGCGCTAAAAGTAGTTGATGTGGAATGGGAAATTGATGCGAACGGGCGTCCGGTTACTTTTAAAGAAGTAGCTGGTACCGAGAGGGATCTTCCATGCGAACTGGTATTATTAGCAATGGGTTTCTTACATCCTCAAAAAGAAGGTTTAATTGAGAAATTAGGTATAGAGTTAGATAACCGCGGAAACGTAAAAGCATCTGAACATACTTACCAAACCAATATTGCAAAGATTTTTGCTGCAGGTGATGTTCGCCGTGGACAATCATTGGTGGTTTGGGCCATCTCAGAAGGTAGAGAAGCTGCCCGTAAGGTAGACGAATACTTAATGGGAACAACTAAACTGGCATCGAAAGATGCAGTTGCATACGCTTAGTAGGTTTTAAATTCTATATTTTTTGGGTCGTGGTGCAAACCACGACCTTTTTTGTTTTAGGCTATTGACAAATCTCGTAAATAAGTCGTCATCTCGACTGGAGTGCAACGTAATGGAGAGATCTTTGAACTAAGTTGAGAAAGATTTTCTTTCATCATATGCGCTATTTCCGCCACGGAAACACCGAGACCACGGAATGAATTAACCACAGATAAATGGGCTGAACACAGATTTATTAGTGTCGTAAGAAAAAATGTTCTTGGAAAGATTCTTCAACTTCGCTATTAATGACAGACTCCAATAGAGTGGTCGTCTTTCCCGCGCAGGCGGGAATCTTAAAGCGCTTGCATTACGATTCCCAATCAAGTTGGGAATGACGAACCGCCAAAACCTGTCATCCAACTTCTCTAGTCTTAGCGTCGCGCTAAGGCCTTTCATATTATGTGTTATTTCTGCCACGGAATTAATTAACCACAGATAAAAAGGATAACTACAGATTTATTAATGTTGTAAGAAACATGGTTTTTGGAAAGATTCTTCGACTTCGTTTTTAATGACAGGCACTAAAAATCGGCGTCATCTCGACCGGAGCAACGCGTAGTGGAGAGATCTTTTAAACATAATCAAAAGATCTCTCCACTGCGGTCGAGATGACGATTTATCCTAACCTGCATCCAACTCCTTTGTTTTGGCTAAAATCCTGATCTATAGATAAATAGATCCTTAAGTGAATTTACTGCGTAGCTTTCCGCTTTGCTACAGGTCAGTATGACGAACATGCAAAAAAGTAAATTAAAACAACTTCAACTGCTCATTTATTGGTGGCTTTTCTTTCCCAAAAACTGTTCTGCCACCGTATTTCCAGCTTTCAGCACGTTCTTTTTGAATTACCTTTTCAAAATCCATATTTGGAACAAAGTCTTTTTCTGCATTACGGGCAATTTGATGGAGCGATTTTATCGCTTGCTGTTTATCTGTATTTCCAATCTTCGCTTTTTCAATTGCTTTTTGCAAAACACTTATGGTCTCATCATAAACATTTACCGGAACAGGGAAGGGATGGCCATCTTTGCCACCATGTGCGAAAGAATAACGCGCAGGATCAGTAAACCGGGAAGGCGTACCGTAAATCACCTCACTCACTAAAGCCATAGATTGTAAGGTCCTTGGTCCCATGCCTTCTAGTAATAATAATTCTTCAAAATCGCTGGGTTGTTTTTCCTGTGCCAGCCACAAAATACTTCCCAAACGTTTTAAATCTACATCTTTCGATTTTACATCATGATGATCGGGTAGTACCAACTTTTGTATTTCACTAAGCATCCTCGTGGGAGATTCAGCTGTCATACTCATCATGCTCTGCCTCGCCTGATCAGCATCATTAGCCGTTAAGTTTAGGATCTGACCTTGATTAATGCCACAGATTCCCGTATGGGGTTCTTCTACAAAAGATTTTAAGTTTTCAGAATGCCAATGGTATCTTCTGGCTGTAGCACTATTGTCGCTCATGCCTTGCTGCACTACTGCCCAATCGCCTTCATTACTTAAAATAAAACTATGAAGGTACAGTTGAAAGCCATCCTGAATGGCAGTATTGTCTACTTTTGCACTAAGTTTACTCGCGCGAACCAATTCAGTTCCATTTAACCCCGTTTTATCAGCAATTTTTAAAAGCTCATTTGGCGTTTCCCTGCTGTGTTTTCCTTTGCCTCCACAGATGTAAATTCCCAATTCTTTTGATAATGGATTAATTGATTTCTTTAAAGCACCCATTACTGAAGTTGTAATTCCTGATGAATGCCAATCCATCCCCATTACCGCACCTAAACTCTGAAACCAAAAAGGACTGCTTAAACGACGTATTACTTCTGCTTTACCATATTCCATCAGGATGGCTTCCGTTATAGCTAGTCCAAGTGTGGCCATACGCTGCGCCAGCCACGGTGGTACATGGCCATAATGTAATGGTAAATCTGCGCTTCCTGATCTTTTCAATGCTAACAAAATTAGTAAAATGTATTTAATAAAACTAATTTTGCCATGGAAAGAGCGGAAATAAGCCAATTAAATGTATTACATTAATGAGATAACTATTTGATGTAATTAAATCTTTTGAAATATATTTCAAGATGCATGAGCTTATATTCTCCTAAATGCCTTATATGGTTAAATTATTGCCGTAATAATTAGAAACCATTATTTTTTTAACCATGCAAGACATACGAGGTTCATTTAAGGGTTAAAGCATTAACAATTTGTTATTGCTTTAAGATTCCCAATCAAGTTGGGAATGACGTAACGACAAAAACGATTCATGATATTTTTTGTTATTTTGAGAAACAATAATCCTGGCGAAGACTCATTTATACATGCGAAAATTCTTACAACGTTTACTCAGTGCCTGGATTATTCGGATGTCGAATAGATTTGGGTCAAGGCCCAACCGTAAACGTATCCATGAAGCTTTAAATAAACTTTATAAAACTATAAATACCAGCCCCGGGAAACGGGGACTTATTTTTGAAGTTACCAATACTGATAAATTCATCATTCTGTCAGATCAGCATAAAGGTGCCCGCGATTATGCTGACGATTTCACTTTAGCTGAAAAGAATTACCTGAAGGCACTTGAATATTACAACCTGCAGGATTTCCATTATATAAATCTGGGAGATAGCGAGGAGCTTTGGGAAAATTTACTCGAATCTGTAATTAAACACAATAAGGAAACGTTCGAAGCAGAGAAAGCCTTTATTTCAAAAAATCATTTTACAAAGATATTTGGCAACCATGATTTATATTGGGATAATGATCCTTTAGCAGGATTTAACCTCAATAGAATTTACGGAACTAAAATCCGTATTTACGAAGGAGCAATTTTACGGATGCGAGTGGGAAAAAGTAAACTTGATATTTTCCTGACCCACGGACATCAGGGAGACTTGCAAAGTGACGGAAACTGGTTTAGCAAATGGTTTGTAAGTACAATTTGGGCTCCATTGCAATCGTACCTTCAAATTAACCCGAATACGCCTGCATATAACAACCAACTTAAAACAGCACATAATGCATTGATGTACAGCTGGGCAGCTACAAAAAAGAACCTTGCTTTAATTACAGGACATACACATCAACCGGTTTTTGCTTCGTTAACACACCTGGAACGGATTTACGTAAACCTGAATAAAGCCAAAAAAGAAAAAAATGCTGAAGGTCTTGCTGTTTTAAATGCAGAGCTTCGTAAGCTGATAAAAGAAGGAGATAAAGCACCAAGCTTTGGCAAATATAAACCTGGTTACTTCAATAGCGGATGTTGTTGTTTTAGTGATGGCGATATGACTGGTATCGAAATTGAGAACGGCTTTATAAGATTAATAAAATGGTCGTATCATAGAAATGCTATTCCTGAAAGGATTTTACTCGAAGAAATGAAACTCAGCGAATTATTAGATTTAAACTTATTTAATGGGTAACGTTACGAAAAATGTTGTACCTGAATCTTTTCCTTCGCTTTCTACCCAAAGCTTTCCCTTATGTATATCCACTAAAGCATTTACGGTGATTAGACCCAGGCCATAAGTATTTTCATGATCTGTAGGTACAGCAGTTAATGTTGCAAATTTTAAGAAAATTTTATCAAGATCGTACTCTGTTAATCCAACACCATTGTCTTTTATGGCAATAGTTACTTCATTTTCTACGGTTTGATGTGATATTTTAGTTTCCTTTCCTTTTGGAGAAAATTTAATAGCATTATCAAGCAACTGGCTAAAAATGACCTTAAGTTTGTCAGCATCACCAAAAATTTCAAGCGGAGCTTCAATATCGATCAAAACGGTTTGATTTTTCTGTTTAAGCGCTAAATCCAAATTAAACTTTACTTCTTCAATTAATTCTTTTAGGTCAACTTTTGTTTTTTTTGGCTTAAATGAATGGGCTTCCTTACGGGCGGAACTCAAAAGACCTTCCAGATTGTCGATCATTCTTTTAGATTGCGTATTGATCTTTTCCGCAATCAGGCTAGCTCTTTCATCAATGCCAGGAATCCGTCCTAATAACTCAGATTGAAGTGAAATGGTCGTCATCGGGTTTTTAAGATCATGAACAAGTACATGTAAACGATCATCATAAGCCCTTAAAGCCTTTCTGATCGCAATTCTGGATTCCAGTTTTTCTATTACCATATCAGCCAGTAATTTCAACATACTGAGTTGTTTTTCTGTAGCCGCTTTAGGTTGGTCGCCTGCAGCGTAAATCTGGCCAATATCAAATCCATCAGGTGTGATGAATGGTGCGCTAACATAAAAAACAGATTCATCAGGAAACGATGAACCGATCTGAGATTTTATGAATATTTTTTCGGAAGCCTGAAAACAGATACCTGCATGAGGGACCTCAAAAATAGCAGCGGCCAATTGCGTTAACTGATCAAAAGCATTTTCGGCAGGTGTATCCAGGATATCATAATAACTTAATTTTGCCAGATGCAAATTTTCATTTGAATGAGGGTTATTTTCTGCTTGATCGATATTCATTAAGGCCTTTTTAATTAGAATAGGAATGAAAAACTAAAGGTAAAGATTATGATAATAATGTAAACAATTAAGTCGTAAATTCCGTTAATATAATTTACAGTAAATAGTGCGGCAAAACGTAAAATTACTACCAAAAAAGCTTAAACGATGAGATTATACATAGAGCGTAAACCGGTTAAGGTTAATCCGGATACTAAAAGAGTTATTGCCCGTTTTTTTTTCAACGGAGAGGAGAGAGCATTAGAAGTAATTAGAAAGGTTTTAGAGTTTTCAGACGAAAAAGTGTTTTCACTGATTTCGCCCATTTTGCAGGAATATTCGAAAAGGCACCGAAACATCACGAAGATTTTAACACGTCACTGCAAAAAGTTAAAAAAGCAGTTTATTGCATTGGGTACCGAATTGGAAGATGTAGATGAATATACGAGATTGCTTATCGGAGCCTATTTTACACACGAATATTCCATTGAATCGGCTGCATTTTTTAACCCGAGTATTGTTGATGATCCTGATCAGACCGATCTGGTAGAAGGAGAAAAGCGGGTAATTATTAGCTTCAGGGCTGTAGGTGAGGGGCACATTTCTTCCATAGTTTTCCGCCGTGCTTTGATCGATAAAAACAATAATATCCAGGTTTTACCAGTAGGCAATTATGTTGATGAGGCTGAGGTAGTTAAAAATGCAATCTACGTTAAAAAACTCTTCCTTAAAAAAGCGGCTTATGCGCAGATCGATCCTTCTGTGCTCGAAGAAATTGAAGCAAAACTGGACGATAAATTTGAATACACCAGCTTAAGCAATATCATTAAGGATTCAAAAAGTCTGCATAAAGAAAATCCAACACGACTGATCGAATACGATAAAATACTTTGGCTATCAGATACTTATCATACCATAACTTTTTCAAAAGATACCGATATTTCTGATCGTGTAATTTTTCCTATATCTGAATTTGAGCGTAAAGGAATTGAAGATGCACGTTTTGTAAAATTTATTAAAGATGACGGAAAAGTGCTGTACTATGCCACATATACAGCTTTTGATGGTTCTTTAATTATTCCTAAGCTGGTACAAACAGAGGATTTTTATGAGTTTAAGGTAATTCCGCTTTATGGAGATGGTGCACAGAACAAAAACCTGGCGCTATTTCCAAGAAAAATTAAAGGAAAATATGTAATGATGAGCCGGATAGATGGCTGGAATAATTACCTGATGTTTTCGGACAAGGTTAATGTTTGGGAGAACCCAATACTGTTAAAACAACCTCGTTACGATTGGGAACTGGTACAGATCGGTAACTGTGGTTCTCCGATTGAAACGGAGAAAGGCTGGATTGTGATTACCCACGGCGTTGGCCCGATGCGTAGATATTGTATTGGTGTAAGTTTGTTGGATCTGGAAGATCCGAGTAAAGAAATTGGTCATTTAAAAGAGCCTTTAATTATCCCAAATAACGACGAACGCGAAGGTTATGTACCCAATGTGGTTTATTCATGCGGTTCGATCATCAGCAACGGTGAACTGATTATTCCTTATGGATTGTCTGATTACAGCTCTTCTTTCGCAACAGTAAATTTGGAGCTGCTGTTGAATAAATTATTGGAAAACAACGATAAATAATTAACGATATTTTCTCATTACAACTAGTGTGATGAATTTAACATCATTAAACCTCGCAGGTTTCTGAAACATGCGAGGTTTTGATAGCATAGTCCTTTTCATTGATCAGTGAAGACAATGGTGATTACACTCAATATTCAGGTCTTTAAGGATACAAACTGGGGCAGTTGTGAATCTTAAACCCTAAGAACCACCTACCAAATTTAAATAAACCTGATAGAACGGAAAGCCCGAAACGAAGCATGAATGAGGACTTGAAGAGATAGCAGGACTGCTGTAACCGAAACGTACCAAACCCTGATTTTTAAAATAATATTGACCACCTAAGTCATTTGAGTCAATTTAAGGATGATTTGGCTTTTTCCTGCAAAAAAGAGGCTATCTCATAAATATAGAATTGTCATCCTGAGCTTGTCGAAGGACCCTGTTTTAGATATCTTAATAGGCGTTTCGATAGGCTCAACGTGACAAATTCGATTAAATTACAATTTATGATAAAGCCTGCCTGTAGAAAATATTTTTACCATGATCTATGAATCTTAATCCTAAGAACCACCTACCAAATTTAAATAAACCTGATAGAACGGAAAGCCCGAAACGAAGCATGAGTGAGTACTTGAAGAGATAGCAGGACTGCTGTAACCGAAACGTACCAAATCCTGATTTTTAAAATAATATTGACCACCTAAGTCATTTGAGTCAATTTAAGGATGATTTGGCTTTTTCCTGCAAAAAAGAGGCTATCTCATAAATATAGAATTGTCATCCTGAGCTTGTCGAAGGACCCTGTTTTAGATATCTTAATAGGCGTTTCGATAGGCTCAACGTGACAAATTCGATTAAATTACAATTTATGATAAAGCCTGCCTGTAGAAAATATTTTTACCATGATCTATGAATCTTAATCCTAAGAACCACCTACCAAATTTAAATAAACCTGATAGAACGGAAAGCCCGAAACGAAGCATGAGTGAGTACTTGAAGAGATAGCAGGACTGCTGTAACCGAAACGTACCAAATCCTGATTTTTAAAATAATATTGACCACCTAAGTCATTTGAGTCAATTTAAGGATGATTTGGCTTTTTCCTGCAAAAAAGAGGCTATCTCATAAATATAGAATTGTCATCCTGAGCTTGTCGAAGGACCCTGTTTTAGATATCTTAATAGGCGTTTCGACAGGCTCAACGTGACAAATTCGATTAAATTACAATTTATGATAAAGCCTGCCTGTAGAAAATATTTTTACCATGATCTATGAATCTTAATCCTAAGAAGCACCTACCAAATTTAAATAAACCTGATAGAACGGAAAGCCCGGAGCGAAGCATGAGTGAGGACTTGAAGAGATAGCAGGACAGCTGTAACCGAAGCGTGCCAAACCCTGATTTTCAAAATAATATTGACCACCTATCCATTTAAAGATAAACTGACTTATCTATAAAAAAGCTGGCTCATTTCTGAACCAGCCTTAATATTTATTTCCAAGACAAATTAATCTTAGCTACATTTATCTGCCTCTACTAAGGGGGAAGACAAGGTTTCATATTCTGCTTCTGCTGCTTTAAGGATAGCCAGGTGCGAGACAAAGTAAGCCAGCGTACTTTCGGCACCTTGATTTCTGTTGACGCTGTTAAATTGTAAGCCATCTGCACAGCCATGTGTTTCAAAATCGTACAATGGAATATGTAAGCTGTTTTTCCCTAAAAACCACTCATAGCTGATATGCATTAAACTTAAATACTTTTCATCTTTAGTTACTTCGAAGGTTTTAGCATAGAGTAAAACCATTGCCATCGTTTCTATAGCCTGTTGGTCATATATAGGATTTTTACCGTGTTTTTTCATCCATCCGGCATTGCCAACAGGATTTAGGTATCCGTTTTCGAAAGAAAAGCTATTTAAAAATTCAACACTTTCTATGGCAATTTTATAAGATGCAGTATTCCCGGTAACTTCATAATGATGAAGCAAGGCCAAAGGAAGTATTGCATTATCATAAGTAAGAATATCTTCAAACCAATGCCAATCGCCATCTTTATTGTCTTTATATGATGCCATTAATGAATTGGCCAGCAAATTGATTTCTTTTGTAATTAACTCATCGCCAGGATGGGCACACAGGTAATAGGATAGACCAATAATGGTATTTGCTTTTCCACGGAGGTATTTTAATTCTTTGAAATGTGGAATAGAGTGCGAAAATAATTCCCTGCCGAATTCACGGTAAGAATTGTTGGGTGCGCTGCAAACTAAATAGCCCAATGCCCAGATGGTTCGGCCGAAAGAATCTTCTGAGCCTATTTCATCCAAATAATTGCGGTTAAAACTCAGGAAATTCCTGAAATTCCCATCATCCGTTTGCATATATTGAATAAAACTAAGATAAACAGGCATCAATTTTAAAGCTTTAGGATTTTTATCCTGCTCTATAGCCATTAAAGCCATAATTAGAGCTCTGGCATTGTCATCAATACAATAGCCTTCCTTCAAATTTGGAATACCAAAACGGGCATGCTGAATGATTCCGGTATCATCTGTCAACAATGAAATATGGTTTAAATTAAGCGCTGGCATACCTTCAACATCAATAATAGGAGGAGTAATCCTTTCTGGTTTTTTTCCTGCAGCCAAAGCCTCATCTAATACGCTAAGATAAACACTTCCAATCGCCGGCCAACGAAGATTTAATCCATATTTATAAGCATTTTTCCTCAGCTTCTGATATTTATCTTGATCACTTAATAGCTCGTTTACAATGGTTGCCAATTGTACATCATTCTTAAAATCAAACAATTTGCCTCTGTTATCGGCTAAAAGTTCCTGCGCATGCCAATATGGGGTAGAAACTACTGCTGCACCAGCACCTACCGCATAAGATAGTGTACCACTGGTAATTTGTGCTTCATTTAAATAAGGTGTAATGTATAAATAACAGGCGGTTAAATATTGATGCAATTCTTCCTCAGATACAAATTTATTGACGAATGCAATATTATTTTCTACGCCCAAATCTTTCGCCAGTGCTTTTAAACTATCACGATATTCTTCACCGTTATGTTTTACCACACCGGGATGGGTATTGCCCAAAATCACATACAAAACATCAGGATGTTGTGCTACGATGTTGGGTAAAGCTTTAATCACCGTTTCTAAACCTTTATTCCTGCTAATTAAACCAAAAGTAAAAAGCACTTTTCGATTTTTAAACAGTTCACTTTGTGCAATTTCGTTATTTGGTATAGGTTCCAGATCCGGAACACCATGCTCTATTAATTTAATAGAAGCCTTAGGAATCTGGTAAATACTGGTTAAAAATAAGACTGCTTTTTTGCTCATCACCACTATTTTAGATGATTTAACTGCAATTTCTTTAATAATGGTCTGCTGCATAAAATTCGGTTCTTTTAAAACCGTATGCAAAATGGTAATGAATGGTTTTTTTAATCTGTTAATTAAAGACAATAAGAATACACCGCTATTGCCGCCATATATACCAAATTCATGCTCAATGATACAGCTGTCTACATCACTGTTATTGATAAAATCTGCTGCATCAATATAATCTTTTTGATTTTGTTGACGAATAACAAATTTTACTTCGTTTGGGTAATCGTGTTCATTAACATCATCCGATTCATTTAAGGCAACAACAAAACTTTTTTGCGGATTGTAAGCTGGATTTAAACTTAATGCATTAACCAAATTCTGATTAAAAGTTGCTAAACCACATTCGCGCGGAGGATAGGTTGAAATATAGGCGATTTTCATAATGTATTTCAAATAGGGTTGATACTTAAATAACATTACATTATCCAAATAGTTTGTGATTTCGTCAATTTACGCTTAATAAACCCAAAACAATCTGTTTTAGGTGCTTGTTAGTAAGTAAATATTAAGCTATGAGATCAATATGGAAAGGTTCGATTGGGTTTGGTTTGGTAAATATCCCGATTAAGTTGTTTTCAGGAGTCCAGAACAGTAATCTTGATTTAGATATGCTCGATGAACGCGATCATGCAAAGATTAAATTCCTTAGAGTAAATGAAAATACACATAAAGAAGTTCCTTATGAGAAAATAGTTAAAGGCTATTTTTTAAAAGACAGGTACATCGTTTTAGATAAGCACGATTTTGAAGAGGCTGCACCTGAAAAAACTAAAATTATAGAATTAGAGAATTTTGTTGATATAAAAGAGATAAATCCTATTTATTACGAAACTTCTTATTATACCGAGCCTGAAAAGCAGGGCAAAAAAGCTTATAGTTTGTTGTTAAAAGCATTGCAAAAATCTGGTAAAGCTGGCGTGGCCAGATTTGTTCTCAGGAATACAGAAAATCTCTGTGTTATTCATCCCATGGAAAACGTAATTGTAATCACAAAAATCAGATTCGAACAGGAAATCAGAAGCTTATCTGAGCTTAATAAGGTTGATGATATTACCATCACCAAAAAAGAAATGGATGTGGGATTAGCTTTGATCAAACAATATAGCTCAAAATTCGATTTGAGTACATTTAAAGATGATTACAGTACCGAATTATTGAAAATTATTAAAGCAAAAGCTAAAGGAAAACGAGCTACTGTGAAGAAGATGAAACCTCAAAAAGCTTCCAGTGATGATTTGTATGATCAACTGATGCAGAGCTTAGGTTCGAAGAAAGGAGCGTAGTTAAGTTGGGCGTTTTGCAAACGCTTACGCCAAGCGCTAAGCAAAATCTTTCTGGAGCTAAACCTTATGTTTTGCTCCAGAAAGATTTAACTATTTAAAAGCAGCTTTCAATTGATCTGCGGCATAAGCCTGGGCAGCTTTCGCTTCAGGCACAAGTAGCGCCATCCCAAAAAATTCGTGTGTTACTCCTTCATAATTTTTACTGTTAACTTTTACCCCGGCAGCGCTCAGTTTTTCGGCTAGTATTACTCCATCATCATGTAAGGGATCTATTTCAGCCGTGATAATAGTTGTTGGCGGAAGTCCTTTTAAATTGGCATTAACCAATGATATTTTAGGGTCTTGCGCTTCGATCATGCTATTAAGGTATTTTTCGGTAAACCAGCTCATCATCGCTTTATTTAACGGCTTTGCATTTTCATACATTTTATACGATTTTGTATTCATATCTGCCTGAGCAATAGGATAGATCAAAACCTCGTGTACAGGAAGCATGATATGTTTGTTTCTGGCCATAATAGATACATTTGCCGCTAAATTCCCGCCTGCACTTTCACCAACCACTGCAATTTTTGCTGGATCAGCTTTTAAGTCAACTGCATTTTTTATAGCCCATTCATAGGCTGTAAAAGCGTCGTTATGTGCTGTGGGAAATTTGTTTTCGGGTGCTAAGCGGTAAGCTACAGAAACCACAATTGCATTAACCTGTTCAGCCAAAGCCTGGGCAGATGCATTATAAACATCTAAATTAGCGATAACAAAACCGCCACCATGATAATAAACAATGAGCGGATAGGGTCCATTTCCTTTTTTAGGGGTGTAAACGCGCAAATGAATTTTACCATCATTAGCCTCAATATCCTTACCCGTTGTATCTACCTTAGGTGCAGGGACAACAATATTATTTTGTTTGATTAAATCCATTACCGCGTCTGTGGGTGTATGATTCTTACGCGCATCAGTAGCACTTAAAGTTTCTAAAGGCTTATCCCCATAACTGCTTAATTTTTCTATTACCACCTGCATTTCCGGTTTTATTGTTTTTCCCCATTCAGGTGCTGGTCCCGCAGGTTTTAATGCCGCATTTAGAGTAGAGTCAGTTATAGTTGAGTCTGTCGCTGCAGTGGTTTTAGTTTCACCTGTGCAGGCTGAAAGTAAAACAGCCATTCCACAAACAATGGTGAAAGGTTTTAACAAGTTGGTTTTCATAGAATTATTTTGATTTTGTAAATATTGTTTTATAACAGGATCGGTAAGACAAGTGTTTTTATTATTATACAACTTTTCAGAATTTACATAAATGGCAAACTTCTTATCGAATTAAAGTGTTGTTAAATAAAAGAAAAAGTATGCTAACAGAAATAACAGGGCTTCCAGATCATATTTTTGGCGTAAGAGCTACCGGAGAAGTTACAAGCGATGATATTAAGAGCGTTCTATTAACGGGTTTAAAAAGAACGGCCGACCGGTTTAAGGAAATCAGGTATTTGCTTGTTTTGGAAACTGATGTGAAGAATTTTACTGCCGGTGCCTGGGTACAAGACGTTAAAGCAGGTTTACAGAATTTTAACAAATGGAAAAAAATTGCAGTAGTAAGCGCTGAAAAAGGAGTTGAGTGGTTTACTGATGTTTTCACCCTCGCTACACCTGGTAAATCAAAAGGCTTTAAACCCGAAGAAATAGAAGAGGCAAAGGCATGGCTGAATGCTGAAGATTAACAATTATAAAAGATGAAAAATTCTAAAACATCGGCAGAAAGTAGCAAGGCTACGGCACCGAAAAATACAAAAGCTAAAGGCGCTGATGATAAAGTTACATCAGCAAAAGATGCAAAGAAAGTAGATGTAACTAAAGACAAGGCAGTTAAAGAGAAAAACCAGTAATAAGAGACAGAGAATACTAATATGAAGATTGATGCCGGTAATATTGACCATTTTTATGATAAGGCCTATGATTGGATAATTGATAAAGGGCCATCTGTAATTTTAGGTATTGTGTTGCTTATTTTAGGCTTGTGGTTGATTAAGTTACTGGGAAAATGGATGCAGGGTGGTATGCACCGCAAAGATATAAATCCTTCATTACGCCCATTTTTAACCAGTTTAATACTCATTAGCTTAAGAATTTTACTCGTACTTACTGTAATGCAGATTATTGGCATTCAGCTTACTTTTTTAACAGTTTTGATAGGTGGTATTGGAGTTGCAGCTGGCTTAGCACTATCCGGTACGCTGCAAAATTTTGCCAGTGGTGTATTGATTTTACTATTAAAACCTTTTGTTGTGGGTGATAATATTATTGCACAAAGCCAGGAAGGAACGGTATCTTCAATCCAGATATTCTATACCATAGTTAAAACCTTTGACAATAGAACTGTAGTTATTCCCAATAGTAAATTATCGAACGAAGTGATTATCAATATCAGCAGAGAGGGTATTAGAAGATTGGATATTGAAATAAAATTTAGTTATGGGATAGACTATGATAAAGTGGTTTCCATTTTCAATAAAACAGTCGATGAATTTAGTTCTTGTTTAAAAACACCAGAACGGAGAATAGGCGTATCTGCTTTAGAAGATAGTGGTTTCAGAGCAAATATAAATGTTTGGGTCAATGCACACGGATTTACAGATACTAAACTCTCTTTTCTGGAAGTGTTAATGAAAAACCTAAAACTTGGAGGAATAAAATTGCCAGGTATGGCTGAATAAAAACTATTTCCTCAGCAAAGCATAAATCTTGTCCATCAACTCGTCGATGTTAAAAGGTTTGGCCATAAAATCATCTGCTTCTATACCATCTAATGTATAGTTGTTCGCATTATAACGGGCAGAAATCATTAATACGGGAATATGCATGGTAGACTCTGTCTCTTTAAGTTCTTTTAAAAGTACCCTTCCATCAACGTCAGGGAGCATAATATCCATAATTATTACATCTGGATTAAACTCCTGAACATGGTTAATAAAATCAGCACCTTTGTTCAGTCCATCAACATTAAAAGCTTCGCTTTCTAAAATAAGTGTAATAACATCAAGGATTGCATGGTTATCTTCAATAACTAAAATATTTTTCTTTGCCAAAGTTTGAATGATTTTTTTAAATTCAAACAAATATATAATAAAAAACAAATCTCAAATCCGAATTTATCAAATTAGAGACATTCTAAAATATACCCTTTATATTTGTTGATTCGTTAAATTAAATTTGCTGCAATAAAATACGTATGACTAAATTTTCTGTAGACCTAACCAATTGTGATAAAGAACCCATTCATATCCCGGGCAAAATTCAATCACATGGTTTTCTGGTAGCTGTTGACAAGAACAGCTCAACCATTACCTATATCAGTGAAAATACAGGAGATTTTTTACAAGAACAAGCCAGAAGCTTATTAAATAAACCACTGTCAGATTTAAATCACTCTATTAAACAACAAGACGCTGCGTTTAATATTGAAGATTTACTGAAACTGGGTATTATACGCAAAAGTTTCGATGCCATTAGCCCGCACCCCATCGAAATTAACGGACATCCGTTTTATCTCATTATTTCTTCATCAAAAAACGACTGGTTACTAGAATTTGAACCTGTTACGCTGCAATTCGACATTCAAAGTTCAATTGGCCGTTCAGCTTCATCCATGCTTCAGGGAAAAAACATTTCCGCCTTATTGAAGGGGGCGGCCAAAGAAGTAAAAAGGCTGATCAATTACGACCGTATTATGATCTACAAATTTTTGGAAGATGGCCACGGCGAAGTTGTTGCAGAAGAAAAAGAAGAAACATTAGAAGCTTTTTTTGGCCTGCATTATCCGGCATCAGATATCCCGAAGCAAGCCAGAGAACTTTATAAACTTAATTTAACGAGGCTAATTGCAGACGTAAACATAGCCGATTCAAAAATTATTACATTTAAAGAAAATGAAGCACTTGATTTAACCAATGGAGGCTTAAGAGCAGTATCTCCCATACATATTCAATATTTAAAGAATATGGGTGTTCACTCCAGTTTTAGTATATCCTTAATTTCTCATGGAGAGCTTTGGGGTTTAATTGCATGCCATAATTATAGTCCGAAATTTATTGATTATAAAGCGAGAGAAGGTGCAAAGCTAATCGGACAAATTCTTTCCTCTGCATTGGAATATCGCCAGGAAGAAGAAGACGCAAAAATTATTGAGCAATTTAAAAGTACCGCAAACATTCTTTCAGAGCATTTAACACGTGATAAGTATTTAATTGAGGCGATAACTACGCATAAACGTACTATTTTAAATGTTACCAAAGCGTCAGGTGTGGCCGTCATTTTCGAAAATGAACTCAAAACTATTGGAAATGTACCATTGGAAGAAGATATAAGAGCACTTTCAGCATGGTTGAAAACGGCCAATGATGAGTCGATATTCTATACCCATCGATTATCTGAAATCTATTCTCCCGCTAAAAAATATAAATCTGTAGCTTCCGGTATTCTTTCCTGTATTATCAATAGGGAAATGGGTGAAATGGTGATTTGGTTTAAACCCGAAATGATTACCAACGTAAATTGGGCAGGAAATCCTGAAAAATCTGTAGTTCCATCAGAAAATGGTTTAATGAGCCTGTCTCCGCGTAAATCTTTCGAAATCTGGTCGGAGGTAGTGAACAACACGTCTGAAAAATGGATGGCTGAAGAAGTTGACTCTGTGTTAAGGATACGAGAAATTATCATTGCCGATATTAATAAAAAGGCGAATGAAATTAGATTACTTAATGAGAAATTGCAGGCAGCTTACGAAGAACTGGATACGTTTAGTTACACCGTATCACATGATTTAAGAACCCCTCTTACCTCGATTAAAACTTACGCAGAGCTGATGCTTAAAAACAAGAGCATAGATGATGGAGGTAAAAAAATGTTAAGCAGGATTTTAGCCGGCGCTGATAAAATGAACTCATTGATTAAGGAGATTTTAAATTTAGCAAGAGTCGGCCGTTCTGAGGTTAATTTTGAAACAGTCAACATAGAATCTTTGATAAAAGATATCAAAAGCGAGGTGTGGTCGGCCTATAAAGCAGATCATTCAGTGTTAATTTTAGGACAACTCCCTAACATCAAAGGTGATAAAACCATGATTACGCAGGTTTTTACAAATTTAATTGGAAATGCTGTTAAATACTCTGCCATGGTTAATGAACCCAAAATCGAGGTTTCTTCGTATATAGACGGAGGAGAGATTATCTATTCAGTTAAAGACAATGGTATAGGAATTGATAACCGGTATTATGACAGAGTTTTTGAACTTTTTAAACGTATGGATAATGTGAAGGAGATTGAAGGATCAGGAGTGGGACTTGCTATTGTAAAAAGGGTTGTAGAAAAACATCATGGCAGAGTTTGGTTTGAGAGTAAGTTGAATGTAGGATCGACCTTTTTTGTAGCTTTTAAAAACAGATAAATGAAAACACCAGATATATTTTATGTTGAGGATGATATAGATTATGCATTTTTTATGCAAAGTGCTGTACAGGAAGTTAAGGATACACTGAATTTAACAATAGTTGAAGATGGGGTAGAAGCATTGAAAAAACTTCAAAATTTTGCTGAAAATAAAACTAAGCCGAAATTAATTTTACTCGATTTGAATTTACCAGGCCTGTCTGGTTTGGATTTATTAAAATTTATACGGGATATTCCTTATCTGAAAACCATACCCGTAATCTTGTTTTCAACATCTGATAATCCGGACGATGTAAAAGCCTCAATAGAATTTGGCGCCAATGCCTACCTTACCAAACCTGACGGTTACGAAAACTTAGTTAAATGTGTACATTCCGTACACGACTTTTGGTTTAACCAACATTTAAGGTTAAATTAAAATTGAATAAACAACATAGATAGATTCGGACATTAAGTCCGAATCTTTTTTATTTAGTAATAAACTCCCAAATATGATTTCCAATTTATTGAGAACTGAAACTGCACAAAATCATAAAACCTTAGAATCCTTGATGTTCGTTAATGAGATTATGAACAATTCGTTAAGTACAGATCAGTATAAAAAGCTATTAACTATTAATTATATTATTCACCAAAAATTAGAGAATACACTTGCAAATAGCCTGGACGCCGCTATTGCTGAGCAATTGGGGATGAAAGAACGATTGAAGCTAAATGCTTTAACGCAAGACTTAAATTACTGGAATATCAGTAGCTTAACCTTACCAGGATTAAATTTTGAATTATTTGTGCCGGAAATAAATACGGCAGAAGTTTTAGGCGCATTATATGTGCTAGAAGGGGCAACATTGGGGGGTAACGTAATAAAAAGGCATATTCTTGCCAATCCGAATTTTAAAAACCACGAAGATGGCCTAAATTATTATGGTGTTTACGGTGAGGAGCTTAGCACAAAATGGAAAATATTTGTTTCTGTAATCAATCAGCATATCTCTGAAGCGGATTATGAACGATGTGTAAATAGTGCCAACTTAACCTTCAATAACCTGATCAAGCTCTCTGAACAATTGGCATAAGTGATAATATTTTATCTACGAATTGTGAAAAATGGGGCTGCAATAAGTTCCAGGGCATTTTTTTGATTCTGAAAATGTGCAAAACTTATTGTAAATAAATATTTGCTTTCTGTTGTTAATTCAAGGTAAATATGTATTATTGAAAAAAATAAATTTTTTAAACCTTAAAAACATCAATTAGCGATGGAAAAATTCTCAAAAGTTAAAGCTGCTGTTGCTGCTATTGAAGCAGATGTAGAAAAATTTTATAATGCTGGCAATGCAGCTGCTGGTACTCGTGTGCGTAAAGCAATGCAAGATCTTAAAGTTTTAGCACAAGAAATCCGTGCAGAAGTAACTGACAAGAAAAACTCTGGAAAATAATATTTCGCGAGTATGAAACAAAAAGGGTTCTGGTATGCCAGGCCCCTTTTTGCGTTTATAGCATTTGTTATACTTAAGAAGTTTAACCGTAATATGTGCGTCAGAATTCGTAAGTCTCACAGGTTCGCACATCGTCACCTTGAACTTGTTTCAGGGTCTTAATGAGCTTACCATATAGATGCTGCAATAAATCCGATAGCTACCGGATCAGCATGAAGCCCACAAATTAATAACACCTATAAAAAGATAAAGCTCCCCATCGCGGAGAGCATCTATCCAACTAACAAAACATATTTTTTAACGGGCGATAAGCCTTACTTACATTTATCCTTTTTTAACCAATTTATATTCGATAACCGGTTTACCTCTTTCACCACCGTCGCCAGAAATGTAACTATTGAATTTCAGTTTATAATAATTACCTGCAGCATCTTTAATAATATAACAAAGATCACTTTTAACTGCACCGCCTGTACCTGCCTGGCTAGGCGAAGTTCTCCAGCTTGTTCCAATCACATCTTTTGCAGATAGAAAAGTAATACCAGCTAAATCAGCCTCTGTAAACGTTGAATAAGCGTCTTTTTTAGATACCATTGCTGCACTTACGCCGCCTAAGTTATTAATAGAAATAAAATCCTGAACCCAATAAGGCGACCCTAAACCAGAGTTAAACGTACTATAACTCCATGAAATATCCCATGCACTTTTTGCTGGTTCGGCCTGAACAATTTTATTGTTTTCTAATGAAACAAAAACCAGATTATAATCGGCACTTTTAGGCACATCCATAGTTTTTATTACAGTTTCATTTAGCCGGGCATATTGAATTTTATAACCAGAACCGTTACGGGTAACTTTTAATTTAAACCACTTGTCTTTATCCTTATTTCCTTCATAGCTTAATAAATAAACTTTATTATCTGCTTCGGTAGCACTTACTTCAGCAAAAGCTGTTTTAGTGACATTTCCATCCCAATAATCAACTAATGATACAGTAAGCGGATCCATGATGTCGTGATTTAAATTAACGTTTGTTCCAGGATCTGCCAGTGTAACAGCTGTAATATCGGTTTTTGAGGTAGCCGTTGCGGTAGTTTGATAGGAGGAGTTAAGTACAACTCTGAATTTACCATCAGAAGTTAACCCGATATTGAAGCTTTTTCTCTCTGCAGAAGTCTGTTTATTTGCGCTAAAATCTACATAAACGATATTTGTATAGTTTGATTCTGCTGTTTTGCCACTAAGTGTTAACGTACTTCCATCAGAAGGTGGAGCAATAAAAATGGGTTCATCGGTATCTTTTTTACAAGCTGTAAATGTTATTGCTAAAAAAGCCACAGCGATCATTGAGTTAAGTTTATTCATCTTGTTTTAATTATGTTATTATTGTTAAAGTTTATTCCAGTTATAGGTTAGCCCAAGTACATACGATCGACCATAACTATATGGAACATCGCCACCTATGCTATGCGCCCCGCCAGTAGCGGTTGAAGTATTGCTGAGTTGTGTAACATTAAAAAGGTTTTTAATACCAGCATTAATGGTTAAAGATTTAAACAGATTTTTGTTCAGCATTAAATCTGCAGTATGGAAATCGCCAATTTTTGTCAGTCTTACTGAGTTGGGATCGTTTTCTATAGTAAGTTTATAGTTTGGTAAGCTCCCCGTATATTTATAAAAGAGGCTGATACTCCCATTTATTTTCGGAAGCGTATAAGTTATATTCGAATTTACTTCCGTAGCCCAAGCAAATTCTGGAGTTTCCAATTGTGGATTGCTCACCCTTAAATCATTGTATCGGCCGATATATGATACACCCAGTGTAGCTTGAATATTTTTATAAATCAAGGTATTATCCAATGTACCACCAGTAGTTTTATATTTTTCTACGTTAAATAGTGAGGTTATAGTGTTATTTGTAGGAGACTGAGCAAAATTTATCCTGTTTTTAAATAGATTATAAAAAGCCGATAGGTTAGAGCGGAATTGCAAATCTTTCTCATGTATGCCTGACCATGCCAAAGAACCATTAAAACTATTCGATTCTTCTGCTTTTAAATTGGGATTACCCAAAATATTATGACTGGCATCTACAAAATCATAATACAATTCCCTCAAGGCAGGTGAACGAAAACCTTTCGCATAAGCCAAACGCAGATCTAAATCTTTTGTTAAAGTAAATTTGGTATTTAATGACGGAATTACAGGTGGAGCATCGTAAATGGAATTTTTAATAAACCTCAATCCTGGCCTTACTCTTATTCCACCGGTAAGTTTAATCTCGGCAGAAATAAACGCTGCATAATCATTGATGACCGGCGATCCGTTAATTCTCTGCCCACTGGCTGCATCTCTATTGTATTCGATTCCGGGCTGAAATACAATTGATTGATTCAATACGTAAATTGCAGTGGCCCTAAAAATAGCTGAGTTGAATTTTGCGATATCCTGTTCGCCCTGATCCACGCTTAATCGTTCTGTGTTGTTTGTAAAATTATGGATAACAGTATGGGTTGATCGTTGTAAATCGGTGTAACCTCCTATAGCTGTAACCTGTAATTTATCATTTACCCTCCATTCGGACTGCAATTGTTGCGTATAACGTTTGGTCGTGTACGTGGACAGCTTCCCTTCGAAACTTGATGGATTTATTCCAAAACGCGAATCAATATCCTCGTTTAGCCCATCTAAACGATACCATATATTGAAATTTTGATTTCTATAACCGATTTTAGTATTACCAAGCCATTGCTCCTTAGGCTTCCATTGATTTTTATGGCTGTTAAATTCTTCTAAAAATGCTGTTTTTGGAGCCATATTCCAGCCACCGAAATCGTTATGTGATGCACCAAGCAAAACACTCCAGCCTTTTTGCTGCCAACTAATACTCAGATTCTGATTATGCTGACCCGCACCATGGAGCAGGTTATATTCTTTTCCAGCTGTCTCTTCCTGTACACGCACATTAACGCTTAACAATGGCTTTCCGGGATTTTTGGTTATAATATTAATTACGCCGGCCAGAGCATCAGTACCATATATAACAGACATCGGGCCTTCTACAATTTCAATCCTTTCAATGGTATTAACGTCTATCTGATTTAAACTTTCGCGGGCATCCGATCGATCTACCATAGGTACGCCATCCAATAAAATTTTAATATTCCTGCCAGTCATTCCCATTAAAGAAACATCAGTTGTGCCTAAGGTTAAATCATTGCTAAAACGAAAACCGAGTTCGGTATTTAAAATCTGCTGTACATTGGTTGCTGCTCTTAACTTAATCCGTTCTGCACTTATGGTTTTTACATTGTATACCGAATTTTTCAAAGTCTGCGGCCCGTACTGTCCCGTAATTACTACCTCTCTCAAATCATTTGCCTTTGCTGTATCCATTTTAATTTCCTGAGCCACAGTAACAAATCCATAAAGCGATAAGGCAATTGATAAATATATCTTCATTTATTTAGACTAATTATAAATAATTATGCAAATTTGTAGATATTCAATAAAAGCAGATAACGTTAAACGGATAATTAATACCGCTAAACGGATTAAATAAATATGGAAGTTAAACTCTCTACCTATCCAGAAGGAAAAATTATTTATGAGCACACCTACCCTGATAATTTTGATGGTATTAAAGATGTAGAGGAGATGGTATCAGAGTTAAAAACAGCTCATGCCAACTTGCGTATAAACCAAAAGTGGTTTAGCGGGATTCATATTGCTATTGTAGAAATTGGCCCCCAAGAGGAAGAAAGTTTTAGCTTTGAATCTTCCCAACAGCATATTGGCTTTCTATTTTGTCTGAGCGGCACAATTAATTATTATAATAACAGGCACCAAAATAATTTTTTATCACTGGCTAAAAACGAGCAGGACTTTAATATAGGCAGGGTTAATTCGATTAAATTTAATGTAGTAGAGAAAACCAGTTATCTTTATATACAGCTCACCGAACAATATTTCTGCCAGGTAACAGGAGGAGAACCTGGCTATGAGATTAAAACAACCATCCAAAAATCCACCAGCCCGGAAATTGGTTTGATACTGCAGCAAATTATTTACCCCAGACACGAAGCTAGATTAAAGCGACTATTTTTGGAGGCCAGGATATTTGAATTGATTATTGCTTATTTTAATCAAAAACAAGAAAAACAAACAGGCATAATAAAAAAGAATGATATAGAAAAAATTCTAATGGCCAAACGATTGGTTGAGTACGATTTACAAAATCCGAATTCATTAATGGAATTATCGCGGAAGGTTGGTATTAATGATTATAAACTTAAAAGAGGTTTTAAGGAACTAACGGGATTTACTGTATTTGGCTATCTTTACAAGATCAGGATGGAAAAAGCCCATTATTTTTTATCCAAAGAAAAGAAAACTGTAAATGAAGTTTCTTTTCTTGTAGGCTATAAAAATGCACAACACTTTATTACTGCCTTTAAAAAGCAGTATAATATTTTACCAGGAAGTTTAAACAAAAGCCAGTAATTCAGCGCAAACGTTTGTTTATTCTTTTACTTCATTTATAATCAGATCAGACTCTACGATGGTATTGTAATAGGCCTGGTTTTCAGAATTAGGACTATGAATAAGATCTAACAGGATATTGGCGGCTTTCTGTCCCTGCAAATATGGATATTGCTCTACTGAAGCTACAGGTGAATTATCTAAGTAGCTGATAATAGGCAAATTTGCGTAACTCACTATATCAAAATCATTAATTACATTTAACTTTTTAAAGTATCTGATCAGAAACAGCGCTACATAATCATTAAAAGCAACGATAGCCGTTGGTTTTCTTTTGTGGTTTAAAAACTGTTCGGCAGCTTCTATTGTACCTTGTTCGGTTAAATCACAGTTTACTACTAAGGATGGATCGAATTTTAACCGGTTAAAAGTAATTGCCTGTATGTAACCATCCCTGCGCTCCTCACTCGCATATAAAGTATTAGGGCCGTTAATCATTCCAATACTTCTGTGTCCCTTTTTCAATAGATAGTTTACAGCTTTTACTGTTGCACTTTCCAGGCTACAAGCAACATAATGCACGTTTTTTAATGGCGGTATCCGGTCAAAAAATACAACTGGTATATTAAATGAATTAAGCTTTTCGAAATGATCAAATTTAGAAGTGTCCTTACTGATGGAAACCAATAAGCCATCTACCCGTTGATTTTTCATTTTCTCAACGAGCTTTACTTCCTGCTCATAATGATCGTGTGATTGCGCAAAAATTACCGTATAGTTTTTCTTAATAGCTTCATCTTCAATTGCAGAAATAGCGATGGAGAAAAAGTGTTCTGACAGTTCTGGTAAAATTACACCAATAGTATACGTTTTCCCTTTTTGAAAAAGAATAGCTGCATTATTGGGCTCATAGTTTAGCGACTTCGCCAGCTGCTTAATTTTCTCTCTCGTAACCGCTCCAATGCTCGGATGATCGTGCAATCCCCTGGAAACACTGGATGGAGAAATGTTTAAGATTCTGGCTATTTCTTTGATGGTTGTTGGTTTCGACTGCATTCTTGAGTGCTAAACTACATTAAATTTCTTTAATACTTAATAATACAAATTAATCAAACGTTTGCGCTATTTTTTTTCCTCATTTCTTTCCGCTGTTATATAAATATCAATAATTTCGGAAAACTAATGGCGCTACCAAACTACTAAACCTTTACAATTATAGACTTATCGAAAAATTAGCCATAGCACTTTTAAAGGGGTTCAATGCATGATAAAGTTAATAAGAATTGCGTTCACCTCAACAAATTTTTAATGAAACTTGTTTTATATACAATCTCATTTAAACGAAAAGACGAGAAGTGTTCGTACCACTCCTCGTCAAATTGGGTTATTTTCCTGCAAGCAGGTACAAAAGTTATCTAAGCTATATGTTTAACCCTTCCCAAAGGTATAAAATTTAGGGATGTTATACATAGGGTTGGGCTTATTCCAATTGTTTAAGTTTTACAGCAATGCTTTAACAACTTGAGGCATTGCCATTCAAATCTCTAAGAAGTAATCCATGCGTCATATATATCCAAATCATGTTTTTTTGTAAAAGCATATTCATTACTTTGCTTCACTTATTAAATAACATGATAGCCTTATATATTGTACTCGTTCTCTTCATCACATTTTTAGTCATTACGAATCTTCCGGTTTTTGGGCGTTTACCAAAAGGATTACGGCTGGAAAAAATCCGCCACCTAGCTAATTATCATGATGGTGCCTTGCAAAACCAGTCCTTAACGCCAATGCAACCTGAGGGTATTAGCTTTTTTAAGGTGTTAAACGCATTCCTTTTTGAAAAACACCCGAATAAGGCTCCTGATAAAGCGCTTCCTTATATTTCACCCGACTTAAATGGCACTCCTAAAAGTGATTCTCCCGAAATTATCTGGTTTGGACATTCCTCTTACCTGATCAAAATAGCTGATTTAAGAATTCTGGTTGATCCTATATTTAGCAAAACTCCCTCTCCATTTTCATTTATCGGAAGTAAGGCTTTTTTGGGCACCGATGTACTAAAAGCAGAAGAATTTAAAAATATCGATATCCTGATCATCACACATGATCATTATGATCACCTTGATTATAGTAGTATTTTAAAAATTTCGCCAGAAGTTAAAACCATCGTCACTTCGCTTGGAATAGGTTCACATCTGGAGCGATGGGGAATTAAGAAAGAAAACATAAATGAACTGAGCTGGAACGAATCAATAACATTGTTTAACAAATTGCAATTAACAGCTGTTCCGGCGAGACATTTTACCGGGAGAAAGTTTAAAAGGAATCAAACGCTTTGGTCAGCCTTTGTACTGAAAACTACAAACTACCAGCTATTTTTGGGTGGCGATTCCGGATATGATACACACTTCGCTAAAATAGGTGAGGAGTTTGGTCCCTTTGATTTAGCCTTACTCGAGTGTGGACAATACAACGCCTATTGGCCATACATCCATATGTTTCCAGAAGAAACCGTACAGGCCGCAATTGATTTAAAAGCAAAAGTTTTAATGCCTGTACATTGGGGTAAATTTAGCTTAGCCATGCATCCCTGGAATGAACCTATTAAAAGAGTTGTTTTAGCAGCAGCAGAGAAGCAGCTTCCCTTAGTTACTCCAAAATTGGGCGAAACCGTAATCTTAAACGAATATTTGCCTACGGAAAATTGGTGGCTGACAGAATAAAAATTAAACAATAATTGTACTATGGTGTTTAATTCTAAAATCAAATACAATTATGAAAACTGATCTTGTTGAAATTTTTCAGACCATTAGAGCCGGAATACAACCATACGCCACCCGCGGATATACGGTACACGAAAATTCGGAAAATGGGTATGATCTCTACAGTGAAAAAAATATTGAATTAAACGGCGAAAAAGTAACAGAACGCTTTTTTACAGGTGTTTATATTAACGGTGATGCTGTAGAAGTTAAAATCAATACGGATGAATTTTCTGCAGAAAATCACGATTTACACAATTTTGGAGAAAATAAAGCAGGTTTAAAAATTTCGAGCCTTGATGATACCAAATTAAAAGAAGTAGAAACTTTAGTGGAGATTATCCATACGAACTTTAAAGAAAAAGAATGGATTTAAAAATATGATGGTTAAATTTGCAGCAGATAATTTTTCTCAATAACTTTCTACTGATTGAATAACTTAATTTCCGAAGATAACTGGCACCATCAATTTAATCTAGCACTTGCTCATCATAAAATCGGGTACTTTTTTTATTTAGAAGATGGATTTCAGTTGTTACGGATTAATCATCAATTGATCATCCACCTGGTTAGTTTAAACCATAAATTTATCCCACGCGATCTTATAGGTTTACAGGAAAAATATCAGCGCATAGATACGAAACTCATTCACCTATGGGAAGATCTCTGGCTATCAAAACCAGATCAGGTTTTGGCGAGAATAAAATCTCTGCTTGGTAAAAATATTCGTATTCATGGCAGGAAAACCAAAGTATTCAAGATTACCAAACCTGTTGCTGATTCTTTTTTAATTGAAAATCACCTGCAGGGATCTGTAAACAGCCGTTATAAAATTGGTTTATTTGAAAAAGAGGAACTCGTGGCTGTTGCTACTTTTTCGGCACTGCGTAAAATGAATCATACCGAAAATTATAAATCTGCAGAACTGATCAGGTTTGCAGTTAAAGCGGGTTATTCCATTACCGGAGGATTAAGTAAACTGATTTCCTTTTTCGCTGCAACCTATCAACCTAATGACCTGATGACTTATGCAGATCGGGACTGGTCGGCAGGGGAGGCTTATATCAAATTGGGTTTCAGGCAAACCGCCGTTTTGGAACCTCAGATTTACATATTGGATGAAAATCTAAATCGTCAGCTTAAAAAAGATCAGCAGGTTTTTGCACAAGAGGTATATCATACAGGAAGTTTAAAATTCATTCTCCAGTTTTAATGGATCAGCATAACCTCATTATCATTTTAGGCGCAACTGCCTCTGGCAAAACCAGGCTGGCCGTAAGCATAGCAGATGCTTTAAATGGAGAAATCATTAGTGCCGATAGCCGTCAGATATTTAAAGGAATGGATGTTGGCACAGGAAAAGACTTGCAAGAATATCATATAAACGGCAAAACCATCCCTTATCATTTAATCGATATTTTAACACCTGGCGAGCGTTATCATGTAGATGCTTTTAAAAATGATTTCTATCAGGCCTTTGAATCTATAACAAAAAAAAACAAAATCCCTATCCTTTGTGGTGGAACAGGAATGTATATCCATAGCCTTCTGCAAAATCAAACATTTACTGCTGTTCCCGTAAATCAACAGTTGAGAGATCAACTAAATTTATTATCGAAAGAGGAATTGATTTTAAAATTGCAAAATGATAAAAGCCAGGAAACCGGCCATGTTGATCTATCCTCTAAAAAGAGATTAATCCGCGCATTAGAAATAGCAGATTATTTAAAACATCATACACTGGAAACAGTAGATCGCCCGGAAATTAAACCGATTATTTTTGGATTGAAGAATGAAGTAGAGGTGACCAGAGCTAAAATTTTAGCCAGATTAAACGAAAGATTCAATGCAGGCTTAATTGAAGAAGTAGCACAATTACTTAAAGAGGGCATTAGTAAAGAAATACTGGTTTTCTACGGACTGGAATATAAATTCATTGTGAATTACCTGGATGGATTATTAACTTTTGAAGAATTAAAGCTGAGACTTGGTACTGCTATTTGCCGATATGCCAAAAGACAAAATACTTTTTTCAGGAAAATGGAAAAGGACAATGTGGAGATTATCTGGCTGGATGCATCTGCATCAACAAACCTGTTAAAACAGTTAATACTTGAAAAGGTTTCAGTTGCTTCAAATTAACTTTATTGGTCATCTTAAGGTTGTCTTATCGCTTAAATTATATTAATAAAGCCCTTTTGGCACAACCTTTGTATCTGTTGAAGATATTAGTTTAACTCAAAAACAATATCTTAAAAATGAAAACAATTACTAAAATTATTGCTACTTCAGCAGCTGTCGTGGCTTTATTCTTTACTACAAATGCTAACGCGCAATCAAGTCGGAACTTAGGAATAGGATTAAATGTAGGAGCGGGAACATCAACTGGATATGGTTTAGTGTTAGGTGGTGATATCAGATATCAATTTAACGTAGATAAGCAATTATCAATTCCTGTAACTGCGGGCTATAATAACTTTTCTAGAAAAGACTCTTACGGAGGTGGAAGCTTCGGCATAATTCCGGTTAAAGCAGGTGCAAAATATTTCTTTAATGATTCGGGTGCGGGTGCTTATGGCCTTGCAGAGTTAGGTGCTGGTTTTGGTACAACTAAAGGTTCTGGTACTTCATTTGTTTATTCTCCGGCAATTGGTTATGCATGGAGCAATGGTTTAGATTTAGCTGCTAAATACGAAGGTTACTCTAACAATGGTAGTATTGGTTTTGCTGGCATTCGCTTAGCTTACGGATTTAGCTTGTAAATATCTAAGAATTAAAGATCAAAAAGGTCTTATGTATTAAATTACATATGACCTTTTTTGTATATTTAATTAGTTTAATATATTTAATTTAACACTATTAACATAAAATATAAACATATTTAAATATAGTAACTTAATTTATAGTTAGTGCTGTTTTTTACTACATTTGTAGCATCTATTATTAAAAACAATAACTATGAAAAAAAGAACATTAGAATTACTGCTGACAGGATTGTTAGTTTCAACATCATTATTAAGTTGTAAAAAAGAGATAGGCAAAAACTCATCAAAAGAAATTGAAAACTTAGAAGTCAAAAGTAGAACCGTAGAATTGCAAACATCATTTGCAAAAATTTTAGCAAAAGCAGTGAAATCAGATGAAGATTTAAGAAAGTTTATTAAAACAGAAGGTTTAAAAGAATTTGATCGGGATAATGATATTTTATATTATCAAATAAAAAATGCTGAGATTAGCAATGGTAAATCATTCAGGTCTAAATTGCTAAATTTTACCACTGAGAAAGAGTTAGAAGCTATAGAAAGAGAATTTCCTCTTTTAACAATTTTTGTTCCTACCTTGCCTAACTTTACACCCGCTAGCTGGAATACAATCAGCGAGGCTCCGGTAATAGCTGTATCTAATTTGGATAAAGCTGGAACCGTTTCATTGTATGATGATAAGGGCGTGGAAGTAAAATTATCGCAAAAACAAATACCCGGATTTCCGGTTTTAGTTGTTAAGGAAAATGAGCGGGTGATTGTCAAAAAAGGTAATAACAAATTAGCTGTAAAAAGTAGTGGTGTAAAGCTCGTTTCTAATACTTCAAATGGTCTTTCATTTGAGTTCATCGATAAAGCTTATGATGGTAGTTTACCTGTTGAAAAATCAACTTCCTCTTTATCGTTAAAAACAAATAAGTTGGCTAGTATACAAGGGACAATTAGTCGTGTTGCACCATCACCGAATGTGTCTGATTTAAATGCGATTGACCAAGTAAATGTTGATGCATACAATTCTGGTAATGATTGGCATCGCGATTATGTTTATTACGGTATTACTTCAAGCAGTCCTAAAGGGAAATTTAGAAACTATTATAGCGAATATATTACATCATTTAAATTTTTAACGCCAAATGCCTTGGGAATAATTTCAGATCAAGATGGTGATCCTAGAGTAAATAATTCTTACGCCACCGGGCCGAACACAGGGAATTTACCAACAACAATGTGGACAGATGGAAATTTTGAATTTAGAATTTCAGTATTGGTAAACGCTAAAAATGGAGCTGGAAATGAATATGTTAGGCAGATGAGTGTTAGACCATCGGAGTTATTCGATCTACAGTATGAATTGACTGGCGAACTTAAGTTTATTGGCAGAAAAATATATGGATTCAGGAATGCTATTCCTAAAGAATTCCATCCAAATATTGAATTAATTCCTTGGGATTTAGAAAATTATGGCACGGCCTGGAAATTTATTTTTTATGAAGTAGATGGCACTCAAGAAGAAACTAAAAGTTATGAAAATACAACCACCTTTGCCACTAATTTTGGCTTCGAACCTCAATTCGCATCTGTAGCAAAACTGGGTTTAAAATTCGGCGAAACTGCAACTACAACTGACAAGAGAACATATAGTATAAAAACAATGTTAGGCTCAGATAATCTAGCGGAAGCTATCCTAACATTTGACCAACCTATTATTATAGGAATGTCAAATGGTAGTTATGTGACACGTGAAATAACTAATGGAAATGTACTGAGTATTAGTGTTGAACCAAGAAGAAATAATAACCCTATCAATTAATCAATAATTAATAGCTTTATAAAAGCCTCCTTAATAGAGGAGGCCTTTATATTCCATAACATTCTGAAAAAAATGAAAATTTGAAAATCCGCCATAGATATTTTAACGTATATAAATTAAATCCTTAATTGATAACTTAAAATATCTTAAAATGAAAACAGCTACTAAACTTTTTGCAACGACTTTAACGGCTCTTGCAATTTTAACCACTTCTAATTTAAAAGCGCAAACAATGGGTTCCACCGAGCCAATGACTACCGGAAGCGGAATGGCTTTCAAAATCGGCGTAGGTGTAAATGCTGGATTATTTCCAGATCGTTCGGAAATGGATTATGGTTATGGTGCAGATGTAAAACTTCAGTATGATTTAAGCCCGTATGTAGCTGTTACAGCTTCCGGCGGTTATACCCGTTTAAAATGGAAAGGCAGCCCGCTAAAATTCGAATTTATTCCGGTAATGGGTGGTGTGAGGGTATTCCCAATTGAAAGAATGTATCTTGCTACCGAACTTGGTTCAGGTTTAGCCATAAAAGAGGGTGCCAACATGAACTTTATTTATACCGGTGGTTTAGGTTACGAATGGAAAAACGGTCTTGATCTTGGCGTAAAATATGAGGGGTATGTAAATAACAGCGCTTCCGATCTTTACTTCATGAAAACCGGACAATTTAACCTGAGACTGGCTTATAATTTTAAATTATAATTAGAACATCATTTAATTTTGGAGTCCCGATGAAAATCGGGACTTTTTTATTTATTTACCATTTTAATTGCTATTTTGAGCCGAAAACCAAATACAAATGAAAAGAATATTCGGACTAGTAATACTTACCGCTTTAATGGCCTGTAACCAGACAGACAAAAAATCTGCAAAAACTAAAGATTCAATAAAAACAGATTCGGCATCGGTTAAAAATGAGGTTTCTATAAAAGACAAGCAAAAATCTCAAATCTTTAACCAATATGTAGATTTAAAAAATGCACTCGTAAAATCAGATTCTGCCAGTGCACAAAAATCGGCAGCAACGTTACAAACGAGTTTGGCTGCCTATAAAGGTTGCGAGCCTACTGCAGCTGTTTCAGGAAAAATCGCTGCAAGCAAGAATCTCGCTTCGCAAAGAAAAGAATTCACTGTTTTAAGTGCCGATTTAATCGCCTTGCTTAAAAATGCAGAAATAGAAAAAGGCACGATATATGTTCAACATTGCCCTATGGCGAATAAGGGAGACGGAGGTGATTGGTTATCAACCGAAAAGGAAATTAAAAATCCTTACTATGGTAACGAGATGTTAGAATGTGGTAGAGTTGCCGAAGAGATTAAGGCAAAATAAGGTGCTAAAACGGGTTTAATTAAGCATGATTGTTACGTCATTTTGACTAATTATTCATATTAATTTAACAGATTTGTTATGCATGTATATTAATTTTATATAATTTAGAAAGCTATAAACATAATACAATAATATGTCAGATATTGCAGAGATAAAAGTTGATGGTAAGACAGTAGAATTGCCAGTAATTACAGGAACAGAAGATGAAAAGGCCATTGATATTTCGAAATTAAGAGATCTAACAGGCTTTGTAACTTTAGATACTGGTTTTAAAAATACTGGTTCTACAAAAAGTAAAATCACTTTTTTAGATGGTGAAAAAGGCATTTTAAAATACAGGGGATATTCTATTGAAGAGCTTGCGGCAAAATCGAGTTTTTTAGAGGTTATTTATCTGATTATCTATGGTGATCTTCCTACGCAAACTCAATTAGAAGGACTGCAGGCCGAAATCAGTAAACATACACTCATACATGAGGATATGAAGAAATTTTTTGATGGTTATCCATCAAGATCTCATCCAATGGGTCAGTTAGGCTCCCTGATCTTCTCATTGTCTACATTCTATCCTGAGTGCTTAAAGCCAAATCAAACCGCAGAAGAACAAGATTTAACCATCATCAAACTTTTGGCTAAATTTCCAACCATTGTTTCTTTCGTTTATAAAAAATCATTAGGTCATCCACTGATTTATCCAAAAAATAAATACGATTATGTAACCAATTTTCTTTGGATGACATTTGGACAACGTACCGAAGATTACGACGTAAATCCGATTGTGGTTAATGCCATGAATAAATTGCTTATTTTACATGCAGATCACGAGCAAAACTGTTCAGCATCAACCGTTCGTATTGTAGGTTCTTCTGATTGTAATTTATATGCTTCAATTGCTGCCGGTATTGCGGCACTATGGGGTCCACTGCACGGCGGTGCTAACCAGGCGGTGATCGACATGTTAGAGTTGATTAAAGCTGATGGCGGTGATACAGAGAAATGGATTGCAAAAGCGAAAGATAAAAATGATCCATTCCGCATGATGGGCTTTGGGCACAGGGTTTACAAAAACTTCGATCCAAGAGCTAAAATTATTAAAAAAGCTTGTGATGATATTTTAGAAAACCTGGGCATTGATGATCCGATTTTAGAAATTGCTAAAAAATTAGAAGAAGCGGCTTTAACCGATCAATACTTTATCGACCGTAAGTTATATCCGAATGTAGATTTTTATTCAGGTATTATTTACCGCGCATTAGGCTTCCCATCCGAAATGTTTACTGTTCTATTTGCTTTAGGGCGTTTACCAGGATGGATTGCACAATGGAAAGAAATGCACGAAAACAAAGAACCGATAGGTCGTCCACGTCAGATTTATGTAGGCGAAACTGACAGAGAATTTGTTGAGATTAAAGACAGAAAATAATTCTATAAAACCCATAAAAAAACCACCCGAGTATCTTGGGTGGTTTTTTTATGGGTTCTATCCGTCATCTCGACTGGAGCAAAGCGAAATGGAGAGATTTTTAAAGAACGTTTAAGTGGATAGTTCAAAGATTTCTCCGCTACGGTCGAAATGACGATACAATTTTAGGTAGCTACGTAATAAATCAGGTTAATCATCACTATTTCCGATAGTTTAAAAGCTACTGCATACAGGATCAATATCCAGAATATTTTAAAAATTGTGCTCCACGTTTTGCGTTGATAAAAAATGGTAAGTGCCTTAAACATATACCAGAACAGAAATATGGTAACACCCACCTCAATAATTTTGCTGACAAAAGAATCTTCCCCAAAAACATGTTTCATTACCGGCTGAGTGATAATGGCGACGATAAAATAAACCATCATACCATGGATAGTAAAAATCAGGTGATCCAGATAGTAGATGTGGTTTTTTCTGAAGTTGAGCATAATAAACCAGGCCAGCAATGGCATCAATAAAAAATATTGCTTCGGGCGGTTATGCTCCAGAGTTTCCTGGATGACCTCAGATTTTTCTCCAAGTGTGATTGACCGCTTTTTAATCAGTCTATCGTACCAGCTATCTTGTTTGGAAACAGGCAGCTTTTTCTGTCTCAAAAGATAAGCTGCATAGGTACTATCATTCCTTTCGATGTGAATATCATTATATTCATTGATCATATCAATTAGAGAATCAGACTTTAGTTTAGCATTTTCTGCATTAAGTCTATTTAATTCTTTCTCCTGATCAGCAAAACCAAGTTTTACAAATTCCTTCTTCTTGATTGCTTCGTTAATCGATCTTGTAGCTTTATTTGCAATTTCTTTAGATATACCTGTAAGCTTTAGTGCTTTATTTACACTATCTGTAACATTTTCATCCTTTTTCTTTTCGATACCAATATGTCCATTATCGGGGTCTTTTTCTACGTGTTTTGGCGAATACACCACCAAAAAATATACGATGGAAACAAAAATGTACATGCTTACCGGATTAATGTACCGGGCTCTTTTACCAGCCAAATAATCGAGCGTTACCTGCCCAGGCTTTGTTAAAAGAGGAGAGAGGGTTTGAAAGAATTTATTGTCGAAGTGAAAGTAATGTGCAATACTGTGGCTGATAAAAGCCCAGAAACTTTCTTTTAATTCTAAATTTGGCTGACCGCAATCACTACAATAATGTTTCTCAACATGAGCGCCACAGTTTAGGCAGTTGTGTTCTTTTCTATACTTACCAGCTGGCATTGGAATAAATTGGAATTATAAATGATTAATAGCTTCTACTTCTGCCCGTGTATGTTTATGCTTAAATATGACCACAAAAACGACTGCAATAACAAGTACGTAAATGGTAAAAGTTAACCAGATGTTATGCCAGTCCTTTACATCAAGGGCCCTGCTGAGGTTTCCGTTAGGCAATACATCAATTCCTTTATTTTTAAGAAATTTAAGTAAGTGTACATTGTCTTCCTCACTTTTAACATATTTGGAGAGCGAAGCAATCGTACTGTAATAAGTGGTAAAGAAGCGGCTAATCATCCAACCTGAAACCAAACTGCCAAACACGGCACCAAAGCCATTAGTCATCATCATAAATAAACCCTGTGCAGAAGAACGGATTTTTGGCGCAGTTGATGTTTCAACAAACAGCGATCCTGATATATTAAAGAAATCGAATGCCATTCCGTAAACAATACATGAAGTAATGATCATCCAGAGGTTGGTTGAAGGATCGCCATAGGCGAATAAACCAAAACGTAGTACCCAGGCAAACATCGCAATTGCAATTACCCATTTAATGCCAAATCTTTTCAAAAAGAAAGGAATAGCCAGAATAAAAAGTGTTTCTGATACCTGCGAAATTGATAAAATGATGGTAGAATATTTAATGACAAATGATTCTGCAAAAACGGGGAATAATTTAAATTCATCCAGAAAAACATCACCATAAGCATTTGTAAGTTGCAAAGCAGCTCCTAAAAACATAGAAAAGATGAAAAACAACGCCATTTTGTAATCGGCGAAAAGCTTAAAAGATTCGAGTCCAAGTTTCTGTGCAAATGTTTTTTTATCGCTGATTAAATTTAAAGGCTTACAAGCAGGTAATGTAAAAGCGTATATGCCCAACAATAAGGCACTTATACCTGCAATGTAGAACTGGTTGGCACTGGCCTTATTGCCCGTTAAATTGGTAATCCACATGGCAGCAATAAAACCAATGGTACCCCAAACCCTGATGGGCGGAAAGTCTTTTATTACATCAAAATTGCCATTTTTTAAGGTGGTGTAACTGATCGAATTGCTCAGGGCTATGGTTGGCATATAAAAACACATGGCTACCAAGATTACCCAAAAAAAAGTATGCGGATCATTTACCTGTGGCAGGTAAAACATGGTTGCTGCGTAAAGTAGATGCAAGATGGCATAAAGTTTTTCTGCGTTAATCCATTTATCGGCTAAAATACCGGTTATGGTAGGCATAAATAGTGATGCAATGCCCATCGTAGAAAAAATGATTCCAAAATCTGCACCATCCCATTGTTTGGTTCCAAACCAATAATTTGCAATTGTAATTAACCAGGCAGCCCATACAAAGAATTGCATGAAACTCATTATAGTTAAGCGAAACTTAACATTCATAATAATAATTTAGTTTGAATGATTGAAAGTAAAAGCTGAATATAGAACTATTTTAAATGATAATCCAAAATGAACCTAAATTATTTAAAATAATCCGGTTCATTTTAGAATTTAGCTTTTACAGAGGGGATTTGAGAGAAAAAACCTGACAAATTTTGAGCGGATAAACTTTTAATATACTCCAATACTAAGATGTTCCGCGCTTATTCAACTCATCTCTTAATCTTGCGGCCTTTTCATAGGCTTCTTCGGCAATGGCTTCCTGTAATTTTTGTTGAAGTTCCTCCAATGTTAAATCACCAAAACCCTGTTGCTGGGTTGAGGTAGGCAGGCTATCTGCTTCGGGTTCTTTGGCAATAGAATCCATATTTTCAAGAAAAAGAAAGTCATTACCTTCTATCACGATTCCGGCAGAAGCCAAAATAAATTCGTAGGTATAAATCATGGCATTAAACCGAACGGCCAAAGCAATAGCATCAGATGTTCTGGCATCAACTTCATGTGTATTTTTACCATCACTACAGATTAACTTTGCGTAAAAAACGCCATCAACCAGGTTGTATATAATAATTTCCTTAATATCGATATGAAAAGTATCAGCCATTGATTTGAATAAATCATGTGTTAATGGCCTACTAGGAGTCATTTTCTCAATTTCTATGGCAATGGCCTGCGCTTCAAATGCACCAATAATAATTGGTAAGCGACGGCGTCCATTTACTTCTCCTAAAACAAGGGCATAAGCACCAGATTGAGTCTGGCTGTAAGATAAACCTACAATATCTAATTTAACTTTTTTCATATTTGTTTTCCAAACCTCGCAGGTTTAATTCGGGTGATAAGTTTTTTTTCGGTCTCATTGAAGGCTATCGCCATTTTAAAACCTGCGAGGTTTAAAGGTTTATTTTATGCTTTATGTGCTTTTAATGCTTCAATTAATTTTGGTACCACTTCAAAAGCATCACCAACAATACCATAATCGGCCACTTTGAAAAAAGGAGCTTCCGGATCTTTGTTGATTACAACAATCACTTTTGATGAACTAACACCCGCCAAATGCTGGATGGCGCCTGAGATACCAATAGCTATATAAAGATTAGGGCTGATAGCAATACCAGTTTGACCAACGTGTTCTGAATGTGGTCTCCAGTCTGCATCCGATACCGGTTTAGAACAAGCTGTAGCTGCTCCCAATAAATTGGCAAGCTCTTCGATCATTCCCCAGTTTTCTGGTCCTTTTAATCCTCTGCCTGCTGATACTACCAGTTCTGCATCCGGTAACGAAACTTTATCAGTAGCCCTTACAATATCTTTAATAACTGTGCCTAAGTCTGATTGTTTAATATCAGCAGCAAAGTTTTCTATAACTGCATCGGTTGCATTTTCTTTAACACCAAATGCATTTGGATTTAATGCAATTACTTTATTAGCCGATGTTAATTCGGTAATGGCGAATGCTTTACCTGAGAAAGCCGTTTTTTTAACCGAAAATTTACCATCAGTACCAGGTAACTCAACTGCACCATCCGCTAATCCCGCTTTAAGTTTTACTGCAATGCGCGGTGCTAAACCTTTACCAGAGAAAGAGTTAGATAAAACAACGATATCAGCACCTTCTTTTTCGGCAGCAGTAGCAATAACACTTGCATAAGCCTGATTTACAAAGGTTTTTAATTGATCGGCAGTTACATTTAATACTTTTGATGCACCATATTTACCTAATTCCTTTAATTCGCTGTCGGCTACATCGCCAATAGAAATTGCGGTTAAATTAGTTGATTGTTGATCGGCAATGGCTTTGGCATAAGATACGGCTTCAAAAACAGATTTCTTAAATTTTCCCTCAGCTTGTTCTACATATACTAATACTGACATATAATTTATTTCCTTAAAAGGATTTTAGTAAAATTTAATTTTTTATTTATTTTAAAAGTCCCCGTCAGGGGATTTAGTAGGTTAGATTACTTTAGCTTCGCTGTGTAACAAGCTGATCAACTGTTCTGTTTGATCGGCAGGAATTAATTTTACCGTTCCACGGGGAGCAGGAGTTTCGTATTTAGTTACTTTACTTACCTCTTCAATAGCAATTGCATCAACAACGGTTAAAGGTTTTGTTCTGGCGCTCATGATACCACGCATATTCGGAATTTTAGGTTCTGCCACACCTTCAGCGCAACTTGCGATGAACTTACCAGAAACGGTTAAAACTTCTTTACCACCTTCAATTTCTCGTTCAATAGTGGCTGTATCTCCTTCGAAAGTTAATTTTTTGATGATGGATACAGATGGAATATCTAAAAATTCGCCAACCATAGCTGCAACCTGATTACCATTGTAATCAATAGATTCGCGACCGGTTAAAATAACATCAAAATCTTTGTCTTTAGCGTATTCTGCAATTTGTTTAGCCACGAAATAAGCATCTCTCGGGGCTGCATTTACCCTAACTGCATCATCGGCTCCAATGGCCAGTGCTTTTCTGATGGTCGGATCGTTAGCTGCTTCGCCAACATTGATCACAGTTACGGTTCCTTTTCCACCTTCGCTTAACTCAATTGCACGTGATAAAGCGATTTCATCATAAGGATTAACAATATATTGCACTCCTGACGTATTGAATTCGGTATTATCATTAGTAAAAGTTATTTTTGTCGTCGTGTCTGGCACGTTACTGATACAAACTAATATTTTCATATGTTAATAGTGGTTTTTATTGCTATGAACGTTCCGGAACTAAAATTGTTTAGCTGCTGATCGGTTCATATATGATATCATTATTATATAAGGTCTTTCTGCAAATTTAATTAAAAAAGCAAGGAAATAAAATGTCATCCACCCGTTTAAGCAAGTTATTAGAATTTTTAGAGAGTGATGCTAACGACCCATTTATACTATATGCCTTAGCCACAGAGTATAACAATCTAAATGATAAGGAAAAAGCTTATTCTTTTTACCTTCAATTAACCGATAAACATCCTGATTATGTAGGAACTTATTACCATTTAGGCAAATTATTGGAAAAAGACGGGGAAAAAGAGAAAGCAATCGAAACCTACGAGAAGGGGATGCAAGTGGCCCGAAATAAAAGAGATATGCATGCCTTTTCAGAATTACAGGGCGCTTATAATACTGCCGCCGGATTAGATTATGAAGATGATTAAGCCATTTATCAGTTGTCAATTTTCAGTTAACAGTTATTAGCTTTGAATTAATGCAAACCAAACCCATCGCTGCCAAAAAGCAGTGGCTGTTTATCCGGAATGTAATTTTTTTTACTTTCACTTCTTTTGGCGGGGCGCAGGCACACCTTGCTTTGTTGCTTAAATATTTTGTTCAGAGCGCCAAATTTATCTCAGAGGAAGAACTTTTAGAGCTGAATGCACTGGCACAGGTTTTACCCGGACCAGCATCGACACAAACCCTTGTTGGGATAGCCTGGAAGGTTGGAAAACTTAAACTGGCAATTATCACTTTCCTGATCTGGATATTGCCTACTGCAACCATAATGACCTTTGCAGCAATTAGTTATGCTTTACTTGATCAAAAACAAAAGTTTAACGATATTTTAGAATATATCCAGCCCATTGCTTTAGGGATTGTAGCTTATGGCGCATGGAAACTAGGCAGAAAGGTTTTATCCTCTCAGGTTTCTATATTCCTGGCCATTGCTTCGGTTATTGTTACATTAGTTTTAAGAAATGCTTATGTATTTCCACTTTCTATATTGATCGGCGGAATGATTTCTTCAGCCATTGAAACGCCGAAGGAAGAAACGGAATTGAGGGTGAAACTTTTTTCGAACATCAACCCTAAAAAAATGATCTACTTTTTAGGTGCTTTGCTGTTATTCGCCTTGGTAGGTGCCATTATCAATAGAACATCGCCCTTTAGTTTACCCATCCGTTTACTCGAAAACTTTTACCGTAACGGAATATTGGTTTTTGGAGGCGGACAGGTGCTTGTGCCTTTAATGTTTACTGAGTTTGTAGAGATGAAACACTATTTGCCTTCATCCGGATTCTTATCGGGTTTTGCATTACAGCAAGCCTTACCTGGTCCAACATTTTCTTTTACCAGTTACTTAGGTGCATTAAGTATGAAGAACTTTGGATACGGATTATGGGGGCAGATTTTAGGCGGATTAATTGGCGTAATCGGCATTAACTTACCAGGACTCATCCTTGTTTTATTTATTGTACCGTTTTGGGACGATCTGAAAAAGATTTCCAGAATCCGTCATAGCCTTTCCGGAATTAATGCCGTTAGCGTTGGATTTATTATTGCGGCTTTTGTGCTACTATTAATACCAATGGGCTTTAACTGGGTGTTTTTAGGGATTATGATCGCTACATTTTTATTGTTAAATTTTACTAAAGTTAGTCCACCTGTTATTGTATTAGCAGGTATATTAATTGGATATTTATTTTAGTAATAACAGATGAAGGTTTTGAATCTTAACTATAATTTGAAAAGCAATTACAGTACTATATAAGTTAATGTAGTCCCGCTATCACTGCTGCTCCGATGAAGAATCGGGAGCATTCGTTTTATCGGGTTTAGATTGATTGGCTTTCTGCTACCAGGCCAGTTTTTTTGTGCCAGTACCCATAGTTTTGCTTTTTATTAAAGTCGAAATACTTTTTTGCTATGACTACGTAGTTTATTGCAGAAAAAAGAACATGAATGACAGGGGAATTTAAATGAATTAATACATTGCGTGGGGTCGTCATTCCCAACTTGATTGGGAATCTTAATGCCATAAGCCTAGAGATTAAGATTCCCGCCTGCGCGGGAATGACGATCAATCTATTGAAGTCCATCTCCCAAGAGGAATAATTATCTTACAAAAATCATATGTATGACATGACGATTTTGGAGCATTTTAGGTCGTGTGGGATTTTCTAAAAAGGTGGATCATCATCATTATAATCATCCATTTTTGAAGGACGGATAATGACATTGCTTTGTTTTTCGAAATCCTGAGATGGATACATTCCAGCAGACGGATCTGCAGCAAATGAATTTGGCGGAGCATTAAAATCATCGTCCAAATCCACGAACTTCACAAATTTACCAACGAATTTAAGTGGTACAATTCCGGTTTCACCGTTACGGTGTTTTGCAATAATAACCTCACCAATACCCGCCTGCGATCTTCCTTGCTCATCCTCGGTAATACCATAATATTCAGGACGATATAAGAACAATACCATATCCGCATCCTGCTCAATTGAACCCGACTCACGTAAATCGGATAACATTGGTCTTTTTCCCTGTAAACCTGGTCTACTCTCTACCGCACGACTTAACTGCGATAGGGCCAGTACCGGAACATCAAGCTCTTTTGCAACTGATTTTAGCGCTCTCGATATACTACCAATTTCCTGCTCACGGTTACCACCGCCTTTTCCTTCGCCTTTACCATGCATCAACTGCAAGTAATCGACAATTACCAGTTGGATATCGTATTGCGATTTTAACCTTCGGCATTTTGCCCTGAATTCAAAAATATTTAGTGCAGGTGTATCATCAATTAACAGGGGAGCTTCGGTTAAACGGCCAATTTTACTGTGTAACTGCTGCCATTCCCATTCCTGTAAATTTCCTTTTCTGATTTTTTCCTGCTCAATTTCTGCTTCTCCGGAAATTAAACGATTCACCAGCTGAACCGACGACATCTCCAGTGAGAATACTACGGTTGGTTTTGCAAAATCGACGGTGGCGTTTCTTGCACAGGTTAGTACGAAGGCTGTTTTTCCCATCGCCGGACGTGCAGCGATAATTACTAAATCTTGCTTTTGCCAGCCTCCGGTTATTCTATCTAATCCTGTAAAACCTGTTGGTACACCGGTTAAACCATCTGTTTTCGTACGGAGTTCCTCTAGTGTGGCTAAAGATTGTTTGATAATATCGTCCATTTTTTGCGTATCCCTACGCAGGTTATTCTGGGCGATTTCAAAAAGCCCTTTTTCTGCCTGGTCTAAGAGATCAAAAATATCAGTGGTATCTTCGTAGGCATTTGTAATAATTTCAGTCGAAATTCTGATCAACTCACGCTGAATGTATTTCTGAGAAATAATACGGGCATGAAACTCAATATTCGCTGCAGAAGCAACGCGATTGGTCAAACTCGTAATGTAATAAGCACCGCCAACTATTTCCAGAGAACCTAAAGTCCTTAGTTCAGCAGTTACTGTTAAAATATCAACTGGTCGCGATTTTTGAAATAAAATATGAATCGCTTCAAAAATTTTCTGATGGGCAATGTTATAGAAAACCTCTGGCTTTAAAACATCAATTACAGCAGAAAGTGCATCTTTTTCGAGCATTAATGCCCCAAGAACTGCTTCCTCAAGATCTAATGCCTGAGGGGGAATTTTCCCCTGTGAACTTATGGTATTACTTAACCTGCTTTTTCTTGCAGTCATACTGTTCTTTCCGCCTTGTTCATTATCGATACTCATTCCACAAAAGTAATTAAATTTTGATGGGGTTGCTTGAATTAGTTACTAGCTGTTTGTTAACAAATTGAAGCATAATCAGATTAAATTTTATTGCATTTGCGACGCTGTAAAAATTTTTAAACAATTAAATGTTAATAAGGAGTACATTGTTTAGGGCTAAAACATTTTATTTGAATACTTTTGCCTAACAATTTCGAAACATGGATAATTTTAGAAGACCGCAACGCGCAAAAGAGAATAACGAGTTTGTATTTGGCATCAGGGCCGTAATAGAAGCCGTTAAAGCAGGAAGAGATATTGAAACCATTTATCAGCAACGCGGTTTGGGCGGGGAACTTTTTCTAGAGTTAAAAGCCCTTCTAAAAGATACCTTAATTCCATTAAACTCGGTTCCGGTGGAGAAGCTGAACCGCATGTCGCAGAAAAACCATCAAGGTGTAATTGCAGTAATTTCTCCAATTACCTATCAAAACATTGAAGACATTGTTCCTGCTGTTTTCGAAAAGGGCGAAGTTCCATTAATTTTGGTTTTAGATAGTGTAACTGATGTCCGCAATATGGGGGCAATAGCGCGTACGGCTGCTTGCGTGGGTGTTCACGCCATAGTTGTTCCATTAAAAAATGCGGCGCAAATTAATGCTGATGCTATTAAAACGTCTGCAGGTGCATTATTTAGCATTCCGATTTGTCGCCATGCCAACCTACACAAAACCTGCTTGTTTCTGCAAGAAAGTGGCCTGCAGATAGTGGCTTGTACTGAAAAGACCAGTGATTTTATTTATGCACCAGATTATACCATGCCTACTGCCATAGTAATGGGTTCAGAAGATGAAGGAATTTCTAATGATCTGTTAAGAGTAGCCGATCATTTAGCTAAAATACCAATGGCTGGTAAAATCGAATCATTAAATGTTTCGGTAGCTGCAGGAGTAATTTTATACGAAGCGGTTAGGCAGAGAACGGTTTAATGTTAGATGTAATAGGGAAGAGGGTTGATGGAATTAATATAGATTAGTGCGTTCCATGGGCGCATCATACTGAGGATTAATTTATTTCATAAAAATCAATATAAATGACAGTATTAATCCACGCCTAAAAATCCCTCGAGTTACCGTCATTTTGATCGGAGTGCAACGTAGTCGAGAACCACAGAGTGCTCAGCGAAGCTAAATCTAACTAAATAGATCTCTCCATTTCGCTGCGCTACAGTCGAGATGACGACCTTTCTATTGGTATCGTGCAATGGTACTTGTTTCAGGATTTTTCTACAATAAGTAGTAAGATGGTAAATGTAAGATGGATGATGGGCAACTATGCTACATCATCCATTTTACATCTCAACTCATCCATCTTTATATAAACTTGTTTCCAAATCTGGATTTAACCTCCGCTACAAACTCTTTAACTCTTTGCTCCTCATTTCTTGGGCAAATCATGAGCATATTATTGTTTTCAACCACAATGTAATCATGCAGCCCTTGTAAGATAACCAGTTTATCTTTTGGAACATTCACCATGCAATTCGATGAATCGAACATCAATACCTGCTCCGAAGGAATAACGGCGTTACCAACATAATCTTTTTCAGCCATTTCGTAAATAGAAGCCCAGGTACCTAAGTCAGACCAGCCAAAGTCAGACGGAAGCACATAAACATTCTCTGCCTTTTCCATAATGCCAAAATCGATTGAAATATTGGTGCATTGCAGATAGGCATTATTGATAAACGCCTTTTCTCCTCCATTATTCAATTCAGACTTACCAATATTAAATATTTCGTACATGTCTGGCAGATATTTTTCGAAAGCACTTAAAATCGCTTTAGCCGACCAGATAAAGATCCCGGCATTCCAAAGGAAATCGCCACTTTGCAAAAATGATTTTGCCAATTCCAAATTTGGCTTTTCAGTAAAAGTTTTAACTTTATGCAGATCTGTGTCAGTATTAAGCACATAATCAGTATGCTGGATATAGCCATACCCCGTGTCGGGACGGTTTGGTTTAATACCTAAAGTAATTAAACAGTCATTTTTAGATGCTGCATCTAATGATTGCTCAATAGACTGTATGAAGCCATCAATATCGGCAATGGTATGATCGGAAGGTGCTACCACAATGGTGGCGTTTGGATTTAGCTCCGCAATTTTTAAACTGCCATAAGCAATGCACGGTGCCGTATTTCTCATTAAAGGTTCCGCCAAAATCTGGTTATCCGATAACTGAGGTAATTGTTCTTTAATTAGGTCCGAATATATTTCGTTAGTAACGATAAAAATATTTTCGGGAGGACAGATATTTAAAAATCTTTCGTACGTGCTTTGAATAAGGGTCTTGCCTACGCCGAAAAAATCGATAAATTGTTTTGGATACTCTGTCCTGCTTACTGGCCAAAAGCGACTTCCGACGCCACCGGCCATAATTAATGCATAATAATTTTTATTCATTTTTAATTTTAAAAATTACACAATGCCTTCGTTAAGGAGATCGTGTAAATGGATGATGCCAAAGTAAGTATTTTGTTCAAGAACTAACAATTGTGTTATATTGTTTTGTTTAATAATGTCTAAGGCGTCAACTGCCAAGGTATCAAATTGTATGCTTTTAGGGCTTTTACCCATAATATCTTCGGCCTTTAAACCAGCTATAGAATTATTGTTCTCTAACATTCTTCTGATATCGCCGTCGGTAATTACACCCAATACATGGTTAGCTGAATCAACAACAGCAACAGCACCCAAACGGTTTTTACTAATTTCAATCAATACATCTTTTACAGAGGCAGTGGGGCTTATAGAAGGTTTTTCGTTTGATAAGGCTAAATCCCGTGCTTTTAGGTAAAGTTTTTTACCCAACGATCCGCCCGGATGGTATTTTGCAAAATCCGCTTCGTTAAATTCCCTGCATTCTAACAAACAGATGGCCAAAGCATCGCCCATTGCCAATTGAGCGGTAGTGCTGGTGGTAGGTGCTAAATTGTGTGGACAGGCTTCTTTTTCGAAAGAAGTATTTAAAATCAGATCTGCTTGCTCCGCTAAAAAAGAATTCAACTCACCAACCATCCCGATTAAGAGATTGCCAGCTGTTTTTAACAATGGGGTAAGTACTTTAATTTCCGGCGTATTTCCACTTTTAGAAAGGCAGATGACAATATCATCTATTTGAATCATGCCCAGATCACCATGAATAGCATCTGCAGCATGCATAAAAATAGCAGGTGTACCGGTTGAATTAAAAGTGGCCACCATTTTTTGCGCAATTATTGCACTTTTTCCGATACCCGTAACAATTACCCGTCCTTTACCCTGTAAAATGCTTGATACGGCTTTTTCAAAATCGTTGTTAATATTCTTAGCAACATTTAATATTGCGGCTGCTTCAAGTTCTAAAGTGCTTATAGCTGACTGGATTATTGATTTTTTACTTTTCAAAGAGAAAATAATTGTTTGTTAATACTTGAATTTCTTGTAAAATTATGTTATTTTGGATACAAAAATAGCATCGCATATTTTATTACACAAAATGGACGTGAAAAAGTCGTTATTTGATAACCTACAAAATTTCTTCGGGTTTGATAATTTCAAGGGTGATCAGGAGTCGATCATTACTAATATTTTAGAAGGCAATAATACTTTTGTTATTATGCCTACAGGCGGAGGAAAGTCTATTTGCTATCAGTTACCTGCTTTAATGAGCGAGGGAACAGCAATTGTGATTTCTCCACTAATCGCATTGATGAAAAACCAGGTAGACCAATTAAGGGCATTTGGTGGAAATGACAGTATTGCTCACTTCCTTAATTCATCTTTAAACAAATCTGAAATTACTCAAGTTAAATCTGATCTCTTAAGCGGTCAGACTAAATTATTGTATGTTGCGCCAGAATCTTTGGCGAAGCAGGACAATATTGAATTTTTAAATCTGATTAAAATTTCTTTCGTTGCCGTTGATGAAGCGCATTGTATCTCTGAATGGGGGCACGATTTCAGACCTGAATACCGGAAAATTAAGCAGGTTATTGCAGGACTGGGAAATAATATTCCAATTATTGCATTAACTGCAACTGCTACGCCAAAAGTACAGCAGGATATTATGAAGAACCTCGGGATGACGGAAGCAACATTATTTAAATCGTCGTTTAACAGACCGAACTTATTTTATGAGATCCGCCCAAAAAGAGACATTACCAAAGAGATTATTAAATACATCAAATCTAATCCGGGTAAATCAGGAATTATCTATTGCCTTAGCCGTAAAAAGGTGGAAGAGGTGGCCGAAGCTTTAAACCTCAATGGAATCAGCGCATTGCCTTATCATGCGGGTTTAGATCCAAAGGTCAGGGCCGAAACGCAGGACAAATTTCTGATGGAAGACGCGGAGGTGATTGTGGCAACCATCGCCTTTGGTATGGGCATCGACAAACCAGATGTTCGCTTTGTCATCCACCATGACGTTCCTAAAAGTATGGAGGGTTATTATCAGGAAACCGGCAGGGCCGGACGTGATGGTGGCGAAGGCGTGTGCATTGCTTTCTACTCGCAAAAAGATGTAGATAAGCTGGCTAAGTTTATGAAAGATAAGCCTGTTTCTGAGAGAGAAATTGGTACACAGATATTAAAGGAAGTGATTGATTATGCAGAGTCAGGCGTTTGCCGACGTAAGCAGATCCTTCATTATTTCGGCGAAAACTTTAACGAAACCGGCTGTAACTGCATGTGCGACAACTGCAAAAAGCCCAAAAAACAATTTGACGCTGAGCATCAGTTATCTGTCTTATTAAAATTTATTGAAAAATCAGGAGAGAAATTCGACGATGCACATTTGCTGAATGTTTTCTTAGGCTTAGAAACGGCGCAAACCATTGCGTACGAACATAGCAAGGTTCCTGAATTTGGAATTGGTAAAGAAGAAGGTGAGTTGATGTGGAAATCGATTATCCGCCAGGCTGTTTTAAACAATTATCTTTTTAAGGATATTGATAATTATGGTTTATTGAAATTAACAAAGCAAGGGAGAGATTTTATTGTTAATCCTTATAGCCTTAAATTTATATTGAATGAACCCATAGAGAACGGTGCTGACGATGATGATGATGATGTAAAACAAGGCACAGGTGCATTAGATACTCATCTTTTATCACTGCTTAAAGAATTACGTAAAAAAATTGCAAAACAGAAAAGTGTTCCGCCATTCGTGGTTTTCCAGGATCCATCATTAGAGGAAATGTGTACACACTACCCGATTACGGTGGAAGAACTTCGCCAGATTTCTGGTGTAGGTTCGGGTAAAGCGATGAAATTCGGAACACCTTTTATCGAATTGATTAAAAAATATGTCGAGGATAACGATATCGAACGTCCTATCGATCTGATTATTAAAACTCAGGCCAATAAATCACAAATGAAAGTTTCGATCATACAAAATATCGACAGACAGATCGGTTTGGAAGACATTGCCGATTCGAAAGGCATTACTTATGAAGAAATCCTGAAAGAAGTAGAATCGATTGTAAACTCTGGTACTAAACTTAACCTAAACTATTTCATTGATGAAGTAATTGATGATGATAGACAGGATGAAGTTTTTGATTATTTCAGAGCAGCCGAAAGCGATTCTATAGACGAAGCGCTTAATGAATTGGGCGAAACCGATTATACCCGTGAAGAAATTCAATTGATGCGGATTAAATTCATGTCAGAATTAGGAAATTAAAAATCAGATGTGAGATATGAGATGCTGGATTTGAGACAAACTCATATTTCATACCTCCTATCTCATATCTCATATCTCATATCTCAACTATGCTAAATTATTTAGATAAATTAAAAAATACAGATTCAGGAAATTTCTTTTTAATGGCAGGTCCATGCGCTATTGAAGGCGAGGATATTGCCATGAGGATTGCTGATAAGATTATAACCATTACCGATAAACTACACATTCCATATATATTTAAAGGTTCGTACCGTAAAGCGAATAGAAGCAAAGGGAGTTCTTTTACAGGCATTGGTGATGAAAAAGCTTTACGCATTTTAGAAAGGATCGGTAGAGAATTTGGCGTTCCAACTGTTACTGATATCCATGAAAGTGCGGAGGCGGCAATGGCTGCTGCTTATGTAGATGTGCTGCAAATCCCTGCATTTTTATGCCGGCAAACTGATTTATTAATTGCTGCTGCAGAAACAGGAAAAGTAGTTAATGTTAAAAAAGGGCAATTCCTTTCCGCAGGTTCTATGAAATTTGCTGTAGAGAAAGTAAAAGAAGCCGGAAACAATAAAGTAATCTTAACCGATAGGGGAAATACCTTCGGATATCAGGATCTGATTGTTGATTACCGTGGTTTGCCTGAAATGCAAGGTTTCGGTGTGCCGGTAGTGATGGATTGTACACACTCTCTACAACAACCTAACCAAAGTAGCGGGGTTACCGGCGGTAAACCAGAACTGATTTCAACCATTGCCAAAGCGGCAATTGCAGTTGGCGCAGATGGTTTATTTATCGAAACACATCCTGATCCTGCAAATGCCAAATCTGATGGTGCCAATATGCTTCATTTAGACTTGCTCGAAGAAACCTTATTGAAATTAGTTCGCTTAAGACAAGCTGTTATTTAATGACTAATAAAGAGGTTTTCTTAACTGCAGAATGGCGAAAGTTAGCCCTTGCGCAATATGCTGTAGATCAGTCAATTCTTCAAAAATATCTTCCTCCGCATACCGAATTAGATACCTGGCAAGGGAAGTACTATGTGAGTTTAGTTGGTTTTATGTTTATTAATGTAAAGTTACGAGGCTTTAATATTCCATTCCATACTAATTTTGAGGAGGTTAACCTGCGCTTTTATGTTCGATATAAAGATGATAAAGAATGGAAAAGAGGAGTTGTTTTTGTTAAAGAAATTGTTCCTTTACCCGCAATAACACTTGTTGCTAATACCATTTATAAAGAAAATTATCAGACATTGCCAATGAAACATGTTTGGATAACGCAGGAAAACCAGCTTGAGGTGGATTATCTTTGGAAAAATAAAACATGGAATAATTTTCAGGTTATTGCTAATGCCCAGGCAGAAGAAATTAGACCGGACAGCGAAGAAGAATTTATCACCGAACATTACTGGGGTTATACAAATATTGGTCACAATAAAACCTCTGAATATGGGGTAGAACATCCGCGCTGGCAAGCTTATCCACTAAAAAGTTATAAAATCAACGTCGATTTTGGAATAAATTATGGTAATGATTTTGCTTTCTTAAATCATGCCAGGCCAGATTCTGTTTTCTTAGCAGAAGGATCAGAAATCAGGGTGCTTAAGGGAAAACAATTTTAGATGAGCTTATCATGATTCGAATCAAATCCGATGATCATGACCACTCCAGGTTTCAATTGATTCTTTCTCTTAAAACCAAAATGCGTCCCAATATAATTGGGATGCATAAAAAAAGCAACATTATAATAAACAAGTTCGAACAATCCGTGAAGTAATTGGTTTTTATATTTGTTGATGTAGCTCCGGGGTGTAACTTTTCCTTTACTACTAATTTTGAAGGGGTTAGCCTTAGTTTTTTATATTAAATTTATAGATGGAACTACGCTGGAAGCGCAGCGTAGTTTTATCAAAAAAAATGTAAAAAAATCAGACTCCGGTACACATCCATTTAAAAATATCCAATTATGAAATCTTCCGATCAGAGACCAAATCAGGGCGACAGCAGGCGCGATTTCCTCAAAAAAAGCTCCGTCATAACAGCCATTGCTTTAACGCCCGGGGTTGCAGTTAAAGCAGCTGAAAGTAATGCTGATGAACGTTTTGCCGAACTTTTTGAGAAAATCCCTTTGAAGCTTACGGTAAACAATAAAGCTTATCAAACAACAGTAGAGCCTCGGGTAACACTTTTAGACTATCTCCGCGAAGAATTACATTTAACAGGTACCAAAAAAGGGTGTGATCATGGTCAGTGCGGCGCCTGTACTGTTCATGTTAATGGACAAAGGGTAAATTCTTGCCTTAGTCTGGCGGTAATGAATGAAGGAAAGAAAATCACTACGATTGAAGGTTTGGCAAATGGCGATACTTTACATCCTATGCAGACTGCATTTATTAAACACGATGGTTTTCAGTGCGGTTACTGTACATCTGGCCAGATTATGTCTGCAGTAGCCTGCGTGCGCGAAGGACGTACCAATTCGAGAGCAGAAATAAGTGAGTACATGAGTGGAAATATTTGTAGATGTGGTGCTTATCCTAATATAGTTGATGCAATTATTGAAGTTAAGGAAGGAGGAGAAGCGGTATGATTAATTTCCAGTATTTAAGAACAACTACTGCGAAATCAGCAATTGCTTTATTGGTAAAAGATAAAAACGCAAAATTCCTTGCCGGTGGTACAAACTTAATTGATCTGATGAAAAGAGGTGTTACTGCACCTGAAAAGCTTATCGATATCAATCATATTCCGTTAAAACAGATTGAGCAGGTTGGGAATAAAATCCATATTGGTGCCCTGGCTTCCAATTCTGCGGTTGCAGATCACGATCTGATCAAAGAAAAACTACCCTTACTTTCATTGGCCTTAAAGGCAGGAGCATCAGCACAACTGCGAAATGTAGCTACGGTTGGCGGTAACATGATGCAGCGTACGCGTTGCGGATATTTTTACGATATCGAAATGCCTTGTAATAAACGCCAGCCTGGAACAGGATGTGGGGCAATGGATGGTTTTAACCGGATGCATGCTATTTTCGGAACTTCAGAAAAATGTATTGCTGTTCATCCCAGCGATATGTGTGTGGCCTTAGTTGCTCTGGATGCTGAAGTAATTTTAGTCAATGCTAAGGAAGAACGTAAAATGTCATTTAAAGATTTTCATCGTTTAGCAGGAGACACCCCACAGTTAGACAACAATTTAAGGGTTGATGAAATGATCATTCGTTTGGAAATCCCGGTGAATAACCTGGCTAAAAATTACCATTATCTTAAAGTTAGAGATCGGGCTTCCTATGCTTTCGCGCTTGTATCAGTTGCTGCGGCATTCGAGATCAGCAATAATAGAATTACCGATATCCGCTTGGCAATGGGCGGGGTAGCACACAAACCCTGGCGTTTAACGGCATCTGAAAATTTTTTAAAGGGAAAAGAAGCCACCTCAACCAATTTTGAGCAGGCTGCGCAATTGGCCATGAAGGATGCAAGAGGTTATGGAGGAAATGACTTCAAGCTTATACTGGCGCCCAATACAATAATCGAAGCGTTGAATCTTGCAAAATCTAAAGCCTAGTTATGGAAAAGAGCATGTTAAAAGACGATAATGATCGCGTAGATGGATTTTTAAAAGTAACCGGGCAAGCCAAATATTTTGCAGAATATGAATTACCTGGCTTAACTTATGGTGTTTTGGTAACCAGTACCATCACCAAAGGGAAAATTACCTCACTTGATACTAAAACCGCTGAAAAAGCTCCGGGGGTAATTGCTGTAATTTCGCACCTGAATAAGCCATCGGCTGCTGCTTACGAGCAGGAAGGTGGCCCACAGATGAAGATTTTTTACACCGACAAGATTTTTTATAACGGACAGCCAATAGCCATCGTGGTAGCTAATACTTTCGAAAGAGCAACTTATGCTGCCTCATTGGTTAAAGCTACCTACGCTAAAGAGGAATTTAATACCGATTTTGAAAAAGCCCTAAAAGATCCGAAGGCTAAAAAACTTCAGGGACAGGCTGACTATAAACGAGGTGAAGAAAATGCTTACAAAACCGCAGAGGTAAAGCTCGAAGAAAGGTACTTTCTACCGATTGAAACACATAACCCTATGGAATTGCATGGGATTATTGCCGATTGGCGACCAAATAACCAGCTTACTGTTTACGCCAAAACCCAGGGGGTAAAAGCTACGCAGGGCACTATTGCAAATGTTTTTAAGATTCCGATGGAAAATATCCGTGTGAATTCGGAGTTTGTGGGTGGTGGCTTTGGCATGGCCTTGCGCACATGGCCGCTTGAAATTGCAACGGTAATGGCTTCTAAACACATAGGTAAGCCCGTAAAAGTGGTTATTACCAGAATGCAGATGTTTACCATGGTTGGTAACCGACCAGCAGCCATACAAACCATTGGTTTAGGTGCCAATAAAGATGGGAAATTAACAGGCATTACACATAGGGCATACGGCGAAACTTCTACCTATGAGAACTTTACCGAAGGTGTAGTGAACATGGCAAAATTTATGTACCAATGCGATAACGTAAATACTTCATACGCCATTGTACCGGTAGATCTGGGTGTACCTATATGGATGCGCGGGCCAGGCGAAGCTACCGGAGCTTTTGCACTCGAAAGTGCAATTGACGAGATGGCATACGCTTTGGATATGGATCCACTGGATTTTAGAATCAAAAATGATCCTGAAACCGATCAGCAGAAAAACAAACCATTTTCTAGCAAGAATATTAAAGAAGCTTATAAAATTGGCGCAGAGAAAATAGGATGGCGCAACCGGAAAAATAAACCTGGCAGTTTGATGGAAGGACCATGGCAAACAGGTTATGGCGTAAGTGTTGGGGTTTTTAACGCCAATAGGGGTAAAGCCAGCGTGAAGGGCATTTTAAAGGCTGATGGATCGCTGCTTTTACAAAGTGCAACCAGCGATATTGGCCCTGGTACAGGAACTGGCATGACTTTAATCGCTAATAAATTAATGAAGATTCCGGTAAATAAAATTACATTCGAATTGGGCGATTCGTCATTACCACCAGCACCAAGTCAGGGTGGATCGGCTACATTATCTACAGTAGGTTCGGCCGTTAATGATGTTTGTGTAGCACTAAATTCTGCCATTGCAGAACTGGCAGCTAATTCAAATATGGATGCTACATCCAATTTTGTTGATGTTTTAAAAAAGAATAATCTTCCGCAAATAGAAATAACCAAGGAAAGTCAGAGCGGTAAGGAAAAAGATAGTTACTCCATGTATTCTTTCTCTATCCACTTTGTACAGGTAAAGGTAAATAAGTTAACTGGTGTGGTAAAGATGAGTAAAATTGTTTCTGTAGGTGATTCCGGTACCATTGTTAGTCCGAAAACAGCCCGAAGCCAGATGCTGGGCGGTGCAGTTGGTGGAATAGGTATGGCTTTAACAGAAGAATCAATTATCGATCACCGTTATGGAAGATACATTAATAATAACTTTGCAGACTACCACGTTCCGGTGAATGCCGATGTACCAGAGATCGACGTTAATTTCATTAATAAACCTGATCCCTATATTAATCCGATGGGAGCAAAAGGTATGGGCGAAATTGCCTTGATCGGTTTTTCTGCAGCAGTAGCCAATGCCGTTTTTAATGCCACTGGCAAAAGAATCAGGACATTGCCAATTACACCCGATAAAGTATTGGATTAAAACAAGAGGAGTCAAGTTTTAAAAACTTGACTCCTCTAAATACCCTAAACAAAAAATGCGTTCTGTTGTAAATTGGAAGGCATTTTTTGTAAAGATTCTTCTCTTTCGCTCAGAATGACAATCTGAAAAAATTATTTAGCAACTGCTTTACCTGAATATGTTGCCGCTAATTTTAATGCATTGTAAGTATTTACAATTCCGCCACTGATACAAAGATCAGAAAAAGGAACAGAAACTTTTTCGGCACCTGGCTCTTCGCCTTTGGCATATTCTACGTTGTGGTTCACTTTAGTAACCGATTTAACGATAATTTCTTTTACTTGTGCTGCTGTTAGTTTAGGGTAATAAGAACGGATTAAGCCGGCTAAACCAGCCACAACAGGAGAAGCCATACTCGTACCATCTAAGTTTTTGTATTTAGAACCCGGTACGGTAGAGTAAATCTGAACACCAGGAGCGAAAACATCAACCTGTGTTTTACCAAAGTTAGAGAAACTTGCTTTTAATGTTTCATCATCTTTAGGACCTGAAGCACCAACGGTAATCCAGGATGCAATGGTTTTTTCATCTAAATCTTTATGGTTAGGGAAATTATTTTCAACATCGATATTTTTGTTTTCGTTACCTGCAGCCTGAACAATCAGTACATCTTTAGAGGCAGCATATTTCATAGCTTCATTAACTATGGCTTTATCCCAGCTATAAGCCTTACCAAAACTCATGTTAATTACTTTTGCGCCATTATCAACTGCATAACGGATTCCATTAGCCACATCTTTATCTCTTTCATCACCGTTTGGCGTACAACGAACACCCATAATGGCAACATGATCAGCTACACCTAAAATACCAAGTTTGTTGGTTCTATCAGCAGCAATAATACCAGCTACATGTGTACCGTGCATAGCGTCAGGACCTGCAACATCGTTATTGCCATAAAACCGCTCCTTATTATTGTTAGGATCATCGCCAACAATAGAACGAGGATCATAATCAAGATTTAAGTTATAATTGGCCTGGCGTGTATAATAATCAAATCCTTCTACAATCTGATCTTCGTAAAAATCTTTAAAACTGCCTTTTTCTAATTGTTGGCTCAATACATTTTGAATCCTGCCTTCAACCTCAGTAGCAGGTTTAAAGTTTTTAAAATCCTCTGCGGTTGGATTTTCTTTACCGATTTTCTTTACTACTGCATCTAAAGCATTTTTAAAACCAGTAATACCTGCCAGATTTGCCTTAGCTTCCGCTAATTGTTTTTCTAAATCGGCTCTTTCTGCTTTAAAAACTTCGAAATCTTTTTTATCTTTTTCTGCTACATTCGCATCTGTGGTATTTGCAAAACGTACCTGGTCGCGACGAACTAAACGGGTTAATTCTAAAGTTTCGAAGTTTACCGATCCTTTGGGGCCACCAATAAAGTTCCAGCCATTAATATCGTCGATATAGCCATTCTTGTCATCATCCTTTCCATTGCCAGCTATCTCTTTGGTATTTACCCACATAATCCTTTTTAAATCCTCGTGTGTAGCTTCTACACCGCCATCATTTACGGCAACTATAACCTTAACAGATTTTTTACCTTTTAAAAGTTCTTTATATGCTTTTTCGGTACTGATTCCGAAAGTACTATCACTTTTAAGATCAAGATTCTGCCAGTTGGCTTTTTGCGCATTGGCCAAAGTTGGTACTGCACTTACGAACGCAATACTTAACAGCGCTCTGAAAATTCTACTCTTATTCATTTATGTATTTTTGTATTAAACGGCGAAAGTTAATTTTAATTTTTTTATTGAAAGAAATTCTATTAATATTTTAAGATTTTCGCATGTTTTATTGCTGAGTTTTAGATAGCTTTCAATAGAAAAGTCGCCATTCCGACTAGAGCAACGCGGAACGGAGAGATCTTATATTGAAAGAGCTTCCGACTTCGTTGCAATCCGCTCGAAATAACGACTGATCTATATTAAAAAATGTCCTGATCTATTTTAAGCCAGCTGTAATCTTCTTAGCCATCTCGTCATGTGATTCAATTACTTTTAAAGTATTCGCAGCCCATTCTTTGACACTTTGGTCACGGTTTTCAATCCCCTGTTTAAATAATGCTACTGTTTTTTCATGATCGGTAACCATCATATCCATATAATGTTTGTCAAATGCTGTACCGGTCATTTTTTTCATTCCATCCAAATGGATCTGCACATCGGCAGGCAATGCATCAGGAGTAATCACTTTTTTGTTTTCCGCCAAAGCCTTTAATTCTGCATTCGCTTTGGTATGGTCGGCAAGCATTTTAGCTGCGAAATCTTTTACTTCGGTACTTTTAGCATTTTTTGCTGCAATTTTAGCTGCTTCAACTTCCATAATACCGCCTACAGCTGCTTTTCTTAAAAATGTTGCGCCTGCCTCATCAATACCAGATTCGGTACTTTCGGCACCGGTAACATGGTTACCGTTTACCATGGTGGTATCGCCGGAAACGCTGTCTTTTGTAGTCGCCGATTTTTTATCAGCAGTTTGACAAGCCTGAAAGGAAAGTGCCAAGGCAAAAGCTGTTGACAATAAAAATATCTGTTTCATGTTTTCTCTATATTTAATAAATTAGAAACAAGAGCACAGGAAAAAGGTTTTGTTGTTAAAGGTTATTGTGCCAGTCCGTATGGATTTTTAATAACAATAGCCATTAAACGCTCCGGATTTTCAACTGGTTCAAACCCAAATTGCTTATACAATTCATGTGCATCCAAAGTGCCCAGGCGATATGATCGTAAGCCCTGTAAATCGGGATGAAAAATCATAAACGACATCAGTTTTTTCGATAAACCCAATCCGCGGTAGCTTTCTTTAACATAAACATCACAAAGCCATGCAAATGTGGCTTTATCTGTTACCCAACGTGCAAACCCCACTTGCTCCTGATCTCTATAAATCCCAAAACAAAGCGAATTTTCTATTGAACGTTTTACAGTATCCAGCGGAATGCCTTTTGCCCAATAAGATTCTACACTTAAATAAGAATGTATGGCTTCGAGATCTAAAAGCTCCTTTTTATCAGAAAATATAAAATCATTTTCGCTGATTTCCATTTTGATTAATGATTGAATTTTGAATGATTAAATGAGTGAATTCTTTCAAAATCCACTTAAAGAATTAGCTGGTTTTTCCTAAGCCTCTTCCGCAGTTAACCTATTTAACCAGTTAAGCTTTCTAATTACGCATATTAATAAACTGCAATGGCTGATCGAAATCTTCATTTCTACAAAGGCTGATCACGGCCTGCAAATCATCAATTTTCTTTGCGGTTACCCGAACCTGATCATCCATAATAGATGGTTGAACTTTTAAGCCGCTGGCTTTGATTTTCGCCACTACTTTTTTTGCTGCTTCTTTATCCAATCCTTCTTTTATGCTGATTTCTTTTCTGATCATGTTGCCTGAAGCCTGTTGCTCGTCGCCAAAGTCTAAACTTTTCGGATCTAAATTCTGCTTCATCATCCGTGAAATAATGGAACCTTCGATCGCTTTCAATCGCATATCATCTTCAGTAACAATGGTTATTACATTTGTTTTTTTATCCAGATCGATCGTGCTTTTCGACCCGTTAAAGTCGAATCGGTTAAGGATTTCTTTTTTAGCATTGTTAATGGCGTTGTCTAATGTCTGCGCATCAACTTTACTTACAATATCAAAAGAAGGCATGGTTTTAGCTTTAAAGTAAAAAAATAAGTAGATTTAATAGAAATTAATCCATCCTCACAAAAAAACGAAAATAATATGAAAACAACTAAGCCGAAGTCTCAAAAAAAGATTACAAAAAAAGAAATTAAAAAACAACTTGAGCAGTCAATCACGGATAAGTTTTTAGAAGTAATTAAAAGTTTAGGTCATGATGTATCGGAAATTAGTACGGAGGTGGGTAAAGCAAGTAAACGGGTGGCTAAAAAATTAACCAGGAAATTTACGATTGTGAAAGCTGATGTGGGACAAAAAATTGATGATTTGTTACATGCATCTAAAGAGAAGGCAAAAGCAGCGAAAAAACCTGTTACCAAGGCGATAAGTAAATCTGAAAAATCTGCTGAAAAAGTAGTTAAAAAAGCTGTCGCTAAGGCAAAACCAGTAGTACAAAGCATTAAAGTTGCAGCGATAGAAACTGAAGAAAAAGCAGAAAAGGTATTGGCAAAACCATTGGCGACAGCAAAAGAAGCTGTTAACGAAGCCACTAAAGTAACTAAAAAAGCGGATGGTAAAACATTAGAAACGGTTACTGATGTTGTTAAAAAAACAGTTGTTAAAGCTACCCCTGTGGTTAAGAAAGTTGTAAAAACCCCTGCTAAAAAATAAATTTGTTAACGTTAACATGCAAATGAATTAACATCGATTTAACAAATTAATGTGCAGTTTTGAACATCCCTGTTTTGGCAGGGATTTTTTATTTTTTTAAATGAGCAATAAGAAGATTCCATTTTTTAACCGCGAAATCAGTTGGCTTTACTTTAATGAACGTGTACTGCAAGAAGCGGCCGATGAAACAGTTCCGCTGATTGAACGGATTAAATTTCTATCTATATTTTCTTCCAATTTAGAAGAGTTTTATCGCGTTAGGGTGGCCACCATGACGCGGTTAACCAATCTGAACGATAAGGCTAAAGCACTTTTAGGATTTAATCCAAAGAAAATTCTGAATGAGATTAAAAATATTGTTGTAAAACAGGAAAGAAAATTCGACCAGCTTTTTCAGGCTACTTTAATCAACGAACTTGCTCAAAACAGGATTTTTATTTTAAATGATACTCAACTGAATGTAAGCAGGGGAGAATTCGTTAAAAATCATTTCAGGGATAAGATTTTATCTAATCTGGTTCCTATTATGCTGGATATGGATAAACCATTTCCAGAATTGAAAGACCGGTATCTTTACTTTTTTGTTAAACTTTCGAAAAAGGATACAAAGGTTAAAGAGAAATATGCACTTATTGAAATTCCACCTAATTTACCCCGGTTTTTAGTACTGCCCGAAACAAACGACCTCAAGTTTATTATTCTTGCTGAAGATATCATCAGGTATTGTTTAGACGATATATTTTATGTTTTTACTTACGATAATTTAGAGGCTTATTCAATCCAGTTAACACGGGATGCCGAATTGGATATCGATAAAAACATTAATGATAAGTTTATTGATGATTTAAAAAGCAGTTTAGAGAAGCGCAAAAAAGGGAAACCAATGCGCCTGCTTTATGATTCGGCCATGCCCTTAAATATGCTCACGGTATTAGTGAATAAGCTTAAACTGGAAGCTGAAAGTTTAATTCCGGGTAACCGTTACCATAAGTTTGGCGATTTTATTGCCTTCCCGAATGTGGGTAAAAAGGAATTGGAATATGCACCTAACATACCGCTTAAGGTACACGATCTGCACAGAACCCAAAGCATGTTCAATAAAGTTGCACAGCGCGATTATTTGGTAAATTTGCCGTACCAATCTTATGATTACATTATTTTGTTCCTGCGTGAGGCGGCAATTGACCCGAAAGTAACCGAAATACAGATTACCTTATACCGTTTAGCTGAAAACTCGAAAGTAATCAATGCCTTAATTAATGCGGCTAAAAATGGCAAGGCTGTTTCTGTTTTATTAGAACTTAAGGCCCGCTTTGATGAACAGGCTAATATTTACTGGACAAGCCGTTTAATGGAAGAAGGGGTTAAAGTAAATTATGGTTTAACAGATTACAAGGTACACTCTAAAATCTGTCTGGTTAAACGGATTGAAAAGGATAAGCCGGTTTACTACGCCAATTTAGCAACGGGAAACTTTAATGAGAAAACGGCAGGTTTATACTGCGATCATAGCATTTTCACTGCGAAGAAAGAAATTACCAACGATCTGGTCAAACTTTTTGATGCATTGAGCAAGCGTACCGTAACCAGGGGCTTCAAACACCTGATTGTTTCACCACTGGAGAGCCGATCTAAACTGGTTAATTTTATCAATCGCGAAATCAGAAATGCCAAACAGGGTAAACTAGCTTATATCATGTTAAAGGTAAACAGTTTAGCTGATGAAGGCATTATTTCCAAACTTTACGATGCGAGCAATGCCGGGGTTAAAATTCAGCTTATTATACGTGGTATTTGCTGTCTGGTACCAGGCGTAAAAGGCTTTAGTGAAAATATTACTGCGATTAGTATTATCGATAAGTTTTTGGAGCATGCCCGGGTTTATATTTTCGGTAATAATGGTAAAAACGATATGTATTTATCATCTGCAGATTTAATGAGCAGGAATTTCGAGCATCGCGTGGAAGTAGGTTTTCCTGTTCTGGATCATGATGTTAAACAGGAGATTCAGGATATTATTGACCTACAGTTACAAGACAATACCAAATCGAGACAAATTAATGCCTTAAACAACAACAAATATCACAAAAACAGATTAAGTAAAAAAATAAGGGCACAAGTGGATATTTATAACTATTTAAAAACCAAGCATCAATCATAATGTTAAGATACGCAGCTATAGATATCGGTTCGAACGCCGTGAGGTTACTCATTGCTGATATTAGCAAACAAGACGGAAAATATAAATACAAAAAGAATACCCTTATACGTGTGCCACTCCGGTTGGGCGATGACGCATTCCTGGATCAATATATTTCGGATAAAAAATCTGCAGATCTGGTAAAAACAATGGCTGCTTTTAAAAATCTGATGGATGTTTATCATGTTTCTGAATATTTGGCTTGTGCGACATCTGCCATGCGCGAGGCCAGTAATGGAGAGGATATTGTTAAGCTGATTAAAAAAGAAACAGATGTTACTTTAGAGATTATTGAGGGGCAGCGGGAAGCGAATATTATTTATGCCAACCACATAGAAGAGGAATTAGACGAAAATAAAAACTACCTGTATATTGATGTGGGTGGGGGTAGTACCGAGTTATCTGTTTTTGTAAAAGGTACTCCAGAGGCATCAAGATCTTTCAATATTGGCACAATCAGGATGCTGGATAACCAAGACAAGGAAGAAACCTGGGAAGAGATGAAAGATTGGGTAAAAGAGCATACAAAAGAATATAAACATCTAGCTGGTATAGGTACAGGAGGCAATATTAATAAATTGTTCCGCATGTCGGATGAGAAGGAAAATGCGCCTTTATCGTTGCAGAAATTAAATTCCATGTATAATAAACTCACCAGTTACTCACTAAAAGAACGTATCAATACCCTGGGTTTAAATCCTGATCGTGCAGATGTAATTATCCCAGCTTGTGAGATTTATTTAACTTTAATGAAGTGGACGGGCATAAAGCAGATTTATGTTCCTAAAGTGGGCATGGCTGACGGGATTATTAAATTATTGATAGAAGAGAAGCTGGATTAATTTGGTTGTGGTTTGTGGAGACACAAACCACCCTACGGCTGATACAGCAGCGTGCTTTTTCCGCATCTTCTTATGCCTGTAATTATTAAAGCAAAATTTTCTACGAGCTTTAATTTTGGCAACTTATTCCTTTGCAGTCCCAGTTTTTTATTCAAAAATGCATCATTTTGTGAATCCAAAATAGATGCAATCTGACTCTCTAATAGCATATCAATATATCTTTCATTACAAACGAAAGATATTAATTCATTATTAATGAAAGATATTATTCATTATTAATGAAAGATTTTAAATATTGTTGTTTCACGAAATATCCAACCACAAGCTAGCATCATTCCATCGCCATTCTAAGAAACGTTTTCACTTCCTTATTAATATCTTCTTCAAAGAAAATCCTCAAATGGTGGTTAAATTGATTCGTTCCCGGCACCTGTATAATTTTAGTGAAGCAAAGGTTATCCTTATACGATTGATCGAAAGGAATAACCACGTGTACAAAATTTTTACCCAACTGCGTAATGTATGCGAAGGGTGTTTTAGATTCTATGGCAATCATGGATTTTGCAGGCCTGAGACTTATCTCTCCAAATTCGGCCAATTGTTCAATAAAAAAACGGAATAACCCTAAGGTATATTCCGTTTTTCCTTTTAAAAAGTCTGATAAATGTTTTTCTTCAGACAACATCATCTCTTAGTCTTCAAGTAACTTTGTTGCAGCCTCGTCGGTAAACCAGGTTAATTTACCGTCAATCGGATCGATTAACTGAGAAGGGTACAGATCTGTATTTTTTTCTGTATCGCCAATCACATGCTTCAGCGCTTCGGCTTTATTCTCGCCAAATACCAAAAAGGCTACGTTATCTGCTTTATTAATTAACGGCGCAGTAAAGCTAATGCGATACGTATCCAGTTTTTCTACATATACAGCTGCTACGTTTACTTCTTCATCTTTAACCAAAGTAGTATGTGGAAAAATCGAGGCGGTGTGCGCATCATCACCCATACCCAAAAGGATTAAATCGAAAACGATGTCTTCACCATTAAAATGCTTGTCAATTGCTTTTTTATATTCGATAGCTGCCTTTTCTGGAGCCAAAGTAGTATCAACGTAAAAAATATGATCTTCTTTAATACCCAGTGGATCTAAAATGGTTTTCCTGGCCATTAAACCATTATAATTGTCATCATTGGCAGGAACATTACGCTCATCGCCAAAGAAGAAATATACTTTTTCCCAATCAATTCTGTGCTGCCCTTCAGTAGCAAGAAAATGGTAAAGTGCTTTAGGAGAACTACCGCCCGTAAGTACGAAATTGAAACGGTCGTTTTCTTCGATAGACATTTCTGCAATCTTGATTATGTAATCTGCCAGATCCTGGTTTAGTTCTTCTAATGTTTTATATATGAGTAGATTCATTCTGTCAATAATAAAATTCGTCATGCTGAATTTATTTCAGCATCTATCTTGATAAGACCCTGAAATAAATTACCTTCGGTGAGCTCGCTAAAGTTCGGTTCAGGGTGACGAAAGGGTAAAAATTTATTCCTTATTCTTCAGCGGTAAATTGAACCAGTGGAAACCATCTCTCGCAATAAGTGCTTCAGCTTCTTCTGGTCCCCAGCTATCGGCAGGATAGTTAGGGAAATTGATTGATTTTTTGCTTTCCCATGTATTTAAAATTGGCATAACCAATTCCCATGCTGCTTCTACCTGATCGCCACGCATAAACAAGGTTTGATCGCCCATCATGGCATCCAATAATAAGGTTTCGTAAGCTTCTGGTGTATCACCCTCGTAAGTTCCTTTATAATCAAATACCATATCAACAGGGTTTAATACCATGTCTAATCCGGGTCTTTTGGCCTGTACCTGCATGCGGATACTCATTTCTGGCTGTATGCTAATCACCAACCTGTTTTGTTGCCAGTTTTCGGTTACCTCTGATGAGAAAATTTGATGAGGCACATCTCTAAACTGAATGGTAATTAATGATGAAGTTTGGTTCAAGCGCTTTCCTGTTCTTAAATAGAAAGGAATACCTTGCCATCTCCAGTTATCAATATGAAATTTAACTGCCGCAAAAGTTTCGGTATTTGAGTGGGTATCAACGCCTTTTTCCTGGCGGTATCCCGGAACTTCCTTACCTTCAACCCAGCCTTTGCTGTACTGACCGCGAACGGTGTGAAAACGGATATCTTCTGCAGAAAAAGGACGCATTGCTCTTAAAACCTCAACCTTGCGATTTCTGATTTCATCGGCATCAAAATTAATGGGTGCTTCCATTCCAACCAAACAAAGCAATTGCAAGAGGTGATTCTGGATCATATCTCTCAAAGCACCAGAACCTTCATAATATCCACCACGATCACCCACACCTAACTGTTCGGTTACCGAAATCTGAACGTGATCGATATAAGACCTGTTCCACAACGGCTCGAATAATGCGTTGGCAAACCGGAAAGCCATCATGTTTTGTACGGTTTCTTTACCCAGGTAATGATCAATACGGTAGATCTGCTTTTCGGTAAAAATAGTGCTCAACAATGTGTTAAGCTCTTTTGCCGATTCTAAATCATGGCCAAAAGGTTTTTCGATAACAATACGGCTATTGTCTTCATCTTGCGTAAGTTTATATTTCTGCAGACATTCAGCAATAATCGGGAAGAAATTAGGTGCAACTGCGAGGTAGAAAATTACCTGTGTACCGGCACCAAATTCTTTTTGATATTTTTCTACAGCCGCTTTCAGGTTTTCGAAAGTTTTTGGCTGTGCAAAATCGGTAGGGCAGTAGTGGATCGTATTTCCAAAATCCTCCCATTTATCTTTTTTAACTTTTCCGCTTCGAGAAAACTCGTTCACAGCTTCTTCTAATGCAGTTTTGTAACTATCATCAGTAAATTCTGTCCTTCCGGTACCAATAATAGCAAACTTATCAGGCATGTAACCCTCCATAAATAAATTATATAGGGCAGGTGCTAATTTTCTTTTATTTAAATCACCTGTTCCACCAAATATTACAAAAATGGTTGGGTTTAATGCGGTTTTGGTTTTCATTTTATGTTTTTGTTCGTGAGTCTAATTAGTTTATGATAATTTATTCCAGTCGGCGTGGAAAACACCATCTTTATCAATACGTTCAAAGGTATGTGCGCCAAAGAAATCTCTTTGTGCCTGGATTAAATTTGAAGGCATGCGAGCTGTTGTGATGGTATCGAAGTAGGTTAGGGTAGATGCAAATGCAGGAATACCTAAACCAGAATTAATACATGCACTGATTGTTTTACGTGTTCCCAATAAAGTGCCTTTAATGATGTTCTGGATACCCGCATCACCGAATAGATGTTCAAGAGCATTGTTTTTATCATAAGCCTGATAAATATCTTCTAAAAATTTAGCCCTGATGATACAACCACCACGCCAGATTTTGGCAATTTCCTGTAACTGTAGATCGTATTGATATTCTTTTGATGCCTGAACCAGTAAATGCATCCCTTGTGCATAAGCACTGATCATAGAGAAGTAAAATGCATCTTCCAGTTCTTCAACTGTCGCCTCAATTTTGGTGTCTTTTTTATCAAAAGCTTCTTCTAAAGAAACCCTTAGTTTTTTAAATTTAGATAAATCACGGTTAGAAACAGCTTCGTTAATGGTTGGAATGGGCAATTGAAGTTCCATTGAAACCTCCGATGTCCATTTTCCTGTACCTTTAGAACGGGCTTCGTCTTTAATCTGATCTAAAAGATCATTTTGTGTTTCGGTATCTTTAAACAGGAAGATTTCGGCAGTAATTTCTAATAAGAATGATTGCAGCTTGCCTTCGTTCCATTTTTTGAATACTTTATAAATCTCTTCATTTGAATAACCTAAACCATTTTTAAGGATGCCATATACTTCGGCAATAAGCTCCATAATGGCATATTCTATACCATTGTGTACCATTTTAACAAAGTGGCCGGAAGCACCCGGACCAATGTAGGTTACACAAGGATCAGTCCCAACTTTTGCCGCTACAGCATCAAAAACCTCTTTTACAACATTGTACGCCTGTTTATCACCACCCGGCATCATACTCGGACCAAACCGCGCACCTTCTTCACCACCAGAAATGCCCATTCCGAAGAAATGTAAACCATCTTTTTCTAACTCATCAACACGGCGGTTGGTATCTGTAAAATGTGAATTTCCGCTATCGATGATGATATCACCTTTGCTTAAAAGTGGTTTTAGTTCTGCAATAACGCTATCTACAATTGGTCCGGCTGGTACTAACAAAATTAATGTACGTGGTGTTTGTAAGCTCGAAATAAAGCTTTCAATATCATCAAATCCTTCTAAGTTGTGCGCTTTGCCTTCTTCTTCAAGCTTCGAGATCATCTTTTGGTCTTTATCGTAACCTGTTACAGAGAAACCCTTATCAGCCATGTTTAATAATAAGTTCCGGCCCATAGTGCCTAAACCAATCATTCCCAATTTATATTTTTCAGAATCGTTATTTGCCATTTTTTGTTTTTTAGAATGCACCCAAAATTAGGATTTACAAATTAATATTGCAGCTATTGTTGTTAAAAGATTGTAATAAAAAGATCAATTATTTTTTAGGCTCAACAGTAAAGATATTGTACTTATCGGCCAGTTTCCAAAGCTTTGCACCACCTTTAATCCCGTCTCTGTTGGTTACGATTTTAATATTATCTTCCAACTTAAAATTGATCTGTTTTGAATTTCCGCCACCTATATATAAGGTATCATAATTGAAAACTGTTTTATAAATTTCGATTACCTTTTTTAATCTTTTATTCCACCGTTCGCCCCCGATTTTTTCGAATGCTTTGTTTCCGATATAATCGTCGTAATCTTCCTCTTTATTGATTGGGAAATGCGCCAGTTCCAGGTGAGGAAGCAGTTCTCCATCAAACAATAGCGCTGTTCCGAAGCCCGTACCCACTGTAAAAACAATTTCGAAGCCTTTGCCATCAACAACCCCTAAGCCTTGTTGGTCGGCATCGTTTACCAAACGCACAGGCTTACCAAGCTCGTTGGCCACGCGCTGTGCAAGATCTACATCGGCCCATTTATTTTTAGCCAGGTTGGGAGCAGTTTTTACAATCCCATTTTTAACGTAACCCGGAAATCCGATTGATACACGGTTATAACTATCAGGAAAAGGCTTAATTAGTTCAACAATACCTGTTACGATATCTTTTGGCGTAGCTTCCGGCGGGGTTTTGCTTTTTAAATATTCGGTAATCATATTTCCGCTTTCATCTAAAAGAACGGTTTTTATACTGGTACCGCCAATATCGATAGATAATATATTGTTGTTTTCAGCTTTTTTCTGTGTAGCCATAATTCTGTATTTATAATTCCGAAGTTCTACAAATAAATTAAAACAACAAACATTAAATGAATATGGAAGTAATTTAGGTGTAATAATATATTCTATAAAATCTATGTATTTAATAGAATATATTTAAGTTTGTTCCGTTAAACTTAAAAAAGATATAAATGGTTATGACGGTAAACTACCTTGCATTTGCTATACCAGCATTTTTTATTTTCGTATTTATTGAATTTAAGATCGCCCGGCATCAAAAAAAAGCGAAGATATTCAAATATGAGAGTACGGTTGCAAATTTTAGTGTAGGTATTGCCGAAAGGTTGCTCAATTTATTTATTGCGGCAAGTTTTTACCAGGTGTACCATTGGGTATATGCCAACTATGCTATTTTTGATATTTCTACTAAATGGTATGTCTGGATTTTGCTATTGCTAGCTACAGATTTTGTTTGGTACTGGTATCACAGGATGGGACATGAGATTAACTTTTTATGGGCTGCACATATTGTGCATCACCAGAGTGAAGAGTTTAATTTATCTGCAGCAGCGCGGATTACCACCATTCAGGCTATTTTTCGTAATGTTTTCTGGTGTGCCTTACCATTGCTAGGTTTTCATCCCAACATGATTATTACCATTCTTTTGGCTCACGGTGCTTATTCGTTTTTTACGCATACACAATTGATAGGCAAATTGCGCTGGCTCGAAAATATATTGATTACGCCTTCGCTGCATGGGGTTCACCATGCTTCTGATGAAAAATATCTGGATAAAAACTACGGAGATGTTTTTGTTTTCTGGGACAAATTATTCGGCACTTTCCAGGCAGAAGAAGAGACACCTAAATATGGCTTAACACATCCCATTAAAAGTTATAGTTTTTTATGGCAGCATTTTCATTATTATTTAGAAATAGGAGAGGCTTACAGGCGTGCAAATGGATTTAAGGCCAAATGGAATGCTGTTTTCGGGAGTCCTGCATTAATGGATCAAAATATCAGGCCGATTTTAGAAGAACGTTATTATCAAAATAAATTACAACATGAGGCAAAACCTAAACCCAGGTTTAAAATTTATCTGAATATCCAGCTGATCATGGTAGTAGCGATGCTTACAGGTACAACCATGTTTTACGAATCGTTAACTTTAGTACATAAAGTAGCGATATTGATTTTTATCCTGGTTACCCTGATCAATATCGGCGCCCTGTTAGAGCAGCGCAAGTGGATTTATTACCTCGAATGTTTCAGGTTGATATTGGTATTCGGTTATTTCTTCCATAGCTTTAATATCATGGAACTTTTAATATTCCCGGTTGTAGGATTGATCATTCTTGAACGTAATTTTTCATTGAATAGCTTGTATAAAAAACACCTTTTTAACTATCAATCCAACACAATTAATACATAGGTAACTTAAAGGCAAAGTTTGCTTAACATTACCGTAACGTTGCTAAGCTACTTTTGCTGGTGAGATGAAGGATGTATATTTAAGCAAAAGTGATGAGGACTTAATGTCTTTATTGGTAAATCAAGACAGCCTCGCACTGGAAACCCTTTTTAACAGGTATTACCCTGCTTTATGCAAATTTACCTCTATTTACATTAAAGATTACAACAAAGCAGAAGAGCTTATTGCCGATCTTTTTATGAAGCTTTGGGACAAAAGAAACGAGCTTCAGATCAAATCGATCAAAAAATACCTGTTTGCTGCAGCTAAAAATTTAGCCTTTAATGAAATTCAGCGTGTAAAACTCCATATTTTAAGTGTCAATGATCGCGAAGATACACTCGATTACCCGGATAATTATTTAAATCCCCACGAACAGCTTACAAGCAGGGAATCCTATTCTGAAATTATGGATCTCCTAAACCTGTTACCCGACAGGCAGCGGGAAGTACTTTTAATGAGCCGCATCGATATGCTGGAGAAAAACAATATTGCCGATTTATTGGGCATTTCGGTAAGAACGGTAGAAACTTTACTCTACCAGGCCGTGAAAAACTTTAGATCGCTCACAACTGACCGATTGGAGATCTGATTCAATTTCATTCTTTTGCTTGAAAGTATATTTAATTAATTCTCAGTTTCCTTGAGAAGATTATTTATCAAAATATTACTTGCATTAGTTTTTGGAAATGCAGGTTCAGTTTTCCATGGCGGTTTTCAGTCCCGCTTTTGGTACGAGTTCCATGGAAAAATCGGAAGCTCTTCCCGACAATCGGGTTTATTTAACCCAGGTAGGTGCTCGGAAACATAAAGCCATTTTGCACAGAGAAATCAGAATAATTTGATTTTTTAACAGGCTGTTGTACCTAAACCTGACAGAAGCGGATCCCGATTTTTTCAATCGGGATATAGCGGATGGCGGGGCTAAAGAATCTATGAAACACTAACCTTTCATTTCCAAATCAGAATCATTTATCTTTTCCTTGATGAAACAATCCTTCAACATTATTAATCAATTTTGGTCACCCTTTATACTTAACAATTTGTTAACAATAAATTGATGTTTTTGGCTACGTATCGGCATCCATTAATCTGTCTTACATCCAGAACAGCATGACTAAATGGAAGAACGTTACTACAAATTAATAGAAGATTACAGCAAGAAAACCATTGGCAGTGAAGATTTAACTGATTTACTGATTTGGGTTGGAAGCAGCCAGCAGAATCAGCAGATTTTCAGGGAAAGCTTACAGGCCTTTGAGGCAGCAGATTATTCTCTGAAAAAACCTGTTAATCAGCAAAAAAGCTGGTTGGCCATTCAAAAACATATTGAAGATAGTGCTGAGCAATCGCTAATCATAAAAAGAATCAATTATAGAAAGTATTTTGCGATAGCCGCCGCAATCATGGTAATCTGTTTATTACCAGCACTCTATTTTAACAGTTTTCATTCAAAAAAAACCGAAGTTATTGCTTATAACGAAATTTACAATCCGCGTGGACAGAAAAGGCTGATCACCATGCCAGATGGTTCTAACATCTATTTAAACGGCGATAGTAAAATCCGTTACGCACTCAATTTTAATACCAGCAGCAAGCGGATCGTTTATTTAGATGGTGAAGCTTTTTTTGACGTGCAGCACCGCACCAAACAACCCTTTATAGTTCATACCGGAAAAGTGAGCGCTACCGTTCTGGGTACTTCATTTAATATCAATGCTTATCCATCTTTAAAAGATATCACCATCACTGTGCAAACTGGTAAAGTCGGCGTGCTGTTTAAAAATAAGGCCACAACAGCCCCTGTTTATTTCCTCTTGCCGAATGAACAGCTTACCATCAATAAAAATAATGGACAGACAACAAAAAAGCAGGTAAATGCCATTGATTTTGATAGCTGGAGGGAATACAAAATCTTTTTTTATGATAAATCCCTGAGCGAAATTGCAGAGGTAATTGCCCGAGAGTATGATCTTGATATTGAAATTAAAACTGAAGCTTTAAAAGGGGTAAAGCTTACCGCAAAATTTGATAAATGTTCGGTAAAGCAGATTATGGATGTAATTGCTAAGCTATCTGACTCAAAATATACAATCTATGAAAACAAAGTAATTATTTATTAACAATAAACTATAAGGATAGATATGATATAAAATTACTATAACGAAAAATGGCTCGAAATGCTGGACACATTTCAAGCCCTGAAAATTGTATACTCATTTGACAAAGTAAAACTTAGTAAAGATATGAAAATTAATACCCGATGGATTAAAAATTTCCATCAGTATCCCTCAAAAGTTATGGTGATTACTACCATAATGATGTTGAATCTGCTCTCGTTCTCATTATATACCTATGCACAAAGCGATAAGAAATTTTTGTTCGAAGCGAATGGCATGACTTTAAAAAAAGCTTTTGAAACTTTAGAAGAGCTAAGTGGCAATCATATTGCCTATAACAACAACCAGTTCGATGACCAGAAAAGGGTTTATGTTTCCAGAGGAATGAGATCAGTAAACGAAGTGCTCGATCTGCTATTAAAAGAAATGCCTTTTACCCATAAAGCAGGCGGTGGTGGCAATATCCTGATTACACCGAAAAATACAAATACCGGTAGGATTAACGGTAGGGTTGTTGACGAGAACAATGAGCCTATTCCAGCTGCCACGATTAAAATTGTAGAGATAAGTAAGGTTACACAAACTGACAATGAAGGAAATTTTACGATTCCTGTATTGCCTGGCACCTACACGGTTGAGGCAAGCTTTATTTCCTATCAAACCGGTAAAGTACAAAATGTAATTGTAGTTAATAATAATTTGACTAAAATCGGTATAATAAAACTTAAATCATCTGATAATTCATTGGATGATGTAGTTGTTACGGCTTTGGGTATCAAGCGTTCGGAAAGGGCATTGGGATATGCCATTACCTCTTTAGATAGTTCTGCATTTACAAATGCAGTAGCTACGAACTGGACAGATGCATTGTCTGGAAAAGTAGCAGGCCTTAACCTGGTCCGCAACAGCGGTCTGGCGGGATCTAACAAAATCATTCTTCGTGGTGAAAATAACTTAACCGGAGATAATGAAGCACTGATTGTAATTGATGGTGTTGTGGCCAGTAGCAGTGCAAAACGTACTGCCGGAACCGGGGGTGGCGTTTATGGAACATCTGGAGACATTTTGCCAACAGATTTTGGAAGTGCACTTAACGATCTGAATTCTGACGATATTGAAAATGTTACGGTATTAAAAGGCCCTGCAGCTTCAGCGCTTTATGGTCAGAGAGGAGCAAATGGGGCCATTGTAATTACGACCAAATCTGCCGGTAGCAGTAAGAAAAAATTTAATATTACTTTCACTTCTAATACTGCCTTCGAGCAAATTAACAGAGGACCAGATATTCAGCAAGAATATGGTGCAGGTGTAGGTGGTGCAAGTTATTACAGTTTTGGAACAAATGCAGATGGTGCAGATACCCATGCAACCAGTTCAACTTACGGGCCAAGGTTTGATGGTACCAGCATGTTTTTTCAATATGATCCAACTACACAAAAAGGAGGAACGACACGTACGCCATGGGTGGCATATCCAAATGCATTAAATGCGTTTTTTAAAACTGGCGTTGAAACCACAAACTCAGTGAGCTTAGATGGAAATGCCGGAAAAGTAGGTTTACGCTTTACCGCAAGCCATGGTAATAACGATTGGATAGTTCCTAATACAAGTTTAGAACGTACCTCTCTTGCCTTTTCAGGAAATAGTAATGTAACCAAAAAGTTAAACATTGTTTTTAAGGCCAGTTATAATAACAGGCATAGTGATAACTTACCTGCAACTGGTTATGGTAATCAGTCTTTAATGTACTGGTTTATGTTTGCCCATCCAAATATGAATTTAGATTGGTTTAAAAATTATTGGGTGGCCGGACAAGAGCAACGGAAATTTATAGACTTAACATCGAGTTTTCCGGAAGGACCTTATGCCATTTCTGAGCAATATTTAAATGGTCAGAGAAGAAACGGTATTCTTGGGAATATTCAGGCTACATATCGGTTTACTAATGATTTAACCTTGTTGGTACGTTCATCTATTGATTATAACCATGATATCCGCGAAACCAAGCGTCCGTGGGATGCTGCAGGCGCAAAATTTGCCCAAGGCTCTTATCGTGTCCAGGATATCAACTCGTATGAAGTGAACGCTGATTTTTTATTAAGATATAATAAAGATTTATCAAGAGATTTAAAACTTTCTGCCTCAGTAGGTGGTAGCCAGTTAAGAAACCGCTACAACAAATCGGAACTTCGCGCTGACGGATTAGTTGTTCCAGGTAATTATAGTTTAGAAAACAATCAAAATCCACTGATTTCGGTGCCGGATACTGCACGATATAACATCAATAGTTTGTATGGTACAATGTCTTTATCACTAAAAAACTATTTGTTTTTAGATTTAACCGGAAGACAGGATTGGAACAGTACTTTGGCATCGCCACTTCGAACAGATAATGTTGGTTTCTTCTATCCATCTGCAAGTTTATCTTTCATTGCGTCAGATTATTGGCAATTGCCTTCGCAAATCAGCTATTTCAAGCTTCGGGGTTCAATTGCCCAAGTGGGTAGTGGTGGAACGACGCCATACCGTACCGCATACAACTATACGCTTGCTGCGAACGGAATTTATCCTGGCGGGGCAATGACAAACCCAAGTATACTTCCAAATAATAACTTAAAGCCACTATCTACTACAACAGTTGAGGTTGGGGCTGAATTAAAATTATTTAAAAGCAGATTAAATTTCGATTTTGCTGCATACACCGGAAGTACAAAAAATCAGATATTAAGCCGTTCGATTGATCGTGCTACAGGATATTCAATCGCTGTATTTAATGCCGGAAGGGTAGATAACAAAGGCTTGGAAATGTCGGTAAATGCAACGCCTTTGCAGAGCAGATCATTTACATGGACGGTTAACGGAACGTTTTCTGCGAACAGAAATACCATTAAAGAATTGGCTGATAGTGCTGTAATATTACGTACAGGTCCAATTGGAGGTACACAAATCATAGCCAATGTTGGTGGAAGCCTCGGAGATATGTATGGTTTCGGATTGAAGCGTTCGCCTGATGGACAGGTAATATTCGATAATACCGGTAAAGCCATTCCAGATCAAACACAGTTAAAATATCTGGGAAATACCATGCCTAAATTTAGATTTAGTTTTGGTACAGGTATAACTTATAAGGGCTTTGCTGCTAACGTTTTATTTGACGCACAATTAGGTGCTGTTGCACACTCGTTAACCTTTGCAAGAATGGCTGGCCTGGGCAAATTAAAGCTGACCTTACCAGGCAGGTACGGCGGTTTAATTGGAGAGGGAGTAATGTTAAATCCTGATGGTGTTACTTATAGCCCCAATACCACAGTTGCAACTGATATTGGTGCATTTTATGAGGCTATGTATGGTTCTACCAATGCAGAAGGAAGTACTTTCAGAACCGATTATCTAAAATTCAGAGAGGCAAATATTAATTATACATTCTCAAAAAGACTGGTTTCAAGTTTGGGCCTGAGTCGGATAACCATAGGCGTGTATGGGCGTAATCTGTATACCTGGTCGCCGTGGCCTGCCTTCGATCCTGAGTTTGGTACATTATCTGGTAGCGATATCGTAACGGGTTTTGAAGTAGGACAACTGCCATCAACCAGAACTTTTGGTGCACGTTTAGTAGTGGGTATAAACTAATAAGAAAATGAAAAAGATTAAATATAGTATAGGTTATGCTTTCTTACTGCTGATGGGGACTTCATTTTTCTCCTGCAAGAAAGATTTCGATAAAATTAATACAGATCCGATTGGTGTACCAGAAGTTACGGCAGATAAATTGCTGGCACCTACTTTAACAAATGTATTGGGTGCAAACTTAATACGTAACCGGTCCATTAACAATGAACTCATGCAGGTTACAGTTTCTACTTTGGATGAGGTGCTGGAGGGTAGAATTTACAGATATGATATCAGAAGGCAACTGTCTGATGCGATGTGGAATTCCTGGTATTCCGAATTGACAAATATAAAGGATATCAATACCATCGCCAGCAAGCCAGGTGCAATTAACACTTCCTATCAGGGAATTTCCAGAATTGCCGAAGCGTGGACAATGCAGCTGCTAACAGATACCTACGGAGATGTGCCTTACACGGAAGCAAATCAAGGCAGGGCTGGTGTATTGGAGCCAGCGTTCGATAAACAAAAAGATATTTACATGTCGTTGCTGAATAAACTGGAAGAAGCCAATACACTTTTAACTGCAGGCCAGAAGATTGAAGCCAGCAGCGACCCGGTTTATAATGGAGATATTAGTAAATGGCGAAGATTTGGAAATTCATTGTATTTAAGGCTATTGCTTCGGATTTCAGGCAAGGCAGAAGCAAGTGCACAGGCCATAGCCAAAATTAAAGAAATCGTTGATACTAATCCAGCCAAATATCCGATCATGACTGATAATACCCATACGGCTAAAATTCTCTGGAATGGTACAAACAGTAGTACTGCTGTATATTCATCGCCATTTATGGTTAATGTTAGACCGGCAGATTTTCGGGGATCTGCCATTGTAGACTTTTTTATCAATAACCTGACTACCTGGGGTGATCCAAGAATAGATCCAACATTAGGTAAGAATGGTGTAAACCGGTGGAGTATAGCCGCTGGGCCTGCGGGCTATGTGGGTATACCAAGTGCTTATCCAATAGGTAGTGGAGCGCCAGCTAAACAAGCTTATTTTTACTCTGATGCACAATCGGGAAATCCGACAAGCTTGCAAACTGATGCTTCAACAGGGGTAATGATGAATGTGGCAGAAGTTGATTTTATTTTGGCTGAAGCTGCTGCAAGAGGCTGGATTAATGGTACGGGCGAAGCTTATTATTATAAAGGAATAGCTGATGGAATTAACTATTGGATGCCAGCTTTATACGTTAACGGTGATGATGCATCTGTAAGAGCTTATGCTTTAAGAGGTGACTTCAATTGGAATAATACATTGCCATTAGACAATAAAACTGTGGGCTCAGATAGCAAGTTGGAACAAATTCACTTACAAAAATATTATGCCTTGTTTTTAGTAGACTTTCAGCAATGGTTCGAGTACAGAAGAGTCGGTCACCCACTGCTTCCAAAAGGATCCAATTTATTAAATGGCGGAAAAATGCCGGTTCGTTTATACTATCCAATACTTGCCCAATCAACCAATCCAACTAATTATAAAAATGTATTAACTGCACAGGGACCTGATGATGTGAATACATTGATGTGGTGGCAAAAACCTTAAATACTATTGATGATGAAAAATAAATTAAAATATTTTCTTTTGCTTGCAGTTGTGATTATTACTTACGCAAGCTGCAAAAAGGAAAACGACTATCGCTATAAATTTTCAGAAAGTGGTTTCATTTCTAACTTTGATTTAAGAAGGTACTATAAAGGATCAGATCTTTCGCTTAATGCTGATGCTATAGGGGGTGCCACAAGTATAAGAGGTGTAGTAGTTTCTGATTTTAGATCCGGCAATTCGGTGGCAGGATTAATTGCATTGCAAAATAGCCGCATTAACGGTACAGCAGATTCGTTAAGGGGAATTTCATTCAATATTGGAGCAGCAGCTTCTAATTATGTTCCAGGAGATTCGTTACACATCAAACTGGATGGGGGGGTATTAAAAAGGATTGATGGGGTTTTACAGATCACTGGGTTAACAAATTCTGCGATAACCAAAGTGGCATCAGGAAGAATCATTAAATTACAGGCGGCAAATACGAGCGCTATTCTAGCTAACCCAGATCGTTATGAAAGTACGTTGGTTGCTATTAACAATGCTGTTTACGACCCGGAGCCAGCGGGTGATGTAATATATTCTGGAGATAAAATACTAAATGATGGTTTTGGTCTTGCAACATTACGTACAAGTGCCAATGCTACTTTTGCAAATACGGCTGTTCAACCTTCAGGTAATTTTACAGGGGTAGTATACGTAACCGGCACGGGAACTTCAAAAAAGATCGAATACCGGATGCGAACTGCAGAAGACTTTTTTTATGTTCCGATGCCTAAGCTTTCTCCTGCAATTATTTCGGGATTTCTTGTAGATCCGAATGGAACGGATGGAAATTATGAATATGTCCAGTTTTTAGCAACGAAAGATATTGATTTTGCAGCCACCCCCTTTTCAGTTTATACCAGTAACAATGCTGGAGCAACTACTTTTCCTACGCTTGGATGGAACACAGGCGCACTTAGAACTTACAAGTTTAATCTTACTTCAGGGACAGTTAAAAAAGGTGAATTTTTCTATGTAGGTGGTGCTGGTCAGCGCATCAATGGGTCTGCTTCAACAGTTATACCAGCTTCAAAATGGATTTCAAGTGTAAATTATACTACAGTACCAGGCGCAAATGGTGTAGGAGATGTAACCGGTAACCTGTTAGCAAATAGTGGAAACGTTGCTGGTATAGCAATATTTGAGGGTATTAATGTTACACCAAATTCTATTCCATTGGATGTAATTTTCTATGGTGGTGCAAACGGTAGTTTTTATACTGCAGGCCCACCTGAGTATGGATTAAGAATTACCATCACAGACAAATTCGCAACCTATGCAGGAAAAGTTCCACAGGAATATTATGGAAAAGGTACAAATGATGTTTCCAAACGTTTCGCAGGTTTTCCAGCAGCTGTAAGTTTTGCCAGGTTAGGAGGCGTTTACAAGGCTACCAAAGGCGGGTGGGAATCAGTCAGAACAATGATAAGTGTTCCCTTAACCAATACCTCGGTACTCAGTGCAATCGAGACAGGTGGCGTCACAAGTTTAATTGACAAGTAAGAAACAAAAAGTCTGTATCATAAATATAGAATTTTCATCCCGAGCCTGTCGAAGGACCTGTTTTAAATGTTTTACAAGGCGTTTCGACAGGCTCAACCTGATAAATTCAATTAAATTACAACCATGATACAGTCTCAATATTATCAAAATTTAAGCCGTATGATTTAATATCATTAAAAATCATGAACAGAAGATCATTTATACAAAAATCAACTTTATTAACTTCAACAGTTTTCATCAGCTTAAAATCTTTTCCATCATCGTTATTCTCGGTTGATGGATTAGTAAGCGGAATGGTAACCAGCAAAGGTAAAGCTGTGGCTGGCGTAGTCATTTCTGATGGTTACAGCGTGATACAAACCAATAAAAGTGGCAACTATGAGATTAAACTTCATGAGCTGGCCCGTTTTGTTTGGATTAGCACACCTTCGGGTTATGAGTTTAAAACCGAAAGCAGTATTGCACGTCATTATTACAAACCAGATACTGCAGGCAAATTAAACTTCGATCTTAAACCATTAAAACAGAACGACAATAAACATAATTTTATCATTTGGGCCGACCCACAGGTGAAGAACAAAAAAGATGTTCAGCAAATGATGGAAACTTCCGTGCCAGATACAAGAGATGTGGTAAAAAGCATGGGAAAAGCACTGGTGCATGGTATCGGTGTAGGCGATCTGGTTTGGGACAACTTCGATCTTTTTCCAGCTTACGATGAAGCCATTGCCCAGATTGGGATTCCGTTTTTCCAGGCCCTGGGGAACCATGATCAGGATTACAGACAGGGTGGTGATGATACTTCCGATCGTACGTTTCAGGCTCATTATGGCCCAACATATTACTCTTTTAACAGGGGTAAAGCGCATTACGTGGTTTTAGATGACGTACGTTATTTAGGAGTAGAAAGAACTTATGATGGTTACATCACCCCAACGCAGTTAGAATGGTTGGCTAAAGATTTGCAGTTTGTGCCTAAAGATGCGTTATTGATCGTTTGCCTCCATATTCCAGTACACAATTCAGTTAAAAATAATGATGATTTTTATGCGGTTTTAAAAGATTTTAAAAACGTGCATATCATGTCGGGCCATACCCATTTTAATAAAAATGTAATCAAAAATGGCATTTACGAACACAATCATGGTACCGTTTGTGGTGGCTGGTGGACAGGCCCGATCTGCGAAGATGGCACGCCTCGGGGCTTCGGCGTTTATGAAGTGGACGGAACCAATTTAAAATGGTACTACAAATCTACCGGAAGAAACCGTAAAGAGCAGCTTGATATTTATGTAGATACCTTAACCAATCAAAAAAGATTAATCGCCAATGTTTGGAATTATGATCCTGAATGGAAAATAGAATATTTTCTGGACGGAAAAGCAATGGGTGTTTTGGCGCAACAGGATGGGTATGATCCTTTAGCTGTTAAATTATACAAAGGCGATAAGCTGCCAAATCCAAGGCCGTTTGTTGAACCTCGCTCAACTGATCACTTGTTCCTGGCACATTTTGAACCATCAGTTAAAAAGGTAAAAGTTGTTGCTACCGATCGCTTCGGGGAAAAATTTGAGGCAGAAATAGAAGCATAACCTTGCTTTAAGATGCAGTGATTAGAAATTTAATATAGATTTAATTAACCGCGTTAGATGTTAACACGTGATACCTCTATCTTGTGGGCTAATTAATAGAGGTTGTATCATAAATATAGATTTGTCATCATGAGTTTGTTGAAGGACTTCTTTATATACTTTTAAAGTGTTTCGACAGGCTCAACATGACATTATCTGGGCTGAAATCGCCTTTATGATACAGCCTCCTTGTAAAACTCCTTTTTTGGATATGAAACTTAAAAAAACAACAATTTTGGTTCTTTTATCCGCCTTTGCGGTAAAATCGAATGCTCAGGAAGTTAAGTTTCCCGCATTTAGCGCAGAGGCGCATCGTGGTGGGAGAGGCCTGATGCCTGAAAACACCATTCAGGCCATGTTAAACGCCATGAAAATAGAAGGAATTACCACTTTGGAAATGGATACCCACATCTCTAAAGACGGTAAAGTAGTGGTAACACACGATGATTACCTGAGTCCGGCTTTTATGCTTACACCTGACGGAAAAGATATTCCGCTAACAGATGCTAAGAAATATCCGATTTTTGGAATGAATTACGCTAAAATTAAACAGTTTGACCTGGGCACTAAATATTACGACCAATTTCCTCAACAGAAGAAGGAGAAAACATATCTTCCGCTACTTGCTGACCTGATTGATGCTGTTCAGTACGATATTAAAACCAATAAACGTAAACAGTTTTTCTACAATATCGAAACTAAATGCAACGAAAGCGGCGATGGGATTACCAACCCTAAACCTGAAGAATTTGTTAAACTTTTAATGAATGTAATTTTAAAGAAAAAGATCTCTGACTTTGTAATAATCCAGTCTTTCGATAAAAGGACTATTCAAATTATACACGAGAAATATCCTGAAATAAAAACTTCTTTTTTGGTTGCCAATAAAAAAACATACGAAGAAAATATTGCCGATTTGGGTTTTAAGCCATTTATTTTAAGTCCGGTTTGGCAAATGGTTAACGAAGAAATGGTTAAAAAAGCACATGCTGATGGTGTAAAAATCATCCCCTGGACAGCCAATACCTTAGCTGATATTCAGAAACTAAAAGCTTTAAATGTAGATGGAATTATTTCTGATTATCCGGATATTTTAGTTCAGGCAAATTAGTATTTTCGACTTTATAAAAACAGGACATGAAAGCACTTTTAATTAAGTTATTAATCACCGCTGTTGTGTTTACCTTCAGTTTCACAGCAGCTTTTGCCCAGGTGGTTAAATGGGACAGTACCTATCGTCCTGGGAAATATATTGAGCAGGTGGCTAAGTTTAAAGCCGATCCAAAATCAAAAAAGGATATTATTTTTTTAGGTAACAGCATTACTGCCGGAACAGATTGGGCTAAACTTTTAGCTCTTCCACAAGCAAAAAACAGAGGGATTTCTGGTGATATTACTTTTGGCGTGTTAGAACGTTTGCAAGATGTAATTGATGGTAAACCAGCCAAAGTGTTTATCCTGATTGGTATAAATGATATTTCCAGGAATATTCCAGATAGTGTGATTTTAAGAAATTATAAAACAATAATTGCCAGAATCAGAAAAGGATCGAAGAAAACAAAAATTTACTTTAACACACTTTTGCCTGTTAATGCAGCTTTCGACAAGTTTAAAAACCATTATGGTAAAGACGAGCATATTCTTTGGCTGAATGATGAAATCAGAAAATTTGAAACTAAAAATGTACGGGTGGTCGATCTGTATCCAAATTTTACTGATCAGAACAAACATTTAAGGGCAGAGCTTACTAAGGATGGGTTACATCTCATTCCTGCCGGATACCAGGTTTGGGCAGATTTTCTTAAAAAGTCTGGTTACTTAACTGAGAAATAATATGATTTGGAAAGAAGTCAAGCTCTAAAAACTTGACTTCTTGGGAGTTAAATAGAAAGGTTTTGGCCAGCTGCTTTCACTTTTTCTTTATCAATATTACTAAAGCTGGGTATACTGCCTAGCTTTTTTATTTTGGCATATTGGAGAATGTATCTTTCGGTTTCCGTATTCTCCTCACCATTAAAAATGATGCCTTTAACAGGGATTTTGTATTGTTTAAGCAGATTGACTGATAAAAGTGTGTGGTTAATACTGCCTAAATAATTTTGCGAAACCAATATCACTTCTACTTCCAGTTTTTTGATCAGGTCGACAATCAGCTCATCTTCATTTAAGGGTACCATTAAACCACCAGCGCCTTCAATAATTAAGTTATTATCAGTTAATGGAATATTGATTTCATCCAGATCAATGTCAACGCCATCTAACCTGGCCGATAAATGCGGCGATAGGGGTTGTGTTAATCTGTAGCTTTCCGGATGGATGACGGTTTGTGTGTTACTAATTAAACTATCTATTGTTATACTATCGCTCGTATCTAAATCTCCCGATTGGATCGGTTTCCAATAATCAGCCTTCAGCTTTTCGGTTAAAATAGCGCTTACCAGTGTTTTTCCAATGCCTGTTCCAATGCCTGTGACAAAATATTTATTCATTTAATTTAATTCTTGAAGGTGATTAACCAGTGAAATAATTTCTTCATCGGTATTAAAGGTGTGCAAGCAGATCCTGAGCCTTTCTTTACCTAGCGCTACTGTTGGACTTAATATTGCCCGTACATCAAAACCCTTGCTTTGCAAGTGAGCAGCGGCAAGTTTGGCTGCTTCATTTGATGAAAACAAAATACCCTGAATGGTACTTTTGCTATCAATTGCATTGATGTTCTGTTCTTTTAAGGTATTTCTAAATAGTGCAATTTTTTGGTGAATCAACTGGTGATCAATTTTATTTAAGTATTGGTATGCCGATCTAACTGCAGCAACATTATGGATAGGCGCAGCTGTGGTGTAAATAAACGATCTTGCAAAATTAATGAGGTAATGACGTAAGTTTTTACTTCCCAAAACAATAGCTCCATGTACGCCTAAGGCTTTTCCAAAGGTTATAATGCGTGCAAATACCCTGTCAGTTAGCTTAAGCTGATTGATTAATCCCCGACCGTTCGCGCCAAAAACACCTGTCGCGTGGGCTTCATCTACAATAAGGTTGGCCTGGTAGCGCTCGCAAATATTCGATATCGCTATTAACGGTGCCATATCTCCATCCATAGAATAAACACTTTCTACCACGACAAATATGTTTCCTTTTGATAGTTTTAGTTTGTCTTCGAGATCGTTTATATCGTTATGATGAAATTTAAAACGTGTAGCATGGCTTAATCTACAGCCATCTATAATACTCGCATGAATCAATTCGTCAGTAATAATGGTGTCGCCTCGTTGCGGCACGCTAGATAGTAGCCCAACATTCGCATCATAACCAGAGTTAAAGATTAATCCGCTTTCAGCCAGATGGAAACCGGCTATAAACTGTTCGGTTTCTTCTGTAAATTTGGTATTTCCACTTAACAGTCTCGAACCCCCAGCACCATTCAGATAATCGGGCATTGAAGCCAGGTTAGTGTTGATTAAATGTTTTAATTCACCAGACCTGGCAAAACCTAAATAATCATTAGAACAAAAATCAACAGGAAGAATGTTTGTTGATAGATTCCTGATCGAAAGCTTATCTTTTCGTTCCCGGAGTCTACCACTCATAAACTGATCAATTTTACTCATCGCCCAAAAGTAAAAAAAGCGTCCCGAATTATCGGAACGCTTTCAAAAATATAATTAATTACTGTTTGCACTGTTATCCCTGTGCAGGAGGATTGGAAACTACCGGTGCGCTGTCTTTTTTACCTCTGCCACCCATTCCTTTTCTCATTTTCTCACCTTTTTCTCTGGCTTCAGCACGGAAAGCATCCATTTTAGTTTTCTGATCTGCAGTTAAAACCGCATCAACTTTAGCTTTTTGTTCATCTATTGCAGCTTTGCGTTCTTTCATTTTGCCTTTCATATCGCTTTTATCTGTTGTTCTCCAGGCTTCCATTTTTTTGGCGTTTTCCAATTCAATGTTGTATATTTTGCTTTTTTGATCAGCGTTTAAGCTAAGCTGTTTCTCCAATCTGGAAGTTATCTTTTCTGCTCTTTGCTCGGCAGTCATCTTAGGCATTGCCCTTCTTGTTCGTTTCGTTGTGTCTTGAGCAAATGCAGCGGTTAAACCCATTACTGCAATTGCTATTGTTAAAATTGCCTTTTTCATGTTATGTTTATTTATGTGTTTGTTAAATTAATAGATACATAAAAACACAAACAGTTTAATCGGCAGTTGTTAAAAAATGTTAATTTTTATTTAATTGAGAAATTGATTTCTGCATTTGTGCCATCATCTGTGTCAGCGTTTCCATTGTTGGGTCTGGTGCAGGTTCTGGTAAAGAGGTAGATATATATGCTTTAGCTTTCCATATCTCAAGAATATCATCGGCAGCAATTGTATAAGCGTCGTATACCTTATTATCTGATATCAATTTCAAATCTTTATTCTCTCTGAAACGGTTGCCCGCTCTTTTATATACTACGCCTTCATTTTTACTAATCACAATGTACGTTTCGCCAGTTTTTACTTCATTCCAATTATCAAGATACTCACCGATAATTACACTTCCCGGTTGAACAGGTAACATACTATCGCCCATAATTTCAAAAGCCCTGAAGGTACCTTGTCTTAATGCAGCCAATGGAAGTTGAAATTTAGGCAGGTCGCTAATATATTGAGGGTCTGAAAAACCGTTTAAATAACCAGCACTCGCTTTAACCGGAACCAGTTCGATGTTTTCGCGATCGTTCTGATCAACAGAAATACTAAGTACCCTAAGGTTAGATCCCTGGCTTTTTGGCTTCGGTTTCCAGCTGTCAGATATTTTTTCATTGATGAATTCATCGATGGTAAGATCAAAGTATTCGGCTATTTTTTTTAGCAAATCATATTTCGGTTCCGCCCGGTCTTCCTCGTAAGCGCCGATGAGCGATCTCTTGATTTCCATAATATCAGCGAAATTTTGCTGTGTATGGCCTTTTTTCTTCCTGAGGTACTTTAAATTATTTGAAATATTTGACATAAAAATAAATTTTAAAATAAATTTGGAATTACTAAAATAGTTAGTAATTTTATGCTCATAAAGTTAGTAATATTATTTTGAATTGCAAGAGTGTATACTAAATAGTTTAGTTTTAAGTTTTAAATATAAGATCATGAAAAAGTTTGTTTATATCGTTACCGACAGAAATCGTACAAGTATGCACGTGGGCATGAGCTCTGATTTAATGAAGACACTGGATTTCTACAAACAGATGCCAAACTTGTTTTTTGATAACGGACAGCAATTAACCCGACTCGTTTATTTTGAGGAGTTTAAAACAGAAGCACAGGCTTTGATACGTTTTAAATCTATTAGCCGGTTTACACGCATGCAAAAAGAGCGTTTGGTAAGATCTTGTAATCCAGATTGGATTGACTTAACTATAGGCCTCGATTTCGAAAATATTCTTTTACATCGGAATATCACCAATCAGGTAAAGCTATCTTTCTCGGGTTTATCTTAATTGTTACGTTTATTAAACTATAGGAAATTAAACGATCTTTATAAAAAATGATTATTTATATTTTAATCGTTTTTAAAAATTTAGGAAAAGGCTAATTTTTTATTTTTTCGAGGAAAACATTTTCCAGATCTTGAAGATTTTTAAAAAACTTACATTTATCCATAAAAACTTCTGGATTATAAGGATCTCCTGACTTACGTTTATCATGCAGATCAAATTGATTTGCGTGAGAGGCAACCCAAAGATTAAAGTCAAGCTTTTTCATTGCTTTAAAAGTTTCAGTATAATCTTTTTGGATATCTTTATACGATGCAATTTCTGAGAATTTTCTATCCACAATTATGGATGGCATATTGGCAATCAAAATTTTGTAGCTAGAATTTTTATCTTTCGTATCAAATATAAAACTACATGATCCTTTAGTATGTCCGGGATGATGAAGCAGGGTTAAAGTAGTGCTGCCTAATTTAATTTTATCGTTATTCTTCAATAGGAAATCAGGTTTTGCGGGTTTAAAACTTACACCATATTTCCCAAGCTCATAATCTGATTTTCCGCCGGTTTCAAGTGCATCTGCATCTTTCTCATCGACATATAGTTTTGCACCGGTTTCTTTTTTAATCTCAGCCATTGCGCCTAAATGATCAAAATGGGCCTGGGTTAAGAGCAAAATTTTGATTGATTTATAATCAAATCCCAAAGCTTTTATATTTTCTTTTATTATGGAAAGCGAATTAGCTAAACCTGTGTTTATTAATATATTTCCCTTTTCTGTTACAATTAAATAGGAAGCTAAATCATAAGTGCCAACATAATACAGATTACCTGCAATTCTAAATGGCTCCGTAGCCTGAGACCATTCTTTTGGATTATTAGCTGGCTCCGTTACTGTTTGGGCAAAACCCAACAGGCTGCAGGAAAATAAAACCATTAAAAATATTTTTTTCATACGCGAATTCGCAATTTATTTCCCTTTTACCATCCTGGCGCAAATGTTAAACCAAATACTCCGGTTTTAACATCCTTTCTTTGAAAAGGAATCGCATAGTAAGGTTCTAAAACAAAATAGCCAAAAACGTTCACCCTTACCGATATACCAACACTCATTGCTGGTACACGTTCTGTTGTAGCCTGATAGGTAACCGGTTTTCCCTTTTCGTCAAAAACGGGTTGTTTATTTGCATCTAAAACAGGTTCAGTAGTATAAGTTGGCTCACTTTTAAATTTTACCTTGGTATCGTTTGTCCATGCTAAACCCGCATCAAAGAATAAATTCAGGTCAGAGAATAAAAACTTAGAAGGTATAGCAGCTAATTTTTTTGGTCCTGTAAATGGCAGGCGAACTTCAAAATTAAATACGGCAATTTTACTTCCTGTTAATTGGTTAATATCAAAAGATTCTGATGATTGTGCGGAAGTACTTTTATAAATTGAGTTTGATTCATAACCTCTAATCAGGTAAGGATAACCAAGATACATTGGATAAAGTCTGTCAGCATCTTTACCAATTCTTAAGGTATTATAGCTTCTTACAGCAAATGTTACTGGCTTAGCCCTCCAATATTTACGGAGATCTGCCGTTACACCTGCAAAACTATAAGTACCCAAATATTTTTCGCCACTTACCCGGTATCTGAAACCATCGAGCGGGCCAGTCAGACCAAAGATTGAGTTATCGCCTACAAAGCCAGCGTTTAATTGATATAGTGTAAAAGAATTAAAAGGAATGCCATAATCCTGAGAAGCAACATCGTTAGAAATCCTGCTTTTGTCTGAACCTATGTAGTTCCCAGCCGAATTGTAATAATTGCTATATCTATCAACCCTGTAACTATAATGCGAAAATGAACCGCCCAACTCAAAACGGTGTATTTTACTAAATGGATAAGCTCCAAAAACCTGAAACTGATCTTCGAAAGTTCTAATAATGTCTGTTCTGTCTGCCAGGGCTTTAATAGTAGTGTTATCGCCTGTAGGAACATCTTCATAGCCGTAAGACCTAAAACCAGATACATACGGAATGTGAGAAACGGCAGCACCCCAATTTATTCTGCTTTTCTGATTAATGTAACCCACTAAGCCACCGGCATCATAAATCTCACCATTTACGGAGATGTTAGCAATAATCTGATTGGTTCCTAATATATCACTAAACATTCCTACTATACCACCAGAAACGCCAGTTCCAAAACGGCTGGTTGAAACACCTACACCACTATTTGCTAAATAATCTAACCTGAATTTTGGTTTGTAAGGAACCGTTTTCATCGAATCGGCCACTATTTTTTCGAAACGGTCAAAATTATTTAAATTAGAGTTGATGATGTTTACACCAATGTTTTCCATTGGAGGAAGTATAGCGGCATCGAAATTTTCTTCCTGGTTACCAATTCTTTTCGCTTTAAAGCTGCTTAATTTAGCATTATATAAGGTGTAACGTTGGTAACGGTAATAGCTATATACAATATCATCTGTAGTTGACACCGAAATGGCCGGCGAAAACTCGGTAATTCCACTAATACCGGTAAAATAATCCGTTAACTGATCAACCGTATTATCAGCAAAATTGTATTTGTATAAATTTCTAAAACCATCTCTGTTAGATAGGAAATAGATGTTCTGACTGTTAGCAGAAAATTGTGCGTTCAGGTTATTCGCTCCCGGAAAAACATTCAAATTACTTACCTTTTTAGCCGCAATATCGTAAACAGCAAGGTTTATAGGCAAAACTGCGTTAATTACATTAGCCTGAATTGCAGCTCTATCTGATGAAAACACCAGTTTTGTACCATCAGGAGAATAACTCGGTGCATAATCAGAATATACATCATCGGTAATCTGCGTAACTGCTTTGGTATCGAGGTTGTAAGAGAAGATGTCACTTTGTCCTTCAACCATTCCTGAAAATGCGATATCTTTTCCATTTGGCGACCAGGTTAAATTACCAAACTGTTGCACCTGCGCCATTGGGGTTTGAGAAACGGTAGTGCCATTGGCAACGTTGATGATCATCATCTGGTTTTTACCCTGACTGAAAATACTAAAGGCAAACTGCTTACTATCCGGCGACCATGCGCCTGCTGATTCTATAAAATTGAAATCATCAATGTGGCCATTGGAGATCTGGCTGCTGAGCTTCCTGATAATTCTTCCGGTTTTAGCATCTGCGAGAAATAAATCTATACCAAAAAGGTCTTTTTCAGACATAAAAGCCAAATACTTTCCATCAGGACTAAGGGCAGGGGCGACGTTCATATTGCCTGCGTTTTTATTGTCGATGATTTTTGTACCCGTAATTTTAATCTGCGAACTATCTGCTTTTAACATCGGCTTATAATGGGCATCGATGGAATTTTTCCAAAGACCAGACAATGTTTTATCGTCGTAACCAAATGTATATCTGATGGCATTTTCGTAGCCATATTTTGCGGTATTCTTAAACAAAGGAACAATGGTCGTATCACCATATTGAGAGCCGATATAAGTCCAAAATGCCTGACCATAACGGTAAGGGAAATATTTGTTAGAGTTGGTTAAATCTTTTAACGAAGGAATATCGCGGTTTAACATGGCATCGCGCATCCACATGGAAGTGAAGGCATCTTTTTTTCCAATAGAAAGGTATTCGGCCATCCCTTCAACCATCCAAAGTGGCGTTTGCCCAACATTTTCTAAGCTGATCGAATCTTTTTCTAATAAAAGATGATATTGAAAAGCGTGAACAAGCTCGTGACCTAACACATGTCTCGTTTGACTGTTCAACTCCATAACAGGCATAATTACCCTGTTTTTCAATGCCTCTGTAACCCCGCCGGTCCCAATTCCAATTTCTCCGTTAAGTACTGTAGTTTGCTGAAAATCAGGATGATTATTATACAGAATAATCGGGTTTTTCTTTAAAAAAGTATCTCTGAATACTTCCTGATGCATTTTGTACCAGGTTTCAGCATCTTGCGAAAAACGTTTTAAAAGTTTCTCGTTTTTGATATAATAATAGATCTCAAAATGGGGCGTTTGTAAAACTTTAAAGTCGAGTTTTTTATACCTTACCTTGTTTTGTCCGAAATATTGGGCCTTAGCAGAAAAAGAAAGAATAAGCAGGAGCAATAAAGAAGAATATCGCCTTAGTAAAGTAGAGCCTATTTTCATATAAGTGGTTTTAGTAATGAGTGTTGAAAAATTTACGAAAATGAAATGGTAAAAAATCTGGAAATAAAAGTAACAATTGTTTAAAAGAGTATTAAAAATTTAACACTTTTTAAATTCCACTACCTATTTTACACAGATAGTGAGCTATTTTGATTTATTTCGGTCCAAAAAACTATTGCTGATTGTTATCTTCGTTTTTCTTTCTTTCCTTTTCTTCCTGACGTTGTTTTCTTCTCAGTTCACGTTCTTCTTTTCTGGTTAGCGGAACCGTAGGGGTAACGGGATTTTGAGCAGGCTCTGTCTTCTTTTCTTCTTTTTTAACTTCAGGTTCATTGTTTACCGGTTCAGTAGTAACTGGTACTTCGGTAGGAACAGTAAAATCAGTAGAATCGACCGTTACGCTGTCAGTTGAAGTTGTATCCCTGATAATTCTTGGACTAGGGCAATTGTAAGTGCGGGTAATATCAACTGTTGCTTTAGGGAAGGGTCCGTAAGTATATCCTGATTTCGGATCGAGGTAAACTTTTTCCATAAACTTTGCAAAAATTGGCAGGGCAGTTCTCGATCCTTCACCTTGTTCACCGTTTTTAAAGTGGGCTGTTCTTTCATCACAACCTACCCAAACACCCGTTACCAGATCTTTAGTTAAGCCCATGTACCAGGCATCTACATAATCAGAAGAAGTACCTGTTTTACCACCAATCTGATTATTTTTCTTAAACAGGTTAGGCCATTCCCATAAGGCTTGGGAAGTACCTTCAGGTTCTTCCATACCACCACGGAACATATAGGTCATTAACCAGGCAATTTCTTCAGTTAAAACCCTTTTTGTTTTAGGTTTAAATTCGTCAATTAAATTGTTATCCTGATCGGTAATTTTCTCTACCAATATGGGGTCGGTTTTAATACCCTTATTCATGAAAGTAGCATAAGCTTTTACCATCTCGTAAACGGTAACATCATTTGATCCTAAACTTACGGATGGAACAGATTCTAAATGGCTATCAATACCACATTCGTGTGCATATTTAACCACGTTATCCCAGCCCACCTTTTCAGTTACCTGGGCAGTAATGGTATTTACCGATTTTGCCATGGCCCACCGTAAGCTCATTTCGCGGTAAGAAACACTGTAATCGGCATTTTTAGGCTCCCAGTATTTGGTCTGGCCCTTATCTTGATAAGCAATTTTAACCGGTTTATCAGTAAATTTATCACAAGGGCTCATGCCTTGTTCTAAAGCCGTTAAATAAGCAAATGGTTTAAAAGTAGAACCTGCCTGGCGTTTAGCCTGATTTACGTGATCGTATTTGAAAAACTTATGGTCTATACCGCCAACCCAAACTTTAATTTTACCGCTTGCGGGTTCCATGGTCATCATTCCCGTATTCATGATTTTTCCGTAATAACGGATTGAATCTAAAGTAGAGAATAAAGTATCGCGATCACCTTTATATGTAAAAATCTGCATCCTTTTCTTTTTATTGAAATAGGCTTTAACAGAATCTGGATTATTCGGGAATTTCTTTTGTAAAAGGGCATAGATAGGCAGGTTTTTCATTGCTCTATCCGGATAATCAACTTTTTGCTTTTCAGAATCGTACCAGGGATCTTCGTTACCCCATACACTGTAAAACCTGCGCTGTAAAATCCTCATCTCATCCGCAACCGCTTCTTCGGCATACCCCTGCAATCTTGAATCAATGGTCGTGTAAATTTTCAATCCATCTTCATACAGGTCGTAACCATTATCAGTACACCATTTCTCTAAATATTTTGCCACAGCTGCCCTTAAATAAGAGTCGCCATCGCTGCCATCCTGCATCTTGCCTTCTTTTAATTTGATGGGTTCTTTTGATAATTGCGTTAAACTATCTTTGCTCAGGTATTTGTACTTATTCATCTGCGCGAGTACCACATTTCTTCTTTCCAGTGCCTTTGCAGGATTTTTAGTTGGATTGTATAAGGTTGTGCCCTTTAACATTCCCACAAGCATAGCTGCATCGGTAGTGGATAAATCTTTGGCCTCTTTATCAAAATAAATCCGGCTCGCTGTTTTTATTCCATAAGTATTATTACCAAATGAAACGGTATTAAGGTACATCGTAATGATGTCGTTTTTAGAGTAATTAGATTCTAATTTTACTGCAGTCTGCCATTCTTTTAATTTTACAATCAATGTTCTTATTAATGGGATTTTAATTAATAATCCCTGTGATTTATTGTAACGTGTACGGTAAAGGTTTTTTGCTAATTGCTGGGTAATGGTACTGGCTCCACCATCCTTTCCTAACCCAATAACAGCGCGGCCAACTGCCTGTACATCAATACCCCAATGTTTATAAAAACGCACGTCTTCGGTAGCAACCAGCGCATGCAATACACTAGGTGCAATTTCATTATAATTTACAGGGGTTCTGTTTTCTTTAAAGTACCTGCCAATCAGTTTTCCATCGGCAGTATAAAGTTCAGAACCAACACGCAGGGTAGGTGCTTTAATATCCCGAACACTTGGTGAGTAGCCGAAAAGCCACAAAAAGTTTAATTGAAGCGCAGAAAAGAAAATTATTATAAAAAATAAAACTATTGTAGAATAACGTAAGTACTTGTTTTTTATCTCTTTAAACATATTGGATAAGATGATCTTTAGGTAAAAGCTGTGGCGTTAAATATAAAAAACTCTATATGCAAATTAACGTATTTAATTTACTTATTTTTTAGTTCTATATTTAAATTATCGACGCATTGGTTTATCTAAAATAATACATGATTATGAAAAACGAATTTAAAGGATTAATTGTACAGGGAGATAAGAAATTTTCTTTAAAAAACCATAAAACAGATTTTACCGGGGGGTATAACAAAGAAAAAGCTAAAGATGCATTGGTGAATTCGAAAATAGAGCTAAACCACTTACAGGAGAAATTATATGCATCTGGAAAACATTCGCTTCTGATTATCTTTCAGGCGATGGATGCCGCAGGAAAGGATAGTGCTTTAGAGCACGTAATGAGTGGCTTAAATCCACAGGGATGCCAGGTTTACAGTTTTAAAGTACCTACCTCTAAAGAATATCAGCATGATTTTTTGTGGAGACATTATAAGGCCTTGCCCGAACGTGGACGGATTGGCATCCATAACCGTTCGCATTACGAGAATGTTTTGGTCTGCAAAGTACATCCTGAATATATTTTGAGTGAAAATATTCCGGGTTTTTCAGATGTAAAAAAGGTTAACAAAAATTTTTGGCAGCAACGTTATAAAAGCATTAAAAACTTTGAGGAACATTTAACCGCCAACGGAACAGTGATTCTGAAATTCTTTTTAAATGTAAGTAAAGCTGAACAGAAACAGCGCTTTCTGGATCGGATAGAGGATCCAACAAAAAACTGGAAATTTTCTTCCGGGGATATTAAAGAAAGGGCATTGTGGGATAAATATATGGATGCTTATGAAGATGCGATCAACGCAACAAGTACCGAAGAATTACCTTGGTATATTATACCAGCCGATAAAAAATGGTTTACGCGATTGGCTATTAGTGAGATCATTGTAGATAAGTTAAAAAGTTTAGATCTTGAATTTCCGGTACTGGGAGAGGAAGAAACAGCAAAGCTGAGTGAAACCCAAAGTATTTTGCTAAGTGAGTAAAAAAATGCAGGTCTATAAGCCGGGTTCTGTTTCCTGATTGCTCAGGCTTCTATCATTTATCCACTATAAACGTTGCCGTTTATCTCTAACGACCTACCCACTAACATCGGACGGGCAGCCCTTTATCCCGGCGTAAAGTCGGGATGTTAGCCTATTTGGTCTTTCAACTCCCGGGGTTTACAAACCACTGCAGTCGCCTGCAATGCTCGTGCGCTCTTACCGCACGTTTTCACCCTTACTCCGATAATCGGAGCGGTATATTTTCTGCTGCACTAATCCGTAATTCAGGTTTTCATTCCTGAATCCCTTTCCGTTAGAAAGCGGGATGCCCTGCGTTGCCCGGACTTTCCTCTCTTCCGGTTTTACCCGAAACAGCGATAGAACAACCTGCATTTTGCGCAAAGATGAGACTTTTTAAGCACAAAGTATCTAAAATATCATTATTGTGATATTTATTCGTTAGTATTTTTATAATAATGAATATTATTTACAATTCTGCAAATCTTTTGAAACCTTCGAATAAGGAACAAAGCCTTGCTTATTACCAAAAGAATTGGTTACAAAAACCATTACCTGTGCCACATCAATATCAGCCAGTTCAGGGAAGGCAGGCATTTTTTCTTTGTATTCTTTTCCGTGAATAATCAAAGATTCGTTTGTCCCGTTTTTAATAAAACATGCTAAACGAGATTTGTTTGTCTTTAAAAATACAGAATCGGTAAGTGGAGGAGCAAGTTTACCTAATCCTTCGCCATTTTCGCCGTGACAATTCTGGCACTTGGCTTTATAAATATCTTTTCCGTTCGACATGTAATTTTGCAGATCGATGGTTTCCTGGTTTTGGCAGGAAATAATGATGCCTATAACAAAAATGAAAAAGATTGAATTGATGATGTACTTGCGCATGGATGTTTTGTTATTAAAATCGTTTCGAGCGGAATGAAATGGAGCCGAGAAATCTTTTAAATTAGCTTCAAAGATTTCTCTGCTCCGGTCGAAATGACGATAAATTCTATTTATTTTTTATATTCAGCTAGTAAAACCGGAATATCTTTTCTCAATTGTTCTACCTGGTCTTCCTTAGTTCCATCGTAAGCACCGCGAATTCTCCTGTCCTTATCAATCAAAACAAGGTAACCCTGGTGGATGTAACCGTCTTTAGCAGTACTGTCTTCGCCCACTGCCACTAAGTAATTTTTCTCGGCCAAAGTATATACGCTATCTTTAGTACCATAAAGAAACTGCCATTTCGGCCCATCAACGCCTAATTTTTGAGCATACTTTTTCAAAACATGGGGTTTGTCATATTTAAAATCGATCGTGTGTGATACAAACATTACATCAGGATTGGTTTTAAAGTCATTATAAACCGTCATTAAATTACGGTGCATGGTAGGGCAGATGGTGGTGCAGGAAGTAAAAAAGAAATCGGCCACATAAACTTTGCCATCAGTCGCTTTATTTGTTGTGATCACACTATCCTGGTTTAGGAAAGACCAGGCAGGAATGGTTTGGTAAACGGTATCGATTTTTTCTACTCCAGCAGCATCTTTAACGGTTTCGGCATGGCGCTCTCCATAAAAAGGAAGTTTTCTCTCTTGTTTGCACGACGCGAATAATAAACCTGCGCCTATTAGGATTGTGATGTAGCTGATATTTTTCATTGTGTTATAATTCAATAATTGATTAATATGTTCAAATGTACTGTATTTTGTTTTTTACTTTTTTATAAAAATCATTAAGCCGAGCAAGCTAACGGTTAAAATTAACAAGGCCACTAATAAGATAAAGAAATCGCGAAAGTTTTTCCCTGCCCAATCCAGGTAATGGAATTTGTGCAAAAAAGCAAAAGAATACCCTTCGTAACGATCGGCATCTGCAATTTTTGCAGCTAAACGGGATGTTTTGGTGTCGATATATAAGTTAGTGTGATTGGGAGTGTTATACGTTAGTTTTACAACAGGGAGGCGTTTAAAAACAAACCCATATTCTCTATCATCGAATTTATAGAGTACGCTGGTTTTTATTAGTTTCGATTTGCAAATGTCATTTTCAGTAGCGTTTGAACTACAACATTCCATTTCTGGCTCTTCTGTATCTTCTGATTTGTTTTCAAATTTATTCGCTAAAAATTTAGCGTATTCGAGATTACCGTTGTTGAGTTTCGAACTATCTTTTGCATTTATATAAATCGTTTCTTCCGGCAGATCTTCGGTTTTATTGTAGAATACCTGAAAATATACCTGTTTTTTAAACTTTACAAGGGAAATATTGCTCAGCCTGTCCAAATCTAAATTTAAAATGTTATTGGGTATTTTAAGTTCACTAATATTGATGGTTGGCTGGTAAACTACATTTTGAATGGTATTTAATTTAAGCTTATTCATAATATGGTAAGCTCCGCTAAATGCAAAGGTTAATGTTAATAAAGAAATGCAAATCCCAATCTGACGGTGATAAAGCCTTAAAAAACCAATTTTGCTTCCCTTTTTTGGTTTTTTAAATTTTTTCCAGAGCACACCATAAATTAAAATGCCACTTAAAGCAGATAAAGCAATAATGGACAATAAAGCCACCATAATACAAGTTTTAACGATGTTATTACTGATTGCTTCTAAAAATGACCAGCTATGAAAATTATCAAACAGCCATAAAAAGGTTTTTCTTGCATCAGTATTAAACGTAGCCAATTGAGATGAGGCTGTTTCTACATAAACATCCATGGCATCTTTTCGGTTAAAACTTACTTTCCAAACCGGAAGATATCTGTTTACATATTTATATTGCTGACTAAAGTCTGTTTGAACAGTAATTGATTTGATTTTGCTCGTACTATCTGCAATAAAATAACGAGCCAGGTATTCAGCATAAAGTTTGTCTCCATTGCTTAATGCTATTCCGGTTGTGGTATTAAAGTAGTGTAAATCTCCCTTAATACTTTTTAGCTGATAATAGGTTTGCTGATTGAAATTTACTATCCTGAAGTTTTTAAACTCCTGGATATTATTTTTACGCAAAACATCCTGAAATGTGAGTTGAATCTGCCCCTTATCGATGGATTTTGGTACTAAAATCTGATGGGCAATTTGCGGCTTAAACCAGTTGGATAAAAAAGGATGCATCAATCCGGATAATGTCCAAAAAATAACAGGAATAACCGTAATAAGACCAATAGTACGATGCCATTTGTACATATTACGCTTGACAATTTGTTTAAGATTTGATGTTTTATTATTCATCTTTAAAATTTTTATTTTAAATGAAAGAGGTAAAATGAAAACCTGACGCTATCTGATTAAATCTTTTGGTAATTCTATTTTTTTCCTGCAAAGTTATATTGGATTCCGAACACAAATGTTCTTGGTGCCGCAGGAGTAAAGGTGCTAGTATCTGTTGCATTATTTCCTCTGGTAACATTTGTTGCGTAAAGTGTATTTCCTAAATTCATTACATTACTATATACTTCGACACCTTTAATTTTATACCCAATCCGGTAGTTTAGTAGCGTATAACCATCATATTTAACTGTGTTTATCTGATTTTGGTAATAAGAAGATAAATATTGCAACTCTACAGACATCCGCAGATTTGGCAATTGTTTTGGATAGTAGTTTAACTCTGTGTTGTATACCCAGCGTGGCGCAGATGGCATTTCGTAATTGTTCAGGTTCTGTAAAGCATCTTTAGGATTATCACTTACCTGAAAATTGATGAATTTGTGTATGGCAACTGTACCGCCAAAACGGAAAGAAAATTGCGGATTGGGATTAGCGGTTATGCCAAATTCAATTCCACGATGCAAAGTTTTTCCTGCCGATTGATAATCGGTTGAATTATCTGGTTGACGGATACTTAGCAACTCATTTTTGCCATCCATTTGGTAAATAGCAATATCAGCATAAACTTTATGGTTAAAGAATGTTGCCCAACCTCCAAGCTCGTAATTCTGGAAAGTTGCAGGCTCCAAATTGTAATAGAACTGGGCAGGACTGGTATTAGGCTTTGCCCTAAAAATTGCAGTTAAAGCGGTTGGCGAAAAACCCTGTGCGTAATTGGCATATAGCCCTTTCTCCTGATCGATCTGATAAGTTACCCCAATTTTAGGCGTTAACTTACTGTATGCTTTTTCACCAGCGCTGTTATCTAAATTATTGATATAAGTAAAGCTCATCCTGTCGTATCGGAGACCTGTAGAAAATCTTATTTTTTTTACCGGTTCGAAATCATATTGCAGATAACTTGCTGCATTGCGGATTTTAGCGTTGTAGTTAGCCAATTGAATATCCGGACGTTCTTCTTTAAGGCTGTATTTTTCAACTGATTTTCCATCAGGACGAACTTGTGCATTTAAATCAGTTTGATACGCCCAATAATCGTTTGGAGAATAATCAAACATGGCTCCGGCAATTAATTTTGAATTTAAGAAATTGAAATGTTGACTGTGCTGCGCAATAACACCATAACTGTTGAAATTGTTAGCATTAATTTGACCAGTTGCAGTAGTTTGGCCTGTTTTCCATCTGATACCATAGGAAGGATTTTGTCCTAATTCATCGTTTCTGTTAAAAATGGTAACAAATGATTTGGCATTTTCATTCCATTCATGTTCAAGGGTTAACCGTGTTCTATTCGCATCCGATTTGCGGTAAGCGAAATCAGATGTGCTCAGGTAATTTCTGCTATAAAAAGCAATACTATCTACACTACCACTCATTTGGGAGTTGTATTTACCGTAAATAAAATTACCAATTAAGCGTGTTTTAGGAGTGAAATTATATTCTAAGCGAGCATTTACTGTTTGTTTATTATAATCAGAAGCGGTCATCCAAGAATTGGTTTGTTTACTGGTTAAACCTCCTACATAGAATCCAAATTTTCCAATTGTGGCACCCGTACCAAACTGAAAGCGCTTATATCCCCAGTTATCAAATTGAAATCCTGCTTTAGCAGTGGGAACTATTGTTGGTCTTTGCATAATAAAATTAACAGCACCACCAATAGCTTCTGGTCCGTATATGGATGAAACCGGACCTTTTACAACTTCGATAGAACTAACCGTATATTGATTAACTTGTAAAAGGGCATTGTGATTAAAAACACCCATCGGACGAATAGGAACACCATCTTCCATATATAGATAATATGGATTGGTTGTAATTGGCTGTCGGATAGACATCATGTGTTGTTCATTGCCTAAATCAACCATTAAAACACCAGGCGTCTTATTTACCACCTCGAATAAAGTGGTGGCTTTCGTTTCGTCGATTAATTTAGCACTAAGTTTAGTTATTGCAATGGGCGTTTCGCTACGTAACGAAGCTTCTCTATTTGCCGTAACCATAACACTCTGCAAAGATCTGGAATCTGGTGTTAATTCTATATTTTGATTATTGTAAGCTTTAATTTCTACATTTTTATAACTGATGCAGCTAATTAAAATATCTGGTGAAAGCTGGCTGCAAGTTAATTCGAAATAACCTTCATTGTTGGTTTTTGTAGCATTAACGCTATTTTTTTCCTTAACCAGCGCAGCAACAACAGGTTCCTTTGTTTGTGTATCGTATATTTTTCCTTTAATCGTTTGGGCGTATGCGGCAATATTAAGGCATAACAAAATGCCTGTTAGTATTTTGAATTTCATTCTTTAAAAATTGGGTGGTAATTAATAGTTTAAAACTAACCAGCGTGATAGCATTTGTATTTTATAGATAAACATGGTAGCATTAATGCCTGATTGGCATAAACTGGTGCTTTCTATTTTGTGTTATGAGTGGTTATAATTAAAAATTAACCCAATTTTGGAGGATGGAAAATGGATATCGAAAGATCTTTAACCGGTTTTTCGATGTAAAGATTTTCTGAAGTGATAATAAAATAGGAAATATGATGATTTAATGCAACAGTCTGAAATCTGGGTTCTGCCTCTATAACTCTTTTAAGGTTTTCCTGAACCTGCTTGTTTTTACCATCAAGCTCTTTTAGTTTTTTAGCCAGGAAACACTGTCCGTCGCAATGGAGTTCAGGATGTTCTTTGTTAATACAGAATACACTCGTAATATACTCTTTGTTCATTTTGTAGCCCGAATAAATCGCCAATTGCATGAAACCATTAGAAACGGTACAGGTAATTAAAAGATATATGAGGACTTTTTTGAACATTTTAATTGCGCTGCAAAAGTATTAAAGAATTTGGTTGCAGCAAAGAAAAATAAAAATTGGCTGATTTTAAATTTTAAAGTAGAACTTAAACTCTATAAAGTATAATATCTTCCAGGAATTTAAAGCCTTTAAGATTTAATGTATAAAGTTTTAAATCATGAAATATTGCGGTAGATGCAATTAAAGCATCTGGAAGATTAAGATTGTGTGATGAAGAAAATTGCTCCACTAATTTTACTGCTTGTGTGGATATTGGGGAAGAAATGGCTAGGACCACTAAATTATTGATATCTTTTCTGATTAAACTTAACTCTTTTTTGTTTCTGGCTCCATAAAGTAATTCTGCACAGGTAACATCTGAAATTGCAACGCTATTTTGACCAATGTTTTTAAAAGTTTCGATGACGGTATCATTTCCTTTATAAATTTTAATAAAGATGTTTGTATTAAACAGAACCATTATCTTTTCCAAGCTTTATCACGAAGTTCTTCCGGGTTAACATCGTAATCACTCCAAATGCCTTAGGATAAAGAAAATTCTACCACTTCAGTTGATTTCTCCGCATTAGTTATTCTTAATTCAGCATCAATATCCCACGATTTCAAAAAGTTCAACAAAGCATCAATCTTGCGCAGCTCTAAATTGTCTTTTAAGATTATCTCCGTCATGATATTATTTTTATTTTAAATATAAGAAATCTTTGTTATCGATATGAATTCCTTAAACGACTGTACGGTTCGTATCTTACAAGTGATTTCAATATATTTTTGAGTTTATGAAGCGGCTTTACAGGCGTTTTTGGTTAAAATATTTTTTTTCTATCTTGCCATACACAAAAATGAGACCTATGAAATTATTTAAAACTATCGCGTTGATGATGGTATTATCATCATGCGCCAAAAAAGAAGTTCCGGATGTACCTCCAACCTTTAGTGATTTAGATTGGACCAGACTCGAAATTGCTGACGGGAGAGAAGCCCATGCTGTTTATGGGAATATTGATGATACATTAATGGTATCTACCTTAACTGAAATTTATCAAACTACTGATAAGGGCAAGACCTGGAAAAAAACAAAAGTAAATAATCAACCTATTTATGGTTTTCTGTCTGTAAAGGATACCATTTTTGGCTTACAGGCAAACGGTCTGAAAGATAAAGAAAATCATAAACTGGCAACTTTTAGCCAGTATTTCAGTTTAGACAAGGGATTTACATGGGATTGGTGCGGTAAATTTGGAGTTTCGGAACAGCGATCTCAGGAATTTGCGAGCGTCTTTGTAAATAACCAGCTTAAAATTAAACTTAAAGAAAATTTAGAAGCTTTTGATGGTGGTCCGGCAAATGGCTCTGGCTATGTTCTGAAAAGTGATATCGAAGTTTTTAAAAACGGAACTTCAAAAATACTTGCAGTTCCATTTAATAATCAGCTTACCAACTTACACCTGGATAAGTCAGGAAGGCTTTATGTTTCTGCAACAAGGAGTATTCATGATAAAAACACAGGTAAATATGTTTCAACCGAAAAGAATCACCCTGCGATTATTTATATTTCTAAGAAAAATGTAAGAGAGTTGATTGACTAATAATCAAAATAAAATAGCGTCGTCATCTCTATCAGATAGCTATCGATAGAGATGACGACACTAAACAAAAAACCACAGATGAAGATCATTCATCTGTGGTTATAAAATCTATTTATGCTTGCAAATCAGCCATAACCGCTTTAATTTTTTCTCCTAATTCTTCATTCACTTTTTCAAAATTGGCTCTATCTGCTAAAGGTGCATTTACGCTGCAATAGAATTTAATTTTAGGTTCCGTACCACTCGGACGTGCAGAAACGATACTTCCATCTTCCGTTATAAACTGCAAAACATCAGAAGTTGGATAATCCAGTTTAGTTACCTTTCCTGTTACTAAATCTGTTTCCTGACTTAACTCATAATCTTTCAGAACTGAAACTTTCGAACCGCCCAATGTTGCTGGAGGGTTTTCCCTGAATTTAACCATCATGGCTTTAATTTCTTCAGCACCTGATTTACCTTTTTTAGTCAGCGAAACCAGATCCTCTTTATAAAGTCCATATTCTACATACATATCCAATAAGGCATTGTATAAACTTGCGCCCTTATCTTTATAATAAGCAGTCATTTCAGAGATGAAAGCAGCAGAAACCACCGCATCCTTATCGCGTACCAAATCGCCGATCAAATAGCCGTAGCTCTCTTCTCCACCGCCGATAAAGTATTTTTTACCCTCTAGCTCCGTCATTAACTGACCAATGTATTTAAACCCGGTTAAGGTATTGTAGTAGGTTACATTTTTCTTTTTGGCAATTTCTTCGATTAGGTTAGAGGTTACAATCGTTTTCACAATAAACTGATTGCCATCTAATTTGCCACTATCTTGCCAGGCTGATAATAGATAGTTAATTAATAGACTGCCCGTTTGGTTACCGTTAAGGAGCACCCACTCGCCATTATTATCTTTTACGGCAATACCTACACGGTCAGCATCAGGATCGGTAGCCAAAACTAAATCCGCATCAATTTCCTTTGCCTTGTTCATTGCCAAGGTTAATGCATCTTTTTCCTCAGGGTTAGGATACACTACCGTTGGGAAATTTCCGTCTGGTGTACTTTGCTCTTCAACTAAAGTTACATTCGTAAAACCAAATTGCGCTAAAGCTTTAGGCACCAATGTAATTCCGGTTCCGTGGATAGGAGAGTAAACAATCTTTAAATCGTGCTGTCTTTTAATGGCTTCGGTAGAAATCGAAAGCGCCGCAATACCATCTAAATAAAGTTTATCTACATCTTCGCCAATCAATTCAATATTTGCATCAACACGATCAAATTTTACTTCATCAATGCTTTTAATTTTGTTTACCTCATCAATGACCAATTTATCATCAGGTGATGTAAACTGGCCGCCATCGGCACCGTAAGCTTTATAACCGTTATATTCTTTAGGATTATGCGAGGCGGTTAACATTACTCCACTTTTACAACCAAAATGGCGCACAGCGAAAGAAAGTTCAGGTGTTGGTCTTAATGCAGAGAAGAAATATACATGTATTCCGTTTGCAGAGAAAACGTCAGCGGTAATTTTAGCGAAATAATCAGAGTTATTTCGGCTATCATGTGCAATGGCCACTTTGATTTTCTCGTTCGGATATTTATTGTTTAAGTAGTTGGCCAATCCTTGTGTTGCCGTTCCTATGGTGTATTTGTTTATACGGTTGGAACCTGCCCCCATAATTCCGCGTAAACCGCCTGTTCCAAACTCTAAACTTCTATAAAATGCATCTGTTAATTCCGTAGTTGCATCTTTTTCCACAAGGGCCTGAATTTCTGCCTTGGTATTTTCATCATAGTTCCCACTTAACCACTGATTAATTGTGGCTTGCGTTGATTGGTCAATTGCCTGCATTGAGCTGTTTTTTTAGTTTAATATGTCATATTTTAAGGATGATGTTTGGTTAAAACGTATTTATTTTAACTCATCCAAATTTTATTTTGTTGAGGGTGTTGCTTTTAAGCCACTTTTGTTTAATTTCACGCCCCGATACAATAATAAAGAAAATCCAGTATTAATGTGAAGCGATTGTGTTTTTTTTAAAAAGTAGCAAAACCAGTAAGGTTACCTTCATTTGATTACGGGTAAAAAACAATTTACAAATAGATGAAACCGTCATAATTTTTAAACCACCGCGTGGGATAAAAACATGATAGCTTTATTACCTTTAAAATAATTGGCAAGTAAATGAAAATATTAAAATTTGGGGGTACCTCTGTAGGTAGCCCTGAGCGCATGACGAAGTTGTTGGATATCATTAATCCAAATGAAGAACAGATTGTAGTTTTATCAGCCGTGTCTGGTACTACAAATAGTTTAGTAGAAATTGCAACTCATTTTTTAGCTGGGGATAAGAAGAAGGGCAGCGTTGCGATTGAAAATCTATACCAAAAATATAAAACCTTTGTTGTTGAGTTATTACCTTCTTCCGAATTTCAGGAGCAGGGAAATGAAGTAATCGATTATCATTTCGGTTTCTTAGCAGGCTTAGCGAATGATATTTTCACTTCAATTGAGGAAAAAGTAGTATTAGCGCAAGGTGAGCTGTTATCCACCACTTTATACCATATTTATTTAAAATCGATAGGTGTACCATCGGTATTGTTGCCTGCTTTAGATTTCATGAAAACGGATGAAGATAACGAACCTGATATTCCTTTCACCACAAAGCACTTAACACCTTTATTAGAACAGCATAAAGATAATAAATTATTCATTACACAGGGGTACATCTGTCGCAACAGTTTTGGCGAAGTAGATAATCTACGCCGTGGCGGCAGTGATTATACAGCATCATTGCTGGGTGCTGCAATTCTGGCTGAAGAAGTTCAGATCTGGACAGATATAGATGGGATGCATAACAACGATCCACGTGTTGTTAAAGGTACTAAACCAATTGCACAGTTATCATTCGATGAAGCAGCTGAGTTGGCATATTTTGGAGCGAAAATTTTGCATCCTCAATCGGTTTTCCCTGCACAGAAATATAAAATCCCGGTTCGTTTGTTAAATACGATGGAGCCTTCTGCGGCGGGTACTTTAATTACGCATGATAGCGAAAAAGGTAAAATTAAATCAATAGCCGCTAAAGATGGTATTACCGCAATCCGCATACAATCTAGCCGCATGTTATTGGCTTATGGTTTCTTGCGCCGTGTTTTTGAGGTTTTTGAGCGTTACAAAACACCGATCGATATGATTACGACATCTGAGGTTGCTGTATCGTTAACTATAGATGAAACCGCCCATTTGCCACAGATTATCGAAGAACTGGAAAGTTTTGGAACCGTTGAGGTAGATACCGATCACAGTATTGTATGTGTAGTTGGGGATTTCGGTTCAGAGAAACATGGTTTCGCCAGCAGGGTTTTGGAAGGTTTAAAACACATTCCAATCCGTATGATTTCTTACGGTGGAAGTAACTATAATGTTTCACTTTTAATCTTAAGCGAGTATAAAACTGAGGCTTTAAGAAGCTTACACAATAGATTATTCGAATAACAGAAAAAAAGCGCCCATAATTACCATTAATCCGATCAGGAAGTGAAAAGCCAGAAAGCTTGATGGTAATAATCCATTTTTGTACTTTTTATAGGAGTTATATAAACCTGCTGAAAGGATAAGAACGATAAATATGGCGGCTGCTAGCTTCATTTTTTGATAAATAAAAGGAACAGTACAATGAGGAGTAACACGATAAAAAATCGAATTTTTCCATTGTATTGTTTCCGGGTAATTCTTCCATGCTTTAAATCCAGGTAATTACCCAAATAAATTAGCCCGAAGAATAAAATTAAAATTATAATAAGGAATTTGAACATGTTCGCCGATAAAGATATATCAAAGTTTAACAATATTGAAACGCCATTTTACTACTATGATACTGATCTGTTGCAAAAAACCTTGCATACTTGTGCAGATGCTGCAGCTCCATATCATTTCCATATCCATTATGCACTAAAAGCGAATTTCAACAGTGTGCTGTTAAATCAGATTAAAGAAATTGGTTTCGGTGCAGATTGTGTGAGTGCCGGTGAGGTAAGAAGAGCAGTTGAGGTGGGTTTCGATCACAAAAAAATTGTATTTGCCGGAGTTGGCAAATCTGATAAAGAAATTAATGAAGCCCTTGAACTTGATATTTTTTGCTTTAATGTAGAATCTATCCAGGAATTAGAAGTGCTAAATGAACTTGCCGGTAAAAAAGGTAAAACGGCTCAGGTAGCCATCCGTATCAATCCTAATGTTGATGCCCATACCCACCACAACATTACCACAGGCCTGGATGAAAATAAATTCGGGATTAACTCCTGGGATTTACCAGAATGCGCCGAAACGTTAAAAGCATCTCCAAACCTGAAGTTTATTGGTATCCACTTTCACATCGGTTCGCAGATTACCAATCTGGACGTATATAAAAACCTTTGCGTGCGTGTAAACGAATTTGCAGCCTGGTTTGAAGATAAAGGATTTAGCCTTAAAGTATTAAATGTTGGTGGCGGCTTAGGCATCGATTATTACAATCCTGATCACCAGATTCCTGACTTTGAATCTTATTTTAAGATTTTTAACGAGTTTTTAACCGTTAAACCTGGTCAGGAAGTACATTTTGAATTGGGAAGGGCATTGGTTGGTCAATCAGCATCATTAATTACGCGGGCACTATACATTAAAAACGGAAAGAAAAAAAACTTTGTAGTATTAGATGCAGGAATGACCGAATTGATGCGCCCCGCTTTATATCAAGCCTACCATAAAATCGAAAACTTGTCTCAAATCTCAAATCTCAAATCTCAAATCTCAATTAAATACGATATCGTTGGACCGATCTGTGAGAGTACCGATTGTTTTGGTAAAGAAGTAGAGCAACCTGAATCGTTCAGAGGTGATATTTTTGCCATCCGTAGTGCGGGTGCTTATGGTGAAGTAATGGCTTCGAAATATAACTTAAGAGATGCGATAAAATCGGTTTATAGTGATGAGATATAATTGTCACATTGAGCCTGTCGAAATGCTTCAAAGTTCTTCGACAGGCTCAGAATGACAAATCAATTATTTCTTCTTCGACGCGACAAACACAATTACCCCCGCTACCAAAATAATACCACCTGCGTAAGGAGGCCAATTCACAGATTTTTCTTTATCAGCAGATATTTGAATGGGGCCTGCGTCAACAATTTTTTCTTTTTTAGTGTAAGAGAAACCAGTCCAGATGAGCATAGCAATGCCCACAACGATTAATATAATTCCTAATGTTCTGTTCATAATATTTTATTTCTATCAGAACAGCATCAGGTCGATTATGTTTTATTGAAATGAATAGCCGAGACTTATCTTTTGCGCATAATTAACATTGTCAGCCATTTCATAAGAAAGAGAAAATCGCTTGATGTATAAGAAATAATTAAAAACCCAACCAAATGAATTTTTCCCGTTAATTTCATCGTAAGCTTTTGCCCCAGATCTGAAACTGTTTGCGAAATTAGGTGTACCGCCAAGAAAAAATCTAAATGCGTGCCTTATATCATGGTCATTTCTGGCTCTCCAGATCACTTCCGTAGATAATCCTGTTGTCCAAAGTACGTTTCTATTTGTTACCGCTACGTAATCTGGAATAGGATTGCTATAAACCTCTTGCCTCAATTTGGTATAAGCCCCGCCTTCGAAACTAAGTGCATTTTCAAAGTTGATGTACCTGAAATCTGTATTCCCGTTAGCTGAGGTATTATGAAGTCCGGCAGATAACCGTAAACCAACACCACTAATGGATTTTTGAAATGATGGAAGATAATTCTTTAAATCAGGTGTATTTTTATCCCTATCTCCACCTTTTGCTTTTCCTACATAACCGAAAATTCCATAAGAAATATTTACTTTTTTGAAAGTATGTGAGCTGTTTATGTTTGCCATTCCTAATCCGAAATTGGTGCCGGTATTCGGAGAAGTAGAACCCGCATAACTTGCCGATACAGTTGTTAAGGTTTTTATGGTATCAGCACCCATTGCTTTTGGCATATAGCCCATATTGTTACCCAATACAGCTGGGGTAAGCAAAGATGTACAAGAAGTAAGTGCAGAAAGGAAAAGTAAAGAAGAAAGAGCGATAATTTGATTTTTCATTTTGTAATTTTTTTATTTATTCGTCAAAGAAATCAACCAATCCACCTAAAAAGTATTCCTGGATCCCTTCAGTAAAATCTTTATAATCTTCATCAGGGATATTGGTTTGTTTGAATTCCAGTGAAGTTCCTTTTTTATCTTCATGAAGTTTGATGGTTACAATAGAAGGTTCGTTTTCTTCTCCAAAATACCATTGTTGCACAATCTGCTTCCCATAAACAAATTCGATGTTTTTACCAGTAATATCTCCATCCCAGAAAGAAAATTCCGTTCCGGGTACTTCTTCAAACTCAACTTCAGCACCAGTCCATAATTTTATACTGGTTTCTTTGGTAAGGGCTAAATAAACTTCTTCGGGTGGGGCAGGAATGTAAGTATATTTTTTAAAATCCATAAATATTTTTCATATAAAGCACAAAGTTAAGGATGTAATGTGAAAATAAGATTGAATAAAAGTTAATAAAATTAGGATCAGGATTATTTAAATGCATTTAATCCGGTCACATCCATCCCTGTAATCAGCAAATGTATATCGTGTGTACCCTCGTAGGTTACTACCGATTCCAGGTTCATCATGTGGCGCATAATCGAATATTCACCTGTAATACCCATTCCGCCAAGCATCTGACGGGAATTTCTGGCAATATCCAACGCAATTTCGACGCTGTTTCTTTTGGCCATTGATATCTGTTCTGCCGATGCCCTGTTTTCACTTTTCAGTATGCCTAAACGCCAAACCAACAACTGACCTTTGGTGATTTCGGTCACCATTTCTGCCAGTTTCTTTTGCTGTAACTGGAAACCACCGATAGGTTTTCCAAACTGTACACGTTCTTTCGAATAGCGCAAAGCGGTATCGTAACAGTCCATTGCGGCTCCTAAAGCGCCCCATGCAATACCATAACGCGCTTGGTTTAAACAGCCCAATGGTCCTTTTAATCCGCTGATTTCAGGAAAAATATTTTCTTTAGGCACTTTAACATTATCAAAAACCAATTCACCTGTTGCCGAAGCCCGTAAACTCCATTTATTATGTGTTTCCGGAGTCGAAAATCCTTCCATTCCACGTTCTACCACCATTCCCCTGATTTTGCCTGATTCATCTTTTGCCCAAACCACAGCAATATCTGCAAAAGGTGCATTGCTGATCCACATTTTTGCACCATTTAAAATATAATGGCTCCCTGCATCTTTGATATTAGTTACCATTCCACCAGGGTTAGAGCCATGATCTGGTTCTGTTAATCCAAAACAGCCCATCATTTCGCCACTGGCTAATTTAGGGAGATATTTTTTACGCTGTTCTTCTGTTCCATAAGCATAAATCGGGTACATCACCAACGAACCCTGAACAGAGGCTGTAGAACGGATACCAGAATCGCCACGTTCTATTTCCTGCATCAAAATTCCATAAGCCGTATAATCTAAACCTGCTCCACCATACTCAACCGGAATGGTAGGGCCAAAAGCACCAATATCGGCCAGACCTTTTATTAAATGTTTTGGAAATTCTGCTTTTTGTGCGTAATCTTCAATAATCGGGCTCACTTCTTTTTTTACCCAATCTCTGGCCGTAGCACGGATTAATTTGTGCTCATCGGTTAATAATTCATCCAATAAATAATAGTCTGGCGCCTCGTACAGGTCTTTTTTTGCTGATTTGCTCATGTAATTTCGTATTATCTGGTTAAGAAACCGCGTTCATTTCAAAGGTAACAATTTACGGCAAGGGGCATTATATTCATGAATAAAAATTTAATTTTGCAGCTTACAGAATATACATGAGCCATTTCAAACAAACCGTAGCTTTAAAAGATGTAAAATGCTTTGCTCTGCATGGTTATTATCCGGAAGAACAACTTATTGGAAATCATTTTGTTATAGATTTAGAAACAGAATTTACACCAAAGGGTTTTGATGATGAACTGGAACAAACGGTTAATTACGAGGATTTGAATCACATCATCCTTGAAGAAATGAAACATACACAAAAGCTTTTGGAAACGGTTTTAAAGAATATTATTTCGAAAGTGATCGAACTGTATCCTTTTATAGATACAGTTAACGTGAGTATGAAAAAATTAAATCCACCTATGCCCGGTCAAATTGGGTACTCTTTTGTTAAATTATCTCACACTTCAGCCAAATAATGAATTTTACGAAAATTAATCCCGAAATTTTAGCAGAAATTAAAGCTGCCATTGGAGCAGATAAGGTTTTTACTGATGCGGAAAGTTTAGAAAATTACAGTCATGACGAAACGGAGGATTTGCGTTACCAACCAGAGTTGGTAGTAAAACCAACTTCGCCTGAAGAAGTTTCTGCTTTATTGAAAATCTGTAATACCCACCATGTTCCGGTAACGCCGCGCGGTGGTGGTACAGGCTTAAGTGGTGCCGCTTTGCCTATTTATGGTGGTGTTTCGCTATCAATGGAAAAATTTAAATCTATTATTGATATTGATACCGAAAACTTACAGGCAACTGTTGAGCCAGGGGTGATTACTGAAGAATTTATTAATGCAGTAGCTGAAAAAGGACTTCTTTATCCAGTTGATCCCAGCAGTAAAGGATCTTGTTTTATTGGTGGTAATGTGGCGCATGGTTCCGGCGGCCCAAGGGTAGTAAAATATGGCACCATACGCGAGTATATCTTAAATCTTGAAGTGGTTTTGCCTGACGGCGATATCATCTGGACAGGCGCAAATACTTTGAAGTACGCATCAGGCTATAATTTAACACAATTAATGATCGGTTCGGAAGGTACTTTGGGGGTGGTCACAAAAATTGTAACCAAGTTATTGCCAAAACCCACCCAGTCTGTTTTAATGATGGGCGCTTTCAGCACAAATGAAGATGCCTGTGCAGCAGTTTCTGCGATTTTTAGAGCTGGAGTTACACCGTCGGCTTTAGAGTTTATGGAAAGGAAAGGAGTGGAGTGGGTAATCAAATTTGATGATATTAAATTCGACTTAAAAGATAATGTTGCTGCATTGTTGATGATAGAATTTGATGGAGATGATTTAGATGATATTTTCAAGAACTGCGAGAAAACCAATGTGGTTTTAGAAGAACACAACTGTACAGAAGTATTATTTGCAGATACTGCGGCTCAAAAGGAAGAATTGTGGCGGATGCGGAGAACCATGGCCGAATCGGTTAAATCTAATTCTGTTTATAAAGAGGAAGATACGGTTGTGCCACGGGCGGCTTTACCTAAACTCGTTAATGGAATAAAAGAAATTGGTACAAAATACGGTTTCGAAAGTGTTTGTTATGGTCATGCTGGTGACGGAAACCTGCATGTAAACATCATTAAAGCAGGCATGAGTGACGAAGACTGGAAAAACAAACTCAAATTCGGCATTGCCGAAATATTTGAATTAACCACAACATTAGGCGGAACTTTATCTGGAGAACACGGAATTGGTTTAGTGCAAAAGGAATTTATGCCGATCAAATATTCCGAAATCCACCTTAATTTAATGCGCGGAATTAAAAATGTTTTCGATCCGAATGGAATATTAAATCCCGGGAAAATTATGCCTGATGTTTCTAGCTCTTAGGAAATACTAAAAAATTATCGTCATTTCGAGCGGAGTGCAACGTAGTCGAGAAATGTGTCTCAGGAGTACTTTTAATTTAGATCTCTCCATTTCGCTACGCTTCAGTCGAGATCACGATCTGCATTTTTTTTACAGCTGTTCAAAACCCAACATCTTTTGCTTTTCTTCTTCCGGGATTGCGGTGGGTTTACCTGTCGCATAATCAACCGCAATGCAAACGGTTTTACCTTTACTGCAGATTACCTCTTCAGTCCCTTTTAGTTTCACAATCTGGTAATCCAGGTCAAAACTGGTATTGCCTATCCTGGATGTTTTGACATGTATGGCTATTTTATCGTTCATTACAATCGGTAAAATATAATCCAGTTCTGCGTGGGCAATCACAATTCCGGTTTTCTTCCAGTCCCATTTTATAATTTCTTCCCAATATTTGGATCTGGCGATTTCGAGGTAGGTAAAATAGATCGAATTATTTACGTGTCCCATCATATCGAAATCAACAAAGCGCAAATGGATATTGGTTTTATAGTTGAATTTGTCTGAAAAAGCCTTGATGTCTGTCAATTTGTCTTTCGTTTTAGATTTATTTTGCCAAAATGTCTTAAAAATCATAAATATTTGAATTGGTATATAAGTTGAATAAGGTGAATTATCAATTTAAAAATAAAGAATAAGCGATATGACACTAGTAAATTTTACCAACAGAACCCGTAACACAGCTCCTTACTTTAACAATGTTTTTGATTCATTGTTTAGCGATGCCATCACTAAAAACAAAATCGTTGATAAATCGCCAAATGTAAACATTCATGAAAATGAAACGGCTTACGTAATTGAGTTGGCTGCTCCAGGTTTGAAGAAAGAAGATTTTCAGATCAATTTAAAAAAAGACACGCTTTCTGTTTGGGCAGAAGTTAAAAAAGACGAAACCCAGGTAGCTAAAGATTTTACACGTAAAGAATTTGATTATAGCTCATTTGCAAGATCATTTAATTTACCAGATAGCGCGGATGGTGATCACATTACTGCTGAATATAAAGACGGTATATTATCGATTAACATCAGCAAAAAAGACGATGCTAAATTACAGCACAAAGAAATTGTAGTATCGTAATAAAAATATTCTCGAAAGAGGGTTTTTCATAATAGTTTAAGTTTAGGTTTTATAAGGTTAATGCTGGATGGCATTAACCTTATTTTGTTTAGTTACTTCATCCCGGCTGAAGCGCAGCGGAATGGAGGTATTTACAAATCCTTCTTTTTAGATTTCTCCACTGCGGTAGAAATGACGTTTCTTGGGGAGAGTATTTAGATTGATTTTAAGTTACATTCTTAAAATCACGTTAATCTCATTTTTCGTACTTTTGCCGCATGGAGAGAGAAATTCTGGATACAAAGCGTAAAGCACTTAAAATAAATCTTGACCCACGAATTTACGGTACCTTTGCCGAGATAGGCGCGGGACAGGAAGTTTCGAGAAACTTTTTTAATGCTGGTGCAGCATCTGGAACAGTTGCCAAAACGATGTCGGCTTACGACATGACTTTTAGCGACGCCATTTACGGAGCAGAAACCAATGGCCGTTATGTAAGTCAGAACCGCCTTTTGCAGATGCTTGATCATGAATTCGGCTTACTCAATGAGCGTCTATCAGGCGAAAAATACGAAAGCCGTACATTTTTTGCTTTCGCTGATACCGTTACTACCCTGAATTATAAACGTACCAATGAGCCGCATGGCTGGGTTGGTATTCGTTTCCAGAGCGAACCAGGTGGTTTACCAAATGAAATATTTTTTCACGTGCGTTTGTTGGATACCGATGTAAACATGCAACAGCGTGTTTTGGGTATAATTGGAGTAAACCTGCTTTATGCAGCATTTTACCATTATCAGGATCCAAAACTGATGGTAGAATCTTTAGCTGATAATTTAACCATCGGATCAGTAGAAATCGATTTGATTTCGGTTAAAGGTCCGGCTTTTCCAGAGGTGGATAACATCTTGCTTAATCTGTACATGATTATGAAAGATTTTTCTGCAGCAGCCATTTTCGATTCAGATGCACATCCCCGTCAGGCGAAAGATCTTTTGTATAAGAAAGACATTATGATCTTGCGTACCAAATACGGTCAGAAATCGTTACCTAACTTTAACTTGTTCAATAAAGCTACAGATCAGTTTAAACGTACCAATAAAGTAGAAGAGGGAAACCTGGCGGTAATGATAGAGGTTTTGTTAACCAACGTTTTAACGGATGGACAAGAAACTCCTGATGATATCGACCTGGAAACTGTGGCTAAAAGAGCACAGGAAATGTGCGATACAGGCAATATTGTGATTGTATCCAACTTTACCCGCCACAACCGTTTGGCGAAATATTTGGCAAGGTGCAAGCCTAAAAGTGTTGGATTGGCAACAAACATCAATAACTTAAAATTTGTATTCAATTCTAAAAACTTCACCGGAGAAAACTACTCTGGCCAGTTATTGAGTTACGTAAATGATATGTTTAATACTAATGTGCGGTTATTTGCTTACCCTTTCCTGGATAAAAAGACGAATCAGGTAATTACTACAGCCAATATGCCAATAACACCAGAAGCTAAACCCTTGTTCGATTTCCTTTTGATAAATGGCTATATCACTGATATAAAAGATTATAGTGAGGATGAGGTGAAAACGGTGTAGAGCTTAATCTGATAAGCCTCGTCATCTCGACCGAAGTGCAACGTAGTGGAGAGATCTATCAACGCGAATTTTCATCATTGGAAAATTAAAGTCAGCATAATTATTGAAGATTCTTCACTGCATTTAGAATGACAAGGAGTGTTTAGTTTAGTTATCACTGTAATGACCAAGTGCTGAAACTATAGTAACGGTTACGATATCGTCTTCGATTAAACAAACAAGCCTGTCTTTTCTATTAATTTGTCTCTACTAAAATCCAGTTAAATCATATTTTAGTTTTTCTGGATTTCCAATTCCAGTTTCAGGATGTTCATAAAGTTCTAGAATAATTTGGTTCACTTTTTTGATAGAACCTTTATCTCCTGATTTCTCAATGGCAAGTACATTCTTTTGAGCTTTCTCTGATACAATTACTTTAAATTTTCCCATAATGATTTACTAGGGTCTAAAGTGATGTAATTACCATTCTTAATTTCCGCCAAGCTCTTTTTTATTTTCGCCAAATTCTGGATTGTAAGGACTTTCCTCTTCTTTTTGAAAAGAAACATCTAAAGCTTTTAAAACAGCTTCAATTGCAGCTTCCTGTTTTTTATTTTTAGGATGTGCGATTATAGTCATAACCATTGTTGTATAATAAAAAATAAAAAATTATTTAATCAACTGTCAATAATACATTACTATTGAAAGGATAGACTCTAAATATCAGTTCTGTACGAGAATCAAATTTAAGAACTTAAATCCTTACTAATCTGCAATGCTTCATGAATAATTTCCTTTGGATAATTAGACATTTCTAAAATTTTGATTGCATTTTTAGTTTTAAGCGGACCTTCTTTTAGTTTATGATCAAAAATAAGCTCATTATCAGTTATCGTTTCGGTAAAATGATAAAGTTCATATTCTTCTGCAAGCATATTGGACAATTCGATATCGTGCGTCGCCACAAAAGTGAGGTTTTGCTCACGGTTTAAATGCGATAATATGGCCTTTGCTGCTGCAATCCTTTCTATGGTGTTGGTACCTTTAAATACTTCATCCAGAATAAAAAGATTCTGATCAGGATTTTTAACTGCTTGAATCAGTGTCGACATTACATCAACTTCCTCTAAAAAATAGCTTTTACCCTGAAATAAGTTATCGTCGATTCTTATTGAAGTGTGCAATTTAAAAAATGGTGCTTTATATGCTTCAGCAAAACAAACATAAATGGTTTGAGCTAATAATGAATTGATGGCAACAGTACGTAGAAAAGTTGATTTGCCCGACATGTTTGAGCCTGTAATCAACATGCTTTTCTGATCCAGCATTACTTCATTTTCAATACAGTTACCGATCAACGGATGCCTGATACCTTTAATTTCAATTCCTTTATATCGTTCAATAAATTGAGGTTCGCAGATCTGTTCACTTTCTTTTAATGAAGCTACAGCAATTGCCATATCTATCGACCCAACATATTGGTAGAGGTTTAAAATATCATCCTGATTATTTTCGATCAGCTTGATCAACTTAAAAAAAGTAAAGATTTCGATTAAGAAAATTGCTTTAATGATCTCGAACAGGTAAAGTGGTACCTGACTTAAATCGCCTTGACTATTTTGACTGAAATCCTGATAAAGAATACCGATTCTTCGCTGAAATTTCCTGAACATCGGAATGGCGTTTTTTATTTTATCAGCCTCGAATGGTATTTTTTCTTTTACAAGTTTTCTCCAAACGTTAATCAAAATATTAAGCTGCGAGAGTGATTTGGTAAAAATAAGCAGGTGTTTTTTATTCCAATAATTTAAATAAGTGGCATTAAATGTAATCAGCAGCAGTGCAAATATTAAACAGACTGAAACTTTAATGGATAAAATCAATAAGACTGCTAAAATGAGCAGATCTAAAGAAAGCCATTTAAACCAGGATGGTTTTTCAACCAATTTATTATTGAACAATAATACCACAGAATAGCTTTCGTTGCTGTTCAATTTTACAAGTTCTGCGCGAACTCTTTCTCTTATTTCTTGATTTGCGGCAAAGAAATCAGCCTGATTTTTTAGTTTTTTAAGTTCCTCTAAGTTATTAGTTGGGTTTGCAAGTTTATTATAGAGGAATTGTTGCCCGATTTTACTTGTTGTACGATCAATTTTTGCAAATAGCTGATCGAAATCTATATCGGCCATGGTTTGGTGAGAAAGCGTATGAAATACTTTCTCCTTTACATAATTAGCATACCAACTTGCTTTATCGAAATTGATAGGTTCTGTTTTTTCTTTTCCCCAGCTGTCTTCAAGTTCCTTTAAAATCTGCTTTTTCTTTTTTCTCGAATCAAAAAGAGCAAATAACATTAAAAGTATTATGGCTGCAATGCCGAATAAAATATAGCTCATGTAAGATCCTAAACGCACACAATATACAGGATAAATGCTTTTATTTTAATAACTTTTCAATTACCTGTTTATAGCTATCGCTTACCGGCAATTCCTTATCGTCAATAAATAAAGCGTTTTTTCTAATCGATGTTATTTGATTGATATTTACGATAAATGATTTGTGGATTCTTTCGAAATAAGCGGGCAGTTGTTCTTCTATACTTTTCATACTCATACGCACTACCGCGGCTTTTGGACTGGTTGATATATGGATCTGGATATAATCTTTGAGTCCTTCTACGTAGGTAATCTCATTAAAATTGATCTTCATCAAGCTGTAGCCAACGTTTACAAACATATAATCCTGTTTGGGTAGGTTGTTATGTTCTGCTGATTGTTTAAGTTCGTAAAGATCTTTTGCTTTATTACAGGCTTTCATAAAACGATCGAGCGATACCGGTTTCATTAAATAATCCACTACATCGAGTGCAAAACCATCCAGTGCATATTGTTTATAGGCGGTTACTATAATTACCATTGGCTTTTTAATCAAACTTTGTATAAACTGTAAACCCGTAATGCCTGGCATCTGGATGTCGATAAAAATCAGGTCTATCGATTGTTCCTGCATAATTCTATTGGCAGCAAACGCATCATCACAACTGGCTACCAATTCTAAAAAAGGAATACGGCTAATGTTGTCAGCCAGTAATTGCAGGGCTAAAGGCTCATCATCAATGGCTAAACATCTTATCATACTGTTAATTTTAAAGTGAGGTAAACATTAAACCAGCCATCTTTTTTCTCAATTTCCAGCTGATGTTCTTTGCCATAAAGTAAATTTAACCTTCTGCTTACATTTGCAAGGCCAATGCCTGATGCAGCATCTTTTACCTCATTTTCATCTTCACTATATTTATTCCCGACAGTAAACGTCAAAAGTTCATTTTCTGTTTTTAAATCAACAAAGATCTGTGGTTTTTCGATCATCCCAACACCATGTTTAAAAGCATTTTCAATAAACGGGATCAGTAACATAGGTTCAATTTCATCAAACTCGCTTTCAATATTAATGTTCGTTTCTATCGCTACCTTTTTACCGAAACGCTGTTTTTGCAGATCAATATAAGCCTGCAGGTATTCGGTTTCTGTTTTGATGGACACCTTTTCCTCATCGGTTTCATAAAGCATATATTGCATCAAACCGGATAATTTCATCACTGTTGGCTCCAATTCATTGCTTTTTAGTCTTACCAATGCCACAATGTTATTTAAAACATTGAAAATAAAGTGTGGACTGATCTGCGAACGTAAAAATGAAAGTTCGGTTTTCATATTCTCCTGTTCGCGCTGCAAAGCTCTTTTCTCTTCGTTAATCCGGTCAGAAATCATGGTAAAAGCCGTACTGGCCGCAATAGTCAACAAAAATGTTGGCGTATTAAACCAAAGTGTACGGCCGAGGTTGAAATCAAAATCAGGCAGTAAAATCCTGAATAATATAGAGTGAATGGTAATGGCCAAAAGTAAACAGCCAATAAACGATAAACCATACCACAAATATTTCTTTCTATAAAAAAATGATGGAATTAAAACCTTATGATTTAAATAAAATATAGCAATCCAGTAAAAGTAACTGATGAAATTTAAGCGCAGGAACTGGTTTTCTTCGTAACTGCTTAGCGGGTGAGGGGGACGGCTACGGTTAACATTAATTATATAAGGCAAAGTGATCAAAACCACCCATACCAGAATATGGAGTGTAATTTTTATCCACTTTTTGGAGAAATTAATTGTCATTATTTTTTCTTTGGCGCTTTGCATCGCTAAGTTATTATTTATTATGTTTTTACGCTTTTGTCACGCCAATTTATTTCAGGGATCATGTTAAAATGCTTTAAGATCCCTACCTGCGCGGGGATGACGCGAGCGCTTAGCACTAGTGCTGATCGCTATTCGTATCTTAATGCATCAATCGGATCTAAATTAGAGGCTTTTTTAGCTGGATAATAGCCGAAGAAAACACCTGTAATGGCACATACAACAAAGGAAATAATGATTGAAGATTCTGAAATTAAAATTGGCCAGTTCAAAAAATAGGAGATGAGGTATGCTGAACTTACACCCAAAATCACCCCGATAATTCCGCCTGTAATACTGATTAAGATAGCCTCTATTAAAAATTGCATCAAAACATCTTGTCCGCGGGCACCGATAGACATACGTAAACCTATTTCGCGGGTACGTTCAGTAACCGAAACATACATAATATTCATAATCCCAATACCACCGATAAACAGTGAAATACCTGCAATAGCCGTTAAAAGAACGGTTAACATGCTACTGGTAGAACTAATGGTGCTGATTAACTCGGCCTGTGTACGAACCTGAAAATCATCAGTTTCTGGCGCAGTTAACCTGTGGCTTTCTCTTATAGCGTCAGATATTTCGGTTGTGGCAGTTGCACTTGAAGCTTCGGTAGTTGCAGAAGCATAAATACTCTGTAGATAATTGGTTGCGGTGATCCTTTTTTGTACGGTAGTGTAGGGAGCTAAGATAATATCGTCCTGATCCTGACCAAAATTACTCTGCCCTTTTGGCTCTAAAATACCGATTACCTGAAAAGGAATATTTTTAAACCTGATGATTTGCCCGATTGGGTTGCTTCCGTCAGGAAATAGGTTATCGATTACGGTTTTACCCAACAAACAAACCTTAGCGAAGCTTTTTACATCATTTTCAGAAAAAAGAATACCATCCTGGAGTTTTAACTGACGAATGTTCAAATACTCCGGACTTACCCCGGTAATGGTTGTTGGCCAGTTATAGCCGCCCTTAATGGCCTGTCCGCTGGTAGAAACCACGGGGGATAAACCATTTATATTTTTAGACTGTAATTTTTGAATCGCTGTAATATCTTCCAGTTTTAGGGTTTGGATGCTGCTTCCCTGTAAACGCACACCACCAGGTTCATTGCTTTGGGGCATTATGGTAATCATGTTCGAACCCATTCCTGATAATGAAGACCTGATACTTTGTTTAGAACCTTCACCAATGGCCATCATGGCAATTACCGCGGCCACACCAATAATGATGCCGAGCATGGTTAAAAAAGCACGTAGCTTATTTCTTTTTAATGCCCTGAAGGCAATCTTTAATAAATTTATAATGCTCATGATCTTCTCAAATTAGTAATCATCCGATTCTGGTAAATTGGCAAGTGCCTCTTTGGCCGAACGTTGATTTTGGTTAATGCTGTCCTTTTGGATTTTTCCGTCGCGAAGCATAATGGTCCTGGTACTAAAAGCAGCGATATCAGGCTCATGTGTTACAAAAACGATGGTTTTTCCTTCTGCATTCAATTCCTGCATCAATGCCATAATTTCATAAGAGGTTCGGGTATCCAGGTTTCCGGTAGCTTCATCTGCCAAGATCATCACCGGATGATTAACCAAAGCCCGGGCAATCGCCACACGCTGTTGTTGCCCCCCGGAAAGCTGACTCGGGGTATGATCAAACCGCTCGGCAAGTTTTACCGATTCGAGCGATTTAATGGCCCTTTCCTTGCGTTCTTGAGCCGTGATGGTTTTGTTGTAGAATAAGGGCAACTCAACATTCTCCAGTGCCGATGTTCTGGGCAAAAGGTTATAAGCCTGGAAAACAAAACCGATTTTGGTATTGCGCAAACCAGCCAATTCGTCACGGTTTAAGCTTTTAACATCAACACCATCAAGCAGATAACTACCTTCAGTAGGTTTATCTAAACAACCCAGGATGTTTAAAAGCGTCGTTTTACCCGAGCCGCTACTGCCCATAATGGTTACAAATTCGCCGGCCTTGATATCAAAAGTAATGCCTTTCAAAGCCCTGACGGTTTGATCTCCCATTACAAACTCACGTTTTAAATCGTGTATATCTAATATCTTCTGTTCCATTATTTTCTTCTGTTACCGCCCGGGCGTTTTGGCATAAAAGGACTGAATTGACCTTGTGCTGCCGCCTGACTTTTACCCATACTTTTTGAACCTGTAATTACTACATCTGCTGCTGCTAATCCAGACAAAACTTCAACATGTGTATTGTCATTTATACCGGTTTTAATTTTCTTCTGCAGCAATTCGTTTGGACTTTTTTGTACCCAAACATAAGCCTCATCTGCTCCGGCAGGTTTCCTGTCTGGGTTAACCCAGGTCATTTGATATTTACCCGCTAAAGTTGAATCCGGAGCAAATTTTATTGCCTTTGTAGGGATAAGCAGTGCATTATTTACCTCTTTAGTGAAGATGGTGATGTTTGCTGTCATACCTGGTTTTAACTTATTCGCATCATTTGAAGTATTGATGATGGTTTTATAGGTAACTACATTTGAGGAAATGGAAGGACTTAACCTGATTTCTTGTATGGTTCCTTTAAAAGTATCGTTTAAAAAAGCATCAACAGTAAACGTCGCTCGTTCTCCTTTTGAGATATCCCCTACATCTGCCTCATCTACAGAAGCTTCTACCTGCATTTTAGTCAGATCTTTCGCAATACTGAAAATGGTTGGTGTGCTAAAGCTGGCCGCTACAGTTGTTCCTTCACTAACACTCCTTGAAAGCACGGTTCCGTCAATGGGAGAATAAATGCTCGCCAGCGACAGATTCTTTTCAGCAGAAGCGAGTTGAGCCTTAATGCTATTCGCCGATGCTTTTGAAGCATTATAGGTGTATAGTGCATTATCATAGTCTGCTTTGCTCACCGCACCAACCTTATACAGGTTACTTTGACGGCTGAAATTGCCCTGCTGGTAAACCAATGCACTCTGAGCACTTACCAGGTTGGCCTGATATTGATTTACAGTAGCCTCAAACAGGGTTTTATCCAATTCTGCCAATAACTGTCCTTTTTTTACCTTCGAGTTAAAATCTGCATATAGCGTTTTAATGGTTCCCGAAACCTGGGTACCTACAGCTACCGTATCGACTGGCTGCACCTTTCCTGTGGCCGTAACATTTTCGGAAATATAACCCATTTTAGGTTTTTCGGTTTCGAGAACAACCACCTGTTCTTTTTTACGCAGTGCGAAGTACCAAACCGCAAACAATGCAACTGCGATACCAATGATAATAAATATTGTTTTCTTTTTCATGATTCAAATATTAAGTAGACTAGGCGGTAGCCATCATCATGTATTTTAGTTAGTAATAGGAACTCCCGTATAAAAATTATAGATTTTGGTATAAAGGCTTGCTGTATATTTTGCCTGAACAAAGGCCTGTAATGCCTGTACATATAAATTTTTCTGTTGCAGGTTCTCTACAATATTATTGGTACCTTCTTTTAAAGCTGCGTTCGAAATCCTTAATGCCTCGCTTGTATATTTAAACTGTTCCTGCGCAGCGGCATACTGGCTATTTGCATTTTGTACATTAATGTAAGCCCGTTCTACATTTTGAGTCAAAGTTGTTTTAGCATCTAAAAGTGATAAACGGGCCTGCTCGATACCAATATTTGCTTTCGCCACATTTGTTTTGGTCACTTTTCTATCAAAAATCGGGATGGAAAGTGTTAGGCCTAAGTTTTGATAAAAGCTATTATTTAACTGGTATCCATAACCTCCAATATTATTATTGTTATAACCTGCATTTAGCGATCCTCCTAAACTCAGCGTAGGGCGCAAGGTTGATTTTGCTTTGGCCAGTTCGGTAGTTTGAAGCTGGATATTCAATTCTCCGCTTTTAATTTCCGGACGGGTACGCAGGGCTTGATCTTGTGCTGAAGCCAAATTGTCCAATGCCGGGGCAACTGCAACGGTATCGGTTGCACTTACTTCAAAAGGAGTAGCTGTAGGCAATTGCAACAGCTGTTTTAAAGTTAAAATATTTTGCTGTAAAGTATTCTGTGCAGTAACCAAAGTATATTTATCATTGGCGTAAGTGGCCTGCAACTGCAAAAGGTCTTTTTTGGCAATGGTTCCAAATTTAAATTGCTGCTCTGATTGTTTAACCTGAGCTTCGCTGGTAGTTAACAGATCTTTTAAATAGGTGATGTTTTCTCTGGCCAATAAAATATTCAGATAAGCTTGGGTGATGGAAATGGTAATATCATTTTTAGCCGCTTCTACTGATAGATTTGCCGTTTGCAGACTGAGTTCTTTAGACTTGATTTCGTTTTTTAAATAACTTCCATTGTAAAGCGTCATATCCGAACTTAAGCCAAAACCACTTGTATTTTGCAAACCGGATTTATAATTGGTGATGGCTTGTGAAACATTTCCGGATAAATTTGGGAGTACAGCGGCTTTTGAAGCAATTAAATTTTGCTCAGCCGTTTGAGAACTCAGCTTTAAGGTATTGATGCTGATATTTTTTTCTTTGGCATACTCGATAGCCGTTTTCAGATCCCAAACCTGTGGGATATCCTGAGCTTTGGTTTTGTAGCCCGCACTAAGCAAAATGAGTACGACAATATATTTAATGTATCTGCTCATGGCGAATAAATTTTGTGTCTATAGAACTATTGAACACAAAAATATATCCGGTTAAGACCGCATTTTAAAAATTGAGACCAATGCAGGAAATGCTGCGACGAAAGATTAAAACTTTGAGATTAGTCAGTTTTGAATTTTAACAGAAAGCGTAGGCTTGTATGTTATTTTGACCATGATAAAGCTCGTCATTTCGAGCGGAGTACTACCTGTACCGATTTTACATCGGTAACGCAGCCGAGAACCACGAAGTGCTCAGCGAAGCTAAATCTATGGAGGTAGATCTCTCCATTCCACTACGTTTCAGTCGAGATGACGAAAATACGAATGGTAAATTAGGTTAAATCGTCCGTAATACCGAACCCGTTTCGTTTACGATCAAAATGTGATTTACACCACATTTTAGGGCGAAATTATTTCGTTGGTGCCCAACAGGGAAATTGAAAGCTACAGGATAATTGTATTCCTTTACTTTTTCTAATACGCTATCATAAATGGTTTTGCCGAATTCTTCGCCAACATCATCAGGTTTGATTTTAAAACCACCAACGATTAATCCCTTTAGGTTTTTCAGTTTGCCGCTGCGTTTTAGGTTCCACAACATCCTGTCAACGCTGTAGAGGTATTCGCCAGTATCTTCGATGAAGAGTATTTTCCCTTTTGTATCCAAATCAGAATCACTTCCTGCCAAAGTTTCGATGATACTCAGGTTTCCGCCCACTAAGATGCCATCAACTTTTCCTTGCCGGTTATTCATGTTAGAAGGAGCAGTATAGCCCATTTGTTCCCCAATCAAAGCATTTTTTATGGATAGAATTGTTTCAATCTGTATAGGTTCGGCTTTACTCCAATCATCAGGAAAACTATTGCACATTTTGGAATGGATAGAGGCAATGCCATAGTTTTTGGCCAAATGGCAATGTAAAACGGTAATATCACTAAAGCCAATAATCCATTTCGGCTTTCTTTTGAACAAAGAGAAATCGAGTTTATCGATTATCCGTACAAAACCATAACCGCCGCGGGCACACATAATGGCTTTAATTGTTGGATCATCAAGCATTTTCTGAAAATCCGCTAACCTTTCATCATCGGTACCGCCATAGGTAAAATCGCGTTTACCAATGGTATCGCCAATTTTTATGGTAAAACCCCAACTTTGCATCTGTAAAACTGAAGGCTGGATCTGCTCCAGGGTAATATATCCCGCCGGACTTGTTATTCCAATGGTATCACCAGGTTTCAAATAAGGAGGGATCTTAAATGATGAACTTTCGTTTTCAACGGTATTTGCGAGTGTTTTAAAAGCAGGAAGTATAGTTGCTGTCGCGATAAAGGAAGAAAGGAAATGTTTTCTGTTCATCTAAAATAGGAATGTAAATGCTAATATAGGATTTAAAATATTCGCATAAAAGAAAAGGGATTTATATCCATAAATCCCTTTTTTAAACCAAACAAATTAATCTGTAAAAGATTAGTATAATGTGAATTATATAGATAACCACGAATGAAATAAAATGTTTTGAGATTTTGAAAAAAATGTTTTGTTGGCCTTAGTGATAATTTATTGTTTAAAAATAAATATGAATGACGGCCATTAATTTACGCATAAATTCTCTCAAGTTATCGTCCTTTCGAGGTGATCAGATACCACTGCTCATTAAAATCTGTCTAGACAGATCTCTCCACTTCGCGTTGCTCTGTTCGAGGTGAGTGAAGCGAAGTATCTATTAATTACTTCACAGTTTTTTGACGCTATTAATGATTTGATAGCTCTTTAAACCGCTGTATGTGCCAAATAGCCCTGATGGAAACGAAAATACTTTTTGGTTCTTTTATATTGTATTTTCGAATTTTCACAAAAAGATTGCAGTGTACAGCAGGACCAAACCTTTACCATAAGCACTGAAACTGCGCTTCTAAATATCCGAAAGGTAGGGGCTTTGGTCGAGATCCTATGCTGTGCTCAAGATGACAGCATTTACGTAAAAAGGTAAAGGCTACCCATCGCGGATAGCCTTTGCTAACAACAAAACAAATATAAGATAACCAAATCTTACCTGATTGAGCAGAATCAGGTAAAGTGCTATGAGATACACTTTGCGGCCTAGTAATGGATTCGAACCATTATAAAAAGTTTATGAAACTCCAACCTTCCCATCGGTCAACTGGCCCATTATTTATAACTGTCTTAATGCTAAATAATCTCTTAATTCTAAAATCTGTTCTTTATTTAAGCTATCTTCCCCTGCCGAATTCTGTGGCTCATCAGTTTGTGTTTTTAACGGATAGGTGAAGACCGGATATTCATCTATAGCAGGATATTGAAAATAAATAGACATGATTTTAGTTTTTAACAGTTCAACATATTTTTCTTATTGATTAATGCTGAGCAAATATATAAATAAGTATATAATATCTATAGATTTAGTAGTTATTATTTTCAATAACACATTAACATATTCATTTTCAGTTAATTATTTTTTTTAATGTAAGCTGTTTTTAATTTTATAAATAGCTCCAGATGATATAAAACTTGCAGAAATAAACAGATAGTGGTGCTAAAGTAACCAATCGCTGGCGGCATACATTTCGATGCCTTTAAATTCAATTTCAGAAAAGCTAATTATTTTAAGGATATTTGCAGTTCAACATTAAAATAGTAATTGTGTCTTTAGATAAATTAAAACTTAGTAAACCACTTGTTGCCGCCATGACTGATGCGGGATTTTTAACTCCAAAAGAAATCCAGGCCAGAACAATGTCGCGCATTTTAGGTGGACAAGATGTTATAGCGGTGGGACCGGAGGGTTCAGGAAAAACAACAACTTATGTTTTAGCTACTTTAATGAAATTGAAATACGCCTTTGAGGAAGCACCCAGGGCTTTAATTTTAGTGCCAGACGCAGAACATGTAGATCATGTTTTGGAACAATTTAAATTATTAAACCGGAACAGTACATTTAGAATTTTGGGAATTGATAGCCGTGGCGCTGTTGATACCCAAATGAATGAAATCACAGATGGCTGTGATATTATTGTTGCAGTACCAGACCGTGCACGTGCCTTATACCTGAAATTGGCATTAAACACGAACAAAATCCAGTTATTTATAGTTGATAATGCAGAGCTTATTGTTAAAAAAGGCCTGCAATTACCAGTTGTAGAATTAGCTAACAGTGCTTATAAATCTCAGCATGTGGTGTTTACCGAGGTAATGCACGAAAAATTAAACCACATGATTTCGCCTTTTATGAAAGATTCTACTACAACCATCGAGGTTGATGAAATAAGAGAAAAGCAGGCGGAAGTTTATCAGCAAATGCTTTATCTGGTACCGAATTTCAGAACAAAGCTAAATCTGTTAATCTTATTACTAGGCGATACGGAAGTTTTTGATAAAGTTGTTGTTTTTGTAAATACACGGTTAACTGCACAAACAGTTTATAAAAACTTTAATCAGCATAAAGAAGGTGAAATTAGCATTTACCGCTCGCTGTTTTTTGATGATAAGGGTTATGATGATATTGATGACTTTAAAGATAACCCAAAGGCAAGAGTTTTAATTGTTGCGAATGAGAATTTAGGCGAACTCAATATTGAAGGAATTCCTTTTATCCTGCACTTTGAATTGCCAGAGCAGAAAGAAACCTTAATTCAGCGCATTGTTAAGCATGGCGATGAAGATGTGGTGGCCATTACTTTTTCTACCGATATTGAATTGATTGAAGTGAAAAAAATTGAACAGGCTATTGGCCAGAAATTAGAGATCATGGAATTGCCTGAAGATTTAAAAGTGGTTGATGCTGCTGATAAACCTAAGAAAAAGAAAGGTGCCGAAGAAGATGGATCTTCAGAGCGCGGTGCTGCATTTCATGAAAAAAAAGCCAGCAACCTTAAAAACTACAATTATAGTGCAGGCACTAAAGCCAAAATGACCTATAAGAATAAAAAAGGATTGTCTTAATAACGGGGCGTCACCCTGATCAGATAGCTATCGGATTTATTTCAGTGTATATTCCACCAAAAAAGATGCTGAAACGAGTTTATCATGACGATTTCTAATATAAAAAAAGCTCCTCAGAAATTAATCTGAAGAGCTCTTTCATCAACCGTTATTTACAATTAGTATAAAGTAAACTCTACACGACGATTTTGTTGACGGCCAGCTGCAGTTTTGTTTGTTGCAATTGGTTGGTCAGGTCCATAACCTGTAGCTTCGATTCTTGATGCATTTGCACCTTGAGATACCAAGTAAGCTTTTACTGATTCTGCTCTGTCTTTAGATAAACGTAAGTTTAACTCTCTACCACCAGTATTATCAGTGTGACCAGCTAATTTTAAGCTAAAGTTTTTCTCTACCAATAAACCAGCAACACGGTTTAAAGTAGCATAAGATTTAGAACGGATGGTTGATTTACCTAAATCGAATTCTAAGTTAGAAATCGCATCTTTAACCACTTTACGGTCTTCTTCAGTAATTACTCTAGTCTCTTTAATTACTTCACGTTGAACTTTAATTGGGCAACCAGAACCATCAACAACTGTACCTGAAGCAGTTCCAGGGCATTTATCGAATTTGTTAGCTACACCATCATTATCATCATCGCCAAGGTCTTTAGCATACTGTTCTCTATCGCGTTGTGCGTTTTGCTCAGCAGTAGATAATGCTCTTCTTAGTTCAGCACTTTCTTCAGCACTTTGTTGACGTAAGTTAGCCAATGAGCTGTAGTTTTGTAACTGAGGTTTATCTTTACTGCCTAAAGCAAATTCCAGACCTGCGTGTGCATAAGCAAATCTGTCGTTACCACCTGTGTTAACTCCATCAAATTTAGCAGATTTAACAAAATTTACATCGTAACCTAAATCTACATTAATTCCTTTAGCAACACCCAATTTAAAACCGGCACCTACTGGTACAAACCAGCCTTCTCTATAATAACCTGCGTCTTGCGTATTAGCCGGCATAGTAGTAGCGCCAGATGACATGTAACCTGCACCCGCTTTCAAGTAAGGGATAATTACCGCATTTTCATTATTGATGTTAATGTTGGCAACATTCCAAACTGCTGATAAAGCTCCAGACCATTGGATGTTGGTTTTGTAACCTGTGTTTGCTATGAAACCACCTGCGCCGTTAGACGCTCTTAATTCTTCAACTTTACCAGCTAAGAAATCTGCTTGGATACCTAATTGAGGCAAAATTTGTTTTTTAATATAACCTCCGTAACCGATATGTTCTACTGGAGTTTCAAATTGGTGGTTAGAGTTACCAAAAATAGTTCTTGGCGTTAGCAAACCTCCGTGTACACCTACCGACCAGGTACGGAATTCTTTAGGAGAGAAACGTCCTGTGGTACTCGTAGTTGTTGGTGTATCCTGGGCAAACAATTGTGATGATAAACCTAATAATGCAACCAACATTGTTGATTTTGTAATTCTCGTATTCATGTTATTATATTTTTAAATATTAGTGTCTTAACAGTTTTTTTATCGTACTGTTTTGCATGGACCAAGAAAAAATCTTGCCAAACACCACGTTTATTACGCAAACAGCATATTATCAGAAGGTTAACAAAATAATTTTATTTCACAAAAAAGTTACGTAATGATAAATACTACCTATTTTTATGTACAGAATACTATACATTAGCGAGGGGCTAGAGAATAAAGTTCCTTTGGATTGTATGCATGTTATTAGAAAACTACGGCAATGGATCCTTCGATTACGCTACAATTGACGTTATTTTACAAATAATTATTAATCAGTATTTTAACTACTTTCGCATTTCCATCCAGCTAGGCCATAGTACAGCATCTCCGTTCTACTTAAATCCGGCCTAACAAATTTTTCGGGCTACACTGCTTAAGCCAGCCTACTAGCTTCGAAAGAAAAATTTTCAGTCGGTGTTTTTTGTTTTTTCATTTGTCTTTATGTTTTCAATGGCATTCAAGCTAGCTTCGCTGGTCTTTTTGACACCAAAAAGATGGAGGCCTTCGGCGGCGGCGAGCCGAGGCAAGCCCGTGCGTGGGATAAGAGAAGACAATTGTACATCACTCATATTGATTTTAAACAATTTAATTAACCCTCAGGATTGACAAAACGAAGTTGGTGCCATCTGACAGATGATCAACCATTTGTGTTTGGAATTAATAATTTCGGCGGCGCAACCTGTCAATAGAATCTGTCTTCATCTGTGATAAAAGATCATTTGCTTAGATAAACCTTAAATTACTTATATGTTAGAATAAAGTTCCTTTGAATTATATACTTGTTGTTAGAAAACTATGGCAATGGATCTTCGAATACGCTCAGGATGACAAAGTGAAGGAAAGAATTGTTCTAAATATATTCTGTGTCAATCTGCGTCTCCGTGACAACTTATTTCCCTTATTAGACATACTCAATGATTAGCGTAATCTTTCTCAGTGGCATCACCAGGCACAACGACAAAATTTTTACAGATATATCTCTTTTAAATTTATATATTTCGGGCGAATTAACCGCTAATAAATCGATTAAACCAAATATTACTGTATGAATAAGGAAAAGTTGTTCAATGAAATCAAAGATTTGAGCATCATAAATTCTTTCTCTAAACACGAACAACTTGTACAGGGAATCATTAATGGCCTTAATCACAAACTGATTGTCAAGGGCGACATGTTGCCTTCGGTTAACGAAATGATGCGGGAAACCGGTTTTGCCAAAGAAACCATCGGAAAGGCCTATAAAGAACTGATCAGCAGGGGGATTTTAGAATCGAAAAACAGGATGGGCTATTTTGTAGCTACTGATGATACCGAACAGCACCTGAAAGTTTGTTTGCTGATTTACGCATTCGATACCTTCCAGGAAACATTTTACCAGAACTTTCGCGATCATCTGGGTGATAACATTCAGGTTGATGTATATTTTCACCACAACAATTTTAGTGTTTTCGAGTCCATCATAAACAGCAACAAAGGTCAGTATGGGCTATATGTAATTGCACCGATAGAAAGTAACGAGGCCAAAGAAGTTTTGGAGCAATTGCCAAAAGAAAAATTATTGATTGTAGATCGCTATGTAAAACTGAAAGGCGATTATTCCTATATTGTTCAGGAGTTTGAAAAGGCTTCTTATAACGCTTTTTTAGAACTGGCACCCAGAATTAAGGAATTTTCGGAATTTGTTTTCTTCTTTAAACCTTCTTCTGCAGAGCCGAACGAAGTATTAATTTCCTTTAAACGTTTTATAAAAGAATTTAACATCAACGGAGTAATCAAAAACAATTACGAGGCAGGTAGTATTGCACCGGATAAGGTTTATTTTACCATACACAACCTTGAGCTTTGGGAAATGCTGAAAGATACTAAGGTTAAAGGCTTAAAAGTGGGTAAAGATCTCGGGATTCTTTCTCATAACGATGATAACGTTAAAGAGATCATATTTGATGGGATTACTACCTTTTCAATCGATTTTGCGCACATGGGCCGCTTAGCTGCCGAGTTTGTGCTGAGCTTAAAGCCTATTAAACAGGTAATGGAAAATAAACTGATCAGAAGAAATTCACTTTAACACCATCGCGTGGGAACAACGGCCATCATCAGTTTTATCCTGTTCACGGTTTTGGCCGCGACCATCTCTTATTTCAAAACGAGGAAAACACAAAGATCAACCATTACGGGGTTTTTCTTTGCCAACCGCACCAATGGTTTTATCATTATCGGTGCTTCGCTGTTTTTTAGTAACATTAGCGCCAACCAGTTTATCGGCGAAAACGAATCGGTTTACATCAATAACATGTCGGTAATTAGTTGGGGGATTTCCTCCATTTTTGCTATGATCATCGTTTCTGAGTTTTTTATTCCCATTTATTTTAAAACCGGGATCCGTACCATTCCAGATTTTTTGGAGAAACGTTATGATAAACAGACTAAAACGCTGGTTTCGGTTATTTTTCTGTTTAGTTATATCATTAACCTGCTTCCATCGGTGCTTTATGGTGGTGCCGTTGCTTTTAGTAACCTGATCGATCTTTCCGGTTTTCACCTTTCTTATTGGGAAAGCATTTGGGTTTTTGTATGGATTATGGGCCTGATTGGTTCGGTTTATACCATTTTGGGTGGATTTAAGGCCATTACCATTTCTGATACCGTATTGAGTGCCGGTATGCTGATCCTCATTATCGCCCTGCCATATTATGGCTTGCGTTATCTGGGTCAGGGCGATTTTTTCAGCGGACTTTCTACCGTAATGTCCACCAAAAAAGAACACCTCAATTCGATAGGGCGCAGTAATGATGCCGTTCCTTTTTCTACTTTGTTTACCGGTATGCTGATCGTTAACCTTTATTACTGGGGAATGGAACAATACATCATTCAGCAGGTGCTGGCGGCCAAAAGTTTGGAAGAAGGCCAAAAGGGCATTGCATTAACCTGTTTTGCCAAATTACTTTGTCCATTGCTGATCAATATTCCCGGCTTAATCGCAGTGCACCTTTATCCTGTTTTAACCAATACCAACCAGGTATTTCCGCTGCTTATTAAAGATGTACTGCCGCCACTTTTAATGGGTTTATCGGCTTGTGTACTTTTTGGGGCTGCCATCACCACTTTTAACGCCGGACTTAACAGTTCGAGTACCTTATTTCTCTTAAATTTATATAAACCTTTTATGGAGAAAAAAGGAAAAGTATTGTCTGATAAGCGTTTGTTGAGAACAGGACGGCTCTTCCAGATTTCGGTATCGTTGTTTGCTATGGTGTTTGCGCCTTTCATTATATTTTCGAAGCATGGCTTCTACGAATACCTGCAAAAAATCAGTGCCATTTTTAGTCTCCCCATCTTTACCATTATCTTTTTAGGCTTTATCACCAAAAAAATGCCACCCATTGCCGCTAAAATCGGGATGCTTTTCTTTATTTCCTGTTATGTAATGAGTGAGTGGGTATTTTCTATCCAACTGCACTACCTGCATACATTAGCCATCATCTTTATCATTACTGTTTTATTGATGTTATCCATTTCGAAGCTTTACCCCAAACAAATTCCCTATACTTTGGTGCTGGATAACAAAATTGAAATTATTCCCTGGCAGAATAGACATTATTATCATGTTGTATTGATTTCACTCATGGCACTTGTCTTTTTTATTTTCTCTTCTTATATACTTGCTTAGCCCTGTATTTCAGTTGTTTATATATTTTATTTACTCGCTTGGAATATTAAATATTTTGTTTATCATTGTATCCGAAAATAATAGGATAGAATAGGATAGGATAGTTAAGTTTGTTTACCTGCTTTCAAGCATTTTATTCCCCATAGAGAAGAGGGTAACAAGTAAATAAATGTTAAAATCACTTGTCTGAACTATTGTTTTCATTAACCAAATAATTCCAAATTATGAGAAATTTTACAACTTATTGTGCAGTTATGCAAACCCTACCATCAATTGCTACAGGATGGCCGAAGGATATCCAACATCTGAAAAGGCATTAATTTCTGTCGATCTACATCTATCTACAATTTTTTAATTCATCATTTAAAAGCTTATTAGCAAATGAAGCAATTATTTTTGTTTTGTGGGCACCAACCGGTGTCTGGCAGGCTAAAAAATGCAATGGTATTGACAGGTTCGATGCTTGTATTTTTCCTGATTTTTATGCCTGTAAACAGTTATTCCCAAACAGGGAAGAAAACCATTACGGGTAAGGTTACCGATACGCTAGGGGTAGGGCTGCCCGGCGTAACTGTGGCAGTAGTAAACAAGGTTAACGTAGGAACACAAACCGATAATAACGGGAAATTTGTACTTGATGTTGCGCCCGGCGAAATCCTCCGCTTTTCTTATGTAGGCTACCGCGAGCAAAGGGCAACGGTTGGAGCAGGTAACATCATCAACATTAAATTAACCGAAGAAAATATGCTTTCGGAAGAGGTGGTGATTACGGCTTTGGGCCAAAAGCAACGTAAAGAGGCTTTGGTAGGTTCGGTTACCACGGTGAAAGTGGGTAACCTTAAAATTCCTTCCAGTAATTTAACCAATGCACTTTCTGGTCAGATAGCGGGTGTAATCGGTTATCAACGCAGCGGACAGCCTGGGCAGGATAACTCGCAGTTTTTTATCCGCGGGGTAACTACTTTCGGTTACAAGCAGGATCCGTTGATTTTGATCGATAACGTAGAGTTAACGAGTTCGGATCTTGCACGCCTTCAGGTAGATGATATCGAGAGTTTTTCGATACTGAAAGATGCGAGTGCTACGGCATTATATGGTGCCAGGGGCGCAAATGGCGTAATTTTAGTGGCTACCAAATCTGGTAAAGAGGGTAAAGCCAAAATCAGTTTCCGGCTGGAGAACTCTTCTTCACAATCTACCCAAAACTTAGAACTTGCCGATCCGATTACCTATATGAGGCTTTTTAATGAGGCTTCTATTGGTAGGGGAATGGATCCGATGTTTACGCCAAACCAGATCATCAACACGCAGGCAACGGTAAATAAAAGTCCGGGGTATAACGAATATGTTTACCCAGCGGTTGATTGGTTAGGCCTGTTGTTTAAAAAGAGAACCAGTACGCAACGAGCCAACATGAGTGTGAGCGGTGGGGGTGGCGTGGCCAGGTATTACATTGCTGGTTCCTATAACCTTGATAATGGCGTACTTAATCAGGATGAAAAAAATAACAACGATAACAACGTAAAATTCCGCAATTACCAGTTGCGCTCTAATATCAATATCGATTTAGGCAAAACTACCGAACTGGTGGTGCGTTTATCGGGTAATTTTAGCGAATATAATGGTCCGTTGGCTACCGACGGTGGTTTTTCTACCGATCTTTATAATATTGCGGTACACACCAGTCCGGTTATTTTTCCGGCTTATTTTCCTGCCGATGCGGCCAATCAAAATGCGCAGCACATTTTGTTTGGGAACACAGGTGGCACTGGGGTAAACAGTATTTTGTATAACAACCCTTATGCGGCATTGCTCCGCGGACATAAAAATTCTACTGAATCGCGTATGTCGGCACAATTAGAATTGAATCAAAAACTGGATTTTTTTACAGAAGGACTTTCGTTTAAATCGATTTTCAGTACCAACAGGTATTCTTACTTCGATTCGTCAATGGCCTATTCTCCATTTTACTATAACGTAGGCTCTTACGACAAAGCAAGCAATACTTATGTGTTAAACTGGTTAAACTCCGCTACCGGAGATCCATCTCAGGTTCCGAACATTGCACAGGAATATTTAAGTTATTACCCTGGCGATCCGAACATCAGCACCTTTCTTTACGGGCAGGCTTCTGTAAATTACGATCATACTTTTGGTAAGAACCATACCGTAAGTGGTGCATTAATTGGTACCGCTCAGCAAAATCTTTATAACAATGCCAAAGATCCGAAAACCAATACCAGGACTTTACAATATTCGCTCCCTTACCGGAATTTAGGCTTGGCAGGACGGTTAACTTATTCGTACAAAAGCCGTTACTTTTTAGAAACCAACTTTGGTTATAATGGCTCGGAAAGGTTTTCGGAAAACCACCGATTTGGTTTCTTCCCAACCATTGGTGCCGGATGGATTGTTTCTAACGAAGAATTTTGGAAAGGCGGCATTGCCAATGTAGTTAACCGTTTAAAATTGAGGGGAAGTTTTGGTTTAGTGGGTAATGATGCCATCGGATCACAACGCTTTTTCTACCAGTCTGACGTAAACTTAAACGGTGGTGGTAACTATGCCCAGTTTGGTTATAATGGTGGGGTTACACGTCCTGGCGTTTACATCAACAGTTACGAAAATACTGATATTACCTGGGAAACTTCGCGCCAAACCAATCTGGCTTTAGAAGCTACGCTTTTCAAAAACATGAACATTATTGCGGAGGTGTACAATAATGACCGTTACAATATTTACATGATTCGTAAAAACGTACCCAGCACGTTAGGGTTAGAGGCAATTGATCCAAACACCGGTGCACCAGATATTGGTGCGAATATTGGTAAAGCGAGATCAAGAGGTATCGATTTATCACTCGATTATAAGTTTAACGTAAATGCATTTTCTTTTGCGGTTCGTTCTAACTTAACCTTTGCCAAAAATAAATACATCAATTACGAAGAGCCACAATGGGCCGAAGCTTACCGTTATGCCACGGGGCAGCCGATCAGTAGAAACTATGGTTACATTGCTGAACGTTTGTTTGTGGATGATAAAGAGGTACAGAACTCTCCAACACAGATTTTCTCAACAGGTGGTAAACCGCCAAGGGCAGGAGATATTAAATATCGCGATTTAAATAACGATGGTAAAATTGACGATGCCGATAAAGCTTACATTGGTTTTCCTCAGTCGCCAGAAGTGGTATATGGTTTCGGTTTCAGTTCTTCGTACAAAGGTTTTGATCTTTCGGCTTTCTTTACCGGACAGGATAGGATGACTTTCTTTATCGATCCAACCAAGGTGAGTCCTTTTGTACCGAGCAATCAGCAGTATATTTATGGTAATACTCAATTGCTAAAAGATTTTGCCGATAACCACTGGTCGCCGGAAAATCAGAATTTGTATGCGCTATATCCAAGGCTTGCCGTAAATGCTACAGATCTTGAAAACAATGCACAAACCAGTACGTGGTGGATGAGAAACGGCCGTTTATTGAGGCTTAAATCAGTTGAATTTGGCTATACGCTTCCGCAGCGCATTTCGAGTAAAATCAAGCTAAATTCTTGCCGCATTTATTTAAATGGTTTAAACCTGATTACCTGGAGTCCATTTAAAATGTGGGATCCTGAGCAGGGTGGAAACGGTTTTGCCTATCCAATCCAAAAGGTATTCAATGTTGGTCTTAACGTAACCTTATAATGAAAACGATAAAAACATATTTTACATACGGCTGCATCATGGTGGTGTTATGCACTTTTATATCCTGCAAAAAGTACCTTGATATCACACCCGATAATTTGGGCACACTTGATTATGCTTTCAGGAACAGAAATGAAGCCGAAAACTATTTATACTCGTGTTATGCTTATCTGCAGCGCATGAACGATGCGGCTTCGAACCCTGGTTTTACCACTTCATCGGAGCTGATTTATTCGAACACACTTGATAATTACCTGAATTTTAATCGTACAGGTTTCAATCTGTTAAGGGGAACACAAACAGCAGCAAACCCTGGTTTAAATGCGTGGGATGGCAGCGAAGGCAGCTATAGCTTGTGGCGTTCGATCAGGATCTGTAATATCATGCTCGAAAATATTGATAAACCGATTGATTTAGGCGCAACTGAAAAACAGCGCTGGATTGCCGAAACCAAATTTTTAAAAGCTTATTATCACTATGTGCTTTTTAAAATGTACGGACCAATTCCGTTAATTAAAACCAATCTGGCCATTAATAGCAGTACCGATGAAGTGCGTGTAAAGAGGGCACCAGTTGATGAAACTGTTGATTATATTATTTCTCTATTAGACGAAGCCATCCCTAATTTACCTCCTGTAATCAGCAGTCAGGCTACCGAATTAGGCAGGATAACAAGTGTAATTGCCTTATCGGTTAAAGCTGATGTTTTGGCCACATCGGCCAGCCCGCTTTTTAATGGCAATCCTGATTATGTCAGTTTTAAAGATAAAGATGGGATAAGTCTTTTTCCGGCAGCTTTTGACGCACAAAAATGGAAAAAAGCAGCTGATGCAGCAAAAGCCGCCATTACAGCTGCAGAAAGTCAGGGTATAAAATTATACACCTTTAGTGCACCAACAACGGTAGGTAAGCTATCCGATTCGTTAAAAAGAGAATTGGATGTGCAGAATGCAGTAACCGAGAAATGGGAGCTGAATTCGGAGATCATCTGGGCTTCCAATCCGGAGTTTAGTTACCAGGGTTTTGCCACACCAAGGCTTACGCCAAAATCGGCAGTGAACAATTTTTCTAATCCTTCTACTTTTTCTGCACCGATAAGCACCCAAGAGCTTTTTTATACCGTAAATGGTGTGCCGATCAGTGAGGATAAAACCTGGGATTATGCAGGCAGAAATGCCATTAAAGTGGGGGATAATGCCAGCCGCTATTATATTCGGCAAGGTTACGAAACCATAAAGGGGCATTTTGCACGCGAAACCCGCTTTTATGCCGATATTGCTTTTGATGGGAGTATCTGGTTCGGGAACGGAAGAAATAACCAGGACGATCCGGCCAATCCATTATACTATGTTTCCGCAAGGGGAACCGGTCTTGCCGCGCCGAGTGATAACATCCGATTGAACATTACAGGTTATTGGCCAAAGAAACTGGTGAGTTATGCTTCTGTTTACGATGATGGTTTTCAGCAATCGGCTTTCCGTTTACCATTGATCAGGCTTGCAGGTTTATACCTATTATATGCTGAAGCATTAAATGAGGTAAGCGGACCCAGCGCAGAAGTATTTACTTATATCGATAAAGTTAGGCAAAGGGCTGGCTTGCAGGGTGTACAGTCATCCTGGACAAACTTTTCGAAAAGTCCGAATAAATTTAATTCCAAAGATGGTTTAAGGCAGATCATCCACCAGGAAAGAAGGATCGAACTGTGTTTTGAAGGCCAGAGCGGTTGGGATTTAAGAAGGTGGAAAGAACTTCAGGCGGTTTTAACCGCACCGATACAAGGTTGGAGCATCAATAATGCTGAAGCCATTAATTATTACCGTCCAACTACCCAATTTATCCCGGTTTTTGGTTTAAAAGATTATTTATGGCCAATCAGGAGTTACGATTTGGTGGTAAATCCAAACTTAGTTCAAAACCCTTATTGGTAGTTTTAAATATTAAAGATATGAAACGTATTAAAAATAGTATTTACCTCGCCCTTATCGTTTCCCTTGTAGCCAGTATTGCGGCTTGTAAAAAAATGGAAACTTATAACGATCCGGCTTCGTCTGATATGACCAAGCCAGGGGTAGTAACCAATATTAAAGTAGATAATTTTAATGGTGGTGCATACATCACTTATTCCTTGCCAAATTCTAAAAACCTTTTATATGTATTGGCACGGTACAAAATAAATGGCGTAACCACACGCGAAACTAAATCGAGTTATTATTCTGATTCGATTATGGTTGATGGTTTTGCCAAAAAGCAGGGTTATGATGTTACTTTATATGCCGTAAGCAGGGCAGAGGTTAAATCCGATCCTGTGGTGGTAAAAGTTAATCCCGATACCCCGCCTTATTTGCTGGCCAAACCGACTATTAATGCTGAAGCTGATTTTGGCGGAATCAAAATTACAGGAACAAACCCTGCTAAAAATAATCTGGGGATTATTCTTCTGGGTTTTAGCAATAATAATGTTTCGGATGTCATCGATCAGCATTATGGTAAAACGGAAATAATCAACTATTCGGTAAGGGGCTATGCGCCGGTAGCAAAGAAAATAGGCTATTATGTAACCGATAATTTTGGAAACATTTCCGATACTACTTATACAACTGTTACGCCTTTCTTTGAAACCTTATTGGATAGAAATAAATTTTTCCAGTACAGGCTTCCTACAGATGGCGTGATTGCGTATGGTTGGGATCTTCCTTATTTATGGGATGGCAAAACAGACGGTAACTCAAACGGATGGCATACGGCCCCGGGCGGTGCAATGCCTGCAATTGCTACATTTGGTTTAGGGGTGAGTGCGAAGTTAAGCCGCTTTATTTTATGGGAAAGACCAGATGGAAGCGACAAGTTTGCCTTTGGACATGGAAACCCGAAAGTATTTTCGGTATGGGGTTCTGATGTGGATGCTCCTCGCGATGCTCAGCTTCCAATCTTGGCACCAGAAGGTACCATTATCGGCGACTGGATCAATATGGGGAACTACAATTACCCAAATCCTCCATCTGGTTTAGCGCCTGTTGCACACACTACTGCTGATAACGATTTTGTAAAGGCAGGGGTAAGTTTCAACTTTCCTTTAACCAACCCGAAAGTACGTTATGTGCGCCTATCAGTAAGCACAACATGGTCTAACGGTACCTTTGCACATGCGATGGAAATGGCCTTTTACGGCGATCCACGGTAGTTAATGATAATATAAAAAGATAAATTTTCAGATATGAAAAGTATATATAAAATTAGCGGTCTGCTGTTATTGCTGGTAACAGTAATTATCAGTTGCACCAAAGATGATCTTGCCTTTAAGGATTATTTAAAAGATGGCGAGATTGTTTATCCGGGCCGTGTAGCTAATATTGTAACCAAACCAGGTAATTTAAGAACTGCACTGTGGTGGAACCCTAGTCCGGATCCGAGTGTGAGTAAATATGTAGTGTACTGGAACAACAGTGCCGATTCGGTGGTGGTTACCTCCACAACCCATAATCCTCTGGATACCATCAAAGTAACCATTCCGAATTTGAAGGAATATACTTATACCTTTACAGTTTATTCTTATGATGCACAGGGGCATAAATCGATTCCGATAGAAGCCAGAAACGTAAGGGTTTTTGGGCCGTTATATCAATCGGGCTTATTAAACAGGCCTTACAACGCCACAAACCCTTATTTGGTGAACAGCAATGGTTCGGTACAATTAAATTTTAAAACACCAGATACCATCAATGTAAATACGGTTGTGAGGTATACCAATACAGCGGGCACAAGTGTAGACAAAATTCTTTTGCCTGCTGATACGGCCATCATACTTCCTGATTATAAAGCCGGAACCAGTATCCTCTATAAATCATCTTATATTCCGGGCAAGGGTTCTTTGGATATATTCACGGTATCTGATTTTTCTACCTTTCCGCAGATTTTTACCTATGTACTTTGCGATAGATCACTTTTTAACGAAGTGCGATTACCAGGCGATGCGCAGACTTACGAATCGGGTACCAGCATCAGTAAATTATGGGATGGAAGCGTTGGTCCGCAGGGCTACCCGAATATTTTTCATAGCGCAGGTAACAGCGGAATGCCACATGTAATTACCTTCGATTTAGGTAAAATATACACCAATTTATCCCGCATCGAAGAAACCGGAAGAGATTGTTGTAATAATCCTGATCGCTTTGAAGTTTGGGGAATAGCCGATCTAAGCAATGCAAACACCAACTTATCGGCTAGCGATAATGGTTGGCCGGCTGAAGCCACCAGCAAAGGGTGGACGCTTTTGAAAGACGTGACCAGAACGGATGATGGCAAAAATGCAATAACGGCTGAACTTGATAACGGAGGTAAACCGATTCGTTATATTCGCATCAGGATCAAACATGTAACTACCGGCGATGGCAATTATAGCAATATGAGCGAAATGAGATTCTGGAATAAGCAGTAAATGTTATTTGATTCGATTAATGTGGTTTGATAAGCCACCGGCGATCGTCATTTCGAGCAGAGTGCAGCGAAGTCGAGAGATCTACCTAGATAGATCTAAATTGACCGGATCCATTCTTTTAACCACAGATGAAAAGGATGCACACAGATATAAAATCCGTGTTTATCTGTGTCCATCTGTGGTTAATGCCTTTTTTAATTATGAGTACAACAACACACAAATGAAAAATGTATAAAAAGCAACTGATCATTATTTTACTCCTCTCGTTTTTTATAGGTGAATATACCTTTGCCCAGCAAAAACCATTGTTGCTCTGGTACGATAAACCTGCCAGAATCTGGGAAGAAACCCTTCCCTTGGGCAATGGTAAACTCGGCATGACACCAGATGGTGGCATTACCAAAGAAAATATTGTGCTGAACGATATTACCTTATGGAGCGGCGGGAAACAGGACGCCAACAATTACGAAGCCTATAAAAGTTTGCCGAAAATCAGGCAACTGATATTGGAAGGTAAAAATGACGAAGCACAGGAACTCGTAAACCGCGATTTTGTTTGCAAAGGGCAGGGATCTGGAGGGGCAACCTGGGGCAAGTACCAAACACTGGGCAATTTGCAACTTGATTATGAGTATCCAGGCGTTAAAGATGTAAAACCAGCGGTTTACAAAAGAACGCTATCGCTGGATAAGGCGGTGGCCACAACCGAATTTACGCTCAGTGGTGTAAAATACAAAAGGGAATATTTCTGCAGTTTTGATGATGACGTAAATATCATCCGAATTACTGCCGATCAGCCTAAAAAACTGAACTGCAACATATCCATCAGCAGGTCAGAAAAAGCAACATTAGCCAGTCAGGGCAATGAACTTTTGATGTTTGGTCAGCTGGATAATGGAACCGATGGAAAGGGCATGAAGTACATAAGCCGCGTAAGTACCAAACTGAAAGATGGTTCGGTTAGGAGCGAAGACAATGTCCTTAAAATAAAAGATGCTACCGAAATTATTATTTATGTAGCTGCAGAAACCGATTTTAAACATGCAGATTTCGAAGCAAGGGTGAAAAATGTGTTGCAGGAAGCAAAAAAGAAAACTTATGCGGCAGAACTGGCTAAACACCGTTTAAACTTTGGCAAATTGTTTAACCGTTTAAAAATTAATTTAGGAGAAGGTGAAGCTGCTAAACAGCCAACCGACGTAAGATTGGATCATTTTTATAAAGATTACAAAAATGATGTCTCACTAAGTGCCCTGTTCTTTCAGTTTGGCCGCTATTTAAGCATCAGTAGTACCAGGGTAGGGCTTTTACCTCCAAATCTTCAGGGTTTATGGGCAAATCAGATCAATACTCCCTGGAACGGCGATTACCATTTGGATGTTAATGTGCAGATGAACCACTTTGCCATAGAGCCTGCCAATTTATCGGAATTAAATCTTCCACTAGCCGAACTGGTGAGGAATTTAACCGAACATGGTGCAAAAACCGCAAAGGCTTATTACAATGCAGATGGCTGGATAGCCCACGTCATTACCAATGTTTGGGGCTTTACCGAACCGGGTGAAAGTGCCTCCTGGGGTGCCTCAAATGCAGGTTCGGGCTGGTTATGCAGCAACCTTTGGGATCATTTCGCTTATAGCCGGGATTTAAAATACCTCAAAAGCATTTATCCCATTTTAAAAGGATCGGCTGCATTTTACCAGAGTGCTTTGATCAAAGATCCAAAAACAGGCTGGTTAGTTACCTCGCCATCCGTATCGCCAGAGAATTCTTTTTACATGCCCAACGGAAAAACCGCAAGCATTTCGATGGGACCAACCATCGATAACCAGATTGTGAGAGAACTTTTTAATAACGTAATTACTGCAGCAAAACTGCTTAAAGTTGATGTCTCGTTTAGTGCTTCGCTACAGGAAAAACTAAAATCGATTCCACCAGTGGGGGTAATCAGCAAAGACGGGCGCATACAGGAGTGGCTGGAAGATTATAAGGAAACTGATCCACAGCACCGCCACATTTCTCATTTATACGGCGTTTATCCTGCTGGTTTAATCACACCAAATTCAACTCCTGCCTTGGCCGAAGCCGCCAAAAAAACACTCGAAGTAAGGGGAGATGATGGACCAAGTTGGTCGATTGCTTATAAACAGTTATTTTGGGCTAGGTTACAGGATGGGAACCGGGCATTTAAATTGTTCAGGGAGATTTTAAAACCCACATTGCGTACCGATATCAATTATGGAGCAGGTGGTGGTGTTTATCCGAATATGTTATCAGCCGGACCACCGTTCCAGATTGATGGCAACTTTGGTGCTGCTGCGGGCATTGCTGAAATGCTGATTCAGAGCCACGATGGTTTTATCGAACTCTTACCTGCCATTCCAGATGCATGGAAAGCTTTTGGCGAAATACAGGGCTTAAAAGCGAGGGGCAATTTTACGGTTGATATGAACTGGAAGGATGGTAAAATTACCGCCTACAAAATTGCTTCGGCAATGCCGCAGAAGGTAAAAGTTAAAATAAACGGAAAGGTAAGCACCATAACTTCGGTTAAATTTTAGAACAATACATGATTTTTAAATTTTTATTCAAACACCGGGCACTTTTAATATTAAGTATACTGTTCTTTTCCGGCAGATCTGCTTCTGCAATCATAATCGGTTATGGTAAAACCGGAAAAATAGACTATAATCTTGAAACCGGCACTTTTAATGTGTCGGACGGGCCGAAGCAACTGTTGCTAAATGGTTTCTCACAAGCCGAGTACCAGAAAACATTGTTCAGCTCCAAAGATTATAAAGATATTACCTATAGTAAAAAGGCTATTAAAGATGGTTTTGGCAATGGATTTAAACACATTTTACTGTTAAAACAAGTTGGTTTGCCAACCATGCAACAGGTATTTTATACCTATATCCATAAAGATTATTTTATGATCAGCATTATCCTGAAAGGTGCTAATTTATCCATTAATCATATTGTTCCCATAAACGGAAACCTGATCGATCAACAACCTTCGGATACCCCAACGAGTTTATTTGTACCATTTGATAACGATACTTTCATTTCTTACAATACAGTACCCTTAATAGCTAATGTAAGCAATCCAAGTGCTGAAGTTACCGCTTTATACCATGATCAATCACGAAAAGGTTTTGTAATCGGTTCTATCGACCACACCAACTGGAAAACAGGTGTAATTACTGCAATGAATAGCGATAAAAAGATCAGTATACAGGCCATCTGTGGTTATACCGAAGAAAGTATAACCCGCGATAAAATTATACATGGTTATTTAACCGGCAATTCGGTGAGTTCTGCAAAAGTATTTTTCGGAGCTTTTGATGATTGGCGTTTGGGTATGGAAACTTATGCCAAACTGAACAGGATTTCAGAACCTCCCATGGTTTTTAAATGGAATAATGCCACACCGGTAGGCTGGAACAGCTGGGGTGCCATGCAGGAGAAAATCACACTCGAAAAAGCCAATCAGGTAAGCGATTTTTTTGCTGATAGTTTAAAAAGTTTCCGGAGTGGTGACGTCGCATTTATCGATCTCGATTCGTACTGGGATAACCTTTTAAAAGGAGGCTTAACCGGCGATTACTCCAAACTGAAAGCTTTTGCCGATCACGCCAAATCGAAGGGATTAAAACCGGGCATCTACTGGGCACCTTTTGTTGATTGGGGGTTTGCAGGCGGAGGTAACCGCAAAGCCGAAGGAACAGATTATACATTTGGAGAAATGTGGACAAAAGTTGACTCAGGCTATCATGATATTGATGGTGCAAGGGCACTAGATCCCACACACCCGGGTACGCAACAACGCATTGCAACCGTAATCAATAAGTTTAAAGAGTGTGGATTCGAAATGATTAAAATTGATTTTTTAGGTCATGCGGCGATAGAATCCGATCATTTTTACGATCCCAAAATCACCACGGGAATGCAAGCCTATAAAACCGGAATGGAGTTTCTATTAAAACAACTTGATGGTAAAATGCTGGTTTATGCGGCAATTTCACCAAGTATGGCTTCTGGCCGATATGTGCATGTCCGCCGGATTGCCTGTGATGCCTTTAAATCAATAAAAGATACCGAATATACCTTAAACAGTGTGAGCAACGGCTGGTGGCAAACTTACCTTTACGATTATATCGATGCCGACCATGTGGTATTCTCCGATCAGTCAGACGGAGAAAATAAGGCCAGACTTTTATCAGCCATTGTTACGGGCACCTGCATCACCGGCGATGATTTTTCACGTCAGGGAAAATGGACAGGCACAGCCCGGCATTTATTGAGCAATGCCGAAATCTTAAAGATTTTAGAGGATGGAAAAGCATTTGTTCCGGTAGAAGGAAACAGGGGCAAATCTGCCTCACAACTGTTTGTAAAAGAACTTAATGGAGTGAAATATCTGGCTGTATTTAATTATAGCGATGAAACCAAGGACTTCAATATCGACTTCTCCAGGATCGGTTTAAAATTAGATCAGGTGTATGGCACTGAAAATTTAATTAGTAGAAAAAAAGAAGCCTTAAAAAACAACCAAATCATCAGGCTTGCAGCAAAAGACGCAGCGATCTTTAAAATTACGCTCAAACCATAAATTAATCAAACCGCTATCTATAAAACATTATCAATTACTATTGAAAGTACAATGAACAGATCACATCAAACAACAGGATACTTCAGGCATGGCGCATTGGCAATGGCAATTTCTCTTTTTGCCATGTCGAATAGCAATGCACAAACCATTATACCCATCGAAACTACACATAATGCACTCGTTTTACAGACCGACTCAAAAAAAGATGTAAACACTATATTTTTTGGAAAAAAACTAGCCAATAAACAGGAATATGCTCAGGTTAATAGTCAGTACAAACAAACAGAAGATTATACCGGGCAATTAAATTCGGCTTATACGCCATCTGGAACGAGAAACCTGGTAGAACCTGCTATTAGTGTTACCCATGCCGATGGTAATAATTCCCTCGATCTGAAATATGTCGATCATACTGTTGCCGCAATCGATGACAATGTAAGTCTGTTAAAGATCAGGCTAAAAGATCCGGTGTACAATTTCGAAGTCACGCTGTTTTATAAATCTTTTTATAAACAGGATGTAATAGAGCAGTGGACGGAAATTAAACACAGCGAAAAAAGTAATGTGGTATTGCATAAATATGCTTCGGCCAACCTGCATTTAAAATCGCCACATTTTTGGCTGAACCAGTACCATGGCGATTGGGCAAAGGAAATGCAGCCCGAGCAAAGTGAAATTACCCACGGCATTAAAACTTTGGATAGCAAATTAGGTACCAGGGCCAACCTTTTTCAACCATCTGTTTTTATGATCTCAATGGATAAACCTGCAGAAGAGAACGAGGGCAATGTTTTATATGGTGCTTTGGAGTGGAGCGGTAATTTCAAGGTCGATCTGGAGCTTGATTATCAGGACAACCTGCGCATCATTGCCGGCATGAATAATTATGCTTCGCCTTACAGCTTAAAACCGGGAGAAGTTTTTGCCACTCCTGCATTTTTATATACTTTTTCTGATCAGGGAAAGGGCGATGCCAGCAGAAAATTACAGAATTGGGCACGTAATTATAAAATATTAGATGGTAAGGGCAGTAGACTGACCCTTTTGAACAATTGGGAGGCTACTTATTTCGACTTTAATGAACAGAAACTGGCAGAATTATTAAAAGATACCAAGAAACTAGGCGTCGATTTCTTTTTGTTGGATGACGGCTGGTTCGGGAATAAATACCCACGTAACGACGACCATGCGGCTTTGGGGGACTGGCAGGAAAACAAAAAGAAATTGCCAAATGGCATTGCTTCGCTGGTAAAAGAAGCCGATAATGTTGGAACCAGGTTCGGGATATGGATCGAACCAGAAATGGTGAGTCCGAAGAGCGAATTATACGAAAAACATCCCGATTGGGTGGTTAAACAGCCAAACCGTCCGGAATATTATTTCAGGAACCAGCTGGAACTTGATCTTTCGAACCCAAAAGTGCAGGATTTTGTTTTCGGAGTGGTTGACGATCTGTTTACTAAAAACCCGAAACTGGCCTATATTAAATGGGATTGTAATGCGGTAATTTATAATGCTTATTCGGCACACCAGAAAAATCAGTCGCACTTTTATATCGATTATGTAAAGGGCTTGTACAGCGTGCTTCAGCGCATCCGTGCTAAATATCCAACTGTACCGATGATGTTATGCTCGGGCGGAGGTGGCAGGGTAGATTATGCTGTATTACAGTATTTTACGGAGTTTTGGCCAAGCGATAATACCGACCCATTGGAAAGGATTTTTATGCAATGGGAATACTCTTATTTTTACCCGGCCATCAGCAGTTCTAATCATGTTACCGACTGGGGCAAACAATCCATAAAGTTCCGTACCGATGTAGCCATGATGGGTAAACTGGGTTTCGATATTGTGGTAAGCAAACTGCCTGAAAAAGAACTTCAGTTCTGTCAGGATGCAATCAAGAATTATAATGATGTGAAAGGCATTATCTGGCAAGGTGAACAATATCGTTTGGCCGATCCACGTGCAGGCAGCGTTGCCTCCATGTTGTATGTAAATGAGCAGAAAACCGAAGGTGTGATCTTTAACTACCTGGTCAGTTACCGTTATGGCGAAGGCAGTAAATATCCGGTTAAGTTGAATGGGTTAGATGCAGCTAAAAAATATCAGATTAACGAAATTAATTTATTTCCCGGGACTAAATCGCCAATTGATGGCAGCAAAATTTATACAGGCGATTTTTTAATGAAGGTTGGTTTTAATCCTAATTTAAGCACTGATAGGACGAGTGTGGTGCTGAAATTTGAGGAGGTGAAATAAATTAACCCGGTTCGTCATCTTGACTGTAGCGCAGCGAAATGGAGAGATCTAATAATGGTTTCTCCATTTTTTTAACCGCAAAATCCGCAGAGATGGAGCGCAAAGGGAGCAAAGTTGAGTGGTGAATAAATGCGATCCGTCATTCTCGCGCAGGCGGTAATATTAAAGCAACCTGCAAGTCTTACTTAAGCATTACGATTATTATTCATGAGTTTCCTTTTTTCAGAGGCATTCATGAGCACTTCGTGGTTCCCAATCAAGTTGGGTTTGACGAAACGCGTAGGATACTCCGTGTTTACCGTGCATTCTTGGCTTCTTTTTAACCACGGAGTATTCCGCTACGCTACAGCTCAGCATGACGATCGCGTGAGGTAAAGCCGTCATTGAGTTCATTATCTGCTGTAGGACTAATTTGCTTCTTTAAGTCGGTCTACACTTAATATTGAATTAAAACTGCACTCTAACTTTAACAATTTCATAATGCTAGCTAATTATCTTAATAATAACATCCGTTCATATTTGTTTAAAAAAGCGAACCAAATAAAAAGAAGATTTAAGCATAAATAATATGAGACTGATTTCTTGCGTGGCGCTATTAATGGTTATTCCAGCAATTGGACTTCTAACCAAAGCGAATAAATTTACAGACAAAAAAATGCCTGACATACCAGTACATGAGCAGGTTGTAAATGATTCAGCTTCATTTAGTTTATTTAATCAGGTTGGAACAGGTGCTAAGTTTAGTGGTACCCCCGTGGTATTTGCAACCGATTATCGCTTAAGTTTTTTTAAGCCAGTATATCTCCACTCAACCCAATTATTTACAATTAGCAAAATAAAGTAATTCAGTTGCTCTAAGAGAATAAATAGAAAGTGGTTCCTGAAAGTCCTTTCGTTCACGAATAATTAGTTAAATTTTTCACTGGTTACTGGTACCGGTCAGCCATCCCTTTTAGAGGAGCTAGTATTTTAATGGCGATTTCACCTTCGATGTTGTCCTGTTGAGCTTATCGAAACACCTTAAAGAGTGTCTAAACAGTCCTTTACCCCAATACAAGCCCCCCAGAATGACATATCTATTTATAATACAAGCTCTTCGTTGAATTTATATATATTATAATTCCATTTTGATTCTTATTTAAGTTTCTAAAACGTTACAGATTAAGCACTACGAACTCACAACTACTTGCTATCCCACCATGTCAATGGAAACTTTATCTCATCAACAGAACTTGCAATCATATCTGGTTTAAAAGCATAATGTCCTAAGGTATCCTTACTTGATATGCCCGAAAGCACCAAAATGGTTTTATAACCCATCTGTACACCACCCTGTATATCAGTTTCCATGGTATCGCCAATAACAGTGGTTTCACTGGTTTCCAATCCCAGGAATTTACGTGCCGAACGCATCATCACCGGACTTGGTTTACCTGTAACAAAGGCTTTTCTACCGGTTGCTTCTTCAATCATGGCAGTAGTTGCAGCTATACCTAAATTATTCCATCCTGGTTTTTTGGGTGATGGATCTCTATTGGTTGTGATAAATTTAGCTCCCGCAAGAATCATATCAACAGCACGCTGAACCATTTCGAGCGTGAAATTCCTGCCTTCTCCCAATACCACAAATTCCGGATCGGTATTTACTAAAGTAATGCCATGATCGTGTAAACTGCTTAATAAACCACCTTCGCCCAATACATAAGCGGTACCATTCGGACTTTGATCAGACAGAAATTTTCCGGTAGCCATAGCGCTGGTATACACATGGCTTTCTTCTACCTTTATACCAAGTCCTTTTAGTTTTCGCACCACCTCTAAAGCAGTTCGTTGACTATTGTTGGTCATAAATGCGAAAGGAATATCCTCATCAATTAAATTTTTAATGAATTTATCAGCGCCAAATATCAATTCTTCCCCGCTATAAATCACCCCATCCATATCTATTAATAATCCTTGTTTCATATATTTTGTAGATTTAATCTGTTTATGTGCAAACTTAATATTTTCCTGTTCAACCAATGTTAAAATAAAGTCTTTTGAACAGTAGTTTTTTGCCAAATTAATCCCTTTGTGCAATGTTATTAATTTAAGGATAAATCTCAAGAAGTCTTCGACTATGCTCAGACTGACGACAGGGATGATTAACTTAAGCCATTGCACGTTATGTTTAAATGGTGTTTTTTCCGGTTCATTTATTTGATAAAAAATAATGTCTGAGCTGTAGCATATCCTCGATTTGTGCCGTTTTCATCAAAAATCAAATCATGAAAAATGCCTTTAAAGTAACTTTCGCCTTTTTAATTGCATTAAGCACCTTGAATGCTTGTAAAAAGAAAACAGGTAGCCCAATGGATTTTACCATTGACGCGCAAAATCTAACTCCCTGTACTGAAGGAAACTGCCTGTTTGAATATGTTAATTATGCAGCAACGACCGATCAGCAGATGGCACTTACAACTGGTCAACACCGGATTTTTCTGGCTACGAAGAGTAATAACTTCAGCACCACGAGGGTATCTATTCAGGCACCTATGCAGGATGATAAATTTTTATTTACGGATAATGATATTCTCGCCGGAAAGGTAAAATATCTGTTTTCTTGCGCTTCATGTGATTATTTCAACTTAATTCCAATTGCAGGTAAGGTTAAAGGAATTAAAGTAACGAGCATTAATAGTTCAGCAGAAAAATGGCTGTTGGATGCTCATATTGTTCTAGCTGCCGAAAAATCTAAAAAACCTGTAGATACCATTCACATTAAACAATATTTTAATTTAGCTGTGAAATAAGGCGCTTGTGTAATGTGATAATTAAATGTACATAGGCGCCATTTTTCGCCAATAGTGGGGGCGGTGTGCGTTACTTTCCCAGGTATGAAACTGATTGGGTACACCTTTTTTCCATAATAAGTTACTTAAATGCTGGTTTCCACTTAAAAATGGATCTGTTTCACCTACAGCCAGAATAATTTCCATATTTCTTACTTCCGAAAGCAATTTATCATCATGAAGGTTGGCGAGGTATTGCGCCGGCATGTTAAAATATACTTTTTCATTATGGAATCCGTTCAGCAGGTCCCTGAAATCGCCTATATTATCTGTAAGATCATATCTTCCGCTAATGCCTACAGCCTTTTTAAATAACCAGGGATATTTCATGGCGAGATTGATGGCATGGTAAGCACCCATGCTACAGCCAGCAGTTTCCACATAATTAGCATCATTCTTCTGGTAAATAAGCGGCATCACTTCTTCCAAAAGGTATTTTTCGTACTGCAAATGGCGCTCGATCCTAACGGAAGGAAATACATCATCGTTATAAAAACTTTCGCCATCAATGCTATCCACACAGTAAAGCTGGAGTTCGCCATTTTCGATCTGGTGGCAAAGAGACGCGATGATTCCCCAGTTTTCATAATCGTAAAATCTCGCCATACGGGTGGGGAAAAAGATAACAGCTCTTCCGCTATGCCCGAAAATCAGCAACTCCATATCCCGTTGCAAATTATGACTAAACCACTTGTGGTATTCCCTGTTCATTTGTTTAAAAACTTTATGGAAAAATAGGGCTCCGATGTTACCAGGATATTAATTAACAGTAATGATTAGCCTAATTTTTCCTTAACCGATTCTGTCCACAGACGGTAGCCTTCTTCGCTTAAATGTAAACCATCGTAATCGTAAAGTGAAGGATTTGGATGCCCCGATTTATCCAGCATTTTCTTAAATACATCAATAAATTTCCAGTTACCATGCAGTTTAATAATTTCGCTCTCGATAAGGTTATTGGTGTACCTAAACTGATCGGCAATATGCCAGCGATGGATACTTGGTTTTAATGAAATAAAATAGCAGGGCAGGTTTCCAAACCTTATGTTAACTTTTACCATCAGTTGCTGGAAAAATATAAAGATTTCTTCAGGATTTCTACCATCACCCAAATCATTATCGCCAGCATAAACCACCAATGCTTTTGGCTTGTAATCTATCATAATCCTTTCAAAAAACCATACACAGGCTGCTAAGGTAGATCCTCCAAAACCCAAATTGGTTACTCTGGTGAAATCGAAATCATCATCGAGGCTGTTCCATAAACGTATAGATGAACTTCCATAGAAAATAATCCCAGGATGTTCACGGTCTAAGCGATGCTTTCTTTCTAATTGCTTAACCTCTTCTTCGTACCAATACATATTGCTAAAGATAAAAAGATCTGACTTTTAAAGGAATGGGGGATGTGTTAAGTTTGTGTAAAGAGGGTAGATTGGTTAATCGGCTAACTGGCTCCAAGCACCGAATGACAAACGCTCAACTAAATACACTTCTCAATCGCCATAGACATAATACATTAGTCTGATCATCCTCGACCGGAGCAACTCGAAGTGGAGAGATCTATCTAGACAGATTTTGCTTCGCAGAGCCTTCGGGGTCTCGGCCGCGTTGCACTCCGCTCGAATGACAGTAACTTGAAAGAATTTTTACGCGTTAATTAATTGCTGGCGTTTATATTAACCTTTCTACATTCATTACCGTTCAGAATGACCCTTTAATTGAATAATTAACATATACTGATCATGTAATCGACTTCGGACTAAAAACTCCAGACTAGTCAATCAACTTCCTGATCGAAACCAAATGGGAAAACAATACAATAGGTACAATAAGGCCAGGAAGCAAAGTAAATGGAAAGTATAATAATGCAATATTCGGCTGTGAAAAAGCTATTTGTTGTGTCGGAAATGGTGCAGATAATAAGGCTGTGCTCACGATGTTTACTAATAATAACAGGCAAATGATGTTCCATGCCAATAATACCTTTTTATTAAGCACATTTTTAACATAACCAAAATAATAAACTAAGGGGGCGGTAATACCACATAAAATATCAAAATTTCTGCCTTCAAAAGTCATTACCTCTGGCACTGCTTTATGAAGGAATAACCAGTAAAGTGTCAATTCAACAGGTATTCTGATAATATGTAATATTGTTAGTTTTCCAATATCAAGTCTCGCAATAAAGTTCTTTCCATTTTTGGTTAGAAAAGTAATAACAATAAGTATGATAGGGGGTAAAATAAGTAGTATAAATCGGGGAGGCATTAGATTTGTTACCTGATAAAAACCTGAAATGCTCAATATCGATTGAATAATCAACCATAAAGAGAATATGCTGATTAAGCCCTTTGAAAAACCAGCAGCCCTAAAAAATAATATTAAAGTAAGTAGGGCTGTTAATACGAATAAAAGGTAAAGTGATAGAGGTAAATGTTCCATGAGTGAATTGTTTACACAAAAGAACTGCTTTTAACTCGCGTAACTCTTAGCATTTGGCAAGAAATACCCATTAACGCCTTTTGGCAAAGTCTTTTCTGATCCTGCTTAGTGAAGTATCTGTTATACCCAAAAAAGAAGCAATGTTTTTTAAAGGCGCATGCTGAAAAATAACAGGATTTGATTTTAGCAATTCAATGTAGCGCTGTTCAGCCGTTTCGGTAATCATCGACAGCATTCTGCTTTTAAGTTCAGAAAAGCCTTGCACAAGTATCGATCTTCCGAAATCCCTAAACTCAGGTATAGTATGGAAAAGTTCGTTCAGTTGACTAAAAGTAATAAACCAACCCTCACATTCGCTTAATACATGGATATTTTCTTTTGATTTACCTCGCTTAAAAAAGGACGAAACCTCGAACACCATTTGTCCAGGTGTGTAAAAATTTGTGGTTACTTCGTTACTCTCTGTATCACGTACAAATGCCCGCATATAACCTTTTTCCAGAAAAAAATACTCGTTGCATACTTTTTCTGCCAATAGTTGAAATTCACCTTTAGCTAATTTTTTATAAGTGAAGTGTTCAGCAATTTGCTGGTAGATAACTGGCGAAACGCTATAGCCCTGATTAAAAAAATCGATTAGTCTTCCTTTTGTCATTCCCGATTGCATTTAAGCGAATATAAAAATAATTAAGGTGATTGGTCATTGGTTGATCAAGGCGTCATCTAGACTGGAACGTATTGGAATGGAGAGGTCTATCTTGATAGATTTCTCGACTTCGTTGCACTTCGCTCGAAATGAAGTATTGTGGGGACCGCCACTTTCTTACTTAACAGATTTTTGACCTCGGATTAAACTCTAAATTAAACCGCCCGTCCCATCTTCTTCAATATCCGATAGTGCGAACGTAGTGCCGATAAGAAAGTCGTATTCTCATGATAGGGTAGCCCGAATTCAAGCGCCGTTTGTTTTACAATGCCAGATATTCTTCCATAATGTACATGGCATATTTTAGGAAAAAGGTGGTGTTCTATCTGTCGGTTTAATCCACCGAGAAAAAATGCTGAAATTGGCGATTGAGTTGCAAAATTAGCTGTAGTACGCATCTGGTGTTCGGCCCAGGCTTCTTCCATATTGCCTTCTGCATTGGTTGTTGGAAAAGTTGTTCCTTCTACTACATGAGCCAGTTGGAAAACCAACCCCATGGTTAAACCCTGAGCGACATGTAACACCACAAAGCCGATGGCAACCTGCCACCAGGCAAGCGGCATAATCAGTATCGGCAGACCAATAAAAATGAAGTAATAGAGAAATTTATAGAAAAACAGATTAAAGTATTCGATCTTGGGATGCTTGTTCTGGCAGGCACCCACACTCTTTTGAAAAAACTTTTTATAATCTTTACGAAACACCCAGGAAAGGGAAGCCAGACTGTATAAAGGAAAAGCATACCACTGCTGAAAACGCTGGTGTGGTTTTAATTCATCTTCATTACATATACGGATCAGCCCCGGTGCTACTTCAATATCTTCATCATGACCAGGTATATTGGTATAAGTATGGTGAACCACATTGTGGGTAATGTTCCACACATAAGGATTTGCACCTACCATATTAAACAGAAAACTGAAAAACAAATTGGTGCGTTTAGAACTCGAAAAAGAACCGTGAATGGCATCATGACAAATATTGAAACCAATAAAAGCACAGGTGGCACCGAGTAAAATGGTTAAACTGAAAAGGATTAAGCTATGGACAGGCAAAAGCAATATCGTAAAGTAAAGTGCCAAAAATATGGTAAGGAAAAGACAGGCTTTAAACCACATCAGCTTATTGCCATTTGTGCTTCTGTTGTTTTCTCTAAAGTCGTTGTTTACCCTGCGGCGCACCTCAGTGTAAAAGGAGTTTCCCGATAAAGATGGGAATTTTGCTTTTGATTTCATGATCTTGTGCTCTTATCTACCCCATGTACGAGGTCGATGCTCCAAGTTCATTAAGTTTTTTTTGTTTCCCGGAACAATTTTGTCCCGCTTCTAATACTAACGTAAATCCGCCTGTTTAGTTTTCGACGAAGGTAATAACTTTAGTTATTGATTTACCTACATAAAACGTTAAATAAAAGCCCTGTTTTGTTAAAATAGTTCATGCGCAGCGATAAAGCACTAATTTATGCCTATAGCGGAAGGTGACGGAGGGTTATGAGATTAAAATATAAGACAATATACTTTTAGCCCGCACAATTTTTGCAGGATATATAATTTAATAAAGACACAAGCTACTCGCTGTAATTCCTCTTATCAGCAGCATAAATATGGTACCAGATGTACAGAATCCATATTAACACCACTGTGCTATAAACCAATTCGGGATCAAATGAATCCTTTGTAAGTATCAACGCAATGGAGGAGATCAGGGCAGTCAGGAAGAAATAAAAAATATTTTTCATAACGTACTGATTTAATGAATGTTGTATTTAGTAAAAATAATAAAATATCTGTTGTTTACCAAATAGAAATAGCGATAATTTACTTATTTCTGAAAATTGATTGCTTTCAATCCTTTTTAGTTATTAATTTACTGGGATTATTACTGTATGACCAATTTATTTTGCATCCAGACTACTTTTATATGCAATGCTTGCTGATTCTTAAAATCTTCTAAAGAGTTCCGTCCAATTAACACAAAATTGTGGCAATTAGGAATTTATATTTTTTGTAAGTTTACCCCACACAAACTAACCAGGAACAATAACACACAAATGATTAAATTTTCTTTAAGCTTAATTTCTTTTACGCTAGTTTTTTTTGGATTAAAAAACTTTTTTAGTGAACCAGAGATACAACGTGTATCACCCCCCGAGCTAACAATCACCAATTTTGCCGGACCCGATGTTACACCTAGTCCAGCCTGTTTAGCAGTAGCACCTACCGGAGAAGTATATGTTGGTGTTGATATGATGGGCTCTTTAGGTAAAGATCCTGGTAAAGGACATATCCTTAAATTGATAGATAAGGATAACGATGGTAAAATGGACGAACATATCGATTTTGCCGAAGTGGACAATCCACGAGGCATTATTGTTCAAGGCAGCCAGGTTTATGTATTGCATACTACTTTTTCGAAAGAAACAAAACAAGCTACAGGCATGAATTTAGTTGTTTTTGAAGATAAAGACGGTGATGGAAAAGCCGATGGACCAGAAAAACCGCTTATTGAGCACATCAGTAATGCCAAATATATTCGCGAGCGCGGTACCGATCATGCCACCAATGGTATAAGAATGGGGATTGATGGATGGATTTACATCTCTGTAGGCGATTTTGGTTTTCACGATGCGGTAGACCGCTCGGGTAAAAAACTGACCATGTTAGGTGGTGGTATTTTACGTGTACGCCCGGATGGGACCGAAATGGAAATTTATACCCACGGTACGCGGAATGTTTATGATGTAGCTATTGATCCTTACATGAACGTTTTCACCAGAGAAAATACTAATGATGGTGGAGGATGGAACGTTCGCTTCTCGCACCATATACAATCTGGAGAATATGGTTACCCGGTTTTATTTCAGAATTTTACCGACGAAATTATTCCTGCATTAGCTGATTTGGGCGGAGGATCGGGTACCGGAGCATTGTTTATGGATGAACCTAGCTGGCCAGAGCAATATAATCATGTTCCGATGATGGCAGATTGGGGCAGAAGCATGCTTTATATCCACAGGGTTACAACTGACGGGCCTACTTTTACCCAAAAGGATGAAGAATTTATCAAACTTGCTCAAATTACTGATCTTGATGTAGATGGCTCAGGAAGACTATACCTGTCGGCTTGGGATGGGGCAGGGTATTCTGGCAGTCCGAATAAAGGCTACATTATTCGCGCAGTGCCCAACAATTGGACATACAAAGCTTTTCCTGATGCTAAAAAACTTTCCATTAAAAAATTAACTGAGTTACTTAAATCGAATAGTGCAGTAGGCCGTTTAACTGCTTCGCAGGAATTGGTTTCACGTAACAATAAACAGGCAATTGAAACGGCATTAAAAACTGCTTCCGATCAAAGTTTAGCGCTTGATGTTCGTATCGCTGGCCTGTATACTTATGCTCAGCTGACCAAAGAAAACGGTATTGAAACTTTAATCGGATTTACCAAAGATAACGCCTTAAAAGAGTTTGCCTTAAAAGCACTTGCCGATCGTAAAACCTACGTGAGCAAAGTGCCTGTTGAACCGTTTCTAGAAGGATTAAAAGATGCTTCACCGCGTGTTCAGGCCGCTTCAATTATTGGTTTAAACCGTTTAGGCAGACCAGAAGTTGCCAATGTGCTTTTACAAACCAAGGTGCCCGCTTCATTTACAGCGCCTGCAAAAGGTACTGAAGGTCCGCATGCTACGCCAAATGCAGCCATTATATTGCCACACCTTGCAGTACGTGCTTTAGTTGAGCTCAATGCAGTTGATGCCCTGCTCGCAGCGGTTAAAACAGAAAACTCAACGCTTGCACTTTGGGCATTGCGTTATATGCATGATGTAAAAGTGGTTAATGGCTTAATTGCTAACCACAAACAATCAACAGATGAGAAATTGAAACAGCAGATCCTGGTTACGTTAGGTCGTTTGTATAAAAAAGAAATTGCTTACGACGCGACCTGGTGGTGGGGCACAAGGCCTGATTCGCACGGTCCTTATTTTAAGGCGGTAAGTTGGGAAGGCTCACCTGCGATTGAGAAATTTTTAAAGGAAGAAGCGGCAAAAGCCGGCGCTAATGGTAAACAATTTTATGTTGATTTAAATTCACGCCAGAGAATGGATATTGCTGAATTTGCCGAAGAAGAAAAAGTAGCTGCAACAGAAGAACCAAAAATTGATCTCGAAAAAATCAAAAATAAAAAAGGTCAGGTTGGTAAATCATCCATTGAAGACGTATTGTTGGCCATCAATAAATTGCAGGGCGATCCTTTAAAAGGAAGAAATATTTTTAACAATCAGGGTTGTATCGCCTGCCATAGTTTAAGCAAAACGGAAAAAATGAAAGGTCCGTTTATGGGGCAAATCGGCTCGATCATGAACCGCGAACAGATTGCAGAATCGATTTTAAAACCTAGCGCTTCTATATCGCAGGGTTTTGCCACTGTAATGATTACTGCCAAGGGGGACCGTACTTATATGGGATTTATTACCGAAGAAACGGCTGCTAAAGTAGTAATGCGTAATATTGCAGGTGAGGTGTTTACCATCAAAGCAGGTGATATTTTATCACGTAAAGAAATGGAAAACTCAATGATGCCAGAAGGTTTGGCCAACTCTTTGTCTTACGAAGAGCTTGCCTCTTTGGTTACCTTTTTATCAGAACAGAAAAAATAATAAGTGTTTGCATTTCCGGTCGTAAAACCGATCGGAAATGCTTTTTTATACAATGGAGGTCCTAAACTTGGTTCCTGCGAATAATAACAATTTCCCCGTTAACCAACTGGAAGATATAACTGGAAATACTTACCGACTTAAAAATCGCAATACGGTATACCAGGCCAGACTTTTTATCAAAAGTGATTTCCTCTCCGATATAAATCTTATCTAATTCTTTTATAGTCGTTTCCCCAGTAATCACCATATATTGGTAACATTGCCATTTTGGTCTTGTTTTGAGAAATTAGGTTATTCTTATTCCCTGAAGGAGTAGTCGTTGGTTCATTGGCGATTTGTTCACTAGTCATTAGTTCATTGGTCCGCTGTAGAGGGGGCCTCATCTCGACCGGAGCAACGCGAAGTGGAGAGATCTATCCAGACACATTTAGCTTCGCAGAGCCTTCTGGGTATCGACTGTATTACCGATGTAAAATCGGTACAGGTAGCAATTCTTCTCGAAATAACGGTAACCCGAGGAGATTTTCACGCGTAAATTAATCGTTGTCACTCACATTTATTGTTCAAATCAATCTACTCCAAACGATCTACCAGCCCTTCGACTCCACTCAGGATGGCAAACCGAACAAATAGTTAATTATACAAATCGCTCTACACCAAACTCCTAATGCTCCAGGCTAATCAACTTCCGACTCGGGACTTTTTTGTTATTTCCCGGCAATTTTTATAATAAAACTCGACGAGTTGTTTTGGTTTAAAAAAACAAAACCTACATTAGCGATTAAATCTATATATCTAGTCGATGAGCAGATCGGCCAGGCTTGACCACCAGTTATGGATAACCATTTTTTTGAACAAATATTTAAAAACCCACTTGAGCAGCACAATATACCGCCGAATGAAATAATATCGCAATGGGCAGAGAAACTGATCCAGGTACTTTTTCCAGAAAATGCAGCTAAAGCTTTTTCAACGGTTGAGGAAGTTAAAGCGCAGGTGTCGGCTTTAGAACTCGAACTTTATGATATTATTTCGGCGAGTTGTAAATTAAGGAACAGTGAGTGTAAAAATGCAGCAGGTCAGTTTTTTGCAGAACTGCCGGCGCTTTATCGTGTATTGAATACCGATATCCTGGCCATTTATGAAGGTGATCCGGCGGCGCAGAGCAGGTTCGAAGTCATCAGGACTTATCCCGGTTTTTATGCCATCTGTTTCTACAGAATTGCCCACATGCTTTATAATTTCGGTATACCTCTTGTTCCACGAATACTGACCGAATACGCTCATTCTAAAACAGGTATTGATATCCATCCAGCAGCCAGTATTGGCGAATACTTTCATATTGATCACGGAACTGGCATTGTTATCGGAGAAACCAGTACAATAGGCCGTTATGTGAAACTTTATCAAGGGGTAACACTGGGTGCTTTGAGTGTTAAAAAAACATTGGCGGGCAGCAAACGCCATCCAACGGTAGAAGATAGGGTAGTTATCTATTCAGGTGCGACCATACTGGGCGGCGAAACCGTCATCGGGCATGATAGTATCATCGGGGGGAACGTATGGCTTACCGAAAGTATCCCTGCTTTTTCTACTGCTTATCATTCACCGATAGTTACCATTAGAAACCATAAAGACACCAATTAATATATTAAAATATGGCAGGAATAATCGATCTGATTGGAAATACACCAATGGCCGAACTTCAAAAGCTGAATATTAACCCGGCTGTAAGGGTATTTGCCAAATTAGAAGGAAATAATCCGGGCGGTAGTGTTAAAGACAGGGCGTCGCTCAACATGATCAGAAGTGCAATAGAACGCGGTGATGTAGCCCCCGGAACTAAATTGGTGGAGGCCACAAGTGGTAATACCGGAATTGCATTGGCCATGATTGCAAGTTTGTATAATTTAGAAATTGAATTGGTGATGCCGGCAAATTCTACCCGCGAGCGTAAGGTAACCATGGAAGCCTTTGGCGCAAAGGTAACTTTATTGGAAAGTATTGAAGATTGCCGCGATTATGCAGAAGAAAAAGGTTTTTCAAAAGGGTATTTTTTATTAAATCAATTTGCAAATCCAGATAATTATCTGGCTCATTATAAAACAACCGGACCAGAAATATGGAGAGATACCGAAGGGCAGATCACACATTTTGTAAGTTCTATGGGAACAACAGGCACCATTATGGGATGCTCGAGGTTTTTTAAAGAAAAAAATAAGGATATCCGTATCGTAGGCTGTCAACCTACTGAAGGGGCTTCCATTCCAGGGATCAGAAGATGGCCAACAGAATATCTTCCAAAAATATTCGAACCGGAGCGGGTTGACCGTGTGATGGACATTGCGCAGGAAGAAGCCACAATGATGTCGAGGAGATTGGCTAAAGAAGAAGGTTTATTTGCGGGCATGAGCTCGGGAGGTGCCTGTGCGGCTGCCTTGAAGCTTGCCGGTGAATTAGATCAGGGAACCATCGTTTTTATCGCATGCGACCGGGGAGATCGCTACCTGAGCAGCGATCTTTTTGGTTAAGCATAAATCATTAATGTTGCCGGGCTTTCTTTAATAAAAGTATATAACCCTTTGAGTAATGGCTTCCATCTCAAAGGGTTTTTCTATTTAATCTTAATGGTTTGGCATTCACTTCAAATTTGTATTTTAGACCAAGCCCAAAATTTATGCATCAACTCATTATACAATACGCTTTTTTACTTGCAATAATTCTTTTTGTGGTAATGCTGGCGCAAAAAATCCGCATCGCTTATCCCATTTTATTGGTCATCGCAGGTTTAGCCCTGAGTTTCTTGCCGATCCTTCAGGATATTGAAATAGAACCAGAACTCATTTTTGTAATCTTTTTACCGCCTTTATTATACGAAGCTGCCTGGAATACCTCATGGAAAGATTTTTGGAAGTGGCGCAGGGTAATCAGTAGTTTTGCTTTTCCCATTGTTATTTTTACTTCAACAGTTGTTGCCTTAATTTCCCGTAGTTTAATTCCGGGCTTTACCCTGGCCCTGGGCTTTTTGTTAGGTGGGATCATTTCTCCACCAGATGCGGTATCTGCATCGGCCATACTCAAAAATGTTAAGGTACCTAAGAGGCTCACTACTATTTTGGAGGGCGAAAGTTTATTGAATGATGCATCCAGTTTGGTTGTATTCAGGTTTGCTTTGGCTGCAGTAATGACTGGAAGTTTTGTCTTTAGCAATGCTGCCGGCAATTTTGTAGTGGTGATTGTCATGGGGATTTTGGTTGGGATCGCAGTAGCACTTGTTTTTTACGCTTTACACCGCTGGTTACCCACTACTACCAATGTAGATATTATCCTTACTTTTTTAACACCTTACGTGATGTATATGACTGCAGAGGAATTTCATTTTTCCGGCGTATTGGCTGTGGTGAGTGGAGGTTTATTTCTTTCAGCCCGTCGGGATCAAATCCTGACCCATCGAAGCCGGTTGCAAAGCATTAATGTTTGGGAAGCCGTAGCTTTTGTACTGAATGGTTTTGTTTTCTTACTCATCGGTTTAGAATTTCCCGTTATTATCAACGGTTTAGGGAAAAGCGGTCTTTTGCCTGCTATCCGTTATAGCGCCATTATTTGTTTGGTACTAATTCTGGTGCGATTGGCCAGCACCTACGGCGCTTTGTATTTTACACGTTTCATTAGCCGGTATATTACAACGGCCGATCCGAATCCAAGCTGGAAAGCACCCTTACTTTTTGGCTGGGCAGGTATGCGCGGTGTAGTATCTCTGGCTGCAGCACTTTCTATCCCTGTAGCCTTGAAATCCGGCGAAGCTTTCCCTCAGCGCAACCTGATTTTGTTCATTACCTTTAGTGTAATATTGGTAACCTTGGTGTTACAGGGTTTAACATTGCCTGCACTAATTAAATGGGTAGATATGCCAGATCCCGATTATACCGTTTCTTTTGAACAGCAAAAACAGATGGTAAGAAAGAAATTGTCCATGTTATCACTTAAAATTCTTGACGAAAAATACCATGATGCGTTAGAACATAACGATATGATCAGGTCGATCAAAATCCGTATCGAAGCCGAGATGGAATTATTGAGAGATTGGGAAAAAGAAGAGAACATTTCAAGATCTGAGGACTTTTACCACGACTACCGTATCGCATTGGAAGATATTATGTCTGAACAGCGTATTTTGTTAAAAGGGCTAAATAAAAAAGAGCAGATTAATGATGAGTTGATTAGAGAACAATTAGAACTGCTCGATCTGGAAGAAGAAAAACTTCGAAGGCATTTTAGTCAGCGGGATATATAATCAGACTTATTTTATTTCCAAAAATTGGCCATTTAATGCGATGTAGATAATTCGTTATAGCTAACATCCAAAATGATTAAAATATAATGATATATTTGCTAATTAATTTAGTAAACATGTCGGTAAAGGTTAATATCACTTCAAAGGGAATACAAAAGGTACTTAAAAACTACAATGAAAGGCAGGCCATTGCTGAGTACATCTGGAATGGTTTCGATGCTAATGCGGATACTATTCGCATAGATTATGCAGCCAATTCGCTTGGTCTTTTAGAGCAGTTAACTATTGCCGATAATGGTTATGGAATTAATTTCGACCGCTTACAACAAAAGTTCGATCCGTTTTTCGAATCTGAAAAATCTATTCAGATTATAGCGCCAAAGCATACCTCCAAAATGCATGGTCGTAATGGCGTAGGTCGGCTTACCTTTTTTACCTTTGCGCATGATGCCCTTTGGAAAACCACTTACCAATCAGAACAAGGGTTTTGTTATGGAGAAATACACATTAATACAGGTGGTTTAAACAGTTATAGCCACGATTTTTCCACCGTTCCGGGCAATACCGGCGAGACTGGAACAACTGTTTCTTTTACTAATCTGAGGATCAGTCAACAAGATATAGAAACAACAGTACTTCCTTTTTTGATAAACGAATTCTGTTGGTTTATAGAGTTGAATAAGCATAAAAATTATTCAATTATTGTAAATGGCGCAGCATTGGATTTTAGCAGCAATATTAAAAGCATAGAAGAGTTTAATCTTTTTTATCCCGATACCGCTGTTACTTTTAAGATTAAGTATGTTCACTGGAAAGAAAACCTGCACAAAGAACTCTCTAAGTACTATTTTTTGGCCGGTGGAGAAGAAATTTATAAAGATTACACTACTTTAAATAAAAAAAGCGACGATTATTTTCATAGTGTTTATATCGACAGTGATTTTTTTCGTGATTTCGATTTTAAGAGTTTCGAAAATGAAGGGCAGGTGGCCATATTTGGTGCAGCTAAATCTTCACCTGAATATAGATTTTTGATTAAATCATTAACCGAATATCTTAAAAGTAAACGTAAACCATTTTTAAAAGAATATGCCAACAGCCTGGTTGAAAGTTACGAACAAGATGAGATATTTCCGGTTTATGCCAGTGAGATAGAAAAAAAGTCAAGAAAACCCGCATTGGTTAATTTAATTAAGGCATTATATGAAATAGAGCCTAAACTGTTTAGTAGCTTAAATACCGACCAGAAGAAAACCATTGTACGCCTGATCGATCTTTTAATGCGTTCTAACCTCCGTGATGAAATTTTTGAAATGTTCAATGGCATGATCGAATTAGAAACCGAAGAGCAGGATGAGTTATTACAATTGATTAAAGGCCTTGAACTAACGGAAAAATTATCAATGATTTAGTAATTTGATGCTGATAAATTCAGCTTTAGGTATCCTATTATTAAAATCTTTGCTATTTTGATAATATATTTTCATTTTTATAGCGGCAGTTTAGTTGTCAGGCCCGTATGATGAAGAATATTTATTAATAAATCTTACTGTTTTTGTATGAATGAGCAGTTAGGATATTTTGGGACAAAAATCCCCTTAAAAATTTATGGGTTGAGCGAAAAATCGGTTACAATAACATTCGGAACAGCAATTGATAACGATCTATTGAGCCTGATTAACGATTTTAATCAATTGCTTTTGCAAAATCCCTTTTCTGGTTTAATTACCACAGTTCCTGCCTATACTACCTTAACTGTTTTTTTTGATCCCCTATGTGTAATGCTGTCAGATCTTCCTGGAGAGGTTTGTTTCGAAAAGGTATCAGCACATTTAAATAAAATTGCACAAATAGAAAGAGAAAAATCGAATGCAATAGCTAGTCAACTGGTTATTCCGGTGTGTTATGGAGGCGATTTTGGCCCGGATCTTTTAACAGTGACCCGTGCCAGCAACCTTACCAAGACTGAGGTAATCGATATCCATACCGCAGGGCAATATACTATCTTTATGATCGGCTTTGTGCCAGGGTTTGCTTATATGGGCGGAATGGATACCAGATTATCAACTCCTAGAAAAGAGGTTCCTAATGCTAAAATTCCCGCCGGATCTGTAGGTATTGCAGGCAACCAAACCGGTGTTTATCCTATGGAAACACCAGGTGGATGGCAGATTATTGGAAGAACGCCATTAAAGATGTTTGATGTAAACCGGTCACAGCCATCACTTTTAAAAGGAGGTGATCGCATTACTTTTAAAGCTATTAACAGGAGTGAGTTTAATGCCTATGTTGAATATAAGTATGAAAATCAGCATCATTAAGCCGGGTTTATTAAGTACCATACAAGATATGGGACGATATCGGTATCTTTCGCAAGCTGTACCTGTTTCGGGTGCAATGGATGAATTGGCTCACCGTTTAGCCAATAAAGCTGTTGGCAATGATGATAATGATGCGACCATTGAATTTACCTATGCTGATGCTTCATTTAAAGCTGAAACACCAATTCTAATTTCATATTCCGGCGATGGCGCATTTTTAGTTTACAATAATGAGTTAATGCCTGCAGAAAAGCCGCTGTTTTTCTCAAAAGGTTCCGTTATAAAGTTGATGAATAACTCCATTGGGGTGCGTACTTATTTAGCTGTTGCCGGTGGATGGGATGTACCTGATGTAATGGAAAGCAAAAGCACTTACCTTACCGCTGCTTTTGGAGGCTTTAAAGGGAGGGCATTGCAAAAAGCAGATGTTTTAGTTAGTGGTCCCGTACTTAGCGAAATATCAAATAGAATATTGAGTCAATTGATCAAACGATCGTCAACCTATCCAAATTGGCGCATTTCGCGTGAAAGTTTACTGCCGGAGAAGAGGCAAAAGATCAGGGTTATTCTTGCTAATGAGATCAGTTGGTTCGACGCAACATCCATTATTTCGTTTTTAACCAATACCTATACTATTGATTTAAGGAGTAACCGTATGGGCTATCATTTATCTGGAAAGCCTTTGGTAAAGAAGGTTAAAAAAGAATTGCTCAGCACAGCAGTAACTCCGGGGATTATCCAGGTAACGGGGAGTGGCCATTTGGTTATACTCCTGGCCGACTGTCAAACAACAGGTGGTTATCCACGCATTGCCCATGTTGCAGCGGTCGATTTGCCTTTATGTGCCCAGCTAAAACCTGGCGATGAAATTCAGTTTTCTGAAATTTCGAGAGATGAGGCAGAAGGACTTTACCTTGAACGTGAACGTGATTTATCATTGATTACCATGGCGATAAGCCTTAAATATACTAAATATGAAGATGATCGATCTTAATTGTGATATGGGAGAAGCTTATGGAAGTTACCCCATGCCCAATGATGAAAAACTGATGGATTATATTTCATCAGCAAATATTGCCTGCGGTTTCCATGCAGGCGATCCTGCTGTAATGCAGAAAACCGTTGCTTTAGCTATCAAAAAAGGGGTGGCTATTGGAGCACATCCCGGCTTGCCCGATCTACAAGGGTTTGGGCGTAGGGAAATGAAGATTACCGCAAATGAAGCCTATCAGCTCACCTTATATCAAATTGGCGCTTTAAATGCTTTTGTAAAAGCCGCTGGTGGTAAATTACATCATGTTAAACCCCATGGTGCATTGTATAACATGGCTGCAAAAGATCCAGTTTTAGCGAAAGCGATTGTTCAGGCTGTTTACGATTTTGATCCGAATTTAATCTTATATGCCCTAGCAGGAAGCAAGATGATAGTTGAAGCTGAAAAAAACGGACTTGCAACTGCATCAGAAGTTTTTGCCGACCGCAGTTATCAGGATGATGGCTTGCTTACCCCGCGCTCAGCAGATAATGCTATAGTTGCCAATAAAGAAGATGCTGTAAATCAGGTTTTGGGATTTTCTTTAAAGCAGGAAGTAAAAAGTGTAAATGGAAATCGTATTGCAGTGAGGGCGGAAACGGTTTGTTTGCATGGCGATGGCGTACAAGCTGTTGCTTTTGCTAAGCTAATAGCTGAGCGATTAAAAAATGAAGGTATAGTAATTAAAGCCCCGGCAATATGAAGCCAAAACAAAACTGGAGTGTACTTTTAGGTGCAGCTTTTTTAATGGCCTCCTCGGCAATCGGACCGGGATTTTTAACACAAACAGCCGTTTTTACCCAGCAGTTGGGTGCAAGTTTTGCATTTGTAATATTGCTATCGATCATATTAGATGCCATTGCACAGCTGAATGTCTGGCGGATTATTGCCGTTGCCGATAAACCCGCTCAGGATATTGCCAACAAGGTATTCCCGGGTTTAGGTTATTTCATTTCCTTCCTGGTTTTTCTGGGTGGCCTGGCTTTTAATATTGGCAATATTGCAGGTGCAGGTTTAGGTTTAAATGTGCTTTTTGGCATAAGTGTAGGGCAGGGAGCGGTAATCAGCGCCATTATGGCTATTGGGATTTTTATCTATAAAGAAGCAGGTAAGGCCATGGATGTTTTTGCCAAAACCATGGGGTTGATTAAAATTGTACTCGCTTTAATTATAGCTTACACCAGCGCTCCGCCATTGGCAGAAGCAGCATTAAGGGCTGTGAATCCTACACAGTTTAGTTTTACCGCCGTATTAACCATAGTTGGTGGAACTGTTGGTGGTTATATTACTTTTTCCGGCGCCCATCGCTTATTGGATGCCAGAGAAACAGGAATACAGAATTTGAGCGCTGTAAATAAAGGTGCACTAAGTGCCATCGGAATCGCATCAGTGATGCGCTTATTGTTGTTTATTGCTGCCTTGGGGGTAGTGAGTAAAGGTTTTACTTTAGATCCTTCCAACCCGGCAGCATCGGTATTTAAACTGGCCAGTGGAGAAATCGGTTATAAGATTTTTGGTGTAGTGATCTGGGCGGCAGGAATATCTTCGGTAGTAGGTTCGGCTTATACTTCTATCTCGTTTATCAAAAGTTTCCATCCAATCATTTTAAAATTCAACCGGGAAATCATTATTGCCTTTATATCCATTTCCTGCATTATTTTTATCCTGATTGGTAAGCCCGTTAAAATATTACTTGCCGTTGGTGCAATCAACGGTTTTATTTTACCAATTGCCTTGGGGATAATGCTTATTGCAGCATACAGAAAAAAAATAATTGCGAATTACAGGCAGCCTATCTGGTTAACGCTAACTGGCCTGGCTGTGGTAATTACCATGGTTTGGATGAGTTACGGAACCATTTTACAAATGATTAACGGAGAATAAACATTATACAATGAACAGCATCACAAAATATTTTAGCCTTTTCTTTCTTTTAAGCTCTACCTGTTATGCGCAGCAGGCAGGGCAAAAAATAGCAGTTGAGCCAGGGGTTTCTATTGCACTGGCAAATGCCCGAAGTAGCAGCATCAGCAACATTCAGTATCAGCTTCACTTTATCATTCCTGCTGAACAAACAGCTCCAATTTATTCAACAGAAAGTATTGATTTTAAGTTGACTAAATCAAATCATTTACAAATTGACTTTAAGCAAAATGCTGATCATTTGAAATCGATTACTGTTAATGGGAAAGCCATAACCATCGATTTTAAAAACGAGCATATCCTCGTAGATCAAAAGTATTTAAAACCTGGTAACAATCGTATCGAAATTGGTTTTATCGCTGGCAATGAGTCGCTGAACAGGAATAAGGATTTCTTGTATGCACTTTTTGTGCCCGATCATGCCAGAACAGTATTTCCTTGTTTTGATCAGCCCGATTTAAAGGCTAAATTTTTACTTTCGTTAACCGTTCCAACTAACTGGAAAGTAATGGGTAATGCAATTCAGAAAGATTCGATTGTGCAGGATAAAGTTACAACTTACCATTTTAAAAATTCGGATAAATTACCAACTTACTTATTTTCCTTTACGGCTGGAAAATATACTTACCTGAATAAGAAAATGAAAGACCGTGAAATGGAATTTCTTCACCGCGAAACCGATTCTGCCAAAATCAAACTTAGTGTCGATTCTATTTTCATAGCCCACCGCGAGGCCATCGATTTTCTGGAAGACTGGACCGCAATCAAATATCCCTTTCAGAAAATAGGCTTTGTCAGCATTCCTGATTTTCAGTTTGGCGGTATGGAGCACCCTGGTGAAGTGCAATATAAAGCATCATCATTGTTTTTAGATCAGGGTGCAACTAAAGATCAATTCATTTCGCGTTCCAATCTGATTTCTCATGAAACAGCACATATATGGTTTGGCGATCTGGTTACCATGAAATGGTTTAATGATGTTTGGATGAAAGAGGTATTTGCCAATTTTATGGCCGATAAAGTAACCGAAAAGCTGATGGGCAAAAGCACTTTCGACCTTAAGTTTTTACAAGATCACTATCCGGCAGCCTATGGAGTGGATAGAACATTGGGTGCTAATCCCATCCGCCAGCAATTGGATAACTTACAGGAAGCCGGATCGATGTATGGAAATATCATCTACCATAAAGCACCTATCATGATGCGTCAGTTGGAATTGTTAATGGGCAAAGTGAACTTTCAAAAAGGAATCAGGGAATACCTGAAAAAATACGCCTGTAGTAATGCTACATGGAACGATCTGATTGCCATTTTAAGCAAATACACTAAAACTGATTTGTATAGTTGGAACAAAGTTTGGGTAAATGAGGCTGGCAGACCAGCTTTTACTTATGAAATTAAATATGAAGGAGATAAAATTAGTGATTTAAGCCTAAGTCAAACCAGTGAAGTGGGTGGGCAAAGGGTATGGCCGCAATCTTTTTCGTTGAAGCTGGTTTATCCTACATATAGCAAATTTTTGACCGTTAATGCGATGGGAGCAAAAACGATTGTTGCAGAAGCAAGAGGTCTTGCAAAACCTCAATATATCTTATTTAATGCGAACGGGGCAGGCTATGGTCTCTTTCCCGTCGATAAAAGGATGGCGGCTGATGTTTATAATATTGCCGACCCTTTGGAACGAGCATCTGCTTATATCAATACTTATGAAAATATGCTTTCGGGCAAAGGTTTTAAGCCTTATGAACTCCTGGTGATATTGCTTAAAGGAATTACGGTGGAGAAAAACGAAATGAATCTGCGTTTACTTACAGGTTATATGACCAATATTTACTGGACATTCCTGAAGGCAGATAAGCGGGAATTAATTAATGTTTTGATGGAGAAAACCATTTGGAATGCCTTAACAGAAGAGCCTCTTGCAAATAATAAGAAAATACTCTTCAATGCTTACCAGAACATTTACCAAAGCCCTGAAGCAGGAAAACGTTTATATGATATCTGGCTGAAACAATCAGCGCCGGCGGGCGTGAAACTTCAGGAAGATGATTACAGTTCGCTGGCTTTAACTTTAGTGCTTAAAACCGATACGGTTAATACCATCCTGAAAGAACAGTTATCGCGGACAAAAAATGAAGACCGTAAAAACCGGTTAATTTATTTAATGCCTGCATTATCTTTAGATGTTAAGGAAAGGGATCTTTTTTTTAATGGTTTAAAAGACCGGAAAAACAGACAAAAAGAAGCATGGGTAACTACGGCTTTGGCTTATCTGCATCATCCCGTCAGGCAAAAAACCTCAATTCATTACCTGAAAGAGAGCTTAGATTTATTAGTAGAAATACAGAAAACAGGAGATATATTTTTTCCGCAGTCGTGGTTAGCCGCTACCTTCTCTGGTTATAACAGCAAAGAAGCAAATGCAGTTGTTATGGACTTCTTAAAATCACATCCTGCTTACAACCCCAAATTAAAGGATAAAATTTTGCAGACCACCGATAACCTTCGACGGGCACAGAACATCATGCATTAACACCTAATTAAATAAGTTTGTTACATATAGGTTTAAGAAGAATTTATACTTTTGTCGCGAGAGCGTTAATTTAGATTGAAAGGGGTAAACATGAATTTGTTTGCCCTTTTTTTTGAGGAATTAGAATTGCTTGCCATACATTAATCTTCTTTTCTAATATTACGAATCTTTTTTAGATTGGATTTTTTTATTGAATTCTCTTTCCCTTATAATTCCTCTAAAATTACTTTATCAATCAATACTTTTTAAAGCAAATTTAATACTTATTTCATTAATACTGAAATAAATTTAGATATTTCAGTATATTTGATATAGTATTTATATAAAAATAATATGAAAGACTATTTTATATTAATGGCAGATATAGTCGATAGCAGAAGAAGCGATCAGAATAAGCTAATGAGTAACTTTAAAAAAGTAATAAGCGAGACTAATCACGAAAATGAAAAGCTAATGCTATCTCCATTGACAATCACTTTGGGAGACGAATTTCAAGGTATAGTTAATAATGCTAAGGCAGCTGTGAAATTGATGTTTTTTATTGATGAAAAAATTATTGGTCTTAATGCTGGATTTAAATTAAGATTTGTATTGGTTGAAGGAGTAATTGATACACCAATTAATAAAAAAATTGCTTATGAAATGCTCGGTGATGGATTAACTCAAGCCCGTGAAGCATTGACAACACACAAAAACTCTAACGTTAGGTATTGTTTTAATCTTAAAAATGAACCTAAAAGTGAAGCATTAGTAAATAGTATGTTTTTATATCAAAGTATTGTTGATGATTGGAAAGTCAGTAAGGATTATGATCTGATTACCAAATTTATTAAATTAAGGGATTATAAGCTTGTTGCGGAAGAATTGGGAAAAACGCGTTCTCAGATATGGAAAAGAGAAAAAAGTCTTAAAATAGAGGAGTACTTTTCAATTAAATCCGTAATAAATTACATATCAGAATTACCATGATCTTAATTTTAACTATAGCCATACTTATAATAGTATGCGAGCTCATTCTTGCTTTTTTGTTTTCGCTAATTGCCCAGCAGTATTATAAAAAGTCAGAAATAGATATGAAATCCATTAGTAAAGGATCCATTGAACGTCTCTTTCTGACAATTTTTATGTTTAATGGTATTCCTCATGCATTAACTTTTTTTAGCGCATTGAAGCTGGCAACGAGGTTAAAACATGATGATAAAACAGGGGAGACAGAAAAGTTTAATAGTTATTATTTAATTGGTAATATGGTTTCTGTAACAGTTTCTCTATTTTACGTCTATATCTGGAATCATGCAGCAGATATTGAAAATGGGTTAGATCATTTCTTAAATAAATAAGTAATTGGAAAAATTAAATTAATTTGTTTTTACTAATTCAATTAACTAAAGTGGTCATTTTTCTTATCTAAACTATTCAAATTTTCATTTGATATTATCCAAAATATTGGTACGCTTTTAAGGATCCTAATTGCTTATAAAAGATTGCCTAAAGGCTGTTAAAACCCTTTAGTAAACCAACTAAAATCTTTTTCAAAGGAAAGACACAAACATTAATTTGTCTGCTCTTCTCTTTTTTAATCTCATTTGGATGCTTTTTACACGATCGAATTGGAAGTTACCGTCATCTCGACGGAAACGCAGTGGAATGGAGAGATCTATCTAGACAGATTTCGCGACTGCGTTGCACTCCGCTCAAAATGACGACACGTGGGAGGTAATTGAGGAACGGTACTAATTAAAAGACTCAGTTTGGTTATTCAAATCATCCAATAAACTGGTTAAAACCATTTCTCTCTTATCTTCAATAGAAGTATCATCCTGAATAAAAACGGTAAGGTTTGTATTTTCTGTTGTTTGAGTTTGCATGAATTAGGGATTTATGTTTGTCAATTTAATATCTACAATTATTCAACGTAGATTTTTGAATATAGTTTGTAACTTTTTTATTTAAAATTTAATAATATTCCAGTTAAAGAATAAATTATTCCTGGTCAAACATTGATCTGCTTATTCAGGTTATTATTACAACAAAACAAATCCTATCCATGAAACATTACGACGCGATAATTATCGGAGCGGGGCAGGCGGGCACACCATTAGCCAAAAAAATTGCCGAAGCGGGCAAAAAGACAGCTATTATCGAAAAAAGATTGGTTGGCGGCACCTGTATAAACGATGGCTGTACCCCAACAAAAGCCATGGTTGCTTCTGCCAGGGCCATCTATCAGGCTAAAAAGGCATCAGCATTAGGTGTTGAGATTGGATCGGTCAAAATTGATTTCAAGAAAATAAAACAGCGTAAAGATGATATTGTAGAACAGTTTAGAGCATCATCAGAAAAGGGAATAAATCATACCAAAGGACTCCGGCTCATTTTCGGATCGGCAAAATTCAGCGCTGAAAAAGAATTAACCATTACCCTTAACGATGGTGGTGAAGAAAAAGTAACTGCTGATTTGATTTTTATCAATACCGGAGCAAAAACTGCCATACCAGATATAGAAGGAATGGATCAGATTGATTATCTTACATCGACAACAATTTTAGATATAGAAACGGTTCCAGAGCATTTGGTGGTTATTGGTGGCAATTATATTGGGCTGGAGTTTGGGCAAATGTTTAACCGTTTTGGTAGTAACATAACCATTTTGGAAAAATCATCAGCCATATTAGCTAAAGAAGACCAGGATATTTCGTCGGCCCTTAAGGAAATCTTAACCGATGAAAAGATCGAAATTATTACGGATGTGAAGATTGATAAAATCAGTCAGGATAAAAAACAACTTCATCTTTCAATCCAATCAGGTAAGACAAAGAAGAAAATTACGGCAAGTCATGTATTAATCGCAGCCGGACGCATACCACAAACCGCTGATTTAGGCCTCGAAAATTGTGGAGTAAAACTCGATGACAAAGGCTATGTGCTTGTAAATGAAAAGCTGGAAACCAATATTAAAGGAATTTATGCATTGGGTGATGTAAAAGGTGGTCCTGCCTTTACCCATATTGCCTATAATGACTATACCATTGTTTACCGTAACCTGATTGAAGGGACAAAATATTCTATTCAGGACCGCCCCATGCCATATTGCATGTTTACCGACCCTCAACTGGGACGGATAGGTATTTCAGAAAAAGAGGCAAAAGAGAAGAAATTGAATTATAAAGTTGCCGTTCTGCCAATGTCGAATGTTGCGCGCGGTATCGAAACAAACGAAACATTGGGGCTTATGAAAGCAATTGTAGATGCCGACAGCAAAAAGATACTAGGTGCTGCTATCCTGGCTTCAGAAGGCGGAGAAATTATGTCTGTTCTGCAAATGGCAATGGAGGGTGGTATTACTTACGACAGGATCAGGTATTGTGTTTTTGCGCACCCTACCTATACCGAATCGCTGAATAACTTATTTATGAAACTCGAGAAATAATATGATCGAATTAAAAGGGATAAGCAAGAAATTTGGAGATATTGACGCTGTAAAGCAAGTCTCTTTTAGTGTGGCCGAAAAGGAAACGTTGGTATTGTTGGGTACCAGTGGCTGCGGTAAGACCACTACTTTAAAAATGATCAACCGCTTAATTGAGCCCGATGGAGGCCAGATTTTTATTAATGATAAAAATATCACCGATCAGGATCCTGATGTATTGCGCAAGGGGATAGGTTATGTGATGCAGAATATTGGTCTTTTTCCGCATTATACCATTGCGGAGAACATTGCGCTTGTACCTAAACTTTTGAAATGGGACAAGGAAAAAATTAAAAGCCGTATTCGGGAGCTGATTCAAAAACTTCATCTACCGGAAAGTACCCTGGCGATGTATCCGCATGAGTTAAGTGGCGGACAGCAGCAGCGTGTAGGACTGGCCCGTGCGTTGGTTACCGATCCATCAGTATTGTTAATGGATGAGCCCTTTGGAGCATTAGATAACGTTACCCGCACCAGTATCCAAAAAGAATTTAAAGCACTTGAAGAGTTGAAAAGAAAAACCATTGTGATGGTAACACACGATGTTCAGGAAGCTTTTGAACTGGCAGACAGGGTCTGCTTAATGGATAAGGGAGAGGTAGTTCAGATCGGAACACCTAAAGAATTATTATATCGGCCAATAAACGATTTCGCACGGAATTTCCTCGCTGGGCAAAGGCTGGCATTAGAGTTTAAAATAATTAATATCAAGGATATTTGGACTTATTTACCTAACGAAACCATTCATGAAGAGGAAAGTAAATCTGCTGATTTAAGTATATGGGAAGCCATGGAATTATTAAGGAATAATGACCGGTCTGAGCTTTTCGTTTCAGGTGCTGATCAGGCAATCAAATCGATCAATTTCGAGCAGTTAACCAAAGGATTTAATCAATACCAAAACGCACAGCTGCATGAATGAGCAACAGCAAACCCTATGGCAGTTTATGTCAGGGCAGTCTGATAAACTGCTCAGTCAAACTTTACAGCATGTAGGTTTAACCTTTATTTCTTTAATCCTGGCTATTGCCATCGGTTTACCCTTAGGTATATTAATTGCCAGAAAGCGAAAACTTTCGGGAACGGTTTTGGGCATTGCAGGTGTGTTGCAAACCATACCAAGTATCGCTTTATTGGGTTTTATGATCCCGGTTTTAGGGATCGGTGCCAAACCGGCTATTGTTGCACTGCTTATTTATGCCTTGTTACCGATTATCCGAAATACTTATACCGGTATTATTGGTATCGATCATCATGTTAAAGAAGCTGCCAGAGCCATGGGGATGAGTAAAGGCCAGATTTTATTAAAAGTAGAATTGCCGCTTGCTATGCCTGTTATTTTAGCTGGTATCCGTACCGCAACAGTAATTAATGTAGGTGTGGCCACTTTAGCCTCATTTATTGCAGCAGGCGGCCTGGGTGAGTTTATTTTTGGCGGTATATCGCTCAATAATACCAATATGATTTTGGCTGGAGCTATTCCTGCTGCGTTATTGGCCATTATACTAGATGCTTTACTTTCCTTGATCCAAAAAATGGATTTTAAAAAGTTAAGGAAAGCATTGTACGTTTTCCCTGTTGTGATTTTGATTTTGGGCGGTTTTTATGCGTTACCAACCGCTTATGGCGCTACATTAACAGCCGGATTTACTCCCGAATTTATGGGCAGGCAGGATGGCGATCTTGGATTAAAATCAACTTATGGTTTAAAAATCCATACCATCGTGATCAGCGATGCGGTGATGTACAAAGCCGCTTTTTCAAAGGAACTGGACGTAATCAGCGGCTATTCTACTGATGGCCGTTTAAAAGCTTTTGACCTGAAAATCTTGAAAGACGATAAGAATATTTTTCCGCCCTATTATGCTGCACCAATTGTTCGTGATGAAGCTTTAAAACAATTCCCCGAATTGGAAGAAGCCCTGAATTTACTCTCCGGGAAAATTACAGATTCGATTATGACCGATCTGAATTATAGAGCAGATCACCTTCATCAGCAGCCGGAGCGGGTGGCGAAGGATTTCCTGATCAGCAATGGCTTGTACAAAGCGCCTAAAAATGGCCATGACGGTACCGTGCGTATAGGTTCGAAGATTTTTGGCGAACAATATATTCTTGCCGAAATGTACAGCATGCTGATTAAAGGAAATACAGATTACGATGTAGCTACTAAAACCGGATTGGGCGGAACGAAAATCTGTTTTGATGCACTCATGAACGACCAGATAGACTTTTACCCCGAGTATACAGGAACAGGTCTTCTCGTTTTGTTGCAGCCAAATCCAAAAATTGCAAAGGAAATGGCGCATGATAAAGAGAAAACGTACAACTATGTAAGTGCTGAATTTGAGAAAAAGTTTAAAATCAAATGGCTCAAACCAATCGGTTTTAACAATTCTTATGCTTTAATGATGCGGCAAAAACAATCAAAAGAACTACATGTTAATAGCATCACAGACCTCAAAAATTATTTAGATAAAAATTAATGACACTGCTAGAAGAATACTTACAGATTCGGAAATATTCCGAGCAGATTTGTGAACCTTTACAAACTGAAGATTATGTGGTGCAGCCTGTTGTAGATGTAAGTCCACCTAAATGGCATTTGGGACATACCACCTGGTTCTTCGAAACCTTTATATTGAAGCCGTTTTCGGGTAACTATCAGACATATAACGATGATTATAATTTCGTGTTTAATAGTTATTATGAAACCGTTGGCAATCGGGTAATCCGTACCGACCGAGGCAATTTAAGCCGCCCAAGCGTAAATGAAATTTACCAATACCGGGCTTATGTGGATGAAGCCATGACAAATTTTTTAACAGCACCCTTAAAAGATGAAGTTAAGGAATTGTTGGTTTTAGGCTTTAACCACGAGCAGCAGCATCAGGAATTGTTATTAACCGATATTAAATATATCCTGGGCAATAATCCATTATTTCCTGTTTACACTAAAGACAAAAAAGAAGTACTAGCAGGTGAAAATGAATCTGGTTTGATCGATATCTCAGCCGGAATTTACGAAATCGGTTATGAAGGAAAGGGTTTTAGCTTTGACAATGAACTGAACAGACATCAAGTTTACCTGCATGATTTTGCCATCAGTAAAACATTAGTCAGCAATGCCGAATTTTTAGAATTTATCAAAGCAGGCGGATATGAAAATTTTAATTATTGGCATGCAGAAGGCTGGGATTGGGTAAAAACCAACCACATCACATCACCCACGTACTGGCACTTAATTGATGAAGAATGGTTTAATTACACTCTGGGCGGACTTTTACCAATTGATCCGAATGCGCCTGTAAGTCATATCAGTTATTACGAAGCTTATGCCTATGCCAGCTGGCGAGGCATGCGTTTGCCTACCGAATTTGAATGGGAAGTGGCGGCAAAAAGCTTTAATTGGGGCGAAAGGTGGGAGTGGACTGAAAGTGCTTACCTCCCTTATCCTGGTTTTAGTAAAGCACCAGGGGCCATTGGTGAATATAACGGCAAATTTATGGTCAATCAAAAAGTACTTCGCGGGGCATCCATAGCTACTCCGCAAAATCATTCACGCATTACTTATCGAAATTTCTTTCATCCGCAATTAAGATGGCAATATACGGGCATACGCCTGGCAAAATAAAATCAACATGAACACCACTACTATTGAAATAACAACCGACAACAAAACGCAATTTCTTCAGGAAACCTTAACAGGACTAAAATCTGAGCCAAAATTTATGCTTTCCAAGTATTTTTATGATGCTATCGGAGACCGCATATTTCAGCAGATTATGGAAATGGAAGAATATTATCTAACCAATGCAGAAATGGAAATTCTCCAGTATCAGTCTGCGCAACTTTCGCAGGCCATATCTGCAGATGGTACTGCCTTCGATCTGATCGAATTGGGTGCCGGTGATGCTACCAAGTCCATTCATCTGTTAAAATCACTGCTGGACGATCAGATGGAATTTAGTTATTTTCCTATTGATATTTCAGCGCATGTAATTTCGGATCTGGAAGAAAATCTGCCTAAAAAACTTCCTTCTTTAGATGTTAAAGGACTCAATGGCGATTATTTTGACATGCTGAAAAAGGCGACTGAACTGTCTGACCGTAGAAAAGTAGTATTGTTTATGGGTGCAAATATTGGTAACATGACAATTGCTGATGCTGAAAGTTTCTGTTTGTCATTAAAGCAATTACTTGCTCCAAATGACCTGTTAATTATCGGTTTCGATCTCAAAAAAAATCCACAACAAATTCTTGCTGCGTACAATGATAAAGAAGGAATTACCAGATCTTTCAACCTCAATCTGCTACAACGCATCAATAAAGAACTCGATGGTGATTTTAAAATTGATCAATTTGAACATTACGCGAGTTACGATCCGGCATCAGGTGCCTGTAAAAGTTACCTCATCAGTTTAAAAAACCAGATCGTAAATATTGGTGAACATGCCATTCATTTCGTCGAAAATGAACATATTTTTATGGAAATCTCACAAAAATATTCCTTAGGCGATATTGATCAATTGGCAGCGAAAACAGGCTTTAAACCGCTTCAACGTTTTTTTGATCATAATCAATATTTTGTAGATGCCATTTGGAGGGTAGATTAGTTTTTGCCATCCAAAACTTGTAATAAGTGGTTTAAATCTTCTTTCGTATTATAAAAATGAAAGGAAATCCTTGTGCCTGATCCTCTTGGTGAGCAGAGTATTTTGGCAGTAACAAGTTTATCTACTGTTTTTTGATCCAGCGGCATACTCATAATTGTCGATTGATACTTTCTTTCGAGCATCCAGTCCGGCACTAATCCTCTTGAATTTAATTCTAATCTTGCCTGATTACTGAGCATTTGCGTGTTTTTTTCAATCCAATCGAAACCAAATGAACCAAGATAATTTAAACTCTCGTTTAACGTGCCGAAGTTTAAGGTATCCAGATGCCCGGGTTCGAAAGACATGGATAAATGATCTTTGCCTTTTAAAAATGGCGCAGTAGGCAGGTTGGCTAATTTATTTTTTGCGTATATCGCATCTTTCATCTGATCGGAAAGAAAGGCATATCCGTTTCCATATCCAGCTAAAAGCCACTTGTAGCCACTACCAATTAATGCATCTAAGCCCGATTTTTCAAAATTAAAGACAGTAGTCCCTAAGAACTGAGTTCCATCTCCAACTAATAACAGATCAGGGTAGCTTGTTTTTAATTTCCGGATAAAATCCTCATCCATTCTGAGGCCACTAATGTATTGTACCATACTAAAAGCCAGTATGGTAGGTCTAAATTTTTCGATGGCATTGATGATGTTTTCTTCTAGTTTTTCGTCGATTGGTATACTATGATAATCAAAACCCATGCTCATTACTGGGTAACTTACCGATGGGTATTCTTCTTCTAAAAGCAAAAAACGATGACTTTTATCCATTCCGCTCAATAAAATATTGAAGCCCACCGAAAAATTCTGAACGAAATAGGTTTTCTCTGATTTTGAATTGAAAAGTTTAGCAATGTTATTTCTGAGGTCAGTAATAATGGGCAGATTCTCCATCCTGAAAATGCTCCCACCTGCCATAAATTCCAGGTCATGTTTAGTTCTCCATTCAGCCAAATTAGTCGATAAAATGCCCGAATTGGCAGTATTGAGGTAAGTGTATTCTTTGAGGATCGGAAAAGATAGGTTCATAATCAAAATTAAAAGAATTATGCATTAAAAAATAAATGCTGCCCCCAAAATTGATTTTTATACAAACCTATGAGAATTATGTTTGTTAGGTTAATACAATCTGCTCATATTATTATGGAAAATCAAACATCAATATTGGTTACAGAACTTAAAAAATTATTAAATGGGGGTGGAGCACATGTGGGATTTGAAGATGCTGTAGCTAATCTACCTTTTAATCTTTTGGGCGAAAGGCCTTATAACTTACCTTATAGTATATGGCAATTGGCCGAACATATTAAAATCGCTCAATGGGATATGCTCCAATTTAGCAAAGATGGATCACATCAATCGCCGAAATGGCCAGATGAATATTGGCCTGAAGAAGTGGCACCTAAAGATGAAAATGCCTGGAACAATACACTAAAACAGATTGATGCTGATTTGAAAGAATTTAATGCTTTGTTAGATTGTTCGGATTTATATGTGCCGATTCCGCATGGCGATGGACAAAATATATTACGCGAAGCCCTGCAAATTGCCGATCATAATGCCTACCATATTGCTGAAATTGTTGTCATCAGACGTTTATTGGATGACTGGAAAAGCTAAATGAAATTGTCTTGTTTGGACCTGCACTTTGGCGCTTATACAGCCCGTTACTATGGTTTTAATCCGCTAAATTTAACTGTCCGTTCTCATGAAAATTGATTAAAAAAAAAAGATTTATGTTACAAAACTCAAAAGCATTCAGCTCATTTTCTGTAGACGATATACAGCAAGCGAAAGATTTTTATCAGGGAGTATTGGGTATCGAGGTTAAAGATAATCCAATGGGCGTAATTGAATTGGTTATTTCCGGATCGGCAGATGTATTACTTTATCCAAAACCAAATCATGTTCCGGCAACTTTTACGGTACTTAATTTTCCGGTTGAAAATATAGATCAGGCTGCCGACGAACTTATTGCCAGGGGAGTAAAGTTCGAGATTTACAATGAGGAGCATCTTAAAACGGACAGCAAAGGTATCTCACGGGGAAACGGTGGCCCAAACATTGCCTGGTTTAGAGATCCTGCCGGCAATATTTTGTCTATTTTGGAGACTAACTAAGTTTAGCCAGACTTTCGAAGTTTGCAAAGCGAAAAAGCCATAGCACAAACTTCGAAAGTCTTTTCTCAGTCTTTGGTTGGTAGCTCACCAACCATGATTTAATTCAGGCCTAAGCTTAGATAGACTTCTGAAGTTGGCAAAACGCAAAGGCCATAGCGCAAACTTCGGAAGCTTTGCAACTAGCCTGTAAGCCCAAAACATTGGTGGGCAATTTCGTATTCTTCATTAGTTGGAATAACCAATATCTTAACCTTTGAATCGGATGTGTTAATCTCTTTTAGTTTACCATCATAGGCTGTATTTTGAGACGGATCTAATTCAATACCAAGATAATTCAGCTTTGAGCATACTGCCTCACGCATGTTGCTATCGTTTTCACCAACACCTGCGGTGAATATAATGGCATCTATGCCGTTTAGTATCGCTGCATAAGCGCCAATAAACTTCTTAATGCGGTAAGCATATAACTCAAGAGCTAAAATCGCGGCAGCATTTCCCTCGTTTACCAGTTTTCTGATGTCGCGCATATCACTTGAGCTACCTACTCCCAATAATCCTGACTGTTTGTTAAGCAAAGTACTCAATTGGTCCAGAGTATATCCAGAATGTTCCATTAAATGAAAAATAACCGATGGATCGATATCTCCGGAACGTGTACCCATCATTAACCCACTTAAAGGACCAAACCCCATACTGGTATCTATTGATTTGCCATCTTTAATAGCCGTTATACTGCAGCCGTTACCTAAGTGGATGCTGATTATTTTACTGGCTTTTTTGTCTAACCAATTAATCGCCTGCTCACTTACATATTTATGGCTGGTACCATGAAATCCATATACCCTGATGCCATATTCTTTATAATACGATTCTGGAATGGCATAACGGTAAGCCTGTTCTGGTATAGTTTGATGAAAAGCAGTATCGAATACTGCGATTTGTTTCGCATTTACAAAGGTCTGTTCGGCCACTTCAATGCATTTATAATTAACCGGATTATGTAAAGGAGCAAGCGAGAAAAGTTTTTTGATCTGATGTTTTACCTCGTCAGTAATAATGGTCGGGCCTGAAAAATGTTCACCGCCATGTACTACACGATGGCCAACAGCTGCAATATCATCCGGGCTGGCTATTACCGCATATTCTCCCTCTGTTAGTATTGCTAAAACCTGTTTTAATGCTTCACCATGGCTGGCTATAAAGCCTGACTCTTCAATACTATATTTTTCACCATCGCTATAAACCGTATGTTTTATAAAAGAGCCTTCAATGCCAATCCGCTCTACCAACCCACTGCAAACAGGCGCTTTTTCCGGCATTTTAAAAAGTTGGTATTTTAAGGAACTACTTCCCGAATTAATTACTAAAATGTTCATATTAAATATCCTGGCATTGAATTGCTGTAATTACAACGGTGTTAAAAATATCATCTACCGTACAGCCACGGCTTAAATCGTTTATTGGTTTGTTTAGTCCCTGCAACATCGGACCAATTGCTAATGCACCTGTTTCGCGTTGTACCGCCTTATATGTATTGTTGCCTGTATTTAAATCGGGGAAAATCAGTACACTTGCTCTACCCGCTACTTCAGATCCAGGGAGTTTTTGTTTGCCCACAAGTGGATCTACAGCAGCATCATATTGTATGGGTCCTTCAATTTTTAATTCCGGATGCCGCGCTTTAACTATGGCAGTGGCTTCTCTTACCCGTTCTACATCTTCACCTTCGCCTGATGTGCCGGAAGAATAAGACAGCATGGCAATACGTGGTTCAATGCCAAATTTGGCACTGCTTTCTGCCGAAGAAATTGCGATCTCAGCTAATTGCTGCGCTGTAGGATTGGGATTAACCGCACAATCGCCAAATATGGCCACCCGTTCTGGCAGGCACATAAAGAAAATGGATGAAACCACCGATACACCGGGCTTTGTTTTAACAAATTGTAAAGCAGGCCTGATGGTATGCTGTGTGGTATGTACAGCACCCGAAACCATTCCATCGGCATCACCTTTGTAAACCATCATGGTTCCGAAGTAAGATACATCGGTCATCATATCTCTGGCCATTTCGAGGTTTACATTTTTGGTTTTGCGTAATTCATGTAAGGTATTTACGTAATCATTGTAATGCGACGAATGTCCTGGGTTGTGGATTTTTAAGGCATTGGTATCTAAATTTAATCCAAGTCTCTTAATGCTATTGGTAATTTCAACCGGATCGCCCAAGAGTGTAATGTCTACAATATCCTGTGTAATGAGTTTTTCTACTGCCTTTAAAATACGCTCATCATTACCTTCTGGTAAAACGATGTGTTTTTTATCGCGTTTGGCCCATTTAACCAATTGATACTGGAACATGTGAGGAGTAATACCCTGATAACTAAAAGTGATGATTTTATCATCCAGTGCTTTTATATCCACATATTTTTCGAAAAGCTCTATTGCCAATGCAATTTTTTTCTTGTTTTCGATTGTGATCTTTGAGTGAATACTGCCAATAGTTGTTGTAGTTTCAAAAGTTCCCTTCTTTACCGCTATAATTGGGATAATGGTCTGTAAACCTTCAATTAATTTGATAATCGGCTCATCAGGTAAACTCCCGGCAGTTAAAACAATACCTGCAATTTTAGGATAATTGGCTGATAAATTGGCCTGAAGTGCACCAATAATAATATCGCCGCGGTCGCCTGGAGTAACAATAAGCAGGTTATCTTTAATATGCCTTAAAAAATTAGGTAACATCATGGCGCCTGTTACGAAATTATCAACCTGATTATCCATCAGTTCAGTACCGAAAAGTACCTCGCCACCTAACGCCAATGTGATTTCTTGCATGGTTGGACTTTGCAGACCTGTCTCGGTAGGAATAACAGCGATAAGTAATTCGGCAGGCAATTGATTGCTTAAAGCTTGTTTAATACGGTCTGCTTCTTCCGGATTCACCATATTGGCCACCACACCTAATACCTGTACATCGCGCAACAGAAAGTTACGGTAAATATTGATGGCCGATTTAAAAAGCTGACTTGCCGTTTTGTTCTTTCCCGATACCACTATTAAAACCGGCGCCCCTAAGTTTTTGGCCATTAAGGCATTCGATTCGAATTCAAATGCCATGCCTTCGCCTAAAAAATCGCTTCCTTCAATTACGGTGAAATCGTAGTTATCTTCTAGTTTTTTATATTTACTGATAATGGTATTGATAATTGCGCCACTATCTTCTGCCTGGTGCAGCATTTCTTGCCTGGTAAAAGCAAAAGCATCCTCATAGTTAACAGGAAGCGAAAAATAGTTTAACATCGCTTCTACATGTTCATCCTTTTTATTTGGATCGTCTTGCGCAATAATTGGTTTAAAATAGCCTACTTTTTGGGTTTTTGCCAGTAACATATTGATCATCCCGAAAGCAATTACTGATTTTCCGGTATAAGGTTCGGCCGAAGCAATGAATATATTTTTAGTCATAATAATGAGCAATTTTATTGGAATAACCAATTAAGCCCAATATAGTTGGAAATATTTATTTTAAAAACTAAAGTAGGTTAAGTTTTAAAAGGTTACACAAAGCCGTTATTAAATGGGTTTCAGAAGGATGTTTAAGGACCAGATAAAAAACCGGATTAATATGGTTTTACCGGTGGATTAAACCATTCTTAAGCTGTTCTTTACGCATTTGACTCAATTAATAACTTTAACATTTTTAGCCTGTGTATGAGTGGCAGGTTCACTTTTGCATCAGGATTAAGCTTTAAAGGCATAAAATGGCTTTCCAGGAAATGGGCATAATCGGTGATTACGGTAGCCTGATTCAGATAAATTGGAACCTCTTGCTTACCGGCTTGGGTAAAAAAATCTTCCAGCTGTTGTATTTCTTGGATAGTCATGCTACAAAGTTATCATTATGTAATGAGTCGGGATAAACAAAATGAAGCATTGATAAGTATCTCTCTCATGTTCAATCTAAATAAATTTTTAGCTGCTGTTGTAAATATCCGAAATCTAATTTTAGCACTAAAAATTTTAGTTTAAATTTGTGCTTCCCTAATGAATGTTTTTATGGTGTGGACAGAGAATGGATAATAGTGAAATGAAAAAAGATATCCTTCATTCTGATATAATTCAGGATGTTTCATTAATTAAAAAAGAATATTACCGAAAAGAAACCGTGTGGCACCGGGACTGGAAGCTGGCTTTTCCATTGTCGTTTAGAGAGGTTGCCTTTTATGATGCTGCCAATTCCGATATTCACCGGGCCGATATATTTACGCCGTCAGGTTATACCATCGAGTTTCAAAATTCGCCAATAACACTTGCCGAACTTAATAGCAGGGAGGCTTTTTACCCAAATTTGATATGGGTATTAAATGGTAAAAAATTTAAGGGCTTTAAAATATTGAAACATTTGCCTGATGTAGATGATCCGAAACTAAAGGATTATGAGTTCTGTCATTCCGATCATCTTTCGATGATTAGGAAAGCTGAGGTAATACAAGGAATAACCAATCCAAAAATACTTAATTTTTACCATCCTGAACTACAGGGGATTAAATTCACCTCCAACTTATATTCTTTTTGCTGGAAACAACCGCATAGTGTATGGTATTCAGCTACCGCTAAAATTATTGTTGATTTAGGGGGACATTTTTTGTATGAGCTAAAACAGCGTAAGCAATTAAATGGAAATTATCCATACTTAAAAATGTTGAAGAGAAAAACATTTATCGATTGGCATACCCCTCCAGAAGTTTAAAACAAAATATAAGCTAAAAATGCATCTGGGATTTCGATACAGATAGGGGAAAGGAATAAAAGGAGGCTGTATCAAAGTAAATCTAGCAGTTAAGGCCATAATTTTATTTCGTTTCTCGTCATTCTCGCGCAGGCGGGAACCACGCAGTGCTCAGCGAAGCTAATCATAAAGCGTGCTTCAATAGCAATAGGATCCCCAATCAAATTGGAATGACGAAGTATCAAAATATAATTTGCTTAGTGAGCCTGCGTAAATCCTTTTGATACAGCCTCTCAGCAATGTTACTTCATGCTGTCGTTTATTTTATTGATCATCACTAAATGGCTTTGAACAATTGGTGCAGTTTTAGTTGCAAAAGATTTAAGATCTGCATCTTTTCCATCTTTTGATTCATCTTCCATTAATTTTAAGGTAGATTTATGTCCGTCAACCATGGCGCTAACATAAGCCTTATCAAAATCTACACCTGTTTTTTTGCTCAGGTCATCCATTTTTTTCTTGTGCTCATCATCTACTGTACTTGGAAGCGTAATGTTTTTTTGTTTTGCTATCGCCATTAATTCGGTATTTGCCATACCATGGTCTTTAACCATCATGGTTGCAAATTCTTTAACCTGTGGATTACTGCTTTTTTCGAGTGCCATTTTTCCCAATTCTACTTCGGCCATACCGCCTACAGCGGCCTGTGTAGTAAATTTGGCATCAGCTTCTTCAACTGCAATTCCGCCCGTGGCTGCAACGTTAGAGGTGGTGTCTTTTGCACTGTTTAAACTATCGGCACTTTCTTTGGCATCTTTATTTCCTCCATTACAAGCCTGAAAAGCTAGGGCAGAAATGGCCATTACATAAATTAACTTTTTCATATACATTGTTTTTGTTGTATATGGATAACATGTTTTGACGCAAAAGGGTTTTAAGCTTTTTGAATAGTTGTAAAATCAGATAACAATCAGTTTAGTCAGAATACTAAATAAGTTAACAGGGATAGGTTGATATTCTGCTAAAAGCCCCTGACATGAATTATCCCCTTCGAACCCGGTTGACTTCTTAGCATTCAGCTTCATTAAATGTGGGGGCAATGATAAAAGAAAGAACCTGTATCATAACTATAGAATCATCCTGAACTCATTAATAACCTTTCTTAAATGTCTTAAAAAGCGTTTCGATACTTCGTCAAGCTCAGTACAGGTTAGGCTCAACGTGACAAATTCGATTGAATACAATTTATGATACAGCTCTCTTTTGTTTAAATTTTTACAATTTTACCCTTTTAGCTTTTGGTTCTGGTTTTTCAGGTAATTGTATCGATAAAATCAAATCAATGCTTTCCGAATTGGTTTCATAATCGGCTGCAATTTTTTCCCATCTTTTTAATTCTGCCTGTAAGGTTTCAATTTCCTTACCTAAGGATTCGATCTTATTCTGGATTGATTTTCTAACGTTAGTATTTGCCATAACACAAAATTATGATTTGATGGCATATCTTCGAACTTCTTTTTGCCAGTTGTGCTAATAAAAATTGCTAAGTGTTCTATTTCAATGGGTTTTATTCTTATAAAATTTTCAACAATGGTTAAGAACAGTAGAATTTGCGACCGTAATATAAAATTGTATAATCATTTGCTATTTTTACCCAACATCCCTAAAGAATATGAAGAAAAATAGTAGCTGCGATCTTAATACGTGTTTTATGTGCCAATTCACATTAAAAGAGTGGCATCCTGCTATTGAGAGCCATAAACGAAATTTGGTTGTCAAAAAAGGGGAGGTGATTATCAACGAAGGAGATCCTGTTAGTGGTGTGTATTTTGTAACTTCTGGCAATGTGAAAGTGCATAAACAATGGGGCGATAAGGAACTAATTTTACGCTTTGCAAATGATGGTGCCATAATCGGACATCGGGGAATTAGCAGCACCATTTCTACTTACCCGATTTCTGCAACTGCATTAGAAACCACTAAACTTTGTTTTGTTGATATCGAATTTTTTAAATCAACGATAAAAGTAAACCAGGAATTTGCCTATGGTTTATTGATGTTTTATGCCGATGAACTGCATGCTTCAGAAAAGAAAATGCGTAATTTGGCTTTAATGTCGGTAAAAGGAAGACTTGCAGTAGCCATTTTAGGATTGAGAGATCAATTTGGCTTAAATGAAGAAGGTTTTCTAAATCTGGCATTGAGCCGTCAGGATCTGGCTGCATTTACCGGTGCAACTTATGAAACCGTTTTTAGAACAATGAATGAGCTGCTCGCTGAAAAATTAATTATAGTTGATGGAAAAAACATCGGTATTTTAAATGAACCCGGATTAATTGATTTGGGTAATAAGTAATTACAATTTAAGCTTTTTATTTTTACCCCGTTATTGTCATACTGAGCGTATTTGAAGAGTCTTTTCAAATATTCATTTGCACAGTTTCACTGTAAGTTTTTTTGCATTAAATCTTATATATGTTGGGAATCGTTTTATGTGGTGGACAAAGTTTGCGCATGGGCACTGATAAAGGTTTGCTTAGCCATCAGGATAAACTCTGGGCGAAGGTGGCAGCTGATAAACTGATATCGCTAAACCTCCCCGTAAAATTTTCGGTCAATCCACTGCAGCAACCAACTTATGCGCATTATTTCGACGATCAGCAGCTGATCTCAGATAATCCTTCTCTTGATGTGAGAGGACCATTGCTGGGGATGCTTTCCGCACATTTATCAGATACTGAAGAAGATTTGTTTTTATTGGCTTGCGATATCTTGTTGATGGAATCCAGGTTGCTGGAAAAACTTATCCATTCAGCCAAAGCTGATGATTCTTTCGATGCCTACATCTTTACCAAGGACGGGCAACAAGAGCCCTTATGTGGAATTTATAAATCGGAAGGGTTAAAAAAAATCATCTTTATGCTTCAAAATAATGCGCTGGTTAAACATAGTATGAAATATATATTGGGCAATTTACGGGTCAGCGAAATCGCTGTTAAGGAACATGATTATCGTTATTTTCTTAACTTTAACTCCCATGCTGAAATAAACGGTTTATAACCGGAGCTCGACAGGTGAGTTGTAAAGGTTGAATATCTTAGGTTTATTCTTAAATCTCATCGTCATGCTGAACTTTTTTTCGGCACCTTTTTCGGCAGGAAAGACCCTGACCACGGAGTAGCTATTAGGCCTTTAATAATATAAATACTGCTAATAAAATAAATTCAGGGGTGACGACCGCATTAACCTAAAATTGAACTTAAACAGTTAAAATATGTCATTAAATTCAGCTTTACAAAAGCTGTAATACTGATTGATCAATTTTAGTAAAATTATCTTTCTCCCCATCGCATAGGGTACAGCAATAATCATCTGGTAAATCTTTAAATGCCGTGCCCGGAGTAATGTTATTTTCAATTTCCCCGATCTGCTCGTTGTATACAGTTAAACAATTATTACATTGGTATAAAAATATGCCATCTTTTATTGCAGCTTCTTCTATTTGGAAGTTTTGTTTTTGCTTACCTGTTTTAATCGAGTCTAAACGGTATTTGTAAAACTTAAATACAGCGCGTCTCAGTTGTTCTGGTAACAAAAAAAGAGGATTGCTTCGGCTAAAAATTTCGCCGGTTCTCTCATTGGGGTTAAAATCTTTCGCACACAAAATATCATAAACAGGGAATAGTTTTATACTCAGAAAATTAATAACATGACGTTTTTGGATCAGGATACTACTAAAAACCTCACTTTTTTTACGGGTTTTAATGCCAAAGCATATCCCAAATGTCCGGGTATCATCAATGCTTAAATGTTTAACCAGAAAGCTTTTTAAGGCTAAACCTTCGTTACAGTTATCCTCTACCTGAAAATTTAGCTCATTAGCCGCATGTCGCATATTAATTTCAAATTCTTCCAGTAGAGCATTCCAACGATTTTTATCTTTTTCATCAATCCCTTTTATAATGATGCTTTTCCAGGAAGTACAGCACAATTGACCGAGTTTGGTATCTAAACAGAGCTGGCTGATTTTTTTTAAAAATGCAATGTTGAATAGCTCATCTCGCCTGTAAATACCCAGCCAATATTTATTATTATAGCGGTTTAAACCTTCATAGTACGGCAGGTTAAATGAAGATAGCGATACTGTATTTTCTGCTGGTTTAAGAATGAAGCTTTCCGTATCTAATCGTGCAAAAAGATCTTCGCCATTAGCTAAAACATTATCAACAAAACATGTTGCATTATTTGTAATAATAGTTTCTAATACTTTGGTTACCTGTGCGATATGGTTAGTATAACATAGCTGATTCCACTCGTAGGTTACATTAGTTTTAGGAAAGCGAATGATCAAATGCCAATAGTGTTCTGATTGTGAAGAGGCAATCCAGTTAATATTTCCCGTTAGCATGGGTGTGAAACTCTGGTCGCTGTCGCAGATATTTACTTTTATGCAAGGTTTAAAATCAATATCATCCAAAATATCTTTATATACACCTTCGGTAAGCCAGGTTTTGCGGATGAAAATTTCTTCAGCCGGGTATGAACTGATGATGTTTGGGAAATTATTGCTGTCTACTTCATAGTCAATCCCAAGTTTATCCATTTCACCCGTAAAGATGTCAATATTGTAGCTCGTCGTATCAAGCAACAACTGTTGGCGAAGACCGAAACGAACATACTGAATCCTTGCCTTGGTTGCCGCAACCAGAATGTTGTACAAATTGCCCGGTGATATGATTCCTCCCGGAAAATTAATGATAATGGTTTGATACATAACTTAACTGTTTGGAAGACCAAATTCAGCTATTGCTTTTGGGAAATTCTTGTTTTCGTGACCTGGCCGGCATAATTTTAAAAGTGCAAATCTTTGTATGTTAGTAAGTTTTCGCCATTGACTTATGGAAAACAGTAACTGTAATCCGGCCGACTTTTCTTTAAGCATTGCCGGGATCTGATGTAAATTTGCCCAATCGGGCAAGGGATCGATAGCCAGTGTAGTGGCCTGGTTACCGGTATATTTAGTAATGAGGCCAATAAGGAACTGATGGTATTTATCTGTTTGTTCCTGGGTTGAAACCGGAAGCAGTGCCAGTTGAATTCTTTCGGATGGATGAAATTTACTCCATTCTGCCAATTTTAACTTTATTCCTGCTGCATCCATTTTAAAACGCACGACCATAGGGATGCAACGCACATTTTCTTCAATAAAATCTTCTTCGAACTTAAAATATTCAATCCCTTTTAGATTTTTAAATTCTGAAGGACCTGGTTTTACTTTCATCATTTTGTTAAATTTTAAATATTCTTCAGCAATCTATCATCATTCCCGCGCACTCGGGAATCGTAATGCGACCTACGAAACCTACCGAAGCATTACGATTCCAAATCAAGTTGGGAATGACGATATGTCGCACCCTATCACCTCAACTTCCATGTTTTTTCAAAATTAATTTCTCAGGATGACGGACTGCCAAAACTTATAATCTATCTGCTAAAACCGGCTTAGACTCTGTTTTTAAAACATTTACAAACGAATCCAAAATCGCCTTTACCTCGGGCCTGCAACTCCCGCAGCCCATTCCGGCGCCTGTTAATTGGCAGAGCTGCAAATGATCTTTACAGCCATCTTTTATTTTATTGACTAGGTTGCCCTCGCCAACATTATTGCAACTGCATACAGTTTTACCGATCATAGGTTCGCTTGTTTTACCACTCCTTAATAGTTGAAGCCGTTTTTCGCTTAACTCCATTTTATTTCCGATCAGGTTCCGGAACTCCAAAAACTCACTTTTATCACCAATTAATATCGCTCCAACCAGTTTATCATTGTGTACTATGCATTTTTTGTAATAACGTTTTGCTTTATCAATGAAAACAATTTCTTCGTAGGTGGGGTCGTTGTTTGGTATCTCTGACAGGCCTAAAGAGCAGAGTTCTAAACTGTGCATTTTAAGGATATTCATGAGCAGACTACCCTGATAGAATTTGGCTATATCACCACAGAGAAAGCGGGCTACTATTTCTGCCTGTTGTTCTGCAGCTGCAGTGATGCCGTACATCTGACCATTAAATTCTGCAATTTCGCCAATGGCATAAATGTCTTTTTCGTTGGTTCTCAGGTATTCATCAACCACAACGCCTCTTTTGCATTCAATTCCTGCTTCTTTAATCAGTTCTGTGTTTGGTACGGTACCTATGGCAATTACTAACGATTCACAATCGAGCAATAAACCGCTTTTTAAACGCAGACCCGAAATGCTTTTTTCGCCGATAATCCGGTCTACTTCATCATTATAGAAAACCTCGATGCCTTTGCTGATCAGTTCTTCATGCAATAACTGACTGCCTAATGCATCTAACTGTCGCCCCATTAATCTAGATATTCTTTGGATAATCGTCACTTTTGATCCTGTTTCAACCAATGATGTAGCCAGTTCGATTCCCAATAAACCACCACCTACAATCACTACTTTTCCATTGGTGGTATCAATGTGTTTTTTAAAACTGTCGGCATCGTTCCTGCTGCGCATGGTAAATATGCCGTTTAGTTTTGGGAGATCTTTAAGCACAAAAGCCCTGCTTCCGGTGGCCAGAAGCAGAACGTCGTAATAATGAATTTCTCCGTTGCTATCGGTAACGGTTTTATTTTCTTTGTTGATTTTTTCGATACCTAAACCCCGGTGCAGTTTAATTCTATAGTCGGTTTCCTCACTGTCGCTCATTTTAATGAGGTTATGCCAGGGTAAAGTGCCAATAATATAATCGGGGAGAAGTACCCTGTTGTAAAAAGGGAAATTCTCTTTGCTGAAGATTTCGATATCATCTTCGTTATTTAAAGCTCTGTAACTTTTAACAAAACCACAGGCACCGGCACCGGCACCAATAACGATGATCTTTTGCCGGGCTTTTTGATACGATTTTACTTCAACCGCACTAAACTTGAAATCAGGTTCTTTACTTTGTGGATCTACCAGGTTATTGGTGAGATTATTCACCCTGTTTAGATCACTCTTTAAAATTTTACCCCAGTGCATGGGCATAAAAACCACTCCGGGCTTAATATCTTCCGAAAATCTAGCTTTTACACGGACATTTCCACGTAAACTGGAAATTTCGATGATATCATTGTCTTTAATGTTTCGAACTTCTGCATCAATGGGATTAATTTCTAAAAAAGATTCGCTAATGTGCTGGTTTAGTTTATTTACTTTACCTGTTTTGCTCCGGGTATGCCATTGATCCCTGATTCTTCCTGTGGTTAAAATCAATGGATGTTCTGGTGTTAAAGCTTCCGATTGGTTCTGATCATTAAATGATAGAATATTGGCTTTTTTATCTGGGGTGTAAAATTGATGATCGGTAAATAGTCGCGCTGTTCCAAGCGCTTTTTCCTCTTTTGGATACGGCCATTGAACGGCTCTTTTTTCTTTTAAAACCTCATAATTAAGGCCGCTGATATCGATGTTGGTTCCTTCAGTAAGGGCTGCATGCTCGTCGTAAATTTCGGAGGCATTTTTAAAGTCGAAACCATGATAGCCCATTTTTTTTGCAAACCGGCAAATAATTTCCGAATCTGGTAAGGCTTCTCCAGGCGCTTCAGTTACTTTACTGAGGTAAGAAATATAGCGACCTGCATTAGTCATGGTACCTTCTTTTTCTACCCAGGCTGCTGCAGGCAATACCACATCAGCATATTTTAAGGTTTCTACTTTGTTGCTAATGTCTTGAACAACTACAAATTTTGCTTTTTTTAAACCTTCTTCGGCTAATCGTACATCGGGCAGGCTGATCAGTGGGTTGGTACATAGAATCCATATTGCTTTGAGCTTTCCGGTATTCAGCTCATCGAACATTTCGGTTGCGGTTAAACCCGGTTTGGATTGAATGGTTCCCAATGGGATCTGCCAAAATTTTTCAACCTCATTCCGGTGACTTTCGTTAGCTATAACACGGTGTGCCGGTAATAAATTACTTAAACCGCCAACTTCCCGTCCACCCATGGCATTGGGCTGTCCGGTGAGGGAGAAAGGACCGCTACCTGGTTTGCCAATGTGTCCTGTAATCAGGTTCAGGTTAATTAATGAAAGGTTCTTGTTAGTGCCCACCACACTTTGGTTAAGCCCCATCGTCCACATGCTGATAAAACCTTTTGCATTGCCGATATAAGATGCAGCCAAACGGATATCACTTTCATCTATACCACAAATTTCTGCCGCTTCTTCCAATGAGGTTGCGAAAACAGTAGCACGGTATTTTTCGTAACCATTAGTACTATTAATGATAAAGTCGAGGTTAACTTTTCCATCTTCAATCAAACATCTGCCAATAGCGTGGTGCAGGGTAATATCGGTACCTGGATTAAGCTGCAGATGAACATCTGCTAATGAACAGGTTTGTGTTTTGCGGGGGTCGCTTACAATAATTTTTAGATCGGGGTTTTTCTGCTTTGCGGCTTCAACACGGCGCCATAGGATAGGATGGCACCATGCTGGATTTGCGCCTGCAACAAAAATACAATCGGCAATTTCAATATCATCATAACTAATGGGTACGGTATCTTCACCTAAGCTCATTTTATAACCAACAACCGCACTGCTCATACATAAGCGGCTATTGGTATCGATGTTATTACTCCCGATAAATCCTTTAATTAATTTATTTACGACATAATATTCTTCTGTTAAACATTGTCCGCTGGCATAAAAAGCAACGCTGTCTGGACCGTGTTTTTTAATCAATGCTTTAAAAACAGCTGCTGTTCTTTCTAGTGCGGTATCCCAGCTTACCCTTTGGAGAGGCATGTTTTTATTATAACGCATTTCAGGGTAAAGCAGCCTGTCGCTTTTGTCATTTGCTGTATAATGAAGATTCATACCTTTACTGCACAACATGCCTTTATTAACAGGGTGGTTTTTGTCTCCTTCAACAGTTATCCGCTCATGGATATCTTTATTTACCACGATACCACAGCCCACTCCGCAATAACAGCAGGTGGTTGTTTTAGGCGATATGTTTTTTTCTTCTTTCAATGATCGGCTCCTATAGTATATTTTGTTAGCGTTCTTTATTTGCCAGAGGTAAGCACGAGGTCTTCTATTTGTGACGTTTTTTGTGCCATGACGGTTCTGAAGATGAATACTGCCACGCCAATTCCGAGGATAATAAAGCCAAGTAAGGTAAACGCGCTGGTATAATCGATCAGGTCTTTTTGAACGTTAAGGCCATTTTCGATTACATTTTTAGAAGCGTGACTGGCTTTGGCTTTAAACATAAAGGCAATAAGCATCGCTCCGATATTTCCGCCAGCGCCTACAATACCCGCCACACTACCAACTGCAACTGGATTAATGAAAGGAACAAGGCTGTAAGTTGCCCCGTTAGCCATTTTTAAACTCAGACCAAAAACGAACATCATAAAAATAGCCATTCCAATATTGCCCGATTTTGCAAACCAGATCAGACCGATTCCTTCTATTAAAAGTAATAGCGCAAGTAAAAGTGTTTTACCATCAAATCCCCATGTTTTACCAATTTTATCAGCAACAATTCCACCCAATGGCCTGGCAAAAATATTAATCCAGCCAAAAATACCTGCAACCATTCCGGCCACAGCTATGGTTGCGCCAAATGAATCTGTAAAAAAGATCGGAGCAAAATTGTCTACCGTAATTTCTACACCAAAACAGGCTGCATAAGCAATGGTTAAAATCCAGGTACGGTAATCTTTTGCAGCTAGTAAGAAGGTATTTTTGTTGCTTTTTAAGTTTTCATCTTTCAGGTTTTTAAAATCTCCCTGGGGGCTATCCAATGTGTAACGATGATATAAAAAAGAACAGATTAAAAGCATTACACCAGGAAAAATCATGGCATAACGCCAGCTGTCTTCAGTACTGCAGAAACCAAGAGCCGTAAAACCGGATGCAATTAAAGGCATAAATAAATTGGCTGCACCGCCGCCAGCGTTTCCAAAACCTCCTGCAGTTGCATTGGCTGTCCCTTTAATATTGGGCGCAAACATAATCGAAGTATGAAATTGGGTAATGACGAACGATGCACCAATTACGCCAATGGCCAGGCGGAAAAGCAAAAAGGAAGTGTAAGAGTGGCTGGTTCCAATTAATAGTACTGGAATGGCGCAAAGAACCAGAAGCCAGGTGTAGATCAGTTTTGGACCAAATTTATCAATTAATCGTCCAATTAATAAACGGGCAATGATGGTGGCTGATACTGACGCAATCTGAATGTTACCTACCTGATCTTTTGTAAGATGTAACTGTTCTCTTGCTATCTTCATCAAAGGTGCCATCCCGAACCACGCAAAGAAACAAAAGAAGAAAGTTAACCAGGTAATATGAAAGGTCTTCATCTGAACACCTTTGAGCGAAAATATATTTAATTTATCCAGCGGTTTAGTAATGGTGTTTAGTGTCATAACGGTCAGTTTAGGTGTAAATAAATAGGTTCCTTTAAAATTTATATCCCAAACCTACACCAACGTTCCATTTGCCATTTTTGACTGCAGTTTTAGGGTTATAATATAATGGTACTTGTAAAGCGATATGGCGAAATGCTGTTGTTAGTCCAAAGCCAAGATTAGGAGTAAGGGCCGCGTTTTTTGGTGCTCCAGCAGCAACTTTATCTTCTTTGATTCGCAAGCTTGGGAGTAGTCCTAATAAAACAGTATAAGGTTTTTTGCTGAATTTAATGCTGGGACCGGTACAGTTTATAAAAGCACCATGATCAACATATCCGGCAACAATAGTCCCATCGAATAAAACGGCTTTAGTTTGCGATTTAGCAGAAAAAAAGAACAAGGTAAGTGCAAGGCAGCCTGTTATGGCTACAGAATTAGAAATTTTCATGTCGGTTTGGTTTGGGTTAAATTTTTATCCGGATAAAGTTTAAATCTTAGTGGGTCAGGTTAAGATTTTGGTGTTGTACCAATATAAACAGTTCCGTTTTCTATCTTTACAGGATAGGTTTTTAAGGCGCATTCATCACCGCTTAAACATTCGCCGGTACTCAACGAGAATGTTTTTTTATGGAAAGGGCAGGCTACCTTAGGTTCATCAGTAGTAGAGCCAATCATTCCACGGCTTAATGCCATTTGTTTTTTATGCGGGCATTCATTTTGTGTGGCGTACCACTCATTTCTTCTGGTGAAATAGAAAAGTGCAATCTGATCTTCACCATGTTTTACACAAACGCCACCGTTCTCAATGGCATCCTCGACTCGGCAGGCTGCAAGCCAATTTGATTGTTCATTCATCATTTAGGGGTTTATTAGGTTTGTAAAGTTTCTTGATTAAGCTGTTTTCCATTCGGCTGTTCTTTTTTGTCCGCGCATTTCAACAAATTCTATAGTTGGGTCTTTATCTTCCGGTGCATTTACAAAATGAGAGAAACGCTTTCTGATCGCTGGGTTTTCTACGGCTTCTTTCCATTCGCATTTGTAAGAAGCGATTAAGTTTTCAATTTCATTTTCCCACTGAGCGGCCATTCCTAAACTATCGTTGATGATTACGTTACGCAGGTAATCTATCCCGCCTTCCATTTTGTTCAGCCAGGTTGCGGTCCGGGTAAGAGGATCAGCAGTGCGGATATAAAACATTAAAAATCTATCGATGTATTTAATGCAGGTTTCGCTGTCGAGATCTGTTGCCAGTAAAAGAGCATGTTGAGGCTTGCTTCCACCGTTTCCGCATACATATAAATTCCAGCCTCTTTCGGTGGCAATAATCCCAAAATCTTTACTTTGGGCTTCTGCGCATTCTCTGATACAGCCACTTACCGCCGATTTGAATTTATGCGGCGCACGTATGCCCCTGTATCTTTCTTCAATTCTGATGGCAAAACTTACGCTATCGTGCAAACCAAATCTGCACCAGGTACTTCCAACACAGCTTTTAACGGTTCTTAAGCCTTTTCCATAAGCATGTCCGCTTTCAAAACCTGCAGCAATTAATTCCTCCCAGATAATAGGAAGATCGTTAAGGTGTGCACCGAACATATCAATACGCTGACCTCCGGTAATTTTGGTGTAGAGGTTATATTTTTTAGCTACTTCGCCAATTACTATCAATTTATCGGGTGTAATTTCTCCGCCCGGAACCCTTGGTACTACTGAGTATGAGCCACCTTTTTGTATGTTGGCCAGAAAACGGTCGTTACTATCCTGTGCCACATCATTGCCCTTTTTAAGGATCATTTCGTTCCAAATACTGGCAAGGAGCGATGATACCAATGGTTTACATACTTCGCAACCATCATTTTTGCCCAATGCGTCCAGTACTTCATCATAACTTTTTAATTCGTGGATATGGATAAGATCGAAAAGTTCTTGCCTACTGTAGTTGAAGTGTTCGCAGATAACATTTTTGATGTATTTACCCTGCGATTTCAAAGTATAGGTCATTAAATCTTTAACCATCGGCAAACAGCCTCCACAACCTGTACCTGCTTTGGTGCATTTCTTCAGGTCATCGATGTTTTCGCAAGATCCATCAGCAACTGCCGAGCAGATGTCGCCTTTGCTAACACCTTCACAACTACAGATTAATGCACTGTCTGGTAAAGCTGTAATTCCGGCACCTCCTGCAGGTTCACTGCCTCCACGTGTACCCAATATCAGTTCTTCAGGATTCTCTGGTAGCACGATCCGGTTATTAGAGGTTTGCAACAGCAAGTTATACGCTGTTGCATCTCCAATTAATATACCTCCTAAAAGGTATTGCCCGTCATTACTAACATTTATTCTTTTATAAACGCCTTTATGTTTGTTTTCGAAGATGATGGTACGGCAATCCGGCTCGGTGATAAAATTATCGCCAAAACTGGCCACATCAATGCCGATTAGTTTGAGTTTGGTGCTCATATCAAATCCGGTAAATGTTTTATTTCCTTCGCAAAGATTTGCGGCCAATACCTCGGCCATTTCGTAGCCCGGCGCAATCAAACCATAAATCATTCCATCATATAAAGCGCATTCACCAATGGCAAATACCGCCGGATCGCTGGTCTGCATTTTTTCGTCAACTACAATTCCGCCTCTTGGACCAACCTCAATGCCGCAGGCCTTGGCCAGTTCATCGCGTGGTTTTATGCCGGCAGAGATTACCAGCATGTCGACATCCAATATCGTATCGTCGCTAAATTTTAAAGCCGTAATACTGCCATCGCCTTCAATACTTGTGGTGTTTTTATTTAAGTGGATCTGTAAACCAAGATCTGCGAGTTTAGATTTAAGCATATCGCTACCTGCAGCATCAATTTGCCTGGGCATTAAGC